>NZ_LMIB01000001.1 GCF_001429065.1 Sphingomonas sp. Root710
GGAGAGCGGCGTCGAGGAGAGCGGCGTCGATGTATGAGCTGACCAAGATGCGCGTGGAGATCGCGGACCATATCGCGCTCGTCACCTTCGACAGCCCGCCGGTCAACGCGCAGAACTTCACCTTCCAGGAGGAAGTGAAGGCCTGCTTCGATGCGCTGTCGACCGACGACAGCGTGCGGGTGGTGGTGCTGACGGGCGCGGGGCGGGTCTTTTCCGCCGGCACCGATCTCAACCGCGAGGGCCCGGTGACCCGCGACAATCTGCGCAGCGCGCGAGAGAGCTTCCATGCGATCGTCGAGTGCMGGAAGCCGGTGATCGGSGCGCTCAACGGCCCGGCACTCGGCTCGGGCCTCACCATCGCCGCCTCCTGCGACATATTGGTCGCCTCGGAAAAGGCCTCGCTCGGCCTGCCCGAGATCGATGTCGGGCTGATGGGCGGCGGYCGCCATGCCCAGCGCCTGTTCAGCCATTCGATCCTGCGGCGCATGGCGCTSACCGGCTACCGCGTGCCGGCGTCCGAACTCTACCGGCTCGGCATCGTCGAAGCCTGCGTCCCGCCCGAGGACCTCATCCCCACCGCCATGRGYCTCGCCCGCGAGATCGCCTCCAAGAGCCCGCTCGCCGCCCAGCTCTTCAAGCACACCCTCAACACCATCGAATATATGAGCTTGCGCGACGGCTATCGCTACGAACAGGACATGACCCTCCAGATCGGCGACACCGAAGACGCCGCCGAAGCCATTCGCGCCTTCGTCGAAAAACGACAGCCCGTCTTCGCCGGACGATGACTCGACGTCCATCGTCCGCAATTCCCGGCGCTGCCGCTGATCGGCGGGCGGCTCAACAGGACATGACCCTCCAGATCGGCGACACCGAAGACGCCGCCGAAGCCATTCGCGCCTTCGTCGAAAAACGACAGCCCGTCTTCGCCGGACGATGACGATAGGGCGAAAGATCAGTTGGATGCGGGAGAGTTAAGGTCATGCAGTTAGCGACGCTCCAGGAAGCGGCCCTCGAGCCCGACCTTCCCATCATCGATACGCACCATCATATCTGGTTCGACAGCGCGATTCCGGCGGCGCCCTATCCGCCCTATCTGCTCGAGGACCTGATCCGCGACACGACCGGCGGACATAATATCGTCGCCACGGTCTTCGCCGAATGTTCGGCCGAATATTGGACCGACGTGCCCGAGCATCTTGCGCCGGTCGGCGAGACCGAATGGGTAGCGAAGCAACGCCGGCCCGATCGCGGCGAACTGGCGGGGATCATCGCCCATGCCGATCTGCGGCTCGGCGCCCGGATCGGCGAGGTTCTCGATGCGCATCAGGAAGTGGGCGGGGAGACCTTCAAGGGCATCCGAAACCGGGCCGCATGGGACGATAATTTCGCCTTTCCACCCGGCAAGTACCAGATCATTCCCGGCATTCTCCTCACCGATGCGGCTGCCGATGCGATGGCGGAGCTCGCCCGACGGGATCTCATCTTCGAAGCCTGGGTCTATCATCATCAGCTCGACGACTTCCGGCAGCTCGCCGCGCGGCAACCTAATATGCGGTTCGTGCTCGACCATATGGGCTGCCCGCTGGCGGTAGGTCCCTATGCGGAGAAGCGGCCCGAAGTCCTTGCCGAGTGGCGCGCGGGGCTCTCCCGTCTTGCCGAACTCGACAATGTTTTCTTCAAGATCGGCGGACTGGGCCTCGCCCCGGCCATCCATCCCGACGTCTGGGCGGAGCCGCGCTCGTCCGAATATCTGGCGGACTATTGGCGGCCAGAGGTGATGTTCGCGATCGAGACCTTCACGCCCGAGCGCTGCGTGATGGAAAGCGATTTTCCGGTCGATGCGCCGCTGTTCACCTACGGCACCTTCTGGAACACCGCGAAGCGCATAACCGCGCCGTTTTCCGAGGCCGAACGCCGGCTCATGTTCCACGACACGGCCCTTTCCCTGTACCGCCTCACGCTGCCGAGCGGCAGCTGAGGACTCCCGAGAATAACCTGAAGCTGAGAGGCGAATGCGATGTCACTGACCATTTCCTGCGGATTTAACTCGTCGCTGAAGAGCCACGAACATGCCGCGATCGCCGACCAGCTCGGCTACAAGCACGCCTTCTTCTATGACTCGCCGGCGATGTATGCCGATGTGTGGGTGCAGCTGTGCCGCGCCGCCGAACGCACGTCGAAGATCGGCCTCGGTCCGGGCGTGATGGTGCCGTCGCTGCGGCATCCGATGGTGACGGCGTCGGCCATAGCCACGCTGGCTTCGATCGCGGGCCAGGACCGCGTCGTCATCGCGGTGGGATCGGGTTTTACCGGTCGCATCACCATGGGCCAGCGTCCGCTGACCTGGAGCTATGTCGGCGAATATCTGGAAGTGCTCCAGGCGCTGCTGCGCGGCGAGGAAACCACCTGGGAAGGCGCGATCATGAAGATGATGCACTACGAACCCTGGGCGCCGCCCCGGCCGATCGACGTGCCGTTCCTGCTCGCCATCCAGGGCCCCAAGGGCATCGCCGCCGCCAAGAAATATGCCAAGGGCGTCATCACCGTCACCAATTCCGAACCCGAGTTCGAATGGAATGCGACGATCATGAGCGGCACTGTCCTCGACGACGGCGAGCCGCTCAGCTCCGATCACGCTCTGCGCGCCGGCGGGCCGATGGCGGCGGTCGCGATGCACATGCTGCTCGAGTTCGAAGACCCCGAGACGCTGCCGAACGGCAAGGCCTGGAAGGCCGCTTATGAGGCGATCCCCGCCGAACGCCGCCATATGCACGTCCATGACGGCCATGCCGCGCTGGTCAACGAGATCGACCGGCCTTTCCTGACGCCGGAGGTGTTGGGCCTGTACGGCAACACCATGGATCGCAGCGCGTGGAAGGATAAGCTGGCGGAATATGAGTCGCGCGGCGTCACCGAGCTGATCTTCCAGCCGGTCGACGATATCGCGCGCGAGCTCGACGCCTTCATGAACATGGCGGCGTCCTGACGTCCTGCTCGCGAATGCTGGCCGAATAAGGGGCCCGGAGACATCTTCTCCGGGCCCCGTTCTTTTATCCGCCTGCCATCATGTCATGCGCTGAGAGGCATAGCTGAAATACGGTCCATATCACTAGCCGTATATGGGGCCGGCCCGTAGAACTGCGTCATTGAAGGCGCCCGATAAAGAGAAGCGACGATGAGCGAACAATCAACCGACAGGCAAGCGCTGCTCGACCGCGCGGAGAGCTTCCGCAGGGAGTTGCGTGACTTTTGCGAAAACGACTTCCCGGAATCGGTCAAGCGCAAGGTCGCCGACGGTCAGCTTCTCGAAGCTGAGGATTTCAGGGCCCAGGTGAAAGCCTTGGGCACGCGCGGGTGGGTCGCCGGCCACTGGCCGTCCGAATATGGCGGGTGCGACTGGAGCCCGCTGGAGCGTTTCGTTTTCGAGGAGGAGTCGCAGTTGCGCGGCGCGCCATGGCTCATCCCGCAGGCCATCAACTATGTCGCGCCCGTCATCATCCATTTCGGCGATGAGGCGCAGAAGCGCCGCTTCCTGCCGCCGATCCTGAGCGGCGAGCACTGGTGGACCCAGGGCTATTCGGAGCCCGCTGCGGGATCCGACCTCGCAGCGCTGAAGACCCGGGCGGTCCGCGTCGGCGACAAATATATCGTCAACGGACAGAAACTGTGGACGTCCAACGCGCATTGGGCAGACTGGATGTTCGCGCTGGTCCGCACCGGCGATGGCGAGCGCAAGCAGGAGGGCATTTCCTTCCTACTGATCGACATGAAGACTCCGGGCATCACCGTCCGCCCGGTCATTACCATCGACGGCCATCATCATTGCAACGAAGTGTTTCTCGACAATGTCGAGGTCCCGGTCGAAAATCTGGTGGGCGCGGAGGGGCAGGGCTGGTCGTACGGCAAGTTCCTGCTCGGCGAGGAGCGCCTCGTCGTCGCCGACACGGGCATGTCCAAACGGCATCTCCTCCGCCTTCGCGATCTGTTCGACAGCGGCCAGGCATGGCGTTCGGACAATGAGGCGGACGTACGCGACCAGCTCGACGAGCTGGAACTGCGCCTGCATGGATTGCGGATGATCTGCATAGAGGCGGCGCTGCGCGGGCATCCGACGCCCAGCGAGGGATCGATGATCAAGATCCGGGCGACCGAATTGCAGCAGGCGATAGCGGAGCTCGCCGTGGAGGTGATCGGCCCGGGCGCGGCGGCCTATGATCCTGAACGCGCCATGGGCCCGGAAGGCCAATCGCCGGTCGGTCCGGCCGCATCGCCGGGGATCACCTGCGAATATCTCCATGGCCGGGCGAAGACGATCTTCGGCGGTTCCAACGAAATCCAGCGAAACATCATTAGCAAGGCTGAGCTCGGACTATGACGTCGCCGATGATAGAAGACGAAATCGACGCCGCGCTCGACGATGTCGCGCGCAAGTTCGCCGTCAGCGAATATGGTTTCGAAGAGCGCTACCGCCTTGGCGCCGCGGCACGCCGCTTCTCGGCCGACGCCTGGGCGTCGCTTGCCGAAATGGGCTGGTTCAGCGTGGCGACGCCGGAGGATCGCGACGGGCTGGGCCTGCGGATGTCGTCGATCGCGGTGCTGGCCGAGGCGGCCGGGGCAATGTTCATGAACGAACCGCTTTCCGACACCGCTTTCGTCGGTGCCTATCTGCTGGGCGCGTTGGGCAGTGACGCGCAGCAATCGAATCATTTCCCTGAATTGCTGGGCGGCTCGCTGCGCCTCGCCACGGCGCTGGAGCCCCCGGCCTGGCTGCCGGACGCCGCTACTCCGATAACGATCGACGGGCAGGGCCTGCTCAACGGTATGCTGCCTTTCGTTGCAGGCGCAGACATCGCCGATGCGATCCTGGTCCGCGCGACCGATGGCGTGGGCGGGGTGCAGGTGCATCTCGTGGATTCCGCGTCGGCGGGGGTCGAAATCGCCCGCTATCCGCTGGCGGACGGACGCGGCGCGGCGCGGATCACGCTGACCGGCGTCGCCTCCGAGCGGCTGGGCGACGGCAGTGCCGATGCCTCCGTGGCGCTCGATGACGCTCTGGCAATAGGCGCGCTCGCTACCGCGGCGGATTCGCTGGGCGTGATGGACAGGGCGCTTCAGGTGACGGTCGAATATCTCAAGACCCGGGTCCAGTTCGGCCGACCGATCGGTACCAATCAGGTGCTGCAGCATCGCGCCGTCGACATGTATGTGTACGTCGCCGAAGCCCGCGCGGTCATCAGCGCTGCGGTGCATGCGGGGCCAGTCGGAAGTGCGATTTTCGCGCACCATGTCCATGCCGCGAAGGCGATCATCGACGCGAGCGCGCGCAAAGTGGCGCATGAGATGATCCAGATGCATGGCGGCATCGGCATGGCCGACGAGCATGTCGCCGGACAATGTTTGAAGCGCGTGATGGTGAACGAGCAGATCTATGGTCGCCGCCGCGATCATCTCCGGCTGTTCGCCGCCGGGGTGTCCGACGATCTGGACATGGCCGGCGTGCGCTGAGAGGACTGCATTCGATGACCCCCGTCTCCTCGACCCTATCGGCCGGAATCGGCCAGGATATCAGCGGCTGGCGCACCCGCCTGACCGACGAGATGGTTGTGCGTTACACCGCATCGGGGCAATGGCGTGGCCTCACCATAGCCGACCGTGCCCGTGATTGGGCGCACCGCGCTCCGGATGCGGCGGCGGTGATCGGCGGCGAGAGCGCGCTGACATTCGGCCAGTTGTTCGATGCGGCGGCGGCGCTGGCGCGGACGTTCGTCGGTCATGGTCTCAAACCCGGCGAGGTCGTCAGCTTCCAGCTGCCGAACTGGCATGAGGCGGTGATCATCAACATCGCTGCGGCGTTGACCGGACTCATCGTCAACCCGATCGTCCCCATCTATCGCGACGCCGAAGTGGGCTTCATCCTCAACGACGCCCGCACCCGCGTCCTCTTCATCCCCGATGCGCTGCGCAGCATCAGCTATATCGACATGGTCGAACGGCTGCGTGCCGGGCTACCCCATCTCGAGCATGTCGTTCTCGTGCGGGCGGAGCGGCCCGGATATCCGTCGTTCGAACATTGGTGCGTTCCCGGCGGCAACGGCGACAGCGGCTTTCCCGCGGTCGATCCGAACGCCATAAAGCTCGTGCTCTACACCTCGGGCACCACCGGCGTACCGAAGGGCGTCCTGCACAGCCACAATACGCTGGGCGCGGAGATCGACGCATTCGCCGCTTATCGTTCGCTGACGGCGGCGGACATCGTCTTCATGCCGTCGCCGGTGACCCATATCGCCGGCTATCTCTACGGCATGGAGCTGCTGTTCACCCGCGGCATGACGACGGTGCTGATGGATCGCTGGAACGCGGCGGAGGCGGTCGACCTCATAGCGCGCCACGGCGCCACCTTCACGGCGGCAGCGACCCCCTTCCTGGCCGAGCTGGTGGCCGAGCTGGAACGCCGCCAGGCGCAGCTTCCGTCGCTCACCTATTTTGGCTGCGGCGGCGCGCCTGTGGCGCCCGACACGGTCGAGCGGGCGCGGATCGTTCTGCCCAACTGCCTGACGTCGCGCGCTTATGGGGCCACCGAAGCGCCGACCGTCAGCGCGGGTGTGGCGGCGGGCGATCCGGCCGAGCTGGGCGCCACGACCGACGGCGCGATCCTCAACCATGAGGTGCGTATCATCGCCCCGGGCAGCGGCGAGATATTGTCCGAGGGCTGCGAGGGCGAAATCGTCACGCGGGGACCGGAGGTGATGATCGGCTATGCCAGCCCCGAAGCCACCCGCGAGTCCTTCGACGCGGAGGGCTTCTTTCACACCGGTGATCTCGGTTTCCTCTCGCACCAGAGCTACATCACGGTCACCGGGCGGATGAAGGACATCATCATCCGCGGCGGCGAGAATATCGCGCCCAAGGAGATCGAGGACGTCCTTCATCGCCATCCGGCAGTGCTGGAGGCGGCGGTGGTCGCCATGCCGCATCCGCGGCTGGGAGAGACGCCCTGCGCGTTCATCGTGCCACGCGAAGGCGCTTCGCTCGACTTCGACGAGATGGTCTCCTTCCTCGAAAGCCACAGGGTTTCGAAGCAGAAATTTCCCGAGAAGATCGTCCTCGTCACCGAATTGCCGCGCAACGCGGCGGGCAAGGTTCTGAAGCACAAGCTGAAGGCGCAGCTGGAGGGCTGACGAGCAGGCGGCCGGCCGGGGCCGTCGCCACCGGACTTTGTCCGTCAAAACGCCGGCGCCGTCGCGCCGCCGATCCATGTCTTTCGAAGATGGGACCCAACCATGCCAGGCCACGACATCGATACCGGAACATCGCAGCTGTTGGCGCGGCTGTCGGACGGCATCCTGACGCTGACGCTGAACCGCCCCGAAGCCCGCAACGCCATGACGCTGGAAATGATGGAGGCGATGGCGAGGCAGCTTGCGCAGGCAGAGACCGATCCGGGCATTAGATGCGTCGTGCTGACAGGGGCGGGCAAGGCCTTTTGCGCAGGCGGCGATGTGAAGGCGATGATCGATCCAGCGCATCCCGACCACCCCGGCGACAGGCCCGACGATCATATGCTGCGTCAGCGGCTGGCGCAGCGCGGCACGGCGGGCAAGCTGTTCGACATGCCCAAGCCCACCCTGGCGGTGATCAACGGGCCGGCGGCGGGCGCGGGCCTTTCGCTCGCCTTCGCCTGCGATGTGCGGATCATGTCGTCCGCATCGGTTCTGAGCACCGCCTTCAGCCGCGTCGGGTTGCCCGGCGATTTCGGCATCGCCTATTTCATGACGCTGCTGATCGGTACCGCCCGGTCGCGCGAGCTGATGTTCCTGTCGGACGCGATATCGTCCGACCGTGCGGTCGAGCTCGGGCTAGCGAACTGGCAGTGCGCGCCGGATCTGCTGGCTGAACGCGCGTCGGCCATCGCGGCGCGGCTGGCCGCGGGACCGAGCGTCGCCTATCGCTACATGAAGGAAAATCTCAATCGCGCGCTGATCGGCGATGCGCGGGAATGCATGGACCTGGAGGCCACGCATCATGTGCGCTGCATGAGCACCGCCGATCATCGCGAAGCCGCAGCGGCGTTCGTCGAGAAGCGCGAACCCGTCTTCGCCGGCGTCTGAAGGGAACGGGGGTATCATGTTCATTATGCCGGAGCCCGATGCCGACGAGTTGATCGTCGAGATGTGCGCCGCGCCGATCAATCCCACCGACATGTTCCTGATGGGCGCGCTGGCGGATCCGGCGACCGCCGAGCGGGCTGCTCGACCTTTCCGCCGCGCAAAGCTCGTCGGTGCGCGCGGCGGGCGGTGATCGCCGGCTTCATGATGATCCCGGCCTGACCGTCCCGCCGCGGTGAACCCACCCGGGCTAGCCAACGGCTGATGATTTGGCGCAGCTGCTAGAGGGGGCTCGCAGTCTCCCGCTTGTCCTGCAGCATATCGGAAAAGGGCTGCAGCTTATCTTCTATCGCTGTTGCCGCCGCACGTATCCGGGCGAGATAGGCCGTGGGACGCACGAGGCCGCCTTCGCGCGTCACGACCAGCGAGATCGCCGCGATCACGCGGCGACCCAGCTGGATCGGCACGGCTATGCACACCAGGCCCTGGACCATTTCCTGTTCGTCCAGCGCGTAACCGTCTCGCCGGATGCGCTCGAACTCGGCGGCGAGCGCCTCAGGCTTCGTTAGCGTGGCGGGGGTGAGTGGGACGAAGGTCCCTGAGGAAAGATAATCATGGCGCCGGGCCTCGGGCATGTGGGCAAGCAGTGCTTTTCCCAGGCCGGTGCAATAGGCCTCGAACTGCGTGCCTTGACGCGACAAGGTATGATCCTGGGCATCGCCTTCCTTGATCAGGTAGGTCATCATGCCATCTTCCAGCACGCCCAGATGGCAGACGCGACCGGTGCGACGCGACAGCTTGGCCAGGATCGGGGCGGCAATCTGCGCGAGAATCCGGTTTGTGTCGTTTTCGGGGCGAGCCAGCCGCCGCAATGTCGGGCCGCCGATATAACGGCCGCGGCTGACCGGGACGATGAAGCCCGCATGTTGGAGGCCTGTCAAAAGCCGATGCGCGGTCGAGCGAGGCAGTCCCGCAGCCGACGCCAGCGCCGACATCGATGCAAAGTGGCCCTCGAGCACATGGACGAGCAGGGCCAGCGACTTGTCGACGGATAAGGGCGGCGATGTCCGGCCACGAACCATGCCAGTTTATCCCACATCATGGGAAGTTTTAGCAAGGCGAGATTGCCCTGACCGCGCTCTGTTGCATAGTGGCTTCCTATGAGCACAAACCTTGACCTCGTGGCACAGATGCTGCGCGATGCGTATCGCGGCCCCCCGATCGCGCCCTTGCGGGATTTCCTCGACCCTCTCGATGCCGAAGGCGCCTACGCTGTACAGGCCATAAACACCCGCTACTGGCAGTCTTCCGGACGCAGGCTGGTCGGCCGCAAGATCGGACTGACCGCCGAATCAGTCCGCCGGCAGCTCGGTGTCGACCAGCCCGATTTCGGCGTGCTGTTTGCGGACATGGAAATTCCCGACGGCGGCGTGCTCGATCCGGCGCAGGTCATCCACCCCAAGGCCGAGGCGGAAATCGCGTTCACCATCGGCCGGGATCTCGACGATCCCGACGCATCGCTGGAGACGGTCATCGCCGCCATCGACAAGGCGGTTCCCGCTATCGAGATCGTCGATAGCCGCATCGCGGACTGGCAGATCACCTTCGCAGATACGGTCGCGGACAATGGGTCTTCGGCCTTTTTCGTGCTTGGAACCACGCTCCTTCCGCACGCGGAACTCGATCTTTACAGCTGCGGCATGGTGACGGAAATCAACGGGGCGGTCGCGTCGGTGGGTTCCGGCGCAGCGTGCCTCGGCCACCCCTATAATTCGGTGCATTGGATTGCCCGGATGCTGGCGAAACTCGGCGAACCGCTGCGGGCGGGCGACGTCCTGCTGTCAGGCGCGCTTGGACCGATGGTCACGCTGGCACAAGGGGATCATGTGCGGATCCACATTGGCGGTATCGGCAGCTGCGCCTTCACTTATGGAGCCAGGTCATGACGGCGGATCGCCGACGCATATCCGCCCGATGATGACAGCGCGTTGATCGTCGGCGCTGTCCAGCCGTGGCTGGGGCAGATCGGCGTAAAGACGCGCTCCATCACGCCGGGATAATGGTTCAGGGTTTGGCACCGTCGGCGATCCACTGGCGGATCGCGGCGATCTCGCCCGCTGACAATGGCGGGGAGCCGAAGGGCATCTGCGCGCCTTCGCCGCCATGTTGGAGGTGGGTGCCTTCCAGCTTCATCAGCAGGTAGCTTTTGTCCGGCGTACCCGGCACGACGCGGATCTGGCCCGGTGCACCGGCAGCCGCCACACCGACCACGCTGCTGACGATATTGTCGGCTACCAGCGACATACCGCCCGCTTCCTCGCCGGTCATATGGCAGATGGCGCATTTGCTTTCGAACAGCGGGACGATCTTCGCCTGAAAGGGCGAGGGCGCGGCGGGCGCCGATGCGCCGTTGGCACGAGCGTTCGGGCTCAGCGCGAGCAGCGCCGCCGTGGCGCACGATATGATCCGGCCGATCATGCGCGCAGCGCGTGCCGGGCAGCGATATAGCCGAAGGTCAGCGCCGGGCCGATCGTTCCACCGGCCCCGAGATAGGCCTGGCCGGTCGGTGCGGAGATGCAGTTCCCGGCGCCGTAGAGCCCCGGGATGGGAACGCCGTCGGCACCCAATATTTGGGCATTGGCGTTGATCTGCGGCCCGCCTGCGGTGTCGAGCGTGCCGGGCGCGAGGACGAGCGCATAATAGGGGCCCTTGGCGGTGAAGGGGTGCATCACCGGCTTGGGATAGGGATTTTCGGGCCAGGACGTGCCCTTGCGGCGCGTGGAAAAGAGCAGGTGCCAGTCGCGGTCGTAGCGATATTGCCCGCGCCCGAAATCGGGATCCACGCCCTTCTTCGCATAGGCGTTGAAGCGCGCCACGGTCGCCTTGGCCGTCGCGGCGAAGTCGGGCGAGAGCCGGACGCCGCCGGTTCTTCCAGCCCAGCCTTCGAGCTGGGCATCGATCTTCGCGAACAGCGCGTCCCAGGTCGCGCCTTCCAGCAAATGGGGCTGTTCACCCTTATTGGCGGGGAAAGGAAATGCGCCGCCGAAAGCGTCGATCGACCGCTCGTCGAACAGCATAAACAGCAGATGGTTGGCATATTCCTCATGCGCGGCGTCATAGTGGAAATGCGCCTGGGTCCGGTCGTTATAGTCGCGCTTCTCGTTGACGACGCGCTTGCCATATTTGTTGACCAGGATCATCGAATCCCCCGGCAGGACGAAGGCGCCCCAGCCCACGCCACGGCTCTTCAGGGCCTCGCCGAGCACGACCTGGCTGCGCCAGGCGAGGCCGAGTGAGCCCATCTTGGCCCCGGCGGCCTGCGCGAGCGGGATGAAGTCGCCGGTCGATCCGGGCAGCGAGCAGCTGCCATAGACCGACGGCTGGTGGAGATTGCAAAGCTCGACATTGTGCGAATAGCCGCCGGTGCCGAAGATCACGCCCCGCGTCGCGCGGATGCGGATCGTCTTGCCCTTCTGGACCGCCTCGACACCGACGACCCGGCCGTCGCCGTCCTTCACGATCCGGGTGACCCGGGTCGACGTCATGATAGGCACATTGGCCTTGCGCAGATAGGCGGCGAGCTGGTTCGCGAGGCTGCCACCGCCCTCGGCCGATCCGGAGCCGACAGCGGGCTCCAGCGCACGGCCCGCCGGCACCTTGTTCTCGGGCAGGTGGTCGGCATAGTCGGGTGCCGGACGATCGACGTGGAACATCCGGAATTCCTTGAACTGCGCGACGTCGAGCTCGCGCAGCCGGTCGATCGCCTTCGACCCATTGTCGTAAAAGGCTTCGATCACGCCATAGCGGGTCTGGTCGAGGCCGAGGGTCGGGCTCGAGGGATTATATTCGCGCGAAAAGCCGTAGCGCACCGCATAGCGCAGCGCGTCTTCCTTCCTGTCGTCGACACCGCGGGCGCGGAGCGCGAAATGATTGAAGATCCAGGCCACCCCGCCAGATTTCGCCGTGGTCCCGCCGAGGATCGGCATCTTCTCGACGACGATCACCCGTGCGCCTTCGGATGCGGCGATCACCGCGGCGGTGCCGGCTGCTGCTCCGCTGCCGACGCACAGCACGTCGCACTCATGATCCCAGCTATCGGCCGCGTTTTCCGCCGCCCTTGCCGGCGCCGCGACGGTCGCAGCCAGAGCCGCTACGCCGCCTCTTGCCAAAATCTGGCGGCGAGTGATATCGTTCGGGCTCATCATCCTCTCCTGCGCTTATGTCATGGCTCGCCGCGCGCATCGGCCAGCACGGCCGGCAGCGGCATGAGAAAATCCATATGATATCGAGTGGCTTTCCAGCCGGCGGCCGTCCGCACGACCGCGAAATGATAGCGGCCATGGACGGTCAGCGATCCGCCGTCCTTCGCCTGCGCCATGCCTTGCACGTAGCAGCGCACCACCGCGCTATCGCCGTCATAGCCGCTGACGGCGAAGTTGCTCAGATAATGGGCGTGGTGGCTGTTGGCCGCGAAAACAGCCTCATAGAAGCTGCGAATGGCGGCATGGCCGACGACCTTGGTCATGCCGATACCCGAGAGATCGAATTCGGCGTCCCCGGTGAAGATCGCACAAATCCCGTCGAGATCGGACATGCTGTCGACCGCCGCCGCATAAGCGACGATCAGATCCTCGATCGCCATCCTGTCCTCGACGGGGCAATGCGCCATGCCATCCTCCCAAATTGCTAGCCCGCGGCTGGGTTATGGCGGGTTCAGATCCGGCCCTTCACATAGTCGTCGAGCAATTCGTGGAAACGCTGGATGCGTTTCTCTTGATAGGTGAGGATGCATCCCTTGAAGCCGCGCGAATTGAGGCCCTGCTGCTGGCTGGTTCCGATCGAAAGATCCTGATCGGCGACGAAACCGAGCGAGACGCCGTCGCCGTAGACCGAGTGGCGGTGCTCGGCATGACGCAACGGCACCGGGCCGACCGGCGTCATGACCTCCTTCATGCCCTTGATCGGCGGCACCAGCACCCAATGCTGGAACACGCATTTGGCGGGATCGGTCGGATGCGGCTCGGTGCGCAGGATCTGGCACTGCTCGGGCGACATCGTGATCGTGAGGTTGGGGAACAGCGTGCAGTGGAAATAGTCGACCAGCTGCTGGTCGGTCATGTCGGCATAGTTGGCATAGCCGCGCTCCGCGCCCAGCCGGCGCTTGGCGTCGATCACGGCCTGGCGGATGTCTGCGGTCCGGCCCTTATAGTCGGCCGGATCGATGCCCCAGGCGGCGGCGATCTCATCGAGCGGGGCGGGAACCTCGCCGCTGACATGATCGGCGCGGGTCGTGGCCTGATGGCCCTTCATCCACATCGAATTATGGCCGCTCGGATACATCTCGAACAATGTGTCCGACAGGCCATCGTTGATGAAGGTCGACAATTCGGGGTGGATCGTCGGGAGGTGATAGCTCTCGTTGAAATTGTCGCGGATGATCTTCCAGTTGAAGTCGCAGTCCGCCGACAGGTTCAGCACCCGCACCCAGTTGTCGAGGCCATAGCCGGCGAGCCGGGCGGGGAAAGGATCGAGCCATTCGAGCAGCGGCTTCGCGTCGGGGTCCATGCACCAGAAGACGAAGGGGCCGAAACTTTCGCAGCGTAGTTCGGTCAGGTGGACCTTCCCGCACGGATTGCCGCCCGGAAAATCGTCCGGATCCTGAACCCTGGCGAGCGTGCCGTCGAGATCGAATTGCCAGCCATGATAGCCGCAGGTGATGCGCGGGGTGCTGCCGACATCGCCGAGCACCAGCCGGTTACCGCGATGCGGGCAGCTGTTGTAGAACGCCTTGATCGATCCGTCGGCCTGCCGGACCATGATGACCGACTCGCGTCCGAAATTGTGGCGGATGAGGTCGCCTTCTTCTTCGAGATCGGCAAGGACGCCGCCCAGATGCCAGACCCGCGGCCACAGATGGTCGTCCTCGGCCTTCATCCATTCGGCGCTGGTATAGCGCTCGGCGGTTATCGGGTCGCCGCGCACCGGCAGATCATATTCGGCGGAATAGCGCGACAGCATCGGCTCGGCGGTCATTGTGCGGGTCCTCTCCCCGATTTTTCGGCCCGTTCATGAAAACAGGCGGTTGCGCCGGTTTTATGGATTGGGCATGTCTTTCGCACCTGTCGCAATCACTAGTTTCGGAAGTGCCCTTGCCTACCGGACGATGGATGCGGCTCGCGACAGGCGAGTCCGGCCCCCATTTTCGGCGAAGCGACGATATGAAGAATGCCACCGCGATCCGCGCGCCCGGCTGGAACGGGAAGCAAGACGTCCCGATCCGCTGGCAGCAGCAGAAGAGCGCGCGCACGCGGCTGGCGATGCTCGACGCGGGCATCGATTGCCTGGTCGAGCGCGGCTATGGCGGCCTGTCGGCCAGCCTCGTGGCCGAGCGCGCCGGGGTGTCGCGTGGCGCGATGCACCATCATTTCGCGACGCGGCTGGAGCTGGTCGCCGGGCTGGTCGACCATGTCTTCCACAAGCGCCTCGCCGATTTCCTCGACGGATATGCCCGCGCGGTGGCCGAGCATGGCGAAGACGGGCTGATCGAGATCGGAAGCGACCTCCATTGGCGGAGCGTCGAGACACGCGAATATGCCGCCTATCTGGAACTGACCGTCGCGGCGCGGACCGATCCCGAGCTGGCCCAGCTTCTGGAGCCGGCACTGGCGCGGTATGACGCGCTATGGCGGCAGGAGATGATGCGCTTTTTCCCGCAATGGGAACGCGATTGGGAGGCGATGCAGATCGCCAATGATTTCACCATCGCGGCGCATCTCGGGCTGCTGCTCCAGCGCCCGGCCTTTGGCGAGGAACGTGTCGAGCGGGTTCGCCGGCTCGTGCGTGAGGTCAATCGGCGGCTGCACGACGCGCCCTGAACGGCGCGAAGATCATGAGAGAAGGATGAGGACATGGCGAATATCGCGATAACCGGCGCTGGCCGCGGCATCGGACTGGAATTGACCCGGCAGCATCTGGCGGCGGGCGACCGCGTCTTCGCGCTGGTCCGCGATCCGGGATCGCTCGAGCGGATGGCGGCGGATAGTGACGGCAAGCTGACGGTTCACCGCATGGATGTTTCCGATGGCGAATCGATCAGGTCGGGTGCGGCGTCTACCGGCGGCGCGCCGATCGACATTCTCTACAATGTCGCAGGCGTCTCGGGCGTCGCCGGCCCGGAACTGGAAAGCGCCGACTGGGACGCTTTCGACGAGACCGTGAACGTCAACGTCAAAGGCCCGATGCGGGTGCTGCAGGCGTTCCTGCCCCAGCTCGGCAGGGGAGCCCGGGTGATCAATTTCTCCAGCCAGCTTGGCGCGTCGACCTGGCCCTATGGCGGGCACTATGCCTATGCCGCGACCAAGGCCGCGCTGGGCCGGCTGATGCGCTCGGTCGCGATCGACCTGAAGGAGCGCGGGATCGTGATCGGGCTCGTCCATCCGGGCTGGGTACAGACCGACATGGGCGGCGCCGGCGCCGACATCACCGCGGAGCAGAGCGCGAGCGGCATCCGCAAACTCGCCGAGGGCTGGATGCTCGAACAGTCGGGCGATTTCTACAATTGGGACGGCCGACCGCACGCCTGGTGAGGCGGCTATCGGTCGCGCCTAAAGCGATCCGAGCCAGCGGCGGGTGGCCTCGGCAACCTCCCGCGCCCGCGCGCCGGCATCGGGATAAGCATCGCGGAGCTTCTTCGAGCGTAGTTCGACGCTGAGCGGTGTGCCCGGCGGCAGCGCGGCATGGAAGGTGCGAAGCGGCAGCGCGCCGTCGCCGCATTGCTCGCGCAGGTCGATCGCGTCGATGATGACGGCTTCGAAATCGGCCGGGTCGGGCCGCGCCGCAGGGGCATCGCAGATCTGCGCATATGGCAGCAGGCCGGGATCGATGTCCGCCAAGCCCGCCAAAGTGCTGCCGGAGCGGTCGATATGGATCGGGTCGAGCAGCAGGGCGCGGTTCGGATGGCCGACGCGATCGAGTATGGCCAAGGCGGAGGCCAGATCCTTGACCTCGGTGAAGATGCCGAACTCAAGCGCGACGCGCATCCCGCTGCCCTCGACATGACGGCAGAGCTCGGCCAGCCGCGCCGCCGTCGCACCATGGTCGGGATCGGACGAAACGCACAGGACGTTGGCGGCACCCAGCTCGATGCCGATATCGAGCGTGCGGCGATGATCGTCCATCGCGTTGTCCGGCTTGAGCCAGATCACCTCGACGTCGAGCAGCGGCAGCCCGCTGTCGGCCAGCGCGGCGCGGGCGTCGCGCAGAAGCGCGCCGTTCCAGTCGCGATTTTCGATCCATAGCCCCACGGCATCAAAGCCGCCGGTCTGCGCAGCCTGAATGGTGGCGACAGGGCCGAATTCCGGCACCACGCCCGACGCCAGCGAGATCGGATTCATCGCCGCGCCTCACATCGTCGGTTCAGGAAGATCCGGATCGTCCTGCAGATACCAGTTCAGCCATTCGTGGAAATATTGATTGCCGCGCTCGTTGCGCCCGAAGACGAGATCGTCATGCGCGGCGGTTTCCAGACCCTTCTGGATCTCCAGCCCGATCACATAATCCTCCTGATAGGTCACATCGCGGAAGAAGTTGATCATCGCCTCGAGACTTTCGCGGTCGGCGTCGTCCTTCGGCGCGTCGCGGCGGAGATAGTTGAGGACGGTACGGTTGCGATCGGGCGTCGGCCCGGGAAACAGCTGAGCGACCTGCGTTATCTCGGGTGCGATGAAGACCGACACGTTCGGGAAGAAGATCCGCACGAAGTCGAAGCCGTTATTCTCCTGCGTTCCCCACTGCTCGCGCGGCACGTCCCTGAGCGCTTCGGCGATGCGCCGCTGCGGGAAGCCGATGCGGATATTGGGGCCGAAGCCTTCATAATGGGTACAGTTGGACGGGGTACGCGGAAAGATCGTCTGCGGGTGCAGCGATGCAAAATGATAGCCTTCGAGATAGCCGTCGAACGCGATCTTCCAGTTCGCCCCTTCGATCACGCGCGAGCCTAGGAACGACCATTTGTCGAACTCGAGCGCTTCGAAGTCGGCCAGATAGCCGCGGAAGAAATCGTCGAGATCGATCGGGGCATTCGGGGTGAGGCAGACGAAGATCATGCCCGCCCGTTCCTCGCAGGGCAGCTCGCGCAGCCCGCGCTCGGCCTTGTTCACCTCGCCGAACTTGCTCGCTTCGGCGACCGCCAGAAGCTTGCCGTCCTGCCCGAAGGTCCAGCCATGATATTTGCAGGTGAAGCGCGGGCAATTGCCATGGCCTTCGGCCGCGACGGGCGCGCCGCGGTGCGAGCAGACGTTGAGGAAGGCGCGCACAATGCCCGACTTGTCGCGATTGATCAGCACCGGCTTTCCAACCGCGTCCATCGCCTTGTAGTCGCCTGGGTTGGGCAGCTCGGCGGTGAAGGCGAGCATCAGCGGGACACGCATGAACACCAGCTCCATTTCCGCGCGCCACTGGTCGGTATCGGTATAGCTGCGCGTCGGAACGGCGAGCGTCTTCTCGGTAAGGTAGGTCTTGTTGTTCTCGACATAGTCGAGCATGGTTTCGGCGACATCGCCGATATTTTGCACGCGGTCCAAGGCCCATCTCCCGAGATATTGTGCCCGGATTTGAGCAAAGCGGCGGGGAGGCGGCAAGCTGCGACAGGTGACAGGTTCCTCGCCTTTTGACCAATTGGCCGGGCGGCTCGCTCACGGCACCCTCTCGCGATGAACGACAGACGCGATCCGCCCTGGTCCTGGCTGAGAATCCCCGCTTCGCATCAGCACGCGTTCGTGAATAGCGGCGTGTGGGACGAACGCACCATCGCCGATCAGGCTATCGAGCTGACCTATGCCGATCCCGGCTTCGTCGCCGTCGTAGACGGCGACGTGACGATGACACGCGAGCAACTGCTCGCCGATGCCGAGGCGCTGTCGGTGGCGCTATGTGCTCGCGGGCTCCGTCCGGGCGACGTCATTGCCTTCCAGGTGCCGAACTGGCGGGAGGCGGCGGTGATCAATCTGGCCGCAGCCTTGTCTGGGCTGGTCGTCAACCCGATCGTGCCGATCTACCGCGATCATGAAGTCTCGCTGATGCTCGCCGATTGCCGCGCGCGGGCCCTCTTCGTCGCGGCCAGCTTCCGCAACTACGACTTCGCGGCGATGGCCGGCCGCATCCGCCCGGCGCTCCCCGATCTCGCCCATGTCTTCACGGTGCGAGGGCAGGGCGATGACGATTATGCCGCGCTGGTCGCGGAGGGCCGCAGAGTAGCGTTTACACGGCCCCGGGTCGATCCGCTCGGGGTCAAGATGGTGCTCTATACGTCGGGCACGACGGGCCGCCCCAAGGGCGTGCTGCACAGCCATGTCACCCTCCAGCATATCCTGCGCAGGAGCGCCGAATTTTGGGGGATCGGCCATGCCGAGGCAACGCTGATGCCGTCACCGGTCACCCATGTGTCGGGCTATGCCAACGGGCTGGAGATGCCGCTCGTGTGGGGTACGCGCACCGTGCTGATGGAAAGCTGGGACGCGAACACCGCATTGACGCTGATCGATCGCCATCAGCTGATCGGCACCGTCGCCGCTACTCCGTTCCTCGTCGAGCTGGCCGACGCCGCGCGGGCGGCTGGAACGAGGCTGCCATCCTTCCGTTTCTTTGCCTGCGGCGGCGCGGCGGTGCCCGCCGACCTCATCCCGGCGGCGAGTGCGGCCTTCGCCCGGTGCCAGCCGTTCCGCGTGTTCGGGGCGTCCGAAGTGCCGCTCGTCTCCTTCGGCTGGCCGCACGATCCCGCGCTCGCCGCGACCACCGACGGCAAGGTCGTCGACTATGACGTGCGCATCGTCGATGCCGAGGACCGCGATCTGCCCGCCGGGCAGGAGGGCGAGATATTGGCGCGGGGCCCGGCCATGCTGCTCGGCTATGCCGATGAGGCCCAGACGCGCGAAGCGATCACGCCCGACGGCTATTTCCGCACCGGCGATCTCGGCGTGGTTTCGCCCGATGGCGCCATCACGATCACCGGCCGCAAGAAGGACCTGATCATCCGCGGCGGCGAGAACATCAGCGCCAAGGAGATCGAGGACGTCCTCCACGCCCATGACGCGGTGCGCGAGGCGAGCGTCGTTGCCATGCCGCACGAGCGGCTGGGCGAGGGCGTATGCGCCTTCATCATCGCGAATGGGCTGCCGCCGACCGCCGAGGCGCTGGCCGCACATGTCGCCGCGAGCGGGCTCGCCAGGCAGAAGATTCCCGAGCTGTTTCTGTTCGTCGACGATTTCCCGCGCACCGCCTCGGGCAAGGTCCGCAAGGACCAGCTCCGCGAGGAGGCAAAGCAGCGCGCGGACGCGACCGTGATCTGACCGACCTTATGCGGCGGCGCGGGCGATGCTGGCGGCTATCTCGTCATTGGTGGGATTGCGGCGCAGCGTCAGGCCGCCATTCACCTGCAGGTCCTCGCCCGTCATGAAGCATTCGTCGCTTGCCAGGAAAACGGCGGCGGCGGCGATGTCGGCGGGGGTGCCGATCCGGCCGAGCGGATAACCGGCGAGAAAGGCCTCGTTCAGTCCGGGAACGGCCATCGCGTCGGACGTCATCGGGGTTTCGGTCAGCCCGGGCGAGATCGAGTTCGCCCTGATGCCTTCCCGGCCGAATTCATGGGCGATGCAGCGGATGACGTGATTGGTGCCCGCCTTGGTGCCCATATAGGCGGCGTGATCGTTGAGCATTATCGTGGCGGTCGCCGAGCTGATCTGGATGATCGATCCGCCGCGGCCGCCATGCTCGGTGCCCATCTTGCGGATCATCGCCTGATAGAATTGGAACGGGCCGATGAACTGGAGCGCGGTGATCGCCTCGATCTCCTCGCGGGTCGTTTCGAGAAACGGCTTGAGCAGTCCCCAGCCAGTGGCGTTGAGGGCTATGTCTATGCCGCCCAATTCGGTCGCGGCGGTGTCGGCAAGCGCATCGATACTCGCGGGGTCGGTCAGGTCGCATGTCGCCCAGGCGCAGCCGGTTTCAGCGGCGAAATCAGCCAGCACTTCGGCTTTGCGGCCGGCAGCCAGCACCGACGCGCCTTCGGCCATGAAGCGGCGGGCGATGTGCTGGCCCATATTGTCGGGGCTGCTCGCGCCCAGGATGACGGCCTTCTTGTTCGCTAGACGCGCCATGATACTCTCCTCGTCCCGGCATCTGGCTAGCACCGCCGGCGCGTCGCCAATCCTGTTCAAAAGACGAGTGGCCGCTGCCCCGGCCCGCGCGCGAAACTATGGCGGCAAAAAGTTGGAGAGGAATGACGATGGATCTCGGGCTCAAGGGCAAGAAGGTCATCCTGACCGGCGGTAGCCGCGGCATCGGGCGCGCGGCGCTGGAAATCTTCGCGGCGGAGGGCTGTGACGTCGCCTTCTTCTCGCGCAACGCCGATCAGGTTGCGGCGACGGTGGAATCGCTGTCGAGGCATGGCGGCAAGGTGATCGGCGAAGCCTTCGACATGACCGATCTCGCCGCCTATCCCGCATGGCTGACCTCCGCGGCGGACCGGCTGGGCGGCTGCGATATCTTCATTCCGGGTGCCAGTTCGTCGGGCTCGGGCGCGACCGGCGACTGGGACATCTGCTTCAATGCCGATGTGAAGGGCAGCGTGATCGGCTGCGAGACGCTCCAGCCCTATCTGGAGAAGTCGGACGCCGCGTCGATCCTGTTCATGTCGAGCACCGCGGCCCTCGAGACCTTCATCGTGCCGCAGGCCTATAACGCCATCAAGGGCGCGCTGCTGGTCTACGCCAAGCAGCTCGGCCAGGCGCTCGGGCCGAAGGGCATCCGCGTCAATTCGGTCTCGCCGGGCCCGATCGCCTTTCCGGGCGGCAATTGGGAAGCGATCAAGGGCGCGATGCCCGAACTGTACGATGCCACCGAGGCGCAGTTCGCGCTCGGCCGCTGGGGCGGGCCGGAGGAGGTGGCGAAGACGATCGTGTTTCTCGCGAGCCCCGCCTCGTCCTATACAACCGGCACCAATGTCGTGGTCGACGGTGGCTACACCAAGCGCGTCCAGTTCTGACCCGGCCAATGGCGATCGGCGGCATCCGGGGCGTCCACCATATTGCAGTGTCGGTACCCGACCTTGCCAAGGCGCGGCGTTTCTATATCGACCTGCTCGGCGGGGTGGAGGAGGTCGCGCCGCTGAGCTGGCGCGACAACCCCTTCATCGACTCGGTGATCGGGCTCGAAGACAGTATTGCCGATCAATTCATCTGCCGGCTCGGCAACGTCCAGATCGAGGTGTTCGAATATCATGCCCCGCGGTCTGCGCCGCAAGACCCGCAGCGTGGCGTTCACAATTTCGGCTATACCCATTTCGCGCTGCAGGTAGACGACATCCAGGCGACCTATGAGCGGCTGTCTGCCGAGGGCATATCCTTCCATGCACCGCCCGATCTGAATACGATCGCAATCGACGCCGACGGCAACAAGAGCGGCTATTCAGCCACCTATTGCCGCGACTGGTTCGGCAATGTGTTCGAGCTGATCGAAATCCATCCGAACGACGCGCTCAAGCCGATCTGATCGCGGGCTTTCGAACGGCGTCCGTCAGGCGATCTTCAGCACCAGCTTGCCGGTGTTCGCGCCGGCGAACAGACGCATGAAGGCGTCATAGGCGTTCTCCAGCCCGACCTGCACGTCCTCGTCGATCCGCAGCTTGCCTTCAGCCATCCAGCGGGCGATCTGTGCGCCGCCTTCGGCGAAGCGGGGCACATAGTCCATGACGAGAAAGCCGATGATCGTCGCTTCCTGGACCAGCACCTGCCACAGATTGCGGATGCCTAGCTTCTGCGGCGCATTATATTCGCTGATGAGGCCGCACAGCACGATGCGCGCGCGCTTGGCGAGATTGAGAAGTTCGGCGTCCATTACGTCGCCGCCGACATTTTCGAAGATGATGTCGACACCGCCGGGGGCGGCGGCGCGGATCTCGCCGGCGAGCTGCTCGACCGTCTTCCCCTTATAATCGATTGCGACATCGAAGCCGTAATCATCGATGAGCCGGCGGCATTTGCCGGCGCCGCCCGCGATGCCGATCACCCGGCAGCCGACGATCTTTCCGATCTGGCCGACCACCGATCCGACCGCGCCGGCCGCGCCGGAGACGAGCAGCGTCTCGCCCGCTTTGGGCTTGCCGGCCTCGAGCAAACCGAAATAGCCGGTCAGGCCAACGGCACCCATCGCCGAGAGGAATTTCGACGGCGAATCCGCCAGCGCGATGTCGATATGCGCGGTGAAGCCGCCGGGCATGACCGGGGAATAATCCTCCAGCCCGTTCATGCCCAGCACCCAGTCGCCGGGCTTGAAATCGGGGTTGTCCGAAGCATGGACCTGACCGACCGTCGTCGCGCGCACCGGACCGCCGAGCGGGATCGGTGGCATGTAGCTCGGCGCATCGTCCATCCAGCCGCGCTGGGCCGGATCGAGCGACGCATAATGGTTGCGGACCACGAAGCCCCCGGCTGGCGGGGCGGGGACGGGCTCCTCCACGAGGCTGAAATCTTCGGGCACGGGGTTCCCGTGCGGGCGGCGCATGAGCAGGTACCGGCGATTCATTGTCATGGTCCTCTCCAAAATCATCCCATGCTCGCGGCGGCACCTAATCAAAGCACCTGTGAAAAGTCGCAGTATGGTTCCTATCCCGAAAGTATAGAGTGATTTGCGAGGGATCGACACAGATGCGATGCCCTATACATGGGGAGGATAAGATGCGGCGAACTGCCATGCGTCGAGCCATGTCGGCTGCTTTTTTTACGACTTCTTTGAGCGGGCTGATCATGCCCGCCTTCGCGCAAGTTACTGCGCCCGCGGCAGCCGATGAAGCCGCCGCGACGACCGACGGCAACGACATCATCGTGTCGGCCCGCCGCCGTTCGGAAACGCTTCAGGAAACACCGGTCGCCATCACCGCGATCAACGCGGCGATGCTGGAGAACAAGGCCTCTACGACGATCGGCGATCTTCAGGGTGCCGCACCGAACCTGCTGATCACCCAGCAGAACTCGGGCGCGCAGGCCGCCAACCTGTCGATCCGCGGCCTGACCTATGCGGACATCGAAAAGTCCCAGGAACCGACCGTCGGCGTCGTCATCGACGGCGTTTTCATCGGCACCAACACGGGCCAGCTGCTCGATTTCTTCGACATCGAACAGATCGAGGTGCTGCGCGGTCCGCAAGGCACGCTGTTCGGGCGCAACACGATCGGTGGCGTTATCAACATCACCCGCACCCGGCCGACCATGGAATTCGGCGGCAAGGCCGAAATCTCCTATGGTAAATACAACACATGGTCGACGCGCGCCGTTGTCAACGCCGGCAATGGCGAGACCTTCGGCGTCAAGGGCTTCTTCTTCCACAATGAGTCCGACGGGTTCCACCGCCACGGCATCACCGGCAAGCGCGCCGGCGGCGTCAACAACGACAATTTCGGCGTCTCCGTGCTGCTGAAGCCCGCGGAAAGCGATTTCAGCGCGCTGCTGACCGTCGAAAAGCAGAAGCAGAAGTTCGACGTCGTCAATTCGAACATCACCCAGACGGGCGAACTGTTCTGCGGCTTCGAACCGGCCAACGAGTGCAATCGCAACACCCGCGGCGACCTCTACACCGTGTTCGGCAGCCCGGCGACCAGCCGCTACAGCGCGCCGGCAGCCACCCTCGAGCTCAACTATGATCTCGGTGCGGTAAAGGTCACTTCGATCACCGGATGGCGCAAGTCGCGCGAGGCGCAGACCCAGGATTTCGACGGCTCGTCGACCGATCTCTACTATGTCTATCGCGGGCAGCGTTACCGGCAGTGGAGCCAGGAGCTCCGCTTCTCGGGCGATATCGGCGATCGCTTCGACTATGTTGTCGGCGGCTTTTACTTCAATTCACGGTACAGCCTGACCCAGTGGACCCGCGTCTTCGGCCTCAATCCGACGATCGACCCGCGCGTGTTCGACACCAACGCCCAGACGGTCCGCGGCAATGTCGAGTCCTATGCGGCGTTCGGTGACTTCAACTGGGCCTTCGCCGACCGCTGGCGCCTGTCGTTCGGCGGGCGCTTTACGCACGACCATAAGAAGCTCTCGAACAGCTTCGCCACCACCGGCCTCGTCGGTTCGGGCAGCGGCAGCTTCAAGAAGTTCACGCCCAAGATCGGCGTCGACTTCCGGCCGAATGACGACACGATGCTCTATGCGAGCTGGTCGCGCGGCTATCGTTCGGGCGGCTTCAGCCCCCGCGCGGCCACCGCGGCGACGGCGAGCACGCCGTTCGGCCCGGAGACGGTCGACAGCTACGAAGTCGGCACCAAGCTCGACCTGTTCGACCGCGTGGTGCAGTTCAACTTCGCCGCCTTCTTGTCGAAGTACAAGGATCTGCAGCAGAACACGACGATCCCTGGCGGGCCGACCGGCAACCAGACGATCACGTCGAATGTCGGCCGCGCTACGATCAAGGGCATCGAAGTCGACATGACGGTCCGGCCGACCGAGGGGCTGCGCCTCACCGGAACGCTCGGTCTGCTCGACGCGAACTTCAAGACCTTCCTGGCCGGCAACATCTCGCCGACCGGCGTGCTGGTACCGTTCGACTATTCGCGCAACCGTCCGATCTACTCGCCAAAGTTCAGCGGATCGCTCGGTGCCGAATATAAGATGCCGACCGGTTTCGGCAGCGTGGTGGCGTCGACCAACCTTCGCCATATCAGCCCCTATGATCAGCAGATCTCGGCGGTCGGGCTGACCGGCAACTTCAACACCGGTCCGGTCATCGTCAGCCGCAACGATCCGCGCGTCCGCACGGACACGCAGAACCTGCTCGACGCCAGCCTCACCGCCAACTTCACCCTGGCGAATACCGAAGCCTATTTCACCGTGTTCGGGCGCAACCTGCTCGACGATCGCGGCACCACCGCGGCCTTCACGGTGGCGGGGCTCTTCTCCTTCGCCTCGGCCCGCGAACCGCGCACCTATGGCGCGACGCTGGGTGTACGCTTCTGATCACCCTCCTTTAGGTGATTTCCCGAGGGGCGTGTCCTTCCCGGACACGCCCCTTTTTTTGTTTGGCGACCGGCGTGACAAAAGGCTCCGGGCCAAAGACCGAAGCGAAGAGCCGCTGAATGGTAGGCAAGGTGGCTTGTCGCTAGCCGGCCGCTATCGATATTCCGAAGATGGCGTCGCGTGGCTGACCTTCGGCGGTGTAGACGGGTTCGACGCCCGCGACGCTGTACAGCTTCACGTCGAAGCCGGTCATCGGGAAGGTCTCGAGATGAGCGCGCATCGCCCGGTAGGATGCATGGCGGAAATGACCGCCCAGCGCCTGTGGCGAACCCCACGCCTCGAAGACGTTGATCTTCGACGGCTCAAGCGGGTCGACCGCCCAGTCATAGGCGATACAGCCTTCTTCCGCCCGGCTCTCGGCGATATGGCGGCCGCCGCCGCGGATGATCTCCGCGCAATCGCAGCCATCGAACCTCAGCCATCCCGCGACGATGATCCGCATCTCGTGTCCTTCGAGTTCAGTGTTTGGCGGCCAGCCGGGCACGCCATGCCGCGCCCATGCTGCGGATATATTGGCGGATCGCGCCGAGCTTCGCGTCGTCGAACTCTTCGAAGCGCGGCATGCCGTTGGCCTGGAGAACTCCGTCGCGCACGACCGTGGCGAACGCCGCGTCGTCGAGCGGAATCGTCGAGGCGCGCAGATCGGGCGCATGGCCCGCCGCCACCACATCGACGCCATGGCAGACCGCGCAATGTTGCGCATAGGCGATCGCTCCCTGGCCCTCGACGGCAGGCGCCGAGGCGAACGAAACGTCTTCGGCCGGGGCGATCGGCGCAGGCCGCGTGGCGGGCAGGGTGGCGCGGCCACCGATCCGGAAGGTCAGGATCCGCCGCGCCTGGGTGCGATAATCGATGTTGACCGGGAGGAGGGGGCCAAAGGCCGATCCGCTGGTTCCCATGCCGGTCAGCACAGTCACATATTGGACGCCTTTCACCCCATAGCTGATTGGCGCCGCGGTGACCGGGGCCTGCGCGGCGAAACTCCACAGCCGCTTGCCGCTGTCTGCCGCATAGGCGTTTAACGTCCCGTCGATCCGGCCCTGGAAGACGAGGTTGCCCGCGGTCGCCATCACGCCGCCGTTCCACGGTCCCGGCGTCGGCACCTTCCAGGCCGGGCGCTGCGCCACGGGGTCCCAGGCGAGCAGCGAGCTGGTACCGTTGAGCGGACCGGCGTCCTTCACGACGAAGTTGGGAATCGCCGCGCCATCGACGGCGTTGCCGGGGGTCCGCACCCAATTCTGCCGGGTGATGCCGACATCGTTGTAACTGGTCGCCATCTCGATCGCCGGAATATAGGCGAGGCGATGCTGCGGGCTGAACGCCATCGGCAGCCAGGTGTGTGCGCCTACCGGCGAAGGCCACATGGTGAAGGTCTTGCCGTCGGGATAGCGTGCGTCGGGATGCTCGATCGGCCGGCCAGTCGCCCTGTCGATGCGGCTGGCCCAGCTCACCTTCACGAACGGCTCTGCGGAGATCAGTTCACCGTTGGTGCGGTCGATGACGTAGAAGAAGCCGTTCTTCGGCGCGGTCATAAGCACCTGACGCGGCTTGCCGTCGATCGTCAGATCGGCAAGCTCCATGTCCATCGACGCGTTATAGTCCCAGCTTTCGCCCGGATTGACCTGATAGTGCCACTTGTACGCGCCGCTGTCGGCATCAAGCGCGACCACCGAAGCGAGGAACAGATTGTCCCCCTGGCCCATGCTGCGGATCTTGTGGTTCCAGGGCGATCCGTTGCCGACGCCCAGGATGATCGAGTTGGTCGAGCGATCATAGGTCATGGCGTTCCACACCGTGCCGCCGCCGCCATATTTCCACCATTCGCCAGCCCAGGTCTTCGCGGCCATCTTCATGGCATCGTTCTCGAAGCCGTCTGCGGGATTGCCGGGTACGGTGTGGAAGCGCCACAGCTGGCGGCCGGTCGCCGCGTCATAGGTCGTGACATAGCCGCGCACCGCGCTGACGTCGCCGCCGCCGAAGCCGATGATCACCTTGCCGTCGAAATAGCGCGGCGGGCCGCTGATGAAGCTGGCGTTGTCGAGGGGCAGCGTGCGCGCTTCCCAGGCGACATCGCCAGTGCGGCGGTCAAGCGCGACGAGCCGTCCGTCATGCGTGCCGACGAAGATCCGGCCCTGGCCATAAGCGAGACCGCGTATCCCCCAGCCCTGGCGGAGCTTGCGCCCGGCCAGCTCGGCAGCCCTGGAATCATATTCCCAGATCAGCTTGCCGGTCGCCGCGTCGATCGCGCGGACGACGCTATAGCCGGTCGCAGTGTAGAGGACGCCATCGACCGCGAGCGGGGTCGACACCGAGTTCTGCGGCGGCAGGTCCATCGACCAGGCCAGGCCGAGCCGGTTCACATTCGCGTCGCTTATCCCGGTGAGCGGCGAGAAATGCTGTTCGCCAGCCGTCCGGCCGAATGCCGCCCAATTATTCGGATCGGAGACCGCGTCATCCTGGATCGCGGCCGCGCCGACACTGCCCATGATGGCCATCGAGGCCAGCGTCATGGCCGCCACCCGCGGTCGCCCTGCCGTCAAGCTTTCCTCCATCTTTCGATATGCCACCAGCTTACGACCTGCATCAGTGGTCCAGCTTGACGATGACCTTGCCGATATTCTTGCCGCTCAGCATCCGCCCATAGGCAAGGAGCACATTCTCAAGCCCGTCGGTCTGGTCGAACGGCAGCGACAGGCGGCCCTCATCGGCCCAGGCGCGCAGCGTGGCGTAGAAATCCCCGGCGCGATCAAGATAGTCCGGCAGGAAGAAACCCTCGATGCGAAGCCGCTTCATCAGGACCTGATCGAAGGCGGCGGGGCCGGGCAGCGGCGTCTCGCTGTCATAAGTCGCGACGAGGCCGCACACGGCGATCCGGCCGCGCAGCGCCATGTGCGGGATCACCTGGTCGAGCAGGGGCATGCCGACATTGTCGAAATAGACGTCCACGCCGCCATCGATGCGCGCCAGTTCGGCCGAGACATCCTGATTGCGATAGTCGATCGCGACATCGACGCCGAGCGCCTCCGCCAGATAGCGCTTCTTCTCGGGGCCGCCGGCGATGCCGATCACCCGCGCGCCGAGGTTGCGGGCGATCTGGCAGGCAAGGCTGCCCGTCGCGCCCGCCGCTGCCGACACCGCGACCCACTCGCCGCGGCGGACGGCGGCGGTCTCGGATATGCCGAGCAGCGCGGTCCAGCCGTTGAGGCCCAGCGCGCCGATATGCTCGCGCTCGTCATCGACGGTCTCGTCAAGCAGCGCCATGCCGAAACCGTCGCCGGCGATGGTGGTGTAATCGGCCCATTGCCCGAAACAGCGCACCAGCGCGCCTTCGGCAAAGTGCGGGTCGCGCGTCTCCGTCACCCGGCCGACGCCGAGCCCGACCATCTTGGTGCCGAGCGGCAGCGGCGGATTATAGCCGTCGGTGCGCGCGCTCATCCACATGCGGGTCCCGGCGTCCATCGACAGATAATGGTTGCGGATGCGCACCTCGCCATCCGCCAGCGGCGGCAACTCCTCCTGCTGAAGGCTCAGCGCCGCGGCGAAATCCTGGCCTTGCGGACGGCTGTCCAGCCGCCAGAACCGGTTGGTGACCATCGCTCGATCAGCCCTGCCGGTGCATGTTGCGGAAGCTGCGGCTTTTGAACAGCCATTGGCCATCGCGTTTGACGCAGACATCCTCATAGCGGCCACGGTCACGCTTGGTCGCGCCATCCTGATCATAGACTTCGGAGGTGTAGCTGCGCACCACCGCGCGATCGCCATCGACCTCGATCGATCCCGGCCACGCCTGGAACAGGATGCCCGGATAACCTTTCATCGCCTCGATCCACATCGCGACGATGGCGGGGCGGCCACGGGTGGTGCCGAGCTCGGGATAATCGGGCAGCGACCATTGGCCATCCTCGGCCCAGGTCGCGCCCCAGGCTTCGGCGTCGTTGCGCGTCACCGCGTCGGCATAGGTCTCGATCAGCTCGCGGATCGCGAGCCGGTCCTCGGCGGGGCCGGTGAAGGGCATGGCATCTCTCCTCTATATGGCAAGGAGATTAGCCGCGCGGCCGTCGATGCGAACCTGTGGGAATGGCGAGGGGGTTCAGACGGTGACCGGTATCTCGTCCATCGCCGGGGGCGCGTCGGGCACGGCGATTTCGATCATGCCGCCCTCGACACGCACCGGAAAGCGCCGCAGGTCCTTGTACGCGCCACCGATGCAATGCCCTGTCGCGACCTCGAAGCGCGCGCCGTGGAGCGGGCACATCACCGCGCCGCGCCGGATCTTGCCGCCCGACAGGCGCGAGGCCTGGTGGGTGCAGCGATCGTTGACGGCATGGAAGCCGTCGTCGTCGCGTACCACCAGCACGTGCCAGCCGCCCAGCCTGGCAGCGACTTTGCCCTCTTCGGGAAATTCATCCTGGGCGATCAGCGGTTGCCAGCTTTCCTTCACGCCTATCCTCTCGGTTCTTGGCCCACATGGCGACTATAGCGCGGGCCTCTGATCTGCCGGGCTATTCATATCGCTAGCTTCCGCCTCGGGGCAAATGGAGGAGAACCGGCAGGGAGAGGAGACTGACGCATGGGCATGACCCCTGAGCAGATCGAACAGTTCATCGACGATCTCTATACCGCGACGGGCACCGGCGACTGGGACAAGGCGGCGTCGATGCTGACCGACGATTTCTTCGTCACGGAGGCCGATGGCCTACCGATGGCCGGCGTCTATCGGGGCCGCAATGCTTTGCGCGAGCTGTTCACCAAGGTGATGGGCATGGTCGACGTCGCCGGGCTGGACCGCATCCAGACCACCGTCGGCGGCGACTATGCGATCACCGTGGTCGCCTTTCGCTTCGCCGATCCGAGCCTCGCGCCTGCCGAGCTTTGCGAACTGTTCCGTTTTCGCGACGGCAAGGTGTGCGAGATCAAGCCCTATTATTTCGATCCCGCGCCGATGATCGCAGCGGCCGAGGCGAAAAAGGCGGAGATCACGGCCTGATCGTCATCCGAGCACCCGGACCGGCTCCGATCCGTCCCAATTTCGCGCGGCCTCCCGCATCATGTCGAACAGGCCCTCGGATCCGGCCATCGGCTGAAGCAGCTCGACGACATGGCCGGGGCCGCCCCCGGCGTCGACATAGATCACCTCGCCGCTGTCGCCGACCTTGCCCTCGACCAGGATTTCCGCGCCGACCGCCGCACAGGCGCGGCGTGCCTCGTCGATCGACTTTACGAAGATGCAGATGTGGTGGAGCCGGTCCTTCACCGCATATTCGCCGCTATAAATTGACGGGGCGTCATTGTCGGGCCGGATCAGCTCGATCTGGATATCTCCCCAATAGCCGATCGCGATCGAGAAGCGCGCGTCGGTCGGCTGGCCGCGATAGCGCATCTCGCCGAGCCGGATATTCTCCAAAATGAAGAAGGGGCCGACCCCCACCGTCTCGGTCCAGTGGCGCAACGCCGCGTCGAAGTCCGATGGCAGATAGGCCATTTGGACGATATCGCCGAGCGCCTTGATCGGGCCGATGCCGGGCATGGGGACTCCTTTCGATGATCAGGCGAACAATGTCTCGGGCGCTTCGATCAGCCCCTTGAGTGTAGCCAGGAACTGCGCACCGGCGGCGCCATCGATTGCGCGATGGTCGACCGACAGCGTCAAACGCATACGGCTTTCGAAGGCGAAACCGTCGCCGTCTTCTACCGCGACACGCTCGATCCCGCCGACCGCGAGGATCGCGCCCTGCGGCGGATTGATGATCGCGTCGAACTCCTCGATTCCGAACATGCCGAGGTTGGAAACCGAAAAGGTGCCGCCGTCCATGTCCTCAAAGGCGAGGCGGCTGGCATTGGCCTTGTCGATCAACGCGCGGGTCGCCGCCGCGATCTGGTCGATGCGCATGCGATCGGCTTGCCGGATGATCGGCGTCACCAGACCCTTCGGACTCGCCACCGCGATCGCGACGTCGGCATGGGGAAAGCGATGGACCGCCTCGCCATGGACCTGGACGTTGACGTCGGGGTGGCGGACCAGCGCCATCGCGGTCGCCTTGACGATATAGTCGTTGAGGCTCGCCTTCGCGCCGAGCACGACATTGGCCGTCCGGCGCAATTCAATCAACGCGTCGACGCTGACGCTGACACGCAGATAGAAATGGGGAATATCGCGCTTCGCGTCGGTGAGCCGCCGGGCGACGATCTTGCGGATCTTGTCGAACGGGACGATCTGCGGGCGGTTATCGACCGCCACGAAGGCGGGCGTCCCCGCGCCAACCGAGGAAGGCTGGGGCACCAGCGCGAGCACGTCATGCTTCGAGATGCGGCCGCGCGGGCCGGTACCCTTCAAAGCGGACAGGTCGATGCCGTGCCGTGCGGCGATCCGCCGGGCGAGCGGCGAGGCGAAGATCTTCGCGGCCTCGATATCGAGCGGCACGGTTCCGCGCAGCGCCGGCGATGCTTCGGGACATACCGCCTGATGCACATCCTGATAGGTGATCCGCCCGCCGCGGCCCGACCCTTCAATAGTGGAAATATCGACGCCCTCGGCCTCGGCGAGTTTCAGCGCCTCGGGGCTGATCGGCCGGTTGGTGACGATCTTTCCCGGCGTCGGCTCGGCCTCCGCCCGGTTAGGAGCCGGCGCGCTATCGCCGGCCTTGGCGGCCACCGAGGTATCGGCAGGACGGAAGGCGGCGATGAAGGCGTCGATCTCGGCGTCGGTCGCCGCCGGTTCGGCGAAGACGGCGAGCAGCGCGCCGACCGGCTCGGCCTCGCCGCCCGCACCGACCAGGATACGCCGGGCGACGGCGTCATATTCCGCCTCGACCTCATTGGTGATCTTGGCGGTCTCGATCAGACAGATGGTCTGGCCGCGGGTGAAGGCGTCGCCCTCCTTGATCATCCATTCGGCGATCGTGCCCTCGGTCATCTCGATGCCCCATTTGGGCATGCAGAAAGGTCGGATATCGGCCATCGTCGCCGTCCTCAGCGCCAGGCCAGCAGCTTGCGCACCGCCGCTTCGATCTTGTCGTCCGAAGGCAGATAGGCGCTTTCCAGTTCGCGGGCGAACGGGATCGGGCTGTGGGGTGGGGTGACGCCGATCGGCGGCGCCTTCAGGCTCGCGAACGCCTTGGCGGCGACCATCGCGCAGATGTCGGCGGCGAGGCCGCAGCGCGGCGGCGCTTCGTCCACCACGACCAGGCGGCCGGTCACCTCGACCGAGTCCAATATCGCTTCCTCGTCGAGCGGACTGGTGGTGCGCAGGTCGATCACGTCGCAGCCGATGCCTTCGGCAGCCAGCTTGTCGGCGACACGTTCGCAAAAGCCGAGCAACATGCCCGACGAGACGATCGTGACGTCCTCGCCCGCGCGGGCGAGCCGGGCGTGGCCGAAGGGAATGGCGAAGTCGCCTTCGGGCACGTCACCGCTGACGCCATAGAGCGCCTTGTGCTCGAGGAAGATGACGGGATCGTCATCGCGGATCGCGGTACGCAGCAGCCCCTTCACGTCGGCCGGGGTCGACGGCATCACCACCTTCAGGCCGGGAAAGCCCGTCAGGATCTGGTGCACCGACTGGCTGTGCTGCGCAGCGGCGTTATAGCCCGCGCCATAGGCCATGCGGATCACTGCCGGACATTTGGTCTTGCCGCCGAACATGTAGCGGAACTTGGCGATCTGGTTCCATATCTGGTCGAGGCTGACGCCGATGAAGTCGGCGAACATCAGCTCGGCGATCGGCCGCTTGCCAGCCAGGGCCAGGCCGGCGGCCGCGCCCATGATCGCGCTTTCGGAGATCGGCGTGTCGATCACCCGGTCCTTCCCGAACTTGCCGAACAGTCCGGTCGAGGTCGACCAGATGCCGCCGATCGCCTCGGGGCCGCCCGCGGTGCCCATGCCGCCGACCACATCCTCGCCCAGCACCACCACATTGGGGTCGCGCTCCATCTCCTCGGCGATCGTCGAGACTACAGCTTCACGGTACATCATCTTGGCCATCTGCCGCTCCAGCCGTCAGTAGGAGATGTAGACGTCGGCGAGGACGTCTTCGGGGGTCGGGCGTTCGGCCGCACGGGCTGCGGCGACGGCGGCCTCGATGCTGGCCATCACCTCGTCGTCGACCGCGTCGAGATCGGCGTGGTCGAGCAGCTTGGCTCCGGTGACGCTGGCGCGGAACTTCATGAGGCAATTCCGCTCCTCGCGGATGCGGTCGAGCTCGCCGGGGCCGCGGTAACGCTGCGGATCACCCTCGAAGTGGCCGAAGAAGCGCTCGGTATCGAATTCGACCGCCGCAGGGCCGTTGCCGGCGCGGACATAGTCGAGCAGTTCGCGCATCGTGTCGTGGACCGCGAAGAAGTCGGTGCCGTCGGCACGCCACACCTTCATCCCGAACGCTTCCGCCCGGCTCGCAATGTCTCCGGCGGTGCCGACCGCATAGTCGACGCCGGTATGCTCCGAATAATGGTTGTTCTCGAAGACGAAGATTGCGGGTGCCTGGGTGACGACCGCCAGGTTCATCGCTTCGAAGGTCGTGCCCTGGTTGCAGGCGCCGTCGCCCGAGAAGGCGATCGAGACGCGGCCGTTGCCATCGATCTTGGCCGAAAGCGCCGCACCCACCGCAATCGGCGCGCCCGCACCGACGATGCCGTTCGCGCCGAGCATCCCCTGCTCGACATCGGCGATGTGCATCGAGCCGCCCTTGCCCTTGCACAGCCCTTCACGGCTGCCCCAGATTTCCTTCATCATCCCGTTCACGTCGCACCCCTTGGCTAGGCAATGGCCGTGGCCGCGATGGGTGGAGACGATCTTGTCCTCGACCGTCAGATGCTCACAGACACCGACGGCGACCGCTTCCTGGCCGGAATAGAGGTGGGTGAAGCCGGCGATCTCGCCGGTCTGGATCTCCACATGCAGCCGTTCCTCGAATTCGCGGATCAGCTTCATCTGGCGATAGGCGCGCAGCAGCGCTTCGCGGCTCAGTTGCATCCTACTCCCTCACTCTCGTTCACAGGCCCAGCACGGACCGTGCGATGATCGTACTTTGTACTTCGTTGGTGCCGCCGAAGATCGTCCACGCACGGCTGTTAAGATAGCGCGGCGCCGCCAGTTGGGCAGCACGCGAATGTACGGGGGGCGGAGCACCATCGCCATAAAGCGGCCGGGCGGTCTCGAGCTGGAGCCCGGCCGCGCCGTAGAGGTCCACCGCGAGCAGGTCGATGCGCTGGCGCAGGTTCGACGCGAGCAGCTTGGTCAGCGAGGTCTGTGGTCCTGGCGGGCGGCCCTTGGCGATTTCGGACATGATCTTCATCTCGATCATCTCCAGCGCCTGCACCTCCAGCCGGGTCCGTGCGATGCGGCGGCGCCAGTCGGAATCCCGTGCCATCGTGCCGCCGCGGCCATCGGTTTGCGTCCTGGCCGCCGCTTCGAGCTGGTCGAGATCATAGCCGAGCTTGGGCGAGTGGCAGGAGCCGCCACGCTCGTTCTCAAGCAGGAACTTGGCGATCTTCCAGCCGTCGCCTTCCTCGCCCACCAGATCCTCGATCGGCACGACCACATCTTCGAGGAAGACCTGGTTGACCTCATGATCGCCTGCGGCGGTCAGGATCGGACGAACCGAGATGCCGGGCTGATCCATGTCGACCAGCAGGAAGCTGATGCCCGCCTGCTTGCGGCCGCTCGCATCGGTGCGGACGAGGCAGAACATCCGGTTGGCGTGATGCGCGTGGGTGGTCCAGATCTTCGAGCCGTTGAGGATGTATCGATCGCCCTCGCGCACCGCCCGGCACTGAAGCGAGGCTAGGTCCGATCCGGCGCCCGGCTCCGAAAAGCCCTGGCACCAATAATCCTCGCCCGACAGGATGCGCGGCAGGTAGAAGGCTTTCTGCGCGTCGGTGCCGAAGGTGTAAATGACTGGCGCGACGAGCTTCAGGCTGAGCACGGTAAGGTTCGGCGCCCCGGCCAGCGCGCATTCCTTTTCGAAGATATAGCGCTGCATCGGCCGCCAGCCGGTGCCGCCATGTTCCGCCGGCCATTGATAGCCGAGCCAGCCCTGCGCGTTGAGCACGGCGTTCCATGCCTGGCCGATGTCGGGCTCGACGAAGACCGATGGGGTTGCAGTAGCACCGGCCTTCACGTCGGCGGGCAGCTTGTCGCGCAGGAAGGCGCGCACCTCGTCACGGAAGGCGGCATCTTCGGGGGAGAGCTCGATGTCCATCAGCGCTCCAGGATCGTCACCGCGGACACGCCGGGTGCGCCATAGACATGGGTATAGGCGGTCTTGGGATTGTTCGGCACCTGCCGGCCGCCGCCGTCGCCGCGCAGCTGCACGACATTCTCATAAACCTGACGCAGCCCGGACGCGCCGATCGGCTCGCCGCAGGCCAGGCAGCCGCCATCAGTGTTGACCGGCAGCTGGCCGCCTATCTCCGTCCGGCCCTCGGCCAGCCATTGTTCCTGGTCGCCGTCGCGGCAGAAGCCGTTCTCGGCCATGTGCATGATCTCGGCACCCGTCTCGGTATCCTGCAGTTGGGCGACGTCGATATCCTCGGGGCCGATTCCGGCGATGTTGAAGGCGTCGGTCGAGGCTATCCGCGTCGCGGTGCCGCCGCGTTCGATGTCGATCGAGGGGGCGAAGACCTCGAACGAACCGGGCGGGCGGGTGCGCATCGCGGCAGCCTTCAGCCGGATGAGCGGCTTGCCCAGCTCGCGCGCCTTCTTCTCGCTGGCAAGGATCAGCGCTACCCCGCCTTCGGCGGGCGAGCAGAACATATATTTGGTGAAGGGATCGCTGACGATCGGCGCTTCCATGATCGCATCCAGCGATACGGCCTCGCGCCGCCACGCATGGGGAGCGTGGACGGCATTGCGGAACGCCTTTTCCGCCACCCGGCCGAGCGTCGTCGGCGAGATGCCATGCTCGTGCATGTAGCGCATCGCCTTCACCGCGAAGAATTGCGTGGTGATCATATAGCCGGCCTCGCCATACCAGTCGGGCAGGCCATATTCAGCGGGCAGCGCGTTGAAGGCCCCGCGCGGATGCTTGTCGAAGCCGACCGCGATCCCAAGGTCATAAGCGCCCGAGCCTATCCCCATCGCCGCCGACGACAGTGCCGACCCGCCCGTGGCGCAGCCGTTCTTCACGTTGATGAAGGGCAGGCCGGTCAGCCCCAGCCGATCGACCATCGTGTCCGGATTGCCCGCCGCATCCGAGCCGCCATAGGCGAACTGCATGTCGGCCCAGTCGACATTCGCGTCGGCCAGCGCCTGACGTACAGCGAACACCCCCTGGTCGATGCCCGAGACGCCGTCGGTGCGGCCGAACGGGTGGATGCCGATGCCGACGATGCAGACGTCGCTCATTGCGCGGCCTCCACCGGGCGAAAGGCATGGATCAGTACCGGCCCGCCGCCGCCGCTGCGCGCGAACGCGAACTGGGTCAATTCCAGCTCCATGCCGATCTCGATGTCGTCGAACGCGACATCGGTGAGCCGGCTCTCGACGATCGCCTCGCCGGGCAGCTCGACATAGGCGACCGCCCAGGGCTCGAAGGCTTCCGGCCCCGCATAGGGGGGCGTCTTGGGGCGATAGCGCTGGATGGTATAGGACCAGAGCTTGCCGCGGCGGCTGAGCGGATAGGGCTCGTGATCGGCATCCGCCGGGCAGGGGAAGACGATCCGGCCCGACGTGCGGCTGCGGCCGCCGATCAGGCGCGGTTGCGCTTCTTGCGTGAACAGGCCCTCGGCGATCGGTTGCATCTCACTCCCAATCCGGTTCGATTCCGGTTCTTTCGTTTACGCTCGCCGTCGGCCGATCTCCGACTCACCAAAACGCTAGGGTGGCCAAATCTGACACTTGTGAGAGGTAGCTGGGCAGGGAGAGAGCCATGTCCGAAAGCTGGGACTATATCGTCGTGGGCGCTGGATCGGCGGGATGCGTAATGGCCGAACGGCTGAGCGCGGACGGGCGATCGACGGTGCTGGTCCTCGAAGCCGGGGGCGAGAACGGCAGCTTCTGGGTCACGCTGCCGAAAGGCGTGGCGAAGCTCGTCACCAATCCGGCGCATATCTGGGCCTATCCGGTCGCGCAGCCGCGCGAGGAAGGCGGCCCGCTCAACGAAGTGTGGATCCGCGGCAAGGGGCTTGGCGGCTCATCCGCTGTCAACGGCATGATCTGGAGCCGGGGCGAGCCCGCCGACTATGACGGCTGGGAGGCGGCGGGAGCGACCGGCTGGAACGGCGCGGCGATGACCGAGGCCTTCATGGCCCTGGAGGATCATGCCGCGGGGCCGGGGCCGATGCGCGGCGCGGGCGGCCGGGTTCATGTCGATCCCGCCATCTACAGCTATCCGCTTGCCGAGCGGATGATCGAGTCTGGCGTGGCGATGGGCCTCGAGCGCGTCGGCGATCTCAACGCTGCAGCCGGGCCGCGTGTCGGGCTCTACAGCCACAATATCCGCAAGGGCCGGCGGCAGAGCGCAGCGCATACGTTCCTGGCGCCAGCCCGCAAGCGGCCCAACGTGAAGATCGTGACCGGCGCGCTCGCCGAGCGGATCCTGTTCGACGGCAAGCGCGCGGTCGGCGTCGAGGCGACAGTTAACGGCAAGCTTACCCGCTTTGATTGCCGCGGCGAGGTCATCCTATCGGGTGGCGCGCTGGAAAGTCCGCTGCTGCTCCAACGATCGGGCATCGGCGACGGTTCGCGCGTGAAGGCGGCCGGGGTGGAGCCGATCGTCCATTCGCCCGATGTCGGCGAACGGATGATCGAGCATCTATCGATCTCCATGCCCTATCGGCTCGATCGTGGCAGCGGCACGAACCGGAAGTTCTTCGGTATCGGCCTGTTCGGATCGATGTTGCGCTATTTCGCGCTCCGCAACGGCATCATGGCGACGGGACCGTTCGAGGTAGGCGCCTTCTGCAACGTCGCCCATCCCGACGGACGGACCGATACGCAACTCTATCTGGGTGGCTACACCTTCCAGGTCGGCGACGACAATAATCCGGTCCCGCTCGACAAGATCGATCCGCGGCCCGGCATCACCATCTATGGTTCATTGTTGCGTCCCACGAGCGAGGGCTCCATCCGGATCACCGGTCCACAGGCAGCCGACGCGCCGCTGATCCTGCCGAACTGGCTGAGCACAGAGCATGATCGCATCTCTGCGATCGGGCTGATGCGCTATATGCGCAGCTTCATGGCCGCGCCGCCACTCGGCGACATGATCGGCGCCGAGGAATTGCCGGGATCGCAACTAACCAGCGACGATGAATTGCTGGACGCGTTTCGCCGCCTGTCGAGCAGCGGGCTGCACGGCATCCGGTCGTGCCGAATGGGGAGCGATGCGGACGCGGTGGTCGATCCGCGCCTGCGCGTGAACGGGGTGGAGAATGTCCGCGTCGCCGATTGCTCGGTCATGCCCGGCCATGTCACCGGCAACACCAACGCGCCCGCCATGGCGGTTGGCCTGCGCGGCGCCGCGATGGTGCTGGAGGACCGGCGTTAGTTCTGGAGCGTGATATAGCCCAGCTGCGCTGCCTTGAAGACGGTCTGGCTGCGGTTCACCGCATTCAGCTTCATCGACGCGTTGTGGATGTGGAAGCGCACCGTCGCCCGGCTTCGCGACATGATCATGCTGATTTCCAGATCGGTCTTGCCGATGGCCGCCCAGCGGAGGCACTCGACTTCGCGCTTCGACAGCCGCGATCCGGGCGGCAGCGCCTGGGTCGAGCCCATCAGCTGGACATAGGTGGCGATGAAGGTCCGTGCGTAGAGCCCCAGAGCGTCCCCGAATTTCAGGAACGCCTCCTCCAGATCGGTGCGATCGCGATCGAGCGGGTTGAAGCTGACGACGCCGATTTGGCCGAAAGGCAGATGGACCGGAACGACGATCGCCGCGCGGGTCATGGCGCGCGCCTCGAAATTGCTGATCTCGATCGAATCGAGATAGGCGTTGGGCTGGCGGGTGCGGAAGCCTTCCGCGCTCACCCAGAAGGGCTGGCTTTCGAAGCGGCAGGCGGCGGTGAGCGGCGAGTCCAGCGCGATGCGGGAGTTGCGCCACCAGGCGCGCTCCTCATTCCATCCGAACACGTCGAGCGCCAGGATGTTGCCCTCGGCATCAACGGGCGTACGCTTGTCGGCGATGTCGTGCTGGGGCGCGGCGCGCATCCCCGCTTCGGTGGCGATGACGTGCAGCGTCTCCGCGGCGCTGCGGATATCGGCCGCGGCAGTTATCCGCACCGCGTCGATTCTCTCCTGAGACAATATCGTCAACTTTGTCTCCGTCCCTCTCGCTTCGACATCAGAGTACAGTAATTTCAGCCACGAAAAAGCCGGTTCGACCAAAGACTATTCTTTTGCCCAGCGTGGCTGCGCGCAGCTTGGTGCTACAACGAGAGCGTGAGAGGGGCTGCCGGTGAATTTCGATCTGAGCGAAGATGAAGAGCTGTTGAAGGCGCTGGCCGAGCGGTTCGTCGCGGACAATTATGATATCGACCGTCGCCGTCTGTTTCTTGCCGAGCCGCAGGGCTTTTCGGCCGAGAATTGGACGCTGCTCGGCGAACTCGGCCTGATCGCCGCGCCGTTCGATGAGGCAGCGGGCGGACTGGCGCTCGACGCGACCGGCATAGCCACTATTTTCGAAGCGCTCGGCCGCGGGCTCGTCGTCGAGCCGCTGATCGAGAATGTTCTTCTGGCCGGACGCCTGTTCGCGGCGGCGGCGCGGGGACGCTTGCGCGAGGACTGGCTGCCTGCCCTGGTGACGGGGGAACGGCGCATCGCCTTCGCGCATGCCGAAGAAAATGGCCGTGCGGGCCGAATCTGGGTCGAGACCACGGCCGATGCCGACGGTCGTATCGCGGGCGCGAAGGCTTATGTCCCGGCCGGAGCGAGCGTCGACGGTTATATCGTCAGCGCGCGGAGCGCGGGGGCGCCGAATTCTGCCGATGGCCTGGGTCTGTACTTCGTCGCCGCCGATGCGGCGGGTTTGAGCGTCCGCAGCTGGCGGATGGCCGATGGCGGCGCCGCGGTGTCGTTGACGTTGGACGATGTGGCGGCGGAGCCGCTCGATGGCGGCGCGGAGGCGATCGCCTCGGTCGAAACGCTCGCCTCGCTCGCCCGGTCTGCGGAAGCGATCGGCATCATGGAGCGCATCTTCGCCGAAACCCTCGAATATTTGCGGACCCGTCAGCAATTCGGGGCACCGCTCGCGACATTCCAGGCAATCCAGCATCGCATGGTCGCGCAATATGCTGCGATTGAGCAGAGCCGTGGCCTGCTCAATCACGCACTGGTCTGCTTCGAGAGCGATGATTTCGACGCTGCGGTGAAGGGGCTGCGCGCCTATGTCGCCGACGTGTCGATCGAACTGGGTCATGAGATGATCCAGTTTCATGGCGGCATGGGCGTCACCGACGAACTGTCGATCGCGCATGGCCATAAAAGGCTGCTGGTGCTGTCGCGCTGGCCCGAGGATCCGGGCGTGGCGCTCGATCGCTTCGCTGGTATCGAACGCTAAGGAGGACAGCTATGCCGCGGGTTCGCGCTCGCGCATCCAGCCGATCCCACGCCGCAACAGGTCGTAGAACACTGGCAGGTCCCAGGCGCAGCGGTCGACCGTCGGCCACCATTCGAGCATCGGCTGGAGGTCATAATGGCCACGGCAATGGCCCAGGGTCAGGTAAAGCACCGCGCCCTTGCCGTGCTGCTTGATGTAGAAGACCGGTTGGGTGCCGGGCGCGCCGGCGGCTTCGACGAAGCCGGTGCCGGGCTCGGTGCATTCGGTTTCGAGCAGGACGTGAAGCTTCCCGTGCGTCTCGAGATGATAGAGTTCGTCGGTCGTGTCGAACGGCTCGACACCCGCGACTAGCGGATGCGCCGGATCGGCGACGGTGACGCAGTAGGGCGCGATCGGCGGGTGCGACAGGAACTGGCTACCGAGCATGTCCATCATCAGCGGCGCCCAGCGCGGAGCATCCCACAGGCCGTTCTCCAGCAAGCGCAGGACCGAGTTGGTGCCGTGCAGAGCGTACCAGCGGCCTCCCTTCGCCAGCCAGTCGCGCAGTGCTTCCTGCGCCCTTAGCGACGGGGTGACGTCGCAGGTGTAGGTGATGAGGATGTCGGCCTCCGCAATGGCGGCGACATTCTCATAATCCTCGAACACCCGCGTGCGGATCGCCGGATCTTCGGCGAGGAGCTTGAGCAGTTCCAACCGTGCGAAATCCATGTCGTGCCATACGCCGCCGCAGATCAGCACGCAGTTGACCCGCGGCGGGCGAAGCTTCTCCCCAGACGCGTCGCTCATGCGGAAGGGCCCGCCGTGCCATCGAGATATTTGTCCAGGGTCCGGTGAAACTGGCGGATACGGATCTCCTGATAGTCGGCCAGCTGGACCTTGCCATTCTTCGAGCAGTGCAGGCCCTCCTGCACGAATTGGAGATTGGCCATGTCCTGGTCGAGCACGTCGCCGAGGATGCCGAGTTCGGCAGCGGTCGCCCAGGGCTCGTCGCGGCCGAGATGGCGCATCGGCACGCCGCGCGGAATGGGCTCTCCCTTCTTGACCCGCGACAGCACGCGGACCTCCATCAGGCAGCTGTCGGGCGTTTTGCCCGGCCGCCAGCGATAGACGATGTTCGGCATGTAGCCGCCCCAGGGCGCGAAGTTCGGAAACACGTTATAGACCAGCGCGTCGAGCAGCTCGGAGTCGGTCGCGTCCTCATGGTCATAGCCGGTCTGCGCGGTATAGCCGGCGCGCATTGCCGCGCCGAGCGCCTCGCGCGCCGTCATGCCTTCGGGCACCTGCACCGCGAAGGGGCTGTCGGATGACTCGTAATTGTCCGCCGAACGGCCATTATATTTCACGAACTCATCGACGATCCATTGCTGGGTCTTCCCCTCGGCATCGATGTGCGGCGACATGATGCCGAACGGTACGAGGTTGACGTTCACATTGTCGCCCCAGGTCCAGTAGGCGCTGTTGCAGTCTCCGGTGAAGGGCAGCAACTGCGGGTGGGTGACCACGGTGTGCCAGGCCTCCATGAAGGCTTCGGCGGTGACCTTCCAATTGGCCGGAACCTCCTTGCCGACCCAGATGACGGTGGTGCATTCCTCGTGCCGCCAGCGTTTGAAATGCTCGGGCAGCGGCGCGAGAAACTCCTCGATGGTCGGGCCGCCGGCTTCCTCGCGGATGAAGACATAGCCCTGCCATTGGGCGACCTCGGCCTGCGGCAGCTCCATCCTGTCGGCGGTCAGGTGCGGGAAATCCCATTTGCAGGGCATCGAGTCGAAGCTGCCGTCCTTGTGCCAGGCAAAGCCGTGGAACGGGCAGACGAACCGGTCGGCAGCGCCATCTTCGGTGCGCAGCTTGCGGCCGCGGTGCAGACAGACATTGTGCATGGCGCGGATCGTGCCGTCTTCCTGGCGGCTGATCAGATAGGAGCGGCCCGCATTTTCGTAGACGACATAATCGCCGGGCTCGGGCAGGTCCTCCTCGCGCGCGGCGAATTGCCAGACATGCGGCCACATCTTCTCGCGCTCGGCCCTGGCGAAATCCTCGCTGGTGTAGCGCTCGGCGGGCAGCGCGTCGGAGCCGAGATATTCATAATGTTCTTCGGTCAGCGACGCCGGCGCGGGCCGCGAGTCGAGCTTCATCAGATCGGTCCAGCTGATTCCCGGGCTGCGGCCTGCACCCGGATCGCGGTCTGCCATGATCGTCTTCCTCATCCACGGATATATAGCTTTTGACCTGTTCTGCCGTCTCGCGCCGCCCGCGTCACCTTGCCGAAAGCATAGGTTGCCGCTTGCCGATATTCGGTCAAACTTAGGTCCAGAACAATGCGGGAGAGCGCCTTGAGCAAGAGGCTGGACGGCAAGGTCGCGCTGGTCACCGGCGGAACGACCGGGATCGGGGCGGGCGCGGTGAAGCGGCTCGCGGCCGAGGGCGCCATCGTCTATTTTACGGGATCGAACGAGAGCGCCGCGGGCGATGTCTGCGCGTCGGCGCCCGGTGCGATCTTCAAGCCGCATCGTGTGCAGGACGAAGCGGGTTGGACGCAATTGATGGCGGAAATCCGGCGCGATCATGGCCGGCTGGACATCGCCTTCGCCAATGCCGGGATGGAAGCGGGCGACGGCAGCGTCGAGGACATCAGCCTCGACGGCTGGAACGCGATCGTCGGGGTCAACCAGACCGGCGTCATGCTCACCTTGCAACATGCGATCCGGGTGATGCGCGACAATCCCGAGGGGCCGACCGGATCGATCATCGTCAATTCATCGATGAACGCGCTCCGGGCGATGGGCAATTTCGTCGCCTATTCGGTGACCAAGGCAGCGGTGGTCGCGCTCGCCAAATCGGCGGCGGTCCATTGCGGTAACCAGGGCTACCGCATTCGCGTGAACGCGATCCTGCCGGGCGTGGTTGAAACCGACCTGATCCGCGGCGTGATCGATCGCGCGCCGGACCCGGCGGCGGCCCGCAGGCAGTTCGAAGGCATGGCGCCGATGAAGCGCATGGCGCAGGTGGAGGAGGTGACCGGCCTCGTCGCCTTCCTCGCCTCCGACGAGGCTGCATTCATCTCCGGTGGCGAATATGTGATCGACGGCGCCACCACGGCAGGGACCATGGGCGTATGAGCAATGCTAATGATCGGCGAATGCAGGGCCGCGTCGCGTTCGTCACCGGCGGCTTGCGGGGCATCGGCCTCGCCATAGTCGAGCGTTATGTCGCCGAGGGTGCCTCGGTGGTCATCTCGGACCTCGACAAGCCCGATAGCAATATCGCGAGCGAGGTGATCGAACGGCTAGGCGATCATGCGAGCTACATCGCCGCAAACGTCACGGGCGAGGACGACTGGAAGCGCGCCAGCGACATGGTGCGCGAGCGCCATGGAAAGCTCCACATCCTCGTCAACAATGCCGGCACCGACCTGACCGGACCGGTCGAGAGCCTGTCGCTGCCGGACTGGCGCAGGATCATGGGCATCAACGTCGACGGCGTTTTCCTGGGCACGCGCGAGTTCGTGCCGTTGCTCGCGGAGAGCGGCAAGGAGGTTCGCGGCGGATCGAGCATCATCAACATCAGCTCGATCATGGGACTGGTCGGCTATGCCGAGACCTCGGCCTATAATGCCAGCAAGGGGGCGGTGCGGCTCTTCACCAAGGCGATCGCGATCGAGTTCGCGACCAAGAAGATGCCTATCCGCGCCAATTCGATCCATCCCGGCTTCGTCGTCACCCCGCTGATGCAGGCGGGCTTCCAGCGCTGGGTGGACAAGGGTTTCGCCGAACGGCCCGAGGATCTGATGGAAACGATGGCGGCAACCACGCCGGTCGGCCGCCTCGCAGATCCATCGGAACTCGCCGGTGCAGCCTTTTTCCTGGCCGGCGACGACAGCAGCTACATGACGGGGGCCGAGGTCGTCGTCGACGGCGGCTGGACCGCGCAATGAGGATCGACGCATGACGATTGCCCTGAACGATGTGGTGGCCGTGGTAACCGGCGCGGCGGGCGGCATCGGCCGCGCCGTCGTCCAGGCGATGAAGGCTGCCGGCGCGACCGTCATCGCGACCGATCTTACCGATCGGGCGCCCGGCGCCGGAGAGGATGAATATCTCCGGCACGACGTCACCAGCCGCGCCGACTGGGATGCCGTCGCCGCGCTCGTCGAAAGCCGCCATGACCGGCTCGACGCGCTCGTCAATCTGGCGGCGATATCGATCGTGACCAAGTTCGAGGACACTGCGCTCGCCGAGTTTCACCGCGTGAACGCGATCAACGTCGACAGCGTCATCATCGGCACGCAGGCCATGCTTCCCTTGCTGCGCGCCGGCGGGCGGGCGCGGCCAGGTGGCGCCTCGATCGTCAATTTTTCGAGCGTCGGCGGGCTTCGCGGTGCGCCCTTCAATGCGGCCTATTGCACCAGCAAGGCGGCGGTGAAGATGCTGTCAAAATGCCTTGGCGCCGAGTTCGCGGCGCTCGGCTACAATATCCGGTGCAACAGCGTTCACCCCGGCGGCATCGAAACGTCCATGCTAGGCGGAATCATGGATCGCTATGTCGAACTGGGCGCGGCCCCGTCACGCGCGACCGCCGAACAGGCGGTGATCGCCGCCCATCCGATCGGTCGCCTCGGACGTCCCGACGAGATGAGTGGCGGGGTGGTGTATCTGTGCTCGGACGCCGCAAGTTTCGTAACCTGCTCCGAATTCGTCATGGACGGTGGTTTCTCGCAAGTCTGACCCGATGGTTTTTGTCCATTGAGTTGAGGCTGGGTTGCCAGGGCGATCAGCACTGAATCCGATAATTTCCCTTACTACTTAATCATAGACAATATTCGTTTTCGGCATTCCGTCATTTGAATGATGATTTCGAACCTGTCTAAGACACCGTTATCTCTATATATTATGAGATTTGCTATCGATGCGGCCATTGTCTGTGTGAGATGAAGGCAGCCCGAGCGGTCCATTGTAATATTCAATATGGATGGTAGTCGGTCATCGTCATCCACAGCGGCATCCCAGAATCGTCGCCGACGAGAGGGGCTTTCTTGACGAAGTTCACAGGCCGTCACGCCATCGGGCAATCGACACTCGCGGCAGCCGTGACCGCTGAAGGACGGGCGCGAGCGTCATCGTCCGGAGCCCGGACTCGAAACTCTCTCTCCTTGCCAGGGGGCCATGCATGATGTCGCCCGAAACCGTTGGCTTTTCGACCGAGCGGCTGAAGCTGATCGATGCCGCGTTTCAGGCGGAGATCGACGCGGGCCACTATGCCGGTGTCAGCCTGACGGTCGCTCGTCATGGCAAGCCGGTGAAGTCGCAGAGCTATGGCTTTCAAAGCCTGGAGACGCGCGCCCCGCTGCGGGAGGACGCGATCTTTCGTATCGCCTCGATGACCAAGCCGGTCGTCGGTGTGGCGATGATGATCCTCTATGAAGAGGGCAAGTGGCAACTCGATGATCCGATCACCCGGTTCATTCCGGAGTTCGCCGACCTTCGCGTGATGGAAGGCGACGAATTGGTCCCCCTCCGGGGGCCGATCACCATGCGCGACCTGATGCGGACCACCGCGGGTTTCGCGACGGGGTCGGGCGCGGGGGCGTACAATCCGAAGGTCGATGCCATGTACGCCGCCGCCCGGCTTTGGGACAGCACATTGGACGACATGATCTCCAAACTCGCGAAGCTGCCGCTCGAAGCCCAGCCGGGCACATGTTTTCGCTACGGCCTCCAGCAGGAGATCCAGGGCGAAATCATCAAGCGTATCACCGGCCAAGGGCTCGATAGCTTCATGGAAAGCCGGATCTTCCAGCCTCTGGATATGCGGGACACCGGATTCGACGTCGCGCCGAACAAGCTCGAACGGCTCCCTCCGACCTATGTCATCGACGGCAATCTCGAGCTCAGACTCGCCGAGAACCAGTCATCCTTTCCGTGTTTGATCGGAGTCGCGGCTGGAGAGAAGCCCAAATTCCTGCTGGCGGTCGGCGGTCTCTATTCGACGGCCAGGGACTTCATGCGTTTTGCGCAGATGCTGGCAAATGGGGGTGAACTCGACGGAGCGCGGATATTGTCGCCTCTCAGCGTCGCGTTGATGACCGGCAACCTGCTGCCCGATGGCGTGCCGCTAAGGCTGCTGACGCCGATCGAGGGCGTGGGCTATGGGATGGGCGTCGGCGTGCTGCTCGATCCCGCGCGCGCACAATATCATGGTGGGACGATCGGCAAAGGCTCCTACTATTGGGGAGGGCTGTACGGCACATGGTTCTGGGTCGATCCGACCTATGACGTCGTTGTCGTGGGGATGGTCCAGCAACTCGGCGCCAGCGCACCCTTTGGCGGCGTCGCTTATCCGGTTCCGGAGCTCCGCTCGCTGTCGCGTACGCTGATATATCAAGCGCTGGTCGATCCTGCGCTTTAGCTGGCCAGTCCCGATGGTTGACGGTGGATACCATGCAAGGGCGAAATCGCGACCGGAGCGATAGCGGAAAATACTCCAAGGCTTCATTCTACGGGCGATGACCGAATCGCCGACGCGTTGACGACTTTCCGACCTAAGGTCCAATTGCCCGCTTTCCCCGATTGGCGCTTGATGCGCGTCGACAAACTCACCCGGGAGAAAGTGATGCTTCAGGAAGCTATGGCGCGGTTCGCCGGTAATGCGCTTATCCGCGATCGATATGACAATTTCATCGGCGGCCAGTGGGTCAAACCCGTCCGCGGTGACTATTTCGACAATATCTCGCCAATCACCGGCCAGCCGGTCTGCAAGATCGCCCGCTCCACTGCGGAGGATATCGAGCTGGCGCTCGATGCCGCCCACAAGGCGAAGGATGGCTGGGCGCAACGGTCGTCGACCGAGCGCGCCAATATCCTCAACCGCATCGCCCAGCGGATGGAGGACAATCTCGACCTGCTGGCGATGGCCGAGACGATCGACAACGGCAAGCCGATCCGCGAGACGACCGCCGCCGATATCCCTCTGGCTGTCGACCATTTCCGCTATTTCGCAGCATGCGTCCGCGCTCAGGAAGGCTCGATCGCCGAGATCGACCACGATACCGTTGCCTATCATTTCCATGAGCCGCTGGGCGTCGTCGGGCAGATCATTCCCTGGAACTTCCCGATCCTGATGGCGGCGTGGAAGCTCGCTCCCGCGCTCGCGGCGGGCAATTGCGTGGTGCTGAAGCCCGCCGAGCAGACGCCGATGTCGATCATGGTGCTGATGGACCTGGTCGGCGACCTGATTCCCGAAGGCGTGCTGAATGTCGTCAACGGTTTCGGCGTCGAGGCGGGCAAGCCGCTCGCCACCAACAAGCGGATCAGCAAGATCGCCTTCACCGGCGAGACCACGACCGGCCGCCTCATCATGCAATATGCGTCCGAGAATCTGATCCCGGTGACGCTGGAGCTGGGCGGCAAGAGCCCGAACATCTTCTTCGCCGATGTGATGGAGGCAGACGACGACTTCTTCGACAAATGCCTCGAAGGCTTCGCAATGTTCGCGCTGAACCAGGGCGAGGTCTGCACCTGCCCGAGCCGCGCGCTGATCCAGGAATCGATCTATGACAGGTTCATCGAACGCGCAGTCGCCCGGGTGGAGAAGATTCGGCAGGGCAGCCCGCTCGATCCCGCGACGATGATCGGGGCCCAGGCGTCGAACGACCAGCTGGAGAAGATCCTGTCCTATATCGACATCGGCAAGGACGAGGGCGCGAAGGTGCTGACGGGCGGCAGCCGGGCGCATCTCGGCGGCGAGCTGGAACAGGGCTATTATGTCGCCCCGACGGTGCTCGAAGGCCACAACAAGATGCGGATCTTCCAGGAGGAGATCTTCGGCCCGGTCCTTTCGGTCACGACCTTTAAGGACGAAGCGGAGGCTCTCGCCATCGCCAACGACACACTCTACGGGCTGGGCGCCGGCGTCTGGAGCCGCAACGGCACCACCGCTTATCGCATGGGCCGCGCCATTCATGCCGGCCGCGTGTGGACCAACTGCTACCACGCCTATCCCGCGCACGCGGCGTTCGGCGGCTACAAGCAGTCGGGCATCGGGCGCGAGACCCACAAGATGATGCTCGACCATTATCAGCAGACCAAGAATCTGCTGGTCAGCTACAGTCCCAAGGCGCTAGGTTTCTTCTGAGGTCGCTGGGCGGCGCGTCGCTTTACGTTCCCCTGATCCTGTCGCGCCGCGTTCCTGACGACGGGCACCTTCTCGGGTGCCCGTCGATTTTTCGTTCAAGGAGAGGCGCATGGCCACCCCGCCGCGCATAATGACTACCGCAGAAGCTGACGCGCTGATCGCGCGGCTCACCGCGCTCCATGGTCCGCTGATGTTCCATCAATCCGGCGGCTGTTGCGATGGTTCGGCCCCGATGTGCTTTCCGCTCGGCGAGTTCAAGACCGGCGGGCAGGACGTGTTGCTTGGCCATGTCGCCGATGACGTGCCCGTCTGGATCGGCGCGGCGCAGTTCGAATATTGGCGCCATACCCAGGTGACGATCGACGTCGTGCCGGGGCGCGGCGCGGGGATGTCGCTCGAAAGCCCGGAGGGCATGCGCTTCATCGTTCGTTCGCGCGTGTTCAGCGACGAGGAGAGCAGCGCGCTCGAGGCCGCGGGCGAACCGGCGCGCGGTGACGGACCGCGATGACGATAGCCTTTCGGGAGCATCCGCTACGCCGTCAGGTGGTCGGCGAAATGCACTTGCGCCGTTTCCCGTCGTTCAGCATCCCGGCGCAGATATTCCAGCTTTTCCGGCTGGTCGAACCAGAGCAGCGCGAGGCAGAGATCGCAGCGGTGGATCGCGATGGCGTGACCGCGCCGGCCGGCGCGCGGCATCGCGAGCAGCGCTGGTCTGCAGAGGTCCGTACCGCCTGGGAAAGGCATAGCGAGGCAAGTACCGTCACGGTGGCGCTCACCGGATCCAGTCTTGGGGCGGCGCCGTGGACGCGTCCGGACAAGGGCCCTGCAGCTGCTGCGATCGATTGGGCGGAAAGCTTGCCTGGCGGCGCGGTCCGCGCGTCGCAATTGTTCATCGTCGCCGATGATTGTGCGGCCGAGCCGGTGTTGGCGGCGGCAGAGTTCAGCGCGTCGCATCTGGTATCGTGCCACATCGCCGGCGGAGCACGGCTTTGGAGCGACTTTCGCATCCACGCCGACGGCTACGGCCGCCTCGTGGTCGCCGCGAACGGGATGGCGACGGCAGATCTGATCCGGGTGGTTCAGAGGGTGCAAGAGCTCGGCAATTACCGCAACCTCGCGCTGCTGGGTCTGCCCGCAGCCCAGGCCGCGTGGGGCGATGTCGACCGGATCGAGCGCGCGCTGGCGGCCTCCGGCCGATCGCTGCAGGGGCGCGACCGTACCGACGACGAGCTGTTGGCTGATCTCGCCCAGCAGGCGGCGGATCTTCTGTCGCTCGCCGCCGCCTGCGATTATCGCATGAAGGCGACCCAGGCCTACGCGCTGATCGTCGCCGACCGGCTGGCGGAGCTTCGCGCGACGCCGATTCCCGGCTTCCAGTCGCTCGACGAGTTCACGATCCGGCGCTTTGATCCCGCGATGCGCACCTGCGCCGCGCTGACGGAGCGGGTCGCCCTGCTGAACCAGCGCGCCGCTCAGCTCACCGCATTGCTGCGCACCAGGATCGAAACCCATATCGAAAATCAGAATGCGCGATTGCTCGCGTCGATGGATCGAAGTGCCCGGCTGCAACTGCGCCTGCAGCATCTGGTGGAAGGTCTCTCGGCAGTGGCGATCAGCTATTATCTGCTGGGGTTGGTGGCCTATCCGGTCAAGGCCGCCGAAAAATGGCGGCCCGGCTTTTCGGCCACGTCGCTGCTCGGGATTTTCGCGCCGGCCATTCTCCTGCTGGTGTTCCTGACGCTTCGCCGGATGCGCCACCGGCTGATGGCCGGGCAGGCATCGATGTCGGATGACAGACGCCATTCCGGCGATACATAAGAATCCCAGAGAAAAACAGAATCCCAGAGTAAATGGGGGTGGGGAGACGAGGATAATGGCACAGGCGATCTCTTTCGCTGCCAGTCATGCTGAAGCGCCCGATGGCGCCATGCGCGAGATCAGCGCGGCGATTGGTGACGAGGCGCTGGCCGGAGCGGTTGTCTTCTGCTCGCACCGTTATGATCGCGCCGCCCTGGCCCGCGCGATCAATCTCGCCAATGACGGAGTGCCGGTGATCGGCTGTACGAGTTCGGGCGAGCTGACCCGCAACGGCTATGACGAAGGCAGCCTGACCTTCATCGGCTTCCCGCGCCGGGCCTTCCACTTCGTCACCCATTGCTTCGACGATCTCGAGGCGTTCGACCCGATCGAGGCGCGCGAGGCGGTCCGCAAGCTCGCCGCCGTGGCGGAACGCGACAGCCGGCGGCTGGGAGTCGATGTCAATCATGTCGCGCTGTTTCTCGTCGACGGGTTGTCGCATCGTGAAGAGCTGCTCACCATGACGATCCAGGAAGCGCTCGGCGACATTCCGCTGATCGGCGGTTCGTCGGGCGATGGCCTCGCCTTCCGCGAAACAGCGGTCTTTCATGGCGGCCGCTTTCATGGCCGTGCCGCGGTGGTCGCGATCCTCTCATCGGCCCGCCCGATGCACGTCTTCAAGGCGCAACATTATCGCCCCGGGGCCGCCAAGATGGTGATCACCGGCGCGATTCCCCAGTCGCGCATCGTCACCGAGATCAACGCCGAGCCCGCGGCCGAGGAATATCTGCGGCTGGCGGGCCATGCCGGCGAGGCGCTGGGCGTGTCTTTTTTCGCGGCGCATCCGCCGATGGTCCGCGCGGGCGGTGAATATCATGTCCGCTCGATCCAGAGTGCCAATCCCGACGGCAGCCTGACCTTCTATTGCGCCATCGACGAGGGCATCGTGCTCACCGTGGGCGAGCCGGTCGACCGTATCGCCGGCATGGAAGCATTGTTCGGCGACATCCGGGAAAAGATAGGCGAGATCGACCGGATCATCGCCTTCGATTGCGTGCTCAACCGCATCGATGCGGAGCAGCGGCAGGTCAGTCGGGAGGTGTCCGCGCTCTATGGTGCCAATGGGGTGATCGGCTTCAACACCTATGGCGAGCAATATCACGCGCTGCACGTGAACCAGACCTTCAGCGGGCTCGCGATCGGCCGATGAGCAGGCCCGATCCTGACGAAACGGATATCGACGCGCTGCGGAACGAGGTGCGCAAGCTGCGCAAGATCAACGCGGCGCTGATGGATCGGGTCGAGCGATCTTCCGACATGGCCGGCAACGCCTTCTCGATGTTCGAGACGGCCATCTCGCTCGAAGCGATGGTCCGGGACCGCACTTCGGAGCTTGAGGATGCGCTGGGCAAGCTGGCGCAGGCCAATGTCGATCTCGCCCAGGCGCATGGGCTGGCGGATGCTGCCCGGATGCGCCTGCGGGATGCGATCGAGTCGATCAACGAAGGCTTCGCTTTGTTCGACGCGGATGACAGACTGGTGCTGTTCAACGAGGCCTATCTCAGTTTCTGGCCGGGTATCGTCGGCCAGATCCACGAAGGCATGAGTTTCGCGGACATGGTCCGGCTCGTCGCCCTGCACGAAAAGCCGGGCGGCTCGCTGATCGCCCCGGATCGATGGGTGTCGGACCGATTGGCGCGCCATGGCGTCGCCGATGGCGGGCATGTCCAGGCGCTCGCGGACGGCCGATGGGTACAGATCAACGAGCTGCGCACCAGCGAAGGCGGAATCGTCGGCATTTACACCGACATTACCGAGGCGAAGGCCGAAGATGCCCGTGAGCGCGCGCGCGAACTGGCCGAACGCAACCTGATCCTGCAGGCAACGCTGGACAATCTTTCTGAGGGCGTCTGCGTGTTCGATGACGAGGGACGTCTCAGCGCCTGGAACGATGCGCTCCAGCGGCTTCTCGATCTGCCCGACGGGTGGAGCCAGCGCATGTCGACCCATGCCGAACTGGTGGCCTGGTGCCGCACCCGGCTTGGCATGCGCGACAAGGGGTGCCTCGACTGGCGCGGTGATGCCCGAAATGCGGGGCGGATCAGTCGCCTCTGCCCCGCAGGTGCGCGCCGTTTCGAAGTGCGCAGCACGGCGATGGAACGGGGCGGGCAGGTGATCGGCTTCACCGACGTCACCGACATGCTGCACGCCCAGGCGACGCTGCGCGAAACCGCCGACACGCTCGAGCGGCGCGTCTCCGAGCGTACGGCCGAGCTCGTCGAGGTCAATCATCGGCTCGAGGGCGAGGTCGCGGAACGCCGCGCTATCGAGGCGGCGCTGCTCGAGGCCAAGACCGTCGCCGAAAAGGCCAATCTTTCCAAGACACGTTTCCTGGCCGCGGCGAGCCATGACCTGCTCCAGCCGCTCAACGCCGCGCGCCTGTTCGTCGCCGCGCTCGGAGACCGGCGGCTGGCCTTGCCGACGCGCGCGCTCGTCAGCCAGACCTCGACCGCGCTCGACTCGGTGGAAGATCTGCTGGAGGCGTTGCTGGAGATCAGCCGCCTCGACGCGGGAGCGATCCAGCCCGAGATCAGCGATTTCCGGCTCGATCGCCTGCTCGCGACGCTGCAGGTCGAATTCGCGCCTCTCGCCTTGTCGACCGGTCTGGATCTGCAAATCGGCGCGCAACCGCTATGGGTGCGCTCCGATATCCGCCTGCTGCGCCGCATGCTGCAGAACCTGCTCTCGAACGCGATCCGCTACACATCGGCCGGGTCGGTCACGCTGCTGTGCCGGGAGGAGGGCGATCGGATAGCGATCGACGTGATCGATACCGGACCGGGCATCCCGGCCGACAAGCAGCTGTATATTTTCGAGGAGTTCCGCCGGCTGGACGTTCGTCCGACCGGCAAGGGGCTGGGCCTCGCCATTGTCCGCCGCGCAGCCGACATGCTGGGGCACGATGTCCTGCTCCAGTCGGCGCCGGGAGAGGGGGCCTGCTTCACCGTCGTCGTGCCGCGCGGCACCGAACGCAGCGAGACCGAGGAGATCGAGGCGGGGGCAGCGCGCGGGCGATCGATGACCGGCCTGAAAATCCTGATCATAGACAATGAGCGCAGCATCCAGAGCGGCATGCGCACGCTTCTGGGGGGCTGGGGCTGTGAGGTTTCCACCGCGGACGGCTATATCGAGGCGGTCGCCGAGATGGATGGCGGGCACCGTCCGGACGTCATTCTGGTCGATTATCACCTCAAGGACGGGGAAACGGGGGACGCCACCGTCGCCCGGCTGCAGGACCATCTCGGCAGCGCCGTTCCGGCCATCATGATTTCCGCCGACCGGGGAGAGGAGTTGAAGGCGAGGATGGCGGGCCTTGGGATACCGCTGCTCAGCAAGCCGGTGAAACCCGCACAGCTGCGCGCGCTGCTGCGCACGATGCTGACCTAGCGGAAAGCGTCAGAATTCCTCGCCGGTGAAGTGCACCCGGTTGGCCTTGATCACCGCCTGGGTGCGGCTGAACACGCCCATCTTCTGCAGGATCGCGGAGACATGCGCCTTGACGGTGGTCATCGAGACGCCGAGATCGTGCGCGATCTGCTTGTTGAGGCGGCCGTTGACCAGCTGGACCAGCACGGTCTTCTGCTGTGGCGTCAGGCTTTCGATGCGCTGCAATATGTCCGCTTCCTCCGAGGCGATTTCGGCGGGTTCGCCGATCGCGGCGGGGAGATATATCTCGCCGGAGACGATGCGGTGCAGCGCATCGACGATCAGGCTGCGCTTCAGCGACTTCGGAATGAAGCCCGCGGCGCCGGCGCTCAGCGCCTCCTGGATGATCGCGCGGTCGAAAGCACCCGAGACCATGACGACCGGCAGGATAGGATAGCGCGACCGGATCAGGCGGAGACCGTCGAGCCGCCTCACGTCGGGAATGTTGAGATCGAGCAGGATCAGGTCGAAGTTGCTCTGTTTCTCCAGGGTGGCGAGCGCCTCGTCCATCGATGCCGCCTCGAAAATCTCGCAGGCGTCGAACGATACCGCGATCACGCTGCGCAGGCCGTCGCGGACCAGCGGGTGATCGTCGATGATCAATATCCGTTCCATTGTCGCTTCGGCGACCATGTCGTCCTGCATAGGCCTACCCTGTAATCGATGATCCGACATAATCGGGGGCGCGGCAAGCCGCTCTCCTGCTCCCGGCTGATGGCCGGGCCCGCCGCGCCCCCAATGGATCATCGTTCCGCGCTCCTCACTTGGGCAGCTTGAACACCCAGAGCGAGCCGCCCTGATTGATGTCCTTGAAGGATTTCGCGACTTCGCCGCCCCACAGCGGCACCGCGCCGCCCCAGCCCGACATGACCGCGACATATTGCTCGCCGTCCTGCTCCCAGGTGACGGGGGAGCCGACCACGCCCGAGCCCGTCTGGAACTTCCACAGCTCCTGACCGGTCTTGGCGTCGAAAGCCTTCAGATAGCCCTCGGGCGTGCCGGTGAAGACGAGGTTGCCCGCGGTCGTGAGGACGCCGCCCCACAGCGGAGCCTTGTTCTTATACTCCCACACGATCTTGCCGGTCTTCGGGTCCATCGCCCGCAGCGCGCCGATATGGTCCTCGGCGATCGGCTTGATCGTGAAGCCGGCGCCCAGATAGGCGGCGCCCTTCTTATAGGCGATCGGCTCGTTCCAGATATCCATGCCCCAGTCGTTGGAGGGGATGTAGAACAGGCCAGTGTCCTGGCTGTAGGCCATCGGCATCCAGTTCTTGCCGCCCAGGAAGCTCGGCGATGCGAAAACGGAGCTGCCCTTTTCGGCGGTCGGCGCGCCGGGGCGGTTGGCGTCGATATAATTTGGCCGGCCGGTCTTGGCGTTGAAGCCGTTGGCCCAGGTCGTCTGCATGACGAACTTGTGCGCGCCGATGAACTTGCCGTTGGTGCGGTCGAGCACGAAGAAATAGCCATTGCGATCGGCCTTTGCGCCGAGCTTCATCGGCTTGCCGTTCATCACTGCATCGAACGGAATGAACTCGTTGACGCCGTCAAAGTCCCAGCCATCGTGCGGCGTGGTCTGGAAATGCCACTTGATGACGCCCGTATCGGGATCGATCGCCAGCGTGGAGGACGTGTAGAGGTTGTCGCCCGGACGCAGATGGCTGTTCCAAGGCGCCGGGTTGCCGGTGCCGAAATAGAGCAGGTTGGTTTCCGGGTCATAGGTGCCGCCAAGCCACGTCGCGCCGCCGCCGGTCTTCCACAGGTCCCCCTGCCAGCTCGCATTGGTCTTGCCGGTGATGCCATTGTCCTTGCCGTTGAGCGAGCCCATGTGGCCCTCGATCGTCGGACGCCGCCAGACCAGTTCGCCGGTTTCGACGTCGCGGGCTTCGACAGCCCCGACGATGCCGAACTCACCACCCGAATTGCCGTAGATCACCTTGCCCTTCACGATGATCGGAGCTGCGGTGGCGCTGTAGCCGGCCTGATAGTCGGCGACCTTCTTGTTCCAGATGACCTTGCCGGTCTCGCGGTTCAACGCGACCAGATGGGCGTCGAGCGTCGCAAAGATGATCTTGTCGCCATAGATCGCGGCGCCGCGATTGACGACATCGCAGCACGGCATGATCCCTTCGGGAAGGCGCGCATCATATTGCCATTTTTCTTCCCCGGTGCGGGCATCGAATGCAAAGACGCGCGAGTAGCTGCCTGTGACGTAGATGGTGCCGTCATAGACGATCGGCTGCGCTTCCTGGCCGCGCTGCTTCTCCCCGCCGAGCGACGCGGAAAAGGCGGGGACCAGCCGGCTCACAGTGTCGCTGTTGATCGCCTTGAGCGGGCTGAACCGCTGTGCGCGCGGGCCCATGCCATAGGTCAGCACATCACCGGTCGAAGCCGCATCGTTGATCAGATCGGCGTCGGTGGGGCCGTTCGCCTGTAACGGTGCGGTCGCGGCCATCAGCGCCAGGGCGGCTGCTCCGGCCAGGGTTCGCATCATGGAAGCCTTCATATTATCCTCCCTATTCAGGACGCCCGGACCGGCATCCTCGATCGAAAGCCTATTGGGATCGGCCCGGGCGGCAATTGGACCTTGGGTCGCCCTCAGCCGGTCAACGCGAGCGCCGGGGCGTAGCCGACGCCGTGATCGGCGAAGATGGTCTTCAATTCTCCCGAGGACGCCATCTTCGCCATGATGTCCTCAACCGCGTCGCCGAGCGTCCGGCTGTTCTCCTTGACCGCAATGGCGATGTCCCAGCCGGGCGAGGTGAAGGCGGGCAGGGGCGTGCTGCGGCGCCCGAGCGGATGGCCGGCGCGGTGCACCCCTGCCTCGATCTGGGCACGGCTCGCCAGCACGGCGTCGGCTCTGCCGTCGATGGCTGCCGACACGGCTTCGGCGCCCGAAAGATAGTGGACGACGTCCTTGGACAATATGCCGCCAAACGCGCCGAGAAGGTAGAAATCGGGAATGCTGTCCAGTTCCGCCGCCAGCTTTCGACCGCGCCATTGGGTCGGCGGCGCCTCGCAGTCCAGCGCGCCGGAGGCGCACGCGAACTGAAAGCTTTCCCGATAATAGGGCGCGACGATCGCGACCTGATCGTTACGCGACGCGAAAGTCCGATCGAAGGGTATGTGGAGCATCATGTCGGCCAGCATGAAGCCCAGCAGACCGCCTTTCCATACCGCATTGCGCAGGTCGTCTTCGACGCCTTCGTCCGCGGTGATTTCGGCCAGGTCGACGCGGACGCCCAGCTTCGCCGCAATGGCGCGCGCGATATCGGCATCGATGCCCACGACCTTGCCGTCCTGCGTCGAGGACCAGGGCGCGTTATCCCGATAGACCGCGACGCGAAGCACGCCGAGCGCCTTCACCTTCGCCAGGGGCGCGGCGGCCATCCTTTCGGGAAGCAGCGCGGCGATGGCCGTACAGCCTGCGCCGACCAGCAGCGAGCGGCGGCTGATCATCCTTCGTGCTTGGTTTCGAGCCACGCGCGGATCGCCCAGCCGGCTTTCTGGCCCAGAACCTCACCGAAGGGCGGCATATAGACCTTGCCGTCATGGGCCGAGCCATGCTGGAAGCGCTGGATGAACCATTGGTCGCCGCTTTCGCCTAGTTCGAGATAGCGAAGGTCGGGTGCGATCCCGCCCGATTCCGCATCGAGGCCATGGCACCGGGCGCAATTCTGGCCGTAGGCCGACTGGCCGATCGCGATCGCCTTCGGGTTGCCGCTATAGGGATTCTTCTCCAGCCATTCGGCGCCGATCTCCGGCAGGGCGCTTGTGTCCACCGCCTGCGGCGTGACGTTGCCGTGCGCCAGTAGCGTTGTCGCCATGGCCGCCATCATCAATGCCGCCGAACCGGATAGCGCTATTCTCGCGAAATTCATGATCCATCCTCGCCTGTCGGCCCTCTGCCGCTTATCCTGTGGATGGTAGGCCTATCGGGCGCGCCGCCCCATTGGCCATTGGTATAATCCCTATTCTGAGGGCGGCCGATTAGACCTTAGGCTGACAAGGATCGGAGAGGCCGTCATGAAATGGATCGCGCTGAACATGCTGGCACTGGCCGCCTCGCCGTCGGTGGCGGAGACGCTGTACGTCTCCAATGAAAGGGGCAACAGCATCAGCGTGATCGACGCGGGGGCGAGGCGCACCGTCGCGACCTGGCCTGTCGGCGGGCGGCCGCGCGGCATCACCATCTCGCGAGACGGGCGCTTCATCTATCTGTGTGCCAGCGCCGACCATATGGTGCAGGTGATCGATCGCCTGACTGGCAAGGTGGTGGCCGAATTGCCTTCGGGTCAGGATCCCGAGCAATTCTCCCTGTCACGCGACGGCGCCACCCTTTTCATCGCCAACGAAGATGACGCCGCGCTGACGGCAGTCGATATCGCTGCGCGCAAGGTGGCTTTCCAGGTCGATGTCGGGGGCGAGCCGGAGGGCGTCGCGCAAAGCCCCGACGGAAAATGGGTGGCGGTCACCTCCGAAGAGGACAATGTCGTCAACTGGATCGATGTCGCGAGCAGGACGATGGTCGGCGCGATGGACGTCGATCTGCGTCCCCGGCATGTCGAGTTCACCGCCGACGGCCGCGAATTGTGGATAGCCGCCGAAAGCGGAGGGACCGTCCAGATCGCCGACGTTTCGAGCCGCAAGGTGATCGACACGCTGCACTTCGCCATTCCCGGCATTCCCAGCTTCCGCATTCTGCCCTGCGGTATCCGCTTCACGCCGGACGGCAAGACCGCCGTCGTCGCGCTCGGCCGCGCGGACCATGTCGCGCTGGTCGATGTCGCCACTCGCAAGGTGCGCGCTTATGTGCCGGTGGGCCGCCGGGTCTGGCACGTGGCGATCAGCGCCGATGGCAGCCGCGCCTATTCGGCCAATGGCCTTTCGGACAATGTGTCGGTGATCGACCTTGCGACCGCCACGGTCATCGCCACGGTGCCGGCGGGGGAGAGCCCCTGGGGAATCGCGGTCGCGCCCTGACCGGCCGGCATCGCTCCGACCCAAAGGACGAGAACCAAAGTCCAATTTCGGCAGGGCTGCCTACGCCCGATTGTCCTCCCGCCGGCGATGACCGGCGCAACAATGGGAGGATGACATGGTAGGCAAGATGCTCCTGCGCGGTGTCGGCGCGGCTTTGCTGCTCGCGACGACCGCCAGCCCGGCGATGGCCGGCACCACGGGCGAACTGCTCAAGCGGCTTCACGAAAAGGGGATTCTGACCGACGACGAGTATCAGCAGCTGCTGAAGGGCGACGAGGCCGCCGCGGCGCCCGCGGCGGGCCCCTCCTGGGTAGACGACAAGTCGATCGTGCGGGTCAACGGCAGCGGGCTAGGCCTCAAGGTCGGCGATATCGCCCTGAAGATATCGGGTTCGGTCAACGGCTTCTATGTCCACGACAATGGCGACAAGCCTGGTGCCACGAAGACGGTGGCCGGCGGAGTCGCTACGGTCGGCTCCAGCAGTTCGGCGGTCCGCAACGGTCTGCTTCCGGGCTTCCTGAAGGTGGAAGCAAGCACCACCATGGACGGCTGGGACGTCGGCGCGCATTTCGGCATGTATCCGGGCATCAACTCGGTCAGCTATGCTGGCGGCGGCGCGAACAGCGGCGGCAATCCGCGCGCGTTGCAGACCAGCGGCATCGATTTCCGCCAGACCTACCTGACCTTTGGCCGGGCCGGCTTCGGCGAGGTGAAGATCGGCCGCGACATCGGCCTGTTCGCGTCCGAACAGATCCTCAACGACATCACCCTGCTCTCGTCCGGTACGCCGGCGGGCAACGTCGCTCCGTCCAATACGACGCTCGGGCGGATCGGAACCGGCTACATCTATACCGATTTCCAGCCCCAGATCACCTATACCACGCCCGCCTTCGCCGGGTTCCAAGCCAGCGTCGGCATCTTCGAGCCGCTCAGCTCGCTGACCGGTCCCGCCGAGGCGAACAAGGAGCCGGGGATCCAGGCGAAGATCGTCTATGACGGCAAGCTGGGCGGCGTCGCGACGCGGCTGTGGCTGGCTGGCATCAGCCAGAAGCACAATGTCATCGCAGGGCCGGACTATACCGGCCGGGGTTTTGATACCGGCGCGAAGATCACGGTCGGTCCGATCACCGTGGTCGGCACCTATTATGATGGCTCGGGCCTTGGCACGACCGCGCTCAACCTGTTCGACACCGATGGGCTGGGCAACAAGCGCGACAGCCACGGCTTCTACCTTCAGGGGCTGGCCGGCCTGGGCAAGTTTTCGGTCGGCGCGAGCTATGGCGAGAGCAATCTCGACTATGCGAATGCGGCGGACCAGCTCGCCAATCCGGTACTCGTCAAGAAGAACAGCAGCTGGGTGGGCCAGCTGCGCTATGGCCTGAACGGCTGGGTGACGCTGATCACCGAATATGTTCACACCACGTCGAAGGCGCACAACGGCAACAAGGCGTCGTCGGACGCCCTGGCCAGCGGCGCGATCCTGTTCTTCTGACCTAAGGACCAATGTCCGGTGAGGGAGGCGGTGTCCTATCCGGGATGCCGCCTCCCGCCGGTTCGGGCGGGAGCAGGGGGAGGGCGAGTTCATGCGTATGATATGTTTCTTGCCGCTGCTGGCGCTGGCGCAGCCGATGGCGGCCCGCGCCGAAGAGGAGGGCGGCGAGATCATCGTCCAGGGCGAAGGCCTGCCGCTGCCGCCGGGGACGCCCGCTTACGGTTCCGTGGTCATCGATCGGGACCGCCTTGCCGCCAGTGCGTCGGGACGTATCGAATCCCTGTTGTCCGACGTCGCCGGCTTTCAGCAATTTCGTCGCTCGGACAGCCGTTCCGCCAATCCTTCGGCGCAGGGGGCGACCCTGCGCGCATTGGGCGGCAACGCTTCGAGCCGTACGCTCGTCCTGCTCGATGGGGTGCCGATGAGCGATCCGTTTTTCGGCTATATTCCCTTCAGCGCCCTGACGCCTGACCGGCTGGCGCTGGTCCGTGTGACCCGGGGCGGCGGCGCCGGAGCCTTTGGTGCGGGCGCGGTGGCCGGCACGATCGAACTGGCCAGCGCCGGACGGGCGGACTTGCCTTCGATCAATGGGTCCGCATTCTACGGCAGCAGGGACGCGACCGAGTTGTCCGGCAACGCCGCTGCCGACCTGGGCGGTGGGTTCGTCACCTTGTCGGGCCGCTGGGATCGTGGCGACGGCTTTCAGACGACTCCCGCGGTGCAGCGCACCGCCGCCACGGTGCCCGCACGCTATGATGGCTGGTCGACCTCGCTCCGGGCAGTTGCGCCGTTGTCCGGCAGCGCCGAAATCCAGGTCCGCGGATTGCTGTTCCGTGATGACCGCACATTGCGTTTCCGGGGTGCCGACAACCATAGCGAAGGGCAGGACGCCAGCATCCGCCTGGTGTCGCGCGGGATATGGCAGGTCGACGCTCTCGCCTATCTCCAGCTGCGCAATTTCTCCAACGTCGTGATCAGTTCATCGACATTTCGCCGCTCGCTCGATCAGCGCAATACGCCTTCGACCGGTCTGGGCGGCAAGCTCGAACTGCGGCCACCGCTTGGGGATACGCATCTGTTGCGCTTTGGCGGCGATGTTCGCCGCGCTTCGGGCGACATGTTCGAAGATGCCTATAATGCAGCGACCGGCGTCGTCACCGCGCGGCGTCACGCCGGCGGCCGCCAGACGACAGCTGGATTTTTCGCCGAGGATGACTGGACGATCGGACGACTGGTGCTGACCGGTGGCGCGCGCGCCGACCATTGGTCCATTGCACCCGGCTTCTTTCGTGCGCAGGGCGCGACCGCCGCCACGACGATCGACAATCGTTTCGCAGGACGCAGCGGCTGGGAGGGTTCGTTCCGAGCGGGCGCGCTGCTGCGCCTTTCGGATGCAGCGGCATTGCGCGCGGCCGGCTATACCGGGTTCCGCCTGCCGACGCTCAACGAGCTCTATCGGCCCTTCGCGGTCTTTCCCGTGACGACCCAGGCCAATGCGGCGCTAGCGCCCGAAAAGCTCAAAGGCGTGGAGGCCGGGATCGATCTGGCGGTTTTGCCGCAGGCGAAGCTGGGCGCCACCTTTTTCTATAATCGGCTGGGCGACGCCATTGCCAATGTCACGATCGGGCCCAATCTGCGTCAGCGTCGCAACGTTCGCGCAATCACCGCCAAGGGCGTCGAGCTGACCGGCTCCTGGCGGTCGGGCGATGTTTCGATCAACGCATCCTATGCGTACAGCCACGCCACCGTCGACGCGCCGGGAGAGGCATTTGACGGCTTCGTCCCCGCGCAGAGCCCGCGGCATGCCGCCAGCGTGACCGTCGCCTGGGAACCGCGGCAGGGGCCGGCTTTCTCGGCGACGGCGCGATATGTGTCCCGCCAATATGAGGACGACCTCCAGACCGATGCGCTGCGTCCTGCGCTGACGATCGATGCTGTCGCCAGATTGCCGCTGGGCGCCGGCTTCAGCCTCGTCGCACGGGGCGAGAACCTCTTCGACGAGACCGTCGTCACGCGCAACGCCGGGGGCTCGATGGACCTCGGGACGCCACGGACGCTGTGGTTGGGCGTCAAATTCGAACGATAGGAGCACGCATGGCCGACGATCTATATCCCGTTCCCCATGATTGGGCCGTGCGCAGCCGGATGAACGCGTCGATCCGCGCGGCTGACCACGCGAGTTCGCTGGCCCCGGGCGACGCCTATTGGCTGGAACGCGCCGCCAGGCTCGATTGGTCGAAAGCACCGGCCAAGGCCGACGAGAGCAGCTTCCACGAAACAGATTTTCAGGTGCGGTGGTTTGCCGATGGAGAGCTCAATGCCTCCTATAATTGCATCGACCGGCACCTTGACGCGCATGCCGACGATATTGCGATTATCTGGGAGCCGGACGATCCCGCCGAACGGCCGCGCCGCTTCACATACGGCCAGCTCTATGAGGAAGTGTGCCGTTTCGCCAATGTGCTGAAGAGCCAGGGCGTCCGGCGCGGCGATCGTGTCACCATCTACCTGCCGATGATCCCCGAAGCGGCGTTCGCGCTGCTCGCCTGCGCACGAATCGGCGCGATTCATTCGGTGGTGTTCGGGGGCTTCTCGCCCGACGCGCTGGCCGGGCGGATCCAGGATTGCGACAGCAGCATCGTCATCACCGCCGACCATGGCCGGCGCGGCGGCAAGACGGTGCCTCTCAAGGCGAATGTCGACGAGGCGCTGAAGCACTGCAGCAGCGTCGAAGCCGTCATCGTCATCAGGGCGACCGGTGGCGCAACCGATATGGTGCCGGGACGCGATGTCTGGATGCATGAGGCCGCGCGGCATGTTGCGGCCGATTGCAAGCCCGAGCCGATGAACGCGGAGGACCCGCTGTTCATCCTCTACACCAGCGGATCGACGGGCAAGCCCAAGGGCGTCGTCCATAGCACCGGTGGTTATCTGTTGTGGGCAAGTCTCACGCACGAGCTTTGCTTCGACTATCGGCCTGGCGAGGTCTTCTGGTGCTCGGCCGACATCGGTTGGGTGACCGGGCACAGCTATATCGTCTATGGGCCGCTGGCGAATGGCGCGACGACCTTGATGTTCGAAGGCGTGCCGAACTGGCCCAGCCCCGGCCGGATGTGGGAGGTGGTGGACCGGCACGACGTCCATACGCTGTTCACCGCGCCGACCGCGCTGCGCGCGCTGATGAAAGAGGGGGACGGCTTCGTCACCGCGACCTCGCGCAAATCCCTCCGGCTGCTCGGAACGGTCGGCGAGCCGATCAACCCCGAAGCGTGGCGCTGGTATCATGAGGTGGTCGGCGAAGGGCGCTGCCCGATCATCGACACATGGTGGCAGACCGAGACCGGCGCGGCGATGATCGCCCCGCTGCCGGGCGCGACGGCGCTCAAGCCGGGGAGCGCCACCTTGCCCATGCCGGGCGTATCGCCCGAGATCGTCGACACGGAAGGGCACAGGATCGATGGGCCAGGGGAAGGCAACCTCTGCATCACCCAGAGCTGGCCGGGGCAGATGCGCACCGTCTGGGGCGATCATGAACGCTTCTTCCAGACCTATTTCAGCACCTATCCCGGCAAGTACTTCACCGGCGACGGCTGCCGCCGCGACGAGGACGGCTATTACTGGATCACCGGCCGGGTCGACGACGTGATCAACGTCTCGGGCCACCGCATGGGCACCGCCGAAGTGGAGAGCGCGCTCGTCCTCCACGCCAAGGTGGCCGAGGCGGCGGTCGTCGGCTTCCCGCACGACATCAAGGGCCAGGGCATCTACGCATACGTCACGCTGAACGCGGGCGAGGAACAGAGCGAGGACCTGCGCAAGGAGCTGCGCGACTGGGTGCGCACCGAGATCGGCCCGATCGCGACCCCCGACGCGATCCAGTTCGCCCCCGGCCTGCCCAAGACCCGCAGCGGCAAGATCATGCGCCGCATCCTGCGCAAGATCGCCGAAGGCGACGTCTCCTCGCTGGGCGACACCTCCACCCTCGCCGACCCGTCAGTGGTCGACGATCTGGTCGAGCATCGTTTCGAGGCGGACCGACCGAAGGTATAATAGAGACCGGAGCGTCCCGCGCCCCATATGGCCGAAGACCAAAAGGAGCATGAGGGTGAGGGGCAGTCGGACGATCTGGTTCGCGGCCATAGCGTCGTTGCCGTCGTTGCCGGCCATCGCTGCAGAGATTGTGGACAGCGCCCAGCCGATCATCGTCACCGCGCCCGGCGGCGGCATCGACCTCGATGACGGGCTGAGCTTGTCGGGTGCGGCCATCGCCCGCAGCGGACGTCCGGACCTGCTAGGCGCGCTGACCCGTGAGATTGCGGGTATCAGCCTGCAGGATGCCCAGAATAATCCCTGGCAGCCCAATCTCGTCTATCGCGGTTTCACGGCGTCGCCGTTGCAGGGGCAAGGGCAGGGGCTGGCGGTTTATCTCGATGGCGCGCGGTTCAATCAGCCGTTCGGCGATACCGTCCAGTTCGACCTGATCCCTGAAGCAGCTCTCCGCGACGTATCGGTGCTCGACAGCAGCCCGGTTTACGGACTCAACGCGCTGGGCGGCGCGATCCTGCTCGAGACCAAGACCGGCGCACGCGATCCGGGGCTGGACGCCAGCGTGACCGGCGGCCGCTTCGGCTATGGGGAAGCCAGCCTGTCGGGCGGCATCCAGCGCGGCGAGTTCAGCGCTTTCGGGGCTTTGCAATATAGCCGCGAAAGGGGGTGGCGCGATCACAGCCCCTCCCGGCTCTATAACGGCTACGCCGATATCGGCCTCGACCGCGATGGCGGCGGGCTGCACCTGAAGCTGGTCGGCGCGGACACCGATCTCACGGGCAACGGCGTCGCGCCGGTCGAATTGCTTGCCGCGGATCGCCGGGCGGTATTCACCTGGCCTGACAACAGCCGCAGTCGTTATGGCCGTATCAGTCTCCACCCTTGGCTGGCGCTGTCAGGCCATATGCGTGTGGAGGGAACCGCCTATGTGCAGCGGCTCCGGTTGCGCACCGTCAACGGCGACGCCGCAGACATTAAAGGCTGCGACGCCGATCCCGGCTTGCTGTGTCTCGAAGCATCCGGCGAGGGCGATGGTGCGGAGGCGCGGCTGATCGGAGCGGGCGGCGCGCCGGTCGCGGACCTCCTCGGCGGCGAAGGCTATGGCGTACTCAACCGCGGGCGCACCGGCAGCGATGCAGCGGGTGCGCTGTTCCAGATCATCGACGAACGGCCGCTGGCCTCTGGCGATAATCACCTTTCGGTCGGGTTGAGCTATGACTCCAGCCGCACGCGCTTCCGCGCCTCGACCGAACTGGGGGCGTTGACCGAAGACCGGAGCGTGACTGGGCTCGGCAAGATCATCGCCCAGCCGGATGGCGCGATCGCGCCGATCAGCCTTATCGCCCATGCGCGCTATTGGGGCGTCTTCGCGCAGGAGAAATTGCCCATCCTGCCCGGGCTCTCGGCTGAAATCGGCATGCGCTACAACCATGCGCGGATCAGGCTGGCGGACCAGATCGGCACCGCACTGAACGGGCGACACGCTTATAGCCGCGTCAATCCGGGAATCGAGATCGACTGGCGGCTGCAACCGGGCCTAACGTTGCGCGCCGGCTATGCCGAAAGCAACCGTGCGCCGACGCCTGCCGAACTGTCCTGCGCCGACCCCGCCGCGCCGTGCACCCTATCCAATTTCTTCGTCGCCGATCCGCCGCTGCAGCAGGTGGTGGCGCGCGGCTGGGAGGCCGGAGCAAATGGCACCGGTCATGTCGGCACCGTGCAGCTGGAATGGCTGCTGTCGGCCTATCGCACGACCAATCATCGCGACATCCAATATATCGCCTCTGGCATTCGCGGCCGCGCCTATTTCCAGAATGTCGGCGACACCCGCCGTCAGGGCATCGAGGCGACGTTGAAGGCCAGGCATGGCGGCTTCGCAGCGACACTTGGCTATGCCTTCACCGACGCGCGTTATCGTGACGGACTGATCCTCTCCAGCCCCGTCAATCCGGCGGCAAATGACGACGGGACCATCACGGTGGCGCGCGGCGATCGACTGCCGGGCATTCCGCGCCACAGTTTGACCCTCTCAGCGGATTATGCCGGACGGGGCTGGGCGTTGGGCGGGGATGTGCTGTTGCGGTCCGGCCAATATCTCGTCGGCGACGAAGGCAACGACAACGCCCCCATGAAGGGCTATGCTATCGTCAACCTGCATGGAAGCGTCGATCTGATGCCGGGCGTCGCGCTTTTTGCCGAGGTCAGCAACCTGCTCGACCGCAAATATGCCACCTTCGGGACCTTTTCCGATATCGGCGACATCGAACTCGATGAGGCTCCCGGCGCTTCGAACCCGCGCGCTTATGGGCCGGGCGCGCCACGCCGCTGGTATATGGGTATGCGGATGAGCTTCTAGTCGGCGGGTTCGTCGATGCGGGGCAGCAGCCGCGCCTCGATCGCCGGATAGAGATGCGAAACGCTGCGCTGCAGTTCGTAGCGCGCGGCGGCCATGCCCGCGAACCGGTCCGGGATCGGCACCTCGCCGGCTTCGACCATGTCGAGGCCCGACCGGACGGCGTCGATGAGCGTCGCTTCGAGCCAGTCGATCCAGTCGCGCGTCTGTGTGATCGCTGCGCGGCCACCGGGATCGAACGGACCATGGCCCGGGATCGCGCCCTTATGATCGAGGGCGGCAAGCCGGTCGAGGCTGATGCGCCACGCTGCCAGATCGGCGGTGGGCGTGCTGGGCGCGCGATCGTGGAACAGCAGATCGCCCCCGATCAGCAGGCCGGTGCATTCGTCGAGCAGGGCCAGGTCAGCGGAGCTATGACCGGACAGCGCGAGCAGCCGCAGCGCCCGTCCGCCGAAATCTTCCCGGTCGCTGGTGATCGGCCGGGCGGGAAGCACGATATCGGTGCCGCGCATCCAGTCGTTCAGCATGCGGTACATCGCGTCCGAAAAGCCCTGGCCGTCCCGCGCGATAGCCGCAATGGTGCCGGGCAGCGCCGCCACGATCGCCGGGTCGAATGCGGCGGCGCCCAAGCCGTGATCGGGATGAAGGTGGGTGACGTAGACGCGGATCACCGGCTTGCCGGTGAGCTTTTCCGCAATCGTCCGCAGCGCCTGGGCATAGCGCAGTGATGGGCCGCAATCGCACAGGACCGTACCGGCCGGCGTGGCGATGATCGCGATGTTGGCGATCGCGCCGCCATTGCTCGCCTCGATCGGCGCATCGGCGCCGTGGACCATCCAGATGCCGTCCGCCACGGCCACCGGATCGATCCGATAGGTCGGCCCGGCCGCCCCAGCGGGAAGGGCGATGCTGGCCGCGAGGCCCGCCATGACGTCGCGGCGGCCGACGATCATGGCTTCGCGCCTGTCTGCCTGGCGACGGTCACCGAGGCGCGATATTCGCGCCCGCCCGTGTCGCGCGCGACGATCCGCAACGGTTCGCCGGGGCCGGCCTTCGGCATCATCGTGAATACGGGATCTTCAGCGACGGCCGCCCAAATATCCATGCTGCCGATCGGGCGCCCGCCCTGGCCGGTGACGGTCAGGCTTTCGAGATGATAGCTTGGAATATTGTCCACCAGGCCGGTGTCCATGGGGTGACGAAAGCTGATCCGGAGCCGGCTTGATGTTGGGGTATTCGGCCAGGCTTCCCCACGCATTTCGCCGAGGTGGATGGCCCAGTCCCCCTTCACCCGGCTGACCGGCGGAGCCGAGCAGCCTCCACCAGCGGCGTCGATCCAGCGGCCTCCGACCAGCCATTGGCCATCGGCCAATTGCACCGCCGCGCGTACCGGGGTGCGCTGATCGAGCTTGATCCGGGTGGCGAGATAGGCGGCCGCCGCCGCCGGGCGATAATCGATGGCGATCGGAATGGGATTGAGGTCCGCGATGACCACGATCCGCACCACGTCCGGTATGGCGCGGGCATCGACGGTTACCGGAAAAACACGCTGGTTCTCCGCTATCATCGGCATGCCGACCTGCACGCGCGGGTCGAAACGCACCGGGTCGTTTCCAAACAGCGAGCGGGCATGGGCGACCCACATCGGCGAGGCGAGCGGGTCTACGGGATAGCGGTTCGTGGCCAACGATGCGCTGCTTGCCGCCAGTGCAAGCAGAACCGCCGTCCTGATGGATATCGACACGGCCATCCTCTCCCTTGGTGCAATGGTAAGCCGGACGAAACCCGGCCACCATTGGACTTTCTGCCTAGAGGTATGCCGTGCGGATCGTGCTGATGACCCTGTTGGCCGGAGCTATGCTATGCTGTGGATCGGCGATGGCGGCTGCCGATCCGCTGTTCGATGGGGACGGTTACAGGATCGCCCATTATCGCGGACCGGTGAGCCAGCCGCCGGACGGCGTCGGCCGGATCGCACCATCGGCGGCGGCGCGCCTCCGGCCGGACCGCGATGCGATCTTCGTCGACGTCGCGCCAGCAGAAGGGGCGATACGCGACGGCCGGCAATGGCGCCTCGCGGCTCCGCACCGGTCGATACCGCATTCACACTGGTTTCCCGAGGCGGGGCGCGCGCCTTTGTCTCCGGAGGTGGCGGGCTGGTTCGAAAATGGCGTCGCGCGGCTCGCCGGGGGCGACAAGCGCCGGATGATCATCGTCTATTGCTTCGCCGACTGCTGGATGAGCTGGAACGCCGCGAAGCGCCTGCGCGCCCTGGGTTATTCCAATATCTGGTGGCTGGCGGAGGGGAGCGACGGATGGCGCGACCTGGGCCTGCCCCTGTTGACGGTCCAGCCCGAGCGATGAACCGAGTGGCATAGGACCAAAGGTCAATTTTCCGGACGCACTCTGGCGGTATGACCGAGCATCAGAGAGGAGATCCCCATGATCCGTTTCGCTTCGCTTGCGCTCGTCCCGTTCATCGCCCTGGCGGCGACATCTGCGGAGGCCAAGGACATTCTGGTCCATATGAAGAATATGGGGAAGGAAGGCGCGATGGTGTTCGAGCCAGCGCTGATCAAGGCGAAGGTGGGCGATCGTATCATCTTCAACCCGACCGATCCGAGCCACAATGCCGAGACGCTGCCATCGATGCTCCCCGCCGGCGCCGAGCCGATGAAAGGCGCGCTCAACAAGGAGGTCTCGATGACGGTCACCAAGCCGGGGCTTTATGGCATCAAATGCATGCCGCATTATACGATGGGGATGGTCGCGCTGGTGCAAGTCGGCCATCCATCCGCCGCCGACGTCGCCGCGGCCAAGGCGGCCAAGCTGCCGCCCCTGGCCGCGAAACGGATGGCTGGCCTGCTGGACAGGGTTCGTTAGATGTTCGATCCCCGGTATAAGGGAACGCCGCATCAACGATATTTCCTGCCGTGGGATATCCTGTCTGGAGTGATATTCGGCAAGTAGTGCGGCGTTCGGGGCGATACATCCGGATCAGAAAAGGATGCCGGATGCTGTCGATTGATCCTGTCTCAACCACGCTGGTCCGGCTGACGATGGACCGGCCGCCGGCCAATGCCCTGTCACATGATCTGGTAAAGGCCTTGCGCGACGCCTTTCTCCGGCTCGGCGAAGAAGCAGGCGCCCCGGCAATCATATTGACCGCAGCAGGCGACCGCTTCTTCAGCGCCGGCGGCGATATTCGCGAGGTCGCGACCGATCATTCGGTAGCCGTGCCGCGCATGCACAGCTTCCACGAAATGCTGGTCGCCATCGAACGCTATCCTCGACCGGTGCTATGTGCGGTCAACGGCTATGCGGTCGGCGGGGCGATGGAACTGCTCCTGCACAGCGATTATGTCGTGGCTAGCGACACGGCCCGCTTCGGCTTTCCCGAAATCAATCACGGTTTGCTGCCCGCGGCCAAGGGAATACGCCAGGCCGTCAATCGCCTCGGGCGCCGCGCCGCGGAGCGTCTGCTCTACTCAGGCGAGCTCATTTCCTCGGAGAAGGCGCGGGACATCGGCCTCGTCGACGTCGTCGTCGCACCCGACGAGTTGCAGGGCCATGTTCGGGCGCAGGCGGACAGGATGCGCAGCAAGGACATGCACTTGTTTGCGGCGATCAAGGCAACCTTGAACCACGCCGCGATGGAGACCGATACCGAGCTGGAAACGCGCTCCATAGAAGACATGAAACTGTACCTGAACCGCGAGGAGGCCGCTGCGGCCCGCGAACAGTTCCTGCAACGCAAGGCGACATGACATGCCGGCTGTGAACGACGATCTTCGCCTCGAGCTCATGACCTCGGCTGAGGTCGCTCAGGCGCTTGCCGAGGGTATTCGCACGATCGTCATTCCGTGCGGAGCCATCGAGCAGCATGGCCCGCATCTGTCACTGAGCGTCGACGCCGATCATGCCGACCATCTCGGCATATTGGTCGCGCGTGGCCTGGGGAATTCGCTCGTGGCACCTACTATCAAGGTGGGCTGCTCGTCGCATCACCTTCCCTTTGCGGGCACGATATCGTTGCGGAATGCAACCTTCGAGATGATCTGTCGCGATTATTGCACGAGCCTGGCCAGCCACGGCTTCGAGCGGATCCTGATCTTCTCCGCCCATGTCGGCAATTGCCCGCCGCTGGCGGACATGCTTCCCAGGCTGCGCGCGGCGGTGCCCGCGTCATGCCGTGTTGCGGCCTTCACCGACGCCCGCGCCTGGCTGGAAAACTGGCGCGATGCGGTCACCCAGGCGGGTGGCGAGACAGATCATGTCGGCGGACATGCGGATATCGCGGAAACGTCACTCATGCTCGACATCCACCCTGATCGCGTTCGCCCGGCCCATTATGAGGCTGGGCCGCTTGGGCTCCCGTCCACCGCCGACCTTGACCTGATGTGGGAGAAGGGCCTGCGCGCTTTGAGCCCCAACGGCATCCTCGGCGATCCGCACGGTTCGTCCATCGCCATTGGCCGGAACTGCATCGAACGGATGACTGCGCTCCTCGTCGACAGCTTCCGGCGCGACGCCTTCTAACAGGCTGGCGCCTATCCGGGCGCCGGTGGCGCCGCCACCGAACAAAGTTTCGAAACATCGACCGGCGTCGCGCATCTTCGGCAGCTTCTGCCGGGCGCCCCATGACAATTTGTCATGCATCGAGATTCGCTGGGAACCCCCAAGGAGATAGGCAGTGTCAGTTAAGTTTGGCTTCTGGTCGGAGCAGGAAACGCAGGTCGGGCAAAGCTATTCGCGCCGGCTTCATGAGCTCGTCGACGAGGCGGTGCTGGCCGAGAAGATGGGCTTCGACATCGTCAGCCTGTCGGAACAGCACGTGGCGCTGGGTGGCATATCGAGCTCCGCGCCCGAAGTGGTCTATGGCTATCTCGCGGCGGTCACTTCGCGAATCCGTCTTCGTCCGGCGGTTTCACTGATGCCGAAGAAGATCAATCACGCGCTCCGCACGGCGGAGCGGGCGGCGGTCAGCGACATCCTCTCGAACGGCCGTTTCGAACTTTATTGCGGCCGGGCGAACACCACCATCGCGATGCGCGCGTTCAACGTGGAACCCAGCGAAACGCTGGAGCAGATGGAGGAGGGCATCGCTCTCATCCGCGAAGCTTTCAGCAAGGACATCTTCACCTTCACGGGCAAGCATTACCAGGTGCCGCCGCGCCAGCTGGTCCCGAAGCCGCTGCAAAAGCCCTACCCCGTGATGGGCATTGCGGCGACCAGCGAACGAAGCCACGCCTGGGCGGGCGAACAGGGGCTCGCGGTCCTCAGCCACTCGCTCTACAAGGGCTGGGAGGCGCAAGCCAAGCTCATCGACGCCTATCTGTCCAACTGGAAGCGCGATCCCGATGGTCCGCTCGAGCGGCCCCGCATCGGCATGCCGCTGTTCATCGGTATCGGGAAGACCGACCAGGAGGCGATCGACGTCTATGCCGAGCCGCTGAAGCACTACGCGCGGATATCGACCAGCGGCTATCCCAAGCTCGCCAAGATATCGAGCGACTACGCCTATATGGCCGAGGGGCACGAGGCGCTGCAACGCGCGGCAACCGACTGGGACTATCTCGTCAATGAGTCGGCCAGCCTGGTCTGCGGAAGCCCCGACACCGTCATCCGCCAGCTGGAGAAGGTGATCGACCTCGGCGTCGACGAGATCCTCTTTCACCTCGACTCGGTTCCCCACAGCGAGATCATGAAGGCGATCGACCTCATCGGCCGCCATGTGATCCCCCACTTCAAGGACCGCAACAACGTGGTGCGCTCCTATGACGACGTGCTCGAGCAAATCCGCTCGATGAGAGAGGCGCACGGTTAATCGCACGGGCCTGGCCCAGACATTGGAGAGCGGAATGAGCAATAAAGTCTACCAGGATCTCATCGTCGAGATCCGGCCGAGCGGGGTTGCGGTGGTCACCATGAACCGCCCGCAAATCCTGAATGCCATCAGCTGGCCGATGCATTCGGCGCTGGAAGAGGTCTTCGTCGACCTCGACAATGATCCGAAGGTGAAAGCCATTGTGCTGACCGGCGCCGGACGGGGCTTTTGCTCCGGCGGCGATCAGAACGCGCTCGATGACGACGTCGATACGATCTCGCCGACCCGGTCGGGCCGTCACCTCATCCGCAACATGCTCGAACTGGAATCGCCGCTGATCGCCGCCGTGAACGGCGTGGCCGTGGGTCTGGGTGCGACCCTGGCCTTGTTCTGCGACGTCATCTTCGCCCAGCCCAGCGCACGCTTTGCGGACACGCATGTCACGGCGGGCGTGGTGGCAGGCGATGGCGGGGCCGTGATCTGGCCGATGCTGCTCGGGCCGGTGCGCGCCAAACATTATCTGATGACCGGCGATTTCATCTCGGCGGAAGAGGCCGCCGCTGCCGGCATGATCAACAAGGTCGTGCCGGAAGGAACCGTCCTCGACCATGCGATCAACTATGCCGAGATGCTGGCCAGTGGCCCGCGCGACGCGATCGTCTGGACGAAATATGCCGTCAACAAGCTGATCAAGGATCAGGTCCACCTGAATCTCGATACGGCGGCAGCACATGAGATGCTCACCTTCCGCAGCCCCGAGCGCAAGGAAGCGGTCGCGGCATTCCTCGAAAAGCGGAAGCGCTTTGCGGAAGGCGGCAACTGAGGTGACGTCGCCGCTTTCGTCTCATGATGCCTCACTGGAGGGGGCCACGCTGCCGTCGCTGCTGCGGGATCGAAGGGATTCCTGCGGGGACCGCGTGGCGTTTCATCAGAAGCGCGCCGGCCAGTGGCGATGTTCGACATGGCGTGAATATGCCGCCGACATCGCCGCGCTCTCCCAGGCGCTCCTCGACCATGGGTTGCGGAAGGGCGACCATGTGGCGATCATGGGCGACGTATCGCAGGAATGGGCCAAAGCCTATATGGCGACCACCTGCGCTGGCGGCGTCGCGGTGGGGATATATTTCACCTCTTCCACCGAAGAGGTGGAATATATTTTCGCTGATACCGGGTGCAGGCTGGCTTTCGTAGCCGGCGAGAAGGAGCTCGCCGTCGTGTCGCGGGCCCGGCAAGCCGCGGCCCTGGAAAAGATCATCGTCTTCGACCCTGCTGCCGCGCAGGCTGACAACATCATATCGCTGGACCGATTTGCCGCCGGGGCTTCCGACGGCATTGCGCTGCTCGACGAACGCGCGCGCGAAGCCCGCCCTGACGATGTTGCCAGCATCGTCTACACGTCCGGCACCACCGGCAATCCCAAGGGCGCGATATTGACCCACCGCTCGCTCATAGAAGGGCTGGCGACCACACGAAAATTCTGTCCCCCGCTGTTCAGTGAGCCGCAACGGCTGGTCATCCATCTGCCCATGTCGCACGTGGTGGGGCTAGGGCAGGGGATCATCCTTCCGCTGTTCAGCGAGGCGGTCCCATATTTCGGGGAAAGCGGCGCGGAGTTCGCGAACACCATCCGGGACGTCAAGCCGACCTACTGGATGGCGCCGCCCCGTTTCTATCAACGCTATGCGGCGGAGCTGGTCAGCCGTATCAACGGCTCCGACCCGCAGCGCCGCACCGCATACCGGCTGGCGATGGCGGTCGCGAAAAAGGCGCTGGCGGCTCGCCAGGGCGAGGGCCGGGGCAATCCCCTGCTGGACGCGCTTTTCGTCACTTGCCGGAATGAATTCTTTCTGCCGTGTCTGGCGGAGATCGGGCTCGACGAACTGAAATATCCCTACACCGCCTCGGCGCCGATGCCGGCGGAGGTCATGAAATTTTGGCAGGTCTGGGGCGTGAACCTGAAGGAATGCTATGGGCAGACCGAGCTGGTCGGCGCCAATGCCGCGCAGATACGCGATTGGTCGAAACCGGGGACGATCGGCGAACCAATACCGGATCCGCGCTGGCAGACCGTGCTTGCTGCGGACGGCGAAATGCTGGTGAAGGGGCCCGGTCTTTTCATCGGCTACCTCAACAAGCCCGAAGAGACGCGCGAAGCCTTGCGCGACGGGTGGCTCCACACCGGCGATATCGTCGAACGGCGCGAGGACGGCCGGCTGGCGCTGGTGGATCGCAAGAAGGAGATACTCAACACATCCGGCGGCAAGTCGATAAGCCCCGCCCAGATCGAGAACGAGCTGCGCCAGAGCCCCTATATTTCGGAGGCCGCCGTTTGCGGCGATGGCCGGAAATACCTCGTCGCCCTTATCGAGGTGGATCGCGTGGCGATGATGGACTGGGTCAAAGATCGCGACATTTCGGTTCGCGAATATGCGGACCTATGCTCCTCGGAAGCCGTCATCCGGCTGATCGAAGGTGAAGTCGCGAAAGCCAATCAGCGCCTCGCCCAAGTCGAGCAGGTCAAGGCTTTCCGGATCCTGCACGAAGAACTGTCGGTCGAGAACGGGGTCATGACCGCGACCCGCAAGAAGCGCCGCAGGAATCTTCACGACCGCTACAGCGCGCTGATCGCATCGCTGTACGACGATTCCGAAGATCGCCTCATTCGCGACGCCGTTTCGTAGATCGTCTTTGGGAGGTAGCAGGCCATGACCGCTCGACGCCCCGATCTCGACCGTTCGGCTCTGTCGACGACCGCGGAAATCGTCGATGAGGCGCGCAACGGCCGCATGTTCATCCTGGTCGACGATGAGGATCGCGAGAATGAGGGCGACCTGGTCATCCCCGCGCAAATGGCCACCCCCGCCGCGATCAACTTCATGGCGGCCCATGGGCGGGGGCTGATCTGTCTGGCGCTGGGCAAGGAGCGGGTCGACCAGCTCGGCCTCGAACTGATGAGTCCGCAGAACGGTACCCGGCATGAAACCGCCTTCACCGTCTCTATAGAAGCGCGCGACGGCGTTTCCACCGGCATATCCGCCCAGGATCGTGCGCGAACGGTTGCGGTCGCGATAGACTCCGCCAAGGGCCCCGAACATATCGTGACGCCCGGCCACGTCTTTCCACTGATCGCGAGACCCGGCGGCGTGCTCGTGCGGGCCGGCCATACCGAGGCGGCGGTGGATGTCGCTCGCCTCGCCGGGCTCAACCCGTCGGGGGTGATCTGCGAGATCATGAATGATGACGGCACGATGGCCCGGCTTGAAGACCTGATCGGTTTCGCTTCGCTGCATGGTCTTAAGATCGGCACGATCCGGGACCTCATCGCTTATCGGCGGCGCCATGATCATGACGTCGAACGCGTCGCCACGGCACCGATCCAGAGCCACTGGGGCGGCGAATGGACGGCCATTACCTTTCGCATCAAGACGATCGGGGCCGAGGCCATCGCCCTGGTAAAAGGGCATATCGACCCGTCGGGCCCGACGATCGCCCGGATGCACGCGCTGGACGTCTTTTCGGATGTCCTTGGCCAGACCGGCGATCGCAACAGCCTGATCGCCCGGTCGATGGAGGCCATCGCGCAGGAAGGAAAGGGCGTGATCGTACTCTTCAATCGCGACGTTCCGATGTCGCAGCTGCTGCGCATCAAGGCGGGAGAGCCGGTCGCGGACATCACCGAGCTGCGCGATTATGGCATCGGCGCCCAGATCCTCGCCGAACTCGGCATTCACGACATGATCCTGCTCACAAATTCCCGGCACACGCCGGTCGCGCTCAGGGGATATGGCTTGAACATCGTCGAGCACCGGCAGCTCTGAAAGCCATGACTCTCGTCCGCCATTATCTGATGACCGCGAAGCCCGGCGGAGCCGAGATGCTCGAAGCCGCTCTCGTCGCGCTCGCCGCCGTCATCCGGCCTGTTGAGGGATGCCGGGGCATCGAATTGCTGCGTGAGGACGGACGGCCTGGAAGCTTCGTCTTCATCGAGCGATGGGCCAGCCGGCAAGCGCATGAAGCGAGTGGCCGGGAGCTGCCCAAGCAAAGCTTCGCACCCGTCATGGCCGCGCTCGCCCATCCACCGGAGGTGCGCTGTTTCGATCACTTGCTAGCGGATTGAGCGACGGCAATCCGGGCAGCAGATCATTTCGTATCATGCCGCGCGATCCGGCAAGATCAGCATTACATGCCGTCCATCCTATGAGAGATTAAACGATAGGAAGGCCATTTTTAAGAAAAGAAGACTTCCCGGGTGAATATTTAATATGTCGCAAAAGCGATTATTATATTCATCCTATAATAATATCGCAGGAAGAATGAGCCGGAATCCGTCTAATCATTAGTATATTTGCGGAGCTCCGTCTCTGGAAGAAATCGAGTTTTCGCCAGGGTCGATTATAAAAAGCTGTCCGACACGCCGTGTCGAAGCGCCTGACGATTTTTCTCGTGGCTCTTCCAATTTTGCGCAACGGATCGATGCGCTCAGTCGCATCGGTGAAAAGGGAGGCACTATGAAAAAAGATTCCATCCTGAACTTTTGCCTGTCGAGCGTCGCGTCGGTCGCGATCTTCGCGTCGACGGCAGCCCCCGCATGGGCGCAGACCCAGCCGGCGAACCAGGCCGCCGAGTCCGACGGATCGGATGCGAGCGATATCGTCGTCACGGCACGTAAGCGAAACGAGCGCCTGCAGGACGTTCCCGAGACCATAACAGCTTTTTCCGCCGATGCCTTGGCGAAGGGCGGGATCAGCGATGTCGACGATCTGGGCCGCAAGCTACCCAATGTCGTCTTGAACCGACGCGGTGACAACGAACCCAACGTCGTCATCCGCGGCGTCGGCGCCTTCGGCAACACGCAGGGCGTCGGCTTTTATGTCGACGACGTGCGCAACGTCACCGACCAGTCGGCCCGGCTCGTCGATCTGGAACGGGTGGAGGTGCTCAAGGGACCGCAGGGAACGCTCTATGGCGGCAGCTCGATCGGCGGCGCGATCAAGTTCGTGACGAAAAAGCCGGTTTACGAGACCGAAGGACAGTTCACCGCGGAAGTCGGCGAACGAAACATACTCAACATCGCGAGCTCGGTGAATCTGCCGATCGTGGATGGTATCGCCGCCGTTCGGCTGTCGGCTTATGCCGATCATGACGGCGGGTATATCTACAACCCAATTCTTGACGAAAATCCTGATAAGTCGACCGAATATGGGGTCCGTGCAACCGTCCGCCTCAATCCCGACGACGCGACGGAAATCCTCGCCAACATGCGGTACAGCAAGACCAATAACGGCGGTAATGATTATTACCCTACCAGCGGACCGCGCGAATATTCCTATGAAGCCCCGCTGAGCGAGCGCATCTTCAATCACAAGCAGATCCTCGGCGGCACCCTGTCGATTAACCGGGATCTCGATTTCGCGACCTTGACCTCGCTCACATCCTATACCCGCCGCAAGAACCGTATCCTTTGGGACGTCGACATCTCCCCCGCGGACGCCGTGTCGGCATCGCAGCGCGATCCGGTGGTGACGAAGGTCTTCACCCAGGAGTTACGGCTCGCTTCGGATGGCACGGGGCCGTTGAGCTGGCTGCTCGGCGCCTATTACAGCTCGATCCGCGACCTCGATCTGTTGAGCCAGGTCGATCTCTATCTGGGCGCGCCGGCGGTGGGAGCCCCGACCATTCCAGACTTTTACGATACGACGACGATGCAACGGCAATATGCCGGCTTCGCCAATATCGGTTACAAGGCGGGCAAATTCGAGATCAACATCGGCGCCCGGCTCGATCATTCGACGTTCAGCGCGAACGATCTCACCATTGTACAATCGGGACGCACATCCGACACCATCGTTCTGCCGAAGCTGTCGCTGGCCTATCACTCGTCACGTAACCTGATGCTCTATGCATCGCTGTCGAAAGGCTATGAGCCGAGCAAGTTGAACACGCATGGCGATGCCACATTGGTGCCGTACAAGCGGGAAACCTCGGTCAATATCGAGGCGGGTGCCAAGGGACGGATCCTGGACGGCCTGGTGGATTATGACCTGGCCGGTTTCTACATCAAATATAAGGATCGGCAGTTCGAATCCCGGGTGAACCAGGGCGGCGTCGTTGTCGAGGTCATCACCAATGTCGGTACATCGGAATCCTACGGCCTCGAATTCTCGGGCACCGTGCATCCCGCGAAGGATTTTTCGATTTCCGCGAGCGGCGGCTTGCTCAAGTCGAAATGGTTGAGCGGCGTCTACTTCCTGCAGGACATTAGCGGCAACCGCACGACGAACGCACCGCGTTTCTCCGGGACGATCAGCGCGGACTATAGCCGGCCGGTCTCGGCCGGGCTGAAGATCGGATTGCGCGGTGAATTGACCCACAATAGCGGTTTCTATTGGGACGTGCCCAATCTTACTGCCCAGCGGGCATATGATATCGCCGCATTCCGGCTGTCGCTGGGTGACATAGACGACAAGTGGGAGCTGGCGCTTCGCGTCGATAACGCCTTCAAGGAAGTCTATAACAGCGAATATCAGGATCAGATCCTGGGCGATCGCGTCAATGGCGTGTGCACCATGTGCAGCGATGCACGGATCGGCGCGCCTCGGACCATAAAAGGGTCTTTCTCCTATAAGTTCTGATGCTGTCGGGGGCGTCCGCGGACGCCCCCGTTACCCGATCGGTCGAGCCGGGCTCAGTTGAGTGCGCCCTCGGCGCGATCCTGCAGATAACGCCGTGGCGGCTTGCCCATATATCGTCTGAACATCGTCGTGAACGCACTGGGCGAGTCATAACCCAGCTCCTGCGAAACGGCCTGGACCGTGGCCCCCGACGAAAGCCGTTGCACGGCAATCACGATATGGAGCTGTTGACGCCAGCGGCCGAAGGTCATGCCGGTATGCTTGATGATCAGCCGAGCCAGACTCCGCTCGCTCATCGCAACGGTCGCCGCCCATTCTCTTATCGTCCTGTGATCATCCGGCGTATCGAGCAGTTCGGCGGCGATCTGCTGTATCTTGGGATGACTGGCGACCGGGAAGTGGAGCGGCTCCGCCTTCATCTGCGCGAGTTCGTCCAGAAGCACCTGCGCCAGCCGGCTCGTCGGCCCTTCCAGCGGATAAAGCGGAGGCAGCTTGGCAAGGTGGAAGATCATCTCCCGCAACATCGGGCTGATGGAGAAGGTTGCGCAGCCATCCGGTAACGGTGCGATCCCCGGATCGATGAAGACGCAATAGGACCGACCGGTGTCCGATATCTCGATCCTGTGAGGCACGCCGCCCGGTACCCAGACCGCGCCGTTGGACGGAACGATCCGAAGGCCATCGAGCGTCCGACACATGATCGAGCCCTCCGCCGTCACCACCAGCTGTCCTTTGCGATGCTTGTGGATCGGCAATTCGTCTTCATTTTCCGAGCGCTTGAAGACGAAGGACGTCACCGGTCTTGGCAGGTCGTCGGGGTCGAGTGCGCCGAAGCTGATACGGGGCCCGTCGACATCCCATGGGACTGCGGCGCCTCCGTCCGCTGCCGCGATTCCCGATTCTTCCCCCGCCTCTTTCTTCGCTCTTGGCATGCAACAGCTCCGGCAACCCTGGCCACCCTATTCCAACGTTGACCGTTTCGCGATATTAAATGGCAATCCTATGAATATTGTCGCCTGCGGCGTTCGGCTACACTTCATGCCGTGGTTTTGTTGAAACGCGGAACAGAATGAGCGCTCAATTCCCTAGCAGCCCAGCCATGGAATTTTGTGCCGATGCTACCTCGTTTCGGCATCCAAGCTCTGGGAGGATTCCAATGCAAAACGCCCTGACGCTCGATAGGATCGACATAAAAATCCTCAATGAACTGCAGAATGACGCGAATCTGACAAATGTCGAACTTGCCGACCGGGTCGCCTTGTCGCCTTCACCTTGTCTGACCAGAGTGAAGAAGCTCGAGCAGACCGGTATCATCGAAAAACGTGTCACGCTTCTCAACCCCAAGAAGATGGGGCTGGAGATCAACGCCTATATCCAGGTGACGCTCGACAAGCAGCCGCGCGCTGCGCTCGAGAATTTTCGCGAGGCGGTCGAGCGGCTTCCCGAGGTCATGGAATGCAACTGGATGATCGGCGAGTGCGATTTTCTTCTGCGCGTGATCGTCCGTGACGTCGAGGAGCTGGAGCGGTTGATTGCAAATAAACTGTCCAAGATCGAATCCGTCGCCAGCATCCGGTCGAACCTCGTCCTGAAGCAGATCACTTACAAGACCGCGCTTCCGATCAACGATTCACGCAGCCTGAGCCTTCGCGCCTAGCCCTTGGGCAGCCTCATCCGTGACCGGATCGCGGACGAGTATTCGAGCCGGCTTTCGATCAAAAGGCCGGGGCCTTTCGCAAGAGATGTCTGATGGAAATGTTCAACCTGAGCGGCAAGGTCGCCGTTATCACCGGTTCGTCACGCGGCATCGGGCGCGCCATCGCCGAAGCCTTTGCCAGCGCGGGCGCCCGCGTCGTGATTTCCAGCCGAAAGCAGTCGGCCTGCGATGATGTCGCAGATGCACTGAATGCCCGCCACGGGAGGGGGCGGGCTTTCGCCATCGCCGCCACCATCTCCGACAAGGCCGCGCTTCGGGAGCTGGTGGACGAAGCGCGCCGACTTGCCGGCACGATCGACATCCTGGTCTGCAACGCCGCGACGAATCCCTATTATGGTCCGCTGTCCGGGATCAGCGACGATCAATTCCGCAAGATCCTCGACAACAACATTCTCGCCAATCACTGGCTGATCGGCATGGTCGCGCCGGAGATGATCGCGCGGCGCGAGGGCGCGATCATCATCGTGTCGTCGATCGGCGGGCTCATGGGCTCGGATGTCATCGGCGCCTATAATGTCTCGAAAGCCGCTGATCTCCAGCTTGTACGCAATCTGGCGGTGGAACTCGGCCCTCACAATATAAGGGTCAATGCCATCGCGCCCGGTGTGATCCGGACGGACTTCGCCCGCGCCTGGTGGGAGGATCCCGAGATGGAGGCGCATCTCCGTAAGACGACGCCGCTCGGCCGTATCGGCGAGCCGCACGAGATAGCGGGTGCTGCTCTCTTCCTCGCGTCGAGCGCAGGCGCCTATGTCAGCGGGCAGAATATCGTCGTCGACGGCGGCAACACGATCAGAGGATGACCGCTCGGCCCGTGGCCGCTTGGCCGGCATATTATCGAGGCCGCGGGGCCGCGGGCCGCGTCATTCGGCAGATTATTCCGCCGGGCTGCTGCTAGTCGGGCCGCGAGAGGATAGAAACATGCAGGCAGACGACCGAGCTTCCGATGGTGCCGCGCTTTCGGCGCGATATCGCCGCTATGCGCTCAGCATCCTGTTCCTGCTCTACATGCTCAACTTCCTCGATCGGCAGATCGTCAATATCCTGGCCGAGCCCATCAAGCGCGATCTGCATCTTTCCGACTGGCAGCTGGGATCGCTGACCGGCTTGTCCTTCGCGCTTTTCTACGCCTCGCTGGCGCTGCCTATCGCGCGGTTGGCGGAAAGAGGCGATCGCGTGAAGATCATCGCGGCCTCGGCCATCACCTGGAGCCTGTTCACCGGCCTGTGCGGCATCGCCCAGAACTTCGTACAGCTGTTCATGACGCGCGTTGCGGTAGGCGTGGGAGAGGCGGGCTGCACGCCCGCTTCGCATTCGTTGATCACGGACTATACCGCCCGCGACAAGCGAGCATCGGCGATGGCAACCTTTTCGCTGGGTATTCCGGTGGGTTCGCTGATGGGCATGATCATCGGGGGGCTCGTGGCGGACAGTTTCGGCTGGCGGTCCGCTTTCCTGATCGTCGGCCTGCCCGGGGTAGTGCTCGGCCTGATCGCGTTCTTTACCTTGCCCGAACCGCGGCGGAAGGCGCGCGCCGGGGCCGCAAGCCGGCCGTCGCCGAACTTCCGCGAAACATTGGCCGAACTGCGCGGCAACCAGACCTATATCTGGATGGTCGTTGCGATGTCGCTCATGAGCTTCGTCAACTATGGCCAACTCGCCTTCCATAGTTCCTTCTTCCTGCGCAATCATGCCGTTGGCCTTGCGGCACTGGGGGACGAATTACATGCCTTTTCCGGGCTGTCGCTGGGGCTGACCGGTTTTCTTGGTCTGGCGCTCGGTCTCGTCGTCGGAATTTTCGGGGCAATCGGCACGTGGGTGGGAGGCGCTGTCGCGGACCGTGCGGCGATCAGCAATATCAGAGCCTATGCCATCGTTCCGGCCATCGCGGCCATCGTTCTGCCGCTTCCGATATCGATCGCCTATATGACGCCGGACACGTTGTCGGCCCTGCTGCTGCTAGGGATGCCCGTACTGCTTCAGTCAGTTTATTATGGTCCGATCTTCGCAAGTGTTCAGGGCCTGGCCAGAGCCCACAACCGCGCGACGGCGGTCGCGATCCTCCTGTTTTTCGGGAATCTCGTCGGCCTTGGCCTCGGACCGCTCACCGTCGGTATGTTGAGCGATATCTTCTCGGGCAGTCTAGGGGGCGGGGGAGGTATCCGCTGGTCGCTGATCACGACTGCCTTTGTGTCCATGGCCGCAGCCGCTGCATTTCTAGCCGCTGCTCGTACCATCAAAAACGACATCGTCAGCTGAGCCTCGGCTTCAATTCGGCCTGCCGACCGGACAGGGCATCGGCCTGTCGCAGCCGATACCCCTGAAGTCCGATCAGCCCGCCAGCGCCTCGGGGTCGAGCGACATGTTCAGTTCGAACATGGTCGGCGATGCCAGCATCTCGAAATATTCGACCAGCCGGTTGCTCTCGTCGAAATGCTGGCGACGGAGCTGAAGCAGCGGGCTGCCCACCGCGACGTTGAGCAGCGGGGCGACGACCGGGTCGGCAAGCTGTGCGCTCACCACCTGATGCCCCGAGTGCAGCACGATGCCGCTCCGCTGGAGCAGTTTGTAGAGCGAGGTGCGGTTCAGCTCCTCCCGCGTGAAATCCTTGCCGATCTCCTGCGGGATGAAGGTGATGATGTGGAAGATCGGCACCTGGCCGATCGACCGCAGGCGTACCGCGCGCTGGAACACTGCGCTGCTGTCGCAGCCGAACACCGATTGGATGTGGAAGGGCGCGCGGACATAATCGAGCTCGATCAGCCGCACCTCGGTCTTGCGGTCGATGTCGGCGATATGCTCGATCACGCCCGACACCGATGCATGGAGCTGCGGCGGGCGGATCGTCGGCGCGACGAAGGTGCCCACGCCTTGCCGCCGCTCGATCAGATGCTCGGCCTCCAGCGTCGCCATCGCCGAGCGGATCGTGATCCGCGACACCGAGAAGAGACGCGACAATTCCTCTTCGCTGGGCAGCCCCTGTCCTGCTTCATAATGGCCGTTGAGGATCCGGTCGCGCATCACGAGGAAGATCTGGTGGTTCAGAGAGGCGCCCTGGCGGCGGAGCAGGGGCAGGTCGCCCTCGGCCGTCGCGGCGGTGGCCGTTACTGGCTTTCGTCCCCGGCGCGCGCCGCTCGTTTCAGTGCTTCCGTCCCGCGCCATTTGTCTTAACCTTCGAACCTTTGATCGGGCCGGCCGGAGCTGCCCCGATATGACTTGTCCTGCTTATATCGGCATTACGCCTCTGTCCAACCTGTCGATCTGACACGAAAATTTTCAGCTTGAGTAGTTATGTTGTATTGATATTAATACGACATAAGATTCGAGATGGGGAGGCCAATGGCGCGTACGATGTTCGACAAGATATGGGCGGAGCATGCCGTTGCCGATCTCGGCGGTGGGCTGACCCTGCTCGATGTCGACCGCCATCTGATCCACGACCTCGTCGCGGGGCCAGCCTATGACCGGCTCGCCGCGCGCGGCCTGCCGATCCGCAATCCCGAGCGTACCTTCGCGATGCCCGACCATGGCGTCACCAGCCGCCCGGAACGCCCGGCGGGATTGGACCGGGTCGCGACCGGGCTGATCGACCGGATGCGCGAGGGCAGCCGCGCGGCGGGGGTGCGCCTGTTCGACATCGGCGAAGATGGGCAGGGCATCGTGCATGTCGTCGGCCCCGAGCTGGGCCTGACCTTGCCGGGCAGCCTGATCGTCTGCGGCGACAGCCACAGCTGTACCCATGGCGGGCTTGCCTCGCTGTCCTTCGGCATCGGCACCACCGAGGTCGTCCATGTTCTGGCGACCCAGACGATCCGGCAGCGCAAGCCGAAGACGATGCGGATCGTCTATAGCGGTGCGCCCGGCGCGGCGGTCACCGCCAAGGACATCATCCTATTCACGATCGCGCGGCTCGGCACCAAGGCGGGGCAGGGCTATGCGATCGAATATGCGGGCCCAGCAATCAAGGCGCTGTCGATCGAGGAGCGGCTGACGCTGTGCAACCTGTCGATCGAGCTGGGCGCGAAGATCGGTATGGTCGCTCCTGACGAGCGAACCTATGCCTATCTGAAGAACAAGCCCTTCTCCCCGAAAGGTGCGCTGTTCGATCAGGCGGTGGCCTATTGGCGTACGATCGCCAGCGATGCCGATGCCCGCTTCGACGCCGAACATCATATCGACATCGCCGATGTCACCCCTCAGATCAGTTGGGGCACCAGCCCGGAGGATGTGATCGCGATCGACGGCCGGGTTCCCGATCCCGCCGCCGAGGCCGATCCCGCCCGCCGTCAGCGGATGACCGATGCGCTCGACTATATGGGGCTTGCCGCAGGGCAGGCGCTGGTCGGCACACCGATTGACCGGGTGTTCATCGGTTCCTGCGCCAATGGCCGCCTGTCCGACCTGCGCGAGGCGGCTCGGGTGGCGGCGGGCGGGCGGGTTGCGCCGCATGTGATCGCCTGGGTCGTCCCCGGATCGCGGCGCGTCCAGCAGGCGGCGGAGGCCGAGGGGCTGGACACCATCTTCCGCGCCGCCGGATTCGAATGGCGCGAGCCGGGCTGTTCGCTGTGCCTTGCCACCGCGGGCGAGCATCTCCAGCCCGGCGAGCGATCGGTGTCCACCACCAACCGCAATTTCGTCGGCCGCCAGGGGCCTGGCGTCCGCACCCATCTCGTCAGCCCCGCCACCGCCGCGGCTTCCGCGCTGGCGGGCACTATCTGCGACGTCCGTCGCGCCGGAGAATCCCTATGAAGCCGTTCACGACCCTGACCGCCATCGCCGCCCCCTTGCCGCTGCCCAATATCGACACCGAGGTGATGGTGCGGATCAGCCGGCTCATGGAGTTCGGCAAAGGCGCTCTCGGCCCCTATCTGTTCGAGCCGTTTCGCTATGAGGCCGACGGCAGCGAGAAGCCGGGGTTCATCCTGAACCAGCCCGCCTTCCGCGATAGCCGAATCCTGATCGCGGGTGAGAATTTCGGCTGCGGCAGCTCGCGCGAGGCGGCGGTCTGGGCGCTCCACGATTTCGGCATCGCCTGTGTCATCGCGCCGAGCTTCGGCGATATCTTCGCGGCGAACTGCCTCCAGAACGGCATATTGACGATCACCCTGCCTGAGGCCGAGGTCGCGGCGCTGCAGGCCGAGATCGATCCGCAGGAGCCCGCACCCTTCACCGTCGATCTGGATGCACAGGCGATCGCTGCGCCGTCCGGGCGGAGCATCGGTTTCACGATCGATCCGACTCACCGCGCCCAGTTGCTCGAAGGGCTCGACGATATCGACCAGACGCTGCGCTTCGATGCCGAGATCGCCGCGCATCAGCGGGCGCAGCGCGTGGCGCAGCCCTGGGCCACCGCTTCGATCGAGCAGACTGTGCCGAAAGTGCTGATCATGGCGGGCGACGGCGTCGGCCCCGAGGCGATGGCCGAGGTCAAGCGGGTGATCGACTGGTTCGTCGCCCGGCGCGGCCTGCGCCTCGACCTGCACGAGGAGCTGTACGGCATCTCCGCCTGGCACGCCCATGGCGCGGTGGTGCGGCCCGAGGCGTGGGACCTGATCGATCAGGCCGACGCGATCCTGTTCGGGGCGAGCGGATCGCCCGATTATGATGCGATCCCCAAGCATCACTGGCTGCCCGACAATCTGCTGCGAATGCGCAGCCGGCTCGACCTGTTCGACAATCGCCGCCCGGTCCGCACCTTCGGCGGGCTGGAGGCGATGTCGAGCCTGCGGCCCGAGATCATCGAGAGTGCCGATATCGTCATTGTCCGCGAACTGACCGCGGGCCTCTATTTCAGCGAGCCGCGCGGCATCGAGACGCTCGACGACGGCCGCCGCCGCGGCACCAACAGCATGACCTATACCAGCGACCGGGTGCGCCGCATCGCCGAGTCCGCGTTCGAACTCGCCCGCCGCCGTAGCGGCAGGCTTTGTTCGGTCGACAAGGCCAATGTGTTGGAGGTCAGCATGTTGTGGCGCGAGGAGGTGGAAAAGGTGCATGCCCAGTTCCCCGACGTGGAGCTGAGCCACATGTATGTCGATAATTGCGCGATGCAGCTTGTGCGGAACCCCCGCCAGTTCGACGTGATCGTCACCGAGAATCTGTTCGGCGACATCCTGTCGGATTGTGCCGCGATGGTGGCGGGGTCGATCGGGATGCTGCCCTCGGCCTCGATCGGGCCGAAGGACATCACCGGGCGGCGGCAGGCGCTGTACGAGCCGATCCACGGCAGCGCGCCCGATATTGCCGGGCGTGGCATCTGCAACCCGATCGGCTCGATCCTGAGCTTCGGACTGTGCCTGACCGAGAGCTTCGGCCTGCCCGACGAGGCCGATCTGCTCGACCGCGCCGTCCAGCGCGCGATCGACGGCGGCGCGCGCACGGCGGATATCGCTGGCGGCCTGCCCGCGATCGGCACCCGAGAGATGGGCGACGCGGTGCTCCGCGCGCTCGACGAACTTCACCATGAAACCACGCCGCTCACCGCGGCCGCATCCTGATCCGAAGGAGTATCTGATGAACGCCAATCTGCACCAAGCCCGCAAATTCTGCGAAAGCGTGCTGGAACATGCCGAGCGCTACAATCTCAACGTCTCGGTGGTCGCGGTCGACAAGGGCGGCCATCTGATCGCGATGTACCGCACCGATCATGCGATCTTCGCCAGTGCGGAGGCAGCGCGTCGCAAGGCGGTCGCCGCGTCGGCGCTGGCGATGCCGACCAGCTCGATGGTCGACATGTTCCGCAACGATCCGCTGGTGACGACCGCACTCAGCGCGAGCGGCGACATGCTCGTCGTGCCCGGCGGTTTCCCGATGATCGTCGATGGCAATTGCGTCGGCGGCTACGGCATCGCAGGCGGCCATTACAGCGAGGACGAGATGCTGGGTGGCCGCGCGCTCGCGGCACTCGCGGGCAGGGACTATGAACCGGCATGATCGATGACGTCTTCGTCGTCGATGCCACGGTGCATGGCGGCCACTTCCATCCGAGCAACCTGCTCGACCCGCATCTGGAGGGGTTGACCAAGCTCCTTTATCATTGGGGGAACAACCATCTGCAGCCGATCGGCTTTGACGAATATAAGCTGAGCTACCATCAGTTCGTCGAGCGCTTCGAACTGCAGCCGGACCTGCTGGAAAGCGTGCTGTTCGCCGAGAGCGACATCGACGTCGCGGTGTATCAGGGGGTGCCGCTCTACGGCATGTATAAGGACGGCAGCTCGCCGCTTTGGGTCGCCTCCGCCATCGCCAAGCGCCTGCCGCACCGCCTGTTCCTCTATGGCGACCTGACGCCGCGCGCGCCCGATCCGATCGCGCATCTCGATCATCTGATCGACGATATCGGCGTGATCGGGGTGAAGATGTATCCGCTCGACATGGTCGAGGGGCGGCTGGTCGAGAACCGCTTCGACGACGAGAAGCTGATGTTCCCGCTGTTCGAGAAGATGTGCGAGCGCGGGTTGAAGGTGGTCGCGGTGCACAAGGCGGTGCCGCTCGCGCCGACCCTGGTCGATCGCTACCATGTCGATGACATGGCCCCGGCCATCGCCGCCTTTCCGGAGCTCACCTTCGAGATCGTCCATGGCGGCTTCGCCTTCAGCGAGGAGATCGCCGCGCTGCTCACCCGCTATCCGAACGTGACGGTGAACCTCGAATCCACCCCCTGCTATTCGCTCAACCTGCAGGACAAGTTCGCCGAGATGATGGCCCCGCTGCTGGCGGCGGGCGCGGACCGGCTGTTCTTCTCGACCGGCGCGCCGATCATGCATCCCGATCCCTTCGTCAAATCCTTCTGGGACTATGCGATGCCCAAGGGTTTCCCGCCGCTGAGCGAGGAGACCAAGCGCGGCATCCTCGGCGGCAATTTCGCGCGCGTGCACGGCTGGGACGTCGAGGCGCTCAAGGGCGCGTGCCGCACCGACCAATATGGACTGGAGGAGAAGCGCAAGATCGCGCCCTGGTCCGTCATCCGCAACAGCAGTCTGGGAGAGGCCGCATGACCCATATGACGAAGATAGAAGGCCCGGCGTTGATCGATGCGGTGCGCGAATGCCTGAACGGCATCGTCGATCCGTGCAGCATCACGACGGGCGCGCCCGCCGGGCTCGTCGACATGGGGCTGGTGGTCAAGGCCGAGCTGGAGGCGCGCGACGAGGGCGGGCTGCGCGCCGTGGTCGAGATCGGGATCACCCATCCCTTCTGCATGATGGCGGGCGTCTTCCTGAACGAGGTGCGCCAGCGGGTTGGCGCGCTCGACGGGATCGAGGAGGTCGCGGTGTCGCTCGACAGCGACACGGTGTGGACCCCCGATCAGATGACCGCGGACTATCGCGCCCGGCTGGATGCCGCGCGGGCCGCCCGGCAGATCGCAAGCTGACCGCCACGAGAGGGAGAGAGACATGATCGAAGGCAATCTCGTGATCGATGCCACGGTGCATGCGTTCAATTTCCGCGAGGATAATCTGCGCCAGCCGTTCGTGTCGGACGTGGTGCGCGGGCTCTATCACTGGGTCTACAATCAGCTCGGGCCGCATGACGATCCGCGCTACAAGATCACGCTGGAGCAGTTCCAGAACCTGTTCGACCATCAGCCGCAGGTCATGGAGGAGGTGCTGTTCCGCGAGAGCGACGTCGATGTCGCCGCCTATCATGGCGTGCCGATGTACGGCTTCTTTGGCGACGGATCCTCGCCGATCCACATCGCCGAGGCGATCCAGCGCCGCTACCCGCACCGGATGATGATCTATGGCGGCCTGAGCCCGTGGGAAGAGGATCCGGCGGCGAAGGTGGTGTCGCTGATCCGCGATCATCATGTTGCCGGGCTGAAACTTTATCCGGCCGACATCGTCGAGGGTGAGCTGAAGCGCATCCGGCTGGACGACGAGAAGCGGATGTACCCGCTGTTCGAACTGGCGCGCAACGAGGGGCTTAAGGTCATCGCCATGCACAAGGCGCTGCCGCTGGGGCCGATCACGATCGACCATTATCATATGGACGATGTGGAGGCGGCGCTGAAGACCTTCCCCGACATCACATTCGAGATCGTTCATGGCGGGCTCGCCTTCTTCGATGACACGGTCCGCCTGCTCGAAACCTATCCGAACATCTCGATCAATCTCGAAGCGGCGCCCTGCTATGCGATCAACCATGGCCAGCGCTTCGCCGAGATGATGGCGCCGCTGATCGGGTCTGGTGCGCACGATCGGATCTTCTTCTCGACCGGGGCGACCGGCGTTCACCCGCAGCCTTTCCTGGAGGCCTTCTGGCGCTTCGAGATGCCGCGCGGCTATCCGGCGCTCACCCCCGAGATCAAGATCGGCATCCTCGGCGCGAACTTCGCCCGCCAGCATGGCCTCGACGTCGAGGAGCTGAAGCGCCAGTGCCAGGCCGACGAGCTCGGCCGCGCCAATGGCCGGTCCGAACCCTGGTCGTGGCTGCGCGCGCAATATGCCGCGCGGGCGGCGGCCTGATCGTCATGGCGGCCAAGCCCGCATCCCGCATCCTGCCCTGGCTGCTCGGCAGCTATGGCCTGTGCATGGGCGCCGGCGGGCTGGCGCTGATCCTTGCCCCCGCCCGGGCCAATCGCCTTGAAGCCGGGACGTCGAGCATATTTGTCGAGCATCTCGCCCAGTCGCGCGGGGCGGCGGTCCTCGCGCTGGGCGTGATCGCCCTGCTGGCGGCGCGGGACGCCGGACGGCAGCGTTGGATATTGCCCGGGCTGGCGGCGTCGAGCGCGCTGTTCGCCGGTCTGTTCCTGATGGTGCAACTGTCCCCGGTCGCCGCGCCATATCGCTGGGTCGCGGTGCTTTTGTGCACGCTCTGGGCCTCAGGCTTCGCATGGCAATCGGCCCATGGCGCCGAAGAAATCGACCGCTTGCCGTGGCGCGATCCGTCGCGCCTGCTGCTGATCAGCTTTGCACTGTGGACCGGGATTACGGGGCTGCTCTGGCTGGTCGCGCCGGGTGGTCTCGGTGCGCAACTGGAGACGATGGCAGGGCAGGGAGCGGGCTATTTCGCGATGGCGCGCGGCGCGGTCGATCTTCCGCTCGGCTGGCTCGCCTGGGCAGCGCGTGACCGACTGCGGTTGCCCGTCGCCTTGCCGGTGGTCGCAGGGATGTTCGTCGGAAACGCGGCGTTGTCGGTTGCCGGTTTCATCGCCCAGATGGAGAGCATCGCGACGCCGTCGCGCTGGACCGTCGAGCTGCTGCACATCGTCTGGACGATCGGCGCGGCCGTTATCGGCTGGCAGCTGTCGCGCGCTGGAAAACGGGCGGTTTCGGCATCGTGACGAGCATCGCCGCAAATATATTGACATGATGTTGTACTAACATCATAACAACATGGTGACTGACCCCGAGAAGGGCGACAGTTCGACCGTGCGAAGCGGCCATCCGTGGGGAGGAATTACATGAAGAAGATTGCCGATATCCGTTTCCTGTCGACCGTAGCGGTCGCCGCCATGCTGGCCGCGACTCCGGCGCTGGCGCAGGATGCGCCCGCCGCGGACGAGGGCATCGCCGACATCATCGTCACCGCCAACAAGACCGGCGAATCCTCAGTGCAGCGCACCCCGATCGCGATCTCGGCCTTTTCGGGCGAAGCGCTGGCCGATGCGCACATCGTCAGCACCAAGGATCTGGGGCAAGTGGTGCCGAGCCTCAGCGTCTCGCAATTCTCGACCTATGCGCAGATCTACATTCGCGGCGTGGGCTCCAACAACAGCTTCAACGGCTCGGACCCCAGCGTCACCGTCCATGCCGACGGCGTCTATCTGGCCCGGCCCTTCGCCCAGTTCATGACCTTCCTCGATGTCGAGCGCGTCGAGGTGCTGCGCGGACCGCAGGGTACGCTCTATGGCCGCAACTCGGCGGGTGGCACGATCAATATCATCTCTCGTACCCCCGGCAACGACGTGCGGGCGCGCTTCGCGGCCAGCGCGGGCAATTACGGCCTGATCGACGTCGGCGGCTATGTCGGCGGCCCGATCGTCGAGGACAAGGTGCAGGCGAGCCTCGCTGCCTCCTATGTCCATCATGACGATTATCGCGAGAATATCGTCGCGTCGGGCAATGACGTCGACAATGAGAACAGTCGCGCGATCCGTGGCCAGTTGCGCCTGACCCTGGCCGACGGGATCGTCGCGACGACCCGCGCCGATTATGCGCTGTCGAAGCAGCGCATCCCCGGCTTCTCGGTGCTCCAGACCACGTTCGATCCGGCCACCAACTCGATCCTCGGCAATTACAAGAAGGTCGCGCTCGATTTCCCGCAGTTCAGCCGCACCCGCATCTGGGGCGTGTCCGAGGATGTCGAGTTCGAGCTGTCGGACAATGCGACGCTCAAGTCGCTGACCGCCTATCGCGACAGCAACTCGACTTCGCAGCAGGATGGTGATGCTACCGATCAGGCGCTGCTGACCGTCAACCTCGGTGAGCGCGCCAAGCAGTTCTCGCAGGAGTTCAACCTGGTCGGATCGGCGGGCAACCTCGATTATGTGCTGGGCCTGTTCTATTTCAACGAAAAGGTCCGCACCAACAGCTTCCTCGGCCAGCCGGCCCGCGACCTGCGCGCCACCTTCCGCCCCTATACTCATACCCGCGCCTATGCCGGCTATGCGCAGGGCACCTATCGTTTCAGCGACAGCCTCTCTGCGGTGCTCGGCGCGCGCTATTCGGAAGAGAAGAAGGACTTCACCCAGTCGATCGACCGGCGCTTCGTGACGACCAATGTCGCGCTGCCGCTGATCAGCTATGCCGCCTCGCGCAAGTTCAACAGCTTCACGCCGAAGATCGGCCTCAACTGGACCCCGACCCAGGCGATCCTGGCCTATGCGTCGGTGACGCGCGGCTTCAAGAGCGGCGGGTTCAACTTCAACTCGGCCAATGCCGCGCAGGGCTTCGATCCGGAGACGCTGTGGGCCTATGAAATCGGCCTCAAGACCCGGCTGCTCGACAACCGGCTGATCGCCAACGTCAGCGCCTTCCGCTATGATTACAAGGATCTGCAGGTCAACGCCTTCATCAGCCCGGGCGTCACCGATATCGTCAACGCCGCCTCGGCGACGGTGAAGGGCGTCGAGCTGGAACTGACCGCGAAGCCCGTTCCCGGCCTCGATCTGACCGCGAACTTCGCCTATCTCGACGCGACCTATAAGGATTATCCGGCGGCCCCGATCGGCGGCACCGCGACGATCGACGCGAGCGGCAACCGGCTGAACAACGCGCCCAAGTTCACGATGAACTTCTCCGCGCAATATGAGCATGAGCTGGGCGGGGATTATTCGGCCTATGTCCGCGGCGAATATTCGCGCCGCAGCCAGACCTACTTCACGGTGATCAACTCGCCGCTGGTCGGGCAGGACGGCTATGGCCTGGTCAACGCCGCGGTCGGCGTGAAGGCGGGCAAGGCCTGGACCTTCGAGCTGTGGGGCCGCAACCTCACCAAGCGCGAATATGTGCTGAACGTGTACACCAGCGGGCCGGTGCCGTCGGGTATCCCCGGTGCGCCGCGCACCTATGGCGCACGGCTCAGCTGGAACTATTGAGGAAGACGAGGGCGCCGCGCAGGAGCGCGGCGCCGCAGGGAATGAAGCCGCATGTTCAAGCTTGCCGCCGCCGCGCTCATCGCCGCGATCATCCTGTGCCTTGCCGCGGGACGGCGCGGCAGCCCGCATTGGCTCCGTTTCGCGCTGGCCAGCTTCGGCTTCTTCGGGGTGATAACCGCGATCTTCTGGATCGTCTCGCCGGCCGGCACCGCGCGCACGGTTTCGGACGATCTGGCGGGCGGCGTGCTGCTGTTGCAGATCGTCCAGGGCCGCGGCGCGGTCGTCCTGCCATTCGGGCTGGCCGCGCTATTCGCTGCCTGGACCCTGCCCGGACGGCGCAGCGCCGCTGTGCTCGGCCCGTTCGCCTATAATCTGATCATGAGCTTCGAGGCGCTACGGGCCCAGTTCACCCCGCTCGCGACGCCCGAACGTTGGATATATGTCGGCCTGCACAGCCTGTGGGCGATCAGCCTGGCGATCTACTGCTTTGGCCTCGATTGGCGGAGCGGGCGCAAGCCCCCGACCGTCGCGGTCGCCATCGTTCCGCCGCTCCTGGGCGTCACTCTGTTCGCAGCACCGTCGCTGCTGACCGGCGGCAATCAAAGCCCGATGCTGCTCCACGCCGCGCACGCCTTCGGCGCATCGCTCATTGGTCTCGGCGCCGTGTCCTATGGTTTCTGGTCCGGACTGTCAGGAATGCCAGGCCGAGTGCTCTGCATCATGGCCGCGCTGTTGCTGGCAGCGATCGCTTTTGCCTCGGGCTATTGGATGGCGCTGGTTCTCGCGCTCGCATGGGGGCTGGCGCATGCTGCCCGCCAAGGGCGTGAAGCTGCCTAGCCGGATCAATCGATGGTCTTGAACGGCGATGTGCGCCCCTGCGACGTCAGGTAAGACTGTCGCGCCGTGGGTCTGATCCAGCGTTCAGCCCAGATCGCCGCCGGCCACGGGCAGGATCGATCCGGTGATATAGCTCGCCTCGTCCGATGCCAAAAACAGGATCGGCGCGATCTGCTCGTCCAGATTCCCATAGCGCTTCTGGAAGCTGGATTGTGTTACCTGCTCGACCACATCCCGCATCCAGCCCTGCTCGCGCGCATCGTCGCCATCGGGATTGCGGGGTATGCGGCGCGCAGGGGCTTCGGTGCCACCCGGCGCGGTCGCGACGACCCGGATGAGTGACTCGGCATATTCCATAGCCAGGCTCTGGGTGAGCGCGTTGACCCCGCCCTTTGCCGCCGAATAGGGTACGCGATGGATGCCGCGCGTGGCGTTGGACGAGACGTTGACGATCGTCCCGCCGCCCTGCGCCTGCATCACCGGCAGCACCGCATGGCAGGCATAGAGCGTCGGCATCAGCGAGCGGCGTATCTCGGCGTCGATCTGCTCCGGCGCGAATTCTGCGAAGGGACGCATGCGGATCGCTCCGCCGACATTGTTGATCAATATGTCGATCCGACCGAAGCGGCGGACCGCCTCGGCAACCATCGCCGCCGCGCCGTCATATTTTTCGAGATCGCACACGAACGCCACCGCTTCACCGTCCGCTTCCGTGGCGACGGCATGGACGAAGTCGGCCCGGTCGGCGAGCAGAACGCGGCCGCCTTCCGCCGCCGCGCGCAGTGCCACGCCGCGGCCGATGCCCTGCGCCGCGCCGGTGACGACCATCACCTTGCCTGCGAAACGCCCGCCGAAGATCGAAGCCGCGTTGCTCATATGTGGTAGATGTCGATGACTTGGTGGATGTAGTCGTCCTTCAGCACAACCTTCTTGCGGCTGATCCGCGGCGCGCCACCGGTCATGTCCAGCGTGCAGAAGCTGGTGCCGAAGAACTGAGCTGTCTGTTGCATGCGGTGGCTCAGCGTGTGCCAGTTGTAGCGGACGTCGATCGCGCCCTCGCGCTCGGCCAGTATCTCGACATTGCCGATCATGTGGCAAGTGCGCGGTTGGGGTGCGCTTGCCGCCGACCGCCCGGTGTTGAGCCGGTAGATGCGATCCTCCAGCCCCTTGCGATTGGGATAATAGATCAGCGAAATCTCGCTCTGCGGATCGGTGGTGAGCTCGTCGTCGTCGGTCCAGGCCGGCATCCAATATTCGACGTCGAGCGTGTAGCAGTCGAGCCATTCGTCCCAGGCGCGATCATCCAGGCAGCGCGCTTCGCGATAAAGGAAGGCGCAGACATCCTGATAGGACAGACCGGTGCGGTCCCGCTCCAGCAGCGCGTTCATTCCGCTGCCTCCAACTGCGGCTCGGCCGCGTCGCGATCGATCCCGGCCAGCATCGCTCGCGCCCAATATTCATGCTGGCGCACGAACAGTCCTTCATCTTCGGAACGCTCGCTCGACAGCAGCGGATTCATCCCCATCGCCCGGGCGTTGTCGTCGGGCCCGGCGATCCAGCGCAGCGCGCCGCGGCTCAGGTCGTTCCACAGCTCGCCCGCCCCGGCATAGGCCGACTGGCACGACCGGAACTCCTCCAGATCGTCGGGCGTCCCCATGCCGGATACGTTGAAGAAATCCTCATATTGGCGGATGCGCACCGCCCGGTCCTCGGCGCTCTCTCCCTTGGGCGCGAAGCAATAGATCGTTACCTCGGTCTTATCGACGCTCACCGGGCGGACGACGCGTATCTGAGTGGAGAACTGATCCATCAGGAAGACATTGGGATAGAGCGCCAGGTTACGGCTTTGGCTGACGATGATCTCGGCGCGCTGTACGCCCAGCCGTTGTTCGAGCGCCACCCGCTGCGCCCATATCGGCCGCACTTCGGGATTGAGCACCCGCGTCCACAGCAGGATATGGCCGTGTTCGAAGCCATAGACCCCGCTCACCGCCTTCGACCATCCATTAGCGTCGACCGCCTTGGTCCCGCCTTCGGCCCGGCGCGTCATAGTCGCCGCATAATTGGCGTGGACCGAACTGACATGATAGCCGTCGCAGCCGTTCTCCATCTGCAACTTCCAGTTGCCGTCGAAGATATAAGTCGAATTGCCGGTCAGGATCTCGATTCCCCCGGGCGCCTGGTCGACGATCTGGTCGATGATCACGCGGGTTTCGCCGAGATAATCCTCCAGGGGCAGGACGTCGGGATCCATGCTTCCGAACAGGAAGCCGCGGTAATTTTCGAAGCGTGCGACCCGCGCTAGATCGTGCGAACCGTCGCGGTCGAAGCTCTCGGGATAGGCCCCCGTGCTCGCGTCCTTGGCTTTCAACAGCGATCCGTCGGTCCTGAAGCTCCAGCCATGGAAAGGGCAGACCATCAGCGGCTGATTGCCCCGCTTGCGACGGCACAGCTTCGCGCCGCGATGCGAGCAGGCGTTGACGAAGGCGTTGATCGCCCGGTCCTTTCCACGCACCAGCACGACCGGCACCCGGCCGATCCAGCTGGTGAAATAGTCGTTGGCGTCGGCGATCTGGCTTTCATGGGCGAGATAGACCCAACCGCGCTCGAAGATGTGCTTCATCTCCAGATCGAACAGTTCCGGGTCAGTGAAAATATAGCGACGACAGCGGAAGGCGCCGGTTTGAGGATCGTCGACGACGGCAGTCCTGATTCTGCCGCTTATGTCACTCCGCCTTGCCATGCCCAGGCACCCTCCTTCCAAATATACGGTTTGGATATGTTGGAGGTTATCGGCTGGATTGATCGGGTTCAAAGACCGTTTGGGTGGCATTAATATACCTCTATGGTATGAAAATGGCATGGATCTCCGGAATCTCCGCTACTTCGTCACGCTCGCCACAGAGCGGAATTTCAATCGCGCGGCGGAGCGGCTGAACATCGCCCAGCCTCCATTGAGCCGCGCTATCCAGCAGCTCGAAGCCGAGGTCGGCGCAGAACTGATCGATCGTAGCACCCGCCCGCTGCGTCTTACCGCGGTGGGGCGGCTGTTTCTCGATCAGGCGCATAGCGTGCTCGACCGGGCGGAGGCGATGCGAAGCACCATGGCATCGATGGTGGCGTCCCGGCAACGTCGCTTCGTGATCGGTTTCGTCGCCTCGACGATCTACGCCCGCCTGCCCCAGCTGATTCGGGCCTTTCGCGCCACGGCGCCCGATGTCGAACTGGTGCTGGTCGAGAGCTCGACGCTCGATCAAATTGTTGCACTGAAGGAGGGCCGCATCGACGTCGGCTTTGGACGCATCCGCTTCGACGATCCCGAGGTACGCCGCGTCGTACTGCGCGACGAGCCACTGATCGCAGCGTTGCCGGCCACCCACCCTCTCGCACAGCAGGAAGTGATTTCGCTGCTTAATCTGCGCGATGAGCGGATCATTATATATCCGCGCGAGCCGCGTCCCAGCTATGCCGATCAGGTCATCTCGCTGCTGCGCGACCATGCCGTCGAGCCGCGCATCGCCCAAGAGGCGCGCGAATTGCAAACCGCGATCGGGCTGGTGGCCGCCGAGGAGGGGATCGCGATCGTCCCGGAATCGGTACGTCGCGCCCGTACGGGCGACGTGGTCTATCGGGAACTTGCAGAAACGGCGACCTCTCCGATAATCATGAGCTACAAACGTGGAGTTCGCTCTCCCGAACTTGAGATCATGGCAGCGGTGATCGCCAAGAATTACGCGATATGGAAGTACCAGGTCCCAGAGGGACTTATCAGCTTGTAGCGACTAACCGTCGCATCATGCTTCGGTAGCTTCCATAATCGCGTCCTGCGCCGCCACTTGGGCATGGCTCCATGCATGACTGAGCAGCGCGGCTTTGCAGATGTCGAAATCTGCTCGTGCTATGAGGCGGGCTATGATGGCTTCTGGCTTCATCGGGCACTCGAAGCACGGGGCATTCTGAACGCCGTTATCGACTCCGCCAGCATCAAGATCAGCCATCGACGAAAGCATGTGAAAACGGACCGGACGGATGCGTGCGGCATGCTCACCGTGCTTATGGCGCTGTACCGGGGCGATGGAGACATGTGCTCGGTGGTTCGTGTTCCCAGCGAGGAGGAGGAAGACCACAAGCGCATCATTCGTTCGCGTGAGAGCCCGCTGAGCGAGCGGGTTCGCCGGGACTGTCTGAATTTTTGTGCGCGGGGCCATAAAGATGGAAAGAAAGGACCATCGATATGGCGATCGACAAAGAGCTGTTGGACCAGTTGCTGGCGGGCCGTGATCCGCAGGAGTTATTTGGTAAGGATAGACTTCTCGACGAACTGAAGAAGGCGCTGTCGGAACGGATGCTGTCGGCAGAGCTGGACGACCATCTGGAGAATGAAGCCGAGGCAGGCGGAACGAACCGCCGGAACGGCAGCTCGGCCAAGACGGTGCTGACCGACACATCGCGGCTGACGCTGGCGATTCCGCGCGATCGGGCGGGGACCTTCGATCCGAAGCTGATTGCCAAATATCAGCGGCGCTTTCCTGGTTTCGACGAAAAGATCGTGTCGATGTATGCGCGCGGCATGACGGTGCGCCAGATCCGGGGGCATCTCGAGGAACTGTACGGCATCGATGTATCGCCCGACCTGATCTCGACCATCACCGATGCGGTGCTGGAAACCGTCGCCGAATGGCAGGGCCGGCCGCTCGACAGCTGCTATCCGCTGGTCTTTTTCGACGCGATCCGGGTGAAGATCCGGGACGAGGGTTTCGTCCGCAATAAGGCGGTCTACATCGCGCTCGCTATCCTGCCCGACGGCGCCAAGGAGATATTGGGCATCTGGATCGAACAGACTGAGGGCGCCCAATTCTGGCTGCGGGTGATGAACGAGCTCAAGAACCGCGGCGTCGCCGACATCCTGATCGCCGTGGTCGATGGCCTCAAGGGCTTCCCAGAGGCCATCAACGCGGTTTTCCCGGCGACCATCGTCCAGACATGCATCGTCCACCTGATCCGCAATTCGATGGGCTTTGCCTCGTGGAAGGATCGAAAGCTGATCGCGCAGAGCCTGAGGAGCATCTATCGCGCCGAAACGGCCGACGCCGGCCGGGCGGCGCTGGACGCCTTTGACGAGAGCCATTGGGGCCGTAAATACCCGGCCATCGCCCAGAGCTGGCGGCGCCATTGGGAGCATGTCATCCCCTTCTTCGCTTTTCCCGAAGGCGTGCGCCGCATCATCTATACGACCAATGCCATCGAAGCGCTCAATTCCAAGCTGCGCAGGGCGGTTCGGACCAGGGGCCACTTCCCCGGTGACGACGCCGCGATGAAGCTGCTATACCTCGTCCTCAACCAGGCGGCCGAAGAATGGAAACGGGCGCCGCGCGAGTGGTTCGAGGCCAAGGTGCAATTCGCCGTCATCTTCGGCGAGCGCTTCTCGGCCTGAGGTTTACAACCGGCCCCGCGCACAAAAATTCAGACAGTCCCTGTGTGAACGGGAATTATGTTAAGCGAGGCGGGCGCTTCAGTTAAAATGCTTACGCGGGTTCGATTCCGGCTCGGACCTCCACATTGCAGCTTTGCGCCCCAATTTCGTCGTCCGAAGCACGGGCCTGATTTGCTAAAAGCGGTCGTTCGGCAGAACTTATCAGGGACGCGGAGCATGAACCCCCCAAGCCCTGTTTCGCTGAAAATAGGAGCACGGGCAATTTCTGTGTTTTGGCGCCGTCAGTCACTATGGATGCTGGCCGGAACACGCTGCTCTGATCGTTCGCGCGCCAGCCGATTTATGAGGAGCGCTGGGAGCCGCAGCATATCCTTTGTGGGTTTCTCGACGAGGTGCCAGCTCAGCCAGCCGCAGGCCCAGCTGGTGATGACCGTGATGGCGAGATACGGCCAGAAGTTGAAGCCAGCCATCGCGAGGGACAGGCCGGCGGGCCAGCCATAGATATAGGTGCCGTAGCTGATGTCAGTTCGGCGGTTGATCTGGCCGAGTGGACCGAGGTTTGCCCTGAAGGCGAGCCAGTAGAGTGCGGGCGCTCCAACCAGGCAGATCGCCCATTCCGCTACGCTGGGGTGTCCAAGCAGCAGCAACGCCCAGAGGCCGGAGACCAATGCCGCGCGGTGGTCGATTAGCCTTTCGATGTCGTCGCGGTACAGATAGCCTGCTGCCCCGGTGAAGAAGATCGTGAACAGCCGCAGGCTCGCTGCGGGTTCGCCGATGAGGGCGTAGAGCAGTGGCCAGTTCTGAGCATATTGCAGGCTGTGCAGCCGCCAGTTGAGAGGCGGGTAGCGCGAGAGCAGCCACAAGGTGAGCAGCGTGAGGGCCAGCTTCAGGATCATCTCGCGGCGGGCGAGCATGCCTGTCGCTCCGAGCAGGGCGACCATCAGATAGCAGCGAAACTCGAAAGCCAGCGACCAGAGGGGGGCGTTGGCGTTCCACCATGTGCCCTCATGTTGGAATGCGGGCGGCGCCTGCAACAGCGCCAGCCGCCACCACTGCGGTGAGCCGGGCGCGGCGTAAAGGCTGTGGATGAGCCAGATGCTCAGCGCATAGGCCAGTAGGAACGCTGGATAAATGCGAATAACCCTGCGGCACAGGTAATCGGCGGTACTGCGCGAGCGCAGCCTCGACATGGTGATCAACCAGCCGCTGATCAGGAAGAAGCCGTCGAGACAGAGCGAGGCAAGGTCGAGGGTGCCGGGGATCAGGGTAAGGATGGGCTCTCTGAAAGGGGCGCCGGGTCCGAATTGGCCGCATGCATGACCAAAGACCACCCCCGTGGCCAGCATCAAACGTAGAAGTCCGATGTTATTGTGCGCGGCGGACGACGAAGAGGGGCGACGGCGTTTCGCCTGCGCTCCCTTCCGTCTCGCCATATGTCGCCCCCGCATTGCGCAGCGACGTCTTGGCTTCGGGCCTCTTCGTCGCGCTCGCCTCCCTCAAGACGCGTTCCGGGCTAACCCAATGTCGTCTATGAGTGACAAGACCAATGCTCGACGTGGGGCGGCAGTCAACCTATTTGTCACTGATCGTCTGTAGATCGATCGTCGACATGGGTGTCTTTATCTGGGCGTGGATATACGAGCGCGCTTGGGGAATAATGTACGTCGCCTTCGTGCAGCGAAGGGCTGGAGCCAGGAGGCTTATGCCGACGAAGTCGGGATCCATCGCACTTATGTCAGCGACATCGAGCGCGGAGCGCGAAATCCTACGATCGCTGTGGTCGAGAAACTAGCCAAGCCGCTGGGGGTGCCAGCGTCGCAGCTGATCGAGTAGGCTTCGGAATCGTTGGTTACAAGAGTTGGCGACATGGTGGCTGCACCATCGTCGTGAATGAAGGCGACGCTTCCCAGATGTTTTAACTTCTGGCCGGCCTTAGGAGAAACGGCCGCTTCGCGCCTTATAATCGGTCATCCGGTTTATTTATTTAACCTCCCGAAAGCGGCCATTCATTCTACCACCGCGAATGTGTCGGGGAGAAATTCATTTGCGAGCAGCATGCGGGCGTTTCCTGATTCACGGCGACGAGATGCCTGCGTTGATTGGCCTTGTTGTTGGGCTTCCTTTCGGTCGGGTGGTTCCCGCTTAGCCCCCAATCCGCGACCCGGCGGCATCGGCCAATTGCTGTACCGTGCAATGTCGGTCGGCGCGATAGATGGCCCGTATGCCCAATGCCGCCTCAAATGCCGACACGATGGCTACGTCTCGCGCGACATCCCCCTCTATACTTACAGCCGCATGAGTGAGAATAGCCGCTCGCGAAGTTGTCCGCCTTACTAGGCACGCAGTACCAGCCAGCTTTCGGTCCGTGGCGCGGATATTGAAGCGCCCATCGCAATAGCTGCCTGGTACCGGGCCGGCATCCGCAACGATGCCCAGCGAGGCGAGCGCGACCAGAAGCTGTTCGACAAGCGCGCCATAGGCGGTGTCGATCGTAAAGCCGTTCGGCGATGCGGGCTCAATGCGGCTTACGTTGAGGATGCCAGGCCGATGCACAACAGCAGATCCGCCGGATGCACGGAGATAGACCGGCCAGCCTTTGGCGGCGAACTTCGCCGCGGCCCGCTCGAAACCAGTCTTTCGCGCCCAGCCGGAGGGAACGACGAGGCAGGGGTGGTTGACCCACAGCCGCGTCGTCGCATTCAGCCCACTCCCTTCGAGCGCCATGCCGAGGAGCCTCTCGTCGCGAACGAGGCCCTGATGTCTCTGCGCGAGCTCATTGGATTCGATAGCACAACCCGGGGCAATCGCATGTGCGAGCGCCGTGACCAAAGCTGACGGGGCGGACATTGGTGAGTAGCCCCTAGTTTTCTAGACGCCTTCCGCTTTCAAAATCCGCTGCCGTTCGAACTCGACGGGCGACAGCATCCCGTTCCTGACATGCTTGCGCACCGGGTTGTAGAACATCTCGACGTAATCGAACAGGTCCTGCCGGGCTTCCTCGCGTGTTTTGTAGGTGCGGCGCCGGATGCGCTCACGCTTGAGCGACGAGAAGAAGCTCTCGGCCACAGCGTTGTCGTGGCAGTTGCCACGTCGGCTCATCGAGTGCTCAAGATTGTGGGCCCGGATGAAGGCAGCCCAGTCCATGCTGGTGAACTGCGAGCCCTGGTCCGAATGGATCAGCACCCGCTGCTTCGGCTTGCGCCGCCATACAGCCATGTGGAGCGCCTGCAGCACTACGTCTGTGGTCTGCCGGCTTTGTATCGACCAGCCCACCACCCGGCGGGAATAGAGGTCGATCACGACAGCCAGATAGGCGAAGCCTTCCAAGGTGCGGATGTAGGTGATGTCTGTCACCCAGGCCCGGTCGGGTGCCGCTACGTCGAACTGGCGATCCAGAGTGTTGTCGACCGCCAGGGACGGCTTGCCGCCATAGCTGCCCGGCCTGCGCTTGTAGCCGATCTGCGCCCTGATACCCGCCAGCCTGGTCAACCGGGCCACGCGGTTGAGGCAGCAGGTCTCACCGTGATCCAACAGGTCATCGTGCAGCTTGCGGTAGCCATAGACCTTGCCAACGTCGTTCCAGGCCTGCCGCAGCAGCTCCGTCTGCCGAGCATCTTCCCGAGCCCGCTGGCTCAGCGGGCTCTTCTGCCAGGCATAGAAGCCGCTGGGCTGGATGCGCAGGCACCGACACATCGAGCGAACCCTGAACTGGTTACGATGCTCGGCAACAAACGCGTATCTCACTTTGCATCCCTGGCGAAATACGCGGTGGCTTTTTTTAGGATGTCGCGCTCCTCGGTCACCCGGGCCAGTTCGCGCTTCAACTGACGGATCTCGGCATCTTTGCCGGCATCGCCCGACACTTGCCTCGCCAGCTGCCGCTTCCACGAATACAGCGAGTGCTGACTGACGCCGAGCCGCTGCGAAACCTCGGCTACCGGATACCCACGCTCGGTGATCTGGGCCACCGCGTCACGCTTGAACTCATCGCTGAAATTGGGCTTCCCCATCATCGCCTCCTGTCCTCAAAATTAGGATCGAAGGCGTCCAGAAATCTAGGGGCTACTCATCTTGGCCGCGCGCTCTTACCCGGAGCGGGCAATCTTAACTCATCTCTGAGGAGGCCCGATTCGAGTCCTAAAGCGGAGTAATTCGAGTCTCTCCTGGCGCCAGAATTCGTGTGTCTAGGTTTTACCAGCAATCTTGCCAAGGCTGCCGCAGGTCTAAGCTCCCCTCGGGTCGCGGCTTGTCAGGACACATCAACGGATCGTGGAAGGATCACGCCATCGCGGGCGGCGACTTGGCCAACCAATAGAAAGATTGCCGCCGTGATGCCGTAGAGCACGGCCGCCAGGACGAGCACGCTGGCCACGCTCGACCCCGCGACGAATGATGCGAGGAAGGGTCCGATCGCCATGCCGATAAGCTGGATCGGGAAGAACATCGGCGCGAGCGCGCGAGACTCATCGATCGCGACCAGCAGGGCTGTCGCGAATGGAACCGCCCCCTGCCAGAGCAATCCGAATGACGCGAGAGCAACGGCAAATCCGAGCGGCGACCCAGTCCAAATCAGCGCCAGAGCGAGGGCGGCTTGCAAAGCCGACATGACGAGCAACGTTATCATCATGGGCATGCGCCAGCCATAGCTCGCAACGAACAGGCTGATCAGGAACTGCCCGGCGATCGTGGCGGTTACAGCGGTTCCGATCTGGCCGGGTGAAAGGCCGTGCCCGACTGCTAGAGGATCGACATAGGCCCAGGCGGCCGCAAAACCGGCGGACGAGAGCAGGATGCCGCCAAGAGCCAGGCAGGTGAGGAGTGTCCAGCGCACGCGCCGGCGTCCCTCGTCCAGCTTGTGCGCAAGATCGTCGCAGATGAAAGTGGCTGCCGCCGCGCAAACCAGCCCGATGATGGCCAGCGCGACGAAACCGGCAGAGGAGCCGAACCGTGGCATGATGTAGCTTGGCAGCGTGTACGCCAGCAACAGCGGCGGCGGCACGCTGACCGTCAGGAATAGACCACTCAGGCGGGCAGGTACGGGGCAGAAGGCGATCGAGAGCGCCGTGACCGAGATCAGCATTCCCTCGGCCAATCCCGCCGCCCCGCGGCTGGCTAGGATCGTCCAGGGTCCTGCTGCGGCGATCGTCCAGAGATTGGCGATGGCCATTACGGCGCCGGCGAGTACGACGAGCCAGCGCGTCACCGCGCGCGTGAGCATGCGCGCGCCGATCAGCAGGCCCAGCGCCATGGTCAGGGTCTCGGCCGTTGCCGCCCAACCAAGCTGTGCGGCGTCGATGCGTCCAGCGTTGAGCAGACCGCCGAGCACGATGGGCATGATTCCGAAGATCGTCAGCCCGCCTGTCCCGATCAGCAGGCTGAGTGCGATGGTTCGGCTGGATTGAAAGTGCGCGGCGCCGGCTTGGCTCATGACATGCTCTCGCTTTCGATATCCTGTTGCGCTCATCGGGCGGTTCGCAGACTGGCCGGGTTTAGGGCAATCACCTTGCCGTCGCGATCAACGCCCCGAAAAGACTGGCGTGCGCTTTTCGACGAAGGCGCGCATTCCTTCCTTGGAATCTTCGCTCTGCGTCAGCGCTGTGATCGTCGCGCGTTCGAACGCCAGGCCATTGTCGGATGTGGCGCCGACGGCCTTTGCGATACATGCCTTGATGGCCCGCACGGCGGAGGGCGCCTGACGTGCGATCACAGCCGCCAGGGCGACTGCGCGATCAATCGTATCGGCCGGGTCGCACAATTCCTGGACCAACCCATGCTGTAACGCGTGCTGGGCATCGATCGGCTCGCCGGTCAGTAGGTGATAAGCTGCGACGTTCGGGGGAAGCTTACGCGGCAGCCGTTGCGAACCGCCATCACCGGGCATACCGCCGATCTTAATCTCCGGCTGCCCGAACCGAGCGGTCTCCCCAGCGACGATGAAGTCGCAGACCAACGCGAGTTCGCACCCCGCCCCAAAGGCGATGCCGTTGACGGCCGCGATCAACGGTTTCTCGAAGCTCTCGATCGCCGTCCATGCCGCAACGCGCGCCGGCGCATTGGCCACGGTGGCTGGCCCGAATGCCACCATCTCGCTGATGTCCGCACCCGCAGCGAAACAGGTGCTACCCCCGGTAATCACCACACAACGAATGGTGTCGTCTGTCCGAAGGTCAGTCAGGATACGGCCTAGTTCGATTATCATGGAACTGTGCAGCGCGTTCTTCTTGTCCGGGCGGTCAAACCGGACCAATGCAACCTGGTCGGCCAGCCGCTCGAGCACGACGTTGCGCGCGAAATCCTCTGGTCCGGACGTCGGAATATCCTTGGTCATACAATGCTACTCCTGGCCGGCTCGTGAGAAGGAGATGAAGGGGATCGCGCTCATCGCGCGGCGTTTTGCTTGAGAAGCGCTCGCGCGCAGATATAGCCCCATGTCATGTATGGGCCGATCGTCGTGCCGACCTGGCTTGGCGTGCGGGCGCCTGTTGGATTAGCCATCACGTTGCCCGCACAATAGAGCCCTGGGATGCCCGATCCGTCGGCGCGCAAGGCAAGTCCGGTGCTGTCGGTGCGCACGCCGCCCTTGGTGCCGAGCAGCGACGGGCGGAATCGGTATGCCACATAGGGGGGGCGGTCGATCTCCCGCATCGTCCCGAGCCTGCTGGCCAGCGACCGCTCGTAGGGAGAGGCCGCGCCGCGGTCAAAATCGAGATCCTTGCCAGTGCGTGCAAACCCGTTAAACCGCGCGACCGTTTCGATCAGGTTCGCGGGTGGCAAGCCGGTCTTCGCCGCCAGTTCCTCGATCGAGCGCGCCTTGAGCAGCCACCCCAGTTTAAAATGGCGGAACCATCGGATCAATGGCGTTCGGCGGACCATTGGCCAATGGCTGATGACCCAAGCTGGCTGGTGTATCAGGTCGCCATTCTCGTCCCGATCCATGATCCGATCATAGACCCAATATTCATACTCGCTTGCAAAGCGCCGGCCGTTGCGGTCGACGATGATGGCGTCGGGTTCGGTATGAATGCGAAGCGGCAGGCCGTGAAGCTTGCCTTCGTAACGGATCGGCGGCTGGATGACGATGTTGCCCTGATCCATATGGGCGAAGGTCGCGCCGATAGCCTCAGCCATCTTGTGGCCGTCGCCTTCATTGCTGCTCGGCCCGCTCTTGAAGTCGACCTCGCTGGGGAAATGCCTGGCGAGCATTTCCGCATCCCATTCGAAGCCGCCGCTGGCGAGGATCACGCCCATGCGAGCGTGAACCACTTCACATATGCCGTCACGGACGATCTCGACGCCGTTGACAGCGCCGGTTTCATCGAGGGTCAGCGCACACGCGCGGGTCGAGAGTTCAATCGTGCAGCCAGCGTCCAGACAGCCTTTGAGCAAGCCCACGATCAAGCCGCCGCCCTGTGCGATGGAATCGCTGCGCCAGCGACGCAACAGGGTCAACCATTGACCCATCATGCCGCGGATCGGATGCCGGAACAGATTGGCCGCCATCGTTTCGTGATAGGTAAGCCGTTGCGGCACCGTCGAACGGCGTATTCTGTTGCGATAGGCGCCAAGGATGCGCTTGCTGATCGGCTCGACCGACAGGACGCGACTGGCTTTCGCGCCCGGCGCGTCCTCGAACGGGTCCGGCACGTCGGTCAGGCAGAAGCGCAGCGGCGAATGCGCTTCGACGAAGCGCAGCATCTCAGGACCGTTCTCGATCTGGGCCTGCCAAAGCGCGTCTTCGCTTTCTTGCCAGCCCGGCGGAGAGGCCGCGCGCATATAGGCCATCGCCTCTTCGGTACTGTCGGCCAGCCCCGCCTCGGCGGCATAGTGATTGGTGGGAATCCACGTCATGCCGCCCGACATCGCGCTCGTGCCGCCGATCCAGGCGGTTTTCTCGAGAATGTGGACCGACTTACCCGCAACTGCGGCCGTCATCGCGGCAGTGAGCGCGGCAGCGCCCGAACCGACAACGACGACATCCACCGTATTAACCTGGCTGGATGGGGGTGGCGTGAGACCGTTCATTGCGTCACTTGCGCTCGGCAGACACGGCGAGTGGCCCGAGCGAGCGCACGAACCCGCCGATCTTTTCACGATAGAGATCGGGGCGAGTCTTAGGGAAAAAGTGACCCCCATCGACGATTTCGAGCTGGGCATCTGGCACAAGGTCCGCGATCATCCGCGATTGATAGATCGGGGCGAGCAGATCGTCGGACGCGCCGATCACCATGACCGGCAATGCGAGTTGGCGCAGCGCATCGCGTCGATCGAACCCATAGGGCGCCTGCATCCGCTTCATCATCACCGCGTCGGGCATACGCGGCGTTATCCGCTCCAGCCGGCCGCGTAGATCATAGGCCGGGTCCGCGACATCACCTGCTGGCATGGCCAGGAGCGCCGACAGCTGGCCCCACCCCCTTGCGCCGCCACCGTCGAGCAGTTGCTGTCGCAGGTCGCCGACCGCCATCATGTACCAGTCGAAGACGCAAAACGTCCCGCTTAAGACACCCGCCTCGAACCGCTCGGGGTGATCGATCAGCAGGCCCTGCGTGATGACGCCGCCCATCGAGTGGCCGATGACGATCGTTCGATCGATGCCGGCATCGTCCAGTATCGCCAGCGCGTCCGCCGCGATCTCGTCGAGCGTATGCCGGCCTTCCACGGCGATATTCGCACCACAGCCGCGCTGGTCGAAGCTGATCACCCTGAACTCATCCGCGAGAGAGTCGCCAAGCTCGCTCCAGAAGTCGGCATGGCCGCCGAGCCCGGTCACGCACAGTACCGACCGCTGGCCCGACCCTTTGCTGGTGTAGCCGAGAGTCATCGCGCGCGCGATCAGGCCGTCGCCACCGAAGCCGGCGACGGTGTTCCTTGGGCGTTTCGGCTGTCACCGGCCACGACCCTTTCCCGCGCAAGCTCGGCAATCCGCTCGGCTGAATAGCCATATTCAGCCAGCACCTCTTCCGTATGCTGTCCAAGCAGGGGCGGCGGAACGAGTGCGATTTGGCGCACGGCCGTGGTCTTGATGGCGTTGCCGATGGTGCGGATGGTGCCATGTGTCGGATGATTGAGTTCGATCAGGCTGCCATTGGCCTCGACCTGCGGATGCTCGAGGGCTTCTCCGAGGCTCAGCACGGTGCTGGAAAGAATGCCGGCCGCCTCCAGGCGCCGCTCGCATTCGGCCGAGCTAAACTTCAAAAAGCCTTCGCCCAGTTTTGTCCGGTACAGTGCCCGGTTGGCCATTTGCTTTTCGAGGCTGCTGAGTTCCGGATCTTGGGTGACATCCGGAATCTCCAACGCGTGGCAGATGTCGGACACAGGATTCGGGCGGAGCACTGCAAGCACGGCGATATGGCCGTCCCGGGTCTCGAAGACATCCATCGGATCCTGCCGCAACGGGTTGAAATCGTTGCCCGACAACAGCTTTTGCGTGACCTCTTGCTGCTGCATGACCAAATAGACATCCAGCAGGTTGATCTCGATCTTCTGACCGAGGCCGGTGCGCTCGCGATGGAACAGCGCTAGTCCCACGGCCTGTGAAAGGATCATCCCGGCGGAGAAGTCCGCGCCTGACACAGGGACCAGTTGAGGCTTGCCACTAGGGTCCCGGTTGCCGTCGGCGATGCCGGAAAGCGCCTGTACGACGAAGTCCATGCCACCCTTCTTGCGCAGCGGCCCGGTGGTGCCAAATCCGGATCCCTCGACGTAGATGACGTCCGGGTTGATCGACTTGATCGCTTCATAGTCCAGCCCGAGCCGTTCGATGACGCCCGGCCGGAAATTGTGGACGAAAACATCACAATCCTTGGCGATAGTGCGAACGACCTCAACCCCCTCGGGCGACTTTATGTCCAGCGCCAGGCTACGCTTGTTGCGGTTCATCCCCATATAGTTCGCGCTCTCGGCGCCGGGTGCGGCAAAGCGGTCGATCGATCGGCTGATGTCGCCCGAACCGGGCTTCTCGATCTTGATCACATCGGCGCCAAAGTCGCCGAGCACCTGCGTTCCGCAGGGACCGAACATGATCTGCGACAGATCGCAGATCCTAATTCCTTCGAGGGGCAACGACATGAACGACCTTTCGAATATGCGAACTGCACCGCCTGTGGCGGCAGGAACCAGCGCCTTTATTGCAGGCTGGGAATGATGAAGCCGTACTTGTCCACGAGCAGTCGCTCGGTGGTCGGATTGCGCGGAATGTCGGTTGGACGCTCTGCGCCCGGCAATTTTCGCATGCCCGTCTCGCGCAGCGCGCTTTCGACGCTCGGCGGCGTGAAAATGCCGGTGTAGGTCCACGGCTTGCCGCTGTTGTTGACGAAGCGGTGCGTGATGCCGGGCGGGAGGATAAGCAGATCGCCCTCAGCGAAGTCCCGCTCAACGTCACCGACTATGCACAGGCCGCGGCCGCGCGTGCAGACGACAATCTCGGTCGACCGTTGGTGACCATGCTCGCGCACGGCGGCATCGGCATCGAGCGTCTGCGACGAGGCGCTGAAATAATAGGGATCGAGCGTGGAGAATTTGAGGGTGATATAGCCAAGGCTCGGTGCGGCCTGCCAATATTGCTCGCCTTCTTCCTCTGCCTCGACCAGCACCATGCCGTCCTGCGCGGTCTGGGCCGCTTGCGACAACCCCTGGCGGTCCAGCGGAAACAGCGCATCGCGCTCAGCGGCATCCGCCGTCAGCGACACCATCGTCAGCCGCAGCGGGTCGCTGCCGGTCTGAACGATCTCGACGACCGCGCCGCGCTGGCAGAACACAACCGCGCCTTGGGCGATCCCGGTTTCCCGGTTCGCCCAGCGGACCTTTCCAGTCCCTGCGTAGCAGATCAGAACCCGGTCGCCGGTCGCACTTGCGTGTCGCGGGATCGTGCCGCCAACGGGCACGTCGATATCGATGACAGAGAAGGTCGCCTCCTCATCGGCGTAATTTGCGATCCGGGTCCGGATGTCGGCGAAGCCTGCGATCAATTCGGCCTGACCCGTTCCGGCGGGCAAGAGGAACGCTTCGCGTTGGCCTTCGTGAAGTGGCCCTCGCAACATCTTGAGATCTTCCACAGTCGGTTACTCCATCGTCTCGGAGGCAGCGCCATATCCACGGCGTTGCGGCGAATTGGCGGGCATCAGTCGGCAGTCCGGTAAGAAAACCCGCCTGCCATGACGGGATCGAGGATTCCGCTCGAAAGCTCGTCGGCGGCATCGAAAAATCCGGGCGGATTGCGGTGCGGCAGCGGGTAGTTCAGCTGCTCGCGCACTTCTTTTGAATAGAGATATGCACCGGCAACGGTGGTGGACAACGTATAGAAGGCCGGCTCGTTACGGGCGGCGAGCGCTTGCAGTGTTGGCCAGAGATCGCCGCTGGGCACCGGTGCTAGCTCTGCCAAGGTGGCGACCAGTTGGGGAAAGCCCTTATCCAGGATAGCGACGGCCTTCGTCACGAGTGCTTCGAAATCGGGTATTGCGCTACCCGACAGCACACCGTCCCCTGGCGGGATCAGCGCATCTGCGACTCGGCGCAGCGTTTCGACCTCAAGCAGCGTGAGGGGGCGCGGCGGGTATTTGCGGACTTGTGAAACCGACAGACGATCGGTCACCGGGCTGGTCAAGACATCGGCCATCGCTCAGGCTCCTTGCTCCAAAGTCTCGACAAGACGCCGCGCATTGCGCAGCGCCAAGGCTGTGATCGTACTGGTGGGATTGGCAGAACCACCTGTGACGAAGATGCTGCCATCCGAGATCACGAGGTTCGGCACGTCATGCGCGCGGCCATATTCATCGACCACCGAAGTTTGCGGATCGTCGCCCATCCGGGCGGTGCCGAGCAGATGACCTGGCTCGCCCGGGAGATAGGCGATCTCTATCATCTTCTTCGCGCCGCCGGCCCGGTGGATTTCCGCCAGTCGCGCAAGAGTGAACTCGCGGATCCGCAGCGTGTTCTCGCTGAAAGCATAGGTGATCTTCGGCGCAGGGATACCGTCGCTGTCGCACAAGGAAGGATCGAGCGTGACGCGGTTGGTCTCCTCGGGAAGATCGTCGATGTTCGCTGCCCAGAAGATCGAGTTGCGCGCATCGCGGATGACCTGATGGAAACTGTCGCCCCACAGCTGATCGAACGGAAGCAACCGGTGCGGATCGATGCCGGTCATGAGCAAACCCGGTGTCGGGCAGGCATGAAGCTTTGAACCGCGAACGAACCCGCGCGAGAGATCGGTCTCAGCGAACTGCATCGAGCTGATCGCTGAGCCGGCCGGTCCGCGCCAGGACTCGAGATCCTCGTCATAATAGCCCATGACCGCACAATTGGGGTGAAGCATGAGATTCTTGCCCACTAGCCCGGACGAATTTGCGAGACCATCGGGATGGCGCTCGCTCGCCGAGAGCAAAAGCAGCCGCGGCGTGCCGATGCCATTTGCGCAGACCACAACGTGACGCGCTGCGGTGTGGAAACGCTCGCCGCCCTTGATCCACTCGGCTCCGGTCGCGGCACCCGCATCGCTTACAGTGATCCGCGATACCCGCGCGCCGGTGACCAGCTTAGCGCCAGCCTTGATCGCATTGGGCCAATAGGCGAGGTCGAACGAAGCCTTGGCCCCTTCCGGGCAACCCTGCGTACAGGTGCCCCAGCGGGCGCAGGCGGCCAGGTTACCGATCTTCTGACTGGGAATGGCATTGGCGTGCGGCCACCAATGCCAGCCGAGCTTGTTCATCGTTTCTGCAGCCTTCATGCCATATTTGCCCAGCGGCATCGGCGGCAGCGGCGGGGAATAGCCCTCGGGGAAAGCAGGGTCGCCCTCAAGCCCGGACACACCGATGAAATTATCGATCTCGGCATAGAATGGCGCCAGCTGCGAATAGCTGATCGGCCAGTCGTCGGCGACACCGTCGAGCGTGCGTACTCGGAAGTCGGAAGGCGCAAGGCGCGCCCATAAGGCACTGTAATGTAGGGTCGAACCGCCCACCCCGTTGTACATCGAAGGCGGCAGGTCCGTGTCGGACACCTCGAGCGGATAATCCGCCGGATTGCGACGATGATTGGGCTCCGGCGCCCAATGCCCGCGCACGACAAGTTCCCACATGTCGTGGTTCGCGGCATAGTCGGACGGCAGGACATAATCACCTTGCTCGAGGCAAATCACCTTGAGTCCGGCCATTGCAAGCGTATGCGCGGTCACCGCCCCGGAGGGGCCGGCACCGACGATCAGCGCATCATAGACTTCATCCATCTCGTTGGCTGCCATCGTATATCCTCAGTGGTCTTTCGTAAGTCTGATGCCGCGCGAACGATATGGGCAGAGCACGGTCGCCCGGGCTGCCCCCAAGAGCTAAAGTGCCAGTGGCGCAAAGTGCCGTACGATGCTCGCCTCCACGCTCATCGCCGCCAGCAGCGACGTCTTCGGATTATCCGGTAGCGGATTGTTGTGCAGCGCAATTGAGAACTCGCCAAATGCGCCGGTCGCCGTAACATTGTGACTGTTGCAGGTGATCGCCGGATCGGCGGCCAGCACGACCTTCGTCTGGTCGAAGCCCAGACCGGCCAGTGCGACCGCCGCGGTGACATTCGCGTTTTTTGGGAAGCGACGTGCCGCTTCTTCGGCGTTGCCTTCGAAGAACACCGTGCGGCTGGTGATCTGCGGAAGATCGCAAAGCGATTCCGCAGCGGACCCCTGCCATGCCGCGGGTGGCTTGCAGCCGAGATAGACGACCGAGGTAAGCCCGGCGCGCTTGGCCGCACGAAGGGCATCGAGCCCGCCGATCGCACCGGAAGCGACAATCAGGTGGCTGCCGCCGGCAAGCGCCGCCGCTTCCAGTTCATCTATTAGTCCAGCATCCGACAGACTGCCGATCGAGACGATCACGACATCGATACCTGCACGCAGCAGCGGGGGCACGATATCGCGAACGGCGGCATGGCCAGCGCATTCCACGACGAGCGAGGGCCTCCATGCGACAAGGTCGTCAATGTCATGAAAGACCCGAACACTATCGCGACTCGCGGCATCGCAACTAGACAACGTCGGCAGCAGCGCCGCGGCGATTGTGAGCCCGTCGCCCGACTTGGCGAGCGAAGCTCGGAGACTCTGCCCCATCGCGCCATAGCCGATCAACGCGATGCGCTTCCCCTGTTCCAATGGCACCTCCGGCTAAAGCTCGAGCGGCCGACGCCACGGAAAGCGGGTCAGCGCATTCCCAACAAATATACCTGACTCGCAAGTCAGTCAACTGGGGCTATCCCAATATAATAGCCTAGCACGGGGCGTTTTATCCCATTTGCGGGGAATGCTGTTGACTAACACGTAAGTCAGTTTTACGAGTCGCGAGACTGCAAGTTGGCTCCTAAGAAGGGTTTCGAAAGAAATGCCCGAGGTTCGGCGAAACGACCACTTCATCAATGGGCGGGCTTGGAAGTGCGCTTCTGGCGAACGGATTTCGCGTCACTCGCCTGCACATGGCCGGCTGTTGGCCGAGTTTGCCGCCGGCAGTTCCGAAGATGTCGATGCAGCCGTTCAAGCTGCCCGGGCCGCATATGATGCAGGTTGGTACGCGATGCCGGGCGAGCAGCGCGCCAAAATTCTGAACGCCTTTGCAGACTTGCTCGACGCGAACGTAGATCGGCTGGGTGCGATCGAGGCCGAAGAAGTTGGCAAGCCAGTTCGCTTTGCGCGGTTTGAAGTTGGTATGTCAGCTCAGCTGACCCGCTATGCAGCGGCCCTAGCCTGGCAGCTGAGCGGCCAATCGTTCAACAATCTGGGCGAGGACAAATTGGGCCTGGTCACCCGTGAACCATGTGGCGTCGTTGGCCTTATCACGCCCTGGAATTTTCCGCTGCTCACGCTCTTTCAGAAGCTTCCCTACGCGCTGGCCGCCGGCTGCACGGTTGTCCTCAAGCCCTCCGAATTGACCTCGGGTACAGCGCTCGAAGTGGCGCTATTGGCCACGCAGGCCGGGCTGCCTGGCGGCGTGTTCAACGTCGTCACGGGAACCGGGGAAAGCGTCGGGAGCGCGATCGTCTCGCATCCCAATGTCGACATGGTCTCCTTCACGGGATCCACGCGAGTCGGCAAGGCGATCGCCCGCGAAGCGGCTGGCACGGTCAAGCGTGTCGCGCTGGAACTTGGTGGCAAGGCTGCGAACATCGTCTTCGCCGACGCCGATTTCGATGCGGCGATTGATGGCGTGCTGTTCGGCTTCATGCTCAATCAGGGTCAGGAATGCGTTGCGGGCGCGCGATTGCTGATCGAAGCTTCGATCGCGCCTCGGTTCATGGAAGAACTCAAGCAGCGGACAGAGCGGCTGAAAATCGGCCTGCCGCTGGACGAGTCGGCGGACATGAGCAGCCTGATCCACGAAGCGCATCTGAATTCGGTTCTGGGTCATGTGAAAAGCGCTCAGCGCGAAGGCGCGGAAGTTGTCACCGGAGGTGACCGGCTGGGCGATCAATTCGCCGACGGCTTCTTCATGTCGCCGACCATCGTTGCCGGCGTCAGCCCCGATATGCGCTTGTTTCGCGAAGAAGTGTTCGGCCCTGTGCTGAGTGTCACGACGTTTGAGAGCGTCGAAGAGGCGGTCACGCTCGCCAACGACACGGACTACGGCCTCGCGAACGGCATCTGGACCAGGGATGTGAGCAAGGCGTTGGGTGTCGCGCGGCGTCTCCGCAGTGGCACGGTGTTCGTCAACACCTATCTCGAGACCGCGCCGCAATTGCCGTTCGGCGGATATAAGCAGAGCGGCCAAGGCCGGGAAAATGGGCTCGAGGGGCTGCTCGAATTCACTGAGATCAAGTCCACAATCCTCAAGATTGGGCCGCGCGAAGCCATTCTCGGACACACGGCGGCCGATCATCAAGCCGTGCCGGGAACCGTTTAGCCGTCGGCTCTCCCATAGCTTCCGCTCTCAATGTTATGAACAAAGAAGGGGTAATCATAATGGCAAAGTCTTTCTTATATTCGAGTTCCGTCCTCGTCCTGGCCGCCCTGGGGCTACCCGCCCAGGCGATTGCGCAAACCGATCCGTCGTCCGCTGCAATGTCCGCAACGTCTCCTGCCGCTGCAGCAGATGCTTCAACCAGCGCTCAAGCAGACCAAGCCCCTGGCGCTTCGGCAACGCCGCAGGTTTCCGAATCCAACGATATCGTGGTGACCGCGAGCCGTCGTGCACAGAATCTTCAGGACGTGCCGATGAGCATCACCGCGGTCAGCGCGCAAGCGCTCGAAAGCAAGGTTGCGACGACGTTCTTCGATTACGCCGCGAGCATTCCCAATCTCTCGTTCGCCGTCGCCGGCGTCGGACCGAGTTCCGGCCGATCGATCGCGGTGCGCGGCATCTCCGACGTCAACACCACCGGCTTCTACATCGACGATTCACCGCTGTCCGAGTCGCTCGATCCGAAAATTCTGGACATAGAACGTATCGAAGTGCTGCGCGGACCGCAGGGCACGCTATATGGCGCTCGCTCGCTCGGCGGCACCGTGCGCCTGATCACCATTCAGCCGGACGCATCCAAACTATCGGGCCGGATGCATGCCGCGATTTCAACCACGCGCAACACCGATCGTCCGAACTATCAGTTCGATGGCGCGGTGAACCTGCCCATCGTCCAGGACCGGGTCGGCTTGCGCTTGGTCGGCTTGCATCAGCGGGACGCAGGCTATTTCACGCGCACGTTCGACGTGGCGGGAGGCGGCACGCGGTCGCTCCGCAACGTGGGTCAATCGCGCACCGATGGTTTTTCGGCGGCCGCGATCGTCAAGCTCACCGATAACCTGTCGATCACTCCGCGCATCCTTTATCAGAACACCCGGCTGAACGGCTATCAGTTGGCCGATGTCGCAGTGAACAACGCCAGCACCACCCCGAATATACTGGTCGTTCGTTCGCTCGATCAGCGCCGCGGCTCCGACGTTCCTGAACGCACGACCGATCGCTGGTTGCTCGGTACGGTCGATGTGAAGCTGGCGGCCTCATATGGCAGCTTCACTTCGGCGACGACGCTGTTCCGCCGGCGCGCTCGTGATGTCGAGGATCAAACCGATTTCATCGCGTTTGCCTTCGGCCTGCCGCAGGCAATCCCAACTTCGCTCGATGTGCGATCGCCGGTCAATTCCTTCTCGCAGGAGTTTCGTTTCACATCGGCATTCGATGGCCCGGTTCAGATCGTGACTGGCTTGTTCTACAACAATACGCGCTCCAACCAGATGTCGCCGCCTAATATCATACCCGGCATTGACGCGGCCACTGGGGGCGCGCTGGGCACCGACTTCATCTATGCGAAGGACTGGCCGACCCGCCAGAAGGATTACGCCGCCTATGGCGAGGTGAATTGGGAACTCATCCCTTCCCTGACCGCGATCGCCGGCGCACGCGTGTTCAAGACGGAAACCACCTCCTCAATCACGGGCCGCGGAATTGTATATGGTGGGTTCGACCAGCGCACCGCGCAGACGTTGAAAGAGAGCGGCGTCACGCCGAAGTTTTCGCTCCAGTATGAGTTCTCGCGCGGCAACCAGATCTACGCCACGGCAGCAAAGGGCTTTCGCCCGGGTGGCCCCAATCAGCTGTTTCCGGAAATTTTCGGTTGCACCTCCGACCTCGCCGCCTTGGGCTTGACGCCCGATCAGGCCGCCTTCTTCAAGTCGGACAATGTGTGGAGCTACGAAGTCGGCGCCAAAGCGACATTGTTCGATCGCCGCCTCCGGGCATCCGTCGCCGGTTTTCGCATCGACTGGAACAACATCCAGCAAAAGGTGCAGCTGCCATGCGGGTTTGACTTCAAAAACAACTCTGGCACTGCACGCAGTCAGGGCATTGAGCTGGAAATCAGTGCAAACCCGTTCGATGGCCTCTCACTTTCTGCGGGTGGCGGCTATGTGGATGCTAAGTTCACCGGCCTCACTGGTGGCTCGAAGTTCAAGCCCGGCGATCGGATCCCACAGGTGCCCAAGTGGAACTTCAATTTCAACGCCGACTATCGTATGGATCTGAGCGATACGCTTCAGGGCTTCGTCCATGCCGACTATGCCTATGTCGGCAGCAGCGACAGTTCCATCAACGCAAACGTCAATCCGGCGACGGGGCGCCTCGTTCCGCGCGTCCGCCCTGCCTATGAAATCATCAATGCGCGAGTCGGCGTTTTGATTGACGAGCGTTACGAACTGGCAGTCTTTGCCAAGAACCTGACCGATGAACGCGCTAGCCTGAGCGATATCACCGCAGCGGCTGTAGAAGCGCCTGGGCGCACGCGGGTGACGATCAACCAGCCGCGGACGTTGGGCGCAGAGCTAAGGTATTCCTTCTAGGATCGTTCGCGAAGCGAGGACCGGGACGATGGTTGCTCGGCAAGATCAGCCGGTAAGCCCATTCGGCCTGTGTCCTCGCTATGCGGCGGATTTCACCTGCATCATGTCGCTGACGCTGCGTCGAAGCGTTTGTAGCGGAGTCAGGCTTGAAAACCGATCTCCAAGGCACGTGCGTCTATCGACTGGGATCTCAGCACGCTGACCAGCCAACGCTACCGGATAATCGCTACACCCTTGCGAGACGATCGAGCTGCCCGACATCGAACGGGGCAGCCGCAGTTGGGAGGCTGTCAACGTCATTCGTTCTTCAAGAAGTTCGCTGGTGAGGCGGTGCGTCCTTGGCAGTCCGGCTCATTTAGCGTAGCCGGCGCTATGCAGCTCGAGCAACCGTAAGATCGCGAGCGGTGACATATGCCAGCCCGAGCGAGCGGCTTAGCCGGAGTAAGCAGTGAGAGACCAGATCAAGGCCGCGGCCACCGAACTTATAACACGACGCGGCTACCATGCTGTCACTTTCCGGGAAATCGCCGAAGCGGTCCACACGACCCGGGCGAACATGCACTATCATTTCGGTAGTAAGGATCAGCTGATCGAAGAGGTCGTGGAAGACTACGCTGCCGAAACCGTAGCCTTCTACCGCTCGACCTTCACCGCCAGCCAGCTGACGCTTCATGAGAAGATGGCGCGGATCAAGGACTTTCTGCAAGCACGCTACGAGCGGTTCAATCCCGATGGTTTGACGTCGGATCCCTGGAGCCTGGCATCGCGATTGCGCTCCGATTGGGAAGCGCTTTCGCCAAAAATGAAGGCAACATTGAGGAACTTTACGGCCGAGAACGAGACCTGCATCCGCATCGGCGTCGCGCTGGCGGTGGCTTCGGGTGAATTGCGCAGTGACACCCCGCAGGAGCAGGTGTCCCTGCTTCTGGGCATCAACATACTTTATGCGCAAAACGTGACACGCGATACGCAATCTTTTGAGGGGGTTACTCAGCTGTGGGAGGCCACATTCTCGGCCATACAAACGGCCTATGGCGCCGTGACGTCGGAGCGTCCAGGTTTAGAGAGGGCGATTGGCCAAGATCATTGAGCCAACTCAAACCATGCGGGAACCAAGACGTGAACTCTTTATCTAAACTTGCAGCAGCGGTTCGCGCCAAACGAGCTATCCTGTTCGTCGGCGCCGGCCTGTCCATGAGCGTCGGGCTGCCTTCCTGGTCGCAGTTGATCGAGCATATGCGTCGCGACCTTGGCCTCTCCGAGGAAGTGGGAAAATGGACTTATCAGACGCTGGCGGAATATTACCGGCTCAAGCATGGTAGCATCGGGCCTCTTCGCAGTTGGATGGACCGGAACTGGAGTGTAGCGGCCGAGCGAATCCGTGAGTCGAAGATACATGAACTGATTGTCGAACTCGATTTTCCGATCATCTACACAACGAACTACGATAATAATCTTGAGCTCGCTTATAAGTTTCATGGCAAGCCCTATGTAAAGGTCGCCAACACGAGCGATGTGGTCAATGCCGATGCCGATCTTCCCCAAATCGTGAAATTTCACGGGGATTTCGACGACGACGAGTCGCTTGTCATCGCAGAAACCGACTATTTCAAACGGTTGGCGTTCCAGTCGCCGCTCGACATCAAGTTCAAAGCCGATGCGCTTGGCCGCACTCTTCTATTCGTCGGCTACAGCATGTCGGATCTCAATATCCGTATGACGCTGTTCCAGCTCTGGCAGACATGGCGGGATTCGGGTCGTGAACGCGATCGCCCTGCTTCTTTCGTGTTCACGGCCAAGGCTGACCCTGTCCAGGACACCGTGCTGGAGAATTGGGGCATAACCGTGCTTCACCAGGACGAGGCAGACCCGGCACGGTCCCTAACCACATTCTTGTGCAATTTGCTGACCGAGGTGCGCGATAATAGCTGAAAGGCGCCCTTATCAAAGCTTACTATCCGGAAGCACGCTCGCAGGAAATGTGCCAACTTCAGCAGATTGACACCATTTCTGCACGTCACTCCATAAGCTTGGCGTAGTTCTGCGCAAAATCCCGTATGCCCGGCTCTACCTTCGCAGCGATCGGTCCCGGCAGATAGTGGCGTGAGCGGATGCCCGACTGTGTCATTTCACACAGTGCCGCATCTTCTGTCTGGGTGATATGGCCAACGGCGACGAGTTTTGCGAGATCATAGTCCTCGCCTTCCACGGCATCCTTCCGGACGAACCACGAATAGACCAACTCCGTCGTCTGGGCCGAAATGGGTCGGATCGAAATAGCCCAGTAATGGTCAACGTAGAATGCGATATAGGCCGGGTTGGGCACCATGTTGATGCCACCGGCGATCCCATGATCCTCTGCGGTACACGTTCCCAGCAGCTTTTCAGTTATCAGGCTGCCGTCGGTAGAACATGTCGGTAGTCCAGGCTTCAGCCGCTGGGGCACGCCCAAGTCGCTGGCCACGGCGTCATCCCCCATCCACTCGCCCATATCTGCCTGGAGAGCAGCAACGTCGATAACGCTAGAAAGCGCGCGATGCGTGCCCCGGCAATGGTAGCACTCCACCCCGTTCTCGACGACGACCTTCCAGTTCGCAGCGATATGAAATGTCTCTTCATGGACCAGCTTTGTGGCAGCGGGATCGAATTTCGCGCCGACGCCGTCATAGATCTTCATTCGCTGGTCCAACGGCTCTACCGGTCCCTCGGCCAGATGGATGAACAGCATGCCGTTCCACACATCTGCATGGACTGTCCGAAGGCCGAAGTCCTTGTAATCGAAATACTCACCATCCTTCATCTGGGGCGCGTTCTTGAGCGAGCCATCCAAATTGAAATGCCATTGGTGATAAGGGCACACGAACCCCCCGCGCGCATTCCCGGTATCCGTAGAGCAAAGCCGAGCGCCACGATGCCGGCAGACGTTCAAGTTCGCATAGAATTGCTCGTCGTCACCGCGGACGCAGATGATCTCTTCGCCGGCGTAGCGAAACTTCAGGAATGAGCCCTTGACGGGGAACTGCGACACATGGCCGACATAGATCCAATCCGTCGAGAAAATGCGCTCATACTCTCGCCCAAAAATTTCCTCCGAGAGGTAGAATTCTCGCGGCTTAAGTAGGAAAAGATCATCACGTTGTAGTGCGACGCTCACGACTTCCTCCAGATGCTGTTATTCACACGCCCCAGAGGCGCAAGACGACCTCATGGGACTGACTTGCATGTCAGTCAACAGATATTGACCTTGATACGTTGAGGTCATCGACGCACCATGCCTGCAGCCTGCGGGCATTCGGCCAGTTCAGAGGTCATTCCTGATCCGGCCAGTAAAGCCGGATTGGATTGTCGATGAGCAGCTTGCGTTGAAGCTCCTCGGTCACAGCAATTTCGGGTATGACATCGACGAGCAGGCCGTCGTCGGGCAAAACCGCCTCCATGTTCGGATGGGGCCAGTCGGTCCCCCACAGCACATGATCGGGATAGGCCTCGACAAGGGGCCGCACCGAGCGGACGAAATCGCGATAGGGCGGACCGGCGGGGTCGAGGCGATCGGGGCAGGTGACCTTGGTCCAGATGTCGTCCCGGCTGTCGAGAAGCGCGCGGAATGCCTTCATGTCCGCGCCGTCCGGCCCCTGTCTCACGTCGGGGCGGCCCATATGATCGATGACGATCGGCGTCGGGATCGCCGCAAGGAAGGGGCGCATCTCGTCGAGGATGTCGGCCTCGAAATAGACCACGACATGCCAGCCGAGCCGCTGGATGCGATGGGCGACATCGATGAACCTGTCCTTAGGCGCATCGTCCACCAGCCGCTTGAGGAAATTGAAGCGCACCCCGCGGATCCCGCCCTCATGAAGGGCGTCGAGTTCTGCGTCGCCGATCGCCGGATCCACTACCGCGACGCCCCGGGCCCTGCCGTCGGACACTGCGATGGCATTCAGGGTGGCGCGATTATCGGTGCCGTGGCAGCTCGCCTGGACGATGACGTTGCGGGCGAAGCCCAGCCGATCGCGGAGTGCGAACAAAGCGTCAGGTCCGGCATCCTGCGGCAGATATTTGGCCTTCGGACTGAACGAAAAATCGGCCTGTGGGCCGAAGACGTGGCAATGGGCGTCCACCGCGCCGGGCGGCGGCACGAAGCGGGGCCGCGAGGGCGACAGCGTCCAGGACCGGATGCGGCCCTCATTGTCGATGCTCATGCGAAGACCTCTCCGTCCATTAGCTTGCGCGCGGTGCGAAGCATGCCTGCCTCGACCGGCTGTCCGTCGTCACCGATGGTCACGACGCATTCGGTGACGCCGGTCGGATGCTCGACGCCGAGTGTGAGCATCCGACCGTCCGGCACCTGCGCCATGGCGGCGGCCGGCGAGCCGGGCACGAGACATGCAGTGGCAACGCTCACCGCGCCCAGAACGCCGATCGAGGCATGAACGCGATGCGGAATGAGCGAGCGCACGCTGATCGCACCACCCTCGCGCGGGGGCGCCACCAGCATCATTTTGGGGACGGACTTCTCGCTCACGTCACCCAGGTTCATCAGCGGGCCGGCCTTGAGGCGTATGGCCTCCACCCGCGCTTTCATGGCGGTGTCGGCGTCCAATGTCTCCCGATCTTCGTACCCCGCAACGCCCATGTCGCCAGCCGCCAGCACCACACAGGGCATGCCATTGTCGATCAGCGTGCAGGCGATGCCATCGATCTCGTCGACGCCATTCCCCGTCGGCAGCAGCGCGCCGCAGGACGAACCGGCCGTATCTCGGAACGCCAGCGGGATCGGCGCGGCGGTTCCCGGCACGCCGCTGATGGCAGCGTCGCCATTGTAGCGGACCCTGCCGCCGGGTGTCTGCACCGTCGCGACGGCAACCTGGCCGCTATTCTCCATGAAGATCGCGACGCGCGTTTCCTGGCCGGTCGCGGCGACCAGCCCGCGTTCGATGGCGAATGGGCCGACGCCGGCAAGCATGTTTCCGCAATTCTGGCTGTCGGCGACAATCGCCCGATCAACGAACACCTGAAGAAACAGATAATCGACGTCTACGCCTTTGCGATCCGAACGGCGCACCACCGCGACCTTGGACGTCAGCGGATCGGCGCCCCCCATCCCGTCGATCTGGCGCGGGTCGGGCGAGCCCATCATCCGCAGCAAAAAGGCGTCGCGCGCCGCACTGTCCGGCGGCAGATCGTCGGCGAGAAAGAAGGCGCCCTTCGACGTTCCGCCCCGCATCCACATGCAGCGGATTCCGTATTGGCCGCCTCTTCCCGACGCAAAACCGGTCCCTATTTTTGCTGAAGGGCCGGGGCCGTCAGACATATTTGAGACCCATTGCGGCGAGACGGCCGCGCATGTCGTAGATGTCGAGGCCCAGTTCGCCGGCCGCCAGGCGCTGGCGCTTTGCTTCCTCCGCTGCTTCGCGCGTTTTCGCCTTCTCCAGAACGCTCGCGGCCTCTGCACGCTTCACCACGCAGACGCCGTCATCGTCCGCGACGATCACGTCGCCCGGTTCGACTGCCGCTCCGGCGCAGACGATCGGCACGTTCACGGATCCCAGGGTCGCCTTGACCGTGCCTTGCGCGAAGATCGCCTTCGACCAGACCGGAAAACCCATGGCGGTCAGGTCGCGGACATCGCGCACGCCCGCATCGATCACCAGCCCCCGGCACCCGCGCGCCATCGCGCTGGTCGCCAGCAGGTCGCCGAAATAGCCGTCGACACAGGGGGACGTGGGAGCGAGTACGATTATATCCCCCGCCTTCAGCTGCTCGATCGCGACATGGATCATCCAGTTGTCGCCGGGCGGCGCGGAGATGGTGACCGCTGATCCCGCGACGCGCGCACCCGGATAGATCGGCCGCATCATATGACCGAGGAGGCCGGTTCGGCCCTGTGCCTCATGGACGGTGGCGACGCCGGCATGAGCGAGACCATCGATAATCGCAGCCTCCGCGCGTTCAATATTCTGCACAACCACGCCCATGGTAGATCTCCTCTTGGTCGCGCCGTGCGCCCAACGCTTGCCGCTGCGCCAGTCCAACTTGTGGACGGGTAATAAGTTTTTGTTATATATCGCTGTGCTCAGGCCATTTGACATCAATTTGCGCCATCTGCGCGCCCTCAGCGACATAGTGGCGCAGCGGAGCCTCAGTCGCGCAGCCGAGACGGCCGGTCTTTCGCAATCCGCTCTGACCCAGGGTCTCCGAAAGATCGAAAGGAAGCTCGGCGTACTCCTCTTCGAGCGCCATCCGGATGGTGTGGCGCCGACCGCGGCGGGCATGGCGCTGGTGGATCGCGCGGAGCGAGCCTTCGCCCAACTCGCCGCCGCGACGCGTCGCTTCTCATTTGGCGGACGGCGCGGATCTACCAGCCTTGAACGCCTTATGACAGCCACACAGCTGGAGGCCTTCCTGCATTTCGCCGATGCCCAGGGCTTCGCGGGCGCCGCAGCCGTCAGCGGCCTTTCCCAACCGGCCATCCATCGCGCGGTCCGGGAGCTTGAGCAGGTCTGTTCGGTCCGGCTGGCCGAGCGACGCGGGCGTGGCATGGCGCTGACGGCTGCCGGGCATATCATGGCCCGGGGGGTGCGCCTCGCTGCCGCGGAAATCGCGGCGGGTATCAGCGAGGTAAGGGGCGGGCCGGACGAAGGCGCACGCATCGCGGTCGGCGCGATGCCGCTCAGCCGGGCGCTGGTCCTGCCGAGGGCTCTGGCGCACTTTGTGCGCGGCTCGCCGGGAAGCATCGTCGACATCGTCGAAGGCTCCTGGCGGGAGCTTGTCGATCCGCTGCTTGATGGCGTCATCGACATGATGGTCGGCGCACTTCGCAACGAAGCGCCTGCCGGCGTTGATCAGATACCCCTCTTCACTGACCGGCTCGCCATTTTCGGCCGCAAGGATCATCCGCTCGCCAGCGGACCGGTCACGCTGGAGGATCTGCGGGCGCAATCCTGGATCGTCGGTCCGCGCGGGACGCCGCTGCGCGCCCATTGGGAAGCGTTGTTCGAGGGCGCCCCGCTGCCGGCCGTCCCGGTCGAATGCGGCTCGGTCATGGTGATCCGGGGCCTGCTCATGCAGAGCGATCTGCTGACCCTGCTGTCGCCCGATCAGATCGCACTGGAGGTCGAAAGTTCGATGCTGGTGCCGATCGGTGCCAGCCTGCCCGAGCGGGTGCGCACGATCGGGCTCAGCATTCGCAGCGACTGGCGGCCGACACCAGCCCAGCAGCGGCTTATCGACCTGCTTCACCTGGCGTCGAAAGAGACGAGACTTCAGGAAAACCGATAGGGGGGCGCTGAATTGGATTGGCTGGTGGGCGGGTGTTTGCCCTACGCCGACAGCATGAACCATGTCGTTACCCATATCGGCTTTGGAGAAGCCGGCCGCGCCTTCGCCCAGGCGGGAGCGCGCGCCTTCGACCGCAAGGTCCGTGAGGCGGCGTTCCGGGAAGAGATGTTGGCCGCTTATACTGCGGCGCGGGTCGAAGGCGTCGAGAGCGCAGCGGCGGCTCTTGAAGGGGCCGTCGCGGTCCTTTCGCTTGTCACCGCCGATCAGGCGCTGGCTGCCGCACGGGATTATGCGCCGCACCTCGAGCCCGATGCCCTGTGGTTCGACATGAACAGCGTTGCGCCGGACACCAAGCGCTCGGCGGCGGAGGCAGTCCATGCTGCCGGCGCACGCTATGTCGATGTTGCGGTGATGGCACCTGTTCACCCGGCCCGTTTCGATGTTCCCCTGCTTGTCAGCGGCCCTCATGCGGATGCGGGATTAGCGCAGCTCGCGGCAGTGGGTTTCATGCATGTCCGCAAGATCGATGGCGGCATCGGCGCGGCGTCAGCGGTCAAGATGATCCGGTCGGTCATGGTCAAGGGAATCGAGGCGCTGACAGCGGAATGCGTGATCGCCGCAGAGGCGGCAGGCGTCCGCCTCGAAGTGCTCGCCTCACTTGACGCCAGCGAGAGAGCGGGCAGCTGGACCGAACGCGCCGACTATAATCTGGATCGGATGCTGGTCCACGGTCTGCGCCGCGCGGCCGAGATGGAGGAGGTCGTTAAGACACTCGACGGTCTGGGGACGGGCAGCGGGATGTCGCGCGGCACGGTGGAGCGCCAGCGCGTGCTGGGCGGTCTCGGGGTAGGTGCGCCAGATGGGCTCGACGCCAAACTGGATGTCCTCCTGTCCCGCAAGCAGGAGAGGGCGGCATGAGCCTGATCATCGACTGCCATGGCCACTACACAGTCCTGCCCAAAGGGCATGACGCCTGGCGGGAAGAGCAGAAGGCCGCGTACAAGGCGGGGACGACGCCTCCGCCCTATCCCGATATCAGCGACGACGAAATCCGCGAAACGATCGAGGCCAATCAGCTGCGCCTGATCCGCGAACGCGGCGCAGACATCACCATCTTCTCACCGCGCGCATCCGCCATGGCGCCGCATGTCGGTGATCAGGGCGTCGCGCAGCAGTGGGCGATGCGCTGCAACGACCTGATAGCGCGCGTCGTCGGGCTGTACCCCGAAACCTTCGCCGGCGTCTGCATGCTGCCGCAGAACCCCAAGGCCGATATGTCCGCGTCGATCGCCGAGCTCGACCGCTGCGTGAATGAACTGGGCTTCATCGGCTGTAACCTCAATCCCGATCCGGGTGGTGGGCATTTCCAGCACCCGCCACTCACGGACCGCTACTGGTACCCCTTTTACGAGAAGATGGTCGAGTTGGACGTGCCGGCGATGATCCACGTCTCTGGCAGCTGCAATCCGGCGATGCACGCGACCGGAGGCTATTATATCGCCGCCGACACCATCGCCTTCATGCAACTGCTCGAAGGCGATCTGTTCGCTGACTTCCCGACGCTGCGCTTCATCGTCCCGCACGGCGGCGGCGCCGTGCCCTATCATTGGGGGCGCTATCGCGGGCTGGCGGACATGCTGAAGAAGCCATCGCTCGACAGCCATCTCATGAACAACATCTTCTTCGACACCTGCGTCTATCACCAGGCCGGCATCGATCTTCTGGCCGATGTGATCGCCAATAAAAACATCCTGTTCGGATCGGAAATGGTCGGTGCGGTACGCGGTATCGATCCGACCACCGGGCATTATTTCGACGACACCAAACGCTATGTCGATGCACTCGATATCAGCGAAGCCGACCGCCATGCGATCTTCGAGGGCAACGCCCGCCGCGTGTTCCCGCGACTCGACACGCTGTTGAAAGCGCGCGGACTGTGACGGTGCCCCGCGACATCCACCAATATCTCGCCCAATTCGAGGATATCCCCGGCACCCGCGTGTTCACGGCAAAGCGCGCGCGGCAGGGCTATCATCTCAATCAATTCGCGATGAGCCTGATGAAGCCGGAGAACCGGGAGCGGTGGAAGACTGACGAGAAAGCCTATCTCGACCAGTGGCCTTTGTCCGACGACCAGAAGGCTGCAGTGCTGGCACGTGATTACAACCGGATGCTCGATCTCGGCGGAAACATCTATTTCCTTTCGAAGATTTTCTCGACCGACGGGCTGAGCTTCGTCCAGGCCGTCAGCACGATGAGCGGCATGACTGTCGCCGACTATCGGGCGATGATGAATGCGGGCGGCCGTTCACCCGAAGGGCTGCGTTCCAAGAGAGAGCAACGCTAATGGCTCGCATCACCGCCGGCATCGGCTCAAGCCATGTACCCTTGCTGGGAGTCGCGCACGACCAGGGCAAGGACAGGGACGACTATTTCGGTCCGATCTTCGCCGGTTACGACTGGACACGTAGCTGGCAGCAGACTGCCGCGCCCGACGTCGTGATCCTGGTCTACAACGATCATGCCTCCGCATTCGACATGAAGATCATCCCGACCTTCGCGATCGGCTGCGGTGAGCGATACAAGCCGGCTGATGAGGGGTGGGGCTCGCGCGAGGTGCCTGACGTGATTGGCCATCCCGATCTTGCCTGGCATATTGCGCAAAGCCTGATCCTCGACGAATTCGACATGACGATCATCAACGAGATGGACGTCGATCATGGCCTGACGGTGCCGCTGTCGATGATGTTCGGCCATGTCGAGCAGTGGCCGTGCCGGGTGATTCCGCTGGCGGTCAACGTAGTGACCTATCCGCCCCCCTCGGGCAATCGCTGCTGGGCGCTGGGCAAGGCGATCGCCCGCGCCGTTGCCAGTTTCCCGGAGGACATCAATATCCAAGTGTGGGGCACCGGCGGAATGAGCCACCAGCTCCAAGGCCCTCGCGCCGGGCTGATCAATGCCGCGTGGGACAACAAGTTCCTCGATGGACTGATTGGCGAAAGTGACGACCTGCGCCGTATCCCGCACATCGAATATCTGCGCGAGACCGGGTCCGAAGGGATCGAGATGGTGATGTGGCTGATCATGCGCGGCGCGCTCGGACCAGCCACGCGCCTGCTCCATCGCCATTACCATGTACCGTGCAGCAACACCGCGATCGGGCACATCGTGCTCGAACCCATCCCCCTTCTTCCAGTGGAGCCTAATCCATGAAAATTGCCCTCGCCGGTGGCGGCGCCTTCGGGGAAAAACACCTCGATGCCCTGAAGCAGATTGACGGTGTTGAGATCGCCTCGGTTGTCGGGCGCCGGCTTGAACCGACCCAGGCGCTAGCCACAAAATATGGCGTTGCCCACGCGACGACCGAACTCGCCGAAGCACTTGAGCAGCCAGGTCTGGACGCGGTGATCCTGGCAACCCCGACCCAGCTTCACGCGTCACAGGCTATCCAGTGCATGGAAGCGGGCAAGCATGTCCAGGTCGAAATCCCGCTGTGCGACAGCCTGGCTAATGGTGAGGCCGTGCTAAGGAAACAGCAGGAAACCGGCCTGATTGCAATGGTCGGCCATACCCGCAGATTCAACCCGAGCCATCAATATATCCACAATAAGATCCGTGCGGGCGAGCTGAACATCCAACAGATGGACGTGCAAACCTATTTCTTCCGCCGTAAAAATATGAACGCGAAGGGCGAGCCGCGAAGCTGGACCGATCATCTGCTTTGGCATCACGCGGCGCACACGGTTGACCTGTTCGCCTATCAGGCAGGTCCGATCATGCAGTCCAACATCCTGCAGGGGCCGATCCATCCCGAACTCGGCATCGCGATGGACATGTCGATCCAGCTGAAGGCGGAGAGCGGGGCGATCTGCACGCTGTCACTCAGCTTCAACAATGACGGCCCGCTCGGCACGTTCTTCCGATATATCTGCGACAACGGCACCTGGATCGCGCGCTATGACGATCTCGTCACGGGGAAGGAGGAGCCGATCGACCTGAACGGCGTGGCCATTTCGTCGAATGGCATCGAGCTGCAGGATCGCGAATTCGTGGCTGCCATCCGTGAGGGCCGCGAGCCGAATGCGTCAGTGGCGCAGGTCATGCCCTGCTATCGCGTGCTCAACAGCCTTGAGAGGCAACTCGGATCATGAAGACGCAAGTCGCGATCATCGGCAGTGGTCCCGCCGGACTTCTGCTGGGCCACCTGCTCCGCGCATCAGGTATCGATTGCGTGATCATCGAACGCCAGAGCCGGGATTATGTCGAAAGCCGCATACGCGCCGGGGTGCTGGAGACGGTCACGACCGACCTCCTCCACAAGCTCGGGATTGACGCGGGTCTCAATGCCGCGGGCTTGATGGAGGAGGGCTTCAACCTCGCCACGGGTAATACGCTGATCCGTATCGACATCGCACGGCTCACCGGCAAACATGTCATGGTCTACGGGCAAACGGAGCTTACCCGTGATCTGATCGATGCGGCCCCGGATCGCCAGCTCGAGATCATCTTCGAGGCGAAGGATGTCGAACTCAACGACGTCGAGAGCGAACAGCCTTTCGTTACCTTCACGAAGGACGGCATCGCGCAGCGCATAACCGCCGACTTCATCGCCGGCTGCGATGGCTTTCACGGTCCCTCGCGCCGGGCGATCCCCGCAAAGAAGATTCGCGAATTCGAGCGCGAATATCCCTTCGGCTGGCTGGGCATCCTCGCCGACGTGCCACCCTGCCATCCCGAGCTCATTTATTCGAACGGCCCCCGCGGCTTCGCGCTCGCCTCAATGCGCTCGCCGACCCGCAGCCGCTATTACATCCAGGTGCCGCTGACCGAACGCTTGGAGGACTGGTCCGAAGAGCGCTTGTGGGGCGAACTGGCGGCAAGATTCGACCCGATCTCCAAACATGGCGTCACGCGCGGCTCCGCGCTGGAGATGTCGATCGCGCCACTGCGGTCCTATGTGTTCGAGGCGATGCGCCACGGCCGGTTGTTCCTGGCTGGCGATGCCGCACACATCGTACCACCAACCGGAGCCAAGGGCCTTAACCTTGCTGCATCGGATGTGGCTTACCTATCGGATGCGCTGATAGCCCACTATCGCGACGGTAGCGACGCAGCGCTGGAAGCGTATGCCTGCCGGGCGCTTTCCCGCATCTGGAAGGCCGAAAGGTTCAGCTGGTATCTCACTAAGCTTATGCATCGTTTTCCAGAGGATGGCGATTTCGAACATCGTATGCAGATTTCCGAACTCGACTATGTCGCCTCGTCCGAGGCGATGCAGCGCGTAATCGCCGAGAATTACGTGGGACTTCCACTTTAATTCCGCCAACGCGCCGGATCGGACCCTTCGATATCTCGGCGATCGGCCTTGGCTGCATGGGCTTAAGCCATGCTTATGGTTTCTGACCTCTCCCGAGAAGGGGCGTCTTGTGAACAGGGTGCTCGACCTCGGCGTGACGATGCTCGATACGGCGGCTGCAGCAATGAGCACGAAATATCCAGCTCCGCCGCGGGCATAATGTCTAGGTATCCAGACGCGCCGCAAGATCGTCCGGTTTGGGCTTGCAGCAGATTTGAAGCATCGAAAGGGACTTGTGCCCCGTGATCGCGGCAAGCTCCAGATCGTTGGATAATTTCGGCGCCATTGTAGTCGTCGCCTTCCGCCGGCTTTCGTGAAAGTGGATGTGCGACAGGCCAGCGTCGCGCTTTGCATCACGAAACAGCTTGTCGAAGTGCCCCGTTTGCACAGGTACGGCCGGCGCGGGTCGGTCTCGCTTCTTACGATCTGCAGCAGTATCGTCGCGGCTTCTCGCCGGCGAAGTTTATGGGCTTGCGGCCGGAAATGGGCCGGTGCAGAAAGGCAGCTTTCGGAGAATTATCCGGCTATAGTTGCCGTTCGCATTCATCGAAGTAAGTTGGCAGCCGCCGACCAATACACGATGATCAAAGGTTAATCGGAGACGGCAGTTTTTGTCGGCAAAGCCGACTTTTTCCGCTATGCCGAATTCAACATAATGAGTTCATCGGTGTCAGATTTTAAGCAACCGCTCGAACGGCGATACATTTACCCAGCATTATCAAGGCGAGCGCAGCAATTAGCGACCCGAGCGCCATGGCGAAGGCAACGACGGGAAGGCCGAAGTTCATGTTGAACAGGAAGCCCGCAACCACCGGGCCAAGAGCTGCCCCTCCACGACCAAAGCCGATGACCACTCCAGTTCCGCCCCCTCTGATGGACGTCGGGAAAGACTGAGCGATAATGGCGTAAAGGCCGACGACGTCTGCATTAGAAAAAGCCGGTGGCTGCGGCGATTCACGATAGGGATGCAAGCGTGGATTGGCCCTGCCCGAAGGCAGTCACCATGACGACGGCGCCGATCATCGCGGCGATAACGAGGGTACGAATGGGAATTCGCCAGGTCAGGAACCCGAGCAACAAGGCACCTGCCAATCCGCCGACATTGGTCCAGACCAGCACACTTCCTGCCGCCGACGGAGCAAAGCCCAAGTCCACGACGATCTTAGGGTCAGGACTCACTGATCAGAGCCAGAAGATGACGGTAGCGGCGAGCGCGATGGCGGCGAAGAAGGCTGTGGGGCACCGATCGTAGCGGGTGGCGACGCGACGCCAGTCCTTCAGACGGCCAAACATGATCTCGATGCGGTTACGGCGCCTGTAGCGGCGCTTGTCATATTTGATCGGCTCGTTGCGCGATTTACGGCCAGGGATGCAGGGTTTGATGCCCTTCGCTTCCAGAGCATCCCTGAACCAATCGGCGTCATAGCCGCGATCGGCGAGAAGCCATTGTGTCTTGGGCAGTCCGTCCAACAGCGCCGCCGCGCCGATATAGTCGCTGATCTGACCTGCGGTCATGAAGAAGCTCAAGGGGCGGCCGTTTGCATCGGTGACAGCATGAAGCTTGGTGTTCATGCCGCCCTTGGTGCGGCCGATCAGCCGCCCGAGACCCCCTTTTTTACCGCCAGGCTCGATGCCGTGCGGTGTGCTTTCAAGTAGGTCGCGTCGATCATCACCGTCTTGCGATCCGCGCCGGTGGCCAGCCCTTCCATCATCCGGCTGAACACACCCATCGCACCCCATCGCTTCCAACGGTTGTAGAGTGTCTTATGAGGCCCATAGTCCTTTGGCGCATCCCGCCAGCGCAGCCCGTTGCGGTTCACAAAGATAATCCCGCTCAGCACGCGCCGATCGTCCACTCGGGGCCTGCCGTGGCTCTTTGGGAAATACGGCTCAAGTCGCGCCATCTGCTCAGACTCCCAATGGTCGGTCGTGACCGTGTCGCGGACATCTTGATTTTCTACGTTGCGATACTCGTAGCTTTGGCGATTACCATTCGTCCCATAGGCGACTGCTTTCGGATCAATGCCAGTTCAAAGCCGCCAGTCGGCTAACCACCCGCCGTTCGATCTTCACCTGAACGAATGACCGCTTTCGGGATCGCCAGCGGACTGGCTGAATGACCACTTATGAGGCGCAATGCAGACGTTATTCTTGCGTTCGGGCGCATGAGCTCACAGTGCGGCGTGATGACAGCAGATGACATCAGCGCCAGGATCGCCCGCGCCGTTCAGCATGCCCCTGAATGTCCGAAGCAAGACTTGGTCTCGAAAGACTCGGTGGCCCGCATCCGTGCCGAGGACACGCTGGCCGCCATCATCGCCGCGGCGCTGAAAGAATGAGAAATCCAGCCTTACCAATGCACTATTCGCTCGACTGTCGTTTCGAACGGAGCATGTGTGTGCTCGTGAGTCGCGGGCACCGATAGCCCCAGACGCCAACCCGGCAGGCTGATCCGCCGGGCTTTGGGTGGTGGAAGCGGCGCTGGTGCCGCTCCTTGAAAAAGGAACCACCCTATGGCTCTCAAGCCTGATCTCGAAGACCTGCAGCTCATTCTCCTCACTGCGGCTGCCAAGACCGAAGGCGGCTCCATTCTGCCGGCCCCGGCCCACATCGCCCAATATGACGTCCATGTCCGCGAAGCCGTCGGGCTACTCGTTGACCGCGGCCTCGCTGATGAGGTCAATGTGGACGAACCTGAGATGAGCTACCGCGCCGATGACGAGAACAAGTTCGGCGCCATCATCAGCGAAGCCGGTCGCGAGACCGCAGAGATCAGCGGCCCTGCACCTGACCACCCCGAGATGAAGCCCGCCCGCCGCGGTCGTAAGCCGGTGACGGAATCGACTGCCGCACCGCCGCCGCCGGCCGCTCCGATACCGAAGCTGGCGGGTGGCAAGCAGGCGAAGGTCATTCAAATGCTGAATCGGAAGCAGGGCGCCTCGCTTGACCAGATTATGGAGGCGACCGGCTGGCTCGCCCACTCGGCACGCGCGGTGTTGAGCGGCCTGCGGAAGAAGGGCTACGAGATCGACCGGACGACGACGCCGAAAGGCAGCGTCTACCGGATCGCGAAGGCCGGCTGATGAACAAGCTGGCCCACACCTTGGCTGCGCTGGCGACGATGTCGTCGGCGCAGCTCCGGCAGGAATGGCAGGCGCGCATGAAGACCGATTGCCCGGCTTTCGGCCCCGAGCTGCTTCGCCATTCTCTGGGCCATCACGCACAGGAGCAAGGCAGCCGACGACTGGTAAAGGAAGCCGACCAGGCCCTCAGGGCGGCAGCGGGGCAGGGGGCATCATCGCTTAAACCCGGCACGCGCCTCATCCGCAGCTGGAACAGCCGCGACATATCGGTCGTGGTGACCGACGGCGGCTTCGAGTTCGATGGTCGCAACTGGGCATCGCTCTCGGCCATCGCACGGGAAGTCACCGGCACGTCGTGGTCCGGCCCGCGCTTTTTTGGCCTCAACGGGGACGGAGTCGATGGCTAAGAAGGTTGGCGCTCAGCGCGTCGGGACGGTCCGTTGCGCGGTCTACACCCGCAAGTCGACCGAGGAAGGGCTCGATCAGGAGTTCAACAGCCTCGACGCCCAGCGCGAGGCTAGCGAAGCCTATATTACCAGCCAGCGTCATGAGGGCTGGGTGCTAGTCAAGGATGCCTACGACGATGGCGGTTTTTCCGGCGGCAATATGGAGCGGCCGGGGCTCAAGCGGCTTCTGGCCGATGTGGAGGCTGGTCGGGTCGACGTCATCGTCGTTTATAAGGTCGACCGCTTGACCCGCAGCCTCGCCGACTTCGCGAAGATCGTTGAGGTTCTCGACGCCAGGGGCGCCTCCTTCGTATCGGTCACCCAAGCCTTCAACACCACGACGAGCATGGGGAGACTGACGCTCAACGTCCTGCTGTCGTTCGCCCAATTCGAGCGCGAGGTTACCGGTGAGCGTATCCGCGATAAGGTCGCGGCGTCGAAAGCCAAAGGCATGTGGATGGGTGGTACCGTGCCGCTCGGCTATGACCTCGTCGACAAAAAGCTGGTGGTGAATGAGGTCGAGGCGCAGCAGGTCCGCCACATCATGGAGCGCTACGTCGCGACAGGAGGTGGCCGGGCGCTGCTCGAGGAGCTGGAGGTTACCGGATGTCGGACTAAGCGATACGCCTCCCGCGGTGGCAATGTTTTCGGCCGCGGGCCGCTTTATCACCTGCTGAACAACCGCATGTATCTCGGCGAGATCCGGCACCGGGAGAACTACTATCCCGGCGAGCACGAGGCGATCGTCAGCCAGGAACTGTGGGACGAGGTCCAGCGGGTTATGTCCAGGAACCGGATCGAGCGGAGCCGCGGCAGCGATTTCAGTCAACCCAGCCTGTTGGCTGGCAGGGCCTTCGATGGTGAAGGAAGGCGGATGACGCCCAACCACGCCGTGAAGATGGGACGGCGCTACCGATATTACATCACAGCGCCCGATCAGCTCGATCCAGACTCATCCGCTTGGCGCGTACCCGCGCACGATATCGAGGCGGCAACGATCCAGCTCATCCAGGCGATGCTGACTGACCGTAAGCAGATCATCTCGCTTATCGGTTCGAGTAAAGCTGATGTTCTGAGGGATGCGCTTCGTCACGCGCGGCGGCAATCGCAGCGGCTGGAAGATACTCGCGAGCGGCGTGCATTGCTGAAGAAGCTGGACCTCACCATGCATCTGTTCGATGAGCATGTCGAGGTGAGGATCAAGCCCAGTCACATCGGGGCGCTACTCGGGGTCGCTCTAGATGCCAACGCTGATGCCGAGCCTATCCATTTGCGCGCACCAGCGATCAAGGCTCGCCGAGGGCAAGAAACCAAGCTGATCATATCCGATGATCGAGGCCGGGCTGATGACTTTCGCGACAAGGGCCTGGTAGCGCTGCTCATCGAAGCGCGAGCTGCATATCGACTGGTGCTCAACAATCCGGGGCGAAGCGTTCGGGATCTGATCGAGCAGGCTTCTAAGTGCCGTAAGCGTTTTTACCGACTCCTCCGCATCGCGATGCTGGCACCGGACATTGTCATCGCTTGTGCCGAGGGCACTCAACCGATCAATCTGACACCGGCAGTTTTGCTCGAAGCCGATCTTCCAATAAGCTGGAAGGAGCAGCGCGAACTCCTCGGATTCGCCTGACCTCCAGTCCTAGCTCGACGCCGTCGGATCTCCGGCGGCGTCCTTTTTGGTCCATCGCACTGACTAGGGTGGCGGCGAGAAAATGGGTCGGAGAGACTGGGCGGCAGATTGGCCGCTTTCGTGCCTCGACTTCAGTCTCTTGACCGCCTGTTATGAGTGGCTCGGCTCGCAAAGTACCGGAATATCGGGCATTATTTCCCGGTCTGAACCCGACGTCTCGAATCCGCCTTGCGACATGGAATGCCTGGTGCCGGCTGCAGGGATCGAACCCGCGACCCCCTGATTACAAATCAGGTGCTCTACCAACTGAGCTAAGCCGGCACTGGCGCTCTCATGCGTCAGGGAATGCCGAAGGTCCAGCCCTCCAGCGCGGCAATTTCATCGGTCAGCAGCGCCGGATGCCACAGCGCGGGGTTTTCGGCAGCCTGCGCCAGCCAGGCGGCGGTCAGGATCGCGTCGGTGCTGTGGTCGTCATAGCGGACGAGGGCAGGGGGCCTCGTAATGCCATATCCGGCCAGCCCGGCGCGCAACCGGTCGGCGTCGCGCATCTTGCTGCCGCCCTTCAGGCCTGCCTGCCGCGCGGCGATGGTGGTGTATATCTCGACGATCAGCGGGCCGCGTTCGGGAATGGGGTCGAACGGCCAGACCGGCACGCGCCCGTCGAGCCGGTGGAGCATGCGCATCGCGGTCAAGCTCGCCTTGCCGACCTGCGCCGCGCCGACCAGGTTGAAGCTGCTCGTCGCCGGCGCATGGCCCTCGCGGGTCAGCCGCTCGACCAGCCGATGCCGGCCGTTGCCGGGACCAAACAGGTCGCCCTGCCGCCCGCCATGACGGCGGAAATGGCGACTGGCTTCGGGATGATCGACGAGCAGGCCCGCGCCGAGATGGGGTTCCCCGGTGCAAAGCTCGTCGACCAGCCGCCACAGGCCGCGCGCATCGGTGGGGCTCTCGCTCCAGCCCGGAAAATAGGCGCCCGCGTCGATGAAGGGCAGCGCGGCGGAGAAATCCATGCCGACCAGAAGGTCGCTGTGCCGCGCGGCATGATCGAGCAGCCAGTCGAGCACCGCCGGGCGCGACCAGGCCCGCTCGATCAGTTTCGGCGTGCGTCCAGTCCCGTCGCTGACGGCAACCGCGATTCCCTTCTGCCGCTCGCCCTTCGCACCCGACCAGTCGATGCAGGCAAAGCGCCGGAAGCGGCGGATCATGCGCCGCGGCGTTCGGCGCGCAGCTTGTCCCAATAGGCCAGCCGCTCGGCGATCTTCGCCTCGAAGCCGCGCGGTGCGGGCGCGTAAAAGGTCTGTGCGCCCATCTCCTCGGGCCAGTAATCGTCGCCCGAAAAGCCGTCTTCGGCGTCATGGTCATAGGCATAACCCTTACCATAGCCGATATCCTTCATCAGCTTGGTCGGCGCGTTGAGGATATTCTTCGGCGGGCTCAGCGATCCGGTGTCCTTCGCCGACCGGAAGGCCGCCTTCTGCGCGATATAGGCGGCATTCGATTTGGGCGCGGTCGCCAGGTAGAGGCACGCCTGGACGATCGCCAGTTCGCCCTCGGGCGAGCCGAGGAAATCATAGGCATCCTTGGCGGCCAGGCATTGCACCAGCGCCTGCGGATCGGCGAGGCCGATATCCTCCGACGCGAAACGGACGAGGCGGCGCAACACGTAGAGCGGCTCCTCACCCGCGGTCAGCATCCGGGCGAGATAATAGAGCGCGGCCTGCGGGTCCGATCCGCGCAGCGACTTATGCAGCGCCGAGATCAGGTTGTAATGACCCTCGCGATCCTTGTCGTAGACCGCCATGCGGCGATGGAGGAGCGCGGCGAGTTCACCGGGTTCGAGATCATGGTCGATCGCGATCGAGAACAGCGTTTCGACTTGATTGAGCAGAAAGCGCCCGTCGCCGTCCGCCGAAGCAACCAGCGCATCCCTGGAGTTCTGGGTGAGGGGTAGCGGTCTTTCCTCGATCTCCTCGGCGCGAGCGATCAGCTTGCCCAGCGCGGCGGCGTCGAGCCGGTTGAGGATCAGCACCTGCGCGCGGCTGAGCAAGGCGGCGTTGAGTTCGAAGGACGGATTTTCGGTGGTCGCGCCGACCAGCACAACGGTGCCATCCTCGACATAGGGCAGGAAGCTGTCCTGCTGCGCGCGATTGAAGCGGTGGATCTCGTCGACGAACAACAGGGTGCGGGTGCCGAGGCGAGCATGCTCGCGCGCCTCGGCGAAGATCTTCTTGAGATCGGCGACCCCGGAGAACACTGCCGAGACCGGCGCGAACCGCAGGCCGACGGCATCGGCGAGCAGCCGCGCGATCGTCGTCTTGCCGGTGCCCGGCGGCCCCCACAGCACCAGTGAGGATAGCCGTCCTGCCGCGACCATCCGGCCGATCGCGCCCTCGGGTCCGGTCAGATGCTCCTGGCCGATAACCTGATCCAGGCTTCGCGGGCGCAGCTTTTCGGCCAGCGGCGCGGCCCCGGCGGGCAGGGCGGTGGAAGGATCGGGCGCAAAGAGGTCGGCCATCGCCACCGATATAGGCGGGCGAGGGCAGGGCGCACAGGGGGAGAAAGAGGAGGCTTGCAAAAACTATTTCAAGATATATCTTAGAGCTATCGAGATCGACTCGATATATGATTTGGAGACATAATTTGTTTGGTTTTCACAAAAGGCATGGCGGACGTGGTCATCATCACCCCGGCGTCCATGCGATGCGCGGCCGCCATGGCGGTTTCGGGCGCGGCTTCGCCGACGCCTTCGAGGAAGGCTTTGGCGACGGCATGGGCCGGGGCGGGCGTGGCGGTGGCCGTCGCCGCGTCTTCGATGGCGCGGAACTGCGTCTCATCCTGCTCACCCTGATCGGTGAGCAGCCGCGCCACGGCTATGACCTGATCAAGGCAATCGAGGAGCGGTCGGGCGGCGCATATGCCCCCAGCCCGGGCGTGGTCTATCCGACGATCACGATGCTCGAGGATATGGGCCATATCGCCGAACAGGCAGCCGAGGGCTCGAAGCGGCTGTTCGCGATCACCGATGCCGGCAAGCAGGAGATCGGCGAACAGGCCGAACTCATCGAAGCGCTGTTCGCGCGGCTCACGGCGCTGGGTGAGCAACGCGGCGACGAGGATCGCTCGCCGGTCAAGCGCGCGATGGTCAATCTGGCCATGGCGCTGCGCAGCAGAATGACCCGCGGCGACCGCAACCCCGATCTCGCCCATGATATCGCCGCGCTGCTCGACGAGACCGCGCGCAAGATCGAAAGGCTGTGATGATCGCCGTGATCGCGAATGTGCCGATCGCGAGCGGCAGCCGGTGTCCGCAACGCTGTGTAGGCATTGAGTGCATGATCTAAGGTGGCGCGGGCGAGACGGTCGTCCGTCCGGCCCGCGCCGGTCGTCAGGTCAGAATTTTACTCCCACGGTCGCACCGAAGGTCCGTGGCGGGGCTATGTTGATCCCGTCCGCCTGTGCCAGGGTGAACATCTGGACGGCATAGGCCTTGTTGGTCAGATTCTTGCCCCACGCCTTGACGCTCAGATTCTTCTCGGCGTCGAGGAACAGCGTCGCCGAGGCGTTGAACACATCATAGGGCCGCTGCGCCAGCCGGTTGTCGGCCTCCGGATACCAGCCGTCATTGTGGTAGTAATTGCCGCTCAGCACGAGGCTCCGTTCGCCGAGGTCGATCGTGTAATCGGCACCGAGGTTGATGGTCCATTTCGGGGTCAGCGGCAGATCGTTGCCCCGGGCATTGAAGGTCGTCAGCGTATTGCCGCCGGTGGGATTGGGCGTGCCGAACGAGATGCCCGGCGAATTGCCGAACTTGCTGTCGAGGACCGACAGGCCCGCCGTCAGCGTCAGGCCGTGGAACGGCACCGCGGTGACGTCGAGATCGAGGCCTTTGATCTTCGCCGATGCCGCATTGTAGACCGTCGACAGGTTGTTGATGACCGCGACCAGCTGGATCTGCTTGTAATCATAGTAGAAGGCCGCCGCGTTCACGCGAAGGTGGCGGTCGAACAGATCGGACTTGATGCCGGCCTCGACAGCGTCGAGGATCTCCGGATTGAACGGCACCAGCGGCGCGACCACTTGCTGCGGGCTGAAGCCGCCGCTCTTGAAGCCGCGGTTATAGGAGACATAGCCCAGCACCGTGTCGCTGAACTTGTGGTCGAGCGCGAAGCGCCAGGTCAGTTTCTTGGCACTTTGCTTGCCCGAAACGCCCGGCGGGTTGGTGACCACGCCCGCAGTGGTGGTGATCGTCGCGAAGCCATGGAAGGTCTTGTCTTCCCAGGTGTAGCGCAGGCCGCCGGTCACCGAGCTGTTCTCCAGGAATTCCCAGGTCGATTGCGCGAAGACCGCGAAGGATTCGGCGCGCTGTTCGGAGAAGACGAGGCGGGTCTGGGTCGGCGACTCGATGCTCTGGGGGTCATAGGATGCAAACCCCTTGAAGTAGTATGCGCCGAGCATCCACTTGAAGCTGCCGCTGTTCGGCGACAGCAGGTGGATTTCCTGGCTGAACTGATGATCCCGTTCGATCTTGGTGCTCGCTGAGAAGAAGTTGGGGAGCGAGTCGACGTCGAAGCGGACGTCGAACTTGACCTTGCGGTAGGCGGTGATGCTGTCGAGCGTCACGCCGCCGAAGTCATGCTTCAGGTCGAGTGAGACGCCGCCCTGATAATTGCGGAAATGCGGATCGACATCGGTGTTGGCGTCAAACTTGCCGCCCGGGAACGTCCGGCCGTCAATTGCGACCGAGCCGTCCTTGAGGCGGAAGGCCGGATATTTGCCGCGTGTCCGCTCATAATCGCCGGTGATGCGCGCGGTGGTGTCGGGCCCAAGCTGCCATTTCCACTTGGAACGGATGGCGAGATCCTGGCCGTTGCCGACCTCGTTGCCGGTCGCCAGGTTGGTGCCGAAGCCATGGGCCTGATTGGTGTAGTAGAGCGAGATGTCGGCGGCGACGCCCTCGGCGATCGGGCCGGTGAGATAAGCGTTGCCGGTGAAGGTGGCGTAATTGCCATAGCCCGCGCTCAAGTCACCTGCAAAGCGATCGCTCGGATCCTTGGTGACGATCTGGATCAGGCCACCGGTGGCATTGCGCCCGAACAGCGTGCCCTGCGGCCCTTTCAGCACCGATATCTGCTCGATATTGTTGAAGGACATGACCGATGCGGACGCCTGCGCGATGTAGACGCCGTCGACATAGGTCGCGACCGAGTTCTCGTTGCCGCCGACCGAGGTCGCCGAACCGACGCCGCGGATGCGCGGGGTTGCGGTTCCAAGCAGGGTGGTGAAGTTCAGACCGGGCACGACAGCGTTAAGATCACCGGTCGAGGTGATCCCCTTGGCCGCAAGCGCACTCGCGGTCACCGCCGTCACCGAGACCGGCACGCTCTGCAGATTCTCCGAGCGGCGCTGGGCGGTGACGATGATGTCTTCGATCTGCCCGCTTTCGGCGGCGTGGACATCGCCGGCGCCTGTCTCGGCGGTGGCCGATGGCGCCGGTACGCTCTGCGCATGGGCGGCGTTGAAGCTGATCAGCGAGGCTGAGCAGCAGAGCAGGGACAATAGCTTCATGGTTCCTCTCCCTTAAGATGCTGTCCGATCCGATTCACTCTGTATTCGGCAGCTTTGTGAAAACGACAGTACACTGTAACTACGGGCAAAAAAACGGATTCGTTCGTGGTCGGGCGCTTGTGTTAGGCGCTCGACGGGTCGGATGCGGTCGCGCGAAGCGTCGATGTCGGGCGATCGAATTTGGGATCATTATGGCCGCGGCCGCTCTGGTCGCCGCGCTCGAAGCCCCAGGCATAGCCGCCATGCGGGTTGCTCAATATCTCCCAGGCATTGTCGTCCTGGTCCCAGAAGTAGAAGCAGTAGGTGCCATGCTGGACCATCGGCTTGGAGATGTTGCGAATGCCCCATTTATCGGCCTCGCGCTTGACGATCTCATAGGCGGCATCGACCTCCGCTTCGGTCGCGACGTCGAGGCCGTTATGGTTGAGGAAAGGCATCTTGCCACCGGCGGCCTTGCGCCCCTGAACGACGACGATGACCTGGTTGCCGCCCATGCGCGCCCAGAAGGACACGTCGGCCATCTGAACGGTCTCGAAGCCGAGAAACTCCTCGAAAAAGCGGCGGGTCGCCTTGATATCGCGGCATTCCAGCGTCGCGTGGGAATAGAAGTTCAGCGTCAATGACGTGGCGGGATTGTCTACGGTCGTGGACATCAGCGCTCTCCTAAGGCGTCTGTGCGGCGCGGGATCCGCGCACGAAAATAAGGGGCGAGGCCACCGGCCTCATGCCACCAGCGTCCGCAGCACGCCGAGCGGGCCGACCTCCACCTCGACCTGATCGCCGGGCTGGAGGAATTCCTGCGGCGCGCGGCCGAAGCCGCAGCCAGCGGGGGTGCCGGTGGCGATGATGTCGCCTGGTTCGAGCGTCATCACCGTCGACAGATGCGCGATGATCTCGGCGACCCCGAACACCATCTGCGCGCTGTTCGAGTCCTGCTTTACGACGCCGTTGACCGACAGGCGGATCGGCAAGTCCTGCGGATCGGCGATGAGGTCCGCGGGCACGAAGAAGGGGCCGATCGGACCGAAGCCGTCATAGCCCTTGTGCAGCACCCAATCGATGCCGATCGGCAGCGCGCGCGACACGCAGTCGCGCGCCGACAGATCGTTGAAATTGGCATAGCCCGCGACCACCGACAGCGCATCGGCGACGGCCACGTCGCGGCATGTCGTGCCGATCACCACCGCCAGCTCGGCTTCCCAGTCGATCATCGACAGCCCGGCGGGCAGCGCGACCGTTTCGCCGGAGCCGCGCAGGGTGGTGCTGGCCGGTTTCAGGAAGCTGTAGGGATAGGTCGGCGTGATCGGCCTGCGCATCTCCGCGATATGGTCGTGGAAGTTCGCGCCGATGCAGATGAGCTTGCGCGGGATGCCGGTGGGCGGCGCGAAGCGCTCCGGGGCCTCCATCCCTTCGCGCTCGAAGCGGTCCGCTGCGTCGGCAACCTTCTCGGCGATCAGCGGATTCCAGATGTCCCAATCGGCCAGAAGCGGCATCAGGTCGCTGAGCTGTTCGGTTCCGAGATGTCGCGCGACCGCGCTATCGAGCAGGTCCGCCAGCGGCAGGAAGCGGCCGTCGCGCTCGACGAGCACGGTCGCGGCGCCGTCATGCCGGGCGACCGCCAGCCGGTAAGGGACCTTCATGGTCATGCCGCGATCCCCCCACTGTGTCCGTCCCCGTTCGATGTTGCGCGTCTCATGACATTCCTCTCTTTATTTTGTCCTGGCTCAGCTTCGCAGGATGGCCGGGCCCCAACTGTTCAGCGTCCGTTCCTCGTGAACCCACTGCCCGGCGGCACGCGGAACCTCGACCCGCTCCAGCTCCGCCGAGAATTCCAGCCAGTTGCCGTCAGGATCGTTGATGAAGAAAAACAGGTTGTTGCCCGGCCCGTGCCGCCCGGGCCCCCAGCGAATGGGGATATGGCGGCCGGCGAAGCGATCGGCCCAGTCGCGGATCTGGTTCCAGTCGTCCACATCATAGCAGATATGGTCGAGCCGCCGCCGCGGCGCCCGGAAGATCGCCAGGCTATGATGCTCCGGGCCGCAGCGCAGGAACACCGAGGTGAGATCCTGTGTATCGTCGCGGACGATGTCGATCGGCGCGAAGCCGATCACGTCGCGATAGAAGGCGACCATCGCGGGCACCTGGTCGCTGGCGTAGACGACATGCTGAAGCCGGGCGGGAAGCATGGGCTCGGCGCGGGGTGCGATCGGCCCGTCGGGTAGCGTGAAGCTCATCCGGTTCCCGTCGGGATCGGAGAATGTCAGCGAAGATGCGGCGCTCTCGAACGGAGTCCTAGCCGCATCGAGGCGCTCGCGCAGGCTGCGGAACTGCGCCTCGTCCGCCACGGCGAAAATGGCGCGATCAACCGAATTTGCCGCGCCTTCGCGGATGCTGAGCCGCCGTGCGGAAAGCTCTCCCGTCCACACGCCGGCGCTGATCGCGCCGCTATAGCCGAGCGCTTCCTGATAAAAAGCGCCCAGTCGCTCGACGTCCGGTGAGGTGAACACGATCTCGCAAAGGCGCGCATCGAGATGCGGGCTTTCGGGAACGGTCAACGTCGAATCAGATTTCATATTTATCATATTATGGGAATATAATCCTACACGGTCGGATGGGCAACGGCTTTTTGTCGATACGGCGGATGCTCATTAATATACTGAAAAACATCAATATTTCCTGAAGAGGTGGACATATGGGAGGCGGGGGCGGGTGAAAATCGAACTCGGACGAGCTGCGCAAAATGAAGATAGATTTTCTCATTTATCGATAACAAATTGGTATTTCGACTCAGAGCGAAACCGCTCTTTTTCGTGTGTGTGATCACTGTCGGAAATGGTTATCGTATTTCGAGAATTCTCGAATATGATCTCTTGCGCGCTTTCGCTCGCGCGGCTCTTGTGCGATTCAGGGCCGGTAAAGGAGGCGCCGTTGTCCACCGCAGACCGTTTGCTCACGATGCTCGATCTCTTCACCCTCGATCGGCCGGACTGGTCGGTCGACGAGGCCGCCGAGGCCGTCGGCATGCCGACGAGCACCGTCTATCGCTACTTCAACAGCCTTTCGCGCAGCGGTCTCGTCGCAACGGTCGGGGGCGGCCGCTATATATTGGGCCCTTCGATCATCCGCTATGATCGTCAACTGCGGCTGACCGATCCGTTGGTTCGTTCGGCGCGGGGCGAGATGGATCGCCTCGCCGCGACCGTCGAGGGCAAGGGGGTCGTGTTCCTGTGCCGCCTGTTCGGCGATCAAGTGATGTGCGTTTCGCGGGCATCGGTCGGCAACACCCCGTTCACGATCAGCTACGAGCGGGGGCGTCTCATGCCTTTGTTCGCCGGCTCGGCGTCGCGCGTGATCTTGGCCAATTTGCCGACCGCGAAGATCAACGCGCTGTATCGCAAATATGCAGAGAAATTCGAGCAGCACGGTCTCGGCAATACATTGCCGGCGGTGCGGGAAACGCTGAAGGTCGTGCGCAATGACAATTGCTTCGTGACCGTGGGCGAGGTCGATCCCGGCATGCGCGGCATCTCGGTGCCGGTCATGGCGAGTGGGAAGATCCTCGGCAGCCTGACCGTCGCCGGTCCGCGCCAGGGCTTCACCCAGCCGCAGATCGCGCGCGTGCTGGAGCAGCTTCATGAGGCCGCGCAGCGCACCGTGGAGGAATTGCACCACTGGATATCGCACACGGCCACCGCCGTCCGGAATAGCTGACCCGCCGCGCTGCCCGGCTGTCGCCATCGGCGACGACGCGGTAGCGCATCTTGCCATTCATCCTTCGTCTTGCTATTACGATTCTCGTATTATGAGAAGGAATGTTGAAGGTGCGCTATCTTTCCTACCGCTTCGAGGGCAAGCCGGGCTGGGGCCGGATCGAGGGCGATCGCGTCGTCCCACTTGAAGGCGTCCATCCTTCGCTCAAGGCGGCGATCGTCGCGGGCGCGCTCGGCACGGAGGCGCTGCGCAATGGTGGCGCGGCGACGATCGCGCTGTCGGATGTCGAATTCGCGCCGCTGGTGACCGACCCGGGCAAGATCTTGTGCGTCGGCCTGAACTACGAAAATCATCGCCGCGAGACCGGCCGGGCCGAGGTCAAGCATCCCACCATCTTCACCCGCTTCGCGGACTCGCAGACCGGCCACCGCACGCCGATCCTGCGCCCGCGCGAGTCGACCAGGCTCGATTATGAGGGCGAGCTGGCCATCGTGATCGGCAAGGCGGGGCGGCGCATTCCGGCGGCCGAGGCCTTCGATCATATCGCCGGCTATAGCTGCTATAATGACGGCTCGATCCGCGACTGGCAGGCGCACACCATCCAGTTCGGTCCAGGCAAGAACTTCCCGCAGACAGGCGCCTTCGGGCCCTGGCTGGTGACGCCCGACGAGTTCGGCAAACCGGGGCCGCAGCGCATCCAGACCCGCCTCAATGGAGAGGTCATGCAGAGCGCGGTGTTCGACGACATGATCTTTCCGATCGAGCGGCTGGTGGAATATTGCTCGACCTTCACCCCTCTGTCGCCGGGCGATGTGATCGTCACCGGCACGCCGGGCGGTGTCGGGGCCAAGCGCGACCCGCAGGTCTTCATGAAGCCGGGCGACAAGGTCGAGATCGAAATCGACGGCATCGGCATTCTCGAAAACAGCATAGCCGACGACTGATTTCCCTGCGGGCGTCTGGCCGATGTCCGCAGCCTTTTACTGAAGATCGATACCGCCGCCGGCGCATGCCGGACCGCGGAAACGGAGAGTGGCATGTTCCTCATGAATTGCTGGTACGCCGCGGCCTGGCCGAACGAAGTATCGGCCGACGGCGGGGTGCTGACCCGGCGGATCCTCGATCGCCCCATCCTGATGTTCCGGACGTCCGCGGGCAATCCCGTGGCGTTCCTCGATCGATGCCCGCACCGGCTGGTGCCGCTGTCTGCCGGACGCCGGGCCGGTGACGGAATACGCTGCGGCTATCATGGCATGGAGTTCGGCGCCGATGGCCATTGCGTCCACATTCCCGGACAGGACAAGATCCCGAGCAATGCGTCGGCGACGACCTTCCCGCTGATCGAACGCCATGGCGTGTTGTGGATCTGGCTGGGCGACGTGAAGCTCGCCGATCCCGAGCTGATACCCTTCCTGCCCTGGCCCGCGCTGCCGAACTGGGCGGCCTCGCCCGGTTATACGCATGTCGCGGCCGATTACCGGCTCCTCACCGACAATCTGCTCGATCTCAGCCACGAAAATTACATTCACCAGGGCACGATCGGGAATGACGAGGAGGAGACGATCGCCGATTTCCCCGTGCAGACCAGCATCGTCGACAAGCGGCTCGTCCGCGCCCATCGCGACATGCACGACATCGCCCCGCCGCCCTTCTTCCGGCTGATGACCGGCAGCAGCGATCGGATCGATCGCTGGCAGACGGCACTGTGGACGGCGCCTGCGATCAACATGACCGATGTCGGCGCCCGCCCGTCCGGCGGCGCGCGCGAGCAGACGCTGGTGTCGCGGGTCCTGCACCTGCTCACCCCGGAGACCGCGACCTCGACCCATTATTTCTGGTCGCACAATCGCAACTTTCGTCAGGATGACGCCGAGCTGACCGAGCGCATCATCGAGGCGCACCAGCGCACCTTCGACGAGGACAAGGAGATGTGCGAGCTGCAGCAGCGCGAGCTTGACGATTCCGGGCTGTCCGCGCCGCAGATCGCGCTGAAGGTGGACGACGCGCCGCTGCGCGCACGCCGGATGCTGTCCGCGCTGATCCGTGAGGAAGGCGAGGGCGGCACGGTGGTGATCGCCCCGCAGCAGAAGCTGATCGCCGACGCCGAGGCGCTCGAGCCGGCGGTGGCCTGAGGCGATGACCGACAGACCATTGCGTACGCGACGTGTCGCCGTCGTCACCGGCGCGGGCTCGGGCATCGGCCAGGCCTTCGCCCTGCGTCTCGCCAAGGACGGCCATGCCGTCGCCATCGCCGATATCGGGCCGGCCGACGGAACCGTCGAGCTGGTGCGATCGGCCGGCGGACAGGTCTTCGCGGGGCATTGCGATGTGGCCTCTGGAGACAGTGTGGCGCGCTTCTTCGATGAAGTCAGGGCGGCGCTGGGGCCGGTGGAGGTCCTCGTCCACAATGCCGGCATCTATCCGATGCAGTCTTTCCAGGAGACCGATTGGGACGTCTGGCGGCGGGTGATGAGCGTCAATCTCGACTCCGCCTTCCACCTGACCAAGGCCGCGCTTGGCGACATGCGCGCCGCAGGCTGGGGGCGCATCGTGATGCTGGCTTCGTCCACCTTTCATCTTGGTTCGGGCCTGCCCGCCTACACCGCCAGCAAGGGCGGCATCATCGGACTCGTCCGTGCGCTCGCCCCGGAACTGGGCCCCGACGGGATCACCGTCAACGCCATCTCGCCCAGCCTGGTGCGGACTCCTGGCACGATCGCCGGGCCGCATGAGGAGCTGGGGCGGTTCGAGCGCGCCCGGATGGCGCAATCGATCAAGCGCACCGAGCTGCCGGAGGATCTGGTGGGCGCCTTGTCCTTCCTGGCATCCGATGACTCGGCGTTCATGACCGGCCAGACGCTCGTCGTCGACGGCGGCTACGCCCGCGTCTGAACCGGCCCGATCGGCCGAGAGGCCTGCCAATCTACAAGATGAGGATGCGAAGCGATGTACATGGTTTCCTATTCGATTGAGGTGAATCCCGCCGGTGTGGAGCCCGTGCTGACCGCGCAGCAGGTCTGGGCCGGATTGGTGATGAAGGCTGAGAATGCTCTGCCGTTCGTGCCGGTGATGCAGCGCTGCGACGTGATCGAGCGTAGCGGCAACACCCTATTGCGCGAGATCACCCTTGGCGGTGAGGACATGAAGGAGTTCATCACCCTGCTCGAACCGATCCAGGTCCAGTTCGAGCGGGTGGGCACCAAGGACTTCATCCAGAACACGATCAGCGAATCCGAACGGGGCCTGATGCTCACCTTCACGGTCGGCGTCTCCTTCGCCGGTGCCGAACCCGGTTCAGAACAGGAGCGGCAAGCCGGGGACGCGATGCGGCACGCCTATGTCAACGCGGTCGGATCGACGCTCAGGCGCGTGCGCGAGATGGTGATGGCCGGGGAGCTCTGATCATCATGTTCAGCCATGTCGTCGTTGGGTCGAACGACATCGATCGAGCCCAGCGCTTCTACGATGCTGTTTTCGGCGCGTTGGGCATAGCGCCCGGCGGTCGTGACGATGGCAAGGGGCGTCTCTATTATCGCGATGCAGGCGGCCTCTACATGGTCACCCGGCCGATCAATGACGCACCCGCCAGCTTCGCCAATGGCGGGACGATCGGCTTCTCGGCGGACAATGCCGCGCAGGTCGATGCCTGGTACGCGGCGGGGCTCGCCAATGGCGGTGCGAGCTGTGAAGGGCTGCCTGGCCTGCGCGAGGATGGCGCGGGAAAGCGTCATCTCGCCTATCTGCGCGATCCTGACGGCAACAAGCTCTGCGCGGTTTACTGGATGGCGGGCTGATCCGGGTCCGAACGGCCCCGCTTTAGCTTGCGTCGCCGCGCAGGGTCGATTCCGGCCGCTGGAATTTTTTGCTCATATGGCCCGCGCCCGTTTGGTCGCCCAGTTCGAAGCCCCAGCTATAGCCGCCTTTCGGATTGGACAGGATTTCCCAGGCATTGCCGTCCATGTCCCAGAAATAGAAACAATAGGTGCCATGGATGACGGTGGGCCGCGTTATCTTCTTGAAGCCCCATTTCTCTGCGTCGCGCTTGACCGCCTCATAAGCCGTATCGACCTCGGCCTCGGTCTCGACGTCCAGCCCGTTATGGTTGAGGAAGTTCATCTCGGTCGATGCATTGGCGCTTTTGACGACGACGATCACCTGCTCGCCGCCCATCCGCGCCCAGAAGGATGCGGGTGACATCTGCACGGTCTCGAAGCCGAGAAACTCGTTGAAGAACCGTCGGGTCCGCTTGATGTCGCTGCATTCGAGCGTGGCGTGCGAATAGAATTTGAGCTTGAGCGTCGGCTCGATCGCTACCGCGTCCGTCGCTTCGGTCATTGTACCCGTCCGATCGTGTTCGAGAGCGTTCCGATGCCTGTGATCGATACCTCCACCACATCGTTCGGACGCAGGAAGACCGGCGGCTTCTTGGCGACGCCGACGCCGCCCGGCGTTCCGGTCGAGATGATGTCGCCCGGCTGCAGCGTGTACCATTGCGAGATGTAGGCGATGTACTGCGCGACCGAGAAGATCAGGTCGTCGGTACCGATGTCCTGGACCAGCTTGCCGTTGACGCGGGTGGTGAGATGCAGCGCCTGCGGATCGGGGATTTCGTCGGTCGTGACCAGATAGGGGCCCATGGGCGAGAAGGTCGGATGCTGCTTCGCAGCGCAGTTCCGGCCCCAGGCGTCGGTCATCTTGATCGGTACGGTGACCGCCTGGACTTCCGCGACATGATTGCGCGCGGATAGGTCATTATGGACGAGATAGCCGGCGACATGGCCGAGCGCGTCCTCCTCCCGGATGCGATAGCCGCCCGTGCCGATCACCGCGGCGAGCTCCCCCTCATAATCGACCATGTCGGCCTGGTGCGGCGGCACCTGGATCGTCTGCCGATGGCCGGCCAGCGCGACCGGGGAACACAGGAACAGCACCGGATGCTCGGGGACCGGGACGCCCCCCATTTCGGCGAGATGCTGGTGATAGGAAGCGCCGCAGCCGATGAAGTGAACCGGGTCGGGCACGGGAGCTGCGAAGACCGCTTCCTCCTCGGCGATGATCGCAGGGGCTGCCGCCGCAACGCCACCGGTCGCAAAGCCTTCGCGTTCGGCGCGATCGGCCAGCGCACGAAGCGCGTCGAGGCCGCCCGGCTGGGCCAGAATGCCCCGAACGGTCTGGGGAAGCGGAGCGGGCCCGGCCAGATCGGCGGGCAGCAGCGAGGGTATGAGCAGCCGTCCCGAAGCCACTGCCACGGCCGCCCTGGTTTCCGGCCCCGTTACGATGCTCGCGACCTTCATGCGACACTCCTCCCGCTCTTGTTCGAGCGGGGCCTTGTATATTTCCTATCTAGTGAACGCAACCACTATAAGTGAAATTGCTTCAGTGGAGTTCAGTTCTTTGCTATCCGCGTCACTTCCCCGGCGACATAGCCCAGTTCGTAAGAGATGCGCCGCGCAGCCTCTTCGATATTGCGGTGGAGGCGTTTCGCGGCCTCGCCTGCCGTCGATTGATGGGGCGCCAGCACGCAGATCACCGACGACAGCGCGCCGTCGGCATCGAACACCGGGGCGGCTATGGCGTCGACGCCCGCGATCAGGGCCGATTCCAGATGGATTGAGCGGGCTGCTCTGATCTCGGCGATCTCCTCGTCGCTCAGGCTGGGGCGATCACCCTTGAGACCGGCCAGTTGCCGCTGGCGCTTCAGGATCGGCTGCAGTGTAGCGCGCGGCATATGGGCAAGGAACAGGCGTCCGATCGCCGACTCTCCCACGGGCAGCAGGCTTCCCACGCGGATCGTCATCAGCAGGGGCGTGCTTCCGCTTTCCCAGCGGATAAGGGTGGGGCCGCCGTCGCCCCAGATCGTCAGGCACACCGTCTCGTCGATCGTGTCGCGCAGCCAGAGCAGTTCCTTGCTCGCTGCCGCGAAGGAGTCGAGCCGCCCCATCGCCCGCATGCCGAGCCTGCGTGCGGTGGGCCCCAGATCGTAAAGGCCGTTTGCGCCGAACTGGGTGAGCATTCCGCTCCGGACGAAGCTGACGAGATAGCGATGGACCTTGCTGGGGGCCATGTCGAGGTCCTGACAGACCTGTTTGAGCGACATCGCAGAATTGCTGCGTGCAAAGGCTTCGAGCACGCTCATTCCGATTTCCACCGACTGGATGCCGGCGGACTGCTGCCGGTCATTCTGCCCGTCCGCCATGTCGTTCGCTTTTGCCACTGTTCTCGCCCCACAGATCGATGCCGTCAAACTGGCGGGTTGGGTTCGCCATTGCAAGCATGCGGGGCGATTCATCGCCCATTGATGGATGGGTAGAGCGTTTGAATTTCACTTCTATATATTGAGTTCACAATTGATGAATGATAGTGCGGATGTCTTCAAGCTGGGCGATGGACGCCAGTGGCAAGGAGGGGCCAAGCACATGATCTACTCGACCGCAACCGTGCCGGTAAATCCGCAAGGCGAGGTGCCGCTGACTCGCAAGCAGATCTGGGAAGGCCTGGTCCTCAAGGCGCGTGATGCGCGCCTCTTCCTGCCGCCGGGCCTTTGCACCAAATGCGATGTCGTCGTTGAAGGGGGCGATTATATCATCCGCGAAGCGACGATCCTGGACGACGATGTGCGCGAGATCATCCAGTTCGAATCCGAGCGCAAGGTGACCTTCTTCCAGGCCGGCGGCCCGCGCGAAGGCGCTATCGTCAACGAGCTGTTCGAAGACGCCGACGGCGCTCTGCAATTGCGCTTCTATTGCTATCTGGGCCTGCGCGACAAGGAGCCTGGTGGCCCCGAGGAGCAGAAGGAACAGGTGCAGTTCGACAGTCAGGACAAGGGCTATCGGGCTGCGCTGCTTTCCACCATCGCACGCACGCGCATGCTCGTCAGCGAAGGCCGGATCTGACGCCGACCATTCGGTCGGGTTTGCCGAAGCTTTGGCAACGAAGCGCGCCGGTGCGAATGACCGCGGCTGACGGCCCGGCGCTCGCACGGCGCCGAGAGATCATCGCGGCGCTGCGCGGCGTCGTGCCCGGTGGTGCGGCCGGGGCGTCACCAGATCGGCCTGCGCACCCCCGCTGCCCGTCGAGCTGCTCGACTGGGCGGCCGGCGGCCCGCTCTCATCTTCACGAAAGGATTTCGCCATGAGCTACATCGCCATCGCTCAGGCCCGGACGATCATCGCAGCGGCGTTCGAAAAAGGCGCGGAACTCGGTCTTAAGCCGCTCAGCGTCGCCGTCCTCGACGCCGGCGGTCACCTTATCGCCTTCGAGCGTCAGGATCGCAGCTCGACCCTGCGGGCGCAGATCGCCTGCGCCAAGGCGGGCGGCGCGCTGGCGCTGGGCGTGTCGAGCCGCCGGATCGGCGACATGGCGGCGGAGCGGCCGGCTTTCATCGCCGCGCTGGGACCGATCAGCCCTCAGGGCGTGGTTCCGGCGGCGGGCGGCGTGATCGTCGTCGATGCCGAAGGCGTGCCGATAGGCGCGGTCGGCGTTACTGGCGATACCAGTGACAATGACGAGATATGCGGGCTGGCCGGGATCGCCGCCGCGGGTTTGAGTGCGCAGCCCTGATCGAGGGCGGCGGGGTGGACACGCCGTGGGCGTGCTACCCCGGCCGATCCTTCATGGTCGCGCGTTGACGGCGGCGAAGGCCTCGTCGAACCGCCCATTGCGCTCGGCGCTGCGCAGGAAGCCGATGCTGTCGACGATATTCTCCGGCGCGTTGGGATCACGGTCGAACAACGCCATGGTCTGCGCGATATAGTCGCCGACCGGCATCCCGGCGGGATCGTCGCCCGTCAGGCTGGTCCGGACATAGGGCGGCGCAATCTCGGTGACCGATATATTGGTGTCGCGCAGCTGATGGCGCAACGAGATGCTGTAGGAATGCAGTGCCGCCTTGGTCGCCGAATAAGTCGGCACTGCCGCCATCGGTATGAAGGCCAGCCCCGACGTCATGTTCAGGATCCGGGCGCTAGGCTGTCCGCGCAGATGCGGCAGCAGTGCGTTGGTCAGCCGGATCGGGCCGAGCAGGTTGGTGACCACCATGCCCTCCGCCGCGTCCGATGCGATGCTGTCCGACGTCAGATCCTCGAACGCCATCATACCCGCATTGTTGATCAGCATGTTGAGCGCGGGGAAGCGTGCCACGATATCCGTGGCAAAATGTTCGATGCTCTGCGCGTCGCTGATGTCGAGTTCCATCGCATGCATACCCGGATTCGCGTCGCATACCGCCTTGAGCGCGTCGCGCCGCCTGCCGGCGATGATCACGCTATTGCCGCGCTGGTAGAAGGCTTCGGCGAGGCCGCGTCCGATGCCGGAACCGCCACCGGTCACGAGGATGGTGTGATTCTTCACGTCTTGTTTCCCGTGGATGTTGGCTGAGAAGATGGGGTCGGGCGTTCGTTGGCTTAGTCCGCCGCCGCGCGGTCGCGCCGCCAGGCGTAATGGTCTGCCGTGGCATCGCAATAATCGGGGTCGATATGGATTCGCACATGGCTGATCCGATCGCCCCTGAACCCGAAGATCGTGCAGAATCGTCCCGTCGTCCCCTTGTCGGGCCAGCGGCCGCCATTCTGGAGTTCGCCGGAGCTGAAGCCCTCGATCGCGACATGATCATCGCCCGCCAGGCAGAGGAAGGTCTCCTGATGATGCGCGATCCTGGCGATGTAGCCGCCGAGATCGGCGAAATAGCGGGGGAAATCCTTCGTGCCGTCGCAGGTGCCCCATTTCGGGAAGGTCATCTGGATGTCTTCGGTGACCAATGGCCCCAGGTCGCCATGCTCGTCGACCGCTTTCAGGAATGCCCTGGCAAGGGCGATCCGGCGCTCGTCGCGCTCGCTGCGTTCACTCATCCTCTTCTCCATCACCCGCCAGCCGTTTCCCAAAAACGTGGCCGTATTTTCATTAATGCCGAATCGTCTCACGCGATAATAAAAATTGCAAGTTCGCTGGCGTCGAGGCGGAATTTTCGTGCGCCGGCTGGTCTGGAAGCGAGATACTCTGGCATTCTTGACCTCGAAGAGGGACCTCTTTCGGGAATTTTCGCCAAAAACCCAAGACACTCCCGATCAAAAATAATTCACTATTGACATACGTATCCACTATTATGAAAAATGATCTGAGCAAGTGATGCTTCCACGCCTCGGCCGGCACGGCCGCGTCAGGGGAGTTTCGAGGAGGGGGTTTAGGTCGAATGACGGCACCATTCAGGTACAAGCGCCTGGGCTACCTGGTCCTCGACGTCAGCGACATCGAGCGCTCGACGCGTTTCGCGACGGACGTCTTTGGTCTCGATCTGGTTTCGGAGGCCGGGGATGGCAGCCGCTATTTCCGTGGCAGCTTTCACCATCACGACGTCATCTTCCGTCCGGCCAGCAAGCCGATGGCTCAGCGCTCGGCGTGGGAGCTCGAAAATCGCGCCGAACTCGACAAGGCCTTCGCCTATTTCACGCGTATCGGTTTCGCTCCGGCTTGGCTGGCTGAAAGCGAAACCCGCCAGCTCGAGATCGAGCGGGCGTTCCGGGTGGTCGATCCGGTCATCGGGCTGACCTGGGAATATTTCATCGACATGACGGTCATGCCCTCATCGCGCCGGAACGGTGTTACCGGATTTCAGGGCGGCAAGCATTTCGGACTTTGCGTCGATGATGGGCGCAGCGCGAGCCGCCTGCTGATCGACGATATGGGCTTCCTGCTGTCGGACTATTTCGAGGGGGATGTGGTGACGCTGCTGCGCGCCTTCCCCAATCCGAACCACCACAGCCTGGCGCTGCTGGGTGGAACGGAGGGGCCCGTTCGCTTCCACCATGTCGCCTTCATGGTGAATGAAATCGACGATATCGGCCGGTTGTTCAATCGGGCCAAGCAGATGGACGTCGACATTCATTTCGGCATCGGCCGCCACCCGACGTCGGGCAGCATCCATCTCTACATCTACGATCACGACAATTTTGTCTGGGAATACACGCTCGGCATGGAGCAGTTCCCTGAGGCCGGTGCCCGCGAGGCCCGGCGGATGTCTTCGGCACCGGAGGATTTCGACCTGTGGGGCGCAGTGCCGGACAACAGCCGCAAATACGAACTTCCGGAAGTCTTTACACGCCTATCGAAGCCGCTGGAGGCGGTCTCGACCACGGCGTGAGGCCGCGATCGCGCATAAATTTGAGACAGGCGGCCTTGAATAGCCGCTATCAAGGGGAGGATTAGAGAACATGCGAAACAATGCTTTGCGGGCCCGTGCGTCCGCTGCCGCGATTGCGGCGCTGTTCGTGCTGCCCGGCGCAGCCTGGGCTCAGGCGGCCGCGGATACGGGGCTGGAAGAGATCGTCGTGACGGCGCAGCGCCGGGCCGAGAATCTTCAGAACGTTCCGATCGCGGTCACCGCGCTCACCGCCAGCGCGCTTGCCGCCAAGGGGGTCACCGATACCAAACTGCTCGCCACCGCGGTTCCGGGTCTTACCTTCACTACCCAGGCGAACCTCGCGGCGCCCCGCATTCGCGGTGTCGGCACGGCGATTGCCGGCGCGGGCAACGAGAACCCGGTGTCGATGTATGTCGACGGCGTTTACTATGCCTCGGCGGGCGCTTCGGTCCTCGCCTTCAACAACATTAGCCAGATCGCGGTCCTCAAGGGGCCGCAGGGCACGCTGTTCGGCCGCAACGCCACGGGCGGCCTGATCCAGATCACGACGCGCGATCCCAGCCAGACCTTCTCGGGTCAGGCCGATGCGAGCTATGGCAACAAGAATACGATCGGCGCGAATCTCTATGTCACCGGCGGCCTGACCGACGGCCTGGCTGCTGATCTCGCCGTGCATTTCAAGGATCAGACCGACGGGTTCGGGCATAATCTCCTTACGGGCAAGGAGGTCGGCAAGGGCCGCAACATTTCGCTGCGGTCGAAGCTTCAGGCGACCCCCGATGATCGCACCGTCGCGACGCTGACCCTCGATTATTCCCACTCGCGCACGGCATCGCCGACCTATCGTCTGGTCGATGGCGAGCTCGGCCTGAACGGCCAGTTCTTCGCGGGCGGCAAGTTCGACACCAACGCCACCATCGATCCGCGCACCCGGGTCGAACAATATGGCGCGGCATTTCATCTGTCCCGCGATCTCGATTTCGCGAAGCTGGTCAGCATCACCGCATATCGGCGCTCCAATTTCATCGGCATCTTTGATTCCGATGGCCAGCCCGAAGACTATATCCGCGTCCTCGTCGCCGAACCGGGGCGGCAGTTCAGCCAGGAGCTTCAGCTTATTTCGCCCAATGGCGGGCGCTTCAACTGGCAGGCCGGGCTATATTATTTCTGGTCCAGGGACGGCTATTTCCCGGCGGACATCTCGCTGCCGCTGTTCGGCATCACCAGCCATATCCGCACGCTGCAGCGCTCACGCTCCTTCGCCGGCTATGCACAGGGCACCTACAAGTTCGACGATCTTACCTCGCTCACCGTGGGTGCGCGCCTGACGCATGAGATCAAATATATGCACGGCTCGGGCGCGGTCGATGTGCTGGGGACTCCGATCGTCATTCCGGCGGGCCCCTATTCCGACAAGACGTCGGTCACCCGGCCGACATGGCGCATCGCGCTCGACCGGAAGCTCGGGGGCGACGTTCTGGTCTACGCATCGTACAACCGCGGCTTCAAGAGTGGCGGCTATGAGCCCGGCGAGACCGCGGCGGCGCGCTATTTCAAGCCCGAAGAGATCGATGCCTATGAGGTCGGCCTGAAGAGCCAGTTCCTCGACCGGCGCGTGCGCCTGAACGTCGCAGGCTTCTATTACGACTATCGCGACATCCAGTTGAACTCGTTCAGCAATGGCGTGACGCACATCTACAACGGCGATTCCGCGAAGATCTACGGTCTCGACCTGGATCTGACCGCGGCGCCCACGCGCAACCTCACGATCACCGGCGGTCTGTCGGTGATCCATGACCGGTTTGGCGATTTCCCGATCGTCTACACGGCGGTCAGCCCGACCGGCGGCATCGTCCAGCTCCCCGACGGCAGCGCCAAGGGCAAGCGGCTGCAGAGCACGCCCGACTGGCAGCTCAATCTGGGCTTCAGCTACAATATTCCGCTGGCCTCGGGCTCGATCATGCTGAGCGGCGACTTCTTCCATTCCGGCCGCTGGTATTCGACCCCCGAAAACCGCCTGTTCCAGAAGGCGTATAACCTGGTCAACGCCTCGGCGACCTGGTCGATCGGCGACGACGCCCGCTACTCTTTGCAACTCTGGGGCCGCAATCTCGGCAACGTCGCCTATGCCGATCAGCTCACGATCCAGGTGCCGGTCGCCGACTTCGTCAATATGGCGGAAGGCCGTACCTTCGGCGCTACCTTCGGGGTGAAGTTCTGATCTGACCTCTGGCCGGATCGGCAGGGCCGGTTTCTCATGGGGGAACCGGCTCTCGGCGCTCCGGCCATTGGGCCGGCACCAGCGGTGCAAGCGATGTGAAGGAGCAAATATGGCGGGTCGGCTCAAAGACAAGGTCTGCGTCATCACGGGTTCGGGCGGCAGCATGGGGCGGGCAGCCGCCCGCATGTTCGCCGCCGAAGGGGCGATCGTCGTCGGCTGCGACATCGACGAAGCGTCGGCGAACGAGACCGAGCGTCTGGTGCGGGAAGCGGGCGGGGCGATCCGGACCTTCCACCCCGGTGACCTGTCGCGCAAGGAGGTCGCCGAGGCGCTCGCCGAATGGACGCTGGCGCAGCATGGCCGGATCGATGTGCTGTATAATAATGGCGGCGGCGTCGTGATGGAGTGGCTCCAGAAGATGACCGCCGACCAGTGGTCCTTCACGATGCGCAACGAGCTCGACCTGATCTTCTTCGCCACCCAGGCCGTCTGGCCGGCGATGGTCGCCCAGAAGAGCGGATCGATCATCAATGTGGGTTCGGTATCGGGCAAGATCGCCTATCGCGTCCTGCCCGCCGTGGCGCACAGTGCGGCGAAGGGTGGCGTCATTGCGATGACCAAGCATCTTGCCATGGAAGGCGGGCCGCATGGCATCCGCGTGAACTCGATCAGTCCGGGCCTCGTCGAGACCAATGCCACGCGGGCGCTTCTCGACATCCCCGAATGGGCGGAGGCGATGCACGGCAAGCTCATGCTCGGCCATGTCGGCCAGCCCGAGGACGTCGTCTACGCCGCGCTGTATCTGGCCTCGGACGAGGCGCGCTGGGTTACCGGCGCCGACTTCGCGATCGATGGCGGCACCACCGCATGGTGACGCCAGGGAGGGAATGATCATGCGGATCGAAGGTCAGGTCGCCCTCGTCACGGGTGCGTCGGGCGGGATTGGCGCGGCGCTCGTCGACAGCCTGCTTGATGCCGGTGCTGCGCGGGTCGTTGCCTGTGACGTGCAGGAAGCCGCGCTTGCGGCCCTAGCGCGGCGCTCGCCCAGGATCGACACGCTGCTGCTGGACGTCACCGATGAGGCGGCGGTCGCGGCGGCGGCCTCGGGACATCCCGATGTCGGCATCCTCATCAATTGCCACGGCCTCGCCATCCAGCAATCCTATCTCGAAGCCCCCTCGCTGGCGGCGTTCCGGCGCGAGATGGAGGTCAATTATTGGGGCCAGGTGCTGATGTGCCGCGCCTTCGCGCCGGTGCTCATGCGGGCCGAAGAGGGCGCGCTCGTCAACGTGCTGTCGCCGCTCGCTTACGTGACCTTCCCGTTCGTGGCTCCCTATTGCGCAACCAAGGCGGCCTGTCGCGCGCTGACCGATGCGATGCGCGCCGAATTCGCCCCTGCTGGCGCGCTCGTCATCGGCGTCTATCCCGGCAATATCGACACCGCCATGATGAGCAATGTCGATGTGCCGAAGAGCGATCCGCATGTCGTGGCGCATGCTGTCGTGGAAGGATTGCGATCCGGCTTGCAGGAGGTTTGGGCAGGCGCATCGGCGGAAGAAATTCGCGACATGCTGAAGAGCGATCCCGACGCGTTGATCGCTGCGGCCGCCAGGCAGCTCAGGATCGCCAACATCAACGCCGCGGGCCAGACCGTATCGATCGGATGAAATCAATTAAAGCTCGCCGCCGAAGCAGCCTTCCGTTGCAGCGCGAGCAACAGCATCGGGTACCCAATGTCGGTGATTACGATCCGCCCGCGGACGCCTGCGCTAACGGCAGGTTGCCAATTCACCAGGATGGAGAATGATCGGTAGCTGCGCATTTCGGGCCGGCGACAGCAGGGAAGAGGTTATCGCGGCCCGCCCAGCATTTGCGGGACACCTTCAGCCGATGTTAGTCCTGTAAGAGCACCATCTCCTTCAGCTGTATGAGTGCGCTTCATTCCGGAGCGGTCCTCGCGCGATTTTTTTGTTTTCGCGCTGCTGGTTCTAATTCGCTCGTCCGAAGAGTTAGACGAGTCGAATATGTACAGGCTGGTTTCGGCGGCTTCGGCGGGATGAAGCCGCGTCGCCATCAGCTCACTATCAGGAAGACGATGCCGCAGATCGCCAGTGCGCTGCCGCTGGCGCAGCAAAGCAGGCCGAAGCCACAGCGGCACAATGCGGGCTCGAATCGCTCCATTCAACCCTCTCCGTCCTGCTCGTTCTGGCAGGTGCCGGGAGAGTATCATATTTATAGCGATGAGCAAATATTCGCAGGTTCGGCGTCGTTCAGCGCTTCCGACAATTTGGCGAGAATGGCGGTCAACTGATCGCGCTCGCCCTGGTCGAGCCGTTCGAAGATCATGTCGGCGAGCTGCGCCCGAAGCGGCTCGGTCGCCTCGATGATCCTTTCGCCATTCGCGGTGATCGAGACGAGCTTCGCGCGGCGGTCGGTGGGGTGAGGGGTCCGTACGGCCAGCCCTTCGCGTTCGAGACCGTCGATGGCCTCGGTGATGGTGCGCGGCGTCGCGCCCAGCAGTTCGGCGATGTCGGCGGCCCGGCACGGTCCGTGTTTTTGAAGATATAGCAGTAGCTTGGTCCGCGCCAATGATGCGCCCTCGGCCGCCATCCGACGGTCGACCAAGCGATGAATCCGGAGGAACAATCCGCCGAAATCGCGAAGCAGGCGATCATTTTCGTTCATTACTGAGGGCCCACAATAAATGGGCTTGCGCTACTTTGCAAGTGCGAGCATCTGGCAGGCGAACCGATAGAAAGTTGAGTCGCGTGACCGACCAGATCATACGCAATGACGAGTCCGACCGCCCCGATGCCGAAACTACGGAGGAAGCTGCTTCCCCAAGCCGGCGTCAGCGGTTGAGGCGCATACTGATCGTCGTGGCGGCAATCGCCATCATCGGTGGTCTCGGCTGGTATGCCTATCATCGGATGATCGGCCGGTTCATGCAGTCGACCGAGGATGCCTATGTCCAGGCCGACGCCGTCGTCGTCTCGCCCAAGGTGACGGGCTATGTCGACAAAGTGTTTGTTGCCGAGAACCAGCAGGTCCGCGCCGGCCAGCCGCTCGTCCAGATCGATCCGCGCGACTATCGCGCCCAGACGTCGCAGATCCGCGCGCAGATCGACGTGGCGGGCGCAAGCTTGGAAGGCGTCCGCGCCCAGATAAGCGAACAGCAGGCGGCGGTGGCCGAAGCCGAGGCGGCGCTTGCCGCCGCGCTCAGCGACGCCAGTTTCGCGCGCGGACAGGTAGCGCGCTATGCGCCGCTGGCCGCGTCGGGCGCGGAAAGCCGGGAGAAGCTCAGCGAACTGGAGACCCGGGCGCGCCAAGCTGACGCCCAGGCCAGCCGGGCGCGGGCGGCGCTGGTCGCGGCGCGGCGGCGGATCGATACGCTCGGCGCGCAGGCAAATCAGGCGCGTTCTCAGGGCGAGGCGGCGCGCGCGCAGCTGGACGCGGCCAAGGTCAACCTGGGCGCGACGCTGATCCGCGCGAGCATCAATGGCCGGATCGGGGACAAGTCGATCCGCGTCGGGCAACTGGCCCAGGCGGGCACGCGGCTGATGTCGATCGTGCCGACCCAGCATCTCTATGTGGAGGCCAATTTCAAGGAGACGCAGCTGGGGCTGATGGGGCCCGGTCAGCCGGTTACGCTGGAAATCGATGCGCTGCCCGATGTCGAACTGCATGGCCGCGTCGAAAGCCTCGCACCGGGTACCGGCGCACAATTTTCGCTGATCCCGCCGCAGAACGCGACCGGCAACTTTACCAAGATCGTGCAGCGCGTGCCGGTGCGCATCTCGGTCGAAGCCGGGCCGGACACGCTTGCCCTGCTGTTGCCGGGCATGTCCGTGCACGCCACCGTCGACACGCGTTCGGCTGCGGGCTCGCTCCAGCGCATTCGCGATGAGCAGGAGGCGCGCGGCCGGTGAGTATGGCGGCGGCCTCTGCCATGGCCGGCGGGGCGGACGCCGTGCGTCCCCCCGCCAAGGCTGATCTCGGTGCCTGGCTGGCGGTCGCGGCGGGCACCCTCGGCGCATTGATGGCGACGCTCGACATATCGATCGTCAATTCGGCTTTGCCCACCATCCAGGGCGAGATCGGCGCCAGCGGCACCGAGGGGACCTGGGTGGCGACGTCCTACCTCGTCGCCGAGATCGTCATCATTCCGATGGCGGCGTGGCTCGAACGGATGCTCGGCCTGCGCACCTTCCTGCTGGTCGCTGCGGGGCTGTTCACGGGTTTCTCGGTCGTTTGCGGAACCGCATCGACGCTGACGATGATGATCATCGGCCGGGTGGGGCAGGGCTTCACCGGTGGGGCGATGATCCCGACCGCGCAAACCATCATCGCCCAGCGGCTGCCGCCGTCGCAACAGCCGGTCGGCATCGCCCTCTTCGGGGTGACCGCGATCATGGGCCCGGTCATCGGCCCGCTGATCGGCGGCTGGCTGACCGAAAATCTCAGCTGGCATTATGCCTTTTTCATCAACGTGCCGATCTGTGCCGCGCTGGTCATTCTGCTGCTGGTCGGAATGCCGCATCGCAAGCCGCGGATCGACCTGCTCGTCGAGGCCGACTGGCTGGGCATCCTCGGGCTGGCGATGGGGCTTGGCGGGCTTACCGTGCTGCTCGAAGAGGGGCAACGCGAGCAGTGGTTTTCCTCCTCGTTCATCCAGACGATGGCGGTGATCAGCGGCATCGGTTTCGCATCGCTCTTTGCGGGACAGGTGATGGCGCGCAGGCCGATCATCAAGCTCAGTCTGCTCCTCGACCGGCAGTTCGGCGCGGTGGCGCTGATGGGCATCGTCCTCGGCATGGTGCTCTATGGGACATCTTACGTCATTCCCCAGTTCCTTGCTGCGATCGCCAACTACGACTCGCTGCAGTCCGGCAAGATCGTGTTGCTGTCCGGCATTCCCAGCCTGATCGTCATGGCATTGATCCCGATCCTGATGCGCACGGTGGACATCCGGATCGCGGTGGGGGGCGGCCTGCTGATCATGGCCGGTTCCTCCTTCCTCGATGCTTCGCTGACGATCGAGTCCGCAGGCGGTGACTTCGTCGTTTCGCAGCTGCTGCGCGGCGTCGGGCAGATATTGGGGATGATCTTCCTGAGCCAGGCGGTCGTGCGCTCGGTGCCGCCCGAAGACGCAGGCGACGCGTCGGGCCTGTTCAATTCGGTCCGCAACCTGGGCGGCAGCCTGGCGCTTGCCGGCATCGCCACCTTACAGGACCAGCGGCTCTGGTTCCATTCGCGCCGTTTGGAGGAGACGCTGAGCGCCAATGCGGTGGCGGTACAGGATTATGTCGGAAATTATAGCGCAGCGATGGGCGGCGCTTCCGGAGCTATCAACGATATATCGCGGCAGATAGCCGCACAGGCGCTGGTGATGACCTTCAACGATATTTTCTGGATCATGGCGGTGGGGACGATGATCGCACTGCCGCTCGTGTTCTTCCTTCGTCCGCTTCCCCAGGGTGCCGCTCCGGCGGCGATGCACTGATGCGACACATCATCCCACCCGCGCTCCTCGCGCTGCTCGCCGGTTGTACCGTGGGGCCCGATTATCATGGCCCCGTCGCCAGTCCGGCGACCACGCCGCGCGCCGCCTTCGTGCGGGCCGGTGAATTCATCCCAGCGGCCGAGCCCGCGCTTGCCGATTGGTGGACGGCGTTCGGCGACACGACGCTGAACGCGCTCGAGGCACGAGCGCTCGCCGGCAATCCGGGCATTGCGGTCGCCGAGGCACGGCTGCGCCAGGCGCGCGCCGGGCTGCGGCTCGAGCGGGCGAACGGCGCCCCCACCGTCAATACGAGTGCGACCTATCTCCACGCCACGCTACCCGGGGTGAACATCGGGCAAGCGAACGACGCGTCTACCGACGACGGAAGCCAGTCGCTCAACTTCTACAATGTCGGCTTCGACGCCAGCTGGGAGCTCGATCTCTTCGGCGGACACCGTCGCAGCCTCGAAGCAGCGCGGGCGCAGCTGGGCGCGGCGCAGGCGAATGTCGCCGACGCGCAGCTGAGTCTTACCGCGGACGTCGCGCGGACCTATGTTTCGCTGCGCGACGTGCAGAACCGCCTCGCACTGGCCCGCCGCTCCGCCGCCATGCAGCGGCAGATGCTCGATCTGCTGCGGCAGCGTTTCGACCGCGGTGCGGTATCGGCGCTGGACGTCGAGCGCTTCGCCGGGCAGGTCGAAACGACCGAAGGCGGCCTGATCCCGCTTCAGGCGCAGATCGCGAGCTATCAAAACGCGCTGGCGGTGCTCGCAGGCGAGCAGCCGGGCGAACTCGATGCCGTGCTGTCGCCGGCCGCGGCGGTGCCGTTGCCGCCCGCCGCGGTGCCCGTCGGCGATCCGGCTGCGCTGCTTCGCCGCCGCCCCGATATCATCGCTGCCGAACGCCGGCTTGCGCAACGCACGGCGCAGATCGGCACGGCTCAGGCGGCGCGGCTGCCCCGCTTGAGCCTGCTGGGGCTGATCGGTATTGGCGGAACAAGGCCGGGCGATGTCCTCGATCCCGACAATCTTACCGCGCTGGCCGTGCCGATGCTGCAATGGAATGCCCTCGACTTCGGCCGGGGCGCTGCGCGCGTGCGCCAGGCCGAGGGCGCCCGCGACGAGGCGGAGGCGCAGTATCGCAGCGCAGTGCTCACGGCGCTGCGCGACGCGGAAGACGCGCTGAGCCGTTTCGGCGCACGCCGGCAATCGGTCGCGAGCGCGGCGCGCGCCAGGGCTTCGGCCGCGCGGGCCGCGGATCTGATGCAGCAGCGCTTCCGCGCCGGGACCGCTACGCTGATCGATACGCTCGATGCCGAGCGCCAGCGGATAGCGGCCGAGGACAGCCTATCGTCGGCGACCGCCAACCTTACCGGAGATTATATCGCCCTCCAAAAGGCGCTTGGCCTGGGGTGGACATCGCACGATTGAGGGTCTGAGGCCTGAAGCTGTTGCTTTGATGCAACGATCGGGCACAGTTCCACAGATATACGCGCGGTCGCGCAACCCTGTCGCCCCCGCAACGTTTGGTGTGCATTCGGACCTCCGATCCGCGGCCCTGCCTCGATCGGTCACCGGATTGAGGTGTCGGACGGTGGGTCCGGCCGGGCAGGTTGAACAGGGAAGTGATATGCGCAGAATGACCCTTTTGGCGGCACTAGCCGCGACGGCGCTGGCTGCGCCGGCTCTCGCCCGCGACAACAGCTGGTATGTTGGCGTCGAGGGCGGCGTGATGAAGCCGCGTGATACGAAGTTTGACGTCGGGCCCTCGCCGATTGCTCCTGCGGGCGGTCGGACCACGGTGGAGAACAAGCTCGGCTACGATGTCGATGCGGTGCTCGGTTATGACTTCGGCATGATCCGGCTCGAAGAGGAGATCGCCTATAAACGGGCGAGGGTGAAGGAGATCACCACCACCGCCGCGCGCACGCCGGCCAATGCGGGGGGCGTCGGCGCTCCGCCGGGGGTCTATCCCGACGCATCGGGCAAGACGACTGCGTTCGGCGTGATGATCAACGCGCTGCTCGATTTCGGCGACGAGGATGGCTTGTCCTTCTATGCCGGCGGCGGCGCTGGCATCGCGGGTGTCAAACTGCAGAACTACAATGTTTCGGGCGACGACTTCATCGACTTCAAGCTGGCCAAGCGTTTCGCCTGGCAGGCGATCGCCGGTGTTCGCTACGCGGTCAGCGACCATGTCGATGTCGGTGTGAAGTACCGCTACTACACCGTGACGAAGGTACGCCCGGTCGATGTCGCCAACGCCCAATATGACGGCAAGTGGCGGTCGCATAGCGCGATGCTGAGCCTGATCTACAATATCGGCGGACGCGCTGAAGCGGCGGCTCCCCCGCCACCGCCACCGCCCCCGCCGCCGCCCCCTCCGCCGCCGCCCCCGCCGCCGCCGCCGCCAGTGGTTGAGGCCCCGGGTCCGTTCATCGTGTTCTTCGACTGGGATAAGTCGGACATCACGGCGGAAGCGGCGTCGATCCTCGATAACGCGGCCAATGCCTATGCCACGACCGGTCAGGCCCGTGTCCAGCTTGCCGGCCATGCCGACAAGTCGGGCGGCGACCAGTATAATGTCGGTCTCTCGCAGCGTCGTGCCGACGCGGTGAAGGCCTACCTGGCTGGCAAGGGTGTTCCGGAAGCGGCGATCGCGACCGAAGCCTTCGGCGAAAGCCGTCCGCTGGTCGACACCGCCGACGGCGTCCGCGAACCGCAGAACCGCCGCGTGGAAATCACCTTCGGCTCGTAAGCGGTTCGGTCATCGCTTCGGCGACGACCGGCAAAGAATTGGGTCGGCCTTCGGGCCGGCCCTTTTTCTATGGATGGGAAGGCGGCTGATTGCTGCCAGCGCCGTCATTTCGGGCGGCGCTGGCGGTTGCCGAGCATCGGGGCTGCGATCTTTAACGCGATCACCGCGACCAGCAGCGCAGCTCCCACCACGACGATGCGTGGCGATCCGGACATGATCACGAAGGCGGCGCCAGCCACGCCGAGGGTGACCATCAGGATGTTGTCCGACAGCGACGCCGCCGGGCGGCAATGCTCGCAGCTGCAATCTCGTTCGTGGCGCACGGCGTGATTCCCTTGTCCCTGATCCCGGCCTAGCGCGGAGAAGACCGCGATGCGCGTGACTGCGGTCACGCGGGTTCGTCAGGGCGATTGCATCGGCGTGAGGCCGGTCACGCGTCCGCCGCACGGTGCCGGCCTATTCGATTCCACGTCGATGATTCGCGCGGAAGGAGCCGCTATGGCCAATCGCATCGTGACGTTAGACAGGGTCGCGCAACTGCTGGCCGCCGATGCCGGCGTCTCCTGGCGCGAACTGCCCGACTATCCGGGTTTCTCGAAAGGGCGCTGGCGCGATCAGGCCCGCTGGCTGATCCGCCGCGACGCTCCCGCCGCACATGTCGTCGAGGGCCGGGTCGAATGGGACGGGCGGACGGCTGACGACGTCGTCCGAAATTTTTCGGTACGAGACTTTCTGCGCCTGATGGAGGTGCAGAAATTCTCACGGTGAAACGCCTCGATTCCGCGAGCAGCGCCGGTTCGACGCCTATCCGCGTCGAACGCCCCTTCGCGCAATTATCGGTCGCACGAAATTGCGCTATGCAGGGCGGGGCACCGATGGCACCGTCGATGCAGGGGACGATGCCGTTGGATCTCGATGAGCGAATAGCCGCGGTACGGGCGATCTTCCGGTGTGACGATCAGACCGCACGCCGGCTCAACGCGGTGCTGGTGCATCAGCATGTCGCAGCGAAGCAGCCCATCGCACATCAGGGCGATCCTTCGAACCATTGCTGGCTCGTCATCGACGGCGCGGTTCGGGTGCATGCGCTGGGCATCGACGGGCAGCGCCAGCAGCTCGCGCAGCATGGGCCCGGCGAACTGTTCGGCGCCTATCCCGAACCGACCATCCATCGCGCCGAAATCGCGGCGCAGAAGGAGACCCACCTGCTGCGGGTCGAAGCGCGGACGCTGTCGGCGCTCGCCGCCGAACATGCCCAGATAGGGTCGGCGCTTGCCATCCTGCTCGCCCGCCAGCTTGATCGCGCGCTCGACCGCGTGGTCGCCCGCACCACCTATAGCGCGACCGGGCGGGTCTATGCGCAGCTACTCCAGCTTGCCGGGGAAAGCCTGCGCATCGCCCCGCCGCCTTTGGTGACCGCGCTCGCGCTGAGCGCCAACACCTCGCGCGAGACCGCGTCCCGCGCGCTGGCGTCGCTGATCCGGCGCGGCATCGTTAGACGGGATGACAGCGAATTGGTGATCGCCGCGCCGCGCATGTTGCAGGAACTGATCTGTTAGCCGAGCGAACATTGAGTTCGTCACCCCGGGCTTGATCCGGGGTCCCGCTTCCTTTGCACGGTGGACGAAGAAAAGCGGGATCCCGGGTCAAGCCCGGGATGACGAGACAGATCAGGCGTCCGAGCCCAGCTCACCATGCTGATCGGAATATCGCCGAGCGGTGTGACGATCTCGCCCGCGGCCTCGAAGTTGAGATATGGGGCGTGGAGGTCCATCGCCAGCGCGCCGGGGCAGGCGGCGTAGACGCTGTCGGCGGGAGCGGCGCGGGCGAGCAGCATGGCGGTCTCGGCCATGTCGTCGAGCGGCTCGTCCTCGATATCGACGATCCGGTAATCGAGTCCGATCCGGTTGCCCGGCGCAGCGCGGAGCGCAGCTACTGCCAGATCGGCGGCTGCCGCGAGCGTCTCGACCTGCATGACCGTGAGGCCTGACAGCGTGTCGGTCAGCGCCCCGGCGGGGAGCGGAAGGTCCGGCGGCAGCGGACGGGCGGAGGCGAGGATCGCGCGCCGGCTGCGGATCGCGAGCGGCTGTTCGCTGCGCGCCGCGGATCGTTCGATCACGATATCGTGGAAGCTCAGGCCCCGGCGGCGCCAGGCGGTTTCGGATGCGAAGGGCGGATCGGACGGGCGGCGGACCCGCAGCGCGACTGCTTCGCTGGCGAGCGTGCGGGCGCGGCGGATGGCGAGGCCCATCGCCACTTCCTCGCCCAGGGTGATGCCCGCTTCGGACAGGACATCCGCGTCGGACAAGGTCTCGATCTGCTCGGCGTCGTCGATCAGCCGGTCGAAGCGGGCCGCCCAGTCCGCACCGAAGCGGGCAACCGATTCCTGGCGAAAGATGTCGATCGAGGTTGGCAGCACGACGTGCAGTTGCGCGCCGCGCGCCACCGCGATTTCGGCGACGACGATGTCCGCGCCCGCGGCCAGCGCGCCGAACACGAAACCGGGACGGATCGCGTCATAGGCGGCGGTGATCGCCTCGCGGGCGCCGGCATCGTCGTGCGCCAGCCCGATCAGCCCGCTGAAGTGCAGGCTCGGCGGCGGGCGGAGATGATCGAGCATCGTCGCGGGCTGCCCTGCCTGTTCGAGGATGAGCCTCAACTGGCCGAGCGTGGCGGCATGGTCCTCCCAGGCCGATGGCGTGCCGGCGATTGCGGCTTCCAGCGCCGCTTTGCCCGCAGCGTAGCGGCCGAGCAGCAGTTCGGCTTCGGCGCGGGTGGCGCCCAGCCAGTAATGCGTTTCGGGCTCGTGGCGGCCGCTGTCGAGCAGCGCCAGAGTCTTTTCGGCGAGCAGCCGGGCCTGATCGGCCTTGTCGTTGAAGAAGGCGATCGTCGCGGCGTTGATCAGCGGATAGGTGGCGCGCCGGTCGCCCGCTGCCGCCAGATAGGCAGCCTCGGCCTGTTCGAAAAACGCCGATCGCTGCGCGCCGCCCGCGCGGAGCGCACGATCCTTGAGCAGACGCCCGCGCAGGCTGAGCGCGTCGGGCTGAGTCGAGAACAGCAGGCCTGACGCCTCGAACATCCGCCAGGCGCGTAGCGTGTCGCCCGTGCGGGCGACCTGCCTGATCCTGGCGAGGTTCGATAGAGTCACGCGGTCATTCTCCAGCCCGATTGGTCAGCGGTCAATAATGGGTGAGTTTGGGCGGCGGGTTCTTGATGTCCGGATCGATGGTGATCGCGATCCACTTCGGGCCGCCTTCGGGGCAATAGCCCTGAAGGAAGTCGGCATTGATGTTGAACCCGTGCGTCGTGTCATATTTGCCGCCGCGATTGTAGCGGGCCGTGAAGCGCGCGATCCTGTACCGGTCCAGCTTCTCGTCATAGCCGTCATATTCGAGCCCGCCATAGAAGACGCCGAGCGCGTCCTTGGTGGTCACCCCGTCGGCATCCTTGGAGAAATAGAGCTGTTCGCCCTGCAGCTCGATTTCGACCACCGCATCCCGGGCGATCGCGATATAGTCCTGGTTGCGGGTCTTGTCCTGCTCATAGCGCAGGGCGATCCGCCCGTCCTCGACCCCCAGGACGACGACGAAGCGGACCGTTTCCGCAGGCGTCACCCCGGAAGGCGCGAGCACCGCGATCGGATGCTGGACATAGGACGGACGGCACACAGGCATCTCCTAATTGGTCATGGAATGGGTGAATTCCTGGCGCCATATGCGCCAGTCCTTGTTCTCGGGGTCCGATGCGATCAGTTCGTCGATCAGGCGGCGTGAATCCGCGACCATCGCGTCCGCCCGCCGATGCTCGCCCAGGGCGCGGAGCAGCGCCGCCGTCGAGAAGCGGGCGAGCATCCAGTCCTGGCGGTAGCTGGCGTTCTTGGCGTCCTGCGTCAGCAACCTGTCGATGATCGCCATCTGTTTCTCGCGCTCCGCCAGCGCGTCCCGATCCCGTCCGCCCAGCCGCAGTGCGTCCGCCATCCAGGCGTGGCGGTTGGCGAGATCGCTCTGGATCGTTGCGTCGTCCGGTTGCGCCCGCGCTACCCGCTCGATCGTCTGCAATGCCGATCGGCAGGCATCGAGATCGGCGGCGGGGCCTTTGCGCGCGATGGCGATCGTGCAGATATTGCCCTCGGCATAGCCGAGCTCGCGCCAATATTTCAGGTTGGCGGGTTCGATCTCGGTGAGCCGCCGGGCGAGCGACCGATAGGCGACGAAGCGCGGCAGCGCCTTGTCGAGACGGTCGCGGGCGAAATCGACATAGCCGATCCAGAACTCGCTCTGGGCGTGGGCGAAGATGCGCAGCGGATCGTCCGGATTGGCGGCGAGCAGCGCGGCGGTGGTGCGGTGCGCCTCGACGAACTTTGCGAGCGCGGCGGCATTCTTGCCGCGCTTCTGGTCGTCCTCGCCCATTGCATGCAGCACGCGCGCACGTCGTTCGAGCGATTCCACGGGCAGCTTCGACAGGTCCGACTGTTCGCCATAATAGGCCAGCGCACGGTCGTTGACCGATCCGAGAACATCCAGCCTGCCGACCCCCTGCAGCCTTGTTCTGAGATCGGTGAGCATAAACTCGATCAGGCCTTCCGCTTGCCGCCGCTGTTGCTCCGCCTCGCGCCGCGCCATCACCGCGAGGATCAGCAGGAAGCTCATCAATAAGGCGAATACCATCGCGGCGAGCGTGACGGCGATCACACGCCGAAGCTGGCGCTGTGCTTCCCGCTGGATCAGTTCGTCGAGCGCGAGGCCGGTCAGCCCGGCGACGATCTTGAGCCGGGCCAGGCGCGGGCCGTCATGGTTGCGGCGGAAATCCGCGGCCACGGGTTCGCTGACGACCCCCAGCGCGTCGGCCTCGGTCAGCGCTTCGGGGAAGCTGTCGCGCGGTTCGCCCGACAGCAGCGCGGCGATGATCGGCCGGTCGGGATGGAGGCTGCGGAACAGCCGGATCTCGGCATTGACCCACATCGAGGCGCGGGCGGCGGGGGAGCATAGCACGAGCAGTACGTCCGACGCCGCGAGCGCATTGGCCACCGCCGCGTCGAGGCTCGACGATGCGGGAAGCTCGAGCCGGTCGCGAAAGATTGGGGTCAGCCGCCGTGCGACGGTACCGAGCCGGGTGGTCCGGCCGACCAGACGGCGCGGCATGCGATAGGATTCGAGCCAGCGATGAAGGCGCCGGGCAGATGCTTCGTCCTTGTGGGCATAGCTGATGAAGGCGCGGTACCCCGCGGCGTCCGATGGCGCACTGGGCAATGTCCTGGTCAGCTCGCCCACTGGCATAGTCATTCGCCGGCCCCCAACCGGTCTTTCGTGGCGCCGGTCCGTGCCGCGACGGCGTATGCCGTTTAAGGCGATTGCGGGCGGCAAGGGAAGGGCGGATCGCGGCATGACCGCCCCGAATGGGCCAAGGCGCGACAATAACGCGATATTTGGTGCGCGAGCGATACGATCTTTCGAACGCGTGACGGCCGTCACGCTCGGGGCAAAGGGACCTCGACGATAATTCCCGCGCGGATGGGGATCGGGCCGCGGTGAGGAGGCGGGCATGCGATGGTGATTCTGGCGAATTCTGGTGCGACACAGGTCGCGATGCTGGCGCGGCTGGCGCACGCGCGGCGCGCGTTCGAGCGCGATCGGCCTGCCCAGTTGCGGCTCGATGTCGACAAGATGTTCAGCCAGACCTACCGGCTGAAGCTTTCCCAGGTGCTGCCCCAACCCGAGATGGCGATCATGCTGTCGGCCGAGGAACTCCGCGAGCGCGCGCTGGCCCGCGCGCGCCGTGGCGATCTGGCCGACGCGATGGTGCAGCTGCGCCGCGCGGCGGCGCTGTGCGACGACGGGTTGTTATCCGATCACGCCCGCATCGCCGGCCTGTCCTTTCAGCGCGCCGCCGAGGCCTTCCTGGCATATCGGCTGGGCCGGCATGATGAGGCGGAGCGCGGGCTGGAGGATGCGATCATTGCCTGCGATCATCTCGGCGACGTGTTCGGCGACGCCATGGAGTTTCGGCGCGTCCATTTCGCGCGCAATGTATTGCGCGTGCGCTGCCACAGCGCGTCGTCCGAGCGGGTGGTCGCCGATACGGTCGACCTGCTTTATTATATTGCGGGCGACGCGTCGCGCTGGCCGCTGATCGTCGGACGAGGGCTGGGCACCCCGGGGCGGCTATCGGCGGCGCAACGGAGCTGGGCGATCGATGAAGTCATCGTCAACCTCGCGCTGGATCCGGTCGACATCGCGGCGGGACGGGGTTTCGTGCCGCGGATCGTGCATCGGCGCGGCTTCGACGAGCATCTGTTCGCATCGTTCGAATGGTGCGACGCGATGATGGCGCACCGCGCGCAGGACCCGCGCAGCTTTGCCCGGCATGCGATCGCCTTCTACGACCGGCGCAACTATGATCTCGTCCAGGCGGGACGGATATTGCACATGGCGATCGACCGGCTGGGCATAGAGGGCTGACAGGCTCTGCCCGGGCGGACGCCGTCTCAGATGGCGATCCGCGCCGCGAAGCCGTGGGCGGTAGTCTCCAGCTGGCCGAGTTGATCGTCGACGGTGCGGAAGCCCGCGTCGAGCCTGTCGATGTCGGCAGCGACGCTTTCGGTATCGGCGCGGATCTCGGCGATCGTCGACGACATCGAATCCGCCGCCATCGCGGTCTGGTCGACCGCTGCGGTGATCATCGTCACGGTCTGCGCCTGGGTGTCCATGGCCTCGCGGATGCGGCTGGCGAGATTTTCGACCTCGCCCACGGTTTCGCGGATCGAGCCATTGGCCTCGACCGCCTGGCGGGTGGCCGCCTGGATCGAAGCGATCTTCTGGGCGATGTCGTCGGTCGCGCGCGCGGTCTGGCTGGCGAGATTCTTCACCTCCTGGGCGACTACCGCGAAGCCGCGGCCGGCGTCCCCGGCGCGCGCCGCCTCGATCGTGGCGTTGAGCGCGAGCAGATTGGTCTGGCCGGCGATGTCACGGATCAGGCCCAGGATCGATTCGATCGCGCGGGCGTGGGTCGACAGCGCTTCGGAGACTTCGACCGCCTGTGTCGACTGGCCGGCCGCGCGGGTGGCGACCTCGGCGGCGACGTCGACCTCGCGGCGTGCTTCCTCGATCGCTCGAATCAGCCCCGATGCCGTATGCGCCGCGTCGCGCATCGCGGTTGCCGATTGTTCGGCGGCTGAGGCTACTTCCGATGTCTTGCCGAGCATGCCGCGCGCCGAGCGGGCGGCATCGCCGGTCTGATCGCGCAGCGCGTTCGAGTTCCTGAGCGAGGCGGCCAATATATCGCTGATGTCGGTGCGGAAAATCGTGCTCGCGGCTTCCTGCATCGCCAGCGCCTTCTGGCGGCGCACCGAATTGATGTAGGACAGGTCGAGGTCGAGTTCGATCGAGCCGAGCAGGTTCAGCGTCCGCTGGCATTCCAGCGCGAAGTCGGGATCGTCGGGATAGGCCGCCTTGACCCGGTCGACGAGCAGTTCGCTCTCCCGCGCCCGGCGCAGCACGACGCGTGGAATGGGAACCTTTAGCTGATGGATGATCACGCCGATGCGCGACAGCAGACGAATCCAGTTCGCGTCGATCGGACGGGTATAGATGTAGCGGCGGCGTTCGACATAGGTATCGATATCGATCATCACGTCCTGCTCGACACCATGCAGCTCGAGCTCGGCGATAAGCTCGTCGAAGATCGGCGTCCAGTAATCGCGGGCGTTCTGGAGAATGATGTCGGAAGCGCGGTCCCACATGGTTGCGAGCCGCGCACGCAGCGTGCCATCGCCGCCATAGGCCTCGGCCCGTTCGGCGATCTCGGCATCGGTCAGCATGCTCTCATTGGGGGCGACCGGCGTAGCCGACATATCCATGACAATCTCCTCTCAACATGGGCCATAGGGCGCATATGGTTAACAAGCTGTAATCCTGCCGGGCGGTGGAGATTTGGCGGCCGGCATCGGCCGCGCGCGCAACCATTACGGGCTCAGTGCATTGTTTCTCGGACAGGGAGGATTGCATGCGGCTCGACGACGAACGCGAAAGCAGCAACTATGAGGTGCGCTCGGGCGGGGGCGGCTTCGGCCTGCCGATGGGGATTCCGCTGGGCCGCGGCGGCCTGGGCTGCGGATCGCTGATCGTGATCGGCGTCATCTCGCTCATCTTCGGGGTGAACCCGCTCTCTCTGCTCTCACAGGATGGCGCCCCCGTTGTCCAGCAGGGCGAGCCCGGCGGGGCTCCCCAGGACTTGACCGAGACGCAGCGTCGTTCGCTCAAGGTGCTGGGGTCGACCGAGCGGGTGTGGGGCAAGCTCTTCGCCGATCAGGGCGGACAATATTCGCCGACGATTCTGGCTTTCTACGCTGGCGGCACGCAGTCGGGCTGCGGCAGCGCCAATGCCTCGGCGGGTCCCTTTTATTGTCCAACCGACAAGCGCGTCTTTCTCGATACGAGCTTCTTCGACGAACTGGCCAATCGCTTTGGTGCGCCGGGCGAGTTCGCGCAGGCCTATGTGATCGCGCATGAGGTCGGCCATCATGTCCAGGACCTCGAAGGCACGCTGGACAAGGTTCATTCGGCGCAGTCGCGATTGAGCGAGCGCGAGGCCAATGCCCTACAGGTCAAGGTCGAGCTTCAGGCCGACTGCTATGCCGGCGTCTGGGCTGCGAACGACAAGAACCTGCTTGAGCCCGGCGACGCCGAGGCTGGCATGCGCGCCGCGGCGGCGGTCGGCGACGACACGCTGCAAAAGGCCAGTCAGGGCCAGGTCGTCCCCGAAGCCTTCACCCATGGCAGCGCCGCCGAGCGGCAGAGATGGTTGCAGATCGGGCTGACGACCGGCGATCCCGCGCGCTGCGATACGTTCGGCGGCTGACGTGGTGGAGCAGAGTTGGCCCGACCGCCTGTGGATCATCCGCCATGGCCAGAGCGCCGGCAATGTCGCGCGCGACGCCGCGCATGAGGCGATGCTCGACCGGATCGCGATCAGCGGTCGTGACGTCGATGTCCCGCTAAGCGCTCTCGGCGAGCAGCAGGCGGAGGCGCTCGGCCACTGGTTCGCGCAGAACGGGCCGGACGAGCGGCCAGATGTCCTGATCTCGTCGCCCTATCGCCGCGCCCTGCAGACGGCACGGCTGTTCCGCGACGCCGGCGGCGCCGAGCCCGACGAAGTCGTTTGCATGGACGAAAGGCTGCGCGAAAAGGAGTTCGGCATTCTCGACGGGCTGACCACGCTGGGGATTGGCAACGCCTTTCCCGAGCAGGCCGATTTCCGGAAGACGCTTGGCAAATTCTACCATCGCCCGCCGGGCGGGGAGAGCTGGTGCGACGTGATCCTTCGGCTCCGTTCGTTGCTCGACACCGTATCGCTCCATTATCCCAGACGGCGGGTCATGATCTTCGCGCATCAGGTGGTAGTGCTGTGCATGCGCTACATCATCGAAAATCTGGACGAGGAGGGGATATTGGCGATCGACCGGCAGGCCGACGTCGCCAATTGCTCGGTCACCGAATATCGCTTCGATCCTAATGCGGGCAAGCACGGCAATCTCGTCCTCGTCCGCTATAATGCGACTGCACCGATGGAAGCGGAGAATGCGCCCGTCACCCGCGCGCGCGATCCGATCGTGGCGGCGCGGGGATGAGCGCCGAGCCGATCGATCCCGCCTGGCTCGCGGCGCATTCCTTGCCCGATCATGGGCGCGGCACCGATAAGAATGCCCGCGGCCGGGTGCTGCTGGTCGGCGGCAGCATGTTCGTGCCGGGCGCTTTGGGGCTGACGGGCGAGGCGGTGTTGCGCGCGGGCGCGGGCAAGCTCCAGATCGCGACGGTCGATCAGGCCGCCATGCATCTGGGCGTGCTGGTGCCCGAAGCAGCGATGATCGGCCTACCCACCGATGCCGAGGGGGAAATCGCCGAGAATGCGGCCTATCGGCTGATGGACGCCGCCAGCCATTGCGACACGCTGCTGATCGGTCCGGGCATGGTCAGCAAGACGAGCGCTCAGGCGATGGTCGAGGAGCTGCTCGGCCAACTCGACGGCGAGCAGGTCGCGATCCTCGACGCCGCGGCGCTGAGCTGCGCGCGCAGCATGGCTCCAAGGATCGCGGCGCTCGACGGACGCGCGATTCTGACGCCGCATCACGGCGAGATGGCGAGTCTGACCAGCATGGCGATCGAGGAGATCGCCGCCGACCCGATCGACTGCGCCCGTTCGGTCGCGGCGGTCTGCAATGCGGTGGTGGTGCTCAAGGCCGGTGCGACGATCGTCGCCGCGCCCGATGGCACTGCGTTGCGTTATGCAAGCGATTGCGTCGGCCTCGCCACCGGCGGGTCGGGCGACGTTCTCGCGGGAATCATGGCCGGGCTCGCCGCGCGCGGGGCCGATCCGCTGACCGCTGCGGTCTGGGGCGTATGGCTGCATGGCGAGGCGGGGTTGCGGGCTTCGGCGCGAGTCGGCCCGATCGGCTTCCTCGCCCGCGACCTGATCTTCGAGATACCGGCGCTTATGAACGAGGCTGGATCAGCATCACCCGCTCCCCGTCGAAGCGAAGCTGAAGGATAGGCGCGGGCGCGCCGCCAAAATGGGCGCGGGCCTCGGCGGTGTCGACGGGCGGATGCGACAGGCCGACCAGATCGGCGAAGCTCCATACGCTGCCATCTTTCAGCACCTGCCAACTATACGCCTGAAAGGGCGCTGCGGGCGGGTTGGCGAATACCAGCCCCGATCCGTTGAGGGGGCACCATGGCCCGGCTATATCGTCCGCGACGAGGCCATAGAGCCCGGTGGGACCAGCCGGGCCGCCTTCGGCGAAGACCTTGGCCTGGGTCGACCAGAACAGGTAGCGGCGGTCTGCAACGACGATTATGTGCGGCCGCTCCAGTTCATTGTTGAGGCCCGTCGCATCGACCAGAGGCCGTTGCAGTGACCAGTCTGCGCCCTCGCGGCGGGCAAGACCGACCAACCCGTTCCAGCGTGACGCAGCCTCGGCGCGCGAGGCGGTAAACAGCAGATAATCGACGCCGTCGGCCGGATCGCGCCAGATGAACGGATCGCGGAAGGCCTTGATCGTCCCCGCCGCGCCGCCGCCCGCCATGTCGGTCTCGTAGATCGCGCCGTCCGGCGTCACCGTTTCGGCCGGGGCGGTCCAGCCCGACAGCGTAGGGGCCGGACCCGACGCAACCAGCGCGGCGCTGGTCATGAATATCCGCTGCGCGAAGCTGGGCTCGGCCTCTCCCCGGAAGCCGGCGGCGGTGAAATGGAGGGTCAGCCGGTCGTGCCGGGGATCGACGGTTGCGGATCCGGCCCATTCGCGGCTGCCGGGGGAGAAGCCATCGGGCAGCAGATTGCCTAGGTCGCGCCAGCCATCGTCCCGCGTGTGGAATAGCCGCAGCCTTGCCAGCGCATGACGCTCTTCTGGATCGCCGGCCATCGGTGCCGACAGCGCGATCACCATCGTCCCGCCGGCGATGCGTGCGATGGCGCCATCTTCCTCGAGGACAGGCCAATGATCCCAGAGATCGAGCCCCGCGACGGGTGGCGCAACTGCGTTGCTGCCGATCAGCGGCGCAGCGGCGGACCCGGCGTCGATCCGGGCGACATCCGCTGGCGACCAGTGGTAAGGCTCGATGGTCCGCATGCTGCAGCGATAGCGCGACCGGGCATTCGAGTAACGCGGATTTTCAACCATTTACGACATGTGTTAGGACCATCCCACAGCCCGCGCGGGGCTCCGGGGGGCCATGTGACCGCGACCCAGTTCAAGCCGCAACTCTCCGTCCCGCAAATCCTGCAGATGAATCTGGGTTTTCTGGGCCTCCAGTTCAGCTTCGGCCTCCAGCAGAGCAATATGGGACCGATCTACCGTTATCTCGGGGCGGACGAAGCCACGATGCCGCTGCTGTGGCTGGCCGGGCCGGTGACCGGCCTGATCGTCCAGCCGGTCATCGGCGCGATGAGCGACCGGACCGTCACGCGGCTCGGCCGCCGCACCCCCTATTTCCTGATCGGCGCACTGCTGTGCAGCCTGTGTCTGTTCGCGATGCCGTACAGCCCTTCGCTGTGGGCCGCCGCCAGCCTGCTCTGGGTGCTCGACGCCGCGAACAATGTGACGATGGAGCCCTATCGCGCCTATGTCGGCGACCGGCTCGACGCGCGGCAGCGTCCCCTGGGCTTCCTCAGCCAGTCGGCCTTCACCGGACTGGCCCAGACCTTGTCCTATCTCGCGCCGTCGCTGCTCGTCTGGTGGGGAATAAGCAGCGATGCGGTCGACGCGAACGGCGTTCCGGCGATCACCCGGATCGCCTTCATCGCCGGCGGCATGATCTCACTGGTTACGATCCTCTGGTCGGTGTGGCGCGTGCCCGAACGTCCCCTGCCCAAGGCCGAGCGCGCGGCGATCAGGGCGGCCCCATTGTCGGCGCGCCAGACGCTTCGCGACCTGATCGATGCGATCGCCGAGATGCCGCCGGCGATGCGGCAGCTCGCGCTTGCGATGCTGTTCCAATGGTATGCGATGTTCGCCTACTGGCAATATATAGCACTGGCGCTGGCCCGGTTGCTTTACGGCACGTCGGACCCGGCCAGCCCGGGGTTCCGCGAGGCGGTGCTGGTCAGCGGCCAGCTCGGCGCCTTCTATAATTTCATCGCCTTTATCGCGGCGTTCGCGATGGTGCCGGCCGCCCGCGCTTTGGGTGCGAAGCCGGTCCACGCCGCCTGTCTCGCGCTTTCCGGTCTGGCGATGCTCAGCCTGCCTGGGTTCGAGAGCGAGGCGGCGCTGTTCGTACCGATGGCCGGCATCGGCCTCGGTTGGGCGAGCATGATGGGCAATCCCTATGTGATGCTCGCCGACGCCATCCCGCCCGCGCGGACCGGCATCTATATGGGCATCTTCAACATGTTCATCGTCATTCCCATGCTGCTGGAAAGCGTGACGATGTGGCTGGTCTATCGCCCGCTGCTGGGCGGCGATCCGCGCAACGTGCTGCTGCTCGCGGGCGGGCTGATGCTGGCGGCGGCGATGGCGACGATGACGGTGCGCGCGCCAAGGACGTGAACCCAAATCGGACTTCGGCGGTTGAAGGCGAGACATCGACGATCGATAGCGAGTGAGGTGCCACGATGGAGACGCAGGAACTGCACCGTGGAAGGCTGATCGATCACATCCATCTGGTCGTGAAGGATTTTCCGGCCAGCCGGACCTTCTACGAGGCGGTGTTAGGGGTGCTGGGCATACCGGTCGGCGGCCGGGCGGATGACTATATCTGGGCAGACGAGCTGTTCATATCGACCGCCGACAGCGAAGCCGCCCAGGGCAGGCTCACCGGCCGCCACCATCTCGCCTTCCAGGCGCGGGACCGCGCAATCGTCGACGCCTTCTACAAAGCGGCGCTGGCGGCGGGCGGCACTGATAATGGCGCGCCCGGCGAGCGCGCCTATCATCCGGGTTATTACGGTGCCTTCGTGCTCGACCCCGACGGCAACAATATCGAAGCGGTGTTCCACGGACCGGCGAAGAAGAGCGCCCCTTCGGTGGTCGTGACCTTCTAGGGCGGATCGACATTCAGCCCATACCGGCCTGCAAATAGCAGTTTCCCGCGCATCCGGTGCTCACGTACATTTGAGTACGCTGTGCGCCGGATCGCAGAAAACTACCATTTTCGGCTCGGTCTGAACTGAATGTCGATCCGGCCTAATTTTCAATCCTCCGCATGCCGCACATAGGGAGGATTTTCCGGCTTAGTTCACGAAATTGCCTGCGAAGGCGATCTCTTCGATCGGCTTGCGGCTGCTCGGTGCCTCCTTCGCGCGCAACCCTTCGGGCAGGATCGATGCGTCGGCCTTGCGGCCCACGACGGCGGCGGCCTCGACGCGGAAATCTTCAGGCACGCCGAGCTCGGCACGCGCAGCGTCGAAGTCGACGCCGGTCATGCCGTGCGCGTGCAACCCCATGAGCTGCGCCTGCAATGCCAGCGACATCCACGCCGCGCCGGTATCAAAGCTGTGGCTGTGCGACGGCTTGTCATGGGCCGTCATCGCGGACACGAAGAAAACCAGCAGCGAAGCATCCTTCGCCCATCCCTGGTTGAACGGGACCAGCAGGCCCAGGAAACGCTCCCAATTGGCGTCGCCCGGCACCGCATAGAGCAGCCGCCATGGCTGAACGTTGAATGCTGAGGGGGCCCATCGCGCGGCGTCGAACAGGGTGTGCAGTTCGGTTTCGCTCAGCGCCGATCCGTCGAAGGCGCGTGGCGACCAGCGGTCGAGGAAGAGGCGGTCGAGCTGGGTATCGGTGCTCCGGTCGGTCATATCTGCTCCGTGGCGATGGCGTTGCTATCACAAGCTGCTTAGCGGCGGCGCGCAGCTCCGGCCATCCCATCGGTGGAAACAGTTCGTTCGAGAAAGCAGAACGATCTTGCGTGCAAATCCTGCAACCGGCAAAGACGCCGCCGGATATATAATGGGGGAGAGGGTGATGGGCATGACGCGCACGTCGCGGGCGGCGATGGGCGGTGCATTGATGCTGCAGGCAGGGGTTGCCGGCGCGCAGACGAACGCCGCGCCGACCGACAGCGGCGACACCGCCTTTATCATCATTGCCTCCGCTCTCGTCCTGTTCATGACCCTGCCGGGGCTGGCGCTCTTCTATGGCGGTCTCGTCCGCGCCAAGAATTTCCTGTCGGTGTTGATGCAGTGCTTCGCGATTGCGGCGCTGGTCTCGCTGCTCTGGGTGGCGGGCGGCTACAGCCTGGCCTTCGCCACGGGCACGCCGTGGATCGGCGATCTGTCGATGGCGGGGCTGAGTGGGCTCGCGGCGGCGCGCGCGGGGCTCAGCATCCCCGAGAATGTCTTCGCGCTCTATCAGATGATGTTCGCGATCATCACCCCCGCGCTGATCATCGGCGCCTTCCCCGAACGCGTCCGCTTCGGCTGGCTGATGCTGTTCACCGCGGGCTGGCTGCTAGTCGTCTACATCCCGGCGGCACACTGGATCTGGGGCGGCGGCTGGATGGCGGCGCGCGGGGTGCTCGATTTTGCGGGTGGCATCGTCGTCCACACGACGGCAGGCATTTCGGCGCTGGTCATCGCGATGATGATCGGCAAGCGGCGCGGCTTCCCGCAAACGATGATCCCGCCGCACAGCCCGGCGATGACGATGATCGGCGCGGGCATGCTGTGGGTCGGCTGGTTCGGCTTCAACGGCGGATCGGCGCTCGCCGCCAATGCCGCGGCAGGCGGGGCGCTGCTCGCGACCCATCTCGCCGCCTCGACCGCCGCGCTCGGCTGGGCGCTGCTCGAACGGATCAAGATCGGCAAGGCGACCTCGGTCGGCCTGGTCACCGGCGCGATCGCCGGGCTGGCGACGGTGACCCCGGCGGCGGGCTATATCTCACCGCTCGGCGGGGTGGTCTGCGGCCTTTTTGGCGCGGGCGTCTGCTTCGCGGCGGTGCTGTCGATCAAGCAGCGCTGGCGGGTCGACGACTCGCTCGACGTGTTCGCGGTGCACGGCGTCGGCGGCATCGTCGGCTCGCTGCTGCTCGCGCCGCTGGCGAGCAGTGCTTTCGGCGGTGTCGGGCTTGCGGAAGGCCGTACGATCCTAGGCCAGCTCGGCGCTCAGGCGATGGGCGTGGTGCTGATCATGCTCTGGTCGGCGGTAGCCAGCTATGGTCTTGCGAAGCTCGCCGGGCTGCTGGTGCCGATGCGCGTCGACGGCGAGGCCGAGCATGACGGCCTCGACCTGTCGAGCCATGGTGAACGCGCCTACGAGTTCGATTAAGCACCAAAACCCGCCCTTCCTCAGGATGAGCGGGTTTTCTGATTAGGCGGCAACACCACGCTTTCGAGCAGGTCCATCGGCATCGCGCCATTGCCCAGCACCAGCGCGTGGAACTGCTTGAGGTCGTAGCGCTTGCCCATCCGCGCGCGATATTTGTCGCGCAAGGCCAGAAGGCGGAGCTGGCCGAGCTTGTAGCCGAGCGCCTGTCCCGGCCAGGCCATATAGCGTTCGATCTCGGCGACGATCTCGCTCATCGGCGATCCGGTGTTCGCCTGCATATAGCTGATCGCCTGCTCGCGGGTCCATTTGAGCTGGTGCATGCCGGTGTCGACCACCAGCCGGACGCAGCGGAACAGATCGTCGGCCAGCCGTCCGACATCGCCGGCGGGATCATGGGCGTACAGGCCAAGCTCGGAGGCGAGCCGCTCGGCATAGAGGCCCCAGCCTTCCTGATAGGCGTTGAAGCTGGCGATGCGCAGCATCAGCGGCGCCTGGGGGAGGGCGAGCAGGGTGGCGCCCTGGGTGTGGTGGCCGGGCACGCCTTCATGATAGCTGAGAGTCGGCATCGCAAAACGCTGGATGCCGTGCATGTCGCGCAGGTTGATCCAGTAGATGCCCGGCCGCGAGCCATCGAGCGACGGGCCGTCATAATAGCCGCCCGGGGCCGAATCCTGGGTCGCCTCCGGCACCGCGCGGATTTCGAGATGCTGGTTGGGGATCATCGCCCTGAGCAGGAAGCTGTGCTGGCGCGCCTCCATGCCCGCGACCAGCGAGCGCAGATAGGCGAGCACCTGCTCGCGCCCGGCGGGTGTATCAGGGAAATGCTGCTTCGGGTCCGCCGACAACGCGTCGAGCCGCTGGCGCAGCCCGCCCCTGCGATAGCCGAGCTGCGCCAGCCGCACTTCGATGCGCGACTTGACCAGCCGAACCTGTTCGAGGCCGATGCGGTGGATCTCCTCGGGGGGCAGCGGGCTGTCGCCGACCGAGCGGACATTGGCGGCGTAGAGTTCCCCGCCGTCGCGCTGCGCCCATATGCCGGCCTCGTCGCGCCCTTCCGGCAGCATGTCGCGCACCCGGGCGCGCAGCTTGGCATAGGCCGGGCGGGCGCGCTTCTCGAGTGCCGTGATAGCGCGCTGCTCGGCGGCGGCGCGTGTGCGGCCGTCCAGCCCGGCCTGGGCCATACGATCACGCAGTGAGACGATCAGCGGATGGCTGGCGGGCGGACCAGCCAGGAAATTCTCGATCACCGGCAACGTTTTTTCCAGCAGGGCGCGCGGCGGCATGCATCCCAGCGCCTCGTCGGACCGGCTCTTTTCGATCACCCCGTCGAAACCGTTCGCGAAGCCGTCGAGCTTCTCGATCCAGGCGTCGACTTCGGTCGGTGTCGACACCGGCTGCTGCGCCATCATCACATTGGGCGTGCCGATCGCCGGGCCCGAAATCTGATTGATCACATAGGGCTCATGCCCGGAGAACCAGAAGGGATTGGGGCGGCCATAGCCGATCGCTGCCGATCGCGTACCATTTTCGATCACCTTGGCCGCGATTTTCAGGCGCAGCGTGCTCAACGGATCCCCGCGGCATTCGATCTGCTCGATCGCGATGCCGGCCTCGCCCAGCGCGGTACGCCACGCCTCTTCGCCCTGCGGCGAATAATCGTCCATCCGCCGCGCCAGCGGGCCGCCACCGGCCGCCCGCGATACCCCGCCATAGACGCCGATTTCGGGCGTATGATCGAGCAGCCTGTCGGTGATGGCGTCGATCGGGGTGACGATGGGGCAGGGGCCGGGACGCTTGGACGGAGGCGCTGCTGAAAGAGCGGGAGCGATGGCAGCGCTGCCGAGTAGGAGGGCGAACTGACGGCGCGAAAGCTGTGACGACATCCAATGTCCCGTTCTGTCTGTCAGATGTGGTGACATTTTCGGACGGGGACGGCAACAGGGCCCGATGTTCATCATCGATTCGATCGACCGTACCGCGCGGATCAGCCTCGACCGGCCCCAGGCGCGCAACGCCATTGCGATCCAGCACTGGCCGCTGCTGCGCGAGGCGATCGCGAAGGTGGCGGCATCGGACGCGCGGGTGCTGATCGTGCGCTCCATGGCCCCGAACATCTTCTGCTCGGGCGCGGATATCGGCGATCTCGAGGCGCTCGGCGCGGACCCGGCTATGCGGACGCGCTTCCGCACCGAGATGGCGGCGGCCTTCGATGCGCTGGCCAGTCTGCCGATCGCGACGATCGCGGCGATCGAGGGCGGGTGCTATGGTGCTGGGGTCGCGCTGGCGCTCGCCTGCGACATCCGGATCGCGGGGCCCAAGGCCAGCTTCGGTATCACCCCGGCCAAGGTCGGGATCGTCTATCCCGCGGGCGACGTAGCCCGGCTGAAGGCGCTGGTCGGTCCCGGGCAGGCGGCGCGGCTGCTCGCCACCGGCATGACCGTCGACGCCGATCAGGCTCTGGCCATCCGGCTGGTCGAGGAGCGTGCGGCCTCAGCGGAACAGGCTTCGCTGGAACTGGCCGAGACGATCGCCGCGAACAGCCGGTCGAGCGTCGCGGGGCTCAAGCGCATCCTGGCGGGCGATCCGGCGGCGGACGAACTGTTCGAGGACGCTTTCGGCGGGCATGATTTCCTGGAGGGCGTCGCGGCCTTCCGGGCGCGGCGGCGGCCGGTGTTCGCGCGATGAGCGATATCCTGCTGATCGCGGATCATGCCTCCAACCATGTGCCGGCCGACATCGACCTCGATATCGATCCCGCGCTGCTCAACCAGCATATGGCGATCGACATCGGCGTCGCCCCCCTGGGTCGGCTGCTCTGCGACCGGCTGGGCATGGACGGTATATATGGGCCGGTCTCGCGGCTGGTGATCGACCTCAACCGCGAGGAGGATGCTCCCGGGCTGATCCCGCTGGAGAGCGACGGTTTCGCGATTCCCGGCAACAGGCTGCTCGATGCCGAAGGGCGGCGCGCGCGGATCGCGCAGCACTGGCGGCCCTATCATGACGGCATCGCCACGCGCATCGCTGCTGACCGCCCACGCCTGATCATCTCGCTGCACAGCTTCACGCCGCGCCTCTCGACCCGGCCCGAGGAATCCCGCCCCTGGCAGGTCGGCGTGCTTTACAACCAGGACGACCGCGCCGCCCGGCCCGGCATCGCGGCGTTGTGCGCGGCGGGTGTGATCACCGGCGACAACGAACCCTATTCGGGCAAGGTCCTCAACGCGACGATGAACCGCCATGCCGAGGGCAACGCGATCCCCTATCTGGGGCTGGAGGTGCGACAGGACCTGATCGGCGACGATGCGGGGGTCTCGGCCTGGGCGGACAAGCTGGCCCCGGTGATCCGCGCGGTGGCCGACGCGCTTTAGGCTTAGCATCATCGCGGATCATGCTATCGGATGCATGTGAGCGCGACGCAGGACATAATAAAGCGGGGCAGGGGGCGTCCGCGCAACCCCGACAAACAGGCGTCGCTGATCGTTGCCGCGCATCGGCTGCTGCTCGCCAATGGTGCGGCGGGGGTGACGGTGGACCAGCTCGCCGCCGAGGCGAAGGTCGCTAAGACCACGCTCTATCTCTATTTCAAGGATAAGGACGCGATCATCGAGGCCGCGGTCCGTGAGGAGTCGCGCCGCCTGCTGGCCGACGACTGGCTCGCCCAACATGCGGGGATGAGCTTCGAGGAGACCCTTGCCGATATCGGCCGGCAGCTCATCACCAACCAGGTGACGGCGGAAGGCCTGGGCTTTCGCCGTCTGGTGGCGGAACTTGCCGACCGGCATCCGCATCTGCGCGACCGGATGTTCGACGCGGCGGCGCGGCGCATACACCGGATATTGTCCGCCGTGCTGACCAGGGCGTATGACGAAGGCCATATCGACGCACCCGACATCTCAGATGCCACCGACGCGCTGATCGGCCTGTGGGGCGGCTTTTTCATCTTCGAAGCCGAGGCCGGGTTGCGTGAGGTCAGCGCGGATGAAGTCGAACGGCATGCGCATCGCGGGGTACGGCTGTTCATGCGGCTTTTCGGCAAAAGCCAGCCGGCCTGATCCTTTTGCAGGCAAAAATGCCGACCTCGAACTCCGAGGCTGATCGGCTTCGGCTATTTACAATACTAATCAGTTTGGTAATTATCCGAGCAACGGCGGAGTCGCACGCACGCCGCCGATCTGATGCTATTCAGGGAGAAGGATTTCATGGCCGACCTTGGCCTCGCCTCGCTCGAACCCCCGGTCGCCCAGGTCGATCTGCCGAAGCCGGAAGATTATCTTCCGCGTGAGGAAGTAGCCGCGCTCACCCCTGCGATCCTGCGCGAACGGACGCTGGCGCTGAAGCCGATGATCGCCGCCAAAGCGCGCGAGACCGAGCTGGCCCGCCGTCCGCTGCCTGATGTCTGGTCGGCGCTGGCCCGTGCGGGAATTTTCTATCACTTCGTGCCCAAGCGCTACGGCGGGCTGGAGTTCGGTTTCGAGGATATGGTCGACATCATGATGCCGGTGGCGGAGGCCTGTGCCTCGACCGGCTGGGCCGCCACCTTCTGCGTCGAGCATAATTACATCTTCTCACAATTCCCAAAGGAAGCGCAGGACGAGGTCTATGCCAAGCTGCCCTATATGATCGCCCCGGGCACCGCGAGCCCGCCGGGCAAGGCGCGCAAAGCCCCCGGCGGCCTGCGCGTCTCGGGCCACTGGAAATGGGGTTCGGGAATCATGAACTCCGACTGGGTGATGGCGCAGGTCGTGATCGAGGACGGGACGCCGATGAACGGCATGCCCGACATGGCCTTCGTTGCTTTTCCGATCGAGGACTGCACCGTCCTGGACACCTGGCATATGTCGGGCATGTGCGGCACCGGCAGCAATGATTTCGTCGTCAACGACATCTTCGTGCCCGAGCATCGGGTATTGCCGTCGCGGCATTTCATCAATTGCGACGGGCCCGGCGCGCTGTCGCAAGAGAATATCATGTACCGCGGCGCGATGGTGCCGTTCACCGCGGTTGCCTGTGCCATTCCCGCGCTCGGCGCGGCGCGGGCGGCGGTCGATTATTATCGCGACAAGAGCAGGACCCGAATCCTCATGGGTACCCAGACGAAGGCGATGGACACGCAGGCGGTGCAGATCCGCCTTGGCCGCGCCGACATGCTGGCGCGCACCGCCGAACTGTTGGTGCGCGACGGATGTCGCACGATGCAGCGCGAGGTGGAGGCCGGCAATCAGTTCGACAGTGTCTGGCGCCGCCGTGTGCGTGCGCAGATCAGCGAAGGCGTGCATCTTTGCCGCGATGCCATCGTACTGGCGATGGATGGATCGGGGGCCAGCGCGCATGCGCTCGACGTGCCGATCCAGCGCTATCAGCGCGATTGCAGCGTCGTCGTCACCCATGCGCTCTACGAGCCCGACGCCAACCATGAAGCGCATGGCCGCGCGCTGCTCGATCTCGCCCCCGCCGGGCCTATGTTCTGAGGGGTGGGTTTCAGCCGCGCGGGATGTTGGCCAGGTCGGCCGCATCGCGCGCGGCGACGGCGGCGCTTTCGTCGAGCAGGTCAAGCATGCGGTCACTGACCTGCTGGTCGAGCAGCATCTGAATACCGAGTTCGACCTTCGAGGCGCGGGCGAAGTCGCCACTCCGCGCGAAGGCGGTTCGCGTCGCCCGCAGGCTGATCAGCAACGACCTGCGCCGCAGCGACCGACAGACACTCTCAGCACTCACCGGAACCTCCTACGCAACGGACCGATATTTTCAGAACGCATCATAGCGGCGGAGGTTCAGCGCGGCGCGTCCGCATATAGAGATGTGTCGTCATTGCCACCCCTAGCACCGGCGCGATCAGATTGGCGAAAGGGACCAGGAACAGCGCAGTCACGGACGATCCAATCAGCATCCTCGACGCCCGGCTTTCCCGCAGCCAGATGCGACGCCCGGCCCGGTCTGCGTGCCGCCCGGCGACCATTTCTCCCAGATCACGGCCGAAGGTGGCGCCGTTGACCAGAACGAACAGGATCAGCGGACCGATGCCCGTCACCAGCAGCAGGATATAGAACGGCAGCGCTACCAGATTATAGAGCAGCACCCGCCCCGCCGAGCGCAGCCCCAGAAGCGCCGCGCCGCCGATCCCCGTCTTGCGCGCCCGCGCCGCATCCATTGGATAGTGCCGCGCTTCGATGATCGCGGCGATGCGATCGACATAGGCGCACATCACGCCCAGTGCGACCGCCGGAAACAGGAACCACAGCCCGAGCAGGGTCAGCACCACCGCGCTTATCCCCGACGCCGTGGCGTCGAGCGCACACTCCATGTCGCCGAGCATGGCGCAGGGATCGCTCCCCGCCAACGCCCAGCCGATCGCGATGCCGAGCAGTAAGAAGATGAGGAGAGTGACGAGAACCGACCGGACCAGCAGCCCGACTATCCGGCTGTCGGCAAGGTCGATCAGCGCGAGAGAAACGATGTGCGTCATGGCAGACAGACGCGGGGGCGAGGGGCTGGTTCCCGCCGGTTATCCTTATGCACGCAAGGTGCGATGATCAGCGGGCGGAGAAGGCCGATGACCGAATGGACAATTGGGGCGATGGCGTGAAGCTGTTCGGCGGGGACAAAGGTTGCCGGTCGTCGCGGGCCTCTTCGATATAACGCAGCGCTGCTATCAGGCCATCGCGGGAAAAGGGCTTGGGAATGACGCCATGCCCGCCGGCAAAGTCCTCCGGAATCTTCCGGGGATTGGCGGTCACAAAGACGACGAGGCTGGAAGGCCAGCGCGTTCGCACCAGCCGGGCGACGTCGATTCCGCTGCTTCCATGGGCGAGATGGAGGTCTATCAGCGCGAGGTCCGGGCGAATGTCTTGCATGGCGTCGACGTCCGACAGCGAAGCCGCTTCGCCGACGACCTCATGGCCGCAATCTTCAATCGTGGCCGCGATGTCCATGGCCAGAAGCGCCTCGTCTTCGACGATCAGCACGGCGAGAGGTGCGCCGGTTCCCATCATGCCAACTCCAACGGGAAGCTCATCGTCACTTTTCCTCCTTTTGCGTCGGAATCCCAGAAGACGTCGCCGCCAAACTGCTTCGCCAGCCGGCGGACCAGCATGATTCCCATACCGTTTTCCGCGGAAGAGTTTGCGTCGAAGCCAGGTCCGTTGTCGGACACGACCAGTTCGCCGTGATCGTCATCCCGCAGGATGGAGATCACGATCTTGAGCGGCGCATCCGCCGTACCGCCATGGTCGAGCGCGTTGGCCAGCAGCTCGTTCATGATCAGCCCAAAGGCGGCTGCATGTTCGGCGGGGATCGTGACCGGCTGCAGGTTCAACGTCACGTCCGCGTCGGGCTGGCCGCTGGCTTCCACGAGATCGTCGGCCAGCCGGCGGGCAAATGCCCCGACGTCGAAATGCTTCACGTCGGCGCCTTGATAAAGGCCGCGATTCACGCTTGCCAGCGCATCAATGCGTTGCAGCATGGTGTTCAGCGGCTTCTCCGCCGAAGGATCACGATTTTGCCGTGTTTGAAGGCGCAGTAGTGATCCGACCATGGTGAGGTTATTCTTCACCCGATGATCGACCTCGTTCAGCAGCATCGTCTTTTCTTCCAGCGCAGCCTGAAGCGCAGCGGTGCGGCGGACCACCTCGCGTTCCACCTCGGCCTTTTGCGCGGCCACCGTCCTGTGCGCTTCGATCCGGTCGGTGACGTCCAGCTGAGATGCAAAGAAGAACTGTATCTCGCCCGTCGCACCGCGCACCGGGCTGAGATAAAGAGCGTTCCAGAAAGTCGAGCCATCCTTGCGGTAATTGAGCAGGTCCACCGCGCAGTCGCGCCCGGCCTCGACGGCATCATGTATCTCGCGGACGGTCGCGCGATCGGTCTCCGGACCCTGCAGGAAACGGCAGTTCCGGCCGAGGATTTCGTCCCGCGTATAGCCGCTCAGCGTTTGAAAGGCTCTGTTGCAGAAGACGATGGGATTGTCCGGCTGCCTCGGGTCAGTGATGACCATCGGCATGCGCGTCGCGCGTACGGCCGCGAAAAAGGGATCGCCCGAGCCCTGCTCATGCGCAATGTCGTCGATCATCTTCCCATTATCGCGATCGCTCATCCGTCACTCCGAAGGAGCGAGATGAATCCGGCGCCCGCCTCCGAACGAGACAGAACTCGCTTGTTGCAGCGACGTTCCCGCCGATCGCGATCCAGCGGTAATTCAACGCAGATCACGATCAGGCCTCGATCGGGAATACCAGCCGGCAGATGAGGCCACCGGGTGCAAAATTCACAGTTGCGCCGGTTCCTTCACCGCGTTTCAGGCTCCGCGCGATCAGTGTCTGGCCGAAGCCTTGCTTGGTCGGTTGCACGACCGCCGGTCCGCCGCTTTCGGTCCAGACGACCTCGAACAACTTGCTGTCCAGCTGCCGGCCGGTGACCGTTATGATACCGCTCTCCTGCGACAGCGCGCCATATTTGACGGCGTTGGTCGCAAGCTCGTGAATGACGAGACCGAATGCGATTCCGACATCGGGGGAAACCGAATGATCCATCCCGCGCATGACCAGCTTCGGCCCCGCGCTTGACACATAGGGCGCCAGTTCTGTTTGAATCAGTGCTGCCAGGCCGAGCCCGGTCCAGGCCGCATCGGCAAGCAGGTTGTGCGTCGCCGCCAGCGCCTGGATGCGGCTGGTGAACTTGTGCCGGAAGTCGGACAGATCGGAAGCGCCGGCGATCGTGCGGCTCCCAATCGACAGCACCATCGTCAGGGTGTTCTTCACGCGATGGTCGAGTTCGCGCATCAGCAGCGATTGCCGCTTCTCGATAGTCTTCCGTTCCGTCAGATCGATCAGCGTGATGACGCTGCCGCCGATCGCCTCCCCGGCAAGCCGCAGCGGCGCGACGCTGACCAGCAGATCCTTTGGCGGCCGGGTGAAGGACGCGGATGCTTCCAGGCCCTTGATCGCGTTGCCGTCATTGGCGATGGCGATCAGTTCGTCCGGATGCATGACGCCTGACCCGATCGGAAAATCCAGCGGGAAAGCGTCTTCGAACATCCGGCCGACCGGATCGGCATCGGCAATGGTGCTTACGGCCGCATTGGCGTTGATGACCCGGCCTTCGCGATCACATACGATCACGGCCTCGTTGGCGGATGCCATCACCGCGCGGCCGATCCGCGCCGACTCCTCCGCTGCCTGCGCCTCGATCCGCGCCGTCACGTCGGTGAAGGTGAGTGCCGAACCTGTTCCAAAGGCGAGGGGAAGGGGGGCTGCAGTGACCACGAGATGCCGGGTCCGGCCCTTGTGCGTCTGGACGAACTGTGTCTGGTGCCGGCCGCTTTCCGCCTGGGCGATCGTATCGCGCACCACCTTCGCGGACACAGCGTCGAGATAGGCGAACAACCCGGACTGCTCGAGGTCCGCCGCGGCGCAGCCGACCAGCGCACAAAAGGCTGCGTTCGCGTAGAGCAGACCTTCCTGGGCATCGAGCGCTATCGCGCCGGTGTCCATGGCCTCCATGATGGCGCGATAACTGTCGTCGCCGCCGGCCAGTGCGAATATGGCATCGTCTTCGGCTGCGCGTACGACGACGGCGTCCGCCTCGCCATCGCGGATCGCACGCAGGGTTTCTTCCGCTTCGAACAGGCGGCGCTTCAGCTCATCAGGAGGTAGATCATCGAGAAGCTCGGTCATCTTGCCTCGGCCAATTGCAGATGGACGAGAACCTTTTCGATGTCGGAAAGATCGCCGATGATCTTCTGGATGGGTACAGGCAGCTGGCGCACCAGGGTCGGTATCGCTACGATATTATGTTCTCGCGCAAGTTTCGGGTTTTCCTTCAGGTCCACGACCTTGACGATGTAACTCTCGTCGAGATGCTCCGCGCAGATTTTCTCCAGGTTGCGGATCGCCGCGACGGACTTGGGGGTCTGTCCTGCCACATAGAGCGTGAGCTCGGTCGGTTTCACGCCGGGGCTGGTCATATCGTCACTTCTTTCCTGGGCAAGGTGTAGCTTCATGCGTGGCGGCCGACGGCCATGTCCGCAAGATCGGAGGCGGCCTGGGTGCGATAATCTTCCTCGGCCTGGGCAAGCCGCTTCATTTCGGCTTCATCGGCAGCGATTTCGGCCTGCAAGGCCGCGATGTCGGCCTCCGCCTTGCGCCGTCGCTGTTCGACCCTCTCCTGGAGCGTCGCTACCTTCATGCGCCGGTCGATCTCGGCCCGCCGCGCCCGGGCCTCCTCGAAGCGGCGAGCGGATCCGGTCAGGGCGCCGTTTTCGCCCAGATAGGGCTCGACGAGCCTGATACCCTCGTCGCTCATGACGAACTCGCGGACCTGATTGGAATGCGAGGTGCCGCGTGCCTTCAGCAGATAGAGTTCACGATTGAATTCCCCGTTGACCTCACGGTTGAGCAGGAGGAGCCAGGCATCCATCAGCGATGACAGGCCGGCATCGGTCCGTGCAATCGTCTGGTCGTGGGTAAGATGCGTGAAGATGCCGGTGATGCCGTTAGACTTCAGATAATCGACAATCCGCAGCAGCATCGCCTGAACTTCGAGCGACTCCCCGCTCTCCAGGAAGGCCGAAAGCGGATCGAGCACCACCAAGTCCGGTTTGAACCGCGCAATCTCATGCAGCATGATCGCGAGGTGCATTTCGAGGCTGTAGAAGGTCGGGCGGGCGGCAACGCATTTGAGCAGGCCGTTATCGATCCATGGCGCGACGTCGAGACCGATCGAGCGCATGTTACGGATCGTCTGCTCGGCTGCCTCCTCGAACGAGAAATAGAGCGCCCGTTCATTGCGTCGGCATGCCGCCTCGGCAAAGCACATCGCGATCGAACTCTTGCCTGACCCGGCCACGCCCGAAAGCAGGATCGAACTGCCGCGATGGAAGCCGCCACCGGACAGCATGGAATCGAGGTCGGGGATTCCGCTCGAGATACGCTCGTTGAAGACCTTGTGGCCAAGACCGAGCGAACTGATCGGCAGCACGCTGAAACCATCGGTGCCGATCAGAAACGGATATTCGTTGGTCCCGTGCGCCGTGCCGCGGTACTTCACGATCCGCAGCCGGCGCGTCGATACCTGGTTATGGACGCGATGATCGAGCAGGATCACGCAATCGGAAACATATTCCTCGAGCCCTTGGCGGGTAAGCGAGCCGTCGCCGCGTTCGCCGGTGATGACAGCGGTGAGATTCTTTTCCTTCAGCCAGTCGAACAGCCGCCGGATTTCGGCGCGCAGGATGGCAGGATTTTGGAAGGCTGAGAACAAGCTCTCGATCGTGTCGAGTACGATCCGTTTGGCCCCTATTTCATCGACCGCCAGCTCGAGGCGGAGGAAGAGGGCTTCAAGATCATAATCGCCGACTTCGGCCAGCTCGGACGGATCGATCGCGATATGTTCGATATGGAGCTTGCCTTGCTCAACCAGGCTCTCGAAATCAAAACCCAGCGAAGCGACGTTGTCGACGATGTCCTTGGGGCGTTCCTCGAACGTGACGAAGACGCCCGGCTCGTCCGCGCGCGCGCCGTTGACGAGGAAGGTCGATGCGAACAGCGTCTTGCCGCAACCGGCCGAACCGCACACCAATGTGGGCCTGCCGCGTGGCAATCCGCCCATCGTTATATCGTCGAAACCCTCAATCCCGGTCAGGGCTTTGTCGATGCCTGCGGCCATGAAATCCCCAAAAAAAGCTGTATGATCACCTGTTCAGGGATCGCCCCAAAAAATGGCGTAACGCCTTTCCGGCTTTTCGGTTCCAGGCCGAAACAATCTAGTGCCGCACCCTGATAGCCGAAGACGCGCGACGCGCGCGCTGATGTGGATCAAGGCAGCGCGTAGTGCCGCCATTGAAGCGAGCAGCCGCCGCGCGGAAGCTGTAAGCGGCAGTGGTCATAGGTTATCCGATCACGTCGATCGGATGCCGAGGCGAGCCAAAGAAAAGGCGTCTTTTCGTATAACGGGTGAGGGGAGGCCACTCAACCGCGGCAGGGGAGAGCCATGCCCCGATTCAAAGCGGCCGCTCATCGAAGAAATCGGTCAGGGCCCGGGCCACGCCCGCCGGGTCCTCGTCGCCTATGAAATGCCCGCAATCGAGGCCATGGCCGCGCAGGTCGGGCGCCCATCGCCGCCAGGCGTCGAGCGGGCCCGAACGGGTGATGCTGTTGATCGCACTCCACAGCAACAGGGTCGGCACGGCGATCGTCCGGATGCCGCGATCGGCCTCGTCATGGCGGCGATCGGGGCCCCAGCCGGCACGATAATCCTCGCAAGTCGCGTGGAGGCTCGCAGGATCGGCGAAGCAGCTCAGATAATCCTCGATGCATTCGGGATCGAAGGCGAACCCCGCGCCCGCCAGCCGTTGCAGCATCGTCGTGCAATAATATCGTGGGTCCGCGCCGATCAGCCGTTCGGGAATGGGCGCGGGCTGGGCAAGCAGATACCAGTGATAATAGGTCATCGCCGACGCCGCATCGGCATTGGCCCACATGTCGCCGGTCGGCAGGATGTCGAGCAAGGCGAGGCGTTTTACCGTCTGCGGATGATCGAGCGCCAGCCGGTAGGCGACCCTTCCGCCGCGATCATGGCCGGCGACGAAGAAGCTGCTGAACCCCAGCGCCGCCATGACGGCGATCTGGTCCGTCGCCATGACGCGCTTGGAATAATTGTCGTGATTGGGGTCGTCTGCAGGTTTGTCCGACCGCCCATAGCCGCGCAGGTCAGGCATCACCAGCGTGAAGCGGCCGGCGAGCAGCGGCGCGACCGCCTTCCACATCATCCGCGTCTGCGGATAGCCGTGGAGCAGCAGGAGCGGCGGGCCCGAGCCGCCGACCAGCAGGTCGATCTCCACGCCCGCACCCGGCAGCCTGCGCCGCTCGAAGCCGTCGATAAGCCCGGCGGAGATGGTCATTGCGCCTCTCTCCTGCCGGTCATCGCGATCAGTCCTTCTCGACCTGGCCCACATCGCGCACCGCGCCGCGCGCGGCGTTGGTGGTGAGCGCGGCATAGGCGCGCAGCGCGGGCGACACGTCGCGCTTGCGGCCGAAAGGCTTCCACGCCTTCGTGCCACGCGCGACCATCTCGGCATGGCGGGCGGCGATCTCGGCATCGTCTATGTCGAGGCGGATCAACCGGTTTGGGATGTCGATGACGATCGGATCGCCGGTGTTGACCAAGGCGATCAGCCCGCCCTCCGCCGCCTCGGGCGAGACATGGCCGATCGACAGGCCCGAGGTTCCGCCCGAGAAGCGGCCGTCGGTGATCAGCGCGCAGGCTTTGCCGAGGCCCTTCGATTTCAGATAGCTCGTCGGATAGAGCATCTCCTGCATGCCCGGACCGCCCTTGGGACCTTCGTAGCGGATGACGACGACGTCGCCTTCCTTCACCTCATTGCCGAGGATGCCTGCCACGGCGGCGTCCTGGCTCTCATAGACGCGTGCGGTGCCGTGGAAGGTCAGGATCGAATCATCTACCCCCGCAGTCTTCACGATGCAGCCTTCGGGGGCGATGTTACCGAACAGCACGGCGAGCCCGCCGTCCTTGGAGAAGGGGTTCTCCGCGCTGCGGATCACGCCCGTATCGCGATCGAGGTCGAGCTCCTTCCAGCGGTTGCTGGTGCTGAACGCCACTGTCGTGCGCACGCCGCCGGGCGCCGCCTTGTAGAATTCGCGCACGCTCTCGCTCCGGGTACGGCTGATGTCCCATCGGTCGAGCGCCTCGGCAAGTGTCGTCGAATGCACAGTGGGGAGCGAGGTGTCGATCAATCCGGCTTTGTCGAGCTGGCCGAGGATCGCCATGATGCCGCCGGCCCGATGGATATCCTCCATATGGACGTCCTGCTTGGCCGGCGCGACCTTGCAGAGGCAGGGCACGCGGCGCGAGAGCCGGTCGATGTCCGCCATGGTGAACTGCACCTCGCCCTCATAGGCGGCGGCGAGCAGGTGCAGCACCGTGTTGGTCGATCCGCCCATCGCGATGTCGAGGCTCATCGCATTTTCGAAGGCGGCGAAGCTGGCGATGGTGCGGGGCAGGGCGCGCGCGTCGTCCTGTTCATACCAGCGTTTGCACAGATCGACGATGGTGCGGCCTGCCTCGCGAAACAGCTTTTCGCGGTCGGCATGGGTGGCGAGGACCGATCCGTTGCCCGGCAGCGACAGGCCCAGCGCCTCCGTCAGACAGTTCATGCTGTTGGCGGTGAACATGCCGGAGCAGCTGCCGCAGGTCGGGCAGGCCGACCGCTCGATGACCTTGACCTCTTCGTCGCTATATGTGTCGTCAGCCGCGACGACCATCGCATCGACCAGGTCGAGCGCGAGCGTCTCGCCGCGGATGTCGGCCTTGCCGGCTTCCATCGGCCCGCCCGATACGAAGATCACGGGGATGTTCAGCCGCATCGCCGCCATCAGCATGCCTGGCGTGATCTTGTCGCAGTTCGAGATGCAGACGATCGCGTCCGCGCAATGCGCATTGACCATATATTCGACGCTGTCGGCGATCAGGTCGCGGCTGGGCAGCGAATAGAGCATGCCGCCATGGCCCATGGCGATGCCGTCATCGACCGCGATCGTGTTGAACTCCTTGGCGACGCCGCCCGCCGCCTCGATCTCCCGCGCGACGAGCTGGCCGAGATCCTTCAGATGGACATGGCCCGGCACGAACTGGGTAAAGCTGTTGGCGACCGCGATGATCGGCTTGCCGAAATCCTCGTCGGTCATGCCTGTCGCGCGCCACAGGCCGCGGGCGCCCGCCATGTTGCGGCCATGGGTGCTGGTGCGGGAGCGGTAATGCGGCATGCGGGCGATCCTCGATATCCGGATTTATTGCCGGTGGGGCTTACGCCTCTCGCGGAAAGTTGGGAAATATATTATTGAAACCAGATTAGGTCGTATTGGATATCAATGATGATCGAGCTGCGCCAGCTTCGCCATTTTCTCGCAGTGGCTGACACACTGCATTTCGGACGGGCGGCGGAGCAGCTGGGCATGACCCAGCCGCCGCTCAGCCAGTCGATCATCAGCCTGGAGAAGATGCTCGGCGCGGCGTTGTTCCTGCGCTCCAAGCGCAGCGTCGCGCTCACCACCTTCGGCCGGCAATGGCTCGACCATGTCCGGCCCGCGGTCGAAGGGGTCGCCGCGCTCACCGATGTCGCGCTGCGGCTGCGCACCGGGATGGCGGGGCGGCTGTCGCTCGCCTTCGTCAGCACGGCGGATTACAGCCTTCTTCCGCGGCTGGTCGAGCGCTATTCGGCGGCGTTTCCCGAAGTGGAGCTCGAACTTGTCGAAGCGACGAGCGACATCCAGCTAGGGGCGCTGAGCGAGGGACGGATCAACGCCGGTATCCTCATTTCCACACGATCGAGCCTGCCGCCGGTCCTGGACTATCGTCCGCTGCTGAAGGAGCCCGTGGTGGCCGCCGTGCCCGAAGCCTGGGTTGAGGATGGCCGCCTCGATGTGGTCGACGGCCACCTGCAGGGCGATGGGTGGATGGCGCATCCGCTGATCATCTTCCCGGCCCGCGTCGCGCCGGACTTCCACGATCTCGTCCTGGGTTTCTACCGCGCGCGCGGGCATCAGCCGTTCATTCGTCAGGAAGCGATCCAGATGCAGACGATCATCAGCCTGGTCTCCGCGGGACTCGGCATGGCGCTGGTGCCGGCGTCGCTGCGCAATCTCGCTAGGACCGGCGTTCGCTATATTCCGATCGCGGGGGAAACCCCCGAGCTCGAAACCGGGCTGGCCTGGCGACGGACCGACAATCTGCCCACCCTGTCCGCCATGATCGAGATCGCATCGACCCTCGATCCGGAAGCATGATTCGGTACGCCCCTTGCCTCGTCACGGCCCTCCGCCTAGAGGCCTCTGCCTGAAGGAGGGCCTTATGACCGGTAGCGTTCAGCGGCTCTCATGGACGGGCGGATTGGCCATGATCGCGGTTCTCAGCGCCTGCAATGCCAGTGGCGACGATCAGGTCGAGGGCAGCGAACCGATCGCCTGCCTGCTGCCAGGATCGAGCGATTACAAGATGCTGTGCACCGTCGACCGGATGGTGACGCCCGATGGCACCGTGCTGACGGTGCGCGCGCCGGATGGCGCGTTCCGGCGGCTGCTGGTCGTCAATGACGGGCGCGGCGTGGCCCCCGCCGATGGGGCCGAGCAGGTCAAGGTCCAGCCCGCCGGACCGAACGGGATCGCGGTGACCGCAGGCGACATCGTCTACCGCCTGCCCGCGAAGATCACGCCGTGACGGGCCGTTCCATCCTCACCGCCGCCGAGACGCGCGCCGCCGAGGAGGCGGTGTTCGCGAGCGGCGTCACCGTCGAACAGGCGATGGAGCGCGCGGGCGCGGCGGTGGCGGAGGTGGCGTGGCGCTACGCGGGGCGGGTGCCGGCGCTGGTGATCTGCGGGCCCGGCAACAATGGCGGCGACGGCTATGTGATCGCCAGGCTGCTGCGCGATCATGGCTTCAAGGTCCGCGTAGCGGCGAGCGGCGAGCCAAGGACCGATGCGGCGCGCGCCAACCGGGACCGTTGGGGAGAGCCGGTCGAAGCGCTCGCCGATGCGAAGCCCGCCCGGCTGCTGATCGATGCGCTGTTCGGCACCGGTCTGGTCCGGCCGCTCGACCCGGCGACCGCGGGGCAGCTAGAAAGGCTGGCGGCAGGCGCGCAGATGCGTATCGCGGTCGACCTGCCGAGCGGCGTCGGCACCGATGATGGCGCGCTCCTCGGCGCTAACGCGCGTTTCGACGTTACGGTGGCGCTGGCGGTGCTCAAGCCCGCCCACCGGCTTCAACCCGCCGCGGCGCTGATGGGCCGGCTGGTCGTCGCCGATATCGGCATAGCAGGGCAGTCGCGGCTATCCGATCTCGCGCGGCCGCATCTTCCCGCGCCGGGTCCGGCCGATCACAAATATACGCGCGGCCATGCCGTCGTTGCCGAAGGCGCGATGCCGGGCGCGGCCCTGCTCGCCGCGATGGCGGCGCAGCGCGGCGGCGCCGGCTATGTGACGCTTGTGGGCGAGGGGCGGGGTGGCCCAGCTTCGATCGTGCGCCGCAAGGGCGGCCTTGCGGAGATACTCGCCGACCTGCGCGTCGGCGCCGTGCTGGTGGGGCCCGGGCTGGGCCGCGATGGCGCCGCCCGCGCATTGCTCGATGTCGCGCTTGAAAGCGATAAGCCTCTCGTGCTCGACGCCGATGCGCTGGTGCTGCTGTCGGCGCGGCGCCCTATGCCAGGCGTGCCGGTCCTGACGCCCCATGAAGGGGAGTTCGCCGCATTATTCGGCGAACTGCCGGGCAGCCGGATCGAGCGCGCCCGTGCTGCCGCCGCCGAAATGGGGGCGGTGATCGTCCTGAAGGGCGCCGATACGGTGATTGCGGCTCCTAATGGCCGCGCGGCGATATCCGCGCCCGCGCCCGGCTGGCTGGCCAGTGCGGGCACCGGCGACGTGCTGGCCGGACTTGTCGCCGCCAATCGGGCGCGCGGGCTGGAACCCTTCGAGGCCGCCTGCGCCGGCGTCTGGCTGCATCGTCGCGCCGCTGAACTGGCGGGGGCAGGGCTGATCGCCGATGACCTGATCGCGCATGTGCCGCAAGCCCTGGCGGAGTGCCTGTGACGACCGATCTCGTTCCCATCGTCCGCATCGCCGCGCGTGGCGAAGGGATCACCGAAGACGGCCGCCATTCGCCGCTGTCCGCGCCGGGCGATCTGCTCGCGGTGGACGGATCGCTGGTCCATGGGCCGCATCATGTGGATCCGCCGTGCCGTCATTTCCCGAAATGCGGGGGCTGCCAGCTGCAGCATATCGACGACGCCAGCTACGCCGGCTTCCTCGGCCAGCGCATCGTCGGCGCGCTGGCGCAGCAGAAGATCGATGCGCCTTCGCTCGCCCCTGCGATCCTCTCCGCACCCGAGACGCGTCGCCGCGCCTCGCTGCGCGCGGAACGGCAGGGCAAGAAGATGCTGCTCGGCTTCAACGAGGCGCAGACGCACCATATCGTCGACCTGAAGATGTGCGCGATCCTGCACCCGGTGCTGTTCGCGCTGGTCGCTCCGTTGCGTCAACTGCTGCATCCGATGCTGCGCGACCGCAGGGCCGCCGGGGTACAAATGACGCTGGTCGACCAAGGCGTCGACCTGTTGATCGAAAAGGTCGAGGTCGAGGGGCTGGCGGCGGTCGAGGCGCTCAACGACTTCGCCGTCCAGCATAAGCTCGCCCGGCTGTCGATCGACGACGGCTATGGCCCGCAGCCGCATTGGGAGCCCGAGCCCGCGACGGTGACGCTGGGCGGGGTCCAGGTGGGCTTCCCGCCCGCCGGCTTCCTGCAGGCTACGGCGGAAGGAGAGTCGGCCCTGGTCGCGGCGGTCGAGTCGATCGTCGGCGATGCTGCGATCGTAGCGGACCTTTTCTCCGGTCTCGGCACCTTTGCGCTGCCGCTGTCGCGCACCCGTCGGGTCTATGCGGCGGAGGGCGCGCGCGACGCCGTCCTCGCGCTGAAGGCGGCGGCGGACCGGGCGCAGCGCACTGTGGCGGTCGATCATCGCGATCTGTTCCGCCGTCCGCTCGACGCGGCCGAGCTCGACCGGTTCGACGCAGTCGTCCTCGATCCGCCGCGCGCAGGGGCCCGCGAGCAGGTCGCGGCGCTGGCGGCGGCGAGGAAGCTCGGTCGGATCGCCTATGTCTCTTGCAATCCGTCGACCTTCGCGCGTGACGCCCGGACGCTGGCCGAAGGTGGCTGGCGCCTCGACCGAATCACGCCGGTCGGCCAGTTCCGCTGGTCGACCCATGTCGAGCTGGTGGCGGCGTTCGCCCGCTGATCTACACGCTACCGTAACGATCGCTTAACCATATTTTATAGGCACACGGCTACGACGGCGCATCCCTTTGACAAGGTGGTGCGTGATGGCGGTCGGCCGTGTGATCCTTGCTGTGGCATGTCTGGCGATGGCGGGCGGGGGACAGGCTGCGCCGGGGACGAATGCCCGGCTGTCGCTCAACCTGCGGACGCTCGACGGCGCGGAGGTCAGCTATCATCCCAGCCGCTGGCTGACGATCCGGCGGAGCTTCGCCTTCGTCCGGCCTGATCCGGTCGCCGATGCCGCCGCGGCGCCGATGCCCGCTCGGGCGCGGCCGCGCGCCTATGCGATGACCGGCGACATCCATCCGTTCGGTGACGGCTTCCGCCTGTCGCTGGGCATGCGCGAGGATGCCAATCGCCGCCTGCTGCGCAGCGGCAACGACCGCGCCGACATCTCGACCGGACAATATGCGCCGACGATATCCTTCGGCTATGCCGAAGAAGTTGGCGATGGACTGTCGCTCGGCGGCGATTTGGGATTGCTCGGCAAGGATGTCTCGGGCGCTCGCGACGGCGTGCTGGTCACGCCGGTCGAGATGGCGTCGCGCGGCCGCGACGATGATCGAGGCCTGAAGCCTGTCCTGCGCCTGTCCGCGGGATATCGCTTTTAGGTTTCAGCTTTGCTGTACCGTGATCCGCTTGAACGGATCAGACCTAGGCGCTGGGCCCGCCGAACAGGATCAGCGCGGCGCGGACCGCGAGGATCATCAGCACGATCGAGGCCGCGACGAACACCGCGAAACGGACCTCCACCTTGTTGACCAGCGCCTGCACCAGGCTGTGCATCACGCGCAGTCCGACATAGACCCAGGCGAGCGTCGCGTTCAGCCCGCCGCCCGCACCCAGCAGAGCCAGCATGATCGCGACCGCATAGAAGACGGTGGGCTGTTCATGGAGATGATTATAGTTGTCGGCCTTCCAGCGGGCGCTGGGCGGAATCTTGTCCAGGAACTCGCTGACCGGGCGATAAGGGTCGAACTTGATCTTGCCCTTGACGATCGCCGGTATTCGCGTGGCGTAGAGCCAGAACCACATCACGAAGGTCCACAGTACCAGCGCGATGACTGCGCTCAAGATCGGCGTGTGCATTCCGTCATTTTTCCTAAATTACAGGTCAAGTCTGGATCTTATAGAGGGGGCGGTCAAATCTTGGCGCAACCTCCGGCCAAACCCCATAGACGTTATACTTTGGATGTACAAAAGCCCGAAATGTGACGATGTTTTACCATCATATCGGCTGCTATCTTGGGTGGAACATGGCATATTCGAGCCATGTTCATATCGCTCATCTATGTCAGCCATAGCCTCATCCCCACGGGTTCCGAGCAGGATGAGATCGAGAGCATCGTTACTGCGTCGACCGAACGTAACGGCCGGCTTGGCGTGCGCGGTGCATTGTTGTTCACCGAGGTTTATTTCGCACAGCTTCTGGAAGGGCCGGAGACGGCGGTCGAGGAGGTGATGGAAAGCATCATCCAGGACCCCCGCCACGACCAGATAACCATCATCGAGCGCAAGCCGATCGATGGCTATCGCTTCTCCGACTGGGGCCTCGCCTATTGGGGCAATGCCAGTTACATGGACCGCAAGATTTCGACCGTGTTGCACAAGCAGGATGCGGTGAATGCGAGCGGCCAGACGGCGCAGCTGTTCGAACTGATCCAGCGGCTTTCCCACGAAAGCCACGATCATGAAGGGCCGATCGGCAGGCCATCGAAGGAATGAGAGGATGGCCCTCCCCATCGGCAGCGATAGGGGAGGGCTTGAACCGGAAATCAGTCGAAGATCTTGCCCCACGCGCGCTTCGCGCGGCCCTTCCAATGGCCGCGATGATAGGCGTCCGATGCGAGCAGCGGGATCACCGATCCGGCTTCGGCGAACACCATCTGCTCGATGCCGGTGTTGACCTTGCCCCAGCTCGCCGCTTCCTGGAGGGTCGACGAGGAGCAGGCACCGTCGCGCACGTCGGCGACGGTGATCTGCACCGCATATTTGTGCACCTCGACATCGTCATGGCCCAGGATCTCGGCGCAGACGACGGTGTCCTGGATGAAGTTCTTCGGCACACCGCCGCCAATCATCAGCAGGCCGCTCGTGCCGGCCTTGATCTTGATGTCGGTCAGTTCGCGGAAGTCGGCGATCGCGTCGAGCACCATATAGGGGCGGCCCGCCTTCATGCAGTCGACCTGATGCTTGACGAGGCCGAAGCCCGCCGAGCTGTCAACGAAAGCCGGGCAGAAGATCGGCACGTCATGCTCATAGGCGAGCTTGACGAGGCTGTTCTCCTTCTTGCCGTGCTCGACGAGATATTTGCCCATCTCGCGGATGAAGGCGCGGCTCGAATAGGCGCGCGGCTCGAGCGAGTTGGCGATCTTGTTGATCGTGAAGTCGCAGTCCTGAAGCTGCTCCTCATCGATATAGGTGTCGTAGATGCGGTCGATCAGCAGCGAGCGCAGCGTGTCGTCATCGGGCACTTCGAGCGCCTGATAATGTTTGTGGCCGAGGCCCTCGAAGAAATCCATGTCGACGATCGAGGCACCGGTGGCGACGATCGCGTCGACCATGCCGCTGCGGACCAGCTCGGCATAGGCGTCCATGCAGCCGCCGGCCGAGGTGGACCCCGCGATCACCAGGAAGATGGTGCAATCGGGATCCTGCAGCATGTCGTTGTAGATGCGCGTCGCGCGGGCGAGATCGCGGCTGGTGAAGCTCATCTTGCCCATCGCGTCGATGATCGGGCGCGCGTCGAAGCTCTTGATGTCGACATGCTCGACGACGGTCGAGAGCAGTTCGGCCTTGCGCGTGTCGTTGATGGCGGCTTCGGTCATAGTCTGATCCTTACTCAAAACAGCGTCGCCCCGGCGGAGGCCAGGATCTCAGGAGGAGAAGGCGTATCCTTGCCTCGCGAGATGCCGGCCTCCGCCAGCATGACGGTTATTTGTGGGGTTGCCCTTACAGCTTGATGACGTTCGACGGAACCGCTTCGCGATCCTCATCCTCGCCCAGATACAGGCTCGCCATCGGCTCGTCCGACATGATGACCCGCTCACCGGCGGTGAAGCCGTTGAAGCCGGTGCGCATCGCGCAGCCATAGGCGCCGAGCATGCCGATTTCGATATAGTCGCCGGGGCCGACATCGGCGGGCAGCATGAACGGGCCGGCCATGCGATCCATGTCGTCGCAGGTCGGGCCGTAGAAGCTGAATGCCATGTCGCGTACGTTCGAGTCGGGCTCGCGCAGCAGCTTGACCGGGAAGCGCCAGCCGATGTGCGCCGCATCGAACAGCGCGCCATAGGCGCCGTCGTTGATGTACAGCTCGTCGCCGCGGCGGCGCTCGACACGGACCAGCAGGCTGGCATATTCGGCGCACAGCGCGCGGCCCGGTTCGCACCACAGCTCCGCCGAATAGCTGATCGGCAGGCTTTCGAACATCTGGTGGATCGCCGCGAAATAGGCTTCGAGCGCGGGCGGTTCCATCCCTGGATAGACCGAAGGGAAACCGCCGCCGACATCGATGATGTCGACGGTGACCGCCGCCGCGACGATCGCCGCGCGGACGCGCTCCATCGCCTGGACATAGGCCGACGGGCTCATCGCCTGGCTGCCGACATGGAAGCAGATGCCAAGAGCATCGGCGACCTGGCGAGTGCGCTGCAGCAGCTCGCGGGCCTCGCTCTGCTCGACGCCGAACTTCGACGCGAGGCTGAGCTTCGACATGTCCGACGAGACACGCATCCGGACGCACAAGTTCAGGTCGGTCGCGCCCTTCGTGGCGCGCTCGATCTTCTCCAGCTCCTCGATCGAGTCGAGCGAGAAGGTGCGGACGCCATGGTCGAAATAGGCCTCGGCGATCGCTTCCTCGGCCTTGACCGGGTGCATGAAGCACAGGACCGCGTCCGGCAGGATTCCGGCGACCAGGCGCACTTCGGCAATCGACGCCACGTCATAATGCGTGATGCCGCTGTCCCAGAGGATCTGGATCAGGTCGGGCGACGGATTCGCCTTGACCGCATACATCGAGCGTCCCTGGAACTTCTCGACGAAGAACCGGGCGGCCCGCGCAGCGGCGTGGGGACGAAGGAGCGTGACCGGCTGAACCGGCCGAAGGGACGCAGCTAGCCCCAGCGCGCTATGATGCTTGTGCAACTCAAGGGACCTCCGGGTGTAACGTTGGCAAGTAAGCTGCCTTGCGGTGGAAGTCCCATGGGGCAGCGGAGGCGCGGATATATGGTGCTGAAACCCCGATGTAAAGTTTCGATCCGCAGCCTGTCCCCCGTGGTGCCCGGAGCGCCCTGAAAACGGGCGAAAACGATGACGAGACGAGCGGACGCAACGGCATCGTTACGGCGCGAATCGGCGCGAATCGGGAAGCGGCCTTGCCTTTGGCCGAACGCTATGGCTTGGCTAGGACAATGGCGGATCATCATCATCACCCGGCGGGCCACGCCCATGATCATGGCCATGGCGCTCATGGGCATTCCCATGCGCCTGCCGAGTTCGGCAGGGCTTTCGCGCTGGGTGTCGCGCTCAACCTCGGCTTCGTGGTCGTCGAAGGCGGGGCGGGATTCGTATCAGGCTCGCTCGCGCTGATCGCCGATGCGGGGCACAACCTGTCGGACGTGCTCGGCCTGCTGATGGCCTGGGCGGCCTATGCGCTGTCGAAACGGCCCGCCAGCAAGCGCTTCACCTATGGACTGCGGGGATCGTCGATCCTTGCCGCGCTGTTCAACGCCGTGTTTCTGCTGGTCGCCTGCGGGGCGATCGCGCTCGGTGCGATCCAGCGTTTCTTTCATCCCGCGCCGATCGAGAGCGGTACGATGATGGCGGTGGCGGCGATCGGCATCGTCATCAATCTCGGCACCGCGCTGCTGTTCCTGCGCGGCGGCAAGGACGACATCAACATCCGAGGCGCCTTCCTGCACATGGCGGCCGATGCGGGTGTATCCGCCGGCGTCGTCCTCGCCGGGCTCCTCGTCGCGCAGACCGGACTGCTGTGGATCGATCCGGCGATCAGCCTGGTCATCGTCATGGTGATCGTCGCCGGGACCTGGAGCCTGTTCCGCGACTCGCTGACGATGTCGCTCAACGGCGTGCCGGGCGGTATCGATCCCGCCGCGGTCACCGCGCGGCTCGCCAGTCTGCCTGGCGTAGCGGCGGTTCATCATGTCCATATCTGGCCGACCAGCACCACCGAGGTTGCACTGACCGCGCATCTGCTCATGCCCGAAGGCGGGTCGCAGGATGCCTTCCTTGCGCGCAGCGCCCAGCTGATGCGCGACGAGTTCCGGATCGGCCACTCGACCTTCCAGATAGAGCAGGGCGCCTGCGCCGACGAAACACGCGATTGCACCCCGGCGGCGCACGCCGATCACCATCATTGACCGGAGCGGAAATGCCCAAGGTTGCCCTCGTCCATCTTATCGCCGCGGCGCGTCCAAATTTCATGAAGGTCGCGCCGCTTTGGCACGCGCTCAAGGCGACCAGCGATTTCCGTCCGGTGATCGTCCACACCGGCCAGCATTATGATGCGGCGATGTCCGACGATATCTTCGCCGATCTCGGCCTGCCCGCGCCCGACCATCATCTCGGCATCGGATCGGGCAGCCATGCCGAACAGACCGGCAAGGTGATGATCGCCTATGAGAAGCTGGCGATGGAGGAGCGGCCCGACTGGCTGATCGTCGTCGGCGACGTCAATTCGACCGCGGCGGCGTCGATGGCGGCAGGAAAGCTGCGGATCCCGATCGTCCATCTCGAAGCGGGCCTGCGCAGCCGCGACCGCGACATGCCGGAAGAACTCAACCGGCTCGTCACCGACGTTCTGGCTGACGTGCTGTGGACCCCGTCGGCCGATGCCGACGCCAACCTGATCGCCGAGGGCATTCCGCCCGAGCGGATCACCCGCGTCGGCAACATCATGATGGACAGCTATGAGCTGGTCCGCCCCGCGATCGAGGCTGCCGACTATCCGGGCGAGCTCGGCTATGCGCCGGGCGGCTATGGCGTGGTGACGCTCCACCGCCCGTCCAATGTCGACGTGCCCGAGCAGCTCGACCGCCTCGTCGCGGCGCTGATCGCGGCGCAGGCGCATCTGCCGCTGATCTTCCCGGTCCATCCGCGCACCAAGCAGCGGCTGGGCGATGCGGGCATGGCCCGGCTGGAGACGGCGGGGGTCAAGCTGGTCGGCCCGGCCGCCTATGTCCGCTTCATGAGCCTGGTCGCGGGGGCCGCGGCGGTGATCACCGACTCGGGCGGCATCCAGGAGGAGACCACCTATCTCGGCATTCCTTGTCTGACGCTGCGCGAGAATACCGAGCGGCCGATCACGATCAGCGAAGGCACAGCCCAGTTGGTGAATGCGGATAAGTTGCTCGAACGCCTGATCGCCGCGCTCGCCCAGCCGAAGCAGGATCGCAAGCGGCCCGGATATTGGGACGGCAAGACGGCGGGGCGTTGTGTCGAGGATCTGCGGCGGCGGACGACCGAGCGGCCCTAGGGCGGATCGACATTCAGTTCAGATCGAGCCGAAAATGGTAGTTTTCTGTGACCCGGAGCGCAGCGTACTCAAATGTACGTGAGCACCGGAAGCGCGGGAAACTGCCATTTGCAGGCGGTATGAGCTGAATGTCGATACGCCCTAGACCTCAAACGTCTCGGGCGAGGCGGATAGCCGATAACATCCACCGCGCTGCGGGGGGATAGAAGTTGCGATAGGTCAGGCGCGCGTGGCCCGGCGGCGTGGCGAGGCAGCCGCCGCGCAACACGATCTGATTGACCATGAATTTGCCGTTATACTCGCCGATCGCTCCGTCGGGCGCCCGGTAGCCGGGATAGCCGACATAGGGTGAGGCGGTCCATTGCCAACCGCTGTCGTCGCGTTGCACCAGTCCCGGAAGCGACGCAGCGATTTCCCACTCCTCTTCGCGAGGCAGGCGGGCACCGCGCCAGCGTGCATAGGCGTCGGCCTCATAATAGCTCAGGTGGAGAACGGGTTCGGCGGGATCGATGGGCATCCGACCGCGAAGCGAGAAGCGCGTCCACGCTCCGCCGTCCTTTCGCCAGTATAGCGGGGCCTCCCAGCGCTCGCTCTGCGCCATCGCCCAACCGTCCGACAACCACAATTCCGGCCGGTCGTAACCGCCGTCGCCCATGAAGGCGAGATAGTCGCCTGTCGTCACCAGGGCGCGCGCTATCTCGAAATCCTCCAGCCAAACGCGGTGTCGAGGCCCTTCATTGTCGAAGGCGAAGCCGCCACCGGCATCGCCGATCTCGTGCAGGCCGCCGGTTACATATGACCAGCCTGTCGCGTCAGAGGCGGCGATTGGGTGGGGGGCATCGGCGGCGTATACCGGGCCTCCCGGACTTTCGGACAAGGCATGCTGTATATCCATCAGGATCAGTTCCTGATGCTGCTGCTCATGTTGCAGGCCGAGTTCGACCAATGCCTCGAAGTCCTCGACGCCGTCTCCGATGAGCCGGGCCATCGCCTGATCGACATGGCGCCGATACTCCATGACCTGTTCGAGGGAGGGGCGTGAGATCATGCCGCGGCCGGCCCGCGGGTGCCGATCGCCTACGCCGACATAATAGGAATTGAACAAGGTTGCGTAGGCTGGGTCGAGAGGTTGGTAGCCGCGCAGATGCGGGATCAGCAGGAATGTTTCGAAGAACCAGCTAATATGCGCCAGATGCCATTTGACCGGACTGGCGTCGGGCATCGATTGAAGCTGGCAATCCTCGGCCGACAGCGGGGCGGCAAGCCGTTCGCTATGCCGGCGGACGGCACGGTAGCGCTCAGCAAGCGAAGGCGTCCCGGGTTCGTTCGCCGACGAATGATGGACGAGCTTCATGGTTCGAGTATGGTTTCGGGCGCCGACCACAGATGCAGCCCAAACTGCTGATCGGCATCGAACCAGCTCTTGACCGGCTGCCAGCCAGCGGTTCGTGCGAGAAGCCGCGTCTCTTCGGCTGTGTATTTGTAACTGTTCTCGGTGTGGATGCTCTCGCCCTCGGCCATCTCGAACACACTTCCGGCAGCCCGGAACCGCATTGGCCGGGTAGCGACCAGGTGCATCTCGACGCGACCGACGGCATCGTTCCATAGCGCGCGATGAGCGAATGAATCTACGTCGATCGTTCCGCCGAGTTCGCGGTTCACGCGGTGAAGAAGGTTGAGGTTGAAAGCTGCGGTCACGCCACTCGCGTCGTCATAGGCGGCTTCGAGGATCGCCGCTTCCTTGCGTGTGTCGATGCCGATGATCAGCCAGGCGCGCGCGCCGAGAGTGCCCCGGAAGGACCGCAGCAGGTCGACCGCTGCGGCATGGGGGAAGTTGCCGAGCGTCGATCCCGGAAAGAAGCCTACCAGCGGCCGCGCCAATACCGGCAGGCGCAGCGGTCCGGTAAAATCGCCGGCGATCGGATGGACCCGAACCTGCCGGTGGGCCTGCGCCAGCGCCGCGGCGGAGGCCGCAAGGAAATCCCCGGAAATGTCGATCGGGACGTAAACCGGTGTCTCCAGCGCTTCGAGCATGAGCGGGGTCTTGGCCGAAGAGCCGGACCCGAACTCGATAAGCGGCCGGCCGCGGCCGACCAGATCGGCGATCTCCATACCATGGCGCCGCAACAATTCGGTTTCGATGCGGGTCGGATAATATTCCGGAAGACGGGTGATATCCTCGAACAGCGCCGAACCGGCCTCGTCATAGAAGAAACGCGCCGGGATCGTCTTCCGGGGCTGACCCAGACCGGCAAGCACCGCCTGCGCGAAGTCGCTCGAAGTCTCTGCGACTATATGTTCCATATTTGGGAAGCTCCCGCCGTTGCGGTGCATCAACGCGCGCCAGGACAGCGAGTTTCGTTCTGTATCGCCGCAGGCCGCTATGATCACGATGATCGACATGCGGAAATGCGCCGTGGCGTCGCCCGAGGCGCTTTTTTCGGCTGACCGCCGCACGCTTTCGGGTCTATGGGCACCGCATAGGGGCAGCAATCCGGAGCCGGGGCCATGACCGTCATCATCAAGGAAGCCGATCTGATAGAGAGCGTCGCTGACGCGCTTCAGTATATCAGCTATTATCATCCGATGGATTACATCAAGGCGCTCGGCGCGGCCTATGAGGTCGAGCAGGGCCCCGCAGCCAAGGACGCGATCGCCCAGATCCTGACCAACAGCCGGATGTGCGCCGAGGGGCATCGCCCGATCTGCCAGGACACTGGCATCGTCACCGTCTTCATCAAATGGGGGCAGCAGTGCATGCTCGACAGCGAGCGCAGCCTGCAGGAGGTCGTCGATGAAGGCGTCCGCCGTGCCTATCTCCACCCCGAGAACCGGTTGCGCGCCTCGATCCTGAAGGATCCCGCCTTCAGCCGCGTCAACACCAAGGACAACACGCCGTCGGTGATGAACGTCGAAATGGTGCCCGGCCATCATGTCGAGGTCGCGGTCGCGGCCAAGGGCGGCGGTTCGGAGAACAAGTCGAAGTTCGCGATGCTCAACCCCAGCGAGTCGATCGTCGACTGGGTGCTCGAGATGATCCCGAAGATGGGCGCGGGCTGGTGCCCGCCCGGCATGCTGGGCATCGGCATCGGCGGCACCGCCGAGAAGGCGATGACGATGGCCAAGGAATCGCTGATGGGCGATATCGACATGGCCCAGCTCAAGGCGCGGGGACCGCAAAACGATATCGAGAAGCTGCGCATCGAAATCTTCGACAAGGTCAACGCGCTCGGCATCGGCGCGCAGGGGCTTGGCGGGCTTTCGACTATCCTCGACGTCAAGATCATGGACTATCCGACGCACGCTGCGTCGAAGCCGGTCGCGATGATCCCCAACTGCGCGGCGACCCGCCACGCGCATTTCCATCTCGACGGCTCGGGCCCGGCCTTCCTCGATCCGCCGAACCTCGACGAATGGCCCAAGGTCGAATGGGCGCCGTCGAAGGAATCGATCCGTGTCGATCTCGACACGCTGACGCCCGAGGTGGTGGCAAGCTGGAAGCCGGGCGACCGGCTGCTGCTGAACGGCAAGATGCTCACCGGGCGCGACGCCGCGCACAAGCGCATCCAGGACATGCTGGCCAAGGGCGAGGAACTGCCGGTCGAGTTCAAGGGCCGGGTGATCTATTATGTCGGCCCGGTCGATCCGGTGCGCGACGAGGTCGTTGGCCCGGCGGGCCCGACCACCGCGACCCGCATGGACAAGTTCACCGACATGATGCTCGAGAAGACCGGGCTGATCGCGATGGTCGGCAAGGCCGAGCGCGGGCCGGCGGCGATCGAGTCGATCAAGAAGCACAAGGCCGCCTATCTGATGGCAGTCGGCGGCGCGGCCTATCTGGTCGCCCGCGCGATCAAGGGCGCGCAGGTCGTCGGCTTCCACGATCTCGGCATGGAAGCGATCTACGAGTTCGACGTGAAGGACATGCCGGTGACGGTCGCGGTCGACGCGACCGGCGAGAGCGTCCACCACACCGCCCCGCTGGTGTGGCGCGAGAAGATCGCCCGCGAGAAGCTGCTCGAAGGGGTTTGACCCTCAGGGCTGGGAACGACGGAGCTGACGCAACGTTGATCGGCTATTCTTCCGGAGTAGCCTTGCGTCATGTCGTTCACCCAGTTGAACCCGCCGATTCCCCTGTCCGTCCTCGGCAAGGGGAAGGGCTATGCCATAGCCGTGATCGACTATGGCCAGGAACATAATCTCATCTGGGTCACGGCGCTGAACGATAGCGGTGAGATATGGTGCGCGCCCAACCCTCAGGTGCGCATGGACGGCAACTGGACGATGGGCCGTGCGCGGCCGGAGGGCGGTAAGGGTGATTGCGCAGGCGGTCTCGGCGGAGCCAAGATCGCCGCCGTCAGCGCCTGACGGCAGCGATCGTTTCTTCAACGCGGGTAAAGGCCGAATGCTGGCCAAGAGCTGCGTCGTCATCCACGGCGGTCACGAAATATACAGTGCCGGAGCCCGTCGCGCGGTCTATCCATAAGCCAGATCGAAGGCCGTAAGCCTCGCCTGCATGGCCAACCCGCGGCACGCCGTCGCCAAACAGGTCGTCCCGGCAGCCTTCCGCGCCGGTGGCGAGGGTCTGGCTGGCCAGGCCATAGCGGCAGATGGTCCCAGGCGTCGTTTCGCCGGTCACGCCGTTGCGGCCATCATAGGTCCAGACCGGGGTCAGCAGCAGGTCGACCGATCCGGGCGACAGGAAGCGTCTGCCCTTCACACGCCCTTGGTTGAGCAGCATCTGGCCGATCCGGGCGAGGTCGCGCATCGAGATGCGCAGGCCGCCCTGCGGCGAGAAGCTCGCGCCGTTGAAGCCGGGTCGCCAGCGGCTGAGGTCGCAGCCGCCGTCCTGCGCGGGCACGATCGGGCAGGCGGGGCGGAGGCCATGATCGTCGTCGCGCAGCGGCGTGCCGTCCGCCCCGTAGAGAGTGACCGCGCGGGCAATGGTCGCATTGTCGCAGGCTACCCAGTTGAAGCAGGCCTTCAGGCCCAGCGGATCGATCACCAGCCGCGCCATCAGCCGGTCGAAGCGCTCGCCGCTCACCCGCTCCATCACCGAAGCGATGACGGGGAAGTTGAGATTGGCGTAGCGGAAGAAGCTGCCCGGCGAATGCTCTCCATCCCAGGCGCGGGGATCATCGAGCTTTTCGCGCAGCGACATGTCGAAGGGCAGGGCATAGTCGGCGGCATCGGTCAGCGAAGCACGATGCGACAGCAGCAGACGCAGGCTGATCGGCGGGTCGGGAAAAGCTGGATTGCGCAGCTGCCAGCCGAGATAGGCGGAGACATCGCGGTCGAGATCGAGTTCCCCCGCCTCCACCATCCGCATCACCCCCAGCGCCACCGCCAGCTTGGAGATCGAGGCGATCCGCACCGGATCGTCGGCGGTGACGGGCCGTCCGCTCTGCCGGTCGGCCACGCCGCGGGTCTCAGCCACGCCAATCGCCGCGCGATCGAACGACAGGCGGACCGCCGCCGGAACCACTGGATCGGCGCGTGCGTCCTGTGCCAGGAATGACAGCAGGACAATCAGCAAGCCCGCAATGCGCATCCTCGCATCATGGCGGCGAAGCGAGGGACAGGCAATGAAGCTGGTGGCCATCTGGGCGGCGGGGACCGCCGTTGCATTGCTGGTGCTGTTGGCTGTCGCCTGGTTCGCTCGCCCGCTCTATCTCGATCGCACCTATTATCGGGGGCCCGCCAGCGGTCATTTCAACGGCGAGCGCTTTTTCAATCCCGAAGGCGACTCCGCCGGTGTTCCCCGCGGGTTCATCCTGCCGCGGCTATGGGCGATGATAACCGGGCGGCGCGCTCCGGGATGGCCCGAGACGATCCCGGTGCACCCGGCCAGGCCGCCCGCGCGGGTCGAGGGTGACGCGATGCGCGTCACCTGGGTCGGGCATGCAACCGCGCTGGTGCAGACCCAGGGGCTCAACATCCTCACCGATCCGGTCTGGTCGGATGTCGCCGGGCCGTGGAACCGCTTCGGGCCGAAGCGGGCGCGTGCGCCGGGGGTGCGGTTCGAGGATCTGCCGAAGATCGATGTCGTTCTGGTAAGTCACAACCATTACGACCATATGGACCTGCCGACGCTCGAGCGGCTGTGGGCGCGCGACCGTCCGCTGATCGTCACCAGCCTTGGCAACGAGACCATCCTGAAGGATCGCGGCATCGATGCGGTGGCGCGCGACTGGGACGGTATCGTACCCGTCAAGCCCGGCGTCTCGGTGATCGTCGAGCGCGTCCATCACTGGGGTGCACGCTGGGGATCGGACCGCAACCGCGCCCTATGGAGCGGCTTCACCGTAACCCTGCCGGGCGGCAATATCTTCTTCGCGGGCGATACCGGCATCGGCGATGGCGCATGGCCGCGTCTGGCGGCGCGCCACGGGCCTTTCCGCTTGGCGCTGCTGCCGATCGGCGCCTATCATCCGCGCGAGATATTCGGCGGCCACCATATCGATCCGCAACAGGCGGTGTCGGTGTTCCGGACGCTTGGCGCGCGCCACGCGCTCGGCGTGCATTGGGGGACGTTCCGGCTGACCGACGAATCCGCGGACGCACCGCGCGTCGAACTGGCGGAAAGCGTAAAGGCTGCCGGCATCGCGCCGGACCGGTTCGTCGCGACTGAGCCGGGGCAGGGCTGGATGGTGCCCTGAAAGCTATTTCTTGACGATGCCCACCGTCATGTCGAAGCGGATGCGGACCCAGGCGCCGATGATCGGTTTTCCGCCGATGCGGGGTGGGCGGACGCGGAACTGCCAGGCGGCCTGCCGCACCGCACGGGCGATGCCCGATCCGGACGGGGATTCGGCCAGTTCGCGGCAATCGTCGACGCGAAAGTCCGGGATCGTGCGGCACGCGATCAGGCCCCAGCCGCTGCGAGGCGACCCCTTCGGCATATAATAGGCCATTTCGGCGTCGGTCGGTTCTCGATACCAGTCGGGGTCGTAGAGCTTTTCGCCGCCGGGCCCCTCGCCGGGACCATCGTCATGGCCTGCGCTGCTGTTGTCCGCAATATTCGGCGTGCCCTCCGCCCTGCGCGACTGGATGCGCGAGATGTCGCTGGCGGCGAACACGTCGCGGCTGACCAGCATCATCGCCAGCGGCGAGGGGAGGGCGACCGGCTGTTCCGGTGGCGGCGGGGTTTCGGTCACCACTCGCTTCTGCTGCGCAGCCGCGCTGGCCCGTGGCTTCGGCTTCGGCGCGACCTCCTCTTCCGCCAGCGCCATCAGCCTGAAATTTTTCAGTTCGGGCTCCAGCTTCTTCGGATCGAAGGGCGGTGACATCAGGAAGGCGATCAGGACAGCGAGGAGGTGAACGCCGACCATGGCGGCCACGCTGATCGTGCGACGCCGGACCGTTCCGGGCGGCTGGTCCGACAGCCATGATGTCAACGCCCGGCGCATGCGATCCCGCCCTTAGAGGGTGCCGGGCAGAACGTCTATCGATGGTGCATGGACGGTTGATGAACATAGTTAATTCGATCTTAGGGAAGTCGATCTAATCGGCGAGGGTCCCGACCTGTCCTGAAGGCATCCCATCATGAAGCAGAGCGTCGATCAGTATTTGCGCAAAGCGGCGTCGCTGAGCGCGAATGGCCGCATCGCCGAGGCGGAGCTGATCTATCGCAACGTGCTCGAACGCTTTCCGGCCAACAAGCGCGCGCTCGACGGTATCCGCGCGCTCACCGCGCCCAAGGACCCCAAGGCCTATGCGCGCGGGGTGGAAGCGGTGCTCGTCGCCTATGAGCAGGGCCGGCTGGCGGAGGCGCTCGACAAGGTCCGCCTGCTGATAGACCTCTATCCCTCGGAGCCCGACCTTCATAACCTCGCCGGCGCGATCTTCGCCGGAACCGGCCAGTTCGAACCCGCGATAGCGGCCTATGATCGCGCGATCGGTCTCAATCCCGGCTATGCCGAGGCTCATGCGAACCGCGCCAGCGCGCTGATCAACCTGGGGCGCCATGGCGACGCGCTGGAGAGCTGCGACGCGGCGATCCGTATCGCCCCCGGCAATGCTCAGGCGCACAGCAATCGCGGCATCGCGCTGCGGCAGGTCGGTCGCCTGACCGAGGCGGTCTCGGCCTATGACGCCGCGTTGCGCCTGCTGCCCGATGTGCCGGAAATCCATTATAACCGCGCCAATCTGCTCGACGATCTGATGCGCCATGACGAGGCAGTGCAGGGCTATGACCGGGCCATTGCGCTACAGCCGAGCTATATCGTCGCGCATAGCAATCGCGGCAACGCCTTGCAGAAGCTCGGCCGGCTGGAGGAGGCGGTCGACAGCTATGGTCGTGCCATCGCCCTCAATCCGCAGTTCGCCGACGCGCATTCGAACCTCGGCAACGCCCTGTTGGGGCTTGGCCGTCTCGACGAGGCCCATGCCAGCTCCAGCAAGGCGGTCGAGCTTCAGCCCGGCGTCGCCGAGCTGCATTATAATCTTGCGGTAGTCTTGGAGAAGATGCTTCGCCTCGACGAGGCCATCGTTGCCTGCGACAGGGCGATCGCGTGCGACCCGAACCATGCCCGTGCCTATGGCAATCGCGGCCATGCCTTGTTCAAGCTGGGCCGGTCGCCGGAGGCCGCCGAAAGCTATGCCAAGGCGGTGACGCTCGATCCCGGCAACCAGGACCATCTCTATGCGCTGGCTAACATCCTGCAGGAGCTGGGCCTGCTCGCCGAGGCGGTGGATTGCTATCGCCGTGTGACGGCGCTGAACCCGGATCATGACGGGGCCATCGCCCAACTGGCCTATCAGCGCGCCCGGATGTGCGAATGGGACAGCCCCGACAAGGCCGATCTCGGCGCGCTTGCGGTCAGCCAGGCTGTAAGCCCGCTGATCTTCACCTGGCTGGTCGACTCTCCACAGCTCCAGCACGCGCGCGCGACCCGCTATGCATCGGAGAAATTTCCCGCCATTGGCACCGCCCCGCCGCGCAAGGCCCAGCGCGCCGGGCCGATCCGGATCGGCTATTTCTCCGCCGAGTTCCATGATCACGCAGTGATGTTCCAGCTGGCCCGCCTGTTCGAGCTGCACGACCGCAGCCGCTTCTCGATCCATGCCTACAGCTTCGGGCCCAACCAGCCCTCGCCGATGCGCCAGCGGCTCATCGAGGCGTTCGACGTCTTCCACGACGTCAGCGGGTTGAACAGCCGCGAGATCGCCGGTCTGGCGCGGGCGGACGGGATCGACGTCGCGATCGATCTGATGGGCTATACCGGGCATGCCCGGCCTGAGATCTTCTCAATGCGTCCCGCGCCGGTGCAGGTGCAATATATGGGCTATCCGGGCACGATGGGCGCGCCGTTCGTCGACTATCTGGTCGCCGATGACATGCTGATCCCCGAAGGTGCGCGGGCGCATTATGCCGAGAAGATCATCTATCTTCCCAACAGCTATCAGGCGAACGACGATCGCCGCCAGATCGCCGGGCGAATGCCTTCGCGCACCGAGCTGGGCCTCCCGTCAACGGGCTTCGTCTTCTGTTCGTTCAACAACAGCCACAAGATCACTCCGGCGGAGTTCGACATCTGGATGCGGCTGCTGACGAAGGTCGACGGCAGCGTGCTCTGGCTGTTCGAGGCCAATGCCCGCGTCGAGGACAATCTGCGGCGCGAGGCGGCCGTCCGGGGCGTCGATCCCACCCGCCTGATCTTCGCCGGTCGCATGCCGCATGCCGAGCATCTGGCGCGGCTCAGGCAGGCGGACCTGTTCCTCGACTGTTTCCAGTGCAACGCCCATGCGACGGCGGCTGACGCTTTGTGGGCGGGCGTGCCGGTGTTGACCGTGCCGGGGCAGGGTTATGCGGCGCGCGTCGGCGCGAGCGTGGTCCATGCCGTCGGCCTGCCCGAGCTCGCGGTGGCCACGCGTGAGGATTATCAGCGGCTGGCGCTGGAGCTGGCGACCGATCCCGCCCGCCTTGTGGAGATCCGCGACCGCCTTGCCCACAACCGCACGACGATGCCGCTATTCGATTCCGCGCGTTTCACGAGGCATATCGAGACCGCGTTCGAAATGGCCTATGACCGTTTCTGGAACGGGATGGAGCCCGATCATATCCGGGTGCCGGGCCTCCCGGTTCAATAAGGACTCAGCATAATCGTGTTCAAAGATGGCATATTGCTGATCACCGGCGGCACCGGATCCTTCGGCAAGGCGGTGCTGCGCCGCTTCCTGGAAACCGACGTTCGCGAGATCCGCATCTTCAGCCGCGACGAGAAGAAGCAGGACGATCTGCGCAAGGCCTATGCCAGCGACAAGCTGAAATTCCATCTGGGTGACGTCCGCGATGCGGGGGCGGTGACGAACGTCATGCGCGGGGTCGACTATCTCTTCCACGCGGCCGCGCTCAAGCAGGTGCCGTCCTGCGAGTTTCACCCGATGGAGGCGGTGAAAACCAACGTCATGGGCACCGACAACGTGCTGGAGGCGGCGATCCAGAACGGCGTGCGGCGGGTGATCTGCCTTAGCACCGACAAGGCGGTCTATCCGGTCAACGCGATGGGCATTTCCAAGGCGATGATGGAAAAGGTGTTCGTCGCCAAGTCTCGCGGAGTCGATCCGGCGCGAACGACGATCTGCGGCACCCGTTATGGCAACGTCATGGCGTCGCGCGGCTCGGTAATCCCGCTGTTCGTCGATCAGATCCTCCACGGCCAGCCGCTGACCGTCACCGATGGCGCGATGACCCGCTTCATGATGACCCTCGACGAGGCGGTCGACCTCGTCCTCTACGCTTTCGAGCATGGCCGGACCGGCGATCTCTTTGTCCAGAAGGCCCCCGCCGTGACAATGGAGTCGCTCGCCCGCGCGATCTGCCAGCTGTTCGGCAAGCCCGATCATCCGATCAACGTCATCGGTACGCGCCATGGCGAAAAGCAGCATGAGACGCTGCTGAGCCGCGAGGAGCGCACCCGCGCCGACGATCTCGACGCCTATTTCCGGATCAATGCCGATCAGCGCGACCTCAACTATGGCAAATATCTGGAAGAGGGCGACACCCAGATCACGTCGAGCGAGGATTACACCTCGCATAATGCGGTGCGGCTCGATGTGGAGGGGATGAAGGCGCTGCTGCTCCAGCTCGACTTCATCCGCGACGCCCTCGCCGGGCGCATTCCCGAACCGGCGATCTGACCCATGAAGCTGTTGATCACCGGGGCCGATGGCTTCATCGGCAGGAATCTGAGCCTGGTGATCGACGAACACCCCGATCATACGGCGCTGCCCATCACGCGCGCCTCGATTGTGTCGGACCTGAGCGATGCGGTGCGGGCAGCGGATGCGGTGATCCATCTCGCAGGGATAAACCGGCCGGAAGATCCCGCCGAGTTCATGACCGGCAACGGCGACTACACGGCCTTGCTATGCGAGCAGCTTATGGCGGCTGGACGGGCGCTGCCGGTGATCTTCGCGTCCTCGATCCAGGCGGAGCGCGACAATCCCTATGGCGCCAGCAAGCGCGCCGCCGAGGCGCACCTGACCGATTATGCCGCCGCCACCGGAGCAGGCGTCGCGATCTACCGGTTGCCCAACGTCTTCGGCAAATGGAGCCGGCCATATTATAATTCGGCGGTGGCGACCTTCTGCCACAGCATCGCGCGCGGCCTGCCGGTCGAGATCCACGATCCCGCCGCCGAAATCCGGCTGGCCTATATCGACGACGTCATCGATGGCTGGCTGCGGGCCCTGCCGGAAATCGCTCCGGGCGTGACGTTTCCCATGGTCGAACCGGTCTATCAGACGACAGTCGGCGATCTGGCAGCACAGATCGAAGCCTTTCGCGATGTCCGCGATACGCTCGTTATCGAACGTGTCGGCACCGGGCTGGTCCGCGCGCTGTACGCGACCTTCATGAGCCATGTGCCGCCCGAAAGCTTCGGCTATCCGATCCCGGCGCACAGCGATCCCCGCGGCACCTTCGTCGAAATGCTCAAGACCGCGGATTCGGGGCAATTCTCCTATTTCACCGCGCATCCGGGCGTGACCCGCGGCGGCCATTATCACCACAGCAAGACCGAGAAATTCCTCGTCATCCGGGGCACGGCGCGGTTCAGGTTCCGACACATGCTCACGGGCGAGACGGTGGAACGGACCAGCGAGGGCGAGCGGCCCGAAATCGTCGAGACGATTCCCGGCTGGACGCACGACATCACCAATATCGGCGATGACGAGATGATCGTCATGCTCTGGGCCAACGAGCAGTTCGACCGCGCCCGCCCCGATACCTTCGCCTGTCCGGTCTAGGAAGCGCGTGGCCAGTCGAACGACAGGCGGCTGTCCCCGATCGCGTCGCCTTCCGCCGAAAAACGCCGCTCGAGGAAGACGCCCCGGCCATCCCCGCCGATCGCCACGACCGAGCTGCACCGGGTGCCATAGACCGGACTGCGGATGAAGATCGGGCTATGGTTGGGTTCTTGCGGCACGTCGGACGCCGTGGCCGGGTCGATGCCGATGTCGGGCAAAACCTCCTCGCGCAGGCCGTCGAAAAGGCGCGCGGGCTGTTCGGCGTCACCGGTCAGCCAGTCGAGCAGGATCGATTTGATCCGCAGCGTCTTTGGCCAGGGCTCGTCGAGCGTGCCGTTGGACAGGCCGTAGAGGCCGGGAGACAGGCTGGTGCGGACGGGGGCAGGACGGTTCGACAGGAAACGCGCCTGATCACCCGCTATGTGGATCAGGTTGACCGGATTATAGGCATCGATCGCCACCGCATCCGGATAGGCGCCGTCGAGCAGGCCGGTGACCAGCGCGCCGCGCGAGGGCCGCCCCTCCTCGGGCATGCCGTAGCCCCGCAAATTGGTGACGACGGTGAAGCGTCCCGCGTCCGACGCGCCGAGCCAGGTGCCGCCCGACTGGAGATCACGCCCGGCGAGGATATGACGATGGTCCTCCCACCGCGCGAGCGGGGCGGCGGGGCGGCTATGATATTCGTCGCGGTTGCCCGCCACGACGAGCTTCCAGCGCGGATGCGCGCGCCATGCGAGGGCGAGGACGCACATCGCCTTATGCCGCGCGCTTCGGCTTGCCGCCTGGCCAGCGGGTCTCGGGCAGGAACAGGGTGGTGACCAGCGCGACCCCCATGCAGCCGGCGACATACCAGAAGAAGGCCGCTTCCATGCCCGCCGCCTTGAAGCCCAGCGCCACCGATTCCGCGGTGCCGCCGAAGATCGCCTGGCTGACCGCATAAGGCAGGCCGACGCCAAGCGCGCGGATGTGCGGCGGGAACAGCTCGGCCTTCACCACCGCGCTCGTCGCGCTCGACCCGGAGATGATCAGATAGGCAAGGCAGATCAGCAGGAAGGCGCTGAGCATGCTCTGCGCCGCGCCGATCGCGGTGAACAGCGGCACGGTCGCCAGCACGCCCGCGATCCAGCACCAGTAGAGCAGGGGCTTGCGGCCTATCCTGTCCGACAGTGCCCCGAGGATCGGCTGGATGGCGATGTAGAAGATCAGCGCGGCCGAGCAGACCAGCGACGCCTGCCCCTTTTCGAAGCCCGCGCTCGCGACCAGATATTTCTGCATATAGGTGGTGAAGGCGTAGAAGCTGACATTGCTGCCGATCGACAGGCCGAACACCAGCGCCACCTGTTTGGGCTGCTCGCGGATCAGCGTCAGCAGCCCGCCCTTGCGCTTCTCGCCGCCCTCTTCGAGGAAGTCGGGCGTCTCGTCGATCCCGCGCCGCAGCCAGAAGACACTGACCGCCAGGATCGCGCCGGTCGCGAAGGCGATGCGCCAGCCCCAGGCCTCCAGCTGCGCCTCGGTCAGGAACACGAACTGGAGCAGGAGCAGCAGGCCGAGCGCCAGCAACTGACCCGCGATCAGCGTGACATATTGGAAGCTCGACCAGAAACCGCGCTTCTCTGGCGGGGCGATCTCGACCAGATAGGTCGCCGCGGTGCCGAACTCGCCGCCGAGGCTCAGCCCCTGCGCCATCCGCGCGGCGGTGAGCAGGATCGGCGCCCAGATGCCGATCGACGCATAGGTGGGCGCGAAAGTGATGATCAGCGATCCGGCGCACATCAGCGTGATCGACCAGGTCAGCGCGTTCTTGCGGCCATAGCGGTCGGCCAGCGCACCGAGCAGCCAGCCGCCGAGCGGGCGCATCAGGAAGCCGATGGCGAAGACGATGCTGGTCGACAGCAGTTGCGCGGTCGGATCGTCGCTGGGGAAGAAGCTTTTCGAGAAATAGAGCGCGAAGGCCGAATAGATATACCAGTCATACCATTCGACGAGATTGCCGAGCGATCCGCCGACCACCGAGCGGATGGCGTTGCGGGGTCGGCTGGCGGTCATCGATCCATCCCCGTTAAAACAGCCCCAGCCCGCCCGCTTCGACATCGTCGACGACGATGCCGAAGACGAAGTTCAGCCGCAGCCGATAGGCGGTCGCGCTTTCGATATCGGCTTCGACATGCTGGTCGCCATTGTGGCGGGTATAATGCCGGTCGACCAGTGAAGCGAAGCCTGAGGGCAGGCACAGGCTGACGACCGACCGGGTGGTGAACAGCGTATCGGGACGGGTCGACGTCCAGTGGTTCGACATCTCCAGATCGATCGCCGCGACATTCTCCAGCGTGAAGCTATATTGCGCCTGCCAGTCCTTGCTGGTGGTGCGCCCATCGGTCAGCGCCGGTTCGCCGCGCCGTTCGAGCAGCCAGCCATGATCCTCGGTCAGCGACAGGCGGAAGTCTGCGCCGTCGGGTGCGGTCGCCTGCGATCCGTCGAACAGCTTCATCGGCGGCGTATAGCTGCCGCCAAATCCTGCATCGGCGATCCAGTCCTCGCCGTCGATCCGGACCAGGTTGAGGGTGTGGGTGCGCGGCGGAATGTCGGTCGCCATCAGCCAGACGCGGGCGAGCAGGGGGCGGGCATCGAAGCCGATCGCGGTCAGCGCGCGCAGGAACAGCTGGTTCTGTTCGAAGCAATAGCCGCCACGCCGCTTGTGGACGAGCTTGTCGAAAACATGGGCGGGATCGAGGCTAATCCCGCGCCCCAGCCGCACGTCGAGATTTTCGAACGGGATCGCCAGGCGATGCGCGCGCTGCACGGCGGCCAGCCCCGCCGCATCGGGATCGGGCGCGACGCCGATCGCGATCCGGGCGAGATAGGCGTCGAGGTCGATCGGGGCGCTTATTTGCATGTCGGTGCGGTGCGGCGGCCGGTGCCGGTGGTGACGATCTTGACCGGTTCGCCGCCCTTGGTGCCGGTCGTGAGCGTCGAAATCTCGTAGCTGTCGGCGGTGTAGCTGCCCTTCGAGGAGACCAGCAGCCCTTCGGGAAAGCGCTTGTTGGTGCAGAAGGTGTCGTAGACGATCTTGCCGCCGGCGAGCGAGAATTTGCGCTTTGTGCAGACCGCGGCGTCATCCTGGGTCAGCAGCGCCTCCGGCCGGGTCGCGGCCTGTTGCGGGGTGAAGCAGCTCTTGCGGCTGCTGTTGCCGGCGAACATCTTGACGATCCATTGCGGCACGCCGGGCACGTCGGCGCTGATCGTCCTGGTCTCATGCTGCCATTTGCCGGTCGCGAATCCCTCGGCTGCGGCGGGCGCCGCCAGGCCGGCCAGAAGAAGCATAGTCCATTTGATCATCAGGCTTTTCTCCTCGCCGCGGCGAATCCTTAGCGGCTCGCGGTTACGGTTCAAGCCCGGTCAGCGGAAAGGGTTCAGCCGCCGCGCATAGCGTTGGAGGCGGGGCGGCACCCAGTCCTGGATGAAATGGTCCAGCGCGACGCGCCGGTCGGACCGGTCGCCGCTGCCGGGGCGGACCCGGAAACGGGTGGTCCTTGCCGGACCATCGGTGCGCGGTACCGTGTAATAATAGGTGGCGATCGACCGGCGGCTGCGATCGGGCGGGCAAGCGAGGGGCTCGGGATGGCCATGATAGCTGTCCGCATCGGTGGCGAAGATCACCGCGCGGCCGAGGAGCGGCGGCACTTTCACCTCGTAGGCGCGCATGTCGCGGCCCCAGAGCTCGAGATCGCCGCCCCAGACCTCCCGCCAGTCCTCGTTCAGATAGATGAGCAGGTTGAGGCGCCGCTCCAGCTTCATCTGCTCATGCAGGTTGAAATCGGCATGGACCGAGAGATGGCCGCCGGTCCGCGTTTCGTGCAGCCCGCCGCCGATATAATAGGGATCGGGCACTAGCCCCTCGATCCCGGTCAGCGCTTCGAGAAAGGCGAGGATGGCCGGGCCGTTGAGTTCGTACAGCAACCCGCGCAGCGCGGGATCGGCGATCTGGTCAGGAGCGATCTGATATTTGAAGCGTTCCTGGTGGCGGTCGAAGAAGCGCCGCCCTTCGCTGTCCGGAAAGCCGGGTAGCATGGCGCGGAGCAGATTGGGGTCGAGGAAATCGTCGATCACGACATGCGGAAAGGGCGCAGCGGCGGCATAGGCTTCGTGGAGCGCCGCGCCCGCCGCGCGGCATTGCTCCGCGTCGAAGGTCGCGCGCCCGTCCCTGTCGTGCAGGACGAGCAGGCTCATGCGCAAGGAAGATAAAAGGTGAACATCCGTAATCTCTATCCTACATATGGCGCGCCATGACCATCCAGATCCGCACCAGCCTCGACGACATCGACAATGGCCAGACCTTCGTGCCCCATCGGCCCGAGCGGCCCGAGAAGACCGAAGGCGGCAAGGCATTCAAGCTTGTCTCGGACTATCAGCCGTCGGGCGATCAGCCTACCGCGATTGCCGAACTGGCCGCGCAGGCGCAGGCTGGCGAGCGCGATCAGGTGCTGCTGGGCGTCACCGGATCGGGCAAGACCTTCACCATGGCCAAGGTGGTCGAGCAGCTGCAGCGCCCGGCGCTGGTGCTCGCGCCGAACAAGATCCTCGCCGCGCAGCTCTATGGCGAGTTCAAGCAATTCTTTCCCGACAATGCGGTCGAATTCTTCGTCAGCTATTACGACTATTACCAGCCCGAGGCCTATGTGCCGCGGTCGGACACCTATATCGAGAAGGAAAGCTCGGTGAACGAGGCGATCGACCGGATGCGCCATTCGGCCACCCGGTCGCTGCTCGAACGCGACGATGTGCTGATCGTCGCGTCGGTGTCGTGCCTCTACGGTATCGGCTCGGTCGAAACCTATTCGGCGATGATCTTCGACCTGAAGAAAGGCGACACGGTCGACCAGCGCGAGATCATCCGCAAGCTCGTCGCGCTTCAGTACAAGCGCAACGACGCCGCCTTCGCGCGTGGCAATTTTCGGGTACGCGGCGAGAATCTGGAAATCTTTCCGTCGCATTATGAGGACAGCGCCTGGCGCGTCTCATTCTTCGGTGACGAGATCGAGGAGATCGTCGAGTTCGATCCGCTGACAGGCAAGAAGGCCGCCAGCCTCGACCATGTCCGCGTCTTCGCCAATTCGCACTATGTCACCCCCGGGCCGACGATGAAGCAGGCGATGGAGGCGATCCGCTTCGAGCTGACCGAGCGGCTCAAGGAGCTGGTCGAGGGCGGCCAGCTATTGGAAGCGCAGCGGCTGGAGCAGCGCACCAATTTCGATCTGGAGATGATAGCCGCGACCGGTAGCTGCGCGGGCATCGAGAATTATTCGCGCTTCCTGACAGGCCGCATGCCCGGCGAACCGCCGCCCACCCTGTTCGAATATCTGCCGGAAAACGCGCTGCTGTTCGTCGACGAGAGCCACCAGACTATCGGCCAGATCAACGGCATGGCGCGGGGGGACCACCGGCGGAAGATCACGCTGGCCGAATATGGCTTCCGCCTGCCGTCGTGCATCGACAACCGCCCGCTGCGCTTCGCCGAGTGGGAGGTGATGCGGCCGCAGACCATCTATGTCTCGGCGACGCCGGGCGACTGGGAGATGGAGCAGACCGGCGGCGTCTTCACCGAGCAGGTGATCCGCCCGACCGGACTGATCGACCCGCCGGTCGAGGTGCGCCCGATCGAGAGCCAGGTCGACGACCTCGTCTACGAGGTGCGCGAGACGGCGAAGCTCGGCTATCGCAGCCTCGTCACCACGCTGACCAAGCGAATGGCCGAGGACCTGACCGAATATATGCATGAGGCGGGGATCAAGGTCCGCTACATGCATTCGGACGTCGAAACGCTCGAGCGTATCGAGCTTATCCGCGATCTGCGCCTGGGCGTCTATGACGTACTGGTCGGCATCAACCTGTTGCGCGAAGGGCTCGACATTCCCGAATGCGGGCTGGTCGCGATCCTCGACGCCGACAAGGAAGGCTTCCTGCGCTCCGAAACCTCGCTGATCCAGACGATCGGCCGCGCGGCGCGCAACGTCGACGGGCGGGTGATCCTCTATGCCGACAGCATCACCGGATCGATGGAGCGCGCGATGGCGGAAACCGCGCGCCGCCGCGAAAAGCAGCAGGCCTATAACGAGGCGAACGGCATCACGCCGGAGACGATCCGCCGCAACATCACCGACATCGTCGGCCATCTCGCCTCGCGCGATCAGGTGACCGTCGACACCGGCCTCGAGGAGCGGCCGCATCTCGTCGGCCATAATCTGCGCGCCTATATCGAGGAGCTGGAAGCGAAGATGCGCGCCGCCGCCGCCGATCTGGAGTTCGAGGAGGCGGGCCGGCTGCGCGACGAAATCCGCCAGTTGGAGCAGGACGAACTTGGCCTCCCGCCCGGCGAGCACCATGCCCCCGTGAAGGCCCATGCGACCGGCGGCAAGCCCGGCACGCGCACCACCAAATACAGCAAGATGCGGGCCGCGAAGCGCCGCTGACCCGATTCAGGACGGAATGCCGTAACGTAAACGTCAAAAAGAACGTGCAAGCCGCTGTCGGATATGCATATTCTGCGTTCAGCCGCACAGACGGCGTAACAGGAGGGAAGCATATGCACGAGCGTATCCGTGCGACGGGGCCATCGCGGTCGCGTTCAACGCAACCCACATGCGAAGACTGGCATGATCTTAGCCGCTATGTCGAAGCGTCCCGCGGGGCGCCCGTTCGGAGCGGGACGGGCTCTGGTGGCGGATCATCCGATCGAACTGGTTGAGTTGCTTTTCGGCCGTGGTTGACCGGGGGCGGTAGACATCACGGCGGTACATGCAGGATCGGAAGCGGCCGTTTCCGGCCGGCGGTCCCGCTCAACCCGCAAATAAGCGCAATGCCATATTGCCAGCCTGGCCAATTTGTTCCATATTTGTTCCACGTGAAACGGTCACGACAGACGGATATGTAAAGCGATGCGAACAAGCGGGCAGGCGGCGATCATGACGGCTTCTGTCTACGACCTGGATCGTTTCGCGGCTGCGCAGGCTCCGGTGTTCGGTAGCGCACTCGCCGAGATCGGGCGCGGCCGCAAACGCGGCCATTGGATGTGGTTCGTCTTTCCCCAGCTGGCGGGGCTCGGCCATAGTGCGATGGCGCAATATTATGCGATTGCGTCGCTCGATGAAGCCCGCGCCTATCTCGATCATCCGGTGCTGGGCGCACGGTTGAGAGCCTGTGTCGAAGCGCTTCAGGATCTGACCGAAGTCGATGCCGAAACGGTGTTCGGCGACATCGATGCGCTCAAGCTGCGATCATCGCTGACCCTTTTTGCGCAAGCCGGCGGCGGGCGTCTGTTCGAAGCCGCGCTGGACCGCTGGTTCGACGGGCGGCCCGATCCGGCGACGCTCGACCTTCTCAAAAGGGCAGGAGCAGGGGCATGAGCGCGCGCTGCTCCTGGGCGGAGGGCGATCCGCTGATGCGCGCCTATCATGACGCGGAATGGGGTGTGCCGCAGCGTGACCCGCGTATATTGTGGGAAATGCTGATGCTCGAAGGCTTCCAGGCGGGGCTCGCCTGGATCATCATCCTGCGCAAGCGCGAGGCTTTTCGCGCCGCCTTCGCCGGCTTCGATCCGGAAAGGGTCGCCCGCTTCGACGAAGCGGATATTGCCCGGCTGATGGCCGATCCCGGCATCGTCCGCGCCCGCGCCAAGATCGAGGCGACGATCGCGGGCGCGCGCATATTTCTGGCGATGCGTGACGCGGGTGAAGATTTCGCGGCCTATTGCTGGTCCTTCACCGATGGCGTCCCGCTGATCGGCGATGGCCATCATGTCCCGGCGCAGACCGAGCTGTCGGCGCGGATATCGAAGGATCTCAAGAAGCGTGGGTTCAAGTTCGTCGGGCCGACGATCGTCTATGCCTGGATGCAGGCGGTGGGCATCGTCAACGATCATGCCGCCGATTGCTTCCGAAGGCATGCCGGCTGAGCGAATTGTCCTGCGCCGCCACATCTCCTAGGCTTCGGGCAGGCGTAACGCATGACGGGCGGTTTTGATGAGCGACTGGACGCACGGTTATGACGTTTCGATAGGCTATACCCACGGCTTCTATTCGGCGATGGCGCCGGCATCGCTCGATCTGTGCATCGAGCTGGCCGGTTATGTGCCGCCCCGGCGCGATCCCGCCGCGCCCTTCCGCTATCTGGAGCTTGGGGCGGGGCAGGGCTTCGGGCTCTGCCTGCTCGCCGCCGCCTATCCGCAGGCCGAATTCGTCGGTGTCGATTTCCACCCAGAGCATATCGCCCATGCCGATGAACTCGTCCGCGATGCGGGCCTGACCAATATACGCTTCGTCGAAGCCGACTTCCTCGATCTCGCCGCCGCATGGCCCGCGGATTTCGGCAAGTTCGACTATGTCGCGCTGCACGGCATTTATAGCTGGGTTCCCGGCAATGTGCGCGAAGCGGTCGTCCAGTGCCTGTCGCACGCAACCCGGCCCGGCGCGGTGGTCTATAACGCCTATAACAGCCATCCGGGCTGGCTCGGGTCGATGCCGTTCCAGCACGTTGCGCTCAGGCTCAAGCAGACCAATCCGAAATCGGGCGCGGCGGTGCTCGACGATACGATCGGCCTGTTCGAACGGCTGGCCGCAAGCGACGCCGCGCTGTTCAAGGTGATGCCGGGCCTGAAGTCGCGCATCGAGACGATGAAGGGACAGAATAGAACCTATCAGGTCCAGGAATATCTCAACGAAAGCTGGAACCTCTTCTGGCATTCGGAGGTCGCGGCCGAGCTGCGCCGCGCCAAGCTCGATTATATCGGGACGGCGACGATCGGCGAGACCCAACTGCCTGACCTGCTCGCCGCGCCCATGCAGGAGATTATCGCCGGACAGGCGGACGCCGGCCTGCGGCAGGACCTTCAGGACATATTGATCAACCAGACCTTCCGGCGAGACATCTTCTGCCGGGGTCCGCGGCGCAGTACGACCAAGGATTTTCGCCGGACGACCCAGCTTCATCTGGTGGCGGCTCCGGCGGTCGACGAGGCGGTGGTGGTCAAGACCGCTTTCGGCACTCGGACGATAGCCTATGCCGCCTGTGCCGAGATATTCGCAGCGCTGGCTACCGGGCCCAAGTCGATCGAACAGCTCGCGCTTTTGCCGGGGGTGGGCAAGCATGGCTGGGCGGCGCTGACACGGACCCTGACGCTCCTTTTGCAGGCGCGCATCCTCGCGGTGGGGGCCGAGCAGCCCGACGACAGCGCGGCGCACCGCCTCAATGCCGCTATCGCCCAGGCCGGATCGCGGGGCGCGCCCTATCGCCATATCGTCGCGCCCAGGCTGGGCTCGGCGGTCGCGGTGAAGGATTTCGACCTGCTGCTGATCGATAGCTGGCTGGAAGCGTCGGGGCAGGCCGACGCTGCCGCGCTGGGCAAAGGGGTGGTGCAGCGCATGACGCGCATGGGGCAGCGTATCTATGACGGCGACACGCCGCTCAAGGGCGCTGCGGCGGAGCAGCGGATAGCCGGGGCGGTCACGGCTTTCCTCGACGACCGGCTACCCTATTGGCGGAAGATCGGCGCGCTCGCCTAGGATTTCTTGCCAGCGCGCGGGCAAGCTGCTCTCCTTGCGGCATGCAGATCGCGGTCCTCACCTTCGACGGTTTCAACGAACTCGACAGCTTCGTCGCGGCGGGCATTCTCAACCGGATGCGGCCGAAGGGCTGGATGGCGCATATTACCTCGCCCAGCGAGACGGTCACCTCGATGAACGGCGTCACCGTCACGCGGCAGAAGCCGCTCGAGTTCGCTGCAGAGGCCGATGCGGTGGTGATCGGCAGCGGCATCCGCACCCGCGAGATCGCGGCTGACCCAGCGATGCTCGCGCGGATCGGGCTCGATCCATCGCGCCAGTTGATAGCCGCGCAATGTTCGGGGACGCTGCTGCTCGCCAGGCTCGGCCTGATCGGTGCGCTACCCGCCTGTACCGATCTCACCACCAAGCCCTGGGTGATCGAAGCGGGCGTCGACGTCATCGACGCGCCCTTCGTCGCGCATGGCAATGTCGCGACGGCGGGCGGGTGCCTGGCGTCAAACTATCTCGCGGCCTGGCTCATCGCGCGCGGCGCATTGGTCGAGGATGCCGCCGCCGCGCTCCATTATGTCGCGCCGGTGGGCGAGAAACAGGCGTGGATTGATCGCGCGCTGGGCGTGATCTCGCCCTTTCTCGCTCCCGCTCCGGCGGATTAGTCCGCGAAGGGATCGCGGACCAGGATCGTGTCCTCGCGCTCGGGGCTGGTCGAGACCAGTGCGACCGGGCACTGGATAAGCTCCTCGACGCGGCGGATATATTTGATCGCCTGCGCCGGAAGCTGCGCCCAGCTACGCGCGCCCGCGGTCGACTCGCTCCAGCCTTCGATCGTCTCGTAGATCGGCTCAACACGCGCCTGATCCTGCGGATGCGGCGGCAGATAGTCGTACATCTTGCCGTCGAGCTTGTAGCCGGTGCAGATCTTGATCTCGTCGAAGCCGTCGAGCACGTCGAGCTTGGTCAGCGCGACCCCGGTGATGCCCGAGACCGCCGCCGACTGGCGCACCAGCACCGCGTCGAACCAGCCGCAGCGGCGCTTGCGCCCGGTGACCGTGCCGAACTCATGGCCGCGCTCGCCGAGCCGCTGGCCGGTTTCGTCCTCCAGCTCGGACGGGAAGGGGCCCGAACCGACGCGGGTGGTGTAGGCCTTGACGATGCCGAGCACGAACCCCGCCGCCGACGGACCGAGGCCCGAGCCGCCCGATGCGGTGCCCGCGATGGTGTTCGACGAGGTGACGAAGGGGTAGGTGCCGTGATCGACGTCGAGCAGCACGCCCTGTGCGCCTTCGAACAGGATGCGGCGGCCCTTCTTGCGCGCTTCGTTCAGCGTCAGCCAGACCGGCTTGGCAAAGGGCAGGATGAAGTCGGCGATCTCGGCGAGCTGTCCCTTCAGCTCCTCGCGGTCGATCGGCTTTTCGCCGAAGCCCGCGCGCAGCGCATCATGATGCGCGCAGATGCGGTCGAGCTGGAGTTCGAGATCATCGAGATGGGCGAGGTCGCAAACGCGGATCGCGCGGCGGCCAACCTTGTCTTCATAGGCCGGGCCGATGCCGCGCCGCGTGGTGCCGATCTTGCCCGCGCCCGACGCATCCTCGCGCAGACCGTCGAGATCGCGGTGGAAGGGCAGGATCAGCGGTGCGGTCTCCGCGAGGTGAAGATTCTCGGGCGAGATGGTGACGCCCTGGCCCTGGAGCTTGGCGACCTCATCGCGGAAATGCCAGGGATCGAACACCACGCCATTGCCGATCACCGACAGGGTGCCGCGCACGATGCCCGAGGGCAGCAGGCTCAGCTTATAGACCTGGTCGCCGACGACCAGCGTGTGACCGGCATTGTGCCCGCCCTGGAAGCGCACGACGACATCGGCGCGCTCGGCGAGCCAGTCGACGATCTTGCCCTTGCCCTCATCGCCCCACTGGGCGCCGATCACGGTCACATTGGCCATCAGTATTCCGTTCGTTCAGAGCGCGGCGGGTTGGCCGTCGCGCAGGATGTGGGTGCAGCCCAGCGCCACGGCATCGTCCTCGGCGGACAGCGCGGCAATGGTGATCCAGCTGGCGGCGCGAAGCTGCTCGGCTTGTGCCGGATCGGTGCCAAGCGGCAGGAAGACGCGCTTGTGCTCGACCACGCCTAGCCCCGCGTCGACCAGCGGATCGATGAACAGCGAGAAGCCGATCGCCTTTTCCTCGCGGCCGCCCGGGTGGACGATCGTATAGGTGCCGCCACGGCCGATCTCGCCCGACAGGCCCTGGCCGAACAGCGAGAAACCGATCCAGTGCTGATATTCGAAGCCGTGCCGCTCGGTGGGATCGAGGGTCAGCGTTACCCGGTCGCCGATCGCCGCGATGATCGCCTCGATCGCTTCGATCCGCTTGTCGAGTGCCTTGGGGCCCGCGATCGCGCGCAGCTTGGCAAGTGCAGGAGCAACGGGACCCGCCGCCTCGATGAAAGGCAAATAGGCGTCGGCGCCGAGCCCGGCGAGCCCGCCCGCATCCTTGGCGTCGAGCATGTCGCGCACCGCGTCGATCTTGTCGGCGGGCAGCGGCATCGCGCCGGCGGCCAGTGTCTCGACGAGGTCGGGTAGCGTCAGATCGACGGTGATCCCGGTGACCCCGGCGACTTCGAGCGCTTCGACCGCGACGCGCAATATCTCGATGACTGCCGCCAGGCTGTCGGTACCGATCAGCTCGGCCCCCGCCTGGGTCAGCTCGCGCTCGGGGCGCAGCTGGGTCGCCTTCAGCTTCAGCACCGTCCCGCCATAAGCGAGGCGAAGCGGACGGTGCCGATGGCCCATGCGGCTGACGGCGATGCGGCCGACCTGCGCGGTGATGTCCGGGCGGAGCGCGAGCGTGCGCTGCGACACCGGATCGACGAAGCGGAACAGGTCGCGCGATCCGCCCGATTTGAGCTGGCCGACCAGCCCTTCCTCGAACTCGGCGAGCGGCGGCGACACCCGCGCATAGCCGTGCTTTCCGATCGCCACGACCACACGGTGCAGCAGGCGCGACCCCGCCTCCGCCTGCGGGGGCAGGCGATCACGCAGTCCTTCGGGCAACAGGCCAGGGGCGATGCTCATCTTACTCCCTCTCCCCTCTGGGGAGGGGGGCGGGGAGAGAGGCAGACATAGCGAGGGCGAGCGCCGCCTCGATCATCGTGGCAACACCCTCGATATTGTCCAGTACGTCCGCATTGGTGAAGCGGATCACTCGGTAGCCCCTCGATTCCAGATAAGCGTTTCGGGCGGCGTCATACTGCAATCTGCGCGCATGTGTATCCCCATCGACTTCGATTGCGATTTTTCTCGATCGGGCAGCGAAATCGAGGATGTATGGGGCGACGACTACCTGTCGGGTGAATTTGATCCCTGAAAAGCGATGAGCGCGGAGCAGCGGCCAGAGCTTGGCTTCGGCCGGTGTCTGCTCCGCGCGCATCGATCGGGCATGGGCTTTCGAGGGTTCGTTGACTTTGGGCATACCGCCCAGCCTCCTGCTCTGCCCCTCTCCCGACCTCTCCCCAGAGGGGAGAGGAGGTCTTTCGCTACGCTCAGAAGCTCAGCGCCTTGGCGGTCTTCACGCCGGGCAGCTTGGCGATCTTCGCCTTGAGTTCGTTGTCGACCGGCGTGTCGAGCGACAGCAGCAGCACCGCTTCGCCACCCGCGGTGCGGCGGCCGAGATGGAAAGTACCGATGTTGACACCGGCCTCGCCCAGCGCCGAGCCGAGGCGGCCGATGAAGCCGGGCGCATCGACGTTGACGATGTAGAGCATGTCGCCGGTCAGATCGGCCTCGACCTTCACGCCATAGATTTCGACGAGGCGCGGTTCGGCATTGGCGAACAGCGTGCCGGCAACCGACTTCGCGCCCTCGGCGGTAGTGACGGTGACGCGGACCAGAGTCGAATAGTCGCCCTCGCGGTCATGGCGCACTTCGCGCACGTCGAGGCCGCGCTCCTTGGCCAGGAAGGGCGCGTTGACCATGTTCACCGTGTCCGAATAGACGCGCATCAGGCCCGCGAGCACTGCGCCGGTGATCGGCTTCTGGTTGAGTTCGGCGGCAGCGCCCTCGACCTCGATCGCGACCGCCTTGATCGCGTCGCCCTCGAGCTGGCCGACCAGCGCGCCGAGATGCTCGGCCAGCGCCATGTAGGGCTTCAGCTTCGGGGCTTCCTCAGCCGACAGCGAGGGCATGTTCAGCGCGTTGGTGACGCCGCCCGACATCAGGAAGTCGGCCATCTGCTCGGCGACCTGGATCGCGACGTTGACCTGCGCTTCGTTGGTCGACGCGCCGAGGTGCGGGGTGGAGATGAAGCCCGGGGTGCCGAACAGCGGTGATTCGGTCGCCGGTTCGGTAACGAAGACGTCCAGCGCCGCGCCCGCGACATGGCCGCTGTCGAGCGCCGCCTTGAGCGCCGCTTCGTCAATCAGGCCGCCGCGCGCGCAGTTGACGATGCGAACGCCCTTCTTGGTCTTGGCCAGATTTTCCTTCGACAGGATGTTCTTGGTCGATTCGGTCAGCGGCGTGTGCAGCGTGATGAAGTCGGCGCGGGCGAGCAGTTCGTCCAGCGTGACCTTCTCGACGCCCATCTCGACGGCGCGCTCAGGCGTCAGGAAGGGATCGAAAGCGACGACCTTCATGCGCAGGCCGATCGCGCGATCGGCGACGATCGAACCGATATTGCCGGCGCCGATCAGGCCGAGGGTCTTGTTGGTGACCTCGACGCCCATGAAGCGGTTCTTCTCCCACTTGCCGGCCTGAGTCGACTTATCGGCCTCCGGCAGGTCGCGGGCGAGGGCGAACATCAGCGCGATGGCGTGCTCGGCGGTGGTGATCGAGTTGCCGAACGGAGTGTTCATCACCACGACGCCCTTGGCCGAGGCGGCGGGGATGTCGACATTGTCGACGCCGATCCCGGCGCGGCCGACGACCTTCAGGTTGGTCGCGGCTTCGAGAACTTCCTTGGTGACTTTGGTCGAGGAGCGGATGGCGAGGCCGTCATACTGGCCGATCATCGCGATCAGCTCGTCCTTGGTCTTGCCGGTGATCTCGTCGACCTCGACCCCGCGGTTGCGGAAGATCTGGGCGGCGAGCGGATCCATCTTGTCGGAAATCAGTACCTTGGGCATGAAAATCTATCCTTAGTTCTGAAGTCGTCATCCCCGCGGAGGCGGGGATCCATATTCTCTCAAGCTCGAACCTCTTGCGGTTCGGAGGTTATGGATTCCCGCCTTCGCGGGAATGACGTGGAGTAGGAAAGGGGAGGGCCGTCAGGCCGGGACGCGGGCCTGCGACCAGGCCCAGTCGAGCCAGGGGCCGAGCGCTTCAATGTCGGCGGTCTCGACGGTGCCGCCGCACCAGACCCGCAGGCCCGGAGGGGCGTCGCGATAGCCGGCGACGTCATAAGCTGCGTCTTCCAGCTCCAGCGCGCCGGCGATCTTCTTGACGAGCGCGAGCTGCGCTTCGTCATCGAGACCCTCGACCGCGTGGGGCGCAAACTTCAGGCACACCGAAGTGTTCGACCGCGACGCCGGATCGGTGGCGAGATGATCGATCCAGTCGGTCTTCTGCACCCAGGCGTCGAGCGCGGCTGCGTTGGCGTCGGCGCGCGCGATCAATGCGGGCAGGCCGCCGATCTGTTTCGCCCATTCGAGGCTGTGGATATAATCCTCGATCGCCAGCATCGACGGCGTGTTGATCGTCTCACCCTTGAAGATGCCTTCGATCAGCTTGCCGCCCTTGGTCATCCGGAAGATCTTGGGCAGCGGCCATGCGGGCACATAGCTTTCCAGCCGCTCGACCGCGCGGGGGCCAAGGACGAGGATGCCGTGCGCGCCTTCGCCGCCCAGCACCTTCTGCCAGGAGAAGGTGACGACATCGAGCTTGTCCCACGGCATGTCCATGGCGAAGCAGGCCGAGGTCGCGTCGGCGATGGTCAGGCCCTCGCGGTCGTCCCGGATCCAGTCGCCATTGGGGACGCGGACGCCCGAGGTGGTGCCGTTCCAGGTGAAGACGATATCGGTCGACTGATCGAGCGCGGTCAGGTCGGGCAGGGTGCCATAGGGCGCCTTCACGACATCGGCTTCGATCTTCAGCTGCTTGACGACATCGGTGACCCAACCCTCACCGAAGCTCTCCCAGGCAACCATCGTCGCCTTGCGGGCGCCGAGCATGCTCCACAGCGCCATCTCGACCGCGCCGGTGTCCGATCCGGGGACAATGCCGATGCGATGGGTGGCGGGGATGCCGAGGATCTCGCGGGTCAGGTCGACCGCATGATTGATGCGCGCCTTGCCGAGCTTCGAACGATGCGAGCGTCCGAGCGAACCGGTGGCGAGTTTTTCGGGGGCCCAGCCCGGCGGCTTCGCGCAGGGGCCGGAAGAGAAATGGGGTCGTACCGGCTTGGTCGCCGGGCGTTCAAAATCAGTCATTTAAGACTCTCCTCACAGAGAGCACGCGCTGCGTTGGGACAGCGTGGCCCGCCGCCGTCTCTAGAGATGGATTGCGGCAAGTCAATGACGGATCAAAATAATTCCTCCCCGTGCCGGGGAGGAAAGAAAAAGGCCCCGGAGCTCCGCTCCAGGGCCGTTATAGTTCGGTTGTGCTGCCAGCTTACTCGGCTGGCGCAGCTGCATTGCCATCGGCAGGTGCGGCGGCGTTGTCGGCCGCAGCGGCACCTTCCGCCGGAGCGGCAGCGGCTTCGGCGGGCACCGCCGGCATCGGCCGCGGCGCATCGCTCTGCTGGTTGAGATAGGCGATGACGTTCGCGCGATCCTCAGGCTTGGAGATGCCCGCAAAGGTCATCTTGGTGCCCGGCGCAAACTTCTTCGGGCTGTGCAGCCAGTCGCTCAGATTCTGCCAGTCCCAGGTGCCGCCCTTGGACTTGAGCGCGTCGGAGAAGGCGAAGCCATGCGCGCCCTGGCCGACCGGCTCGCCCAGCACGCCCCACAGATTCGGGCCCAGTGCGTTCGGGCCGCCCTTCTCGGCGTTGTGGCAGGCGGCGCACTTCTTGAAGACGTCCGCGCCCTTCGCAGCATCCGCGCTCGCCAGATAGAAAGCGATCGGCTTCTCGGCTTCGGCAGCAGCGCCGCCTTCGCCCTCTTCTTCGACACCCTCGACGACATAGCCCATCTTTTCCGGGCGTTCGGAGTGGAAATATTCGCCGCTGAGGATCGAGAGGCCAAGGGCGGCAATGCCACCCGCCAGCGCCCAGCCTGCAATCGTGTTAGCGCGATCGTCCATGTGCCCCTAAAGCTCCCGTTGGTTACGTGGGGGGATGGAAACCCACGCCGAAATCGCGCCCCCTTTAGAATCGGTTCGGGGCCTCCGCAAGCGTTCCAACGCTGGAATATGTTGCGGTGCGGGTGAGGGCCGCCTAATCGGCTGCGCGTCATGCAGAACTATCCCGCTCCCGCCCAGGCGCTCGTCGCCGAAATGTCAGCCGCTTGTGCCGCCGATCCGGCCCGCGCGGTGGCGTTTCAGGGGGCGCCGGGCGCCAATTCGCATCTCGCGGCACTGGAGACCTTTCCCAACGGTCTGCCGCTGCCCTGCTTCAGTTTCGAGGACGCCCTCGACGCGGTCCGCGATTTCCGTGCCGATCACGCGGTGATCCCGATCGAGAATTCGCTTCATGGCCGGGTGGCCGACATGCATTTCCTGCTCCCCGAGTCGGGTCTGGTGATCATCGGCGAGCATTTTATGCATATCCGTCACACGATGATGGCCCTGCCCCATCATGGCCAGATCACACAGGTGATGAGCCATCCGCAGGCGCTGGGCCAGTGCCGCCACTATCTGCGCGCCAACGGCATCACGCCGATCTCCTATCCCGATACCGCCGGGGCGGCGGCGGCGGTGGCGGAAGCCGGTGATCCGCATGTCGCGGCTCTGGCGCCGTCGATCGCGGCGGGCATATATGGCCTGAAAGTGGTCAAGGACGATCTTTCCGACGGTGCCGACAATACCACCCGTTTCGTTGTGCTGGCTCGCGAGGCGCAGGAGGTGCCGCTCGGCAGCGTGTCGGTGATGACGACCTTCATCTTCGAGGTGAAGAATATCCCGGCGGCGCTCTATAAGGCGCTGGGCGGCTTCGCGACCAACGGCGTCAACATGACCAAGCTGGAAAGCTACCAGCGCGGCGCGAGCTTCGCGGCGACCGAATTCTACGCGGATATCGAGGGGCACCCAGATGAACCGCATGTCCGGCGCGCGCTCGAGGAACTGGCCTTCCACACCAAATGGGTGCGGTTGCTCGGAACCTATCCCCAGGCGCGCGAGCGGATCATCGGCTGAGCCGTCAGCCTTCGCTAAGCCACGTGCTCAGCAACGTGTGGGCGATAGCATAGGGCGGCGGGGCCAGGAACGGCGCGTCGTCGGATGCCTCCAGCGCGGCGCGTATGTCGTCGCGGGTCGCCCATAGCGCATGTTCCAGTTCGTTCGCGTCGAGGCTGATCTCGCTGCTCTCGGCGCGGGCGATACAGGCGATCATCAATTGCGACGGGAAGGGCCAGGGCTGGCTGGCGACATAGCGGACGTCGCTGACGACCACGCCGGCTTCCTCGTGCAACTCGCGCGCCACGGCTTCCTCGATCGATTCGCCGACTTCGATGAAGCCGGCCAGCGCCGAATAGCGGCCCTTCGGCCAGCGATGCTGGCGGCCGACCAGGACACGGCCCTCATATTCGGCGAGCATGATCACGACGGGATCGGTGCGCGGGAAATGCTCGGTGCCGCAGCCGCCGGTCTCGCGGGCGCATTGACGCGCCCAGCCCGAGCGGAAGACCCGGCTCGGCTGTCCGCAACGCGCGCAATAGGCATGGCGGCTATGCCAGTCGACCAGGCAGCGCGCCGCGGCATAGGTCGCGGCTTCCTCGCGCTCGAGCATCGTCAGCGCGGTGTTCATCGCCGCGTTGCGCTGCGCCGGGTCCTCGTCGACCCGGGCCAGCGACACGAATCGCGGCTTGCCGTCGAGCAGGCCGAGCAGCGCCAGGTCCGCCTCGGGATCGGCTTCCGCCAGCGATCCCCAGCTCAGCCGGCCATCGTCGGTGACCTGCGGCGTCAGCCCGTCGAGCCGGAGCAGCCGGGCCGAAAGGCTGCCGAGTTGCTGATCGAAATAGGCGCGGTTGTCGCGTTCGATGTCGATCCGGACGAGCGGGGAACCCGTGAAACCGGGGGTGGGAATGTCAGCCATCATCTTTTCCTGTCGAGTCCCGCGTGGCGATAGCGCGGGCGGCGGCGCGTGCGAAGAGGGTGGGCAGGCCCGCCTCCTCGATCCGATCGATCGGCCACCATTCGCCGTCATCGCCGGCATGAGCGAGCCTTGCGGTCATCACCCGCAGGTCCAGCGCGAAATGGGTGAAGACATGTGCGACCGTCCCCGCATCGCGCCAGTCCGCGGCTGCGGGCGCATCGGCGAGCCCGGGATCCTCGTCCTGCCACGGCCCGCTCGGCAAGGCGCGCATCCCGCCGAGCAGGCCTTTGGCCGGGCGGCGGATCAGCCAGACCCTGCCGTCGCGCTCGATCCAATAGGCTGTGCCGCGCCGCTGCGGCTTGGCGCGCTTGGCCGTCTTGACCGGCCAGGCTTCGGGCGTGCCGGCTTCGCGCGCGGCGCAACCGGCGCTCAACGGGCAGATCAGGCATTGCAGCGCGCGCGCGCTGCAGATGCCGGAGCCGAGATCCATCATCGCCTGGGCGAAATCGCCCGCGCGATCGTCTGGGGTCACGCGGTCGACCAGCGTCCGGAGCGCCGGGCGGGCCTGCGGCAGCGGTTCGGAGAAGGCGAACAGCCGGCTGACGACGCGCTCGACATTGGCGTCGACCACCACCGCGCGGTGGCCGAAGGCGATCGCCGCGACGGCGGCGGCGCTGTAATCGCCGACGCCGGGCAGGGTGCGCAACGCCGCTTCGGCGTCGGGAAAGCGCCCGCCATGATCGCTGACGACGGCGCGCGCGCAGGCGATCAGATTGCGGGCGCGGGCATAATAGCCGAGCCCCGCCCAGGCGGTCATCACCTCTGCGTCGTCGGCTGCCGCCAGATCGGCGACGGTCGGCCAGCGGGTCGTAAACCGCTCGAAATAGGGTTTCACCGCCGCGACCGTGGTTTGCTGGAGCATGATCTCCGACAGCCAGACGCGGTAGGGATCGGCGGGCGGGGCGCCCGGTTCGGCGCGCCAGGGCAGGCGGCGGCGGTGCTTGTCGTACCAGGCAAGCAAATTTTCAGCTACGGCATCGACGCGCATGGGGCGCCTATGGCATGAAGGCGGTGATGAGCGATACGGGCAAACCCAAGAAAATCACTTCGGCCAAAGCCGCAAAGCCGGCGCCCGAACCGCGCCGGCGCGGCGGCAGTGCGCGTTCGGTGGCGGACATGCTGCCCGATGTCGGCCGCGCGGCCTTCCGCCGCTTCGGATTCGTGCAAAGCTCGGTGGTCAGCCGCTGGCCGGAGATCGTCGGCGAACGCTATGCCAAGCTGTCGGTGCCCGAATCGATCCGCTTCCCACAGGGCGCGCGCGCCGACGGGGTGCTGACCCTGCTCGTCGAAGGCGCGCATGGCACGATGCTGCAGCATGTCGCGCCGACCATCATCGAACGGGTCAATCGCTTCTTCGGCTATTCGGCGGTCGCGCGCATCGTCATCCGCCAGGGGACCTGCGCCGCGCCTGCACCCGTTTCGCGCGTGGCGCCGCCCTCGCTCAAACCGGTGCCGGTCGATCTGGGCGACAGCCTGCGCACCGTGGCCGATCCCGAACTGCGCGCCTGTCTCGAATCGCTTGCCGGTGCGCTGGTGGCGACGACGGGCGCGCCGATCCTCATGTCCGGAGATGGTGACAGGTGAGATTCCCGTTTGCAGGGGCAGCGCTCATGCTCGCCCTGGCCGTGCCGACCGCCGCGATGGCGGCGACCCCGAAGAAAGCTGCCGCCAAGGCCGTGCCGGCCCATGCCAACTGGCTCACGACGGCGCACCGGACAGCCGAGGGCGCGATCGTCATCGGCAATCCGGCGGCGAAGGTGAAGATGGTCGAATATCTGTCGCTGACCTGTTCGCATTGCGCCGATCTCTCTGCCTCAGCGCTGCCCCCGCTGCGGCGCGACTATATCGCCAAGGGGCTCGTGAGCCTCGAGGTGCGCCATGCGGTGCGCGACGGCTATGATTTCGCGGCGTCGCTGCTCCTGCGCTGCGCACCGCCGGCGCAATATCTCGGTTCGATCGAGGCCCTGTTCGCGACCCAGTCTGACTGGATGGGGAAGGGCGTGAACGTCAAGAATGTCGAGGGTTTCGACGCGATGTCCCCCGATCAGAAGATGGTGGCGGCGGCCCGTTCCGCGGGCTTCGACAGCTTCTTCGCGGCGCAGGGCATGAGCCCATCGGCCTTTTCCGCCTGCATGGCCGACGCAAAGGCCAAGGATCAGTTGACCCAGATGGCCGGCAATAGCTGGCAGCGCGATAAGATTCCCGGCACGCCGTTCATCATCATCAATGGCAAGCGTCAGGAATCGGTTCACGACTGGGCTGAACTGGAGCCTCTGATCAAGGCGGCCCTCCGCTAACCCCGGACGCGGCGGTTTCAGCCGTCGCTCACTCGCCGAAGATCAGCAGGTTCATTTTTGCCAGTCTGCCTGTCATTTCGATGACGATGCTGGCATCTCGTCCGATCCTGCGCGCCAGTTCGCTTATCGGCAAAGCTTCCGCCGTCTCGGCGATTATGCGTCCCGCGACGTCCGCCGGGAAGCGCGCGGTCTCAAAAATCGGATCCGCCGACAGCCTTTCATAGGCTGCCAGCGTCGCACCCGGCGCGGCGCGGACGACAGTCTTGGGGCCGATCGTCTGGGTCGGATAATGGGCGAAGATATGGAACGGGTCTTCCTGCGACGGAAACGCGCCGGGAGGCTTTGCCAGCTGCCGCGCGCCATTGGTGCGGGCGTGGCCACGGCGGGCGTCCATTTCCGCCCACAGCTCGCGATAGCGGCGATAGACGACGGCCCAGTCATAGTCCGCAAGCGCCCGGGCGCGACCCGCTTCGCCCATCCTCCGGCGGAGCGCCGGGTCGCCGATCAGGTCGGCCAGGCGTGCGGTCAGGCTCGCCATGTCCATCGAGACGACCGCGCTGGCGCGTGCGCAGTAGAGTTCGTAATTCTCGTCCATCTCATAATTCGCGGCGATTCGCCTGCCGACGCCCGGCGCCGGCGCGTGGGTGGGGATCCGGAAGCCATCGGTGCCGTCGCGGACGGTGTCGCGATAGCCGTTCCAATCGCTGACGATCACCGGCAGGCCGGCTGCCATCGCCTCGACCGGGGTGATCCCGAAGGTCTCCTGGATGCTGTCGGATAGTGACAGGAACAGGTCCGCGCCGGCAAAGGCCGCGGCATAGAGCGCGGCGTCGGCGCCGTCGGCGAAGATCGCCCGGACGCCGGAGCAGTAATTCTCCGTGGCGTCGCGTATCGCCTCGGCGGCCGACGCGTTGAAGAACTGGCCCGCCTGGATCAGCACGGCGCGCTTGCCGCTGTGCTCGGCGGCGATCCGGACCGCATCGTACATCTGATAGGGATGCGCCTTGGTCGACAGCGACAGCCGTCCTGCGAACAGGATCGCGACTTCGTCTTCGGCGAGCCCGAGCCGTTCGCGCGCCGCATGCCGCGCCGCTTCCGACGGGGCGAGGTCACGGCAATGCACGCCGAGCGGAATGACTGGGAACATCGGCATTTCTGGCAGCGCGTCGATCCCCAGCCGCCAGCGCTGATAATCGAGTGTCGCCGCCAGCGTGGCCTTCACTACCCCAAGCGCCGCGGACGAAGTGCAGATGACCGCGTCCCATGGCATCAACGGTTCGGTAACCACGCTGCCAATCATGTTCAGCGCCCGGGCCGATGACAATGTGTGGGTGATGCCGCACAGGCTGTATCGCGCCATACCCTGACGAAGCCGCAGCCGGGCGCTGGAGGCCAGCGCGGGATCGGCGCGGAACAGGGTGCCGCATTTCTCTAGCTCGTCGAAGCGGTTGACCGGAATCCACTCGGTCCTCGCATCGGGGTCGATATGGCGCACGACCTCGGTCAGCAGTTGGGCGTCGCGTTTGCGTCCAGCATAGCTGACTATCGGCTCGCCGTTGCAGCCCTCCACCGCCGCGCGCAGAAAGGCGGCGCCTGCGGCTCGCCGCCCGACGAGCGGGCGACCCTCCAGGATGTAGGCGTCGGGGTCGAACTGGATTGCGGCGGCCATCAGCGTGCCATGCGCATGAAGGGAATATGTTCGCGCAGCGCGGCCCTGGTCATGCTGTCGTCATCCCTGCGTTTCATGTCCGCCCAGGGCGTGACCTCGGGCTGAGTGAAGCGAGCTACTATCACCCTTCAACGGCATGTCCATAAGCGCTGCTGGCCTATGGACCGCGATAGGTGCTCCGCATTCGCTTGCTCAGTCTGGCCATCAGCCACTGCCGACCTTTTTAACCGCCCGAAACCGCTATGGTCTGCGTAGAGGCGCCGCCCGCGACCGGGCGCCTTGATGACGCGATTCACGGGTGGCGAAGCCGAAGACCTGTTCGCCCGACGGCGGTTTGTCCTTCGGCGCGGTCCCCCTTGCGCCTGTCGCCGCCACGGCTATCACTGTCCCGGACAGCTCGTGGTGCTGCTTGGAGATGGTTTGGTGATGAAGAAGACGCTTGCCGTCGCGGCGATTGGTGTGGCCTTGCTGCTTTCGAGCTGCGGAAAGAAGGATGCTGACAGCGCCAATGTCGCGGGCAACGCGTCCATGGCGGTGCCGGGTGCGCCTTATACCGGCCAGGACTGGACCCAGACGGTGGTCAAGACCGTCGAGGGCGGATTTCGGATGGGCAATCCCGACGCGCCGGTGAAGCTGGTCGAATATGCTTCGATCACCTGTCCGCATTGTCGCGACTTCACCAAGACGGGCGCACCGACGCTGAAAGAACAATATGTGAAGACCGGCAAGGTGAGCTGGGAATATCGTAACTTTGTCCTCAATCCGCTCGACGTCGCCGCGACGCTCGTTGCGCGTTGCCAGGGGGCGGACACCTTCTTCCCCTTCGTCGAACAGCTTTATGCTACGCAGGAGACTTGGGTCGGCAAGTTCAACTCGGTCGACGAAAAGAAACTGCAGTCGCTCGGCACGCTGCCGCAGCAGGAACAGTTCACCCAGCTCGTCGCGCTTTCGGGTCTTGAGGACTTCTTCAAGGCGCATGGCGTTCCGGGTGACCGGATCCAGGCCTGTCTGGCGGACAAGGGTGCGCTCGCAGAACTTCTCAAGATTCGCGACTATGGCGCCAACACCGACAAGGTGGACGGCACGCCTAACTTCCTGATCAACGGTGAAAGACAGGAAGGCGTCTACGACTGGCCTGGCCTGGAGACCAAGCTGCGCGAAAAGGTCCGGTAAGCGTGATCTTGGGGGGCGACATGGCGGGAGCGGGCTGAGCCGGCCATGCGTTTCCGCAAGCTTCGCCTCTCGGGATTCAAGAGCTTCGTCGAGCCGACCGAGCTGCTGATCGAGCGCGGGCTGACCGGGATCGTCGGTCCCAATGGTTGCGGCAAGTCCAATCTGCTCGAGGCGATTCGCTGGGTGATGGGCGAATCTTCCGCCAAGTCGATGCGCGGCGGCGGGATGGAAGACGTCATCTTCGCGGGCACCACGACCCGTCCCGCGCGCGACTTCGCCGAGGTGACCCTGTTCACCGAGCGGCCCGAAGCCGAGAATGACGAGGATCGCGAGGTCGAGGTGACTCGCCGGATCGAGCGTGGCGCGGGCTCCGCCTATCGGATGAACGGTCGCGACGTGCGGCAGAAGGACGTCGGTCTCTTGTTTGCTGATGCGGCGACCGGCGCGCATTCGCCGGCGCTGGTCAGCCAGGGCCGCATCGCCGCGGTGATCGCCGCCAAGCCGGTCGAGCGCCGCCAGATGCTCGAGGAAGCGGCAGGGATCGCTGGCCTCCACGTCCGCCGCAAGGATGCCGAGCAAAAGCTGCGCGCGACCGAGACCAACCTTGCGCGGCTCGACGACCTGATCGCCGATATGGAGGCGCGAACCGGATCGCTGCGGCGGCAGGCGCGCGCCGCCGAACGCTACAAGGCGTTGACCGAGCAGATCCGCATTGCGGAGGCGCGGTTGATCTTCTCGCGCTGGCGCGATGCTGCCGAGGCGGCGGAAGCGGCGAAGAAGGAGGCGGCGCAGGCGGATGCGCTCGTCGCCATCGCCGCCGACGCCCAGAAGGCCGCGACCACGAAGCAGGCCGATGCGGCGCGTAAGGTGGCCGATGCCCGCGGCGCGGCGCAGACCGCGCGCGAACGTTCGACCGGGCTCGCCCACCGCCTCGCTACCCTGACGGGCGAGTTGGAGACGGTGCGCCGCCGGATCTCGGACATCGCCCAGTCGCGTGATACGCTGAGCCGTGATCGTGCGCGCGAGGACCGGCTGGCGATCGATGCGTCGGCGGCGCTCAACGCGCTGGCCGAGGAAGAGAAGGAACTTGGCCGCCGGATCGAGGAGGCGACGGTGCGGCAGTCGGCGATCGATGCGCAGGTTCGAGATGCCGAAGCCGAGGCGCGCGAGGCCGAGCTTGCGGTCGCCAAGGCGCAGGCCGCCTTTGCCGCCGAGCAGGCCGACATGCGGGTTGCGCAGGCCAATGTCGCGGCGGTGCGCCAGCGGCTCGATCGCGCGCAGGCCGAGGCGCAGCGGATCGAACGCGAGCTGGCCGGGCTCGGCGACGAAGCGCCGCTGGTCGCGCGCAGGACTGCCGCGATCGCCGCGCGCGAACTGGCCGAGCGCAGCATATCCGAGGCGATGGAGACGATCGGCGGGGCCGAGGAGGCGCGCGCCGCCGCCGCTACTCGCCGCGACGAGGCCGAAACCGCGAGCGGCGCCGCGCGCGCCGCGCTGGCCGCGCTCGAGTCCGAGGCGCGATCGCTGGAGAAGGCGGCGAGCGGGGCGGGGCAGGGCAACCGCGCAATCGATCGGATCAAGGCAGCTCCGGGATACGAACGCGCGCTGGCGGCGGCGCTGGGCGACGATCTCGACGCGGCGGTCGGCGGCGAGGGACCGTTGCGCTGGTCGGGGGCTGCTGCGGCTGACGATCCCGGTCTGCCGGCCAGTACCGAGCGGCTGGCCGACCATGTCACCGCCCCGGCTGAACTGGCGCGCCGCCTGGCGCAGGTCGCGGTGGTCGCGGAGGATGACGGTGCGGTCACTCTGGGCGTCGGCCAGCGGCTGGTGACGCGCGACGGGCGGATGCGGCGCTGGGACGGCTTCGTTGCGGCGGATGTCGGCGCGGCGGCGGCGGAGCGGCTGGTGCGCGCCAACCGGCTTGCCGAACTCCATGCGGCGTTGCCCGGGGCGCGGGCGGAGCTCGAAACGGCGCAGGCAGCGCTGGGCGAGGCGAACGGCGCGGTGCAGGCGGCGAAGGCCGCGATCGACGCGGCCCGCGCCGAACTGGCGCGCGCGGAGATCGCCCAGCGCGGCGCCATCCGCGACGAGGACCAGGCGACGACCGCGATCGAGCGGCTGGCGGGGCAGCGCGGCGCGATGGCCGAACGCGCGCAGCGGGCCAAGGCCGAGGCCGACGAGGCGACCGAACTCGTCCAGACCCAGATGGCGGTGATGATGGCGCTGCCCGATGGCGAGGCGAGCCGCGCCGAGGTCGATCGCCTGCGCGCGGCGAGCGAGACGGTGCGCGCGCGGCTGTTCGAGGCGCGCGGGCAGGCGATGACGCTGGCGCAGGCGGCGTCGGCTGATGCGCAGCGGCAGAAGGCGGCGCGCGACGAGGCGAAGAGCTGGCGAAGCCGCGCTGGCGATGCCGCCAGCCGCATCGCCGAAATGGACGCCCGCGCTGCCGCGATCGAGACCGAGAGCAAGGCGCTCGAAGGGCGGCCCGAGGAACTGGAGGCGCTGATCGAGAGCGTGGGCGCCGACGCCCGCGCCGCTGACCAGGCCGCCGAAGCCGCGCGCGAGGCGGAGCGGCTGGCCGAGGACGAACTGCGCCGCATCGAAGCGGAGGTCGCACAGGGCGGCGAGGCGCTGGCGGCGGCGCGCGAGGCGCGGGCCGGGGCGCAGGCGCGGCTGGAGAACCAGGAGATGCGCCGGGTCGAGATGGGGCGGATCTCAGGCGAGCGCTTCGAATGCCCGGCGCCGGTGCTGCCGGAAAAGATCGGTTTCGCGAGCGCGGATGTCGGCGACGGCGGCACCGAATCCGGCCGGCTCGAACGGCTGACCGCGGACCGCGAGCGGCTGGGCCCGGTCAACCTCGTCGCCGAAAGCGAACTGGCCGAGATCGAGGCGCAGCACGGCACCAGCATCGCCGAGCGCGACGAACTCTACCAGGCGATCAACCGGCTGCGCGGCTCGATAGGCAATCTCAACCGCGAGGGCCGGGCGCGGCTGCTCGCGGCGTTCCAGGCGGTCGACGGCCATTTCCGCCGGCTGTTCACCACGCTGTTCGCGGGCGGCGAGGCGCATCTTGCGCTGATCGACAGCGACGATCCGCTCGAAGCGGGGCTGGAGATAATGGCGCAGCCGCCGGGCAAGAACCTGTCGTCGCTGACCCTGCTGTCGGGCGGCGAACAGGCGCTGACCGCGGTCGCGCTGATCTTCGCGCTGTTCCTCACCAATCCCGCGCCGATCTGCGTCCTCGACGAGGTCGACGCGCCGCTCGACGACGCCAATATCGAGCGCTTCTGCGACCTGCTGATCGCGATGACCAACGAGACCGACACCCGCTATCTGATCGTCACCCACAATGCCGTGACGATGAGCCGGATGCACCGGCTGTTCGGCGTGACGATGGTCGAGCGCGGTATCAGCCGGCTGGTGTCGGTCGACCTTGGCGGGGCGGAGCAGCTGCTCGCGGCGGAATAGCTGTTTCCCGGAAGCCACAGTGCCGGGTAGTTTCGGTCCCGCGTCTTTTTCGGTCCTCCCATTGCGATAGAGTCCGCGGCGACAGGCGGGTCTATGGCGATGAAATGGATAGCGACGGCGGTCATGGCGATGACGGCGGCGGGGGCGCTGGCGAGTGAGCCGGTGGATCTGGCAGGCTCGCGCTTCGATGCGGAGGTTGCAGCGTTCGCGCAGACGGAGCGGGCGTCGGCGCTGTTCCTGGGCAGTTCGAGCATCCGGCTGTGGGACATCGCGCGCAGCTTCCCGGCGCTGCATGCCGCCAATCGCGGCTTCGGCGGGGCGACGACGGCGGATGTCCTCCACCATTATGACAGGGTGGTCGCGGGCGTGCAGCCGGCGAGCGTGCTGGTCTATGTCGGCGAGAACGACATTGCGGGCGGCGCGGGCGCGGAGGAGACCGCGGCGGCGGTGCTGACCTTGCTCGCGCGGCTGCGGCACGACATGCCGGGGGCGCGGATCGCCTATCTGTCGATGAAGCCGACGCCGTCGCGCTGGGCGCTCTACCCCCGCATGGCGGCTGCCAATGCCGTGATCCGGGCGCGGGCGGCGGAAGTCGGCTTCGACTATCTCGATGTCGGCGCGGCACTGATCGGGGCGGACGGGCGGCCTGAGGCGGGGCTGTTCGGGGGCGACGGATTGCACCTCAGCGCGGAGGGTTACCGGCGCTGGACCGCGATCGTCGAGCGGTATTTGCAGCCCGCCAGCCAGATGGCTTCGGTGAAGACGCAGAGGGCGTCCTGAAGTCTTCGGTTGTCAAAGAGCCTGTTTGAGGCGGGTCCTTCGAGACGGGGCTTCGACAAGCTCAGCCCCCCTCAGGATGAGCGGCTAGTGGATTTTGCGCCTCAGGATGAGCGGATAGTGGAAGGCGTCACAAGATCTCCCGCACCTTCTCCGGCGGCCGGCCCAGGCGCGCGCCTTTCGATGTCTCGACCAGCGGGCGTTCGATCAGGATCGGATCGGCGGCCATCGCGTCGAGGATCGCGTCGTTGCTCGCGCCCTTGAGGGCCTTCGCGCCGTCCTCGGCCTTGCGGAGCCCCTCGGCGGGGGTGATGCCGGCCTTCGCATAGATCGCTGCGATCGCCGCGCGGCTGGGCGGGGTCTTGAGATATTCGAAGACCTCGACCTCGACGCCGGGCGCGGCTTCAAGGATCGCCAGCGCCTCGCGCGACTTGGAGCAGCGCGGGTTGTGCCAGATCGTCGCTTTCATCAGGCGTCGCCCTGCTGTTTCGCCAGCCACTCCTCGAGCCACTTGATCGTATAGTTGCCCGTCTGGAAATCGGGGTCGTCGAGCAGCGCGCGGTGCATCGGGATCGTCGTCTTGACGCCGTCGACCACGAACTCCTCCAGCGCGCGGCGCAGGCGGCGGATGCAGCCCTCGCGGTCGCGGCCGTAGACGATCAGCTTGGCGATCATCGAGTCATAATAAGGCGGGATGCGATAGCCGGCGTAGATGCCGCTATCGACGCGGACATGCATGCCGCCCGGCGCGTGGAACGCCTTCACCGTGCCGGGGCTCGGCGCGAAGGTCTTCCAGTCCTCGGCATTGATACGGCATTCGATCGCATGGCCGCGGAATTCGAGGTCTTCCTGCGCGACCGAAAGCGGCTTGCCCTCGGCGATGCGGATCTGCTCGCGGACGAGATCGAGGCCGGTGATCGCCTCGGTCACCGGATGCTCGACCTGGAGCCGGGTGTTCATCTCGATGAAGTAGAACTCGCCATTTTCGTAGAGGAACTCGATCGTCCCCGCGCCGCGATAACCCATATCGGCCATCGCGCGGGCGCAGATCGCGCCCATCTCGTTGCGCTGGGCATGGGTGATGACGGGGGAGGGGGCCTCCTCCAGCACCTTCTGGTGGCGGCGCTGGAGCGAGCAATCGCGCTCGCCGACATGGATGGCGTTGCCATTGCCGTCGCCGAACACCTGAAACTCGATGTGGCGGGGATCGCCGAGATATTTCTCCATATAGACGGTCGCGTCGCCGAAGGCCGACTTCGCCTCCGACCCGGCCTGCGCCATCAGGGTTTCGAGCTGGCTCTCCTCGGTCACGACCTTCATGCCGCGCCCGCCGCCGCCCGATGCGGCCTTGATGATGACGGGGTAGCCGATCTTCGCGGCGATCTCGCGCGCTTCCTCCAGCGAGGAAAGCGGGCCGGGCGAGCCGGGGACGAGCGGCAGGCCGAGCTTGGCGGCCGACAGCTTCGCCTCGATCTTGTCGCCCATCGTCCGGATATGCTCGGGCTTCGGGCCGATCCAGATCAGATTGTGCGATTCGACGATCTCCGCAAAGCGCGCATTTTCGGAGAGGAAGCCATAGCCCGGGTGGATCGCGTCGGCCCCCGAGATCTCCGCCGCGGCGATGATGCTGGGGATGTTGAGATAGCTTTCCGAGGCAGGCGCGGGCCCGATGCACACCGACTGATCGGCGAGGCGGACATGCATCGCGTCGGCATCGGCGGTCGAGTGGACCGCGACCGTCTGGATGCCCATTTCGTGACAGGCACGGTGAATGCGGAGCGCGATCTCGCCGCGATTGGCGATGAGGACCTTGCTGATGGCCATCAGTTAGCGCCCGCCATTCTCGTCATCCGGAGCGGTGCTTTGCGAACGGGCGGATAGCTTCTGTCGTCATTCCCGCGAAGGCGGGAATCCATGGACAGGTGACGCTTTAAGCTGGACGTTCCGCCGTCCATGGATCCCCGCTTTCGCGAGGATGACGGGTTGGTGCGGGATGACATGCTGGAGCGAGCCACCGGGCCTTACTCCACCACGATCAGCGGCTGGTCATACTCCACCGGCTGGCCGTTCTCGACCAGCACCGCCTTGACCGTGCCGGCGCGCGGCGCGGGGATGGCGTTCATCACCTTCATCGCCTCGACGATCAGCAGCGTCTGGCCCGCCGAGACCTTGTCGCCGACCGAGACGAACGCCTTCGCGCCCGGCTCTGCCGAGAGATAGCAGGTGCCGACCATCGGCGACTTGACCGTGCCGGGGTGGTCCGCGGCTGCCTCAGGCGCGGCCGGGGCGGCGGCAGCGGCGGATTATGACGGTGATGTTGCGGGCGGTGATGTTGCGGGCGACCCTGATGCGGCGCTCGCCATCCTGGATTTCGATCTCGGTCAGGTTGGTGTCATCGAGAAGCACCGCGAGCTGGCGCACCAGTTCCGGGTCTACCTGCATTGCTTTCCCCTGCGATTGATCGGCCATCAGTTGCTCGTCTTTTGTTGATCCCTGGCGCACGCCATTGTCAGAAGCGAGCGGCGGCGTCCAGCGCCAGCATGTAGCTTTGCACGCCGAACCCCATGATCGAGCCCTTCGCCGCCTGTCCGACATAGCTGACATGGCGGAAGGATTCGCGGGCGTGCGGGTTGGACAGATGGACCTCGATCACCGGGACCTTCACCCCCTTGATCGCATCGTGCAGCGCGATCGAGGTGTGGGTGTAGGCGCCCGGATTGATGATGACCGCCTTCGCGCCGCTGATCCCCGCCTCCTGGATCCAGTCGACCAGATGGCCCTCATGGTTCGACTGGCGCATGTCGATCGCCACGCCCAGCTCCAGCGCGCGGTCCTCCAGCATGCCGGCGATGTCGTCGAGCGTGTCGGAGCCGTAAATCTCCGGCTCGCGGGTGCCGAGCATGTTGAGATTGGGGCCGTTGAGGACGAAGATGACCGGGCGATCCGCCAAGCTTCCAGCCTTTCCATTGCTAGGGTGCGACCGGCATCCCTATATGGCCCCTCGACGCAAAGCGAAAGCGCATTGGACGGATGCGCATGGGAGACATGATGACCAACCCCGACGGCACGATCCAGATCCGCGTCAACGGCGAGCATCGCCGGGTGGTGGACGGGCTCACCATCGCGGCGCTGGCCGAGGAGCTGGGCCTCGACCCAGCCAAGATCGCGGTCGAACGCAATCTGGAGGTTGTGCCGCGCTCCACGCTGGGGCAGGTGCGCGTCGAGGATGGGGACGAGCTCGAGATCGTCCATTTCGTTGGTGGCGGAGATCATGCGGTGGCGGTTGCGGACGACGACAGCTGGACGGTGGCGGGGCGGACCTTCCGGTCGCGGCTGATCGTCGGCACCGGCAAATATAAGGACTTCGCGCAGAACGCCGCCGCGGTGGAGGCCTCCGGCGCGGAGATCGTCACCGTCGCGGTGCGCCGGGTGAACATCGCCGATCCCAAGGCGCCGATGCTGACCGATTTCATCGACCCGAAGAAGATCACCTATCTGCCCAACACCGCCGGCTGCTATACCGGCGAGGAGGCGATCCGCACGCTGCGGCTGGCGCGCGAGGCGGGCGGATGGGATCTGGTGAAGCTCGAAGTGCTGGGCGAGGCGAAGACGCTCTATCCCGACATGGTCGAGACGCTGCGCGCGACCGAGATACTGGCCAAGGAGGGCTTCCTGCCGATGGTCTATTGCGTCGACGATCCGATCGCCGCCAAGCGGCTGGAGGATGCGGGCGCGGTGGCGATCATGCCGCTGGGCGCGCCGATCGGCTCGGGCCTCGGCATCCAGAACAAGGTGACGATCCGCCTGATCGTCGAGGGGACCAGCCTGCCGGTGCTGGTCGACGCGGGGGTCGGCACCGCCTCCGAAGCCACGGTGGCGATGGAGCTGGGCTGCGCAGGCGTGCTGATGAACACCGCGATCGCCGAGGCCAAGAACCCGCTGATGATGGCGCGGGCGATGAAACTGGCGGTCGAGAGCGGCCGCCTCGCCTATCGCGCCGGGCGGATGGGGCGGCGCATGTATGCCGATCCGTCGAGCCCGCTGGCGGGGCTGATTTAAGCTCGTTTCAGGTCGGCTGGCGACACGCTCCGAAGCCCCGGCATCCGGCCTCGATTCCGGGTGCATGGGGTTGATGGTGCGTTTTTCTGTTTTTATTTTTTCGAGCCGGGGGGCGGCGGCAAACCGGGCCGACGATTTCGCCAATGCCTGCGCGGCGAGGGCGCGGTGCAACGCCAGCCGCGCCCGGCACGCGGCGATCACCAGACTGCTGGCGCGCAGATAGCGCCGCACCTCCGCCAAATGTGCGGAGCGCAGCCCATGTTTCCACGCATTGCGATTGCCACGCGGCGCACCGCTGCCCTTGCCCCCATGCATGCGGCAGCGCTGTTTTCCGCTGATGGCGGGGGAGAGGCACGGTGTTCCCGAGCGAGTTCGTGCGCCGCAACGTGGGGCGTTGGCGAGGATGGTGGGTTGCATTCGTTATCTGCTCGACTTTGCCAGATTGCTGAGGGCGCAATCGGTCACGCTCTCACTCCGTAATCAGTACCAGAAATGGCCGCCGAGTACAAGAACAAAACAAGAACAATGTCGTTTCTTACATTGCCGGAAATTAGTAAACCGTCACCGCAATTTCGACAAGCTTCACCGCCTTCGCCGATTTCGATCAGAGCTATGACGCGATCAACGCCTGAACTACGAGTTCGTCGCCTCAACCTACCGGGTCAATGACGGCGACACGCTCCAGTCGGTCGCCGAGAGCCTCTGGGGCGACGTCATCTGAAAAGCCTGCAGCCGGTATATTCCGACAGGCAAACAAAATTCAGGACCGAAGCTGAAGCAATTTTCTCTTCGCCAGAAATTACTTGGATCCGCTGCTATCGGAAGGTCCGTAGCGCATGCTGCAATATTTAAGTCAAACCGTTTTATGACCAAAGTGGATTAAGTGATCGTTGAAAATAATCGATTTATTTCTGATCTAAAACGAGGATGGGATTTTGGCATATTCCGAATAATTTGCAGATCCTCCCATCAATGTATCTAGATTTTTGAGGCAGATATGACAATATCGATATCAAGAAAAAGCATATTAGCATTCTCAATACTATGCATATTAATGCTAATTACATTTTTCGCTAATAAAATTAACGCACAAACTACAATGTCCGTCGGGGCGTGTAACGCAACAAATTTCACACAAATTCCGGGAAATACCAGTCAACTTATCGGGCGCCATCTGATAAATACAACGCCAGACGGATGTTCAGGAAATAACTGGAAAATATCTTTGTATAATGTTAATTGGACAACGAACAGTATAACCTATTCTAACGATCTTATAACGCTTCCAGTAACAGTTTCACAGGGTGACACCATCGTCACTGCTTACGATGCAACCTTGATATCATACAACGGAGAGTTGTGGTTAGCTTTTGAGTGCGCAGGAACAGGCCCAAATTTAACAGGAGCTCCTGCATCCTCATGCATAGCACCAATCAATAGTTCTACATATGTGGTGGATACATCGCGGCTTACCATTGTGGTGAAAGGTGTTCCGGTGGCTGGTTCGGCGGATGGCTACTCCGCTAGCGTGCCTAAAATCTTCCTATTCGGCGGCAACCCATATCTTTACTGGTCCGCGGTAAAGGTTGGGGCGAGCCCCAACGGCCATATCGGCCTAAATGTTACTACACGTGGCATTGCTCTTGCTCAAGAATCGGGCGGTACCCATCGCCTATGGGCAAGCGGATCGGTCGGATCGGCATTGCCGGCCTTTTCGAGTGCCAGCTCTGAGGTGCTCGGCCTCGGCTCCAACGCGATCTCCAACGGCGCCGCCGATGGCTTCGACGTCCAGGTAGTTGGGTCCAACATCTTTCTGACTGCCGGTATAGGCGGGAAGGGTTGCGCCGATCCGGGCGACCCGATGTACGGATGTTACCGCCTGCAAGTGCGGTCATCGTCGACGCCACTGGGAACGGGTATTTTCAATTCTAGCCTCGTGACGTCTCCCACATTTCCTTTCAATCCAAACGCATACAGCAAGATTTTCGCGGTGCCTGGTGGCACCAAGACCATGATGGGCGCATATTATTCGCCCGCCTTGAACGGATCTCCCCAGCCGTCCAACGCATATAGCAGCACCGGCGTCCTCCGATACGCCACGAATCCCGCAACCTACACTGTAGGCACCACAGACAGTACGCCGCTTCCGGTTCCGACCTTCGCAGCAAATTATCTGTCGACGATATTCCCAACGATCCAACGCTTTGTAATTCAGTGCAGTTCGTCTAATCCGCTACCCAGCGCATCCGACGGATCCTGCTATAGCGGCGTGACCAGAGTTTGCCAAAATCAGGGCTATGAAAATGGCGGATTCCTGCAAGATTATGCAAGCGGCGCGGGCCATGTCGCCTGCGTGAGGAGTGGTAAATCGACCCTATATTTCGTCAATATTTCCGCACTCACAGCCTTGCACTCGTCCTGCACGATAACCACTATGATTTCGAATGCCTGCGCGAGCGCCATAAACCGTTATTGTCAAAACGCAGGCTTTGCCGGTGGATATGGGCCACTCGAGTTCGTTAATCCCACTGTCCAGCTGACATGCGTGAAGAGCACGGTTGCGACGATCATTCTCACGAACTTTACCGCGCTCTCCGGCCAGCAACCGAGTTGCACGCAGACAAGCACGCAGCCCTCTGTGTGCAACACGGCCACCAGCTTGTTGTGCAGAAGCATGGGCTATATTGGCGGCTTCGGGATCGTTGAGATTGCTGGGAGCGCGGCTCAGATCGGCTGCATCAAGGGGAGCGTCGTCGCTTCCCGAGACGAAAGATCAGCAGAACAATATGCATCTATGGATCAGGACCGCTGGGCACGCGGCGCCGACAAGACCGTGCCAAGTATTCGTAGTGCTACACCCACCTCGTCGCTCTCATGACTGACCTAAAAAAGGAACTTTACAGGTCAGTCGTCATAGCACGAACTTTCGTCGGTTAGGCCGATGTTAAACCCTGGCACCCGTGGAGGATGCCAGGGTTCACTTTCGCCAAAGATCCGCGAACTTTCGATCGAGGTCGCTCCTGATTCCGACGTCCCGCCGAATGGGCCATAAATGCGGCGTGATCGGCCAGGTCCTGCTCGTCGCCATCGCGGTGGCCGTCGCCTCGATCGTCGGCCCGGGCGGAATTACGGTGGGGCGGAATTACGGTGACAGCGTACTAATCTTGGGCTTTGGCCCTCGTTTCCTAGGCGCAAGGGATCGACCGGTCTGATCTTCAAGTCCGCTGATCCAGTGGGCATCCCCCAATGGGCGTCCGGTACTTTCGGATCGACGAAGCAGGCGTCTCGCCTCTTCATCCTCCGGCATCGCGATGAAATCGGCGAAATCGCCATAGCGGGTCAAGGCGGGTGCGACCCGCACCATGCCGTCGTCTCTTCCCGACAGATGCGCCCGCACGCTCGACCAGGGCCAATCCTGCGCGCTCCTCACCAGTCGAGCGCGTACAGGGTTGAGCGAGACGTAGCGCATCGCATGCGCCAAATGCGTTTCATCCATGGCCACCGCGCCGAAGCGGCCTTGCCACAGATGACCCGTCCAATGGTTTCGAGCGTTTATATGCGCGGTATACCGGCGATGCGCCTCGGCAAATGTCCGCCGCAACCCATCCGCGTCCGCCGGCACGACGATCATGTGCACATGGTTGGGCATCAGGCAGTAGCCCCAGATCTCGGTCCCCGCCTTCGCCGCCGCGTCCGCAACCAGGCGACGATATAGCGTATAGTCCGCATCTTCGAAGAAGGTCTGCTCGCGGCGGTTGCCGCGCTGGGTCACATGATGGGGGATGCCAGGAAGCACCAAGCGAGCGAGGCGGGCCATGCGGGTGGTATGGAACCAATATGAAATTTAGTAAACTGTCACCGAAATACTCCCACCGAAATACTCCAGATACCGTCATTCAGGCATCGAATGGCCCTGGCAGAGCCGATAGGGCTCGTTTTAGTTGGAGGTTGTGTCGAGGCTATTGAACATGTCGTTGATAGCCAGGTTCTCGGCCTCATCAATCGGTATGCGGGTCAGTCGTTGGAAGTGCGAGAGTGCGGAGAACATCGCATGGGAGCCCAGCTTGATTGCTTTACCTGCGGCTTCGATGTTCGGCCCATATTGATGACCATTATAAGCCCCATGATCATCCCGAGACAGGTGCGAGAATATGGATGCGAGGCTTGCATGCGCGGCGGTGTCTGACAGGTCGAGATAGTGGAGGTATTCTAGCGTGCAATCGCCAAGCCGGGCTATCTGTGCCATCTCGATATCTCGACCATCTTTCGGCTTCGGCCCGACGTTCCGCATACCTGCCAGTGCAGCTTCGCGAACCTCATCGTCCACGTTTGGGCCTGCCTCCAGCACTGCGCGAAAACGCTGGCGACGGCTATTGTCTGCCCTCCGACGAAGATGGGTTTCCGCCTTTTGGGGATACTTAACAAGGAAGCCGATCCAGAAGGTGGTCTCATAGATGGTGCGGACGTGCAGAAGGGCGTCCTGCCCCGCACCCCTTTCGACAAGGATGAGGGTGGATTGATAGGCGCTTAGGCAGCGAGGAAATAGTTGTATGCCCCTAGCGAGCGGGTCGCCGATCTTGCGTCCGGCGAGCAATCTAGTCGCGCTCATATATTGCTTCATGGCCAACCGATTTAGGCGGCGTGCTGGTTCGTACCATCCGCCCAACGATGCGATCATTGCAGGTCGAAGAAGGTCACATGCCGAAGCAATGAAGCCTTCAGCTTTTATGCCGCGCTCAATCTCATCCCATTCAGAGGGCACACTGCTGTCAATTTTTTCCACGTCCAATAGTGGGTCGTCCAGGGACCAAACTCAATATCGGTTGGACTTGAATTTCGTTCCCATTCTGTTCCATATGGCATGTTTGTCGATTTGAAGACGAGTAAGGATATGCGCGGTACATGCGGATTTTGTCTTGAAACAGCAGACTTGCAAAACAGCCATGTTCTTCCAGCTTTTGTTTTTCGCTGGCTACGTCGACGTGGTACCGGCCACATACGCGCTAGCAGCAATCCAAATCTGCGTGTCCAGGACGGCGAAAAGCGCAGGTGGCTCTGCAAAACGTGTGAGCAAAATTTTGGCCGCTATGAGTCATTATTTGCTGAAAAGTTATTCCGACCTTGGAGCAATGGGCAATACACTATTCAGTACGAAGAATGGTTCTTGAAGTTTTGCGTTTCGGTGTCTTGGCGGGTGCTGACCCATTGCAAAGGGAAAAACCCTGATCATCGCTACACCGCCGCTGAGGATGAAGCTGCGGAAGCCGCTGCTCAGCGGTGGAAGGCATTTTTGCGCGACGAGGTTCCCCATCCCGGCAAATTTGAGCAACATGTTATACCGTTCGACGTTGTAGAAGAAACATCTGATCCAGATATGCCTACCAATATCAGTCGTTATCTGACGGGGGCCATAGAGATGGATATTGTAGGGTCGTCGACTAATATGATGACTTACGCCAAACTCGGTAGATTTGTTATTTTTGGTATAGTGCGCCCGGGACAATATAAGTTCGAGGGTACGAAAGTTCACGTTCGAAGCGGTACCCTGAGGCCCGGTAAGTTCGTTCTGCCTGGGCCGTTGCTAGGTTTTTTCAAGGGTCGCGCTCGTTCGGTGCAGGCAATATACGATAGTATTTCGCCTAATCAGCAAGCAAAGATAGACGCCAATCTGTTGGCCAATATCGATAATTTCACCAAATCGGATCAGTTTCGTTCGTTGATGGCGGATGCGGAAATGTTCGGTCGAAGCGCTATAATCCGGAAGGAAGTCCCTAATAGCGGATAAGCGCTGGAGACAATTGCGATGAAAACTGCCCACCTTGCGTTGCTCATCCTGTCGGCGCTGTCCGGTTTGCCAATGGGCGTCACTGCGGCGCAGGCGGCGGAGCCGGTGCGCGTCACGCCCCTCGGCTCGTTTAGGGACGTGATAGACATAGATGCCTATCCGGCGGTTGCCCTGCGGCATGACATGGAGGGCACCACCGCCTATTCGCTGACGATCGACGCCACCGGGGTTCCGAGCCGGTGCGACATCGCGAGCAGCAGCGGCTTCGACGTACTCGATGCGGCCACCTGTGCGCAGCTTATGGCCAAGGCGCGTTTCGCGCCGGGGCGCGATGCGGCGGGCAAGCCGGTGGGGGGCACCTATACAGGCCGCGTGACGTGGGCGATCCCCGATGACGGCTCGTCGCGCGAGGGCGAGATGTTCGCGTCGCTGCTGTTCTCGATCGACCGGAGCGGCGCGATCACCGCTTGCCGGATGCTGGTCCACGCGCCGACTCCCAAGAGGCTGTCGCCCGACGTGCCGTGCGGGACAGAGGTGTCGCTGCCTCCGCCGCGGCTGGGCATGGCGCTGCGCGGCAATGACCAGCGGCCGTCGGTCGACGTCGAATATCGCGGGGGAACCGCGTTTACGCCCGCCCTGCGCGCGCGGATATTGGAGCCGATGCCGGGCTATGAGCAGCGCGCGCTGAACATCTATCATTTCACCGTGGGCCGGGACGGCAAGGCCGGGCAGTGCAGCTATGCCGAGCAGCGCGGGGACGCCCAATGGGCGCAGGATGGCTGCACGCAAATCCGCGGCAAGATATATGATCCGCCAGCGCCCGCCTTCGGCGCGGATGGCGTGGCGCAGGGATGGCGGATCGTGCGGATGCTGGTGAAAAAGGCGGGGTGAGGCGGGCGTCGCCTTTTCGAATGTGCGTGATAGGGTGGGCCCGGGACGCTCGTCATCCCGGGCCTGACCCGGGAGCCCGCTATTCTTCGCGCGTGGGAGGAAGGCAGCTGGATCCCGGATCACGTCCGGGATGGCGAAATATGAGCTGGTTGGTCCCGCATCTCGTTAGGGAGGGCGCTGTCGCCCGCTGATCGGATGTGAAGGGAACGACTCCTCCGCCGCGCGCGTCTCCCACCCCATGAAAATCTACAGCTATAACGTCAACGGGATCACCAGCCGCCTGCCGGTGCTGCTGCGCTGGCTGGAGATGGCGGAGCCCGACGTCGTCTGTCTTCAGGAACTGAAGACGATCGACGAGCGCTTTCCCGAGGGGGCTATCCGCGACCTGGGCTATGACGTCGTCTGGCATGGGCAGAAGGCGTGGAATGGCGTGGCGATGCTGAGCCGGGTGGGGGAGATCCACGAGACGCGGCGCGGGCTGCCGGGCGATCCCGAGGACGTGCAGAGCCGCTATATCGAGGCGGCGGTGGGCGGGGTGCTGATCGCCGGGCTATATGCGCCCAACGGCAATCCGCGGCCGGGGCCGAAATATGATTTCAAGCTGCGCTGGTTCGCGCGGCTGGAGGAGCATCTGGCCGGGCTGGTCGGGCTCGACGCGCCGGTGGTGATCGCGGGGGACTACAACATCATCCCGGAGGACCGCGACGTCTATGTGCCCGAGCGCTGGCGCGACGACGCGCTGTTCGCGCACGAGGTGCGGGCGGCCTATGCGCGGTTGCTGGAGCAGGGGTGGACCGACGCGCTCCGCCACATGCATCCCGACGAGACGGTCTATACCTTCTGGAAATATCTGCGGCGCGCCTATGAACGCGATGCGGGGCTGCGGATCGACCATCTGCTGCTCAATCCGGTGGCGGCGAAGCGGCTGGTGGCGGCGGAGGTGGATCGACGGCCACGCGGGTGGGAGAAGACCAGCGATCATACGCCGGTGTGGGTGGAGCTGGCCTAGCGGCAAGGCGGGGCATCCATTGGCTCAGCGGGGCCTGCGCATGGTCCAATCCGCTCATCCTCAGGATGAGCGGGGGGCAGGTGGGCGGATACGCTCCGGCCTGCCGATGTTTCCGTTTGCCGGAGAAATTGCGCGGAGCCGGGCACCCGGGCCAAGGGGCGGGCGTTGAGCCGGGACGGATATCACCGCTTGCGAGAGGAGCGCAACATGACCGAAGCTTTTGTGAACCAGACGCCGACCCTGGCCCAGGACGAACCCGTATCGAACAAGAAGACCGCGCTGACCGATGCGTTCCGCACGCATTTTTCGGGCGATGCGCCGATCACCGAGAAGGCGAAGAATTTCGCCAAGGCGCGGCCGTGGACGAGCGCGGCGTTCTTGGGCGTCGCGGCGATCGGGCTGATGCAGACGCTGCGCGGTGCGCGTCGCTGATGACGACCAGCACCGGCAAAAGCTTATTTGCATCAACGACATGGGCTGGCGCGAGGCATATGTTGCGCGCGGTTCAGGGACCGGCCTAACCCGCCAGGGTGAACGGGCCGACGAGGAGGCGCGTCGGTCCGTTCATCGGTCCCGGTCAGCCTGACCGGGGGCGGGATGCGACGGGTGCGGTGATCGCGACCAGCGCCAGTTGCAGATGGATCAGGCCGTGGCGGTCGGTGACCTCGACGCGAAGCTGGCCATCGTGCCAGACGTCCATCGGGCGGTCGCCGGCGAGATCGGCGATCAGCTTCAATGCCTCCAGCCGGGCTTCATCGAGGCTGGCGAGTTCGACGCCGTCGTCGTCCCGATAGGCGCTTCCGTCGATGCTGTTGAAATAATATCGCATGTCGCCCTCGTCGGTCTGGGCGGATAAAACCCTGTCGCAAAAACAAAGTTTCTATCGTTACGCTGGTCGGCCAAAGCGGGCCGGCGCGTCCAGGCGGACGGTTTCAGGCAGCATGGGCCATCGCGACGGGCGATGAGAACGCGCCGTCGAGGCGATCGATCAGCCAGCGGAGCTCGTGCGGGGTGCGGCCGGTGGAGAGGGCGGCGTCGCGGGCGAGGCGGTCCATGACCGGGCGGTCGATGTGGCGGGTGGCGGCGATCGCCAGCGCGTCCCACAGGATCGCGGCGAGGTCTTCGTCCTCTAGCGGCGCGCTTTCGAGTGCCTGGAACCAGGGGCTGTCGGGGCGGATGCACGCGCCGGCGATGGCGAGGCCGAGGCCGAGCAAGCGTTCGAGGGTTTCGTGGCCGCCCGCTTCGTGGCACGGGGGGACAGCGGCCTCCGGGGCGGGAAGGCCGAGGCGCATCGCGCAGTACATGCCCGCGACGAAATTGGTGTGGTACATCTGTTCGCAGGCATAGGCGTCGGCGGCGGGGCCGCTGCGGGCGCGGAACTCCTGCGGATCGAAGGTGGGGCCGGGGAGGAAGCCGAGCTGTTTCCAGATGCGGTCGACGACGTGCCAGCCGAGGCAGGCGGCGGGGCCGCCGGTTTCACCGAGGCAGGCCGCGCACATCAGATATTCGATCAGCAGGTCGAAATCCTCCGAGACCATCGACCAGGCGATGCCTTCGTGGACCATTTCGGACAGGCGGGTGCGATCCAGCGAGGCGGGCGGTGGGGCGCGGCCGAAATCGGTGGCGTAGAGGATGGCGTGGGTGACGGCATAGGCGTCCGCCTCGGTCATGTAGAAGGGGTGGGCGCGGCTGTGGAGGATCGATCCGGCGAGCACCGCGTCGAGCGGTTGCGGCGCGGCGGCGAGGAGGTTGCGGGTCCACAGCTGGTCGAGCTGGCGATAGGGGACGCGCTCGACGCACTGGCCGAAGCCCGCGTTCAGGCTGTCTTCGATCAGCCGGTCGAAGGCGGGATCGCCATGGCCCGCGGCGGAGAGGAAGACGCTGCCCGCGCCGAGCGTGGCGGCGACGTGCGGCTGGCGCAGGATCAGCCCGCGCAGGCGATCCGAACGGATTTCGCGGAGCAGCGGCGCGGCGAGCGCATCGTTGAAGGGGGCGAGTTCGGGACAGGCCGCCTCCGCGCGGCGGGCGAGGAGGAGGAGCATCGCCGCCTCGGTCGCGACCTTGTCGCGCAGGCGGATGGTGGCGTGGCCCGAATCCGGCCAATAGGCGGCGTTGGTGTCGAGACGCCGCACCTGTTCGGCGGCGAAGGAGAGCTGGGCAGCCAGCCTTTGGATGAAGATGTCGGTCATGCTGCCCAGTCCTTTGCTTTGGGAGCTTCCCCTTTCCTGCCGTCATCCTCGCGAAAGCGGGGATCCACGGAATGGGGACAATTTGTGCGCGATGTTCCGCCGTCCATGGATTCCCGCTTTCGCGGGAATGACGGTCATCGCCGTTATCCGAAGCGCCCGCTCTTAGTGCTGGATGCCGTTGGCGGCCTTCTGGATCGCGCCGAGGCTCTGGCGGAGGGTTCCGGCGAGTTCGGTGATCTCGAGAATGGAATCGAAGCGGGGGCCGCGGCGGATGACCGAGATCCAGTCGGCGCAGATCAGGTCCCACGGTTCATCGAGGCCGGCGACCGAATTGATGAGAGATGAGCCGGCGACTTCGCGGACCGACAGATCAAGATTGACGAGCTTGGCTTCGCCCGCGGCGTGGATGACCTTGGCGACATCGATAGAACGGGGCATGGTAAATCCTTTCCAAAATCGGTGTTGGACTTTGCGTCGACTATGCCGACGCGCCGCACCGAGGCTGGAAGGGGGGTGACTCGCTTCGGTGGGGCGAATCATTGTCTATGCTTTTCTGGTGTCCGGCCCACGTGACGACCGTCACGGCAGGATATGCCCGCTATGACAGGGGCGGCGCGCGGCGCTATTCGGCGGCGATGCTGTCCGCGGCAGGCTCGTTATGGCCTTCGACGATGATCAGGAGATGCTCGACGCGCGGGGGGCTCTGGAAATGCGGGCCGCACAGGCGGCGCCATTCGAGGAAGGCGTCCGAATTGCGGAACTCGATCATATGATCCTCGATCGTTTCCCATTCGACGAACATGCGGTAGCGGCTGGGCTGCTCGATCGAGCGGTGAAGGCGGAAGGCGATGCAGCCTTTGGAGCCGAGGAAAAGATCCCTGGCGATCGCGGCGGCGGCCTCGAACGCCTGTTCCTGGCCGGGCTTGATGTCGATTTCCGCCAGTTCCTTGATCATCCCGGGCTCCTTTTGGTCGTCTGATGATCGAAACGCACGGGGCAGGTCAACGGCTCATCGCCATTTTCGCGGGCGATGTGGCAATTATGGCGCGCTTTTCGGCGGGTTGAGCGCTAGATCAGGGCGATGATCCGGACCGACATCCTGAAGAGCCTTGCCATCGCGGTGGCGCTGGGCGGCCTGAGCGGCTGCGCGACCGTGCCGCCGGCCCCTGCCGCCGCGCCGCCCCCGGCGATGCAATATCTCTACGGATCGGCGGAGGCCGCGGCGGCGAGCGTGCAGGCCTATGCCGCGCTGGTGGCGGAGGCGGAGGGCCGCGCGGCGCGGCGGGAGTCGGCGGTGCTGGCCGACGGCGCGACGCTCGATGCGCCGCGCTTCGCCGACTGTGGCGACAAGCCGCTCGCGGCGCTGTTCGACGCGGACGAGACGCTGATCCTGAACGGCGGCTATGAATATGACCAGGCGCGGCGCGGCGGCGCATTCGATTCCGCGAGCTGGGACCGGTGGGAAAAGACCGGCACGGACAAAGTCGTGGCGGTGCCAGGCGCCGCCGCGGCGCTGACCGCATTGCGCGCGATGGGCATCACCCCGATCGTCAACAGCAACCGCAGCGCCGCCAATGCAGCGGAAAGCGAGGCGGCGCTGGCGGCGGCGGGGCTGGGCACCTTCCGCCATGGCGAGACGCTGTTCCTGAAAGGCGATGCCGACGGCAAGTCGGCCAAGGATGCGCGGCGGGCGGCGATCGCGGCCCGCTGGTGCGTGATCGCGATGGCGGGGGACCAGCTGGGCGACTTCAGCGACCTGTTCGCGGGCGATCCGGCAGCGCGGCGCGCGCTGGCTCAGAGCCGGGCGATCGCGGCTTTGTGGGGCCGGGGGTGGTTCGTGCTGCCCAACCCCGTCTATGGCGCGGGCGTAGCGGGCGGGTGGGACGAGGTATTTCCCGTGGGCCAGCGCTGGACCGATCCGGGATCGAAACGAAAAGAATGAAATGAGCCGTCTTCCGGTGCCGGGGCGGATGGTGCATGTCATGCGCCGGAAGGCTCCGGGCAGCAGGGGCGATTTTCGTCCAGGCTGCTAAAGCTCCCGTCTCTCCTAATTGCTGGTTGCCCCGTCCTCCTGATGCCTGACACCAACAGAAAATCCCCGACGCCACCGCGTGAACCGCGCGTGCCGACGGTCATCCAGATCGAGCATGCGCTGGCGGTGGCGGGCGCGGTGCTGTTCGCGGTGGTGATCGCCTTCCTGGCGGCGGGCGGATTCTATCTGCGCAAGAACCAGGAGGCGCCGAAGCCGGGCGCGGCGCGGCTGTCGATCGACCTGAGCAAGATCGGCATCAGCAACAAGGGGCCGACGCGGATCGACTATGGCCGGCTCGACCGGCGGATGCGCGAGCTGGCCGCCGACCGCGCGGTGGTGGGTGTCGCGATCGTGACGATCGAGAATGGCGAGATCAGCTTCGCCAAGGGCTATGGCGTGACCACCGACGGGCCCGAGGGCAAGCCGGTCGACGCGCACACGGTGTTCCGCTGGGCGTCGGTTTCGAAGGGGGTGGCATCGACGCTGCTCGTCAAGCTGGCGCAGGAGAAGAAGCTGTCGCTGAAGGATCCGGTGTCGCGCTGGGCGCCGTCGCTGAAACTGCCCGAAAATGCGCAGAATGTCGCGACGATCGACAATCTGCTGTCGCAGAGTCTCGGCATCTGGAAGAATGCCTATGACCGCGACCTGGAGGACGGGCGCGATCCAAAGGAAATCCGCGGGCGGCTGAACCAGATCCCGCTGCTGTGCCCGCCGGGCAAATGCTACAGCTATCAGAACATCGCCTATGACGCGGCGAGCGAGGCCGCCGAACATGCCGGCGGCGAGCCCTATGGCGAACTGGTGCAGGAGAAGCTGTTCGGGCCGCTGGGGATGCAATCGGCGACGACGACGCGCGAGGGCCTCGAATCCTCGCCGAGCTGGGCGCGGCCGCATCAGGGGCGGCGCGAGCTGAAGGTCGCCGACGCCTATTACCGGACGCCCGCAGCGGGCGGCGTCAACAGCTCGATCATCGACCTGGGGCTGTGGATGCGCGCGCAGATGGGCCGCGCGCCGTCGGTGCTATCGCCGTCGGTGCTGCGTGAGCTGCACAGCCCGCGCATCCGCACCTTCTCGATCCACCGGCAGCGCGACCTCGACCGCGCGCTCAAGGACGCGAGCTACGGGCTGGGTTGGCGCATCTATCATTATAATGGCCGCGAGGTGATCGGCCATCGCGGCGCGGTGGACGGCTATCGCTCGCTGATCCTGTTCGATCCGGTGCTGAAGGCCGGGGTCGGCATGTTGTGGAACTCGACCGCGGTCGAGCCGACGGGGATGCAGCTCGAGGTGTTCGACATGCTGTACCGGCAGCCGTTCCGGGACTGGATGGAGTTGGGGAAGTAAGCCCTTACTCGGCATCCCGGACGTGATCCGGGATCCAGCTTTACCTTCCTCCGGGCCGCCGGAAGAAGCGGGACCCCGGGTCAGGCCCGGGGTGACGGCGATGGGTGGGAAAAGGGCAGCTTTCCATCCTGAAGCGCTCTCTGCTTTGACATTGGCGCGGGCGAGGCTAGATCGGCGGCCATGTCGAACAAGCCCCGCACCCTTTATGAGAAGATCTGGGACGCGCATGTCGTCGAACGTCGCGACGACGGCACCTGCCTGATCTATATCGACCGCCACCTCGTCCATGAGGTCACCAGCCCGCAGGCCTTCGAGGCGCTGCGCGTCGCCGGCCGCAAGCTGCGGCGGCCCGACCTCACCCTCGCGGTGCCCGACCACAACCTGCCCACCACCGCGCGGCTCGACGCCGACGGTAGGCGCGTGCCGATCGCCGACGCCGAATCCGCGAACCAGCTGGCGGCGCTGGAGAAGAACGCGCCCGAATTCGGGGTGCGCTATATCGACGCGGTCGCGCCCGAGCAGGGCATCGTCCATGTCGTCGGCCCCGAACAGGGCTTCTCGCTGCCCGGCACGACGATCGTCTGCGGCGACAGCCACACCGCCGCGCATGGCGGGCTCGGCGCGCTGGCCTTCGGCATCGGCACGTCGGAGATAGAGCATGTCATGGCGACGCAGACGCTGCTGCTCGCGCGGTCCAAGGCGATGGAAGTCCGCGTCGAGGGTGTCCTCGGCCAGGGCGTGTCGCCGAAGGATGTCGTGCTGCACATCTGCGGCGTGCTCGGCGCTTCGGGCGGGACCGGTTATGTCATCGAATATACCGGTAACGTCTTCCGCGAGATGTCGGTCGAAGGGCGGATCACCGTGTGCAACATGGCGATCGAGCATGGCGCGCGCGCCGGCCTCGTCGCCCCCGACGAGACGACCTTCGCCTATATCGAGGGCCGCCCGATGGCGCCGAAGGGTGCGGACTGGGACAAGGCGGTCGCCTGGTGGCGGACGCTGGCGACCGACCCCGGCGCGCAATATGACAAGGTCGTGGTGATCGACGCCGCCGACATCGCGCCCTGCCTGACCTGGGGCACCAGCCCCGAGGATATCGTGCCGATCACCGGCGTTGTGCCGGACCCGGCGAGCTTCGCCGACCCGTCGAAGCAGGTCGCCGCGCAGAAGTCGCTCGACTATATGGGGCTGACGCCGGGCACGCGGATGCAGGACGTGCCGGTCGACAATATCTTCATCGGCAGCTGCACCAACAGCCGGATCGAGGACCTGCGCGCCGCCGCGGCGGTGGTGAAGGGCCGCAAGGTCGCCGCCAATGTCCGCCAGGCGCTGATCGTGCCGGGCTCGGGCCTGGTCAAGCGCCAGGCCGAGGAAGAAGGGCTCGACCGCATCTTCACCGAGGCGGGTTTCGAATGGCGCGAGCCGGGCTGCTCGATGTGCCTGGCGATGAACCCCGACAAGGTGCCCCCGGGCGAACGCTGCGCCTCGACCTCCAACCGCAACTTCGTCGGCCGTCAGGGCCCCGGCGCGCGCACCCACCTCGTCTCCCCGGCGATGGCGGCGGCGGCGGCGGTGACCGGGCATCTGGCCGACGTCCGCACGCTGGAGCCCGTGGCATGAAGCGGTTGATCGCGATCGCGGCGGCGCTGCTGGCGGGCTCGGCGCAGGCGGCTCCCGTTCCGGGGACGGTCGACAAGCTGTGGCGGCTCGACTGCGGTAGCGTCTGGGTCAACCAGCTCAACGTCTTTTCGGACACGCAGAGCTATACCGGCCAGAGCAAGGAGCTAACCTCCAGCTGCTATCTGATCAAGGATGGTGATGCCTATATGCTGTGGGACACCGGGCTTCCCGCCGCGGTGAAGGGGCAGCCCAACGATCCGGCCAAGCCGATGACCCCCACGCTGAGCAAGACGATCGTCGAGCAGCTTGCCGAGATCGGCGTGAAGCCCGAGCAGATCGGGCTTATCGGCATCAGCCATTATCATTTCGACCACACCGGCCAGGCAGCCGACTTCCCCAAGGCCAAGCTGATGATCGGCGCAGGCGACCTGGAGGCGGCGCGCAAGGATCCGTCGATCGGAAAGCCGATCGCCAACTGGCTGGGCGAGGGCGTGAAGGTCGAGGGCGTCAGCGGCGACAAGGACATCTTCGGCGACGGCAGCGTGACGATGATCGACCTGCACGGCCACACGCCCGGGCATCACGGCCTGCTCGTCCGCCTGCCCAAGACCGGCGCGGTGCTGCTGTCGGGCGACGTCGCCCATTTCCACGAGAATCTGGACAGCGATGGGGTGCCGACCTTCAACACCGACCGGGCGGACTCGCTGGCGGCGATGGACCGCTTCCGCAAGCTGGGCAAGGCGCAGAAGGCGGTCGTGATCATCCAGCATGACCCGCGCGACATCGCCAAGCTGCCCGCCTTCCCGCAGGGAGCCGAATGAGATGAAGCCGATCAACCATATCGAGGGCCGCGCCTTTCCGCTGGGCCTGAAGAATGTCGACACCGACGTGATCATCCCGGCGCATTACCTGAAGACGATCACCCGCAAAGGCCTGGGCCGCGGTGCGTTCGAGACGATCCGCGCGCAGGAGGGCAACGTCTTCGACGACCCCGAATATAAGGGGGCGAACATCCTGGTCGCGGGCGACAATTTCGGCTGCGGATCGAGCCGCGAGCACGCCGCCTGGGCGCTCAACGACATGGGCGTCGACGCGGTGATCGCGCCGAGCTTTTCGGACATCTTCTCAGGCAATGCCTTCAAGAACGGCATATTGACCGTGGTGCTGCCGCAGGAAGCGGTCGACCGGCTGGTCGAGGTCGCCAAGACCGATCCGATCAGCATCGACCTGGAGCATCAGACAGTGACGACGCCGTTCCAGGACCGCTTCACCTTCGAGATCGATCCTTTCCGCAAGCATTGCCTGCTCAACGGCCTCGACGAAGTGGGCATGACGCTGGCGCAGGATGCGGTGATCGGGACGTTCGAGGCGAAGATGGCGGTGGACCGGCCCTGGTTGTAACGCGGGCCGCAGCCAGTCGCCACCCCGCTCATCCTGAGCCCTTCGAGACGCCATTTCGACAAGCTCAATGGCTCCTCAGGGTGAGCGGCTGGTTTTTGGACCGAGCGAAAGTCTGGCCGACAAATTTTGCGCAGTTGCGCGCATCGGGCGGCGTGCCTATCTGATCTCATGAACCACAAGGCGACGGGGACTGCATGACCACTTTCGATGATCGCGAACAGGCTTTCGAGAACAAGTTCGCGCATGACCAGGAAATGGCGTTCCGGATCACCGCGCGGCGCAACCGGTTGCTCGGCCAGTGGGCGGCGGGGCTGATGAAGCTGACCGCCGAGGAAACCGACGCCTATGCCAAGGGCGTGGTCCAGGCCGATTTCGAGGAAGCCGGCGACGAGGACGTCATCCGCAAGCTGCTCGGCGACCTGACCTCGGCCGGTGTCGAGATCGACGACGCCAAGATCCGCGCGGCGCTCGACGCCAAGACGATCGAGGCGCGCCGTCAGCTGATGGAAGGCAAATAACCATGCCGATGGCCGCGACCGAGATCGAGGCGATGATCAAGGCGGCGCTCCCCGATGCGCTGGTCGAGATCACCGACCTGGCCGGCGACGGCGATCATTATGCCGCGCGCGTGGTGAGCGAGAGCTTTCGCGGCCTGCCGCGCGTGCGCCAGCATCAGCGTGTCTACGAAGCTTTGGGCGGCAGGATGGGGGGCGTGTTGCACGCGCTTCAGCTGACCACCGCGACGCCCGAATAAGGAGCTATTACAATGAGTGACGACGTTCAGGCCCGTATCGCGACGGCGGTCAATGCGGCCGACGTGCTGCTGTTCATGAAGGGCACGCCGCTGTTCCCGCAATGCGGATTCTCGAGCAAGGCGATCGCGATCCTCGAGCATCTCGGCGTCGAATATGCGACGATCGACGTGCTGCAGGACCCCGAGATCCGCGCCGGCATCAAGGAATATTCCGACTGGCCGACTATTCCGCAGCTCTATGTGAAGGGTGAGTTCGTCGGCGGTTCGGACATCATGATGGAGATGTACGAGGCGGGCGAGCTGGCCGATCTGCTCGAAGAAAAGGGTGTTGCCCACTCCTGATATGAGCCTTCATGTCCCCTTGCGTCATTCCCGCGAAAGCGGGAATCCACGGTAAGGATGGACAAGAGGTTCTTTCGGTCGCGATCCATGGATTCCCGCTTTCGCGGGAATGACGACAGGGGGTGGTTGCGATGCATCGCCTGTTCGTTCTCCTGGCGGCGCTCGGCATGACGACCGCCGCGCTCGCTGAGCCGATCGTCATCGCCCATCGCGGCGCTTCGGGATCGCGCCCCGAACATACGCTGGCGGCGTACAGGCTCGCGATCGAGCAGGGCGCGGATTTCATCGAGCCCGATCTGGTGATGACGAAGGACGATGTCCTCGTCATCCGCCATGAGAACAACATCACCGACACGACCAACATCGCCGATCACCCGGAGTTCGCCGACCGGCGGACGAGCAAGACGATCGACGGGCATGCGGTGGTCGGCTGGTTCACCGAGGATTTCACCCTCGCCGAACTGAAGACGCTGCGCGCGCGAGAGCGGCTGCCGCAGATCAGGCCCGCGAATATGGGCTGGCTAAACGAGGAGATCGCGACGCTGGACGAGGCGCTGGCGCTGGTCCGCGCCGCCGGGCGGCGGGTGGGGATCTATCCCGAGACCAAGCACCCCAGCTATTTCGCGGCGATCGGCAAGCCGATGGAACGCCCGCTGGTCGACGCGCTGGCGCGGGCGGGGTTCACGAAAGCCGACGATCCGGTGTTCATCCAGTCGTTCGAGGTGTCGAACCTCAAGGCGCTGCGAGAGATGACGAGGCTGCGGCTGGTCCAGCTGATCGACGGCGAAGCGCCGCCTTATGATCAGGTGGAGGCGGGGACCGGCCTGACCGTCGCCGATATGGTGTCGTTGAAGGGCCTGAAGGCGATCGCGGCCTATGCCGACGCAATTGGCCCCAACAAACTGCTGATCGAACCCCGCGACGCGGCGGGGCAGGCGCTGCCGCCAACGCGCCTCATGCACGATGCGCATGTGGCAGGGCTGCTGGTGCATGTATGGACGTTTCGGAGCGAGAATATCTTTTTGCCAGCCGGGGATCGGATCGGCGAGGATCAGGGGGCGAGAGGGGAAGCGGCGTCGGAGTATCGGCGCTTTCTGGGGTACGGGGTCGACGGGGTGTTCAGCGATTTTCCGGCCGAGGCGGTAGCGGCGCGTGGTGCGGTCGGGCGGTGATGGGCTGGGCCGTATTTTAGCGGCCTGCCGGGAGTTGACCTAGTTGCCGACGTGCCTGGACCGGTTCAAACAGGCATGATGAGCGTGAGTAAGGCTGTTGGGTTCGCCACCGTCGTCATTGTCCTCTGCGCGTGGGCTTACATTGCGCTCACGGGGGAACCACGCCTGCCGACTGGTATCGCGAATGGACGATATTCGAGCGGGTGTTGCGGCACGATTGTTTTGCACGACGGGGTGATGATCGTCGGAAATCAACGTGTCGATTACATCATCGAGCGGGACAAGGTCGGCCCGTACGTGCTGCCGGCGGCATATGTTGGGGCGTCGGCGCATGCGGTGGTGGTCAGGTCTGATGCACATCCTTTGAAACTACGTCTCGACAATCCAGCCCACCCTCGACAACTCGAATTGATTGATGATGCCGTCGGTGGCGGACGGTATGCGTTTGTCCGCGTGAATGGCGGCTAACCACCACGATTCAGACGTTCCTTACCCGATCGAACCAAGCTGCAGAAGAGACCAATTGCGATAATAGAAATCCGGAGGTCGAGAAGAAGTAGCTTTCGGAAACGATGTATGCGCATTCCATGGACACTGTGAGGATAAACATGGGAATTTTGGAGACGCAGCGCCGCAGGATCCGAGCGAAGTCGGTGTTGTTGTCGGGCTATCGCAAGAATGCTCGCGCATTTGACCATTGGCTGAAATTGGAGCTGGCCAAGGCAGTCGTCCCTGTCGCAATCGTCACCGCAGCCCAAGCACTTGGTTGGGTGTCTATTTCTCCGATGCTCGCCGTCGCTATCATCGGCATCTTCATGCTGTGGGTCGTCTTCGTTTACTGGAACGCTTGGGACGCCTTTCATCGTCTCGACAAAAGGCGGTTGGCGTATCTTCGCCGAACGGGGGTGGAGTGCGACCTTGTGTCGTTGTCCACCAATCGTCGGGCATGGGCGGCGGCGTTGCAGGGAAGGACGATGCATGATGTGCTGAAAGGTGGGCCGCGCGGAACCGCCGCTCCCTCCACCGCGTCTCGCGCAGGCATTGTCAGGCAGGGCCTGGTTTAATTGCCTTCCCATCGGTATCCGCTGATTGCCTGGTTTCAGGGCAAGATATTTCAGCTGCGAAGCTCCGGATCGGGCGTCCTGATCATCATGTTCGTGGTCGTATCCGTCATCATGACGACATGCACCGTATCTGATCGCTCCGCGCGCGAAGGGGCGGTTCCTGAGATGGCGACGATAACCGGGTTTGGGGCCTATGAGGGGCGCTGGTATGTCGGCCATGTCCGGGTGAGCGCGGAGGACGCAAAAGGGGTTACGGGAGAAATTCTCGTTTTGCCGCGTCAAATTGCCGGGTGCAAAGTCGGCGACAAGATAAGGGCGAAGCGTAGCGGGATAGCGCTATACCTCTCGCCCGCGCCATGTCCGATCGGGAGTGGCAGGAGTTGACGGGCCGGAGTGCGTTTCGTGATCGAGGGTGCGTTCGGGAGGTCCCGCCTTGTAGCTCCAGCCGCGTTGCCGGAAGAAGCGGTAGACAGGGAAGCTGGGCCCCGGGTCAGGCCCGGGGCGACGATTTTGGGGAGGTAATTGCCCTCATCTTGTCGCCCCGGGCTTGACCCGGGGCCCAGCTTTCATTGCTTTCAGATCAGGTGATCGGAAAGGTCGTTCCACTCCGGATTGGCGGTTTCGATCAACGCGAACTTCCATTCGCGCCGCCATTTCTTGATGCGCTTTTCATGGGTGATCGCGTCGGCGATCGACGGGGTGTGGTCCGCCCAGACCAGCCGATCGAGCGCATGTTGCTTGCAGAAGTCCGAGCCTGTCCCGGTGCGGTGCTGATGGATGCGGGAGGCGAGGTCGGACGTCACGCCGACATAGATCGTACCGCGGTAGCGGTTTGCCATGATGTAGACCCAGCCGCCGTCGGTTCCCATGACGGGAGGTGGAAAGGAAGCTGGGCCCCGGGTCAAGCCCGGGGCGACGATTTTGGGGAGGTAACTGTCCTCATTCTTGTCGCCCCGGGCTTGACCCGGGGCCCAGCTTTTATTGTTCTCAGATCAGGTGATCGGAAAGGTCGTTCCACTGCGGATTGGCGCGTTCGATCAATGCGAACTTCCATTCGCGCCGCCATTTCTTGACGCGTTTTTCATGGGCGATCGCGGCGGTGATCGATGTGGTGTGGTCCGCCCAGACCAGCCGATCGAGCGCATGTTGCTTACAGAAGTCCGAGCCTGTCCCGGTGCGGTGCTGGTGGATGCGGGAGGCGAGGTCGGACGTCACGCCGACATATATCGTGCCGCGGTAGCGGTTTGCCATGATGTAGACCCAGCCGCCGTTCGTTCCCATGACGGGAGGTGGAAAGGAAGCTGGGCCCCGGGTCAAGCCCGGGGCGACGTGGGATGCGCGGTTAGAGCAGCGCCTTCGCCAGCGCGAACAGGCTGGTGGCAATCAGGACGCAGCCGACCATAGTCAGCAGGCGTTTGGGGGCGATGCGCTTGACCAGCAGCGCGCCGAGCGGGGCGGCGAGGAGGCCGCCGATGATCAGGCCGACGACCGCGATCGAGAAGGCTTCGAGGCCCAGCGTGGCGATGAAGGTCGCGGAGATCGTCGTGGTCAGGAAGAATTCGGCGGTGTTGACGGTGCCGATCGTCGAGCGCGGCTCGGTGCCCTGGACGAGCAGGTTGGAGGTGACGATCGGCCCCCAGCCGCCGCCGCCCGCCGCATCCATGAAGCCGCCGACCAGGCCGAGCGGGGCGATCACCTTCGCGGGCTTGTGGGGCGCGCCGTGGTCCATCCGCCAGGCGCGCCACAGCAGATAGAGGCCGATCCCGGAAAGATAGGTCATCACATAGGGGCGGGCGAGCGCGCCATCGATGTTCGACAGCAGATAGGCGCCGGCGACGCCGCCGATCATGCCGGGGATGACCAGCCGGCCGAACAATTTCCAGTCGACGTTACGGTGGAAGATGTGGCTGACCGCCGAGGCGGCGGTGGTGAAGGTTTCGACCAGATGGACGCTGGCCGAGGCACGTGCGGGCACGAGCCCGATGACGCTGACCAGCAGGGTGTTGGTGATCACCCCGAAGGCCATGCCGAGCGCGCCGTCGATCAGCTGGGCGATGAAGCCCACCGCGATGAACGGCAACAGGGCCTGAAGCTGGTCGAGGGAAAGTTCGGGCATGGTTCAATGCATCCGGCAGGATTTTTTCATATCCCGCCGGGTGACGGGTATCGGGCGCGGACCTTAGCCGCGTCCGCCCGGGAGGCAATCTGCGTCTGACCAAGAGTTATTTGGGCGCGGGCAAGCTCATCTAGGCCGCGCACTCTTCACATTGCCGCCGCGCGATGCCACATGGCGGCGATGAGCGAGGAGCAGCTTGCGGGCGTCGCCCAGATGCAGCACCCCCTGGTGCGCCGCGTGCTGGCGGCCAATCCGGGGCCCTTCACCTATACCGGCACCCAGACCTATCTGGTCGGCAATCGCGACCTGGCGGTGATCGATCCCGGCCCTGACCTGCCCGAGCATGTCGAGGCGCTGATCGCGGCGATCGGCGGCGCGCCGGTGCGCGCGATCGTCTGCACCCACACTCATCGCGACCACAGCCCGGCGGCGATTGAGCTGAAGGCGCGGACGGGCGCGCCGATCATCGGCTGCGCGCCGCTGGTGCTCGACGACAGCGGGCCGCGCGCCGACGCGGCGTTCGACCGTGGCTATGCGCCCGACGAGGCGATGCGCGACGGGGCGACGATCGGCGGCGATGGCTGGACGCTCGAGGCGATCCATACGCCCGGCCACACCTCCAACCATATCTGCTATGCGCTGCCCGAGGCGGGGGCGCTGTTCAGCGGCGATCATGTCATGGGCTGGTCGACCACCGTCGTATCGCCCCCTGACGGCGACATGGCACGCTATATGGAAAGCCTGGAAAAGCTGATCGCCCGCGAGCAGGACAGCGTCTATTATTCGGCGCATGGCGACCCGATCGAGCGACCGCAGCGCTTCGTGCGGGGCCTGGCCGGGCATCGCAAGCAGCGCGAGGGGCAGATATTGCGCTTCCTGGAAAAGCAGCCGGGCGCGGTGACCGATATGGTCGGCCAGATGTATGTCGGGATCGATCCGCGGCTGCACGGCGCGGCGGGGCTGTCGGTGCTCGCGCATCTGATCGACCTGGAGACGCGGGGTTTGGTGCGCAGCGATGCCGATCAATGGAGCTTAGCGGCATAGGATATTGCGCTCTTGTCTCGTCACCCCGGGCTTGACCCGGGGCCCCGCTTACTTCCAGGGCAGACAAGAAGCTGGATCCCGGGTCAAGCCCGGGATGACGGAAGAATGGAATGGGATTTGGCGGCGTTAGGCCGCTGCTGGAGAGTAAGTCATGAACGCCGTTACCGAGAATCTGACCGGCCTGGACCTGCGCGCCGAGATCGAGCGGCTGCGCAAGGAGCGCAACGCGGTTATCCTGGCGCATTATTACCAGACTCCCGAGATCCAGGACCTCGCCGATTTCGTCGGCGACAGCCTGGACCTGTCGCGCAAGGCGGCGGCGACCGACGCCGAGGTCATCGCCTTTTGCGGGGTGCGCTTCATGGCCGAGGTGGCGAAGATATTGTCGCCCGAGAAGACCGTGATCCTGCCCGACATGGATGCGGGGTGCAGCCTGGAGGACAGCTGTCCTCCGGAGGAGTTCGCGCGTTTCCGCGCGGCGCATCCCGATCATCTGGCGCTGACCTACATCAACTGTTCGGCGGCGGTGAAGGCGCATAGCGACATCATCGTCACCTCCTCCTCGGCGGCGACGATCCTGTCGCAGATCCCGATGGACCAGAAGATCATCTTCGCGCCCGACCGGCATCTGGGCGGCTATTTCGCGCGGACGACGGGACGCGAGATGCTGCTGTGGGAAGGCAGCTGCATCGTCCACGAGGCGTTCTCCGAGACCGAGCTGGTCAAGCTGAAGCTGCAATATCCCGGCGCGCCGGTGGCGGCGCATCCGGAGTGCCCGGTCCACATCCTCGACCATGCCGATTATGTCGGGTCGACCCGCGGTATCCTCGACTATGTGCTGGGCAGCGACGCCGACACCTTCATCGTCGCGACCGAACCGCACATCATCCACCAGATGGAGAAGGCCGCGCCGCACAAGACCTTCATCGGCGCGCCCGGCGCGGACGGCAACTGCAACTGCAACATGTGCCCCTATATGGCGCTCAACACGATGGAGAAGCTCTATCTGGCGTTGCGCGACCTGACCCCGCAGATCCATGTCGACGAAGAGACACGGATCGCGGCGAAGCGCTCGCTCGACAGGATGCTGGAGATGACCGGAGGGTTGTCGGGGCCTGACGTCGGGCGGCCTAAGCTTTAGGTTCAACCGTCGCCCCGGGGCTTGACCCGGGGTCCCGCTAAATCTCAGCGGTGGGAAAAGAAGCGGGACCCCGGATCAAGCCCGGGGTGACGAAACAGGGATATGAGATGACCTTCAGCCTTCCCAATTTCGATCTCGACGGCTTCGTCCGCGCCACGCTGGCCGAGGATATGGGGCAGGGGGGCGACATCACCTCCGCCGCGACGATCCCCGCCGACGCGCTGTTCGAGGGCGAGATGGCGAGCCGCGATGCGATCAGCGTCGCCGGGCTGCCGCTGGCCGAGGCCTTCTTCCGCGCGCTCGATCCTGACGTCGCGATCGAGAGGCTGGTCGAGGACGGCGCGCGGGTGGCGAAGGGCGGCGTGCTGATGCGGTTGCGCGGCAAGGCGCGCGCGCTGCTCACCGCCGAACGATCGGCGCTCAACACCGTGCAGCATCTGTCGGGCGTCGCGACGCTGACGAGCAGCTATGCCGACGCGATCCGGGGGACGGGCGCAACCCTGCTCGACACGCGCAAGACGATCCCGGGGCTGCGTGTGCTGGAGAAATATGCGGTACGGATGGGCGGCGGCACCAACCATCGCATGCGGCTCGACGATGCGGCGATGATCAAGGACAACCATATCGCGGTGGCGGGCGGGATCGGCGAGGCGGTGCGCCGGGCGGTGGCCGCCGGGATCGAACGGATCATCGTCGAGGTAGACCGGGTCGATCAGATCGAGCCCGCGCTGGCGGCGGGGGCGACCCACCTGCTGCTCGACAATATGGACCCCCCGACCTTGCGCGGCGCGGTGACGCTGATCGGCGGACGGGTGCCGACCGAGGCGTCGGGCGGGGTGCGGCTCGACACGATCAAGGCGATCGCCCAGACCGGGGTGACCTATATCTCGGTCGGGCGGCTGACCCAGTCGGCGCCCGCCGCCGATATCGGGCTGGATTTTCGGGCGGTCTGATGCGTGCGGGCCTGCCCCTGGCCCTTGCGGCGCTGCTGACCGGGACGGCCTGTGCGAAGAAGGCGCCGTCGTGCGCGGTGCCGGCCGATCTGCCGCGGCCGATGCTGGAGGGGCCGACGATCGACCAGCCGCGGCGCATCCTGCCGATCGGCGGCTATACGCTGGCGGTGACATGGTCGCCCGAATATTGCGCGAGCCGGATGAGCAGCCCGAAGGACCATGCCCGCTGCGGCGGGCAGACGGGATCGTTCGGATTCACCCTGCACGGGCTGTGGCCCGATGGCGAGGGGGCGCAATGGCCGCAATATTGCTCAGCCACCCGGCTGGTGCCCGATGCGGTGATCCGCGCGCATTTCTGCAGCACGCCATCGGCCCAGCTGATCCAGCATGAATGGGAGAAGCACGGCACCTGCATGAGCAAGGTTCCGGCCGACTATTTCGCGCAGAGCGGCAGGTTGTTCGCCGGGCTGAAATTTCCGGACATGGACAAGCTGCGCGGGCGGACGATGACCGCGCAGGCATTCCAGGAGGCGTTCGCCGCCGCCAATGCCGGCATGCGCGCCGACCAGATGCGGCTGAACGTCGGTAAGCAGGGCTGGATGGAAGAGGTGTGGATCTGCCTCGACAAGAGCTTCCGCCCGACGACCTGTCCAGGTCATCAGGGCGGCGCGACGCCCGAGAGCAATATCCGGATCCGGTGAGCTGTCAGTCAGCGGCGGCGAAATGCGCCATCTGGTCGGCATGCGCCTTCAGGAAGGCGGGGCGGGCGGTGGCGCGGGCGACATAGGCCTTGCACCGCGGAAAGCCGGCCAGCCCGTCGAAATGGTCGACGACGCGCAAGATGTCGGCCATCAGCAGGTCGGCGACCGAGAAGTCGCCCGCGAGCCATTGCCCGTCCGCCAGCACCTTTTCCATATGGGCAAGGCGGTGGGTCTTGAGAAACCCGTCGAAGAATTTCCAGGCCGAGCCGTCCTTGTCCTCGCCCATGAAGCTGAACATCGTCCAGGGGAGGCTGGCCATTTCGACCGAGTTGAGCGCGGCGAAAATCCATTCGATCGCCTGTGCGCGGGCGCGGGGAGCCGTGGGCAGCAGTTTCTCGCTGCGCTCGCCGAGATGGAGCAGGATCGCGCCGGTCTCGAAGATCGAGAGATCGCCGTCGGTGAGCCAGGGGACCTGGCCGAAGGGCTGGTGCGCGAAATGCTCCGCGCCGCGATCGCGGAAGGGGATGCTCTCGACGCGATAGGGCAGGCCGGCTTCCTCGAGCGCCCAGCGGATGCGCAGGTCGCGGACGAAGCCGCGCACCTTTTCCGGCACCCAGTCGAAGGTGGTGAGGACCAGTTCGGGCATCGGCTTGCTCCTTCGATAGTCTTATTCGTCGTCCGGTTTCGGGCGCACCGCGTCCCCCTTGAAGCCCTGCGCGATCACATACCATTCGGACGAGTCCTTGCGGCTCGCGGGTGGCTTGGCGTGCTTGACGGTGGTGAACAGCCGCTTGAGCTCTGCGACGAGGTTGTTGTCCGCGCCGCCCGCGAGCACCTTGGCGACATAGGTGCCGCCGGGGCGAAGCACCTCGCTGGCGAACAGGCAGCCCGCCTCGACAAGCGCCATGGTGCGGAGATGATCGGTCTGGGGATGGCCGACGGTGTTGGCGGCCATGTCCGACAGGACGATGTCGGCCTGGCCGCCCAGCGCCTCGGCGAGGACGGCGGGGGCCTCGTCGGACATGAAGTCCATCTGGAGGATGGTCGCGCCGTCGATCGGATCGGTCGGCAGCAGGTCGATGCCCACCACCGACGCCTGCGGGCAGACCTTGCGGACCACCTGGGTCCAGCCGCCGGGGGCGATGCCGAGGTCGATCACCCGCTTCGCGCCCTTCAGAAAGTGGAAGCGCTCGTCGAGCTCGATCAGCTTATAGGCCGCGCGCGAGCGATAGCCCTCGGCCTGCGCCTTGCGGACATAGGGATCGTTGAGCTGGCGCTGAATCCATTTGATCGACGAGGCGCTGCGCCCCTTGGCGGTCTTGATCCGCTGTCGTCCGCCATCGCCCCGGCTCATTGCACATTCCGATTCTTGTCTACCGCGATGTCCGGGCCGGCAGGCGATCCCGCCTGCCTTGACATCGCTTGGGTCCGGTCGCGCGCCATAAGCGAACGAAGGATGCCTTCGCGAATGCCGCGATCGGCGACGCCGAGCCGTTCGGCCGGCCAGATATCGAGGATCGCGTCGAGGATCGCGCAGCCCGCGACGACGAGGTCTGCGCGCTCCTGACCGATGCAGGGAAGTTCGGCGCGCTGGGCCACCGACATGCCCGAGAGCCGGGCGCTGATTTCGCGCATCGCGGTGACGGGGACGATCAGCCCGTCGATCTGCCGCCGGTCATAGCTCGGCAGGTCGAGATGGACGCTGGCGAGGGTGGTGACGGTGCCGCTTGTCCCCAGCAGGCGGCCGGGCACCGCCCCCGGATCGAGCCGCCTGGCGAAGTGCGCGAAGCTCTCGGTGACACGCGCGCGCATACGGGCATAGCTGGCGAGCAGGCCGTCGCGGTCGTCGCCGATATGGGGTTCGGTCTCGGACAGCGAGACGACGCCCCAGGGCGCGGAGAACCAGTCGATCACGCGCGGCGGGCTGCTGTCGGCGTCGATCAGGATCAGCTCGGTCGAACCGCCGCCGATGTCGAAGACCAGCGCGCTGCCCTCACCGGGTTCGAGCAGCGCGTGGCAGCCGAGGACGGCGAGGCGGGCCTCCTGCTCGGGGGTGATGATTTCGAGCGCGATGCCGGTCTCGCGGTAGACGCGCTGGACGAACTCGCGGCCGTTGCTGGCGCGGCGGCAGGCTTCGGTCGCGACCGAACGGACGAGGCCGACGCGGCGGCGGCGCAGCTTGTCGGCGCAGACCGAGAGCGCGCTGACCGCACGGTCCATCGCAGCGTCGGAGAGTTTGCCGGTCGCCGCGAGCCCTTCGCCCAGTCGGACGATCCGCGAGAAGGCGTCGACGACGACGAAGCCTTCCTCGGCGGGCCGGGCGATCAGCAGGCGGCAATTGTTGGTGCCGAGATCGAGCGCGGCATAGCTGTAGCGCCCGAGGGCGTTGTTCGAGGAGGAATGCGCCCGACGCCCCCCTTCACGGTGGGGGCGCGGCGCGGCCATATCGGGGCCGTGCGCCATAAATATCGTCTCTTCATATCACCATACGGGCAGTTTCCGCATGGAACTTGGCGTCGAGACTAGTGCGGGATGCGCCAGACGGCAAGGCCGCCGCTCCGCAGCCCGTTGACAGGCTCCGCGCCCCTCCCTATGTGCGCCGCTCTGCCTTGGTGCCCCGTCGTCTAAAGGTAAGACTACGGACTCTGACTCCGTCAATTGAGGTTCGAATCCTCACGGGGCATCCAACCTTCCCAGAGAAGGCGTTCCAGTTCGCTTCTCTGGGCTTCACGCCCACTTCATGCCTAATTTGCAGCTGCATCTGGACGAGCGCGGGCGGTCGATGCCGTACGAGTTTGCGCTTCACAGCGTCTTGGCCAGTGCGCGAAGGCGGTGCTGTCTGTTTGCAGCACGCAAAATCTTCCCGGCTGTAGCGGAAAACCATTTGCCGCCGGGGCGCCTCGATCAGGCCTTTCAGGTCATCGAGTACCGCGATCCCGCGGAGCGGGGCAACGACGTTAGTCATTGCCCAGAGATATTTTCACGCCTCGCCCCTGACGCCAATGGTCGCTCGAACCGCCTGGCCACGATCAAGCTAACCGGCGATCGATCAACAATTCGCGTCGGTTATTTCACGCCAAGTTCACCACGACGGACTTCGTGTGGGTGTAGTGATTAAGGGTCTCAAGGCAGGACTCGCGTCCAAATCCGCTTTGCTTGAACCCTCCCGTGGGCGTTCCCGGTTTGATGTTGTAGTAGCGGTTGATCCAGACCATTCCGGTTTCCATGGCTCGCGAGATCCGGTGGGCGCGGCGCAGGTCGTTGGTCCATAGTCCGCCGGCGAGACCATATTCGACGTCGTTTACCTGCCGCAGCATATCCTCCTCGTCGGTCCAGCGAATGACCGACGTCACCGGCCCGAAAATCTCCTCTTGAGCGACGCGCATATTATTACGCACATCCGTAAATATCGTGGGTTCGATGAAGTAGCCATTTTCCTGACCGGCAATGGACGCCGCATTACCACCAAAGAAGATACTAGCGCCCTCTTGCGGTGCCAGATCGAGATAGCCGCGCACCTTATCGAATTGAGCTTTTGAGGCCATCGCGCCCAGTTGGGTTGCCGGATCGAGCGGATCACCCTGCTGGATGGAGGCCAAACCCCGCGCGAAAGCGTCGAGGAAAGCATCTTCAACCTTGGCATGCACAAAAACACGCGTGCCGGCGATGCAGACCTCACCCTTGTTGAAGACGGTCGTGATCACCGCCGACATTGCCGCGGCTTCCACGTCGGCATCCTCGCACACGATATTTGCCGATTTGCCTCCCAGTTCCATCGTCTGCGGAATGATGTTTGCAGCAGCATTCTCGATAACCTTCTGCGCGGTAGCGCGCGATCCGGTGAAAGCTACTTTTCGAACTTTCGGATGCGTCACCAACGGACCACCGACCGCGGCGCCGTAGCCGGTGACGACGTTCACGACGCCGGGAGGCAGGAGATCGGCGATGTCGCGGATAAACTCCATGACAGCCCAGCATACGACCTCGGCCGGTTTCAGCACCACCGTACAGCCCGCAGCGAGGGCTGGCGCAAGTTTCATCGCCGCCATCGTCAACGGCACATTCCAGGGAATGATTTGAGCCACTACTCCGATCGGTTCGCGGTGCACGATCATCGTGGCATCGTCGAAATCGAGAGTCTGACCCTGGATATGCCATGGCGTGCCTGCGAAATACTCGAATTGGGCAATCGCCCAATTCACGTCCATCGCATATGCTTCGGAAATCGGCTTGCCGTTGTTGAGCGTCTCCATCATCGCATAGTCGAAATGCCGGTCGCGCAGCCGTTGCGCGATGGCCAGCAAGATTTCTTGGCGCCGCAGCGAAGATGATCGCGACCATGCCGGAAACGCCGCCGAGGCCGCCTGAACCGCATGGTCGACATCTTTCGCATTGCCCGATTGAATATAGGCAAGCACTTGCCGGGTCGCCGGATTCTCCAGGGCGATCGTGTCACCGCTATCGCCCTCCACCCATTCGCCGCCGATGAAATGACCGTACACGGCTTTCTGGCTCAACTGCGCAGCCGCTTCTCTCGTTCGGTCGAGTGTCAATTCCATCTGATTTCTCCTAAAGCAGAAGTTGCGCAACGGCGACGAGCAGGGCTTTCGATCGGGGATGGGACGCGAGCCCCATCCCCGACCACGGGCGCGAATGCGATCGAGCCATGATCGATCGCGACATACCGACTAAAACTTGAAGCCAACGGTAGCGCCGTAGGTTCTCGGCGCCGCCAACTCGCTGTTGACGCCTTGGTTAGCCTCAAAGATTCCGATCGCATAATATTCATTGGTCAGGTTCTTGCCCCAGACGCGGATCGAGTAATGCTGGCTAGAATCCGTCCAGCCGATTGATGCGTTGAGCAGCTGGTAGGCCGGCTGGAAGGCATAGTTGTCCGGTGCTGCGAACCATTTGCTCACGCCCGAATAGGTGAGGTTCAGGGCAATTTCGCCGCTCCCCAGATCCGTCCGATATTCCCCGCCGATATTCCAGGTCCAGGCGGGAACGCCCGGCAACTGGTTGCCCGCGGCCGAGGCGCTGCAGAATTGGCCAAGCGGCAGAGCGCATCCCTTGAAGCCGGAATAGAGGTCGGCACCGGGGAAGGACTTGAACCGGGCATGGACATAGCCAAGCCCTCCGCTGAACGAAAGTCCGCCTCCGACAACGAGGTCGGCATCGAGGTCGAAGCCGTAATTCTCCGCCTTGGCGCCATTGGTGACCTGCTGGGTGCCGTTCAGGAAACGGGCGACCTGAATATTCGAGTAATCATAGTGAAAGGCGGCGACGTTGAACCGCAGACGGCGGTCGAACAGTTGCGTCTTCAAGCCGATTTCGGCGGCCTTGATCTCTTCAGGGTTGAAGGGCGGATTTTGAGCTTGCGAGGGGTTGAAACCGCCGGATTTGAAGCCTGTGCTATATGAAGCATAACCCAGGATATCCGGGCTGAATTTGTGATCGAGCGAGATGCGATAATTAAAGCGCTTGAAAGTCAGCTTCGTCGGAATCCCCGCGGCAGGGTAAGGGCCGGCGATGAACAGCGGACCATTCACGCCGTCGTAGATGTTTTCCGTTCCGGACTCGGTCTTACGCTCGTAGGTGTAACGACCGCCCAGGGTAAGCGTAGTATCGGGGAGAATTTCATAGCTTCCCTGCGCGTAGGCGGCGGCCGATTTGGTTCGCTGCGCGTTGATATCGCGAATATCGGTGACGCCGCTGGGCGTAAAACCCAGTCCGTTGTCGAGAATGATATCGAGCCGCGTATATTCGTCTTTGGCCGACCAGAGATAAACCCCGGCCACCCACTTCAACGGTCCGGCGCCCGTCGAGGATAGCTGAAATTCCTGGCTCAGCTGCTGCGCCCGCGTCTTGCCGCAGCATGCGACGATCCTGATCGGCGTCAGATCGAGGTCGAGATCGAAATTAAACCGCGTTTTGCGATAGGCAGTGATGCTCTGAAAGGCGACACTGCCTATATCGTGGTTGATCTGCAGCGACACGCCGCCGGTTTTCAAACGCGCGATCTCGGGCTGGTCCTTGTTGTTGTCATAGCGGCCGCCTTGATCATATGGACCGCCGAAGAATGCGTTGTTGAACGTCAGCGGATAGCCCGGCGTCGCGTGGAAGGCGATCATGGAATCACGTCGGTCGGCATAGTCCACTGCAAAGCGGATCCTGGTGGCGTCATCGGGCTCGAACAGCCACTTGCTGCGCACGGCGATGTCGTGTTCGATCCGGTTGACGTCCTTGCCCGTGGCAAGGTTGGTTCCCCAACCTTCGGCCTGGCTCTGGTAACGAACCGCCAGATCCGCAGCGACCTTGTCGCCGAGCCCGCCGGTCAGATAGCCGCCGAGAGTGAGGTCGTTGAAGCGCGCGAAGCTCGCATTGAACGATCCGGCTGCGGTCTGCTTGGGATCCTTGGTAACGACCTGAATGAGCCCGCCGGTCGAGTTCCGACCGAATAGGGTACCCTGCGGCCCCTTGAGAACCTCGACGCGTTCGATGTTGTTGAGCGTGAGCAACCCGGAGGCGGCATTGGCGATGTAGACCCCGTCGACGTAGAGCGCGACCGGGTTCTCGAAGCCGACACCGCTCGACGTCGTGCCGACGCCGCGGATTCGCGGCTGGATGCTGCCGGCAGCCACTGGAAGGTACAAGCTCGGCGCTACGAGACTGAGATCCTGAGCGCTCGTGATCCCGACATTCGCGAGTTTTTCTGCGGTCACCGCCGTCACCGCAATGGGAACGTCCTGCAGGCGCTCGCTCCGGCGCTGCGCGGTAACGACAATGTCCGCTATGGCGGCCTCGTTGTTCGACGATGTCGTCGCCTCACTCGCTCTTTCTTCGGGCAATCGAGACTGAGAAAAGGCGGGCTGCGACATCATCGAAAGGACAATGGCGCTCGCTGATAGCTTGAAGATCCTCTTCACGAACATTCTCCCCATATTTGTTTGCACATATTATTTATTGGGCGGTGTAATCCTGGAATCCCGCCTTGCTTTTCGGCGGGTCTAGGCATTGCATTTATCGGCAGTCCAATCGCGATCGCCGATATCAACCATCGAGAATTGCAAGTCGTGACTGTCATTCCTTCCGCTCAACATGCGCGGAGACAGAAGCCGCGCGATGTTCGGCGGACGCGAGGGGGCGCGCAATTCGGACTCCGGATCCGAAGCTGCAGGCGGGCGCATGGCGAGCACCACGGGCTGGACAACGCTGCTGGCGCTGGTCACGCTTTCCAATCCGGCGCATCTATCGGTACGATCGCGCCGATCTTCGTCGACGCGTTCGTCGCCGGTGGGGTTCCGTTGGCTTCCGCATCACGCCTGGCCGCGGCCGAATTCCTCACAATGGCGGTGGTCATGCTGATCGCGCCGTTTGCGATCATAGGCTTGGCATTGCTGCAGGGCAGATCGCCACGGGCAGCCTGACGGTCCATATCGGCCGGATGGCGGTGACGACCCTGGGCAGTGCCGCGCTGATCGGCTGTCTCTTGCTTACGCTCGGCGCTCTTCGAGCGACGCTATCCGTGCGGGCGATGGTCTGACCGCATTCCGCGCAGCGATATCAAGGATCGTGAATTACGATTGGCCGCAGCGTGATGGGCCTGTCAGCAGAATCGCGTCAAGCGGCCGCGAGTTCGACGAGCCGAATGTCGATAGGAGCCGGGGTGGGCAGATCGATCATGAGATTACGGACGGACTACCGCCACTGGCATATGGTCGCCACCCGCTGGCGCGACATCGACATCTACGCCCATGTCAACAACGTCGAATATTATACCTGGTTCGACACTGTCGTCCAAAGCTGGCTGATCGAGCAAGGACTGCTCGATCTCGGCTCGAGCGATCCTATTGGCCTTGTCGTGGAGACAGGCTGCCGATACGCAGCCCCGATCGGTTTCCCGCAGAATTTGGATATCGGTTTGTCCGTCGCCCGGATCGGCAATTCCAGCGTCACCTATCATCTCGGAATTTTCCCGCAAGGCGAAGTGGCAGCCGCCGCGGAGGGGCATTTCACGCACGTCTATGTCGATCGCGCGGGACGCCGCCCGGTCTCGCTGCCGCCGCGCTGGCGTTCGGCGCTCGAGACCTTGCTGGAGTGAACCCCGGCGCGTCCCAGCGATAAACCGGCAATGGCCGAAAGGAGCAGGATATGACAATCGAAAGCGCAGGCACCTATACCCTCGGCGACCGCACTGTGCGGCGGATCGGCTATGGCGCGATGCAATTGGCCGGAGCGAATGTATGGGGACCGCCCGCCGATCGGGCCGGCGCCGTGGCGCTGCTCCGGGAAGCGGTCGCCCTGGGCATCAACCACATCGACACATGCGACTATTACGGTCCGCATGTCGTGAACGAGATCATCCGGGAAGCACTAGCGCCTTATCCCGAAGATCTGACCATCGTCACCAAGATCGGCTTTTTTCGTGGCGAAAACGGGTCGTGGGACGAAGCCTATTCCGATGCCGATCTCGAAAAGGCGGTGCACGATAATCTGCGCAATCTCGGCAAAGACGTGATCGACGTCGTCAATCTGCGCCTGCTCGGCGACGGCGAGGTGCGCCCCGCCGAAGCCTCGATCGAACGCGAATGGACGGTGCTTGCACGCCTGCGCGAGCAAGGCCTGGTGCGCCACCTCGGGATCAGCAACGCCACCATGGCGCAGGTGCGCGAAGCCCAGGCGATCGCACCGGTGGTTTGTGTTCAGAACATGTATAATCTTCGCATGCGCGCCGACGATGCAATGATCGACGAGCTGGCGGCCGAAGGGATCGCCTTCACGCCCTTTTTCCCGCTCGGGGGCTTCTCGCCGCTTCAATCGTCCATCCTGTCCGACGTGGCGGCCGAACTCGGCCATACTCCGGTGCAGGTCGCCCTTGCGTGGTTGCTGAGGCGTTCGCCCAACATCCTGCTCATACCAGGCTCGCCCCGGATCGACTGGGTTGGCGAGAACCTGCTCGCGGGCGATGTCGATCTGACGCCGGCTGCACTCGAGAAGCTGGACGGCATTGCCGCCGCCGAGACCGTATAACCCTATAAACGAGCCCGCGCCGATCAAGGGCGTGGGCGACGGGCCGGGGGCGTCGCTTCGTGCGTCGACCTGGCCCATCTCTGCCACAGGTCCGGCGATCACATATATTCGTCAAACCATTCCAGCATGGGGGCGGGGTTGGCGGAAAAGTAATTGTAGCCGTCCCATCGCCGCGTCGATCCTTCGATCCAATGGAGCCGCTTCTTCTTCGCCGCCACATTGTCGAAAATCGCCTGGACGTCGCTCTCGCGCGTCATCACGTCGTTGCGCACCTGATAGATGAACGTGGGGACCGTGACATGTTCGGCGCGGCTGACCGGGGAGAACTGGTCAAGCGTGAAGCTGATCGCGAGCGAGACCTGTCTTTCGATCTCCGCGGCGGTGCCGTCGGGCAGGCCCAGCAGTTCAATCGTGCGTTCCAGGAAGTGTCGCGGCGACAGCGGCTGGCACGCGACGAGACATTTTATTCCGGTGAAGGCGTCGGGCATCCTGGCCATGGCGGCGATCGTCGAATTGGCGCCAAAGCAGCGGCTGAACAGGCCGATCGCCATGTCTCGCAATCTGGGATGCGTCCTCGCATATTCGATCGATCCGACGACGTCGCGATATTCATAGATGCCGGCGGTCGGTATGCCGCCATTTGCGGCTCCGCTGTGCCCATGGTTGCGCATGTCGTATGTCAGGACGTTGTAGCCGGCATCATGCAGGATTTTGATGTCCCGCACGAAATCCACCTCGAAATCATTGCCGCCGATCGCGCCAAACTGCTTCCAGGGGTCGAGATGCGAGGCGAAGCCGTAGCGGTTGAAGTTCTTCGGATGATTGGCAATCACCAGTTTGTCAGAGCCCTCGCACGGGACCAGCCAGGCTTCCAGCGGAACGCCATCGAGGGCCGGAATCCAGACGTCTTCATAGGCGAGACCGTAATCGCCGGGATTTTTCAGGATAGGGGATCGCGCAGCCGTCCTGTACCCCGCAACAAAGCGGTCGATCGTCTCGGCGATTTCCTTCTGCGTCCATATCTTCGTGTCGGCAACCGCTTCGCTCATCGTCCTGCTCCAGAATATTGCGGGTCTTGCATGCGGGCGATCGATCCCCGCGCGAGAAGGCGCCCCGCAGACCATAGTCGACCTATCTAGGAAGCGTCAGTCACTCGTCAAAATGGCGATTTGCGATAGCTGCGATAGGGCATATCGATGTTGGGCAGCCTTCCAAACATCTCGGCTGCCCGATCTCGTCCAAGGGGAATGGGCGCCTCGGGCGGCTATAATGCCGCCCTTTGCAGTTGCTTGGCGACCTTGGCGTAAGGTGCCTCGTGCACCGTCACCCTGATCGTCGTCTGGACATGGCGCTCGACGTGCGGCTTGCGCGAGCCGCCGCCGGGTTCGCCCCAGGTCATGACGAGCTCGGTGCCCGGCGCGGCATATTCCTCATCGATCTGCGACGTGGAGATCAGGTCATGTTCGTTCAGCACATAGGCGCAGTATTGCGACATTCCGACCAGCTTGCCGTCGGTCGTGCGAACCTCGTCCGCCTGCGGCCATCCATACATCGGGGTGGGCAGGTCGATCGCTTTGAATGCGTCGCCTTCACCGAATTGCGAGCTGAAGACTCGTGCGAGGTCGTCGGGATGCCATTGCAGCACGCGGCGAACGCGGCGCGGCTTATCCTGTGCCGCCTCCAGCGCCTCCCGGCCGATGAAATCATGATCGAACTTCACGAACCGGTCATATCCAAGGGCGGACGGCGTCCAGTAATAATCCTCGATATTCCCGGAAACCATGCTTCCGCCAAGCTGCATATTGGCCTCCCAGCCCTCAGCCGGGAGCCATTCGCGATACGCCTTCAATTCGTCCCCGGTGTAGATGCCGGGTAGCGGATAGGGGACCCAGCCGCTGACCGAACCATTGCTGAAATAGGTTATCGTTCCGCCTTGAACGATCCCATTTTTTTCCCCCGCAGCGAGGAGGGCGTCTCGAACGCGTTCCAACTGATCATAAGGACCGGCCAACTCGGCACCGCCGACACTGCCCATGCTGTGACGCAACGCATGGACCTCGACACCTGCGATATTGACCATGGCGCTGCGGAAGAATTTGAGTTCCGGCCACGCGCCGCCCGCCGCGTCCTCCAGCACCTGGCGCGCTGTGGGCCCCTCGACCTGGAAGCGGAACTTCGTGCGCTGCCCGGTCGGGTGATATGGCGTCGTCGGATCGAATTCGAGCTCCACGTCGTAATTGCCGGTTTCGGCATGATAACGAACCCAGTTCAGCAGCGGCATTCCACTGATCAGCTCGAATCCCTTATCATCGCCATACCAGTTCATCACACAGTCGCCGATATGATGCCCGCGCGGCGTGACCGCGAAATACTGCTTGGCCCCATCGGTCCTAAGATTTTCGAAGGAGCAGGGCGACAAATAGTTCAACATCCTCCTGGCATCGGGCCCGCGCACATAAAGAACCGGCATGTGATGCGACTGATTGACGATCAGGCAGGACTCACGTGCTGCACGGTGCTCGTCGCGCCAATTGCTATATTCACGCTGGATCAAACCCAATGACGAAAACAGGTCCGTTCGTGACCGGTGAAACTGCGACACGGTGTCGTTGTAGAAATAGTCAACCAGGTTCGACTTAGAGTCGATCAGATCTTGTAGGCTTTTCATCGCATCTCACCTTCTGTCTTGAATATTCGTTGGCCCGAAGAAGCCGCTTGGCCACTGGGTAGGCAAGCCCGCCTGAGCCGAACGCGGCACGAGGCGCTGCCATTGACCAAAGCCCCCACCTTTTCCACTACGACCTCGGCCTCCGTCACGCGGACATTGTTGAGGCAAGCGGCGGCGAGCCGCCCTGCAAATGTCTCGATCAGGGCGATGTGATCGCGTGCGATCGCCGACGCGGAAACCGCAATGTCGTTATAGTCGATCGTGTCCTCTATCCGATCCCGTTTTGGTGGGCGGACGACCATTCGAACCGATATCCTCAAGCCTTGATGCCGACCGCTCTCATGATCATGTACGCCGATCAGCGCACCGATGCACAGGTCTCGAACGTGTACCTCGACCAACGCGTCGTCGTCGTCGGCGAAAGCGCCGGTCGCGGACGAGATGGCGCCGTCAGGCGACATGTCGTTGCGCCTTGGCGGCGCGCACCGTATTCGCGAGAAGGCAGGCGACGGTCATCGGCCCGACGCCGCCGGGGACAGGCGTCAGCGCGGAAGCGTGGCCGAGTTCCTCGCTCGCGCAATCACCCACGAGGCGTTGTTTGCCGTCGGCATCCACGATCCTGTTGATGCCGACGTCGATCACCACGGCACCGGCCTTCACCCAATTGCCGCGCACGAGACCTGGGCTGCCGGCCGCAACGACCACGATGTCGGCGGTGCGGACGATGTCTTGCAGACCGCGAGTCAGGATGTGGGTGATCGTGACGGTGCATTCGCGGTCGAGCAATAGGAGCGCGACCGGCTTTCCGACGATGTTCGATTTGCCGATCACCACGCAGTTGAGGCCCCGGAAGTCGTCGATGACGCTTTCCAGCAACAGCATGCATCCCAACGGCGTACAGGGAACAAGGCCGTCCGATCCCGTTGACAACCGGCCAACGTTCACCGGATGGAAGCCATCGACGTCCTTCGCCGGATCGATCCGGTCGAGCACTGCCCCGGCGTCAATTCCTTTCGGCAAGGGAAGTTGAACGAGGATGCCGTGGACATCGGGATCGGCGTTCAGCTGCTCAATCAGGTCCAGCAACGCAGTCTGGCTGGTAGCATGGTCGAGGCGATGCTCGCGCGAAATTATGCCAGCCTTTTGGCATGCTGCAATTTTTCGGCCGACATAAACCTGGCTGGCTGGATCTTCACCGACCAGAATGACGGCAAGCGTAGGCGCTACTGCCGTCGCCGAGGCTAAGGCCGCCACGTCCTCCGACACGCGGTCCGTGAGGGCCTTGGCCATCGCCTTGCCATCGATAGTTCTAGCCACTTGCACTATTTCGCAAACACGATGGTCTTGGTGCCGTTGAGGAGCACGCGATCCTCAAGGTGGAGCTGAACCGCGGCAGCGAGAACGCGCTTCTCGATATCGCGGCCCTTGCGGATCAGATCGGCGGGGGAGTCTGCGTGGGTTATGCGTTCGACATCCTGATGGATGATAGGACCCTCGTCCAGATCTGCGGTTACGTAATGTGCGGTAGCGCCGATCATCTTCACGCCCCGCGCGTGGGCCTGATGATAGGGCCGCGCGCCCTTGAACCCGGGCAGAAAACTGTGGTGAATGTTGATGCACCGGCCCGACAGGAAACTTGCCAGATCGTCCGACAAAATCTGCATGTAGCGCGCAAGGATGACGAGATCGGCGCCGCTGTCGGTCACGATCTGCTTGATGCGTGCTTCCTGCTCGCTCTTGGTTTCCTTGGTAACAGGAAGATGGTGAAACGGAATGTCGCCGACGAGATTGATCTTCAAAGCATCGCGCGGATGATTGCTGACGATCCCGACCACGTCCATCGCCAGCTCCCCGATACGATTGCGATAGAGCAGATCGCCGAGGCAATGGCCGGAGTTGGAGGCAAGCATCAACACCTTGCGCACGGCGTCGGTTCGCCGCAGCTCCCAATCCAGCTGGTGCCCTCGCGCCAACGCTTCAAGCGCGGCACGGAAGGGAGCTTCCGCGTCTGCGGACAGAGCGAAACGAACGCGCATGAAGAAGCGATCCGTTTCCATGTCGTTGAACTGTGAAGCTTCGACGATATTGCCCTGGAAAGCCACAACGGCTCCGGCAACATCGGCCACCAGACCGGGCCGATCCGGGCATGACAAAGTGAGCACTAGTTCGATCACGATAACCCCCTCTGATTATCTACCGCGGGCGGAGCTTTTCCGGCCTTGCTCCGTCGCGGAGGTGGCCCGCCAGCCAGGAAGCGGACTGCGCTACCCCGCCAAAAGGATAGAGATGCGTGGTCACGCCGCCATGCGCGGACTCTGAGAGCCCTTGCGCGAGCGCCTCGACCAGAATGTCGGGCGTTGCTGTCCCGAGCAACCGCGTGAGCGATATGCCGTATTTGGCCAGGACCTTGGTCGACGCAGACACGCCGCACCTCGAAGCAAAGCGCAGCAGCGACTTGATGGATGCTGGCCCAGGCACGCCGATACGAACTTGCGCATCGATCCCGTCCGCGCGCAGCGCCGTCAGCCAGCCAAGAACATGATCGGCGTCGAACACGAACTGGGTGACGATCTCGGCATCCATATCCCGGCGCGTCAAGGCTTCCAACTTGTCGGACATGGCCCTGCGCAGCACCTCCTGCGTCAGCTGGGGGTGCCCTTCCGGATAACCGGCAATACCGACTTTGCGGATGCCAAAATCCTCCAGGAAGCCGGATTGGATAACATCCAGGGCGCTTGAAAATGGCCCAGCCGGCTGCGCCGGATCGCCGCCGATGACGAAGAGACGATCGATGCCGGCACCACTGGCGAGCCCCGATAGAAAACGCTGCAGCTCTGAGAGGGAGGATAGCCTGCGCGCCGAAATATGGGGGACCGGTTCGAAACCTGCACCGCGTACTCGCGCTGCCGCGTCGATCAGCTTCTCGATGGAATCGCCGGGAAGATAGGTGATCGACACTTGTGTGCCCGAAGGCAGGTCGGCGCGGACCTCGTCGAGCGCGGCGGCATCCCGGGCCGTGATCTCCAGCGAGCAATCAGCCAGCAATGCGCGAGGCGAACTGCTGTCACCGATATCTCCAGCCCTGCTCTCCCGAGGCATCATCATTAGCGTCCTGCCGACTATTGGAAGCGCCGGACGTGAGACAACCGCAGACGTTCGCCGCGACGACCTTCGCCTCCTCACCTTTCCAGCGCTGAATGGGGTAAGCCTAAGCAAGGCGACGGGAGACTGAAAAATCGTGATGTTCGATGCCAGCGATTTGGGCTTGCAATGGTGAGGCGCGAAAACCGACCATGGCGTATGGCAATGCTTCGGATAGAATAATCCGATTGGCCGCCCTTTGGCCTTCGTGCCAGCATTTCTTAACATCGGCCCGGCACGGCTTTTCGGGCGGGTGGCGGCTCCGGTCGCTGATCAGGCGTGCTGGAATATGACAGAGAAATCAGGAGAGATGATCACATGTCGGTCGAAATAGCGGATCGCCTGCGGTGCCATTGCTCCAAATGCATCGATTTCCATGCGCACTTCTTGCGGCGGGAAGTGTTCGAGGAAAGTCATCCGCACAGCGTGTCTTCGTGCTTCGGCGAGAACATGCTTTCCCCTGAACTGCCTTCATTCCAGCGCATGTTCCGGCCTGAAATGCAGATTGAGGACATGGATGCGCGCGGCATCGATGTGAACATTCTGACGTCTTGCGACGTGGTGCAGAGCAGGGCCTGGGCGACGCCTGATTCCGAACGGCGCATGACGCGGCTGGTAAACGATGAATGCGCACGTTGGGTCGACGCCCATCCGCATCGTTTCATCGGCACCGTGGTGGTGCCATTGGGCGACATGCGCATGGCGCTCGACGAGATCGAATGGGCAGCGTCAGCGGGGTTTCGTATCATCCAGCTGCCGAGCAACTACCGCGGCGAATATCTCGGCGCAGCACGATTCACGGACTTGCTGTCGGCGATCGAAGACCGCGGGATGATCGTGTTCATCCATCCCGAGGGCGTGACCGACATGTGGTTTCAGCAATATGCCCTGTGGAACTCGATCGGGCAGTCGATCGAGGAAGTGCGGGTGATGTCCTCGCTGATCTACGAAGGCGTCATGGACCGGTTGCCCGGTCTCAAAATCGTGATGGCGCACGGCGGCGGCTATATGCCGCACTATATGGGCCGGCTCGATCGCAACGTAACCGATAAGCCCTATACGACGAAGAACATCCGTAAGAAGCCGAGCGAGTATCTCACGGACTTCTACTATGACAGCTGCGTTTACGACCCCCGCACGCTTGAACTGCTCGTCGAGCGGGTCGGAATCGACCGCGTCGTGCTGGGTGGCGATTATCCCGTGGCCGCACTCGACCCCATCGACTTCCTCGCCAGCACGGCGCTGACCGAGGCTGATCAGGCGAAGATTGCGGGTGGTAACGCCGCCACGCTTTTGGACATTGCCTAAATGGCCAAGCTCGAAGGCGCTTGTGCGGTCGTTACCGGGGCTGGACGCGGCATCGGTTTCGCAGTCGCGCGGCGCCTTGCCGAGGAAGGTGCCAAGGTGGTCATCAGCGATGTCCGGGGGCAGGAAGAGGCCGCGGACATGCTGGCCGGCGCCGGGCATGACGTGATCGCCGTGCAGGGCGACGTCACGAGCGAGGTGAGCGTTGATACGCTCGTTGACGGGGTGATGAGCCGCTTCGGCCATATCGACATCCTGGTCAACAACGCAGCGGTCGCGGCCGAACTGAAGCCTCAGCCTTTCGAGGAGCTGATCGCAACTGACTGGCACCGTATCTATGATGTGAATGTCGTGGGGATTTTTCGCATGTGTCGCGCCGTCTCGCCACACATGCGGGCCGCAGGTGCAGGAAGGATCATCAACATCGCGTCGGGAGCCGCGTTCAAGGCGACGTCCGGGCTGATGCACTATGTCGCCAGCAAAGGTGCCGTCATCGCAATGACCCGATCGCTCGCCAGCGAACTGGCCGAGGATAACATATTGGTCAACGCCATCGCTCCAGGTTTCACGCTCAGCGAACGTGTGCAAGCCTCACCCGACCTGGTCGATGCCTTTGGAAAGGTCGCGGTCTCGTCCCGCCTGCTGAAGCGCCATGAGTTACCTGCCGACATCGCCAACGTCGTGTTCTTTCTCGCGGGCCCGGATGCCAGCTTCATTACCGGACAGGTATTGGCGGCAGACGGCGGCTCGGTTTTCCACTGATGCATCTCTTTCCATAGCCGGAGCGTCCCACGTGACAGTAATTTCCGCCGAACAGGCAAGCGATCCGCGCGCGATGCTCCGCGACGCGCCCATGAGCCGCTTTCAGGTTTTCGCAGTCGCGATTTGCGGGCTGTTGGCTGCGGTCGACGGTTTTGATGTCGTCGCGATCACTTTTGCCGCGCCAGCCTTGCTTCGGGAGTGGGGCGTCACCAAAGCCGATACCGGCTATGTGCTCGCCGCCGGACTGCTTGGCATGGCGGCAGGATCTCTCGTCCTGTCGCCGCTTGCGGATTCTTTTGGGCGCCGGCGCGTGCTGCTCGCCAGCCTGGTGGTGATCACGGCGGCGACATTCTGGACCGCTTTCAGCAAAGGGATTGTCGACCTAGCTATCTCGCGGCTGCTGACCGGCATGGGCCTGGGTGTGGTGATCAGCATAGTCTATTCGCTTGCGGCGGAATATTCCAACGCGCGCCGTCGCGACACCGCCGTAAGCTTCGTGGTGACGAGTTTTGGGATCGGCGCGATCTCGGGAGGATTTCTTTCGGCCTGGCTGCTCCAGGCATTCGGGTGGCGGGCCATCTTCCTGTGCGGAGGCGGACTCGGCATCGTGATGCTCCTGCTGGTCTGGCGCTTCCTGCTCGATCCGCTGGCGCTCGTCATAGCCCGCCCGGGCCGCGATGGGCTCGAGCGCGCAAATGCCTATCTCAGCCGCTGCGGCCATGCCATTTTGTCCGCATTGCCGCCATCGGAGCAAGCTGGCGCGCCGATCGCTGCGCTGTTCCGGGGAGGGATGGGCAAGAGCACATTGATCCTCACAGCGGTGTACTTTCTATATATGATCCCGCAGTTCTATTTGCAGACTTGGGCGCCAACCCTCGTCGCCGATCTCGGCTTTTCGCCGTCGCGAGCTGCGCTGGTCTCCGCCTTTTTCAGCGTCGGCGGCGTAACCGCGGGGATGAGCATCGCAGCAGGTGCCCAGTGGATCAGCATCAAGCCTTTGACGCTGGCCTTGATGGTAGTTGGCGGCGTTCTGATACTGCTCTTTTCGCTTCTGCCGGCGAGCCTCGGCCTATTGATCGCGGGCGCCATCGTGACAGGCTTCTTCCTGCAGGGGGGCATGGTGGCGTTCTACGTCATCATGCAGCGCACATTTCCTGTGCATGCCCGCGCAAGTGGAACGGGCTTCGTCATTGGCGTGGGCCGGCTCGGCAGCATTCTCCCACCGGTCGTCGCCGGTCTTATGTTCACCGCAGGCGCCAGTAGAATGGAAGTTACGGCGCTCATGGCAGCGCCGGCCATCATATGCGTGGCTCTGTTGTGGCGCTTCAGGGTGGCGCCGCCAACGCTCACATAGCGATCCTTTCAATTATCGAAGACACAGGAGAGTGACATGCGGGTGATGGGAAAGATCGCGCTGGTGACGGGCGCGCGGGGCGGTATCGGAACGGCCTGTGCCCGAATGCTGTCGGACGAAGGCGCGGAGGTCTTCAGAGCCGATCTGCCTCATGACGGGGACGAAAGGGGGGGCAATTTTCTGCCGCTCGACGTGACGAGCGCAGGCGATTGGGCTCGCACAGTGGCTCATATCGTCGATCGTCACGGCCGGATCGACGTCCTCGTCCACTGTGCCGGGATCGAGGGCAGTCACGAACGCGGCCTGGACACCACGGAGACAGACTGGAACCGTGTACTCGGCGTCAATCTCACAGGTACCTTCCTGGGCTGCAAGGCCGTGTTCGGCGAGATGCTGAAGCGGAAGGAAGGTTCGGTCATCATCCTGGCTTCCGCCATTACCGACATGGCGACTTCAGGGGCGCTCGCCTATGGCGCCAGCAAGGCCGGCGCCACGCATCTCGCGCGATCCTTCGCAGCAATAGGATCTCAAGACGGCGCTAAGATACGTTGCAACACGGTTCACCCCGGTTCGATCCGAAGCCGGATGAGCGACAGTATGTTCGCCGCGATCGCCAAGACTGCCGACGTGCCTTTCGAAGCCATCGAGGCGCGCGTGAAGCAGGCGATACCATTTGGTGACCGCGGAGAGCCGGAGGATATTGCCCAGCTCGTGCTGTATCTGGCTTCGGACGAATCTCGCTACGCTACGGGATGCCAGTTCAAGGTCGACGGAGGATGGTCGCTGAAGTCGGCGGGCTGAGCGTTGGAGGCTATTGAGCGGGTCAGGGCGTGAGATCGGAGTCGATCGCCCCAGGCCGCCGGTCAAAGAAGCCGTAGGACGGATCCTGCGCCCGGCGACCGCCGGGCTTACCCTGACTAAGACGGGCATTCTCGCCAGCAACTTCGATCACATGCGTACCGTCACTGACCAGCGTGCGATGCGCGATTTTCCAAACGCCGTCCCGCCGCTCGATCCGGTCGAGATAGCGTGACCAAGCCAAGGTGTCCGACTTACGTCCTTCCGCTTCTGCACGGAGGATTGTGAGATTGCACGTTTCGCTGCGGGCCGTGTCGCCATCGATCTCGACATGCTCGTTGGTCATGAAGTGATGAGTCGATGTAAAGCGCGTTGCGAGGCTCTGGGCGGCTTGTTCGGCAAACTCCATGGCCGGCCCGTCGAAGAAGCCGTGATTGTCCCAACCATCTTCGTGGAAACAGCTCCGGATCATCTCGGTGTCGCAGCGGTCCACGCCCCGGCAGTATCTCACGAGGAGGTCATGGATGTCCTGGCGCGCCTTCAGTTCGGCGACGACTTGCTCAAAATCATCAGACATGATCAGCTCTTCGATCTGTCGCGTTGGAACAGCATGCGCAGTATGTGCCATGCCAGCCTCATTCCGATGAGCTTCCGCCCCCCACGAAGCTCGCTGGGACGCAGTACAGCCTTCATCGGCATGGCGCCCATGATCTTTCCCTCGATCAGCAGCCCCTCCGGGTGCTCGCTGATCGATTGGATCTCCATCAGCATCGATTTGTCAGGACCGTACAGCTTCATGATTGCCCTCCGCAGAGGCTGTCGAAATCGATCCCCAGGTCGCCGCAGATCCGGACCGCGGTCGCGCGCCCTCCGCCCGTGACACCGCCCGGGGGGTGCATGAACGTGCCGGCGAGGTACAAGCCTTCGGCGCCGGGCACCGCATATTGGGCGAGCGCCGGTGTGGGCCGGTGGCCTCCAATCTGATAGAAGAACTTGCCGATGCCGCCGACATCGCCGCGTTGAAATGTGGGCGAATAGCGCGCGGCATCCAGCGGTGAATGGAAGATCCGGCCCACGATGGTGTCCGCGGTCAAGTTTGAAAAGCGCCGTGCTACCATCTCGTGCATATGAGTCTCGATCTCGGCAGCGCGGTGTTCCCAGGCATCGGCACCACCGTCCCGCAGATCGTAAGGGCAAAAGGCGCTGACGGTCAGTGTCGACCCGCCTTCAGGCGCCCGGCGCTTGTCCCAGACCGTGTGGTCGAGCACCGAGAGCATCTCGCTGCGGGGCAGGTCGCCGTAGCGCACGTCGTCGAACGTCCGCAAATAGGCCTCTAGAGAGGCCGGCGCGAAGTTCGTCTGCGCGGCGCGCGCTTCATCGGGCACATCGCGGAACTGCGGCTGCTGATTGAGCGCGTACATGAGCCACATCAGGCAGAATCCCGACGTGTCTGTCGCGAGCGCAGGGCGGGTTACGGCCAGGTCGAGGTTCTCGACCATTTCGTCGAGCAGCCAGGGGTGGATCTGGCCAATGACGATGTCGGCGTCGACGGTCTCGCCAGTCTTGAGCGTGACGCCACGGGCCCGGCCGCCGTCGACCCGCACCTTCTCGACCTCTGCGTTGACGCGCAACTCGGCGCCATGGAACGTCAGACAGGCTTCAAGCGCCTTGGCCAGCGCGATGCTTCCGCCGACCGGGATGCCCCAGGGAAACCGGTGGATGAAGCCGGCCATATTGAAGATCAGCGCCCCGGTCCCCTTTTCCTCCGGCCCGACAAGCAACTCCGCGGCGCATTTGAGAAGGTGAATCTTCACCTTCTCGCTCTCGAAATACTGGTTGAGGACGTCCAACATGCTGCGTTGCATGTTCGCCATCATCGTTTGCCCCTCGGGGCTCTGATCCAGCAACGCCCAGAACAATCCCTGCGTTGGCGGCGGCACGAACATGCCCTGAACGATCATAGGTAACAGCGCCAAGCTTTGTTCAGCAAAAGCGCGGTAGCCTCGCGCGTCGGCTTCAGAAATCCGCGCTATCGATGCGCAGGTCCGATCGAGATCGGTATAGCTGACGATATAGTCGCCGTCGTCGAACACCGTCGAGAAGTTGGCATCGGGATAGAGATATTCGAGGCCGAATTTCGAAAGAAGGCCCAGCTCGTCATTCTGTATGACCGGGTTTGCCTGGATCAGAATGTGCAAAGTCGAATGCGGATCGTGCAGAAAACCTGGAGCCACCAGCTCCTGCGTCATCGTTCCGCCGCCAAGGACCGCGTTGCGTTCGAGCACCAGGACCTTCTTGCCAGCCTTCGCAAGATAGGCCGCCGCGATCATACCGTTATGCCCCGAGCCGATCAGGACAACATCGAATTTACTCGTTGTCACGCGGTCGCCCTCTCTCTGCGTGCGATTTTTCAAAACACGCTGCGACCGCTCGCGGTCATTTCCGGTACCGGCCCGTCGAGGCTCCAGCGCTCCACTATAATTCCCTCCTCGAGCCGAAAGAGGTCGAACGCGATGGAGCCCCTAGCATTGTCGCGGGCCGTTATGTGGCTGAGGATGAGTACTTGCTCATCCTCAGCCAGTTCTTCCCACTAGAACTTGTAGTTTAGCGATGCGCCAAAAGTTCTGCCGGGGGCGGTTACGGTGATGTCGGCATAAGACTGGAACTGAAGCGTCGTGGCGTAGGCCTCGTTTGTCAGGTTGCGTCCCCAGACCGCCACACTGAGCCGCTCGTCCTCCCCGATATTCCAGGAGATCGAGCCGTTCAGCAGATCGTAAGGCCGCTGCTGCAGCCGATTGTCGGGGTCGGAATACCAGCCGTCGCTGTGGAACCAGGCTCCATTCAGGACCACGCTTCCGCTGGACAGCGGCACACGGTAATTGAACCCGAGATCGAGCGTCCATCGCGGCGTATAGGGTATGTCGTTCCCCTTGGCATTGAATGAGCCAATCGTATTGCCGCCGCCCGTCGCATTCGGCGTGGAGAGCTGAGCACCCGGGAAGTCCCTGAACTTCGAATTGAGCACGGACACGCCGCTCGTAAGAGTCAGTTCGTCCGTTGGCTTGGCGGTCACCTCAAGATCGAAACCGTAAATGCGCGCCTTCGCCGCGTTACTGACCCTGATGAGACCATTTATGAAGCTCGAGACCTGAATGTTCGAATAATCATAGTAGAATGCAGATCCATTCACGCGCAGGTGGCGGTCAAGTAGATCCGACTTCAGACCGACTTCATAAGCATCCAGCTTTTCGGGAAGGAAAGGATTGGGCGGGGAGAGGAGAGAGGCTGCATTGAACCCGCCACTCTTGAACCCGCGATTATACGACGCATAGACCAGAACATCGGGGTTGAAACGATGATCGAGCGCAACCCGCCAGGTAGGCTTGTTGACTGAAATCTTGCCGGTTGCGATTGTCGGTATGACAGCACCAGTCGCGATCACGGTTGTCGTGCCGCTCGCGTCGAGCTTCCGGGTCTCCCAGGAATAACGACCGCCAATCGTCAGCGACGTCCTCTCATCAAATTTATAGGTACCCTGCGCGTAGATCGCCGGCGACTTGGTTCGCTGGCCTGACTCGAACCGCTGGAGGGCGGTGGGCAGGCGAATATTAACGTCTTTATAGTTCCCGTGATACCAGATGTAATAGGCACCCGCAGTCCAGACGAACGGCCCCGAGCTTTTCGAAATCAGCTGGAATTCCTGGCTGAACTGCGTGTCCCGGACGAGGTTGTTAGTCTGGATCACCGCAGCCGGGAAAGTGTCGATGTCGAAGATGAGCCGGCTGGTCGAGTCGCGATAGGCGGTCAGGCTGACGAAGTCGAAGCCGTCAAAACTGTGCGTGAGATTGACGCTGCCGCCACCCTGACGGTTCGTATAGGAGGGACTGATGTTGCTGTAAGTGTCCCACTTTCCGCCGGTGAACGGTACGCCGTTGAACGGCGCGCTAACCTGCGGCGTCGAGCCGGTGACAGGCCGACGGTCAAGACCCGCCATATGGGCATCGACATAGTCGCCGCTAATCGTCAGCTTGGTGTCCGGGCCGAGCTCGAACTTCCACTTGGAGCGGACGGCAAATTCCTTGGAATCGCCGGTGTCGGCACCGGTCGTGAGGTTTCGGCCAAAACCGTCTCGCTGGTTGCGATAATAGACCGCCAGATCGGCGGCAACGCCATCGGCGAGGCCACCCGTGACATACATCGATCCGGTGACGGTGTCCTTGTTGCCATATCCCCCGGTCAGCTTGCCGCTGAATTCCTGTTTAGGATCAAGCGTGGTGATCTGGATAAGGCCGCCCGTCGCATTGCGGCCGAAGAGAGTGCCTTGCGGGCCCTTGAGGACGGCAACCTGGTCGATATTGGTGAGCGACAGCAACGTCGTATTGGAGGAAGCGTAATATACACCGTCGACATAGGTCGCGACGGAATTTTCGTTTCCGGCGATTGCGGTCGTGCTGCCGACACCGCGGATTCTTGGAGCGGCCGTTCCGCCGACCTGCGTGTAGGTCAAGCCCGGGGTTGCGGATGCGATATCGAGCGTGCCGGCGACTCCTTTCGCCGCAAGCTGTTCGCTGCTGAGCGCCGACACGGCGATCGGAACGTCCTGGAGACGTTCAGCGCGACGCTGGGCCGTAACGACAATGTCTTCAATAGCCCCTTGCGCCTGATCCGTGTCGGCATTGGCTGCTTGTGGGGCCACGTCCTGCGCATGGGCGGCTACCGGAAGTATACCGGCCCCCAAGACGGTGCTCACGATCCAAAAACGTCGCAGTGCTGCAATAGCCATTCTGTCCCCTCCCTCTTTTTGTCTCGCCCAAGCCTTGGATGGAATATTGGGCTAGCGAGCTCGACTATCGGCCGACTGAATGGATCCGCTTCCGGCACCACTTCGACCATCGCGTTCTCGCGTCAGTATGTGCTAGATAGCTCGGGCATCCCTGACCAATTGTGATTGCCGATCCCAGACATTGCGTCCCAACATGCTGATCATCGGCAGGCTTAGGCCTGCCAGTGAACCATCGGCAGGCCGGAGACGGGGCTTTGAAAATAGGGGATCGCGGTGCTCCGCAAGCCGCCTAAATAGACCGTGGAGAGGTCGGGCCCACCAAATGTGACGCTGGCGAGCCACGTGCAGATCTGACCGCCTGCGCCCATCAGCGTTTCAAATGGCACTGGCTTCCCGCTGTGGAAGGCTTGCTCAAAGGCAGCCGTTCCAGCCGGATCGCCATCGTCGAGAAGCTCGAGAACGTCACCTTGCGGCGTGATGGCGATCAGGCGCTCAGCAAAGATCATCGTCGCCCACAGATTGCCATAGGCGTCGAAGGCAATACCGTCGATTACCCCGGTGCCGAGCGAGGATGGCCCGAATATTTCCCGGTCGCTTAGCGAACCGTCGGCACCAACTCGCAGGCGCGTGACCCGTTTGCCTGTGGTTTCGGCAACGTAGAGCCATTCTTCTTTCGCATCGAGGCGGATCTCGTTGGTAAAGCTGAACCCATCTGCGACGATCCGCGGTCCCTTCTCGTCCAGGAGAACGATATATCCGTCGGAAAGCGACGGGGTCATCGCATCGCTCCACGGATTGATCATCGTCGAGATCGTGATCCAAATCCGGTCCCGGCTGTCGCGCAGGACGAAGTTAACCTTGCCGAGCGGTCTGCCCTCGATGCTGTCAATCAGCACCGTGGTTTCGCCGGTCCTCGTCATCCGCTCGAGCCGATCGGTTCCGAAGTTCGAGATCAGGATATCGCCATTTGCGGCAAAGGCGAGGCCATTGGGTAGGGTCCCCGCGAGCAGGCTCGCCGCGGCATCCGCCCCCACGTCAAAATGGGTATCGACCGACTGCGCAATGAGGCGCTGGCTCCCGTCGGGAGCGATCCGCATCACCCCGCCGCGGGCATCGGCTGCCCAGAGGGTTCCATCCCGCTCCGCCAGGATACATTCCGGGCGCTGCAGATCGTGCCCGATCGTGCCGATCTTGCTCCTGTCGACAGAAAAGCCCAGGAGCGGGTTTGGCCCACGGCCATGTTGAATGAGGGTCATTCCATTCTCCCGAACCGATCGGCGATCCAGTCGGCGATGTAGCTGCGCACGACTTCTGAATTGTCGGCGCTCACATGCTCCACTCCGCCCTCACGATCGGTGAAGAATTTAAGCTCAAGATCCGGGCTGTTGATCGCCTGGTCGTGGCTCTGATGAGCATATTCGATGGGAATCTGCCGATCATTGGCGCCGTGGGTGATCAGGAAAGGAATGGTCATGTTCTGGAGGTGGCCCTCCAATGTGATGCGCGGGATCAGCTCCATGAATGATTCCATGTCGGGCTGTCCCCACACCCACATGACGTGGTCCCAATAATGTGGGACGGGCATGTCGCCCTCTCGAAGAAGGCGACGGCGTTGCAACTCGCCCCAATTATGGTTCGCACCCCATGCGACGCAGAGCTTGAAGCGCTTTTCGTAGCAGGCGGCGCGGGGCGAATAGTAGCCGCCAAGCGACCAGCCCATCATTCCGATGCGCTCGGGGTCCACATCGTCACGCCCCTCAAGATAATCGACGGCCGCCCCGGCCCAGCGCTCCGATTCCACTACGGCCGTCAGGCCGCGCTTGCGCAGCGCCTCCCCGACACCCGGATGATCGATAGCCAGCATCGAGATCCCGCGATCAGCCAGCGTGTCGCGGGTGATCAGGTAGATCATTTCCTTTATGCTATCGAGACCATTGCAGAAAACCATGCACGGCCGCGGACCCTCGCCCTTGCCGCGAACAAACAGGCCGGGGAAGCTTTTGCCCTCATAGGGAATTTCGACAGGCTCCGCGTTCAGTCCGCCGGATTCGATCGCGCGCCCCATCGTGTCGAGCATCTTGTCGTACATCGGCCAGCGCGGCGCATAGTGGACGCTCTGCATGCGCTCGGCGGTCATATAATATGCGGTGGCGCGCTGGTATTTCTGCGATGCGCTGAGCCCATGGCCGGCGGCCATTGCTTCGTCGCCAAGCGCCACCAGCCTGTCTCCCATCGCGCCCCAGGCGTTGAAGAAGGCTTCGGTGCCTTCATCATCGCCCCGTTTGGCGATATCGCGCACTTCGTCGTTGGCGCGGTCGATCTCTCCCATCACGCCACCCATGGCGAGGGCGAGGTTGACCGACAAGTTCCAGACGTAATTGCCGGGAAAAGGCTCGTACATTGGATCGATCCCTGTTGTGGCCGTGCGAAGCGGCGGTCCCTAGATTTCGGTGCGGTCGCCGCCCTTGAGGCCCAGCATGGCCCGAGCCTCTGCCGGGGATGCGGGTTCGTGTCCCATCTCAGCGAGGATGCGGACCGCCTTGGCCACCTGCTCGGCATTCGACACGGCGAACTTGCGCGGTTCGATAAACAAGCTGTCTTCCAGGCCGACACGTACATGTCCGCCCAGCAGCGCCGCCTGGGTGATGAACGGCATCTGATGACGGCCGGCGCCGAGCACCGACCATTGATAGGTGGACGCGCCGAACAGCCGGTCGGCAGTCTGTTTCATGAACATCAGATTGTCGAGATCGGCACCGATCCCGCCTAGAATCCCGAAGATCATCTGAATGAAGAAGGGCGCCTCGATCAGTCCGCGATCAACGAAGTGGGCGAGGTTATAGAGATGGCCGACATCGTAGCATTCATGCTCGAAGCGAGTTCCAGCTTCGCGAAGACTGGTTAGGATATAGTCGATGTCGCGAAACGTATTGCGGAAGATGTAGTCGTCCGAATTGACGACATAGGCTTCCTCCCAGCCGTGCTTCCAGTTGGTGATCCGCTTCGCCGCACCGAAATAGGCGAAGTTCATCGACCCCATATTCAGCGAGCACATTTCCGGCTTGAATCTGACCGCTGCGGCAAGCCGTTCTTCAACGGTCATGCGCGTGCTGCCGCCGGTCGTGATATTGATCACGGCGTCGGTCCGCTGCTTGATGCGCGGCAGAAACTGCGCGAACACGTCCGGGTCACCCGTGGGCGCCCCCGTTTCGGGAATGCGTGCATGAAGGTGGATGATCGCGGCGCCGGCCTCCGCTGCTGCGACGGACTGCTCCGCAATCTCTTCCGGCGTCACAGGAAGCGCATCGGACATGGACGGCGTATGCACCGAACCTGTCATTGCGCAGGATATGATGACCTTGCTCATGAATGTGCCCTCGGAGTTACGGTCAATAGGCTTCCATCAGCGCCTGTGTGGCGTTGTGGAGCAGCGCTCCGGGATCAGCGCCCGGTGTCAGAGCACCGGCCCATTCTTCCAACTCCCAGTCGCCGATCTGGCGAGAGGACTCGACGACAAACTTTGCCCGCGCAAAGCGGCGCGACATGAATTCCTCAAGAAGCGCTGGAACCGGGGCGTCACGCGCCATGAGTTCGGCCAGCAACACTGCGTCTTCGATCGCCATTGCGGCACCCTGGGCGAGATGCGGGGTTGTACTATGTGCCGCGTCACCGATCAGCACGATCCTGCCCTTCATCCAAGGCGCCGGCAGAAGCATCGATTCCATGGGGCGGTAGACGACCTGAGCGGGATCGGTAATCAGCGGCTTCAGTTCGGAGATTAGCCCGGAATATTCATCAAGCCTCTGGCGCATCTCGACCGCCAGCTGTGCACCTTCCCATCGCGCTTCCTTACGCTCCGGTGTAACGATCAGCATGTACATCAGCGTCGGCGAAAGAGGTACCAGCCCTACCTTGCTGCTGGGCCCCACATAAAGTTCACCCCATTCGACGCTGGCCGGGCGAGGGAGGTTGTAGCGCCACACCCCTTGGCCAGTGAATTCCGGCTTCAACCCGTCGCCGAACAACTTACGGCGCAGGTTCGAATATAGGCCGTCGCTGCCGACCACGAGATCATATCGGCCTGTGGTGCCGTCAGAGAAGGCGACATCGACCCCTTCGGGCGTATCCGCGAACGTGACGATCGAGGTGCCAAAGCGGATCGGCACGCCCAATTCGGCCGCGGCGCCGGTCAGAATACGGTGCAGCTTGGGTCGCGTGATGCCGTTATTTGGCGGAAAGTCTGGTGCGGCATCGCTGGTGGCCGGTGCGTCCATGAGCACCTTTCCGGCGGCATCGTAGATTCGCCAACCCGGAAATGGAGCGCCCTGTTCGACGCACGCCTGCGCCAGGCCCAATCGGTCGAGCGCGCGCAGCGTATTGTTCGGCTGGATGATCCCGACGCCGTAGACGGTGATCTCCGGCTCGATTTCAATGACTTCGACCGAAATACCTTGCTGCATGAGGGCGACGGCCGCAGTCAATCCCCCAATACCTGCTCCGACCACAAGCGCGCTCGAAATAGCGGTCATGACTTTGCTCCCGATATCGCTTCATCGCCCAAATATTTGAATTCCCACGCCGGCTCCTCGATGAGGAAAGAGGGCAGATTGTGCACATGGTGCGCATATCCGAACAGCGGCACGGTCCAGTCGCGCGGGACCCAACTATCGTCGACATAGTCGGTGTCCGCGCCATACTCAGCTTCGCCGCCCGCGGGGCAGGGCAAATAGTAGAACAGTGCGGAGTCGATGCGATGCCGGCCAAGGCCAAAATGCGACGGTTCCCAACCTCTTCGCTGCATATAGTTCGCGCCGATCATGATCTCGTCCACGTCCTCAACGCCGAAATTGGCATGATGGAAGCGGATCTGGCCGTCCATGTCGGGCAGCGGGGCGTTCGCATTCAGCAATAGAAAGCTGTGATGGTTGATCGCACCATCGGCCCGCAAATAGGTGCCGAAGCCGCGCTGGATATCGGTGAGCCGAAAGCCGAGCCTGTCGATCATGAACCGGTAAGCCGTGTCGAAATCGGCGACCGCGAACACGCAATGCGAAATGACTTTGGGCCGCGCACGGCGCCGCCATTTGCGATGCTGGTTCATGCGTCCCACATGTCCCGGCGCATTCAGAGGGTCGGGCGCACATGTGACAGCGGTTTTCGCGAACACCCGAAGGCCCATCGCGATGCCGAAGGGAGTCACGAATCGAGCGGCGCCGTCTGGGCCGCGGCTAATCTCGCAGTCGACCGCAAGCTTCGCGACCAGGGCTTCGAGGGCCGCCACACTGTCTACACCCCAAATGATCTCCTGAACGCCGTCGCCGACCACCTTGGACATCGTTGGTAATGCGGAATGACCATGCGGCAACAGCACCACTCGAGAGCCTTCCGGAAGCAAGAACACGGTCTGTCCGTCGGGCGCCTCTTCCCGAGTCAGCCCGAAATCCTCAAAAAACCGCGTCGATGTTTCGAGATTTTCGACCGCATAGGTCAGCCTCTCGATCCCGACAATCGCCATCCCCGCCTCCAACATTGGTTTGGGCGAGTTAGACGTGGCGGGGCGCAGCTGGAAAATTGCTATTTACAATGTTTACAATCGGGGGGCGCAATGCCGACGGTTGGGGGCGTATATTGCCTTCGCGCCGGTATTTCGGGCTATCGAACCGCCTGCAAATTCGGCTTCAGGCTTTTTTCCTGATTGGGAGACGCTGGCGAGGCGTACCGGATCGGCGTGCCGCTGCTCCAGGTTTCCGCCACCGTTCGCAACTTACCCCGGAGCCACGTATGGGCTGGGTCGTGCATATGCCGGGAATGCCAAAACATCGTCTCATGGAGTGTCGCCATATCGAATGGCGCAGGGAAAGTGCGAACGGGCAACGTTCTCGCAGCGACCTCGGCTAGTCGCGATTGGATGACGCCGACCAATTTGGAGCCGGCCACCATAGATGCCACCATGGAGAAGTCCGGTACAGTGAAGTTGGGTTTGAACATCGGCAGCCGCTGGCGAAGAGAGGCAATCTCGATTGTATTGACCGTGCCGATCATCTGCACGCTGACATGCGGATAGCCCAGCAGCTCGTCCAGGGAGGTTTGCTCGGTCGCTGGATGGTCATTCGCGACGACACAGACGAATTCGTCTGAGAAAAGACGCTCGGAATGAAGCTTGTCGCCGCCATCGTCGTTGCCGAGCAGAGACAGGTCGTCTGCCGTTATGCACAGGTCCAACTCGCCGGAAATCATGCGCTTCACTGGGGCGTTGATCGGCAATATGCTCAGACGGACGCCGGGGGCAGCCTCCGAGATCTCCTTGACCACCAGCGATAGAAAGATCGACGTGCAATAATCCGACGCCATCAGCGTGAATTCGCGTGTGCTGGTTGTTGGATCGAAGACGGGTTCAGCGTGTATCAGCTGTTCAACGCCAAAGAGCGCTTGACGTACAGGCTCGACCAACGATGTGGCAAATGGCGTCAGTTCCATCTCACGACCGTTACGGATGAGCAACTGGTCGTTGAACTGATAACGCAACCGCTGAAGCATGCCGCTCATCGTCGGCTGGGTGACGTTCAGCCGCTCGGCGGCGCGTGTTACATTCCGGTCGGAAAGCAGCGCGTTGAGAGCCGCCAACAAGTTAAGATCGAATCGAGCCATTCCGTCCTCGCCGCCGTGGCTCCGTGAGGGTGATCCCCCCGGGCTCTAGCTTTCGTTACTCTGGAGACTGTCCGTCCCATCTGCAGAGTTAACACAGGTCCACCTCGCGGAAAACCGATATGAGGGGAGGGGAGATCAGCGTCAGGTACGTTGGCCGCTTTCGTGCCGCTGTCTGTGGGCCTCGATCGCTAGTTCTTCGACGGTCCCCCGAAACGGCGCTGGTGCCAGCATCCGGGCACCTTCGAGAAATCTTTGCGGCCGATCGGCCGCACTATATCGTGATCGGGTGGTCCCGTCGCAGAGCTTGCGGCCACCGCCCGCACCCGTCGCAGCGGTCAACGGCTTATGTGGTGATTAACGATGTCCAGACACCCATTTCTCGAACAGCGCGAGATCGATATTACCGCCGGACAACGGAATTCCAACGCGCTTGCCCTTTATGGCAACCGCCTCTTTCAGGGCGCCGGCTAGCGCGGCAGCCCCAGCACCCTCGGCAAGGTTGTGCGTACATGTCCAAAATAAGCGGATGGCCTCGGCAATCTCTTCATCTGTGACGGTGACGATCCGGGAAACGCCAGCTCGAATCATGTCGAATGCATCGCGGTCAGGAATTCGCACCGCCAGGCCATCGGCCAAGGTTTCGGCCCTATCCAGCGAGATGGGTTCGCCGGCTTCGATAGACTGCTGATACGTTGGTGCGCCTGTACTCTCTACGCCGACGATCTGCGTGGAGAGGCCGAGCAAGTCGCGCACCATGATCGCGCCGCAGATGCTGGAACCGAGGCCGATCGGAACATAGAGAATATCCAGAGCTTTGGCTGCCCTGAAGAGTTCCAATGCCCATGTCGCGACGCCCAACACAAGGTCGCGGTGGAATGCCGGAACCAGCCTCAAGCCGTCATGGTCCGCAAGTCGTGTCGCTTCAAGACGGGCAGCATCAAAATCGGTGCCATGCTCGACCAGGTCGACACCAAGCGCTCGCATGGCAGCGTTCTTCTCCGCACTGTTGCCATGCGGAACGACAATTTTGACCGGCAAACCGAACCATTGGCCCGCATATCCAAGCGATAGACCATGATTGCCGCGGGTTGCGCTGATCAATCCATTCGGTGCCAAGCCTTGGATCGCCAGTTGCTCGACGTGGATCAGCCCTCCGCGCAGCTTGAAGGCGCCGGTGGGCGTGTGGTTCTCATGTTTGACCCATAGCTCCGCCCCAAGCTTCGCCGACAGAAGAGGCCACTGCTGTTGAGGCGTAGCAGGAAATACCCGATGGATGCGCTGCGCCGCGTCCTCCAATTCGGCCAACGTAAACATAGCTACTCCCTCACGGAATCCTGCCTAATCACGACAATGCGGCCGTCACCGTGCCTTACCAGATTGCTTGTCCTGATATTCCCAAAAGCGGCGGGCTTCCTTTGAGATATAGCCGCGAATATTCTCAGCATCCTCAGCGCTGAGGTAGCGGCTGAAACTCGCCATGCCGTTATCCTTCAGCAGCCCGTCGATCACGATCTGACGGAACGTCTCCTCGCTGCCGATCGCCGCCGAATAACGCAGGTCGGGAAGCACATGATTACCGACGGCCGCCTCGCTATGGCAGAAACTGCAGTTGAGAGAATAGGCCTTGCGACCGTCCTCGATCTGCTGCGCAGTCCACTTCGACGCCGGTGAGAGATCGACGCGCGTCAGCTCTTCCTTGACGGGCTTTGGTAATTTGCCAGTGGCACCCAGCGCGAACGTCAGCAGGCGGCGAGGGGCGAAACGGCTGCCTACCGAAGGGTCATTAAACGCGGAAGCCAGCGCATAACCTGCCCCCCATCCGACCAGTACGGAGACATATTGCCTGCCTCCCACCGCATAGCTGATCGGCGGGGCGACGATCCCCATCTGGGTCGGAAACTCCCAAAGCTTCTTTCCGGTCTGCGCATGATAGGCGACGAAACGACCGTCGGCGGTGCCTTGGAAGACAAGATTGCCAGCGGTGCTGACCACGCCGCCATTCGCGGGATTGGCGTGTTCGACGCTCCACACCTTGCGCTGATGGACGGGATCCCAGGCGAGAAGCCGCCCCTGCAGCAGCTTCTTCACCTTCTTGCGTTCGTCGAAGTCGTCCGGAATTGCCGCGGCCGAGAAATCCACGCCCAAATTCCAGGTGCCGGGGCGCCGCTTATATTTCTCATCCACGACATATTTGACGGGAATATCCATCACCGGAATATAGACCAGTCCGGTTGAGCGATTGAAAGACATCGGATGCCAATTGTGCGCAGCGAATGCCGATGGCCGCATCAGGAACGGCTTGCCGGGCTCGTAACGAGCACCCGGTGCTTCGATCGGCCGCCCCGTCTTCATATCGATGCCGGTCGTCCAGGTTTGCGGCACGAAGTTCTTCGCAGAAATGAGCTGGCCGGTCTTGCGGTCCAGCACGTAGAAGAAGCCGTTTTTAGGCGCCTGCATGATGACCTGCCGGACCTTCCCCTCTATCGTCAGGTCGGCCAGAATCATTTGTGAGGTTGCCGTAAAATCCCAATCGTCCCCGGGCGTCGTCTGATAGTGCCACACATAAGCGCCGGTATCGGGATTGATGGCTACGATCGAAGACAGAAACAGATTGTCGCCGCCGCCAGGAGAGCGGATGTCCCGCCGCCACGGGCTGCCGTTGCCGACGCCGATATACAGAAGGTTGAGCGCGGGATCATAGGCCATCGAATCCCAGACGGTTCCGCCACCGCCATTTTCCCACCATTTTCCGGTCCAGGTCTTGGCAGCTTCCGCCAGATAAGGTGCTTCAAAGCCCTTGGATGGGTCTCCCGGCACCGTATAGAAGCGCCAGTCCTGTCGACCGGTATCGGCATCATATGCGGTGACATAGCCGCGCACGCCATATTCGGCGCCGCCGTTTCCGATGATCACCTTACCCTTCACGACGCGGGGCGCGCCGGTGATCGTGTAGGGCTGGCTCTGGTCAACGGTGACGACGGACCAGACTTTTTTGCCCGTCTTGCGATCGATCGCTACCAAGCGGCCATCGATCGTCCCCACGAAAATCTTGTTGCCCCACGCGGCTACCCCGCGATTGACGACGTCGCAGCAGGCCTTGAAGCCAGTTTCGCGAGGCACCTCCGGATCATAGGTCCAAAGATGTTTGCCGGTTCGGGCATCGACTGCGATGACCATGCTCCACGCGGTCGAGAAATAGAGCACGCCATCGATCATGAGCGGAGTCGCCTCCTGTCCCCGGTCCACCGGCAGATCGTAGAACCAGGCGAGACCGAGCTTGCCGACATTCGCAGTGTTGATCGACGTCAATTGGCTGAACCGGTCTTCTCCATAGGTCAGGCCGGGCGTAAGCCAACTGCCGGGTTCAGCATGCGGGGCATCGATTATCCGTTGCGCAGAAACGGGGCGCTCTCCGCGCGCTTCAACATTCTTTTTCTGGACCGCAGCAGCGCCGGAAACAACGCCAGCGGCAAGAAGGGTGATACCGGCGACAGCCAATGGTCTGGCGAACTGATGTTTTGCCACGAAGAAACCCCTATACACCTACTCTTAGCGGCAAGGACTATCCAACCGCGCGCAATAAGACAGGTTCGTGAAGCATTTTCTGACGGGAACAGAAAAGCTTCTGCTCGCAGCGAACATTATCGCCACCGGACAGCATTATCCGGCTTCAGGCCGAGCCTGGCATCCTCGTCGCTCGCAACGGACTGTTCCGGCGAACGTCGAGCGGACGAAAGCCATGATGCTGCCGGAACGCCGTGGAAAAGCTGCTTTGCCGTGAATAACCCACCTGATCTGCGATCTCGGACAAAGGCGAATCGGTGTCCGTTAGCAAAAGGCGGGCATGCTCCATGCGCAGCTTATGAATATATTCGAAGATCGTTTCGCCAAACAATATTCGGAAACCTTCGGACAATTTTGAGCGGTTGGTTGCAAACTGGCGACACAGCGCCGGGATAGTGATGGGCTGGCGGAAATCACTTTCCAAGGCCGTGCGCACCGCGTGCAGCATATCGATATCGCGCGCTTTGAGTGAAAAGCTCGGCCCGATGAACTGATCTCGCGACGTTAATTCGTGGAAGGACAGACAGATAAGGTCGAGCACCTTCGCCTCGACATGGATTTGTTGCAGCCATGGACTGAAACCGGGGCGATCCAGATCGCCCAGGGCCTCCTTCATCCGCAAGCTCAGCGGCAACTCATCGCACAAGAAATCGGAATCCGCACAGTCGAAGTAGCGCCGCGCCGGTTTAGGCAGTTCATCCGATGAGGTCCGAAGGAGATCCAGTATCGCGCTGCGGCGGCAGGCGATCGTCAGCGACACCTCTCGAACCCCCGCAGCGAAGCAATCGTCCTTGACCAGGCCTTCGGGATGATAGGCGATGACGCTACGGCCGGTTTCCAGAAGCGTGTCAGGACGCCCTGCAAAGCGCAGGACGTTGCGGCCGTTCAACTTATAATGGAATTTGAGAAAATCCTGACCGACGGCCGGGCCACTCGCGTCGCGCCGAAACTCATAATCGCATCGCATGATGCGCATGTCGCCGGGCAGGGCGGCTATGTGGCGGCTTCCTTCGCCATATTCCTCGTCGACCCTATTATGGACGTGCCCGTCGATAATCTCACGACTGGCGAAGGGCAGGGTCGGAAACGCGCTGTCCACGCACGCAGGATCGCCTACGATCGACGCGAAAGCGTCGTCCGTTCCACGGGTCAGTGAAGGTGGTCGATCTGCGTCCAACTACCGCTCCCCTCGCGAGAAATAGGTGAGTTAAGCCCATCATGTCATGCCCCCCACGCGAAGTCGAGGGCGGTTTCCGGCCATCAACGGACCCTCGAAGAGGGAGCTGGCTATGGTCGATTTTGAGCATTCACGAATATGAGTCAGCTTTTCTCCTCTTGTCGAACATTCCCGCGCATGATGGGTCAGCTACGCTGTGTATGGATTTGCACGCTGGTCAGCGCCGTATAGGACAGCAGCCCCTGTCCGCCGCTTTCGACACCGAAGCCTGACTGCCTGTGCGGTTCCAGCGGTAGCGAACCAAAGGCCGCTCCTGCACTGGGCCGCGGGCAGGCGTTGATCGACAACTCGCCGACGCGCAAACTCCGCATAACCTCATGCATACGGGAGACGTCGGTGGTCCATACCGTCGCCGACAAGCCATAATCCGTTGCATTGGCCAGGCGCATTGCCTCTGACACAGTGTCGAAGCCCATCACGCTCAGCACCGGCCCGAAGATTTCCTCCCGCGCAATCACCATATCGCTGGTAACCTCATCGAAGATCGTCGGTTCGACGTAATAGCCGCCGCTTTCCTCCAGGATCGGCCTACCGCCATATACCAGGCTCGCGCCGTGCGACCGGCCGTGATCGACGTAGGCAAGGACCTTGTCCATCTGGAGCTTGCTTATCAATGGGCCGAAATTGGCATCGGGATCGAGCGGATGGCCGGGACGAAGAGCTTCGATGATTTGCGCGAGCTTGTCGATCAATCGAGCTTTAATGGAGTTGTGGACGATCAGGCGCGTTCCCGCGGTGCAAACTTGCCCCTGATTCCAGAACATGCGGCCAAACACGCCTTGGGCGACGGCGTCGAGATCTTCGAAATCGGGAAAAACGATGTTCGCAGATTTGCCGCCGCATTCGAGCAGCAATCGCTTCATATTGGATGCGCCCGCCGCCTGCATGATCCGCTTCCCCGTCGCACTGGACCCGGTGAAGGAAATCATGTCCACGTCGTGGTGAAGCGCCAATGCGTTGCCGACCGTAGCACCGATCCCGGGCACTATGTTCAGAACGCCGGCGGGAACCCCCGCTTCGATCGCCAATTCGCCGATCCTGAGCGCCGACAGCGAGGAGAGTTCCGACGGCTTGAGGACAAGGCTGTTCCCCGTTGCCAGGGCAGGGGCAATTTTCTGGACCGCGAGCACGGTTGGAAAATTCCAGCCGATACTCCCCGCGATCACTCCGCGCGGCGAACGAGTCACGACGGCAAGGCTGCTGTCGTCCACGAACGACGATTGCCCGAAGATCTTGTCGACACTTTCGGCGCAGTAGCGCACGATACCGACCGACAGGGGGAGATCGATCGACAGAGCGTCGTTGATCGGTTTGCCTACCTCGATGGCGTCAAGAAGCGCGATCTCCTGGCTATTGGCTTCTATCAGATCAGCCAGCGTCAGCAGGATCGTCTTGCGTTCCGAAAGTGGCAAGCCCTGCCAACGCCGATCTTCGAACGCGCGGCGGGCGCTCGCCACCGCTTTATCGACGTCCTGCTGGGCACCCTCGGGAAGCTGGTGAAGAACCTCGCCATCGGCGGGATTATATTTGGTGAAGGACGCTTCGGACCCGCTGTCGATATATTCGCCTTCGATAAACGGCGAAATAAGGGAAGAGAGAGCGGCTGCTCTCTCTTCCCAATCCTCTTTATTAACGTTGTCCATGTCCTGCTTCGCATTCACCATGAATTAAAATTTCTTGCTGACCTGGAGGCCGATCTCACGAGGACGGTTGCGGAAGACAACGTCACCAAAGATGTCGTTCTGCGCGCCGGTGTCACCCAGCTTGTTGAACACGTTATTCACGTACAGCTGGGTTTCCCAGCCGCCGTCGTCCTGCGCCACGCCGAAATGCGCATTGACGAGCGTGAAATCGCCAAGGTCGCGGTTCTTCAGGGTGCCGTTGTAAATCTGCGTCGAGAAATAGGATTTATAGGTGCTGACATAGCTGGCATCGACACGAACGAACGCACTCATCGTGGCGTTGATGCTCTTTTCGTAATCGGCGGAACCCGAAAGCGTAAACTTCGGCACACCGAGCAGGCGATCACCCGCAACACCACCTGTGGTGGGCGCTGCCGCCAGCAGCTTGGCATCGGTATAGGCGCCGTTCACGCTAAGCGTGAGGCCATCGGCCACACGGGCCGTCACCGACGCCTCGGCGCCTCGGATTCGCGCCTTCGATGCGGTGTCGAAAATCGTGAACCCGCAGGTCAACGGGTTGCGAAGTTGGATATCCTTCCAGTCGATTTGATACGCCGAACCATTGAACTGCACCCGGCGATCCGGCGTGCTGCCTTTCAGGCCCAGCTCGTAACTCCACAGCGAGTCCGACTTGAATCCCGCAATGTCGTTGGGATTGAAGCCGATCTGTTGGAATTCGGCCAGACATTGCGGGTTGGTCGACACCGGCTGGTTAAATCCGCCGGGGCGGAAACCCTTGGCGACCGTCGCGTAGACGAGCAGGTCGGGGTTCGCCTGGAAAGACAGCGTCGCCTTCGGATTGAAGCCATCCTCCTTCAGGCTTGCCTGGCGGAAGGCAGCATCGGCGGTGACGAAGATTGCCAGAGGGTTGGCAACGAACAGCGAATGCTGGCTGATGTCGAAGTAGCGGCCACCGACCGTGAGATCCAGCTGGTCCGTGAAGGAGTATGTCGCCTCGCCGAACAAGGCCAGCTGGCGCAAGTCCTGATCAACGATCGCTGAGTAGAAATTAAGGTCCGTAACCCCCGTGACCGGTGACACGAACGGATCTTTGCCAACGAGGGCGGCCGGCGTTCCGTTACGGGCGAGGTAAGCGGCAAAGCCGGCCCATGGCCCATCCTGCGTGAAACGTTTGACCTGCTTCGAATAATAAGCGCCGACGATATATTTGAGGGGGCCGCTATCATCCGAGGCAAGGCGCAGTTCCTGCGCGAACTCATGATAGCCCTGCCGATTGTAAAGGCCGATGCCGGGGGCAGGCTCCGCGAAGCCCGATACGATCGAGACGTAGCTGCGGCCCAGCGGGGTCAGGTCACGAAAGCCCAGATCCCGCCGATCGAGGTAGGATGTCGAGGAGGTAACCGTCGCACCACCGACATCGACCGACACAACGCCGTTGATGATGTCCATGTTGCTCGTGCTGCGCGGTTCGACGAGATAAGCCGAAGTGAGGTTCGCACCCCGTGGTACCGCATTCAGACCATGAACATTTACATCGCGATGGATATATTTGAGGGCAATGTCGACGGTTTCGGTGGGCTTATAGAGCAGCGTTCCGCGTACCAGCCAGCTCGTGTCGTCATTATAGTTCTTTTTGCTGAAATCGGGCGACACGTTATCGATATATCCGCCAGTTTTGCGGTAGGTTCCAACGATACGGACGGCCATCTTATCCGTGGCGATCGGCAGATTGACGACCGCATCACCGCCATAGGACATGTCGCCGGACCGGGTCGTCGACACTCGCGCCTGGGCTTCGCCCTCAACACGGTCGAGCTTCGGCGCCTTGGTGATGAAGCGGATCGTGCCGCCCATCGAACCCGCACCGTACAGCGTGCCTTGCGGCCCTTTCAGAACTTCGATCCGTTCGATGTCGAACAAATTGAGGTCGGGCGAAGCGTTGTTTTCGTTGTTCGTGCCGCCGGGACTGGTGAGCGAGACGTCATCCAGATAGACACCGACCGTTTCCTGCGGCTCGGACTCGGAAGACCCGGAAACACCACGGATGCGGACTTTCTTCTGGTTGGGCCCCGTGTCGAACACGGCGAGGCCCGGCATCGCCTGAGCATAATCCTGCACGCTTTGGGCGCCCGTCCGCTGAAGCGTATCGGACGAAACCGCCGAAATGCTGGCGGGAACTTTCTGGAGCGACTCCGCGCCACGCTTATTGGCCGTGACGACGATGTCGCCCAGACCGCCCGAATCCTCGGTATTGGCGCTCTGTGCGAGCGCGGTAGAAGACAGGCCCGCCATCAAGAGTCCTACGCTCACTGAAAGCCGACGCGATCCAACAATAGACTTGCAGAAAACTGTCATAAAAATCCCCTATGTTGCTCTCCAGGCGGCGTCGCTGTTCTTTTCAAGGCTTTGCTTAGCCGAGCGGTCGATGGATGTTTTCGGCGAACGGCAGAGTTTTGTTTGCCAGCGTCAGCAAGCCTTCCTCGTGCAGCTGTGCATGCGGCCAATTGTCATTTTGAAGGGTTATGCCGCGGCAATTTGGCCAGGAAATCACCCAGCCGGTCGACCGCCTCCACAAGATCGTCGGACGATGCGGCGTAAGACAGGCGGACATACCGATCGGCGCCTGAAGGCCCAAAGTCCTTGCCTGGAGTGAGGGCCACATGCGCCTCGTGCAGCGCGCGCATACAGAAATCCCAGGAGGAGAGGCCGGTCGAACTTACATCGAAATAGACGTAGAATGCGCCGTCCGGGGCGACCGGCACATGCAGGCCGATCCGCTTGAGTCCATCGAGTATCAAAGTGCGGCGACGTGAAAATTCAGAACGGCGCTCCTCGCAAATCTTCAACGATTCCGGGGTGAAGCAAGCAAGGGCGGCGATTTGAGAAAGCGTCGGAGGGCAGATGTAGAAATTCTGGGCCATTCGCTCGACGACCGGCACCAACGCATCGGGGACGACGCACCATCCCAGCCTCCATCCGGTCATGCCGAAATATTTGGAGAAGCTGTTTATGACAATCGCGTCGTCGTCGAAAGCCAGCACTGTCTGCGGCGGCCGGCCATCGCGATCGGGATCACCAAGGTTGAGATAGATCTCGTCCACGATGCGCCACGCGTCATGCGATCGGGCCCAGTCGCACATCTGCATCAGCTCGCTCTGGAGCACCGACGTACCGGTCGGGTTGGAGGGCGTTGCGATCATCAAACCGCGCGTTTCCGGCGTCCAATTGGCTTTCAGTGCGTCAATACCGAGCTGGAAGCGCGACGCCGCATCCGTCGCCACGAGCTTCACATTGGCACCAAAGCTCGCGAGAAACTGACGGTTACAGGGATAGGAGGGGTCGCCGACGATCACTTCATCGCCAGGGTCTACCAGCGTGGCCGTAACGAGTAGCAAGGCCGCCGACGCGCCGGCTGTCACGACGATGCGTGACGGGCTGATGTTCACCCCGTGGGTCTGAGCGTAAAAGCCGGCAATCGCTTTTCGCAGATCGGGCGTACCGAGGGCCGCGGTGTACGGCAATTGCCGTCCGTCCGCGCCGTGCCGGGCGGCTTCGAGCACCGCAGGCGGTGCGCCGAAATCCGGCTCCCCGAGGTTCAGCCTGATCACCCTTGCACCGTCCGCCTCGAGAGCGGCTGCGTGCTTACCGAACTCCATTGCGTAAAACGGTGCAATAGACGCTGCGCGCTCCGAAAATCTCATGGGCAATCTCTCAATCTCTGGATATTATCGCCCGCGCAATTCTGGAAGAATTGCAGCCCGGATATCGTAAATAGAAACGAGCACAGACTATGCTGAGCTCGGGCTGATGGGCTCGATCATCTGGCATTGGAAAACAAAATCTTATGCAATTACATTGGCAGGACACGCTTGATGAAGATGTCGAATATTCGAATACGTCGAGGATAAGTGCAGCGCGAATATTATGAGAGCGCCTCTGCCGCCGGGTGTGACATTTCGGTGAAAAGGCGAGCCATGAAGCGCATGCACTTCTCGATTTCGCGAACTTCGATAAACTCGTCGGGCTGATGCCCTTGCTCCATTGATCCCGGCCCGCAAAGGATGGTTGAAAAGCCGGCGCGCTGGAACTGACCGGCCTCGGCCCCGTAGGACACGGTCGTCATGTCGGCATTGTCTCCGCCGATTTTGCGTACCAACGCTTCAGCTTCTCCGCCGCTGACGCGCGCAAGCGACGGGACCATAGCCTTCGGTTCGATGACAATCACCGCGTCAGGATGGCTCAGGCGAATCTTCTCCACCTCGTCGTAGAAGGGTGCAAGGATCTCATCGGCGTCATGTTCCGGCAAACACCGCAGGTCGAACGCGAAGCTGGCGTCGGCAGCCAATATGTTGACGGCGGTGCCGCCCTGCATCAGTCCGATCGTAAGAGTCGAAAAAGGCGGCGTAAAATCGTCGTTATGATGCTCAGGGGAGGCCAGGCGATCAGCGATCTGGATCAATATGTTCATCAGCCGGATCCCGAGCGTATTCGCTGAAAGGCCCTGATGAACTGCGCTGGAATGCGCTGGAATCCCGACAATGCCGACATTGTATATATGCACGCTCTTGTGGCTGCCCACGACGCCCATGGACGTCGGCTCGCCAATGACGGCGACTGCCGGAAGGGCAATATTGGAGCGGATATGCTCGATCAGGCGCGGCGCACCAAGACACCCGATCTCTTCGTCATAGCTGAAGGCGAGATAGACGGGGCGCTGTAACGCAGCCAGGTCGGCAAATTCGAGCGCGGCAAGACTGCAAGCAATAAACGCCTTCATGTCGGCGGTCCCGCGGCCGTATAGGCGGTCACCACGCGCCGTCATGACGAACGGATCGCTGGTCCATTGCTGGCCTTGGACGGGCACGACGTCAGTATGCCCGGACAGGATCACCCCGTGCGGGCCAGCAGGTCCTATCGCCGCAAACAGATTGGCCTTTTCTTCCGCATCGTCCCAGATGCGCTTCGACTCGACCCCGAGCTTCGCCAGATGCGACTCTATATAACCGATCAGCGCCAGATTGCTGTTGCTGGACGTCGTGTCGAAACTGATGAGGTCTGCCAGAATATCAACGGCGCGCACGCTGGATGCGGAAAAGGTTTCCAATGCTGTCAAAGGGCTTCCTTTCAGCCGTGAGTCTGACCGGTAGTTTCGGTCGATGGTTGATATGCCGCCGCTGGGACTGCCAATGAGGTCAGCTTTTAATCCATCAAGGCCGCAAGGGTATATTCGCTAAGCTGAATTGCCGTAAATTCAGTAGTTCCGGCAATGGCTTCCTAGAAATAACCATTAGCTTCCTTGCACTGCCAGTCCACACGGCACGAGTTATCTCCAACGTGCTTAGCTGAGCTGTTGGCGGATGTTTTCGGCAAGCGGCAGAGTTTTGTTCGTCAACGTCAGCAAGCGTTCCGCAAGATGAACATATGCTCGAGTTCATTGCGATCGGGCCGGAGCGTTCATCCGCCAGCCGACGAGGAAATCACGCTGTAGCAACAGCTGGTGCCGTGGGAGCTTATTAAAAAAACGCGTTCATTTTCTCTCGCACATTCAGGAGCCTTATCCGCCGCGCCAGGCGCGCCGCAGCGCCTGGGGTGGCTGGCCGTATACTCTGAGAAACGCGCGGCGCATACGCTCTGTGTCCGAGAAACCCACAGCATCGCTGATGCACTCGATGGTCTCCCTGCCATTTTCGAGACGGGTCCGTGCAGCTTCTACCCGCAGTCTTTCGATGGCCCGAGCAGGTGTCTCGCCCGTCTCAGCCCGGAAGGCGCGGCCGAATTGCCGCTCGGAAAGTGCGGCTACTTCGGCCAGCTTGCCCACGCTCAACGGTTCGGCAAGATGCTCGCGAGCATAGAGCAAGGCGCGATGGATGCGGTCGGACGACGGCTCCAACTCCAGCATGGCCGAGAATTGCGACTGCCCGCCGGGCCGCCGATGATATACGACCAGTTCCTGCGCTACCGCGCGCGACAGGTCGGCCCCGAAGTCTTCCTCGATAAGCGCCAGCGCCAAATCGATTCCCGCTGTCGCTCCCGCAGAGGACCAGACACGACCATGGCGCACGAATATCTGATCCGGTTCAATCCGAGCCGCTGGACATTGCTTTTGCAGTGATGACGCATAGCGCCAATGCGTCGTCGCACGGCGGCCATCGAGCAAGCCGGCGCCACCGAGCACGAACGCCCCCGTGCATATGCTTGCAACCCGACGCGCGCCCTCATCGAGCCTTTTTACCATGGCGCTGTGAACGTGGTCGGATGCCACCGAGCGCGAGCCATTGCCGCCTACGACAACCACCGTGTCGAAAATGGTGCCATCCACGGGTTCGGATGCCACGGCCAGTCCTCCGGAACTGGCAATCATGCCGCCCGAAATTGACAACGTCCGGAGCCGATATGCCTCTGTCCCAGTCAGTTCGTTCGCGATTTCGAACACCGAAAGCGGACCTGTGAGGTCGATGATCTGAAAATCGGGAAAGATGATGAACCCAATATGGAGGGGCGGAGAGCGCTGATCGGTCATGGCGGAAAAGGAGGTACCTGTGTCGTTTACGCCATCGTGATTAGGGCCCAATACACTGAGGTCAACTGTGAATGTGCCGGTGACGACGCTGGTTGGAAGAAGAGGATATCGGTCAACCCATCAAATTGGGCCGTTGACGATTTTTGGAAAAGAATGGGATTCATCATGTCAAATAATATGCCGCCGCCACCACCCGAAAATTCGTTTACAGTAGGAATGCTGCTCTACCCCGGGCTCACGTTCCTCGATCTCGTCGGGCCACAGACTGTCCTGAGTATTTTTGGAAAGACCATGCTGTTATGGAAGTCGCTTGACCCAGTGCGCACTGAGTCCGGAAACACAGTCAATCCGACGACGACATTCGATGAATGTACGGACGCTCTGGACGTGTTGTTCGTGCCCGGCGGTTACGGCACCAACGATGCCATGCAGGATGAAGAAATTCTGGCTTTCCTGAAACGTGCCGGGACATCGGCTCGATACATCACATCGGTCTGCTCCGGCTCCATCCTGTTGGGCATGGCTGGGCTGCTTGACGGATATAAGGCTGCCACGCATTGGGCGTGTTATGGCGCCCTGGCAGAAACCGGTGCCATTCCGGTGCATGAAAGGGTGGTGATCGATCGCAACCGCATCACCGGTGGTGGCGTCACGGCGGGCATCGACTTCGGCCTGAAGTTGCTCGCCGAGCTTTGCGACGAAAAAGCAGCTCAGACCGCGCAGTTGATTGTTGAGTACGACCCGGCTCCACCGTTCAGCGCTGGTACGCCGGATCGTGCAACACCCGAAGTCGTGGATGCCGCAAAATTGCTTCTGGGCACCATGGATAATGACATGATCGGCACGCTCCGCACCCGCCGCTGAGATCAGACGAGGCGGGCAGCAGCCTGTTCATCCTAACGTGCAGCAGCTCGCCCAGCTCTGCATGTTAGGATGCGCCGTATCCCTTGCAACGCTTCCGCCCTTCTAACCCGATTTCGCACGCCTCCGAAGGAACGCGGCCGTGTTCCGCTCGTTCTCGCATCGATAGCGGACAGGACAAAAAAAGATGAGCAGGATCAACGGCTTTGACGACATGCCCGGCGAAGAGAATCGCGAGCAGGTCGACGATGGTCAGGCCGACGCCGTGGCCGAGGATGCGCTTCACCTGGGCGATGACCCGGCCGAGGAAAGCGAGCGCGCGGGCGGCGGCAATCCAGCCGCGCTGATCCCCGACGACGTTCCCGACCTTGTCGACAAGATGACCGAGATGGTGCGCAGCGGGCATATCGACAACGGAGCCTTCGCCGGCGAGCCGATGCATGATGACGAGGAGGGCTATCTGGGTGAGACCGATAACGATCTCGACGAGTAAGCAAAGCCGCGGCGCGCAACGGAGAGCCACGTCTGTCTAGCGGCCTCCATCGCCGGGCCAGAAAAATCCCCCATCTCCGCTATAGCTCCCCGATCCAGGTTCGACCGGCGCCAATCCGTCCCGCCTGTGAGCGGCGTCACTTCGCGAATCGTGAAGATATGTAAACGCTGTGTTGCGGGATATGGCGTACCGATCGGTACGCGGTGATCCTATATGGGTGGCGACAGGAGATTGCGATGGTCGCAATCCGGGCGGCGTGAGATTGACGATGGCGTTTCTGCACAGCGAAGTTCCGCCCTCGACGGCGCCCGTCCAGACCCGGCCAGCCGGCCCGGCGGTGCGCATCGCCGCGCCGTCAACCCGGCAGCCGCGTAACCCGGGCAGGCGGCTGGGCCGCGTCGCCGCCGTGTTTGGCGGAATAGCGTTGCTCGTCATTCCGGGCCATCTGGCTGCGCGCGCGACCGACTCGCTGGCGATCGGCATCCTCGCGGCGGACTTCGTTTTCCTGATGGCGGTTGCAGCCTGGTCGGCGGTCGCAAGCGGCGCACGGCGCTGACGCACGCCGGAAGGCGGTGGCCGCGATCGATCGCGCGACGGACACGGATGCCGTCCCGTTCGTATTCCCTGCATGTCGTTCGCGCGCCTGGGATACCGCCTCTTCATCCTGACCCAGCTGGGCGCGCTGGCGCTCGCGGCCTATAGCTGGTTCAGCAGGCATCCGCAGGATGTGCCCTGGACGCCCCTGATCCTTGCCGATACGGCGGGACGCTTCACCAACTACAAGATCGCGCGGCTGCGTGACGATTTTCCGGCGTGCCGGGCGGTGCTCGACGGCGGACGGATCGACTATACGGTTCTTCCTGCCGTCACGGCGGGCCCCGCCTGCGGCTATGACGATGGCGTGCGCTTGCCGCGCGCGCCTTATGCGCCGCGCGCCGAAATCTCGTGCCCGGTGGCTATCGGCCTGTTCCTCTGGGAAAAGCAGGTCGTCGAACCCGCGGCGATGCGGCATTTCGGCCAGCAGGTGACGCGGATCGACAGCTTTGGAAGCTATGCCTGCCGCCCGATCCGCGGCGGTCGGGAAGGCCGGTGGAGCGAGCATGCGCGCGCCAATGCGATCGACATAGCGGGGTTCCGGCTGGCCGGTGGCCGACGCATCGGTGTGGCCACCGGCTGGACCGGACAGGGCGCCGACGCTGCCTTTCTGCATGAGGTGCGCGACGGTGCATGCCGGATGTTCGGAACGGTACTATCACCCGATTACAACAGCTTGCACCGGGATCATCTGCATTTGGATCAAGCGCCGCGCGGCGGCTGGAGCTTTTGCCGCTGAGACGGGAGCGCCAGGCTAGTGGCGCAAAGCAGGAAGGCGGAAGCCAATATTGAGGTGCATGCCGCCACAGCCGGCGCTGCCGTCGGGCCGGTAGCTTTTCGCATAGCTGACGTTCTTCGCTACCGAGAGGGCGGCCTGCCGGAAGACGAAGGGCGGGTAGGCGATGATCGCGCGTTGTGCTGATGTTTTGCCGTCGGGCAGAATATCATATTCCGTCCGCACCCAGCCTTCAAAACCCCAACGCATCGCTTCCATCGGAAAGTCGCCGAGGTTGCCTTGTGCACGCCGAACCGGCTCCGCATCGAGCAGCGCGCATTGTTTCGTGTCGAGGCCCGTGCGGTCGTAGCTCGCGGCGGCGGCGGCAAGATTGTCGGACGCCGCCTGAAGGGTCGCCAGCCGCACCAGGGCGCCGATGCGAAGCTGGTTGGCCGTCGAGAGTCGCGGGTCTTCCGTAACCTCGCGGAGAAGTGTGGAGGCGTCGGCGGGGGCCGGACTGCGGTACAGCGGATCCGAGATCATCAGCTTGAGCGTGTTGGCGGCGATGGCGTCAGCGCCGACCTCCGGGCGCGCCAATATCGTTCGCAGCGCAGTACGGTAGGTTTCGTTGCCGCGCTTCGTCCAGTCTAGGGCCAGCTCCGCGAGAGCCGCCTCCATAGCCACCCGCGCGGTAACCGGTCCTCGCGCATTGATCGTCAAATCGCGCGCGCGGATCAGCCAGGCCTCCCGCTCGGCGCGCGGTGCGACATCGTTCCTGCCAAGGGCGGCCAGCACGGGGAGCAATGTGATGCCGCCGCCCGACGCTTCACGCCGGGCAAGTTCGGCCTTGAGCGACACGAGCGCCGCGGCTTCGCCGGCGACGGGCCGGGGAGGCCCACCCGGCAGGCTTGCCGCCCAATTCATGAACGCGGCTGACAATAGCTGGGAAATCGGTGGCCGGTCAGCACCGGTCGAGCAGCGGAGTTCGACCCGCGTAACAAGCCGGAACAGGGGCGGTATCCTGGCGACATTTTCGGGCTGCCAGGACCAGTTTCGCACCGCATCGGCGAAGACGAGCGCCCCCTGACCGTTGACCGAGGCATAGATCGGCGCCACCACGCCGACCGACCCGTCATCGCGGATGCTGAATTCCACGACCGCTACGTCGTCGGGCTTGAGATCGGCCGGACCTCCGCAGGACGGCGGGCGCATGTCCGTGGGGGTCTCGAACGGGGTCTCGGCAATCCTGCCGGCGCCGGTGAAGGCCAGATACCGACGCGCGGCGTCTTCCCGCCCCGTCAGCAGTGCGGCGATGGCGAGGTCCGAGCGGGTGATGATTTCATCGGCGTCGACCTTCCGATCCAGGCCACCCTGTTCCTCCATCGCCTTCTGGAGTATTTCATAGGCCTCCTCGGCCCGTCCATGGTTCAAAAGGGCGCGCCCGCGCAGCGTGTCGATGCCCGCGATCATTCTCTTCATCGCGGCCTGGTCAGGCTCCGCCCGGGCGATGGCCAGCGCCTGTTCCGCATAGCGGACGGATGCATCGCCCGCATCGAAGGCGGTCGCGCGCGACAGCGCCGTCAACGCCCGGATCCGCGAGCTGTTGTCATAGGCCAGCGCGAGCGAGCGCCCGAACGCGTCGGCTGCGGCGGCATAATTGAGTTGCTTGAGCGCCACCTGCCCCAAGGCGTGCTGCGCCCGGAATCGATCGACGAGCAGGTCGCTCCGTTCGGCGGCGATCAGTTTCAATCCACCGGTCAGCGCTGTCTGGGCTTCGCCCAGCCGGTCCAGCACCATCAGCCCGATCCCCTTGCGCGCCAGCAGGGTGCCGCGTGCGATGGGATCGCGCTGAATGGGCGCACGCTGTTCGATCGCTTCGAAGGTCTTTACCCCTTCCTCGTAACGGCCCTCCTCGATAGCCCGGCTCGCTGCGTCGAAGTCCTGTTGCACCGTCCGCTTCGCCGGAGTTGCAGGCATCGGCGCGGCGGCGGCGGAGCCAGCGGGTTCAGCCGCCACGGAAGCCAGCAACGCAGCGGCAATGGATATGATCATGGGGCCCTCCGCTGGCGAGCCTAGCGACGGCCAGCAACGGATCAAGCGACGCACCCGCTCAAAACCGCTCCATATTGGCGGCATCATGCCCCTCAGTCTGTGGCGCGACGGGGCGGTGACCGGTGCAAAAGCGCTGATATCCGCACTGGACATGCCTGCGCAAAGATGGTCTGCTGATTGTCATAATCACAAATCGGAGAGGATCGGTTCGACAGTTGTTGAGGACTGGCGTGGTCGATCTTGCCGAACGCATGGACTGGTTCAAGGTGCGGATATTGCCGCATGCCGCCGCGTTGCGGGGGCGCATGCGCCGCGCCGCCGGCAGTGAAGCCGACCTTGACGACCTGGTGTCGGAGGCGCTGGCGCGCGCCTATGGCGCGGACGATTGGGCGGCGGTCGACAATGGCCGCCACTATCTGTTCCGGATTGCGCGAAACGTGCTGATCGACAATGCCCGGCGCAACGCGCTGGTGTCGTTCGACAGCGTCGCCGACATTGACGATCGCCAGGCCGACAGCCGCACCGAATCGGGAATATCCGCGCGCGATGAGCTGCGGCAGGTGGAGCGCGCGATCGGCTCTATGCCGCCACAGGCGAGGCGTGTATTCGTGCTGCGCCGCGTGCATGAGCGCTCGATCGGCGAAATAGCGGCGGAGATGGGCTTGTCGGTCTCCACCGTGGAAAAACATCTCGGCAAGGCGGTCGCGCTGCTGGCGCGGGCCATCGCCGAGATCGAGGAGGGGGTGTTCGACCGTGGCGGAAGCGCCGCAGAGCGACGAGGACAAGCGGCGGGAGCGCGCGGCGGGCTTCTTGGTGAGGCTGCTCGATGACGCATCGTCCGCTGCGTGCGCCGAGCGGGATCGCTGGCTGGCCGCCGATCCGCGCAACGCGGTCGCCTATGCCGAGGTCGAGGCCGCCTGGGAGCGCGCCGCCGTGCTGCGCCAGCGGCTGCCGATGCCCGATCATGACGAGTATCCGCCCGCGGCGACGCCGGGCGGGGGCGATTGCAGCCAGCAATGATCCCGCGCCGGGGCGCGCCCAGGCGTGACGGGCGGCGGCCTGACCCATCGGCTCGCCACGCTGGATGACGTGCCCGCGATCGCCGCGCTGATGGACCGCGCGATCGGCGAGTTGCAGCGGGACTATCTGAGCGCAGCGGAGATCGCGGCCAGCCGCGCGCATATGGGTCTCGACAGCCAGCTGATCCGCGACGGCAGCTATTTCCTGATCATCGCCGACGGGCAACTGGCGGGCTGCGGCGGCTGGAGCGCGCGCGCCACGCTGTTCGGCGGCGACGCGAGCGGCGGGCGTGACCCGGCGATGCTCGATCCGCAGCGCGACCCGGCGCGGATCCGGGCGATGTACACCGACCCGGCCTTCGTGCGGCGGGGCGTGGGGCGGATGATCATCGGCCTGTGCGAAGCCGCGGCGCGGGCGGCCGGCTTCCGCCGCGCGGAGATGGCGGCGACCCTGGCCGGGGTGCCGCTCTACGAAGCCTGCGGCTATACGATGATCGAGCCTTTCGAGGCGCAGGCGCCCGGCGGGGTGCCGGTGCCATTGGTGCGGATGGGCCGGAACCTTTCCTAGCTATCCAGCGCCGCGCCGAGGGTGAGGAACGCCAATATTCCGAGCACCGCGCGCAGCCCGATGTCGCTGCTTTCGGCGATGTCGATCGGGGTCTGACCGCCGAGCGCATGATGCGGACGGGCGAGGAAGCTGGCGGCTTCGTCCCGGCCCAGCCGCTCGACGGCATGGCGGATGACGAGGCTTCGGCGCTCGCCCTCAAAACTGCTCATCGTCCACCTATCCTCCCGATCGCGCCCCGGATTGGAATCCACCGGCGGGGGGGCTTTGCCGGTGGACTCCGTCCGATCGGGCCGGCGATGTGGGGTCGTCGGCCCGTTGACCGAAGTAGGACAGGGGGCGGGCCGGCCCCTGTGATACCGGTCACGATACGCGGGGTGCGGCGGTTTCCCGCCGCTGCAGAGGCTCCGTCTATCGTTGCGGAGCCGAGGCGGCCCGGCTGCGGACGTGATCCTGCGTGCCACGCGTGTAGACGCGGTCCTGCGGCAGGATGGTGTCGATCTCGATATCGTCCTGCCGGGCCAACTCATCATAGACCGGACCGAAATCGGTCTCGAGCGTCTCGCGGAGGAGATCGTCGAAGCTGTCGATCACGAAATAATTCTGCTGATAATCGTCGATGCGATATTTGGTGCGCATCACCCGGCGCAGATCGAAGCCCAGCCGGTTCGGCGAGGGATCGTCGAGCGCGAAGTTCGTCTCGCCATGCGAGGATACGATGCCCGCGCCATAAACCCGCAGGCCGTCGCCGCCGCGGATCAGGCCGAATTCGACCGTGTACCAATAGAGCCGCGACAGCTTCTCGATAGCGCCCAATGCGGTGGCGCGCTGGCCGCCGCGGCCATAGGCCTGCATATAATCGGCGAAGACCGGATGGGCGAGCAGCGGGACATGGCCGAACACATCGTGGAAGACGTCGGGCTCCTGCAGATAATCGAGCTGCTCGGGGGTGCGGATGAAATTGCCCGAGACGAAGCGGCGGTTGGCGAGATGATCGAAGAAGACCTCGTCGGGGATCAGGCCGGGCACCGCCACGACCTGCCACCCGGTGCGCTGCATCAGCCGCTCCGACAATTCGTCGAAATGGGGGATGCCGGGCCGCTCCATGCGCAGGACATCGAGCCCGTCGAGGAACTCGGGTGCGACCCGGCCGGGGAGGAGCCTGGCCTGCCGATCGAACAGCCTGTCCCACATCGCATGTTCGGCGGGGGAATAATCCTCCCACCCCTGCGGGATGGTCCAGTCTTCGGCGGCGCCGGCGGGGCGATCGAGTTTCTTTGCGGCCATGGCGCGGCTATGGCACCGATTCTCGATATAGCCCAGGAATGATGATGGATAAGAAGGCGCTGCCGCTGAGCGGGATCAGGGTTCTCGAATTCGGCGCGATCGGGCCCGGCCCCTATGCGGCGATGCTGCTGGCCGATTTCGGCGCGGAAATCCTGCTGATCGAGCGCGAGGGCGGCAATGGCTGGCCCAATCCGGTGGTGGACCGCGGCCGCGCCCGGCTGACGATCGACATCCGCAGCGACGAGGGCCGAGATCAGGTGCTGGCGCTCGCCGACAAGGCCGACGTGATCGTCGAAGGCTTCCGTCCGGGGGTGATGGAGCGGCTGGGGCTGGGGCCCGAGGCGGTGCATGCCCGCAATCCGCGCCTCGTCTATGGGCGGATGACCGGCTGGGGGCAGACCGGGCCGCTGGCGCGCGCGGCGGGACACGACCTGAACTATATCGCGGTGACGGGTGCGCTGGCGGCGATGGGCACGCCGGGCACGCCGCCGCCGCCACCGCTCAACCTGGTCGGCGATCTCGGCGGCGGATCGACCTTCCTGGTGATGGGGATACTCGCCGCGCTGCTCGAGCGCGAGCGATCGGGGCTGGGCCAGGTGGTCGACGCCGCGATCGTCGACGGCGTCAATTCGATGATGGGCATGTTCGCCGGGCTGCCGCAAAGCGGCAAGCTGCGCGTCGCGCGCGAACATAATGTGCTGGCGGGCGCGACGCCGTTCTACAGATGCTATGAATGTGCCGATGGGCGCTATGTCTCGGTCGGCCCGCTGGAACCGAAATTCTTCGCCGAACTGCTCGACCGCCTAGGTCTTCCCGCCGAGCTCGCCGCCGAGCAGGAGAATGAGGCGCGCTGGCCCGAGATGGTGGAGCTGTTCACGAAAACCTTCCTGACCCGGCCGCGCGACGCCTGGGCCGAACGGCTCGAAGGATCGGACGTCTGCTTCGCGCCGGTGATCGATCTCGACGAGGTGCCCGCGCATCCGCACATGGCGGACCGGGGCGAGATTCGCAACGGCCTCTGGTATGCCGCCCCTGCGCCGCGGCTGTCGCGCACGCCCGGCGTGATCGCGGCCGATGCCGATGGCGAAGCCCGCCGGGCCGAATGGCTGGCGGGCTAGCCGATGGTTGATGTGCACCGCGCATAAGACCTCAAAGGGCTCTGGCCGCGGAACAGCGAACACATGTAAGACTATGCCATCGGATTGATGATCGGATGGAATGAGCGATGGCCGACCGGACCGACCTTGCCCGCCGGCTGCTGCCGCCGATGGCGGCGCTGCACAGCTTCGCCGCTGCCGCACGGCACAGCCATTTCTCGCGCGCCGGGGCGGAGGTGGGGCTGACCCAGAGCGCGGTCAGCCGGCAGGTCGCGCTGCTCGAGGATTGGCTGGGCGTCAAACTGTTCGAACGCAATGGCCGCCGCGTCACGCTGACGCCCGACGGCGCGGCCTATATCGATGCGATCGGCCCGGCATTGCAGCGCATCCGTCATGCGACCGCGCAGATGATCGACCGGACAGAGAGCGGGGCGATCACCATCGCCACCCTGCCGAGCTTCGGGATGCGCTGGCTGGCGCCGCGGTTGCCCGGGCTGACCGCGCGGCAGGGCGACCTGGTCGTAAACTTCGCAGCGCGATCGGACCTGTTCGACCTGACATCGTCGCATTTCGACGCGGCGATTCATTTCGGCCTGCCCGACTGGCCGGGGGCCGCGCACGATCTGCTGTTCCGCGAGAGCGCCCTTCCGCTCGCCGCGCCAGCGCTGCGCGACCGGGTGGCGGGCGGGGAAGTAGAAGCGCTGCTCGGCCTTCCACTGCTGCACCTGACGACGCGGCCCCAGGCCTGGCAGCGCTGGTTCGCGGCGGCAGGCGTCGATGCCCCGCCGATCACCCCCGAGCCGAGCTTCGAACATTTCCTGATGCTGGCGCAGGCCGCGGCAGCAGGGGCGGGGGCGGCGCTGGTCCCGTCCTTCCTGGTCGAACCGGAATTGCAGTCGGGTGCGCTCGTTCCATTGTCCGACCGAGCGGTGTCGGGCCCCGAGGCCTATTATCTCGCCTATCCGCCCGAGCGGCTCSCCAACCGCCGCTTCCGCGCGTTCCGGGAGTGGCTCCTGGAGGAGGCTGCGGCGGAAGCGGGACGGCTGGAGCGCGGTTAGCCTGCGGCCTGGACGAGCGCGGCTTCAGGCGCGGCGCGCTGGAGCATGCCGAACAGGTCGCGCGGATCGTCGGGATCGGCGAGCATGTCGATGTCCTGGAAGAAGGAGGTACCCTGCAGCTTGGCGTGGACGTAACGCAGCGCCGCGAAATCTTCGACCGCGAAACCGACGCTGTCGAACAGGGTGATCTGCCGGACGTCGCTGCGCCCCGGCGCTTCGCCTTGGAGCACGCGCCAGAATTCGGTGACGGGATAGTCGGCGGCCATCTGCTGAATCTCGCCTTCGATGCGGGTCTGCGGCTCGAACTCGACGAAGGTCCGGGCGCGCGACAATATATCCTTGTGCAATTCGGTCTTGCCGGGGCAATCGCCGCCGATCGCATTGAGATGCACTCCCGCGCCGACCATGTTGTCGGTCAAGATCGTCGCATAGGCCTTGTCGGCGGTGCAGGTGGTGATGATCTGCGCGCCTTCGATCGCTTCCTCGGCCGTCTCGCAGGCGACGATGCGCAGGCCGCTGTCGCGCAGATTGGCGGCGGTCTTGCGGATCGCCTGGCCGTCGATGTCGAACAGGCGGACCTCTTCGATCCCGACCACCGCTTTCATGGCGAGAGCCTGAAACTCGGCCTGGGCGCCGTTGCCGATCATCGCCATCACCTTCGCGTCGCGCGGGGCGAGGTGGCGCGCGGCCATCGCCGAGGTGGCGGCGGTGCGCAGCGCGGTGAGCAGGGTCATCTCGGTCAGCATCAGCGGATAGCCCGTGTCGACCCGCGCGAGCAGGCCGAAGGCGGCGACGGTCTGAAAGCCCTTCGCGGTGTTGCTGGGGTGCCCGTTCACATATTTGAAGCTGTAGACCTCGCCATCGCTGGTCGGCATCAGTTCGATCACGCCCTGTTCGGAATGCGAAGCGAGGCGGGGCGTCTTCTCGAACAGCGGCCAGCGGCGGAAATCGGCCTCGATCGCGTCCGTCAGTTCGCGCAGCACGGTCTCGATGCCGAAATGATGCACGAGCCGCATCATGTTCTCGACGCTGACGAAGGGGATGAAGGCAAGGGCTGACGGCGAAGGCGGCATGGCGCGATCCTTGGAACGGGTTGTGATGCCGCCGAAGCTAGCCGGAAGGATATTCTGACAAAATGGCAATGCAGGATTGAAAATCGTCAGATTTTGATCGATTTGCCCAAGAAGAATGCCCATTTTGTCAACCGGAGTTGATCGATGACCATCGCCAAATTTCTGCCGGACGATCTCGACCGCCGGATCATCGCTCATCTCCGCGTCGATGGGCGGGCGTCATTGTCGAAGCTGGCCGAAGCGCTGGGCGTGGCGCGGGGGACGATCCAGAACCGGCTCGACCGGCTGCTGGCGACGGGGACGCTGCTGGGCTTCACCGTGCGCGTACGCGACGATTATGACGATGCCAGCGTCCGCGCGGTGATGATGATCGAGGTAACCGGCAAGTCGACCACCCAGGTCATCTACAAGCTGCGCGGCATCACCGAGATCAGAACGCTGCACACCACCAACGGCAATTGGGACCTCGTCGCCGATATCCGTGCCGCGAGCCTGTCCGACTTCGACCGCGTGCTGCGCGAGGTGCGGATGATCGACGGCGTCGCCAATAGCGAGACGAGCCTGCTATTGAGCACCGTCTAAAGGCTTGAGGACGATCCTATGACCAAAGCGGTAGCGGCTGAAATGCGCGACCTTCTCGTGAAGCTGGGCGTCGATCCGGCGGCGCTCGACGGCGGGGCGCTGGTCGTGCGCTCGCCGATCACGGGCGAGGTGATCGCGACGCTGCGCGAGACCAGCGCCGATGAGGCCGAGGCGCGGATCGCGGCGGCGCACACCGCCTTCCTGGCGTGGCGCAGACTGCCTGCGCCACGGCGCGGCGAATTCGTCCGGCTGATCGGCGAGGAACTGCGCGCGGCCAAGGACGATCTGGGCATGCTGGTGTCGATCGAGGTCGGCAAGCTGCTGTCCGAGGGCCTCGGCGAGGTACAGGAGATGATCGACATCTGCGACTTCGCGGTTGGCCTGTCGCGCCAGCTCTACGGCCTGTGCATGCCCTCGGAGCGCGGCGACCACCGCATCACCGAGCAATGGCATCCGATCGGGCCAGTCGGGGTGATCTCGGCGTTCAACTTCCCGGTCGCGGTGTGGAGCTGGAATGCGGCGCTCGCCTATATCTGCGGCGACAGCGTGCTGTGGAAGCCTTCGGAGAAGTCACCGCTGACCGCGCTCGCGGTGACTGCGCTGGTCGAGCGGGTGATCGCCAGGTTCGGCGACGATGCCCCCGCCGGGTTGCTCGGCCTTCTGATCGGCGGGCGCGACCTCGGTGAGAAGCTGGTCGACGACGCGCGCGTGCCGGTGATCTCCGCCACCGGATCGACCCGGATGGGCCGCACGGTCGGCGAGCGGGTCGCGCGCCGCTTCGGTAGGGCGATCCTCGAGCTGGGCGGCAACAACGCCTCGATCGTCACGCCCTCGGCCGAACTCGACCTGACGCTGCGCGCGGTCGCCTTCGGGGCGATGGGGACGGCGGGGCAGCGCTGCACCACGCTGCGGCGGCTGATCGTCCACCGCAGCGTCTATGATCAGCTCATACCCAAGCTGGTGAAGGTCTATGAGAGCATCGCGATCGGCGATCCGCGAACGCCGGGCACGCTGGTCGGGCCGCTGATCGACGGCGACGCCTTCGCGGCGATGGAGCGCGCGCTGGCGGCGGCGCGCGCGGCGGGCGGGCGCGTGCATGGCGGCGGGCGCTTCGACCTGAACGGAGACGACGCCTTTTACGCGCGGCCCGCGCTGGTCGAGATGGACGAGCAGGCCGCCTGCATGCGCGAGGAGACTTTCGCGCCGATCCTCTATGTCCTGCGATATGACGGCCTCGACGAGGCGATCGCGTTGCAGAATGCGGTGCCGCAGGGCCTGTCGTCCTCGATCTTCGCGACCGACATGCGCGAGGTGGAGCTATTCCTGTCGGCGGGCGGATCGGACTGCGGCATCGCCAATGTGAACATGGGGACGTCGGGGGCGGAGATCGGCGGTGCGTTCGGCGGCGAGAAGGAGACCGGCGGCGGCCGCGAGAGCGGATCGGACAGCTGGAAGGCCTATATGCGCCGCCAGACCAACGCGATCAATTATGGCCGGAGCCTGCCGCTGGCGCAGGGCGTGACATTCGACGTCGATGCCTGAACGGATCGGCCGTCATGGCCGCGCTTCTTGCGATCCGGCGGTCCAAAAGATTCCAACCGGACTGATGCCTTGCGGGGAGCGAATCTTGCAGCAACTGATCGATCGGCCTATAAAGGTCGGCGCTGTGTCTTATGGCTTTGGCGAGTGACGCTTCCGAGCGCTTCAAGAAGCTCCTGAGGTCCGCATGGCGAAGAGATCGTCGAGGTTTCGTTTCATGCCGGAGCGCGCTGGCCGACCATTGAGGTAACCGGTATGGATTTGCGTCAACTTCGCTATTTCAAGGCCATTGCCGACGCAAAGAGCTTCGTGCGCGGCGCGCATCAGCTGTGTGTCGCCCAGCCGGCCCTCAGCCGTTCGATGGCGAGCCTCGAAGCCGAGATCGGCCAACAGGTCTTCTTCCGCCATAGCAACGGCGTTGCACTGACCGACGCCGGGGAGCGGCTTTACGCGCACGCCGTGGACATTCTCGGCCGTATGAAGTTGCTGACCGATGAGATGTCGGTGAACCTGGGAAAGCCCCATGGAGCCGTGTCGCTGGGCGTGCCGCAGTCGATGCAGTCGATCATCACCGCTCCGGTCGTTGGCGCATTCTACCAGGAGTTTGCCGACGTGGCCCTCAAGGTCACGGAGAACTCCAGTGCAAATCTGCGTGACGCCGTCATCAACGGCCAGATCGATCTGGCGATCATCTCAACGCTGACCCCCTCGCGCGGCCTCAGCTACAAACCTTTATTTGCCGACCTCATGTGCCTCGTCGAACGCGCCGATGTTCCCGACCGGTTCGGGTCGGCGATCGAGCTCGAGGATCTGGCGGGGCAGTCGCTGATCCTGAGCGGGCATCCCAACACTGCCAGGCCGTATCTCGAAGAGCGGTTCAATGCGATGACGAACCCGCCGACCTCCCGATGCGAGGTCACCACGGCTTCGCTCGTGATCGACCTGGTGCGCGCCGGCGCAGGCCCCGGGATCGTGCCCGGCGGGGCGGTGGTGTTGATGGCCGACAGCAACATCCGGGCGACCCCGATCAGGGATCTGGAAATGGCGTGGACCATCGCGACGTCCTACGAGCGCGTCGGATCCGCCGCGGTTACGCAGTTGAGCCTTATGCTGCAGCGGCGCGTCGCCGAGCTGATCGATAGCGGCGCCTGGCCAACCGCGCGCATCCTGACCGAGGCCGCGTCGTCCGATGAGGACAGGTTGAGAATGTCCGCCTGAACGGCGGTTCGGCCGAAAGCCGTTCCTGACGCGAGTCAGGCTTCGGCGAGGGCGGCCTGTGGCTGTTCGCCGCGGTGCCGGGCCAATATCGCGCAAACGATGAGCTGCATCTGGTGGAACAGCATCAGAGGCAGGATGATCAGTCCCACGCCGCCGCCGCTGAACAGGACGCTCGCGATGGGCAGTCCGCTTGCGAGTGATTTCGTCGACCCGCAGAATTGGAGGACGACCTCGTCCGGCGCACTGAACCGGAAGACGCTTCGGCTGGCCCATTTGGTGATCAGGAGAACGCAGCTCAGCAGCAGGCCCAGGACCACCAGGAGGATCGCCAGATCGGACGGTTCGATCTGACTCCACACGCCACTGACCATGCCGCGGGAAAAAGCGGCATAGATGATCAGCAGGATCGAGCCCCGGTCCGCGATGGTGAGCAGCTTCTTGTTCCGCGTTACCCAGGCTCCGATCCATTTCCGCAGCAACTGGCCCACGACGAACGGAGCCAGCAATTGCAGGACGATATCGCGAAACACCCCCAAGGAAAGCTGGGCGCCGGCCGCTTGCAGCAGCCATCCCGCCAGAAGCGGCGTCACCACGACACCGATGATATTCGATGCCGAAGCGGCGCAAAGCGCGGCGGGCACGTTTCCGCGCGCGATCGACGTGAAGGCGATCGACGATTGCACGGTCGACGGCAAGACGCACAGGAACATCAGGCCGGTCAGTAGCAACTTCGGGATAAGACCGGCAGAGGCGGCCGAGATCAGCGCCCCGAGGACCGGGAACAGCACGAATGTCGTTGCGGCCACCGCCAGTTGCAGCCGCCAGTGCGACATGCCGATCAAAGCGTCAGCGGTCGAAATTCGCGCGCCATACAGGAAGAAAAGAAAGACGATGCCCGCATCGACGGCGAAGCTGGTGATATCCGCGCCGATCCCCCGGGCCGGCATGACCGCCGCGAACGCCACGGTGGCGATCATCATCACGATGTAGGGATCGATGAACCGGGATAGGCGCGCCACTCAAAACCCTTTCGCTGATATTCGGCATGGGACCGGCGCGGCCCGCATATGTGCTGCGAGCCCTTGCCGCGCGGGTGGCCGAATGGAGAAAATCGCCGTCAGCCCTCGAGAAATGCCGTAATCAATTTTGCATAGCCCTCTGGAAACTGGACGACGCTGGCATGCCCGGCGCCGGGATAGATTTCCAGTCTGGCATTTTGCAGCACTTCGTTGGCCATATGCTCGAAGGAATCGCGCGCTACCAACTGATCCCGCTCGGCATAGATCGCCAGCGTTTCCGTGCGTATCCGGCTCAGATCGATATCGTCGAAGGTCTGCAGCGCTCTCAGGCGCTGCGCCATCGCTTCGGGGGACACCGCCGCCCGAATCTCCGACAAGCGATCCAGAAATCCAGGATTTTCGGCGATGAACTCAGGCGTGGTGAAGAATTCCGCAAGAGCGACGAGCCCTCCTTCGGAAATCCTTCTTCCATGCTCCTGGATCGCGCCATCACTCATCGTCTTCTTGAACGTCGTGATCGGGGCGGTTGATTCCAGGATCAGCTTGTCGATCCGATGCGGCGACCGGACGGCGAGCATCTGCGCAACCAAGCCGCCGGCGGAATGGCCGAGCACATGAGCCTTTTCATAACCGAGTGCTTCGATGAAGCCTGCCGCATCGTCCGCAAGATCTTCGAGACGGTAGTCCGAAGAGTCTTCCATCGTCGTGCCGCCGCAGCCACGCTGATCATAGGCGATCGTCAGGAACGACTTTGCGAGATAGGGCATGATCTCCTTGAACATGCCGCTGTCGCCTTCACCGCCGTGCAGAAGGATCAGCGGGGCCCCTTCGCCGACAGCCTCGTAGGCGACCCGTACCTTGCCGACCTGCTTGAATTGCGTCTGCGCCATCCTGGTCTCTCCATGTGAGCAAAGCCGTAGGTAAGCGCTGCATCGAGCGGGGTCCGCTTCAGGCAGCACAACTCCAACGGCTTAGATCCGACCGGGCCGGCCTATGGTCCGGCGCGTGCGCCAACAAGAACCGTCTTCTCATCGCGGATATTCCTGCCCGGCATTTGCGCGCCGATAGCGGCGGTTTCATGCGTCCTGGAACCGCGGCGGGCGCTTTTCGAGAAAGGCCGCGATCGCTTCTTCATGATCCCGGGTGTGATGGGCCAACGCCTGATAGGCCGCGGACAATTCGAGCATCGGCCCCAGTTTCATATCCTGCCCTTCGCGCAGCAGGCGCTTGGCCATGCGGGTGGCATGGCCGGGATTGGCGGCAATCCTGCCCGCTATATTATGTGCCCGCGCGAGCACCTGATCAGCCGGCACCATTTCGTCGATCAGTCCATATTCCAGCGCTTTCGCGGCATCGATGACATCGCCCGTAAGCGTCATCAACGTAGCACGGGACATGCCGATGATCCGTGGCAGCAACCAGGCCCCGCCATCCCCGGGGACAAGGCCGAGCTTCACGAAGCTTTCGGCGAAGATGGCATTCTCCGCTCCGACGCGGATGTCGCACATGCAGGCGAGATCGAGACCGGCGCCGATGGCGGGGCCATTGACGGCGGCCACGACGGGTATCTCAAGGTCGTATAGCGCCGTCGGGATCGACTGGATTCCCGTGCGGTAGCGGTTGCGGAGTTCATAGGGCGATCCGGCGAACATGCCGACCTTGTCGCGGATATTCTTCACGTTACCGCCAGCGCAGAATGCGCTGCCGGCGCCGGTGAGAACCAGCGCCCGGACCGTAGCATCCGAGCCGATGGAATTGCAGAACTCGGCAATCTCATCGCTATAAGCGACGTCGGTGATCGCGTTGCGTTCATCGGGGCGATTGAGCGTGGCCGTTACCACGGGCCCTTCACGCGTGATGACGAGAAACGGTTCCATTGCGGGCAGATCTCCCAATTTTACGGCGTTCCGGCCGCTTCAACCTTTTCGATACCGCATGACGGGCTATCGATTATAATATTTAAAGCCCGTCGAGCGATAGCTTGGAGATATCATGGAACTGCGCCTGCTCCACTATTTCGTCACCCTGGCGGAGACGTCCAATTTTCACCGGGCCGCGGAACGGCTGCACATATCGCAGCCGCCGCTGACGGTGGCGATCCGCAAGCTCGAGCAGGAGCTGGGCGCGCCGCTGTTCGATCGCAATCCGCGCGGCGTGACCCTGACCGCAGCAGGAGAGGCCGCCCTGGAGCCTGCGCGTGCTACCTTGGCGCAAGCCGAACAGGTGCGCCAGGCCGCCAAACAAGGCGTGGCCGGCGAACGGGGGCGGCTGACCATCGGCTTCGTCGGTTCGGCGACGTTCGCATTGCTGCCGCGTCTCATCGAACCTTTCCGCAGGAAATATCCCGCCGTCGAACTCATATTGAACGAGGGCAATAGTCTCGAGATACAAAACAAGGTCGAGGCGGGGTCCCTCGATCTCGGTCTCGTTCGACTGCCGCTGCAACGAAGCAGCAAAGTCACGACAGCGGTGGTGGAGCGCGATCAACTGGTGGCGGCGCTTCCCAACTCCCACCCGCTTGCACGCAAACGGCGCCTGGACCTGAGGCAATTGGCCGACGAGCCTTTCATCGTGCACAGCGAGGTTAGCATATTGCGCGCGACGACGGTCGCCGCATGCCAGAATGCCGGTTTCGTCGCGCGCATCGTGCAAGAAGCGGTGCAGCTTCAAACGATTCTGAGCCTCGTCCAAAGCGGACTGGGGGTCGCATTGGTTCCAGCAAAGGCGCAGCGTTTCGCGCCGGACCGGGTGACCCTGGTTCCTCTCGCCGAGTTGATCGATATCGAACTCGGGGTCTTGCACGCGCCCAGCGGAAACGCCGTCATCCATAACTTCGTCCGCATGGCCACAGACAAGATCGATAGCTGATCGATATCGATTGCTGCTGATAAAATATTTGAAAACCATCTCCTGAAAGCCATTCTCCTCGCCCGGATTGGTGCGCCATCGGGAGAGGCTGATGTTCAAAGGGTCAATGCCGCGCCTGGTGTTCCGGGCGGCCGCTAAAATCGGGGTGGGCCGCGCGTGAGCGACACCACGATATCGGCCGTCAAAGGCATCGCCCCCCGGATCGCGCCGACCGCCTTCGTTGCCCCTGGATGCCGCATCATCGGCGACGTCTCGCTCGGCGAGAATGCCAGCGTCTGGTATAATTGCGTGATCCGTGGCGATATGAGCCACATACGGATCGGCGCCCGGACGAACGTCCAGGACTCCTGCATGATCCATTGCGACGACGCCAATTCCAATCATCCCATTTATCCGACCCTGATCGGGGAGGATTGTATGGTTGGACATATGTCCATGCTGCATGGCTGCACCCTGGAGGATCGGGCGGTCGCCGGCATGGGAACGATCATCTTCAACGGCGCGACGATCGAGAGCGATGGCATGCTCGCGGCGGGGGCGATGCTCACCTCGGGCAAGGTCATCCGGTCGGGAGAGTTGTGGAGCGGACGCCCGGCCAAATTTCTTCGCAACCTGACGGCCAAAGAGATCGCGTCAAATCAGGAGGCCACGGCCTTCTACATCGAAAATTGCCGCCGCCATGCGGATGCGAAGAGTGCCGTCAGGGCGGTGTAGTCCGAGATCCTTTTTCAAATCACTATTCAGAGAAAACGCATGATCATCATGATGGGATTTTACAACCGGAAGCCAGGAATGACGGTGGAAGAGTTCCGCCGTTTCTGGTCGGACGTCTATGGGCCGCTTTACAACAAGCATCCCGAAATCAAGCGCCATCTTCGGCGTTACGTTCAACATCAGCTCGACGCGCCCGCGGACATTCCCGGTCAGAGTCTCCCATTTGACGGCATAGCGGAGGCTTGGTTCGAGTCCGCCGAGGATATCGGCAGGATGATCGAGGAGCCGATCTACAAGAGCAGTATTGCGCCGTTGCTGGAGCAATTCATGGATCTCGGAAGCTCTCATTTCACCGCCTATGACAATCCGGTCTACCAGGTGGGCGATGCGCCGGCCCTCGTCCGGTGACGGCAGGTAGCATCCGTAAACTGGGGACCAGCCCACGATCGTCGCGCTTGGCAAGCACAGGCACCGTAAGGAGATAGCATGAGCACTGCCACAGGGCCGCTGTGGGCCGATATGGTGGCACCGGCCTTCCTGGCTCCGCTACGCGCCTTTGTGGCGCGGGAGATCGATCCGATTGCCGTCGAGACCGACGAGAAGGATCTCTATCCGTTGGACGCGGTCCGCGCGCTGGCGGCGGCAGGCTACAACACCATCTTCATGCCGTCCGCTCGCGGTGGCGGCGGCCAGGACTTTCGCCATGCGCTCGCGGTATTCGAGGAGGTCTCCTATAGCAGCGCAGGGGTCGGCATCAGCCTGATCACGATCCTGCAGGCGCAGATCATCCTCGATCTGTTCGGCAGCGATTCGCTGAAGGATCGCTATCTTCCGCGGTTCGCGGACGGAATGATCTCATCCTATGCGCTGACAGAAGCCAATCATGGCAGCGATATCCGATCGCTGGATACCAAGGCACATCGCGACGGCACCGAATGGGTGCTGGACGGCGAAAAATCCTTCATCACCTCCGGCTCGGCCGCCGAGTTCTTCGTGATCCTGGCCGAGACGCCGGTCGGCGTCAGCGCCTTTGCGGTGCCTGCGGAACTGCCGGGCGTATCGACGTACAAAGGTGAGAATTCGGCGACCTTCGGACTGCGAAACGGCCCGCACGTCAATCTGGTGCTGAAGGGGGTGCGCCTGCCCGAAGATCACCGGATCGGCACGGAGGGCAAGGGGGTTCGGCAGGCGGTCACCACTCTGGACTATTCGCGGACCATGGCGGCCGGCATATGCCTCGGCATCGCTCGGGCCGCCTTCGATCACGCGCTGGCCCACGCCAAGAGCCGCCGGATCTTCGACAGCGCGGTCTTCGAAAAGCAAGGCATCCAGTGGTATTTCGCGGACATGGCGACGCGCATCGATGCGGCGCGGCTGCTGACCTATAATGCTGCCGCCATGCTCGACAGCGGTGGCGACATTGCGCGCCATTCCAGCGAAGCGAAACTGTTCGCCGCGTCGCTGGCGACCGAAGTGGCCAGCAAGTGCGTGCAGATATGCGGCGCCTATGGCGTGATGGAAAACGCGCCCTATGGACGCTTTTTTCGCGACGCCAAGGCCTATGAGATCGCGGGCGGCTCCTCCGAAGTGTTGCGCAACACGATCGGCAAGTCGCTCAAGAATATGGACGGCTGAGCGATGTTCGAACAATTGCTCAGCCAGGCGCGAAACACGCCCCGCAGCACATTCGTCCTCCATGAGGACACGGATTATGATTTCGAGACCATGGCCGGCCTCGCGCAACGCGGTGCGACCTGGCTGGCCGGGCAGGGCATAGGGCAGGGCGATCATGTGATGATCGCCGTGTCGAACCGGCCGCTGTTCCTTTTCTACTGGTTTTCGACGCTTGCCCTGGGCGCCGTCGCCGTACCCGTCAGCCACGATGCATTTGGCGAGGGATTTCGCTACATGCTCGACCAGAGCGATTGCCGCATGGTCCTTACCGAAGCGGGCGAGCACGAGCGCTTTGCGGGGGCCGCCAGCGAGATCGGCGTGCCCGTGCACAGCTTCCCGGACGAGGCATCCTTCGAGACAGCGGTGACGGGTCTCGAACCTGCGCCGGCCGTGACGCCCCAGGCCGGCGCCCCTATGGCGATCCTCTATACGTCGGGCACCACCGGGTTGCCCAAGGGGGTGATGATCCCCAGCGCATCCTATCGGGCGATAGGCGAAAAAATCGTCAGCGCTGCCGGCATTTCAGCCAGCGATCGCATCCTGACCTTCCTGCCGATGCATCATGCCAATCCGCAGATGTACGCGCTGATGTCCTGCCTGACGGTGGGATGTTCCATGGTGCTCGTGCCGCGATTTTCGGCTTCGCGCTTCGTCGCGCAGGTGCAGCGCTATGGTGCGACCGGGTTCACCTATGTCGGTACGGTTCTCAGCATCCTGGCAAAGGAAATCCAGGCCGACATTGAAAGCGGCCTGCGCTTTTGCGTCGGCGGCGGAGCACCACGCGGCGTCTGGCAAGAACTCGCGCCGCGGCTGGGCGTCACCGTCCATGAGCTTTACGGCATGACCGAAACGGGCGGCATGGTCACGATCAACACGCTGGACCGAAACAGGTTCGGGAGTGTCGGTCAGCGGCGCGACGATTTCGACGTCGAGATACTCGACGACGATGACAATGTGCTTCCCCCGGAGACAGTAGGCGAGATCGCCGTGCGCTCGCTTCGACCGCATGTCATGACGTCGGGCTATTACCGGAAAGCCGAAGAGACGCTGCAAGCCATGGGCAATCTCTGGTTCCATACCGGAGATCTCGGCCGGTTCGATAAAGACGGTTTTCTCTATTTCGAAGGGCGCAAGAAGGAGCTCATCCGGCGCGCGGGAGAGATGATCTCGCCCGTCACGATCGAGCTTTGCGCGCTCAAGCACGGCGCCATCGCGGATTGTGCGGCGGTCGGCATTCCCGATCCGGTGATGGAAGAGGAAATCAAGCTCGTGGTGGTGCCGAGCGGGCCGGTCCAAGCTCGGGACATAGCCGACTTCATTGCCCTGGCGCTCCCGCGGCACATGGTCCCGCGATATGTGGAGTTCGTATCCGAAATACCGAAGACCCCGACGCAGAAAGTCCAGCGGTTCAAGATGGTGGCGAATACTGCGTTTACTCATGATCTTAGAGCGAAGGGCCAGATGAATGTCCCCAATTCGAGAGTGAATAATGTTTGACAATTTGAAATTGGCCGCGTTGCCGGCAGAGGACGAGGCGCTTCGCGCGCCTCTCAGGGCTCTGATACAGCGCGCGATAGCCGATATGCCGATCGACCGCAGATCTCGCTCATGGCAGGGCTTCGACGCCTCATTCAGCAAGCTCCTGGGCGCGGAGGGCTATCTCGGGCTCACGCTGCCGGAGCGCTATGGCGGCGGCGGGCGGAGTCCGCTCGCCCGGTTCGTCGTGGTCGAGGAACTGCTTTGCGCCGGGGCGCCGGTCGCGGCCCACTGGATCGCCGAACGGCAGAGCGCGCCGCTGATCCTCAATTTCGGGACCGAGGAGCAACGCCAGACCTATCTTCCGCAGATATGCAGGGGCGAGGCGTTTTTCTGTATCGGCATGAGCGAGCCGGGTTCCGGTTCCGACCTCGCCAGCGTGCGCACGCGCGCCGAAAGAGTGCAGAATGGCTGGCTCGTGAATGGCCAGAAGATCTGGACGACGCACTCGATGCGCAGTCACTATATGGTCGCCCTGGTTCGCACCTCCGGCACATCCGACGACCGGAACAGGGGCCTCTCCCAGATCATCCTGGATCTCACGGCGCCCGGCATAACGATCCGTCCGATCGTCGATCTGACCGGGGACGCGCATTTCTCGGAAGTCTTCCTGGACAATGTCGAACTTCCCGACACTGCCCTGATCGGCGCAGAAGGCAGGGGATGGGAGCAGGTCACCGCCGAACTCGCCTTTGAGCGCAGCGGGCCGGAAAGGATCTATTCGAGCATCGTGCTGCTCGACGCCTGGGTCCGTCACCTGCAGGCCGCCGGGCGCAACGACAGTGCGACCACGGCGCTGGTCGGCCGCCTGACCGCCCAGATCGCGGTGCTCCGGTCGATCTCGCTGGCGTGCACCGCCCTCCTTGCGGCCGGGGAGCAACCGGTGGTGGAAGCGGCGCTGATCAAGGATCTGGGCACCAGCTTCGAGCAGGAACTGCCGCTGGTGATCGGCGATGACATTGCGGGCCACCCCGACGAACCGGTCGATCCGGAGCTCTACCGGGCCCTGCTGTACGTCACGCATATCGCACCCAGCTTCTCCCTGCGGGGTGGCACGCGGGAAATCCTGCGGGGGATCATTGCGAGAGGGATGGGGTTACGCTGATGGACTTCAATGAATTGCTCGATCCCTTCGAGCGGCTGCTCGCCGACATCGCCTCTTCGGAACATATCCGCCAGATCGAGGCAACCGGCATGCTAGGAAATCTCTGGCCCGCACTGGAAGAATCCGGCTTCCTCGACGCGCTCGTGTCCGAGGAAGCGGGCGGAGCGGGGCTGACGCTCAGCGATGCCGGGCCGTTATTCCTCGCACTCGGACGCCATGGCTTTCCGGCTCCGGCAGCCGAAACCATGCTGGCTCGCCAGCTTCTTGCCGACGCGGGCATCGAATATCCGAAGGGGCCGATCGTGCTGGCCGTTGCCAATCGAGACGCGACACCCCCGATTCCGTGCGGGCGGGCCGCGGAGCATGTGCTGATCGAAACGAGCGAAGGGCTGGTGCTGGCCGCCGCCGATAGCCTCGCCCGAAGCGGAACGGGTGCTGATCGCGGCCTGGCGGAGAGCTTCGCATGGCAACGGCGGCCGGCTGGGCCCGGCTGCGCCTCACCCGCAGGCGGTTTGCGGACCCTGGGGGCGCTGGTCCGGGCGTGCCTGATCGCCGGGGCGGCTGGCAGGGTTCACGATATGACCGTGGCCTATGCCAATGAACGCGTTCAGTTCGGCAGGCGGATCGGCCAGCAGCAGGCGGTGCAGCAGCAGCTCGCCGTCATGGCCGAGCAGGTGATCGCCGCGCGCCTGGCCAGCGAGACGGCGTGCGCGGCCGGTCTGCCCGCGAACATGCTGATCGTCGCATCCGCAAAGCAGGTTTGCGGTGCGGCTGCGGTCGAAGTGGCCAGGATCGCGCATGCGGTGCATGGCGCGATCGGCATCAGCGAGGAATATGACCTCCAACTCTTCACCCGCCGGCTGCACGAATGGCGGCTGGCCGACGGGTCATCGCACTGGTGGGCGCTTCGGCTCGGCGAAGCGCGGCTGGCGGCAAATCAGTCGACGGTCGATTTCGTGCGGACACAGCTCGTGCCGGCCTGATGGGAGGGAGGCGCGAGCATATGTTCGCATAGGCTGGCGATACGAATGATATATCGAGACCATTTATTTTAATATTGGCTCCATATTTTTCGGCAAATTAGTTCTGCGCCGAGGATGTGCGGCTATCGATCACGGTCGAGGCGGTCTGCCAGCCGTCGGGCGACGTTGCGACCCTCGCCGTATCGAGGATAAGGAACCAGGGGATTGGGCCCACTTGCTGGAATACGCGTGCTGGATTTCGGCCGATACGTCGCCGGGCCTTACTGCGCTGCTCTGCTGGCCGACTTCGGCGCGGAAGTCATCCGCATCGAAAAGAAGGAAGGGAATGAAGATCGCTACATCACGCCGGTCACGGCGGACGGCGAAGGCTCCATCTTCCTTCAGATGAATCGCAACAAGCAGTCGCTTGCCCTGGATGTCGGGTCGGAAAGCGGCCGTGCGATAATCCGGCAATTGATCGCAACGGCCGACGTCGTCGTCGCCAATATGTCTGCGAAGGCGGCGGCGAAGCTTGGGCTGGACTATGCAAGCCTCACGGAGCTGAAACCCGACATAATCGCGGTCGGCATTTCTGCCTTCGGTTCGACCGGGCCGTGGGCGGAGCGGCTCGGTTTCGATAGCATCGGGCAGGTAATGTCCGGCGGAGTCTATCTTACCGGTACCGAGGATCAGCCTTATCGCAGCGCCACGCCGTGGGTCGACTTCGGCACTGCCCTCCATGCCGCTTTCGCCGTGATGGTGGCGCTGTACGAACGTGAACGAAGCGGCGTGGGGCAGGAGATTTCCGCGTCGTTGCTGGCCACGGCCGTCACGTTCAACGGCCAGCCATTGCTGGAGCAGGCGCTGGCTGCGCCAGACCGCCGCCCCTTGGGCAATCGCGCGTTCAACTCGGGACCCACCGATCTTTTCCGTACCAAAGACGGCTGGATCGCCACCCATGTCGTGAGCAAGCCGCTTTTCGCCCGTTGGGCTCGCCTCATGGGCGAGGAGGAGCAGTGGCTTACCGATCCGCGTTTCAGCGACGATATCTCTCGCGGCTTGAATGGCGAGCTTCTCTCGCAGCGCATGTCGGAGTGGTGCGCCGAAAGGAGCCGGGACGAGGCACTCGATGCCTTGGCCGCAGCCAATATTCCCGCGGGACCGGTGCTTTCGCCACAGGAGGTCGTCGATCATCCGCAGGTGAAAGCTCTCGATCTGCTTCGTCCGGTGACCTATCCGGGCCTGACGAAACCTGCGGAACTGACCGCGGCACCCGCCTTGTTGAGCCGGACGCCGAGCGAGACACGCGCGCCGCCTATGCTTGGCGAACATACGAATTTCATCCTGGAAAGCCTGGGCTACGACCCTGAGGCAATATCCAGGTTACGCCAGGACGGCGTGATTTGACCACCGGACCGGAGAATGATGCATGAGCAAGCAACCCGTTATCATCGATGCCATCCGCACGGCGACGGGCCGGGGCAAGCCGGGAGGGGCGCTGTCGTCGCTTCATCCGGTTGACCTGCTGGCGGGGGTTCTGGAAGCGCTGGTGTCGCGAAACGGCATTGATCCCGGCACCGTCGACGATGTGATCATCGGCTGCGTTACCCAGATCGGGGAGCAGACTTTCGTACCGCGCATGGCCGTCCTTGGCGCAGGTTTCCCGGATCATGTGCCGGCGACCTCGATCGACCGCAAATGCGGTTCGAGCCAGCAAGCGATCCATTTCGCCGCGCATGCGATCGCCGCGGGGGCCTGCGACATCGTCATCGCCGGAGGCGTCGAGACCATGAGCCGCGTGCCGATCGGTTCGAACCGTATCAACAAGGATATCGCTGGTGAGAAAGTGCGGAAGCGCTATGCGCCGGGCCTGGTGTCCCAGGGAATCTCGGCCGAACTGATCGCCGCCCGATGGGGTATTTCGCGGGAAGAGATGGACGAATATTCCGCTCTGTCCCATGCACGTGCCGCGGCAGCAAGCGCGAATGGCGGCTTCGACGCGGAGATCATCGCGGTCGACACCGAAAATGGCCCCTTCTTGCGGGACGAAACGATCCGTTCGACCACCACGGCGGAGGGGCTTGCAGGGCTGAACCCGGTTTTCGTCGATCCCGCCATGAGCGAACGCTTCCCCGAGCTTTTCTGGGGCGTGACGGCCGGAAATTCTTCGCAACTCGCGGATGCCGCGGCGGCGGTGCTGCTGATGAGCGAAGACATGGCGATCAAGCTCAACCTGCGCCCCCGGGCACGCTTCGTCGCGTTCGACGTCATGGCCAACGATCCGCTGCTCATGCTCACAGCGCCGATCCCGGTAACGCGCCGCGTGCTGGGCAAGGCGGGGCTTTCGATGGCGGACATCGATCATTTCGAAGTGAACGAAGCCTTCGCCAGCGTACCGCTCGCCTGGGCCAAGGAGTTGCAGGCCGACCCGGCGCGCCTGAATCCGCGCGGCGGCGCCATTGCGCTGGGGCATCCGCTGGGCGCGTCGGGCGCGCGCCTGATGACGACCATGCTTCACGCCCTGGAAGCGAACGGAGAGCGTTACGGCCTGCAAACCATGTGCGAGAATGGCGGGATGGCCAATGCGACGATCATCGAGAGGCTGTAGGGCGGATCGATCTCGGTGCGGCGAAGCTCCCGCCCATTAAAATGCCTGCTCGGGCCAAATGCCTGAGCAGGCCTTATTTCGTTCGCCGCGATCCGATCGAATATCGTTCGGCGTCATTGCTCCGAGCCGAGCACCTCGTTGGCCACGTGCCAGGCAGAATGGGCGCTGGGAACGCCGCAATAGGCAACGGCATGATAGATCACTTCGGCCAGTTCGTCCTTGGTCAGGCCGTTCGTTAGCGCCACCCGAAGATGTACACGTAACTCATCCAGCGCACGCGCCTGGATCAGGATGGCGATCGTCAGCAGGCTGCGATCCCGTCGTGACAGGCCGGGCCGAGCCCAGATTCCTCCGAACACGTTTTCGACCGCCATGGATACCAGTTCGCCGCCGAAATCTCCCGACTTCCGGGTAAATCCGGCGGTCACGTCGGGCCCGAACATTTCCGCCATGATCTTCAGCCCCGCTTCGCGCTTGCCCGAACCATCCATTCGTCTCTCTCCTTTGTCAGGGCTTTATTGCCATCGGCGATGCCGTGGCCGGGGTAGGTTCCAATGGCCGCACGGGAGCGTCGCCACAGGGCCCGCCAAGGCGCGCTTCGGTATTGATACTGATCACATGAATAGTTATTGTCAACGCTCGAATCGGCGGGTGAAGCCAATCAACCGATCAGGCCGCGGCGTTGCTGACGCAGCATTGAAGCAGCGGGATCACATCGCCGCGGCGGGCAAAGAGACAGTTAGGAGCGGAAAATGGAAAAATTGCAGTGCCCCTTTCACGGTGAAGATACTGAAGATCGGCAATCGTTCGGCCTGGACGCATTGATCACCCACCCCGATGAGACGAAGGACATCGATGCGATGGACGATCCCGTCCAGCAAATCGCTGCCAAGCTTCACGCGATGGGCCCTGTGGTCAAGGGGCGGGGCGTGGGAGATCCGCCCGGTTCCAAGATGCAGTTCGGTGACGTCATCCTGCCGAATATCTTCATCGCCGCGCACCTGATCGAGAAGGAGTGCTATGCCGCCGTGAGCTGGGAGGCGGCCCTGCGGGTATATGCGAAGCCCAAGATTTTTGCGTCCAAGGTCTACAAGCCGACCTTCGGACATTGGGGCCCGATCCTCACGACGATGGATCGTCCCGAGCATCCGAAGTACAGAGCAGTCGTACAGCAAGGGTTCACGCCGAAGGCACTGGAAAAATACAAAGACAAGATCATCAGCCCCGTCCTCGAGCGTCGGTTCAACGATCTGAAGCCCAAGGGCCGTGCCGACCTGATCCGCGATCTGACGGCCCATTACGCCTATGACATAACGAGCACGATCACGGGCTTTCCCGAAGAGGACAAGCTGTACATCGCATATCTCTTCGAACACGCCCACCAGGTGAACACCGATCCGGAAGGCGCGGCCAAGGCAAATGCCGAAATCAAGGCCTATGCCCAGAAGAAGATCAACGAACGGCGAGCCGATCCTCGCGACGACGTGATCACCATGATGATCAACAGCAAGGTCGATGGCGAGCCGCTCAATGACGAGCATCTCGTCGGCTTGACGACAAATCTCATGATCGCCGGTATCGATACGGTGTTCAAGCAGTCGAGCAGCATCATCTATCTTCTGCTGGCCCATCCCGACCAATTCGACCTGCTCAAGGCCGACCGCTCGCTCATCCCGCAGTTCGTAGAAGAGGCGATGCGCTATCAGGGGCTGGGCAATGTCCAGGCGCGCCAGGCGACCGAGGACACGGAACTGGTCGGCGTCCACATCCCGAAGGATGCGGTGGTCTTCACCATGCATGGCATAACCCATCGGGACCCCTGCCGCTGGGCCAATCCCGACGAGCTGAATCTCCTGCGAGAGCAGAAACAGCACATGCTGTTTTCCAGTGGCGCCCATACGTGCCTTGGCAAGGATGTTGCACGAGCGGCGCTTGCTGGCCTGATCGAGCATCTGATCGACGACTTCCCCAATTTGAGGTTCGACCCGGACTATCCCACGCCGCGCATCACGGGCTGGACGCTTCGTGCGCCATTGAGCGTGCCGGTCATCTGGGACGTATAGGGCGCGACGTTCGATCATATTCATACGCGTTTTGGATCGGGCCCAACCTGCGAGAGGACATCCGGTAGGCGCCCTGGATCAGTGATGCATTTGCGAGGAGAGTTTCATGTCTAACACTGTGGCGCTGGCCAATGCCGAGCCGCCTGAATTCAGCGCTGTGGACACCGGCATGTCCGCTTTTGTCGCACGGGCCAGAGCCATGGTTCCGCACCTGCTCGATCAACAGGCGGAGGTGGAAAAGCGCACTTTCTACTCCGAGGAAACCCATGCGATGTTCCGGGAGGCCGGATTTTACCGGATGCTGGTTCCCGAGCAGTTCGGGGGTTACGGTCTCGATGCGGAGGTCTTTTTCCGTATTGCCGTGATCATCGCCAGCGGATGCCCGTCGACCGCGTGGCAATATTGCTTCGGCCATTCTCACGCAGTGGCGGCCGGTTCGCTGTTCAGTCAGGACGTCCAGGCGGAGCTTTTCCGTGACGTCGACTTCATCTGCGCCGGCACGATCAAGCCGCAAGGAACGGTGCAGCGGCAGGCGGATGGCAGCTGGGTGCTCAACGGGACGTTCAACTATTGTTCGGGCATACCCTACTCGACGCACTTCATCAGCCATGCGTTCGTTTCCGACGAAAATGGAAATGCTCTGGGCAAAGGCACTTTCGTCGCTCCGCGCTCGGCCTGGAAACGTCTCGACGACTGGGGCGGGAGCCTTGGCCTGAAGGGGAGCGGCTCGCACAGCATCGTGTTCGAGAATGTGGCGTTGCCGGCGGAGTTCGTTTTGCCCGGGGTGGATTTTGCGGACCACGCCCCAAGGGACGACAGTCCCTATGTTCTGCACCATGGCAGGCCGATGTCCTTTCTCTATCTGGAGCCGGCATCGATCATGCTGGGCGCCGTAAAGGGCGCGCTCGCGGAATATGAAACATTGCTGCGGACGAAGACGACCATGCTTCCGCCGATCGTGCCCAGGACCGAGGACGTCGACTATCGTCGATATTTCGGAGACGCGATGGGCAAGATCGCCTTTGCCGAAGCCGCTCTGTTCAACGCCTGCCACCAGTGGACCGATGCCGCAGCGGAGCAGAAGGCCGGGACCGCGGAATTCTCCGTCGCGCTGGATCTTACCATCCGTCTCATCTGCCTCGAGGTGATGAACACCTGCTGGCAGGTGATGGAATCGATCATCCTGTTTTCTGCTGGCTCGTCATCCGCCTTCGACGGACAGCGGATTCAGAGATTTTTCCGTGATATGGCGATGTGCCGCGCGCACGCACTGCAATCGTGGGTCGATCCGATGCGCCGTGACCTCGCCGATCAGGTGATCAAATCGCGCTAAGCCCGTCTTCGATCGTAGCGGAATCATCATCATATAATCAGCCGGCGAAAACTCCTTGCGAGGCGATCGCCGGCTGAGAGGGGAGGCGGCGCGAGTGCCCGCCGTTATCCGTCCACGAACAATAGATGATTGATAAAGTCGATCGCGCTTTCAATCTCTGCCGAACTGAAAGGGTTTCGGTTGGTGAGATATTGATATTCGGCAGCAACGGAAAATGGCACGGCTGCCATGGCGATGATCGCGTAGCGCAAGCGTGCAGGGTTGCCGCTGCGGACTTCTCCTTCTTCCTGACCTTTCACGATCAGTTCGCAGAGTTTGTTGAAATCTTTTCTGGTGTAACTCTCGCACGCCCATGCAAGCCGCTCCGATGGCTGATGCGCTTCCTGCGTCATCATCCTGTGCAGCGCAGGGATTTCGGCAAACATCATCACATAGGCTCTGATGACGGCGCGTAACTTATCGGATGTGGACACCGTTCCCAGGTCGGTTTCATCGTGCAGAATGGTCGATGCCGTATTGTGGGAATGGACGTAGTCGGCAACGGCCTTCCAGAGTTGGTCCTTGGAAGGAAAATGGTAGAGGAGCAGCGATTGCGATACGTTCGCATCTTCTGCCACCATTCGCGTCGAAGTGCCCTCGAAGCCGTGCCTGGCAAAGCCCTCGAGAGCCGCCGCAAGTATGCGGTTCCTGACCTCTACAGGGCGCCGTTGACGCTTCTTCCGGCGCGCGTCAGCAGATGCGGCCGTGTCTGCCGGCGACGCACCGCTCTTCTCCTCGGGGGCAGCGACCGGCGCCTTGGCCGAGCTCCTGGCCTTGACGGAGCTCTTGGCCGTTCGATTTGGAGAGGGAGATTTCGACATTACTGACCGTTCATTTGCATTGCTTCCCGCCGGAGGCAAATGGCGTAAGGCCGGTCATCCTGCAACCCCTGCCGGATCATAGCCCCGGAAAGCTACCGTCGCCGACGACGCTATTGATCGATCAATCTGCGGTTGAACCGGAGCTATGCCGCCGGCGCCTTGGCGACCTTTGCTTTCGAACGGCTCATCGATGCGGCATGCCGGGCTGCGCGGCGTCCCGAGAAGGCTCCATCAGCGAGCGACATGCCGCTGAAATAGCCTATCGAACAGACACCCACCGCCGAACGGCCTGCCGCATAGAGACCTTCGATGGGGCTTCCGCTCTCTTGCAGGACCTGGCCGGTCTCTTCGTCAACCTTGAGACCGCCCAGCGACATGGCCATGGTAAAGCCGAACCGGTTCTTGATCGACATATTGACCGCGTAGAAGGGGCCTCGCTCGACGGGGCGCACCTTGTCGGCGTTCTTGCCGAGCGGGTCGGTCCCGGTCGCGGCCGCGCCGTTATAGGCGGTGATGGTGCGCGTCAGCGCCTGTGGCGAGATGCCGATCTTTTTCGCGAGCTTCTCGATCGAGCGCGCTTTCCTGGTGCCGCCGAACAGAAGATTGAGCAGGTTCGGCAGGTAGAAATACATGAACGGAGTGATACCGCCCGGGCGCAGCGCCTGCTTGAAAGCGAGCCGATAGGACGAAGCTTCAAGTATCAGCCATGCCGTGCCATTTTCGCGGGCGGCGATCGCGCGCCCCAGCGATCCCGCATAGGCATCCTCGCCGATGAAGCGCTCGCCCTTCGCGTCGACGATGACGCCGTTCAACAGCGCGTTGGGTGGGGAAATCGCACGGGTGCTGAAAATACTCTCCATATATCCCACGGCGCCGCCGGCCGATTGCCCGAGCTGGATACCGCTGCCATCGCAGCCCATGGATCCAAGACGCATCAGATCCGGATAATTTTTGGCGAAAACCGGCCCATAGCGCTCGAGCATGTCGAGATTGTAGACAAATCCCCCTGAGGAGATGATCACGCCGCCGGTGGCCCGGATCAGCTTCCGGCTTCCGTGGCGTGCTTCCAGATCCCGGCACTCCGGAATGACCTTTTCCGCCGGGCCGCTGTTGAAGGCCTTGAGCGGGTTGATCTTCCGGTAAAGATCCTGATGCTTTGCCCGAACGTCGCCCGCTGTGGGGAGCGCGTTTATCTCGATCCCCACGACACGGCCGTCATGATCGATGACCAGGCGCTTCGCCGGCGAATGGGTGATGACGGCTATCCCGGCAGCCTCCACGGCCTTCCTCAACTTGCCGAAATAGTCCTTGCCGGTCCATCCGGTCCCGACATGCTGATGTCCTCGCGGAGCCGGCTTTGCCACCGCGGCGTATCGGGCAATATTCTCATTGCCGGAGTAATAAAGGTACCGCCCCTCGGGAGGGAAAGAGGTTTTCTCGAGATAGGCCGCGCCGCTATATTCACCGCCATGGCGCTGAATCCAAGCCAGATCCTCGGCGCTTCCGTCACAAAATTTTCGAAGTGTCGCTGAAGAGACCGCGTCGCCGACCTCGAGAGACAGATATTTGAACATCTCGTCGGCCGTGTCTTCGAAACCCGCCTGACGCTGAAACGGGGTGGCCCCGGCATAGAATACGCCACCGCTATAGGCTGTGGCGCCGCCGCCTTCGAAGCGGTCGACGATGATGACTTTTGCGCCATCCTCATGCGCTTGCAGGGCCGCGATCGCCCCTGCGCCGCCGAAGCCCACGACAAGGACCTCGGCGCTTTCGCTCCAGTCCGGGACCTCGCCCTTCCGGAGACGAAGCGGCGCGTCGATGACGGTGCCTGCCCCGTTGCCGCTATCGCGTGAAGGCCGGGGTCCAGACCTGGAACTGGCGCGGGAACTGTTTGTCATCCAGCCATATCCTCTTTTATCTTTTTGAATTTGAGCAGTGTAGCCGCAGTGCTCAGGCGACATTTCGTCATGCCGAACGCGATGACGGCCGCCGTTGAGCGATCTGCCAGATAGTTTACGCTCTGATACTGTTCGAACGAAAAGTCTATGTCAACCGCTTTACGGGGTGTTCCGGACGGACCGTAATGCCATCGCTCCGGTTCTGGCATAGGGGGCGGCGTCCTAGCATGAAGACAGCTCGTCAGAGGCGTCTTGCCGCGCCTCCCCGTAAGACTTTGCGGATATAGCGGCCAAATAGCCTTGAAACCGGCGCGAACTTTTTGTACCTGATCGAACGAACAGTTATAACTTATGATGTTCCCGAGCCTGAAACGTTCAGTTTGGCGGGTGTTCAGCCGTCGGGAAATCGGAGTTCAGGAGGGTGCTAAATATGAGGCTTGCCCGTTTCACGTTGGGCGGCGACCCAATGATCGGTCGTGTTGTCGATGACGGGATCGTCTCGCTTTCCACGCGCATCGTCAATTTCCCGAAGGACATGGTGGACCTGATCGAACACTGGGCGGAGTTTTCGGGCGCCATCGAAGCTTTGGGGCGAGGCGCGGATCATAAGCTGGCGGACGTCAAATTGCTGGCGCCGGTGGCGCGGCCCGGGAAGATCCTGTGCATGGGTCTGAATTATGCGGATCATGTGCTCGAGGCCAAGCTTGAAAAGCCCGAGCATCAGACCTGGTTCTCGAAGGCGGTCACCACCGTCAATGGGCCATATGACCGGATCGAGCGCCCGCTGGTGTCAACCGCGCTCGATTATGAGGCGGAGCTCGTCTTCGTCGTCGGCAAGCGTTGCAGGCATGTTTCGCCCGAGGATGCGAAGAAGGTCATTTTCGGCTATTGCGTCGGCAATGACGTGAGCGTGCGCGATTGGCAAAGGCGCACCGGCCAATGGATGATGGGCAAGACCTTCGATACCCATGCGCCCTTCGGTCCCTATATCGTCACGCCCGATGAAATCGATGTCGGAAATCTGGGAATTCGCTGTTTCGTCAATGGCGAAAAGCGGCAGGACTCGAATACGAGCAACCTGATCTTCGATTGCTCGGCGCTGGTAGCTCATCTCAGTCAGGCAATGACCCTGGAGCCCGGGGATGTCATCTACACGGGTACGTCGGGCGGCGTCGGCGGCCTGATGAAGCCGCCCAAATTCCTGCAGCCGGGGGACCGGGTCCGCGTCGAAATCGACGGGATCGGATTCATTGAAAACGAAGTCGTGGACGAAGTCGCGGCCAAGGGCACCCTGTGATGGATGCGCCGGTCCTGATCGCAGGCGGGGGGCCTGTGGGGATGACGCTGGCGCTGGCCTTGAGCCAGCACGGCGTCGCGTCCATTCTGGTGGAGCGGAATCCCACGACCACCAGGTCTCCGAAGATGGATATTACCAACGGAAGGAGCATGGAGCTTTTCCGGCGGCTGGGCATCGTGGAGCAGCTGCGCGCCGTAGGCGTTTCGCAGGATGAGCCGTTCGACGTCGTCTGGGCCACGCGCCTGACCGGACATATACTCCACCGCTTCCATTACCCCTCGTCCAATGAAAAGCGGAACCAGATCCGTGCGCTGAATGACGGGTCCCAGACGCTCGAACCCCCCATGCGCGTGTCGCAGATCATCATCGAGCCGGTCCTCAAGACGGCAATCGACGAAAGCCCGCTGGTCGATGTGCGGTTCGGCTGGGCATTCGAATCCCTGGAGCAGGATGCGGACGGGGTCACCGCAACGATCAGGAACAGCGAAACGGGCGCGACGAAACAGGTTCGCAGCCTGTATCTGGCCGGCTGCGACGGCGGCGGCAGCCGCGTCCGCCGGTCGCTGGGGATCGAGCTGGAAGGCCGCTTCGGCGTCACCAATGTCTATATGGTGCATTTCAAATCGCACGCTCACGACATCCTCTCGCGCTTTGGAACCACGTTCCATTTTCAAACCGGCGGCGGGACGATGATCGCCCAAAATGCGATCGATACGTGGACGCTCCAGTCGCGCCTTCCGCCCGACATCGATCCTTCGACGCTCGACCCGGCCGAATGGCTACGCAAATGGGTGGGACAGGATTTCGAATTCGAGATATTGGTCGCCAATCCCTGGACGCCGCATCTGGTGATCGCGGACCGCTACATCGACGGGCGGGTCTTCCTCGCCGGTGACTCTGCCCACCAGGTGATCCCGAGCGGCGGTTACGGGATGAACACCGGGATCGGGGATGCGGTCGATCTCGGTTGGAAGCTGGCCAGCGCGGTGAAGGGGTGGGGTGGTCCGGCCCTGCTACAGAGCTATGAAAGCGAGCGGCGCCAGATCGCGATCCAGAACCGCGCCGCCGCCGGCAGGCATTCCGACATACGGGCGGCGATCGGCCAGCTGATCGTGGCGGCAGAGCGGGACGCGGACCTCGACTCGCCGGACACGGCGGAGCGCCGCCGCGAGCTTGGCGACAAGATCGCTGCACTCGGTAATGCGGAGAACGAGTCCTGGGGGATCGAGCATGGCTATCGCTATGAAGATTCTCCCGTGATCTGGCCGGCGGGCGAGGATGAAACGGCACCTGCCTTCGATCCGCTGATCTGTACCCCGACCACCTGGCCGGGCGCGCGGCTTCCCTCATTCTTCCTGAGCGATGGCCGGGCGCTGTACGATCTGCTCGGGCCGGAGCTCACTTTGCTCGTCATCGGAGACCAGGATACGGATCGCTTCACCAGCGCGGCAGCCGCGCTGGGCGTGCCGCTGACCGTGGTGCGGATCGAACCGGAGCCAAAGCTCGCCCTTCTGGAACGGAGCTTGTTGCTGGTCCGTCCCGACCATCATGTCGCCTGGCGCGGCGATAGCCTCCCGGCCGACTGTCACGCGGTCCTGGCCCGTGTCTGTGGCCGAAGCGACGGCGATGTCACCCGCGAGAATATGGCGAAGGAAACGGCGCCGCTTACGACCTCGTAAGGCGCAGATCAGACCGGCTCGGCGTAAGCCGGGCCGGTCTTGATGATCGGCTTCACGTTGACGGGAACGTTCGACATCAGAGGCTGGCCCGAATAGCGCTCATAGACGCGATCATTCCAGAGCAACCGGTTCGTACAGGAGCCGATTTCGCGGACCCGATCGTCGAATTCGGGCGTGTCGCCGAAGCATTGCGCCATCGAGACGGTACCCGGGCGCAATTCGTCATCGGTCATCGCCACCGCGGGAATGGCCGATCGCGACGAGCTGATCTCTACGAGGTCACCATCGGCGATGCCGAGGCGCGCCATGTCCGTCGAGTGCATATAGGCCGGGTTGCCCGGCTTGCCGCGATCGACCGCGGGGATTTGCAGCGAGGAATTGAGCTGATGCTGCCGCCGGCACATCAGCCGGAATGCGTGGCCCTCGGCAAGATCACGGGCGACATCGATCGTTTCGAAGGCCTCGGCGAGGTCGCGCATCATCAGCGGATTGCCGAGATCGAACTTCTCCGTCCACCCCGCGTCCTTCGGCTGCACGATCACGGGCGTATCGGGCGGGAAGAGCGCACCGGAAGGGTGTCGTTTGACCTCATCGAGCGGGATGCGCGCACGGGCCGTCATCAACGCGATGATGTCGTCGGTCGTGGGCGCGCCGGTCATGTCGATGGCGGGCGGCTCGCGCCGTATCTTCGGCGGCGGGGAGGTGGTGTAATATCGCATCGGGTTCAATCGCAGCTGAACGCCCATGCGTTGCGCCATCCGGTAATAGAGCTCCCATTCCTCGATGACGTCGGAACCGGGCGGCGGCTCCACCAGCGCCGGTGTATAATGAGCGAACGGCGCGAGCGAACCTGCATAGGAGTTCGCATAGCCGGTGGGCGGCTTGTCGCCGCGGATCGCCGCTGTCTCCAGATGCATCGTCGGGGCGATGTTATAGTGCGACAGCTTGGCGGTGGCGGACATCTGGATGTCCGTGGTGACGAGCAGTTCCAACGAGCCAAGTGCTTCGAGCATCTGTAGCTGGTCGGTCACCGCGGTGGCCGGGTTTCCGCCGACCACGAACAGCGCGCGCACCTGGCCTTCGCCGGGCGTCAGGATTTCTTCGGCCATCGCCGATACGGGCAGCCCGCCCAGAGTGTCCGTGAACCCCCGAAAGCGCAGGCGCGGCCCATAGCCGAAGGCCTGGATCGGCCCATGTGCCTGCGCCTTGAAGGCAGGGACGGGCTCCAGCGTGCCGGGTGTGATCACTTCCTCTCCGGCGCGCAGATAATGGCCGCAGATGGTATCGAGCGCCAGCACCAGATATTCGAAGAGGGTTCCCTGCGCGGTGCCCATGCTGGGCCCCGTTCCCGCCACCACATAACCCCGCTTGGCCTGTGCGAAGATGCGTGCGACCTTGACGAGATCCTCAGCGGCGATGTCCGCCCGCTCTGCGACCAGGGCCGGCGTGAAAGGCTCGACGGCCGCCCGCAGGGCATCGAGCCCTTCGACATTCTCGGCGACGAAAGCCTGATCATGGAGCTTCTCGCTCAGGATTATCCGGATCAGGCCGGCCATGATCGCGACGTCATGACCCGGCCTGGGCTGGATATGCATGGTGCAGCGCCGGGCGGTGTCGTGGGCGCGGGGATCGATCATGATGATCCTGGTCCCCTTCCGCAGTTGATCGCGCATGAAGACCTTCGGCGATCCGCACGGCAGACCGGTATAGGTCATTGCCGGGTTGATCCCGATCCAGAGAATGACCTCCGGATTGTCGAAGGATTGGGAGGGCGCCATCCAATAGCCGTGCAGACCGTGCGCGATCTGCTTGCCGGGCTGATCGAGCGTGTTGGCGCTCCACCCCCTCGTCGCGCCGATCGCCTCCAGGAACGAGTCCGAAAGCGGGATCAGGGGCACCGATTTGCTGCTGGCGGTGCCGACATACATCGCGACCGAATCCGGCCCGTGCCGCGCGATGACATCGCGCAGCTTCGCGACGATCTCGTCGATTGCGTCGTCGACGCCGATGCGGACCCGCGAGCCGTCGGGCATCCGCCTGGTGGAGAACAGCTCCCTTGCGGGATCGTACATGAGCTGTGGAAGGGCGCGGCCGCGGTGGCAGCTATAACCGTGGTGGAGCGGACCGGCGGGATCGCCGGTCACCTTCCTGACGAGGCCGTCTTCGATTTCGACGAGGATCGGACAGCCGTTGTTGCAGACGCGGCAAAAAGATTTCTGGATGGTGGCTCCGCCGGGGCTGGTTACACCCGGCGGAGTGTGAGCCACGCGTTCAGGAGGCGTGGTGTTCACTGGGCAATATTTACCACCTGGATCTGGGTGAACTCCGCCAAACCCTCATCGCCGAACTCCACGCCGATGCCCGATTGCTTCGCGCCGGCGGCGGGGATGTTGGGCCCCACGGCCATGTGCTGATTGATCCAGGCTGCGCCGCTTTCCATCCGTACCGCAAATTCATAGGCGCGCTTCGTGTCGGCCGACCAGATCGAGCCGCCCAATCCGAACGGCGAGGCATTGGCGCGGGCGAGCGCATCTTCCGGGTCGCTGAACTTGATCACCGGCAGGATCGGACTGAACTGCTCTTCGTCGACCAGCCTGTTGCCGTCGGCGATATCGCTTATGATCGTGGGCTGCATGAAATAGCCGGGGCGGTCTGGCACTGCTCCCCCGCCGATGACCTTGCCGTGCCGGCGGCCTTCCTCCAGGAACGCCAGCGCCCTGTCGAACTGCATCTTGTTCTGGAGCGGGCCGAATTGCGTGCCCTGCTCGAGGCCGTCGCCGACGACGGCTCCATCGGCCAGCTGCGCCAGTTCCGCGCACATCTGGTCGTAGATCGAGTCGTGGACATACAAGCGCTTCAACGCGATGCAGGTCTGCCCGCTATTCTGGAAAGCTGCGTTGAAGATCGCCGGTGCGATCTTTTTCGGGTCGGCGTCGTCGAGCACGATTCCCGCGTCGTTGCCGCCCAGTTCCAGCGTGAGCCGCTTCAAGGTTCCGGCGGCGCCAGCCATGACCTTGATACCCGTCGCGGTCGATCCGGTGAACGAAATCTTCCTGACGTCGGGGTGGCGCGTCAGCGCGTCGCCGAGATCGTTGGCATCGGTGATGATGTTGATCACGCCCGCGGGCAGGATGTCGCGGATGATTTCGCCAAAGCGCAATGTGGCGAGCGGCGTCGTCGGCGCCGGCTTCAAAACCACCGTGTTTCCCGCCAGAAGTGCTGGCGGCACCTTGAACGCCACGATGATCAGGGGATAGTTCCACGGAATGATCGCGCCGATGACGCCGAGCGGTTTGCGGTGCAGCTCAATGCGGCTGGCCGGACTGTCCTCGATCACCTTGGCCGGGAGATCGAGCGTCGTGAAATAGCGAAAGAAGGCCGCCATGGCCGCGACGTCGCCTTGGGACGCCGCCAGGGGTTTCCCTTGCTCCAGCGTCTGCAGGCGCGCAAGTTCGGCGCTATTCACGTCAATGGCGTCGGCTATCTTCAGCAGATAGTCCTTGCGCTCGTCGATCGGGGTCGCCGCCCATGCCGGGAAGGCGGCTTTCGCCGCGGCAACCGCATCGTCGAGCTGCGCTTCGGTGGCGCGGGGGCAGGCGGCGACGACGTCCTCGCTAGCCGGATTGATGACGTCGATGGAGGAGGCGCCGTCAACCAGCCGGCCTCCGATAAGCATCTTAAACTCTTCCATGCCCACTCTCCATGTCGGTTTTTTCTGCACTTGCTGAGGGGGCATTGGCGAAGCCGAAAAGAGCCCGGTCAGCGAATAAGGGCCTGCATCCCGTCAAGCTGCTGGCGCCGACCCCTGCTTCATCAATTCGGCTTCATCGACACCGGCATGAAATTTGGCGGCCAGGACGTCCGGATCGAAATCCACGCCCACCGAATTTCTTGCAAAGACGTCCGTCCCGAAAAAGGCGCGTGGATCGACTGCCGCCAGGTTATCCACCTGGAGTTCGACACGGATGCCGTCAGGATCCTTGTAATAGAAGGACGTCGTCGGCCCATGGTTGATGCACCAATGGGGCACGATATTGGCCGCCTTCAGCCTTTCATAGGTGTGGATGAGTTCGCCGAGCGATCCATATGAATAAGCCACATGATCTATGCCGCACTGGCCCGGACTATAGCTTTGGATATCCGGAGTATGGGCAATGGCTATGCGATGATGTTCATCATCGAAGGTGAGAAACACGACCCGTTCGTTTTGAAATACGACATCGGTTTGCAACACCGTCTTATACCACTCCACGACTTCCTGAAAGCGGTGGGTCTTGATCACCATATGCGCCATCTGCTGCGGAGCGATACGGCGGCCGGGATTTGCTTGGGCGTCAGTTGAGTTGCTCATGGCCACTTTCTATCTGCTTCGTTTTCCTCATCGTGGGGCGGCAGGGAGCTTCATGGACCCCGGCAAATCGCTTCACGTCGAGCGCAATGTCGTCCAGTCGGAGCCAGCTATCGCCGAATCCTTAGCGTCGCAAAAGCATAGCACTACTATGTAACTGATCAATATGAATCTGCTCAAAGCGGCAGGATGCCGCTATTGCTCGGTATGCTAAAATGGCTGCTGATCGCATTCATCCGCATTTGCTGGTCGCTCAGTCAAATAATAGGAGGCCTGGAAACGGCGTGCAGGCCGTTTCCAGACCTCCGGACCCGAGCATCAATATCTGTAGCTCAGTTCCATACCGTACATGCGCGGACGACCTACGCTTCCCGAGTTGACACCCAACGATCCGCCAAGCGGGAGCCCGCCGACATAATATTTTTTATTGAAAGCGTTGCGAACCCACGCGCCGATCGCGAGCGCCGATCCGCCGATCCGGTTCCAGTCTGCACGGAAGTTCGAAACGACATAACCCGGCAGCCGCGTTTGAGGCGTGACGGAGACTTCGGTGTTGGAGAAATAGAAGCCGGTCTGACCATATATGTCCCCGCGCAGCTTCACTTCCCCCAACCGGTCCGACACCGGAACCGTGATCACCGCATATGCAGAGCCGGTCCACCTGGGCGTATCGGCCACCGGGCCAAACCGCGTGGGAACACCGAATGGGGTGGCGACATTTTTGGTGTATCTTGCATTGGTATAGGCGCCGGCAATTCCGAGATTGAGCCAATTGGATGGCTGAATCCCAGAGTCCAGCTCGACACCCTTGATCCGTGCTTCGGGCACGTTCACGGTAACGGCTATCGCACCCTGTGACGGATCTATCGGGTTTGTCGGAAACAGCGCGCGCTGCACGTTTTTCACCTGCATCGTATATGCAGAGAGATAGAGATGGGCGCGCGAAGCACCCAGCCGGCCATTATATTTCAAACCGGCTTCATAATCTCGTGCCAGTTCAGCGCCGAACTTGTCGGTGTTGATCAGGGTGGCGCTCAGTGCGGGCGGCGCACCGCCATTGATTCCGCCCGCTCGCCAACTCTCCCGGGTGGTTGCGTAGAGAAGGACATCGCGCGCCGCCTGATATTCCAACCCCAGATTCCAACTCGCCCGATCGAATTTCGCATCGGGTGTCGTTAGCGGGAAAAATGCACTGGTCGGCAGATGTTGGAGGCTGATTTTTTCCCACGCGTAGCGAATGCCGGCACTGAAGCTCAGGCCGGTCAGGCCAGCCAGGCGTCCCAGGTCGAATGTGCCGTGGGTGAAGATCGCATCCGTCCGGTCCTGCGTCTTGAAATTTTCGAACAGCGACGCTGACGGGATGATGGGAGCAAGATCGACAAAGCCCACCGGATAGATTTCATGGCGATGGATCTGCTGATGATATGCACCCAGAATATATTCCAACCCGCCGTCGAGTAGATTGGCCTGAAGCTGGAGTTCATCCGATATCGATTTGTTGGTGACCTGGTTGCCGAGGCTGCGTGGCTTGAAATCGATAGGCTTATTGAGATCGTAGTTCGAGATTATCAGATAGGGCGTGCCGGTCTGCTCCGTCGCATCGATCGCCCTGGAATAGGAATATCCGAAGGTGTTCTTCAGCGTTATGTCGTCGGAAAGGGCGGCGGTCGTGTTGTTGACGACCGCCAAATCCTTGCCGCTGTGGAAAGACGGCGCACCCGAATTGACGTCCCAGAAGCCCAGCTGCTTCTGCTGACGGTCCAGAACACCCTGGATGCCCGACGGATCATATCCGGGATGCGCCGCCAGAACGGCAGCCCAGGCACCGGGAACGCCGATATTGGCGTCGAGTTGCGGCCCGAACAGAAGATGGGCCGTACAGTTCAGGACCGTACCGTCCGCCCCCCTGTCGCCGCACCGATTGAAGCTGTAAATCCGTGATCCGGCATTGTTACCGCGCGAGCGTTCATACTGAACCATGGTGAGGTTCTCGATCCCTTCGCCCGGCTTCAGGAGCAACGAGACGCGGAAAGCCTGACGATCGACCTCGCCGAGTTTGCGGGTATCGCTTCCGCCATAAACCGGCCCGGTGTAAACGTTGCGGATATAGCCGTCCCGCCGCGTTATCTTGAAGGCTGCGCGCAAAAGCACGCTGTCGCCGACCAGTGGAACGTTGCCGACCCCTTCGACGTCGATCGCGTCATAGTTGCCGTAGCCGAGCTTCACCATCCCTTCGACATGGTCGACCGGCTTTGCCGTCGTCGAAAGAACGGCACCGCCGGTCGTATTACGCCCGAACAAGGTGCCTTGCGGACCCTTTAGAACCTGAACCGACTGGAGGTCGAAAAAGGACGCTACGCCACCGGCGACGAAGGGTACCTCGTTCAGGTAGGGCACCACCGCCGTTGAAGATCCGGAAAACGCATCGACGGTCTGGCCGCGTATCGCATAGTTCAGATTGTTGTTGGACTGCGTTTCCCGGACGGTCAGGCCTGGCACGGCCAGCTGCAGATCAGCCTGACTCTGGATCGATCGTTCACGCAGCGCTTCGCCGCCGAGTGCGGTGATCGTCGTCGGCACATTGGCTATGTCTTCCGTACGCCGCCGCGCCGTCACGATGATGACATCCGCTTCCTCGCCATTCGCCGCGGTAGCCTGCGCCGATTTCATGTCCTGCGCCTGCGCTGATACGGCCAAGCCGAAAAGGCTCGCGCCACCGACGAGCATGGCTGTCACTTCTTTGAATCGCATCGTATACCTCCCCTTGTCATGCTATTTCGCAATGGCGTGCCCGGGCACGTCGGCACCCCTCGGCCCCGCTATTGGAATTGACGGCTAGTTCTTTCGGGCGCCCTGGACGATCCAGCGCCTGATGGTTTCGCGGTCGGCAGAACTCAGACGAATGAAGGGATTGGTGGGCGGCGGCATCGGCCACCCTTTTCCGCCGACTTTCGCGTGCGTTCCGTCCAGCTTCATCATGAGATAGCTGGCCTCCGGCTTTTTGGCGGTCACGCGGCTGAATTTTGGCGCACCGACCGATGGCGCGTTGACGAGCTGATCGTAGGAGAGGGTCGGGCTCAACGACAAGCCGCCCATATAATCGGCTTCGTGATGGCACATCGTGCAGCGAGCCGAAAATATCGGTTGGACGTCCCTCGAAAAGCTGATCACTGGTTTTTCGCTATTGGCGCTTTCCGCCGCTATGAAAGCAGCGACTATCGCGCATGCGACTCCAAAGGTCATTTTCGCCATTATTTTGCGCCTCTGCCTGAGGCGGCGTTGCGGCCCGCGATCATTCCGAACGTCATGGCCAGGGCCAAGGTCGACCCGCCGGCCCAATAGCAATCATGCGCAGGGCTCGCGACGCAATTGCCCGCACCGTAAAGGCCAGGAATAGGCTGACCATTCCATCCCAATATTCGAGCCTCGGTGTCGATCTCGGGTCCACCATTGGTATCGAGCAAGCCAGGCGCCAGGATTATGCAATAATAGGGACCCGTCTCTTGCAACGGATAAAGCGCACTGTTCTTCTTTTGATTGTCCCATTTCCCAGCCGGGGGAGGTGAAGAGTTCACGAACCGCTCGAGATCTGTTTCACCGCGCTGAAAATCCTCGTCTTTCCCCGTCCGAGCAAAGGCATTGAAGCGATCGAACGACCTTTTGAGGTTCGATGCGAATTCAGGCGCGCAGGCGAGCCCGCTAATACGGGTCTTAAGGGCGTCGAGATGCTTGCCGACATTGCCGGCCAGTTCATCCAGTGTCTGCCCCGAGATGACGTATTCCGCGCCGGTGGGGGTGGGCGGGATCGGCATAGTCCCGGCCTGTAGTTCTGCCGTTCTCTGGTCGTAGATCATGAAATTGAGCAGATCTGGATATTCGGCGCGATTGGGATTCCAGCGATATTGAGCAAGGGACCGCTCGTGGTAACTGCGATGCTCGTTGACGCAGCGATGTCCATATCGGTTGACGAAGAACATGCTGTCGAACGGAACGAACCAGACATCGGAAGGGACGGCGGGATAGAGGAGGCCCTCATCCAGCACCACTTGCCCACGCCAGGCGCTCGCCGTGTTTCCGAGCCTGGCGCCGACCTTCGTGGCGATCGGAATGAAGTCACCGGTCGAGGCCGGCAATGCGCAAGCGCCAAAGACCGGTTTGCCGTGAAATCTGTCGAGCAGCTCGGCGTTGTGCGCGAAGCCTCCGCTGGCAAACACCACGCCCCCCTCGGCTGCGACTGTGGTCGTCTCGCCGCCGGGCATGGAAAGTTCGAGCCCTATGACCCGTCCGCTATCATCCTGCACCAGCTCTTTTGCCGCAGTCTCCATCCGGACATCGACGCCCGCGGCAAGCACCGCGCGACGGAGTTGCCACATCATCTCATCCCCGCCCGACGATCCATCGGCGCTATGGGTTATCGAGCATAACAGCCGGCCCTGCGGCACCTTGTTTTCCGGCAGGTGGGAATAATAGTCGGGGAGGGGAACATATTCCTTGCTCTTGAGCGCGCTGGTCCTGTGGAGTTCCTCGACCATCTCGCCCGATCTGTCGTAGAAGGTCTCGTACAGCCGGTAACGCGCTTCGGGCGCGCCAAGAGTGGCATCTTCGGGATCGTAGCTGGCGGGATAGGCCACGCGCACCAGATATTTGAGGAAATCCGGTTTTGGATCCGCGATCCCTTTGGCGCGCAGCAGGAAATGATTTGGAATCCAATATCCGCCGCCCGATTTCGACGACGTGCCGCCATAATGGCTCGATTTTTCGACGAGCATTACGCGCGCACCGGCCTGGCGGGCAAAAAGCGCCGCGACGCTGCCGGCTGCGCCGCTGCCTACGACAATCACATCCGTTTCAGTATCGGCGCGACCGACGGGCCCGGCATTCGCCTTTGCGTGGCTCGCCGTGGAAACGCCGGCGATCGCGGCTCCGGCGGCCGTCAGAACTCTGCGCCGATTCAGCTCGGGTACTTTAAACCTTCCCAAAGGATGACCTCCTCGCCCAAATGATTTTGTTCTCGTTGGAACACCGACGCCCATCCGACCGACGCGAGATTGCGTGGATCGTCGACAATCGCGATTGAAGCCGCTCGACAACTATATGGCCTGACCCAGGCCCAATTCATCCTGTGCAAACGACAAGCTATTGCAACCTGCGGTGGCGGCTGCCCCAAGGCAATCCTCCCCTCTGCCCGCTCAAGGTCGGATTTTCAGGACCTTCTTCACTCCATGATCGTTTTCATTTTCGAATATTTTCAACGAATTATAGGCAGAAAACGCGACCCGGCGCCGGCGTCGTCCAGGGTGATCATAGACTAGGTGGACATAGCTGCCCACGGGGTTGACAAACAATTATGGGAATATACTGGTCACATGAATAGCAACTGTCAATCGGTTTCCAAGCCTCTGCGTAGGCTGCCGGCGCGTCGAATTTGATGTTTGACAGCGCTCCAGGCCGGCGCGTGAACTCGGACACTGGATTGTCCAAGGTGAACAGAAACGTGCGGAGGATCATATGACGACCAATTCTCTACCCCGGGAGCTCTCGTTCGAAGGAAAGCGGGTCCTGGTTTGCGGCGGGGGTGGCTCGGGGATCGGCGCGCACGCGGTCGAAATTCTCGTGGAGCTCGGAGCGGAAGTCCACGTCTTCGACCTGAAGGAGCCTCCCGTCCAGGTGGCGTCCTATCAATCGGTGGACCTGGGGGACCCCGCGGCCGGGATAGCTGCCGTCGAGGCGATCGGGCAGCCGATCGACGTCCTGATCAACGCGCAGGGCTTGCTCAAGGAAGGCGTGCCGATCCCGGTCGTTTGTGTGAACTTCATCGGGCTCAGGGCGATAACCGAAAAGGTCTTGCAGTCGATGCCGGCTGGCGGATCGGTCGTTTCGGTGGTCACGAGCCTGCCGCCTCTCCCGTCCGACCTGTCGGCGATGAGGGCGTTCATCGACCTGCCGGCTGACGAGGCGATCGAATATTGTCGCGCACATCCGGACGAGGTCGGAGACGGATACGGATTTTCGAAGTTCCGCCTTGCCGTCTGGTCGCTCGATGCAGCTCTCGACAATGCACGGCGGGGGATTCGTATCAACCTCGTCTATCCGGGCCGGACCGACACGTCGATGCTCAGCAACTTCCTCAATGAAGGCGGACCATTTGCGCGATCGATGCAGGAGTCCGGGCAGCTTGACCGTCTATCGGGCGTGATGGGGCGACCCGCCCAGCCGCGCGAAGTGGCGTGGCCGATCGTGTTCCTTGCCAGCGATGCGGCCAGCTATATCACGGGCGCGCGCCTCCCGGTCGAGGGCGGCTTCCTGACCGCCGTGGAGCTTGGACGATCGGCCTACTGAATTTTAACTCAAAGACTGGCACATATGCGCCAGTCGTCGAGACATAGAATGCGGCGGGTCAGGCCAATGCGATGATGCGCCGCGCGGTGGCGCATCACGGGTCTGCCCGCCGCTTTTTTGCTGTGTTTTTGCTGTGTTGCTTTGCCGTCGAGCCAGGAGAACGCTCGCGCGATGAGCCTTGAACCACAAGGCCATGCCGGGGCGGCGGCATGGGCAGTGCGAAGACATGTTTTGGCTTTGGCAAAACCCTGCCCACGCGCAGGGCAAATCGAATTTCGACCTTGCTACTGATCGGATGAATAGTTAATTGTGGGTCGAATCGTTAAAGCGATAATCAGAAGTGATTGAGGATGCGATGAACCGGACGGAGCTGCGCGAAGCGAACGACCAAGTGATCGAGGATGCGGTGCTATATGCCGATCCTCTGGTGCTTCGGGGACTCCTGTATCAGCTGACCGGCGACGAGAGTCTCGTCGATGTGAAGGTCGACATGGTGGACACCGGTTTCGTCGAGGTTGCCGTGGCGACCGACCCGGCGGATGTGGAGATGATCCGCAAGAAGGCGGCGGATTTCCTCAAGCAATATCGGGATGATGGCGCTGGCGACATTTCGGCGGGGCCGCAAAGCCGGTTGCACCGCAGCCTGGAATTGATCTGTGGAACGGAGATCCCCGGTAACGAGCTCGATCTCTGGCTCGAGGAACTGGCTCTCGATCCCTGGGCGCGGGCGCTCGAATGGTCCGGCCCGGAGGCTCCGCGCGCCGCCAGCGATTTCATGGTTGCCGTGATCGGTGCCGGGATGGGCGGGCTTGGCGCGGCCGTGCAGCTCAAGCATGCGGGCGTCCCTTTCACCATCCTGGAGAAGAACGCCGGTGTCGGCGGCACATGGTATGAGAACCGGTATCCGGGCGCGCGGATCGACTCCCCCAGCCGGACTTATACGCACATCTTCGGGGCCGAGTACGAATATCCCTATCTGTTCTGTCCGCAGGAGGACAATGAGAAATATTTCAATTGGGTCGCCGACGAGTTCGGGGTGCGCGACGCCATTCGGTTCAACACTGAAGTAACGAGCGTCATCTGGGATGAAGACGCGAAGCTATGGGAATTAAGCGCCCAGGGTCCAGACGGGCCTGTGGTGGTCCGCGCCAATGCCGTGATCAGCGCGGTCGGTTTCCTCGCCCGGCCCAACATCCCGACGATCGCCGGCATGGAGGATTTCGCCGGGCTGGCGGTCCACAGCGCGCAATGGCCGGCCGGCCTGGATATTTCCGGCAAGCGTATCGGCGTAATCGGTTCGGGTTGTACCGGTTATCAGATGGTTCCGGAGCTGGTGCGCGATGCGAGCCACACCTATCTGTTCCAGCGGACCCCGAATTGGGTGTTCGAAACCCCGGGTTATCTCTCGCCCTTTCCGCCCCAGGTAAACTGGCTGGATCGTAATTTTCCCTATTACACCAATTTCCTCCGTTTCATGATCGAATGGAATTATCATCCGGTCAAAATGATCGCCGCGCTGAGCCGCGATCCGGATTTCCAGGACGAGCACACGCTTAGCCCGCTCAACAAGAAGATCCGGGATGCGCGGATGGCCTTCATCCAGTCCAAGCTCGGCGAGCGGCCCGATCTGGTGGAGAAAATGACGCCTCCCATGCCGCCGATGTGCGCGCGGCCGGTCCTCGTCGACAAGGACTACAGCATATATGACGTGCTGCTCCGCGACGACGTCACCCTGGTCACGGATGGCATCGACCGGATCACGCCGACCGGCATCCGCCTCGAAGACGGCTCCCACGTCGATCTGGACATCATCGTTTTCGCAACCGGGTACAAGGCGAACGACTTCCTGTGGCCGATGGAGGTGCGCGGCCGCGACGGGGCGCGGATGCAGGACCTTTGGGCGGTCGATGGGCCGCGCGCCTATCTCGGGACAATGCTTCCAGGCTTCCCCAACCTGTTCATGGTCTATGGCCCGAACACGAACGCGGTGTGCGGTCTGCAGAAGGTGAACATGGAGGAGATGGTCATCCGCTTCGCCCTCAACTGCATCGGCGGCCTGATCTCCCAGGGCAAGCATAGCGTCGATGCCACCATGGATGCCTACTGGCGCTTCAACAAGGAGGTCGACAAGGCGGAGAGCCGCCGCGTCTATTCAGACCCCCGCGTGCACAATTATTGGCGAAACGAGCATAATCGTTCCTCTGCCAACAACCCCCTGGACAGCCGCTTGTGGTGGCAATGGCTCCGCAATCCGGCGGCCCCGCCGACGGATGGCCAACTCCCCTCCATCGACGAAGGGCTTGTCGAAGCCCGGGCAGCAGTCCGTCCCTGGTTCGGTCATGACCTGGTCGTCGATTGAGATGGCCGGCGGCACTCAAGCCAATCAACAACAGGCGCTTCGCGAGGATAACTGATGGCACTTTCGTTTGATCCCGATGTGGCAGCGGCTGCCGCGCCCATATTGGCCGCGCACGAGGGACATGTTCCCCCGCCGGCGGGGGACTGGCAATCGCGGCGCACCGGGTTCGAGATGATGCTGGGGGAGATGGCGAAGGCCCTCCCGGAGTATCCGGAAGTGGCGAGGCAGGATTTCCACGCCACCGCTGCCGACGGTTCGGACATTCTGCTGCGCTGGTACACCAAGGACGGGCATCAGCCAGGGTCCGCCATCTTCTATATCCATGGCGGCGGCATGATCATGGGCAGCGTGGAACTGTTCGACCGGCTGGTCGCCCGCTATGTCGCCCACACGAACGTTCGCTTCCTCGCGGTCGATTACCGGCTGGCACCGGAAAATCCGCATCCTACCCCGATCGAGGATGCGTTCAGCGGGCTGAAGTGGCTCAAGGACCACGCCTCGGAACTCAATGTGGATCCTGCGCGCATCGGCGTCATGGGAGACAGCGCCGGTGCTGGACTGGCCGCGGCGCTGGCCTTGCTCAATCGCGACAGAGGCTGTGTGGATCTGGCCGCGCAGATCCTCGTCCAGCCGATGCTTGACGACCGCACGGTCGAGCCTGATCCCGAAATCGCCGGACTGGCGCTGTGGGGCTATGCCGACAACAGCACCGGATGGGGCGCCCTGCTCGGCGATGCGGCTGGTGGCCCGGACGTCTCACCCTATGCCGCACCAGCGCGCGCCACCGATCTTGCGGGTTTGCCGCCGGCCTATCTCGAGGTGGGGGAGCTCGATATCTTCCGTGATGAGGTGCTCGCATATGCGCGGGGCCTGACGGCGGCCGGGGTGTCGACCGAACTGCATCTTCATCGGGGATCGCCGCACGGCTTCGACGTGCTGGCGCCCGATGCGCCCGTGAGCCGGCGGGCGATCGCCGACAGGTTCCGGGCGATTACGAGCGTGTGATCTGGCCATCGAGCCCATCAGCCAACTGATTGTTCGCCCGGGCGAACGGTTTCGCAATGCGTGGGGAACGTTTCCCCGAAAGGAAATATGATGTCGACGCAAACCCCTGAGTCCGCAGAGCATAAAACGCTCGGCTTCGATGTGGAGGCGTTGCGGGCGAAGTATCGCGAGGAACGCGACAAGCGTGTCCGCTCCGATGGGAACGCCCAATATCATTCGACGGCGGGCGAGTTCGCCCAATATGTCGAAGACCCCGATGTCGAACCGCTGAAGCGCGAACCGCTTGCCGATGCAGTCGATGTCGTCATCGTTGGTGGGGGGTTCGGCGGACTTCTCGCCGGCGCGAGGCTCCGGCAGGCGGGATTGGAGCGTATCCGGATCATCGATACGGCCGCCGATTTCGGAGGGACGTGGTACTGGAACCGCTACCCGGGGGCGCGGTGCGACATCGAAGCCTATATCTACCTGCCGATGCTCGAGGAAGTGGGCATCATGCCCACCGAAAAATATGCCAAGAGATCGGAGATCTTCGCGCATGCCCAGGCGCTGGCGCGAAAGTTCGACCTCTACCGGGATGCCTGTCTGCAGACGAGCGTCACCGGCATGGTGTGGGACGAGAAAACCGGCCAGTGGATCGTCAGCACCAATCGGGGGGACCGGATCCGCGCCACCTATGTCGTGATGAGCATCGGATATCTGCATCGGCCGAAGCTGCCGGCAATTCCGGGCATCGAGACGTTCGCCGGCCGTGCATTTCACGCGAGCCGATGGGATTATAGCTATACGGGCGGGGCACCCGGCGACTGGAGCCTGCCGAAACTCGCCAACAAGCGGGTGGGCGTCGTGGGAACGGGCGCGACCGCCATTCAGTGCATCCCATATCTGGCGGAGGCATCGGAGCAGCTGTACGTTTTCCAGCGCACGCCGTCGGTGATCGGTGTCCGTGCGAACAGGCCGACCGACCCCGACTGGGTGGCGAGCCTCGAACCCGGTTGGCAGCAGCGGCGGCTGGACAACTTCCATGCTTTGACGTCCGGCGCGGCGGTGAGCGAGGACCTCGTCTCTGACGGCTGGACCAATATCACCAGCAAGCTCGCGGCGAACCTGCCCAAGGGCGTGAAGGCGGAGGACGTCGATCCGGAGCGGCTGGCCTATGAGGCGGAGCTCTCTGACTTCGCCTATATGGAATATATCCGGAAACGCATCGCAGAACTCGTCGAAGACCCGGCAACCGCCGAGGCTCTCAAGCCCTATTACCGGACCTTCTGCAAAAGGCCGCTTTTCCACGACGAATATTTGCAGACGTTCAATCGGCCGAACGTGACGCTGGTCGATACCGAAGGTCGCGGGATCAGCCGCATCGAGGGCAAATGGGCGATTGTGGGCGACCAGAAATACGAACTCGACTGCCTGGTTCTGGCCTCCGGTTTCGAGTCCGAATATGACACGCCCTACATGGATCGAACCGGGTTCGACGTCATCGGCCGGGACGGCCGGTCGTTGTCGCAATGGTGGGCGGACGGTGCGCGCACCTTGCACGGCATGCATGTCCATGGCTTCCCGAATATATTCGTCGTGAGCCGGACCCAATCGGGGCTGCAGATCAACGCGCCGTTCATGCTCAACGAGCAGGCCCAGCACATCGCCTATATCATTCGAACCCTCCGCGAGCGGAATTGCACGATCGTCGAGGCCACGAAGGAAGCAGAGGACGAGTGGGTCAAGACCATCGTCGAATTGGCGGTTCTCGATCTCGATTTCCTCAACGAATGCACGCCCGGGCTCATTAACAACGAAGGCGCTCCGAACAGACGCAACCTGCAGAATTCGAGCTATGGCGGCGGTTCGATCAAGTTTCTGGAGCTGTGGCGAAACTGGAGAGAGGCGAACGAGCTGGAAGGCCTTCGCGCGTATCGCCCAGACTCCGCTGCTGAAAGCTGAGGCAGGATATGGGATCCACCGAACTGGACGCAGCCGGCGGCCGGCCCCTCCACGATGCGGTAGCGATCGTCACGGGCGGCGCATCGGGGATCGGCCGGGCGACGGCGATCGGGCTGGCATCGAAGGGATGTTCGGTCGCGGTGGTCGACATTCAGGCGGACGCGGCCGAGGAGACGGCGGCGGCGGTGCGTGCGCTGGGTGTCCGGGCGATCAGCATCGGCGCCGATCTCGGCAATGCGGAACAGGTCTCGAAGATCGTCGCGAATAGCGTTTCCGCACTGGGTCGCGTGGACATCTTGGTGAACTGCGCCGGGATCTACAGCGGAACCAGCCTGCTCGATCTGAGCATCGAAGAGTGGGAACGGTGTCATGCCGTCAATCTCCGTTCCTTCTTCCTGCTTATGCAGGGCGCGGCCAGGGTCATGATCGAGCAGGGCGACGGGGGACGCATCGTCAATGTCAGCTCCAGCTCCGCCTTCCGCGCCCGCCGAGTGTCCCCCGCCTATGCCAGTTCCAAATCGGCGATCCTCGGACTTACGCGTGCAGCCGCAGGCGAACTGGGGCCGTTCGGAATCAACGTCAACGCCGTGGCGCCAGGCGCCACCGCGACACCGACGGCGTTCAATTCGCTGCCCCGCGGGCGCGAGGACCTCGAGGCGATGGTGAAGGGAGACGGTCCGGCGTCCAATCTTCTGGGCCGCCTTTCCGAGCCCGAGGACGCCGCAGATATGATCATCTTCCTCTGCCTTCCCGAAAGCCGCCAGATCACCGCGCAGGTCATGCACGTGAGCGCGGGCGCCGTCGTCTGACGTAGAGGCCGTGCAGACCCCATTCAAATCGATGGAAATCACATATGAACACATGGCCTAAACTATCGCCTGACAGCAGCATTTGGACGGCGCCCGACTGGCGGGCAATGTCCGGCGACGAGCTTCGCGACCATCTCGAACAGATGGAGGCGGTGGGAGCCGCGTATAAATTCGTCTATGAAAGCGGCCGCGATGGCGGCGGGTTGGAAGCGCGCGTTGCGGCGATGGCAAAGCTGACGCCCAGCAAGAATGCGCGGGTGTGGCGAAGCTACAAGGTTCCCGGTCAGGAGCCCGAGGTGTCCTGGGCAGAGCATGACGCTGGGCTGACGCCCGTCATGGGGGCCTATCCCGACGTCCGGCATGATGATGTGACCTACCATCCGTTTCCGGGCGGCGTCGTCTTCCAGTGCATATATTCCTTCACGGCATCCGACGGGACGGAGGTCAGGTTCCCGGCGGCGCTGGTCTGGTACATCGATCGCGACGGGAAGATCGCTTACATCGCCGAGCATTTCGAATCCCACGACGCCGACAGGTGGTTTTCCATCCTGGAATCTTAGTCCCCGTCAGCACCCGGCTTTGGGCCCGGGTGCATCGGGCAGCATTGCATATGGATCATCAGGCTGAGGTCGCGGGCGGCCTAACGCGGGGATTGTAGCGATCGAACAGACATAATTCACAACTGGAGGGGCGGGCATGAAAAGATCAGGACTTCTAATAGCTTCGGCTGTTTCGGCCATCATCGGTTCGGGCAGCGCTTACGCGCAATCGGCTGCTTCGGAAGCGGCCGGTGCCGAGTCCGATACGACGCAGTCGCAAATTGCGGATATCGTCGTGACGGCGCAGCGGCGCAGTGAAAATCTGCAGAACGTGCCGATATCGATCACCGCCGTCACTGCGCAGAAGTTGAAGGACATCGGTGTCCTGACGACCGCGGACGTGACGTTGATTTCGCCCGGTCTGCAGTTCCAGCAGGGCCTCGGCCAGGCGTCGCCCTTTATCCGCGGCATCGGCAGCCAGTCTCTGGGCGCGGGTTTCGAGTCAAGCGTCGCGACCTATATCGATGGCGTGTATATGGCGTCCGGCACGGGTTCCATCATGTCGCTCAACAATATCGAGCGCATCGAGGTGCTGAAAGGCCCGCAGGGGACGTTGTTCGGGCGAAACACGACCGGCGGCCTGATCAACGTGATCACGCGCAATCCTACGTTTACGCCTACGCTGGAAGGCTCGCTGAGCTACGATCAATATCGGACGATCACGCCTTCGGCCTATGTCAGCTTGCCGGTGACCGATGACGTCGCATTCGACGTCGCGGCTCGCTACAGCTACCAGGACAAGGGGTGGGGCATCAATCGGCCGACCGGCCGCGACGTCAACAAGATCAATCATGATTGGGCGGTTCGCTCGAAACTTTTGATCGAGCCCAGCGACGACACCAAGATCATTCTTGCCGGCGACTATAGCGATGTCGATTCGAGCACCTTCGTCGTTCTGACCCCTGTGCCGGGGACGTCGCTGATCAACGGCGAGAGCCTGACTGGTAGGCCCTGGGATAACAATTCGACGCTGTCCGATCCCAAGCGGCATGTGAAGGCCTGGGGCGTGAGCGCGGATCTCACCCAAAATTTCAGCTTTGCCACGCTGCGATCGATCAGCTCGGTTCGTAAGACCAATGGATATCTGCTGGTCGATCCGACCGGAACGCAGACGCCTTTTTTCAACATCAGCTCTCGCCAGATCGAAAAGCAGGTTTCGCAGGAGCTGCAACTGCTCTCGCCCAACAGCAGCAGGATCAAGTGGATCGCCGGACTCTATTATTTCCGGAACGACGCTCGGGGCGCGAACAATGATGACATTCTCTTCCCTGCGGCGACCGGTTTTCCGGGCAATGTGACAATCTCCAAATTCGCGCGGCAGGTCGTCAAATCGATGGCCGCCTTTGCGCAGGTGACGATACCGGTCACCGAGCAACTGAATGTCACGGGGGGCATCCGCTACACGCGCGACAAATTCGATGCTGAAAATACCACGGCATTCCTGCTGAGCTTCGCGCCGTCGGCGCCGCCCACGGTCTTCGCCGATCGGCGAAACACGGAATCGAAGCCGTCATGGAGATTGTCCGCGGATTATCATGTCGCTTCCAGCGCCTTGCTCTATGCGAGCTATAACCGGGGCTTCAGGAGCGGCGGCTTCAATATCCTTGACGAGGTCAGCGCGCCGCTCAAGCCGGAAATCGTCGATGCCTTCGAGGCCGGAGCCAAGATCGACGCATTCGACCGCGCACTCAGGCTCAACACCGCGATTTATTATCTCAAGGCGAAGGACCTGCAGCTCACCCGGCTCGGCGCGACGGGTACGCAGGAGACCGTCAACGCGGGCTCTTCCGAAAGCTATGGCATCGAGCTCGAGGCAACGCTGATCCCGGTAGCCGGGCTCACATTGTCGGCAGCCGGCACGATCCTTCATTCCGAATATACGGATTTCAAGAATGCCCCATATTCGGTGCGCCTGCCCGGCGGTGGCATTTCACAGACCTCAAGGGACGTGACCGGCAACGATACGCCGCGGCAGCCTGACAAGACGCTCACATTGTCGGCCGCTTACGAGACGATGGTTGCCGCCGGTAAATTGAAGTTGGCAGGAACATATTTCTGGAGCGCCAAATGGTACTCCGATCCTGACAATACCCTGTCGCAGCCATCCTATAATCTGGTCTCGGGGCAAATCAGCTGGACCGAGCCATCGGGGCATGTGACCCTGAGAGTCTTCGGCCGCAATCTCACCAATGCGAAGGTCGTTTCGCAATTTGCGCGGATCGCGCCCCTGGGCGATGTCCAGATGCTGTATGAGCCGCGCACCATCGGCGGAGCGATCGACTTCAAATTCTGAAGGGTGCGCCGATGGGTTCAGAAGGGCCGGTAAATGTTACCGGCCCTTTCAGCGTAGATTATTGCCCTTGCGCCCATTTCAAATCGAGCTGGGTCATATCCTGCAGCGCATCGAGCGTCAGGCCATCGACCATCTCGACGACCGAGGCTCCCGCCGGACCGACATCGAAGACGGCAAGGTCGGTATAGACCCGCGACACGCAGGCAACCCCGGTCAGCGGATAGCTGCATGTCTCGACGAGTTTGCTCTCGCCGCTCTTCGTTTGCAGTTCCATCATCACCATCACCCGCTTGGCGCCGATGGCTAGGTCCATTGCGCCGCCCACGGCCGGTATCGCATCGGCGGCACCGGTATGCCAGTTGGCCAGATCGCCGGTGACCGATACCTGGAAGGCGCCAAGCACGCAGATGTCGATATGCCCGCCCCGGATCATCGCAAAGGAATCGCCGTGGTGGAAGAATGATCCGCCTGCCAACAGGGTGACAGGCTGCTTGCCCGCGTTGATCAGTTCCCAATTCACGTCGTCTTCGGCCGGGGCGGGGCCCATACCCAAAATGCCATTTTCGCTGTGAAGGAAAATGTCGCGCTCGATCGGCAGGAAATCGGCGACCCTGGTCGGCAAACCGATCCCGAGGTTCACATAAGCGCCTTCCGGAATGTCCTTCGCGACACGGGCGGCAATGGCAGTACGGCTCAGGCGCTGCATGTCTCTTCCTTCCTGACAGCAGACGACGGACCAGCGCACTCGACGATCTTCTGGACGAAGATGCCTGGCGTGATCACCAATTCGGGATCGAGCGAACCGAGAGAGACCGTCTCGGATACCTGCGCAATCGTGCATTTGGCGGCCATCGCCATGATCGGCGCGAAATTCCGAGCCGCCTTGCTGTAAACGAGATTGCCCCAGCGATCACCGGTACGCGCTTTTATCAACGCAAAATCGGCGTGAATGGGATATTCCAGAACATAGTTCCGCCCCTCGATTTCCCGCGTTTCCTTGCCTTCAGCCAAAAGCGTTCCGAAGCCGGTTGGTGTGTAGATCGCGCCGAAGCCGGCTCCGGCCGCCTGGATGCGCGCCGCGAGATTTCCCTGGGGCACCAGTTCCAGTTCGATCTCGCCGGCGCGATAGCGTGCGTCGAAATGGTGGGACGTCGCCTGTCTCGGAAAGGAGCAGATTATCCGCCGGACGCGATTGGCTTTCATCAAGGCGGCGATCCCGGTCTCGCCTGCACCCGCGTTGTTGCAAATCACGGTCAGGTCGGTAGCGCCGCCTTCGACGAGAGCGTCGATCAGCTCGTTGGGCACCCCGGCATCGCCGAAGCCGCTGATCATGACGGACGCTCCGTCCGGAATCCCGCTTACCGCCTCTCGCGCACTCTCGATTATCTTGGTGATCATGGCGTTTTGTCTTTTCCTGCCGGACGTGGCGTGCGACCTTTCATGCAGGCGCCCCGCTATCTCCATCCTTGTTCTTTTATTGGTCATATGAGCAGTTTTTGTCAAGCTTGCTCGGCGGCGGCGATGGCACTGGCCCATTGGTAGGGACGTCGTAGCCTTCCGGGCAGGGGAAGCCGTGACCTGTCCGACGCATATCGACGAACATCGTTCTTTGGGGCGGCGTAAACTGGCAATCAATCCGATTGCCGCAATATCGCGATGCTCTTGCGATGAGCGATCCTCCAGCCATCCGCCGTTCTGCGAAAGCGATCGTGAAATTCACAGATAGCCCGGGGACCTCCCAGAGGTGGAATACCCTCCATGTGATGATCGACATGATAAAGCATGAAGCCCGTGACGGAACAGGCGATTTCAATGCCAACCTCCAAGAAATACGGGGCCTGACAAAGATGTCGTGTGATCACCGATGAAGGCCGGGTCGCCCAGATGGCTGCGATCTGGTCCCGGCCCCGCGCGGTCAGGTCCGGTCGCTCGAAAACGCCGTCTTCTGCAAAAAGGGCCGCTGCGCGGTCGAACTCGCGATGATCGACAAAATGGGCAAAACTCGTAATCAGGTCGGCGCATGCAAGGCGAATTTCCCTGGTGGCGGCGCTGTGCATGATCGTCTCCCAAAATGCGATTTTCTCGCATCACGATGTGGGCGAACCGATGCCTTCCGGCAGGGGCGACGCCTGCCGGTGGTAATCGGAGCAACCTAGAAACCCGTTGACACGGGCTATTCATTCGATCAGTAAAAAGTCACTGCAGTTTGTCAACCTCCGTATAAGGCGCCGTCGTGCGTCGCGTCAGTTCAGACCTGGCGCCGGGGGAATAAGAAGAACGCAAATTTGGAGTGGGAGGACAGCATGAAAGCTTATCATCTATTTATGACCGCATCGGCGCTCGCATTGTCGGGCACGGCGGCGGTCGCCCAGGAAAGCAGCAATGACGGTGGTTCGCTGATGGGCGATATCGTCGTGACGGCGCAGAAGAAGTCCGCCGGGGAAAAGGCGCAGGACGTTCCTATCGCCATCACCGCCCTGGGTGAATCGCAGCTTCGCACCCTGAACGTCCGTTCGCTCGAAGATCTGAACGCGATTGCGCCAAATGCTTCGCTCGACACAAACAGTACGTTTCGTGGCTATGCCAATTTCTCTTTCCGCGGCGTAGGGCTGGGGAGTTCGGTTCCGTCGCTGGAGCCGGCCGTCGGCCTGTTCATCGATGGCGTCTACCAGGGCGTCAACGCGGGCGCAGTGTCGGACAATTTCGATCTCGGCACCATCCAGATGCTGCGCGGTCCGCAGGGCACTCTCTTCGGCCGCAATGTGACCGGTGGCGCGGTGTTGGTCGAAACGGCCCGGCCAACGGGCGAATTCGGCGGATATGTTCAGGCGTCTTACGAAACGGGACCCGAATATTCTGCCCAGGGCGCGGTCAATGTCCCGATCGCTCCCGGTTTGTTGAACGCACGTCTCGCCGGTTATTACCGGAACGATAAAGGCTGGTTCACGAACCAGTTCAACAACAAGCCGTTTGGCAAGTTGCGGACGATCATGGCGAGGCCGTCGTTCGAGCTGACCACGGGTGCGCTCAAGCAGACCCTGATCCTCGAATATGGCGACGTAAACGGCGATGGCGGGATCATCCAGGCCTTTAACGAGCCGAAGGGTTCGTTCAAAATCGCTCTCGATCAACCGGGCTTCACCAAGCGGCGCTGGTATTCGGCGACGTCTGAATCGGTCATCGACGTCGGTTTCGGCGATGGCGCGATCACCAATGTTTTCGGATATCGCGATTTCCGGGAACATGCTTATACCGACCTTGACGGCAGCATATTGCCGCTGACCCATCTGGCGGCCCTCACCGATCAATATCAGCTGAGCAACGAACTGCGTTATGCTGGAAAATTCGGCCCGGCCGAAGTGACGGTCGGCCTCTATTATCTACACCAAAAACTGGATTACCGTGAGGCGCGCGTGCCGTTCATCGCCGGCAATCGCGGCGGCGGCGGTGTCCAGAAGAGCGACAGCTATGGCGCATTCGCGCAGGCCGACATCACTCTTACCGACAAGCTCAGCGCGATTGCGGGCCTTCGCTATTCCTATGAGGAAAAGGCCGCGAAGATCGTGCCGCTGACGGTGGGGCGGTGTCTGGACGTCACCCAGCCCTGCGATTTCAGCAACAACCCGCTCATCAACAAAAAGCTGGATTGGCACAGCCTGAGCCCGAAGCTGGGTTTGAACTACAAGGCCAACTCCGATGTCCTTCTCTATGCGTCGTTCGGCAAGTCCACGCGCAGCGGCGGCTTCAACGTGCGGATTTCCAATCCTGCCGATCCGGGGATTTTCGACCAGGAAACCATGACCGCCTATGAGGTCGGGATGAAGGCGGACCTCATAGGTCGCACGCTCCGGGCAAATATCGCTGCATTCACTAATGATTATAAGAACTTGCAGCGCACGACCAGTTTCTATGTGGGAGCGCTCGGTACGCAGATCATCGACAATTCAGCCGACGCCCGCCTGCAGGGCATCGAAGTCGATCTTACCGCTTCTCCGACGCCTGGTCTCGAATTCATTGCGGGGGTGGGTTATCTCGACGCCCACTATACCAAGGTTACCGGTGACCTGAACGCCGACAAGGTCGTCGACAAGAAGGATCGCGCCTTGAAACTGGTGCGGGCGCCCAACTGGACTTTTTCGGTCGGCGGAATATACAATATGGAGTTCGATTCCGGGGCTGCGCTGAAGACCCAGGTCTTTTTTGCACATCGTGCAAAGTCGGCAGCGCTGGATGACAATAGCGTATTCTTTCCGGACTATAATGATCTGCGCGGGAACATAAGCTTCACCCTGCCGAACAAGGCGACGTCGATCTCCGTCTACGGCCGGAACCTGACGAACGAAGCGCACAACACCAGCGGCACCGCCAAGATTCCTTTCCCGTCGGGTGGTATTCGGGCCATCGGCGAGGGACGGTCATGGGGTGTAGAGGTTCGGCAGAGCTTCTGATCGGGCCGACAATGGGGACGACCGGCACAGTGCTGCCGGTCGTCCATTTTTTCCCCGGTGGCGATGCGGTGGGTGTGCCCGTGTGGCTATCAGGAAGCGATGGCGTAGCTTTGTCGCCGGGGGTCTGCGGCGGCGGTGCGGATGCCGGATGCGGGATCGATGCTGGCGATGCAGACGCTGCCGGCGCGCCAGGAGCGTTCGGACCATGCGGCGACGTCGTGGCCCATGTCGCGAAGGGCGGCGAAGGTTCGCTGATCGATCGATGCTTCGAGGTTGAGGCGGCCGACGAGGCGGGAATGTGGTTCGAAGGAATCGGGGAAGTCATAGGTGGCGAAGCGGGGCGCCTCGACGGCTTCCTGGGGGTTCATCCCGAACAGGTGCATGTTGAGGAACGCCTGGGTCATGGATTGGAGCTGGACGTCGCCGCCGGGGGTTCCGATGGCCATGATCCGTCCGTCGCTAAACGCTGCGATGGCAGGGCTCGGCGTCAGGCGCGGCCTTTTCCCCGGGGCCACCGACGAGGGATGGGCGGGGTCCGCCCAGGATTGCGAACCGCGGGACGATGGGCATATGCCGGTTCCGGGGATGACGGGGGTGTCCATCGAGACGTCGCTGGGCGTGGCGGAAAAGACGTTGCCGTCGCGATCGACGACACAGACATAGGATGTGTATGCCGGTTCCGGGGATGACGGGGGTGTCCATCGAGACGTCGCTGGGCGTGGCGGAAAAGACGTTGCCGTCGCGATCGACGACACAGACATAGGATGTGTCGAGGGTAACGGTTTCCCGGCCGGAGACGCCTTCGGCGACGGTGGCGCGGCTGAGGTCGATCCGGGCCGCGGCCTGTGCGGCATGTTCGCGCGAGAGCAGCCGGTCGAGGGGCACGTCGACATGATCGGGATCGCCGAAATAGCGGTCCCGGTCGGCGAAAGCGATCTTGAGCGCCTCGGTCAGGCGGTGGATGTAGGCGACCGAATTATGCGGGAGCGAGCGCAGGTCGAGTTGATCGGCGATCCGCAGCGCCTGGATCATCGAGGGACCCTGGCACCAGGGCCTGGGCGTGCAGAGTTCGAAGCCGTCGAAGGCGGCGATGACGGGTTTCTCGACAGGGGTGCGGTAGCTTGCGAGATCCTCGGCCGAGAGCAGGCCGCCATGCTCGCGATGGAACGTCAGGATGCGCGAGGCGATGTCGCCCTTGTAGAAGGCGTCGCGCGCGGCCTGCAGCCCGTCGAGCCGGTCGCCGCCGGCGGCGGCTTCGGCGTCCACCATATATTGGATGGTGTTTGCCAGGTCGCTCTGGACGAACAGCTCGCCGGGTTGCGGCGGGCGGCCCTTGGGGAGATAGATGGCGGCGTTCGAACTCCACCGGGCATATTCGTCGGCGAAGGCGGAGATGATGCTCGACATGAGCGGATACATGACGAAGCCGTCGCGGGCGAAGCGGATGGCGTCCTCGGCGACTTCGCCGAAGGTCCTGGTGCCGAACCTGTCGTCGGACGCCGCCAGACCAGTTCGCCGGTTTCGNGGGGAGATAGATGGCGGGGAGATAGATGGCGGCGTTCGAACTCCACCGGGCATATTCGTCGGCGAAGGCGGAGATGATGCTCGACATGAGCGGATACATGACGAAGCCGTCGCGGGCGAAGCGGATGGCTTCCTCGGCGACTTCGCCGAAGGTCCTGGTGCCGAACCGGGAGAGGGCGGTGATCCAGGCATCGGGGGCTGCGGGGACGACGGTGCGCAGGACGCCCTCGGGGATGGTGCCTGCCGCATGCCGGACGAAATAGTCGGGGGTGATGGCGCGTGGCCATGTTCCCAGGCCTGCGAAAGGTCCTGGTGCCGAAGGTCCTGGTGCCGAACCTGGAGAGGGCGGTGATCCAGGCGTCGGGGGCCGCGGGGACGACGGTGCGCAGGACGCCCTCGGGGATGGTGCCTGCCGCATGCCGGACGAAATAGTCGGGGGTGATGGCGCGTGGCCATGTTCCCAGGCCTGCGATGGCATGGGTCTGTGCGGTTTCGGCGATGCGGACCAGCATGGGGGCGACGCCTGCGAAATTGACTACGTCGCTCTGGACGACGGCAATGACGAGCCCGGCGGCGACACCGGCGTCGACCGCGTTGCCGCCATTGTCGAGGATGCGGAACGCCGCCTGCGCGGCGAGGGGATGGCCGGCGGAGACCGCCTGGCGCGTGCCGCCTTGCAGCGGGCGGCTCAACTCCTTGAACGGGCTCTCCGTATTCCGCTGCGTCAGGCTCTTGCTGGCGTTTTCGATCTCGAAGCCTCCCGTAACTGATAAGCCGGCGGGTAACTCGCTTCAGCGATCACAGCCAATATCAACACTTCATGCGCTCAATTCAGCCTCGGTATTGGTGAAATGCACGACGGTCTGATAGGTAAGTAATATGGCCAAGTTTTCAGGATGGGAGATGGTCGCCGGCCTCTCCCGATAGATCTGATAATCTTAGTCGCCTATGGATGATGTGCTCAGCTACAGGATTACATATGCACGTTATAAGGCTTGATCACGCGACGATTAACACGTCCGATCTGCAGGCAAGTTTGAAGTTCTATGAGCATTTTCTGGGTATGAAGCCTGGTTTTCGACCACCGACCATTTCTATTGGTGGCGCCTGGCTTTATCCAGAGGGTGGGGACTATCCGATCCTGCATCTCATCGACAAGAAGCGGGAGGCGCGTGACAACAACTTCGACCATGTCGCATTCCGCTCGGTGGGATTGTACGACTATTTGGCCAAGGTGAAGGCAACCGGCGAATGGTATAACGCCATGCCGGTTCCCGAGACCACCCTGGTCCAAGTCCAGCACCATGATCCAAACCATGTCCTGATCGAAGTCAATTTCGATAACGAGCCTATTCTGCCCGAGGACATCCGCTCATAACTCCGGCGGGCGAGGCGAACCGCTGCAATGTGAGGGCATTGAGCCCAAGCGAGGAAGGATTTTTTACGGTGCTCGACGAAGAACATATCGCCCATGGCCGGGCGATCCGCGCCGAGGTGATCGGTCATGACGTCATCGAGGCCGTCTATGCAGCGGCTGACGATCTCGAAATCGATCAGCAGGATTATGTCAGCGCTTATTCCTGGGGCGAGGTCTTCAACCGGCCCGGCCTGTCCAAGCAGACGCGTTTGTTGATCAATATCGCGGCATTGGCCACCATGGGGGAGCGCGACACGCTCAAGAACCATGTGCGCGCCGCGATCCGATTGGGCTGCAGCCCAACAGAAATCCGGGAGGCGATCATCCAGGCCGGAACTTGCGCCGGGCCGATCCGGGCGGCGCATGCATGCCGTGCGGCCGCTGCGGCGCTGCGGGACTAGGGCGGACACGGCGCAGCGCATCCGAGCCCGGGCCCGTGGCTCCAAGTGACTTTGGCGGTGCCGCTTACGGATGAACGTCGAGCATCGTTCAGATGATTATTGAGTATTGGCGTCCGCTGGGGATTGGCCCGATTGCCCTCGCCAAGCAGTGACGCGCGGGCGATGTTCAAAGCTGTTTTTGCACATCGCTTTCGGCAAACCCGAGGGTTCGTATGACCGACGAGACTTTTACCGCACGCCCCAACCTGTCAGGCACGATGGGCGCCGTCGCTTCGACCCATTGGCTGGCCTCTGCCGTCGGAATGAGGCTGCTGGAAGCTGGCGGCAACGCTTTCGATGCTGCGGTCGCGGCGGGCTTCACGCTGCAGGTCGTCGAGCCTCATCTCAATGGCCCCGGAGGGGATTCGACGATCATCGTCTCCCGCGCGTCGGATGCCAGGCCTTCTGTCATCTGCGGTCAGGGACCGGCACCGCTGGCGGCGACCATCGCCCATTTCGAGGCGCTCGGGCTGGACAGCATTCCCGGTACGGGTCTTCTCGCCGCCTGCACGCCGGGCGCTTTCGGCGCCTGGCTCGTAATGCTGCGCGACTTCGGTACGCAGACGCTGCGTTCCGTCCTGTCGCCGGCCATCGAATATGCGCTTGAAGGCCATCCGCTATTGGGGCAGGCGGCCGGTGTCATCGCCAGCGTGGCGGACCTGTTTCGCGACGAATGGACGACGTCAGCCGAGGTATTTCTGCCGGGAGGAGCGGTGCCGCTGGCGACGCGCCTTTTCCGCAACCGCCCGCTGGGTGACTTCTATCTGCGTCTGCTGGAGCATGCGGAGAGCGTCAGCCCCGATCGCGAGAGGCAGATCGAAGCGGCGCTGTCCTATTGGTACGAAGGCCCGGTCGCCGAAGCAATCGACCGCTTCTGCCGTGATACGGCGGCGCTGGACGTCAGTGGGCGAAAGCATCATGGCCTGCTGACGGCCGCAGATCTCAATGGCTGGCGTCCCCCCATCGAGGCGCCGCTGAGCACGCACTATCGCGGCTACGAAATTTTCAAATGCGGCGTCTGGAGCCAGGGGCCGACCATGCTGATGGCGCTCCAGATCCTCGAGACGTTCGATCTGTCGACGCTGGACCGCAATGGCGCTCGGTTCGTGCACCTCGTCATCGAGGCGATCAAACTTGCCATGGCCGATCGGGATGCCTGGCTGGGCGATGCGGCCGATGTACCGATCGCAGCTCTGCTCGACCCAAGCTATGCGCGGGAGCGGGCAGGGCTCATCGGGGATCGTGCCAGCATGGACCTTCAGCCGGGGCGGCCGAACGGCCTGACCCCTGTCGTTCCCTTCAGCGGCGAACGCCGCGGTGCAGCCACGTACGTCCCCGGCGGCGGAGAGCCGACTTTCCGTCGCGATACCGCGATACGCGACACGCAGCGGGGCGATACATGCCATGTCGACGTCGTCGATCGCTGGGGCAACGCGGTCGCCGCGACGCCCTCCGGCGGATGGCTCCAATCCAGTCCCCTCATTCCCGAGCTTGGCTTCGCGCTGGGTACGAGACTGCAGATGGCCGCTCTCGAGCCAGGCCACGCCAATTCGCTGATGCCGGGCAAGCGGCCGCGCACTTCCCTGACGCCCACGCTGATAAGCCGGGACGGAAAGCCCTATATGGCATTGGGCTCCCCGGGCGGTGATCAGCAGGAGCAGTGGTCGCTTCAGCTGGTGCTCAACCACATCGATTTCGGCATGGCGATCCAGCAGGGAATCGAGGCTCCCGCCTTCCATACCGACCATCTCGTCGGCAGCTTTTGGCCGCGCACCACGGCGTTGGGAGCAATGACGGTGGAGGGACGCTTCCCGGAAGGGACGATCGCCGAACTCAGGGAGATGGGGCATGAGGTCACTGTCGGCGGGCCATGGTCGGAGGGCCGATTGTCGGCATGTTCCTATGAGCTGGAGGATGGCACTCCGGTCATCCGTGCGGGCGCCAATCCGCGTGGCATGCAGGGCTACGCGATAGCGCGTTAACCGGGGAATTTCGTTCGGCCAAGAGCCGATCATTGTTGACGATATATTTAAGAAACACGTGTGTATCCTATTGACAGAAACCCGCTGAAGGATCACGACTAGGTCATGCACCAGCTGACGGGACTCCCTGCTGCGTGAAGCGCGCCCCAGGGAAGTTCTGAAGCTGATCCATTCTACCGATGAGGGAGAGCATTATGAGCGAGCGAGCCGTTAAAAATGTCCTGGTTTCCGGCGCGAGCATCTCCGGACCGGCTTTGGGCCATTGGCTGACCCATTATGGCATCAACACCACGATCGTCGAAAAGTCCTCATATCTGCGCGGCGGCGGCTATCCCATCGATATTCGGGGAACCGCTCGCGACGTCGTCGAACGCATGGGCCTGTATGAGGCCTTGAAGGCCAAGCATGTCGACTCGCAATATGCGAGCTTCATCGACGCCAGCGGCGGCATCATCGCCAAGATCAAGCCCGAGGCCCTGTCCGGTGGCGTCAGGGGCCAGGATATCGAAATCCGGCGGGGCGACCTGGCGGAGGCGCTGTTCGAGGCGACAAAGGACAAGGTGACCTATCGGTTCAACGATTCCATCGCCGCGCTGAAGGAAGTGTCGGACGGCGTAGAGGTAACTTTCGCTAACGGCGATACCGCCAAATATGACATCGTCATCGGTTCCGATGGTCTTCATTCCCACACCCGCAATCTCGTGCTCGGCATTCACGAGGAATTCGAACGCTATATGGGGCAGTGCTTCGCAGGCTTTTCCGTCCCCAACACGTTCGGGCTGGATCGCGAGTCGGTGGCCTGCACCCTGCCGGCCCGCTCGGTAATCCTGAACGCGACGAAGGACAGTGACCGCGTCCATGTGTTCCTCTGCTTCCGGCAGGAGGAATCGCCCTTCGCCAAATATGAGCTCATGAGCGATGCGGACAAGCGCAACCTCACGGCGGAAAAGTACAAGGGCATCGAGTCCTGGATCATTCCCCAGCTTGTCGAAGAGATGAAAAAGGCGGAAGATCTGTTCTTCGATTCCGTGAGCCAGATCCACTTGCCGGCCTGGTCGAAGGGCCGTGTCGCGCTTGCCGGCGACGCCGCCCACGCCACGTCCTTCTTCTCTGGCCAGGGGTCCAGCATGGCTCTGGTGAGCGCCTATATGCTGGCCGGCGAGCTGGCCACGAAACCCGATTATCGGTCGGCGTTCGCGGCCTATGAGGCCCTGACCCGACCCTTTGTCGAGCTCAATCAGTCGCTGGTGAAGGTCGGTGAAAAGTTCCTCCGGCCGGATACTCAGGAAGAACTGGACATGCGGAACGAGGCTCTTCGGGAGATGGCCAATCAGGAAGTCAACGAGGAGGTGAATCCGGTGGAAGCCGAGTCACGTGAGGCGCATAGCGCCCTGACGCTGCCGGATTATGTTTAAACCGCAAGAAGCGCCGGGAAAGCAGCGTCAACCCTAAAGAAAATCCGATCGTCATGCTGGCTGGGGGCGGCGCCCGCCGAATGCGGTGGCGCGCTCCCTGTCGCGACGCGGCAATATGTCTGCGTCATCCGGGTTACCGAATGCCTGCCACGAATAGGGCCCATGATTAAGTAGTAAGCGATAGTTTCCGTAATATCGCTATCCTCGGTTGGAGGAATTGCAGCCAGGCATATTCCGAGTGGACGTGACTGGCGAAGCCTATGGCGAAATCTCGCCGTGCTGCGCAGTTTCTGAAGTACATCGACGTATAGCTAAAATAATAAAACCTAATGTTGTGCGGGGTAGTGATATAATAAAAGGGAATTTTCATGCGTTATAATAGCATTTCTCTTGGGTTCGGTGACGTTGCTTCCAGGTTCGCCGCAGCTGCCGCGGGTGGCGGTCTGATGATTGGTGCCTCTGCGATTGCCCTGGCGCTTTCGGCGAGCCCGGCCAGCGCCCAGCAGGCTGCCGCCGCTCCGTCCGACAACCACGATGCCGTCGCCGATGAGATCGTCGTGCAGGCACGTAAGCGCGATGAGGTGCTTTCGAAAATTCCCGAAACGATCAGTGTCGTGACGGCCGCGCAGATTGTGAAGGCAGGCGTCAAAGGCATCGACGATATCGGGCGCCTGACCCCCAATGTCAGGCTCAATCGCAAGCAGGACAATGAGCCCAACGTCGTGATCCGCGGCGTTGGTTCGTTCGGCAACACGCAGGGCGTGGGCTTCTACATCGACGATGTGCAGAATTTCACCGACCAGACTGCCGCGGTGGAAGATGTCGAGCGCATCGACATCCTCAAGGGGCCGCAGGGCACGCTCTATGGCGGCAGCAACGTCGGCGGCGCCATCAAATATGTGATGGTCAAACCCGGCAACGAACTCAGCATGCAGGCAAAGGCCGAATACGGCACGTTCGACACCACCAACCTGTTTGGCGCACTGAACGTGCCGGTCACCGATGCATTGGCGGTGCGGGTGTCCAGCTATTATAATCGCACGGACGGCTTCGTCAGGAACATATTCCTGAACAGGCAATCCGACGCGATGAAGGAATGGGGTATCCGCGGGGCGGTCCGCTGGACACCGGTCGACGCGCTGACGGTCGACCTCAGCTACCGGCACAATGAGCTCAATACCGGTGGCAACGTTTTCGTGGTCTTCCCCAATAGCGACTATCTCCGCGAGGTGTCGTATAACGCACAGGGCTTTTCGAAGCGCGTCGTCGATGGCGGCATCCTGACCGCCAAATATGGCATGGAATTCGCCGATCTGACGTCGGTCACGTCATACACCCGCCGGAAGGCGTCCTTTCAGACCGACTCGGATTACTCGCCCGCCGACCTCCTGTTGACGTCCACGCCCTTCCCGAACAAGACCAAGGTCTTCACGCAGGAGTTGCGGCTTTCGTCTTCGGGAGATGGCCCGTTCACGTGGCTGGTCGGCGCCTATTATGCGCAGATCGACGATGCGAGCCCGCTGTCTCACACTAACCTGCAGCTTGGTGCCGACACGCCGCAAGAGCTGATAGATGCGTTCGGGCTTCCGTTCGTGCCGTTTGAATTTCCGCTCTACAATGTCTCTTCGAAGTTTCGGCAGAAGGCGCTGTTCGGCACCTTCGGCTATCGCACCGGCCCCTTCAAGGTTGAGGCGGGCTTACGCGTCGGACGCAGCGAGTTCCGGGAGACGTTCCTGGACGCTGCGGTCACCGCGAAATCGAACGGCACCAAACTGCTGCCGAAGCTCACCCTTTCCTACGATGTCGACAATAATACGATATTGTACGGAAATATCGGGGTCGGCTCGGAGCCGGGCCGCGTGAACATCACCAGCCCGCTTCCGTACAAGGCCGAACAGGCGACGAGCGTGGAACTGGGTGTAAAGGGAACGACGCTCGATCGCCGGCTCAGCTTCGATCTGGCGGCCTTTTATATCGACTATAAGAACCGGCAGCTCGAATCCCAGTTCCTGGACGCCAACGGCGTTCTGACCGAAGGGATCACCAATATCGGCAAGTCGCGCGGCTATGGTATCGAGGCGGGCGTCACCTATCGCCCGGTTCGTGACCTGACCTTCGCCGTTTCCGGGGGGTATCTCTACTCAAAGTGGCACGACAAGAGCGCCCTGTTCCAGTTTCAGCCGGTGGACGGGCTGAACATCCCGAACGCTCCGAAGTTCAGCGGCAGCGCGAGCGTCGATTACACCAGGGATCTGGGCGGCGATTTCAGCTTGGGATTGCGCGCGGACGTCAGCCATACCGGTGCATTCTATTGGGACGTCCTGAACACCGGGAAGCAGAAGTCCTATGACATCGTGAATCTGCGCGCCTCCCTGGGGCAATCCGACGCGGGATGGGAGTTCGCCATCCGCGGCGACAATGTGTTCAACAAGAAATATTATAATGACGTGGTCCCCAATATTTTCGGACCCGGCCTGAGTGCCGGTGCTCCGGGGCGGCCAGCTACCGTGACCGCATCGATCAGTCTGAAATATTGATGCGGTCGGGAGGCTCGTGACCTGCAAAGGGGGCAGGTCACGGGCCCCCTGCGGACGCTTCGATCCCTCCACGCGCTCAATGATCGCAAGGACGGTGCCGAGGTTCCACAGCGGTTTCCGAGCTGGAAATGAACAGGATGATCGGCGGAACTCCGCCGATCATCCTGTTGCCGTCGGCCAACCGTCAAGACGGTGACGCAGCGTTTGAATCGAACCAGGCAGGGCAGAACATGACGACATATTCTCTACCCAAGGAATTCTCGTTCTCGGGAAAGCGCGTCCTGGTCTGCGGTGGCGGCGGTTCCGGGATAGGATCGCATGTCGTCGATATCCTGTCGGAGCTGGGCGCGGAGATCCACGTCTTCGATCTTCAGGAGCCGACCGCGGACGTAGCCTCCTATCGCTCGGTCGATCTCAGCGATCCGGATGCGGGCATGGCCGCGGTCGAGGCCATCGGTCAGCCGTTCGATGTGCTGATCAACGCACAAGGTCTGTTCAAGGAAGGGCTTGCGGTCCAGGTGGTTCGCACGAACTTCATCGGGCTGAGGGCGGTGGCGGACAAGGTGCTGGAGTCGATGCCGGCCGGCGGTGCCGTCGTCTCGATCGCAACCCAATTGCCGCCGCTGCCGTCGGACCTTTCCGAGATGCGGAAGTTCATCGACTTGCCGCATTCCGAAGCGATCGAATATTGCGAGACGCACCCGGAAGAGATCGGGGACGGTTACGGGTTCTCGAAATTTCGTCTGGCGGTGTGGTCACTCGACGCGGCTTTGGCCAACGCGAAGCGTGGTATTCGCGTCAACCTCGTCTATCCGGGGCGCACCGACAGCCCTCTGCTGAACAACTTCATTCGCGATGACGGCCCCATGGCACGGCAGCGGCAGGCATCGGGCCATATCGAACTTGTTTCGAGCGTGATCGGGCGCATTGCCCATGCGCGCGAAGTTGCCTGGCCGGTCGTGTTTCTCGCCAGCGATGCCGCCAGCTACATCACGGGCGCACGTCTTCCGGTCGAGGGCGGTTTTCTGACGGCCGCCGAACTCGGCCGGCTATAATGGCGCATTATCAATCAAGATGTTCATAGGGAGCAGCCGTTGACGACGCGATATTCAGCATTGTCGCTCCTCCGCGAAGGGCTGGCGGGGCAGCGGGGCTGGCAGCCAGCCTGGCGCGACGCCGCGCCGAAGCCGCATTATGATGCGATCGTCATCGGCGGCGGTGGGCATGGGCTCTCCACGGCCTATTATCTTGCGAAGAACCATGGCCTCAAAAATGTGGCGGTGGTCGAGCGCGGATGGATTGGCGGCGGCAATACCGGCCGCAACACCACGGTGATCCGGTCGAACTATTTCTTCCCCGAATCCGCCGCATTCTACGATTTCTCGGTCAAGCTCTACGAAGGCCTGACCAGTGAGCTCAACTATAATATCATGTTTTCCCAACGCGGCATGTGGGTGCTCGCGCACGACCGGCATGGCCTGGAGATGGCGCGGCGCTCGGTAAATGCGATGCAGCTCAACGGGGTCGATGCGGAACTGCACGATGCCGCAGGCGTCCACAGGCAAATCCCTGGACTTAATCCCACCCCCCGCTTTCCTGTCCTCGGCGGCGTCTATCAGCCGCGCGGCGGCACGGCGCGGCACGATGCGGTCGCCTGGGGCTATGCCCGCGCTGCTTCGGCGCTGGGCGTGGACATCATCCAGAATTGCGAAGTGCTGAACTTCATCATGGAGGATGGGCGCGTGCGCGGGGTGGAGACGAGCCACGGCACGATCCGGTCCGATAGGGTGGGGCTGGCGGTCGCGGGGCACAGTTCGGTGCTCGCCGCGAAGGCCGGGCTGCGGCTCCCGGTAAGTTCCTATGCATTGCAAGCCTTCGTGTCCGAGCCGGTCAAGCCCTGCCTCGATACGGTGGTCCTGTCCCCGGCGACGGGCGTATATGTCAGCCAGTCCGACAAGGGCGAACTCGTATTGGGCGCCGGACTGGACCTTTACCTCTCCTATGCGCAGCGCGGCAATCTGCCGTGGATGGAGCGCGCCGCAGCCGGACTCGTCGAAATGTTCCCCCAATTCTCGCGGATGCGCTTCCTGCGCCAATGGGCGGGGATCGTTGACATCGTTCATGATTCCACGCCGATCATCGGCCAGACCGCGGTCGACGGCCTGTTCATCAACTGTGGCTGGGGCACGGGCGGCTTCAAGGCGATTCCGGCCGGCGGCTGGTGCCTGGCGCACGTCATGGCGACGGGCGAAACCCACCCGCTGGCGCGCGGCTTCGGTATCGAGCGCTTCACTACGGGTGCCCTGATCGACGAGGCCTCGGCCTCGGGCATTGCGCACTGAGGATATTCCCGATGCTGCTTCTCAATTGTCCCTTTTGTGGTCCCCGGGCGGAAATCGAGTTCCGCTGTGGCGGCGAGAGCCACATCCAACGGCCCGGTCCGCACGATCAGGTATCGGATGCCGAGTGGAGCAACTATCTTTTCTATCGCAAGAACCCGAAGGGTGAGCACCGCGAGCGCTGGTTTCACGCCGCCGGTTGCCGCCGCTGGTTCAACGTCGCGCGCGATACCGTCACGCACCGGATCGTTGCGGTCTACCGGATGGGCGACGCATGCCCCTTCGACGCCCCGGGCGCACCGGCCGGCGATCCCGGAACGTCGGCGAGCGCGGCGACGGGCGGTGCTTCGTGAGCGGGCGGCGTCTCGAGCGCGGCGGCCGGATCGACCGTAGCCAGCGCATCGCATTCACCTGGGCCGGGCGCAGGTTCCACGGCTATGTGGGTGACACGCTCGCGTCGGCGCTTATCGCCAATGGCGTCTCGATCATCGGCCGCAGCTTCAAATATCATCGCCCGCGCGGGCTGATCGCTGCCGGGATCGAGGAGCCCAACGGCATCGTTCAGCTCGAGACGGGCGGAATGACGATACCCAACGTCAAGGCAACACAGGTCGAGCTGTACGAAGGTCTCGAGGCCAATCCGGTCAATGCCAAGCCCAGCGCCGATTTCGATCTGATGGCCGTGAACAGCCTCTTCAAGCGCTTCATCCCGGCCGCCTTCTACTACAAGACCTTCATGTGGCCGAACTGGTACCTGTTCGAGCCATCTATCCGCAAGGCGGCTGGCCTGGGCATGGCCCCCAGTACGGCGGATTCGGATAGCTATGAGCGTCGTTTCGAGCATGTGGACCTGCTGATCATCGGCTCCGGCGCGGCAGGGCTGGCCGCTGCTGCCGCTGCTGCCAAGAGCGGAGACCGGGTGCTGCTGGTGGAAGCGGAAGCCGAGCTCGGTGGCGGCCTTCTTTCCGAGAGTGCATCGATCGAGGGCCTGGATCCGCTGGCCTGGCGTGATGGCGCGCTGGCCGAGATCGCCCACCTGCCGAACGTCACGGTCATGAACCGCACGATGGCTTTCGGTTTCTATGACCACGGCCTCGTCGGCCTGTGCGAGCGCCTGACCGATCATATGCCGCTCAGCGCGCGGAGAGGCCCCCGGCAACGGTTGTGGAAGGTCCGCGCCGGGCGTGTGATCCTCGCGACCGGTGCCTTTGAACGGCCGGTGCCTTTTGCGAACAACGACCTGCCCGGCGTGATGCTCGCGTCGGCGGCGCAGACCTATGCGCGGCGCTTCGGCGTGGCGCCGGGCCGGCGGATCGCCGTCGTCGCCAACAACGACAGCGCGTGGCGCGCGGCCTTTACCTTGCATGATGCCGGTGTCGAGATCGCCGCCATCGTCGACTCTCGAGTGGCCAGCGACGAAGCTGCGGCAGCGTCTGCGCGCGGCATCAGGACGATCATGGCCAGCGTGCCGATCAGCGCCAAGGGCAGGCGGAGCGTGAGCGCCATTTCGATCGGCGAGGCCGCAACCGGCAAAATCTCACAAAGCATCGGTTGTGACTCGGTGTTGATGTCGAACGGTTGGAATCCCGCGGTTCACCTGCATTCGCAATCGGGAGGCGCGCTGGCTTTCGATCCGGCCCTGGAAGCTTTCCTGCCGAGCCAATCGGTGCAGGCGGCGACGAGCGTCGGTGCGGCTGCGGGGATTTTCGATCGTGATGCGGCGATCGAGAGCGGCCGCGCCGCAGGCAGGGGCGAGGCGGTGTCCGCGCCCGCTGCGGAAGATGTGGGCCCGACCTATCATTTCCCCGATGGCGACCAGCGGGCCGCCAAAGCCTGGGTCGATTATCAGAACGACGTCACGGCAGGCGACGTGCAACTCGCCGCGCGCGAGAACTTCCGGTCGGTCGAGCATCTGAAGCGCTATACGACGTTGGGCATGGCCTCCGACCAAGGCAAGACCTCAAACGTCACGGGCATTCACATCCTGTCGAAGCTGATCGGGAAGCAGCCGCAGGCGATCGGAACCACGAAGTTCCGTCCGCCCTTCGATCCAGTGACGATCGGCGGCTTCGCCGGGCAGGTGACCGGCGACGACCTGGCGCCGCTATCGCATGCCGCCGCCGAAGCTTCGGCGCTCGCTGCGGGCGCCAGGATGGAAAATTACGGCTCGTGGTTGCGCGCCGCCTATTTTCCCCGCGCGAACGAAGACGAGCATGCCGCCGTGGCCCGTGAAGTACACGCCGTGCGACAGGGAGTGGGACTGTTCGATGCCTCACCGCTCGGAAAGATCGAGGTCAAGGGGCCCGACGCTGCAGAGTTCCTGCAGCGCGTCTATGTCAATGACGTTCGCAAGCTCAAGCCCGGGCGCTGCCGTTACGGCCTGATGATCTCGGAACATGGCATCGTCTATGACGACGGCGTGTTCGCCCGCATCGCGGAGGACCATTTTCTCGTCGGGACGACCAGCGGCCATGCCACGGCGGTGAGCGACATATTGCAGGAATGGCTGCAGTGCGAATGGGTCGATCTGAAGGTCCTGGTCGAGAATGTGACAACGAGCTGGGCGGTGATGAATCTGGCCGGACCGCGGTCGCGTGACGTGCTGGCGGCCGTGGGCACCGACATCGATCTGTCGCGCGAAGCCTTCCCGCACATGGCTTACCGCGAAGGGCTGGTCGGCGGCGTGCCGGCCCGCATCCAGCGGGTGAGCTTCTCTGGCGAGTTGTCCTACGAGGTCGCCGTGCCCTGGCAATATGGTCAGGCGCTGTGGGATGCGATGATGAGGGCAGGGGCTCCGCACGGCATCAGCCCCTTCGGCATCGAAGCGCTGATGGCGATGCGTATCGAGAAGGGGTTCCTTCATGTCGGGTCGGACACCGACGGCACCACGATGCCGCAGGACATCGGCTTCGGTGCCGCCGTCGCCAAAAAGGCCGACGATTTCATCGGCCGTCGCTCGACTATGACCCCTGAAGGCCTGCGCGTGGATCGCCGGCAACTCGTTGGCCTCGAAGTGCTCGATTCCGGTGGCGCGATCCATGCCGGTGCGCATGTGCTCGATGGCGATGTGTCGAAGCGGGCAACGCAGGGCTGGGTCACTTCCTCGGTGCTGTCGCCGACGCTCGGCCGCCCGCTGGCGATGGCGCTGATCGAGCGCGGCACCGCACGTATCGGCGAAACCGTGCGCATCTCGGATCTCGGCACCACGCGGAATGCCCGTATCGTCGATTCCCGTTTCTACGATCCGGCGGGGGAACGCCTCAATGTCTGATATCAGTCCGCTGCAACGCATCGCACCGAAGGCGGTGCTGGTCCAAGGCAAGACGGTGCGGCTCGCCAGCCTTTCCGGACTCGGCATAGCCAAATTGCAAGTCTGGCCCGACAATCCCGACGCGTGGTTCGCGCGCGCGCTCGGTGTCGTGGCGCCGACTGCCCTGACCGAGATCGAATCCGCGCCCGTGAGCATTGCCTGGATGGCACCCGGCGAATGGCTTGTCATCGGCCCCGAGACGGATGTCGAGCGGCTTCGTCAGCGGTCCGCTGACGCTGCCGGTGCATTTGGATTGATGGTCGATATCACCCACGGCCGGACCGTTTTCGAACTGAGCGGAAGCGGCGCCCGCAACGTCCTTGCCGCGCACAGTCCGCTCGACTTCGGCGATACCGCGATGCCGGTCGGAACCGCCTGCCGTTCGTTGCTATCCGATGCCGGTTTCTTCATCAGCCGCCGTCCTGATCGCGACGGTGAACCGTGCTTCCGGCTGATCGTGGATCAGACGATGGCCGACTATGCGGCGCGCATGCTGCGCGCAACCATTTCCGGAGATATTTTGTGACGACGACAAATCTGGTTTTGAAGTTTCGCGCTCCCGATCGGCCAGGTATCCTCTCCACGGTGACGCAGGCGCTGGCGTCGATCGGCTGCGACGTGCGCGAAGCCGCCGTCTATGGGGACGACGACACCGGGCGCTTCTTCCTTCGTATGGCCCTGACCAGCCCGCTTGGCCGCGAGGAGCTTGCACCCTTGGTCGCGCCGGTGGCCGCCGAGCTGTCGCTGGAATGGGAGTTGCAGGACCTTGGCCGCAAGGTGCCGGTGCTGCTCGCCGTCTCCAAATTCGGACATTGCCTGGTCGACATCATCCACAAGATGGAAATCGGCCAGTTGCCGATCGAGATCGTCGGGGTGGTCTCGAACCATGACACGATGCGCAAGACGGTGGAGTGGCATGGGCTTCCCTACCATCACCTGCCGATGAGCGAGGGGAAGGAAGCTCAGGAAGCCCGATTCCTGGAGATCATCGATGAAAGCGGCGCCGAACTGACCGTGCTGGCACGCTACATGCAGATCCTCTCGGACTCCTTTTCGCAGAAGCTGGCCGGACGATGCATCAACATTCACCATTCGTTCCTGCCGAGCTTCAAGGGCGCGAAGCCCTATCATCAGGCGCATGTCCGCGGCGTCAAGCTCATCGGTGCCACGGCGCATTTCGTGACCGCCGATCTCGATGAAGGACCAATCATCGAACAGGATGTGCGGCGCGTGAGCCATGTCACCTCCGCGGATGAGATGGTTGCGATCGGCCGGGAGGTCGAGGCTTCGGTGCTGTCGCGTGCGATACTCTGGTACAGCGAGCATCGCATATTCCAGAACGGCAACAAAACGGTTGTCCTATAGCCGCGCTTCGTCGCGCCCAGGGCGATATACTGCTGTGCGCGATGGCAATCGATCGATGATGGAGAACGGCTGCCAGAGTCCCTTGAATCGCCATTCGATTTGCAACGCTCGATAAAATACGGCATATCCATTTAATATGGATTCGCCACATTTTTCCGCCGCCGCCGTCGATGACGAGATCATGGAGCAGATGCGCGATCTGCATCTCAGGATGCATCGCCTTTTCAACGAGCTGCTAAAGCGGGCGGGCGCCTCGGTCGCCCAATTGAAACTCCTCGATCTGATCGACAAATGGGGCGTGGTGCGTTCTGCCGATATAGCCGAGGCGCTTGGGCAGGCACCGCGAACCGTGACCGACGCGCTGGACGGCCTCGAGCGAGATGGTCTCATCACCCGCATCGTCGATGCAAAGGACCGCCGGGCGAAACGGATCAGCTTGACGGAGGCAGGCCACAAGGTGCGGCGCGATGCTGCCCCCGTCCGCGAAGCCTATATGGTGCAGTTGCTGGACGTGCTGTCCGCAGACGAAAAAGCCAGTTATTTGAATATGTTGCACATGCTCAACGAGCGCCTCGTCGAGATGGGCGCCCCGCCTGTGCTTGGCGCTGGGGCGGAAGGGACGGCGATAGGCGAAAGCTAGCCTGATAGCCCGTAACCGGGCTCGATACGAACAGAGAGGAAGTTGAATGGCCACGACGGACGATGGCGCGCCCAATGTCGGCAGCCCTCATGACGCATTGGGTTTCGATCTCGCTGCGCTGCGGGAAAAATACCGCCGCGAACGCGACAAGCGGCTGCGGAGCGACGGTGAAAACCAGTATCTTGAGGTCGCCGGCCAATACGCCCGCTATGCGGAGGAAGACCCCTTTGCACCCCCCGGTTTTCGTCGTGCGCCGCTGACGGTCGAAACAGAGGTGGCGGTGATCGGCGGCGGATTCTCCGGTTTGCTGGCATCGGCGCGCCTGCGCGAGGCCGGTGTCCGGGACGTTCGCATCATAGAGGCCGGCGCCGACTTCGGCGGCGCCTGGTACTGGAACCGCTATCCGGGCGCCCAATGCGATATCGACAGCTATTGTTATCTGCCGGTGCTGGAAGAACTCGGCTATATGCCGAGTGAGAAATACACATATGCGCCCGAGATTTTCGAGCATTGCCAGAGGATAGGACGCAGTTTCAATCTCTATGAAGGAGCCCTTTTCCAGACGCGGGTGAAGGAGCTCCGATGGAATGCGGAGCGCAAGCTTTGGCATGTGCGTACGAACCTGGATGACGACATCGAGGCTCGCTTCATAGTGACGGCGACCGGCTCGACCAGCCGGCCAAAATTGCCCGGCATTCCCGGCATCGATACCTTCAAGGGGCGCAGCTTCCACACCTGCCGGTGGGACTATGATTATACCGGCGGAGATAACAAAGGCGGGTTGGCCAAACTGGCGGACAAGCGGGTCGCGATCATCGGCACCGGTTCCACCGCAATCCAATGCGTGCCCTATGTGGCGGCAGACGCAAGGCAGCTCCATGTTTTCCAGCGGACGCCATGTTCGGTCGATGTGCGGGGCAATGCTCCGACCGACCTTGCCTGGGTGGCAGGGCTCGAGCCCGGCTGGCAAGATGAGCGGCGTAACAACTTCGAAGATATCATCTCGGGCAAGCCCTTCGAAGTAGACCTCGTCGACGATGGCTGGACCGATATCTATCGCAACCTGCAGACCATGGTTTCCTTCGGCGAAAAGAAGGATGGCGAGAACCTAGACGCCCGGCTGCTGGCGGAGATCGCCGACTTCCAGAAGATGAACAAGATCCGCGACCGCGTGGATCAGATCGTTCGTGACCCCAGGACAGCCGAGGCGTTGAAGCCGTGGTATCGGCAGCACTGCAAGCGACCGGGGTTCAATGACGACTACCTTGAGGTTTTCAATCGGCCCAACGTTACCCTTGTCGACGTCAGCGACAGCCGGGGCGTGGAGGCGATCACCGAGACCGGTCTGGTGGCGAACGGCATCGACTATCCGGTCGACTGCATCATCTTTGCGACCGGCTTCGAGATCACGACCAGCCTTCGCCGGCGCATCGATTACGACGTCCTCGGGGAAGGAGGAACATCCATCTTCGATCACTGGTCCGCCGGGGTGCGGACGCTGCACGGCCACTCGACGCGCGGCTTCCCGAACTGGTTCGCCATTGGCATCAGCCAGAACGGCGTTTCGGCGAACAACACCTTCGCGTTCGATTCGCAGGCGCGGCACCTCGCCTACATCATCAGCCGGACGATCGGCCGCGGTGCTTCGACGGTTCAACCGACGGAAAACGCAGAGGCCGCCTGGGTTGCGGAGATCCGCAGTAAGTCATCGGTCAACCGGGAGTTCCTCGACGCCTGTACGCCCGGCTTCCACAATAATGAGGGCCGGTTCGGCGAAACCGTGGGCGCACATGCATTGGAAATATATGCGCCTGGAGCAAGAGCGTTCAACGCGATCCTCGCCGAATGGCGCGCAAACGGACAACTGGAAGGCCTCGAGTTCGGTTGATCCGTTCTTACGCCGCCCGAGAGCAAGGTCCGCGCTGCGCCGAGCCGCTATATGATCGGGCCCGCGCCTGAACCATCATTCTCATTGGCAAAAGCAGTCTCTGCCTGCTTGACAGAGCAGGTGGATTTGCTGCTCCATGCACAGACAATCCCGTGTCGTGAAGGCCGCGGCGTCGTTCCCTGTCTTCCGGTCAACAACGGTGTCGACCTTGGGCCTTTTCCCTCAGAGCTGAACAATTCGCGTTGAAAGATCGCCAGGACATGCCTCCGCCGAAGCCGAACGAAGCCGAAAAAAAGACGAAGCCCACGCGCCGCCGCGGAGCGGCGCTCGAGAAAGTGCTGCTGGAAGTCGCCTGGGAGCAATTGGCGGCGGTTGGCTATCGGAACTTTACCATGGAAGCCGTCGCCGATGGCGCGCGGACCAGCCGATCGGTCATCTATCGTCGATGGGCCAGCCGTGCCGAACTCGCGAGCGCGGCCATTGCCTCCCATCTGGCGCAAGATCCTATCGAAATGCCCGACCTGGGGTGTCTTCGTGACGAACTGCTCTGCGTCCTGCAGCAGTCGATGGATCGGGGCGCTTTCACTGCCGGGGTCATGGCGCGCGACATGGTGGATATCTATAGGGAGACCGGCACCACTCCGGCGGCTTTGCGGGAAGCTATCATGGGCACGGAGGGCGAACTTCTCAACCGCATGATCGAGCGGGCAATTTCGCGCGGCGAGTTGAGCGGGGAGGGGCTGACGCCGCGCATCATCTCGCTGGCGCGCGATCTTTTGCGTCATGAGCAATTCATGACGATGTCGCCGCCGCCGCATTCGGTAATCGTGGAGATACTGGACGACATCGTGATGCCGCTTCTGACACGCCGATCGTAGGGGAGAACTGACCGAGCGAACCGATTGGGGCGCATCTCGGGCGGGTTGCGGCGGATGTGCCTGTTCGCCCGGCTGGAGCGGCTATCAGGAAGCGATGGCGTAGCTTTGGCGTCTTGGGTCTGCGGCGGCGGTGCGGATGCCGGTAGCGGGATCGAGGCTGGCGACACAGACGCTGCCGGCGCGCCAGGTGCGTTCGGGCCATGGCGCGACGTCGTGGCCCATGTCGCGAAGGGCAGCGAAGGTTCGCTGATCGATCGATGCTTCGACGTTGAGGCGGCCGACGAGGCGGGAATGTGGTTCGAAGGAATCGGGGAAGTCATAGGTTGCGAAGCGGGGCGCCTCGACGGCTTCCTGCGGGTTCATCCCGAACAGGTGCATGTTGAGAAACACCTGGGTCATGGATTGGAGCTGGACGTCGCCGCCGGGGGTACCGATGGCCATGATCCGTCCGTCGCTAAACGCTGCGATGGCGGGGCTCGGCGTCAGGCGCGGCCTTTTCCCCGGGGCTACCGACGAGGGGTGGGCGGGGTCCGCCCAGGATTGCGAGCCGCGGGACGATGGGCAGATGCCGGTTCCGGGGATGACGGGGGTGTCCATCGAGACGTCGCTGGGCGTGGCGGAAAAGACGTTGCCGTCGCGATCGACGACACAGACATAGGATGTGGTTCCGGGGATGACGGGGGTGTCCATCGAGACGTCGCTGGGCGTGGCGGAAAAGACGTTGCCGTCGCGATCGACGACACAGACATAGGATGTGTCGAGCGTAACGGTTTCCCGGCCGGAGACGCCTTCGGCGACAGTGGCGCGGCGCAGGTCGATCCGGGCCGCCGCCTGTGCGGCATGTTCGCGCGAGAGCAGCCGGTCGAGGGGCACGTCGACATGATCGGGGTCGCCGAAATAGCGGTCCCGGTCCGCGAAGGCGATCTTGAGCGCCTCGGTCAGGCGGTGGATGTAGGCGACCGAATTATGCTGGAGCGAGCGCAGGTCGAGGCGATCGGCGATCCGCAGCGCCTGGATCATCGAAGGCCCCTGGCACCAGGGCCTGGGCGTGCAGAGTTCGAAGCCGTCGAAGGCGGCGATGACGGGTTTCTCGACAGGGGTGCGGTAGCTTGCGAGATCGCCGGCCGAGAGCAGGCCGCCATGTTCGCGATGGAACGTCAGGATGCGCGAGGCGATATCACCCTTGTAGAAGGCGTCGCGCGCGGCCTGCAGCCCGTCGAGCCGGTCACCGCTGACGGCGGCTTCGGCGTCCACCATATATTGGATGGTGCCTGCCAGGTCGCTCTGGACGAACAGCTCGCCGGGTTGCGGCGGGCGGCCCTGGGGGAGATAGATGGCGGCGTTCGAACTCCACCGGGCATATTCGTCGGCGAAGGCGGAGATGATGCTCGACATGAGCGGATACATGACGAAGCCGTCGCGGGCGTTCGAACTCCACCGGGCATATTCGTCGGCGAAGGCGGAGATGATGCTCGACATGAGCGGATACATGACGAAGCCGTCGCGGGCGAAGCGGATGGCGTCCTCGGCGACTTCGCCGAAGGTCCTGGTGCCGAACCTGGAGAGGGCGGTGATCCAGGCGTCGGGGGCCGCGGGGACGACGGTGCGCAGGACGCCCTCGGGGATGGTGCCTGCCGCATGCCGGACGAAATAGTCGGGGGTGATGGCGCGTGGCCATGTTCCCAGGCCTGCGACGGCATGGGTCTGCGCGGTTTCGGCGATGCGGACCAGCATGGGGGCGACGCCTGCGAAATTGACCACGTCGCTCTGGACGACGGCAATGACGAGCCCGGCGGCGACACCGGCATCGACCGCGTTGCCGCCATTGTCGAGGATGCGGAACGCCGCCTGCGCGGCGAGGGGATGGCCGGCGGAGACCGCCTGGCGCGTGCCGCCCTGCAGCGGGCGGCTCAGCGCCTTGAACGGGCTCTCGGTGTTCCGCTGCGTCAGGCTCTTGCTGGCGTTTTCGATCTCGAAGCCTCCCCGTAACTGATAAGCCGGCGGGTAACTCGCTTCAGCGATCACAGCCAATATCAACACTTCATGCGCTCAATTCAGCCTCGGTATTGGTGATTGAGAAAGGGCGGTTGAGCGGAGGGATACCTGCTACGAATATTATCCATGATTAAGTAGTAAGGGATATGTTTCGGTTTCATTGCTATCGTCGATAAACGGATTGCGGTCAGCCGTTTTTCCAAGCTGCATGACTGATGGAGCCGATGGCGAATTTCACGTTGCAGATATCGCGCAATGCTCGTTCGCCCGATGGTGAAAAAGCTCCGCCATCTCATTGCTCGAAAATCGAGCGAAATGACGATCGTATCTTTCTGAATTGCGTGGCTTGTATCGGAATATTGGCCAGTTTTCCGTGGAGGAAATTGCAGAATACCGAAGCGATATTATAATAAAGTTACATAAAACATAAATGATCTGCTGATGATATTTCAGAGGATAACGCAAGCGGAAGGGGAAAATTATGCAATCTCATGAGAATGCCATCAAAACTCGCGGTATTCCTTCCGGGCTCCGCGCAGTTCGGCCACATCATCGCTTTGCGATAGGTGTTTCGGCGCTTGCTCTGGTTCTGTCGGCCAGCCCAAGTAGCGCGGAGGAGGGGGCTTCGGCTTCGTCCGGATCACATGAGGTTGCGGTCGATGAGATCGTCGTGCAGGCACGCAAGCGCGACGAGGTGCTGTCGAAAATTCCGGAAACGATCAGTGTCGTGACCGCCGCGCAGATCGAGAAGGCGGGCGTCAGGAGTGTCGACGATATCGGGCGCTTGACGCCGAACGTCAGGCTCAACCAGCGGCAGGACAATGAGCCGAACGTCGTGATCCGCGGCGTCGGTTCGTTCGGCAACACGCAGGGCGTGGGCTTCTACATCGACGACGTGCAGAATTTCACCGACCAGACTGCCGCGGTGGAGGACGTCGAGCGCATCGACATCCTCAAGGGGCCGCAAGGCACGCTCTATGGCGGCAGCAACGTCGGCGGCGCCATCAAATATGTGATGGCGAAGCCGACGGACAAGTTCGGTCTCCAGGCGCGGGCGGAATATGGAACGTTCGACACGACCAGGCTGTTCGGCGCGATCAACGTGCCCGTCGCAGAGACGTTGGCGGTACGGGTGTCCAGCTATTACAAGCGCACGGATGGCTTCGTCAGGAACGTGTTCCTGGACAGGCAGTCCGATGCGAAGAAGGAATGGGGGATCCGCGGCGCGCTCCGCTGGACCCCGACCGACGCGCTGACCGTCGACCTGAGCTACCGGCATAATCAGGTGCATACCGGCGGCAACGTCTATGTCGTATATACCGGCGACGATTATTCCCGCGAAGTGTCGTACGACCAGCAGGGGTCTCACAAGCGCGTCGTCGATGGCGGCATCCTGACCGCCAAATATGACATGGGTTTCGCCGATTTCACGTCGGTCACGTCCTACACGCGTCGGAAATATTCATTCCGGACCGACCAGGATTACTCGCCCTTCGATGTTCTGGTCACGATCATCGGCCCGAACAACGAGACGAAAGTCTTCACGCAGGAAGCGCGGCTCGCATCATCCGGTGAAGGTCCGTTCACATGGCTGGTCGGCGCCTACTACGCCCAGATCGACGACCCGAGCCCGCTTTCCCGTACTACATTGCATGTCGGACTGGATATGCCCCCGCCGCCGGATGGGATCGGGCCTGGGCCATTTGATATCCCGCTCTATGATCTCACCGGAAAATTTCGCCAGAAGGCCGTGTTCGGCACCGTCGGCTATCGCACCGGTCCGTTCAAGATCGAAGCCGGTCTGCGCGTCGGGCGCAGCGAATTCAGTGAGACGTTCCGGAATTTCGGAGCCAGCGCGAAATCGAATGGCACCAAGGTCCTGCCGAAGTTCACCCTTTCCTACGATGTCGATAATAATATGATATTGTACGGAAATATCGGGGTAGGCTCCGAGCCTGGCCGCGTGAACACGACGAGCCCGGTCCCCTACAAGGCGGAGCAAGCCACGAGTGTCGAGTTCGGCCTCAAGGGTTCGGCGCTCGATCGCCGGCTGAACTTCGATCTGGCCGCTTTCTACATCGACTATAAGGATCGCCAGCTGGAAACCCAGTTCCTGGATTCCAATGGCGTTCTGACCGAGGCGATCACCAATATCGGCAAGTCGCGCGGTTACGGTGTCGAGGCGGGCCTCACCTATCGCCCGATCCGCGAACTGACCTTCTCGGCTTCTGGCGGATATCTCCATTCCAAATGGCATGACAAGAACGCCCAATATCAGTTCCAGTCGGTCGATGGGCTTTACGTCGCGAACTCTCCGAAGTTCACCGGCAATGCGAGTGTCGACTATACCCAGGAGATTGGCGGCGACCTCGCGTTGGGCTTACGGGCTGAAGTCAGCCACACCTCGTCCTTCTTCTGGGATGTGCTGAACACCGGCAAGCAGAAAACCTATGATCTCGTGAACTTGCGGGCCTCGCTGGGCCGGACGGACTCGGGATGGGAGTTCGCCATCCGCGGCGAGAATGTGTTCAACAAGAAATATTATGACGACGCGGTTCCCAATATCTTCGGGCCGGGCGTAAGCGTCGGCGCGCCGGGAAGACCCGCAAGCATAACGGCATCCATCAGTCTGAAATATTGATCCTGCAGGAGGCTCGTCACCGGAGCGGAGGCCGGTGGCGAGCATCCTCGCGGGCAACGGCATTCTTGTAGCGCAACAATCCTTATGGAGAAAATCTCCGTGGTTCAGACGAAATTCCAGGACGCCGGCAAGCTTCGGGTTCGATACAAAGTTGCCGGCGACGGAGTTCCCCTGATCCTGCTACACGGCGGAACAAGCGATGGTGGCATGTTCGCCGATATATTGCCCTATCTCGCAGAGTCGTTCCTGACGATCGCCTACGATCAGCGCGGCTGCGGGGGGACGACCTGCGAAGACAGCTCGGATTACAGCCTAGAAGATCTTGCCGACGATGCCGCCGCCTTCATCGAGGCGCTCGGTTATGAGAAGGCGCATATATTGGGCCATTCGGCCGGGGGACTCGTCGCGCAGTTGCTGGCCGTCCGCTCGCCACGGCGGGTCGACAAGCTGATCCTGCAGTCCACCGCGCCCATCACGGCTTTCAAGAAGACCCTGAATGATGGAGCGATTCAGAACTACAACAAGAAGCGTGCCGAAGGTGGGGTGCATGCTGCGGCGGAATTATTCACGACACCCGACTATATCGCCGAACATCCCGAGTTCGTGGACAAGCTGATCGAGCTACAGAAATCGGTTGCGCCCGAGGCGATGGCGCAGCGTCTGAAAGCGCTGCAGACGTTCGACATCGACAACGTCGATTTGAGCCGGATCACCATGGAAACGCTGGTGATCTATGCGGAGTGTGACCAGCTGGTCGAACGCGCTTCGGTCGAACAGATGGCCAATGAAGTGCTTCCCCATGCACGGCTGGAAATTTTTCGGGGCGCCGGGCATGCCGGCGTCCTGCAATATCCCGAAGGCTATGCGCAATTGGCGACCTCGTTCCTCAAGGGCCGATAGCGATAACCAGCCATTTGGCGGGCTGATGTCTCCCCGCCGACCGAGCAGAGCATCACGACGATCGATGAAATATGCAGGAGCATTGAGTAAGATGAAGATATTGGTTTGTGGCGCTGGCGTAGCCGGCCTGTCGGCGACCCTATACCTGAAGCGTGCGGGCCATGAGGTCACGACCCTGGAGACGGGCCCCAAACTACGCACTGCCGGCGGCCCCGTCGACGTCCGCGGCGACGCATTGGATTTCGTGAAGGAGCTCGGCCTGTGGGACGAGATGAAGGCGCACGAGGTCCATATGACCGACGACATGTACTTCATCGACAAGGATGGCAAAAAAGCCGCGTCGTTCCCCCACAATGCCATCAAGGATTCGCCCGATGACCTCGAGATCGAGCGCGTCGCCCTGATCCCCATCCTGGCCCGCGAGGCCGGCATCGAGACCTTCCGCTTCGGGACCACGATCGAGAGCCTCGACGATCGCGGTAACCATGTTCACGTCAAGCTCACCGACGGCACCGAGGATGATTACGACCTCGTCATCGGTACCGATGGCGTCCACTCCTTGACGCGCAAATTGGCATTCGGACGGCCGGAGGCGGACTTCGCGCACTTTCTCGGCGTCTATGTCGGCTTTGCGCCGATTGGACCGACGGGCCCGGAAGGCACGCCCTCGGTCAACTTCAACACGCCGGGCAAGCTCATCGGCTGCGTCCAGTCACGCGATTGCGAATATGCGGTGATGATGTTCCGCTCGCCCCAGCTGTCCTATGACTATCGCGACCCCGCGGCGATCCGGGACATTATCCGCAATACCTACACCGACGACCTGTGGCGGACCCAGGAGATGGTCGAGCGCTCCGTCAACAATGACGGGTTGTGGATGGACGAGGCCACGCAGATCAAGATGGACAGCTGGCGCAAGGGACGGGTTTTCCTCGTCGGCGACTCCGCCCACTGCGCTACGCCGCTGTCGGGCCGGGGTGTCTCGATCGCCATAAGCGGCGCCCGCTTCCTTACGATGGCTCTCAACGAGTTTCCCAACGATATCGACGCCGCATATGCCCGATATGAAGAGCTCCAGCGTCCTTATGTCGATCACGCCCAGGCCACCGTCTACGAGGGCATCGGTATAGTGCTGCCCGAGTCTTATGAAGAGATCGATGCTCGCAACGAGATGGTGAGGCAAATGATGAGCGAGGCTTGAGGCCATCACCGAAGACCGCCGTCTGGAAGGAGCGACCTCGGATATATCCGACGGTCGCCTCTTTTTCCAACGCCGACGACCTGTTGTTTCCAGACCGGGGTGGATATCAAGATGATGCATGAATCTCGCCACCCAGGTTCTTCATATCTGCTCTTCGTTCTGTTCATCACTCTCGCGGTGGCGTTCGTCGATCGGCAGATGCTCAATATTCTGGTTGATCCCATCCGTGCGGACACGGGATTGACCGACACCCAGATCGGAATGCTTCAGGGACCGGCCTTCATCATAACCTATACGCTCTGCATGTTTCCCGTCGCCTGGTTGTCCGATCGCTTTTCCCGCAAGCTCGTCATCATCGTCAGTCTGATATCGTTCAGCCTAATGACCTTCCTGTTCGGTATCGCAGAGGGTTTCCTTGGCCTCCTGCTGACCCGGGCCGGGGTCGCCATCGGTGAGGCTGCGATCACGCCCGCCGCCGTGTCCCTCATTCGCGAAAGCCGCCCGCCCGAGAAGCAAGCGTTCGCAATGGGCGTGTTCGGCACCGGCGTCTATGTCGGTTCGGGCCTCGCGCTGATGGTCGGCGGTTCGGGCTATCAGGCGATTTTCAATGTTACGGGAGACGCCTCGGCCTGGCGCTGGCTGTTCATGCTGTGCGCGGGCCTGGGGCTTTTGGTGATCCTGTTCGTGATCTTCATGAAGGAGCCCGTGCGGATCGAGAGCAATCGAACCGATCCGGCGGACGACAGCTCGATGGCCGCATTTTTCCGGCATATTCGCGGGATGCTCAAGATCGTCGTTCCGTTTCTCATGGCATTTATCTGCATAAGTGCCATGTCGATGGCCATTCTCTCATGGTTCCCGGCCATGCTGACGCGTGCGGGCTGGTCGTTCCAATCCGCTGGCTTCGCGCTCGGCATCGCCAACCTGGTGGGGGGAGCGTGCGGTGCTTTGTCGAGCGGACATATCGCAGGGCTGCTCGCCCGACGGGGCATATCCTATCCGGCCATCCGCATTCTGACTGCCGTGACGATTTTGTTCGGCATCTCGGCGGCGGCTACGGCGATGGCGATCTCTCCGGTTCTGGCCATCATCTTTGCGGGGCTGACGATGGCCGGATCCGGGGCGATCGCCACCATGGGGGTATATGGTTTTCAATCGCTGTTTCCGTCCAAGTTCAGCGCGAGGGCGGTTGCGTTTTATATGGTATTGTCCGGAACGCTGGGTGCCCCGCTCGGGCCGCTCGTGGTGCCGATGGTCATCGATCTGGCAAATGGCAGTCTTCAACTTGCCATCGCGATCGTCGCACTTACCGGTACGGCCCTCGCACTGCTTTGTCTTGCACCCATATTCGTAAAGTTCTCGAAACAGTGATGCGCCGACAATTTTTCTCGATTAATTCGTAACATTTTTAGCCATTCTTGGCTCATGTAATTCGTACGCTTCGATGGTGTCTCGGCTGGATAATGGCACGTCCCCGTCTTATTATTGGAATAATGCTCTAGAGAGGAAGGCCCACATAATTTTCCGCGATCGCGGTTTGGGCGGCTTCGGACGACGCTATATAATCCAGATCGGCGATCTGAATCCTTCGATCAAAAGGTGTCGTTTCCGGAAAACGAAAGAGCCGATCGACGTCAGTCAGGTCGACATATCGATGAACGGCATCGAACTGCAGGACCGCGAGTTCATCGCCGCGATCCGGGAAGGGCGCGTTCCAAGGATTGGGGGGCTGGACCAACTCAACGAGGGCAACGGCGATACTGTAACAATAAAGCCTGCTGAAGCTGCGATGGAGTACCCGGCAACATCGCTGAGCCTATGGTTTTTCTTGCCCGGCCTGGTTTCGGCCACGGTCGTCCCAAAGAGGGCAGTCATCCCGGTTGCCGCCTCATCCTAAGGGCATAAGGTGAACAGCGGATTTCGGATCCGATGGGGAGTATGCGGCCAGTCTTGGTGACGGCACTGTCGGGACATCCATCGGCTGGTTGCGATTGAAATATCCGATGACCGGTTGGGCCTGCCATTACGTCAGATCGCTCGAAAAAAAAGGAGCGGGTGAGGACGAGCCTCACCCGCCCAGGGCCCGCAGTCTGGGAGGAACGGTTGTCAGCTGCGAGGTCGGGTAGTCAGCGAGCGGGGATGCGAGCGCGTGGCAGGCCGACGAGGAGGAGGTGGACCGCCTGGTCCACGAAGGCAGGATCGGACGCGTAGCGGCGTTCGAGCATGTCGAGTGTCGGATCCGGCTTGGCCGAGGATGGTGTCATAGCGCCCCAGTTTGGATGCGGAGCGAAACGCTGCCGGAAGATGTCGAGGCCGGAAAGCTCGGCAATCGAGACATAGGGTGCGAAAAGGCGGCGCAGTTCGTTTGATGAGAAGAGGTGCGATGCCATCGATAGATGGCGACCGTCCGCCATCACGACATCCATGCGGCCTGCAAGATTATCCTGCTGGAAGGCCCGCGCGCGATCGATGGGCTGGACATAGATGGTCGGCGGCCCCTTGACCGTGCGGACGGTCGCGATCAGGGCGCTTTTCGTTATCCGGCTGAGTTCGCGCGCGACGCCTTCGTGCAATTCCGCTGGAAGATGGTTGAGGACATTGTAGAGGCAGAGTGTCACGTCGAAGCTGTCGTTACGCAGGCTCTGCGTCGCGTTTGCGATATCCGCGACGTAGAAGCGAAGCGCGATATGAGTGTCGATCAGGTCGATGGCCAGGCGGTGGGCCTGCACGATCATTTCCGGTGAGATGTCGAAGCCCTCGCCCTCGATCGTGGTGAAGCCGAGTTGTCGAGCACGCTGCACGGCCTGGATCAACCACAGGCCAGGCCCGCACCCGGCATCCAGAATGCGGACGCTGGTCATGCCGGCCGAGCGCATGGCGACGAGTTCGCCGTCGATGCGCGCCCAGATCTGGCGATCGACTTTGCCACTGCCGCGACCCGCAAGGCGCAGGCTGCATGGCTCACCATCGACCTGGTTAAGGAAGGCGGCGCTGTAGGCGTCATAGGCAGCGGCCGTAAGCTCGCAGAGAGAAACGGGCTCCGATGGAGCGGGTAGGGCTGATTCGTACATGTGAGGCGTCTCGATAAAACGCGTTTTCGATGCCCCCGATATCGACTTGCAGACGTTTGAACTCCACGGCTTCGCCTCGGCTTTTGCATAGTAAAAAACATATGCTCAGGCGGCAGTAATCGGTCGAACCGGCGACGGATCACGTTTTACCTCAAAAACTTATGCAAAACTTATGTCTTCGATGCTGCCCGCATCTCGAAAATCAATGCGGCAAGCGCCTAATGCCTCAATCCTGGTGTCAATCTTTCAGGAGGCGGCGATGGAAGATCTGCCGTGGATCGCTCTTATATTCACATTGCTCATCGCGACGCTGGCTTACGTCCGGCTCTGCGAAAAAGCGTGAGGAGCGCCGCATGACTATCGATCTCTGGCTCGCCGCGATCACCGCGGGCGGGCTTCTTCTTTATCTCGTGGCCGTGCTCGTCCGGCCCGAACGTTTCTGATCGGAGAGCCCCATGACCATCCAGGGCTGGATCCTCATCCTCGTCTTCATCGGCATATTGCTGGCGCTCACCAAGCCCGTCGGCCTGTGGCTGTTCGCGCTCTACGAAGGCCGACGTACGCCGCTGCACACCGTGCTCGGTCCCATCGAAGCGGGCTTCTACAAGCTCGCCGGCATCGATCCGTCGGTCGAACAGAGCTGGCGGCGCTACGCCGTCCACATGCTCATCTTCAACGCTGTTCTGCTCGCTTTCACCTATGCGATCCTTCGCCTGCAGGGCCTCCTGCCGCTCAATCCGCTCGGATATCCGGGCGCGAGCGGCCATCTAGCCTTTAACACCGCGACAAGCTTCACCACAAACACCAACTGGCAGAGCTATGGCGGTGAATCGACCTTGTCGAACTTCAGCCAGATGGTCGGCCTAACCATCCACAACTTCCTGTCGGCTGCGACGGGTATCTCGCTCGCTTTCGCTCTGTTCCGCGGTTTCGCGCGGCGGCAAGCCAGCACGATCGGTAATTTCTGGGCCGACGTGACGCGCGTGACGCTCTATGTGCTACTCCCGATCTGCTTCGCCTATGCGATCGTGCTCATCGCGAACGGCGTGCCGCAGACCCTGGCCGGGTCGGTCGACCTCACAACGCTCGAAGGCGTCAAGCAGACGCTCGCGCTCGGGCCGGTCGCGAGTCAGGAAGCGATCAAGATGCTCGGCACCAATGGTGGCGGCTTCTTCAACGCGAATTCGGCTCACCCGTTCGAAAATCCGAACGCCTTCACCAATCTGCTGCAGATGCTGTCGATCTTTCTGATCTGCTTCGGCCTGACCTGGACCTTCGGCAAGGCCGTCGGCAACACCCGCCAGGGATGGGCGATCCTCTCGGCAATGGTGATCCTGTTCCTCGCCGGCGTCACCGTCACATATTGGCAGGAAGCGGCCGGCAACCCGGTGCTCCACGGCCTCGGCGTCTCCGGCGGCAATATGGAGGGCAAGGAGGTCCGCTTCGGCATCGCCGCCTCGTCGCTTTTCTCAGTCATCACCACGGCGGCATCTTGCGGCGCGGTCAATGCGATGCATGACAGCTTCACGGCGCTTGGTGGCCTGATCCCCCTCTTCAACATCCAGCTCGGCGAGGTCGTCATCGGTGGCGTCGGCGCGGGCATCTACGGCTTCCTGCTGTTCGCCATATTGGCGGTGTTCGTTGCCGGGCTGATGGTGGGCCGGACGCCCGAATATGTCGGCAAGAAGATCGAAGGTCGCGAGGTAAAGCTCGCGGTGCTGGCGATCGCCGTGCTGCCGCTGATCATCCTCGGCTTTACCGCGATCAGTTCGGTGCTGGAGCAGGGGCTGGCGGGGCCGCTCAACAAGGGACCGCATGGTTTCTCGGAGATCCTCTATGCCTTCACCAGCGCAGTGGGGAATAACGGCTCTGCCTTTGCCGGCCTGACGGCGAACACGCCCTATTACAATGCGATGCTCGGCATCGCGATGTGGATCGGGCGCTTCTTCATCATCGTGCCGATGCTGGCGATCGCCGGCTCGCTCGCAGCGAAGAAATACACGCCGGAAACCGCCGGCTCCTTCCCGACAACCGGTCCGCTCTGGATCGGCCTGCTCGTCGGGATCGTGCTGATCGTCGGTGGTCTCACCTTCCTGCCCAGCCTCGCGCTCGGCCCCATCGCCGATCATCTCGCGATGATCCGCGGTCAACTCTTCTGATCGGACTTGCCATGAGCAAAACCGCAACCAAATCCGCATCGAAATCGATGTTCACGCCCGAGCTGCTCGGGCCGGCGGCGGGCGACGCCTTCCGCAAGCTCAACCCGAAAGAACTGATCCGTAATCCGGTGATGTTCACCACGGCGGCCGTCGCCTTGCTGCTGACCGTGCTGGTGGTGGTCGGCAGTGACGGACTGACCATGGGCTTCAAGCTCCAGCTGGTCATCTGGCTGTGGCTGACGGTCCTGTTCGGCACCTTCGCCGAAGCGCTCGCCGAGGGGCGCGGCAAGGCGCAGGCCGCTTCACTGCGTGCCACCAAGGCGGAACTGACCGCCAAGAGGGAAGACGGCAGCCAGGTCGCCGCAAGCCAGCTTCATGCCGGCGACGTGGTGGTCGTCACCACCGGCGAACTGATCCCCGCGGACGGCGAGGTCATCGCCGGCGTCGCCTCCGTCAACGAGGCGGCGATCACCGGCGAAAGCGCGCCGGTGATCCGCGAAGCCGGCGGCGACCGCTCGGCCGTCACGGCCGGCACGCGGGTGATCTCCGATGAGATTAAGGTTCGGGTGACCGCCGAGCCGGGCCAGGGCTTTCTCGATCGCATGATCGCTCTGGTGGAAGGCGCCGAGCGGCAGAAGACGCCGAACGAGATCGCGCTGACCATCCTGCTCGTGGGTCTGACGATCATCTTCCTGATCGCGGTCGGCACGATCCCGAGCTTTGCGACCTATGCGGGCGGCAGCATCCCCGTGGCGATTCTCGCGGCGTTGCTGATCACCCTGATTCCAACGACGATCGCGGCGCTTCTGTCGGCTATCGGTATAGCCGGCATGGACCGTCTCGTTCGATTCAATGTGCTGGCCAAGTCCGGCCGAGCGGTCGAGGCGGCGGGCGACATCGACACGCTGCTGCTCGACAAGACCGGCACAATCACTGTCGGCGATCGGCAGGCGACCGAGTTCAAGCCGGTCGGTGGTGTCAGCGTTACGGAACTTGCCGAGGCCGCGTTGCTGGCGAGCCTCGCCGATGAGACGCCGGAAGGCCGATCGATCGTCGTCCTCGCGCGCGAGAAGTTCGGCGTGAAGACTGCGTCGCTGCCGGCGGACGCTGAGGTTGTCCCCTTTACGGCGCAGACCCGGATTTCGGGGATCAAGACCAGCGGATCGACGATCCAGAAGGGCGCGGTGGATTCGGTTTTCCGGGCCAATCCGGGATCGGGTGAAGGTCGCGAGGCCCAGGAGCTTCGCAGGGCGACCGACGAGATCGCGCGGGCCGGGGGAACCCCGCTGGCGGTTGCGAAGGATGGCCGCCTGCTCGGCGCGATCTTCCTCAAGGATATCGTCAAGGCGGGGATCCGCGAGCGGTTCGGCGAACTGCGGCAGATGGGCATTCGCACGGTGATGATCACCGGCGACAACCCGCTCACCGCCGCGGCGATCGCGGCCGAGGCGGGGGTCGACGACTTCCTTGCCCAGGCGACGCCCGAGGACAAGCTGGAGCTGATCCGCAAGGAGCAGGCGGGCGGCAAGCTCGTCGCGATGTGCGGCGATGGGACGAACGACGCTCCAGCGCTGGCTCAGGCCGATGTCGGCGTGGCGATGAACACCGGCACCCAGGCCGCGCGCGAAGCCGGTAACATGGTCGACCTCGACAGCGACCCGACCAAACTGATCGAGGTGGTCGGCCTCGGCAAGCAACTGCTGATGACGCGCGGTGCGCTCACGACCTTCTCGGTCGCCAATGACGTCGCGAAATATTTCGCGATCATCCCGGCGATGTTCATCGTGCTCTATCCCGATCTCGGGGTGCTCAATGTGATGGGGCTGGGGACGCCGCAATCGGCGATCCTGTCGGCGATCATCTTCAACGCGCTGATCATCCCGTTGCTGGTGCCGCTGGCGCTCAAGGGCGTAACCTACCGTCCCATCGGTGCGGGGCCGCTGCTGGCCCGCAACCTCGCCATTTATGGCTTCGGTGGCCTGTTAGCGCCCTTCATCGGCATCAAGCTGATCGATCTGGCCGTGAACGGCCTCGGTCTCGCATAGGAGTATCTGTCATGGGCAATGATTTCACGTCCTCGCTGCGGCCGGCGATCGTCATGACGATCCTTTTCGCGATCCTGCTCTGCGCTGCCTATCCGATGGCGGTTCTCGGCATTGGCCAAGCGATCTTCCCGTCACAGGCCAATGGCAGCCTGGTCGTGGAGAATGGTAAGGTGGTCGGCTCCAACGTCGTCGGTCAGGCTTTCACGAGCGACCGCTACTTTCAGTCCCGCCCGTCAGCCGCGGGCAAGGGTTATGACGGCCTGTCGTCGTCAGGCTCCAATCTTGGTCCGACCAGCCAGGCGCTCGTCGATCGCGTGAAGGGCGACATCGAAAAGGCGCGCGCCGCCGGCGTGGCAGGCGACCTGCCCGCAGATCTCGTCACCGCATCCGGTTCGGGCCTCGATCCCGATCTTTCGCCGGCGGCGGCCCTGGCGCAGGCACCTCGCATAGCGAAGGTTCGTGGCTTGCCAGAAGCACGGGTCCGCTCGCTCGTCGAGCAGTCGGTCGAACGACCATTGCTTGGCTTCCTCGGCGAGCCGCGGGTTAGCCTTTTTGCACTCAATCGACAGCTCGACAAAATTGCGCCAGCTTCGGCACCGTGAACGATCGCGACAATCGACCGAGTCCCGAGGCCCTTCTGCGCGCTGCTGCGCAGGAGGGCCGCGGCCGTCTGAAGGTGTTCCTCGGCGCAGCCCCCGGCGTCGGCAAGACCTATGAGATGCTTAGCGAAGGGATGCAGAAGCGGAAGGCGGGCGTCGATGTCGTCGTCGGGGTCGTCGAGACCCATGGCCGCGCCGAAACCGAGGCGCTGACCCGCGGGCACGAGATCCTGCCTCGGATCGACATCGCCTATCAGGGCCGCACCCTGGCCGAAATGGACATCGACGGCATCCTCGCCCGGCATCCGGCACTCGTGCTCGTTGACGAACTAGCGCACACCAATGCGCCGGGCTCCCGGCATCCGAAACGCTATCAGGATGTCGAAGAACTGCTGGCGGCGGGGATCGACGTGTATTCGACGATCAACATCCAGCATATCGAAAGCCTCAACGACGTCGTTGCCTCCTTCACCAAGGTACGCGTGCGCGAGACAGTTCCGGACCGCATCCTGGAGAGCGCGGACATCGAGGTGGTCGATATTCCCCCCGATGAACTGATCGAGCGCCTGAAGGAGGGGAAGGTCTACATCCCCGACGAAGCCAGCCGTGCGCTGAACCACTTCTTCTCCAAGTCGAACCTGTCGGCCCTGCGCGAGCTCGCGCTCCGCCGCGCCGCGCAGGCCGTCGATGCGCAGATGCTCGATTATGTTCGCGCCCATGCGCTCGCGGGCAGCTTCGCGGCGGGCGAGCGGGTGATCGTCGCCGTGAGCGAGCAGCCGAGCGCGCAGGAACTGGTGCGGGCTGCCAAGCGACTTGCCGATGCATTGGGCGCGCCATGGACCGCCTTGCACATCGAAAGTCCGCGCACAGCACAACTGGGCGATGAGGAGCGCAAGCGACTCAATCAGGCGATGGGTCTGGCGGCACAGCTTGGCGCCGCCACGGCGACCATCCCGGCGGCGCGGGTCGTCGATGGCCTGATCTCCTATGCGCGCGAGGCTCGCGCTACCCAGATCGTGATTGGCAAGTCGGCGCGGCCCTGGTGGTTCGAGATGCGCCATGGGTCGGTGGTAGATCAGCTCGTCCGCGGGTTGACCGACGTGGCGGTGCATGTCCTGCCAGGCGACCAGCACGATGCGACGGTGCGCCATCGTCGACGACCGGCAGGACATTGGGGCAAGCCGAGCGATTATATCGCCTCGCTCCTGGTCGTCGCGCTCGTCACCGCGGCGGGATTGGGGTTGGGAACGACGCTCAATATCACGAACATCGCGCTGCTTTATCTTCTACCCGTGATGGCGGCCGCCAGCCTCTATGGCCTGCGCGCCGGCGTGTTCGCCGGTTTGGCGTCCTCGCTCGCCTATAATTTCTTCTTCCTGCCGCCCACGGGCACGCTGACGATCAGCAATCCGGAGAATGTCGTCACCATCGTCGTTTTTCTTGGCGTTGCGCTGGTGACGAGCCAGTTTGCAGCGCGGATAAGGTCCCAGGCCGACCTCGCAACCTCCAGCGCACGGCTCAATGCCGCTCTCGCGGGCTTCTCCCGACAACTGACGACGATCGGCAATGACGAAGAGCTTATGCAGGCAATCTGCGCCGAGCTTGCGAGGTTGTTTGATGCGCGGGTTTGCGTTCTGACCGCCTCGCCCGATGGCCCCGCCCTGCGAGCCGCCTGGCCGCCCGAGGATAAGCTCGACACGATGGAGCATGCCGCAGCGCAATGGGCGATGGACAAAGGGACTGCGACCGGGCGCGGCTCCGACACGTTGACCGGCTCGGACTGGCTTTTTTATCCGCTGAAAACCTCGCGCGGCGTGGTCGGCGTGGTTGGATTGACGCGTGACGATGGCGCCATGCCGGTCCCGGCCGACAAGGCGTCGTTGCTTCTCAGCCTGACCGATCAGTCGGCGCTGGTGATCGAGCGGATGCAGTTCGAGGACGAGATGCGCGATGTCGCCCAGCTGAAGGAAACCGACCGGCTGCGCGCCGCGCTTCTGTCCTCGGTAAGTCACGATCTCAAGACGCCGCTGACCGCTATCCTCGCGGCGGCAAACATGCTGCGCAGCGAGCATCCATCCCCCCTGGTCGATACCGTCGAGGCAGAGGCACAGCGGCTCAACAGATTTGTCGCCAATCTGCTCGACATGGCCCGGGTCGAGGCCGGCGTGATGCGCCTCAATCTCGAATCGATCGACCTGACCGACGCGATTGCCAGCGCCGTTCACGATACCCGCGCCGCGCTCGTCGGTCACGAGATAGACCTGGCTGTGGCACCGGGCCTGCCGCTGGTCCGTGTCGATCCACAGCTTTTCCATCATGTGTTGATAAACCTGTTCGACAATGCCGGGCGCTATGCCGATCCAGACAGCCCGATCCATGTCGTGGCCGAGCGTACGCCGGGCGAACTCGTGTTGTCCGTGATGGATCAGGGGCCTGGCCTTCCTGTCGGACGGGAAGCTGATGTGTTCCAGACCTTCCAGCGTTTTGAGGGGTCGGATCGTTCGAAGGGGGGCAGCGGGCTCGGCCTTGCCATCGTCAAGGCGTTTGCCGAGGCAATGGGCCTGCAGGTCAGGGCGTCCAACCGCACCGAATTGTCCGGCGCCCGGTTTGATATCATCTTTCCGGAACAAGCGCTTGTCCGCGAGATCGATCAGGAGAATGTTACTTGAACCGCGCGAAAGTCCTCATCGTCGACGATGAGCCGCATATCCGGCGTCTGCTGCGCACGACCTTGGAACGCACCGACTATGAGGTGGTGGAAGCAGGGAGCGCCCGCGAGGGGCTCGAGCGGCTCGGCAGCGCGCATCCCGATATCGTTCTGCTTGATCTGGGTCTCCCCGATCGCGATGGCCTTGAACTGGTGCCGATCATCCGCCAGCGGTCGAAGGCGACCTTGCTGGTCGTGTCCGCGCGCGAAGCCACCGATCAGAAGGTGACCGCGCTCGATCTGGGCGCGGACGACTATGTGACCAAGCCGTTTGATACAGAGGAACTTCTTGCGCGGATGCGCGCCGCTTTCCGGAACCGCAAGAGCGCCGATGGTGCCCAGCTCAGGGTGGTGATTGGCAGCCTGGAGATCGACCTGCTCAATCGCATGATCCGGCGCGATGGTGAGGAACTGCACCTGACACCCAAGGAATTCGGTGTCCTGGCCGAGCTTGCCCGTTTCCCCGGTCGGGTGATCACCCATGACCAAATCCTCAAGAGCGTGTGGCCCAATGAATATGAGCGGCATGTCGAATATCTGCGCGTTGTGATCCGCAACCTGCGCCAGAAGATCGAGGCCGACCTGAGCCGGCCTCGCATCATCGTGAATGAATTGGGCGTGGGCTATCGCTTGCTGGGTGCCGACGGCTGAGGTTGCGGGTCGGCAGGTTCGTGATCGGGATCGATCGCACGCCAGAAAGCCTGCATCGAAAGTCGGCCTGGTATCCGGGGGCGCGGAGCCGGGTCAACAGGCGGCACAGTCAGATCGGAGGTCGGTTTGACGCGGCGCCTCATGCCGCTTTCACCAGCACGCCAGTTTCGAAGGACGCAACGCGCCCACGGCTGAGCCGGATCGTTGCGCCAGGCAGCGCCGATCCCTCTTGTCGCGCGAAATGCAATGCCGCTTCGCGCGACACGAAAATTCCGCCGAGCAGGCCGTGGATTTCGCGGACGAGCCAATGGCCCGCTCGATCCCGCCCGACGACAAGGCACGGGGCGGAACCGACATCATATTGGGTGGGCATTGTTGCTCCAGAGAGTATTGCGGCAGGATCGCGCCGCCAGCCTCATTTTTAAGGATCGCGGAATAGGGTTTCGAGATCGAGGCAGATCGGTTTCCATATTGTCCGCATAAGCAATGGTGCGATCATATGCGGACATTATGCGAAAGGCCGGTTCGCAATCTGGCAATGCAACGCTGAAGGCGCGCATGATCCGATCATGCAAACGAACGATGAAGACGATGCGCTGATCCTGGAGATGGACGAGCCAGCCGCGCGACGAGGCGCGTCGCGCACCAGTCTTTACGACAGGATCATCGATTTTCTGGGCGCCACGAAGCCGCTCAATCTGATTGCCGGCATCTGCGCGATCATCGGCATTGTCGCCTATCTCGCCGAAGTTCTGCGCTGAGGCCTAGATTTCGACCTGGCTCCCCAACTCGACCACGCGATTGCTCGGGAGCTTGAAGAATTCCATCGCCGTTTCCGAGTTGCGCATCATCCACGAGAAGAGCTTCTCCCGCCACAGCGCCATCCCCGGATGCTCGGTCGCGATCAGCGTCTGACGGCTGAGGAAATAGCTGACGTCCCCCGTCTTGAATGGCGTGCCGCAGACGTCGACAGCCGCGAGATCGGCCGGAACGTCGATTTCCTGCATGAAGCCGTAGCGCAGGGTGATCCTATAGAAGTCGGGCCCAAGCGAGCGAACCTCCGCGCGGTCGGTTTCCTCGACGACGGGTATGTCCGCGATACCGATCGTCAACAGCACATTGCGCTCATGGAGGACGCGGTTGTGCTTGACATTGTGCAGGAGAGAGGGCGGCACACCTTCGGGCGACGCCGACATATAGACCGCAGTGCCGGTGACGCGCTGAAGATGGGTCGTGGATTTGATGAAGATGTCGACCGGCATCGCTCCTTCCTGCAAACGCGCACGCACGAGCCGCCGTCCTGTCGCCCAAGTCGTGAGGAAGGTGAATATCACCGCTGCGACCGCGAGCGGGAACCAGCCACCATCGGGGATCTTTGTGACGTTCGACGCGAAATAGGCGCCATCCACGAACAGGAAGAGCGCCGTGACTCCGCCGGCTAGCCAACGGTTCCATTGCCACACGGTAAAGGTCAGTACGCCGACCATACAGGCGGTGATGAGCATCGTGCCTGTCACCGCGATGCCATAGGCGGCGGCAAGATTGCTCGAATTGCGGAAGATGAGAACCAGGATCAGGACGAGGATCAGCAGAAGCCAGTTGACCGATGGGATGTAGATTTGCCCTGCGGCCTTGGCGCTGGTGTGAGCGATACGGACCCGAGGCAGGAAGCCGAGCTGGACTGCCTGCCGGGTGACCGAATAGGCGCCGGATATCACCGCCTGGCTAGCGATGATCGTCGCAAGTGTCGCAAGTATCACCAGCGGCAGCCGCCACGCTTCGTCTACCAGCATGAAGAACGGATTTTGCGCGGCATCGGGTTTGTCGAGCAACAGCGATCCCTGCCCAAGATAGTTTAGCATCAGACATGGGAAGACGAGATAGAGCCAGGAGGTCGAGATCGGCTTGCGCCCGAAATGGCCCATGTCCGCATACAGCGCCTCGGCACCCGTTACCGACAGAACGACCGAGCCGAGCGCGAGAAACGCCAGTGTAGGGTCGAGAAGGAAGAAGTTGAACGCCCACCAGGGATTGAGTGCAGCGACGATGGCGGGGTTCTCGGCAACCTCGACCAGGCCGAGCACCGCGATGGTCGCGAAGTAGAGCAACATGATCGGTCCGAAGACGATGCCGACCTTGGCGGTGCCCTTGGATTGGACAACGAACAGGCCGATCAGGATACCGACGGCAATCGGCAACACCCATTGGGTGAAGCCGGAATTGACCACCGACAGCCCTTCGACCGCCGACAGCACCGAAATGGCCGGCGTGATGATCGCGTCACCGTAGAACAGTGCCGAGGCGATCACGCCCATCATCACCAACGCCGGCGCCCAGCGGCTTCCTTCGGTCTTGCTGGCGATCAGGGCGAGTAGAGCAAGGCTCCAGCCTTCGCCGCGATTGTCCGCTCGCAGCACCACAAGCACATATTTGATCGTGACGATAAGCATCATCGTCCAGAAGATGAGGCTCAGGACGCCAAGGATATGCGCCTCGTCGACGGCGAGAGGGTGGTGGCCGACGAAGGTTTCCTTGAGTGCATAGAGTGGCGAAGTCCCGATATCGCCGAAGACAACGCCGATCGCGCCGACAGCAAGCGCGGCGAAGCCCTCCTTGGGCGCGTGCCCGCCATGCTCGTGCCCTGATTCCGAACTGCTCGTCATTGCCGCGCCTCACCACTGCGCGCCGACAGAGACGCGAACCAAATCACTTGGGCGAGAAGGGCGTTTGTTTTCGAGATGGAGGTATGGCTAACGCATATGTTTCGCGTATGTTTACAGGCGGGAGCGCCAGCGATCTGAAATCTCGACGGGATCGTGAATGCTGTACCCGAGTGCCACCAGACCCAGTCCGACACTGGCACTCAGGAATGCGATGGCAGCGATACCATATTGACCGAGCGTCCCTTCGCTGCGCGGAACGGCATGAATCAGGCGGTATAGCCAGCTGAAGGCGAGCGCGGAGACCAACAGGAGCACCAGCCCGCCGCAGCGTATGCCGATATCCTTCAACCAGCGCGGATAGTCTGCGATAGCCCGACGGCGCGCTATAGGAGCGCGGGTCGTTCCGGAATGCGGTGCGGCCGTTGGGTTCGACGAGGACTGCCGAGAGATCATGATTCACCTCAGCCACTCCAGCTAACCCTGTCCGCATATGGTTTCGAGTCCAAGGATGATCGCCGCGCATATGAATCCCGTAGTGCAAGGCGATTTATTCCGAGCTCGGATTGATACAAAATAAGACGGAAGCAAGCGGTACAGTTATCAAGATTGCCATTATCTGATGCCGATCGAGCTACATCCGAAACGGTAGCTCCAGTCAGCTAGACAAACGATGATCACTGATAATCCAAAGAGTGGCATCATCAGCCCTAGGACGACCAGGCCGGCGAAGAACCACTTCCCGGAAACCCGAATGCTGACGTCCGGTGCGCCAAACGTGCCCGCGGGCCGGCGCTTTAGCCACATGAGTACGCCCAAGATGCTAACCGCGATCAACGCTATCGCCGTCGCCAGCCCGATGAGCTGATTGGCGAGGCCGAAAAGTTGCCCTTCGTGCCAGGCGACCCCGGTGTTCACGATCCGGTCGATGATGTGCTGGTCGGAGAAACCCCGCCGGCCGATCTCAACCCCCGTTGCCGGGTCATAGGTCACCTGCCTGCCCAAGGTGCGGTTTTGTGTCTCGGATTTGGCTGTCCAGACGTCGCCGGTCGGTGGACCGAAGCGCTGAGGTGCATGGGGTGGCAGCACCAGTACCGGAAAGGGCATGTGCTCGGCGTCGGCCTTCGCAACGAAGGTGGCCAGCGGCAAGCTCGGGCCAGGGTCTGAAGCAGGCGTCACCATAGGCACGGCACCATGGTGGCCGGCATGGCCGCCATCCACGCCGATCTTCCAGTCTTGCGGCCCGTTGACCAGACCAAGTTCGGCACGCGCCCATTTGAATGCGCTGCCCCATGCGCCGGCCCAGGGCAGGCCGCTGGCGAGCATGACCAGCACAAGACCCGCGATCCAGAAGCCGGCGGCCCGATGCAAATCCTTGAGCAGCGGGCGACCGCGTAGCGAAAGGCGCGGCCAAAGCGTGCCGGCAAATCGCAACGGACGGGGCCACCAGAGATATAGGCCGGTCAGGATCATCACGATCGTCCAGCTCGCTGCCAGTTCCACCAGCCAGTCGCCCCATTTGCCGAGAAGCAGCGTGCCGTGGATGCGCGCGACCGTATCGGCAATCCGCGTCTCCGGATTCCAACTCCCCAGCACCTTGCCCTGCGGCGAAACGAAGACCTGACGCTTACTTCCATCCGGAAGGCCGAGCTGTACCATCGCAGCATCACCCACTTTACGCGGAAGGCGATAATATTCGAACCTCGCGCCGGGGCTGGCGGTGAGTACGGCCGCGAGTTGTTGATCCGCCGACACCGTGCCCCGCGTGCCAAGGCTGAGATAGCCGCGCTCCTCCCATCGCTCGATCTGCGGCTTGAACAGATAGATCGAGCCGGTGACCGACAGGATCAAGATGAACGGCAATACGAAGAGTCCCGCATAGAAATGCCAGCACCAGATCATTTTATAGGCGGCGCTGGCGCGGGAATTCGTGGTCCCGTCGAGAGGTGGGGAGCGCATCGAATTGATCATAGCTGCTACTCCGGACGCATGCCTGCCGAACCCACGAGGCCTCGAGACTGCATCCACCAGATCAGTTCTTCAAACCAGCGGTCGCTCGTCGTCCCCTTCGGCTGGAGATCGAAACCATGTCCGCCGCGCTCGTAGATGTGGAGTTCGGCCGGCGCACCTGCCTGGCGCCATGCGCCATAGAGCAGCGCGGCATCATTGGGTTGATATTCGTCATCCGCTGCGGCTGCAATGAAAGCTGGAGACGCGTCGGCGGGAACCGGGGTCCGCAGCCCACCATAAAGCAGTGCAACGAAGTCCGGCCGCGACGCCTTGTCGCCGATTGCCAGATCGGCAGCGAGATACGCCCCTGCGGAAAAGCCGATGACGCCGACCCGCCGAGGGTCGATGCCCCATTCGGGGGCGCGGTGCCGCACGATCCTCATCGCCCGCGCGCCATCCTCCACGGCATGCTGCTCCCCCGCAAAGGGCGGCATTTCGATCGGGACGCCGCTTTTCGCCCGCGTCATCAGCATGTCCATCTCCTTCAGATGGACCTCGGGCAGCTGCATCGGATCAGGCGCGCTTCGGATCGTGCGATATTTGAGGACGAAGGCAGTGATCCCCTCCTGCGCCAACCGGCGAGCGACCGCTGTTCCGCCGGCCTCATAACCGAGTCCGACGAACCCGCCTCCCGGGGCTACGATCATGGCCGTGCCGTTTGCGCGCCCGGGTGCCGGGCGGAACAGCTCCAGCGCGGGCTCGCTGACATTGAAGATCAGTGTGTCGCCCGTCGGCTGCTTGAGCCGTATTTCCGGGACGCCGAGCGAGGTGACGGTGCCTTTGGAATAGAGTGGAATGATCGGTGCGACGCCTTCGGCTGTCTGGGCAGTCGCCGTCGCCGAAAAGAGCGCAGCGATCATGCCAAGGCCGGTCAATCGGGCCGGGAGCTTCATAGTTCGACCCTCAATGTGCCGGTCAGAGTGCGCGGTGCGCCGGGCTGAATCCAGTCGGGTGAGAACTGATGCTGGGATATGAAATAACGTTTGTCGAAGACGTTCTTCAGGTTGATCTGCGCGGTCATGTTCGCTCCAGCCAGGCGAAAGCCGTAGGATGCATCCGCATCGAAGCGGACATAAGCCGGGAGGGTGATACCGTTACCCACGTCGCCGAAGCGGGCCGACTGATAATAGGCACCGCCGCCGATCGTGCCTTTGGCGGTTATCTGATAACGTGCCCACAGGCTGGCGGCGTTTTTCGGGACATTGGCGAGCCGAAGCGGCCCGCCGTCGACCTTCGTCTTTGTGTAGGCATAGGATCCGATCAACGATAGCTCCGGTGTGATGTCGCCGCTAAAATCAAGCTCCACGCCGCGCGAGCGCGCCTTTCCGATCGTCTGGATTACCGGGAAGAAGGTGAAGTCGCCCCGGTTTGTCTTGACCAGATCGAAGGCCGCGAGCGTCGCGGTAAAACGCTTGTCGTCGGACTGGAACTTGTAGCCGATCTCATATTGCCGTCCGACTTCGGGATCGAGCTTCGTGCCGTCGGGATTGACGCCATTGTTGGCGGCAAGCCCTCGCTGGAATTGGCCATAGAGCACATGCCCGCGTGCCACCTCCCACACTGCGCCGACCCGCGGTGAGGTGAAGCTGAGCCGGTTAGGCGCGAGCCCTGGCGACGAGTAGATCGTGCTGGTCCAGTCCTGCCGCACCGCAAGGACGGCATGCACGCCGCCGCCCAGATCGATATTGTCCTCACCAGAGATCGAGTACCAACGGTCGCGGTCCACGATGTCCACGGGAGCCGCCGTGCTTGGATCGAGCGGCGGCGTGCCGCCGAGCACCGGATTGTCGGCGCTCACAGTCGAAACTTGTTGGAAATAGGAGAGCCCGACCTTGCTCTCGCGAAAATATTCCGCGCCCACGGCCAGCTTGTGGACGAGCGTACCGGTGCGGATCTCGCCGACAAGATCGGCGCTTGCCTGATCGACGCGAAACCGTCCGTCGGGGCGCACGTTGAAATAGTAGCGGGCCAACTGGCGCGAAGACGCGAACACGTCCTCGCCGGTGGTCAGGTCGATGCGAAAGGGAGCCACGTCCACTTCGCGCGTATCCGAGCGCATATGGATGCCACGCAGCTTTACCTGCCAATCGCTACCGAGCGCTTGGGTGATATCGAGACGGTAGAGCTGGGTCTCGTCCTTCGAGAGGACTGGAGCATCGTTATATGCGGTCTTGAGCGAGACGTTCGCCGGACGGTCGCCATCAGACGGGATGCCGTAATCGTTGCGATAGCGATGGTTGACATAGCTGACGGTCAGCGCAACGCGGGTGCCGTCTGTCGGTGCCCAGGCAAGCGAACCGTTCACCGTGCCGAGCTTCTCGACGACATATTCGCGGTTTGAACCGGCGTTGAGATAGCTGCCGGAAATTGCCGCGAGCCAGTGCTGGTCGTTGTCCAGCGCGCCGCCCACCCGGGCCGAGGTGCGCGACAGACCATATTCACCCACCGTCTGCTCGAACGCGCGGGTCGGCGTCGCCACCAGCGGGCGCGAGCGAATATTGACAAGACCGCCTGGCTCCGCCCGCCCGAACAGTACCGAATCCGGGCCCTTGACGACCTCGACCGCCTCGACGTTAGCCATGTCGAGCGGCAGGCCGCGCACCTTGGCGCCATCGAGATAATAGGTCCCGCTGCTGTAGAGCGAGCTTTGCGTTGTCATCGAAACGGTGGAGAAGCCGCGCAGCACTAACAGTGGTGAGGTCGCACCGCCGAACCCGAAATCCGACGACACGCCCGCGACGTTCCGCACCGCATCGGTCAATGTGATCGCATTCTGATCGAGCAGGACCTGACGGGTGACGACCTGCACCGATTGCGGCGTCAGCAGGATCGGCTGGCCGGTCTTGCTCGCGCTGGAGCTTTCGTCCTGCGCATATTGCGCGGTGACGACGATCTCGGAGTCGTCGCGGCTTTCGCGTTCCTCGGCGGAAACGGCCGCTGGTGTCGCGGCTGACAGCGCTGCGACGAGCGCGATGATGGATGTCTTCATGATATTTGCTCCCCGGATTTCGGACATGGAGTGACAGTGGGCGCGAGAACGGGCGCGAGGTTTGATGGTGAAAAGATGCATGGAATCACCACCGATACCGAATGCCGCCATAGACGGCTCGGCCTACGCCGGGGTTGAACAGTTCCGATGCTGCGTTTGCCGTCCCGGCGACCGCCACCGTCGAGATGTAATGCTTGTTTGTCAGGTTGCGGCCTTCGACATAGGCCGACCAATGATCGCCCAGATCGAACCCTGCCTTTAGATTGAGCAGCATGTAGGGATCGACGGTCAGGCTGTTGGCGTTGTCGGCGAAATAGTGGCCTGGAGCCCACTCCACATTCGGCCCGGCGTAGAAGCCGGACGGATGCTTGTAGAGCAGCTCGGCGCGGACGAAGTGCTTGGGCACGCCGGGCAGCTCGTTATCGCCGTAGCGGACATCGCCGTCGAAGTTGAAGTCGCTATAGGTATAGGCAGCGGTCAGGGCCAGGCTATCGCCCGACGCCAGCGCCGACAGCGGAACAGCTGCGTCCAGCCCCGCTTCGATACCCTGATGGATGGTGCGACCGGCATTGATGATGCTGCACGCACTGAACGGCCCCGTCGTCAGACATTGAAGCTCGTTTCGTAGCTCGGACCGGTAGAGCGAGATGTCCCAGCCGATGCCGCCGCGCCGGCCGCGCGTGCCGATCTCATAGGTGGTTGCGCGCTGGGGTTTCAATGCCGGATTGGCGACGATGACATTGGCGTCATAGCTCGGCACCTCGGCGCTGCGCGAGATATTGGCGAAGACCTGCGAGTCCGGATCGACATCCCAGAGCAGGCCGAGGCGTGGGCTCCAGAGATCATAGCTGGTCCGGCCCGATTGATCGCCATTGGCCAGGAAGCGGTCGCGACGATCACGGGTCGCATGGAGATATTGCACGCCCGCGATCACCGCGACGTTGGGCAAGAGGAACAGCGAGTCCTCGGCATAGGCCGAGACGTTCTTCGATGCGTCGACCATCGACGCGGCGAGCGCGCCCTTCACCGCACCGGGCAGGTTGACGAACTGCTCGGTGTCGATCTTGCCGTTCTGGATGTTGGCTCCGACGATCAGACGGTTGCGCAGGCTGCCGATCGAGCGGTCATCCACGGCGCGCACGAAACCGCCATAATCATCGACGGTGAAGTCGAGCCACTGGAAGATCGGGTGTTTCACATGGCGGTTGTTATAGAAGGCGCCGATATCGACCGTGGTGTCGCCCAGGCGGATCGTCGTCTTGTTGGCGACCCGGATCGAGTCGACGTTACGCTGCTGGTCCTGAACGATCCAGACCGGGTTCGCCGAGCGGGGCGAGTTGATCGCCTGCGCCTTCGCCACCTCGCCGGGGATGCGCTGGTTGGTGGTCGCGCCATAAAGGTAGAAGCGGGTCTCGACATTGTTGGAGATGCGATAGCCGATATTGAGATTGCCCCGGATGGCATCCCCCTTGCTGTGGTCGCGATAGCCGTCGATCCGCTGCGCCGACACCGTGGCGAAATAGTCGAACGCACCGGAGCTGCCGCCGGAACTTGCCTGTCCCTTCACATAGCCGAAGCTTCCGCCGTCGATCCGTGCATCGAGTGCCGGGGCGTCGCGTCCGGTGGGCGTGACGAGGTTGATCGCGCCGCCCAAGGCGTTGGAGCCGTAGCGCAGCGCATTCGCGCCCTTGTAGACCTCCACATAACGATAGGCGCTCGGGTCGATCTCGAAGAAGTCGAGCAGACCGTCCGATGTGTTGAGCGGAATGCCGTCAAGGTACATGGATAGGCCACGATTGCCGTACGCACGCGACAGCCCCGATCCCCGGATCGAGACGCGCGCATCGTCGCCCATGCGTGGCTGGGTGATGACGCCCGGAACATAGGCGAGGATGTCCTTGATATTTTGTACCGGCGTATCCTTGAACGCGCTGTCGGGTACGACCGAAACGCCCCCCGGTGTACGCTCGATCTCGGTACGGGCTTGTTCGGCGTCGGGCGTCGCCGTCACGGTGATCGTCTCATTATCGGAGCGATCGGCATCGGCGGCCCAAGCCGCTGTAGAGGAGGCCGAGGCGAGCAACATGCTCAGCATCATTTTCTTCATAGGAAATCCCTTTGGTCGCCCGACGATGCTGCGCCATATATTTTCGAGGCCGGCGAAGCGGGAGCTTGCCGGATTCATGTCCGCACCAGCCTGCGCAGCTTTTCGAGCCTGGGCGCTTCGCCCTCATCGTGGGAAAGCGTACCCGAGAACTTGCCTTGCCGGTCCATCAGGAAGACGGTCGCGGTGTGGTCGATCACATAGTCGCCACCATCGATCGGCACTTTCTTATAATAGACGTGATAGCCCTTCACGATCCGCTCGAGCTCGGCAGGCGAGCCGGTGAGCCCGATGATTGGCGTGCCGAACAGAGTTAGATATTGGCCGATGTCAGCGGGCTTATCATGCTCGGGATCGAGGCTGACGAAGACAAGATTCAGCTTGTCGCCATCGGTTCCAAGCTTCTTGCGTAGCAGCGCCATCGACTGGAGCGTCGTCGGGCACACCTCGGCGCAGCGGGTGAAACCGAAGAAAATCGCAAATGGTTTGCCCAGGAGCGTCTGGTCGGTGACCGGTCGGCCCGACTGATCGACGAGCCGAAAGCTCCCGCCAAAGGCCGAGGCATAGTCCGATTGGGGCCCGGCTTCGCCGCCGCGATCCTGCTCGATGGTGTAGATCGCGAAACCACCAACCACCAAGGCGACGAGCGCCCAGAGTGCGTAGCGGACCGAGCGGAGGCCCGAGACTGGCTTAATGATGGCCATGCTCGCCTCCCGCCGGCTGATACGCGATTGCCTCGACACGGAAACGGACCTTGACGGCTCCCGCCTTCGCGAAGCGCAGGGTCAGCGGCACCACGGCACCGCGCTTGAGCGGCTGCTTGAGACCCATCAGCATCAGATGATAGCTGCCGGGCTTCAGCACGACGTTGCCATCCGCCGGCACGGCAAGACCGCCATCGACCGGGCGCATCCGCATGACGCCACCGTCCATCGACATGCGATGAACCTCGACCCGATCGGCCACCGCCGTCGTACCACCAAGCAGGCGGTCCTCTTCGCGGCCGCGATTGACGAGCGTGCCGTACCCGGCGCCGACCTGCGATGCGGGAGGCGTCTCGCGCAGCCAGGGCGTCTGGACGGAAATCTGGGCCATGGCGGGCACATTGATGCTTGCGAGTGTCGTTGCTACGGCGAAAATATTGATCTTCATCGGCTTATTCCCTTTCCGATGGGTGGGAACGGCGCACGGCCGTCCTTGAGGGATGGCGGTTAGAAGCTGGCGCGAAGGCCGCCGTAGAAGGCGCGCCGTTCCACCGGATAGAAGGCTACCGTCGCGGGCGTCGCGAGCAGCACGGCGGAAACGTCGCCGATAGCCTTCTTGCCGGTGATGTTGCGCGCGTCGACGAACAGCGTGATGCCGTCCCGCACGCGCGCTTCCGCGCCGATCCCGAACAGCGTGTAGCCGGGCGCGCGGACCGTGTTCCGGTAATCCGCCCAAGCCCCGTCCGAGAGCCATTCGATGTTGGGACTCACGCTGATCGTATCAGTGCCGAGCCGAACTTCCGCCCGATACTGATGCTTGGGCACAACCGGCAGGCGATTGTCGCCATATTGGGCATCGCCCCTGAAGCGGAAGTCATTAAGCTGAAAAACCTGCCGTAGCCGCACCCAAGGCGTCAGCACCAGATCGAGACCCGCTTCGATGCCCTGATGGCGCGTGCGGCCGGCATTGAAGGTCGATGCCGGGAAGTTGGGCGACACCGCATATTGCAGCATCTCGCCCTTCAGATCGGCCCGATAGAAGGTGATGTCCCATGACGCGATGCCGAGCTGGCCGCGCGTGCCGATCTCGAAGGTCCATGCCTTCTGCGGGTTGACCGCTGTGAAGCCGGGCAAGCCGGTGGCCGGCGTCTGGCTGAGTTCGCTATATCCCGGCAGTTCGACCGACCGATTATAGTTGGCATAGAGTTGCACACCATCGATCGGCTCATAGAGCAGCCCAGCCTTGGGCGCGAAGCTGTTGAAGCTGGCCTTGCCGCTGCGGACGGGGACGAGCAGATTGTCGATCTCGCGTTCGCCGCTGGTGTAGATGCCGCCCGCGACGAAGGTCAGCGTGGCGATCGGGGTGACGCGAAGCTCGCCATAGCTGTTGATCGTGTGTGCGCTGTTGTGGGTCCGCGCGGTCGGCGCTCCCCGATTGCCGGCGACATTGACGAACTGCTTGGCCGCGATCGTGCCGAAACGCGCTTGCGTGCCCAGGGTCAGCTCCCACGGAAGACTGTCCGCACCGCCGGCCAGATCGACGCTCGCGAAGACGCCATAATCGTTGCTGTTCTGGTCGATCACCTGGAAGATCGGATGGAACAGATTCTTGGCGTTGAAGAAGGCGCCGAACGCAAGCTGGCCGCTCCCGAGATCGACCGTCGTCCGGTTCTGCAAGCGGATCGAGTCGATGTCACGCTCCTGATTCCCGGTGATATTCGCCGGAAGCGAGAGCTTGGGCGTATTGAGCGCCTGGGCCAGGGTCAGCGATCCGGGCAAATCCTGGTCGATGTGGCTGACCGTCGCATAGAAGCGCGTCTCCACCGTCTCGGTCAGCCGCAGGCCGACATTGCCGTTGAACCGGATCGCGCCGCGCCCGGCATGATCGCGATCACCATCCGAATTGTCGGTGGTCAGCGCCAGATAGGCATCGCCATGCTCGGTCGCAAAGGCCGCCGCCGCCTTGGCGCGGATCGTGTTGAAGCTGCCGCCATCGATGCGGAGCTCGAATCGTGGTGCCGTGCGGCCCGTGGGCGTCACCGCGTTGATCGCGCCGCCGAGGGTCGAGCCACCAAAGCGCAGGGCATTGCCCCCGCGATAGACTTCGATCCGCTGGAAGACCTGCGGGTCGAGTTCCTGGAAGTCGCCATTGTCGTCAGCGAGATTGATGGGGATGCCGTCTTGCATCAGGGTGAGGCCCCGCATGTGGAAGCCCCGGCTGATCCCCGATCCCCGCACGGAGAGACGGACTTCCTGTCCGAAACGGGGCTGGGTGTAGACGCCGGGCGAAAAGGCGAGTGCATCGCGAAGGCTGACGGTGACCTTGTTCTCGAAGTTCGACGCATCGACGACATCGACGCCGCCCGGCCGCTTCTCGACCTCTCTTCGGGCATCATCGGTGACGAGCTTCGCGGTAACGACGATGTCGTTGCGGCTCGACTCTTCCTCGGCATGAGCAAGCGTCGGCAAGATAAGGAAGGCGAACGCCGATGCGCTCGCCGACAGGCGATGTGTGGACAACATGAAATCAGAACCTTGACCGGGCGCGCCCGGTCAGCGTCGCCCATGAAGCGCTAGCCGCTCACTTAATCATGAGCGGTGGTGACGATCTTCAATGGGCGGAAGGTGGTCCTGTCGAGGGGGGGGGAGGGGCCGCGAGGCCCCGGCCGATGGTGGCGGGCGCTGCCGAGGCGCCGATGAGCTTCGCCATCGTGATGAAGGGCAATGCCAAGGCGCCGACGACGCTAGGCACGTCCAGCGCGGCTCCGAAGCCGGCAAAGGCGCAGGGATGCTCGACCTGCTCCTTTTTGACCGGTTCGCCTTTGTGGACCGCACCATGCTCATCCACCCAGGCCTGCATCGAGCCCATGCCCGTGCATAGGGTGATCGCGAACCCCTGGCCGGTCGCGGGCATGAACCCTGCTGGGATCAGTAAGCGAAGCACAAGCGCAAGAATGGCAAAGGCCAGAGCGGCCTTGCAGCACATCCTGTCGACTCCGAAACGCGCCCCATTCATGCGGGCGCTCCTAGCCGTGGTTCGCGGCGGTGTCGATGGCAGACTCATTCGCGGCTTAACGGATACGGAATCTTCTCTACATAGTGCGACCGAAACAATGCGCATCAGGGATTTGTGATCGCTTGGCCGGACTAACGCCCAACGCTGTTCAGCGCCTTCTGTGAAATGTTATATTGTATCAAAAAACGGGGTCGGCTATGACTGCGGCTCGCCGTCACGACAGGATATGTCGGATGAGGTGATATATCGTTATACAAAGGGCAATTTCATGCGGCTCTCTAGACTCCTTTGCTCCAGTTCGCTGCTCACGATGATGATGTCGCCCGCCTGGGCCCAAAGCGACGCGAAGGACGGATACCATCGCGATCGGTCCTCCGACATCATCGTCACCGCCCCGTTCCAACGCGATCGCCGCGATGTGCTGTCTGGTGTCGCGGTGCTGCAGGGAGAGGAGCTGACCCAGTCGATCCGGCCTACGGTTGGCGAGACGATCGCCAAGACGCCGGGCGTCTCGGCCACCTCTTTCGGCCCCAACGCCTCGCGCCCCGTTCTCCGTGGTCTGCAGGGTGAGCGCGTCCGCGTACTGACGGACGGTATCGGTTCGATCGACGTGTCGAACACCAGCGTCGATCACGCCGTGGTTGTCAATCCGCTGCTCGCCGAGCGCATCGAGGTGCTGCGCGGTCCTGCGGCGCTCCTATATGGGTCCTCCGCGATCGGTGGCGTCGTCAACGTCATCGACACCCGCATCCCCCGCAGCATCCCGGACGAACCCGTGCATGTCGATGCCATGGCGACCTATGGATCGGCGGCCAATGAACGATCGGGCGGTGCCGCGATCGCCGTGCCGCTGGGCGACAAATTCGTCGTCCATGCCGACGGCAGTTATCTGAAGACCGATGATCTGCGCATCGGCGGGTACGCATTGACCCAGGCAGGCCGCGCTCAGGCCCTGGCCAGCAGCCTGCTTCCGCCCGATCCGGATGCCGAGGAGCCCATCGATTTCGCCGCGAATGCGGGAATTAAAGACAAGCTGCCGAACAGTGCGTCGAAGACGTGGACCGCCGGCGTCGGCGCGGCGCTGATCACCGAGACGGGGCAACTCGGTTTTTCATACAGCCATTATGACAGCCTCTACGGCGTGCCGGTCCGCTATGCGACCCTGCCCGGACAGGAGCAGGAGGCCCCACGTATCGATCTCAAACAGAACCGGCTCGACTTCCGTGCCGAGGTTGAGACCGGCGGCTCGATTCTCAAAGCCATAAAGTCGCGGGCGGCCTATGCCTCCTATCGCCATTTCGAACTCGAAGAGGATGGCTCGGTCGGCACAGCCTTCTACAATAAGGGCATGGAAGGCCGGATCGAGCTGGTCCAGGCCGATCATGGCGCATGGAAGGGCGCTACTGGCGTCCAATATTATTCGCGTGATTTCAACGTGATTGGCGACGAGGCCTTTCTTCCCAAAAACTCGACGATGCAGATCGGCGTTTTTACGCTGCAGCAGCTCGATTATGGCGCGCTGAAGCTCGAGGCGGGTGGGCGCTACGAATATAGTTCGCTGGATGCAAAGCCAATCAACCAGCCGCAATTCTTCGGCGGACGCCGCACGTTCGATGCGGTCTCGGGATCGATCGGGGCGTCCTACGGCTTCGCTGGCGATTGGCGTTTCGGTGTCAATCTGTCGCGCACCGTTCGCGCACCCTCCGGTGAGGAGCTGTTCGCCAACGGGCCGCACGCAGGTACGCAGGCCTTCGAAGTGGGCAATCCGGATTTCGCCAAGGAGCGTTCCTATGGTGTCGAGGCAGTGTTGCGCGGGCGCGGCACTGGCTACACCTTCGAAGCCTCAGCCTATCACAGCTGGTTCTCCAATTACATCTATGAGGACCTGACCGGGGCGGTCGAGGATGGCCTCCCGGTCTACCAGTTCAATCAGGGCAAGACGCGCTTCTATGGTTTCGAGGTCCAGGGAACGCTCGACCTCGCCAAGTTCGGCGAAACGACGATCGTCGCCGATGCGCTGGGCGATTATGTCCACGCCAACATCGTCAATATCGGGCCGGTGCCGCGTATCCCGCCAATGCGGCTGCTCGGCGGATTAACCGCGCGTTCGCCCAAGATCGACGGACGCATAGAGGTCGAATGGACCGACAAGCAGCAGCGCGTCACTGCTTTCGAGACCCAGACCGACAACTTCACCCTGGTCAATGCCGAGGTTAATTTCCGTCCCTGGGGGAATGACCGCCCGCTCAGCTTCGCGCTTTCCGCCAACAACATCTTCGATGTGAATGCCCGCCGCCATGCCTCCTTCCTGAAGGATTTCGCGCCGCTCGCAGGGCGCGATTTCCGCATCACGGCGCGCGCCAGTTTCTAGGTCTCGGGTGTGGGCAAGCCGTCCTCATCTCGTGAAGTGGAGACGCGGTCGTGAAGGTGAGCCATATTGCAGCGGGGCTGGTGCTCACCGCTGCGATCGCTGGACCGGTGACCGCCTGTCCGTGGCATAAGATGGGAGGCGCCCGCTTCTCCGCGTTGGGACACATGATGGGGGAATATGGCGAGCGGCCTTGGGGTGATGCAGAGGCTGCGCTGCCCGCCCGGACAGACGGTGCGATCACGCCGGACCAGATGCCCGTCAGCTATCCGGCGGCTCAACCGCCGTCGGATAGCAAGGCCGAGCTCAAACCGGCATCATGACGGACAAGCCGGTCCTCGCCATTGCCGGGCTGCGCCATGGCTATGGCGAGGTGCCCGTCATTGACGATTTCGCGCTTGAGCTCGCTCAGGGCGAGCACATGCTTCTGCTCGGCCCCTCGGGGTCGGGCAAAACAACCCTGATAAATCTGGTCAGCGGCCTGCTTGCTCCTGATTCGGGTTCGATTCATATTGCCGGCGAGGCCATGGCAGGGCAGCCTTCCGTGCGCGATGATGTGCGCCGCCGCCACATCGGCCTTATCTTCCAGACGCTGCGGCTTGTCTCGGCGCTGTCGATCGCGGACAATCTGCGGCTCGCGCAGCGCCTGTCGGGCAGGCCGCGCGACGATGCCGAGATCGGCCGCCTGATCGACGAGGTCGGCCTTTCACATCGCGCCCACGCCAAGCCGCGCCAGCTGAGCCAAGGCGAGGGACAGCGCGCTGCCGTTGCCCGTGCGCTTGTGACGCGGCCGGCGTTGCTGATCGCCGACGAGCCGACTTCGGCACTCGACGACTCTAATGCCGATCGGATCGCCCGGCTGCTGTTGACCAGCGCCGAAGCGCATGGTTCGACCTTGCTGATCGCAACGCATGACGCGCGGCTGCTCGCGCATATTTCGGCCAGCGTCGTGCTGGCGCCGCGGGCGGTGGCCGCCTGATGCCGAAGCTCGCACTGGCCTATCTGCGTGACCGGGCGCTCACCAACGGGCTCAACATATTGTTGCTGGCGCTCGCCGTCGCGACCTTGGTCATCCTGCTTGCCTTCTCGACCCAGCTTGGCAAGCGGTTTGAACGCGATGCCGCCGGGATCGACCTCGTCGTCGGCGCCAAGGGGTCGCCGCTCCACGCGCGCGCCGTACAACTCGACGTTACTGACGATGCGAGCGTGTCCCGCGCCGCAGCGATCGTCGAAGGCGCGGCCGGTAAGTTGGACGTGCTGGTCAATAATGCCGGAATCATGTTCGTCCCACCATCTGCCACTTCCGATGAACCGATCGATGAGATCAGGCAAATGTTCGAAACGAACGTGTTCGGTGCACTTCGGGTGACGCAGGCATTCCTGCCGCTGCTGCGCAAGTCTCAGGCAGCGCGGATTGTCATGATGAGCAGTGGCCTGAGTTCACTTAGCGAGGCGCTCGATATGCGAAGCGAAACCTGGACGGTCGGCTTCGCCGGATATTGTGCATCAAAGTCGGCACTGAACATGTTTACGGTGAAACTCGCCAAGGAGCTTGATCGGGAGGGGATCAAGGTAAATGCCGTCGATCCCGGTCTTACCTCCACGGACATCACGGCCAATGGCCCCGGTCATTCGCCTGACCAGGGCGCCCGTCCGGCGGTCGCCTTGGCAACGACGCACGCCTATGGTCCTATAGCGGGCCTTTATGCGTGCACGGATTCCGGCGATCTGCTTTTAAAGCAATGGTAATGATTGACCGCTTCCGAAGAGTTGGCGCTCACGACTGAACGACTGGGATGGCGTTCTGCTGCAGGGGCCGTTTAATGAAACAGCAATGGCCGATTTTCGGAAGAAAGCGGCCGTTGAAACGCGCCTCAGGGAATGACTTGAGTAGGTCGCCAGCTTCCAGCCATTGGTAGGCTCCCGAACGGCAGCTATTCGCTGTCGTGCGTCTGGAAGCTGCCAGTCGGCAACCGGCCCCAGAGCCGTCAGGCCGCTCTCAGCGGCAGCTGCCATTCTGCTATGCGCCCTCTTATCGGTCATTTAGCGTCATTTCCGGAGAACCCGAAAGCTGCCTTTCGCTCCCAACCGCGCTTAGCATCCTTGACTGCATGGGTTGCCAACTGGGGTTTAGAGACGGCGTCTTCAAGACCAGATATTACTGCGGGCATCGGGGGTGTCACATGGCAGATCGGCAACATGTCACGTGTTGCTTTGGCTCGCGGTACTTATCGGCACAGGAAATCAGCAGGTCCGGGGCTTAGGTACAGCCCCGGACCTGCGTTGCGTACGGCCTCAGAACTTGACGGAGATTTCCGCCCCGATGGTGCGAGGCTCGCCAGGATATGCGGTGTTGACGCCGTTGGACGCGCCCAGAGCATAGCCGGAAATATAGTAGGTCTCGTCAGTCAGGTTCCTCACGAAAGCGGCGGCGGAAACCTGGCTTCCCATGATTTCCTTCCAGTTCAGCCTTGCACCTACGTTCCAGTAGCCGTCGAGATGGGTGCCGGGCGTCGACGTCCCGTTGGTATTCGAGAAGAAGAAGCCGGATTGTCTGTAATAGTCGCCGCGCAGGCTGACTTTGCCGATCTCATCGGGCACGGGAAACTTGACTTCGATATTGGCCGAACCCGCCCATTTCGGAGCATCAGGATAGGAATCGACCAGCAGGTTGCCGACGAACGGGATCGGCACGCTCCGCTTGGTGTACTTCGCATCGGTATAGGCCAGATTAAACCCGACATCGAGCCACGAGGTCAGGCCCGCCGTGGCGTCGACTTCGAAGCCTTTGGTTTCGGCCTGCGGCACGTTGACGGTGAAGCCTGCCGGAGCCCCGCCGACGAGCGCGTAGAGGGCGCGCTGGGCATCCTTAACGATCACCTTGTAGGCAGCGATGTTGAACTGGACCGGAGCATTGCCGACGCGTCCGTTGAACTTGTAGCCCAGTTCGAAATCGTGAACCTTCTCGTTCTTGAAGAAGTTGGCAGGCTGGCCGGTGAGCGGATCGGTGAACGGCGCGACCGTGCCGTTCAGGTTGCCCGAACGGAAGCTGCCGCGCTGGTTGAAGTAGACCATGTTTCTAGAGTCGATTTGATATTGCAGGCTGGCAGTCCAGGCCGGCGCGGAAAGCTTCCTGCTCTGGTCCGCAGCCGGTGAGTTGGGATCGACACCGAACACGTTGCCGGGGGCCTGCCGGATGCCGACATTCTCCCAGGTGTAGCGGCCGCCAAGCGTCGCCGTCAGTTGATCGGTCAGCTTGTAGCTGACCTGTGCGAAGACCGCCTTGGACTGCTCCCGGTTGCGGTAGGCGTAGGAGATGTCCGCGATGCCGCCGGGGACCACGTCCGCGCCGATATTGATCGGAATGATCTCGAAACGTTTCTGCTTCGAATAGAAGACGCCTGCGGTGTAGTTCAGGCGATCGTCCATCAGGCTGCCCTGAATCTGAAGTTCTTCGCTGAAGGTCTTGGACCGGAAGGTCTGTCCACCGGGCGCGCCCGTGGCGTTGATCCCTGCCAGCTTGAACAGCCAGAGCGAGCCGAACGGGCCGCCGCCGAGATTGCCCGGGGTGTTGGACTTGCCGTTCATGTAGCTGAAGATGTTCTTGAGCTTGGTGTCGGCACCGATCTCGAGCTCGGTCGTGTTCGAAACGAACAGGTTCCTGGCACTATGCGGAAGATCGTATTGGAGCCAGACCTTGTAGGGGTTTGCCCGCGTGAACCGGGTATAGCCTTCGACGGCGCCTGGCCAGAAGCCGGGTGCAGCAGGCCCATCGTTGTTGCCATAGATGGCCGCCAGAGTGTTGGTCAGGCCACTCACTGGAACATGGTTGGTGCCGTCGCTGACGAACTGCGGGTTGGTGGCGGAATAATATGTGTAGATGCCACCGACGCCTTCCGTGCCCTTTACGCGGTCGTACTGGACGATCGTGACGTTCTTGAGAGTGCTGGTCGGAGTCAGCAGCAGGGTTGCGCGGCCCGAACGGCTGTTCTTGTCACCGAGCGTGTTGCCGGTGTTCAAATTGGTCACATAGCCGTTGCCCCGCGTTGCGTCGAACGCCAGCCGTAGAGCGGCCTTGCCTTCGGAGATCGGCAGATCCACTGCCGCCTGGATCTGTCCGTAATCGCGCGAGGCGCCGCGAACGGTCACGTAGCCGCCGAAGCTGTCTCCCGGCATCGGCGTGGTGTAAAGCACGGCACCGCCGGTCGCATTACGTCCGAACAGAGTGCCCTGCGGACCCTTGAGAACTTGGATCGAGCCGAGATCGAAGAACGCCGTGGCCGTATTACCGGGATTATAGGGCGCTTCGTTCAGGTAGGGCAGGACGGCGGGGCTGGTGCCCGAAAACGGGTCCAGCGACTGCCCGCGCATGCTGTAGCTCAGCTGGTTGGAGTTCTGGCCATTCTTGACCTGCAAACCAGGCACGAGCGTTCCGATGTCCTGCTCGCTGTTGATGTTGCGGTTCTGCAAGGCATCGGCGCCAAATGCGACGACCGAGACCGGCACCTTGGAGAGCCGTTCTTCGCGGCGCTGCGCGGTAACGACGATGTCCTGAGTGGCGACCTCCTCCTGCGGCTGGGGGGATTCCGTCTGTGCGACAGCGGCCGACGGCAACAGGAAGCACGATGCGATTACGGCAAGGCTCGCGCTGCCGAAATAGCTCATGCCGGCCTTATGCGCGGCACGGCGATCATCCGAATTGGTCATTGTCCTTCTCCCTTCTATATTTTCATTGAAGGCCGGTGCCGCTTCGAACGTAGCGGCACCGGGCAGTTTGGTTTCAGGCTGCAACCAGTGCTTCCGGCAGCTTGATGCGCGGCGCGACGTCTTTTGCGAGCAGCTCGAGTGAATTGAACCACGGCGAGGGATCGTCGTAATAATCGTGCGCTTCTACCTGAAGTGTTCCCCAGCCACCGCACTTGGCGAACAGGGTGTTCAGCTTGTCGACGATGGTATCGGGTGACCCGACGACGAAGACGTTGTCCACGAGGAACTCGAGATCGGCCTTGAGCGGATCGATGCCGGCATCCTTGGCGAAGCCGTCCATCATGCCGAAGCGGCGCCAGATCGGAATCAGATATCGTTCGAAGCAATAACCGATCGGGCCTTCCATAACGAGGCGCTTGGCCTCGGCATCGGTGTCGGCGCAGAACACCGTCTGCGAAACCGCATGGCGCTGCCGATCGGGCGTGAAGCCTGCCTTGATGTTCGCTTCGGAGTAGGTCTCCCAGTGCTTCTTGAGCGCATCGATGCCCGAGAAGATCGACACCGGCTTGAAGTTGCGCTCACCGGCCAGCTTCATCGAGGGGGAGTTGTAACTGAAACCGGTGACGGCGAATTCGGGGAAGCTCCCGCCGTAGGGCGCGTAATTCGCGAGCAGGTGCTGCTCGTCCTCCTCGGTCTGGGCAGGCTCTTCCTCGGGGAAGCCTGCGCTCCAGAACCGGCCTTCATAAAAGAACGGTTCGCGCTTCCAGATCTTTTCCATGATGAACAGGGATTCGCGGACCATTTCGTTCAGGAACGCCGTGTCCTGGCCGTTCTTGATGCCATGGATGTAGGACGCGAGCGGGTATGCGCCGGCGCCGATGCCCATGAAGTAGCGACCCTCGAGAATCTGCGATAGCCAACCGACCATCATCGCGAGCTTTGCCGGATGCTGGTGCGGGAGGATGTGCGCCATAGGCGCAAATTTGATGTTGCTCGTCTGCAGGGCAGCCGCGGCCATGATCAGTTCGGGGTTCGGGATATTTTCCCAGATTTGCGAAGCGTGTTCGGAAATCATCATCGAGCTGAAGCCGATCTTGTCGCAGTGCACGGCGCTTTGGACGCCCCATTCGAACGTCTGCCGAGCGGTGCGGCCCGGGCGCATGTAGGGGTGAAAAATCAGCCCGGTCTCCATGGCCATGTCGTCTCTCCCATGTGTCTTAAAATTAAGCCATATGGGTTATGTGCCGATAGAGGCAGGTTTAGTCAATTGGAAAATGGCCTTCAGGACCGAACATCGGCAGCCACATCGCCCCGCGGCAGGCGCGCCTTTCTTGACGAACGTCGTAGATTAGCCCAAATGGCTTAAATGCCCCAGAAAACTGCCCCGCGGCGGCCCGCCCCGGCGAGTTCACTCCTTAACCAAGGCCCGAAAATAGCCCTCATCCTGGCGGCTGAAGTGCTTTTCGCGCGCGATGGAATCGAAAGGGCGTCGCTGCGCGAGATCGCTTCGCAGGCCGGTCAGCGCAATCATCACGCGGTCCAGTATCACTTCGGTTCGCGCGATTCGCTGGTGCAGGCGGTGTTCGATTACCGCATGAACCAGATGGAGGAGATGCGCGGCCTGATGCTCGCTAAGGCGGAAGCGGAGGGCAGGCTGAGCGATTTACGCACTATCGTTGAGGTGATCTTCCTGCCGCAGATCCAGTTGATCGACGCATTTGGCGATCATTCCTACGCCGCTTTTCTGACGGCATATCTGCAGCGTTATCAAGCGCAGCAGTTCGGGCAGTTCGGCGATCACGTCGCCCCGCAACTGGCCCGAACGCTGGCCCTGCTGCGGTCTTGCCTCGACTACCTCAGCGAAGCCGCAGCGCAGCGCCGTTTGATCACCGCGTGCTTCATGTTCCTGAACATTCTGGTGATCCACACCCGCGACAACGACCGGCACGAAGAACGCTTCGAAGATGCTGTCGAGGATACGATCGGCCAGATGGTCGCTGCCTTCGCCGCGCCGGTAAAGGCCGGCGCGGAGCTTGCTGCCTGACGTTCCGACTTAGAAATCCGGCAGGACGCGAAGCGGGGAATCCGGGCGGTTCTCGCGCAACTCGGTCCGTCCATTAATCGTCAGGCCAAAGCCCTGGAGCGCGGCGAGCTTGGCCTTGCTCGAGGTCAGTAGAGTCATCTGCCGGACGCCGAGGTCGATGAGGATCTGCGCTCCGATGCCGTAGTCGCGGTTGGCGTGCTTCTCATGATATTCGCGCCTGCCACCGGCGACCCGGCGTGAAATGGACTCCGGGTCCGGATCGCGCACCAGAACCAACGCGCCCGGCCCGGAGTGATCCGAGATGAAACGCAGAGCGCGGCGCAGATAATCCGGTGCGGCCGTGTTCCATCCAAGAAGGTCGGCGGTCAGATCGACCTGGTGCACGCGGACGAGCGTGTCATGCTCAGCCCCGATTTCGCCCTTGACCAGCGCGACGTGCTCGCCGCCGTCGATCGTGTTGCGATAGACGTGCAGCGTCAGCGGGGAGGGGCAGAGATGGCTCTGGAAAGGTGCCGAAGCCATCTTCTCGACGAGCTTTTCCGAGCTGCGGCGATAGGCGATGAGATCCGCGATCGTGCCGATCTTGAGACCGTGTTTTGCGGCAAAGACCTTGAGGTCGGGCAGGCGAGCCATCGTCCCGTCCTCGTTCATGATTTCGCAGATCACGCCTGCCGGCGTTAATCCGGCAAGGCGAGAAATGTCGACGGCCGCCTCCGTGTGCCCTGCTCTTATCAGAACCCCGCCGTCGCGGGCCGTCAGGGGGAATACGTGGCCGGGCGTGACAAGGTCCTCAGGCCCCTTCACGGGATCGACGGCGACAGCGATGGTTCGCGCCCTGTCATGCGCGGAAATGCCCGTCGTGACGCCTTCCTTCGCCTCGATAGAAACGGTGAATGCCGTTCCGTAACCCGACTCATTGCGAGGAGCCATGGGCCTCAGCTGCAATTCCGAAGATCGCTTTTGCGTGATGGCGAGGCAGATCAGCCCCCGGGCGTGACAAGCCATGAAGCTGATCTGCGCCGGCGTGGCGAACTGTGCAGGGATGATGATGTCGCCTTCGTTCTCGCGATCATCGGCATCGACGAGAATGAACGGTCGCCCTTCCACAGCCTCGCGAATAATGTCTTCGATCGGAGAAATTTCGGCCTCGGTCATCACGCGTGCTCCTTCGGCACTGTTGCAGCCCGATCGCGTCGCATGGTCAGACCGCCTTCTGTTCGGCGAGCATCTCCAGCGCCATCTTACGCAGCTCTGCCTTCTGAACCTTGCCCGTCCCGGTTTTGGGAAGCGCCTCGTCCACAATGAACCAAATATCGCGCGGCATTTTGTAGGCGGGGATGCGTTCGCGAAGATAATCCATGATGTCGTCTTCGCCGATCTCCCGGCCTTCGGCTCGCACAACCCAGGCGCAGCCGCATTCCCCGAACTGGTCGTCGGGCATGCCGATGAAGAATGCCTGGGAGACCGCAGAATTGGCCGTCAGTATCTGTTCGAGCTCCTTGGGCGACACGAGTTCACCCTTGCTCTTGTAAAGTTCCTTGGTCCGCCCGGTCAGGAACAGGTTTCCATCGGGGCGGAACTGGCCGAGGTCGCCCATCCTGATCCAGCCGCCCTCCAGGAACAGCGCTGCGCTCGCTTCGGGTCGCCGGAAATAGCCCTTGCTGTTCATCGGGCTGCGGCAGCACAGTTCCCCGGCAGCGCCCCATGGCAGGTCAACGCCGGTCTCGGGGTCTATCGTCTTGAATTGCGCTATCCGGCCTTCCTGATCGGCCATGCCCGCGATGCCGGCCTCGACGATGCGACCCTGCGTTTCCGATACCGTCTCGATCGAGTCTCCCGGCGCCGTGCAGATTACGGTCGCCGTGACCTCGGTCTGGCCATAGCTCGTGATAATCTCGTCGCATCCGAAGGTGGCGCGGATATCTTCCCACACCCAGCTCGGCGTAGGCGCCGCGGCACTGTGGATCGCGTTGAGGGAAGACAGGTCATATGGTTGACGCTTGGCCTGTTCCAGCAACGCAATCGTCATCGTGGGCACGCCCATCAGGTAGGTGGCGCGATGACGTTGCGTCGCATCCAGGATCTGATGCGGATCGAACCGCAGCAATGGAATGATCGCGCCGCCCGCGACCATGCCCGACAGCAGGCCGACGACGAGACCGAAGCCATGATAGAGCGGCAGGGAGAAGACCGCCCGGCGGCCATCCTCGAACGCCTGATGATAAGCCCCGGCGTACATCGCCCGGAGCAGGTTGTCGTGGCTGATCTCGACGCCCTTTGGGGACCCGGTGGTGCCGGAGGTGAACAGGATGAGTGCGGTGTCGTCTCCGGCTACATCTTCGCCGCCCACGTCCGCGGAGGCTCCGGCGGGCATAGCCTTTTCCGAAAGCTGCCGGACGAGCCGCGCCGGGTCGGCGCGGTCGAAGATCAATCCTCCACGCAGTTCGGGCAGGTCGTCGCAGGCGCCGGATTGCCAGCCGGGCAAATCGTCCGCCAGTTCCTGTTCGAATTTCCGTGAACCGAACCGGTCCATTGCGATGAGCAGTGCACAACCGGCCTCGGCGAGCGCGAACCTTATCTCGTCGGGCCTGTAGAGCGTGTTGAGCGGCACCGCGATCGCGCCGGCCCGCCAGATGGCAAACATGAGCGGAACCGTCAGGGGATCGTTGGCCATGATCAGGCCAACCCTTTCGCCCTTGGCGATGCCCCTCGCCTTCAGGCCGGCGGCAAGCGCGACGGACAGGAGGGTGACGTCTGCATAGGTCAGGACTTCTTCATCGGTTATGACCAACGGACGGTCGCCGAAGTCTTTCACACTCCAGTCGAGATAGGCGTGAAGGTTGCCCCAAAGCCAGGCAGGATGGCGAGCGGCAATCGCGTGCCTCCGGTCATCTGCGCTCTTTGCAAACATGTCAGTCGTCTCTCCCGATGCGCATTCAGCCTGTGACTGGTCAGAGCGCAAGATACCCCCCGGAGGCATCCAAGAAGGCTTGGTCACCGAAGGCCTTGCCTAACGAGATTTAGGTTTGCTCTAATTTAAGCCATGTGTAAATAGTCGAACAGGCCCGATGCGGCCGCTGATCCTAGCGCATGCCACGGGCGGGCCGGGTTCACGGGAACGTCGGCCATCGCGCCGGCGCGATGGCGCCCGCCCAGCGCCACAACGGGGAGAAGACGATGGACATGGATGGAGTTGCCCTCGAAGAAGGTGAGGCAATCGACTGGATCGTCTTCAATCGCCCTCGATCCGCGAACGCCTTCTCGGCTGCGGTCCTCGAAAGATTCTCTGCGCTGGTCAAGGACCGGCAGACCAAGGGCGCTCCGGTTCTCGGCATTCGCGGAGCTGGCAGGGGCTTCAGTTCGGGGATGGACCTTGAAGAATATAGCGAGACGAGCGGGCCGGCGAGCGACGTATTGAGACTTTCCTCCTATGTCGAACGCTGGCTCGATCTGTGGCGGCACCCCAAACCAGTGATCGTCGCCGTTCATGGCTATTGCATCGGCGTTGGCGCACAGCTTGCCTCTTTTGCCGACATCCTCGTGGTGGCGGAAGATGCCGTCATCAGCGAGCCAACCATCCCGATCGGTGGCGGATTCATCGCGCCGGCGTGGACGAGTCATGTGGGCTCGCGGCGAGCCAAGGAGTTCTCGTTCCTTCCGGGCAACCGTATCGACGGGCGGACCGCTGCCGAATGGGGGTGGGCAAACTGCGCCGTTCCCGCGTCCGAGCTCATCGCCTGCTGCGAAAGCCTGGCCGAGCGGATGAAGCTCGTGCCGCGTGCGGTCCTCACCATGAAGAAGCGGTCCATCAACAGGGCGATGGAGGCCGCCGGCTTTCATGCGGCGCTCTCCGCAGTCGCGGAAAGCGACGCGCTTCTTCACCTTGAAGCGGAGGTCTCCAGGATCAGGAACCGTCTCGAGAGCGAGGATCTCAAAGCGGTCGTCAGAGATTATGCGGGCGAAAGCTCGCAGGAAATCTTCCGCCGCCATCAAGTTTGTTGCGAGGATCGCGATTGAGGCTCACAAACGGGTTGCCTCGTTAGGCTAATTTGAATTAGGCTGTGCGGCGCATGTTCGGACAGATGTGGCTGGCGTGCGACGTTCCGGGACAGGATGGCGAAATGTTGGAAGGTGAAGGGTGGCGGTGCCTCTGGGATGCCAAGGCTATCCTTGGCGAAGGCACGATCTGGGATGACCGCGACGGCTGCATCTACTGGGTAGACATCGAAGCGCCCAGTGTGAACTGGTTCAACGTCGAGACAGGCAGCAAGGGCACATGGATTCCGCCCAGGTGGGTCAGTGCGATCGCCCCCCGGTCGGCGGGTGGCTTTGTTGCGTCGTCGGCGGATGGCTTCGTGCATATTGATCCCCACACGGGAATCTATCGTCCATTCGTCCACCCGATTGCCGACCCCCGGATCGCCAGGTTGAACGACGGCGTGGTTGACCGCAGCGGCCGCTACTGGTCGGGCTCGTGCGACTGCAGCCAGTGGGACGAAAGCACCACGGCCGAGGACAAGGAAAGCACGCTGCGAAATCTCGACGCCCGCAACACCGGCGAACTCTACCGCCTCGATCCCGACGGATCTGTCTCCTCGCAGGAGCAGAACATCGTCACCGCGAATGGCCCTGCCTTCAGCCCCGACGGTAAAGCCGCCTATGTCAACGACTCGATGCCGCTGGTGAGCTGGGCCTATGACGTCGATGCCGATGGCAACCTCTCGAACCGCCGCGATTTCCTTCGTTTCAAACCGGAGGACGGCTATCCGGATGGGATGGCGCTCGACGTCGAGGGCTGCATCTGGATGGCCTTCTACGAAAGCTGGATGCTGCGCCGTTTTGCTCCGGACGGCATGCTCCTGGAAGAGCGCCGGCTGCCGGTACGGCGTGGCCTGCGTCCTGCCTTTGGCGGTACCGACTATTCGCGGCTATTCCTCATCACGGGATCACAGGGATACGGCTCCGAACAGTTCGCGCAGCAGCCGCTCGCCGGCGGGCTTTTCGAAATTCTTGATCCTCCTGCCGCTGGCGTGCCAAACGTTCCATTTGCAGGTTGATCGCGAAACACTGGTGCACCAGTTGTGCCTGAACGAAACGAAGATTCATCATGGCACCAGTTGAAAACGGCAAGACCCGCATTCTTGACTCGGCAGCGACAGCTCTTCGCCAGAAGGGGCTCGCCGGTGCGAAACTGACGGAGATCGCGGCGGGCGCCGGCATGCTGGCGCCCAGCATCTATCACCACTTTCCCTCCAAGGATCATCTTGTCGAGGCCGTGATGATGGAGGGCATCTACCGCAACAACCGGCACATCATGGCGCAGGTCGAAGTGCTTGGCACTTCGGCGACCGCGATCGAACGTCTGAAGGCAGCGATCGAAGCCCATATAGGCTTTCTTCTCACCGGCGATGATTATTCGTCAGCTGTTTCGCGTGTGTTCGACGATCTGCCGGCGGAAATGAAGGGCCGTGTCCTCGCGGCCTATTCCAGCTTCGACAATTACTGGCGCGACCTCATTGCGGCGGCGCAGGCCGATGGCTCGGCACGAAGCCGCCTTGATCCGACGGTCGTCAGGAAGTTCCTGATCGCGATGCTCGACTCCTGCGCCACGTGGTACAAGCCGGGCAAGCTTACGCCTGCCCAGATCGCGGAGCAGGCCGCGGACCTCGCCCTGAACGGTTTTGCCAACGGATAGCCATCGCGCTGTCGGCAGCTTCGCTGCACGCGGCAGCGCCATGATCACGCGATGGATTGCGCGGAGATGCCATGTTGGCCTAGCATCCCTTATGGAACGGCAGCGGGTCACCGTCACCTGCGAGAAGAGAAGCCCTTATGCCGTTCCATCATGCAGGAACCTCCTGGCGCTCCCAAACCAGCGGAATGTTCTCGACCGCTGCAACGATGCCGGAATGGTAGATCGGCCTTGCCCCGTCCTCGAGCCTGAACTCGGGAATGCGGGCGAGCCATTCCTGAAGCATGACCGTCACCTCCAATCGCGCAAGGTGCATGCCTGCGCAGCGGTGCGGCCCCTGGGCGAAGGTGGAGTGCGTCACGTCGCGCCGCGATAGTTCGACGGTCATCGGATCGGCGTGCTGCCGGTCGTCAAGGCCGTGGAGTGCCGTTGGCAGGAGGATGAGGTCACCTTCCTTCAACTTCGTGCCGTGGAATTCCATGTCGGAAACGACGTAGCGCGCGTCCGAAACCACGGCAAAGCGACGGAACAGTTCTTCCACGCCTCGCTGCAGCTTCAGCGGCTCGCTTCTCATCTCGGCAACCGTTTCGGGATGCCGGGCGAGGTAGATCATCATGAAGCCCAGGAAGTTCACGACCGTATCGAGCCCGCCGAGCAGCAGCAGCGAAACGAGGCCGAGCGCACGATCATCGGGCATCGGCCGGCCATCGATCTCGACATTGAGAATTCGTGTGATCAGGTCGGTGCCGCTGCCGCCCCTGCGCGCGGCAATGATCGGTGCCACATATTCGAAGAAGCCCCGGTTGGCCGCTTCCAGGGAACGTCCCTGCTCCTCGGGTGAGTTGCCCGAGGGGCGGGTCATCTCGTTCGCGAGGAGGCCGAGCCTATGCGCATCCTCGACGGGCAATCCCGCCAGCGCGAGGAACACCCTGACCGGAAAGACCATCGCGAATTCGCTGCCGAAGTCGCAGCTGCCGCGATCGGCGAAACTGTCGATGATATCGATCGCGATGGCCCGGATCTGCTCTTCCACCTTGCGGATTTCGGCAAGGTTCAGGCCCTTGTCGATCGCCTTGCGGTACGGCGTGTGCTCGGGAGGATCGAGCTTCGTGGGCACCATATCATAGGCTTCGCCCGCTTCGCGAGGAACCCATATGACCCGGCTCGAAAAGCGTTGGGGACTGCGATAGACCTCGTCGATTACCACCCCGCGTGTTGCAATCCAATGGCCGCCGGTGAACGGCGTCCATACCAGTGGCGGCGTGTCGGGCTGCTGCACGCGTTTCCAAGCCTCATGGAAGCCTTCCTCGAGTCCTTCCAGGTCATAGGCGTCGATCTCACATATCAGCTGGGCCGGCACATGGGGCGGTGGGGAAACGCGATGCTTGTCGAGGGCTTTCGAGCTTTGGGAGTTCATCGTCTCGCTCCTTGAATTCCGGTCTGGGCAGCGGTGCGTTCAGCTGATCGAAGGGTCGATCACCGCCTTGGTCGCGGCCCCGGTTTTGGTCGCATGCAGGGCGTCTGCGGCCTGCGAAATTGCGAAGCGATGGCTGACCAGTTCGGCGAGAGGCACCTCGTGCTGGACGCGCACCGCGAACTGCATCGCGTGATAATAGTTCTTCGGCGCCGGGAACGACGCCCCGCCTACCGTGAGGTTCTTGAGCGTCAGGTCGCGCGGTGAGATCGGCTGCGTCCCGATCGCGCCCCACAGCCCCAGGATGACGTATCGACTATGGATGCCGCTGATGTCCACGCCTTCCGGAAAAGCGGGCAGGGCGCCTGCCGCTTCGATCACGATGTCGGGCCCCTGTTTGCCGATTCGATCATAGATCATCCGCTTGCGCTCATCCTGCGGCAGGCTGAGCGGCACCGTGGTTGTTGCACCCAGCTTCACCGCAGCCTCGAGCCGGGCAGGCGCGCCATCGATTACGATCACTTCGCGGGCCCCGGCTTGCGCGGCGACGAGGACCGCAGACAGCCCGACAGGCCCGGCCCCTTGTACCACCACGCTGTCACCGAAGCGCACGGGTCCGCAGCGATCGAAGCCGCGCAGCACGGTCGGCAGCGCGCAGCCGAGAGCGGCGACGGCTTCGGGGATGGCGCCGTCGGGCAGACGGTAGAAGGGCATTGAATTCGGTAGCCATGCGAAATCGGCGTAGCTGCCCCAGTTGGGCTTGGATGCATCCTCGAAGTAGCGGCTGTTCTCGCAGGGTGTCTCTTCGAGGATCGTGCAGGAATAGCAGCGGTGGCAGAGCGCAATGGGCGACCAGACCACGAGATCGCCCGGCTTGACCGGAACGCCCGCGTAATCAGTGGAAACGCCGGCGCCGAGTTCGATGATCTCGCCGACGCCTTCGTGTCCGAGGATGATCGGGAAAGGCATCTCGCCTGCTTCTCCGGTCATGATGTGGACATCGCTGCCGCAGACCCCGCCGAGCACGGTACGAACCAGCGCGCCGCCCGGCTCGGGTGAATGTACGTCCACCTCCCAGGTTTCGAGGCGGTTGGTCTCAACAAGGACGGTGGCTCTGCCCTTCATCCGTGATCTCCTCTCGATATCGAGCGCCGCAAGGAGCCTTGCGGCTTTCGTGTTGAAGAGAAGAATATGCAACTAATCATGATTAGTCCAGATGTCGGATATATGAGCTTCTTGCATATCAGGGATTCGGCGCTCCGCACCGAAAATTCGCGAGATCTTGCCTATTATGAGGGGTTTTTGTGCGACGCTCCCTGGAAGGAGGCGTCAGGTTCGCAGTCAGCGAAGACCGTTGTTTCCTTTAAAAAATTAGATATCATGTCATTAATGATGATTAGGTAAACGCGTTTAAGAGGAGTCGCGGAATGGCAAGGCTGGATGGAAAGACTGCGATCATCACCGGTGCTGCGCGGGGCATGGGGGAATCGCATGCACGCATTTTCGTTCGCGAAGGTGCGCGGGTCATCCTGACGGACCTTGCCGAAGCGGCTGGCCGCGCGCTGGTCGAGGAACTGGGCAGCATGGCCATTTTTTTGAAGCAGGACGTGACGGACCCTCGATCGTGGGACGGCGTGGTCGAGACGGCAGTCCGCGAATTCGGGACGATCGACATCCTCGTGAACAATGCTGGCATACTCGGTCCCATGGCCGCGACCGACAGTCTCGACGACGAGGGCTATCGCAAGGTCTGCGCGGTGAACCAGGACTCGGTCTTCTTCGGCATGCGCGCCGTCCTGCCGGTCATGGTGAAGGCCAAGCGGGGGTCCATCGTGAACATTTCCTCTATTGCCGGGATGGCCGCAAACTACGGTTTTCCCAGCCTGGCCTATGTCGCCAGCAAGTTCGCAGTGCGCGGCATGACCAAGGCGACCGCGATGGAGTTCGGGAAGTACAACATCCGGGTCAATTCGGTGCATCCGGGCTTCATCCAGACGCCCATGATGGTCGAGGCGACCGACGAGGTGGGCGGCGACGCGCTGGCCCAGATCCCGCTCGGCCGCATCGCAGACCCGGCCGAGGTTTCCAACCTCGTGCTGTTCCTGGCATCCGATGAATCCTCCTACATTACGGGCGCGGAACACCTCGTCGATGCCGGCATGCTGGCGCACTGAGGAAGGGGCACAGGATGGCGCTGGTCGAAACATCCGCTCTGGGGCGTGTCGGATATGTGACGCTGAACCGGCCGGAAGCGCTCAACGCCATCAACGACGAGATGGACCGTCTCCTCGCCGAGGCGTGGGAGCGGTTCGAGGCCGACGAGGACATCTGGGTCGTCGTTCTTCGCGCCAATGGAGAGCGCGCGTTCTGCGCGGGGGGAGACATGCGCTCGCCGCCCACGGGAAGCAGCGGCTTGTCGTTTGGGGGCGGAGTCACCGGCATAGGAGGGCAACTCCGTCCGGTATCCAAACCGATGATCTGCGCGGTACAGGGGCATGCCATGGGTCTCGGTTTCGAAATGGCGATGTGCGCCGACATCATCGTCGCAGCCTCGACCACGAGGTTCGCTTTGCCTGAGGCCCGTGCGGGAGTCATCGATCACTGTGGCGTGGTGCACCGTGCGGTTCGGCAGTTGCCCCATCATATCGCCATGGCGATGATCCTCGCGGGAGAGCCGCTCGATGCGGGGCAGGCCTTGCAATACGGACTTGTCAACGAAGTCGTCGAATTCAACGCGTTGGAGCAGGCCGTGGCGCGCTGGGTGGATAAGCTGCTGGCCTGTTCCCCCCTTGCCGTGCGGGCGGCAAAGGAGGCTGCCGTCGCCGGGCTGCGAGGTTCGCTGCCTGAGGCTCTTTCCCGCACCTACCCTGGTATCCGGCGCTACGCCAAGAGCGGAGACCGCGCCGAGGCCGTTAGCGCCTGGGCTGAGCGGCGCAGCGCGAGCTGGGCCGGAAAATAACAGAAACCTAAAAGCGGTTAGATGGGATTATGCCTGCAGATGTGGCCAGCGCGAGCTGGTTAGCGTAGCTTTCCCTAAAAATTGGACCGAAGGCAATGTACCGGCGCAAATCCTATTGCGAATAAACCTAATTATAATTAGGTAGAGATTCTGCGATTCAGTGTCGCCGGGAAAAGCACGCGCCACTGCGCCGAACAAGGCGAGGAATGCCAATGTCGAATTCGAATTGCCCCATCATGGTTGATGCCGTCGTCGTTGGTGCGGGTATCACGGGTATCTACCAGACCTATCTTCTCGACCGCGAAGGTATGTCGGTTCTCGGGGTGGACGCCGCAGACGATGTCGGTGGAACCTGGTTCTGGAACCGCTATCCCGGTTGCCGGCTCGATACCGAGAGCTACGCCTATGGCTATTTTGCACTGACGGGCATCATTCCCGACTGGAAGTGGAGCGAGCGGTTCGCCGGGCAAGCGGAGATGCTGCGCTACGTGAACGCGGCAGCCGATGCCATGGATGTGCGCCGGCAGTACAGGTTCAAGACCAAAGTGCTCAGCGCCCACTTCCTCGACGACGAGAAGCGGTGGAAGATCATTCTGGACAGCGGCGAGACCGTCCACGCGCGCTTCTTCATCTCTGCCACCGGACCGCTGTCCGCCTCGAAAATGCCGGACTATAGGGGCATAGACCTGTTCAAGGGCGAAGCGTTCCACTCCTCACGCTGGCCCCGGGACGATCAGGGGAACCTCGCCGACATGAACTTTGCGGGCAAGCGGGTAGCCGTTCTCGGCACCGGCGCGACCGGCGTTCAGATCATTCCAATCGTGGCGGAGACTGCGGGCGCGTTGTTCGTCCTGCAGCGCAATCCGAACTGGTGTACGCCACTGGGCAACACGCCGCTCAGCGACGAGGAGATGAACCTGATACGCACGCGCTATCCGACGATCCTCGAATATGTTAAGACCACCGATACCGCGTTTCCATATCACCGCGACCCCCGCAAGGCGTCGCAGGTTTCGCCGGAAGAGCGCGAGGAGTTCTTCGAAAGGCTCTACGACCAGCCCGGCTACGGCATCTGGCTCAGCGGCTTTCGCGATCTCCTTCTCAGCCGTGAATCCAACCAGTTCCTTGCCGATTTCGTGGCGAAGAAAATCCGGCAGAGGGTTAAGGACCAGGCTCTCGCCGAGAAGCTCATTCCCACCGACCATCCGTTCGGCTCGAAGCGCGTGCCGATGGAGACAGGCTATTACGAGACGTACAACCGCGACAACGTGCATCTCGTGGACCTTAAGGCCGCACCGATCGACGCGTTCGTCGAGAATGGCGTAGTGATCGGCGGCGAACTGCTCGAGGTCGACGTGATCATCTTCGCAACTGGCTTCGATGGTATTACGGGGTCGTTGGATAGGATCGACATTCGTGGCCGGCAGGGCCAGCGACTGATCGATGCCTGGGCCGATGGACCGACCACCTATCTGGGTCTGCAGACGCGCAACTTTCCGAACTTCTTCGCGCTCGTCGGCCCTCATAATGGCTCGGCATTCTGCAATGTCGGCGTCTGTGGGGCTTTGCAGGCGGAATGGGTCACGCAGATGCTGCTCTATATGGCAGCGCGGGGCTTCGAGACTGCCGAGCCCAGCGAAGCGGCTGAAGCTGCATGGACCGAGGCCATCTATCGCGACTTCGAACGGACGCTGATGTCCGAAACGAACGCCTGGTGGATCAAGGTCACCCACAAGCCCGATGGCAGTGTAGTTCGGCGCACCCTCGTCTATGTGGGCGGAGGCCCGGAGTACCGCCGCCGCTGTGAACAGGTCGCCTATTGCGATTATGAAGGCTTCGAAATGATCTGACTTTCAGGTAGGTCGCTTCAACCCATCACACTGTAAACACATGTTTGATATTGCCTCCCTCCTCTGGTTCGCCTAGCCCCATATCCGAGTTGTCGCACTTCTTTGTTAAGGCTGGAACGCGCCTTAATCTCGGTCATTGAAGCGCTACGTTCGCTCCGCCGTAGGCGAACATCGGATTGGGGGAGCGCTAATCGCTGGGTTAGGCCATTTGGGGAATGGCTTCTCTTAGCCGCGGACCGATGTAGCCGCCTTCAGGGTGGTCCATAGCTCAACCTGGCCAAGCTTGGGGTCGAAGGTTCGGATGCCTTCGCCCACCACCAAATCTTTGGATCTTCAAATATCCGCGGTATTCAGCGAACGGAGTCGCCAGCCGCCGATCTGCACGGCCTGCACATTCTCCATCCCGAAGGGCCGCCGGCTGATTTGATGACGGTGCTCGTTCGGCTTCTGGGTTGCCTGGAAACTCCAACCTACGTCGTCGCCGTCGGTCATAGAGTGTAGCACGCGATCCATGCGAACGCGGATGTGATCCGCTTCCTGTTCCAACGCTTCCTCAAATCCCGCAGCTACAATCTCTGGTTCGTGTAAAGGCGGAAGCTGCCAGTTTGTCTGTCCCGCTCGGAGAGGCGGCTTTCGTGCATTTTTCGCCGAAAAGCTGCTAGTCGGCAACCGGCCCACTTGGCCGTTCCAGAGCGGGGAGGGGCGATAACTGACTGAGGTGCCTCGAAATGGCTCGGTGCGCCCCCGCGGAGCAGCTTTTCTCGATCAAGGCGACCGGAAAAAATGCAGTTTTCGTCGCGGAGAACTGCCATGGCAAATCACGGCTTCGATAAACTACCCGGGCTAGCCAACGGAGTTCTTGTTGGCGATCTTGGCGCGGGCCTCGTCGCGCTTGTTACGTGCATCCTTCAGGCTGACATCGGGATAGGAGCCGAACGACAGCTTCTTCTCCTTGTCGCCGATGCGATATTTCATTTTCCACAGCTCGCCGCCAGACGGCTGGAGCAGGAGGTACATCCCGCGCCCATCGGTGAGCTTGATCGGCTTGGAGCCGTGCTTGGCGTTTTTGATGGTCGTGTCGGTCAAAGGCATCGTTGGGGGCCACTTCCGGAAGGGGATTCGAAAAGGCCCCCAACGTGGCCCCCAAAAAGGTCGCGGCTGCTCGCGAACATGGGCGGTCACTGCCAGTCAGGCCGACAGTGTTTATACTGAATTTCCGGGGTTTTGGAAGTCTGTCGCGACTTCCGACGATCAATCCGTTGGTGCCCAGGAGAGGACTCGAACCTCCACGGCCTTGCGGCCACTGGCACCTGAAGCCAGCGCGTCTACCAATTCCACCACCTGGGCATCCGGGGTGAGGCCGGGCGGATAGCGGCGCTCCTTGTGCCTTGTCAACAGCTTCCGTGCAGGGCAATGCGGTCGCGATCTGATCATCAAGGGAATATGACGATGAGCCGTCTTGTCACGCTGTTCGGCGGTGGTGGTTTTCTGGGCCGTTATGTCGCGCAGGAGCTGCTGAAAGCGGGCGCGCGCGTCCGCGTGGCGGAACGCGATCCGTCTGATGCCTTTTTCCTGAAGCCGCTGGGCACACTCGGCCAGATCCAGTTCGTGCCCGCCAGCGTCACCAAGCCCGCCAGCGTGGCCCGTGCGGTCGAGGGCGCCGACGTGGTGATCAACCTGGTCGGCATATTGAAGGGCGATTTCGACGCTATCCACCGCAAGGGGGCGGCCAATGTCGCGGGCGCGGCGCAGGCGGCGGGCGTGGAAGCACTCGTCCACGTCTCGGCGATCGGCGCCGATCCCGAATCGCCCTCGGCCTATGGCCGCAGCAAGGGCGAGGGCGAGGCGGCGGTGCGCGCGGTCTTCCCCGGCGCGACGATCATCCGTCCATCGGTCGTGTTCGGGCAGGAAGATGGCTTTCTCAACCGGTTCGCCGCGTTGCAGGCCGTACCCTTCGTCCCGGTGCTGCGCGGCGAGGCGAAGTTCCAGCCGGTCTGGGTGGCCGACGTGGCCCGCGCGATCGCAGCGGCGGCGCTGAACTCCGGCGCCCATGCGGGCAAGACCTATGAGCTGGGCGGGCCCGAGGTGGTGACGATGGCGGGGCTCAACGCATGGCTGGCCAAGGCGACCGGGCGCGAACCCAATTTCGTGCCGGTGCCCGACTTCGCGGGAGGGATCCTGGCGACACTGCTTGGCGTCCTGCCGGGCGCGCCGATCACGCGCGACCAGTGGCTGATGCTGCAGAAGGACAATGTCGTGTCGGCCGGCGCGAAGGGCCTCGAGGCGTTCGGCATCAAGCCGACCCCGATGGAGGCGGTCGCCCCCGGCTGGCTAGTCCAGTATCGCCCGCACGGCCGCTTCGCCACCACCACCAAGCCGGCCGCCTGACGCATCATGGAGATGTCGCTGCTGTCGATCGTCCTGCTCGGCATCGTCGAGGGGTTGACCGAGTTCATTCCGGTGTCCTCGACCGGCCATCTCATCCTGGCGGGGGAGGTGATGCGGGTGCCGCAGGGGACAGAGACCTTCGACATCGTCATCCAGCTGGGGGCGATCCTGGCGGTCGTGGTGCTTTACCGGCAGCGCTTTCTCGATGTCATCGCGGGTCTTTTTCGCCGCGATCCCCAGGCGATCCGCTTCACCCGCAACGTGCTGATCGGCTTCCTGCCCTCCGCGGTGATCGGGGCGGTTGCCTATGGCGCGATCAAGGCGATGCTCAACACGCCGATCATCGTCGCGGTCGCGCTGATCTTGGGCGGCGTCGCCATTCTCGTGATCGAGCGTAGCGTCCGTAACCCGAGCTGCGACAGCGTCGAGGGGATGAGCGTGAAGACCACGCTCGGCATCGGCCTGATCCAGTGCCTGTCGATGATTCCCGGCGTCAGCCGCTCGGGCGCGACGATCATGGGGGCGCTGACGCTGGGCGTCGAGCGGCGGACTGCCGCCGAATATAGCTTCTTCCTGGCGATCCCGACGATGATGGGGGCGACCACGCTCGCACTGTGGAAGGCGCGGCACGACCTCGGTGACGCGCAGGCCACCGCCATCGCGATCGGCTTCGTTATATCGTTCATCGTCGCGATGCTGGTGATCCGCTGGTTCCTGAATGTCGTTACCCGCCACGGCTTCGCGCCTTTTGCCTGGTACCGCATCGTCGTGGGCACCATCGCCTTGATTTGCTTGACTCTTTAATAGGTCCGATACGGTCGTAAAATCCCCCGATCATCGCTGATCGCCTTTGCGCCGAGGTTATCTCCACAGAATATAGGTCATATATTCTGTCCTAAATCGCGAAAAGCGCGTGACAGCGCGTCCCATCTGTGGGAATGGGCGCCCATGGCCCTGGGTCGCCCGACGGAGCCGCGCATGTCGCGCAGACCCGCGAAGCGCGCGCCGGGACCCTGATTTTTTGTGGAGAGCCGGTGGTGTCATCGGCGGGACCGTTCGCGCGTCCCGCCGAGGATCATGCCGGCTGTGGCGGGGACAGGTCGATGGCGAACGAGCCGATGCTGAAATTCGTGAAGGTGGGCCAGGCCTATCCGCCGAAGCGCGCCGCCGATGCGCGCGTTGCCGATTTTGACGAGATCTCGCCGATCTATGCGGGCGACAATGCCGAGGAGCAGGCCTCACGCTGCTCGCAATGCGGCGTGCCCTATTGCTCGACCCATTGCCCGCTGCACAACCATATTCCCGATTGGCTGCGCCTGACCACCGAGGGCCGGCTGCGCGAGGCCTATGAGCTGTCCAACGCGACCTCGTCGATGCCCGAGATCTGTGGCCGCATCTGCCCGCAGGACCGGCTGTGCGAGGGCAATTGCGTGATCGAATTCTCCGGCCATGGCGCGGTGACGATCGGCTCGGTCGAGAAATACATCACCGACACCGCCTGGGAGAATGGCTGGGTCGAGCCAGTCCAGGTCGGCCCGGCGCGCGGCCAGTCTGTCGGCGTCATCGGCGCGGGTCCAGCGGGCCTGACCACTGCGGAGGCGATGCGCGCGCGCGGCTATGAAGTGCATGTCTATGACCGGCACGACCGGGCAGGGGGGCTGCTGACCTATGGCATTCCCGGCTTCAAGCTCGAAAAGCCGATCGTGATGCGCCGCGTCCAGCGACTGATCGACGCTGGCATCGTCTTCCATCAGGATTTCGAAGTGGGCCGCGACGCCTCGCTCGCCGAACTGCGCGAGAAGCATGACGCGGTGCTGATCGCGACGGGCGTCTACAAGCCGCGCGCGATCAAGGCCCCCGGTGTCGGCGCCAAGGGCGTGGTCGAAGCGCTCGACTATCTTACCGCCTCGAACCGCAAGAGCTTCGGCGACGCGGTGCCCGACTTCGACGGTGGCGGCCTGAACGCGGAGGGCAAGCATGTCGTGGTCATCGGCGGCGGCGACACCGCCATGGATTGCGTCCGCACTGCCGTCCGACAAGGTGCGGCGTCGGTGAAGTGCCTCTATCGCCGCGACCGGGCGAACATGCCGGGATCGCAGCGCGAAACGAAGAATGCCGAGGAAGAGGGGGTCGAGTTCGTCTGGCTGTCCGCGCCCGAGGCTTTCGACGGCGGTGACGCGGTCAGCGGCGTGCGCGCGATCAGGATGCGGCTCGGTGAACCTGATGTTTCGGGCCGCCGTACCCCCGAAGCCGATCCGGGCAGCGAGTTCCGCCTCGACGCCGACCTCGTCATCAAGGCGCTGGGCTTCGACCCCGAGGATCTGCCGGGGGCGTTCGGCAGCTCCGAGCTGTCGGTGACGCGCTGGGGTACGCTGCGCGTTGACCACAAAACGATGCAGACCTCGGTAGACGGCGTCTTCGCGGCGGGCGACATCGTCCGCGGCGCGAGTCTCGTCGTCTGGGCGATCCGCGACGGCCGCGACGTGGCCGATCGGATGCACGCCTATCTCAGGGCCAAGGCGAAGGCGAAAGCCGAGAAGGTGGCGGCATGATGCGGGTGGCGGTCTTCGCGGCGGCGATCGCCTTCGCATCGCCCGTGCTGGCACAGGCTACGCCCGACGCGGCCAGGCTTGCGGCAGCGCGCGACTTCATCCAGGTGTCCGACATCCGGGCCCAGATGAAGGCGACCGGCCCCCGCCTTGCGGAAGCGATGGGGCGGCAGATGCGGCAGATGTTTCAGGACAATGCTGTCCCCGAAGGGCTGAACACCGAGTTGACGGCGGCGATGCAGGCTTATGTGGCGTCGATGGATTCGGTTTTCACCCCGGCAGTGATCGACAAGTTCGCGTTGATCTATGCACAACATTTCACCACCGAGGAATTGCGGCGCGTGATCGCGCTGATGAATGATCCGGTGATGGTCCGGATGCGCGCTGAGACACCCGCCATCGCCACCGAGATGATGCCGATCATGTTCGAAGTGATGCAGCCCCGTCAGCAGCAGTTCCAGCAGAAGGTCATGCAGATCGTCACCGACTGGATCAAGAATCACCCCGCAGACAAGGCGAAGCTCCGCTCGCCGACCGCCAGCTAGGATTTCGTGATGTCCTACGAATATCTGACCCCCGAACATGCTCGCCTCGCCCGCGAGGGCATGTACCGTCCCGATTTCGAAGGCGATGCCTGCGGAGTCGGTCTGGTCGCGGCGACCGATGGCAAGCCGTCGCGCCGCGTCGTCGCGGCCGCGATCGACGCGCTGAAGGCGGTGTGGCATCGCGGCGCGGTGGATGCCGATGGCAAAACCGGCGACGGGGCCGGCATCCATGTCGATCTGCCCGCGCGCTTCTTCGACGATGCGATCGAATATGCCGGGCACAAGCCGCAGCCGAACCGCCTCGCGGTCGGCATGGTGTTCCTGCCGCGCACCGATCTCAGCGCGCAGGAGACCTGCCGCACGATCGTCGAGAGCGAGATCATCGATTTCGGTTACACCATCTATGGCTGGCGTCAGGTACCCGTCGACGTGTCGGTGATCGGCGAAAAGGCGCTGCAGACCCGTCCCGAGATCGAGCAGATCATGATCGCCGGGCCGATGCCCGACGCGATGAGCCTCGAGGAGTTCGAGAAGAACCTCTACCTGATCCGTAGGCGTATCGAGCGCAAGGTGATCGAGGCGCAGATCCAGGGCTTCTACATCTGTTCGCTGTCGGCGCGCTCGATCGTCTATAAGGGGCTGTTCCTCGCCGAGGAGCTGTCGGTCTTCTATCCCGACTTGAAGGACGAGCGGTTCGTCAGCCGGGTCGCGATCTTCCACCAGCGCTATTCGACCAACACCTTCCCGCAATGGTGGCTGGCGCAGCCGTTCCGTGCCCTCGCCCACAACGGCGAGATCAACACGATCCGCGGCAACAAGAACTGGATGAAGAGCCACGAGATCAAGATGGCGAGCCTCGCGTTCGGCGAGCATTCGGACGAGATCAAGCCGCTGATCCCGGCGGGTGCGTCGGACACGGCGGCGCTCGACGCGGTGTTCGAGACGATCTGCCGTTCGGGCCGCGACGCGCCGACCGCCAAGCTGATGCTGGTGCCCGAAGCGTGGCAGAACAGCCATGACGTGCCCGAGGCGCGCCGGGCGATGTACAGCTATTTCGGATCGGTGATGGAGCCGTGGGACGGCCCGGCCGCGCTGGCGATGACCGATGGCCGCTGGGTCGTCGCGGGCGTCGACCGCAACGCGCTGCGCCCGCTGCGCACCACGCGCACCGCCGACAATTTGCTGATCGTCGGTTCGGAGACCGGCATGGTCGTCGTCCCCGAAAGCACGATCATCGCCAAGGGCCGGATGGGCCCGGGGCAGATGATCGCGATCGATCTGGAAGAAGGCCGCCTTTATGGCGACGCCGAAATCAAGGACAAGATCGCCGCCGAGAAGCCCTATGGCGAATGGGTCAAGGATTTCCGGACGCTCAAGGACCTGCCCGCGCCCGAAGAGGACATGATCCCGCGCTGGTCGCGGCCCGAACTGCTGCGCCGCCAGGTCGCGGCGGGGCAGACGCTGGAGGATATGGAGCTGATCCTCAGCCCGCAGGTCGAGGACGCCAAGGAGGCGATCGGCTCGATGGGCGACGATACGCCGCTCGCGGTGATCTCGGACAAGCCGCGGCTGATCAGCCATTTCTTCCGGCAGAATTTCAGCCAGGTCACCAACCCGCCGATCGACAGCTTGCGCGAAACGCGGGTGATGAGCCTGAAGACGCGCTTTGGCAACCTCGCCAACATCCTCGACAATGAGGGGCAGAATGCCGATGTGCTGGTGCTCGAGAGCCCGGTGCTCCACTGCCGCGACTGGCACACGCTGAAGAACCATTTCGGTGCGCAGGCGGCCGAGATCGACTGCACCTTCGACGCGCATGGCGGGCCCGACGCGCTGCGCCACGCGATCGCGCGCGTCCGCGCCGAGGCCGAGACCGCGGTGCGCGAGGGCAAGGCCGAGCTTTTCCTGACCGACGAGCATGTCGGGCCGGACCGGATCGCCATCGCGATGGTGCTGGCGGCGGCGGCGGTGCACACCCACCTCGTCCGCAAGGGGCTGCGCTCCTATGCGTCGGTCAATGTCCGTTCGTCCGAATGCCTCGACACCCATTATTATGCGGTGCTGATCGGCGTCGGCGCGACGACGGTGAACGCCTATCTGGCCGAAGCCGCGATCGCCGATCGCCATGCGCGCGGCCTGTTCGGCGATCTTTCGCTGGCCGATTGCCTGAAGCGGCATCGCAAAGCGATCGACGACGGTCTGCTCAAGATCATGTCGAAGATGGGGATCGCGGTGATCTCCAGCTATCGCGGCGGTTATAATTTCGAGGCGGTCGGGCTCAGCCGCGCGCTGGTCAACGACTTCTTTCCCGGCATGCCCGCGAAGATTTCGGGCGAGGGTTACAACTCGCTGCAGATCAACCTGGTCGAGCGGCACGAGGCGGCGTTCGACGACGTCGTCGTGTCGCTGCCCGTCGGCGGCTTCTATCGCCAGCGGGCGGGCGGGGAGGCGCATGCCTATTCGGCGCAGCTGATGCACCTGTTACAAAGCTCGGTCGCGACTGACAGCTATTCGACCTATCTGCAATTCTCGCGCGGGGTGCGCGATCTGCCGCCGATCTATCTGCGCGACTTGCTCGAGTTCAACTGGGCGCGAGAGGGGATTCCGATCGACTCGGTCGAGCCGATCACCGAGATCCGCAAGCGCTTCGTGACCCCCGGCATGTCGCTCGGCGCATTGAGCCCCGAGGCGCATGAGACGCTGGCGATCGCGATGAACCGGATCGGCGCGAAGGCGGTATCGGGCGAGGGGGGCGAGGACAAGAGCCGCTACGCGCCCTATGCAAACGGCGACAACGCCAATTCGGTTATCAAGCAGGTTGCTTCGGGCCGCTTCGGCGTCACTGCCGAATATCTGGGCGCGGCCGAGGAGCTGGAGATCAAGGTCGCGCAGGGCGCCAAGCCCGGCGAGGGCGGCCAGTTGCCCGGCTTCAAAGTCACCGAGATGATCGCGAAGCTTCGCCATTCGACCCCCGGCGTGATGCTGATCTCGCCGCCGCCGCATCATGACATCTATTCGATCGAGGATCTGGCGCAGCTGATCTACGACCTGAAGCAGATCAACCCGCGTGCGCGAGTCTGCGTCAAGCTGGTCAGCTCGGCGGGCATCGGCACCGTCGCGGCGGGCGTCGCCAAGGCGCATGCCGACGTGATCCTGGTCGCGGGCCATGTCGGCGGTACCGGCGCGAGCCCGCAGACTTCGGTCAAATATGCCGGCACGCCGTGGGAAATGGGGCTGAGCGAGACCAATCAGGTGCTGACGCTCAACGGCCTGCGGCATCGCGTCAAGCTGCGCACCGACGGCGGCCTCAAGACCGGGCGCGACATCGTCATCGCCGCGATCCTGGGCGCGGAGGAGTTCGGCATCGGTACGCTGTCGCTGGTCGCGATGGGCTGCATCATGGTGCGGCAGTGCCATTCGAACACCTGCCCGGTGGGCGTCTGTACGCAGGACGAGGCGCTGCGCAAGAAGTTCGTCGGCACGCCTGAGAAGGTCATCAACCTGATGACCTTCATCGCCGAGGAGGTGCGCGAAATCCTCGCCAAGCTCGGCGTGCGCTCGCTCGACGAGATCATCGGCCGCACCGAACTGCTTCGCCAGGTCAGCCGAGGCGCCGAGCATCTCGACGACCTCGACCTCAACCCGGTGCTCGCCAAGGTCGATGCGCCTGCCGACAAGCGGCGCTTCAACATCAAGGGCTTCCGCAACGAGGTTCCCGACAGCCTCGACGCGCAAATGATCGAGGACGCCAAGGCGGTGTTCGACCGGCGCGAGAAGATGCAGCTGACCTACACCGTGCGGAACACCCACCGCGCGGTCGGCACGCGCTTCTCGGCGGAAATCACCCAGCGCTTCGGCATGTCCTCGCTCGCCGACGGCCATGTCCATATCCGCCTGCGCGGATCGGCGGGGCAGTCGCTGGGCGCCTTCGCAGTCAAGGGCATCACCCTCGAAGTGTTCGGCGATGCGAACGACTATGTCGGCAAGGGCCTTTCGGGCGCGATCATCGCGGTTCGCCCGATGGTGTCGTCGCCCTTGGAGACCAAGTCGAACACGATCATCGGCAACACCGTCCTCTATGGCGCGACGTCGGGCAAGCTGTTCGCGGCGGGGCAGGCGGGCGAGCGCTTCGCGGTCCGCAATTCGGGCGCGACCGTAGTGGTCGAGGGCTGCGGCGCGAATGGCTGCGAATATATGACCGGCGGCATCGCCGTGATCCTGGGCCGGGTCGGCGCGAATTTCGGTGCGGGCATGACCGGGGGGATGGCCTTCGTACTCGACGAGCAGGGTGACTTCGAACAGAACGCCAACCCCGAGAGCATCCTCTGGCAGCGCTTCGCCTCGGTCCGCTGGGAAATGCGCTGCAAGGCGCTGATCGCCGAACATGCCGAGCGCACGGATAGCAAATGGGCGCACAGCATCCTCGACGACTGGGACCGATGGCGTTTGCGCATCTGGCAGGTCTGTCCGAAGGAGATGGTCGATCGCCTCGATTATCCGCTGAGCGACGCCGAGGCCGAGGTGGTGGCGGCGGAGTGAGCCGAAATTCCCCTCCCTGCCAAGGGAGGGGTTAGGGGCGGGTTAGTCCGCTTTTTTGGCCGACCGGAGTTGCCACGACCCGCGGCGTGACCCACCCCCAGCCCCTCCCTTGGCAGGGAGGGGAGCAAAAAGGGAGGGGGAAGCGCATGTTCTTCATTTCGTCCTGCTGACATCATTGCCGCGGCTCGATAGGGTCGCGGCAACATGTGGCAGCTTTACCAATTCCCGCTCTGTCCCTTTTCGCGCAAGGTCCGGCTCCAGATGGAGGAGAAGGGCATTGCCTATGATCTTGTCCGCGAGTCGCCCTGGTTGCGGCGCGACGAGTTCCTCGATCTCAACCCGGTCGGGCAGACGCCGGTGCTGGTCGATCCCACGACCGGCACCACGCTGATCCACAGCTGCGCGATCTCCGAATATATCGAGGAGACAGTGGAGCCAGTACCGATGCTGCCGGGCAACGCCGCGGCGCGGGGCGAGATCCGTCGGCTGGTCGCCTATTTCGACGAGAAATTTTACGCCGACGTGGTCGGCCCGTTGCTCTATGAGCGCGCGCTGAAACGGATCGTCCATCGCGCCTCGCCCGACGCCGGCGTGCTGCGACAGGCAATGAAGGCTGTCAACGATCATCTTGATTATATTGACTATCTGGTCGGTAGCCGCCGCTGGATCGGCGGCCCGCTGCTCAGCCTGGCCGACCTTGCCTGCGCCGCGCATATTTCGGTCGCCGACTATCTGGGCGGGATCGATTGGCGCGGCCATGACGAGACCAAACAATGGTATTCGGGCATGAAATCGCGCCGCTCGTTGCGCGTCGTGCTGGCCGAGCGGATGGAATTGGTCGGCCCGCCCGAACATTATGAGAAGCCGGATTTCTGACTTCCACCCTCTACCGTGAAAACGGAGAGGGCTAAGTTACTTCCGCTTCTCCGCGCTCAACCGCGACATCAATAGCGCCGCGCGTTTCGCCTGGAGCGGGATGCTCGTCAGGTCGACGGTTTCGCCCGGGGCGTGATCGCCGGTGCTGTATGGGCCCATCCCCGCGAAGCTGTCGACATCCTTCGCGACGAAGCTGACGTCGCCCGCGCCGCGCTTGAGCGGGTCGAGCGCAGGCATGTCGGGAAGGCCCATGTCGCGATTGACGATGTTGAGCCGGTCGAGGATCGCCTTGTTACCCGGCGTCGGCGCCATCGCGGGATAGCCGCCGTCGGGAAATTCGATCGTCGCTGCCGTGCCCGGCAGATGATCGGTGACGATCGCCTTCATCTTCGCCCGCACCCGCTCGGTCTGTTCGTCGGACAGGGTACGCAGGTCGCCGCGCGCCTCGGCGAGCGGGGCGATGATGTTGGTCTTGCCGGTCGCGGTGGCGCGAATGCCCTCGGGGTCGGTCGACTGGGTCGCGCCGCCCGCGATCAGGCCGACATTGTAGGTCAGATTGGTCTCGGGCAGTTCACGGCGAAAGCGGTCGATGATCCGCACAAGTTCATAGATCGCGCCATAGCCCACCTTCTCGCTGAAGATGCCGCTCGAATGGCCGGTGTTGCCGGTCGCCCTGACAATCCAGCTGTTCGACGAGCGCCGCGCGATCGAGCCCATATCGCGGCCATTGTCGCGGACCAGCCCTTCATAGTCGAGCGCGACATCGGCGCGCTTGCCAGCCGCGATCAGGTCTGCGCGGGCAAGCTCTATCGGGTCGCCCGCATCCTCCTCGTCGCCGGTCAGCACCACTTCGATATCGGCATGGGCGAGCGTCCCCGCCGCCTTCATCGCGCGCAGTGCCGCGATCATCACGACCATGCCGCCCTTGTCGTCGCCGGCACCGGGGCCCTCGGCCTTGTCCGCGCCTTTCATCGTCCAGTGCTGAAACGGGCTGTCGGGTTCGAACACCGTGTCGAGATGGCCGATCAGCAGCAGCCGCTTGCCCCGGCCATCGCCCTTGTGGGTGGCGACGATATGGCCCGCGCGCCCGGCCTTCTCCATCGGTATCCAGCGGACCGTGAAGCCGAGCGGTTCGAGCTCGGCGCGCATCATCGCGCCGACCTTCGTCACCCCGGCGATATTCCGCGAGCCCGAGTTCACTTCGACCAGCGTCTTGAGCAATCCGACGCTGCGGCCGCGTTCGGCATCGATCGTGCGGATCATCTGCGTCTCGCTGTTGCTCAACGCAGCCAGGGCAGGGGAGATGACCGATGCCAGTAGGACACAGGCCGCAATATTCCGCCATCTTTGGAGGGGCATGAACAGCTCCGCTTGTAATCCGGTCCAGGATGGATCATATGCCGCCTTGCGTCGATGCTGTTTTGCAGCATTTGGCCGATGAGCAGCGTGATCTCCTGTCCGTTCCAAGGGGCAGGCCGGCTCGGGCCCGCAGGACGCAAACCAAGCTGAGGCTTCCCAATTCACGCGGGTCGTCATGTGAACCCGCTGTCGCATGAACGCTCGTTCGTGCGCCCGCACCTTTGAAAGTGCATTTGTGACCAAATTTTCCGAACTCGGTCTTATCGAGCCCCTGCAGCGCGCGTTGGCCGCCAAGGGCTATGACATCCCCACGCCGATCCAGCAGCAGGCGATCCCGCCGCTGCTCGAAGGCCGCGACCTGTGCGGCATCGCCCAGACCGGCACCGGCAAGACTGCGGCCTTCGCGCTGCCGTCGCTCCATTATCTCTCCGAAAATCTGAAGCACACGCCGCCGCAGGGCTGCCGCATGCTGATTCTCGCGCCGACCCGCGAACTGGCCAGCCAGATCGCCGAGAGCTTCGTCCAATATGGCAAATTTCTGCGCCTGAGCGTCGCCACCGTTTTCGGCGGCGTGCCCATCAACAAGCAGATCCGCCAGCTCCAGCGCGGCGTCGACGTCCTCGTCGCCACCCCGGGCCGCCTGCTCGACCTGATCGACCAGCGCGCGCTGAGCCTGAAGTTCGTCGAGGTCTTCGTTCTCGACGAGGCGGACCAGATGCTCGACCTGGGCTTCATCCACGCGCTCAAGCGGATCGACCAGCTTCTGCCGAAGAAGCGCCAGTCGCTGTTCTTCTCGGCGACCATGCCCAAGACGATCGCCGATCTGGGCGATCGCTTCCTGACCAATCCGGTCAAGGTCTCGGTCGCGCCGCAATCGACCACCGCCGAGCGGGTCGAGCAATATGCGACCTTCTGCAATCCGGCCGAGAAGCAGGCGCTGCTGACGCTGCGTATCCGCAGCGAACCGATCGACCGCGCATTGGTCTTTACCCGCACCAAGCATGGCGCGGACCGCGTCGTGAAGAATCTGCGCGCGGCGGGCATCGAATCCGAAGCGATCCACGGCAACAAGAGCCAGCCGCAGCGTGAGCGCGCGCTGGGCCTGTTCCGCAAGGGCGACATCCGCATCCTCGTGGCGACCGACATCGCGGCACGCGGCATCGATGTCGGCGGGGTCAGCCATGTCTTCAACTTCGAGCTGCCCAACGTCGCCGAGCAATATGTCCACCGCATCGGCCGCACCGCGCGCGCGGGTGCCGCGGGCATCGCCATCGCCTTCGTGGCTGACGACGAGCGGCCCTACCTCAAGGCGATCGAGCGGCTGACCAAGATCCAGCTTCAGATCCAGCCGCTGCCCGAGAACTTCATCGCTGAACGCGCCAAGCTGCCCAAGCCCGCGCCCAGCGCGCCGCAGCCGCAGGGCGATCGCCGCCGTCACGACGGCGGTGGCCGCAACGGCGCCGGCGAAGGCCAGCCCAAGCGCCGCTTCAGCCGCCCCAAGGGGGCGCCCGGCGCGCACAAGGGTTCGGTGCGCCGCTTCGGCGGTAGCGGCGGGCGTTAAGTCTTAAAAAACCCTTCCCTCCGGGGAGAGGGGTTAAGAGGCCAGTTTCTCGCGCATGGCGGCGAGGCGTTTGATCGCCTCGTCGAGAACCGCGTCGTCCTTGCAATAGCAGAGGCGGACGATGTTCGTGACCGGGCTCTCCGCGAAGAAGGCTGAGACCGGGATCGTCACGACCCCGCCTTCAAGCGCCATCCGGTCGGCGAAGCTGACGTCGTCGAGGGTGATGCCCGACGCGGTCAGGTCGACCGAGACGAACCATGTCGCCTGGCTGGACAGCACGGCATAGCCGACGGCCTGGAGCCCGGCGACCAGCCGGTCGCGTGAGCGTGCGAAGTCGGCGCGCATATCCTCGAACCAGTTTTTCGGCTTGGTCAGCCCCTGCGCCACCGCGACCTGCAGATTGGGCGGGGTGGTGAAGGTCATGAACTGGTGTGCCTTGGCGACCTGTGCGGCGAGCGCCTTGCCGGCGACCATCCAGCCGACCTTCCACCCCGTCAGCGCGAAGATCTTGCCCGCCGATCCGATCTTGACGGTCCGCTCGCGCATGCCGGGTAGGGTGATCAGCGGGATATGCTCGCCTTCGAAGATGACATGCTCCCACACCTCGTCACAGATCGCGACGATGTCGTGGCGGATGCAGCGGTCGGCGATCAGCTCCTGCGTGGCGCGGTCATACATCCGGCCGGTGGGATTGGCGGGGTTATTGAAGATGATCGCCCGGGTCTTCGGTCCGATCACGGCGTCGAGAGCGGCGGCGTCGAGCGTCCAGTGCGGCGGTTCGAGGCGGATCAGCCGCGGGGTGCCGCCCGCGCGGCGTACCATCGGCAGATAGGCGTCGTAAAGCGGCTGGACCAGCACCACCTCGTCGCCTTCGGACACGAGGCTCAGGATCGATGCGGCGATCGCCTCGGTCGCGCCCGAGGTTACGACGACCTCCGACTGCCAGTCGACGGCGAGGCCGTGATGTTCGGCATAGTGCCCGGCGACCGCCTGACGCAGCTCGGGCAGGCCGAGCATCGACGGATATTGGTTATAGCCGTTGAGCAGCGCCTCGGCGGCGGCGCGGCGCACGTCCTCCGGCCCCGGGGCATCGGGAAAGCCTTGGCCTAGGTTGATCGCGCCGGTCTCGCGCGCGATCGCCGACATCTTCTCGAATATGGTGGTGGGCAGCGCGGCGTAGACGGGGTTCATGGCCATATCTCAGACCTTTGACGCCGGGCGTTTCAGCCGGTGCCAGACGAACCATATGCCGCCTGCCAGGATCAGGCCGACGATCAGGAAGTCGAGCGTGTGGAGGATGCCGCTCAGCCGCGGATCGGTGCGCCACTGCTCGCCCAGCTTCATGCCGACCCAGGCGAGGCCGAAGCACCAGGGCCAGGAGCCGATGAAGGTGTAGAAGTGGAAGCGCAGCAGGTTCATCCGCGCGACGCCCGCAGGGAAGGCGATGAACGAGCGGATCGCGGGGAGCAGGCGGCAGACCAGCACGGTCAGGTCGCCCCAGCGGCTGAAGAAACGTTCGGCCCGGTCGAGATCGCTGTGGCTCATCAGCACATAGCGGCCCCAGCGATCGACCACTGCACGGCCCCCGCGCTTGCCCAGCTCATAAGCGAAGATCGACCCGACATTGCAGCCGATCGCGCCTGCGGTTGCCGCGAGATAGAGGTCGAACCGGCCGGTCGAGACCAGATAGCCCGCGAAGGGCATGATGATCTCCGAGGGCAGCGGGATGCAGGCGCTCTCGATCGCCATCAGGATGACGATGCCGGTATAGCCTGTCGTCGAGATGACGGTGATGATGAAGCCCGCCAGCACGGCGATGATCTTGTGGAACATGGGGTTGGGATAATGGGCAGCGTGGGGACGCACAAGCGTTCCTCATCCCGGATTTTCTGGGATGATGAGGGTGCCGGCTCTCAGGCCGGCCGGTTGGCGCCCTTGCCGTCGAGCACCTCGCGGACTTTCACGCCGAGCTGGGTCACGCTGAACGGCTTGGGCAGAAAGGCGACCCCGGCGTCGAGCATGCCGTTATGGACGACCGCGTTGCGGGTATAACCGGTCGTGAACAGGACCTTGACGTCGGGGCGCATTTCTATGGCGGCGTCGGCGAGCTTGCGGCCGTTCATCTCGGGCATCACGATATCGGTGAAAAGCATCGTGATCGAAGGTTGCTCGCTTAGCGCCTTGAGCGCGTCGCCACCGTTGACCGCCGAGATCACGGTATAGCCAAGCTCGCGCAGCGCATCGACCGAGAAGTGGCGGACACGCTGCTCGTCCTCGACCACCAGGATGGTTTCGCCCGGACGGGCGACCGGCACCACGGTCTCGCCGATCGCAGGGCGGCTTTGCTGGTCGCTGAGCTGGCCGAGATGGCGAGGAATATAGAGCTTGACCGTCGTGCCGTGGCCGGGCTCGGAATAGATCGCGGCATGACCGCCGGTCTGCTTCATGAAGCCGAAAATCTGGCTGAGGCCGAGACCGGTGCCCTTGCCGACCGGCTTGGTGGTGAAGAAGGGATCGAAAGCCTTGGCCATGACGTCGGGCGTCATGCCGCTGCCTGCATCGGTCATGCTGAGCATGACATATTGGCCGGGGGTCACGTCGCCGCGCGACCGCGCATAATCATCGTCGAGATAGGCGTTGGCCGTCTCGATGGTGATCCGGCCGCCGTCCGGCATCGCGTCTCGCGCGTTGACCGCCAGGTTGATCACGGCGTTCTCCAGCTGGCCGGGATCGACGAAGGTGCGCCACAATCCGCCCGCCAGCACCGTCTCGACCATATATTCCTCACCGACGGTGCGCTGGAGCAGTTCGGACATGCCCGCGACCAGCTTGTTGACGTCCACCGTGAGCGGGGCCAGCGGTTGCTGGCGCGAGAAGGCGAGCAGCCGCGCGGTCAACGACGCAGCGCGTTCGGCGCCTTCATGGGCATTGTCGATATAGCGCAGCAGCCGATCGGGATCGCCGAGCCTCCGGCGGGCGAGATCGAGGCTGCCTATGACGATCGCGAGCATATTGTTGAAGTCGTGCGCGATGCCGCCGGTCAGCTGGCCGATCGACTCCATTTTCTGCATCTGGCGGATCTGTTCCTCGGCGATCTCGCGCGCCGCCATCTGCTCGCGCAGCGCAGCCTCGGCGGCGATCGCGGCATCGCGCGCCTGCAATAGCTCGCGTTCGCGCCGAATGCTGTCGCTGATCACCGCCGCTGCGACGATCAGCGTGGTCAGCACCGCGGCGACCAGCGCGAGGCCGAGGCCCTGGACGAGCATGTCGGTATCGCGCCGACGCTCGGCCAGCAGCCTTTCCTCCTCGGCCACCATGTCCTGCATGACGGCCAGCGCCGCCTTCATGCGCCGGACACCTTCGCCCGATTCGATCCGCGCGGTTTCCTCGCGCTGCTCGCCATTGTCGGCAGCGACAACACCCTGCCGCGCGAAGACCAGCTTTGCGGCGACTGTACGGCGCAGCCGGTCGATATTACCGACCTGCACCGGATTGTCGTTCACCTCGAAGGCCAGCCGGTCGATCGCGGGGTCGATCTCGTCGGCCAGCCTGTTGAGGTCGGCCTTCATCAGGGGGTTGCGGGTAAGGACATAGCCGCGATGATCGGACTCAATCGCGCGAATATGATCAGTCAGGTCGGTAATCAGGATCTGGACGCGCAGCGAATGTTCGGACCAGTCACCCGCCCTGCTCTGCGCGCGTGCAAGAAACAGGGCAGCGATCGTCGCCGCTACGGCCACGAGCAGCCCGGCGAGGGCAAGATATGGAACGCGACGCCTGGCTATGCTCATGGACGGTTTCTTAGGGCGCTCACACTGTGCCGCAAGGGAAATCCCTAATCATCCGGGGGAAGCGTCGCAATCGACGCGCTATCGCGCCCGCGCGACGATATCGGCCCAGCCTGCCTCATCGGTAACGGCGATGCCCAGATCCTGCGCCTTTTTCAGTTTTGATCCCGCGCCGGGGCCGGCGACGACCAGATCGGTCTTCGCCGATACCGATCCGGCGACCTTCGCACCCAGCGCTTCGGCCTGCGCCTTGGCTTCATCGCGCGACATCGTCTCCAGCGTGCCGGTGAACACCACCGTCTTGCCGCTGACTTCGGAAGCGCGGGTTTCGTGGATCACATCGGCGGGCTGCAACTGGCTGAGCAGATCGGCGACCGCATCGGCGTTGTGCGGCTCGGCGAAGAAGTCGATCAGCGCCAGCGCGACCTCGGGGCCGACACCCGGCGTCTCGATAATGGCGGCGAGTTCCTTGGCGACGCGAACCGTGAATTTTTCGTCGGGCTCGCCGATGGCCTGCACCGCCTCCGTCCGGAGTTCGAGCGCGCGGTCGATCATCGCTTTCAGCGCGTTCCAGCTGCGATAGCGGCGGGCGAGGTCGCGCGCGGTCACCTCACCGACATGGCGGATTCCCAGTGCGAACAGGAACCGGTCGAGCGGCGGATTGCGTTTCGCGTCGATCGCGGCGACGAGGTTGCCCGCCGACGTCTCGGCCCAGCGCTCGCGGTTCAGCAGGGTCTCCCTGGTCAGCCGGAATATGTCGGCGGGTGATTGCACCAGTCCGTCGCGGAAGAAGCTCTCGATATGGGTCAGGCCCAGGCCTTCGATGTCGAGCGCATGGCGAGAGACGAAATGGCGCAGCGATTCGACCCGCTGCGCCGGACAGGTCAGCCTGCCGGTGCAGCGATAGTCGACCTCGCCGGGCTCGCGCTCTGCCGCCGATCCGCATTCGGGGCAGACATGCGGGAAAGGCCAGTCGCCGCGGCTCTGATCGCGCGACAGATTCTCGACGATCTGCGGGATCACGTCGCCGGCGCGCTGGATGACGACGCGGTCGCCCGGCCAGACGTTGAGGCGGCCGATCTCGTCAGCATTGTGCAGCGTCGCGTTGGTGACGACGACCCCGCCGACGGTCACCGGCTCGAGCCGGGCGACGGGGGTAAGCTTGCCGGTGCGGCCGACCTGGATGTCGATTGCGTTTAGGACGGTCTGTGCCTTTTCCGCGGGGAATTTGTGCGCGATCGCCCAGCGCGGCGCCCGGGCGACGAATCCGAGCCGCTTCTGCCAGTCGAGCCGGTCGACCTTGTAGACGACCCCGTCGATGTCGAAGGGGAGGTCGGCGCGGCGCGCCTCGATCCCGCGATAATGGGCGAGGGCGGGGCCTTCGCCCTCGACCCGGACAAGATCGTCGGAGACGGGGACGCCCCACCCGGCGATGGCGTCCATCACGCCCTTCTGGGTCTCGGCGGGGAGGGCGGACGTCTCGCCCCAGCCATGGGCGAGGAAGCGCAGCGGCCGCGAGGCAGTGACCGACGGGTCCTTCTGGCGCAGCGAACCCGCGGCGGCGTTGCGAGGATTGGCGAACTGGCGCGCCTTGGCCGGGTCCTCGGCCTCTGCCAGCAGCCGGGCGTTCAGCGCGGCGAAATCGTCCTTCGCCATATAGACCTCGCCCCGAATCTCGAAGACCGCCGGTATATCGTCGAGCAGGGTGGGCGCCTTCAGCCGCTCGGGAATGTCGTCGATGGTGCGGACATTGGCGGTGACATCCTCACCCACCGCGCCGTCGCCGCGCGTGGCGGCCAGGACGAGCACGCCCTTCTCATAGCGCAGCGAGCAGGAGAGCCCGTCGATCTTGGGCTCGGCGGTGAGCGCGACCGGCGCATCGGCGGGCAGGCTCAGATAGCGGCGCACCCGGCCGACGAAATCGGTGACATCCTCGTCGGCGAAGGCGTTGTCGAGGCTGAGCATCGGCTGGGCATGCGCGACCTTCGCGAGATGGCCCGATGGCGCCGATCCGACGAGTTTCGACGGGGAGTCGGCGCGCATGAGATGCGGATATTCGGCTTCCAACGCGCTGTTCTCGCGCATCAGCGCGTCATAGTCGGCGTCGGAAATTTCGGGCGCGTCGTCGCCATGGTAGAGGGCATTGTGCCGGGCGATTTCGGCGGCAAGGAAAGCGAGTCTCTCGGCGGCCTGGGATTCGGTGGTCATACCGCCCTTCTAGGCGGGAGCACCGGTCAGCGCCAAGCCTGTGATCAGGCGGGCGGGGTGCTGCTCGCATTGTTGATCACGGTCGATACGGCCGTCACGATCTGCGCTTCGGCGAAGGGCTTCTGGATGAAGATACTGCCGGGTACGCCCTGCGCGTGCCATTCGACGCCGCTGTCGCCGCTGACATAGACCACGCCGATGCCGGGATGCAATTCGCGTGCGCGCCGTGCGACATCCCATCCGGACAGCGATCCGCCGAGCCGTATGTCGCTGACGATGGCATCGGGGGCGCTCTCATTCTCCAGCGCCGTTATGGCGATAGCCGCACCGTCATGGACTTCGACCGCAAAGCCTGCGTCAAGAAGGGCCTGCTCGATGACCATGCGAACGATTGCATCGTCTTCGGCAACAAGAATTTTTCTTGACCCCATGTTCGCCCCCCACGTTACGCAAAAGCTACCACAACACCGCACCGACTCGGCTTCGTCAGCTATCTGAAAGGTAGACGAAATCGAATGCGCAGTGGAGCCTTCCGCTACGTAAAGGTCTAATCAATTAGTCTAGCTTTTTGTTCCGATTCCGCGCTGGAGGATGGTGCAGGCTATCGCTGGGCACCTATGGGCACCTAACAGAGGAAGCGTCTCTAGCGCTACGCCGCCTCCAGCAGCCGCAGCGCCTGCGCGCGCGCCTCGGCGGTGACTTCGGCGCCCGACAGCATCCGGGCGATTTCCTCGCGACGTTCGTCGCTGTCGAGCGCACGGACGCCGGTACGTGTGACCAGGCCGTCATGGCTCTTGGCGATCAGCCAGTGGTGCTGCCCGCGCGCCGCGACCTGCGGGCTATGGGTGACGACCAGCAGTTGCGCGCCCGAGGACAGGCGCTGCAGCCGTTCGCCGATCGCGCTCGCCACTGCGCCGCCGACGCCGCGGTCGATCTCGTCGAAGATCATCGTCGTCGCGGCGCCTTCTTCGGCCAGCGCGACCTTGAGCGCGAGAATGAAGCGCGACAATTCGCCGCCGCTGGCGATCTTGATCAGCGGCGCGAACGGCGCGCCGGGGTTGGTCGATATCTCGAACTCGACCCGGTCGCGGCCAGAGGCGGACCAGCCGCTTTCGGGCAGCACCTCCACCATGGTGCGGAAGCGCGCCGCGTCGAGCTTGAGCGGCGCCAGCTCCGCCGCGACCGCCGCGTCGAGGCGCGCGGCGGCGGCGGCGCGGGCTGCGCTCAGTGCTGCCGCCGCGTCGGCGTAACTCTTGCGCGCCGCGCGCGCGGCGGCCTCCAGCTGGGCAAGGCCAGCGTCGCCTGCTTCGATCCGATCGAGCCGCCCGGCCAGTTCGTCGCGCAGCGCGGCGAGCGCGTCGGGATCGACGCGGTGCTTGCGGGCGAGGGCCCGGAGATCGAACAACCGGGTTTCGGCCGCTTCCAGCCTCGCCGGATCGAAGCGCATCGCTTCGGCGGCGGCGGCGAGCTTGTCCTCGGCCTCGCTCGCCTCGATAACCGCGCGGTCCAGCGCGGCCAGCGCCTCGCCGAGCAGCGGATGTTCCGGAGCGATCCGGTCCAGCCGGCGCGCGGCCTGGCGCAGCGCGGAGAGCCCGCCGTCGGACCCGTCGAGATGCGCCGAGACCGCTTCGAGATCGTCGGTGAGCTTCGCGCCTTTCTGCATGTCCGAGCGTTCGGCGGCGAGGATCGCTTCCTCACCTGGCTCGGGCCCGAAGCGGGTCAATTCCTCGACGGCATGATCGAGCCATTCACGATCGCGCGCCGCATTTTCCAGGTCGGTGCGGGCGATGTCCAGCGCATCCTCCGCCACGCGCCAGGCGCGGTGCGCGGCGGCGACCCCGGCGACATTGAGCCGTCCGAAGCTGTCGAGCAGGGCGCGATGCCCGCGCGCGTTGATCAGCCCGCGATCGTCATGCTGGCCGTGTATCTCGACCAGCATCGCGCCGAGTTCGCGCAATGTCGCCGCCGACGCCGGCTGATCGTTGATGAAGGCGCGGCTGCCGCCGTCGGCCTTGACGACGCGGCGGATCACCAGCGCCTCGCCCGGCTCGGCATCGAAACCGTTTTCCGCGATCAGCGCGAAGGCAGGATGATCGGCGGGCAGATCGAAGCTGGCCGACACCATCGCCTGCGCCGCGCCGTTGCGGACGAGGCCGCTGTCGGCGCGCATGCCGAGCGCGAGGCCCAGAGCATCGAGCAGGATCGACTTGCCCGCCCCGGTCTCCCCGGTCAGCGTGCCGAGGCCGGCGCCGAATTCGAGATCGAGTGCTTCGATCAGCACGACGTCCCTGATGGCGAGCGCGGTCAGCATGGGACATGTGTAGAACATCGGTCCCCGCGCCGCCAAGAGGCTGATGACATGAGGCGGCTCTTTCCTTCGCCATGGCCTTGCCGATAGATAGGCCATGGAATCCCGGCGGATAGAAATTCTCGACGGCTGGCGCGCGCTCAGCATCCTGTTCGTCCTCGCCGGCCATCTCCTGCCGCTGGGGCCCAAGGCGTGGCAGTTGAACAGCGCCTTCGCCCTGTCCGGACTGGCGCTGTTCTTCGTCCTGTCAGGGTTCCTGATCACCCGCTTCCTTCTGGAAAAGCAGGATGTCGCCGATTTCCTGCGCCGCCGGCTGTTCCGGATCGTGCCGCTGGCATGGCTGGCGATGCTGATCCTGGCGGCGGTAGAGCGTCCCGACATGGCGAAGCTGGCGCTGAACCTGCTGTTTGTGGCGAACCTCGTTCCCGGTGCGCTGATGGAAGGGGGCGGCCATCTCTGGAGCCTGTGCGTCGAGGCGCAATTCTATGTCGGGATCGCGCTGCTGGTCGCGCTGTCCGGCCGGCGCGGTCTCTATATCCTGCCGCTGCTCTGCGTCGCTGTGACGGCCTTGCGCATCCATATGCATGCGCAGATCGACATCGCGACATGGTTGCGCGCCGACGAGATACTGGCCGGGGCGACGCTGGCACTGCTCTGTCATGACGGGCGTGCGGCGGGATGGATGAAGCGGTTGCCCGTCTGGCTGCCGGTGCTCCTATTGTTGGTGCTGCTCGCTTCGGGGCGCCAGAATGCCGGGCTGCTCCATTATGTGCGCCCCTATGCGGCGGCGGGCGCGATCGGGCTTTCGATATACGCTTTCCCGGCAATGCTGCGACGCATTTTCGTCTCGCGTCCGGCGGCCTATGTCGCGGGCATATCCTATGCGCTCTACGTCTATCACGGCATGCTGGCGGCGAGCTGGCTCGGCACCGGAGATGCGCTTATCCTCTATCTCAAACGGCCATTTCTGATCGCGGCGACCTTCGCCACCGCGCATTTCTCGACCCGATATTTCGAGCGGCCATTCCTTGCCTATGGCAAGCGGGCGGCGCTGCGCTGAGGCTTTCCTTTTCCCCGGCCTATGCCATTAGTGCGGTCATGGCGTGGGTGGAGACGGTGATGAGGCGGATCGTGGTGCTGGCGCTGGCGGCGCTGCTCTGCATCGGTATCGCGGTGGTTGCGAACTACAGCAAGCAGCAGCCGGGTTCCAATATGGTCGAGACGCCCGCGACCGCGGCAACGCCGCTGCCCAAGCAGCCGACCGCCTTCGGCATCAACGTCTTCGGCCCGATATATTGGAGCCGGGAGCGGGCCTTCATGAACCTGGTCGCGGGTGCGGGTTGGTATTCCATCCTCAACGGATGGTCCGATCTCGACCTGAAGCGGCTCGATCGCGAGGGTGCGCTGCCATCGCTTCGCCCCGGCGAAAATGTCGCGGTCGTCCTCGTCAGGCCGCCGCGCTCGGTCCGCGAAGACGTCGCCATTCGCTGCCGCTATGAAGGCGAGGGGGTCGTCAGCGGGATAAGCACCGCCAATCCGGTGGCATCGCCCGGCCGGTTCGATTTCACCTGGCACCGTGAAACGGAATGGACTCATCTCCGGATCGAAGCGACCAACCCGGCCAATCCGATCCGCCATATCGATTGCCGGGAGGCGGATGCCGATCCCAAACTTCTGTTCGATCCCGCCTTCGTCGCCAGCGTGAAGCCGTACAAGGTCGTCCGCTTCATGGATTGGCAACAGAGCAATTCGAACGCGGCCGGCAACTGGGCGCAGCGGACTCTGCCCAGTTCGACCTTCCAGGCGGGCGGGCAGGGCGTGGCGCTGGAGCATATGGTCGCGCTCGCGAATATCGCTCAGGTCGATCCGTGGTTCGTGATCCCGTGGAACGCGGATGCAGTCTATGTCGAGAATTTCGCGCGCTATGTGCATGATCATCTCGATCCGAAGCGCGCCGTCTATCTCGAAACCGGCAACGAGATATGGAACCAAGCCTTTCCCGCCGGGCAGCAGGCGCTGGCCGAAGGGCGCAAGGCGAACCTCGGCAAAACCGACGATCAGGCGCGGATGCGGCGCTATGCGCAGCGTTCGGTGGAGGTTTTCAAGATCTGGGAGCGCGTCTATGCCCAGGAACCGAAGCGGCTCGTGCGGATATTGTCGGGCCAGCATGCCTGGATCGATCCGCTGCGCGACGCGCTGGCCTTCGGCGACACCGCCGCGCATGTCGATGCGCTGTCGAGCGCGGCCTATTTCGGCCAGACGCTGCTGACCGAACCCGAGCCGGCGGATACCAAGGACCTCTCGCCGCTGTTTCCGAAGCTGACCGCGTCGATAGACGCAACGATGGAGGCGGCGCGCCAGTATAAGCAGCTCGCTGACCAACATGGCCTTCGCTACATCGTCTATGAAGGTGGGCAGCATGCGACCTATTCAGGCAAGGACCCGACATTGTTGGCCCGGCTCAACCGCGATCCCCGCATGGGCGAGGCCTATCGCCGCTATCTGGCCGAATGGGATAGCCAATATGGCGATGTGCTGATGCTGTTCCACTCGACCAGCCCAATCGGTGCGACCATGGCGTTCGGCCTGGCCGAATATAGCGGCCAACCGCTCGCGGAGACGCCGAAGCGCAAGGCGGTGCTCGACGCTATCGCGGCCGTGTCGCGCAGTCCCCGATAGATCGCGGATGACCGCGGACATCGATGACGACGGCAGCCCGTGGGATGTCGTGATCGTCGGAACGGGGATGGGCGGAGCGGCCCTGGGCTATGCGCTTGCCCGGCGCGGGCGGCGGGTGCTGTTCCTCGAACGCGGCGTGCTGCAGCCGGCGAGCGAGCAGCCGGCGGGCGAGGTGACCGATCCGGATGAACGGCTTCGCCTGGGGCTCTGGCCCGATCCCGTCCGCATGATCGTCAATGGCCGGGCGACCGAAAGCTATGCCGCGATCGGCTGCGCGGCGGGCGGATCAACGCGGCTCTATGCGGCGGCGCTCGAGCGGTTCGAGCCGGATGATTTCGACTCCACGGGCGGATGGCCGGTCCCCTATGCCGAGATGGCGCGCTCCTATGCGGAGGCCGAAGATGTGCTGAACGTTCTCGGGACGCGCGATCCGCTGGGCGATCCCGGCGCTCCGGAGCTTCCGCCGCCGCCGCCCTGCGCACCCGTCGACCAAGTGTTCATCGATGATTTCGCGCGCGCCGGGCTGCATCCCTACCGGCTGCATGTCGGCATTGGCTATCGGCCGGGCTGCCGGGAATGCCTGGGCGTCGTCTGCGACCGGGCGTGCAAGAGCGATGCCGCCAACAGCTTCTTGCAGCCGGCCTTAGCGACAGGCCATGCCGAATTGCGGGCGGAGTGCGAGGTGACCGCTATCGATAGCAGCGGGAGGACGGCGACGGCGGTCGCCTATCGCCGCAACGGCGTCCTGCGGCGCGTACATGGACGCGTCGTCGTGCTGGCGGCGGGCGCGTTGCGCAGCCCGGGGCTCATGCTGCTCTCCGCCAATGCCGACCATCCGGCGGGGCTGGCGAACCGATCAGGGCTGGTGGGCCGCCACCTGATGTTCCACGCGTCGGACTGGGTCGCGCTCTGGCCGTCGCGCAAGGCGGGGATGGACGGGCCTCGCAAGACGATCGCGCTACGCGACTTCTACCGTGCGGGTGGGGGGCGTCTCGGGGCATTCCAGTCGGTCGGGTTGACGGCCGGTTACGGCAACGTCCTGATGTTCCTGTACGACTGGTTCGATCGCGGCGCGCTGGCGCGGCTGCGCTTCCTTCGCCCCTTCCTGCGGATTCCGGCGGCGATTGCCGCGAAGCTGTTCGGCAAGGCGTCGATCTTCGCGCTGATCATGGAAGACCTGCCCTATCCCGGCAACCGCGTCGCGGTCGACCCCGCCGCTCCCGGCAGGATCATCGTCCATTATGATATTCATCCCGAACTGGCCGAGCGGAGCCGGATGGCGCGGAAGCTGTTGCGGGAACGGCTCGGCGGCCTACGGAAATTCTTCCTGCGGCCCGATTTCATGATCGACACCGGCCATCCCTGCGGGACGTGCCGCTTCGGTGACAATCCGGCGACGAGCGTGCTCGATCGCGACTGCCGCGCGCACGACCTCGACAATCTGTTCGTCGTCGACGCCTCGTTCATGCCGAGCAGCGCCGGGGTGAATCCCAGCCTGACGATCGCGGCGAACGCGCTGCGGGTCGCCGGGACGATCGACGCGCAGCTGGGTTAACGCAGCCCGATCTTCCGCTTGATCCGCTGCCGCAGCGAGAGCGGCGGCTCCACCAGCTGATTGCGCAGGAACTGCCGCCCATTCGGTCCGCCCGCTGGCAGATCGAGCAGCGCCATGCCCCAGTGTGCGGCGACATCGGGATCGATGCCGTCCGGCACGCCCATGCCGGTGTTGAGCGCGCCGGGAATCCATTCGTTGACCAGGATGCCGGGGCAGGTGGCTGCGGTCTCCACCGCGATCGCCCTGGTCAGGGCGTGGAGCGCACCCTTCGAAGCCGCATAGGCCGAACTCAGCGCGATCGGCTCGCGATCGGCATAGCTGCCCACCGTAATGATCCGGCCATGCCCGGCGCGCATCATGAAGGGCAGCACCGCGCGGCACACCGCCGCGACGCCGCCGACGTTGATCGCCAGCGTGTCGAGCAGCCCGGCGATCGGCTGGTCGAGGAAGGCGACACGCGGATAGGTTGCCGCATTGGCGAACAGTCCGTCTATCCGGCCATATTCGGCAGCCGCACGGTCGATGGCGTCGTCGAGCGCGGCGGTGTCGGCGACGTCGCAAACCCGATAACTGTAGCGTCCGGTGTCGAGCCCCGCGCCGGTCTCGATCAGGCCGCTCTTATCGCGCCCGATGGCGACGACCTGATCGCCGTGAGCGACGCCCAGTCTGGCGAGCGCACGGCCGAGTCCTGCGCCCGCTCCGGTGATGATAACGACCCTGTCCATGCCGCCCCCGTCTCGCACGAATTGATTGCGATCGCCAACATGCCGTGCAATTCCGGCTGGGGGCGGCGGGCCGCCCATGACGGAGCAGGGGATGATCCGATATCGCAAGGACATAGAGGGGCTTCGCGCCCTTGCGGTCCTCAGCATCATCCTGTTCCATTTCGGTGAAAGCACCTTCGCCGGTGGCTATGTCGGCGTCGACATCTTCTACGTCATCTCGGGTTTCCTCATCGGCAAGTCGGTGATCGCCGGCGTGACCGAAGGCCGTTTCTCGCTGCGCGATTTCCTCGTCCGGCGCCTGCGCCGCCTGTATCCGGCGCAGGTAGCGATGTTCGCGGTCTGCACGCCCGCCGCGATGATCCTGCTGCTGCCCGAACATCTGGTCGCCTATGCGCGCAGCCTGGCCGCCGCCGCGCTCTACGCCTCGAACATGCAGTTCCTGCGCGAGGCGGGCTATTTCGACAGCTGGGCATTCACCAAGCCGCTGCTCCACACATGGTCTTTGGGGGTGGAGGCGCAATTCTACGTCGCTTTCCCTTTGCTGATCCTGCTGCTTTCCCGGCTGGGCGGCGGACGAAAGCTGATGATCGGCATAGTCGCGGCGCTGGGGCTGCTTTCGCTCGTGGCGGCGGAGGCTGTGCTTCGGACCAGCCCGGTCGCGGCCTTCTATCTGTTTCCGCTGCGCGCATGGGAATTGTTCGTAGGGGTCGTGATCGGGGTGGTCGAAGCGCCTTACCGACTGCTGACGCGGCGGTGGCTGCGCGAGGCCATGACGGCGGTGGGTCTGTCGCTGATCATCGCACCCATGTTCCTCTTTGGATCGAAGACGGCTTTCCCCGGTCTGCATGCCATCCCGCCGGTGCTGGGCGCGGCGCTGATCATCGGGGCCGGGAGCGCGGGCCACTCGCTGATCGGCGATATTCTCTCACGCCAGCCTTTCACCGGCGTCGGGCTGATCTCCTATTCGCTCTATCTCTGGCATTGGCCGATCATCGTCTTCCTGACCTATTATGCCGCGGGCGACCTGCCTGGCAGCTGGCGGCTGGCGGGATTGGCCATGACGCTCATGGCCGCGCTACTTTCCTATCATTTCGTCGAGCGGCCATTCCGCAAGCGGCGGTCCTCCGATGCCCGAACCGTCGCATGGGCCTTGGTTCTCTGCCTGATCTTCGTCGTGGCGGGGGCGGGCCTGCGGCTCTCGCACGGCTTTCCCCAACGCTATGGCAGGGAGCAACAGGTGCTGGCGAACGCCGCGTCGGACTTCTGGCAACGGCGGGGCGAGTGCTTCGGACAGGATAATCAAAGGTTGGCGGGGGTGGCCTATTGCCGTCTCGGCGATCCGGCGGCGAAGCCCGATTTCCTGATCTGGGGGGATTCGCACGCTCGCGCGTTCCGCGACGGAATCGACCTTGCCGCCCGCGAGGCGGGGCGAAGCGGGCTGCTGGTGACCGAGGCCGGTTGTCCGCCCTTGATCGGCGTACGCAAGGTGGCTAGCGCCCAGTCGCGCGTGGAGGACGACGCCTGCTTCACCAACAATGTCCGGCTGATGCTCGCGCTGGGGCAGGACCATGCGCTGCGCGACGTCGTGCTGATCGGGCGCTGGGCCTTCTATGCCACCGGGCATGGCATCGGAAGCGATAGCGACAATGCGGTCCGGCTGACATGGGCCGACCGCCGCGATGGGCCGCCGGCGGAGCTGTTCGAGTTTGGGCTGACGCGCTCGGTGGAGATGTTGCGCGGACAGGGGAGGCGGGTGTTCATTCTCGAACAATTGCCCGAATTCGCCGATTTCTCGGCCTATCGTCTGGCGGTGCGGGTGATCCTGCGTGGTGAGGCGACCGATGCTGCGATCGGCGCGATCGGGCTGGCTGATCGGCCTGCGGTCGAGCGTCGTCAGGCGGCGGCGCAGCGGACGCTGGCGAAGCTGGCGGCGAATGGCGACGCCATCATCCTTCCCTCCCATGGCCGTTTCTGCGGTCCGGCGCGCTGCTCGGCGGTGCAGGATGGCCATCCGTTGCTGTTCGATCATGATCATGTCACCGTCGACGGCTCCTACCGTCTGCGCGGCCTGTTCGATCCCATGCTGAAGGGGGAAGCGCGGTGATCAGACAGTGGTTGGTGGGCTCCGTGGCGGGAACGATCGCGCTGCGGATTCGCGACGCCTACGCGATGCTGACGGCGAGCCGCGAGGCGGCAGGAACCGTCGCCAATGATCAGCTGGCCGCGCGGCTCGTCACCCGGCTCGCCGAGCGCGGGGAGAGCTTCGTCGATGTCGGCGCGCATATCGGGTCGGTGATCGCGGAGGCGCGTCGCCATGCGCCCGGCGCGGCCATCGTCGCGGTGGAGCCGATTCCCGAAAAGGCGGACCGGCTGCGCGCCAAATTTCCCTATGCCCGCGTCGAAAGCTGCGCGCTCGCCGAGCGGGAGGGGACGGCGAGCTTCTTCGTCGACCCGGACCGGCCGGGCTATAGTTCGCTCGCGCGCGGTGAAGGGCGGGTGCGCGAGATCGAGGTGCCGGTTCGCACGCTCGACGCCCTGATCGGCGATGGCCGCGCGGACATCGTGAAGATCGACGTCGAAGGCGGCGAACTGGGGGTGCTGCGCGGTGCGGAGGCGGTGTTGGCCACGCGCCGTCCGGTGATCCTGTTCGAAAGCGGCCCGGAAGAGGTTCTGGGCCATGGCAAGGCGGGGATGTGGGATTTTCTCCACGCGCGGGACTATGCCCTGTTCGTGCCCAACCGCCTGGCGCATGACGCGCCGCCGCTGTCGCTGGAGGGCTTTCTGGACAGCCATCTTTATCCGCGCCGCACCACGAACTACTTCGCAGTGCCTTTCGAGAAAATCGAAGCCACCCGCAATAAGGCACGGAAAATACTCAGAATAACATGATCTAGCTTCCGGTCACACGTCGCGCGAAGCGGGTGACGTCGTCCAAGACGGGGGCGTTACCGCGAAACGGCTTTGCCAGCGCGGTGACGATGCCGACATGGCCGAGATCGGGATAGACTTTGAGTTCAGAGGATGCGCCGAGCAAGCGGAGCTTGCGATCGAGGTTAATCGAATTCTTCGGCCAGACGGTGTCGTCATCCTGCCCATGGAGCAACAGCATCGGCGGTGCGGAGGCGGCGGCATAATGAATCGGCTGGGTCTCCTCCGGCCGTGGCCACTGGCCGAAGGTATTCTTCACGACATCGCCGTTGAACGGCAGGAAATCATAGGGCCCGGCGAGCCCCGCGAAGCCCTTGATCGCGGCGCGATCGGGGCCGAGAAATTGCGGGTCGAGCGCCAGCATCGCAGCGTTATAGGCGCCCGCCGAATGGCCGACGAGAACGATCCGATCTGGATCGGCGCCATATTGTCGGGCGTGCGCGCGGGTCCAGCGCACCGCTTCGGCGCAATCCTGGACGAAACCGGGGAAGTGGACCTCGGGCACCAGCCGGTAATCGGGTACGATGGTTACGAAACCCTGTGCCGCCAGCGCGCGTGCCGCGAAATGATAGCCTTCTCGGGTTCCGTTCGCCCAGGAACCGCCATAGATGAAGACGATCACCGGCAATGTCTTCCGCCCGGCGTTCACCGGCGCGTAGATGTCGAGCTTGCGGCGGGGGCCGTCGCCATAGGCGATGTCCGATGCGACCTTCCGGCTCTGCGAATCCTTGGGCATCACCGTGTCGAACGCCCGTACCGGGGAACAGGCGGCGGCAACCAGCGCACCGCAGATCAGCAACGCCACACCGGCCAGCGTCAGTTTTGTCATCATGTCTCCGCCATTATCGGATATTCGCAATTACGCCAGTTGCTACCCTCTGGTTGCGTAGCGCGTTGTGCGGATCGTCACGTGGTGACGGCATGAGGAGACCAGATATGATCGTTCGGAGCGGATCGGCCCATTATTCGGGCCTGGGTAAGGATGGAAAGGGGCATGTGTCGACTCAGTCCGGCGTGCTCGACCGACAGCAATATGGCTTCAACACGCGGTTTGAGGACGGCAAGGGCACCAACCCCGAGGAACTGATCGCGGCGGCGCACGCCTCCTGTTTCACAATGGCGCTCAGTTTCGGTCTGGCAAAGGCCGGTTATTCGGACGGCGAACTCGATACCACCGCAAAGGTCTCGCTCGACAAGGATGGAGAGGGGTTCAAGGTCTCCAAATCAGCGTTGACGCTGCAAGCTAATGTGCCCGGTATCAGCGAGGAAGAGTTTGGCAGGATTGCCGACGACGCCAAGGCAAACTGCCCGATATCGAAACTGCTCAATGCGGAAGTGACGCTGGAGCGCACACTGCTCGCATGAACAACGAAGGGGGCCGAAATCGGCCCCCTTCTCCCAGTCGGCTCCAAAAGCCGTGTATCAGGCGCTCAGACGATCACTCGCCGTTGTTGCCATAGCCGCCGGACTGGCTGCCCTGCTGGCCGCGATCACGCTCGTTCTGCTGACCCTGCTGACCGCCCTGCTGATTTTGCTGGCGGTCCATGGAGCCGGAGCGCTGCTGCTCCTGATCCTGCCAATCTGCACCGCCGGACTCACCCTGACGGGCCTGATTGCCTTGCGAACCCTGACCACCTTGTCCCGGCTGGCCTTGCTGACCCTGCTGGTTCTGGCGCTGACGTTCCATCTGGCCTTCGCGCTGCTGATCCTGCTGGCGATAGGAATCCTGGTCCATTTCGTTGCGGTCGCTGCCGCCCTGACGATTCTCGTCCATGGCATCTTCTCCTGTGAATATCCCGGGAGGGGACGATCACAGAACGGATCACAGCGCGCGCTCGTTCCTATCATAACGGCCAAGTGTTTGAAAAAACGATATTCTGATAACGAAACGAGTGCGAATTGCTCAGCGGCGTTGCGGATGAGGGCCGCTGTCCGTAACAGGCTCGCCGTGACTCGAAAGGGATATACATGGCTGAGCCGTTGAAGGTGGCATTGGCGGGTTTGGGAACCGTCGGCGCGGGCGTCATCAAGCTGATCGACGAGAACAGCGCGCTGATCGAACGCCGCGCGGGCCGCCCCATCAAGATCGTCGCCGTCTCGGCGCGTGACCGGTCGCGCGACCGCGGCGTCGACCTCGGCCGCTTCGCCTGGGTCGACGATGCGACGACGCTCGCCGCCGCGTGTGACGTCGACGTCGTGGTAGAACTGGTCGGCGGCGCGGACGGACCGGCGCTGACGCTGGCGCGCGAGACGCTGGCCGCCGGCAAGCCCTTCGTCACCGCCAACAAGGCGATGATCGCGCATCACGGTCTCGAACTTGCCGGCCTCGCCGAGCAGCGCGGCGTGGCGCTCAAATATGAAGCGGCGGTGGCTGGCGGCATCCCGGTGATCAAGGGGTTGCGTGAGGGCGCTGCCGCCAATGTCATCTCGCAGGTGTTCGGTATCCTTAACGGCACCTGCAACTATATCCTCACCGAAATGGAGGAGAAGGGCAGCGACTTCGCCGATGTGCTCGGCGAGGCGCAGCGGCTCGGCTATGCCGAAGCCGATCCCAGTTTCGACATCGACGGCATCGATGCCGCCCACAAGCTGTCGATCCTGGCGAGCCTAGCTTTCGGCACCGCGGTCGATTTCGATTCGGTCCAGATCACCGGCATCCGCCACATCATCGCCGCCGATATCGCCGAGGCGGCGGCGCTGGGCTTCCGTGTTCGGCTGGTTGGCCAGGGCGAAGCCAATGCCAAGGGATTGTTCCAGCGCGTCCAACCTTGCCTGGTGCCGCTAAGCCACCCGCTCGCCCATGTCTCGGGCTCGCTCAACGCGGTGGTGGCGAATGGCAATTTCGTCGGACAGCTGTTCTTCCAGGGACGCGGCGCGGGCGAGGGGCCGACCGCCTCCGCCGTTGTAGCCGATCTGATCGATATCGCGCGCGGCGAAACCGGCCCGGCCTTCGCCATGCCGGTGGCCGCCCTCGCGAAGCCCTCCGTCGCACCCGCGAGCGATCGGCGCGGGCGGTCCTATCTGCGCTTCTCTGTCGCCGACCGCCCTGGTGTGCTCGCCGAGATCACCGCCGCGATGCGCGATGCCGGGGTCTCGATCGAAAGCCTCATCCAGCGCGGCGTGACCGACGAGGACCATGTCCTGATCACGATCGTCACCCATGTCTGCCCGGAGCGCGCGGTCGCCGAGGCTCTCGAAAGACTCGACGGATCGCAGAGTCTGACCGGCAAGCCGATGTTGATGCACATCCTGGACGATTAAGGCCTGGGCGTTCTCGACATTGTCATGACGCTCGCTTAATCGCTTTACCCCCAATCAAATTGACTAAGAGGCGTACCGCATGGTGAAGGCAAGCAAGGCGCTCGACCGGGTTCTCGTGCTGGAAATGGTGCGCGTCACCGAGGCTGCGGCGATAGCCGCGTCGAAGCTGGTGGGGCGCGGCGACGAGAAGGCTGCCGATCATGCGGCGGTCGAGGCGATGCGTGCGGCCTTCAACGAGCTCGAGTTCGACGGCACCGTCGTGATCGGCGAGGGCGAGCGCGATGAAGCTCCCATGCTCTACATCGGCGAAAAGGTCGGCTGCGGCCAGGGCACCGGCCCGAAGATCGACATCGCGCTCGATCCGCTCGAAGGCACGACGATCACCGCCAAGGCCGGACCGAACGCGCTCGCCGTGCTGGCGATCGCCGAAGAGGGCGGCCTGCTCAATGCGCCCGACGTCTATATGGACAAGCTGGCGATCGGCCCGGGCTATGAGGCCGGTCTCGTCAGTCTCGACCGCAGCCCCACCGAGAATGTCACCGCGCTCGCCAAGGCGAAGGGCGTGAAGCCCAACGAGATCATCGCCTGCGTGCTCGATCGGCCCCGCCACGAGAAACTGATCGCCGAGCTGCGCGGCCTGGGCTGCGGCATTGTCCTGATCCCGGACGGCGATGTCGCGGGCGTGATCGCGGTGACCAATCCCGACACGACGATCGATGTCTATATGGGGTCGGGCGGCGCACCTGAGGGCGTTTTGGCGGCAGCGGCGCTGAAGTGCGTCGGCGGCCAGTTCCAGGGCCGCCTGCTGTTCCGCAACGATGACGAGAAGGCGCGCGCCCGCAAATGGGGCGTCACCGATCTCGACCGCATCTATCACCTCGACGACCTTGTGAAGGGCGACGCGATCTTTGCCGCGACCGGCGTTACCGATGGCTCGCTGCTCGAAGGCGTCAAGCGCCGCAAGGGCGGGTGCATGACGACCGAGAGCGTGGTGATGCGCGCCTCGAGCGGCACCGTCCGCTGGGTGAAGGGCGAGCACCACAAGGCGGGGTGAAAGCTTCCCCGAGTGCTGCTCCCGTTTGTGGGTGGATGCTGAAACAAGTTCAGCATGACGATGTAAATCTGTAGAGCGTTGTCATGCGCTCCCCCGTCCTGAATATCACCCGCTCAATCCTCGGCCAGCCTTGGCATTGGCGGGGCGGGGCGGTCGACGGGATCGATGCGGATTTCGTGCCTGACGATCTCGTCGCGCAATTGCTGCTCGCGCGGGGTTGCCCGCGTGAGGCGATCGAGGAGCATCGCAGCCCGACGATCCGCAACTTCATGCCCGATCCGTCGATCTTCCGCGACATGGACGCCGCTGCGGTGCGGTTGGCCGATGCGGTCGAGCAGGGCGAGCCGGTCACGATTTTCGGTGACTATGACGTCGACGGGGCGACCTCGGCGGCCTTGTTGATCCGGCTGCTGCGCGACCTCGGCCTGCGCCCCGCTGCCTATATCCCCGACCGCCTGATGGAGGGCTATGGCCCCTCGGGCGAAGCGCTGCTCAAGATCGGCGAGAGCGGCACGAAGCTGATCGTCACCGTCGATTGCGGCGCGCAGGCGTTCGAAGCGCTGGCGCTGGCGCGCAGTGCCGGGATCGAGGTGATCGTCGTCGATCACCATAAATGCGCGGCCGACCTGCCGAGCGCTTTTGCCCTGGTAAATCCGAACCGGCTCGACGAAGGCGAAGGCGCGGCGCACGGCCATCTCGCCGCGGTCGGCGTCGCCTTCCTGCTGGGGGCCGCCTTGTTGCGGGTTCTGCGCGGCCGGGGCTGGTTCGCCACCCGGCCCGAGCCGAAGCTGATGGAATTGCTCGATATCGTCGCGCTGGGTACGGTCGCCGACGTTGCCGCGCTGCGCGGGCTCAACCGCGCCTTCGTCGCGCAGGGGCTCAAGATCATGGCGGGCCGCCGTAACGTCGGCCTCGCCGCGCTGATCGAGGCATCGCGGCTCGATCGCGCGCCGACCTGCACCGATCTCGGCTTCGCGCTTGGCCCCCGCATCAACGCCGGTGGGCGGGTCGGCAAGTCCGACCTCGGCGTGCGGCTGCTGACCACCGAGGACCGTGACGAAGCGCGCATCATCGCGGCTGAACTCGACCGGCTCAACGAGGAACGCCGCGCGATCGAGAAGAATGTCCAGGACGAGGCGGAGGCCGCCGCGCTGAGCCAGGACAACCGCGCGGTCGCGGTCGTCGCAGGGGGCGGCTGGCACCCCGGCGTGATCGGGATCGTCGCGGGCCGGCTGAAGGAGAAGCTCGGCCGTCCGGCGATCGTCATCGCGCTCGACAAGGATGGGATCGGCAAGGGCTCGGGCCGTTCGATCGGCGGGGTCGATCTTGGCGCGGCAGTGCTTTCCGCCAAGGATATGGGTCTGCTCGTCGCGGGCGGCGGGCATGCGATGGCGGCGGGCCTGACGGTCGGTCCCGGTGGTGTCGACGCATTGGCGGATTATCTCGACAGCCGTCTGGCCAATGATGTTGCGGCGGCGCGCGACGACCGGGCGCTGCTGCTCGACGCGGTCGTCGCGCCGGGCGGAGTGACACCGTCGCTGGTCGAGGCGCTCGAGGTCGGCGGGCCTTATGGCGCGGGCTGGCCGGCGCCGCGGATCGCGGCGGGTGCGGTGCGGATCGTCAAGGCCGATGTGGTGGGGCAGGGGCATGTCCGCACGATTGTCTCGGGCCGCGATGGCCGATCGATAAAGTCGATCGCCTTCCGCGCCGCCGATACGCCTCTCGGCCAGGCGCTGCTCGGCGCAGGCCGAGACCGGACATTGTGGATCGCTGGTCGCCCGAAGATCGACGACTGGGGCAGCCGCCCCGCCGCCGAACTCCATATCGAGGACGCCGCCTGGGCGGATTGAGCGCGGTTAGATGATCGCGGTGACGAGGCCGAGATCGACCGCCTCATTGGCCTCGATATACCAGTTTGCCGGGGCCTTCTCCAACACCTGCGCCATCGTCACCTTGCTGCCCCGCACAAGGTTCTCGAACCCTTCGTTCTGGATGTCGATCGAGCTTTCTATCTCATGCAGCAGGGCCTTCACGCCGGCGATGCACGATGTCAGCGGCCCTTCGACGCGAAGATTCTTCGACATCTTGCGCTCGTGGATCATCAGCCGGGTGCCGCGCGTCAGATAGCGATTTTCGATCGCGAAGAAGCTCATGAAGGTCGTGCCCGCCGAATAGATCGCCGCCTTGCCGAGGAAGACGAAGCGGCGGCCAGGAACGAGGTCGCTGTGGAAGCGGATGTCCTCGCCCATCATTCGCGCGACTTCCGGGTCTCCGCCCAAGGTGGAGAGCTCGACATGGATGCGGCCGTCTTCGGGCGTCTCGGCAAGCGCGGTTTCGAGCTTGGCGCGAAAGTCGCGATACATGTCGTAATCGACCGGTCCCGACAGCAGGATCGCCGGATTCTCGAAATCGGCTGCGGTCAGCGGGGGAGCAGAAGCCATCGGCTTTTCCACATCATCAGGGAAGAGAAGCCGAAAGACGCGGAAAAGCGCTGCTTGTTCCGGAAGTCCGCAGAAAAAAGCGACGTGGAAGTGCGCTGCACCGGCCCGGGGCGCCGGCGGCGGCGGTGGTGACCCCAACGGGACTCGAACCCGTGTTTTCGCCGTGAAAGGGCGACGTCCTAGACCGCTAGACGATGGGGCCGTGTAGCGCTGCGGGGCCGATTAGGGCAGCGGCTGCGGGCGGTCAAGGCGAGTGTTGGATATTTATGCGGCGAGCGTTGAAAAGCGAAGGGCCGCTCCCGAAGGCGCGGCCCTTCCATTGTCTGCCTTCCGCGGTGCGGTGGCAGAGGCCCGGGGCACCTGCAACGGCGCCCAGGCCTCGGCCGTCAGGCCGCGGCTCCTGTGGAACCGGTCGAACCCGTCAGACCTGCCGCGGACGGCATGAGACAATGAGACATTCGACCACCTCCTTTCTTTCCGTTGACGATGACCCTGATGTAGGGAGTGTCATCGTATTTTGAAGAGCTTAGCCGTCCGGGCGGCTGTCTATTCGAACATCTTCGGGATAATCCTCGGGCGTGACCGTACCGACCACCGGGCGATCCTCGACCGCCTCTTGCGGCTGGCCGCCGCGCGTGCGGGGATCCGGGTCTTGATCATTGGGTCGGACATCACCGGCCGGGCCGCGCCGGGGCATATCCTCGGTCTGTGCCCCATCGGGGTCGAGCCCGCGGTCAAGGGATTTGTCGAGGCTGTCGGGGGTATCGGACATCGCTCACTCTCCTTCCACAGTGATAATCAACGGCCGCTGCCGACGTTCCGATCGCCCGATGCGGTAAATTTGCTGATGCAGATCAAGGTTCGCGCTGGTTTCGGAACCCCACCATGCGGTCGAGGTTATTCTTTCAGATCGAACGAAGGTGATTGATGAAGCTCGATTTTTTTCCGGCTGGCGAGCGGCGGGTGCCAGCCGCGCCGCGTCTCCATAGATGCAGCGTGAAGAGCGAGACCGACCGGCTGACGGACGTATTGCTGTGCCGCCCGTCCTTCCTCGAACCGGTGCCGTGCTGCTCCGTGACGCGGGAATCGCTGCGGGACGGCTTTGCCACGTCAATTCCGGCGGCGCTTGCCCAACACGCGGCGTTGCAGGCGGCGCTGGAGCGGCAGGGCGTACAATGCCATTTCGTAGCGCCCGATCCCGCGATGCCCGACATGTGCTTCACCCGTGACGCGCTGCTGACGACGCCCTGGGGCCTCCTCGCGCTGAAACCCGCGGCTGTGCATCGGCAGTCGGAAGCCGAAATTGCGCTGAAGGCGTTACGGGTGATCGGCGCACCGCTGGCAGCGCGGGTGCGCCGCGGATCGGCAGAAGGGGGCGATATCGCCATCGTTCGCGACGGGCTGGTGATCATCGGCTGTTCGGGCGAGCGGACCGACGAGCAGGGTGCGGACAGCGTCGCGGAGATTTTCCGCGGGCAGGGATGGGACGTGATCATCTATCGATTCGATCCGCATTTCCTCCATCTCGATACGCAGTTCGCGATGGTAGGCGACGGTCTCGCCCTGGTGTGCAGCGATGTCCTGTCCGACGATTTCCTCGCGCTGCTCGGCCGGCACGGGATCGAAACGATTCCGGTCAGCTACAAGGAAGCGCGGGCGCTCGGCTGCAATATATTGGCGCTCGGTGATCGCAGGGTGCTCACGGCAGCCAGTAACCACCGGGTGAACGCCCTCCTGAACGCGCGCAATTATACCGTGGAAGCGCTCGAGCTCGATCAGTTCACGCGGTGCGGCGGCGGTGTCCACTGCCTGACTATGCCGCTGGCGCGTACTGCCGCCTAGGACCCGATGACCGCAAAGCCGTTTCCGCCCGCGCCGATTGCCCCGATGGAGGCGAAACTCGTTTCGGAATTACTCGGCGAGGCGGGATGGTGGTTCGAGCCGAAATGGGACGGCTTTCGCGCGATCGTCTATCGCGACGGTGCGTCAGTCGAGATCCTGTCGAAATCAGGCAAGACGCTGGCCCGCTATTTTCCCGAGCTGGTCGCCGTGCTGCGCGCTTCCCCGGTCGAGCGTTACACGGTCGACGGAGAGATCATTCTGCCGGTCGGCGGGGTGCTCTCGTTCGACGCGCTTCAGCAGCGCCTTCACCCGGCGGCAAGCCGCATCGCCAAGCTGTCCGTGGCAACTCCAGTCCAGCTGATGCTGTTCGATTGTCTTAGCCTGGAAGGCAAAAGGCTGTCGGACGCGCCGCTGGCCGATCGCCGCGCCGCGCTGGAACATTTCCACAGGACGGCTGGCGGCGCTTCGCTGCTGCTCTCGCCGATCAGCGATGATCGCGCGGTCGGTGAGGCCTGGCTCGCCGGCAGCGGCGGGGCCCTGGATGGCGTCATGGCGAAGCGGATCGACGAAGCCTATCGCTCCGGCGAGCGGGCGATGCTGAAGGTGAAGGTCCGCCGGTCGGCCGATTGCGTCGTCGCCGGCCTGCGGCGGTCCGCCGAGCATGGCGGCATCGTGTCGCTGTTGCTCGGACTCTATGACGCGGCGGGCAAGCTCAACCATGTCCGGTTCAGTTCGACGATTAAGGATGCCGAACGCGCTGCTCTGGAAGACCGGGTGAAGCCCCATCTTGGCGGGAGCGGGTTCAGCGGCAAAGCTCCGGGCGGACCTAGCCGTTGGAACGATGGCCGAAAATCGTCTTGGGAGCCGCTGGAACCCGAACTGGTGGTCGAGGTGGTCTACGATCAGGTGACCGGCGCGCGCTTCCGGCATGGCACGCGCATCCTGCGATGGCGGCCTGACAAGGAGCCGGCACAGTGCAGGATGGATCAGCTCGTTCAGGAGGTCCGGCCCGCCGAACTGGCGACGCTGGCGTGAGCGACGAACCGTATGGCGCAAAAGTTCCGCGCCAATGGAGCGCCGGGCGCAACGAAGCGTTGCGTTCGTCGACCGAAACGGTCTGGAGCGAAACGATGTTCACCGATAAATATCTGCGCCGGCGGAAAGAAACGCTGACCGATGCGGAACGCGCGGTGCTGGAAGACGGTGTGGCCAAGGTCGTCGAGCTTCCGCCACGCAAGGTGATCGTCGAGGCGGGCGAGACCTTGTCCCAGAGCACGCTTCTCGTCGATGGTTTCATGTGCCGCTACATCGACGACCGCAATGGTTTCCGCCAGCTCGTCGCGGTGCATGTTCCAGGCGATTTCGTCGATCTTCACGGCTATCCGCTGCGGCGGCTGGATCATGACGTGGCGGCGCTCACCACGACGACGGTCGCGATCGTTCCGCACGGCGCGCTCGACAGGATCGTCGAGCAATATCCGGCCATGGCGCGCAAGCTCTGGTATTCGACGATGATCGACGCCGCGGTCCACCGTGCCTGGCTGTTCCGGCTGGGGCGGCTCGATGCCGGCGGGCGTATCGCGCACTTTCTGTGCGAGATGAGCGCCCGGCTGGAGGCGGTGGGGCTGAGCGATGGCCGCCGGTTCGCGCTGGGCCTGACACAGGCTGACCTCGCGGAGATATGCGGTCTGACGAGCGTTCATACCAATCGCGTGCTACGGACCCTGCGCGAAGAGAATATCGTTACCCTTCGCTCTTCGCAGGTCGAGATCCACGATCCCGCGCGGTTGCGCCGGCTCGGCCAGTTCGACGCCGCATATCTTTATCTGGATGATACCACACCATGGGCATCGCCGGTCGGCAATCTGTGACGTTGATGGCTGGGCCACTGCCTGAACCGGATGAAGCGCGGTGATCGCATGCCTAATCGCCAGCGTTGATTCCTCAAATGCGAACGCCGTCCGGCCCCTTCCGTACGCGAGCAAGCTGTGCGATCTCCGCTTGATCTGAACGGAGCGCGACTCATGAACTTTCCTGCCGATTATGAGGTCCCCAAGGTCTGGCAGTGGAATCAGGCCAATGGCGGCGAATTCGCCAACATCAACCGGCCGGTCGCGGGGCCGACGCACGACAAGGAATTGCCGGTCGGCCAGCATCCGTTGCAGCTCTATTCGCTGGCCACACCGAACGGGGTCAAGGTCACGGTCATGCTTGAGGAGTTGCTCGCGCTCGGCCATCGCGGCGCCGAATATGACGCCTGGTTGATCAATATCCGCGAAGGCGATCAGTTCGGCAGTGGTTTCGTCGCGGTCAATCCCAACTCCAAGATCCCCGCCTTGATGGATCGCAGCACCGCCGAGCCGACGCGCGTGTTCGAATCCGGATCGATCCTGCTCTATCTGGCCGAAAAATTCGGAGCCTTCCTGCCGCGCGATCATGCCAAGCGCGCCGAATGCCTGTCTTGGCTATTCTGGCAGATGGGCAGTGCCCCCTATCTCGGCGGCGGCTTCGGTCATTTCTATGCCTATGCGCCGATGAAGATCGAATATTGCATCGACCGTTTCACGATGGAGGTTAAGCGCCAGCTCGACGTCCTAGACCGCCGCCTCGCCGATCATGAATATCTGGCGGGCGACGAATATACGATCGCCGACATCGCAGTCTGGCCGTGGTATGGCGGTGTCATCGCCGACAACAGTTACAACGCCGCCGAATTCCTCGACGGGGCGAGCTACACCAATGTCCTGCGATGGCAGAAAAAGATCGCAGACCGGCCCGCGGTGCAGCGCGGCCGCCGCGTCAACCGTATCGTCGGTCCCGAGGAACTGCAGGTGCGCGAGCGGCACGACGCGAGCGATATCAGCTGACCGGCGGAGATCGGCTCAACAGGCAGCATGGCTGCGACTAAGGCGCGGCGCATGAACGGGATAGCCATCGGATCGGGCAGGGAAGCGACGCTGTCGTCGCCATGCTGCTGGCGACGGCGCACTTGGTGCGCCTGATCGTTCCCGCCCTACCGCGCCGGCATCAAGGGCGAGATTCTGCAATTCTCCGCCATCACCGGGAGCAATATTCCTGCATCGACCTTCAACGCCGATCGCACTTCGCAGCAGGGGACCGAGGCGGGGCTGGAGTTAGCACTGGGCGCGGTTGCGGCAGGTCTATCTGTATATCGACTTCCGTTTCCGCGATAACGCGCAATATGGCAGCAACCGCCTGCTGGTGAATGCGCGCCACCAATATTGGGCCGAACTGCGGCTCGGCAGTGGCGATCAGTCTGTCGCCGAACCTCGAATGGACGCCGCATGGGCGCTGGGCTGCTGTTTCCGCTGACCGGGCAGTCGATTGTCGTGGCGCTGGCAGGCGATATCGGGCTGCGGCGCGCCTAATATTCGGCGTAAGGATCGATGTCGCTTCTGGGCAGATCGATCGTGAAAGTCGTTCCCTTGCCGGGAGCGCTCTGACAATCGATCGCGCCGCCATGGCGCAGCACGACGGTCCGCACGAACGCAAGGCCGAGGCCGATCCCCTCGCGCGGGCCCTGCTGGAACCGTTCGAACAGCTTCGCGCGCTGCTCCTGGCTCATGCCGACGCCCTGATCGGCGATCGTCAGGCGGATCTGGCCATTGGCCTCCGCCAGCGTGCAGCGTATGACGCCCTTGTCGCTATATTTGATCGCGTTGCCGATGAGGTTGATCACCGCACGGGTCAGCAGTTGGCGGTCGCCCTCGACCATGTGCGGATCGTCGATGCCCTCGACGTCCACCTTGATACCGCGCGCACGAGCCTCCGCCCAAAGCGCGTCGGCGGCGTCGATCGCGACATCGTTGAGGTCGATCGGCTCGGGCTCGATCGGCTTCGCCTCAGCGCGGGCGAGCTGGACGAAGTCCTCGGCGAGCTGGAGGGTGCGGTTGGCGAGATTCTCGATCCGGGTGGAGATCGGCTTGGGCACCAGCGTCTCGGGGCCGCGCAGCAGGGTCAGGATTGCCGACTGCGGCGCACGCATGTCGTGGCTGAGCAGTTGCAGCGCCTCCTCGCGGTGGCGCTCGGCCTGCTTCAGCGGACTGATGTCGACGATGCGCATGATCCAGCCGACCTGCGCGTCGGTCGCGTCGCGCTGCGCGACATAGCGAATCTCGAAGCTGCCGCCGTCCTCGGTAACGGCTTCTGCACCGCCCGGGTCGGGAGCCTTTTCGGCAAAGGGCGACAGGATGCCGCCCTCGGTGGCGCGGAAGCGCGTGATCAGGTTGCGCAGGTCAGCGCCCTCGGTCACGGGTGTGTCCAGGCGCGCAGCCAGCCGTCGCCCTTCGGCGTTTGTGAGCGCGATCCGTCCATCGAGATCGGTGACATAGGTCGCATCGGGCAAATGGCCGATCGCGTCGGAGAGAAAACGGCGGAGATCGCGCAACCGGTCGATCGCCTGACCGAGCAGGGTTGCCTGCAACGTGATCTCGCGCTGGCTGGCGGCGCGTTGCTGGCGCGGGAAGGCGTCGGCTTCGCTTTGTAAAAGTCGCAGCTCGTCGGTCATGTAGCTGCTGATCGCCTGCAACCGCCGCCATCCCCACAGCGGATAGACGAACAGCAGTCCGATCAGCGCGGCGGCGGGAGGCAGCCAGATATTGGCGAAACGGAACAGACCGAAGACGAGCGCCAGGATGCCGAAGACAAGAGCCAGCGCGAGATTGGCCGCGCCGCGCGGGCTGAGGCGCAGGAACCCGACCAGCAGCAGCCACAAGGGCACGAGCGCGCCGGCCAGTACCCAATCCCGGGATAGCGGGGTGATCGCCTCGCCACGCAGCAGCGCGTCGAGCATGTTCGCCTGGATCTCGACCCCCGCCATCTGGCTGGTGATGCCCGATGTCGGGGTCGGATAGCTGTCGCCCATGCCGTCGGCGGTCGCGCCGATCAGGACGTGGCGGCCCCTCAGCAGCTCAGGCGGGATGCGCCCTTCGATCAGGTCGATGAAGGAGAAGGTACGGACATGGCCAGCCGCGCCGCCATAGGGGATCAGGATCGGCCGGGCCTGCCATAGTCCGCGCCGGGTGGCATGCGAATCGCCGTTGACCTTCAAGCCCGCCATTGCCGCGCCGAGCTGGAGCCAGGCCCGGCCGTCGCCGCCTTCTTCGAGATAGGCTTTGCGGATCACGCGATCGCCGTCGAAATGAAGATTGACCTGCACGATCCCCGCAGCGGCGCCGGCCAGCGGACCAGAGGGCAGGGCGATGGAATAAGCGGCACCGTTCGGGCCGGGCACGTCGATCACCTGAGGCAGATAAGTCGGGCTGCGGCGGACGGCGGCGGCGAGGATATCGTCGTCGGCAGTGGGCTCTACGAACAGCACGTCATATCCCACCGCCCGGGGGTGCGCCTCTGCGAGCCGGTCGAGCGCGGCGGCATGAACGCGGCGCGGCCAGGGCCAGCGGCCGATCGCCTGGAGACTGCGATTGTCGATCGCGATGATCACGATGTCTTCGGGCGGCGGACGTTCCGATGCGGTCAGCGCCCGGTCATAGACGATATGGTCGAGCCGGTCGGTCAGCCGCCCGAGCACCAGCGCGATGACGAGCAAGGTCGCGACGAGCGCGACCGCCAGCCATTCAGCGTAGAGTCTGGCTGGAACCGAAGAGCGCGGGCTGGCTTCGGCCATTGCCGGTCATGCTGGTTTGTACGCTCGAGCCAGTATCGCGCGGCGCCTGGTCCTGATCCGCTGGCGGCGGTGTGGTGGTGTTACGGCCTGAGGAGAAGGTTCCCGGAATTCCTTCCAGACCCGAGGGTGCAATGGCGCTCATCCGCACGAAGAAGCTGACATTGCCGAGCCCCGAGAATTCGACGGTCGGTTTATCGGACTGTTTCTCCGCGAGGATTTCGCGGAACGTGATATCGGCGGCGAGCTGCGTCCGATATCCTCTGGCGCCCTCGACGGGATCCGCGGTGATGATGATGGTATCGCCCGCGCCTCTGGCGAGCGAGGTCAGGACGGGAGGCGGCAACAGTTTCACCGGCGGCTGAATGCCCTCGGGCGTGCCGATTACGCCATAGCCCTTGGGCACGCCGATCTCGTCCTTCTCCTCATCGGGCGCAACACCGACCGTGCCGCCGATAACCTCGGTCTGGGTCTGGTTTGCCTTTGGATCGAAGCCGACATTGAAATCGGTGCCGCGCACGGCCGAAACCGAAAGCGGCGTCGTCACCTGGAAACTGCTGTTGGGATTGCGGATCGGGGTGACGGTGGAGCGAGCGCGGCCCTCCTGCAGGCGGAATGCGCGGTCGACGCTGTCGGTCAGCAAGATTCGCCGCAGCCGATCGACGCGGATGCGACTTTGCGACGGCAGGGAGATCGCGCTGCCATCGTTGAAGCCCACGGTGACGAAGGCGTTGGCGCTGGTTTCGATACGATTTCCCTGCGCGACGCGCATGCCAACCGTGGCCTGCTTCCCGTCGATCGCGACGTCACCACGGAAAGAGGATATCACCCCATAAGCGGGTTCGATACGCAGCAGCCGTTCCGGAATGACGAGCTGCGAACCGATCGGCACGCGATATGGATCGGCGATGCGGTTGAGCTGCTGGACGGTCCGAAAATCATCCTTGTTCGTCAGATATTTGGCGCTCAGCCCGATCAGCGTGTCACCGGCGCGCACGGTATAGCGAACACTCCGCTCGACCGATTGCGCCAAGGCAGCCGACCCGGCAGACAGCAGCGCCAACGCGCCGATCAGGAACAGGAAGGGCCGGAAGCGCGCCATAGTCTCAGCCCTCGCCGGCGTCGGGCTCCAGCGCCTCGAGCCGGTAGCCGTAGCTATACACCGGAATGAGGCGGAAGCCGCGTTCGGGCCGCAGGCCGAGCTTTGCCCGGATTCGCGATATATGGGCGTCGAGCGTCCGTGTCGGCAGGTCGGGGTTCCGCCCCCAGACCATTTCCAGCAGGTAGGAGCGCGACAGCGGACGGTGAAGGTTGCGGAACAGCGTCGCGGCCAGTTCGAATTCCTTCGCCGTCAGGGTGATCGTTTCGTCCTCGACCGTTACCGTCTGGCGCGCGGGATGCAAGGTGTAGGGACCATAGCTTTCATTGGCGGTGATCGCCTCGCGCGGGCCGGTGCGGCGATGGATCGCAGCGATGCGCGCGAGCAGCACCGCGGGCTGGACCGGCTTGATGACATAATCGTCGGCTCCGGCGGCGAGCCCGGCGACGATGTCCTCGTCGCTGTTGCGGTTGGTGAGCAGCAGCGAGGGGACGGGCTTGTCCATATTCTCGTGCATCCAAGCAATGATCTCCGGACCGCTCTTGTCGGGCATGTTCCAGTCGAGGATGACGAGATCGAACGTGTCCTGGCGCAGCCGCGTCGACAGCGAGCGCGCGTTATGAAACTCGTAGCAATAATGCCCGGCTTCGATCAGCGTCTGGCTGACGAAGGCAAGCGCCGCGGCTTCATCGTCGAGGACGGCTATGCGCATGCTATCGGCCGTCGGATTGGCCGGGGTTTCGGGTCGAGCCATGCCGCGGACAATGCCTGCCATGGTCGCCGAAGCCAAGAGCATGCTGGGATGCCCGTTTCATATTCGTCCTTCCATCCGGTCCGATATGGATGGTGCTTTAACCATGTTGGACCAATTTCGAAGGTCACGAACTGCAAAGTTGCAATTGTTTACAGCGGCTTTTGCCCCAAGCTGCTTATGGTTAACGCGGCGGTACCGGTCTGCGAGAGGATCGGGGGGCCGGATGTGGAGATTGCTCCTCTCCATCCGGCTGGCCTGTCTGCCCTGGCAGGCTGATGCTCGGCGCGGCCGGTATCGCCAACCTTTTCCAGTAGCGTTGCGTTCCGCGCGCCGATTCGCGCTCAGATCAGCTGGGCGATCGCGTGCAGGCCGATGCCGATCAGCCCGCCGACCAGCGTGCCGTTGACCCGGATATATTGCAGGTCGCGGCCCACCGCGTTTTCGAGCTGCAAGGTGACGGTGTGGGCGTCCCAGCTCTTGATCGTGTCGGACACCAGGGTGACGATGCCGTCGCCATAATCGGCGACGAGGCCGACCGTGATCCGCCGCGCGAAGCGGTTGATCGTCCGGCGAAGGCCCGCATCGTTCTGCAGTGTTTCGCCGAGTTGCTTCAGCGCCTCGCCGACCTGTCCGCCCAGAGCGGCGTTGGGATCGCGCGCAGCCTCGATCAGCCGCAGCCGCGCGCTTTGCCACAGCCTATCGAGCCAGGCGGCGACTGCCGGGCTCTCGAGCAGGTCGGCCTTGAGCTCCGCGACCTTGGCCTGAGTTTCGCGGTCATGCTGCAGCTTGTCGGCGAGTTGTTCGAGCCCTTCCTGGGCCTTGAGACGCAGCGGATGCTGCGGGTCGGTCGACATGTCGTCGAGCAATTTGTGCAGACCTTCGACAATCGCGGTCGACAGTTTCTCGTCGAGGCCGGTCCAGCGCATGAATTTGCCCGTGCGCGCCTGCACCATGTCGTGGATCATGCCCTCATTGTGCAGCAATATCCGGCTCGCCCAGCCGATGATGCCGTCGAGCATCTCGGCATGGCGGTTCTCGATGATCGCGGCGTCGAGCGTGCGGCCGAGCAGGGGGGCGATGTCGAACCCGCGCAGACGGTTCGCGAGCGCGCCCTTGATCGTCGCGCCGAGCTTGTCGTCACCCAGCGATTCGAGGATCGTCGCGAGCGCGCGGCCAATCCCTTCGCGGGTGCGGCCGCCCTGCGGCGGATTGGCGAGCAGCCGGCCGATCGCGCCAGCGACGTCGACCCTGCCCATCCGCCGCGCGACGACCGATGCGGTGAGGAAATTGACGCGCAGGAAGGCGGCGAGACTGGTGCCGATGCGATCCTTGTTACGCGGAATGATCGCGGTGTGCGGGATGGGCAGGCCGAGTGGGTGGCGGAACAACGCCGTCACTGCGAACCAGTCGGCCAGGCCGCCGACCATTGCCGCTTCGGCGAAGGCGCGCAGATAGCCCCAGCCCGCCGCGGCATCGGCCCCCTCGTGGCGGCGCGCGAACAGATACAGCCCGGCCATGATGACAAGCAGCCCCGAGGCGACGATCCGCATGCCGCGGACCCCACCCTGGGCGGGGTTGAAGCGATCGAGTCCGGTGGCCTGCAGCAGGTTCATCAGAACAAAATGGCTGTTGGCGCGGATTGTTCAACCGAAACGATCATTAGCTGCGGCGGCGGCCCCGGCTTGCGCCGGGGCGAGCCTGTCACTCCGCAGGCTGTGGACGCTGCGTGTCCAGCTTGTGCTCCTCGCTGTTGACGAGGAGGCGGCCGAGCTTGGGGCCGATCCACTTTTCGAGATCGTCGGCAAGGGTGAAGCCCGCGGGGACGATGATCAGCGTCAGCAGCGTCGACATGGCGATGCCGCCGATCACGCAGACCGCCATCGGCGACCGCCAACTGCTGTCGCCAGACAGGCCGATCGCGATCGGGATCATACCCGCGATCATCGCGACCGAGGTCATGACGATCGGTTGCGCGCGCTTGTGCGCGGCCTCCAGGATCGCGGCGGTGCGATCGGCGCCGTTGCGCATCTCCTCGATCGCGAAGTCGACCAGCAGGATCGAATTCTTGGCGACGATGCCGAACAGCATGAGCAGTCCGATATAGACCGGCATCGAGATCGGCATGCCGCAGATCTTGAGGAACAGGATGCCACCCAGCGGCGCCAGCAGCAGCGAACCCATGTTCACGAAGGGCGGCAGCACCCGCTTGTAGAGCAGCACCAGCACCGCGAAGACCAGCAGTACGCCCGAGATCACCGCAATGATGAAGCCCGAGATCAGGTCGCCCTCGAACTCCTGTTCACCGAACTTCACCTCGCGGACGCCCGACGGCAGGTTCTTCATCGTCTTGGTCGCGTAGATGAATTTATAGGCGTCGCCGCTGATCGAGCCCGGGGTCAGGTCGCCACCGATGACGAGGCGACGGACCTGATTGTAGCGGCGGATCTTCGACGGACCCGCGCCGAACTCGATATCGGCGATCACCTTGAGCGGGACGGTGCCGCCCGACATCGTCTGCACCGGCATGTTCTGAATCGTCGCAAGGTCGCGGCGTGATTCCTCGCTGAGCGACACGCGGATAGGGATCTGGCGGTCGGACAGCGAGAATTTCGCCATATTCTGCTCGATGTCGCCAAGCGTCGCGATGCGGATCGCCTGGCTGAGCGCGGCGGTGGTGACGCCGAGATCGGCGGCAAGATCAAGGCGCGGGCGGATGATCAGCTCTGGCCGCTGGATGTCGCCGTCGATGCGAGGATCGCGGATCAGCGGGCTCTTCTGCATCTCGCCGATCAGGTTGTTCGCCGTCTTCTGCAGCTTCACCGGGTCGTCGCCCGCCAGCATGATGGTCAGGTCACGGCCGAAGCCGCCCGACTGCGACTGGAAATTGACGCGCGCATCGGGAATCTTGCTGAGCAGCTTTGCCGTGTCGCGCTCGAACTCGATGCTGGTGCGCTCGCGCTCCTTGGCAGGCTTCAGCGTGATGTAGATCGAGGCGAAACGGGTGTCGCCATTGTCGCCGATATCGGCATAGGCCGCGTCGACCTCGGGCTGTTGCCGCAGGATGTCGCTGACCTTGTCGGCGACCTTTTGCGTATCCTCGGCGATGCGCGCGCCGGGCGCCAGTTCGATCTTCACCGTGCTGTAATCGAGGTCGAGCGCGGGCTGGAACTGCGACGGGGTGGTGGCGAACAGGACGATCGTCAGCAGGAACGCACCGCCGCCGCCGATCAATATCGTTTTCCAACGGTTGCGCAGCGACCATTGCAGAAGCTCGATATAGCGGTCCATCACCCTGCCGCCGCCATGCTCCTTCACGCCTTCGGCCTTGAGGAAATAGGCGGCGATCATCGGCGTGATCAGGCGCGCGACCGCCAGCGACATCAGCACCGCGACCGCGACGGTCAGGCCGAACTGTTCGAAGAACTGACCGGGAATGCCGGGCATAAACGATACCGGCACGAACACCGCGACTATCGCCATGGTGGTCGCGACGACGGCGAGACCGATCTCGTCGGCGGCGTCCATCGACGCCTGATAGGCGCTTTTGCCCATCCGCATATGTCTGACGATATTCTCGATCTCGACGATCGCGTCGTCGACAAGGATGCCCGCCACGAGGCTGAGCGCGAGCAGGCTGATCGTGTTCAGCGTAAAGCCCATCAGGTCCATGAACCAGAAGGCCGGGATCGCCGACAGCGGGATCGCCAGCGCCGAGATCAGCGTCGCGCGCCAGTCGCGCAGGAACAGGAACACGACAATAACGGCGAGGACCGAGCCCTCGATCATCGCGTCGATCGCCGAATGATATTGCGCCTTGGTGTAGAGGACGCTCGTATAGAGTTCCTTATACTCGATCTTCGGGTTTTCCTTGCGCAGGTCGGCGAGGACCTTCTGGACCTGATCATAGACCTCGACATCGGACGCGCCCTTGGCCTTCTGGATGCCGAACGACAGCACCTGCCGGTCGTTCATCTTGCCGATCGAGCGCTGCTCGCTCACGGCGTCGCGCACCGTGGCGATGTCGGCGAGCCGGATGGTGCGGCCATCGCCCACCGAAATCTGGGTTTGGCCCAGCGTATAGGCCGAGGACGCGTTGCCGAGCACGCGGACCGACTGTTCCGCGCCGGCGACCTCGGCGCGCCCGCCGGCGGCGTTGAGGTTGACCGAGCGCAGGACATTGTTGACCTCGCTCGCGGTGACGCCTTGCGCCTGCATCCGGGCGGGGTCGAGGACCACGCGGATCTCGCGCGACACGCCGCCGCCGCGGAACACCGCAGCCATGCCGTCGATTGCTTGAAGCCGCTTGATGACGGTATTGTCGACGAACCAGCTGAGTTGCTCCAGCGTCATGTCGATGCCGGTCACCGAATAATAGGCGATCGGGCCGCCATCGACGTCCATCCGCTTGACCTGCGGCTCCAAAATGCCCTCGGGCAATTCGGAGCGGATCTTCGCGACCGCGTCGCGCACGTCGTTGACGGCACGATCGACCGGGGTGCCGAGCTGGAATTCGACATTGGTGCCCGACAGGCCCTCGGTAACATAGGATGTGATCGACTTGACGCTGCCGATCGAGGCGACGGCGGCCTCGACCTTGCGGGTGATCTGCGTTTCCATCTCGGTCGGCGCGGCGCCCGGCTGGACGATCTCGACCTGCGCGCCCGGGAAGCTGATGTCGGGCATGTTGTTGATGTCCATGCGCGCGAAGCTGATCAGGCCGGCCAGCGTGAGCGCGATGAACAGCACGATCGGCGGAATCGGATTCCGGATCGCCCAGGCGGAGATGTTACGCATGATTCAGGTTCCGATCGATCAGCGGTCGATGGAGGCGGGATCGGCCAGTTGCGGCGTCACCTTGTCGCCCGGGTTCAGGAAGGCGCCGGCCGACAGCACGATCTTCTCATTTCCCTGAAGCCCCGAGGGGATCACGACCCCCGCGTCCGTCACATCGCCGGTCTTCACGTCACGGCGGACGACCTTGTTGTCCGGTCCTACGGCATAGACATAGGCACCCTTCTCATCGTGCAGCACCGCCGATTCGGGCAGGCGCGGCGCGGAGACGCTGCCGCTGGTGATCGTCGCCGAGGCGAAGCCGCCGGGGCGCAAGGCGGGATCGTAGCGCATCTGGATGCGCGCGGTGCCCTGGCGCGACTGCGGATCGATCACCGGCGAAATCTGCCAGATCGTGCCCGGGAAGGCGCGCTTTCCGCCGATCGGGGTCACTTCGGCGCGGTCGCCGACCTTCAGGCGGGCGATGTCCTGCTCGGCGAGCAGCGCGCGGATTTCAAGCTCGCCGCCCTTGGCGACGCGAAACAGCGCGCCGTTGCCGGGGCTGACCACTTGGCCGGGCTCGACCGCGCGGGTCAGAACGAGGCCGGCGGCGGGGGAGCGGATGTTCAGGCGGCCGATCTCGGCGCGCGACTGGCCCAGCTGGGCGCGGGCCACGGCGACGCGGGCTACGGCGGCATCGCGGCTTGCGGTCTTCCGGTCGATATCGGCCTTGGAGATGAAGCCGCGCGCGACCAGCGCCTTGGCGCGGTCTAGCTCGGACTGGGCGAGGTCGGCGTCGGCCTGCGCCACGCGCACCGAGGCGGCGAGCGAATTGGCTTGTTGCGACTGGACCGAACGCTCGATCACGGCGAGGGTCTGGCCCGCGGCGACCCAGTCGCCGGGTTCGACCAGCACGCTTTGCACCATCCCGCCTTCGCCCGCGACGCCGACCGGCATCTCGCGCTTGGCAAACAGGGTCCCGGTCGCTGAAACCGATGCATCGATGGTGGTGCGGCCGGGAACGATGACGGTAACGCCCGGCGCGGGCGGGGCAGGGGGCGGGGCCTTTTCGCCGCCGAACATCATATAGCCGGCGACCGCCGCGACCAGCAGCAGACCGACCGCACCGCCGATGATCAGCCAGCGGCGGCGGCGGGCCTGCTCATCGTCATAGTCGTAGACCGAATAGTCGGACTGGATGCCGGATTCGACGTTCATCCCCATTGCTTTCAACTGCTGGCCCTGCGAGCCCTGATTACGATCGAGCTGTATTATATCAATATGTCACCTCGCTCAAGAGTGCGCGCACAATTGCCATTCATGGGCGCGAGGCGGGATCATTTCGCAACCGAAAGGCGTTCAGCCTTCGTGCAGCGACGATCGCATAGCGCTCTAACACGTCGCGATCGTCGCGGCAAAGCAGGAGCCGAACCAAAATGGGAGATATCATGTCGAAACTCGGTCTGGCAGCGCCGCTGGCGCTGGCGCTGATGAGCCCCGCCGCAGCGCAGGAGCCGGTGGCGCAGACCCTTGCCGGGACCCGGCTCGACATCGTCGCGACCGGTGAGGTGAACGCGGTTCCCGATATCGCGACGATCGGCGCGGGCGTCGTCACCCAGGCGCCCACCGCGGCGGCGGCGATGAGCGACAATGCGCGGCGCACGGCCGCGACGGTCGCTGCGATCCGCAAGGCGGGGGTGGCCGATCGCGATATCCAGACCACCTCGATCAGCCTGAGCCCGCAATATAAATATGCCGATAATCAGCCGCCGGTCATCACCGGCTATCAGGCGTCGAACCGGGTGAGCGTGCGCTTCCGCGACATCAGGGCGGCCGGCCCGATCCTAGATTCGCTGGTCGCGGCAGGCGCGAACCAGATCGACGGGCCAACGCTGTCGATCGACAAGCCCGAGCCGTTGCTCGATCAGGCGCGCCGCAAGGCGATCGCCACGGCACGGGAGCGGGCGGCCCTCTATGCCGGCGCGACCGGCCTGCGGATCAAGCGGATCGTCGCGATCAGCGAAGGCAGCTATGAGGCCCCGATGCCGCGCCCCGTGCCGATGATGATGATGCGCAAGGAAGCGGCGGCGGACAGCTCGATCGAGGCGGGCGAGCAGCGCGTTGCGATCAGCGTCTCGGTGACCTTCGAACTCGAATAGGCGCGGCGACGCCCGCCGGCCGCTAAGGCCTCAGTCAATGGCCCTTTCCCGCGCCCGGCGGGAGAGGGTCATTTCGCTTTCCAGCTATTGTGACGGCCGGACGGCTGATCCGGGCGCGCCGCACGAAAGCCTTGCGACCGGCGGGATTTGCGCGATGACGAGGACTTGCGTCTGATCATATCCGAAAGCGCGACGTAGAGCAGGAAGGCGATGAACAGGCCGCCGAGAAGCCACCTGATATCCGAACTCTGCATGCCGAGAACTCCAAATGACGGCTCGAACTGGTTCTAAGCTGTACTGGATACCCTAAGCGTACACGGACACCGTCGCTTTCCGCGACATATTCGCTGATGCGATGTGCCTATATATACTGTTTTTCTTGGCGCTGCAAAATGGCGCTAGCTGCGATCTTCGGGCGGCACGAAGGGGGCCAGCCGGATGCGGGTGCGATGATCGTCCCCGGCGAGATCGGTGCCGTCGAGAGTCTGGCCGCGATAATAATGCTTCTGCCATTTGGCGGCTTCGGCTTCGGGATCGCGCTCGCGCAGACCGGTGTTGAACTTAGCGCGGCTGTTCGACCAGGCGGTGAATTCGGCGTGGAGCGCGGGATCATCGGTGATCGGGCGGATCACCGGCTCGAAATTCTCCAGTTCGCCACGCTGGATCGGGAAGATGTGGCAGATCGGCTCGCCGGCCTCGAAGCGGACCGTGCCGGGGCGGGTGAACATCCAGTTCATCGTGAAGGTGAAGGGCGCCCAATCGGTTTCCACGACGCCTGACAGTGGGCCGATCCCATCCTTTGGCCGGTTGATCGGCCCCTGCGCCATGAGGTCGTAGCCCGCTTCGGTTCGGAACACTGCGGGTATGTGAAAGGTGAGGATGCCATAGCCGAAATGGCTGATCGCGGGCGCGGAGGTGTTGGGGTCCGGGGTGACGGTGATCCCGTCGATCTTCACACTCCCATGCCAGCTCGCCGAGAAGCCGGACGGGCACAGGATTTCCCAGCCATGCGCGTTGGCGATGGCGAGCGGCAGGCAGCGATAGGCGTATCGCTGGTTCGTCTCGTCCATCCAGTCCCGCTCATGCGGCGCAGGCCGGATGTCGAACCCCCGGTTGGGCATGGTGAAAGCGGTGAGCTTTGCGCGCGTCGTCATGCGCAAAGCCTAACTCCGGCGCCGGAAGCTCACAACCATGGGCATGAAAAAGGCCGCCGGATCGCTCCAGCGGCCTCTTCATCGATCCAGTCCGGATCAGCGCATCGCGCCACGACGGACGAGGTTGACGATCGCGAGAAGAATGACCGCGCCAAGAAAAGCGCTCAGCCAGCCATAGATGCCGCCGGCGCCAAGGGTCGGGCCGAACAGTACGCCGCCGATGAAGGAACCGACAATACCGACGACGATATTAAGAATGATGCCCTGCTGCGCATCGGTGCGCATCAAAATGCTTGCCAGCCAGCCGATGATGCCGCCGACGATCAAGAAAATGATCAGATTCATGGTGTCCTCCTGCACTTCACCAGGCTCTCGATCGCGCTGAAAGCCATCGACTGTCATTACGTTTGACGTTCGACCTTGTTCCTTTTTCGGCGATGAACGGAAGTTTATTAAACGATGGAAACGAAATAGGGCCCGCTCCCCGGAGGAAGCGGGCCCAGTCGGCCAGTCGTTCGTGCGCTCAGTATTTCTGCTGACGTTCGTAAAGCGACTTATAATGCTGGATCCGGGTAACGCGCAGGCCGGGCATCCCCGATCGGTCGACCGCGCGCTGCCAGCCGGCGAATTCCTCTACGCTCAGGTCATATCGAGCGCATACCTCGTCGACGGTCAGCAGGCCGCCGTTAACCGCGGCCACGACCTCGGCCTTGCGGCGGACGACCCAGCGGGTGGTACCGGGAGGCGGCAGCGAATCGACCGTGAGCGGTTCGCCCAGCGGGCCGATGACCTGGTGCGGACGGATCTTCTGATTCTCAAGCATGCGATACCTCGAACTTGGCCGGTCGACCTGAACTCTTTCCCCGAGGCGCACCTAGCAGGCCGCCCCTCAAGGAAGATTTGCGTGGAAGGGTAAATGCGCGGATCATCTTCGTTACCGTGATCCGTCGTTGAAGCGGGCGGCGGCGGCGGCGTGGAAGCTGCCATGCGCGCCGTTGACGCCGGCCGCACGTCCGGGGCCAGCCAGCAGCACCGCCACCGCCGGATGGGCGGGGTCGACGGCATCGGCATGGCCGTCGCCGTCGCGGGCGAGCCGCGCGGTCGGCGTTTCCGCCTGATGCTGGGCAAGCAGGGCGCAGAGCGCGGTGAAGTCCAGCGGGACTTCGGCCGGCTCGGCGGCGTCGATACGGAATTCGTCGATCTTGATCTTCATGGGCCGCTTTCCGTTTCCGTGTCAGCACAAGAAACGACGCGGCCGGAGGATTCTTTAGCCGACTTTCGTCTATTTTTGCCGGAACTTACGCGACCTGCTATGGGCCGCGCGATGAACCCGGAATTCCAGCTTTCCAGCGCCGCCGGAGCCTCGCTCGAGGGGCGCCGCATCGTCGTCGCCATGTCAGGCGGCGTGGACAGTTCGGTCGTCGCCGCGCTCGCCGCCGCGAGCGGTGCCGAGACGATCGGCGTGACGCTTCAGCTTTATGATCATGGCGCGGCGGTGGGGCGCACCGGCAGTTGCTGCGCAGGGCAGGATATCCGCGACGCGCGGGCCGTCGCGGACCGGCTCGGCATAGCGCATTATGTCTTTGATTATGAAAGCCGTTTCCGGGATTCGGTAATCGCCGACTTCGCCGACGAATATGCGGCGGGACGCACCCCGATTCCGTGCGTGCGGTGCAACCAGGGGGTGAAGTTCACCGACCTGTTCGGGATCGCCCGCGACCTGGGTGCGGACTGCCTCGCCACCGGCCATTATGTCCGCCGGGTGATCGGCGCGGGCGCGCGCGCCGAACTGCACCGCGCCGCCGATCCGGCGCGCGACCAGAGCTACTTCCTGTTCGCCACCACCCAGGACCAGCTCGACTATCTGCGCTTCCCGCTGGGCTGCATGCCCAAGCCGCGTGTGCGCGAGATCGCCGCCGAGCTTGGCCTGGGCGTCGCCGCCAAGCCCGACAGCCAGGACATCTGCTTCGTGCCCGATGGGGATTATGCCAGCATCGTCAAGAAGTTGCGGCCCGAAGCGGCTGACGAGGGCGACATTGTCGACCTTCAGGGGCGGGTGCTCGGGCGGCATAAGGGACTGATCCATTTTACCGTGGGCCAGCGGCGCGGAATCGAGATCGGCGGCAGTCCCGAACCGCTCTACGTCGTTCGGCTCGATCCGGCCGAAAAGCGCCTCGTCGTCGGCCCGCGCCGCGCGCTGGCGGTGTCGGCGGCGATGCTCGACGACATCAACTGGATCGGCGAAGGGCATGAAGGCCCGATCACCGCGAAGGTCCGTTCGCTTGCCAAGCCGGTGCCGGCGCGGTTCGAGGATGGCGTGGTGCGCTTCGACCAGCCCGAATATGGCGTCGCACCGGGCCAGGCGGCGGTGCTCTACGCCGGGGACCGCGTGCTTGGCGGCGGCTGGATCAGCGAGACGGTGGCGGCGGAACTGGTCGCGGCCTGATCTGCGCCGTTCAACGCAGCGTGAACGCGCCTTCGATCACGGTCACGCAGGAGCCGGTCAGGATCACCCGCTCGCCGTCGAGCGCACAACCGAGATAGCCGCCGCGCTCGGACGCCTGATAGGCGGTGAAGCTGTCGCGGCCGATCTGTTCGGCCCAGTAAGTAGCCAGAAGACAATGCGCCGATCCGGTGACCGGATCTTCGTCGATTCCCGCGCCGGGCGCGAAGACGCGGCTGACGATGTCGGTGTCGGTGCCCGGCGCGGTCGCGATGAACAATATGTCGCCCAGCGGCCGCATCGCGCGGAAATCGGGCTCCAGTGTGCGCACCTCATCGGCGGTCGCATAGCGGAACAGCGCGTAGCCGCCATCGCGCCAGTGGCTCTCGACCGGCGATCCGCCAAGCGCGGCGGCATGGTCGGGCAAGGCCTTGGGCGCGAGACGCCAGGCGGGCAGGGCGAGCTTATACCCATCGCCGTCGCGCGACACCTCCAGCGGGCCCGCGCGGCGGGTCATGAAGCGGACGGTGTCGATCGCGTCGTTGCGGCTGAGCAGGACGTGGCCGGTGGCGAGCGTCGCATGGCCGCACAGCGCCACCTCCACGGTCGGGGTGAACCAGCGGAGCTCGAAATCCGCCTCGCCGCCTGCCCAGGGCACGATGAAGGCGGTCTCGGCCAGATTGTTCTCGGCGGCGATCGCCTGGAGGATGCCGTCGTCGAGCCAGGCTTCGAGCGGCATCACCGCGGCGGGATTACCGGTGAACGCGCGGTCGGCGAAGGCGTCGACCTGCTGGAACGGGATTTTCACGGCAGCATCTCCTCATCGCGGTCGATATGGCCGGCGGGATCGGGGTGGATCAGTATCTCGACGCCGGGAAAGGCGGCGCGCAGCTTGTCCTCCACTTCGTCCATCACGCGATGCGCCTCGCCGACGGTCATGTCGGGATCGACCCAGACGTGGAACTGGACGAAATCCTTGTGACCCGCGGTGCGGGTGCGGAGTTCATGGATGCCGCGCAGCTCGGGATGGCGGTTGGCCACCTCGACGAAGGCGCGGCGGCGCTCCTCGGGCCACTCCTTGTCCATCAGTTCGTCGATGGCGTGCTGCGACGCGCGATAGGCGCCGAGCAAAAGCCACAGCGCGATCGCGATCCCGGCGATCGCATCGACCCCGCCGAGCCCGGCATAATGATCCAGCGCAAGCGCCCCGATCACCGCGGCGTTGAGCAGCAGGTCGCTCTGATAATGCATCCGGTCGGTGCTGATCGCGATCGATCCGGTCCGGGCGATCACGCGCCGCTGATAGGTCACCAGCGCGAGCGTGAGCGCCAGCGCGATCAGGGAGACGATGATGCCGGTCCCGGCCGCTTCCGGCCGTTCGCCGGCCAGAAGCCTTTGCACCGAACTGACCGCGATCCAGAAGGCCGAGATGCTGATCAGGACGACCTGGAAGAATGCGGCGATCGCCTCGGCCTTGCCATGGCCGAAGCGGTGTTGCCGATCGGCGGGCTCGGCGGCGACGCGGACGCTGTAGAGCGTCACCAGCGAAGCGATCAGGTCGAGCGTGGTGTCCGCGAGCGAGCCGAGCATCGCCGCCGAACCCGTCGTCCAGCTCGCATAGCCCTTCAGCGCGATCAGCGTCGCGGCGACCGAGGCCGAGGCGATACCTGCGCGGACATTGGCGCTAAGGGTCATGGGTAGAGCAGGCCCTCGATCCAGCCGTCGCCCGACCGCGTGAACAGGCGGCGCTCGTGGAGGCGGTGCGCGCGGTCCTGCCAGAACTCGATCCGCTCGGGCGCGACGCGGAAGCCCGACCAGTGCGGCGGGCGTGGCACGTCCTGCCCTTCGAAGCGCTGCCTGATCGCCTCGTACCGGGCCTCGAAGGTCGCGCGCTGGTCGAGCGGGCGCGACTGTTCCGACGCCCAGGCGCCGAGCTGCGAATCGCGGGATCGGGTGGCGAAATAGGCGTCGCCCTCGGCCGCGCTGACCTTGCTCACGGGTCCCTCGATGCGGATCTGGCGGCGCAGCGACTTCCAGTGGAAGAGCAGCGCCGCCTGCGGGTTGGCGTCGAGCTGGCCGGCCTTGCGGCTTTCATAATTGGTGTAGAAGACGAAGCCGCGCGCATCATGGCCCTTGAGCAACACCATGCGGACCGAAGGGCGGCCTTCCGCGTCGGCGGTCGCTACCGCCATCGCTTCCGGATCATTTATCTCAGCCTCGCGCGCCTCTGCAAACCATTGGTCGAAAAGCGGGAAGGGATCGGTCAGGGTCGTCATCAAATCACCGTCGCGGCAACTTCGGTGCGCGCCGCGTCGAGTGCGGCCGCGACGCGATCGAGCGCGACGCCCAATTGCGCGCGGTCGGTTGCCGGACCAAGGCATAGGCGAACCCCGGAGATCGAGCTAGGGTCGATGAGCGGCGCCGATGGCGGCGTCACCTCGACCCCCGCGCGCATCGCGCGCGCCGCCATCCGCTCGGCCTCGAGTTCGGACATGGGCAGCCAGAGATGCGGGCTGCGCGGATCGGCGGGCGCGCTCAGCGCCGGCCCCAGCCGTTCCGCCGCCATCCGCCCTCGCGCCAGCATTTCGGCCTGGTTTTCGGCAACGATCTCGTCGGCGGTGCCGTCTTCCATCCACTGGCTGCCGATCAGCGCGCCCATCGCCGAGGGCGCATAGATATGGGCGCGGATCCGGCGCAGAACGCGATCGAGATGATCGTCGTCGGGTACGATCAGGAAGCCGGTGCGCAGGCCCGGTGCGATCGCCTTCGAGGTACCATGGATATAGAAAGTCCGGTCGGGCGCATAGGCGGCGATCGGAGGCGGCGCGTTGCCGGTCGCGAAGATCGAATAGAGATCGTCCTCGACGATCCAGACCCCATGTTTACGGGCGATGGCGGCGATTTCGGCGCGGCGGGCGTCGCCCATGATCCGCCCGGTCGGGTTCTGCAGGGTGGGCAGCGTGTAGAGTATCCGGGCGCCCGCCGCCGCAGCGCGATCGAAAGCATCGGGAAGCAGCCCTTCCTCGTCCATCGCGAGGCCGAGCGTGCGATAGCCGCCCTCCTGCGCGATCGAGCGAATGCCGAAATAGGTCGCGGCCTCGGTCATGATCGTGTCGCCGGGACGGCACAACAGATCCATCACCAGCGACATGGCCTGCTGTGCGCCGCCGGTGATCACGAGCCGGTCGGCGCGGGCATCGCGCAAACCGCTTACCCGCCGCAACCAGGCGGCCGCCGAACGGCGGTGCGCCTCCTCACCGGCGGGGGGCGCATAATCGAGGAGCTGGTTGAGGTCGCCGCGCTTGCCGAGCCGGGCAAGGGTGGGGCCGAAACGCCGCTGCGCAAGGCCAAGGGGCGGGACGTTACGCGACAGTTCGATGAGTCCGTCATGGCCACCCTGGCGCGGAACGTTGTCGGCGACGAAGCTGCCCCGGCCCACGGTGGCTGTGAGCAGGCCCTGACGCGCCGCTTCGCCATAGACCGACGTCACCGTCCCGATGCCGATGCCGAGCTGGTGGGCGAGGTCGCGATGCGGCGGCAGTTTCGTGCCGGGCGTCAACTGTCCGTCGTCGATGTCGCGCCGCAAGGCCGCTAGCAGCCGCCCTGACACAGTTGCCGCAGCATTTTCATCCAACACGGGGGTCCAGCTCATCGGTGCTCTCAGGATCATTCCAGACTAATGTCATAGTGACAATATCATCTTTGACATGTGGTACATTGCGCGGCAATTGGTGCATGTCAATGCCAACCAGGATAGGGACAATGAGACAGATATGGATGACGGCCCTCGCTAGCTTCTCGCTGGTTGGTTTTGCTGCCGTGGTTTCGGCCGCGGCGATCGCGGCGGCGGGAGAGCCCGATGCGCGTGTACAGGGCCGTACCATGATGATCGATGCGCAATTCGAACTCGCCCAGACGATAAGGCGATGACGATGCCGCTCGATACGTTCATCGCGTTGGTGACATTCTGTATCGTCTCGACGGTCACGCCGGGTCCGAACAATATGATGCTGCTGTCGTCGGGAGCCACCTTCGGCTTTCGGAGGACGCTGCCTCATATCATCGGCATCAGCCTCGGCTGCGTCTTCATGGTGCTTCTGCTCGGCCTCGGATTGGCGAGCGTGATCGGGCGCGTGCCGTGGCTCTATACGGTCCTCCACGTCGCATCGACCGCCTATCTTCTCTATCTTGCCTGGCGGATCGCGACCTCGGTCGGGGTGGGCGGCGCGTCTGCACGGACCAGACCTTTGAGCTTCCTCGACGCGGCGGCCTTCCAATGGGTCAATCCAAAGGCCTGGGCGATGACGCTGGGCGCAGCGACCAGCTTCTCGCGGAGCGACCATCTGTTCGGCGATATCTCCGTGATCGCGATGGCGCTCGTTTTCTGCGGGCTGCCCTGCATCATGCTGTGGGCGGGGGGCGGAACGGTGGTGCGCCGACTGCTGACCCGGCCGGAGATGCTGCGGGCGTTCAACATCGGTATGGCGGCGCTGCTCGTCCTGTCGCTGCTGCCGGGCTTGCTGGAGGTAATTGGCGCGGCCTGATCTAACGCAAAAGTGAAGTCTTCATTGCACCGCACAACGGGATGTGCTGACTCTCCCGGTCATGATTCAGGCGGCGCTGCACCATCGGACGATTTACCGTTATGACCATCCGGTCCAGCTAGGGCCGCAGGTCATCCGGCTGCGCCCGGCGGCGCACAGCCGGACGGCGGTGAACAACTATTCGCTGCGGATCACGCCCGAGAATCATTTCGTCAATTGGCAGCAGGACCCGCATGGCAACTGGCTGGCGCGGCTCGTCTTTCCGGAGCGGACCAACGAATTCTCGGTGACGGTCGATCTGATCGCCGATCTGGTGGTGGTCAATCCTTTCGATTTCTTCGTCGAGGATTATGCCGAGGAGCGCCCATTCGCCTATGCCCCCCAGCTGGCGACCGATCTCGCGGCCTATTTCGATATCGAGCCGCAAGGCCCGCTGTTCGAGGATTTCGTCGCGCAGTTCGCCGACGTGCGCACCCGGACGATCGATTTTCTCGTCGACCTGAACGTCGCAATCAACCAGCGGGTCAACTACGTCATCCGAATGGAACCGGGCGTGCAGTCGCCCGAGGATACGCTTTCGATCGGCTGCGGCAGTTGCCGCGATTCGGCCTGGCTGCTCGTGCAAGTCGCCCGCCGCCTCGGCCTCGCCGCGCGCTTCGTCTCGGGCTATTCGATTCAGCTGACGCCCGATATCGTGCCGATCGAGGGGCCCAAGGGCGTCGCCGCCGACGTCTGCGACTTGCACGCCTGGGCCGAGGTGTTCGTTCCCGGCGCGGGCTGGATCGGCATGGATGCGACGTCGGGCATGTTCGCGGGCGAGGGGCACATCCCGCTCGCCGCCACCCCGCATTATCGGTCGGCGACCCCCATCGAGGGCGCGCTGCTCGAGCCCGCGCATGTCGATTTCCATTTCGACATGACCGTCCAGCGTATCGCCGAGGCGGTGCGGATCACCAAGCCCTTTACCGACGCGCGTTGGAATGCGCTCGATGCGCTGGGCGAGAAGGTCGATGCCGATCTGGTGGCGCAGGACGTGCGGCTGACAACCGGCGGCGAGCCGACCTTCGTCGCGCTCGACGACCCCGAGGCGCCCGAGTGGAATGGCGATGCCGTCGGCCCGACCAAGGCGGGCTATGCCGACCGGCTGATCCGCAAGCTGCGCGACCGTTATGCGCCGGGCGGTCTGCTCCACCATGGCCAGGGCAAATGGTATCCCGGTGAAAGCCTGCCGCGTTGGGGCTATTCGGTCTATTGGCGTACCGATGGCGTGCCCGTCTGGAAGGACGCCGCCCTGATCGCGGGCGGAGAGACTGGCAAGACGGTGGACAACGGCGATGCCGGGACCTTCCTGACCGAGATCGCCGAAGGGCTGGGCGTCGGCGGCGCGATGGTTCAGGAGGCTTATGAGGACGGCATCGAATGGGCGGTCAAGGAAGCCCAGCTGCCGGAGAATGTCGATCCCACCGATCCCAAGATCGATGATCCTGAAGCCCGTCACCGCATGGTCAAGGCGTTCGAACACGGCCTGAGCAAGCCGGTGGGCCATGTCCTGCCGATCCAGCGCTGGAATGTGAAGCAGGAGAAAAGCCCCGGCCGCTGGCGGTCGGAGCGGTGGCAGGTGCGGCGCGGCAAGCTTTTCGTGATGCCGGGCGACGCCGCGATCGGCTATCGCCTGCCGCTCGGTTCGCTGCCCTATGTGCCGCCAGCCGACTATCCGTATCTCCACGTCCAGGATACGACCGAGATTCGCGGTCCTTTGCCCGATTTCGCGGCGGAGCGCAGCGAAGCTCCGGCCCAGCGTTCGGAAACGGTCGCGCCCGTCGCCGGCGGCGCGGCGGCGCAGGAACGGCAGGAGCAGACGATCATCGAAGGCGCGGTGCGCACCGCGATGACCGCCGAGGCGCGGGGCGACCATATCGCGGTATTCCTTCCGCCGACCGAGAAGCTGGAAGATTATCTCGAGCTCGTCGCCGAGATCGAGGCGACCGCCGCCCGTACCGGCGTGCCCGTCCGCATCGAGGGCTATGGCCCGCCGCCCGATCCGCGCCTCAATGTCCTGAAGGTGACCCCCGATCCGGGCGTGATCGAGGTGAACGTCCATCCCGCCGCGAGCTGGGCCGAGACGGTGGACATCACCACCGGCCTCTATGATCTGGCGCGCGAAATCGGGCTGACCGCCGACAAGTTCATGGTCGATGGCCGCGCGATCGGCACCGGGGGCGGCAATCATATCGTCCTGGGCGGGCGATCGGTGAACGACTCCCCCTTCATTCGCCGCCCCGACATGCTCAAGAGCTTCGTGCTCTATTGGCAGCGGCATCCGGCCCTAAGTTATCTTTTCTCAGGGCTGTTCATCGGTCCGACCAGCCAGGCGCCGCGCATCGACGAGGCGCGGCATGACGGCTTGTACGAGCTGGAAATCGCGCTGGCGCAGGTGCCCGCACCGGGCGAGGGCGAGGTCCCGCCGCCCTGGGTGGTCGACCGGCTGTTCCGCAATCTGCTGGTAGACGTCACCGGCAACACCCATCGCACCGAGATCTGCATCGACAAGATGTTCTCGCCCGACGGGCCGACCGGGCGGCTCGGCCTGCTCGAATTCCGCGGTTTCGAAATGCCGCCTGAGCCGAAGATGAGCCTTGCCCAGCAATTGCTGCTGCGCGCGCTCACCGCCTGGTTCTGGCGCGAACCGCAAAAGGGCGGGCTGGTCCGCTGGGGCACCGCGCTCCACGACCGCTTCCTGCTGCCCCATTTCGTCTGGGCCGATTTCCTGGAGGTGCTGGGCGACCTGCGCCATGCAGGCTATGATTTCGATCCCGCATGGTTCGAGGCGCAGCGCCAGTTCCGCTTCCCGGTGCATGGCACCGTTTCGGCGGGTGGGGTGACGCTGGAGATCGCCCATGCGCTCGAGCCCTGGCATGTGCTGGGCGAGACCGGAGCAATCGGGGGCACTGTGCGCTATGTCGACAGTTCGACCGAGCGGCTCCAGGTCAAGGCGAGCGGGCTTGTGCCGGGCCGCCATATCGTCGCGGTCAACGGCCGCGCGGTGCCGATGACGCCGACCGGCGTGCCGGGCGAAGCGGTCGGCGGGGTGCGCTACAAGGCTTGGAAGCCGGCCAATTGCCTCCACCCGCTGCTCGATGCCGATGCGCCGCTGACCTTCGATCTGCTCGACAAGTGGAATGGTCGTTCGCTAGGCGGATGCGTCTACCATGTCGCGCATCCGGGGGGACGCAATTATGACAGCGTGCCGATCAACGATCTCGAAGCCGAGGCGCGCCGCCGCGCCCGCTTCCAGAATCACGGCCACACGCCGGGGCCGGTGACGATGCCGCTGGTTGAACGCCCGAGCGAGTTCCCGATGACGCTTGACCTTCGCGCGCCGCCTAACTGGTGAACAGGGCCATGCAGGGGGACATGATGGCCGAGTTGCCGGGAATGCCCAGCCTGGGGGAAGGCTGGCTCCACAGTTATATTGCCAAGGCGGGCACTGCCGACGCGTTGCGTGGCGATGTCGGGCGCGGTGCGAAATGGTGGCATGGCCTGTTCGAAGGCGTCGCGCGGCTGAGCGAGGGACGGCTCGACCTGCTCCAGCAGCGCATGGCCCGGCAGGTCCAGGAACTCGGCACCGCCTTTCGTCTGCCCGGAGAAGAGCGCGAGCGCCCCTGGCCGGTTTCGGCGATGCCGCTGCTGATCGGTGAAGATGATTTCGCTATCATCGCCGCGGGCGTGGCGCAGCGCGCCGAACTGCTCGAATTGCTGCTCGACGACATTTTTGGCGATCAGAAGCTGGTCTCATCGGGCGGGCTGCCCGCGGCGCTGATCACCGGCAGCCGCGCCTATTGGCGCTCGCAGATCGGGGTCCCGCCGCCCGGCGGCCATCGCCTCCACATCTACGCGGTCGATCTGTGCCGCGATCCGGGTGGCGACTGGCGGGTGCTCGACGACCATGTTCGCGCGCCGGTCGGTGCAGGCTATGCGCTGGAAAACCGGCTCGCCTCGACCCGGTTGATGGGTGCATTGCAGACACGCCTGCACGTAGAGCGCCTGGCGCCCTTCTTCTCGGCGTTCCGCGAGGGGCTGGCGGCGGCATGCCGCCGGTCGGAGCCGCGCATCGGCCTGCTCACTCCGGGGCGCTATAACCAAAGCTATGCCGAACAGGCGCATCTCGCGCGCTATCTCGGCCTGTTGCTGGTCGAAGGCAGCGATCTCGCGGTGCGCGATGACGGACTGTTCGTCCGCACGATCGAGGGGCTGAAGCGGGTCGACGCGCTGTGGCGGCGGATCGATTCGCGGCTGCTCGATCCGCTCGCCTTCGACAGCAATTCGGCGATCGGCGTGCCCGGGCTGATGGATGCGATGGCGGCGGGGCAGGCGGTGATCGCCAATGCGCCAGGCGCGGGCGTCGTCGAATCCACCGCGATGGGCGCTTTCCTGCCATCACTCGCACGCCGCCTGATCGGCGAGGACCTCAAGCTGCCCAATATCGCGACCTGGTGGTGCGGTCAGGAAAAGCCGCGCGCCGAGGTCGAGGCGCGGCTCGACGAGCTGCTGATCGCGCCGGCTTTTACCGACGCGCCGGTCGGCCTGCCGCGTGGACGGCCCGTGCTTGCAGCGACGCTGAGCGGGGCGGAGCGGGCGGCGCTGCTTGCCGATATGGCGCGCCGTCCCGAGGATTATGTGGCGCAGGAGGATGTCCACCTGTCAACCACGCCGGCGGTACAGGATGGCCAACTGGTGCCGCGCCCGTTCACCGTGCGCGTGTTCGCGGCCCGCGACGGGCAGGGACAATGGACGGTGATGCCCGGCGGTTTCGCCCGGATCGGTGACGATTCCGACGCGCGCGCAACGGTGATGGGCGATGGGGCTTTCTCGGCGGACGTCTGCGTGGTCGGCAGCCGGACCGTCGAGCCCGTGTCGTTACTGCCCCAGAAGGTGCCGATCCGGCGGAATCCCGGCACATTGCCCAGTCGTGCCGCCGACAATCTCTACTGGCTCGGCCGCTATCTCGAACGAGGCGAAGCGACGTTGCGGCTGGTCCGCGCCACCCTCGGCGGATCGATCGTCGCCGATGGCGGCGCGGCGCTTTTCCCGCTGACGCTGGACCGGCTCGGCACGATGCTCGTCGCCTCGGGGGCGGCGGCGCAGGATCGCGACGAGCATGCCGATGAAGAGGAGCCTGATGAGGATGCGGGCGAGACCCACGACCTGCGCGAACTGGCGCTCCTCGCGCTCGACGGTCAGGGGGCAGCCAGTGTCGCGAGCCTGATGCGCAATGCGCGGTCGATCGCCAGTGGCACGCGCGACCGGCTGTCGGCCGACGTCTGGCGGCTGGTCGATGCGCCGCTGCCGCGCGCCACCTCCGATGATGCCGAGGCGACGCTGGCGCGGGCGATCGACCTGCAGGAGCGCTTTTCGGCGCTGGCGGGCCTGTCGGCGGAGAATATGGGCCGCACCGCGGGCTGGCGCTTTCAGGATATGGGCCGCCGGATCGAACGCGCGCTGTGGACATCCCGGCTCGTTCGCATATTCGGCGGCAAGGACGCCTCGGCAGACGACCTGACCACGCTGCTCGACCTGTGCGACAGCCAGATCAGCTACCGGGCGCGCTATCTTGCCGGGCTCGCGCTTGAGCCGGTGCGCGATCTGGTCGCGCTCGATCCTTATAATCCTCGCTCGGTCGCCTATCAGGCCGAACGGATATCCGAGCATCTCAAGGCGCTGCCCGCGCTGCGCGACGACTTCATGGCCGAGCCGCACGTCACGATCTTCTACCGGATCGAGGCGGCGATCCGCACCGCCAGCGCGGAGACGCTCGACGGGACGATGATGCTGGGCATCGAGAATATGTTGTCCGAACTGTCCAATGCGATCAGCGCCCGCTTCTTCCTGCAGGGCAGCGAAGGCTATCGCATGGCCGGGATGACGCTGGCGTGACGCTTTATCAGGTCCGCCACAAGACCCGCTTCCGATACGCCTATCCGGTGAGCTTCGCGCGCTGCAACCTGCGGCTGCGGCCCGTCGAATGGGCGGGCCAGACGCTGGAAAGCTATGATCTGGAATTGTCGTCGCCGGCCCGGATCACCGGTACGCGGCCGATCGGCTATCTTGGAAACGTCAGCCGCATGGTGATGGAGCGGCCGACCCGCGAACTGGTGATCGACAGCCATTTCCGTATCCGGGTCGATCGCGCCACGCCGGTGCCGCGCCGCGATGACGCCACGATTGCCGAGGTGTCGGCGGCGGCGCGGACCACGCTCGACCTGGGCGTTGAAAGCCCGGCCAATTATCTTTTCCCATCGCCGTCGATTCCGCTGAGTTCCGAGATCACCGCCTGGTGTTCGGAGCATCTCGACGCGCATCGCGGCATCGTAGAAGCCGGGCTGGCGCTCGCCACCCGCATCCACGACCGCTTCACCTATGACGGCAGCGCAACGACAGTCGACACCACGCCGCAGGAAGCCTTCGAGAAGCGCCATGGCGTGTGCCAGGACTTCGCCCAGATCATGATCGCGGGACTGCGCGGCGCGGGAATAGCGGCGGCCTATGTCTCGGGATATCTCCGCACCATTCCGCCGCCGGGCAAGGAGCGGCTGGTTGGCGCCGACGCGACCCATGCCTGGGTCGTGATCTGGTGCGGCCCCAAGCGCGGCTGGCTGGGCTTCGACCCGACCAATGCCTGCATGGTCGGTGAGGATCATATCATCACCGCGATGGGCCGCGATTATGCCGACGTAGCGCCGATCGACGGTGTCTTCACCGGACAGGATGGCCAGAAGATCGAGGTTTCCGTGGACGTGGAGCCGATCGGCTAGGCAGCGTCGGCATGAGTGTCGGCCATGTTGCCCCGTCCCGCCGCCTTCGCCACCAGCCGGTTCACATAGTCGATCTTGCCCGTGATCGCCGGAGACAGGTGGAAGGGATAGAGGTCGGGCTGTCCCATGCTGCGGTTCACCGCGTTGAGCGCAAAGCTGTACGGTACCATCTGTGCGGTCAGGGCGTCGGTCGGCGCAGTATAGGGATCGAAGTCCACCCGGGCGCCCGCATTGCTCTCCGGACCGGGGAAGGGCGCCATGCGCATGTCGACTCCGCCGATCGTGGCCAGCGTATCGACCATGTGGAGATAATGGGCGAAGGTCTCTGCGAAGTCCTCCCAAGGGTGGGAGGTGGCGTAATAGCTTACATAGTCGTCGGTCCAGATCTTGCCGCCGGTTCCGGCATAATGATCGGCGAGCGCCTGGGCATAGTCGATCGTCTCGTCACCGAAGACCGCGCGAAAGGCCGCGAGCTCCTGCGGGTTGGTTTCGACCAGCCGCGACCAATAATGATGGCCGACCTCGTGCCGGAAATGGCCCAGCAGTGTGCGATAGGGCTCGCCCATCGCACTACGCGCCTGCTCGCGCGCCGCGTCGTCCGCTTCGATCAGGTTGAGCGTGATGATACCGCCGTCATGTCCGGTATAGACCTGCGCCTGACCCAGCTCTTCAGCTGAGGGGTCGTATAAGAAATCGAAAGCAAGTCCTTGGATATTATCGACTTCTTCGGCCTTCGTTTCGAGTGGCAGGCCCAATTTGATCAGCGTGTGGAACAAGCGCCGCTTGGCGGCTTCAATCTTGCCCCAGCGCTCGGGCACGGTCGCGGCCGTCAGATCGGGGATGGTCCGGTTGTGGCGGCAGGCCCGGCAATAGGGTGTGGCGTCGTTCGTCGCCACCAGCCAGTTGCAGACCCCATGGGCGTTGTTGTTGGCGCAGACGGCGACGTCATGTGCGTCGCCCCTGCCGTCGCGCCAGGTGGTCGCGCCGTCGCCCAGGAACAGGAAGCCGTCCGACGCGGGGTCATAGCCCAGCGTGAAGGCGCAGGATGGGCAGACACGCACTTCGAAATGATTGAGGCGCTGGCAATTGGGGCACGGATAGGGCGCCATGAAAAGGTAACTCGCTTGTAGTTGGGCGGTTTAGGCCGCAAGAACGCGGGCGGAACCGGCGGGTTGCCATCGGCGCTACAAATTTTGACTTGCGCAATGGCGTCTCGCTACACATCTGATCTGTTGCAAAAATGCAACAGGGTGCGACGCAGGATGACGACGACGACTATGGCGGACCTTTATTCGAAGCTTGGGGTGAAGAAGGGCGCGGACGAGGCCGAGATCAAGAAGGCGTACCGCAAGCTCGCCAAGGAGCTTCATCCCGACCGTAACAAGGATAATCCCAAAGCCACCGAGCGCTTCGCCGATGTAACGGCGGCCTATGACCTGCTGTCCGATCGCGACAAGCGCGCCCAATATGACCGCGGCGAGATCGACGAGCAGGGCAATCCGCGCGGCCCCTTCGGCTTCGGTGGCCGCGGCGGCGGTGGCGGTGGCTTCCGGCCGGGCCCGGGCCCGGGCGGCGGCGGCTTCGAATTCGGCGGCGATGGCGCCGATTTCGGGGACATCTTCGAAGGCATTTTCGGCCGGTCCCGCGGTGGCGGAGGTGGCGGTCCGCGCCGCCCCGGCGGCTTCGGCGGCTTCGGCACGCAGGGCGGCGGCATGCCGAGCAAGGGCGCGGACGTGTCCTATCGGCTCGCAGTGCCGTTCGAGGATGCGGCGGCGCTGAAGCCGCAACGCATCACCCTGTCCAGCGGCAAGACGATCGACGTCAAGCTGCCCAATGGGGTCGAGACCGGCATCCAGATGCGTCTGAGCGGGCAGGGCGATGCCGGGCCAGGCGGCAATGGCGACGCGATCATTACGGTGGAGGTGCGCCCGCACCGTTTCTACACCCGCGACGGGGACGACGTTCGGCTCGACCTGCCGGTTGCGCTAGACGAGGCGGTCGCGGGGGCCAAGGTGAAGGTGCCGACGGTGGATGGCGCGGTGATGCTGGGCATCCCCAAGGGCACAGGCTCCGGCAAAACGCTGCGGCTGAAGGGCAAGGGCTTCCACCGCAAGGATGGAACGCGCGGCGATCAGCTGGTGACGGTGATGATCGACATTCCCGCCGACGATGCCGAACTCGAGGCCTTCGTGGAAAAATGGTCGGGCAAGGGGCAGCGCAACCCGCGCGCCAATCTGGGCGTTTAAGAGCAGAGCATTTCAAAGGGATAGGAGCGGCGCGCTTTGGTGACGGATGAATCCCCCGAAGCGCGCCGCCGCCGGCCGTTCGACAAGCACCTCAACCAGATGCGGCCCGGCGGGCGGATCTACACGGTGTTCAAGCGCGCTGCCGTAGGCGTCTATGCCGATGGCTTCATCCACGCGGGCAACATCGCCTATCTCGCGCTACTGACGATGTTCCCCTTCTTCATCGTGATGGCTGCTCTGGCGCAACTGTTCGGCCGCACTCCCGATGTCCAGCATGCCGTGTACGGATTTCTCCAGACGGTGCCGCGCTCGGTCCGAGACCTGATCGCACAGCCGATCAACGACGTGCTCGCCGTCAATGAAAAGGGGACGCTGCTGTGGCTCGGCGCGATCGTCGGACTGTGGACCGTCGGAAGCTTTGTCGAGACGATTCGCGACATCTTGTATCGCGCCTATGGCACCAAGCCATCGAAGGGCTTCTGGCATTATCGTGCAGGATCGATCCTGATCATTTTCATGTCGGTTATCCTGGCGATGGCGGCGTTCAGCGCCCAGGTGGTGCTGACCGGCGTCGAGCAGTTGATCTGGCGGCTGCTACCTATCGGCACCCAATTCCAACCGCTGATCAACCTTTCGCGGATCGCGCCGCTGCTGATGCTGATCGGCGCGCTCTATGCGATGTTCGCAACGCTGACGCCGTCGAAATACCGTATCGGCCCTTATCCCAAATGGCCGGGCGCGATCTTCACCGCGCTCTGGTGGATGGCGGTAACGATGCTGCTGCCGATCGTGGTTGCTGCCTTTGGTGGATATGGCCGCACCTATGGCAGCTTGGCCGGCGTGATCGTCGCACTGCTGTTTTTCTGGCTGGTCGGCCTCGGCCTGGTTTTCGGCGCACATCTCAACGCGGCTCTAGCCGAAACCCCCGAAACATCTGTAAAGGACGACACGCCCAATCAGTAAGGGAGATCATGTGGCGGGTTTGATGCAGGGGAAGCGCGGGCTGATCATGGGGCTCGCCAATGATCGCTCGCTGGCGTGGGGAATCGCAAAGGCGCTTCACGATCAGGGGGCCGAAATGGCCTTCAGCTATCAGGGCGAGGCGCTGGAGCGGCGCGTGCGCCCGCTGGCCGAGCAGGTCGGTTCGGATTTCCTGATCGAATGCGACGTTTCGAACGACGCCGCGATGGACGTGGCCTTCGGGCAGCTAGCGGAACGCTGGCCGACGATCGATTTCCTCGTCCACGCGATCGGCTTTTCGGACAAGAACGAGCTGCGCGGCAAATATGTCGACACAAGCCTCGACAATTTTCTGCTCACGATGAACATATCCGCGTACAGCCTTGTCGCCGTGACCAAGCGGGCGAGACCGCTCATGCCCAATGGCGGGTCGATCCTGACGCTCAGCTATTATGGGGCCGAGAAGGTCGTGCCACATTACAACGTCATGGGCGTGGCCAAGGCGGCGCTGGAGACCAGCGTCAAATATCTGGCGATGGACCTGGGCCCGGAAAATATCCGCGTCAACGCCATCTCGGCGGGCCCGATCAAGACGCTGGCGGCCAGCGGCATCGGCGACTTCCGCTACATCCTGAAGTGGAACGAGCTCAATTCGCCGCTCCGCCGCAACGTGACGATCGAGGATGTCGGCGGCGCCGGCCTCTACATGCTCTCGGACCTGTCGAGCGGCGTGACCGGCGAGATCCACCATGTCGACGCGGGCTACAACGTCATCGGCATGAAGGCCGAAGACGCCCCGGACATCGCGCTGGCTTGATCTGAATCCCTCTCCCGGGCGGGAGAGGGAGGGGCCCGCCGCGTAGCGGTGGGAGGGTGAGGGCACGCGGATGAAGTCGATCGACGGCACTGATGCTCTTGCCCGCTCCCGCGAGCTGCGAAAGTTCGCGACGGAGCCGGAGCGGATGTTGTGGAGCAGATTGCGCTCTCGTCGCTTGGAAGGCTTCAAGTTTCGTCGGCAATATTGGATTGGTAATTATATAGCCGACTTCGCGTGCATCGAGGCGGGACTGGTTGTCGAAGCCGATGGATCGCAGCATGGCGAAAACCAAGAATATGACGTACGGCGCGACGCATATCTGAAACGCGAGGGATATCGGGTGGTCCGCTTCTGGAACAATGACGTGACGGGAAATCTCGACGGCGTGCTGGAAGTCGTTCGGCTTGCCCTGCTCGAGCGCGTGCCCTCACCCTCCCATGCTGCGCATGGGCCCCTCCCTCTCCCGCAGGGAGAGGGGCTTTGAGCTACAACACCTTCGGCCGCTTCTTTCGTTTCTCCACCTGGGGGGAGAGCCATGGGCCCGCGATCGGCGCGGTGGTCGATGGCTGCCCACCGGGCTTGGCGTTGAGCGAGGCCGATGTGCAGCCCTGGCTCGACAAGCGCCGTCCGGGCACCTCTCGCTTCACGACCCAGCGGCAGGAGCCAGACGCAGTCCGCATCCTGTCGGGCGTGTTCGAGGGGAAGACCACCGGCACTCCGATCAGCCTGATGATCGAGAATGTCGACCAGCGTTCGAAGGATTATTCGGAAGTCGCGCTCGCCTATCGGCCGGGCCATGCCGACTATGCCTATGACGCCAAATATGGTTTTCGCGACTATCGCGGCGGCGGACGCTCCTCGGCGCGTGAGACCGCGTCGCGGGTCGCGGCGGGGGCGGTCGCGCGGCTGGTGATCCCGGAGGTGCGGATTCGCGCCTATCTGGTCGAACTGGGCGGCGACGCGATCGACCGGGCGACGTTCGACGACAAGGCGATCGACGAGAATCCGTTCTTCTGTCCGGACCGGGCAGCGGCGGCACGCTGGGAAAAAATCGTCGATGATGCGCGTAAGGCGGGCTCGTCGGTCGGTGCGGTGGTCGAATGCGTCGCCGAAGGGGTTCCGGCGGGCTGGGGAGCGCCGCTCTACGCCAAGCTCGACAGCGAGCTAGCGGCGGCGATGATGAGCATCAACGCGGTCAAGGGCGTCGAGATCGGTGATGGTTTTGCCGCCGCGCGGCTGACCGGTGAGACTAACGCCGATCCGATGCGGCCCGGCAATGACGGCGCGCCGGTCTTCCTCGCCAACCATGCCGGCGGGATCGCGGGCGGCATTTCGACCGGCCAGCCGGTGGTGGTGCGCGTCGCGCTTAAGCCCACCTCGTCGATCCTGACCCCGGTCGAGACGATCGGACGTGATGGCAAGGAATCGGATATCCGCACCAAGGGCCGCCATGATCCCTGCGTCGGTATCCGCGCCGCGCCGGTGGTCGAGGCGATGATGGCCCTGGTGCTGGCCGATCAGAAGCTGCTGCACCGGGCGCAGGTGGGATGAGCGACGAGCGGATAGCGCGCCGCATCCACGTCAAAGGCAAGGTGCAAGGCGTGTTCTTCCGCGCCTGGACGGTCGAACAGGCGACCGAACTGGGCCTCGATGGCTGGGTCCGCAATCGCCATGATGGATCGGTCGAGGCGGTGGCGGCAGGACCGGCCGACAAGGTCGAGGAACTGATAGCGCGCTGCCATCGGGGTTCGCCGCCGTCGCGGGTCGATGCGGTGATCGTCGAGGATACCCCCGGCGTTGTCGCCGCGGGCTTCGCCCAGAAGCCGACCGTATGAGCGTGCGCCCGATCACCGTCGCCGCGCTGGACGGCCTGCCGCACGGCTTTCTGGGACGGGAGGGCGGGGTGTCGGCGGGCATTCATGCAGGGCTCAACGTCGGTCTCGGGTCGGACGACGATCGCGCCGCGATCCTGGAGAATCGCCGCCGCGCGGTCGAGGCGGTCGCGCCGGCGCATGCGCTGGTTACGCTGCACCAGGTCCATTCGCCCGATGCTGTGGCCGTGACCGCGCCGTTTGCCGACGAAGCCCGGCCGCATGCCGACGCGCTGGTCACCGACCGGCCGGGCCTGCTGCTCGGCATCCTGACCGCTGATTGCGTGCCGGTGCTGTTCGCGGATGCCGGGGCGGGGGTGGTGGGTGCGGCGCATGCCGGCTGGAAGGGCGCAATCACCGGCGTCACCGACCGGACGCTAGACGAAATGGAGAAGCTCGGCGCCGACCGCGCCAACATGGTCGCGGCGATAGGCCCATGCATCGCGCGCGTAAGCTATGAGGTGGACGAAGGCTTCGTCCGGCGCTTTGAGGCTGACGATCCGGCGAACGAGCGCTTCTTCGCCGATGGCCGCAAGCCGGGCCATGCGCAGTTCGATATCGAGGCCTATGTTGCACATCGTCTCGCCGCCGCCGGGATCGGCCGGGTGATCGCGCTTGGCGAGGACACCTATGCCCAGCCGGAGCGCTTCTTCAGCTTCCGGCGCGCAACCCATCTAGGCGAGCCGGGATATGGGCGGCAAATATCGCTGATTGGGCTACCGGATTAATTGAATCGCGGAGTAGCGCGACACGGCAGGGTCTGCCGTTAAAACGGCACGGCCTTTGATTTACGGGTGAAGTTCATATAGCCGACGTTGATACCGAGCCGCCAGCCGACGCCGAGCCGGATCGGGATCAGCACGACATCGCCGCGGCGCAGATAGGTGGCGGTGAAGCCGCCGACGACATAGGCTGTGCCTTCGACCGCCGGATAGCGTTTGAAGATGTCGGCGGTGTCGTAGAGATTGTAGACCAGCACAAAGCTTTTCGAGCCGTTCGCGCCGAGATCGAAGCCCAGCGACGGGCCGGTCCAGTAGATCGGCTGCTGACCCTCGACCTTGTGAAACAGCGTGCCCGAACCATAACGCACGCCGACGACGATCGCGCCGCCCGCCTCGCGGCCTGCGATATAGGCACTGGGTTGGCCCTGATCCTTCAGGATCTTCTCGATCAGTTTGGCGAGGCCTTCCGCGCCCTTGCCGAATACGCCTTCCGCCGCGCTCAGCACGTCGTCCTGGGCATAGGTGTTGTTCGCCGAGGCATCGGCTGCCTGTGCCCGCGCCGTCGCGGGGGGCGGGGCCGGGGGCTCGGCTTCGCTGGCGACTGCGTCCGCGGCAGCCTCGGTGCTCTGCGGCGCGGCGGGCGCGGGAGCGCTAACCTTCGTCCCATAATCGGCTTCGCTGGCGGGAACGGGAGCGAGGTCGCTCGCCTGGTTCGGATCGATGGTGCGCGCCTGCGCCTGAGCGACCCCCGCATTGCCGAGCGTCATCAGCGCCGTAAGGCACAGCACATATCCGAACTTCATCGCCACTCTCCGCAAAGGCCTTGCCGCGCCCAATAAAGCCTCTTTTCCCTGTCGCTGCAATGAACAGCCAGCGGATTATTGCCGTCGCGATTTTTGCACGGGAAGGCGGTTGATCGGACCGCACCCGCTCGCTATAGCCCGGCCTCTGCCTTCCCGGAGACGTGGGTGAGTGGCTGAAACCAGCGGTTTGCTAAACCGCCGTAGGGGGATTACTCCTACCGAGGGTTCGAATCCCTCCGTCTCCGCCAGAACTTCAACAAAATCAATGATTTAGAGGCGAGAAGTCGCTCCGCGCCCATGTCTATGCCCAGTTTCTGCGCTGATCTAGGCGGACGATGGCGGGCCGTGGCGGACAGGAATTGAAGGCCCGTCGACCACAAATGTATTTATGGATATATAGCACTATCCAAACCGACCTCAATGCGGACAGCCTTTTGTTGCACGATTGTGGAGCCAGCACATCAGTTGGTGCAACAACGAGGTTCAAATGACACGCTCAGAATTGGCGCGCCACGTTGGCGTCGACTCAACGCTTTGGAGGTGGGAGCGCGCCGGCTTGCTCCTTCAAGGTAGGCGCATCAACTCGCGCCGCACCATCTTCTCCGCGGTCGCGGTAGCGACCGTGGAGGCCCTCGCTATCGCGGTGCAAGCATGAGTCTCTTCGCGTCGCAACACGATAAGGCAAGCGTGGCGCTTGAGGCTGCGGCCTCCCAAAAGTCGCTATTAATCGCGGATCTCGAGGCGCTGCGGCTCACCCCGGCCGACGCCAGCAACGCCGCGTCGCTGGAAAACCGGGCCGCCGCCGAGGCTAAGCTTGCCGCAGACGTCAAGATTGCGGACCAAGTCGTCGCGCATCGGCGCGACTTCGTCGGGAAGCTGGATGCGGAGGAAGCCGATCGCGCTCGCAAAGTCCGCCTCACCGAACTTCAGAAGCGTGCGATGGCGGGAGAGGCCAGGTTCCCCAAGATTGCCACGTTGAGTGCTAACCTCGCGTCTCTTCTTGCCGAGGATAGACCGCGCCGCGTTCGACCGTTGGAACAAAGGTGAGCGGGGCTCGCTGCCGCCGGTGCTTGACCCTGAAGCGCGCCGCCGCCAGCGCATGAGCGATCCGGTTTCGGCGATCATGATCACAGAGATTGCCGCGCCAGCGGGCGCGTTCATAGACAACTATACGCTGGGGCGGGGGCTCGGCGCCTTTGGAACGATTGCGGAGCTGAAAGAGGCGCTAGTATTTATCGACGCCCTTGAGCCGACCGAAGTTGGGCCCATCCCGTGGGCGCTGATCCGGTTAGCCGATATTATCGAGGGCTGCGTAGGGTAAGCGGATCCTGCCGGCGCTCGCGCCGGCAGTTTTGCTGCATGCTGTCCGACGGGCATGGGCAGCTTTGAGCTTAAAATCGGGCATTGAGTAAGCTGGACGGCGAGCCTGAAAGCGGCCGTCTGTCAGTGCGTGGCGGATAAATTCGGCCCATAAGCCTGATGCGCTCATCTACGCCGATCACTGGGAGTTTTTAATCCCAAACTGAGGTGCTCGCTCTGCGGCGGCGTCCATTCGACGAAACAGCGTGAGTGTAGCGATGAGCGAAGCAGTTCGGGCCTTTGTGGCGGATCGGTTTGCGGAACAGCATGGGGCGAAGCCCTGCATGGACTATGGGAACTGGCACGTCGTCCATGCCGCGCCCGATCAGCCGAGAGCGGCGCTTGCCGTCAGAAGCGCGGCTGATGAGCGTCTCTTTCTCGAAACCTATCTCAGCGAGCCAGTCGAATCGGCAGTCTCGGCGGCGTTCGGCCGTGACATTCCCCGAGCCGCAATTGTTGAGATCGGCTGCCTGGCAGCAACACCTACGTCGGCGATGCTCCGCCTTTGGAGCGAAGCGGCAGACCGTCTGTCCGACAGCCATTCGATTGCGGTCGCAACCCTCACCTTGCCGCTCCGCAAGATGTTCGCGCGGGTTGGCCTACCATTCATCGAACTGGCCATGGCAAGTCCGCAGAGTTTGCACCACGAGGCCCGCGATCGCTGGGGCCGCTACTATGAAACTCAGCCCGTCGTTTGCGCCGGCGACATCGTAGCGGGGAGGGCGGCACTACGATCTTTCCGCGCCGGGGAACGTCCATGAGCATGCTCCTGCAGGCAATTCTCGCGCGCGCCGAACAGGCGGGACGTCGCGTTGCCCTCGATGATGGGCTGCACCAGATCAGCTATGCGGACCTGCCCGCTGCGATCGGTGACATGGCTGAGGTCATCCGCGACGAGGCTAGTGGCCCGGGTCCGGTTGGGATCGACCTCGACAATGGCATTGATTGGGTGATCGCGGATCTTGCGCTGTTGTCGCTCGGGCGGCCGTGCATCCCGCTGCCCCCATTTTTCACGGCAGACCAGCGCAGCGCTGCGCTGGCCGATGCCGGCGCCACCGCGACGATCAGGCGTGACGGCATCGTCCTGCACGAGTATGGCGCGCGCGATATCCCCTCAGGTACGGCGAAGATAAGCTACACCTCGGGTTCGACCGGCGATCCGAAAGGCATCTGCCTTGGCGAGAGCCTCATGCTGCAAACCGCCCAGGCGATCGTAGCGCGGCTCGGCGAAGACATGGCCGGCGTCCATGTACCGATTCTGCCGCTCGCTGTGCTGCTCGAGAATGTCGCGGGGCTCTATGCGACCTTGCTCGCCGGCGGCCGCTATCTGGTCAAAGCGTCGGCGTCGATCGGGCTCACCAATCCCTTCATGATCGATGACGCCGCGCTGGTCGCATCAATCGACAACAGTGGTGCGACCAGCCTCATTCTCGTCCCCGAATATCTCGCCCGTATCGTCGATCGGCTCGAACGGTCGGGAACACGCCTCAAAAATCTCCAACTGGTCGCGGTCGGCGGTTCGCGGGTACCCGTCGCGCTGCTTGAGCGTGCCGACCGCGTCGGGCTCCCCGTGATCCAAGGCTATGGCCTCACCGAATGTGGTTCGGTCATATGCCTTGAGGGGATGGGCGAGCGCGATCGCGGCACCGTCGGCCAGCCCCTGCGCCATGCGATGGTGTCCCTCGCGCCGGATGGCGAGATCGTCGTCGATGGGAACTTCCATCTGGGAACGGTCGGACATCCGAGGCGGAATGGCCCGATCTTTACAGGCGATGTCGGCGAGATTGACCAACTTGGCCGCGTTTCGATCGTCGGCCGCAAGTCGAACCTGATCATCACGAGCTTCGGCCGCAATGTCGCACCCGAATGGGTGGAAGAGCAGCTCGTCGCCCAGCCCCAGATCGCGCAGGCCATGGTCTATGGCGATGGCGAAGCGGAACTGCGGGCCTTTATCGTACCGTCCGCGATCGATGCCGATATCGCGGCCGGCGTGGCGGCAGCCAATGCGGCGCTGCCGCCTTATGCCCGCGTGGATCGCTGGCAGCCCGGTCGGCCATTCACGCCGGCAGATGGGACCCTTACGCCGAACGGAAGACTGCGCCGCGCCGCGATCATGGAGCGCGCGATCAATAGGCCATTCTTCGAACGGCTCTGCGCCGAGACCGCGCCCGCCCGAGCACGGCTGATGGCGGTGCCCCAGCTTCAGGCGGGGCTGGCCGGGCGGATCAGTCGGGACATGTATTTGACCTATCTCGCGCAGGCTTATCACCATGTCCGCCACACGGTGCCGCTGATGCGGCTCGCGCGCGAAGGCCTGGCAGCCAAGCCAAGCCTCGTTCAGGCGCTCGACGATTATATCGACGAAGAAGAGGGCCACGAGCAGTGGGTCCTCAACGACATAAGCGCGGCCGGAGGGGACGCCGATGCGGTTATGACCGCAGGCGCATCGCCCGCCACCACTCGCATGGTCGACCACGCCTATGCGACGCTTCGGTCTGGCAATCCCGCAGCCTTCTTCGGGATGGTCTTCGTTCTCGAGGGGACCAGCATCGCGCTGGCGAGCAACGGCGCGGAAGCGGTGCGATCGAGCCTTGGCCTGCCGAAGTCTGCCTTCACCTATCTGACGTCGCACGGCGCACTCGATCAGGATCATATGCGCTTCTTCGAAACCCTCGTGAACGGGCTCGATGACCGCGAAGACGAAGATGCGATCGTCGCCATGGCCAACGACATCTTCGACCTTTTCGGCGGTATTTTCGCCGCCATTCCGATGGAGGCTGTCCATGAAGTGGCTTGACGGGAAGCGCATCGCGGTCACCGGCGCGGCGGGCGGGCTTGGGGCGCCGCTGGCGCGGCTGTTGCGGGAAAGAGGAGCCCATGTCGCCGGCATCGACCGGGTCGAATGCCCGGCCTGCGACAACAGCATATTGACCGATCTCTCCGACGATGCGTCGCTGGCGACGCTCGTGAAGGAGCTCACCCGCGACACGCCGGACATCCTGGTGAACCTGGCTGGCGTCATGCGGTTCGGCTTGCATGAAGATCAGCCGAGCGAGGCGCTGGCGCTGTGCTATCGGGTAAACCTCTATGTCCCCGCAGTGCTGGCACAGGCGGTTGCCGCCCCGATGCGGGCACGCGGGCACGGTCAGATCGTCAATATCGGCTCGGTTCTGGGTGCGATCCCCTATCCCTGGTTCGCGGCCTATTCGAGCAGCAAGGCGGGGCTAGCGGCGCTGAGCCAGAGCCTGCGACGCGAGCTGGCGGGCAGCGGCGTCGCTGTCACCCATGTCAGCCCCCGCGCGGCGAAAACCCCGCTCAACAACAGCGAGGTCAATCGCTTCCTCGACATCACCCATATGAAGGCGGACGAGCCGGAAATGGTTGCACGGCGGATTGTCGACGCGATCGTGAACCGGCGCGCAACGGTCACAATCGGTTGGATGGAGCGGCTCTACGCGATCATCAACGCGCTGGCCCCCCGCATCATAGACAATGGCATCGCACCGCAAATTCGCCGTGCGCGCGCCGAGTTTTGTTGATCAAGCATAGGAGAGACATGCACATGAAAAAATATATCGTGCTGGCCGCGATGATCGCCGCCGCCTTGCCTGGTGTCGCATCAGCGGGGATGCCCGAGGACGTGAAGTCCATCAACGACAACTGGGCGCACATTTCCTATCAGATGAACGGCTCAAGCCATCAGACGACGGCGCTCGACCAGCTCGCGCACCAAGCCGACGTCATCGTCGCCCGCTATCCCGGACAGGCCGAGCCGCTGCTCTGGCAGGGAATCGTCGTCAGCGAACAGGCCAATCGGGCCAACATCTTCCACAAGCTGAGCCTGGCCACCCGCGCGCGCGACATTCTCGCCCGCGCTTATTCGCTCAATCCCAGGGCGGGCAATGGCGGTGCGGCGATGAGCCTCGGCGTGCTCTACTATAAGGTGCCCGGCTCGCCGATCGGCTTTGGCGACGACGCGCGCGCGCGCCAGCTTTTGCAACAGGCTCTGGCGCTTGACCCGAATGGCCTCGACGCCAATTATTTCTGGGGCGATTTCCTCTATGATCAGGGCGACAAGGCCGGCGCCAAGGCCGCGTTGCTGAAAGCGCTCCGTGCGCCGCATGATCCCAACCGCACCGTCTGGGACGCCGGTCGGCGGGGCGAGGTTCAGGCGTTGCTCAAGAAGATCGGCTGATGCGCTTTGCCCACGGTCTCGCCCGCCAGCTCGCGGCGCCGACCGGCATCGCCGGCGCGCTGTGCGGCCTGGCGATGGATGTGGCTAACCGGGCGCCGCTGCAGCGGGCGATCGACATATTATGCCCGGGGCCCGGCGAGACGGTGCTCGACGCCGGGTGCGGGACCGGGGCGGCCAGCGCGGCGATATTGCGGCGCGCGGAGTGCCACGTCATCGCCGTCGATCAGTCGACGACGATGATCCGTCGGGCCCGGGCCCGCCTCGCCGGGCGAAGCCGCAGCGGCATGGTCGAGGTCCATCAGGCCAGCATCGAGGCGTTGCCCTGTGAGCCTGGCAGCATCGATGCCGTGCTCGCGCTCAACATCCTCTATTTTTGCGACCCGGACAGCCGAATGATTGCGGCGCTTCGCACGGTTTTACGGCCGAGTGGCCGTCTGGTCGCGTACGTCACCGATCGCCAAAGTATGGAGAAATGGGCCTTTACGGGCGCTGGCCTCCACCGACTCTACAACTCCGATGAACTCCAGGCAGCCCTTGTCGATGGCGGCTTCGACCCATCAAGCATCAGCATCGAACCTCGATCGGTGGCATCCGGCGTTCAGGGACTCTTCGCACTCGCCTACGCTGGCTGAGCTTATGCTCAGTAATGCATCTCGATCTTGATCGACTTGTTCTGGTCGGCGAGCGCCAAGCTCGATGCGGAGAAGCTGGGCGGCCCCATTACCTTCGGATTGTTTGAGAGGCCCCAGCCTTCCTTCGGGAACATGCCGAACCGCAGGTCGAGCTTCTGATCTCCATTGGCGTCGTGATAGGCCATGACGGCATATTGCCCAGGCGGCAGATCCTGGAAATGCACCGATGCGGAAGCGCCATCGGCGCGGGCGCTCAGGACCTTGAACGCCTTGTCCTCGTGACGAAAACCGTCCGCACTGTGGTAGAGGACGAAGCGGATTGAACCCGGTCCCGGCATGATCTGAGCGGCTGTGACATCCAGATCCGCGGCGGCCGCAACCGTCGGCGCAAGCACGCAACTTGCCAGGGTGAGACCCAGCAACCGCCGGAAAATCTTCGTTCCAATAAGGCTCATCTCATACTCCTCATCGCCCGGTCGCGGGCAGGATTCCTGGCAAGACGCCGCTGCAGACCGAGCACCACAGTGTCGATGTGCACGGTCCCATCGAGATTGGTGCGAGCGGAAGAGGGGCGAACTGAGGGAGCATGCCGGCGGCGGCGTCTCACCCGCACCGAATCCTCTCGACGCCCTGAAAAAGGAGAAGCGCCTTGTACCGACCTTCCCTTCTGCTGATCGCTTCGCTTGCCCTGGTCGCGGCGGCACCTGTCGCCGCGCCGAGGACATATGCCCTGAAAGGCGCGACGGGCGCTGCGATCGGGCAGGTAACCCTGACCGACGCACCCAAGGGTGTGCTCCTTCATGTTGAGGCGCATGGGCTCACACCTGGCTGGCACGCCGTCCATTTCCACGAGAAGGCTGATTGCAGCGACGCGATGTTCAAGTCGGCAGGCGGCCATGTCCATATGATGGCGCCGACCGTGCATGGTCTTCTGAACTCGGAGGCGAACGACCTCGGGGATTTGCCCAATCTGTTCATCGGGGCTGATGGCAGTGGAGCGGCCGAGATTTTCTCGCCGTTCGTCTCCCTGCAGGCGGGCACCGCGCGGGCCAATCTCCTTGATGCGGACGGCTCGGCGCTGGTCATCCACGCCATGCCCGACGATTATATGACCCAGCCTATCGGGGGCGCGGGCACGCGCGTCGCCTGCGGCGAAATCCGTTAGATCGGTTCCGCCATTTCTGGGGCGACATCCTCGAGGCTCAGCGGCAATATAGTGGATGCGGACCAGTCGCGTGCGGTGCACATCGCACATCGGCCCGTTGAGCCATGCCCGGAATTTCGGGCCAGGAGGTCGGCCGTAGAGGATCAACAAGAGGACGCGGGCGGCCTGACGGCCGTACTAACAGCGAACCGACCCCAGCTCATTCGCTTCTTCACCAGCCGTACCGGGAGCCCGGCGGAGGCGGAGGACGTCGTGCAGGAAATCTGGCTGCATGTCGCACGCGCCGACACGGGGCCTGTCGCCAATCCGCTCGCTTTCCTGCATCGCGTGGGCATGAACATCGTGCTCGATCGCGTCCGCGAACGGCAGCGCCGCGCGAAACGCGAACAGGGCTGGTCCGATGTCGCTATCGAACAGCGGGGCGGGGAGGCCGCCGACGACAGGCCTTCACCGGAGGACATCGTCGATGGCCGTCAACAGGCGAGACGCCTGGCCGCCGCGATCGAAGCCCTGCCGGCAGGCGCGGCCCGCGTCTTTCGCCGACACAAGCTTGATGGCTTGAGCCACAGCGAAGTGGCGGCCGAACTGGGGATCACCCGAAGCGCTGTCGAGAAGCATATCGCAGTGGCGTTGCGGCATTTGCGCGAAGCGATGCAAAGATGAAATTCGTGGACTGGGGTGCTGTGCAGCCGGCGGCGTCAGGAGGAAAAGGGATGACGACGGCGATGAACGGGAGATCGAAATGACGAGCCCGGCCTCCGAGGAGGGCGATATCGCGATGCAGGCGGCCGAATGGCACGCCCGCCTCGACGCGCCTAACATGGACTGGGACGCCTTTGCCCTCTGGCTCGATGCCGATCTGGCCCATCGCGACGCCTATGACGCCATCGCGCTGCTTGACGCGGATATCGCCGATCAACGGGACGCCATCCTATCCACGCTTCCGGCCAATGACGGTGCCGATGATGGACATATCGCCGGTCCCGCGCGGGCACGCCGGTGGGCTAGTGGGGGCCTTGCTGCCGCCGCGGCGATCGCCGCCCTGATCGTGCCCCAGATGTCGACGTTCACGGCAGAGACGCTGGTCGCCTACCGTACCGGCCCTACCGAGACGCGTATGATCGACCTCGAGGATGGCAGTCATATCCTGCTCGATCGCAATTCGCGTCTCGCGCTCGCCGATGGTGCAGTGCCAAGGGTCGAGATGCAGGGTGGCGCCGCCTTCTTCGATGTCCGTCACGATCCCTCGCGCGCGTTCGTGGTCACGGCCGGAGACTATCAGGTCCGCGATATCGGGACCAAGTTCGATGTGGTGATGGCGCCCCAGGCGCTTGGTGTCGCCGTCAGCGAAGGCAGGCTGACCGTCGCCCCTAAGGATGGCGAGGGGACCGCCATAAAGGCCGGCCAGCGGATCGATGTGGCGACCGAGACCGGCGAGGGCGAGGTTCGGACGATTGCTGCAAGCAGCGTCGGATCATGGCGCAATGGTCAGCTTGTCTATCAGGATACGCCACTCGCTCTGGTCGCAACGGATCTGTCACGCTATGTGGGGCTCCTGGTTTCCGTCGACCCGGCGATCGGCGATCTGCGTGTTTCGGGGGTGCTTGCGATCGGTGATGGTTCTCGGCTTATTCAACAGATCGAGGCCCTGCTACCGATCAAAGCTGTCGTCTCGAAGGATGCGGTTCGTCTGGTTCGGAGCGGCGCTCGCTAGCCTTCCACTCACGACCCTGACCGCCGCACCGCGACGGATCGACATCCCCGCCGGCACGCTGCCCTCGGCCCTGACCCAATTGTCCAGCCAGACGGGGATCTCGGTCGGGCTGGCGGGCAATATACCCGCTCGCCCGACACGGCGCATTCGCGGCACGATGGAGCCAGAGGCAGCGCTCGGCAGATTGCTGCGTGGATCGGGGCTCAGAGCGGTACGCGCCGGGCCGGGGACCTGGCGTCTCGAACGTGAGGCACCGCCGGCGGCGGTTTCGGTCTTTGCTCCCGTTGCAACCGCCCTCGACGACATTGTCGTCACGGCCCGCAAGCGGGAAGAACGCCTTACCGATGTGCCCGTTTCGATCAGCGTCGTGCGGCCCGACATGGCGAGCGCGATGGCGGGACAGCGCGGTGTGCACGATGCGCTGGGTTTTGCCGAGGGAGCGTTCACGACCAATTTGGGGCCGGGACGTGACCGCATTTTTCTGCGCGGCGTCGCCGACAGCGCCTTCAATGGGTTGACCCAGTCGACCGTCAATCTCTATCTGGACGATGCTCGTGTCAGCTATGCGACGCCCGATCCGGATCTCCGGCTCGTGGACATCGATCGGATCGAGGTGCTTCGCGGGCCACAGGGGACGCTCTACGGGTCCGGCGCGCTCGGCGGCATCGTCCGGATCGTGCCCAACAAGCCCGATCTGAGCCGTTGGTCGGGAATGGCAGCGGCCGAGGGAAGCCAGGTCGCCCATGGCGGCTCCGGCGGCGCGATCGAAGCCGTGCTCAACGCACCCTTCATCTCCGATAAGCTTGCGTTGAGACTCGCGGCCTATGCCGATCAGGGCGGCGGCTGGATCGATGACGCCGGGCGCCGCAAGCAAAACGTAAACCGCAGTCGCCGCTTCGGGACCCGGGCCGCGCTTGGTTGGGAGGTGGTGGACGAATGGCATGTCGATGCCGGCATCACCGCACAATGGCTCAATGTCCGCGACAGCCAATATGCCTTCCGCCGCCTCGAGCGGACGACCGCGCGGGCGGAGCCGCACGACAATGACTTTCTCGCGGCCACGGCGACGATCCGGGGCAAGCTCGGATCGCTCGATCTCACATCGGCGACGGCCTATGTCACGCACGAGTTCAGCAGCATCTTCGATGCCACCACGCAGGCCAATGCGCGCGGCCTATCAGCCCCGCTTGCCTTCGAGGATCTTCGCCTTTTGCGGCTTGCGACCCAGGAGCTTCGCCTGAGCGATGGCGGCGCTTCGCGGCCCTGGGTAGCGGGGTTGACCTGGCTTCAGGCCGAAAATACCGTCCGGAGCAGCTTCCTGCCCGCGGAGCCTCCGGCTCTCTCCATATCTTCGCTCCACAATGACAGCATCGAGGCCGCTTTGTTCGGCGAGATCACCCAGCCTCTCGGCAGCGCCTGGTCGGTGACGCTGGGCGCAAGGGGCTATTACGCCCGCGTCGATAATGAGCAAAATGGCCAGGCGCGGCGCCGCGCGACCAAGACGGGGGTAACGCCGAGCCTGACGCTGTCCTGGCATCCGGACGCCCGGGATGTCGTCTGGCTGCGCTATGCGAGCGCCGTTCGACCCGGCGGCATCAACACCGATGGCGATCCGACATCCCGGACCTTCCGATCGGATGACCTCAAGAATATCGAACTGGGCTGGCGGCTGACGATGGCCGATGGGCGGTTCACGCTGAACGGCAGCCTGTTCGGTTTGCGCTGGGAGAATGTCCAGAGCGACATTCTGGGCGCGGACAGCCTGGTCCGCACGATCAATGCGGGAAGGGCGCGCAACTTCGGTGCCGAGCTTGGCGGAAAGCTTCGCTTCGCCTCCTTTGAGATCGAGGGCAATCTGACCGTTCAACATGCCCGGCTCTACCGGCCATCCGCCGCGGCAAGCGCCTTGGGCGATGACAACCGGCTGCCGGTTCTGCCAGATTATGCCGGTGGCTTGAAGCTGTCCTATGTGCGCTCCGCTGCCGGCATCGATACCCACTGGTTTATCAGCGCGCGCTACCTTGGCGCGGCGCGGCTGAGTTTCGATCCGACCCTCAGCCGGGCGATGGGCGACTATTGGGTCAGCGACGTTGGCCTCGAAGCATCGAGGGGCACGTGGAAGGCCGGGCTCACTGTCGCAAACCTGCTCGGCCAGCGCGAAAACAGCTTCGGATTCGGTAATCCGTTCACGCTGCGCAGCATCGAGCAGCGCACGCCGCTCCAGCCACGCACATTGACGGTGAGAATCCAGAAAAACTTCTGAGCCACACTGGGGTGGACCCCCTTGGGCGGCGTCCCCTTCCTGACAAGGGGAGGGACGCCATGCGGATCGGAATGACGGTTTTGATGTGCGGCTGCGTGATGGCAGCGGCATCGCCGGGTGAGGCACGATCGCTGCATCATTGGGATCAGGCTAGCAGCGTGACGGCGGATGCCATTGCCGCCCTCGCATTGGGTGTCCCGCTGATAAAGTCCGACGAGGCGGGCATGGCGCAGGCTGGCCTCAGTATGGTAGCTGGCACCGGCACCGCGTTCGCGCTGAAGTCGCTTGTCCACGAACGCCGGCCCGACGGCAGCGATCGTCACAGCTTCCCTTCGGGACATTCGAGCTTCTCCTTCGCTGCGGCTGCTTCGCTTGAGAACCGCTATGGCTGGCAAGCCGGTCTTCCGGCCTTCGCCTTAGCCAGCTTCGTCGGCGTCGCGCGTGTCGAGGCGAAGCGTCACCATTGGTATGATGTCGCAGCGGGGGCCGTGATCGGATCGGCGTCGGGTTTTCTGCTGACGCATCGCGCCAATCGTCCGGTCGATATCTCGGCCTGGGGCGGTGGGAGTGGAGGCGGGTTGGCGTTGACGGCCAGATTCTAATGTGATCGAACTTCCGCTGAAGTTGTCTGGTGTGCGACTAAGTTTGCGCGCAATTCCCAGTGTATCATCTCTCACTGCTTGTTCTAGAGCAAATGGATTAGCGATCAATCCGATCGTGAGGCGAAGGCCGCGCACATTCAACCGCTGAGACGACAGCTCTCATGTATCGATTCGCTAAAAGCTGCCAGTCCGCACCCGGCCAGCTTCTGACGTTCCCAGATGCCGGTCGGGCGAATGTTGAACGTCGGCTTCTGACAAGAGCCGCCGGTCGACACGTCGCAGGCGAACGGCAGCAAAGTCCCAAAGCCGGTCGTTCCCACCCCAGCCTGCCCAGCATGAACGAACGGCAGGTTTTGGGTGTCAGCAAGCGCAGGCTGAACGGCTGAAATTAGGGCGCCTAGCTGACATGACCGCCCGCTCGACAATGTCTGTGCCGAGCGGGCGTGCCAAGAAAGAAGTCTAAGCCTTGGGGCGCTTCCGCTTGGTTTTCTGACGTATCGCAGGCGGAGTGACCCCCGTCACGTCCCAGGGCATTGGATCGAGAAAATATTTTTCCCCAACTTCGCGAGGCATATCAGCAATGTCTATCTGCGCCGTCGCTTCCGCCAATCTCTTCGAATAACCCACCGCAATTTCCTTTTCTAACCGAGGGTCGACCCTCAGTTTGAGATTTACGGGTTGAGAAATTCGAGCTTAGACGGCCGCTTTGGCGCTGCTCTGGAGTGGTGCGTGCGGCGAGATTTTGGGGAGCATGGGTGGCCGTGAAATCGGATGCGCCCGCGACTGCCTACTTGATATCAACGATATGGATGAACCGACGGCTCCGCTGAGTGATCTATTTGAAGCCGGCAGGTCGCGCAGATGTTGCGGCTGAGCGGCAGGGACCGCAGGCGACCGCTCAAGCTCATGGCGGCGGTTATGACTAGGTTTATGGCGTCAAACTGAAAGTCGGAATTTCTCACGTAATATCAACGCTTTTTGGCGGCCTCCGTCTCCGCCAGAAATATCTGAAATCATTGTATTTTTGATCAGAGAGCGTCACGATCTCCCTCGCCGCATGCTATGGCGGACAGCTCGGCCGGGCCGATCAGCGACGGACGATTTCGCCGTCTTCCTTGGTGAACTGCGCCGGGGCATTTTCTAACAGATCCAGCACCAGTTCGGAGGGACGGCAAAGCTTCGTGCCTTTCGGCGTTGCGACGATCGGCCGGTTTACCAGGATGGGGTGCGCCAGCATCGCTGCGATGAGGGCGTCGTCCGTCACCGACGGCGCAAGAAGGCCCAGTTCGGCTGCGGGCGTGCCTTTTTCGCGGAGCAGGTCGCGTGGGCTTGCCTTCATGGCCGTCAGAAGTTGTTCGAGCAGAGGTCGCGTCCATCCGCTCTGGCGGTATTCGACGATCGTCGGCGCTTGTCCTGCGGCCTCGATCATCGCCAGCGCATTGCGTGACGTGCCGCAGTCCGGGTTATGATAGATCGTGACAGGAAAGGCCTGTGTCATAGCGGGCGATCCTTGTTGAAGAGCCAGGTGAAGAAGCGGAGCGCCGCCAGGGCGCCGGCAAGCTGCGCGGCGATGAACATCGTCACCGATTGCGGCGCTATCCCCGCGAAGGTGTCGGACAGGCTGCGGGCTATCGTCACGGCAGGGTTGGCGAAGGAGGTGGATGCCGTGAACCAGTAGGCGGCGGTGATGTAGAGACCGATGGCAGCGGGCGTAAAATCCGGCCGCGCGCGCTGTGTGCCAAGGATCGTCCCGATCAGGCCAAATGTGGCGACGAACTCGGCGAGGCCCTGCGGCGCGCCATCGCGCGTCTTCGCCGATATCTGCAGCAGGGGTTCGGCGAACATGGCGTGAGCCAGCCATACCCCGAATATCGCGCCCGCCATCTGGGCCGCCGCATAGAGGATCGCCAAATGCCAGTCGATCAGCCGCTGGGCGGCAAGCATTAGCGTGACCGCCGGGTTGAAATGTGCACCTGAAACGGGCGCGAATATTTGGATGAGCACGACGAGCCCGGCGCCGGTCGCGATGGTGTTACCGAGCAGCGCGAGCGCATCGTTTCCGCCCGCGAGCCGTTCGCCCATTATGCCGGATCCTACGACGATAGCGAGCAGCGCGGTCGTGCCGGTACACTCGGCCGCCAGCCGTTGTGTCAGGAGTGGGGTGCTGCTCATGGTGCAGGCGTCGGCTTGCCGCTCAGCCATCGCACATATTCAATTTCGCAAAAGGTCCGCAAACCTCCGGACGCCCGCCGCAGCAGTCAGCGACGAGATGATCGAGCAAAGCACGCATTGCGTCATAGTGCGCCGAATAGATGATCGAACGACCTTCGCGGCGCGATCGTACCAGCCCGGCATGGCTGAGGATGGCAAGATGTGCTGACAGCGTGTTCGGCAGGATCCCTATTTCGCGCGCGATCTCGCCCGCCGGCAGTCCTTCCGGACCCGTGCGGACGAGCAGGCGAAATATCGCGATGCGATGTCCATGCGCGAGTGCCGACAGCGACTCGACGGCCTTTTTTGATTCCATATTTCCAGAATAATCGAAATATTGGATTTGAGAAGACTGTTGTGCGGGAATCGGGCGCCGATGAAGGCAATGTGACGGTGAATGGCAAAAGGCCGTGCCGTTGCCGGCACGGCCTTTCGTTGAGCCTCTGCGGCGTCAGACGCGATTGATGACGCCCTTGACCTCACCCTTCGCCTTTTGCAGATCGCCCTTTGCTTCCTGGGCATCACCTTCGGCGCGGATATCCGGCCGATCGGTGGCGTCACCGATTGCGCGCTTGGCCTTGCCGATGGCCTCGTTGGCGTGGCCCTTGGCCTTGTCCAGCATCTCACCCATGTCGAACATCCTCTACTGTTTCAGCTGTTCGAAGAACGGTTCGCGCTTGTAGGATGTTCCTCCAAGATACTGATTTATATTATTTTCTGATCCGAAACGTTCCTTTGATCAGGCGGGAATTGCCGCGCGACCGAAAAACAGCGCCTGGCTGATCGCGGCCTTTACCGTCGAATGCTGAAACGGCTTGGTGATCAGAAAGGCGGGCTCGGGGCGATCCCCGGTAAGCAGCCGTTCCGGAAAAGCGGTTATGAAGATGACCGGCACGGCGAAGTCGCCCAATATCTCCTGAACTGCCTCCAGCCCGCAACTATCGTCTGCCAGCTGGATGTCGGCGAGAACGAGGCCTGGCCGCCGCGCGCGGGCGCTGGCGACGGCTTCGTCATGGGTGACGGCGATGCCGCTGACGTCATGGCCGAGATCGCGGACCAGCGTTTCCAGATCCATCGCGATCATCGGTTCGTCTTCAATGATCAGGACGTCGGTACTGGGCTGCCGCTCGATCTCCGCCAGCGCTTCCTGCGCCAGTTCCTCGACCGATGCGCGGTTGCAACCCATGAGATAGCCGGCGTCCTCAGGCGTGAACCCTTCCATCGCGGTCAGCAACAACGCCTGGCGCGACCGTGGGGTAATCCGGCTGAGGCGGCCGAGGCCGCCCGCACCATCCTCATCGGCGCGCGTGGCGTCCCATTGCCGGTTGAAAGCCGCATAGAGACCGAGGCGAGGATCGACGTCGCGCGGGAAATCGGCAGGTGCAGCGACGATCGTCTCCAGCGTCGCGCGGACGAAGCCGTCGCCCTCCGCCTGCGACCCGGTCAGCGCGCGGGCATAACGGCGAAGAAAAGGTAGGTGGGGAGCAAGTTCCTGGCCAAGCGTCACGGTCGTAAAATCCTCGATCATCGTTCAAACGCGAACGCGGCGCCGGTGCGTTGGTTGCACCGGCGCCGCGCATTCCGGCGGATGCCGGATCAGTTGCCGGGGGTGCGCGCGCCTACCGCTGCGCCGGCAGCGGCATTGCCGCTGACGGCAGCGCCGTTATTGAGCGCATTCGCCGTGTCGCGCTTTGTCTTGCGCGTCGCACGCTTGAGGTCGTTGGCGGCACTCCGCGTGGTCTGCTTCGCAGCGTCGGCGGTGCTGTTCACCGTGCTCGTCACGGAGCCGGTGCCAGGGGTCTGCGCGGTGAGACCGGCATTGGCCGAACCTGCCGTATTTGCGCCGAGACTCGTACCTGCGGCCTTCGTGCTGCTGTCCAGTGTCCCGGTAGCGCCCGCGCCGACCGAGCTGTTGCCGGTGCGCGGATTGACATCGGTGGAGGTGTCGAGCGCGGCGCTGCCGCCAAGGGTGGAGCCGATCGAGCCTGCGCTGCCGCCCAACGCACCACCGACGGTTCCGCCAACTGCGCCACCAAGCTGCGCCGAGACCGAAACCGACATCAGGCCGAGCGCGATCGCGGCGCTCGCAAACAACATCTTCTTCATGACATTCTCCTCCAGATTGAGATTGTTTCGCGGGTGTTCCCCCACTCACGAAGATAAAGCGGCGGCTTATGCCGCCACGGAATCGACCTCTCGCGGGTAAACCCCGGTGAGGATCGTTTCGAAATGCTCGCGGATCCGATGGTTGCAGTCGCAGGCGATCGCGCTGAGCCGATCGATGTCGAGGATCAGTATCCGGCGACGCCGCGATCCGACGATTCCAGCGGAACCCAGCTGGCGCAGCGACCGGTTGATAAAGCTGCGCCCGACGCCCAGCATCTCACCGAGCTGTTCCTGGGTAATGACGATCTCGTCACGGCCGATCCGATCGCGGGTGGCGATCAGCCAGCGGGCGAGGCGCTGGGCGATGGTGTGCGACGCGTTGCACGCCGCTGACTGGAACAGCTGGGCAAGCAGGCAGTCCGAATAGCGGGCGAGCCAATGGGCGATCGCCGGCGATTGGGCCTTGGCTTGCGCGAGGGCGCTGAGGGGTATGCGCAGGAAGCGGCCACCGAACTGGACATGGGCGCGGGCATAGGCGGGCAGGCGGCCGGTCGACACGATCCCGCCGACCGCGCCTTCACGGCCGATCAGCGCGGCATCGACCATATGGTTGGCGTCGGCCGCGACGACGAAGGATGCGGCGGCGGCGGATAACGGGAACCAGGCGAAGCGCACATCGCTTCCTGCTTCCTGCAATATCTTGCCGGCGTGGCACTCATGTACGGTGAACGAGGGCAGCAGCAGCGCGAGATCCTCGGGCTTCAACGCGGCAAGCAAACGGTTCTGCAAGGCTGTGTCTGTATCGACCATACTCAACTCCACAAAGTCGAGTTCCAAACGTTTCACCCCCGAATATGTTCACTGGGATACACAGCCGGAGGCAAAAAATTTCTGCGTCGAAACGGAATCCCGGCGTTTACCGATAGTTAGCGCTGATTACTTCAGCCCAGCTCACCTAACAGCTGCACGCGCTGGCGCTGGACGAGCGCCGACAGCCATTCGACGAACGCCGCGTTGCGCGGCAGATGCCGGTTGTCCTGATGCGTCACCAGCCAGAAGGAGCGGGTGATGACGATATCGGGCAGCAGCCGGACGAGATCGGGATCGCTGTCGCCGATGAAGCAGGGCAGCACACCAATCCCTGCGCCGGCCGCGATCAGGCGGTGCTGGGCGTTTATCGTCGACGACCGCAGTTGCGCTTCGATGCCAGGCCCGACTTCATCGAGATAGTTGAGCTCCGGCGAATAGAGGAGATCGGGGATATAGCCGATCATCCGGTGGCCGGCGAGGTCGGCGCTCGATTGGATCGCGGCGTGCTCCGCGACATAGCTTCGCGACGCATAGACACGCAGTCGATAGTCGGTGAGCTTCTTGGCGATCAGCGGACCGCGTTGCGGACGGGCGAGCAGGATCGCGACGTCGGCCTCGCGCCGCGACGGATCGAGAAAGCCGGTGTTCGCGGCAAGGTCGATCGAGAGGTGCGGATGCGCGGTCGCGAAGGCGCCGATATGAAAGGCGATCAGCCAGCTGCCAAAGCCTTCGGAAGTGCTGATCCGCAGCCGTCCGCGAATCTCCTCGCCGCTGGGTTGATCCCCGCCGCCGAGTATCGCGTCGGTCTCACGCTCGATCGCCTCGGCGCGCAGCAGCAGGCGGCGGCCGCTTTCGGTGAGGATATGCCCGTCACGGCCCTGTGCGAACAATGTCTGTCCACCCAGGCTGCGTTCCAGCCTGCGGATGCGGCGGCCGACCGTCGTCGCGTCGACATCCAGCTGGCGAGCAGCCATCGTCAAAAGGCCCGCCCGCGCTAGGGTCAGGAAAAATTGTAGGTCATCCCAACGAAGTGGCTGCATTTATGCAGCTATGTCCTGCACCGCGCGGGCTTGCAAGCGCCGCGTGACGGGCCGATGCACGAGGCGGTATCCGGCGGATGAGCCGCCGCAACATATCCGGCGCGATTGCCAGGTCATGGAGCAACCGTCCGTGACGCATCGCCCGAGGGAGAAGATCATGGCTACCCAGGTGCGCGATATCCCCCATTTCTTCGCTGACGGTTCGCCTACCGCCGCCGAGCGGTTCAGCGACGTGTTCGATCCCAACAGCGGCGGCGTGCAGGCGCGGGTCGCGCTGGGTAGCGCCGCCGATCTCGAAAAGGCGGTAGCGCTGGCAGAGGCGGCGCAGCCGGCCTGGGCGGCGACCAATCCCCAGCGCCGTGCGCGGGTGATGTTCAAGTTCAAGGAGCTGATCGAGGCCAATATGGACTCGCTGGCGCATCTCCTGTCGTCCGAACATGGCAAGGTGATCGCGGACGCCAAGGGCGACATCCAGCGCGGGCTGGAGGTGATCGAGTTCGCCTGCGGCATCCCGCATGTCCTGAAGGGCGAATATACGATCGGCGCGGGCCCGGGCATCGACGTCTATTCGATGCGCCAGCCGCTCGGCATCGTCGCCGGTATCACCCCGTTCAACTTCCCGGCGATGATCCCGATGTGGATGTTCGGTGTCGCCATCGCGGTGGGCAACGCCTTCATCCTCAAGCCTTCCGAACGCGATCCCTCGGTGCCGGTGCGTCTTGCCGAGCTGATGAAGGAAGCCGGTCTTCCCGACGGCATCCTCCAGGTCGTCCATGGCGACAAGGTGATGGTCGATGCGATCCTCGACCATCCCGAGATCAAGGCGGTCAGCTTCGTCGGCTCGTCCGACATCGCCCATTATGTCTATCAGCGCGGCGTCGCCGCCGGTAAGCGCGTGCAGGCGATGGGCGGGGCGAAGAATCACGGCATCGTCATGCCCGACGCCGATCTCGATCAGGTCGTCAACGATCTGGCGGGCGCGGCCTTCGGTTCGGCAGGCGAGCGCTGCATGGCGCTGCCGGTGGTCGTGCCGGTGGGCGAGGACACCGCCGATCGCCTCCGCGCCAAGCTGATCCCGGCGATCGAGGCGCTGCGCGTCGGCGTGTCGACCGACAAGGACGCACATTACGGCCCGGTCGTCACCGCCGCGCACAAGGCGAAGATCGAGAGCTATATCGACATGGGCGTGCGCGAAGGCGCGGAGCTGGTGGTCGATGGGCGCGGTTTCAGCCTGCAGGGTCATGAGAAGGGCTTCTTCGTCGGCCCGACGCTGTTCGACCATGTGAAGCCCAGCATGCAGAGCTATCAGGAGGAGATTTTCGGCCCGGTCCTCCAGATCGTCCGCGCCGCCAATTTCGAGGAAGCGGTCGCGCTGCCTAGCCAGCATCAATATGGCAATGGCGTCGCGCTGTTCACCCGCAACGGCCATGCCGCGCGTGAGTTCGCGGCGCGGGTCAATGTCGGCATGGTCGGCATCAACGTGCCGATCCCGGTGCCGGTCGCCTATCATACCTTCGGCGGGTGGAAGCGCTCGGCGTTCGGCGACACCAACCAGCACGGCATGGAAGGCGTGAAGTTCTTCACCAAGGTGAAGACGATCACCCAGCGCTGGCCCGATGGCGGCGCGAGCGACGACAGCGCCTTCGTCATCCCGACGATGGGGTGAGGCGATATTCCTCCCCTTTGCGGGGGAGGAATTGCTAGGAACAGCGCATGACCGACCAGTTCGACCTGACCGAAGAACAGCGCGCGATCCAGGAGATGGCGCAGAAGTTCACTGCCGATGCGATCACCCCCTTAGCCGGCGAATGGGATGAGCATCACATCTTCCCGCGCGAGACGATCGAGGCGGCGGCGGCGCTGGGCTTCGGCGGCATCTACGTTTCCGAGGACGCCGGCGGCATCGGTCTTGGCCGGCTTGAGTCCGCGCTGATCATGGAAGCGATGGCCTATGGCTGTCCCTCCACATCCGCATTCATCTCGATCCACAATATGGCCGCGTGGATGATCGACCGCTTCGGCGCGGACGATGTGAAGGGTCGTTACCTGCCCGCGCTGGTCGCGTGCGAGAAGATCGCTTCCTATTGCCTGACTGAGCCCGGTGCGGGATCGGACGCCGCCGCGCTGAAGACCCGCGCGGTGCGCGATGGCGACGACTATGTCGTCAGCGGATCGAAGGCGTTCATCTCGGGCGGCGGCCAGAACGAGGTCTATGTCGTGATGGTTCGCACCGGCGAGGACGGCCCCAAGGGCATTTCCTGTCTGGTGATCGACAAGGACATGCCGGGCGTCAGCTTCGGCGCGCAGGAGAAGAAGCTGGGCTGGCATTCGCAGCCCACCGCGCAGGTCAATTTCGACGAGGTCCGTGTGCCTGTCGCCAACCGCGTCGGTGCGGAAGGCGAGGGGTTCCGCATCGCCATGGCCGGGCTCGACGGCGGGCGTCTCAACATCGGCGCCTGCTCGCTGGGCGGTGCGCAGCGCTGCCTCGACGAGGCGGTGAATTATGTGAAGGAGCGAAAGCAGTTCGGCCAGCCGATCGCCGATTTCCAGTCGACCCAGTTCACCCTGGCCGACATGGAGACCGAGCTTCAGGCGGCGCGTATGCTGCTCTACACCGCGGCGGCGAAGGTGACCGCCAACGCGCCCGACAAGACCAAATTCGCCGCCATGGCCAAGCGTTTCGCCACCGACACCGGATCGTCGGTGGTCGACCGCGCGTTGCAGCTCCATGGCGGCTATGGATATCTGCAGGATTACCCGATCGAGCGCTTCTGGCGCGACCTGCGCGTCCACCGCATCCTCGAAGGGACCAACGAAATCATGCGGATGATCACCAGCCGCGATTTGCTGCGCCAATGACCGATGACGTCCTCATCTTTGTCGAGGGACGTACCGGCCGCATTCGGCTGAACCGCCCGAAGGCGCTGCACGCTCTTAATCACGAGATGTGCACCGCGATGATCGCGGCGCTGATCGACTGGGCCGCCAATGACGCAATCGATCTCGTGATGATCGACCATGCCGAGGGCCGGGGCTTCTGCGCGGGCGGGGACATCAGGGCGATCGCCGAGAGCGCGGCGGTGGGGGGAGAGGCGGCACGCGCCTTCTTCCATGAGGAGTATCGCCTCAACCATCTGCTCTTCACCTATGTCAAGCCGACGATCGCCTTCATGGACGGGATCACGATGGGCGGCGGCGTCGGCATCTCGCAGCCCTGTTCGATCCGCGTCGTCACCGACCGGACGATGTATGCCATGCCTGAGACTGGCATCGGCCTGTTCACCGATGTCGGTGGGGGGCGCTATCTGTCGCGGATGCCGGGGCGCACCGGACAATATGTCGGGCTGACAGGGGCGCGGCTCAATGGCGCTGAATGCCTCGCGCTTGCGCTGGGCAGCCATTATGTCGCGGGCGACGATGTTGACGCGCTCAAGGCCGCGATCCTGGGCAATCCCAAGGCGGCCGATGCCGCGCTGCGCAGCGCGGTGAGCCCGATCCCGGCCGCGCCGATCCTCGATCGACGCGTGGAGATCGACCGGCTGTTCGCCTCGGATCACTATGAGGACATTCTCGCGGCGCTGGCCGCCGATGGCGGTGAATGGGCGCTGGCGACGCTTAAGGCGCTCGAAGGCAAATCGCCGCAATCGTGCAAGGTGGTGCTGCGTCTTCTGGCGGAGGCCGCGAAGATCGATGATTTCGCCGTTGAGATGAGCAGGGAATATGCGCTAGCCGCCCATGTCATCGCGCGCCCCGATTTCGTCGAGGGTGTGCGTGCGCTGATCGTCGACAAGGACAATGCGCCGCGTTGGAATCCCCCAACGCCGGAGGCGGTCAGCGAAGCTGAAATCGACGCGATCTTCGCGCCGCTCCCGCCTGCCGAGGCCTGGACGCCTCTGCCCAACGCCTGAAAGGTTCGCCCATGTCCTATGAAACCCTCCTCGTCGAAACCCAGGGCGCGGTGACGATCATCCGCCTGAACCGGCCCCAGGCGCTCAACGCGCTGAATTCGCAGGTGCTGGCCGACCTGATCGACGCCTTCGCCAAATATGACGCAGATCCCTCGCAGCGCTGCGCGGTGCTGACCGGCAGCGAGAAGGCCTTCGCGGCGGGCGCGGACATCAAGGAGATGCAGGCCAAGGGCTTCGCGACGATGTACGCCGAGAATTTCTTCCAGGGGTTCGAGAAGGTCACCGCCACGCGCAAGCCGTGGATTTCGGCGGTCGCGGGCTTTGCGCTGGGCGGCGGCTGCGAACTGGCGATGATGGCGGACATCATGATCGCCGCCGACACTGCCAAGTTCGGTCAGCCCGAGATCAAGCTGGGGGTCGCCCCCGGCATGGGCGGGTCGCAGCGCCTGACCCGCGCGGTCGGCAAGTCGAAGGCCATGGACATGTGTCTGACCGGGCGGATGATGGATGCCGCCGAAGCCGAGCGCGGCGGCCTGTGCAGCAAGGTCGTGCCCGCCGCCGAGCTGATGGACGAGGCGCTCAAGATGGCGACCCTGATCGCCGGCATGCCGCCGCTCGCCGCGCTGGCCAATAAGGAGATGGTCAACGCGGCCTTCGAAACCGGCCTGGCGATGGGTCTCGTGTTCGAGCGGCGTCTGTTCCACGGCCTCGCGGCCACCGAAGACAAGGCCGAAGGCATGACCGCCTTCGTCGAGAAGCGTCCGGGCAACTGGACTGGGAGATAATATGGCAACGGTCGGTTTCATCGGGCTCGGCAATATGGGCGGCGGCATGGCCGCCAACCTGGCCAAGAAGGGCCATGACGTGCGCGCTTTCGATCTGTCGAAGGATGCGCTGGACAGGGCGGTGGCGGCGGGATGCCTCGCCGTTGGCTCGGCGGCCGAGGCGGTCGCCGACGCCGAGTTCGTCGTGACGATGCTGCCGGCCGGCCAACATGTCCGTGCGGTCTATGAAAACGAGATCTTCGGCGCGGTGCCCGCCGCTGCGTTGCTGCTCGATTGTTCGACGATCGACGTCGGTACCGCCAAGGCGGTGGGCGCGGCGGCGGCGGCCAAGGGGCTGGCGATGGTCGATGCGCCGGTGTCGGGCGGCATCGCCGCCGCCAATGGCGGGACGCTGACCTTCATGGTCGGTGGTAGCGCCGAGCATTTCGCCCGGGCCGAGCCGCTGCTCGCGCTGATGGGCAAGGCGGTGATCCATGCCGGCGCCAACGGTTCGGGGCAGGCGGCGAAGATCGTCAACAACATGATCCTCGGCGCGACGATGGTCGCGACCTGCGAGGCCTTCGCGCTCGCCCAGAAGCTTGGCCTCGATCCGCAGACCTTCTTCGACATCTCGTCCAAGGCGAGCGGCCAGAGCTGGTCGATGACCAGCTATTGCCCGCTGCCCGGCGTCGGCCCGGAAACCCCGGCCGACCGCGACTATGAGGGCGGTTTCGCGGCGGGGCTGATGCTCAAGGACCTCAAGCTCGCGGTCGAGGCGGCGCAGGGCGTCGGGGCAAGCGTGCCGATGGGCGGTGCGGCCGAGCATCTTTATCAGGCGTTCGCCAATCTCGGTGGCGCGGGGAAGGACTTCTCGGCGATCATCAAGCTGCTCGACGGCAGCTTCAAAGCGTAGCGAACCTCCCCTCCCTGTCAGGGAGGGGAAGTTACGCCGTCACATCCTGAAACTGGAGACGCGCCAGGCGGGCGTATAGACCCTCTTGTGCGGTCAGGCTGGCGTGGGTGCCCTGTTCGACAATGCGGCCCTGATCCATAACCAGGATACGATCTGCGGCGCGAACGGTGGCGAGGCGGTGGGCGATGACGATTGTCGTCCGGCCCTTCATCAGCCGGTCGAGCGCATCCTGCACCAGCTTCTCGGATTCGGCGTCGAGCGCCGAGGTTGCCTCGTCGAGCAGCAATAGCGGCGCGTCACGCAGCAGCGCACGGGCGATGGCGAGGCGCTGACGCTGGCCGCCGGACAGCCGCGCACCCGCTTCGCCGAGGAAGCTGTCGAGGCCATCGGGGAGCGCACGCAGGAAGGCGGCGGCGTTAGCGGCCTCCGCGGCGGCCCAGATGTCGTCGTCATCGGCGTCCCAGCGGCCATAGCGCAGGTTGTCGCGCGCCGATGCGCCGAAGATCACCGTGTCCTGCGGCACCACCGCCAGCCGCGCCCGGACGTCGCCCGGATCGGCATCGGGCAGGGCGACGCCGTCGAGCCGGATCACGCCCGACTCGGGATCATAGAAGCGCTGGGCAAGCTGCAGGATCGTCGATTTGCCCGCGCCCGACGGGCCGACAACGGCGACCACCTCACCGGGCTGGACGGTGAAGCTGACATCGTCGAGCGCGCTGACGTCGGGCCGGGTGGGGTAGCGGAAGCCGACATGATCGAACTCGAGCAGACCTCGGGGCGGCTGCGGCAGCGCCACGGGATGCGCGGGCGCGCGTATTTCAGGTTCGGCAGACAGAAGTTCGGACAGCCGCGCCGCAGCACCTGCCGCGCGGACGATATCGCCATAAACCTCGGCCAGTGCGCCGAACGCGCCCGCGACGAGCCCGCCGGTCAGGATGAATGCCGCGATCGAGCCGCCCGACAGCCGTCCGGCGGCAACATCCACTGCGCCCTGCCACATCACCATCGTGATCGATCCGAAGATCAGGCCGATGATGATCGCGGTCATCACCGCGCGGACGCGGATGCGCCGCCGCGCGGTCAGGAAGCCTTCGCCGACCACCTCTGCGAAGCGTTCAGCCTCGCGGGCTTCCTGGCCGAAGCCCTGGACGATCTTCATCGCGCGCAGCGTTTCCGAGACGGTCGCGCCGACATCGGCGATGCGGTCCTGGGTGCTCTTCGACAGATTGCGCAGTCGCCGGCCCATGAAGATCACCGGCAGCATGACCAATGGAATGCCGAGCAGCAGCATCCCGGCCAGCTTGGGCGCGATCGCGAAAAGATAGATCACCCCGCCGATCGCCAGTACGATGTTGCGGAGCGCGACCGAGACGGTGGTTCCCACGACCTGCTCGATCACCGCGGTATCAGCGGTCAGGCGCGACGCGATTTCCGACGGGCGGTTCTCCTCGAAGAAGCGCGGGGCCAGGCGAAGCAGGTTTTTTTGCACCGCAACGCGGATATCGGCGACGACGCGCTCGCCCAGCCAGGACACGAAATAAAAGCGCAGCGCGGTGGCGAGCGCGAGGACGAGAACGATGATCAGCAGATAGCGGAAATAGGGCCCGACGTCGCCGCGCGAAGCGATGAAGCCCTTGTCGATCACCAACCGGAAACCGCCGGGAATGGCGAGTGTCGCGGCGGCGGCGACGACCAGTGCGCCTGCGGCGGCGGCGATCCGTCCCGGATAGGCTCGGGCGAAACGCCAGATCATCGCCAGTTCGCCGATCTTGCGGGCGGGGGCCTCCGGAGAGTCGTTCTTCTTCGCCATCGCCCGCGCCCTAAAGCGTGGCGGGCGAAAGGGAAAGCGCTTTGCGCGCACCCGAGAGCGCGATGTCTTTCACCTTATGGCAATCCGCCGATGCTATCCCCACATCGTTCATCGGAGCGCGGTTGCATCCTTCTCATTGCGCGATGCACCATTTTGGACGTAAAGCCGGGGGCGGGGTCGGTTGGGAGAAGCGTGTGCTGTACAATGTCTATGAGGTCCAGCGTTCGTGGATGTCCGCGGCCAGCGCCTGGGCGGATCTGAGCGGACAATGGCTCAAGAACCCGCTCAACCCGATGTCCTACGGCACGATGGCGCCGATCATGGCGTCGGGACTCGACGTGTTCGCCCATGCTTCGGCCTCGCGCGGCAAGCCTGATTTCGGGTTTACCGAGGTGGAGGTGGACGGCAAGATGGTGTCCGTCACCGAGGAGATCATCCTTCGCAAGCCCTTCGGCCAGCTCAAGCGCTTCCGCCGCAAGGGGATCACCGGACAGCCGAAGCTGCTGATCGTCGCCCCGATGTCAGGCCATTATGCCACGCTGCTGCGCGGCACCGTCGAGCGGATGATGACGCATCATGACGTCTACATCACCGACTGGCGCGACGCCAAGCTGGTGCCCGTCGGCGAGGGGCGCTTCGACCTCGACGATTATATCGATTATCTTATCGCCTTCCTCGAGAAGATCGGCCCGGGCACGCATATGCTCGCGGTCTGCCAGCCCTCGGTTCCGGCGTATGCTGCGACCGCAGTGATGTCCGCCGACAAGAATCCCTGTCGCCCGGCGACGCTGACGATGATGGGCGGCCCCGTCGACACGCGCGAGGCGCCGACGGCGGTCAACACCGTGGCGACCCAGCGACCGCTCGCCTGGTTCGAGCAGAACGTCATTCACACCGTCCCGGTCTTCTATCCAGGTGCGGGGCGAAAGGTCTATCCGGGCTTCCTCCAGCTGTCGGGTTTCATGGCGATGAATCTCGGCAACCACCTCGTCAGCCACTGGAGCATGTTCAAGCACCTGGTCGATGGCGACGAGGAGAGCGCGGATTCGACCAAGGCTTTCTATGACGAATATCGCTCGGTCTGCGACATGACCGAGGAGTTCTATATCCAGACGATCGATGCGGTGTTCCAGCGCCACCTCTTGCCGCGCGGCGAGTTCCTGCATCGGGGACGCAAGGTCGATCCGGGTGCGATCACCGATGTCGGCCTGCTCGCGATCGAAGGCGAGCGCGATGATATTTCGGGCCTTGGCCAGACCAAGGCCGCGCTGACCCTGGCGACCGAACTGCCCGATGCGAACAAGAAATATCTGATGGCGGAGCGGGTCGGCCATTACGGCATCTTCAACGGCCGCCGCTGGCGTGAGCAGATCGCTCCGGTGGTCGACGAGTGGATTGCGGCGCATGCGCGCTAGGGCTTTCGCCCTCGCACCCATCATCGCGCTGACGCTTTCGCTCGGTGCGCCTCTCCAGGCGCAGGCAGCGGACGCATCCGCTGATCTTCCGGCAGCGATCGGAAAGGCGCAGGAGGCCGCATCGCGCGAAGATTGCGCTGGGGTGCTCGCGGCGCTCGATCCGGTCGTTCCCGGTCTTGGCGCGGGCGGAGACCGGGACGCCGTCCAGCGGATGCGCCTCGTCTGCCTCGGTGCCGAAGGGCGCGCGGGCGATCTGTCAGCGGTCCAGCGCGAACTGGCGCAGACCATGCCCCGCGACGGGCTGGTGAAAGCGTTTGGGGCGCTCATCGCCGCTGATGAAAATCGCTTCGCAGATGCGGCGGAGCAGATCGCCGTCCTTGCCGACACATCGCCCAAGGCGCTGAATATCCTCACGGGGGCGTCGGTACGGGCCATTTCGATGCGTCTTGACGAGACCAAGGCGCGCGAGGCGCGCGATCGCATGCTCATTGCGCTCGCTCGCGCCGACTGGGAACCGTCGGACATTCCCGAACTGCGGATCGGCTTTGCCGAGGGCGCGATCGGGGCGCTGATCGACAAGGGTGAATCCGTCGAGGCCGAAGGCCTGCTGGAACGGATCGATCAACCCGAAATGCTGTCGTCGATGGCCGTCGACCGCCATTATGCGAAACTCTGGCCCGCGCTGGAGGCGCGGCTCGGCCCGGCAAGCGGGACATCGGTGGATCGTTTCGCACGCGACAAGCTCTCCGTCTATGCCAGCACCCCCGATTCGGAAGTCGCGCTGCGCGACGCGGTCAACGCCATGTTGCTGCTCGGCCGCTATCAGGATGTGCTCGACATGAGCGGCGATATTCGCGTCGCCGAGGGCATGAGCCGTGATGCGGTGCGCACCGTTCTCTATCGGGCGCGGGCGCTGGCAGCGCTTCGCCGCAATGACGAGGCCGATGCGCTGCTCGGCGGCTTCACGACACTGGACTTGCGGCGCGCGCCGACCGCGTCGACCGCGCTGGTGAGCTATGCCGAGTTCCTCGATGAGATCGGCCGGCCCGCCAAGGCGCTGACCGTTGCTCGTAATACGCTGGCGCAGGCAGGCGGGCTCCTGACCGATCTCGGTAAGCGCTGGCTGGATCGCACCGCTGTCTGCTCGCTGATGGCGCTGGGCCGGACCTCCGAAGCGAACAGTGCGATGGACGCGTTGAAAGGGATGGCGGATCAGAATCAGCCCGCAGTGATTGAGGCGCTGCTCTGCGCGCATCGTTCGGTCGAAGCTTCGCAGATCGCGATAAAAGCCTTTCAGGACAATGATGTGGCGAGTGATCTGGTGTTGCAGTTCCAGCCGGGCCCGTCATTATGGGCCCCCACGCCGTCCCGCCTTCGCGACCTGTGGAGTGGTTTCATGACGCGGCCGGAGGTGAAGGCCGCATTCGATCGTAAGGGCCGCATCCTCCCGCGCAACCTGTGGCCCGGTTCCGCGCCGCGCACGATCCCCCGCCAGCCGGCCAACGGAGCGTCGCTCACCTGATGGCGGTGCGCGCGGGGCCGAAGCTTAAGGCGCGGATCGAGACCTGGCCGGTGGCGGGCAGCTTCGTCATCGCGCGCGGTGCCAAGACCCATGTCGATGTGGTGACCGTGACGATCAGTGATGGCGTCCATAGCGGGCACGGCGAGGGGACCGCGATCTATTACCATGGCGAGAGCGCCGAGAGCGTGCTGGCGCAGGCTGCGGCCATGGCCGAAGACATCGCCCGCGGGATCGAGCGGGCCGATCTGCTGCGGCAGATGCCGCGCGGGGCGGCGCGCAACGCCATCGACTGCGCGCTGTGGGACCTCGAAGCTAAGCGCGAGGGGCGTCCGGTCTGGTCGCTCGCGGGGCTGGCGCCGCTCGTGCCGCTGCAATCGGCGTTCACCATTTCGCTCGGCGCGCCCGAGAAGATGGAGGAAGATGCGCGCAAGGCTGCGCGCATCTATCCGTTGCTCAAGCTCAAGCTGGCCGGGGAGGGCGATATCGAGCGGGTGGCGGCCGTGCGCTGCGGCGCGCCCGATGCCCGGCTGATCGTCGACGCCAATGAGAGCTGGACGGGACGCGACGTCTGCGCCGAGGCCGCGGCGCTGCTTCCTTACGGGGTCGAACTGATCGAACAGCCTGTGAGGGCAGGCGAGGATCATCTGCTCGACGGCGTGGTGTCTCCCATCCCGCTATGTGCTGACGAAAGCTGCCAGGATCGCGCGGATCTCGACCGCTGCCGCGGACGTTATGATGCGATCAACATCAAGCTCGACAAGGCTGGCGGACTCACCGAGGGACTGGCGCTGGCTGCCGCGGCGCGCGACGCCGGGCTCGAGCTGATGGTCGGTTGCATGCTTTCGACCTCGCTCGGCATCGCGCCCGCCATTCTCGTCGCACAGGGCGCGCGCTGGGTCGATATCGATGGGCCGCTGCTGCTTGGCGCGGACCGGCCCGATCCGGTACGATTCGAACGCGGGGTCGCCTTTCCCGCGCCGGCGAGCCTCTGGGGCTGATCAGGACGCTTCCGGCATTGCTTCCCTGATCGGCGGGCTGATAGACTGGCGGATATCGGTGGTTTTCGACGGTCGAACGAAGCTCGCGGAACGAACGCCGCCGCCACAGGTTGCCATCCCGGCGCGAACTTCGCGGGGGCTGGCATGATGACGGACACGATATCGGATGATGGGGACGACGGAATGACACGGCGTACGGTGCTGGCTGCCGGTGCGGCGACGGCGGCAGGTCTGGCGACAGCCAAAGGCGTCGAAGCGGCCCCTAGCGGCCAGAAGACTCCTCCGCCGCCGATGCCGGTCACGTTGAAGGTGAACGGCAAGGATCGCAGCCTGTCGCTCGATCCGCGCACCACCCTGCTCGACGCGCTGCGGGAGCATCTCCATCTTACCGGCACCAAGAAGGGCTGCGATCACGGCCAGTGTGGCGCCTGCACGGTTATCGTCGACGGGCGGCGGATCAACAGCTGCCTGACCCTGGCGGTGATGCATGACGGCGATGCGGTCACGACTATCGAGGGACTGGGTACGCCCGATGATCTTCATCCGATGCAGAAGGCCTTCGTCACCCATGACGGCTATCAATGCGGCTATTGCACCCCGGGGCAGATCTGCTCGGCGGTGTCGGTGCTCAGGGAGATCGAAGCGGGGGTGCCGAGCCATGCAAGCGCGGACCTGATGGACATCGCCTTCTCCGATGCTGAGGTGCGTGAGCGGATGAGCGGTAATATCTGCCGCTGTGCCGCCTACCCCAACATCATCGCGGCGATCCGCGATGTGGCCGGGAAGGCGCGCGCATGAAGCCCTTCACCTACCAGCGCGCCGCCGATCCGGTAAGCGCGGCGAAGGCCGCCGCCGAACATCCCGGCGCGCGCTTCATCGCGGGCGGCACCAACTTGCTCGACCTTATGAAGGTCCAGGTGGAGACGCCGACCCATCTGATCGACGTCAACCATCTCGGCCTCGATCGCATCGAGACGACCGATCAGGGCGGTCTGCGGATCGGGGCCCTGGTCCGCAACACCGATCTTGCCGCCGACAAACGGGTACGGCGCGACTATGCGGTGCTGTCGCGGGCCCTGGTCGCGGGCGCGTCGGGTCAGTTGCGTAACAAGGCGACCACCGCAGGCAACCTGCTCCAGCGAACCCGCTGCCCCTATTTCTACGACACCACCAAGCCCTGCAACAAGCGAAAGCCGGGATCGGGCTGCGCCGCGCTCGGCGGGATCAATCGCGGTCTGGCGGTACTGGGAACCAGCGATCAGTGCATCGCGACCAATCCGTCGGACATGGCGGTGGCGATGCGCCTGCTTGACGCGGTGGTCGAGACGGTCAGCCCTGACGGCGCGACGCGCGCCATCCCCATCGCCGATTTCCACAAGCTGCCGGGTCAGACGCCGCATATCGAGACCGTGTTGCAGCCTGGCGAGCTGATCACCGGGGTGGCGCTGCCCGCCCCGCTTGGCGGCATGCACATCTATCACAAGGTCCGCGATCGGGCCTCCTATGCGTTCGCGCTGGTTTCGGTCGCGGCGGTCGTGGGGCCGCAGGGCCAGCGCTTTGCCTTTGGTGGCATCGCGCACAAGCCCTGGCGGGTCGAGGCTGCCGAGACGCTGTCAGGTGCCGAGGCGATCGCTGCGTCGGTGACGCTGGGTGCGAAGACGACCGAGCAGAATGCGTTCAAGCTGCCGCTGTTGAGGCGCGCATTGGGCGCGGTGCTGGCGGAGGCCAAGGCATGACCATGAAATTCGATGCGCCCGCCGGTGACAATGTGATCGACCGGCAGCGGGTGGTAGGCCACCCGGTCGACCGGATCGACGGGCCGCTCAAGGTCTGCGGGCTTGCGCCCTATGCCTATGAACAGAACGAGGCCGCACCGAACGCCGCTTATGGCTGGATCGTCGGTTCGCCTATCGCGACGGGGCGGATAAGCTCGATCGATACGCGCGCCGCAGAGGCTGCGCCCGGTGTACTGGGCGTGATCACCGCGGCGAACGCCGGGCCGCTGAAGAAGTCGGACTCGAACACCGCAGCGCTGCTCGCGGGGCCGAAGGTCGAGCATTACGATCAGGCGGTGGCCCTCGTCGTCGCCGAGACCTTCGAACAGGCGCGCGATGCCGCGAGGCTGGTCCAGGTCGATTACGCGACTGCCAAGGGGCGCTTCGATCTGGCGGCGGCGCGCGATCATGCCCGCGCTTCGCCGCCGGGTTTCGACGGACCAGCGGCTACCAGCGTGGGGGATTTCGATGCGGCTTTCGCCAATGCCGCGGTCAAGGTGGACGAAGTCTACACGACCCCCGACCAGAGCCACATGATGATGGAGCCCCACGCCAGCATCGCGGCATGGGAGGGGGAGCGGCTGACGCTCTGGACCTCCAATCAGATGGTCGCCTGGGGCGTTCGGGACATGGCGGCGACGCTCGGCATGGCCAAGGAGAATATCCGGCTCGTCTCCCCCTATATCGGCGGTGGTTTCGGGGCGAAGCTGTGGGTACGGGCCGACGCCGTGCTGGCGGCAGTAGCGGCGCGCAAGCTCGGCCGCGCGGTCAAGGTCGCGCTGGCGCGGCCCCAGATCGTGAACAACACGGTCCACCGCCCGGCGACGATCCAGCGCGTTCGCATCGGAGCGGACAAGGATGGGCTGATCGATGCGATCGCGCATGAGAGCTGGTCGGGCGACCTGCCCGGCGGCAGTGCGGAGACCGCGGCGCAGCAGACAAGGCTTCTCTATCGCGGTGAGAACCGGATGACGGCGCATTATCTGACCGAACTCGACTTGCCAGAAGGCAATGCGATGCGCGCGCCGGGAGAAGCGGTCGGACTGCTCGCGCTGGAAGTGGCAATGGACGAGCTGGCTGAGAAGCTGGGACTCGACCCGGTCGAGCTGCGCATTCGCAACGATGTTCAGTTCGATCCGGAGAAGGGGCCCAGCCGGCCCTTTTCCAGCCGTAAGTTCGTCGAATGCCTGCGCGTCGGTGCGGAGCGCTTCCACTGGTCGCGGCGCAACCCGGTGCCGGGGGAGCAGCGCGATGGCCGTTGGCTCGTCGGCATGGGCGTCGCCTCGGCCTTCCGCAACAACCTGGTGATGCCGTCGGCGGCGCGGGCGAGCGCCGATGCCAAAGGCGTGGTCACGATCGAGACCGATATGACCGACATCGGTACCGGCAGCTACACGATCATCGCGCAGACCGCCGCCGAGGTGATGGGCGTTCCGCTCGACAAGGTCCGCGTTCGCCTCGGCGACAGCCTCTTTCCCCAATCCTCGGGTTCAGGCGGGCAGTGGGGCGGCAACAGCTCTACTGCGGGCGTCTACGCCGCCTGCATGGCGTTGCGTTCCGCGCTTGCGCAGAAGGCCGGGTTCAACGCCACCGACGCCGATTTTGCCGACGGCTATCTGGTCAGCGGCAACCGGCGCGTCCGGATCGGCGAAGCGGCGGGCGCGGAGGGCGTCACCGTCGAAGGCAAGATGGACTATGGCCGCCTGACCAAGACCTATGCCCAGGCCACATTCGGCGCGCACTTCTGCGAGGTCGGTGTCGATGCGTTGACCGGTGAAGTTCGTATCCGCCGGCAGGGCGGGGCCTTTGCGGCCGGGCGGATCATCAACCCGAAATCGGCGCGCAGTCAGGTGATCGGCGCGATGACGATGGGCGCGGGCGCGGCGCTCATGGAGGAACTGATCGTCGACAAGCGCTTCGGCTATTTCGTGACCCGCGATCTCGCCGAATATCATGTGCCGGTCCATGCCGACATTCCCGATCAGGACGTGATCTTCATCGACGAGCTCGACGACAAGAGCTCGGTGATGAAAGCGAAAGGCGTCGGCGAGCTCGGCATTTGCGGCGCGGGCGCAGCGGTCGCGAACGCCATCTACAACGCGACCGGCATCCGTCTGCGCGATTATCCGATGACCGTCGATAAGCTGATCGAGAAGCTGCCGACGGTCTGAAGGATCAGGCTTTGGGACGCTTGCGCTGCAGCCCCGAGCGCTTGCAGTGGGCGACGAGATCACCATGCTGGTTATAGGCGCGGTGCAGGAAGGTGACGATGCCCTGGTCGGGCCGCGACTTGGATTCGCGCAGCTCGACCACCTCGGTCTCGACGCGGACGGTGTCGCCGTGGAACAGCGGCTTCGGGAAACGCACTTCATCCCAGCCGAGATTGGCGACCGCGGTGCCGAGCGTGGTATCGCCGACCGAGATGCCGACCATCAGGCCCAGGGTGAAGCAGCTGTTGACGAGCCGCTGGCCATATTCGGTCTGGGTCCGGCAATATTCCTCGTCGAGGTGGAGCAGTGCCGGATTGTGCGTCATCGTCGTGAACAGCACATTGTCGGTTTCGGTGATCGTTCGCGAAATGGGGTGCTTGAACAGCTGACCGACCTCGAGTTCGTCGAACCAGACTCCGGGCATATGGATGACCTCCCTGTGATGCTGTGCGCCGCTTGGCAGACTCTATGAAGGGCTTTGCACGCCGAACAGATCATGCTCGTCGGCATCCTCGATCTCGACCCGAACAATGTCGCCGGGGGCTAGTTTTTCGGCGTCGCGCAGATGGACTTCCCCATCGATGTCGGGCGCGTCCGCCTTCGATCGGCCGGTCGCGCCGCCTTCACCGTCGACGACGTCGATGATCACGTCGAGCGTGCGGCCGATCTTGGCTTCGAGCTTGGCGGCGGAGATGGCGGCTGTCCGTTCCATGATCCGCGCGTAGCGCTCTTCCTTGACCTCCTCGGGCACCGCACCGGGCAGGTCGTTGGCGGCCGCGCCCGCGACCGGTTCGAAGCGGAAGGCGCCGACGCGGTCGAGCTGCGCTTCGTCGAGCCAGTCGAGCAGATATTGGAAATCCTCTTCGGTCTCGCCGGGGAAGCCGACGACGAAGGAGGAGCGGACCGCGATATCGGGGCAGACGGCGCGCCACGCCGCGAGCCGTTCGAGCACCTTTGCGTCGTTGGCCGGGCGCTTCATCGCCTTCAGCACGCGCGGCGAGGCATGCTGGAACGGGATGTCGAGATAGGGGAGCACCAGCCCCTCTGCCATCAGCGGAATGACCTGATCGACATGCGGATAGGGGTAGACATAATGGAGCCGCACCCAGGCATCGAGCTTGCCCAGTTCGCGGGCTAAATCGGTCATGTGCGCGCGCACTTCGCCGCCGCCCTTCAGCGGGAAGCTCTTGTGCCTGAGGTCCAGCCCGTAGGCAGAGGTGTCCTGGCTGATCACCAGCAGCTCGCGAGTGCCGGCGGCGACCAGCTTCTCGGCCTCGCGCAGGATCGCGTCGGGCCGGCGGCTGACGAGATCGCCTCGGATCGACGGGATGATGCAGAAGCTGCAGCGGTGGTTGCAGCCTTCGGAAATCTTCAAATAGCTGTAATGGCGCGGCGTCAGCTTCAGTCCCGCTTCGGGCACCAGATCGACATAAGGCGAGGGCGGGACCGGGGCCGCCTCATGCACCGCGCCGACGACCTCTTCATATTGATGCGCGCCGGTGATCGCGAGAACGTTGGGAAAGCGGGCGCGGATCTTGTCCGCCTCGTCGCCCATGCAGCCCGTGACGATCACGCGGCCATTTTCCGCAATTGCCTCAGCGATCGCCTCCAGGCTTTCCTCCTTCGCGCTGTCGAGGAAGCCGCAGGTGTTGACCAGCACGACGTCCGCTCCGGCATAGTCGGGCGACAAGCCATAGCCGTCCGACCGCAGCTTTGTGAGGATGCGTTCGCTGTCGACCAGATTCTTCGGACAGCCGAGCGAAACCATGCCGATCTTCGGCGGGGAGGGGAGTTCAATTGCCATGGAGCGCGCGCACATAGGCGGTTTCGAGGCAAAATGCGAGGCCTGGGCGCGGGAAGCCCAGGCCAGGGCATGCTACGACGGGTACTTCCGCCAATCAATCGAGACATTTCTGATGGTCTAGCACTGTATATTGATGTTCTAGACATCAATTATCATGTTTGATAATAGCTTGAGCAAGGTGAAGAGTTTATGATCACGGCATCGCAGATGCGTGCGGCGCGGGCCTTGCTGGGTATCGATCAGCGCCAGCTCGCCGAAATGTCGGGCCTGTCGGTGCCGACCATCCAGCGGATGGAGGCCAGCGAGGACAGGGTGAGGGGCGTGATCGATACGCTGACCAAGATCGTCGACGCCTTCGATGCGGCCGGCATCGAGCTGATCGGCGAGAATGCGGCAAGCAGCGGAGCGGGGCGGGGGGTCCGCTACAAGCTCGCCAAAGGATCGGGCGGCAAATAGGCCGCCGGTGATGAGGGAAAGCGGATCATAATGGTCGCTCACCGGGCAAGACCCAGTTTCGTCGAACTGTTCACGCCCAAGCTCGTCACCATATTGCGCGAACGCTATCGTCTGGCCGACCTGAGGGCGGATGCCGTCGCGGGTTTCACCGTGGCGATAGTCGCCCTGCCATTGTCGATGGCGATCGCCATCGGATCGGGCGTCACGCCCGACCGGGGCCTCTATGCCGCGATCGTCGGCGGCTTCATCGTCTCGCTGCTGGGCGGCAGCCGCTTCCAGATCGGCGGACCGGCGGGCGCGTTTATCGTCCTTGTCGCCACGACCGTCGAAGCCCATGGCGTCGATGGCCTGCTGCTGGCGACGATCCTGTCCGGCCTGATATTGCTCGCCGTCGGCCTGCTTCGGCTTGGCACCTTCATCAAATATATCCCCTATCCCGTGACGGTCGGCTTCACGTCGGGCATCGCCGTCGTGATCTTCGCCAGCCAGATCAAGGAATTGCTTGGGCTCAGCCTGACGGGAAAGGAGCCCGGAGCGCTCATCCCCAAGCTCCATGTGCTGGCCGGGGCGCTGCCGTCGGCCAGCATGCCCTCGATGGCGATCACCGCGTTCACGATCGGCACGATCGTCTCGGTGCGGCGCGTTCGGCCGCACTGGCCGGCCTTCGTGATCGGAATCGGCCTGGCCGCGATCCTCGCCGGTGCGCTGGGGATGCCCGTCGAGACGATCGGCACCCGCTTCGGCGGGATACCGCAATCGCTGCCCAGCCCACGGCTGCCGGCGCTATCGCTGGACAAGGTCGTCGCGGTTCTTCCGGCCGCCCTGTCTTTCGCGCTGCTGGGCAGCATCGAAAGCCTGCTGTCGGCAGTGGTGGCCGACAGCATGAGCGGGCGGCGGCACCGCTCCAACGCCGAGCTGGTCGCGCAGGGCCTGGCCAACATCGGATCCGCCATGTTCGGCGGCATCTGCGTCACGGGCACTATCGCCCGCACCGCGACCAATGTGCGTGCGGGCGCGCGGGGTCCGATCGCCGGCATGCTTCATTCGGTCTTCCTGCTGCTGTTCATGCTGATCGCGGCGCCGCTGGCGGGTTATATCCCACTGTCGGCGCTCGCCGCCGTCCTTGCCGTCGTCTGTTGGAACATGGCGGAAAAGCAAGAATTCTGGACCTTGCTGCGATCATCGCGCGGCGACGCTGTGGTCCTGCTCGGCACGTTCCTGCTCGTCGTTTTCCGCGACCTTTCGGAAGGCATCATGGTCGGGTTCGGGCTGGGTGCCTTGCTGTTCCTTCATCGCATGGCCCAGGCGGTGGAGGTCGACAGCTCGCGCCCCATCGTCGAACTGGACAAGGCGGACCGGGGCAGCGGCGAGCAGCGCACGCCTTATGACGCCGCTCTGGCGGCGGACCCGTTCGTTCTGGTCTATCGGATTTCCGGCGCGTTCTTTTTCGGCGCGGCGGGCACCGTGAGCGCCGCGCTCGACCATATCGGTGAGCATCCCAAGGCCTATGTCGTCGATTTTTCCGCCGTCCCGATCGTCGATGCGACCGCCGCCGCAACCATGAAGGGCCTGGCGCAGAAGGCGAAGCGTCTCGGCGTACCGCTCTATCTATCGGGCACTGGCCCCAGGATCAGGCGGGTCCTGTTCGCGCATGGGGTTCGGCCGCCACATGTTCGATTCAAGGCGACGCTCGATCAAGCCGTCGAGGCGGCGCGAGGCACTCAGCTGCGTGAGGGCAGGTAGCTCAGCGGGTCCACCGGTTTGCGGCCGTTGCGGATCTCGAAATGAAGCTGGGGCTCAGCGCTATAGGGGCTGCTGCCGCTCTTCGCGATCGTCTGCCCGCGCACCACCTTCTGCCCGCGCGTGACGGTGATGCTGTCGGCATAGCCATAGGCGCTGATCCAGCCATCGCCATGGCGCAGCAGCACCAGCGTGCCATAGGCCGGGATATCCTGACCGACATATGCCACGACGCCATCGGCGGCGGCGGTGATCGGGGTGCCGCGCGGCGTGCCGATGTTGACGCCGTCATTCTGCTGCCCGCTCGCATGCCGCCCGAAGCGGCGGAGGATCGGCCCGCGCACCGGCCAGTCGAACCGCCCGGCGAACCGCGCCGGTTCGGCGACCGCGACGGTGGGCGCCACTATCTTGGGCGTCACGACCGGCGGCTTGGGGCTCTCGCGGGTGGCGAGCGCGGGTTCCGATCCGGTGATCAGGTCCTCGATATCCAGCCGGAATGCGGCCTCGCGCTGATCCGACGTCATGCTGGCGACCTCGCGCTGGCTCGGCAAAACGAGCCGCTGGCCTTCGCGAAGCACATAGGGTTCTTCGAGCTCGTTGAGCTGTGCGATCCGGCCCCATTCAACGCCATAGGCGCGTGAGATGGCGATGCCGGTCTCGCCCTTGCCGACGCGGTGATAGCGCCCGCCGGGGACCTTGAGCTTCTGGCCGACGATGATCTTGAAGGGCGCCGCGATATGGTTGACCCGCGCGATCGCTTCCGAGCCCGCGCCGGTCTTGTCCGAAATCGCGCGCAGCGTATCGCCGGGCTTCACGACATAGGTCGAGGCGGCGACCTCGATCGCCGATGGCGCGACCGTCTTCACCTGCCACGCGGGCGGCGGCGGAGTCGGCACATTCTCCGATACCGCGGGCGGCGGCGGGCCGGGGGCGATTACCGGCTCCTCAACGGGAGCGACGGCTTTCGCGGACGGCACGGGCGCTGGCGGCGGCGTTGCGGCGCGCTGGCGTGTCGGGGCGGGGCGGCGGGTTTCGGCGCGATCCTGCGCAGGAATGCAGGCGGACGTCATCAGCAGCAATGCGACGAGCGCGCAACCTGTCGGGCGGATGGTCGGCAAGGCCATGACGGTTCTGTTAGCAGCCTTGAGCGGCGATGCCACCCTCTCGATGCAGGCGGGCCAAGATGGCCACCGGCGTCTCAGCTGTACAAGCTCGCAATGGCGGCCATCGAGGCGTGGTGGGTCATGTCGCAGTGGAGCGGGGTGACAGTCACCCAACCGTCGGCGGCGGCCTCGAGGTCGGTGCTGTGCGCGGGCGTGTGCGGCATGCCGGCCAGCTTGAGCCAGTAATAGTCGAAGCCGCGCGGGTCGGTGCCTTTGATCAGTTCGGTCTCGCCATAGTCGCGTAACCCTTGGCCGACGACGCGGATGCCGAGCACATCACCCGCCGCGCGGGCCGGGAAGTTGATGTTGACCAATGTCCGCGGCGCCCAAGGTGCGTCGAGCAGCGGGCGGAGCACGCGTTCGCCCCATGCCTCGGCCGCCGCGAAGCTGACATTCTCGCCCGCGCCGGCCTTAGCATAGACCTGGCTGAGCGCGATCGAGCGGATCCCGGCGAGCGCGCCTTCCATTGCGGCGGACACCGTGCCCGAATAGCTGACATCCTCGCCCAGGTTCGCGCCGCGATTGACGCCTGACAGGATCAGGTCGGGCGGATTATCCTTCATGATGAGGCCGAGCGCCATCATCACGGCGTCGGTCGGCGTTCCCGCGACCGCATGGCGGCGTTCGCCGAGCTGGCGGATGCGCAGGGGGCGGGTGAGGGTGAGCGAGCGGCCCGCGCCCGATTTTTCGCCCGATGGCGCGACGATCGTGACGTCATCGGATAGCTTGCGTGCTATCCGTTCGAGCACGGCCATGCCCGGCGCGTGCACGCCGTCGTCATTGCACAACAATATCCTCATGCCGGGCGTAGCTCCGTGAGCCCGCCCATATAGGGGAGCAGCGCTTCCGGAATCGCCACCGAGCAATCGGCGCGTTGATAGTTCTCCAGCACCGCTACCAGCGTCCGCCCGACAGCAAGGCCCGAACCGTTGAGGGTGTGGACGAAGCGGGTGCCCTTGCTTTCGCCAGTTGGACGATAGCGCGCGCTCATCCGCCGCGCCTGGAAGTCGCCGCAGTTGGAGATGCTACTGATTTCGCGATAACAGCCCTGGCCCGGCAGCCAGACTTCGAGGTCGAAGGTCTTGCGCGCGGTGAAGCCCATGTCGCCGGTGCAGAGGAGGACGCGGCGATAGGGCAGGCCGAGCTCTTCGAGGATCGCTTCGGCGGCGCGGGTCATCTCGGCATGGACCGCGTCCGATTGCTCGGGTGTGGTGATCGCCACCAGTTCGACCTTCTCGAACTGATGCTGGCGGATCAGGCCGCGGGTGTCGCGTCCGGCCGCCCCCGCTTCGGAGCGGAAGCATTGGGTGAGCGCGGTGAACTTCAGCGGCAGCTCGGCCTCGGGGAGGATCTGCTCGCGGACCATGTTGGTCAGGCTGACTTCGGCGGTGGGGATCAGCCAGCGGCCGTCGGTGGTCTGGAACAGATCCTCGGCGAACTTCGGAAGCTGGCCGGTACCGAACACCGCCTCGTCGCGGACAAGTAGCGGCGGGATCACCTCTGTGAAGCCGGCGGCAGTCTGGCGATCGAGCATGAAGGCGCCCAGTGCGCGCTGAAGACGGGCGACTCCGCCCTTGAGCACGGCGAAGCGGGCTCCCGAGATGGCGGCCGCGGCTTCGAAGTCGAGGCCGAGCGGGCCCGCGAAATCGGGATGTTCACGCGCGGTGAAGTCGAAAGCGGGCGGGGTGCCCCAGACGTGCTGCTCGACATTATGCGCTTCGTCTGCGCCCTCGGGCACATCGCTGGCAGGGAGATTGGGGATGGCGGCGAGCGCGGTGTGCAGTTCGGCGTCGACCTCGCCACCCTCGGCTTCAAGCGCGGGCATCTTCTCCTTGAGCGCCGCGACCTCGGCCATCAGCGTCGCTGCGGTAGCCTCATCCTTCTGCGCCTTGGCCTGGCCGATCGCCTTGGACGCATCGTTGCGGCGCGCCTGCGCCTGCTGCAATTCAGTGGTGATGGCGCGGCGGCGTTCGTCGAGGGCGAGAAGCGACGCAGACACGGGCGCTACGCCGCGGCGGCCGAGCGCGGCATCGAAAGCGGCGGGTTCATCGCGGATCAGGCGGATATCGTGCATCGCCGCCCTATGGCCCCGAAGCGCGAACCGCGCAACCGCCGCGCATACGCCTACCAACCGTCGAACGATGCCGAGGTTGCGTCATTCGTGCACATAGCAGGTCGCTTCGCCCCGTGCTGGGCGCGACCCATCGAAACGGGGTGGAACTAGGCGGTGTCCCCGTGCGTCAATTGGGTGATTGTCCAAAGAGGAGTATGGATGTGACTTTTCGAGCTGCTTTCCTTGCCACCGCTTTGTTGATGGCAGGCGGCGCTGCCCCGGCCTTTGCCCAGGCCGCACCGGCGGCCGCGCCCGCCAAGGCCAATGTGACGGCGGGGGCGAGTGTTTCGGACGCGAAAGGTGGCGCTGTCGGAACCATCGCGTCTGTCAGTGGTGATATCGCGGTGATCGATACCGGCGTCGTCAAGGCCAGTGTTCCCACCTCTGCCTTTGCGCAGAGCGACAAGGGCCTTCTGATCGGCATGACCAAGACCGAACTTGAAGCAGCCGCTCAGGGCGCGGCGGCGAGCGCGCAGCAGCAGTTCCTCGCCTCGCTGAAGCCGGGCACGGCGGTGACCGACCAGAATGGCGGCGCTGTCGGCACGATCGAGGCGGTGGAAGGCGATCTGGTGACCGTCGCTACGCCGAACGCAAAGGCCAAGCTGCCCAAGAGCGCGATCGCGCAGGGGCCCAACGGCCCGGTGATCGGCATGACGCAGGCGCAGTTGGAGGCTGCCGCCAAGGGCACCGCCGTTCCGACCGGCTGAGTCCGCTCCAAATAATCCCCAAGTTTCTGCGCCCGCGCACAGCTTCCCGGCTTGTGCGCGGGCGCCTCGCTGTCTATAGCCCGCCGCGGGCGACCCTCGCTGTCAGCTGCCTAGCCTGGCTTGGTCGAGGGCAAAGCGGAGAGTCGCATGGCATCGTCGCTGAGTGGCGTATTTGATGGGCGGGAACCGGTGGACGTACCTGCAACAGATCTCGACGGCTATCGGCCCTCACCTGACGAACCTTTCATGAACGATCGGCAGCTTGCCTATTTTAAGGCGAAGCTGCTTGGCTGGAAGGAAGCGATCCTCAAGGAATCTGCGGGGACGCTTCAGCAGCTGCAGATCGATTCGCTCCGCGAACCGGACCTCACCGATCGTGCGTCCAGCGAGACCGACTGGTCGATCGAGCTGCGCACCCGCGACCGCCAGCGCAAGCTGATCTCCAAGATCGACGCCGCGCTGCGCCGGATCGAGGAGGGCGAATATGGCTATTGCGAGGTAACCGGCGAGCCGATCTCACTCGGCCGCCTCGAAGCCCGGCCGATCGCGACCATGACTGTCGAGGCGCAGGAGCGCCACGAGCGGAACGAGAAGGTCAGCCGCGAAGAGTAATCGTCGCGCTTACCTGGTCTCCAAAATACTTCGACCCACTTCGCTCATAGACTCGTCATGCTGAACTTGTTTCAGCATTCACTCGCGATCTTGCGCGGCACTCGTGTTGAAGGGTGGACGCTTAAACAGGTTCAGGATGACGAATTGGCGGTTGAGCCGCTTTACTCAAGCTATTGCACCTGAGGTCCCGAAATCACGCGATAATATCGGGAATCAGCATGTCCTCGAGCTGCGCTATCTCGTCTTTCAGGCGTAACTTGCGCTTCTTGATCCGGGCGATCTGCAGCTGATCGATAGCGGGCGCGTCGAGCAGCGCGTCGATCGCGGCCTCGAGGTCACCATGCTCCTGCCGGAGCAGTTCGATTCGCCGCGCAATGACTTCACTGTCCAAACGACTCGCTCCAGATCGGTTCGCCGCGCGATTCTAGCGGCAGAGCTACGTGCCGCTCAAGCCCGGGCGGGGCTTTGCCGCACGACAAAAATATGCGTTTCCAAGGCGTCACGCTCAATCGTGTTCAACATCGGATCAACCATATTTTTGGGCAAGACAGACGGTGCAAATCGTGATCTATTGATCGGCCCAGTCGGAGTGAAAGGAGACAGCCTAGATGTTGACTACCCACTCGTCCGCAATGCTCGCGAAGCACGCCGGGATCGAAGCCCGGATCGCAGCGGAGTCTCGACGACCGGCACCGGACATGGTGCTGATTACCCAGCTGAAGAAGCAGAAACTCAGGATCAAAGAAGCGCTCGCGCGTCTTTGACACACGACGCCGCCACAGGGGATTGAGGGTCAGTCGATCCTCAATCCAGGGCGGCGCACCTTACCAAGATCGATAAGCTTACGCAGATGCTCGTCGCTGCCGGCGACGACGGGCTGGCGCGCGCGTTTCGGATCGATGGTCTCACGGAAGGTGATGCCCATCCGGCCGTCGCGCACCCAGACGATCTCGCCTGTGACCATCCCGATCCCTCGCAGTCCGACCTCGACGATCGCGCCGAGATCATAGGCGACCTGCGAATCGGCCATCAGGCCGGTCGACGACAGGTTGCGTATGCGGATGGACTGGGTGTCGCGGGCATAATCGCCCGCGGCCTTGATCGTGCCCATCAGCAGCAGGCTGTCGCGCTGCCGCGTCCGCTTCCCCGCTTGCACAGACTGTTGCTCAACGGCCCCGGCCATCGTCATTCCTCGGTTGGACTATCGCGCGAGCGATTAGACTTTGGAATGATTGAGGTCGGGTTAAGAGCCGCCTGAAAAGGGGAGCGGACGCGCTTTTTTTATCGTCTCAGCGTTCGATGCACATCGCGATGCCCATGCCGCCGCCGATGCACAGCGTGACCAGGCCCTTCTTCGCGTCGCGGCGGCCCATCTCGTACAGCAATGTGGTGAGCACGCGCGCGCCCGACGCACCGATCGGGTGGCCGATCGCGATCGCGCCGCCGTTGACGTTGACGATATCGGCGTTCCAGCCGAGTTCCTTGCCGACGGCCAGCGCCTGCGCCGCAAAGGCTTCATTCGCCTCGATCAGGTCGAGATCGGACAATTTCCATCCGGCCTTCTCCAGCGCCAGCTTGCTGGCCGGGGCGGGGCCGATGCCCATGATCGACGGATCGACGCCGCAGGTCGCCCAGCTCGCTATCCGGCCGAGCACCGGCGCACCGCGCTTGGCCGCGTCGTCGGCCGACATCAGCACCAGCGCCGCCGCGCCGTCGTTGATGCCGCTGGCATTGGCGGCGGTGACGGTGCCGTCCTTCTTGAAGGCGGGCTTCAGCCCGGCCATCGCCTCGATCGTCGCGCCGGCGCGGATATATTCATCCTGGTCGACGATGGTGTCGCCCTTGCGGCCCTTGATGGTGACTGGCGCGATCTCGTCCTTGAAGCGGCCGGCCGCCTGGGCGGCTTCGGCCTTGTTCTGGCTGGCTACCGCGAAGCCGTCCTGCTCGGCGCGGCCGATCTGATATTTCTCGGCCAGATTTTCGGCAGTGATGCCCATATGATAACCGTTGAACACATCGGTCAGGCCGTCGACGATCATCGTGTCGACGAGCGAGATATCGCCCATCTTCGCGCCCGCGCGCAACGCCCGGGCATGAACCGACAGCGACATATTCTCCTGGCCGCCGGCGACCACGACGCGCGCGTCACCGCATTTGATCGCTTGCGCGGCGAGGGCGACGGCGCGCAGCCCCGAACCGCACACCTGGTTGACGCCGAACGCGGTCGCCTCCTTGGGGAGCCCGGCGTTCATCGCCGCCTGGCGCGCGGGGTTCTGTCCCTGGCCTGCCGACAGCACCTGACCGAGGATCGCCTCCTGGACCTCGGCGGCGTCGACGCCGGCCTGAGTGAGCGCGGCGATGATCGCCGTCTGGCCGAGTGTGTGCGCGGGGGTCGATGCGAAGGCGCCGAGGAAGCTGCCGACCGCAGTCCGCTTGGCGCCGGTTATCACGATGTCGGTCATGCTCGCTCCTGCTCTATGTTGCGCGTGCGAACGGCGTTGCGGAACTGCTTTCGCCGACTCGCGCTATGATTTTCGAGCGCCGACCTATCAGGAGTCCCGCAGTTGCGAAAGCCAGGATGCGACTTTGGCCCATAGCGAGCCCGGCGCCTTGCGTCCGACAACCATGCCGACATGTCCTTCGGCGAGCTCGACGCGCTCGCCGCCCTTCCAGGCGCTGGCGGCAGGGGTGATCCGATCGACCGTCGAGACGATGTTGAGCAGCGGTATTCCCAGTTCTGACGGGGAGATCACCCGCCCGCCCACCTGCCAGCGCCCTTCGCCGCTCGCATTGCCCGTCATCAGACCTTCCATCAGTTCGCGGCCGGCGGCGAGGGTCAGCGGGGGGCCGTCATTGGCCCAGTCCTCGACCGCGACATAATTCTGTCCCTCGGGGCTGGCAGCATCCTTGCCGGCGAATTGCTCGAACTTGGCGATGGTGCGCTCCGGGTCGATTTTCCAGAAAATCTGCTGCAGCACTTCCGCCGGCAGGAGGCCGAGCGCCTCGGCCACGGGTTCCGCAGCGCGCCAAAGTTCGAGCAGATCGTTTCGCGTCTGCGAAGGAAAGCCGCCAAAATTCCACGGGGCGGCGATCAGGATCAAGGCGGCAGGGGGGCGCAGCATCGCCGCCGCGATGCTCATCGTCCCCCCAAGGCAATAACCGGCCAGCGCAGCATCCTGCCCCAGCGCGTCGAGAGCGGGCAGGATATATTTCTCGACATGGCCGCCGACGGTCAGATCGCGGTCCTCCGCACCGGGCGATCCCCAGTCGAGCAGCACCGGGTTGACGCCGCGCGCGGCAATCCCCCGCAGCATCGAGTTTTCAAAGGTCAAATCGAGTATTTCGGAGCCGTTGATCAGGGACGGCACGAACAGTGCCGGGCGGCCTTGCGCTCCATAGCTGCGCAGCGAAACCCGGCCGATGCGTGCGATGACCGAGGATACAGGCGGCCGTGGGGGCCGCGGTGCGCTCTGGTAGGATTTCAGTCCGGCGAGCGCCAGGCGCATCCGATCGGGTGCTCCGCTGGTTTCGTTGCGCAGCATATCGAGGAATAGCGGCAACGGGCGCGGCCTGTGTTGCGGCGCGGAAAGATTTGATGCTATGCTGTCGGCAACATTTGTCGGCAGGCGGGATATCATGGCGAAATCATCGGACGGCTCGGGAACGGTCATCATCAAGAAATACGCCAATCGCCGGCTGTATAATACGGAAACATCGAGCTACATCACACTCGACCATCTTGCAGCGATGACGCGTGAAGGACGCGATTTCAAGGTTATCGATGCCAAGACCGAAGAGGACATCACGCATAATGTCCTGACCCAGATCATCATGGAAGAAGAAAATCGCGGGCAGACGATGCTGCCCGTGAACTTCCTGCGACAGTTGATCTCGCTTTACGGCGATTCGATGCAATCGATGGTGCCGCAATATCTCGAAGCCTCGATGGATGCGTTCCGTCGTAACCAGACGCAATTCCGCCAGGCGATGGAAGGCGCGTTCGCCGGCGGTCCGTTCGCGGAGATCGCCAAGCGCAACATGGACATGTTCGAAGCTGCGGCCAGCGCCTTCAAGCCCAAGGCGGGCGGTGCGGCGGGCCCCGCCGCCACGCCGGCCGCTCCCGCTGCGGATGCGCCGCGCAGCGAAGTCGAGGCGCTGAAGGCGCAACTGGCCGCGATGCAGGACCAGATCAACAAGCTGAAGTGATGCCGTGACGGGCGTGGCGCCGGTTATTTGGCCGGCTTCACGAACTTCAGCGTCATCCGGTCGCTCTCGCCGATCGCCTGATATTTCGCGCGATCCACATCGCCGAGCCGGAATGTGGGCGGAAGCGTCCAGACCCCCTCGGGCCAGTCGTGCGTGTCCTTTGGATTAGAGTTGACCTGGGACTCGCCCATCAGCTTGAAGCCCGCGGCGGTGGCCAGCCGGACGACGGTCGACTTCTTGATATAGCCGCTCTTCTTTTCGAGCGCGCTGTCCATGGTTTCCGGCAGCCGGTGATCCGTCACGCCCAATATGCCGCCCGGCTTCAGCGCCGCATAGAAATCGGCGAACGCCTTGGCGGCGACGTCCTCACCTTGCATCAGCAGATTGTGGACGTTGCGGAACGTGAGCACGCGATCGGCAGTGCCGGCGGGAAAGGTCAACGGCGCGGTGGCGCTGAACGGATAGACCTCCACGTCTCCGAACCGCTCCTTGTTCTTGTCCAGCATTGTCTTGACCGCTGCGAGGCCTCGTTCGCTGGAGGGGGGCATCGCGACATAGCGGCCCTTGCCGCGTAACGCGGGGGCCAGGATCTCGGTATACCAACCGCCGCCGGGATAATATTCGATAACGGTCTGCCCCGGTTTCACTTCAAAAAAGGCAAGGGTTTCGACGGGATGGCGATAAATATCCCGCGCGCGATTGGCCTCGCTGCGGGCGGGGTCAGCGATAGCCTTGGCGATTACCGGATCGCCCTTGGCCTGCGCTGCCGTCGGCGCGAGGGCGATCAGGGCTGTGGCGGCGGTAAGAAACAGATGGCGCAAAACGCATCTCCCGATATGGATCATGGGCGCAATGATGACGGAGATCGCGCAAGGTGCAATCGGATTACGCGATACCGACGCTGGCGTTCGTCGCACTGGCGATACTGTCCGTCGCGGCGGACTGGCGCCGTCATCGCCGGCGCGAGGCCGACCGCGCGGCCGGACGAGCAGGGTGGATGCCCTGGCCGCTGCTGTCGATATTGTCGTTGATCGCCGCAGCCTATTGCGCGGCGTTGTGGGTCAAGGGCAACTGACGCCCGGCCGTCAGAGGCAGGCTTCGAGCAAGGGCTGGTCGAAGCCGAACTGGCGCGCCTTTTCGATCGTATAGGGACGCAGGCCCGACGAGACATATTCGCCGACGATCTTCCCTTCCGAATCCTCGGCATGATATTCGAACTTGAACAATTCCTGGGTGATGATCACCGGGCCTTCCATGCCGAGCACTTCGGTGATGCTGGTGACGCGACGCGAGCCATCGCGCAGGCGTTTCACCTGGACGATCAGGTCGACCGAATCGGCTATCTGCTTCGAAATCGCTTCCTTCGGCACCTTGATGTCGGACATCATCACCATATTCTCCATACGCGCCAGCGCCTCGCGCGGGCTGTTGGAGTGGAGGGTGCACATCGAGCCGTCATGGCCGGTGTTCATCGCGGCCAGCATGTCGAAACATTCGCTGCCGCGAATTTCGCCCAGGATGATCCGGTCGGGACGCATACGGAGCGCGTTGACGACGAGGTCGCGGATCGAAATCTGGCCCTGGCCCTCAAGGTTGGCCGGACGGGTTTCGAGCGGCAGCCAGTGCGGTTGCTGCAGCCTGAGTTCGGCCGCGTCCTCGATGGTGATCACGCGCTCGCCCGGATCGATCATCTTCGACAGCGCGTTCAGCATTGTCGTCTTGCCCGAGCCGGTGCCGCCCGAAATGACGACGTTGAAGCGGCTCGCGCCGGCGATTTTCAGAAAGGTCGCCATCTTCTCGCTCATCGATCCGCCGCGCGCCATGATGTCGAGGGTGATCGGCTTGGACGAGAATTTGCGGATCGAGATCGCAGTGCCGCGTAGTGACAGCGGCGGCACGATCACGTTGACGCGGCTGCCGTCGGTAAGCCGCGCGTCGGCGAGCGGGGTCGTCTGATCGACGCGGCGGCCGACCTTGGACACGATACGCTGGGCGATCTGGAACAGATGCTCCTCGTCGCGGAAATTGATCTTCGCGAGTTCAAGCTTGCCCTTGCGCTCGACATAGGTCTGGTCGGGGCCGTTGACCATGATGTCGGTGATCAGCGGATCGCCGAGCAACTCCTCGAGCGGGCCGAGGCCGAGCAGTTCATCGACCAGTACTTTTTCCAGCGCGAACTGTTCGCGGCGGTTGAGGGTGATGCGCAACTCGGCGAGCACTTCGCCGATGATCGGGCGGAACTCCTCGGCCAACTCGTCCTTGCTCAGCGAGGCGGCGGCTTCGGGATCGACGCGCTCGAGCAGGCGGGGAAGCACCTGTTCCTTGATCTTGTGGATCGACGCCTCGAAGCCCTCGACCCGCGAACGCCCAGCATCGCCCGACGCAGCCTCGCGGATCGCGAGCCGCGCCATGGCGTCGGCATGTTTGGGGAGTTCGACCTGATCTTCATCGATGTTGATCGGGTCGTCGAAGCTGGGCATCCCGGCGAAGGGATCGGATGCGGACAGCGAGACATTGTCGAGCGGCGGGAATTGCAGGCCGCCGGTCAACGGACCTGGGGCGGGGGCGTCACCCTGCATCGGCCTGGCCACGCCGAAGGCGGGCTTGGCTCCATGCGTCATCGCTCCACGCTTGCCGAAAGCACTCATCGCAACTCTTCCCCGGGCGGCCGGACTCGGACCGAACAGGCTTGCAGTAACGATAAAGCCCTCAAAAACGGTTAATCGCGGCGCGGTGGCTCAGGTAAAGTCCGTAATGGTGATGACCGCAGCATCGGCGATGCCCCCAAGCCTGATCGCTTCCAGCGGAGCGGCAGCGCCGGTGTCGTAGAAAAGATAGACGTCGGTCCCCACCTGGAGAACCGCGACATCGGTGAAGCCCGCCTGGCCGTTGAGGATCTGCTGCGCGCTGGCCGCCGCCTGGGCGAAGCTATCGGCCGCGGCGCCATGAAGCACTGCGCTGGGTAAGCCGAACGCCATGTGGATATGGTCGATCTCGTCGGTAAAGTCTGTGATCACGTCGGTCGCGCTGCCATTGCCGAAGCTCGCGTCGCCTTCGGCGAAGGTGAAGATGTCGGGATCGCCGCCGCCGCTCATCAGGTCGATACCCGCGCCGCCCGACAGCGTATCCACGCCGAGATCGCCGAGCAGCATGTCGTTTCCGATGCCGCCGGTGATGCTGTCGGCGCCCTGACCGCCGCGCAGCGAATCATTGCCCTCGCCGCCGTCGATGCTGTCGTTGCCGAGATTGCCGTTGGTGGTGTCGTTGCCGGCGTCGCCAAGGATGCTGTCGTTGCCCTGGCCGCCCTGGATGCGGTCCGACCCGTCACCCCCGTTCAGCCGGTCGTCGCCCGCATTGCCCTGGATATAGTCGCTGCCCGCACCACCGCCGATCGTGTCGGCGCCGTCGCCCGCCACCGCGACCGCCGCAGCGCCATAGAGATGGTCGTTGCCGCTGCCGCCGATTATCGAATCCGCCCCGGCCCCGGCCAGGACATAATTGCTGTTGTCATTGCCCGTGACCATATCGCCGCCCGCGCCGGTGATCACCGTGTCGATCCGCGTGCCATAGGCGATCGCCAGATTGTCCTCGAGGTTCATCACGCTGCTGAAGGCGCCATCGTGCATGTCGACGGTCGATGCGAAGCTCGTACCGGAGAGATCGAGCGTGTTGTTCACGCCCTTGTTCCACAGCGTGACGATGGGCCGCGTATTCTGGTTGAAATCGAAGAATTTCGCGATCTCTCCAGTGATGTTGCTGTTGAAGCCATAGACTTGGCCACCGGATAGCGGCGTGTTGACCGCGACGCCGTAGAGACGCTGCGCCGCGATGATGTCGAGGGGCATCCACGTCGTCGGCGAGCGCCCATAGAAAAGGCCGTCATCGCCGCGCGAAACGCCCCATTCGGCGGACTGGTCATTATAGGACATGATCGTCCAGGCGACATTGTCGAAGCCGGTATAGGGCGTCTCGTCGACGTCGCCGGCATTATAGGGGCCGCCATGGCCCAGGCCGAGAACATGGCCCCATTCATGGATCAGCGTAGTGTAAGGATAGCCGCCATAGTTGGACAGGCTGGTGCCGAGCGGCCCGAAGGCGGCGACCGTGGTGTCGATATTGATGCTCGCCGTGCTGGCGACGCCCAATTGGTTGGTACCGGTCGTCGCGGTCGTGAACCGGTCGGGGCCGCCGGATGCGCTTTCGTCGGTGCTGCGGGTGAGCATGACCTGCGCGGACGATGGAGAGGCTTCGACGAAGGTGACGTCGGCAACCGCCGACCACAGTTTTGCGGTGGCGACGAAGGCAGCTTTTTCTGTTGCAGTCCAATTCGACGCGATGTCGAACGCATAGGTGATGGTCGCGCCCGTTCCCGAGGTGGCCGGGCCGAACTTGGCGGTGTAATTGTTGCCCGCGCTGCCATCATAGGTCGCGGGAGAATCATAATTCCAGGTGCCGAAGCTGATCGGAGCCGCGCGTCCGGACGAATCGACGCCGCTGATGAACGTCACTTCTTGATCTTGAACCGAATTGATCGACGCCACAATCTACCCCCGCTCACTGCCCCGCCCGTGTCGCCACCATATCATAGCGGGAGCAAGCCTGTTTACATCCGCTTTGGCGACATAAGGTCAAATTGACGCGCCAAGCCTGGGCGCCGCTCCCTGATTCCGAGCACATGGCCTAGCGGCTCGCAGGTTAATCGCTGCTGTTTGTAGGGTTGGCCGTCATTCAGTTGGCCGCAGCGAGTCTTCGGGTAGCCGCAACGACACCGTAATGGTTCAAAAGAGCAACGATATGGTTGCATATCGGCCCGGTGGTCCTAAAAATTCACCTCGGAGGGTGCCGATATGTCCGATATGATCCAGCGTGAAATCCAACTCGACGCGCCTATCGAGCGCGTCTGGCGGGCAGTGACCGACCATCGCGAATTCGGGCAATGGTTTCGGGTTGCCCTCGATGGGCCATTCCTGGTCGGCGAGCTGAGCAGCGGACACATCACCCATTAGGGATATGAGCATGTCCGCTGGACGGCGCGGACGGTCGTGCTCGAACCGCCGCACCGCTTTGCCTTCACCTAGCACCCCTATGCCGTCGACCCCGCGGCTGATTATTCGCAGGAGGAACCGACCCTCGTCGAGTTCCGCCTGGAGACGCGCGGGGAGGGGACGTATCTCACCATCACCGAATCCGGTTTCGACCGGATACCCGCGTACCGGCGCGACGAGGCGCTGCGGATGAACGGCGGCGGGTGGACCGCGCAGATCGAGAATATCCGGGTCCATGTCGATGGCTGAGGCGGCGAGAGGGAACGATCCGGCACCGGTCTTTGCGGCACTGGGCGACCGCACCCGCCTGTCGCTGCTGATGCGGCTCAGCGACGGCGTCACCCGCTCGATCACGATGCTGTCTTCTGATACCAGCCTGACCCGACAGGCGGTGACCAAGCATCTGCGGGTACTTGAGGATGCCGGTCTGGTCGAATGCGTGCGGCATGGCCGCGAACGCCGTTTCGGCTGCCGGCTCGAACCGCTCGATGAAGCCCGCGCCTATCTCGATCGGGTGAGCCGTCAATGGGACGACGCGCTGGGCCGGCTGAAGGCGTTCGTCGAGAAATGACCGAAAAGAAAAGGCCCGGCCGCTGCTGCGGTCCGGGCCTTTTCGTTAATCGGGAGAGTCGAGATTAGGCTTCGGTCGCCTGTTCGGCCAGGACCGTCAGGCCCTTTTCGTTGACCTCGGCAAAGCCACCTTCGACCTGAATGCGCGCCGAGACGGTGTTCGGACCCGAATAGATCGCCAGTTCGCCCGAGCGGACCACCGACATGAAGGGCGCATGTCCCGCGAGCACGCCGAAGTCGCCCTCGGTGCCTGGCACCACCACCATATAGACCTCCTCCGAGCGGAGGAGCTTTTCGGGGGTGACGAGTTCGAAATGCAGGTCTGCCATGATCAATCCTGTTTCGCTGCAAGGGCGAGGTCGAACGCCGTGGTGGCCTTTTCGAACTTGTCCCGGCAGCCGCTGTTGCAGAAGCCGACGACCTGCCCCTTGTAGAGGGTCAGCGAATCTGCCGAGACCGGGTCACCCGACCAGGGACAGACTTCGTTGACCGCGTCCTCGAGGCGCAGGCCGCTCGTCATCAGGCCGCTTCGGCCGCCAGCTTCTTGGCCTTCTCGACGACCTCGTCGATGCCGCCGACCATGTAGAAGGCAGCTTCGGGCAGGTGGTCATATTCGCCGTCGACGACCGCCTTGAACGACTTCACGGTGTCCTCGATCGCGACGAACTTGCCGCTGATGCCGGTGAAGACCTCGGCGACGTGGAACGGCTGCGACAGGAAGCGCTGGATCTTGCGGGCGCGCTGCACGGTGAGCTTATCTTCTTCCGAAAGCTCGTCCATGCCGAGGATCGCGATGATGTCCTGCAGCGACTTGTACTTTTGCAGCGTCTCCTGGACGGCGCGGGCGGTCTCATAATGCTCCTGGCCGACGACGCGCGGTTCGAGCACGCGCGAAGTCGAGTCGAGCGGGTCGACGGCCGGATAGATGCCGAGCTCCGAAATCGCGCGGCTCAACACGGTGGTCGCGTCGAGGTGGGCGAAGGAGGTGGCCGGCGCCGGGTCGGTAAGGTCGTCCGCGGGAACGTAGATCGCCTGCACCGAGGTGATCGAGCCCTTGTTAGTCGAGGTGATGCGCTCCTGCAGCGCGCCCATGTCGGTCGACAGGGTCGGCTGATAGCCCACCGCCGAAGGAATACGGCCGAGCAGCGCCGACACTTCCGAACCCGCCTGGGTGAAGCGGAAGATGTTGTCGACGAAGAAGAGCACGTCTTGGCCTTCCTGGTCGCGGAAATATTCGGCGATCGTTAGACCCGACAGCGCGACGCGCGCACGGGCGCCCGGCGGCTCGTTCATCTGGCCGAACACCAGCGCCACCTTCGAACCCTCCGGGGTCGGGTTGCCGTCGGCGTCCTTGGCGATGACGCCCGCGTCGAGGAACTCGTGATAGAGATCGTTGCCCTCGCGGGTACGCTCACCGACGCCTGCGAACACCGAGGTGCCGCCATGGCCCTTGGCGATATTGTTGATCAGCTCCTGGATCAGCACGGTCTTGCCCACGCCGGCGCCGCCGAACAGGCCGATCTTGCCGCCCTTCGCATAAGGCGCGAGCAGGTCGATCACCTTGATGCCGGTGACGAGGATCGAGGTCTCGGTCGACTGGTCGACGAAGAGCGGAGCCTCGGCATGGATCGGAGCCGTGGTCTCGGCGTTGACCGGGCCGCGCTCGTCGATCGGCTCGCCGACGACATTGAGGATGCGGCCGAGTGTCTTCGGGCCAACCGGAACGCGGATCTGCGAGCCGGTGTCGGTGACTTCCTGGCCGCGGGTCAGACCCTCGGTCGCGTCCATTGCGATCGTGCGGACGGTGTTCTCGCCCAGATGTTGCGCGACTTCGAGAACGAGGCGGTTGTCGCCATTCTTCGTCTCGAGCGCGTTCAGAATGGCGGGCAGCGTGCCGCCATCGAAAGTCACGTCGACGACGGCGCCGATGACCTGGCTGATGCGGCCGACATTGTTGGTGGTGGTAGCCATGATGCGTTTCCTTGCTGGCCTGGTTCGTTAGAGCGCTTCGGCGCCCGAGATGATTTCGACGAGTTCGGTGGTGATCGCGGCCTGGCGGGTCCGGTTGTACTGGATCGTCAGGCGGTTGATCATGTCACCGGCGTTGCGGGTGGCGTTGTCCATCGCGGTCATGCGGCTGCCCTGCTCGGACGCGGCATTCTCCAGCATCGCGCGGAACAGCTGCACCGCCACGTTGCGCGGCAGCAGCTCGGCGAGGATCGCTTCCTCGTCGGGTTCATATTCGACCGCCGCCGAAGCGCCCTGCGCGGCCGCCCCACTGTCGGCGGCGAGCGGCACGGGGATGATCTGCAGCTCGGTCGGCTCCTGCACCAGCGCCGACTGGAACTTGGCGAAGAACAGGTGCGCCACGTCGAACTCGCCCGCGGCATAACGCTGGATCAAGTCTTCGGAGACTTCATGCGCATCCGAAAAGGCGACGTTCTTGATGTGGCTCTGATCGACCTGATGGACGATCTTGCCCGGATAGAGGCGCGAGATGACCGCGCGGCCCTTCTTGCCGATCAGGTAGAACTTCACCGTCTTGCCCTCGGCGATGAGGGCGTCGGCGGTCTTGCGCGCCGCGCGGACGATGTTGGTGTTGAACGCGCCCGCCAAGCCGCGCTCCGACGTCGCGACGACGAGCAGGTGAACCTGATCGCTGCCGGTGCCGGCAAGCAGCTTGGGCGACTGCGGGCCGACCGTCACCTTAGAAGCGAGGCTCGCCATCACCGCGCTGAGCCGCTCCGCATAGGGGCGGCCAGCCTCGGCGGCCTGCTGCGCGCGGCGCAGCTTGGCGGCGGCGACCATCTTCATCGCCTTGGTGATCTTCTGGGTCGACTTCACCGAGGTGATGCGGACCTTCAGGCTCTTCAGACTGGGCATTACCTGTCCGTCTTCCTTCCTTTTGCGGCGTCAGCTTTCGCTGGCACCGCAGTATGTTACGCGAAGGTCTTCACAAAGGCTGCGATCGCGGCCTTCAGCTTTTCCTTGGTCGCGTCCGACAGATCCTTGGTGTCGCGGATGTCGGCGAGGATGTCGGCACCCTTCGAGCGAAGGTCGGCCAGCAGGCCTGCCTCGAAGCGGACGACGTCGCCGGTCGGGATGCCGTCGAGATAGCCGTTCACGCCGGCGAAGATCGACGCGACCTGCTCCTCGAACGGCAGCGGCTGGAACTGGGGCTGCTTGAGCAGCTCGGTCAGGCGCGCGCCCCGGTTGAGAAGCTTCTGGGTCGAGGCGTCGAGGTCCGAACCGAACTGCGCGAAGGCCGCCATTTCGCGATACTGGGCGAGTTCGAGCTTGATCGAGCCGGCGACCTTCTTCATCGCCTTGGTCTGCGCGGCCGAGCCGACGCGCGACACCGACAGGCCGACGTTGATGGCCGGACGGACGCCCTGATAGAACAGGTCGGTCTCGAGGAAGATCTGACCGTCGGTGATCGAGATCACGTTGGTCGGGATGTAGGCCGACACGTCGCCCGCCTGGGTCTCGATGATCGGCAGCGCGGTCAGCGAGCCGTTGCCGTTGGCATCGTTCAGCTTGGCGGCGCGCTCCAGCAGGCGGCTGTGGAGATAGAACACGTCACCCGGATAAGCTTCGCGGCCCGGCGGGCGGCGCAGCAGCAGCGACATCTGACGATAGGCGACGGCCTGCTTCGACAGATCGTCGTAGACGATCAGGGCGTGCATGCCGTTGTCACGGAAATATTCGCCCATCGCGACGCCGGTGTAGGGCGCGAGATACTGGAGCGGGGCGGGGTCCGACGCGGTCGCGGCGACCACGATCGAATATTCCATCGCGCCATTTTCCTCGAGCGTGCGGACGAGCTGCGCGACGGTCGAGCGCTTCTGGCCGATCGCGACATAGACGCAGTAGAGCTTCTTGCTCTCATCATCTCCGGCGTTGGCGGCCTTCTGGTTGATGAAGGTGTCGATTGCGACGGCGGACTTGCCGGTCTGACGGTCGCCGATGATCAGTTCGCGCTGGCCGCGGCCGACGGGAACGAGCGCGTCGAGCGCCTTGAGGCCGGTCTGCACCGGCTCGTGCACCGACTTGCGCGGGATGATGCCGGGGGCCTTGACTTCGACGCGGCTGCGCTGATCGGAAACGATCGGGCCCTTGCCGTCGATCGGGTTGCCGAGACCATCGACCACGCGGCCGAGCAGGCCCTTGCCGACGGGCACGTCGACGATGGTGCCGGTGCGCTTGACGACATCGCCTTCCTTGATCTGGCTGTCCGAGCCAAAGATCACGACGCCGACATTGTCGGCTTCGAGGTTGAGGGCCATGCCCTTGATGCCGTTGGAGAACTCGACCATCTCACCGGCCTGGACGTTGTCGAGGCCGTGGATGCGGGCAATGCCGTCGCCCACCGACAGCACCTGGCCGACTTCGGAGACCTGCGCTTCGGTGCCGAAGCTGGCGATCTGGTCGCGGATGACCTTGGAGATTTCTGCGGCGCGGATGTCCATGTTCAGCCTTTCATCGCAATCGCGAGGGTGTTCAGTTTGGAGCGGATGGAGCCATCGATCTGGCGCGAGCCGATCTTGACGATCAGTCCGCCGAGGATCGCGGGATCCACGGTGAGGTCGACCGCGACGTCGCGGGCGAGCTGGGTCTTGAGCTTGGCCTTCAGCGCCTTGACCTGGGTGGCGGTCAGCGGATGGGCCGAGGTGACGTCGGCGGTGACTTCGCCGCGGTGCGCCGCCGCCAGCTGGCCGAACGCGCGGATCACGGCGCCGAGCTGGCCGAGGCGGCGGTTCTGCGCGAGCACGCCGAGGAACTTGGTGGTGAGAGCGTCGAGGCCGAGGCTCGTCGCCGTCGCGGCAACCGCCTTGGTTGCCTGATCGCGCGACACCAGCGGGCTGGTGGTCAGGCGCCGAAACTCCTCCGAATCGGCCAGCGCCGACTTCAGCGTCGCAAGGCTCGCCGAAACGGCGTCGATAGCCTTCTCGTCACGGGCCAGTCCGAACAATGCGGTCGCATAACGTCCGCTGAGGCTAGCCTGAATACCGCCGGAATTCTCCACGCGCGTCTAATCCCCCAAATGGATTTGGCCCCATGCGAAAAAGGGGGCGCCGCAAGGCGTCCCCGCATGGGTCGCGGGCCGGTTAGCAGGGGAGTCCCGATGATGCAAGGCGGGAAGGGGACAAGAAACGGTATCGCGACGGATAGCGCGAAATCCTCGGCTCGCTGGGCGTCTTGAATCAGAAAGCCGGACCTTCCGGCCCGGCTTTCCTCTTCCTATCGACCGTCGGCACGACGCCGTTATGCGGCGGCCTTCGAAGGCTCGGCGTCGATCACCTGGGCGGGCTCGACACCGTCGATGGCAATGCGGCGCGGCTTCTTATGCTCGGGAATCTCACGGACCAGCTCGACGTTGAGCAGGCCGTTTTCATAGCCGGCGCTCGTAACCTTGATGGTGTCGGCCAGCTGGAAACGGCGCTCGAACGCGCGCTTGGCGATGCCGCGGTGCAGGAACTCGCGCTGTTCGCCATCGGCGGCTTCGCCGGCGCGGCCGACGATGATCAGCATATTGTCCTGCACGGTGACGTCGATCTCGTCGCGGGTGAAGCCGGCGAGCGCCATCTGGATGCGATAGGCGCCGTCGCCCGTCTTCTCGATATTATAAGGCGGATAGCTGTCGCTCTCGCCGCGGGTGAAATCGACGAGGCGATTCAGATTTTCGAAGCCGATCGAGGACCGGAGGAGGGGAGCGAAATCAAGACTACGCATAGGTCTGTTCCTCATGAAGCGATATTGACCAATGTTCGAAGGCCCGCGGGCAACCCGCCGGGCCATGCCGGCCGCCCCATCTGGCGACAGCTGACGCAGGGCGAGATAGGAAGCTGCGAGACGGCTTCAAGAGGGTGGGAATGCGGTTTCGTTGACTGTGGCGCCGCGCCCGCCTAACCGGGGCCGATGGTTGCCTATCTCGAATTCGAAAAGCCGATCGCGGAACTGCAGGCGCGCATCGCCGAACTCCGCTCGACCGCCAACGCCGGATCGCTGGACATCGGCAGCGAGGTCTCCAAGCTAGAGACCAAGTCCGAAAAGCTCCTGCGCGATACCTATTCGAAGCTGACGCCGTGGCAGAAGACGCAGGTCGCCCGCCATCCCGCGCGCCCGCATTTCAAGGATTATGTCGCCGGCTTCATCAGCGATTTCATGCCGCTGGCCGGTGATCGCGCCTTTGCCGACGATCAGGCGATCATCGGCGGGCTGGGCCGACTCGGCGACCGCAAGGTCATGGTGATCGGCCATGAGAAGGGTGACGACACCGCGTCGCGCCTCAAGCATAATTTCGGCATGGCCAAGCCCGAAGGCTATCGCAAGGCGATCCGGCTGATGCAGCTCGCCGACAAATTCGGTTTGCCGGTGGTCAGCCTTGTCGACACTTCAGGCGCTTTTCCAGGCATCCAGGCGGAGGAGCGCGGTCAGGCCGAGGCGATCGCGCGTTCGACCGAGCAGTGCCTGGCGCTGGGCGTGCCGATGGTCGCCGCGATCGTCGGCGAAGGCGGATCGGGCGGGGCGATCGCCGTCGCGGCCGCGAACAAGGTGCTGATGTTCGAGCACGCCGTATATTCGGTGATCTCGCCCGAGGGCTGCGCATCGATCCTGTGGCGGACCGGCGACAAGGCCGCCGAGGCCGCCGAGGCGATGAAGGTGACCGCCGCCGATCTCCAGAAGCTCGGCGTGGTGGACCGCGTCGTGCCCGAACCGATGGGCGGCGCGCATCGCGATCCCGCCGCCGCCATCGCGGCGCTGGGCGCTGCGATCGGCGAGGAGCTGGACAAGCTGGCCGGCAAGAAGCCCGCCACGATCCGCGCGGCGCGGCGCGACAAGTTCCTGGCGATCGGCTGATTTCGCTAATATCGTTCCCGTAACGGAACCGTTCAGCCTGGCTCTGCTTTATGTGCTCCGTTGGGAGGACGCATAATGAAGAAGACCGCACTGTTTCTCGCCTTGCTGCTAGCCGCGCCGTCGGCTCCAGTCCTCGCCCAGGCGCAGGCGATATCCGCCAGCGACAAGAAGGCGGGCTCCGAGGCCCATCCCCAGCTGGTGCAGCAGTTCGGCGGCGCGATGAGGGGGCCGGCGGCCGACTATGTGACGCGCGTCGGCCGCAAGATCGCGGTGCAATCGGGCCTCTCCAATTCCGAGCGCGATTTCACCGTCACTCTGCTCGATTCACCAGTGAACAACGCCTTCGCGATCCCCGGCGGCTATGTGTATGTGACCCGCGGCCTGCTCGCGCTGATGAACGACGAGGCCGAACTCGCTTCGGTGCTGGGGCATGAGATCGGCCATGTCGCCGCCCGCCATTCGGCCAAGCGCCAGCAGACCAACACGATCGCGCAGGTGCTGGCGGGTGTCGTCGGCGCGGTCGCCGGCAACAGCGGCATCGGTGATCTTGTGGGGCGCGGCGCCGGTCTCGGCGCGGACCTGATCACCAAGGGCTTCTCGCGCACGCAGGAATATCAGGCTGACGATCTCGGCGTGCGCTACCTTGCCGGGGCGGGTTATGATCCGCTGGGCTCGGCCGACATGCTGGCGATTCTCGGCGCGCAACAGTCTCTGGAAGCGCGGATCAGCGGACAGAAGAACAGCCTGCCGACCTGGGCCAGCACCCATCCCAATTCAACCGATCGGGTCAAGCGCGCGCGGGACAAGGCCAGCCAGACGGGAGCGGCGGGACGCGGGCAGCGCAACCGCGATGCGCTGCTCGATGCCGTCGATGGGCTCACCTGGGGCGACAATCCCGAGAAAGGCTATGTCGAGGGACGGGAGTTCCGGCTTCCCGTTCAGCGGCTCGCCTTCACTGTGCCGAGCGGCTACGCGATCAACAACGCCGACGATGCCGTGACCATCGCCGGATCGGGCGGGCAGGCGAGCTTCACCGGGGGCCGGGTGGGCATGGGCGGGCTCGACGATTATGTCAGCCAGGTCTTCGCGGGCCTGGGCGGCAGCATCAGGGCGGGCCAGATTCAGACCGGCAAGGCCAATGGCATGGACTTCCGCTATGCCTTCGGTCAGGCCAACAGCAATGCCGGCCAGGTCGACGTGGGCGTCTTCGCTTATCGGCCCGACAGTAGCGCGGTCGCCTATCATTTCGTGACGATCGCGCGCGCGGGACAGGGCATCGGCCCGTTCGCGCCGCTGGTCGAGAGCATGCGACGGATGAGCTCGTCCGAAGCCACCGGCATCAAGCCGCTCAAGATAAGGGTGGTCCGGGTGAAAGCAGGCGACACGCCGGAAAGCCTGGCGAAGCAGATGGCCTTCCCCGACAATCCGCTCGATCGCTTCCTGGTCCTGAACGGTATGCAGCGGGGCCAGACGCTGAAGGCCGGCGATCGCGTGAAGCTGGTGGTGCGGTAGAGCCGCAAGTCGGAGCAAAAGGCTCCGCAAGCGCAAGGCGCGCGCCGGACCCGGACCTGGTTATGGTCTGGGGAGGAAAGCCTAAGCCCGGCGAATGCCGGCGCCGGCGATTGAGGCTAAGCAAAAACGCAAAAAGGGCGGCGAACTCTCGTCCGCCGCCCTTTTCAAGCCAGCCTTCAGCCGTTGAAAGGCTTGAGCTTAGCTGGCCTTCATGTTGTTCGAGACGTTGTTGAACGTCTTCTGAAGCTGATTGCCGAGGCTCGTCATCGCGGTGATCGCGGCGACGGCGATAAGGGCGGCGATCAGGCCATATTCGATAGCCGTAGCGCCCTTGTTGTTCTTCAGCAGTTTTGCAACGAACTTCATAACTCTAACTCCCGCTTCCCGATTCGGGTGGTAACTCCGGCCCGGCTGGCCTAAAACCGTGGGCCAACGTTTGCGTTGTAACGGGCGAGTTACTGTTAAACCGTTAACGCCGCGGCGATTCGCGGCATTTGCGTCAGATTGACGTGACCTTATTGGAAATGTCGTCCCAGCGGCCGCGCACGGATTCGCCCAGTAAGGAGACTCCGCCCATGACCGCCAGAAATATGAGCGCGAGAATGAGCCCATATTCCATGGCGCTTGCGCCTCGCTGGTCAGTAAGGAGAGCGCGAATGCGCGCCTGACGGACAGGGCCTCTCATAGCTTCTTCCTTCGGCGCGACGGGCCGTCGCCCATATCGCTTTGATCTGCAGATGCTTATTTCGTAGGCGTGCCGGATTAAAAAACCGCTAAGGGCCTAATACTTATGGACAAGGGTGCGCCCTTAATCGTGGTTGGAGTCGCCCTTGTCGATGGCGACGGCCGCATCCTGGTTCAGCAGCGTCCGCCCGGAAAGGCCATGGCCGGGCTATGGGAATTTCCCGGCGGGAAGGTCGAACGCGGCGAGACGCCGGAGGCTGCACTGATCCGCGAATTGCGCGAGGAACTGGGCATCGATGTCCAGCAGGCCTGTCTCGCGCCCGCCTGTTTCGCCAGCGAGGCGCTGGGCGAGCGCCACATGATTTTGCTGGTCTATATCTGCCGCAAATGGACCGGCATACCGCAGCCGCTGGAGGCGACGGCGCTGAAATGGGTCCGTCCGGTCGAACTGCACGGGCTCGACATGCCGCCCGCCGACAAGCCGCTGATCGGTCTGCTCGACGCGTTGGTCTAGCGCAGGGCGGCCTTGTCGGCCTCGATCAGGTTGACGCGAACCCCCTTCATGCGTCCGGCGGAGATGCTGTTCAGCAGGTCGAGCACCGGAAAGGGATCGACGCCCGGGCCGAGGGGGAAGAGCAGCGCCGCACCGCAAGGACGGGTGATCAGCCGGGCCTTGGCGAAGCGGTCCCGCACGATCCTTAGCGCGTCGGCATCGCCCGAAAAGACCATGACATCGTCGGGTCCACTCGCGCCGCAACCCTGCGAGATGTCGGGCAGCAGGATCTGGGGGCGGCGGCCCGAGGGCTGGCCTGCGCCATAAGCGGCGTCGAGAGTCTGTAATGCCTGCATCGCATCGGTATGAAGGGTCATCGCCTCGGGATCGGTCGAGCTGGCTGTCGCATCGGCGACCTGACGGAGCAACGCCGCTGCACTTTCGATCTTGTCGGGATCGCCATCGGCGCGGGATGGCAGCGCCTTCAACTGCGCCATCGGAATCAAGGTGCTCAGCGTCGGGAGCGCCGTCGCGCCGAGCTTCGCCAGACGGATGCGATACGCGCTTTCATAGGCGATATCGGCCGACGGATCGGGATTGTCAGGGCGCAGCTGGCGCTCGACCTCGGCCTGACGGACCAGTGCGGTGGCCAGCTCGGGGTGATCGCTGCCCAGGATCAGCCGATAGGCGTCCGCGCCGCGCACCAGATAATCAAGCGAAGTCTCGATCATCGCGCGTTGGCCAGGATCGGCGGTCGCGTAAAGCTCGACCCCGAACGCCTCGATAAGGTCCGCCCGGGCGATTGGCGTTTTCTGCGCGGCGAGCTTGCGATCGAATGCGCGCTGCGCCTCCTTGAGGCGGCTTTTTCGCGCCAGCGCGATCGGACCGCTGAGCAGGCTGGCCATATGCGCCGCATCGGCGCGCGGCTCGCCGCCCGCCGAGATTGGCGCGGCAGACACGGGCGGCGCCGAAATCAGCAGGAGGAGGAACAGCGCCGGGCCGGCGAGGGCACGCATTGGCTCAGGCGGGCAATATCGTGGCCATTCGCCGATGATGATCAGCGCCGCAGAAGCTGTCCAGCGGGAAGTGCCACGCCATGGTCCGGACCGAGGCCCGGAGCTCATAGTGCATCGATCAGCTTTCGGGGCGCTCGAACGCCACCGATATCTGGAGCGGGACGGCGTCGGGCACCAGCGGGATGCCATAGCTGACACCGAAGTCGCTGCGCTTGATGGTGGTCGTCGCGTCGAAGCCGATCGTCCGCTTCCCCATCATCGTGCCTGCGCCGACGAAGACCGCATCGAGGACGACAGGCTTGGTAATGCCCTTGATGGTCAGGTTGCCGCTGATCCGCGCGGCCTTGCCGCTCGGCCGGATCGAAGTCGATTCGAAATGGGCAGTGGGATGATTGGCGGCGTCGAAGAAGTCCGCCCCCAGCAGATGCTCGTCGAGCTTGTCCGAGGTGGTGGTGACCCGCTTGATCGGGATGTCGATAGACACCTTCGCCTTGGCAGGCGATTTAGGATCGATCGTCATCGATCCGGTCAGGTCGCCGAAGATGCCGCGATAGGTGCTGAAGCCGAGATGGTTGACGGTGAAGGTTACCTGGCTGTGGCCCGGATCGACGGTGTAGGTGCCGGCGGCGACGCGGCGGACGTCGGAGATGCCCGGCGGAGTCTTCGGCATCTGCGCGACGAGCGGCGCGGCGGCGGAAAGGCCCAGCAGCAGGATGGTGGCGGAACGGAACATCATCGACTCCCGACATTAGAAGGGCGGCAGACTATCGCCTGCCGCCCCATCAACAACCCTGCATAGCGAAACGATGTGTTTCGCTGCGTCGCGGATTTAGTTCTTGGTCTTGTCGACGAGCTGGTTCTTGCCGATCCAGGGCATCATCGCGCGCAGTTCGGTGCCGACCTTCTCGATCGGATGCTCGGCGGTGAGCTTGCGGCTCGCCTTCAGCTCGGGCTGGCCGGCGCGGTTGTCGAGGACGAAGCGCTTGACGAACTTGCCCTTCTGGATGTCGTCGAGGACGCGCTTCATCTCGGCCTTGGTTTCCGAGGTGATGACGCGCGGACCGGTGTGGATGTCGCCATATTCGGCGGTGTTCGAGATCGAGTAGCGCATGTTGGCGATGCCGCCTTCATACATCAGGTCGACGATCAGCTTCACTTCGTGGAGGCACTCGAAATAGGCCATCTCGGGGGCATAGCCCGCCTCGGTCAGCGTCTCGAAGCCGGCCATGATCAGGTGGCTCAGGCCGCCACACAGCACGGCCTGCTCACCGAATAGGTCGGTCTCGCACTCTTCCTTGAAGGTCGTCTCGATCACGCCCGAACGGCCGCCGCCGACGGCGCTGGCATAGGAGAGGGCGACGTCATGGGCATTGCCGCTGGCATCCTGCGCGATCGCGATCAGGCAGGGTACGCCACCGCCGCGCTGATATTCAGAACGGACGGTGTGGCCGGGGCCCTTCGGCGCGATCATGAACACGTCGAGGTCGGCGCGCGGCTCGATCAGGCCGAAATGGACGTTGAGGCCATGGGCGAAGGCAAGCGCTGCACCCTGCTTCAGATTGTCCTTGAGATCGTCATTGTAGATCGCGGCCTGATGCTCGTCGGGCGCGAGGATCATCACGATGTCGGCCCACTTGGCGGCCTCGGCGTTCGACAGCACCTTGAAGCCGGCGGCTTCCGCCTTCTGTGCGGTGGCCGAGCCGGGACGCAGCGCGATCGCGACTTCCGCGACGCCCGAGTCCCGCAGGTTCTGGGCATGGGCGTGGCCCTGGCTGCCATAGCCGAGGATGGCGACCTTCTTGGTCTTGATGAGGCCGATGTCGGCATCACGATCATAATAGACGCGCATATGTGTTGCTTCCCTATCGCGCGGCCGGACATCCTGTTGCGGGAACGGCCCATTGGTTGAAATTCGTGGTGGCCCCCTAACGGGCAAGTGCCCGTCCGTCGAGCCTGCTTTAATGAAAGGCCCCTAAAGCGGCTCTTTGCCCCGGGCGATCGCGGCTACGCCGGTGCGCGCGACTTCGACCAGGCCGACCTCACGCATCAGCTCGAGGAACTTGTCGATCTTCTCGGTCCCGCCGGTGACCTCGAAGATGAAGCTGGAGATCGTCGCGTCGACCACGCGGGCGCGGTAGACCTCGGCCAGGCGCAGCGCTTCAATCCGGTGATCACCGGTCCCGACCACCTTCACCAGCGCCAGCTCGCGCTCGACATGCGGGCCGAGGGCGGTGAGATCGGTCACTTTGTGGACCGGGATCATTCGGTCGAGCTGCGCCACGACCTGCTCGATCACTTCGGGCGTGCCCGTGGTGACGATGGTGATGCGGCTGATCTTCTCGTCCTCGGTGACGTCGGCCACCGTCAGGCTGTCGATATTATAGCCGCGCGCGGAGAACAGGCCGGCGATACGGGCGAGGATGCCCGATTCATTGTCCACGGTCACGGACAGCGTATGCCGCTCGGTGGCTTCCTTCTTGATATGCATGATGATGTTTCTCTGTCGAATTGGGTGGGGGAGGAGGATCAGACGAGGGCCTTGGCCTCGTCGTCCATCTCGCCGACCACCTCATCGGCCTCCAGGATCATATCGGTGTGCGCCGCGCCGCTCGGGATCATCGGGAAGCAATTGGCGAGCTTCGCCACCCGGCAATCGACCATCACCGGCCCGTCATGCTCGATCATCGCGGCGATGCCGGCTTCCAGATCGTCCGGATTTTCGATCCGCACGCCCTTCCAGCCATAGGCTTCGGCCAGCTTGACGAAGTCGGGCAGGGCATCGCTGTACGATTCCGAATAGCGGCCGGCATAGGTCAGGTCCTGCCACTGGCGCACCATCCCCATATATTCGTTGTTGAGGATGAAGACCTTGATCGGCAGCCGGTACTGGGTCGCGGTGCCCAGTTCCTGGATGTTCATCTGGATCGATGCCTCGCCCGCGATGTCGATCACCAGCGCGTTGGGATTGCCCAGCTGCGCGCCGATCGCGGCGGGCAGGCCATAGCCCATCGTGCCGAGGCCGCCCGAGGTGAGCCATTTGTTCGGCGCCTCGAAATCATAGTGCTGCGCAGCCCACATCTGATGCTGGCCGACCTCGGTGGTGATGATCGGCTTGCTGGCATGGGTGGCTTCCCACAGCTTGCGGATCGCGAGCTGGGGCATGATCTCCTTCGTCGACGGGCCAAACTTCAGGCACTTCTTCGCGCGCCACTGGTCAATCTGGGCGAACCAGGGGGCCAGATCCTGCGGCTGGTGCTGGCGCGCCTTCCACAGTTTGATCATGTCCTCCATCGCGCGGCCGACATCGCCGACGATACCCAGGTCGACACGCACCGTCTTGTTGATCGACGAGCGGTCGATATCGATGTGGATCTTCTTCGAATGCGGCGAGAAGGAGTCGAGCCGGCCCGTGACGCGATCGTCGAAGCGCGCACCCAGGCAGATGATCAGATCGGCCTTGTTCATCGCCATATTGGCTTCATAGGTGCCGTGCATGCCCAGCATGCCCAGCCATTGCGGGCTGGACGCAGGGAAGGCGCCGAGGCCCATCAGCGTCGACGTCACCGGCGCGCCGGTGATCCGCGCCAGATCGCGCAGGATCTGGCTCGCCACCGGGCCCGAATTGATGATGCCGCCGCCGGTGTACAGGATCGGCCGCTCGGCCGCCGCGATCATCTCCACCGCCGCTTCGATCAGCTTTGCATCGGCCTTAACCGCGGGTTTGTAGCCTTTGTGTGGCAGCGCCTGGATCGTCGGCTTGCGATAAGGCGCGGTCGCCACCTGCACATCCTTGGGCAGATCGACCACCACCGGGCCGGGGCGGCCCGAGGTCGCGATGTGGAACGCCTCGTGGATCACGTCGCCCAGCTGCGCCGGGTCCTTCACCAGATAATTATGCTTGGTGCAGTGACGGGTGATGCCCACCGTGTCGCATTCCTGAAATGCGTCGGTACCGATCAGCGGGGTGCCGACCTGCCCGGTCAGCACCACCAGCGGGATCGAATCCATCAGCGCGTCGGCGATGCCGGTCACCGCATTGGTCGCGCCGGGTCCTGACGTCACCAGCACTACGCCCGGCTTGCCGGTCGAGCGCGCATAGCCTTCCGCGGCGTGCACCGCACCGGCCTCATGGCGGACGAGGATGTGGCGGATACGCTTCTGCTTGAAGATCGCGTCATAGATCGGAAGGACCGCGCCGCCCGGATAGCCGAAGACGACCTCGACACCGAGATCCGTCAGCGCCTGCAATAAGATATCGGCTCCGGTCATCTCGGTGGTCATCACATGGTCCTCTTGTGCGCCGCAGCGCGTTCTTGAAGGCGGCTGCCCTATCGGTAACAAACTACTCTGTCAACGCCTGCTTATGTAATTTAATTACGAATTGATCGATGTTTTGGTCATCGAGTTGCGTCTCAATTCTCCGCCATTCGGCTGGGAGCTGGTGGCGGAACCAGGTGTACTGGCGTTTCGCATATTGGCGAGTGGCCGCCTGGGCGCGTTCCATCATCTCCTCCCGGCTGGTCTGGCCTTCGCACCAGTCGATGATGTCGCGTACGCCGATCGCGCGCATCGCGGGCAGGCTGGGATCGAGCCCCCGGGCGCGCAATGCCTCGACCTCCTCGATCGCGCCATGTTCGAGCATGGTTTCGAAGCGGGCGTTACAGCGTGTGTAAAGCCAGTCTCGCGGCGGCAGCAATATGGCCGGCGCTATTGAGACCTGGCCGATGATCCCGCCGCTCAGTTCCTGTTGCCAGGAGGATAAGCTGCGACCCGTGGAACGGATCACTTCCAGCGCACGGCTGATGCGGGTGATGTCCTGCGGTTTGAGCCGTGCCGCCGCCTCGGGGTCCTCGCGGCGGAGCATGACCGCGGCGCGGCCGACCGACATGGCGCGCACTTCGGCGCGGATCGCCGGATCGATGTCGGGAACCGGGGCGATGCCGTGGAGCAGCGTTCGCATATAGAGGCCGGTGCCGCCGACAATGATCGGCAGGCGGCCCGCGTCATGCGCCAACGCTATCTCATGCCGGGCATCGTCGGCCCAATCGGCGGCCGAACAGGCGGTGGCGGCATCGCGATAGCCGAACAGCCGATGCGGCGCGCGCGCCGTTTCGGCTGCGTCGGGCCGAGCCGACAGGACGCGCAGATCGGCATAGACCTGGCTGGCATCGGCGTTGATCACGACACCGTCGGCAAGTTCCGCAAGCCGTACTGCCAATGCGGACTTGCCGCTGGCGGTCGGTCCCGCAATAAGCGCGATCGATTTTCTAGACGGGGAGACGCTCTTGTTCATCGCGACGCTGATAGCATCGGAAACGCTGGAAGCAGGCGATATTTCGACCGCTACCGACCTGCTCGCCGCGGCGGGCCTGAATGTCGGCGGTTCGGAGTGGATCGAGCAGGGCGTGGCGTGCGATCTGCGCTTCGAAGGCGATCCGGTCGCGGGGCGCGCGGCTCTGGAGGGTTTTCTCGCCGGCGTCGACGTGATCGTCCAGCGCGAGGCCGGCCGCCGCCGCCGCATGCTCGTCGCCGACATGGATTCGACGATGATCACGATCGAATGCATCGACGAACTGGCTGATTATGCCGGTATCAAACCCCAGATCGCCGAGATCACCGAACGGGCGATGCGTGGCGAGCTTGATTTCGAAGGGGCGCTCGATGCCCGCGTCGCGCTGCTCAAGGGGCTCGACGCCTCGGTGATCGACCGCTGCCACGCCGAGCGCGTAGTGATCATGGGCGGCGCGCGCGAACTGGTCCGCACGATGCGCGCCAACGATGCCGACTGCTATCTCGTCTCGGGCGGCTTCACTCTGTTCGCCGACCGCGTCGCCGCCGAGATCGGCTTCACGAGCGCGCTGTCGAACATACTCGAGTTCACGGACGGCAAATTGTCGGGGACTGTGGCGCGCCCGATCATCGGGGCGGCGGCGAAGCGCGAGACGCTGCTCGCCGAGGCGGCGGCGCACGGCATTTCCGCCCAACAGTGCCTCGCGGTGGGCGACGGTGCGAACGACATTCCGATGATCGAGGCGGCGGGGCTGGGGGTGGCGTACCACGCCAAGCCGAAGACGGCTGCCGCTGCGGGCGCGCGGATCGATCATGGCGATCTCACCGCGCTGCTATATGCGCAGGGCTATGCCCGCAAGGACTGGGTGCTGGAGCTCTAGCGTCAGCCGCGCGTCATGTCCGCCGCGATCGCGTTCAGTGCGAAGGCGATGGTGCGTTCCGAAACGTCGAAGCTGATGCGGATGTCGCGCTGGCTGAGTTCGGTCACGCGGCCGCTGATCGATCCTGCATCGGGATGGATGAGCTCTACCTGGCTTCCGAGAGCGGGTGGGTTGCCGGTTTCGAGCCGGGCGCCGCTGCCCGAAATATCGCGCAGAGCGACCATCTGGGACAGGCCGTCGGCACGAAGTTCGCATAGCCGCCGGCGGCGCCATCGGCTCGCCATCGCCACCGGCCGGTCGACCCGCCGCCAAAAGCTCATTCTACGCTACCCGCTTCATATCAGGGGCGGTTATCCCCCATATTCCCGAAAATAGCGTTAATGGCCGTTAGACAGTTCCGCTCTCAGGGCGCGACCGGGAAGCATGCGGAGCCGGCGGTCTTGACCGCTGCACACGCCTGGGCCGCTGCGGCGCGCGTGGCGAGGGGGCCTGCCTGCAGCCGCGTGAAGTTACCCGCGGCGCTGTAGCTAGGACTGAGCGCCTTGAGCGCCGGGGCGCGGGCCACCAGTCCGCCCCACGCGCTCTTCGCGCCATCGGGGCTGGAGAAGGCGCCAAGCTGGATCTTCCAGCCGCCACCCGCCGACGCGACGATCGGCGCGGCAGGCTTGGGGGCGGAAGCGGCGGGGGGCGGGGCGATTGGCTTGGCCCCCGCGACCTTGGCAGGTGTCGTGGCCGGGGCTTTCCAGGGCTGGTTGTTACCCGCTGCGGCGGCGGCAGCCGGAGATGCGGCGGGAGGCGTGGCGGGTGGTGCGGTGTTGGGCTCCGCGCTGGCCTGCGGCGTGCGCGTGCTGCGCATCGTCAGCGGCATGCCCGGGCCGGGAGCGTCCGTGGCGCGCAGCGCGGCGGTCCGTTCCATCTCCCGGGCGAGGGCGAGGCCGGCGGCGCGCTGCTGCTCGGGAATGAGCTGATCCATCTGTGTCAGGCTCGTCTTGGCCGCCCCGATTCCGGCGGCATTGGCGCGGGTCATCAGCGCATAGGCGCGCGCCCAGTCCTTGGGCAGGGAATCACCGTTGAAATAGGCGGTTCCGACGACATATTGCGCGCGGGCTTCGCCCTGATCGGCGGCTTTCTTCAGCCAGATCATGGCCTCGTCACGTTGCCCGCTCTGGAACAGCTGGAGCCCGAGCGTAGCCTGCGCCTGTTCATGGCCGGCGGCGGCGGCCTTGCGGTACCAGTCGAGCGCGACGGCGCTGTCCGCGGTCACGCCGCGGCCCAGCTTGTAGGCCTGTCCCAGATTGAACTGCGCATCGGGGTCGCCCGCGGCGGCCGGCCCGCGCCATTCGGCCACCGCCTTGGGGAAATCGCCCGCCGTCCAGGCTTTGACGCCTTCCTCGACGCCGGCCAGCACGGGTGACGCACTCGCCAGTGCGAACAGCGCTCCGCCCAAGAACAAGCTTCTCATACTCAACCGCCCCCAAAGTCCTGGCATGGTTTTGCCGATTGATAGCGCGTTAGCGCGGATTGGCGAAAGTCCAATCTGAATCACATGATAACAGCCGTTGTTAACCATTGCTTAGCAGCGCGTATGGCACGCCCGCGAAATGAAGGCGCGGTTTCGCGCATAATGGAGCGGCGACATGATATCACGCTGGATCGGAGTGGCGGGCACGGCGCTGCTGGCGGCGGCCCCCGCCTGGGCTGCCTCCGACCAGTCTGCGCAGCCGGCGACACGACGGGTCGCGTCGCTCACGGCATCGGCTTGGGCCGCGCTTGGCAAGGGTGATGCCGTCAAGGCGGTCCAGGACGCGGAGGCCGCCGCGCTGTTGTCGCCGCGCGACGCCGAAAACCGGCTGTTGCTCGGCCGGGCCTATCTGGCGGCGGGACGCTTTGCGTCTGCGGACACCGCGTTCCGCGATGCGCTGACGCTCGATCCTGCGCTGACGCGCGCGTCGATCAGCCGCGCGCTTGCCCAGATCGCGTTGGGGCAGGAAGCCGCCGCGCGTGCTTCGCTCATGGCGGCGGAGGGGCATGCCGCTGATGCCGATATCGGTCTCGCGCTGGTGCTGCTGGGCGATGGAGACAATGCTCTCGCGCGCTTGAACGCGGCGGCGCGAAGCCAGGGTGCGGATGCGCGCACGCGCCAGAATCTCGGTCTCGCTTATGCGCTGCAAGGCCGCTGGAGCGAGGCGGTGGCGATAGCGGAACAGGATGTTCCCGCCGATATGATGCCACAACGCCTGCGCCGCTGGACCACGATCGCGCAGCTGAATGCCGACCGGGCGATGCAGGTCGGGGCGATCCTCGGTGTCACGCCGGCCGTCGATCAGGGGCAACCCGAGGCTCTGGCGCTTGCCGCCCCCGCCGCAGCGCCGGATGCGCCGGCCGTGCTTGCCGCAGCGTCCGAGCCGGTTGCACCGGCCATGCTGGTGGCTCCGGTCGTACATGCCGAGAGCGGCGCGGTCGTGACGACAACGTCCTTCACCCCGCCGGCCCTGGAGGCGCTGGCCGCCAGGCCTGAGTCCGCTGTCGTTCAGGCTGGAGCCCAACCGGTTCAGGCCGCCGCCGCCGTCCCGGCAGTTGCGGCATGGGCGGGGCCGCCTCGCATGCGGCAGTCCCGCGTCATCGACGCGTCGTTGCCCCGCTCGCGCAAGGCGGCCAAGCCGGTGATGCTGGTGTCCCATGTCTCGCTGAAACCCGCGCCCGGCAAGGGGGCAGGCAATTGGGCTGTCCAGCTTGGCGCTTTCTCTTCGGAACAACGCACCGAGATCGCCTGGGGCAAGCTCAGCGGCAAGGCGCGCTTTCTCAACGCCTATACGCCGACTGGTTCGGGACTGCGCTGGGGCAAGGCCACGCTGTACCGCTTGTCGGTCAGCGGCCTGCCCACCCGCGCCGAGGCGACCAGCCTGTGCGTGCGGATCAAGGCGAGTGGTGGTAAGTGCTTCGTCCGCAACATGAGCGGCGACCGGCCGATGACCTGGGCGTTACGGAGCCGCGCCGAGCAGCCCGTCTGAGCCGGGCTGCGCTCAGCCGAGCGCCACGCCGCCCTTGATCGTCTTCAGCACCTTGCCTTGAACCGGCAGGCCGTCGAATGGCGTGTTGCCCGCCCGCGACGCCATATGATCCGAATCGATCCGCCACGGCGTATCGGGATCGAACAGCACCAGATCCGCCTCTCCGCCGACGTCCAGCGTGCCGCCGGGAAGCCCGAGCAGCAGCGCGGGCGCTGAGGAGAGCAGGGCAATCAGCCGGGGCAAATCGATCACGCCGTCGCGAACCAGCGCCAGCGACAGGGTGAGCAACGTCTCTGCGCCGGACATGCCCGCTTCGGCATCGGCGAAGGGCAGGCGCTTGGCCTCGGGGCCCTGCGGATCATGGCTCGAGCAGATCAGGTCGATCGTGCCGTCGGCGAGCGCTGCCAGCGCGGCCTGACGATCATCCTCTGCGCGTAGCGGCGGCGACAGCCGGGCGAAGGTGCGGAAGCCGCCGATGGCAACGTCGGAGAGCAACAGATGCGCCGGGCTGATCCCGCAGCTGACCGGCAGGCCGCGCCTCTTGGCGTCGCGGACCAGGTCGAAGGCGCGCGCGGTCGACAACTGACGGAAATGGAGGCGCGCGCCGCTCTGTTCGGCAAGCATGATGTCGCGCGCAACCGCCATCGCCTCGGCGGCGGCAGGGGCGGCGGGCAGGCCCATGCGGGTGGCATATTCGCCCTCGGTCGCGACCGCGCCTGCCGTAAGTCCGCTGTCCTCGGCATGGCTGATCACCGGCAGACCAAGCGAATGCGCATAGGACAGCAACCGGTGCATCACCCCCGAATCGGCGATCCAGTCCCGCCCGGTGGCGACCGCGCAGGCGCCGCCTGCCTTCATCAGGCCGATCTCGGCGAGTTCTTCGCCGCGCAGCCCCTTGGTCGCGGCGGCGAGCGGGTGGATCCAGACATCGGGCTTGCCTGCGGCGGCGGCGCGCTGGACCAGCGCGGCATGATCGAGCGGCGGCGACTGATCGGGCATCAGCACCGCGCGGGTGATGCCGCCCGCAGTGAAGGCGGGCATGTCGATCGCGAAGATGCCGAGGTCTATCAGCCCAGGGGCGAGATGCGCGCCCTTGGCGTCAATCGTCTCGATATCGGCGGGCAGGTCGAATGCGCCCGTCGCCGCGATATGGCGGTCGCGGATCAGGACGCCGCCGTTCGAGACCGTTCCCGCGACCGGATCGACCAGCTTCGCGTTGAGGATGGCGAGCGGCGCGGTCATGCCCAGCCCTCCACGCCGCGGCGTCGGCGGGTCAGCACGTCGAGGCAGGCCATGCGCACTGCGACGCCCATCTCGACCTGCTCGGTGATCGCCGATCGGGTAGGGTGATCGGCGACGCTGCTGGTGATTTCGACGCCCCGGTTCATCGGCCCCGGATGCATCACCAGCGCGTCGGGCGCGGCGCGCTCCAGCCGTTCGGGGGTGAGCCCGTAGAGCGCATGATATTCGCGCGGAGAGGGGAGATAGGCCCCGTCCATCCGTTCATTCTGGAGACGGAGCATCATCACCACGTCGGCGCCGTCGAGGCCCGCGTCGAAATCGGTGAAGGGTATCGCGCCCAACCGGTCGATCGCGGCGGGCATCAGCGTCGGCGGGGCGACCACGCGAACTTCGGCCCCCAGCGCGGTGAGTGCCAGGATGTTCGAGCGCGCGACCCGGCTGTGCAGTACATCGCCGCAGATCGCGACCGTCAGTCCGCCGATCTTCCCCTTGCGGCGGCGGATCGTCAGCGCGTCGAGCAGCGCTTGTGTGGGGTGTTCGTGCCGCCCGTCGCCCGCGTTGAGCACCGGGCAATCGACCTTGTCGGCGATCAACTGCACCGCGCCGGAGGACTGGTGGCGGATCACGATCATGTCGGCGCGCATCGCGTTGAGCGTGACTGCGGTGTCGATCAGCGTCTCGCCCTTCTTCACGCTCGACTGGCCGACCGCCATGTTGACGACGTCGGCGCCCAGCCGCTTGCCCGCGATCTCGAACGACAGCAGCGTGCGCGTCGAGTTCTCGAAGAAGGCGTTGATCAGGGTCAGGCCCGACAGCCGGCCGTCATGTTTGGTGGTGGCGCGGTTCAGCGTGATCCACTGCTCGGCTTCGTCGAGCAGGAACAGGATTTCGTGCGGCTGAAGTCCGTAGATGCCCGTGAGGTGGCGGTGCGGAAATGATGAAGACATTAAAGCCGCGCTGTAGACCGGTGTTGCGGTAAGCTCAACCGCTCAAATCATCGCGTCGATCGCGCCCTGCAAAATATAAGCGGCCGCCAGCTTGTCGACGAGTTCGGCGCGGCGGGCGCGGCTCGCGTCGGCGTCGATCAGGGTGCGGGTGACCGCGGCGGTCGACCAGCGCTCGTCCCACAGCAGGATCGGCAGGCCGATTCCCTCGACATTACGGGCGAAGGCGCGGACCGATTGCGTGCGCGGGCTGTCGCTGCCGTCGAGGTTCAGCGGCAGGCCGATCACCATCCCCTTCGCCGATTGCGCCGTCAGCAAGGCGCGCAATTTTGCTGCATCGACGCTGAACTTGGCGCGCATGATCGTCTCGGCCGGGCTCGCGATCGTCCAGCCGGCGTCGCACAGCGCTACCCCGATCGTCCTGGTGCCGACGTCGAGCCCGGCGAGCCGCCCGCGATCGGGCAGCGCGTCGCGAAAATCCAGGGTGGAGGTGCAGATCACTGGGTCAGAAAGGCCTTTGCACGGGCTTCGGCATCAGCGCGGATATTGCCCCAGAACATCGCATAGTCGAACACATGATAATTATTGCCCGGCATCACATAGCTGTCGAAGCCCTTGGGCGGGCCGCCGATCAGCAGCAGCCCGGACGGATCACAGCGCGCAGCGATCGCGCCTTTCTTCAGCTCCGCGCCCATGAAGTCGGGACGCGGCATGAGCGAGCCGAGATTGGCGGCGGGCAGGGCGGCGGTGCCGGGCGCTCCGGTAAGCGGGTTGACGCAGAGCATTGTGGTGCCCTTGCGGCTCTTGCCGGTCAGGCCGGGTGTTTGTTCGAACAATTCGCGGATCATGCGCGGTTCGGCGGGTTCTGCGAAGCTTTGCCATGACAGGATACAGCCCGGCTGCCCTGGCGCGGTGCAGGCGGGCAGGCCGAGCGCGGGGATGTCGGCCTCGACCGAGATCGGCCAGCCGACCAGATAGGCGGCGACGATCCGCTTTGCGGTCGGCGTGCCGGCAATCCGTTCCTTCATCAGGCGCATCAAATGAACGCTGCCCTGGCTGTGCCCGGCGAGAATGATCGGTCGCGACGCCGGAGTCTGGGCGAGGAAGACGTCGAACGCGCGGCTGATGTCGCCATAAGCGAGATCGAGCGCCCGCGCCGAATCGGGCGCCGCGGTCAGGAAGGCGCCGAGCGCCGCCGAGCGGTAGCGCGGGGCCCAGATCATTGCGGTGCTGTTGAAGGCGCTCGCCTCGCTCCACCCGAAGACCCGCAGCCAGCGGCGCGATTCCTCATTATCGAGCGGTGCGTTCCAGCTTGCCTTGGCGTAATAGGTGGTCGGCGGCACATAGAAGACCGCGATGTCGGGCCGCGTTGCCGCGCTATGCCCCGGCGGCGCCCAGCGCGACGGATCGTCGGACAGGTCGGGCCGCGACAGCCATGCTCCGGCCTTGCTGTAGTCGGGAGAGGGGCCCGCCGCCGAAGCCGAGAACCGGCCGTTGGGAACGAAGGCAAAGCGCAGAAGCTGATCCTGGAACAGCGTCCAGCCAATACCGGCGGCCAGTGTCAGCACGATCAACCCCGCGATCAGGTAGAGGAAACGGCGAGCGAGCAATTCGGGCTCCGATGGTGCAGTGCAACATGAAATAGGCGGTCGGGCAAGTGCGTAGCGGGCAATCGCGCGTGCGTCCAACCCATCCGGCGCTCAGATGTCTGCTTGAAGCAAAGACCGCCGGATGCTAGCCGCCCGGCCATGTCAGTCGATGCCGCTACCGTCCGCAAGATCGCGAGCCTGGCCCGCATCGCCGTCACCGACGGCGATGTCGAAGCGATGGTTCCCGAACTCAACAACATCCTGGGCTGGATCGAGCAGCTGGGTGAGGTGAACACCGATGGTGTCGCCCCGCTTGCCGCCGTCATCCCCAATCATCAGCGCCTGCGCGAGGATGTCGTCACCGACGGCAATATCCGCGACAAGGTGCTGGCGAATGCGCCACAGGCCGAGCATGGCTTCTTCGCGGTGCCGAAGGTGATCGAATAATGGCTGAAATCACCGATCTGGGCATTGCGGGAATCCGCGACGGTTTCCGCGCGGGCGAATTCACCGCACGTGAGGTGGCGGAAGCGTTCAACGGCGCGGTGGCGTCGGCGAAAGCGCTCAATGCCTTCATCATCGAGACGCCCGATCATGCGCTGGCCGCGGCCGACGCCGCCGACAAGGCGCGCGCAGCGGGTGATCTGCGGCCGCTGTCGGGCGTTCCGCTGGGCATCAAGGACCTGTTCTGCACCGAGGGCTATCAGACGACGGCGGCGAGCGGCATCCTCGGCGGCTTCACCCCGACCTATGAATCGACCGTGACCGGCAAGCTGTTCGCAGCGGGCGCGGGCATGCTCGGCAAGCTCAACCTCGACCAGTTCGCGATGGGCTCGTCGAACGAGACCAGCGCCTTCGGCAATGTCGTCTCGCCGTGGCGGCGCAACAACGGCGGCAACGCGGCGCTGGCGCCGGGCGGCTCGTCGGGCGGTTCCTCCTCGGCGATCGCGGCGCGGATCGTACCCGCCGCGACTGGCACCGATACCGGCGGCTCGATCCGCCAGCCCGCCGCCTTCACCGGCATCACCGGCATCAAGCCGACCTATGGCCGCTGCTCGCGCTTCGGCATCGTCGCTTTCGCCTCGTCACTCGATCAGGCCGGGGCGATGGCGCAGGACGTCCGCGACAGCGCGATCCTGCTCGAGGTTATGTCAGGCTTCGATCCGAAGGACTCGACCTCGCTCGACGTCGCGGTGCCGCAGTGGGAGGCTGACCTCTCCAGCGACCTCAAGGGCAAGAAGGTCGGTATCCCCAAGGAATATCGGGTCGACAACATGCCGCCCGAGATCGACGCGCTGTGGCAGAAGGGGATCGACTGGCTCCGCGACGCCGGGGCCGAGATCGTCGACGTATCGCTGCCGCACACGCGCTATGCGCTGCCGACCTATTATATCATCGCCCCCGCCGAGGCCTCGTCGAACCTCGCCCGCTACGATGGCGTACGCTACGGCCTGCGCGACCTGCCCGAGGGCGCCAACCTTCAGGACATGTACGCTGCGACCCGCGCGGCAGGCTTCGGGCCCGAGGTCAAGCGCCGCATCCTGATCGGCACCTATGTGCTGTCGGCGGGCTTTTACGACGCCTATTACACCAAAGCGCAGAAAGTCCGCGCGCTGATCGCCCGCGACTTCGAGGAGGTGTTCAAGCAGGTCGACATATTGCTGACGCCGACCGCGCCGTCGGCGGCCTTCGCGCTGGGTGAAAAGAGCGCCGATCCGCTGGAGATGTATCTGAACGACGTCTTCACCGTGCCCGCGAGCCTCGCCGGTGTGCCGGCCATGTCGGTTCCCGCCGGGCTCGACAGCAAGGGCCTGCCGCTGGGCCTGCAGATCATCGGCCGCCCGCTAGACGAGCAGGGCGTGCTGAACGCCGGTCTGGCGATCGAGGAGCGCGCGGGCTTCACTGCCAAGCCGCAGAACTGGTGGGCGAAATGAGCAGCTATCGTATCCAGGGCGCCACGGGCGAATGGGAGGTCGTGATCGGCCTCGAGGTCCATGCGCAGGTCGTGTCGAAGGCCAAGCTTTTCTCGGGCGCTTCGGCGACCTTCGGGGCCGAGCCCAACGCCAATGTGTCGCTGATCGACGCCGCGATGCCGGGCATGCTCCCCGTCCCGAACAAGGAGTGCATTCGCCAGGCGGTGAAGACCGGCATGGCGCTGGGCGCGGAAATCCACCGCTGGTCGCGCTTCGATCGCAAGAACTACTTCTACGCCGATCTGCCGCAGGGCTATCAGATCTCCCAGCTCTACCATCCCCTGGTGGGCGAGGGCGCGATCGAGATCGACGCCGATGAGAAGGCCGGCATCGCCGAACCCAAGACGATCGGCATCGAACGGCTTCATGTCGAGCAGGACGCGGGCAAGCTGATGCATGACCAGCACCCGACCCGCTCCTATGTCGATCTTAACCGTTCGGGCGTCGCGCTGATGGAGATTGTCTCCAAGCCGGACATGCGTTCGCCTGCCGAAGCAGGGGCTTATCTCCGGAAGCTACGATCGATTCTTCGCTATGTCGGTTCGTGCGACGGCAATATGGAAGAAGGCTCGATGCGCGCCGACGTCAACGTCTCGGTGCGCAAGGTCGGCGACGAACTCGGCACCCGCACCGAGACCAAGAACGTCAATTCGATCCGCTTCGTGATGGCGGCGATCGAGGGCGAGGCGAACCGCCAGGTCGACGTGCTCGAAGCCGGCGGCAAGATCGTCCAGGAAACCCGCCTCTACGATCCCGATCGCAACGAGACGCGGTCGATGCGCTCCAAGGAGGATGCGCATGACTATCGCTATTTCCCAGATCCGGACCTGCTGCCGCTAGAGCTGAGCGAGGAATTCGTCGCAGCCTGCGCCGCCGAGCTGCCTGAACTACCCGACGCCAAGCGCCGCCGCTATGAGGGTGAATTGGGTCTGCCAGCCTATAATGCCGCGGTGATCACTGCCGATGTCGAGACCGCGCGCTGGTTCGAGGAATTGGTCGCTGCCACCGGCAAGCCGGCGGGCGAGGTTGGCCGTGCCGCCTCGAACTGGCTGATTTCGGACCTGTTTGGCGCGCTCAACCGGCTCGGCAAGGATATCGGCGAAAGCCCGGTCAGTCCGAAACAGGGCGCCGAACTGCTCGGTCTGGTCGCCGACGGCACGCTGTCCGGCACGCTTGCCAAGCAGGTGTTCGAGATCATGCTCGAAACCGGCGACGATCCCGCGAAGATCGTCGAGGAGCGCGGGCTCAAGCAGACCAGCGACACCGGCGCGATCGAAAAGGTGATTGCCGAGATCATGGCCGCCAATGCCGACAAGGTCGAAGAATATCGCGGCGGCAAGGACAAGCTGTTCGGCTTCTTCGTCGGCCAGACGATGAAGGCGATGCAGGGCAAGGCCAATCCGGGCGTGGTCAACGACCTGCTCAAGAAGGCGCTGGGTTGACCCTCGAAATCGAATGAGGGTGGCGGAGAGGATATCCTGAAAAGGGCGGCCTTGCATCGCCGCGCAGCTTCCCCCATATGCGCCGCGGGAGTCGGGCGGACGGTGCCGTCGCCAACCCGGTCAGGTCCGGAAGGAAGCAGCCGCAACGATTTCGTGTCGGGTCGTTCCGGCTCCCACCTCAGGCATGTCGTCAATTGACCCAGCCCAGCCTGCAATCAGCATCCTTATGCGCTTCCGGTGCTCACGTACCGAAGTACGCTGTGCGACGGTTTTCGAACGTCACTATTTTCAGCTCGGCCTGAGCCAATCTACGATACGCCAACCGCGCCGGCGTGCTGGCCGAAGACCGCGCAAGAATCAAAGACAAGTAGGGCTAGGCTGGCTAAGCTCATGGCGATGTCCGAATCTCCGCAACCTTACCGCGTCCTCGCGCGCAAATATCGGCCGCAGAATTTCGGCGAGCTGATCGGCCAGGATGCGATGGTGACGACGCTGGCCAATGCGATCCGGCGGGACCGGCTGGCCCATGCCTTCCTGCTGACCGGGGTTCGCGGGGTCGGCAAGACCTCGACGGCGCGGCTGATCGCGAAGGCGCTGAACTGCGTCGGCGCGGACGGGCAGGGCGGGCCGACGATCGATCCCTGCGGTGTCTGCGAACCCTGCGTCGCGATCGCCGAGGGTCGGCATATCGACGTGGTCGAGATGGACGCCGCCAGCCACACGGGCATCGACGACATCCGCGAGATCATCGAGGCGGTGCGCTATGCATCGGTCTCGGCGCGCTACAAGATCTACATCATCGACGAAGTCCATATGCTGTCGAAGGCGGCCTTCAACGGACTGCTCAAGACGCTGGAGGAACCGCCGGGCCATGTGAAGTTCCTGTTCGCCACGACCGAGGTGAACAAGGTGCCGATCACCGTGCTGTCGCGCTGCCAGCGGTTCGATCTGCGCCGCATTCCTGCCGACAAGCTCGCCGCGCATTTCACCTCGGTCGTCACGGCCGAGGGCGTCGAGGCCGAGCCCGAGGCGCTCGCGCTGATAGCCCGTGCGGCGGAAGGATCGGCGCGCGACGGCCTGTCGATCCTCGACCAGGCGATCGCCCATGGTTCTGGCCGGGTCGAGGCCGCGCAGGTCCGCGACATGCTGGGCCTGTCCGATCGCGGCGCGATCCGGCGGCTGTTCGGCGACCTGCTGAAGGGCGATGCGACCGCTGTCCTGGCGGGTGTGCGCGGCCAATATGATCTGGGCGTCGAGCCTGCGGCGATGCTGCACGGGCTGCTCGAAACCTGCCATGGCGTCACCCGCGCCAAGGTTGCGGGCACCGATGATCCGGCGCTGTCGGTCGAGGAGCGCGAGGCCTTCGCCATATGGTCGGGCAAGCTCGGCTTCGCGACGCTGCACCGGCTGTGGCAGCTGCTGCTCAAGGGGCATGGCGAAGTGCAGACCGCCGCTATGCCGATCGAGGCGGCGGAAATGGCGCTGCTCCGTGTCGTCCATGCCAGCCAGCTGCCCGATCCCGGCGAACTGGCGCGCAGGCTCGCCTCGGGCGAGATCAGCGTAGGGGCCGCGCCCAGCGCTGCACCCGCTGCCGCTCCGGCTCCGGCACCGGTCGCAGGACCGGCTCTGCAACCGCAGGCGATCGAGCCGGCACCGATCGCGCCGCCGGCTCCCGCCCGAGAGGCTGCGCCATCGCTCCCAGGCAGTATCGAGGCGCTGCACGACCTGCTGAAGCCGCGTTCGGCTTTGCTGGCGCTGCAACTGCACGATCATGGGCGGCTGGTGAAGCTTGACGGGCTGGAGCTCCTGCTCAGCGAGACCGACAAGCTCAAGCCCGATTTCTACAGCAATATGGTCGCCGCGCTGAAGGACATCACCGGCGAGCGCTGGACCGTGCAAGCGGTGTCCGAACCCGGCGCGCCATCGCTGCGCGACCGCGAACTGGCGGAGGCCGACGCCGCCAAGGACGCCATTCTCAATTCGCCGCTGATCAAGGCTGCGCGCGAGGCCTTTCCCGATGCCGAGCTGATCAGCTACAGCGCGCCCGAACCACGGAGTCTCGCATCATGAAAAGCCTCGAGGAAATGATCGCCGCCGCCCAGAACGCGGCGCAGACGATACAGACGCAGATGGAACAGGCGCAGGCCGGGCTCGACAAGATCGAGGTCGAAGGCGCAGCGGGCGGCGGCCTGGTCAAGATCCGCGCGACCGCCAAGGGCCGCATCCTTGGCGTGTCGATCGACGATTCGCTGATGGCGGCGTCGGAAAAGCAGATGCTCGAGGACCTGATCGCCGCTGCGATCAACGACTGCCGCACCAAGGCCGACGCAGCGTCGAACGCCGAGATGCAGAAGCTGACGCAGGGCCTGCCGCTTCCGGCAGGGTTCAAGCTGCCGTTCAGCTGAGGAGAGGCGGGGACCGCCTCACTTCAAACAGCTGTCCAGTCCGTAACGCTGCACCTGACCGATGCGGCGAGCGATCTTGTCGCCATAACGTCGTGTGAAGCCGGTCGGCGCGATCGCGGCGCGTTTCTTGGGAAGGGGCAGGACCGCAGCGATCCTGGCGGCTTCCGCGCGGCTCAGTCGCGAGGCATCATGCTTGAAATAGCGCATCGACCCGGCATTCGCGCCATAGGTGCCGAGCCCGGTTTCGGCGATGTTGAGATAGACTTCCATGATGCGGTGCTTGGGCCACATCAACTCGATCAGCAGGGTGAACCAGGCCTCCAGCCCTTTGCGGAGATAGCCGCCATTCTGCCAGAGAAACGCGTTCTTGGCGGTCTGCTGACTGATCGTCGAGCCGCCGCGGATCCGCCGTTCACCCTGTAGATTGCTCTTGAAAGCTTTCTGCATCGCCTTGAAATCAAAGCCGAAATGGCTGCAGAAATTGCCGTCCTCGGCGGCGATCGCGGCGCGCGCCATATTCGGCGACATCGCGTCGAGCGACATCCAGTCCTTCGTGATGCCGCGCCCATCCACGGCGTTGGCGAGCATCGTCACGGTCACCGGTGGAGGAAGGAAACGGTAGAGGCCGACCCAGACGATCGAGCCGATGACGAAGATGAGCAGTCCCTTGATGATCCAGCGGCTGACGCTGCGCGCAACGGTCTGTTTGGCCATGGAGATGCCGATATCAGGGGTCGGCGCGCAGTATAAGCCCCGTTTCGGTGCGGACTACGGAGAGGCGGGCTGTATCGAGCCCCCTAAGATCGACGGCTTTGATCAGCTTGACGGGCTTGATCGTCCTGCGCGCCGGAACGCGCTCGATCCACAATAGCACCGGGCATCCGTTAGGGGTGACGATGGTTGGCGTGTCGGGGTGGATGACGGGCGGCTTGAAGCCATGCGCCCCACCGATCAGGCGATAGCCCATCTTGAAGACGGGCTCCTCGCGCCGGGCGGCGCTCGATCGGGCGCCGTCGTCGAGCCGCCAGCCCGATGCGGCATAGACGCGTGTTGCCGGACACTCCCGGATCGTACGGGCGATCTTCTTGGCGGCGGTGTGCCAGCCGCCGTGCAGCCCGATGGCGACCAGCGCCACGCCGCTCGACAGGACAGCCACCGCCGCGAGGACGTTCATCCACAGCCGCCGCCGGGCAATCTTCGCGCCGGCGGCCGCCATCAGCGCGGTGACCATCACGGCGATGTCGGCGGTGTTGCTATCGGTTATCAGCCGGCGCTGTGCATCGACCTGGCTGATCGCGACCAGCGCGGCGACGAGCGTGGCGCCGGTCAACACCGCGAAGGCGCTGTCGCTCTTGTCCCAGTTCTCGCGGCCGAGATAACCGCCTGCGAGAGCTATGGGATTATGGAACAACGTGCTGAAGATCAGGCCGAACAGGATGCCGCTCGCGGTCGCGTCCCCCATCTCGATCCAGTTCTGGTAGAGGTCGAAAGTCGCGTTCCAGGCCAGGGCCTGCCAGGAGATCGCGTATACCACCGTCGTCACCGCGATGACGAGCGCGATGAATAGCGAGCGGGCCCAGCGCCGCAGGCCGCGTGCGATAGCCGCCAGCACCGTCGCCATCGCGACCACGCCGCCGAACAGCGCGCCGCCATAATCGAGCGTGATCGACACGATCGTCGCCAGCATCGCGATCAACAGGAGCAGTCCGTCGCGGCTGCTGCGATAATCCTGCTGGACGAAAATGATGTGCCGCGCGAGCATCATCTGGATAGCGAAGGCGGCGAGTTGCCAGAAATCGCCGCGATAGATGCCGAAGGCGGTGATCGTCGCGGGCGCCGACAGCATCAGCAGCAGAAATATCTTGTAGAAGGCCGATTGTTCGGGAAGCCGCCTCCGGAAAAGCCGCGCGGTGAACAGCAGGACGAGCAGCGCGGGCAGGTTCGACAGCAGCCGGGCGATCGGCACCGAGCCGACCCCCGCCATAGACAGCAATGTCGCCCAGGCGTTGAACAGCGGCGGATGGATGTCCTGAATCCAGCGGGCATCGACCAGCGCAGGCAGGCCGCGCGCGGAATCTGACAGATAGAGTGTCCAGAAATCGTCGAGCGACGGGCCGGTGAGCAGCGCCGACGCGACGAGGATGGCGCACACCGCGGCCAGCGCGGCGCGTCCGCCTCTTCCCATCGATCGCGGTGCCCCCCGCGCTGTCATGACCCCCGCCATGCCACGCACCTTAACAGCCTGTGCAACGGCTGTCAGTGTCGGTCGTCACAGCCCTTTGCCGCTGCGATACGAAAAGGGCGCCGCCCGCAGGCGACGCCCCTATGCTTCAGAAGCCGTGGCGGTCAGGCGGCGGGAAGCAGGCGCCGTTCGCCGGCTATCCGCATCATCGCCTTCTGCAGCTTGTCAAAGGCGCGTACCTCGATCTGGCGCACGCGCTCGCGGCTGACGCCATAGACCTGGCTCAATTCCTCGAGCGTCTTGGGCTCGTCGACCAGCCGCCGCTCGACCAGGATATGCTTCTCACGATCGTTAAGCGCAGCCAGCGCCTCATTGAGCATGTTGTGCCGCACGCTCTTTTCCTCGGCCTCGGCGATCCGCTCGTCCTGCAGCGCGCCTTGGTCGACCAGAGCGTCCTGCCACTCGCCTTCGCCATCTTCGCGCATCGAAACGTTGAGTGACGCATCCCCGCCCATCGACATGCGGCGGTTCATGTTGGTCACTTCTTCCTCGGACACGCCGAGATCGGTCGCAATCTTGCGCAGGTCTTCAGGACGAAGATCGCCGTCCTCGAATGCGTCGAGCTTCGACTTCATCCGCCGCAGGTTGAAGAACAGCTTTTTCTGCGCGGCGGTGGTGCCCATCTTCACGAGGCTCCACGAGCGCAGGATATATTCCTGGATCGAGGCCTTGATCCACCACATCGCATAGGTGGCGAGGCGGAAGCCGCGATCAGGCTCGAACTTCTTAACACCCTGCATCAGGCCGATATTGCCTTCGGAGATAAGCTCGCTCGCCGGCAGGCCATAGCCGCGATAACCCATCGCGATCTTCGCCACGAGGCGGAGGTGCGAGGTGACGAGGCGGGTCGCCGCCTCCGGATCGCCATGCTCCTGGAAGCGCTTGGCGAGCATATATTCTTCTTCCGCCGTCAGCAGCGGAAACTTCCGGATCTCGGCCAGATAGCGGTTGAGGCTCTGCTCCCCGCCCAGTGCGGGGATCGTGGCGGGCACGTTCTTTCCGCTTGCCATGATCAATACCACTCCCATCTCGATGCCTGGAGGCGCATCGGACCTTTCGAACCCTGTTCAAACCGGCGTCGGAGAATCACCCCGTACCGTTCTGTAACATCTATACCACCTAATTTGTCAATTCGCTGAACAATTCGCACATATCCGGCGGAATTTCGCTTTCGAAACATAAAGGCGCGCTTGTCACCGGATGGATGAACCCCAAGCGGGCGGCATGGAGCGCCTGGCGTTTGAAATTCAAACGGTTGAGCAACTCACGGTGTTCCGGCCGGGTGCGCCCGTAGACCGGGTCGCCGAGCAACGGATGGCCGAGCGACGCCATGTGAACGCGGACCTGATGCGTTCGGCCGGTCTCCAGCCGGCACTCGACCATAGCGGCGCCGCGAAGCCGCGAGATCGTGCTGTAATGGGTCACTGCACGTTTTCCGCGTCCGTCCTCGACGATCGCGATCTTCTTGCGGTTGGCGCTCGATCGCGCGAGCGGAGCATCGACCGTGCCTTCGGCGGGCCGTGGCAACCCTGCGACGATCGCCTTGTAGCGCCGGTCGATGCTGTGCTTCGCAAACTGCGCGGCGAGGCCGACATGCGCCGGATCGGTCTTGGCGGCGACCATTAGCCCCGACGTGTCCTTGTCGATGCGGTGGACGATACCGGGTCGCTCGACCCCGCCAATGCCCGACAGGGTGCCGCGGCAATGGTGGAGGAGGGCGTTGACGAGGGTGCCGTCGAAATTGCCTGCCGCGGGGTGGACGACCAGCCCGGCGGGCTTGTCGACGACGATGAGATGCTCATCCTCATAGGCGATGACGAGCGGGATATCCTGCGCCTCGTTATGCGCGGGGGCGGGATCGGGCACGACCACGGTGAAGCGCGCGCCGGGCACGACCTTCATCGCCGGATCGCGGGCGAGCCCGCCGCTTTCGGTGCTGACCTGCCCGGACGAGATCAGCGCCTTCAGCCGTTCGCGCGAGAGAGTGGGAATGGCGATGGCGAGGGCGCGATCGAGCCGCCAGCCCTGTGCGTCCTGCGGCATGACTGCCTGCAATGTCGATTTCCCCCCGGTCATCCTGTAGCGATGTGGCGATGGATCTGACGATATCAAGGGTACTGCTGGACGAAATGCGACGGGCCGCCGCGGCAAGCCCCGACAGGGAGATCTGCGGACTGCTGCTGGGCCGGAACCGCCGGATAGAAGGGCTGTTGCCCTGCGACAATGTCGCCGCCATGCCGGAGGACAGTTTCGAGATCGATCCTGTGGCGCTGATCGCCGCGCACCGCGCCGCGCGGACGGGCGGGCCGGCGGTGATCGGCCATTACCATTCGCACCCGCGCGGGACGGCGACGCCGTCGGCACGCGACGCCGAGGCGGCCGAGCCCGGCAGTTGCTGGATCATCATCGCCGGGAACGACGTGCGCGGCTGGTTCGCCGCAGCGGCGGGGCGTTTCGACCCGATGACGTTGGTCGAGCCCGACAATCGCTGATTGCGCAACGTGCCGCCGCTTGTCAAAAGACGCGACCCGAAAGACCCGACCAGAAATAGCCAATGTGGTCGCCAACAAGGAATTGCCCATGGTCAACCGCTCGGCAGAATTCGCCAGCCTGCTCTGTTCGCGGCTGTGCCATGACCTGCTGTCGCCGGTCGGCGCGCTCAACAACGGCATCGAACTGCTGGCCGACGAGACCGATCCGGAGATGCGCGAGCGTTGCATGGAATTGCTGGCGGAAAGCGCGCGGACCTCGGCCAACAAGCTCAAATTCTTCCGGCTCGCCTTCGGTGCGGCGGGCGGCTTCGGCGAACAGGTCGACAGCCGTGAGGCCTTGACCGCGCTGGAAGGACTGCACGGTCCGGCCGGCAAGGTAAAGCTCGGCTGGATGGTCGAGGCCGCGACGCTGCCCAAGGCCGCACTGAAAGTGCTGCTCAATCTCGCACTGATCGCAGGCGACGCGCTGGTCCGCGGCGGGCAGCTGGATATCGGCGCCGAGGGCGGCGAGATCGTGATCCGCGCCGAAGGCCCCCGGCTGATTCTCGACGCCGAGATCAGGAATGCGCTGCTCGGCGAATCCGATCCCGACATGATCAGCCCGCGCGCGGCCGCCGCCTGGCTGGTCCATCTGCTGCTCGACGAGCATGGCGGCACCGTGCAGGTGTCGCAACCCGAAGAGGGTGTGCTGATGATCGGAGCGAACCTGCCGCTCTGAACCGCAGGCGAAGCCGCTTTATCGGCCGCCGTATACCCGGTCTTAACCATATCGATGCCATCACGACCCGGATTTTTGGTTCGGGAAGGATGAGATGGACGATCTGCTCGGCGATTTCGTCGCGGAAACACGCGAGACGCTCGAAGCTCTGGCTGGCGAGATCGTCGCGTGGGAGGCCGCGCCCGACGACCGCTCGCGGCTCGACGCCATCTTCCGCTTCGTCCACACGGTGAAGGGAAGCTGCGGCTTCCTCGATCTGCCCCGCCTCGAAAAGCTCAGCCATGCCGCCGAGGATGTCCTTGCCGACGTCCGCGCCGACCGCCGCCGCCCCGACTCGAAGTTGGTGAGCGCCGTGCTCGCCATGCTCGACCGGATCGCCGAGCTGACCGACGCGATCGAGACCGGTCATGTCATTTCGGACGCCGACGATCATCTGCTGATCGCCGCGCTCCAGCCCGACGCCGCTGCGGATGAGCCGCGCGACGAGACCGATGCCGACCTCGAACTTTCGCTCGCGGTAGAGGCTGCACTCGCGATCGACCCCGTGGAAGCCGCTGAAACGGTCGAAACGGTCGAGACCGCCCCTGTCGAAGCTGGACCCGTGACCGTCGCGTCGGCCACGCCGCGCGCGGTGTCGCGCACCATCCGCTTGCCGGTCGACCTGCTCGACCGGATGATGGCGGGGGTCTCGGACATGGTGCTGGCACGCAACGAACTCGCCCGCCGTCTGCGCGACAGCGGCACCGAGTCGACCACTGAGGTCGCCTTCGAGCGATTGTCGCTATGCATCGCCGAAATGCGCGACGCGATCACCCGAACCCGCATGGCGCGGGTCGAGCATCTCTTCACGGCGCTTCCGCGCATGGTCCGCGACGTGTCGGCCGAGTTGGGCAAGCAGGTCCAGCTGGAGATCGACGGTGGCGACGTCGAGCTCGATCGCGAGATGATCGAGATGATTCGCGATCCGCTGACCCATATCGTCCGTAACGCGATCGACCATGGCATCGAAGCGCCCGAAGCGCGGATCCTGGCCGGCAAGCCGGCGGCTGGCCGCCTGCACGTCAGCGCGCGTCAGGTGGGCAACCAGATCCTGATCGAGATCATCGACGACGGCCGCGGCATCGACGCCGACAAGCTCGTCCAGAAGGCTGTCGCCAATGGCGTGATCAGTGCAGAGCGCGCGGCGTCGCTGAGCTGGGACCGCAAGCTGGAGCTGATCTTCGAGCCCGGACTTTCGACCGCGCAGGAAGTGACCGCAATTTCGGGACGTGGCGTCGGCATGGACGTCGTCCGCGCGAACGTCGAACGGATCGGCGGCCTCGTCGATCTCGACAGCCGCCCGGGTCAGGGCCTGCGCCTGACGCTGCGGGTGCCGCTGACCCTCACCATCATCCCGGCGCTGACCATCAGCAGCGGCGGCCAGCATTTCGCCATCCCGCGCTCGGCGATCGACGAGATCGTCCGCATCGGCGGCGATGCGGTGAAGATGGGTACGCTGGGCGGCGCGGATATCGTCTTCATCCGCGGGACCCGCCTGCCGGTGGTCACGCTCAGCAATGTAATCGGCCTGGCCGAAGGCGGCGAGCCAGCCAATCTGGTGGTGCTCAAACTGTCCGGCGGCGCGCGTTATGCGCTCGCGGTCGAGGCGGTGCACGACCATGAGGAACTGGTGGTCAAGCCGGCCGCGCCCGTCGTGATGGCGTGCGGCATCTATGGCGGCACCACCTTGCCCGACAACAGCCGGCCGATGCTGCTGCTCGACGTAGCGGGCGTCGCCGAAAAGGCCGGGGTTCGCCGCGAGGAGAAGGGGACCGCCGATGCCGTCGCCGAGGATGTCGAGGATGTGATGGAAAATGAAGGCGCGGTGCCGGTGCTGCTGTTCCGCGATCTCGACGGCGTCGAGCGCGGCATTCCGCTCGCGCTGGTCGAGCGTATCGAGGATTGTTTCTCCGCATCGATCAGCAAGACGGCGGGCCGTGCGCGGCTCAACATCGACGGTCGCCTTGTCCCGCTCGTCACGTGCGGCGCGCCGATCACCGACATGAAGGTACGGGTGCTGCGCATGCATGACGGCAATGAAGAGCTGGCCTATGCGATCGACAGCGTGATCGACATCGTGCCGGTGACGGTCGACCTGCAACGCAGCAGAGTGGCTGGGCCGGTCGCCGGGGTGATGCTGGTCGACGAACGCCCGGTCGAGTTCATCGACGCCTTCTGGCTGTTCGCGCAAGGGCTGGGTAACGATCCGACGCCGGCCCAGCGTCCGGTGTGCCTGCTGTCCGACGAGGATCCCTGGACCCGGCAGGTGCTCGCGCCGCTCGTTGAGAGCGCGGGTTACAGCGTGGTCTTCGCTCAGGACGAGCCCGGCGGGGTCAAGGCCGATCTGGTGATCATGGCTGACGGATCGGCAGCCGGGCCGGTCGAGGCCGGGGCGGTAGTGCGGCTGCGGCCGACCTCCGAGGAAAGGGGCGCTTCGCCCGAGAGCTTCTGGCGATATGACCGCGCCGGCCTGACCGCCGAACTGCGCCGGCATTGGAACAAGCGAGGCGCATGATGATGCAGGATCTCTATCTGATAGTGGAAATCGCCGGCCAGCGCGCCGTGCTGCCCGCCTCCTTCGTCGAATCGGTGGTCGAGGTGGAGGATATCGCCCCGGTGCCCTGCGCGCCGCCGCATGTCTTCGGCCTGTTCGCGCTGCGTAGCCGCGTCCTGACGGTGATCGACACGATCGCGGCGCTGGGCGAGGGACAGAGCGCCCGGGGCGAGAAGCAGGCGGTGATCGTTACTGTCGACGGCCATCTCTATGGCCTGCTCGTCGACAATGTCGACGATGTCGTGCCGATCGAGGGCGCCGCGGCAAAGCCCCGGGCGCTGCTGTCGCCGGGCTGGGTCCGCTTCTCCAAGGGCGTGCTCGAACATGACGGTCAGCCACTGCTGCTGATCGACGTGCCGGCGATGATCGCCGGACCGCTCGATCTCGCTGCCTGAGCTCCGGCCGTTAACGGGGCGCTTACCGGTACAGCTTTACCATGTGCGGCAAGACGCACTGACAAAGACGGAAGATCGTGATGAAGACCTGCCTGGTGGTTGACGATTCCAAGGTGATCCGAAAGGTCGCTCGTCACATATTGGAAGCGCTTCAGTTCAATGTCGAAGAGGCCGGCGACGGCCGCGAAGCGCTCGATCGCTGCACGACGGCGGGGCAGGAATTGCCCGACGTCATCCTGCTCGACTGGAATATGCCGGTGATGACCGGCATGGAATTCCTGCGTTCGCTGGGCGCGTCGGGCATAGCGAACCGCCCGAAGGTCGTCTTCTGCACCACTGAGAATGATGTCGCGCATATCCGCGCCGCGATCGACGCGGGCGCGGACGAATATATGATGAAGCCTTTCGATCGCGAGACGCTCGAAAGCAAGCTGCAGCTCGTCGGCGTCGCCTGAATCATGACCGTGGCGGGCCCAAGGGGCAACGTCAGATATGGAACAGCGGATAACGGACGGGCCGCCGTCCGCCCTATCCGCGTGCTGCTGGTCGACGACTCGCTCGTCGCCCGCACCGTGCTGGCGCGCCTGCTGGAAAACCGGCCCGAGTTCGAGATCGCGGGCGCGGCCCCGACCGCCGACCAGGCGATCGTCTTCCTGACGACACATGATATCGACATCGTCGTCCTGGACGTTGAAATGCCCGGCAAGGATGGGCTGACCGCGCTTCCCGAAATCCTCGCGGCGAGCCATGGCACCCATGTGCTGATCGTGTCGTCGGCGGCGGAAGCCGGCGCATCGGCGACGGTGCGGGCGCTGACGCTGGGTGCGGCGGACACGTTGCTCAAGCCGACCGCCGGCAATTTCGCCGGGGAGTTCGCGCACAAATTCGTCGATGCCCTGTTGCGCATCGGCCATGCAAATCATGCGCCCGACCGGGCCGAAGGACGACCGCGCGATGCCGCGCCCCGGCCGGTGGCCCCAACGCCGATCGTCGCGCTGCGGCCGGCGCGCAGCGGCGACGTCGCCTGCCTGGCGATCGGCGCATCCACCGGCGGGCTGCACGCGCTGTCGGCCTTCCTGCGGCGGCTGTCGCCGCGTTTCAAGGCGCCGATCCTCATTACCCAGCATCTGCCGCCGCCCTTCATGCCCTATTTCGCAGCACAGCTGCGCGATATCGCCGGCCGGCCGACCTCGGTCGCGGCCGAAGGTTCCCCGCTGGTGCCCGGTGAAATGCTGGTGGCGCCGGGCGAGGGGCATATCCGCCTCGTCCGCAACGGATCACGGGTCGTCGTCCACATCGATTCTACCCCTGCGCCCAGTCGCTGCATGCCGTCGGTTGACCCGATGTTCGAAGCGGTGGCGGAGGTTTTCGGGCCCGAAGGCGTTGGCGTCGTGCTGACCGGCATGGGCCGCGACGGCACGCTTGGTGCCGAAGTGATGGTGCGCCATGGCGGCGAGATACTGGCACAGGATTCGGGGACTTCGGTGGTCTGGGGTATGCCCGGATCGGTGGCGCAGGCGGGGCTCGCCTCGCTGGTGATGCCGCCCGAGGAATTGGCACGCCATGTCTGTAACCGCGTGCTGGGTGCCGCATGGAAGTAAGCCCCCGCGCCGCCATGATCATCGCCAGCCTCTTCGAGAAGGCGACCGGGCAGGTGTTGTCGCAGGAGCGCTTCTGGCGGATCGGTACGACACTTACGCCTTTCTGCAGGGCGCGCGGCATCGACAGCTTCGATCAGCTCGCTCTGACCCTCGAACGTTCCGCGGACCCCGAACTGTCGCTCGACATGATCGATGCGCTGCTCAACAATGAGACCAGCTTCTTCCGCGACGCTATGGTCTTCTCGCTGGTCGCGGACCAGATATTGCCGCAGCTCGCCGCCAGCCGGCAGCGTGAAAAACGCCTGCGCCTGTGGTCGGCGGCTTGCTCGACCGGGCAGGAAGCCTATTCGCTGGCGATGCTTTTCGCCGATCAGGGCAAGCGCTGGGATGGGTGGAAGATCGAGATATTGGGGAGTGATATCTCCCGCTCGGCGATCCAGCAGGCGCGCGGCGCGCTCTATACGCAATTCGAGGTGCAACGCGGCCTGCCGATCCGCCAGCTGATCGCCTGGTTCGATCCGGTGCTCGACCAGGGCTGGCGCGCGAAGCCGGCGCTGACCTCACTCGTCACGTTCATGCGCCACAATCTGCTGGGGCCGCCGCCGGCGGGCGGGCGGTTCGACCTGATCCTGTGCCGCAACGCGCTGCTCTATTTCTCGCCCGAACGGCGGCACCAGATGCTCGAGGGGCTTTCGCTGGCCCTGGCCTCGGACGGCGCGCTGCTGCTGGGAGCAGGCGAAACCGCGCTCGGCAGTTCGTCGCGCTTCGTCAGCGATCCGAAGGCTCAGACGGTTTATCGTTCAACGGCTTATGCCGGATTGTCCGACGCCGCCTGACGGCGTTGCGGCAATCGCCTGCGACCCTTAATGAGGACGCATGAGCGAGATCATCGACTGTCCGTCGCCCAACCATGACGAACGCACGCTGCCGATCTCGATGCTGGTGCTTCACTATACCGGCATGCAGGACGCGGCGTCGGCAATCGCACGGCTGACCGACCCGGCCGCCAAGGTTTCCAGCCACTACCTCGTTGCCGAGGATGGGCAGGTGATCCGTCTCGTGCCCGAGGAACGGCGTGCCTGGCATGCGGGCAAGTCCTTCTGGCGCAAGATCACCGACGTCAATTCGGCAAGCATCGGCATCGAGATCGTCAATCCGGGCCATGAGTTCGGCTATCGGCCTTTTCCGCAAGCGCAGATGGATGCCTTGGTGCCGCTGATTGCCGATATCGTGCAACGGCACGGTATCGAGCCTGCGAATGTCGTGGGCCATTCGGATGTGGCCCCCGCGCGCAAGCAGGACCCGGGCGAGTTGTTCGACTGGCCGCTGCTCGGGAAGCTTGGCCTCGCGCTCAAGCGCCCGCGCCACGGACTGCAGGATCCGCACTGGACGCCGGGCGGCTTCCTGCTGGCGCTCGAACGCTTCGGCTATGACGTCAGCGACGGGCCCGCCGCGGTCACCGCGTTCCAGCGACGGTTCAGGCCGGAGACGATCGACGGCATCGCCGACGGCGAGACGCGGGGCATTTTGCTGCGGCTTCTTCTGCACCGCGAAGGCGACGCGCTGCTTGAGCCGAGGCACGATCCTATTTGATTAGCCCTCAAACGCCGGGCGCAGGGCATCTGCCCTGCTAGGCTTCCTCGCATCGGCTCGGGCGCGCGTTCGCGCTTGCGGGATGCTCAGCATCCCGGCTTACACTTGAGACCAGAAGGAAAAGCGCCTAGACGGCCTGGCGCCAGAGGGCCGGGCGGTCGCCGCGCATCGTTTATGCGGTGCGGGGAGGAAAGTCCGGGCTCCAAGGAGTAACGGTGCCGGGTAACGCCCGGCGGGGGCGACCCCAGGGACAGTGCCACAGAAAGCAGACCGCCCGGCGGACCTTCCAGATTTTTCTGGCGGTTCCGGGCAAGGCCGAAAGGGTGCGGTAAGAGCGCACCGCGGGCCCGGCAACGGGAACGGCATGGTAAACCCCACCGGGAGCAAGATCGAATAGGGACGGCGCATGGGCTACTCCGCCCGGTCGTCCGGGTTGATTGCTGGAGGCCGGGCGCGAGTCCGGTCCTAGAGGAATGATCGCCCATCCAGCGCAAGCTGGTGGACAGAACCCGGCTTACAGGCCCTCTGGCTTTTTCCTTCGATCGGACGTGCGATTTACAATTGTTTATTTGCCCCGCGCACCGTGATGCGGCTTTACTAGCGCGGCCAGGGGGAAAATGACCATGGAAACGGAAATTCAGTGGGCGCCGCTGCTGCTGTTTCTGTCCGCTCTCACGGCTTTCGCGGCAATCGCCTATCTCCGCAGACGCAGGCCCGCGGGGAAGCAGCGTGGTTTCCGCAACATGCAGTCGCCCGCCGCCCGCGCGCGCAAACGCGCGCAACGCCGCGTTTCGAGCGGACCAAGCCAGCATCCGTAAAGCGGATTCCATCAGCGTCTTCCATTGCAACGCCGTTCCGATCGCCTATCTTCTGAGCCTGAGTTCGGAGGACGATGATGGCTGAGGAAATCGCGACGCTGGCCGGTGGTTGTTTCTGGTGCGTCGAGGCGGTGTTCGACGATGTGATCGGGGTCAGCTCGGTCGAGAGCGGTTATATCGGTGGCCACACGGCCAACCCCACCTACAAGCAGATATGTAATGGCGACACCGGCCATGCCGAGGCGATCCGCGTCACCTTCGATCCGGCTGTGATCAGCTATGCCGATCTGCTCGACATCTTTTTCCACGTCCATGACCCGACCCAACTCAATCGGCAGGGCAATGACGTCGGCACCCAGTACCGCTCGGCGATCTTCCCGCATTCCCATGCGCAGGAAGCCGAGGCGAAGGCGGCGATTGAACGCGCCCAGGCCGATTGGCCACAGAAGATCGTGACGACGATCGAGCCCGATGCGCCCTGGTATGAGGCGGAGGACTATCACCAGGAATATTTCGCCAAGGAAGGAGCGAACAACGGCTATTGCGTGATGGTCGTCGCGCCGAAGCTGGCGAAGTTCCGCAAGAGCTATGCGGCGCGGTTGAAGGACAGCGCCAAGGTCTAACGCGGGGCTGCCGCGCGTTTCAGCCGGTCATTGATCGCGAGGCCTAGCCCGCGGTCGGGGATCGGCGCGATCGCGATCGCGGCGGCCGCCGAGCCATCGGCGACGTGCAGGACATCGAACAGATGCGCGGCGGCCTCGGTCAGGTCGGCGGAAGGCGACAGGCTGGCATCCCCCTGGACTGCGCCGAAGCCGATCAGGAACTCGCCGGGTTTGGCGCTTAGCGCGTCGAGCCGCACCGGCTTGGCCGGAGCATAATGGCTGAGCATCTGGCCGGGGGCTTCGATCTTGCCACTGTCGCTGGTCTCGATCGTCAATCCGGTCGCGGTCTCGAGCATCTCCACCGTGACGCTGCCGGGTCGTAACAGCCGCAACCCATCATTGCCGACCGCGACGATCGTCGATTCGATGCCGACAGCGGTTGGTCCGCCGTCGAGCACCAATTCGATCTTGCCGGCGAGCGAGCGGGCAACATGGTCTGCGCGGGTGGCGCTGATCGAGCCGCTGGCATTGGCCGAGGGGGCGGCGAGGGGACGGCCCGTCGTCTCAATCAGCGCGCGCATCACGGGATGCAACGGCATGCGGATGGCGACGGTAGGCAGGCCGGCGGTGAGCAGGCTGGCAACGGGCGCACCGGGAGCCTTGTCGAGGACCATCGTCAGCGGCCCGGGCCAGAAAGCCTTCGCCAGCTTGCGGGCGAGTGGCGGGAACTCCGCGATGGTTTCCGCCATCGCCTGATCGGTGACATGGACGATCAGCGGGTTGAAGCTTGGGCGGCCCTTGGCGGTATAGATCGCCGCGACCGCTTCGCCCGATGTCGCGTCTCCGGCGAGGCCGTACACCGTCTCGGTCGGCACCGCGACGGGCTGGCCGCGCAGGATCAGCGTCGCGGCTTCGCCGATGCCGGCTTCGTCTGCGGGGATGATGCGGGTTTCGGTCACGCGGCGCGGCTACCCCAGCTCCTGCCGTCATTCCAGCGAAAGCTGGTCTTCGCGCAAATTGGAGCAGCTATCCCGACCGTCATCCTCGCGAAAGCGGGGATCCATGGACGGCGGAACGTCCAGTTTAATGCGTCACCTTTCCATGGATTCCCGCTTTCGCGGAAATGACGACTGGCGGAGGCGTTATCCCTCGACACGCTCCAGCAGGTCGGCCGGGTCGATCTTCAGGCGGCGCATGCTGCGCACGACGCGCGGCCATTCGTCGCGCAGGAAGGCGTCGCGCGCGTCGCGGCGCAGACGGGCGGTCGCGCCCTCGGCGACAAACATGCCGACGCCGCGCTTCACGGAAACGAAGCCTTCGTCCTGGAAGCCCTGATAGGCCTTCGCGGCGGTCAGCGGGTTGGCGCCGTGCTGCGCGGCAAAGGCGCGGACCGAGGGCAGGGCGTCGCCATCGCCATAGGTGCCGTCGAGGATCGATTCGGCGATGATGTCGCGAAGGCGGAGATAGACGGGGCGGTCCTGGCTGCTCATGGCGTCACACTGTGCTAACACAGCATGGCGCGTCAATCACAATCAGCCTTTCCACGTCGAAACGACAGCTTCATACGCCGGGCGAGGGCGCTCCTCGAGCGCGCGCCCGGGCGAACCCAGGAACAGGAAACCTGCGATGCGATCCTGCGGCGCGCCGCCCAGCGACGCGAGCACGTCGCCATTATAGGTGGGCCATCCGGTCAGCCAGCTTCCGACAAAGCCCGCGGCATGAGTCGCCAGCAGCAGGTTCATGCAGGCCGCACCCGCCGACAACTGCTGCTCCCAGGCCGGGATCTTGCTGTTTTCCACTGGCGTCGACAGTACCGCGACCAGCGCCGGGGCCTGGCGGGCGAACTGATCCATCGATTCGAGTTCGAGGCGCCCAGCCTCGGGCTTCTCGGCGCGATAGGCATCTTTGAGCAGGTCGGCGAAGGCCTCGCGCCGGTCGCTCTCGATAATGACGAAGCGCCAAGGGGCGAGCTTGCCATGATCGGGCACGCGCATCGCCGCCTCCAGGATTTGCCGGAGTTGTGCCGAATCCGGCCCCGGCGCGATCATGTCGCGGGGTTTGCCTGAGCGGCGCGTGGCGAGAAGAGCGGCGGTCGAGGAGAGGTCGTTGAACATCGCCATCATCTAGGGGCTGCCCCGTCGCACGACAACGGGTTGGGCAATATGGGGTGTTTCGGACGAATATCAGGCTCTTGAGCGTGCAAATCGAGCTGTTGGGTAATTCTATTTCGCCGAACCATTGATCCTGGGCAATGTCGTTTCAAGCGAAACAATAACCGCTTCACAGCGCGGGAATCGTTGCTATCGTCGGCGTCCATGAGGTCGCGCCGTCCTTTGGGGGAAGCGCCGCGCACCGGCCACGCAGAACAGAAAGAACTTCATGGTCAATCCCGACGCTGACGCGACCACCGAGCCCGGCTCGTCCCATATCAGCCGATCCGACGGCGACACATGGTTTGGGCATCCGAGGCAACTTGCCCGGCTCTTCTCGACCGAGGCGATGGAACGCTTCGGCTATTACGGCATGCGGGCACTGCTCACGCTCTATCTGACCCAGCACTTCCTGTTCAGCGACCAGACCACCAACGGCCTTTATGGAGGCTTCACCGCGCTGGTCTATCTCACCCCGCTCGTCGGCGGCCTGCTTGCCGATCGCTATCTCGGCTCCAAGAAATCGGTGAAGTTCGGCGCGATCCTGATGTCGCTCGGCTATCTGGTGCTGTGCTTCGGCGGGCCCACCGCCAAGCCCTATGCGCTGGTCGATGGCGCACGCTACGAAGTCGTCATCGACGAAGCCAAGCAGCAATATGTGATCGATGGCGCGCAGAAGCTGGCGATCAAGGGCCAGGAGGATGGCTCGGTCCATCTCGTCGCGCCTGACGGCAGCGTGGCGCGGAGCATCGCCAAGGGCAGCTTCGCGTCGGATGCCGACCGCAGCAATTTCTACACCGGGCTGATGCTGGTGGCGCTGGCGATGGTCACGATCGGCAACGGCTTCTTCAAGCCCAATATCTCGACGATCGTCGGCACGCTTTATGAACAGGGCGACCGGCGGCGCGATGCGGGCTTCACCATATTTTACATGGGCATCAACCTCGGCTCGCTTTTCTCGCAGATACTCTGTCCCTTTCTCGCGGTCGCGCTCGGCTGGTGGGCAGGCTTCGGCCTGGCCGCGATCGGCATGATGATCAGCTGGGCGCTGATCCAGTTCGCAGGCGAGAAGCTGGCGGGCTATGGCGATCCGCCTCCGGGGCAGACCAAGGACCGCTCGCTGCTGATCTATATCGGCGCGCTCGCGGCGATCCCGGTGGGCTGGTTCCTATTCATGAACCTGATGACGTCCGAGCCCGCCGCGGCCGGCAGCGGGATCGCCGGCTATCTGCTGGCGCTTCCGATCATGGGCAAGGTACTGTTCTTCACCTTCCTGCTGTCGGTGATCGGCATTCCGATCTGGGCCTATAAGGTGGGCAACAAGGTCGAGTTCCAGATGATGGTCGCGGCGATCGTGCTGATCGTCTTCAACGTCACCTTCTGGACGCTGTTCGAGCAGGCAGGATCGTCGCTGACGCTGTTCGCCGACCGCAACACCGACCTCACCATCATCGGCGGCTGGCAGATGACCGCGGGGCAGACCCAGTTCTTCAACGCTTTCTTCATCGTCGTGCTGGCGCCGCTGACCTCGATAATGTGGAACGCGCTGGGCCGCCGCGGGCTGGAGCCGTCGATCCCGATCAAGTTCGCGATCGCGCTTGCGGGGGTCGGCCTCGGTTTCCTCGCGCTGGTCTGGGGCACCGCCTATGCCGGGCCGGACTTCAAGGTGGCGGTGTGGTGGCTGGCGCTGCTCTACCTGATCCATTCGATGGCCGAACTGTGCATCTCGCCGGTCGGCCTGTCGATGATTACCAAGCTGTCGATCGTTCGCGTGGTGGGCCTGATGATGGGGCTGTGGTTCCTGTCGATCAGCTGCGCGCAATATGTCGCGGGCGTGGTGGCGCAGTTCGCCAGCGTCGAGACGGTGGGCGGACAGGTGACCAATTTGAAGGTCAGCCTCGATACCTATGCCGCCGTCTTCCAGACGATCGGCCTTGTCTCGATCGGCATCGCGGTCGTGCTGCTGGTCGTCTCGCCGCTGATCAAAAAGTTCATGCACGGTGTCCAGTAAACTCGGAATCGCCATCGCACTGGTGATGGCGCTCAGCGCCTGCACCAGCGGGGCCGCCCCCAAATCGGCTTCGTCGGACAGCCCGCCGCCCGGCAAGGGCAAGGGGTTCAACCGCGATCCCTATCCGTCGACCTATCATGCCTATCCGGGCGTGCCGACCGCGATCGTCCACGCGACGGTCTATGACGGCGAGGGCGGGCGGATCGAGGACGGGACGGTGCTGATCGCCGACGGCAAGGTTGCCGGGATCGGCGGTCCCGATCTGGCGATACCGGCGGGCGCGGCGGTGATCGACGGCAAAGGCAAATGGGTCACGCCCGGCGTCATCGACGTGCACAGCCATCTCGGCGATTATCCGTCGCCGCAGGTCAAGGCGCTGTCGGACGGCAACGAGGCGACCGCGCCGGTTACCGCCGACGTCTGGGCTGAACATAGCGTCTGGCCGCAGGACCCGGGCTTCAGCCGCGCGCTCGTCAATGGCGGGGTGACGACGCTGCAGATCCTGCCCGGTTCGGCCAACCTGTTCGGCGGCCGGTCGGTGACGCTGAAGAATGTCTATGCGCGGACGATGCAGGGAATGAAATTTCCCGGCGCACCTTATGGTTTGAAGATGGCGTGCGGCGAAAATCCCAAGCGGGTCTATGGCGGCAAGAATCGCGAGCCATCCACCCGTATGGGCAATATCGCAGTCGACCGGCAAACCTGGATGAAAGCCGCCGACTATCGCCGCAAATGGGCGAAATATGAAGAGAAGGGCGGCGAGCCGCCCGCGCGCGACGTCGCGATGGAGACGCTGATGGGCGTGCTCGACGGTGATATCCTCGTCCACAACCATTGCTACCGCGCCGATGAGATGGCCATCGTCCTCGATATGGCGAAGGAGTTCGGCTACCACGTCACCGCCTTCCACCATGCGGTCGAAGCCTACAAGATCGCCGATCTGCTGAAGGCCAATGGCACCTGTGCTGCGGTGTGGGCCGACTGGTATGGCTTCAAGATGGAAAGCTATGACGGAATTCCCGAGAACTTGGGAATCCTTGAAAAATCAGGTGTCTGCGTGATGATTCATTCGGACGATCAGAATGGCATCCAGCGTCTCAACCAGGAAGTCGCCAAGGGCCTCGCCGCCGCGCGGCGGGCAGGCATCGGCATCAGCGACGAACAGGCCTGGACCTGGCTGGCGATCAATCCGGCCCGCGCGCTGGGCATCGCCGACCGCACGGGCAGCCTGAAGCCTGGCAAGATGGGCGACGTCGTGCTGTGGAATGGCAATCCGTTCAGCGTCTACACCCGGCCCGAAAAGGTCTGGATCGACGGGGCGATGCTTTACGACATGAACAATCCGCGGCTGCGTCCGGTCAGCGATTTCGAGCTGGGCCAGCCGGGTGAGGGAGATGTTAAATGAAGCACCTCCTTCTCGCCGCAGCGGCGCTGATCGCCGCTCCCGCGCCTGCGGAAACCATCGCCATCACCGGCGGCACCGTCGCGATCGGGGATGGCTCCGCGCCCATCCGGGGCGGCACCGTCGTCATCGCCAACGGCCGCGTGGTGAGTGCCGGGGCGGGCGCTGCGGTGCCGGCGGGCGCGCGGGTGATCGACGCCAGCGGCAAATGGGTTTCGCCCGGGATCGTCGCGGCGGTCAGCACGCTGGGCATCCTCGATGGCTATGGCATGCCCGAGACCAATGACGGGTCGGCCGACAAGTCGCCCTTCTCGGCGGCGATCGACATCGCCCCCGCGATCAATCCGACCGGCCAGCGTATCGCCATCGAACGGTCGGCAGGCGTCACCCGCGCCTTCGTGATGCCAGGCACCGGCAATACGATGTTTGCGGGACAGGGCGCGGTGATCGATCTCGGCGCCGATTATGAGCCGGTGACGCGGGCACGCGCCTTCCAGTTCGTCGAGCTGGGCGAGGACGGAGCCGGGCCCGGCGGCGGGAGCCGTCCGGCCGCGCATGTCCTTTTACGCGCGGCGATGGCGGCGGCGGCCGATCCCGCGGCGATCGGCATCGCCAGCAAGGAGTCGCTGATCACCCGCCAGGATGCCGAGGCCTTGGGTCCGATCGTGCGGGGGAAGATCCCGCTGCTCGCCCATGCCGAACGGGTGACCGACATCAAGGCCGTGCTCGCGCTCAAGGCGCAATATCCGGCGATCAAACTGGTGCTGGTCGGCGCGACCGAAGGATGGATGATTGCCGACCAGATCGCCGCCGCGCGCGTGCCGGTGATCGCCGCCGCGCTGGTCGATCTGCCTGAGAAGTTCGAGACGCTGGCGGCCACCCAGTCCAATGTCGGGCGGCTGGTGCGCGCCGGGGTGACGGTTGCGATCTCCAATTCAGGGATCTCGGAAGGGCCGTATGAGTCCTACCTCGCACAATATGCCGGCAACCTCGTCGCGCTGACCAAGGTGCCTGGCGCGCAGGGGCTCGATTGGGGCGCGGCATTCGCCACAATAACGTCGAAGCCCGCCGCGGCGATCGGCATGGATGGCGAGATCGGTTCGCTCCGCCCCGGGCGGCGGGCCGATGTCGTGATCTGGGACGGCGACCCGCTCGAACTCGCATCGGCGCCGGAAGCGATCTTCATCGATGGGGTCGCCCAGCCGATGACGAGCCGCCAGACCCGGCTGCGCGACCGCTATCTCGATCCAGTGGAGAAGGCGCTGCCCAAGGCATACGAACGCTGATCCGGCATCCTGGCCGCTTCCTGTTGGAAGAGGGCTATGGGCTTGAGGCGCAGCGAAAATCGGCGCATCTAGCGGCGTGTTTTCGGCGGGGGTTGTGATGGCGCGCAAATATTTCGGAACCGACGGCATTCGCGGCCGGACCAACGAAAGCCCGATGACCGCCGAGATCGCCATGAAGGTGGGGCAGGCGGCGGGCGCGCACTTCCTGCGCGGGGACCATCGCCATCGCGTCGTCATCGGCAAGGATACCCGCCTGTCGGGCTATATGATGGAATCCGCACTGGTCGCCGGGTTCACCAGCGTGGGCATGGATGTGGTGCTGATGGGCCCGATGCCGACTCCGGCGGTGGCGATGCTCACCCGATCGATGCGCGCGGACCTTGGCGTGATGATCTCCGCCAGCCACAATATGTTCGCCGACAATGGCATCAAGCTGTTCGGTCCAGACGGCTACAAGTTGTCGGATGACGATGAAGCGGCGATCGAGGCGCGGCTTGACAAGCCGGTCAAGCTCGCCCCGTCGGCCGATATCGGCCGCGCCCGCCGTGTCGAGGATGCGCGTGGGCGCTATGTCCATGCGGTGAAATCGAGCTTTCCCGAGCATCTCCGCCTCGACGGGCTGCGCGTCGTGGTCGATTGCGCCAATGGCGCGGCCTATGAGGTCGCTCCTTCGGCGCTGTGGGAATTGGGGGCCGATGTGATCACGATCGGGGTCAACCCGAACGGCATCAACATCAACGACAAATGCGGATCGACCGACCCGAAGGCATTGCAGGACAAGGTGCGCGAGACGCGGGCCGACATCGGCATCGCGCTCGATGGCGATGCCGACCGCCTGATCGTGGTCGACGACAATGGCAAGGTGATCGATGGCGATCAATTGATGGCGCTGGTCGCGGGCGGCGCGCATCAGCGCGGCGAGCTCAAGGGCGGCGGCATCGTCGCCACCGTGATGTCGAATCTCGGGCTGGAGCGCTTCCTTGGCGGCAAGGGGCTGTCCCTGCACCGCACCCAGGTCGGCGACCGCTATGTCGTCGAGGCGATGCGCGCTGAGGGGTATAATATCGGCGGCGAGCAGTCGGGCCATATCGTCATGTCCGACCATGCGACCACCGGGGACGGGCTCGTCGCAGCTCTTCAGGTGCTCGCCCAGCTTGTCGAGAAAGGCCGCCCGGCGCACGAACTCCTGCACCAGTTCGATCCGCTGCCGCAATTGCTCAAGAATGTCCGCTTCGCGGGCGGCGAGCCGCTGAAGGACGACAAGGTGATCGCCGCGATCGCCGACGCCGAGGAGAAGCTGAACGGCACCGGACGACTGGTGATCCGCAAGTCGGGGACCGAGCCGCTGATCCGGGTGATGGCCGAGGGCGAGGACCGCAAGCTGGTCGAAACGATGGTCGATCAGATTTGCGAGGCGGTGCGCAAGGCGGCGTGACCCCATGACGATCGCCCGCGTCCTCGTCATCGCCGGGTCGGATTCGGGCGGCGGTGCTGGTATCCAGGCCGATATCAAAACGGTCACCCTGTTGGGCGGCCATGCGATGACCGCGATAACCGCGATCACCGCACAGAACACGCTGGGCGTCACCGGCGTCCATCCCATTCCCGTCGAGATGGTAATCGCGCAGATCGACGCGGTCGCATCCGACATCGGGGTCGATGCGGTGAAGATCGGGATGATCGGATCGGCGGCGACCGTCGAGGCGGTGGCCGACCGGCTCGACCGGCCCGATCTCGTCGGCGTGCCGGTCGTATTCGATCCGGTGATGATAGCGACCAGCGGCAGCCGCCTGGCCGATGATGCGACGATCGCGGCCTTTGGACGATTGATGCGCCGGGCGACGGTGTCGACGCCCAATCTCGATGAACTGGAGGCTTTGGCCGGCGAGTCCCTTACCGGCGAGAGTGCTATCGCGACAGCCGCCGAGCGCCTTATCGCGGGAGGAAGCGGCGCAATCCTGGCGACGGGCACCCGGTCGGGCAATGGATTGCGCGATATGTTGTTTCAGGCGGGAAGCGCCGAGCAGCGCTGGGAAGCCGGATGGATCGATACGATCCACGACCATGGTACGGGTTGCACGCTCGCAAGCGGGATCGCGACGGGACTGGCGCAGGGCATGGGTTTGCCAGACGCCATCGCGCGAGCGCGAGCGTTCGTCCGCGCGGCGTTGCTCGCCGCGCCGGGGCTAGGGCAGGGGCGCGGCCCCATGGGGCACCGCGCCCTCTGACGCCAAAGCTGGCAGGCCGAGCAGCGCGGCGAGATCGGTTCGCCGCCGGGTGACGTCAGCGATCGTGTACCGGTCGAGCACCGCCAGGAAGGCGCCGAGCGCTTCGCCCAGCGCGCCGTTGAGCCCACAGGCGGGTGCGATCACACAGCTACCGCAGTCGGCCAGAACGAGGTCGGGTTCGCCATGGCGGACAACGTCGCCGACGCCGATCGTCTCGGGCGCGCGGGCGAGGGTGATGCCGCCGCCGCGGCCGCGCACCGTGCGGATGAAGCCGGCGCGGCCGAGCATGTGGACGACCTTCATCAGATGGTTCTCGGAAATCGCATAAGCACGCGCGATCTCGGCGATCGACGCCCGTCGATCGGGATCGACGGCAAGGTGCATCAGGACGCGCAGGGCATAGTCGGTATGGCGGGACAGACGCATGCCGCATCATAGGGCGTTTTAAAGATAGATTCAAATTGCATCTTTAATCGACTCAATATAGGTGCATTTGAATTACATCTTTAGAGGGGTGTTTCATGACAAAGCCGCTTTCCGCCGAGACCATCGCCATCGTGAAATCCACTGCGCCCGCGTTGCAACAGCATGGCGTCGCGATCACCAGCCGCATGTATGAGCGGCTGTTCGTCGATCCGGAGATCAAGAAACTGTTCGACATGGCGGCGCAGGAATCGGGCGAGCAGCCCAAGCGGCTGGCGGGCGCGATTCTTGCCTTCTCGAAGAATGTCGACAATCTCGGTGCGCTGACCCAGGCGGTCGAGCGGATGACGACCCGCCATGTCGAGACCGGCGTGAAGCCCGAACATTATCCGGCGGTCGCGGCGGCGCTGCTGCCCGCGATCAAGGATGTGCTGGGCGACGCGGTGAACGATCAGGTGCTGGAAGCCTGGGGCGAGGCCTATTGGTTCCTCGCGGATATCCTGATCGGGGTCGAGAAGGCGAAGTACGAGGCGGTAGCAGCGTGACTTCTCCCTCTCCCGCGAAGGCGGGAGAGCGCTTTAAGGAAACAAAAAGGCCGCCCGGATCGCTCCGGACGGCCTTTTCGTTTGTCTGTCCCGAAGGATCAGGCTTCTTCAGAAGCCTCGGCGGCGGGCGCCTCGTCCTGCAGGTCGGTCGGGATTTCGCCCGGCTCTGCGTTCGGATCATATTCCTCGGTGAAGCCGGCTTCGTCACGCTCGAACATCGAGGCCATGACGTCGACGCCCTGCGCCTGCAGCTCGGCCTCTTCGGGCGAGCGGGCGACGTTGACCTTGATCGAGCGGCTGACCTCGGCGTGAAGAGTGATCTTCACCTCGTGGACGCCGATCGTCTTGATCGGGCGGGCCAGAACGATTGCCGACTTGGCGACCTTGATGCCGTCCTCGGCGAGCGCCTCGGCGACGTCACGGGTTGAAACCGAACCGTAGAGCTGGCCGGTGTTCGACGCCTGGCGGATCAGCGTGACCGACTTGTCGTCGAGCGCACCGGCTTCCTTTTCGGCGTTGACGCGGCGGTTGGCGTTGTCGGCCTCGATCTGGGCGCGGTTCGCCTCGAAGACCTTCTTATTGGCTTCGTTGGCGCGCAGCGCCTTCTTGCGCGGCAGCAGATAGTTGCGCGCGAAGCCGGCCTTGACCGAGACGACGTCGCCGATCTGGCCCAGCTTTTCAACGCGTTCGAGCAGGATCACGTCCATGTTGGCGGTCCTCCCTTCTTACTTGACGATGTACGGAAGCAGCCCGATGTGACGGGCGCGCTTGATCGCCTTGGCGAGTTCGCGCTGCTTCTTGGCGGAAACCGCGGTGATGCGGCTCGGGACGATCTTGCCACGCTCGGACACGAAGCCCTGCAGCAGACGAACGTCCTTATAATCGATCCGGGGAGCGTCCTTCGCGGAGAAGGGGCAGCTCTTGCGGCGGCGGAAAAATGCGCGTGCCATGTGTCTCTATCTCCTTACGCGAATTCGCGGTCTTCGCGGCGGGGGCGATCACCCCGGTCACCACGATCGCCACGATCACCGCGGTCGCCACGGCCGTCGCGGCGGCCATCGCGGTCGCCACGGCGCATCATCGCGGACGGGCCCTGCTCGAGCTCGTCGACGCGGATGGTCATGTAGCGGATCACGTCTTCGTTGATCGCCGTCTGGCGCTCGAGCTCGGCGACGACGCCCGCGGGGCCGTCGATCTGGAGCATGACATAATGCGCCTTGCGGTTCTTCGCGATGCGATAGGCGAGGCTGCGAAGGCCCCAGGTCTCGGTCTTCACGACCTTGCCATTGCCTTCCTCGACGATCTTGGTGGCGGCTTCCGCCAGCGCGTCGACCTGGGCTTGTGCCAGATCCTGACGCGCGAGAAACACATGCTCGTAGAGAGCCATGTTCGCGTCTTCCTTCATTTGGCCGATCGCTGACGCCGTGCCAATCACGGACGCCCCTCCGGCTTTCTTCCAAAATGAGCAGGGGGCGGAGAACGAGTCTCCACCCCGGCTGTCGCTGCCTATGGCGGAATATCCCGTCGAAGGCAAGGCTGCGCGAACGTCTTGGCGAAGCGGCCGGAAGGGCGTACATGCGCGCTGCCTTCGTTTCGGCCACGCAGCGTAGCGTTGCCGGCGGTGATGACCGCTACGGGGGCCGGAGACGTGCCGGGTGATAAAAGCGTTGGGCATGATGGCGGTCGGAGCGGTCGTCGCAGCTGTCGTCATCCGGTCCAATCGAGCGGGTCCACACCATCTGGCGATCACGATCGCAGCGATCACCACGCTCCTTGGCGGGGCGGTGGGCTATGTCGCCTATCTCGGCTACTTCGGCGGCGAGCTCTTCCGGGAGACACCGGCGAAATATGCGCCCGGTCCGGGGAAGCCTGCGCGCGCCGTGGTCATCTTTTCCGGGGATATGGGCTTCAACACGGGCATGGGCCCCGCGATCGAGAAACGGCTATCCGCCGATGGCATAGCCGTGGTCAGCGTGAACTCGCTCAGCTTTTTCCGGTCACGGCGCGACCCGCGGCAGGCAGCGGACCTCATCGCGGCGGCGATGGCGCGGGCGATGGCGCTCGGCCGTGTCGACCGCGTCGCCCTGATTGGTCAGTCCTTCGGTGCGGACATGCTGCAGGCGGGGCTTTCGGTTGCGCCGCCTGAACTGCGCAGGCACGTCGCGATGGTCGCCCTCGTAGTCCCGGGCGAAACGCTCTCCTTCCGCGCCTCCCCATCGAACCTGTTCAGTTTCGGTGATGCGGAACAGGATGCCGTTCCTTCCGCCCGGCAGCTGGGCTGGGTCCCCACCATCTGCATTTTCGGCAGCGAGGAAACCGACAGTCTTTGCCCGCATCTGCCGGAAACGGCGGCCCGACGAGTGGAATTGCCGGGCGGTCATCCGCTTCACCATGATGACGCGGCAGTTTATGCAGTGCTGCGGCGCGCTATCGACAAGGCGCTGCCGACCCGATGACCGCACTGAACCACGCGCGGTGGACGGAGGTTTTCCGCCGTCACCGGGCCAAGGCAAATGTCGTGGCGGTGCTGCTGATCACGACATTCGGTTTCGGAGCGCTCCACCGCCTGACCGAGGAAGTGGCGCTGTCGGATGTCCGCCGCGCGTTCCACGCCCTGCCAGCCACGCATGTCGCCGGCGCCATCGCGTTGACCGTGATGAGCTATCTCGCATTGACGCTTTACGACGTGGTCGCGCTCCGCGTGATCGGGCGTCGGCTGCCGTGGCGAACCGCCGCCTATGCCTCGTTCGCGAGTTATACGCTCAGCCATAATCTCGGTCTCTCCCTGCTCACCGGCGGGTCGGCACGCTTTCACATCTATAGCAGGGCCGGCCTCGACAGCACCGACGTCGCGCGCGTCATCGCCATCGCATCGATCGCCTTCTGGACGGGCGTGTTCACCGTTGCCGCGATCACGATGCTGATGGGATGGGGAACGCTCGACATGGCCGGCTACGCCGTTCCCCGCGCGCTGCAGATATTGGCCGGGGGAGCGTTCGTCGGCGTGATCGCGCTGTCGCTGGCCGCCCTGATGCGCTGGCGCTCGGCCAGCCTGTTCGGGTGGCGGGTGGCGCTGCCATCTCCCGGGCAGGGCGTCGCGATCATCGCCGTGTCGGCCGTCGATCTGTCGGTGGCGAGCGCGGCGCTGTTCATCCTGCTCCCCGGCGCGACCTTTGCGGCCTGGCCCGACTTCTTCCTCGGCTATGCGATGGCGATCATCATCGCCCTGATCAGCCATGTTCCGGGGGGGATCGGTGTCTTCGAAGCGGTGATCATCGCAACGACACCAGGCGATCCCACCGATATCGCCGCGGCGCTGATCGCCTATCGGCTCATCTATTATATCCTGCCGCTGATCGGTGCGGCGGCGCTGATGGCCTGGGTGGAGGGAAAGCGCTGGCAGGCAAGGATCGGCCAGGCGCTGTCGGATGCGCGCCTCATCGCCGACGGCATCGTGCCGCTGCTGGCCAGCACGATAATATTCCTGGCGGGCGCCGTGCTGCTGGTGTCGGGATCGCTGCCGGCGGTGCCGGGACGGATGCGCGACTTGCACGATATCATAGCGTTGCCGCTGATCGAAATGGCCCATGTCTTCGCCAGCATGACGGGTACGGCGCTGCTGCTGATGACGCCCGGGCTATACCGCCGGCTCGATGGCGCTTTCTATGCGACCCGCCTGCTACTGCTCGCCGGAGCGATATTATCCCTGCTCAAAGGGCTGGATTATGAAGAGGCGACGGCGATGCTCGCCGCAGCCGGCCTGCTGCAATTCTCGCGGTGCGCCTTTTATCGCAAGACCGCGCTGATTGCGGCCCCCTTCACCCCGAAATGGATCGCGGCGGTGCTTTCGGTGCTGTTGCTGTCGCTGTGGATCGGCTTTTTCGCGTTCAAGCATGTCGCCTATCGCGACGACCTCTGGTTGGAATTTGCACTGCGGGGCGACGCCTCCCGCTTCCTGCGCGCCACCGTCGCCGCCGGGGCGCTGCTGATCTTCTGGTCCATATGGCGATTGTTCGCCCCGGCCCCGATCACCCACGCCGTCCAGGCCCTGCCGCCCGAAACCGCCGAAAGGGCGATTGCGGAAAGCAATCGTACGGATGCGATGCTGGCCTTCACCGGCGACAAGCGCTTTCTGGTATCGCCCGGCAACGACGCGTTCCTGATGTATCAGATCAAGGGTGCGAGCTGGATCGTGATGGGTGATCCGATCGGTCCTACCGAAAGCTGGGCCGACCTGTTCTGGGAGATGCGTACGCTGGTCGACGCGGCGCAGGGACGGCTGCTTTTCTATCAGATCAGCGAGAAATCCTTGCCGATGATGATCGAGATGGGTTTGCAGATCGTCAAATTCGGGGAATCGGCCAGCGTCGATCTTGAAGGCTTCACGCTCGAGGGCCCCGAACGGCGGCCGTTGCGCCACGCGGTTCGCCGGGCCGAGCGCGAGGGCCTGAGCTTCACCATCGTCCCTGCCGCTCAGGTGCCAGCCATCTTCGACCAGCTCGCGGAGATTTCCGACGAATGGATGCGGAGCAAGGGCGCGGCCGAGAAGGGATTCAGTATCGGCCGGTTCGGGCGTGACTATATGACCCGTTTTGATTGTGCGCTGGTGTCGCATCACGGACGAGCCGTCGCCTTCGCGAACATCTGGGCCACCCCGAACCATGCCGAGCTTTCGGTCGACCTGATGCGGCACCGCGCCGAGATGCCCTATGGCGTGATGGATTTCCTGTTTGTCGAACTCATGGTGTGGGGAAAGGCGAATGGGTATCGAAGCTTCTCGCTCGGCATGGCGCCGCTGTCGGGCATCGAAGCGCGGCAATTGTCGCCGGCCTGGTCAAAGGCCGCGGCGCTCGTCGTGCGGTATGGCAACAGCTTCTATGGTTTCGACGGCTTGCGCGCCTATAAGAGCAAGTTCACGCCGACCTGGAGCCCTCGATATGTGGCGAGCCAGGGCGGGCTCGGCTTTCTGATGGCGCTGGGCGATGTGAAGGCGCTGATCGGCAACGACTGAAGGGTGGCCGAAACGGCGGGGCCGTGCCCACCGGCATGCGATCAGACCGTTGCCGATTGCGAGGACAGGCCCTAAGGGCGCACGCCAGAACATAGGGAGCTCCCGATGCGTGCATTCATCTTCCCCGGACAGGGCAGCCAGGCTGTCGGCATGGGTCAGGCGCTCGCCGCCGCGAGTCCGGTGGCGCGTGAAGTCTTTCAGGAGGTCGACGATGCGCTCGGCCAGAACCTGTTCCGGCTGATGGCCGAAGGGCCCGCCGACGAGTTGACCCTGACCGAAAACGCCCAGCCCGCGATCATGGCCAACGCCATTGCTACCTTCCGGGTGTTGCAGAAGGAAGGCGGCATCAGCCTGGCCGACAAGGCGGCGTTCGTCGCGGGTCACAGCCTGGGCGAATATAGCGCGCTGTGCGCCGCGGAGGCGATAGACCTTGCTACCACAGCACGGCTGCTCAAGCTGCGCGGCCAGTCGATGCAGGCGGCGGTGCCGGTCGGTGTCGGCGCGATGGCGGTGTTCCTCGGCCTCGACTTCGATGGCGCCCGCGCGGTTGCCGAGGAAGCTGCCCAGGGCGAGGTATGCCAGGCTGCCAACGACAACAGCAACCGTCAGGTCGTCGTGTCGGGGCACAAAGGCGCGGTCGAGCGCGCCATCGAGATTGCCAAGGCGAAGGGCGCCAAGCGCGCGCTGCTGCTGCCGGTCTCCGCGCCGTTCCATTGCTCGCTGATGCAGCCCGCCGCCGAGGCGATGGCCGAGGCGCTGGGCAAGACCGCGGTGCAGAGCCCGCTGGTGCCGGTCTATGCCAATGTCACCGCCGCGCCGGTCGCCGATCCGCACGATATCGTGAAACTGCTCGTCCAGCAGGTGACGGGCACGGTGCGCTGGCGCGAGAGTGTCGCGGCCATGGCCGATGCGGGCGTCGAACAGTTCGTGGAGTTCGGCGGCAAGGTCGTCGGTCCGATGGTCAAGGACATCACCGACAAGGCGGCCGCGACCAGCGTCGTCAGCATGGACGATATCGAAGCTCTGGTGGCTTCGCTCTAATCAACCGCTCCATCTCGGTCGTCATTCCCGCGAAAGCGGGAATCCATGGACGGCGGCGCGCTGGAGCTTCTATTGAATCGTGACCGTGGATTCCCGCTTTCGCGGGAATGACGGGAAGGGGAAGGCGAGGACTATGTTCGATCTTTCAGGCATGACCGCACTGGTCACCGGCGCATCGGGCGGCATCGGCTCGGCGATCGCCAAGGCGCTGGCCGGGCAGGGTGCGAAGGTCGCGCTTTCGGGCACGCGTGAGGATGCGCTGAAGGCGGTGGCGGCGGAGATCGGCGGCGATGCCGTCATTCTGCCGTGCAACCTGGGCGATGCCGAGGCGGTTGACGGATTGGTGCCCCGCGCGGTCGAGGCGCTGGGCGGCAAGCTCGATATCCTCGTCAATAACGCCGGCGTCACCCGCGACAATCTGATCATGCGGATGAAGGACGAGGAATGGGATCAGGTGATCTCGGTCAACCTCGAAGCCGCCTTCCGACTGATCCGCGCGTCGACCAAGCCGATGATGAAGGCGCGCTTCGGGCGCGTCATCACGATCACGTCGGTCGTCGGGACCACCGGCAATCCGGGGCAGGCCAATTATGCCGCGTCGAAGGCGGGGCTGGTTGGCATGTCCAAAGCGCTGGCGCAGGAACTGGCGAGCCGCAACATCACCGTGAATTGCGTCGCGCCGGGCTTCATTTCCTCGGCCATGACCGATGTCCTACCCGATGCGCAGAAGGAGGCCCTGCTCGGCAAGATCCCGGCGGGCAAGCTGGGTGAGGGCGGCGACATCGCCGCGGCGGTGGTCTATCTGGCCAGCCAGGAAGCCGCCTATGTCACTGGTCAGACGCTGCACGTCAACGGCGGGATGGCCATGATCTGAGCCGGGGGCAATCGACCTCTGGCGCGAAAACCCCACATCACCGTTGCACCCGTCATCAAAGCAAGCTTGCAAGCTTTGTCGGCCCTCGTTAGGGCAGGCGAAAGAGACCCTAAGGAAGGTTTAGAACATGAGCGAGACCGCCGAGCGCGTTAAGAAGATCGTTGTCGAGCATCTGGGCGTGGAGGCCGAGAAGGTCACCGAGGAAGCCAGCTTCATCGACGATCTGGGCGCGGACAGCCTCGACATCGTCGAGCTGGTTATGGCCTTCGAAGAAGAGTTCGGCGTGGAAATCCCCGACGACGCGGCCGAGAAGATCGCGACCGTCAAGGACGCCATCAGCTATATCGATAGCAACAAGGGCTGATCATTCCGCCGGCCGGCCGTTGATCGACCGGGGCAGGTGATAGAGCCGAGCAGTTTCAGCGGCTCCCCGACCCCGGACTATCCGATGGGACGGGGGGCCGCTTTGCCGTTCGAGACGTGGGGCGCAGGCCCCGAATGCAGGAGAATGCCATGCGCCGCGTGGTCGTAACCGGATTGGGCCTTGTCACGCCGCTGGGCGCGGACGTCGAGACCGCATGGGCCAACATCATCGCCGGCAAATCGGGCGCGGGCCCCATCACCCGCTTCGATACCACCGAACAGGTCTGCAAGATCGCCTGCGAGGTGAAGCCCGCCGACCACCCCTATGGCTTTGATCCCAACAAGCGCGTCGACCATAAGGTGCAGCGCCAGGTCGACCCCTTCATCATCTATGGCATCGACGCCGCAGGCCAGGCGCTCGAAGACGCTGGCCTGACCGAGATGAGCGAAGAGGAAAGCTATCGCGCCGGTCTGTCGATCGGTTCGGGCATCGGCGGCCTGCCGGGCATCGCCAGCGAATCGATCGTCTGCGAGACCAAGGGCCCGAAGCGCGTTTCGCCGCACTTCGTCCATGGCCGGCTGATCAACTTGATCTCGGGTCAGGTATCGATCAAATATGGTCTGCGTGGCCCGAATCACGCGGTCGTCACCGCCTGCTCGACCGGCGCGCATGCGATCGGCGACGCTGCGCGGATGATAGCGATGGATGATGCCGACGTGATGCTGGCGGGCGGCGCGGAAGGTGCGATCTGCCCGCTCGGCATCGCCGGTTTCGCCCAGGCGCGCGCGCTATCGACCGATTTCAACGACGAGCCCGAAAAGGCCTCGCGCCCCTATGACAAGCGCCGTGATGGCTTCGTCATGGGCGAGGGCGCGGGCATCGTCGTGCTCGAGGAATATGAGCATGCCAAGGCGCGCGGTGCGAAGATCTACGCCGAGGTGATCGGCTATGGCCTGTCGGGCGACGCCTATCATGTCACCGCGCCGCACCCCGAAGGTTCGGGCGCCTATCGTTCGATGGCGATGGCGCTGAAGAAGTCGGGGCTGCAGCCGTCTGACATCGACTATATCAACGCGCATGGCACCTCGACCCCGCTCGGCGACGAGCTGGAGGCCGGGGCGGTCCGCCGCCTGTTCGGCGACGCGCTCAAGACGGTGTCGATGAGCTCTACCAAGTCGGCGATCGGCCATCTCCTCGGCGGCGCGGGCGCGGTCGAATCGATCTTCTGCATCCTGGCGATGCGCGATCAGATCGTGCCGCCGACGCTGAATCTCGAAGACCCGAGTGACGGTCTGGAGGATTTCGACCTCGTCCCGCTCAAAGCCAAGAAGCGCAAGGTGAAGGCCGTACTGAACAACAGCTTCGGCTTCGGCGGCACCAACGCCAGCCTGATCATGCGCGCTGTAGAGGATTGAGCCGCCGCCGCAGGAAGCCGTCGATGATTCGCCGCGCCATAGCCCTGGTCCTGATCCTCGCGTTGATCGGGGGCGGGGCGGCGGCTTGGATATCACGCGACTGGTGGAGCGACGGACCCTCCAATGAGGAGGTGAGCGTCGTCGTCGCCAAGGGCGATACGCTCGCGTCGGCGGCACGTGCCCTGGAAAAGGCGGGCGCGATCCGTTCGACCACCAACTTCCTGCGCTTCGCCCGCCGCTTCGGCCCCGACGCGCCGATCCGCGCAGGCGAGTTTACGATTCCGGCGCGCGCCAGCGGCCGGGCGATCCTCGACATCCTGCAGAACGGCAAGCCGGTTCAGCATCTGGTGACGATCCCAGAGGGCATGCCCTCGATCCTCGTCTATGAGCGGCTGATGGCCGAGCCGCAGCTGACCGGCCAGATCGACGTTCCCGCCGAAGGATCGGTGCTACCCGACAGCTACAGCTTCGAAGCCGGCGAACCGCGCGCGGCGGTGCTCGCCCGGATGCAGGCGGCGATGCGCACCGCGCTGGACGAAGCCTGGGCCGCGCGCAAGCCGACGAGCGTGGCGCGCACCCCGCGAGAAGCGGTCATCCTCGCCTCGATCGTCGAGAAGGAAACCGCGATCGCCTCCGAACGGCCGATGGTCGCGTCGGTCTATTCGAACCGGGTGCGCGAGGGGATGAAGCTGCAGGCCGATCCGACGGTGATCTACCCGATCACCAAGGGCAAGCCGCTGGGCCGCCGGATCAAGCGGTCCGAGCTCAATGCGGTCAACGGCTACAACACCTATGCCTCGGCGGGTCTGCCCGCGGGACCGATCGCCAATCCCAGCCGCGCCGCGATCGAAGCGGTGCTTGATCCGGCCAAGAGCACGGCGCTCTATTTCGTGGCGGACGGCAAGGGCGGGCATGTCTTCGCCAACACGCTGGCGGAGCATAATGCCAATGTGCAGCGCTTCTACGCGATCCGCCGCGCGCGGGGCGAGATGTAGGCGAAGACCGTCATCCCAGCTTTGCTGGATCGGCGGTGGCGGATCAGACGATCCAGCCTTTCTTCTTAGCGGACGTTGCGAACCATAGCTCGATTATCGCCATCGCGATGATGAAGGCGGGGAAGGCCGCCGCGCCCCAGCCCATGATGTCCTGAATTTTGGCGACGCCGAAGCTGTGGCCGAACTGGATGATCACCGCGGCCAGCGAGAGCAAATAGAGCGGCTGCGCCCAGGCGCGGCGCAGCAGCAGCGCAACGCTGCCGAAGGTCCCGCTCCACACCGCGACGCCATAGACCCACCACAGCCATTGCGGCATGGCGGCGATGCAATCGGCACCTGCCTTGCCCATCTGTGCCACGAGCTGCTCATAAGGTGTCGTGAGCTGCGAATAGAAGGCGTAGATACCGGCCAGGCCCCACAGCAGGAACAGGACGCCAACGGCCATGAACCAATTTGGAGCAGCCGCTGTTTCGCTCGTATCGCTCATCATTCATCTCCCCATGTTCAGGTGCGGTGCCGTGACGACGATGGGCATCGCTGTGATCCGACAAAGATCGTGAATTCAACTCAGCCAGCCATGCGCCTTGGCGGCGCAGGCGAAGGCGATCTGGCCCAAGGCTACGATGGCGATGAAGCCGGGAAAGGCCGCCGAGGACGCGCCGAGTTTCGACCAGCCCTTGTAGACGATGAAGAACCAGCCGAATTGTACGATCACACCGACCAGTGACGCTATGAACAGCGGGCCCGCCGCAACGCTGCGCAACAGCAGCGCGATCGCGCCGAGCAGTCCCGCGCCGACCGCGACGACATAGGCGATCTTCGCCGTGGCGGGCATGGCGAGCCAGGCGTCGCGCTGTTGGTCGGGCAGGGCGGCGATCTTGTCGGGGGGCATCCGCATCTGGTTGGCACAGGCGCCGCAGCCGATCAGGTTCCAGATCAACAGGATAGCCGAAACCACCCAATACCAGATGGGAACCATGGCGACCTCCCCCAATCGCTATCGACGTGGGGAGGATGCGCCTGTTCCTCAGCGATGACAATGGCACAGTTGAGAGAGGTGCTGCGACCCTTCGGGACGTCCTCCTGAACGTTCAGGAGGACGCTCGTCTTCAGCTATAGCTTTAGTCCTTCGGCTTCGTCGAACCCGAGCGCGATATTGAGGTTCTGAACCGCTGCGCCCGCTGCACCCTTGCCGAGATTGTCCAGCGCTGCGATCATGCGGGCCTGCCCGGCCTCATCGTCGGCATAGACGAACAGGTCGAGGCGGTCTGTGCCGGCGGCCTGCTCGATCGTCAGGAAGCCCGGATTGTCGCTGGCGACGCGCACGACCCGGCTGCCGGCATAAGCTTCGGCCAGCGTATCGCGGATCGCAGCACCAGTCGGCCGTCCCGGCAACAGATGCAGGTGCAGCGGTATTTCGACGAGCATCCCGCGATAGGTGCGCGCGACCGAAGGGAAGAAGATCGGGGGATGGGCGAGACCCGCCCGCTTCTGCATCTCGGGTACATGCTTATGGCCGAGGCCGAGCGCATAAGCGCGAAAGGCGGTGTCGGTCGCGTCGGGTGAGGCGGGATCCTCAAACATCGCGATCATCGACTTGCCGCCACCCGAATAGCCCGAGACGGCGTTGATCGAGACCGGGGTGGCGGGGGGCAGCAGCCCGGCGCGCACCAGCGGGCGCACCAGCGCGAGGAAGCCGGTGGGATAGCAGCCTGGGTTGGAGATGCGCGTCGCGTTGCGCAATATATCACGCTGGCCCGGATTGAGCTCGGCGAAGCCGTAGGTCCAGTCGGCGGCGGTGCGGTGCGCGGTCGACGCGTCGATCACCCGGGTCGCCGGATTGTCGATCAGCGCCACGGCCTCGCGCGCGGCGTCGTCGGGCAAGCACAGGATCACCGCGTCGGCAGCATTGAGCACCTCCGCGCGCGCGGAGGCATCCTTGCGCCGGTCCTCGGCGATGGTGAGCAGTTCGATGTCGCTGCGCCCCGAAAGCCGGTCGCGGATTTCCAGACCCGTGGTGCCAGCGGCACCGTCGATGAAGACCTTCGCGGTCATGCGTTTTCGATCCTTCGCCGGCTCAGTATCGGCCGGTCATGATTGGGGGCAAGGCGGGCCACGACGTCGGCGAGGGGCTCGACGACGACGCTCATCCAATGCGCATTGGCATGGATCAGCAGCGTCTCGTCCACCATCAGCCCGACATGGCCAGGGAAATTGACGATGTCCCCTCGTCGGAGGCGGGCCTCCGCGGCGAGGTTTTCGCCGACGGTCTCGCGTTGCATGTCGGTATCGCGCGGCGCGGCGATGCCGGTCGCTGCGAGCGCGACCTGCACCAGCCCCGAACAATCGATGCCATCCTGGCCCCGGCCACCCCATAGGTAGGGCATGCCCAGGAAAAGTTCGGCCACGGCAACCGCGTCGGGCGCATGGGCACCGATGGGGGCGAGATGGCGGATGTGGACGAAACCCGCGCCGGTGGCGACGAAGCCGTCCTGCGCTTCGCCGGCAAGGCGCGCGCTGAAGGGCAGGGTGCCCACCATCGGCGTCTTGATCGACGGTCCTGCGAAGAGCAGCGCCTCACGTACCGCGACGCGGTGCGTCGGCTCGACCGGCGCGCCGAGGCTGTCCGCGGCGACATAGCCGACATAATGATCGTGCCGCGAATAGCCCCAGGCCCAGCCGCCCGCGAGATCGAGCACCGCGAATTCCTCGCCGGGCAGAAGCTGCGATGCGGCCTCGGCATGATGGCTCGCGGCGGTGCGGATCATCGCGGCGCTGGTTGCCATGCGGACCATCGGCGCGGCATAATGCGGTGCGAACAGAGTGCCCGCCAACGCGACGTCGGCGATGTCGGGGCGAAAGGCGTTGGTTCGCGCGTCGAGCCGCCGCGTCGGGCCATCGAGATAAAAGGCGGTCGCGGGCGCGCAGCCGCCGGAGGAATCAGCCGCGTATCTTCTCGAGATCGATGGACTTTCCGAATGCATCGAGGAAGGCGGCCCCTTTATCGGTCTTTGCGACGAATATGTTGCGACGATCATTATCGTCACGCTCGCGGCGCAGATAGCCGAGCGAGCCCAGGGTATTCAAGGCGCGCGTGATGACGGGCTTGGAGACACCAAGTTGCTGGGCAAGACCGCGGACCGTGTGGGGGCCGGGGGTGATGTAGCTGATCAGCAGCAGTGCCATTTGCCGGTTGGTGAGGTCGGGCTGACCCGACCGGACATAAGAGACCAAGGCTCGCATCCACTGGGAAAGCTGAGAATCGGCCATTTTGCAGCGCCCTTTACATGTTACTCGTTGCGGTTGATCACCCCTTCAACAAGAACACATGCGAACGCTTTTCGTTTCACCACAGCATTATGTTTTTTCGCGCCTTGCCGCTAGAATCTTGCGTCTGGCCTCAGGGCGTAACGAATCTGGCAAGCAACATCGCGAAAGCTGCGCGTAGGCCGAGCGCATCGCCGCCCTTCGGTCTTCCCGGTTTCGGCGACGGACGCCAGGCGAAGGTATCGAAATGTGCCCAGGCCGTGCCGTCAGGCACGAATCTCTGCAGGAACAAGGCGGCGGTTACCGCGCCGGCCATGCCGCCTTCGCCCGCATTGTTGATGTCGGCCGCGGTCGACTTCAGCATGTCGGCATAGTCACCCCACAGCGGTAGCCGCCAGACGGGGTCGGATGCGGCGCTTGCCGCTGCGGCTATGTCGGCCGCCAGCGTATCGTCATTCGCGAAGAGCGCGGGCAGATCGGGCCCCAGCGCCACGCGGGCGGCCCCGGTCAGCGTGGCGAAATCGAGGATGAGTTCGGGCTTGTCCTCCCCGGCCCGGGTCAGCGCGTCGCCCAGCACGAGCCGCCCTTCGGCGTCGGTGTTGCCGATCTCGACCGATATTCCCTTGCGGCTGCGCAGGATATCGCCGGGGCGGAAGGCATCGCCCGCCACGGCATTCTCGACCGCCGGTATGAGAAGGTGCAACCGTACCGGGAGCCGCGCGTGCATCACGAGCTGGGCGAGCGCCAGTGCATGCGCAGCGCCGCCCATATCCTTTTTCATCAGCAGCATCGCCGAGGAAGGTTTGAGATCAAGCCCGCCCGAATCGAAACAGACGCCCTTGCCGATGATCGCGATGCGCGGGTGCTTGGGATTGCCCCATTCGAGTTCGATCAGCCGTGGCGCGCGTTCGCGGACTGCAGCTCGGCCGACCGCCGCGATCATCGGATAACCCTGTTCCAGCGTGTCGCCCTGGGTAAGGCGATAATCCGCGCTGTACGCTTTCGCGACGCCCTCTGATGCGGCGGCGAGTTCGGCGGGCCCCATATCGGCGGCGGGCGTGTCGACGAGATCGCGGACCAGCGCCACGGCTTCCGCCAGCGCTATCTGAGCCGGAATCGCCGCCGGGTCGCTGGTCAGCAATATGCGCTGCGGGATGGGATCGGGCTTCGCCAGATAGCGATCGAAGCGGTGATGCGCGAGCAGCCAGCCCAGCGCGCTTTCGGCCGGCCAGTTGCCGTCGATGCGATAGCTGCCTGCGGGCAGCTTCTGTGCGACGGCGGCGAGATCCCAGGGACTGGATGTCTTGGTCTGGCCATAGACCGCCGACCATTCTCCATCCTTCCGACCCGGCAGGATCAGCACCTCGCCCGGCTTGGCCTTGAACTGCCCGGCCGCCGCCAATGTGCGGGTCTGCGGGGGCTGCGCCTTCAGCCAGGCATCGAAGCCATCGGCGGCAACCGGCGTCAGGCTGTGCGCGGTTTCGCCGCGATCGGGAACGAACAGGCTGGCGAAGTCGGTCATGGCCGTACCTTTTTCAGCGATCGATGAGGAAATGCATGCGGCCTGTCGCGATCGGCATATTGCGGTCGTCCTGCCAGCAGGATGCCGCCGCATTAGCGACCCGTTTGCCGATACGCACGATCTGCGCCAGAGCGTGCATGTCGGTCATCACGCCGCCGCGCAGATAATCGACCGAGACGTTGATCGGCTTGAAACCCGGCAGGGCGATGTCTGGGAATTCCTGGCTCAGCGCTTCGTGGAGAGCCTGGTAGCAAGCCATTTCGAGCAGTCCGGCGATGACGCCGCCATGGAAGAAGCCGGGGCGTCCCTCCATCTCTGCGCGCCAATTGACCGTTAGAATCGGCTCGGCGCCATCGGCACGGCGCGCGCCGATCATTTCTGCATAGGGAGCCTTGCTGGTCATCATTCCGTCGTGAAGTAGAAGCTGCCCATCGCGGTCGCGACGAGATCGCCGGGGTCGCCGTCATGCGCTTCGCAGCGCACGAAGGCGATGTTGCGTGCGACACGGTGACACGTCGCGCGGGCGTGCATCGTCCGCCCCGGCATCGCGGCACGCATATAGTCGACCCGCAGGTCGAGCGTGGCCATCGACTGCATTCCGGCATTGGTCGATATGATGGCCGCGCCGGACGCGGTGTCGATCAGCGAAACGATGGGTCCCGAAGCGAGGATGCCGGTTTCAGCGCTGCTGGCCAGCCGCGGATCATAATCGAAGGCAAGCTCCGCCCAGTTGTCGCCATGGGCGACCAGCCGAAGGCCGATGTCTTTCGTATGCCCACCGGCGCTCAAACGCGCATTCAAGAGGTCGAGCGTTTCGGTCATCCTATCCCGCATAGGGCGTTATCTCGTCCGCGCAACCCTTCAGATCGTCATCTGTGAGCCGAGTTCGACTACGCGGTTTGGCGGAATTCGGAAGAAGTCGGTGGGGTCCGACGCATTGCGATGCAGGAAGATGAACAGCAGATCCTGCCAGAAAGGCATGCCGCTGTTCTTCGAGGGGCGCAGAGTGGAGCGGCCGATGAAATAGCTCGTCTGCATCGGCTCGAGCTTGTTGTCGCTCAGCCGCAGCGCATAAGCCAGGTCCCGCGGAACATCGGGGCTTTCCATGAAGCCGTAATTGAGCACCGCGCGGGTGAAATTCTCGTCGATGTTGATCAGTTCGAGCCGCTTGGCGGCATCGACCGTCGGCACATTCGTCGTCTTGATGGTGAGCGCCAGGTTGCGCTCGTGGAGAATCTTGTTGTGCTTGAGATTGTGGAGGAGCGCGCTCGGCGCGGCCTCCATGTCGGACGACAGGAAGATCGCCATGCCGGGAACACGCTCTGGCGGGCGCACGCGCAGCATGCGGGCGAGCTCTTCGAGCGCGATCGCCTGGCTCTGGTCGATCGCCAGCAGCAGCTTGCGGCCGCGAACCCATGTCAGGATCAGGATGCCGACGCCGCCCGCGACGATGAGCGGCGCCCAGCCGCCTTCGTAGATACGCAGGACGTTGGCGCCGAAGAAGAAGAGGTCGAGCACCAGCAGCGGCGCGATCACCGCCAGCGCCAGCGGCAGCCGCCAGCCCCAAGTTCGCCGTATCACCATGAAGCCGAGGCAGGTCGTCACGACCATCGTCCCCGAGACCGCGATGCCATAGGCTGCCGCCATCGCCGATGAAGAGCCGAAGCCCAGGACGAGAACCATGACGCCAAAGAACAACAAGCCGGTGATCGAAGGCAGATAGATCTGGCCTGCGGCATGTTCGGAGGTCTGGCGGATCTTGAGGCGGGGCAGCAGGCCAAGCTGGATCGCCTGCTGGGTCAGCGAATAGGCTCCGGTGATCACTGCCTGGCTGGCGATGACGGTGGCACAGGTGGCGAGCATCACCAGCGGTATGCGCGCGACGCCCGGCGCCATCAGGAAGAACCAGTCCTGGTTGGTGAATTCGGTGCCGTTGGCCGCTGCCACCTCAAGACCGTGCAACGCGAAGGCCCCCTGGCCGAGATAGTTGAGCGCAAGCGCCGGAAAGACGATGGCGAGCCAGCCAATGCGGATGGGCTTGGCCCCGAAATGGCCCATGTCGGCGGTCAGCGCCTCCGCGCCGGTCACGGTCAGGAACACCGCACCCAGCACGAACATGCCCGCGACGCCGTGATTGGCCATGAAAAGCACCGCGTTGTGCGGCAGGAAGGCCATCAATATCGCAGGTTCGTCGAAGATGTGGATGCAGCCGATCGCCGCGATCGTCATGAACCACAGCAGGCAGACCGGACCGAACAGCCGCGCGACGATAGCGGTGCCGCGCGCCTGCATCAGGAACAGGCCGATGATGATGCCCGAGGTGATCAGGATGATCTCGCCGCGCGAGATGGCATGTTCGAGGCCGGGAATCGTCTTGAGGCCTTCGACCGCCGACAGCACCGAGAGAGCTGGGGTGATGATCCCGTCACCGTAGAAGAGCGCCGCGCCCGCTGCGCCGAGCGCCATGACCAATGTCCGCCGCCTGCGGGTCGATCGCTGGGCGAGCGCCATCAGCGCCAGCACCCCGCCTTCGCCGCCATTGTCGGCGCGCATCAGGAACAGGACGTATTTGCAGGTGACGACGAGGATAAGCGCCCAGAGCGCCAGGCTGAGAACGCCCAGTATCTCGCCCGCGACTATGCCGTCGGCGGCCGCCTGACCGAGCGCCTCGCGAAAGGCGTAGATCGGGCTGGTGCCGATATCGCCGAACACCACGCCGAGCGCCCCGAGCGTCAGCGCAGCCATCGTGTCCTTGCGACGCCGGGTGCGCGGTTGTCCCGCCCTGGCGTCGGCCTCATCACTCTGCATCGAGCAGCCCTCATCGGCGAATCGGCGGGCGGAGTAGGCCTGTCAGGGGTATAATGCACGCGAAATGTTGTTGCGATGCGGCATTGTTTGCGTGGCGGGATCAATCGGGGTAAAGGCGGCTTCGAACTGCCCCGGTGGCGCGTCCGAATCGACGTTGTCTCCGGGGCTTCTCTGTTTCCCGCGCCTCCGGAGGCCCGACCAAGATGACCCGCCGCCGCCAAATCTACGAAGGCAAGGCCAAGATCCTGTACGAGGGTCCCGAGCCCGGCACGCTGATCCAGTATTTCAAGGACGACGCGACCGCGTTCAATGCCCAGAAGAAGGGCACGATCAACGGCAAGGGCGTCCTGAACAACCGCATCTCCGAGCATATCTTCACGCTCCTCAGCACGATCGGCGTGCCGACCCATTTCATCCGCCGCCTGAACATGCGCGAGCAACTGATCCGGCAGGTCGAGATCGTCCCGATCGAGGTGGTGGTGCGTAACGTCGCCGCAGGATCGATCGTCAAGCGGCTGGGGATCGAGGAGGGGACGCAGCTGCCCCGCACGATCATCGAATATTATTACAAGGACGATGCGCTGGGCGATCCGATGGTCGCCGACGAGCATATCGCCTGCTTCGGCTGGGCGAGCCAGGAGGAGATGCACGACATCGCCGATATGGCGATCCGCGTGAACGACTTCATGTGCGGCCTGTTCGCCGGGATCGGCATCCGCCTCGTCGACTTCAAGCTCGAATTCGGCCGTTTCTGGGACAATGACTATAGTCGCGTCATCCTGGCCGACGAGATCAGTCCGGACGGTTGCCGCCTGTGGGACATGACCACCGGCGAGAAGCTGGACAAGGACCGTTTCCGCCAGGATCTGGGCGGCGAGGTCGAAGCCTATCAGGAAATCGCCCGCCGCCTCGGCCTGATGCCCGATGGCGACAATATGATCCTCGACCTGGAAACCCACCGCAAGAATCGCGGCAAGTGATTTCAAGAGCTTGAGCGGAGCCGGTTGAGAGGCTGTCTCAACCGGCTCCGGCTCGCCGCAATCCTGCCGCATTTGGGCGCAGCCGCTATTTACAACTCACATGCTAGAGATAGTCTCCCTCCCCGAACTTAGGGTATTTCATCCCGAGTCGGAGAGGACCGAAGCATGGCGACGTCCCGTTTCGAGCATCGCACATCGGCGCCCTTGGCGCTCCTGCTCCCCGACCTCGATTGCGGGGGACGATCTTATTGGCAGGATCATTGGGCGGAGACGCGGATCGACTGCCGCACGGTGGATCTCGGCCATGCCCGCATTCCCGATCGCAACGCCTGCGTTTCGCGGCTCGATCATGCATTGCGTGGGATCGATGCGCCGCTGATATTGGTGGGCCATGGGCTCGGCGCGCTGACGATCGCGGCCTGGGCCGGACTGATGAGCAGCGAAGACGAAGGAGCGATCGCGGGCGCGCTGCTGATTGGGCCCAGCGACCCGGCGGCGGAAGGTGCCGATCCGCGGCTTCAATCCTTCGCGCCGTTGCCGTCGGCGATCTTTTCGTTTCCCGCGCTGGTGGTCGCCAGCGACGATGACCCCGCCATCTCGCCCGAGCGGTGTTTCAGCCTCGCACGGCAATGGGGGGCGGGGTTCGCGCGCTTCGGCACGTGCGGCCATTTCGGTCCGCAGGATGGCCTGGGCTGGTGGCCAGAGGGCGAGGAACTGCTCGACCGTTTCATCGATCTGGCCGAGCCGGGGCATGCTCCGGCGCTCCGGGGCATCGATCATATCGCGCTCGGCGTCGCCGGTGCGCCGCGCGGCGCTTCGCCGCCCCTGTTCCGTCCCTAGGACGGTTTCGCGCCCCGTCCGTCCCATCTCCGGGGGGCGGACGGGGTTGCATCATTCAAAGTCGATGAAGCTAAGCTGTCCGGCTTCCAAAATAATCCGATGTGGCGTGGGCCCGTCCGGGGCTCTATGGGAGCGCGCATATTGGCGTCGCGCCACGGATTTTAAGAAGGAAGCGGAATAATGAGCAGCCGTACGGAAGCGGTAAAGATCGCGCCGAACGATGCCTTCAACACCCAGACGGTGCTCTGGGTGAAGCATTGGAACGATCATCTGTTCAGTTTCGCGGTCGACCGGCCGGCTTCGCTGCGCTTCCGGTCGGGCGAATTCGTGATGATCGGCCTGCCGACCGAAGCCCGGCCGCTGCTGCGCGCCTATTCGATCGCCAGCCCATCCTATTCGGACGAGATCGAGTTCCTGTCGATCGCGGTCGAGGACGGCCCGCTCACCTCACGCCTGCGCCACATCATCGCCGGCGACGAAATCTATGTCGCGCGTAAGACCACCGGCACGCTGGTCGCCGACGCGCTCACGCCGGGCAAGCGCCTGTTCCTGCTCGCGACCGGCACCGGACTCGCGCCATTCCTGTCGATCATGCGTGATCCCGACATCTATGAGCGCTACGAACAGGTCGTCATCGTCCACAGCGTCCGCCGGGTGAGCGATCTTGCCTTCCGCGACGTGCTGGAGAGCAAGCTTGCCGGCGATCCGCTGGTTGAGGAAGAGGCCGCCGCCAAGTTCCGCTACGTTCCCACCGTCACCCGTGAGCCGTTCGAACGGCAGGCGCGCATCACCACGATGATGGAGGATGGCGGGCTGTTCGCGGGCGTCGATGGCGAAGCGAAGCTCGACCCGGCCACCGACCGGGTGATGATGTGCGGCAGCATGGACATGATCCGCGACTGTTCGGCGATCCTCGAGCGTCTGGGCTTCGAGGAAGGCTCGAACGCCAAGCCGGCCGACTTCGTGATCGAAAAGGCGTTCGTCGGCTGAACCGGCGGCGCCCGCTTATTTTCGGGGCTGCAGCAGCTGATCGAGCCAGCCCGGCGCGTTGCCGGTGCGCTCGAGCCGTGGATAGCGGTTGCCGCCATAATAGGCGATCGACACTGTGCGATATTGATCGCCTCGGCGGACCAGCAGCTCAATAGGCTTGCGGGTCGTTGCGGCGGTCGCGATCCGTTGCGAAAGTTCTGCCGAGTCGAAGGTTTCGCCGTCGAGTGCCACGAGTGTGTCGCTATTGGTGAGGCCGGCCTCGAACGCCGGGCTGTCCCAGATCACCTGCTCGATACCCTTGTCGCTATTGTCGACGACGATGCCGAGCGAATAGCTGAAGTCAGCCTGTTTGCGACGCCGCTCTTCGGTTCGCCAGAAACTGGTCGGCTCCCCGGCGAAGACCAAGCGGTAGCCGCCTCTGGCAAAGCCTGCCAGCGGCGCGTGGGATTGCGTCCGGTCGACGCGCTCGCGCAGGAAGGCGGCCCAGTCGAAGGGTGCGATGGCCTGAAGCGCGTTCACGACATCTTCGAAGTCATAGGTCAGAATACCGAGATCGCCATCGCGCGCGCCGAAAAAGGCGCTGGCGAAATCGTCGAGCGAACGCCGTCCGCCGGTCAGTTCGCGCAATTGCATGTCGGTGTCGAGCCACACCAGCATGCCCTCGTTATAATAATCTTCCGATCGTTGAAGGCTGAGCCACGGCTGGGGCCGCCGGGCGGCGATGATCGGATCATTTGTGGTGTCGATCAGCGGCCGCCACTGCCGGCCAGGCCGCGTATCGAGCGCCGCCGCGATCATCGCGAGACTGGCGAGCGTATCGTCGGCCGAGACCAGCCCCGAGCGCGCCTGCAGGACATAACCCCAGAATTGGGTTTGGCCCTCATAGACCCAGAGCAGCGAATTGCGCATCGGCACGCTGTAATCGGGGGTGTAGAGGTCGGCGCCGCGGCGATATTTTCCGTTCCAGCTGTGCGTATATTCATGCGGCAGAAGATTGCGGCGCGCGGTCTGTTCGTCCCAACGGGTGAAATAGCCGGTGGCGACGCCGTTTTCGCTCGACCGTTGATGTTCCAGCCCGATCCCGCCGAGCCGGTCGCTGATCGAGAGCAGAAATTCGTAGCGGTCATAATGTTTGCCGCCGAACAGCTTGCCCGCCTGTTCGACCAAGCGGCGATGCGCCGTTAGCTGGGCATCGGTGGCGGCCAGTTCCTCGGGCCGGTCGGCGGCGATGTTGAGGCGCTCCTTCGCGCCGAGTTGGACCTGGCGGAAATAGCGGCCCGCCAGCATGGGGCTGTCGACCAGCGTCTCGAAATCGACCGGCCGGAAGCCGATAGGCCCGGCCGTCTTGCCTGGAAGCGGTTCGAGCGCCGTTCCGAAGTTCCAGCCGGCAGGCAGGGTGACGCTGGGCTGGACCATGATCCGCCGGGTGAAATAGCCGGCGGGATAGAAGGCGGTCAGATTCCACTGGAGGCTGAGCATCTCGCGGGTCATCACCACGCGGCCCTGCGCGGACGAAACCGGCGAGACATAATCGAAGGCGAGGTCGATCGCCTGCACGCCTTCGGGCACATCGACCTGGATTGCATAGACGTCCACTGGATCGCGCCGCCAGTCCAGCGGGCGCCCGTTGGCCGAGATGGTGAGGCCAGCGACATCGTCGATGGGCCCGCGCGGCGCATGATTGCCCGGAAGCCATTGTGGATAAAGCAGGTGGAATTTGCCCGAAGCAGGAACGGGAATTCGTTCCTGCACCCGGAAGATGCCGCGCGCGACATCGGTGGCGTCCACGGCAAGGCCGATCACGCCCGGATAGGGGATGTCGCGGGCAGCAGGCACCTGCCGTTCGATCGGAAGCGGCTGTGGCCGGCTCTGGTCTGTCGCGTGGGCGGGTTGGGAAGGGGGCAGCGTAAGGATGGCCAGGGTAAGCAGGGAGTAACAACGCATCGCGGACTGGTCCGTTGTGATTTCGACGGGACCATGCCGCCTTATCCCGCGTTCGTCACCCCCCGCAGCATTGCATAGCAAATCATCATCAGCCGCAGGTCGACCGGTGGCGATCGATGCGAATCTCATCGGTCGCCGGCCATGCCTGATGTTCGGCCCACCATTTCATCCCGCTGGCGACCTTCTGCCGCAGCGTTTCAAAGCGGCTCCGAAAGTCTTCGTGCTGATTATATGCCTTTATCTGTTCCATGGTCGTCTCCATCGTTTCGACGACCCTTTAAATATGAATATTCCATCGGCGACGCCAATCGGTTATCGGGCGCCATAGATAAGGTGAGTTTATCTATATGGCGCGACAGATTCCTCCCCTCAGCGCGGTCAGGGTGTTCGAGGCCGCGGCCCGCCATCTGAACTTCACGCGCGCCGCCGAGGAACTGGCGATGACCCAGGCCGCGGTCAGCTATCAGATCAGGATGATCGAGGACCGGCTGGGCGCGAGCCTGTTCGTGCGGTCCGGCCGGCGGGTGTCGCTGAGCCCGGCGGGGCAGCGGCTCGCGCCGCAGATTTCGGCTGCATTCGACCTGCTCGACGAGGCCTTCGCCAAGGTGCGCGAGTCCGAAAGCGGGGTGCTGACGATCAGTGCTGCGCCGGGAATCGCGGCAAGCTGGCTCGGTCCACGGCTCGCACGTTTCCAGATGAAGAAACCCGACATCGCAATCCGCCTGCTGGCGACCGGCGATCTCGCCGATTTCAGCCATGATGGCGTCGATGTCGCGATCCGCATCGGTCGGGGCGAGTGGCCCGGCCTGCGCGCGGTCGAGATGTTCCCGGCGGATTACACGCCGATGTGCAGCCCGGCCTATGTCGAGCGGATGGGCCCGTTCGACGATCCGGCGCGATTGCTCGACGTGTTGCGGCTGAACTCGGACGATGTGTGGTGGCGCGCCTGGTTCACCCAGCTCGGCGTCCCGATCCCCGACGACCTGACCCAGAAGTCGCTCCACGTCGACTCTCAGGTGATCGAGGGCATGGCCGCGATTGCGGGCGAAGGGGTGGCGATGCTCACGCCGCGCTTCTGGCCCTATGAGCTGGAGACCGGTCGGCTGGTGCAGCTTTTTCCACATATCGGCGCGGGCAGCAGCTTCTGGCTGGTATGCCCGGAGCATCGCTATGGTTCGGCCAAGGTGAAGGCGTTTCGCGAGTGGCTTTTGAGCGAGGTTGCGGCATCGTGATTTCGGGCGCTCAACAAGGCTTCCCCGGCGCGCCCTTTTCCCGCTAGAGCTTGGCCATGACCGATCTCGCCGAGTTGCCCGACGACAGCATCCGCAATACCCCCTTCGACAGTGCGCTTTCCGACCGCTATCTGGTCTATGCGTTGTCGACGATCACCGCGCGCTCGCTGCCCGACGTCCGCGACGGGCTGAAGCCGGTTCATCGGCGGCTGCTCTGGGCGATGCGGCTGCTGCGGCTCGACCCGGCGTCTGGCTACAAGAAATGCGCGCGCGTCGTCGGCGACGTCATCGGCAAATATCACCCGCATGGCGACCAGTCAGTCTACGACGCGATGGTCCGCCTCGCCCAGACCTTCTCGCTGCGCTATCCGCTGGTCGACGGGCAGGGCAATTTCGGCAATGTCGATGGCGATAACGCCGCGGCGATGCGTTATACCGAAGCCCGGCTGACCGCCGCCGCGGGCGAGCTGATGGCCGGGCTCGACGAAGGCACGGTCGATTTCCGTCCAACTTATAACGGTGAGGAGGAAGAGCCCGAGATCTTCCCCGGCCTGTTCCCGAACCTGCTCGCCAACGGCGCCAGCGGTATCGCCGTCGGCATGGCGACCTCGATCCCGCCGCATAATGTCACCGAGCTGATCGATGCCGCCGTTCTGCTGATCGACAAGCCGGAAGCCGAGAATGCCGAACTGCTCCAGTTCGTTCGCGGCCCCGATTTCCCGACCGGCGGCGTGCTGGTCGACAATGCAGCAGTGATCGCCGAGGCCTATGCGAGCGGACGGGGCGCGTTCCGTGTCCGCGCGCTGATCGAGAAAGTCGACGAGAAGGGCGGCGGCTGGCACCTCGTCGTCAGCCAGATTCCATTTCAGGTTCAGAAGTCGAAGCTGATCGAGCAGATCGCCGAACTGATCAACGACAAGAAGCTGCCGATCCTCGCCGATGTCCGTGACGAGAGCGACGAGGATATCCGCATCGTCCTCGAACCGCGCAGCCGCACGGTCGATCCCGACACGCTCACCGAAAGCCTGTTCCGGCTGACCGATCTAGAAGTGCGCGTTCCGCTCAACATGAACGTGCTCGACGACAGCCGTACCCCGGGCGTGATGAGCCTCAAGGATGTGCTGACCGCCTGGCTCAAGCATCAGTTCGAAGTGCTGGTCCGCCGCTCTAAGCACCGTCTGGCCAAGATCGCCGACCGGATCGAACTGCTCGACGGCTATCTGATAACCTATCTGAACCTCGACCGGGTGATCCAGATCATTCGGGAGGAGGACGAGCCCAAGCCGGTGATGATCGCCGAATTCGGGCTGACCGACCGCCAGGCCGAGGCGATCCTCAACATGCGGCTGCGCAGCCTGCGCCGGCTCGAGGAATATGAGATCAAGAAGGAGCGCGACGCGCTCGACGCCGAGGGCAAGGGCCTTGAGGCGCTGATCGAGAGCCCCGCGCGGCAGCGCACCCGTATGAAGCGCGACCTGTCCGCGCTGCGCGAGCGCTATGGCCCCGAGACCGCGCTCGGCGCACGGCGAACGATATTGTCCGAAGCGGGCCCCGCGCGCGAGATTCCGCTCGAAGCGATGATCGAACGCGAGCCGGTGACGGTGATCCTGTCGCAGCGCGGCTGGATCCGCGCGATGAAGGGTCATGTCGACGAAGCCGCGATCGCGGGCGTGAAGTTCAAGGAGGGCGACGGCCCGTCCTATGCGATCCGGGCGCAAACCACCGACCGCATCCTGCTGGCCACCGACCAGGGGCGTTTCTACACGCTCCCGGCGGACAAGCTGCCCGGCGGGCGCGGCTTTGGCGAGCCCGTCCGGCTGTTCGCCGATATCGACGCCGACGCGCGGATATCGGCGTTGCTCGTCGCGCGCGCCGGCCACGAACTGCTGCTTGCCTCTGCCGACGGCAAGGGCTTCGTCGTCGACATGGGGGAGGTGACCGCCGAGACCCGCAAGGGCAAGCAGGTGGTGAACCTGCGCGAGGGCGGACGGCTCCGCGTCGTCCATCCGGTCGCGCCCGAAGACGATTATGTCGCGGCGATCGGCGAGAACCGCAAGATGGTGGTCTTTCCGCTCAGCGAGCTGCCACGCATGGCGCGCGGGCAGGGTGTTACGATCCAGCGCTACAAGGATGGCGGTCTGTCCGACGCGATCAGCTTCAGGCTGGAAAACGGCTTGAGCTGGGCGATGGGCGGCGACACTGGCCGAACCCGCACCGAGGCGGATCTGACGCCTTGGCGCGCGGCGCGCGGCGCGGCGGGGCGCATGCCGCCGGTCGGCTTTCCGCGCGACAACCGCTTTGGTGGATGAGCGTTTCGGCTAAGTCTACTGTCCAGTAAGCAAAACGCTAACTCTTTCGAAACAGTGCGTTAACCCTGGCCTGCTAATGCCGTCAGACCATGCGGGCGGCGAAAACCCAGATTGTCATACCCAGCGGAGAGGGCGAAGCGCCCGCCGCATCGCCGTCGCACATCCTGCCCGTCGCCTTTCAGGAACTGCTCGATACGCCCCGCAGCGCCGAGCGGCAGGAATTCATCGACACGCTGCCGATCGCGATAGCGATCGTCGCATTGGTCGACCGCAAAGCCACGATATTGAGCAGAAACCGGAGCTTTTTGCAGCTCGCCGATCGCCGCGGCAGCTTCATCGAGGTCGATGCAGGACGCGACCTCTGCACCGGCATCGCGCTGCCGCTGCTCCCCGTGATCGAAGACTTCCTGCTCTCCGAAGAGCGGGAAAGCTCGTTCGACATGGAAGAAGGCGACGGCATCAGCGGCCGCCATTTCGCGATACGCCTGGCCCGTCTGAGCGGTGACGAATCACATGCGCCGCGTTGCATCGTGTCGCTGATCGACCGCACCCAGCAGGTCGAGGGTGAGCGTTCGCTGCGCTCGCAGATGATGCGAGACAGCCTGACCGGCCTGCCGAATCGCGCCGCCTTCGCCGAGCAGGTCGAAGGCGCGATGCAGAATTTCGAGACCGAGGGCCGCCAGTTCGCAGTCCTGCTCGTCGACCTTACGCGCTTCAGCCGGGTCAACGAAGGCGTCGGATCGCTGGCGGGCGACGAACTGATCATCACCGTGGCGCGCCGGCTGATCTCGGCACTACGCGCGGGCGATCTGCTTGCCCGGCTGGCGGGCGACGAATTCGCGGTGCTGCTGAGCGTCGCAGACGACAGTTCCGAAGCGATGCGCGCCGCGCGCCGCATGCAGGCCTGTCTGTCGACGCCGATCCGCCTTGGCGACCTGGAGATCAAGATCGACTGCGCCGTGGGCGTCGCGATGATGTCGTCGTCGATCGACGCTGCCGAAGACCTGATCCGCAACGCCCAGTTCGCGATGAAGCGCGCCAAGCATTCGGGCCATGCCGAAATCTATCAGGCTTGCGACAGCACCGCCGCGCGCCAGCGGTTCAGCCTCGAAACCGAACTTCGGCGCGCGATCGAACGTGATCAACTGCAACTGGCATTTCAGCCGCTGATCGATCTGCAGACCGGCAAGGTTTCGGGTTTCGAGGCGCTTGCCCGCTGGGAACATGCAGAAAAGGGAACCATCTCCCCGGTCGAATTCATTCCGGTCGCCGAGGAATCAGGTCTGATCGTGCCGCTAGGCCGTTGGGCGCTGCGCGCCGCGACCCGCACCCTGGCCGAATGGGACCGCAAGGCGGGGATGGCCCTGCCGGTGCACATGGCGGTCAACGTCTCCGCGGTGCAGTTTCAGCGCGACGACGTCGTTGCCGCGGTCAATGCTGCGCTCACCGAAAGCGGCATCGCGGGCAACCGGCTCAAGATCGAGCTGACAGAAAGCTGTATCGTCAGCGATCCAGACGGCATCGCCAATGTCCTGCGGGCGATCCACGATCTCGACGTGCTGATCGCGATGGACGATTTCGGTACCGGCTATTCGAGCCTCGCCTATCTCCAGCGCCTGCCGATCGACGTGCTCAAGATCGACCGCAGCTTCATCGCGCCGATGCTAGAGGATCGTGATTCTGTGGCGATCGTCCGCGCGGTGCTCGGGCTTGCCTCGGCGCTCGGCATGAGCACGACGGCCGAGGGCGTCGAGACGCAGGAACTGGTCGAGACGCTGATCGGGCTGGGCTGCGACGTGGCGCAGGGCTATTATTTTGCCCGTCCGCTGCCGTCGGACGAGGCCTATGACTATCTGCGTGCGCGGATAGTCTGATCGACCTCTTCGGCGGCGATCGCGGCGACGCGATCGGCATCCGGAAAATCCTCGTCGATCCAGCGCCGTTCGATCGCCTGCAGCGTCGCGGCAACCAGCGGTCCGGCGCTCAACCCCTGCGCGATCAGGTCACCGCCGCCTATGGGCAGGCGAGGGCGCGTCCAGTCGCCAAGATGTCCCAGCCCCAGCCGGGTCGCGTCATGGTCTCCGCGCAGCAGGACGTCTGCCGCCACCTCGGGGCCATAGCGATAGGCGAGGGCGCGCGCCGGGGCATCATCTGCTGACGCCGCCTGTTCGAGACGGCGGGTAGCGGCCTTCGAAAGCTTCAGGCGTTGCGCGATCGACACCGCGGTGGCGGCGTCGCGCGGAAGCAGCGCGCCGAGACGGCGCAGCGCATCGCCCGTGACACCCGCCGCCCGTTCGCGGTTGATCAGCCGCGCCAGCCGATCGACCCCGGCGTCGTCGATCTCCGGGACGATCGGACGAAATATGCCGCTTTCTGCCATCAGCCGGACGGTCGGGCCCGGATCGGTGCAGGCGAGCAGCTTGAGCAGTTCGTCAGCGATCCGCTCGCGCGACAGCGCCATCAGGTCGTTGGCGCGGGCGATGCAGGCGGCGAGCGCCTTCGCGTCGGGTTCTCCCCGGCCGAAGCGGGCATGGAAACGGAACAGGCGCAAAATCCGCAGATGATCTTCGGCGATGCGTTTGAGCGGATCGCCGATGAAGCGGACCGTTCCCTTCTCCAGATCGGCTAGGCCGTCGAAATAATCTTGGACGTCGCCGGTCAGCGGATCGGCTGAGAGCGCGTTGATCGTAAAGTCGCGCCGTGCCGCATCCTCGCGCCATTCGTCGGTGAAGGCGACGATGGCGCGGCGGCCATCGGTGGAGATATCGCGCCGCAAGGTGGTAACCTCGACCGGGCCCGAGGGAAGCAGCGCAGTAACCGTGCCATGGGCGATGCCGGTGGGGATCGCCTTGAAGCCCGCTGCGGCGATCCGGCGGCTGCTCTCTTCGGGCAGCAGCCGGGTGGCGCAATCGATATCCTTGACTGGGATACCGAGCAGCGTGTCGCGCACCGCGCCGCCGACGAAGCGGACGTCGCCGTCGTCCGCGCCGAGCGCATCCATCAGCCTGTCGAGCGCCGGATTGTCGCGCCAGCCGGCCTTGGGAAGCCGCGTCATGCCGGCCAACCCAGGGCGTCCCGCAGGCGCGGCGCCAGGTTGACGATCAGGCCCGCGGTCACGCCCCATATCCGCTCGGCCGGCCAGTCGATCTCGTAGAAATGCCGTTCGGTTCCTTCCCGGATGACCGAGTTCGGCCGGTGATTGCTCTCGGCGACGAGATGGTCGAGCGGCACTTCGAACAGGCCTGCGACCTCGGCTTCGTGTGGCGTCAGCACCAGCCCCTCCGGGATCACGCCGACGACCGGGGTGATGAGATAGCCCGAGCCGGTGCCGTAGGAGCGCGCGGGACCGATCACGTCGACCTGATCGGCGGGAAGACCGACTTCTTCCCAGGCCTCACGCAGCGCCGCGCCGACCGGGCCGTCGTCGCCGGGGTCGATCCGCCCGCCGGGAAAGGCGACCTGTCCCGCGTGCGAGCGCAGCCCGGCGTGACGAACGGTGAGCAGGACGCGCGGGGCCGCTGCGTCGATGATCGGCACGAGCACCGCGGCGCGAATCAGTTGCGCGACGTCGCCAATGAGGTCGCTATGGTGGAGAAAGGGTTCAGCGTCGGCTTCGGGATGCGCGGCGAAGCTGCGCCGCAGGCGCTCGGCAAGGCTGCTCATTGCGCCTCGAGCGCGAAGAAATGGCCTTCGCTCCACAGGCCCGGGGTCGCAAGGTCCTCTTCGAGCGCAAGATTGACCAGTTCATAATAGACCGGCCTGGCGATGAGCGCGTCGAGTCCTTTGCGCACGGCGACGTAGGGATGCGGGCCGTCGGGCTTGTCGACGACGCGCAGCGGATGATCGCCATCGGCGATGACGAGGTCGCCGGTGTTCAGCCGGAAGGCGAGGCGGCGGCTTTCCCCCGCGCCTTCGCTTTTGAGCTCCACCGCGACGAAGGGGGCGTCGTCGACCTCGATCGAGAGCTTTTCGGCCGGGGTGACCAGCACATAGCCGCCATCGGGTTCGCGCCGCAGGATCGTCGAGAAAAGGCGGACCATCGCGAGGCGGCCGATGGGCGAGCCCTCATGAAACCAGGTGCCGTCGCTGGCGATGCGCATCTGGCTGTCGCCGCAATGGGCGGGATTCCATTGGTCGACCGGAGGCAGCTTGTTCTGCGCGCCGAGCGCCGCGATGTCGCTGAGCGACAGGCCGGCGAAGTCTTGGGGCGGGTGTGTCTCGGGCATGACGGCGATGTGCCGTCAATCGCGCCCCGGCACAAGCTCGGCGGCGTGGCGCGGACCGAGAACGGCGCTGGCCGGGACCGACTGGCCGGGGCGAAGACGCGCGAGCAGGCGGTCGCGATCGACCGGACCGGGCAGGGTCCAGCCGCCGGTGTGGTGGGCGGAGAAACCGAAGAAGCGCCCATAATAGCTTGCATCGCCGATCAGCGTCATCGGCGCACTGCCGGCGCCGTCGGCCCGGGCGAGCGATGCTTCCATCAGCATGCGGCCGATGCCGTCGCGCTGCCGGTCGGGCCGCACCGCGACCGGGCCGACGAGGATCAGAGGCGTGGCCGCGCCCTCGGCCTCTGTCAGCTGGACCGGCCAGCATTGGATCGATCCCACCAGCATCCCGTCGTCGACCGCGGCCAGGCTCAGTCCGGCGACCGGATCGGTTCCCGCGCGCAGGCGATAGGCGGTGCGCTGGTGGCGGTCCGTGCCGAAGGCCTGATCGAGAAGCGCCTCTACGTCGGAGGAAGCGACAGAGGCGATAGGAACGAGCGTGATCAATTCGAAGGAGGATCCTTGCGTCATGAAGATGCCGCGCCGTCTGGACGGAGCGGACGGGCGCGTTTAGCGGTTCACAGATGAATGCCAAGCAAATTCGAGTTGCGCTTTTATGAAGCTTTTCGATGCCGATTGGGCCCCGAGCCCCCGCCGGGTGCGAATCTATCTCGCCGAGAAGGAAATCCCGGTCGAACGGGTTCAGATCGACATCAAGGGCGGCGAACATCTCCAGCCCGGTTATGTCGCGCTGAACCCGCAGCGGCAGATGCCGGCGCTGCTGCTCGACGACGGCACGCTGATCGACGATTCGCTCGGTATATGCCGCTATTTCGAGGCGCTTCAGCCCGATCCGCCGCTGTTCGGCAGAACGCCGTTGGAAATAGGCCTGGTCGAGTCGTGGCTGCGCAGGGTGGAGCATGACTGTTTTCAGGCGGTCGCGGCGGCGTTCCGCAACAAGGTGAGCGCCTTCGCCGGTCGCGCGGTGAGCGGCGAATGGCCGCCGATCGAGCAGATTCCTGAGATGGTCGACCGCGGGCGCCTGATGTGGGCCGCCTTCGCCGACGTGCTGGACGCGCATTTTGCAAAACATATTTTCCTCGTCGGCGATTATTTCTCGATGGCCGATATCGCCGCTCTGGTGGCGATCGACTTCGGGATCGGCACACGCCTGCCAGACCCGCGCGAGGATCATCCCGCGCTGGCGCGCTGGCATTGCGCGGTATCCGCCCGGCCATCGGCCGCGGCATGAGCTTTTTCCCCACCGATCGTGGAAAGCCTGTGGATAAGCTGTGGATAAGGACTATGCGAAGTCGCTATCGGGCGATGGCCACCGGCTTGCCCGATTTTCGGGCAGCGCTTATCGCAGATAGCCATGACGCCTGAATTCGGCACCAGCAGAACCGCTATCGTTACCGGCGCCGCGAGGCGAATCGGCGCGGAAATGGCGCGGGCGCTGGCGGCCGACGGCTGGGACGTCCTGATACACTACCGCAATTCGGAAACGGAAGCGCGGGCGCTCGCCGCCAGCCTGCCGCGTGCGCGGACGGTCCAGGCCGACCTCGCCGTGGCGGACGGGGCGGAGAGGGTGGTCGCCGCGCTCGACGGCATGCCGCCGCCGGGATTGCTGGTGAACAGCGCGTCGAGCTTCGTTTATGACAGTTTCGACGACTTTTCGGTCGACGCCTGGGACATGCACATGGCGGCGAATGCGCGGGGACCAGCGCTTCTGGCGCGTGCTTTCGCCGGGGCGGTGCCGGCGGGGTCGGGTGCGCTGATCGTCAACATGCTCGATGCCAAGCTGTCTGCGCTCAATCCGGATTTCTTCACCTACACCATCTCCAAGATCGCTTTTGCCGGGGTGCATGAACTGATCGCGCGCAGTCTTGCGGCGTCAAAGGTGCGGGTGAATGCGATCGCGCCGTCGGTTACGCTGGTGTCGGGGCCGCAGAGCCGTGAGAATTTCGACAAGGTCCATGATCTCAATGCCTTGGGACGCGGAGTCGACGTTACGGAAATCGTTGCCGCGCTTCGCTTTCTCATCGCTGTGCCGACCATCACCGGGCAGACGATCACCCTCGACGGCGGTCAGCGCTTTCTCGGCCTGCCGCGCGACGTTCAATATATGGAGTCCTGATGGATCCCGTTTCGCTCGACGGGCTCGTGCCCGAATTACTGCTGCCCCGCACGCGGCGCATCCTGCTTCAGGATTTCTCGGTACCGGTGGACATCGGCTTTCACGAGTTCGAGGTCGGCAATCCCCAGCGCATCTTCGTGTCCGTCGAAATCTGGCTCGACGAGGCCAGTTTCGCCGCCGAGGACGTGGTCTCGACCGCATGGGACTACGACTTCCTGCGCACCGAGATCCTCCGCCTCGTCGAAGGGCGGCGCTACAATCTGCAGGAAACGCTCGCGCGCGAGATTTATACGCTGGTGGCAGCCCGGGCGGGGGTCAAAGGCCTGCGGGTCGCGACCAGCAAGCCCGACGTGTATCCGGATTGTGCGGCGGTCGGGGTCGAACTCAGTTCATTCTGAGGCGGGACCGGTGCCGATCGTCCGGCCGCACGCGCCCAACTGCTCCAGGACATAGCGATAATCGGCGCGCACGGCGGTTGCGTCGGCCTCGGACAGCGCCGCGACGCTGCGCGCCGGCAGATGCGACGGCAGGAAGCAGGCGAGGCGATACCAAAGCAGCGTGTCACGCGCGGGCGTCGTCGCACTGTCGTCGACCATTTCGCCGAGGGCGACCGACCAGTTCGGCTGCTCGCCGGGGCGGCGGAGGATCGACAGCGAAATCGGCCGGTTGTCTGGCGTCGTCAGAAAGATCTGGGATTCGCTTTCACCTGGAATCGCGCCCGGAACATGAAAGGCATTGCCGATTCCCGTGACATAGGGCGGGCTCGATGCTGCGCTGGCTTCGGTAAGAATCGCGCGGAGACGCGATTCGTTGGCTTGCGTCCGTTCCAGCTGGGAAAAGGGCGAAGTCAGGCGGATTTCTTGCGGACGTCCGACGACCCGGTCAGCGAACAGGATGAACCGACTCTTCTTCAACTTAGGCGCTTTGCCCTTCGCATCGAGCGCAATGTCGACGATATAGCTGACCGCGCCGGGCATCCCGCCTGCTCCGCGCAGCAACATATCGGTGCTTGCCTGGACCAGGAATCGTGCTTTGCCGGGCGCCAGACCGGGAGCGAGCTCCCCCTTAAGGCGCTCGGCTTTGACGATCGTCACCCCGGCGACGAGTTGCGCGGGCAGTGCCAGATCAGCAAGATCTGCATAAGAAAAGGCCCGAAATTCGGGGCTCGGCGCTGTCTGGGCGGAGATCGGAGCAAGCGGGACGGCGAGCGCGCTCGCGACAATTGGCAGGCCAGCTAAAGCAAAAGTCGTACCAAAAGTTAATCTCGGACGGGTTCTACCCGGTCGACGCATTGGTGAAATCCTCATTGCCGCAACAAGACGGTCATCAATAACCTTTAGAGCGCGGCGGAGCCATGCCTGAAAACCGTAAGCCGCTTGGCGTTTGGGTTATTGCGTCCGTCGAACTGTCGCGATAAGGACACACCTCCGCTAAATATTAGAACATGTGTGGCGGGTGTGGGGCCGGAGCACCGATGGAGGACCATTGGGGCTATCCGGCGCCTTTTGCAGGCTTATGGATTGGAGGGAGTGCAGTTCCTTAATGGCTTATGCTGATCAATCGATGAGCACGCGCAAGGCCGTGTCGATCGGCCTGGTGATCCTGCTTCATGCAATCATCGGCTACGCGTTCGTTACCGGGCTTGCGTACAACGTCGTGAAGAAGGTCGCCCGCGACCTGAAGACGTTCGACGTGGAAGAAGAGGCTCCTCCGCCGCCGGACCAGCCGCCCCCGCCGCCGCCCGAACAGGTCGTCGAGCCGCCGCCCGTCGTGGCGCCGCCGCCGATCGTCCAGGTCGCGCCGACGGTTGCTCCGCCGATCGTCTCGGTGCCGGTCGCTCCGCCGCCGGTCATCACGCCCACTGCGCCACCGGCTCCGCCGGTTAGCCAGGCGGTTCGCGTGACGCCCAAGGGTAATTTCCAATCCCTGATGTCGACCGAGGATTATCCGTCGTCGTCGCTTCGTAACAACGAAGAGGGAACGGTGGCCTACAGGCTTGACGTCGGAACCGACGGCAAGGTGACGGCGTGTACGGTTACGGCAAGCAGCGGGTTTCCCGCGCTTGATACCACGGCCTGCCGTCTGCTGCAGCGCCGCGCCCGGTTCAACATCGGCAAGGACGCTGCAGGTAACCCGGTTACCGGTGTCTACAACGGCCGCTTCACTTGGCGAATCCCGAAGGATTGATCGGACAGGTCCGGCCCAGTCCCGGGCTGGACCTCACGACATTAATTTAGACAAGATTCAGAGAAGGAAATTCAGTTTATGGCTAGTCCCGCAGCCGCCGGTTCCAACCCTTATGGCCTGATGGCCGCTCTCGAGCAGGGTGGCACGATCGCCTGGACCGTCTTCATCATCCTCGTCGTCATGTCGGCGGCGTCCTGGTACATCATGTTCACCAAGCTGCTCGAGCAGCAGAAGATTCTGAACCAGGGCAAGAAGGCTCGCGCGACCTTCTGGACCGCGCCGAGCCTGAAGGACGGCCAGGCCAAGCTCGAGAAGAACTCGGCATACCGTCAGGTCGTCGACGACGGCCTGATCGCACAGGAGCAGCACACCAAGCTGACCGATCCGGTCGACCAGCATGAGTGGCTGACCGGCTCGCTGGCCCGCAGCCAGGCCGCGATCAACTCGAAGCTCGGCAACGGCCTGGCGGTTCTCGCGACCGTTGGCTCGACCTCGCCGTTCATCGGTCTGTTCGGTACGGTTATCGGCATCTACCGCGCGCTCATCAAGATTGGCGCCGCCGGTCAGGCCTCGATCGACGCCGTCGCCGGCCCGGTCGGTGAAGCGCTGATCATGACCGCGCTCGGTCTCGCCGTGGCCGTTCCGGCCGTGCTCGGCTACAATTGGCTGATCCGCCGCAATAAGGTCGTCGCCGAAGAGCTGTCGGCCTTCGCGACCGACCTGCACGGCTACATGGTCTCGGCCGGTGCGGTGAAGCCCGCCGCTCCGGTGAAGGCCGCTCCGGTTGCCGTCAAGAAGTAAGCGGCCGACGAATAGGGGCGGGCGCGAAAGCGTCCGCCGTGTTCGATTAGGAATGAGAAGGCCAGGACCGGCGGCCACGCTGGTGATCCGCTGAGCCGCCCAAGTAGATAGGATTTGTGCCGATGGCCATGAGTGCGGGCCCCGCCGAAGACGACAGCCCGATGTCGGACATCAACACGACGCCGCTCGTCGACGTCATGCTGGTGCTGCTCATCATCTTCCTCATCACCGTTCCGGTCGTGATCCAGACGGTCCCCGTCAAGCTTCCCAATGTGGTGTTCGAGCCGACCACGACCAAGCCCGAGAATGTCGCGCTGAGCGTGCGCGCCGCTCCGAACGGCGCTTGTGAGGTCTATTGGGGCCAGACCCGGGTTACTGCTCAAGAGCTGATCGACCGCGCGGTCGTCAAGCTCAAGAAGGAAATCGACAAGCAGGGCGGTCCGACCGCACCGGGCCTCGAGCTTCCCGAAGTCCATATCCGCGGGGATATCAACACGCCCTACCGTTGCATCGGGGGCGCTGTGTTCACCATGCAGCGTGCCGGTTTCACCCGCGTGGGCTTCATCTCCGAGCCGCCAGCCGGCTATGCCACCGCGCGTCTCTGATATCGCTTTCGAGGAGTTTTAGTCATGGCAATGGCCGCAAGTACGACCGAAGGCGAGCCCATGATGGACATCAACACCACGCCGTTGATCGACGTGATGCTGGTGCTTCTGATCATGTTCATCATCACCATTCCGATCCAGACTCACGCGGTGAAGCTCGACCTTCCGGTCGACTCGGGTGACAACACCCCGCCGCCGGTCGATCCGGTGAAGAACAAGGTCGTGATCACGCCCGGTGGTGAGATCCTCTGGAATGGTTCGCCGATCTCGAAAGTCCAGCTGCGTCAGTATCTGGACATCACCCAGACGATGAACCCGATTCCCGAGCTGCATCTGCAGCCCGATCCGCAGGCGCGGTATGTGCTGGTCGACGAAGTGCTCGCGATCACCAAGCGCGCGCAGGTCGAGAAGATGGGCTTCGTCGGCAACGAGGCTTATGGTGGCGCCTTCTAAGGCGTTTCCCTCCGTCTGAATCAGAAAGGGCGGCCTCTCGGGGCCGCCCTTTTTGTTTGTCCGGTGGCTGGTCAGGGTCTTATGCTAGCCCGGCATATTCGCGCAGCGGCGTCTCCGGCCGAGCGCCGAAATGCGAGATGACCTCCGCCGCGGCGAGTCCCGCGATCCGCGCGCATTCCGCAAGCGGCTGATCCCGGGTGAGCCCATAGAGGAAGCCGGCGGCGTAAAGATCGCCCGCGCCGGTTGTGTCGACGACGCGCTCCACCCTGGCGGCCGGGCTCTTGATCCGCTCATCGCCGCACACGACGACCGAACCTTCCGAACCGAGCGTAACCGCTGCGAGTTCGACCATCGCGGCGAGCTTCGCAAAAGCGCTGTCGAGATCGTTGCTCTCGAACAACGAGGCAATCTCGGTCTCGTTGGCGAAGAGGATGTCGACGCGATTTTGGACCAGGTCGAGGAAGTCGGCGCGGTGGCGCTCCACGCAAAAGGCATCGGACAGCGACAGCGCGACCTTGCGGCCCGCGGCGTGGGCGATGTCCGCCGCACGGTGGAAGGCGGCCTTGGCCTGGGGATCGTCGTAGAGATAACCCTCGAGATAGGTGACCTTGGCCGATGCGACGAGTGCTTCGTCGATATCGTCGGCGGTCAGGTTCACGCAGGCGCCAAGATAGGTGTTCATCGTCCGCTCGCCGTCCGAGGTGACAAAGATGATGCAGCGAGCGGTGGCGGGGCCGTCGGTCGCCATCGCGGTGGTGAAGCGAACGCCCGCGGCAAGGAGGTCATGGCGATAGGCTGCGCCGAGTTCGTCGTCGCGCAGTTTGCCGATATAGCCGCAGGCCGCTCCCAGCGAGCCGAGACCGGCGATCGTGTTGCCCGCCGAACCGCCCGAGGCCCGCGTGACCGGGCCCATCGCGGCGTAAAGGCGTTCGGCCGTTGCCTCATCGATCAGCGTCATCGCGCCCCGGGCCAGCTGGTGGCGCTCGAGGAATTTGTCATCGGCATGGGTGAGCAGATCGATGATCGCGTTGCCGATTCCGACGACGTCGAGGGTCGCTTCGGTCATGAACGGGCCTTTATGGTGGGCGGGTGCGCCGGTGGAAATTTTGTGGCAAAGCCGCTGTTCCCATGCCGCGCGCCGCGCGTGGCGGCAAGCCCCGGACGTGATTGACCGAATCTATGCTCGACGAACTTGACGACCTGATGCGCAGCGCGCGCGCTTGGCGGGAGGCCGGCCATGGCGTCGCCATCGCCACCGTGATCCAGACCTGGGGCTCGGCCCCGCGCCGCCGGGGATCACACGCGATCATCCGCGACGACGGGCTGTTCGAAGGATCGGTAAGCGGCGGCTGCGTCGAAGGCGACGTCATCGTCGCGGCGCAGGCGCTGTTGCGCACCGGCGGCGGTTTCGAGCGGCGCGACTATGGCGTGCAGGATGAAAGCGCCTGGACCTTCGGGCTGGCCTGCGGCGGCACCATATCGGTGCTGATCCAGACGGTCGACGCGGCGCATTTTTCGCCCGGACTGCTCGACCGGGTCATTGAGGAGCGTGCGCTGGGACGCGCGATCCCGATCACGACCGACCTGTCGGCGGGTGCAAGCGTCGAGGGCGAAGCCGGTGATACCCAGGGCTTTTTCACCAATCTCTACCCGCCGCCGCTGCGGATGATGATCGTGGGCGCGGTCCATGTCAGCCAGGCGCTGGTGCCGCTGGCGCGGCAGCTCGGCTACCGGGTTTTGCTCGTCGATCCGCGCGACAGCTTCGCCGCGGCGAGCCGCTTCGCCGATATCGACGTCGACACGCGCTGGCCCGACGAGGCTTTCGCTGACTGGAAGCCCGATGGCGGCACCGCGGTCGTCACCCTGACCCACGACCCGAAGATCGACGACCCCGCGCTCGCTGCGGCGCTAGGCAGCGAAGCCTTCTACATCGCCGCCTTGGGATCGCGCCGTACCCACGCCGCACGGCTCGACCGGCTCCGCGCACAAGGTTTCGACGAAGCGGTGCTCGAGCGGATCGATGGCCCCGCCGGACTGGCGATAGGCGCGGCGACCCCGGCTGAAATCGCGCTGTCGATCCTGGCTGGGGCGACCGCCGCGCTGCGCATGGCGTGACCGTCGGCGCGATCCTGCTCGCCGCGGGCGGCGCGCGCCGGATGGGCGAGGACAAGCTGCTCGCCGATCTTGGCGGCAAGCCGCTGCTCCTGCATGCCTTCGAGGCGATCATGGCGGCGGGGCTCGGCCAGCCGGTCGTCGCGGTTTCGCCTGGCAGCGCCGTGGTTCCGCTGATCGCGGGGCGCGCCGCCCTGGTCGAGGTCGAGAATCATGCGCTGGGCATGGGCCACTCGCTCGCGGCGGCGATCCGCGCGGCGCCGCTGGACTGGAGCGCGGCGATCATCTGCCTGGGGGATATGCCCTTCGTTTGCCCCGGCACGCTGGCGATGCTTGTCGACAGGGCGACGCCGGATAGCATCGTCAGGCCGCGGTTCAATTCCCGGGCCGGCAATCCAGTCCTGTGGGGGCGGAGCTTCTTCGCCGCGCTCGCGCGTTCGACCGGCGATACCGGCGGACGAGCCCTGCTGGCGCATCACGAGACGCAATGGCTCGACTGCGACGACCCCGGGGTGCTGTACGATATCGACACGCCCGACGCGCTGGCGGAGGCGCGAGCCCGGTCAGAGCGTCCGTAGCGCTGCCGCCGGGCGTGCCGCCAGCGCCGGGAGCGCGCCGAGCAGGCCGATGCCGAGCGTACCCAGCGCACCGACGACGAGCGTGATGAACACGACCGCCCAGTCAGGTGCCCATTTCATCTCGAAGATCGAGGTGACGATGTACCAGCCCGCGACACTGCCCGCCGCAAGCGCGAGGCCCGAGATGATCAGCGCGAGCAACGCATATTCGATCGCCTGGGCAGCGAGAATCTGGCGACGGTTCGCGCCGAGCAGCTTGAGCAGCACGGCATCGTAGAGCCGCGCCCGGCGCGACGCTGCGATCGCGCCGACCAGCACGGCGATGCCCGCCGCCAGGGTCACCGACGCGGCGGCGCGGATCGCGGTGGCGAGCTGACCGAAGATCGTCGAAACCTGCCCGACCACATCCTTCACCCTGATCAGCGAAACTGCCGGAAAATCGGCGATAACCGCGCGGTTGACCGCAGCCTCGCGCGCGTCGGGGATGGTGATCGTCGCCATATAGCTGTGCGGCGCGCCCTCAAGAGTCCCCGGCGCGAAGACGATGCCGAAGTTGAAGCCCATCGTTTCCCAGTTCACCCGCCGGATCGAGGCGATCCTCGCGTCGATCTCGACCCCCAGCACCGACAGGGTCATCCTGTCGCCCGGCTTGAGGCTGAGCGCCTCGGCGGCCTGCTCCTCAATCGAGATCAGCGGCGGGCCGGCATAATCGGCGGGCCACCATTTTCCCGCGACGATCTCATTGCCCTCGGCCAGCTTCGTCGAATAGGTCAGCCCCCGGTCGCCGTTGAGGATCCAGGCACCCTTGGGGATCGGCTTGATGTCGGTGACGGGCACGCCGCGCACGGCGACGACAGAACCGCGCAGCGACGGAACGCTGTCGATCACCGCTTCGGGCGCGCGGGCCTTCACGACGGCACGGAAGCGATCGATATCCTCGGTGCTGATATCCAGCGCGAAGAAGTTTGGCGCGGCGGCGGGGATGGTTCGCTCGATCTGATTGGCCAGGTTGCTCTGGAGCACCGCCAGCATCACGAACAGGGTGAGGCCGAGGCCGAGCGCTACTATCAGCCGGTCGGTCTGCGCCGCCGGGCGATGGAGGTTGGCGATGGCGAGCCGAAGCAGCGGTCGGCGCGGGCGGGGCAGCGCACGCGCGCCACGCCGGACTAGGCGGCCTATCAGTCCGAGTAGGGCGAAGACCGCGACCATCCCGCCGAGGAAGCCCGCGCTGAGCAGCGGCTGCCGCGCGGTGCCGATGGCGAGCGTGGCGATGCCGAGCGCCGCGACGCCCATTACCAGCAGCACGCGCCAGCGCGGCAGGCCAAAGGGTTCGATCCGCGCACGGAAGATCGCCGCCGGGCTGATCTCTCCCGCGCGGGCGAGCGGGGCAAGGCTGAACAGTAGCGCGGCAAGCAGGCCATAGGCCGCGCTCACCAGCAGCGGCACCGGGAAGAGCGCGAATTTGGGCTGAACGGGCAGGGCGTCTCCGGCGATCTGCCCGACGATCGCGGGGACCGCAGCGCCGACGGCGAGGCCACCGAGGATCGCCGCCGTGGCGACGACCGCGATCTGAATCAGATAGATCTGGAAGATCGTCTGCGAAGATGCGCCGAGGATCTTGAGCGTGGCGATGCCGGGCCGCCGCTGGTCGAGCCAGGACGACACGCCGTTGCCGACGCCGATCCCGGCGACGATCAGCGCGGTGAGCCCGACGAGAATCAGGAACTGGCCAAGCTGATCGACGAAGCGGCGCAGGCCGCGCGCCGCGTTGGTGCGGTCGCTGACCTCCCAATTGGCGTTGCGGTAGCGGTCGGCGAGGCCATCGGCGAGTATGCGGATATCGGGATTGCCAGCCAGGCGGATGCGGTAGCGCGCGGCGTAGAGGCTGCCGGGCTGGACGAGTCGGGTGGCGTCGAGCCCCTGTTGCGACGTGATGATCGACGGGCCAAGAGTGAAGCCTTCGCCGACCCGATCGGGTTCGTCGTCGATCAGCCCGATCACGCGCAGCTTCGTCTCGCCGACGCGTACGTTGTCGCCCACGCGCAGGGACAGCCGTTCGGCCAGCGCTGGCGCGATGGCCGCGTCCAAGCCGGTGGGGCGCGTGGCGAGTGCGCCAGGTGCGACGGTGAAATTGCCATAGAGCGGCCAGCGCGTGTCGACGCCCTTCAGTTCGGCGAGCACCGACGCGCTCGCATCGAGCCGCGACACCATCGCGCGCATCTTGATCGTCTCGGATACCGCGCCAAGCCGCGCGAAAGCCGCGCGTTCGGCGGGATCGGCGGTGCGCTGGGCGACGCGCATCTCGATGTCGCCGCCCAATATCTCACGGCCGCGCGCGTCGAGCTCGGCGGTGATCGCCTGACTCAGACTGCCGACGCCCGCCAGACCGGCCACGCCGAGGAACAGGCAGATGATCAGCAGGCGCAGCCCGCGAAGACCCCCACGCAGATCGCGCAGCGCCAGCGTCCAGGCGGTTCTCATGCGGCGGTGCGATCGGAGACGATCAAGCCGTCGCGCATTTCCACGACCCGCGCGCAGCGCTGCGCCAGCGCGGGATCATGGGTGATGACCAGCAGCGTCGCGCCGGTCTCGCGCTGGCGATCGAACAGCAGGCCCATGATCGCGGTGCCGGTCGCGGCGTCGAGGTTGCCGGTGGGTTCGTCGGCGAACAGGATCGCCGGTCGCGGCGCGGTGGCGCGGGCGATGGCGACGCGCTGCTGCTCGCCGCCCGAAAGCTGCGCGGGATAGTGGTCGAGGCGGTGGCCGAGGCCGACCGCTTCCAGCTCGGCTCTGGCGCGATCGAAGGCGTCAGCCTCCCCGGCGAGTTCGAGCGGCACCGCGACATTTTCGAGCGCGGTCATGGTGGGGAGCAGGTGGAAGGCCTGGAGGATGATGCCGATTCGTCCCCGCCGGGCGGCGGCGAGCGCGTCCTCATCAAGGCGGGAGAAGTCCAGACCCGCGATCATGATCCGCCCGTCGTCGGCGCGTTCGAGCCCGGACAGAATCGCCATCAGCGAGGATTTGCCCGATCCCGACGGACCGAGCAGTGCCACGGTTTCCCCGGTGCCGATTGCCAGATCAATGCCTTTGAGGATGTCGACCCGCGCCGGACCCTTGCCAAGCGCGAGACGGACCGCGCCGGCGTCGATGATGGGGGAAGTCATGCGGGTGGGGCATTCCTCTGTCGTTGCTGTAGTGCAACATGAGGATCGCCTGCCCGACTATCAATGGCCCAGAGCCGAATTTACCGTATCATAGGCGTAATACGGTTCGTGTCCCGCTAGGCTCAGGCGGCCTTCGCCGCGAGGCTCTGGGCCTTGGCCTTCAGCCGCTTGAGTTCGGGTAGCGCCCGATCGAGCGCGCTCTGGTGATGGTCGTCGCAGCGCGGCATGCGGTTCCAGGCGTCGAGCGCGGCAATCTTGTAGGCCTCGGCGAGAGTCGGATAGTTGAAGGTGTTCTCGACGAAATAGTCGATCGTCCCGCCCAGGTTCAGCACCGCCTGGCCGATGTGGATCAGCTCGGTCGCGCTTTCGCCGATGATGTGCACGCCGAGCAGACGGCGATCCTCCAGCGCGAAGATCAGCTTCATCATGCCGGCCTGCATACCCATGATATGACCGCGCGAGGTCTCGCGGAAGCGGGCGATGCCGCATTCATAGGGAATGCCCTTCTCGCGCACTTCCTGTTCGGACAGGCCCACCGTCGAGATTTCGGGCACCGCGTAGATACCATAGGGGAAATAGGCGGGGGCGGGGGGCATGGGGGCGCCAAAGGCGTGGCAGGCAGCGATGCGGCCTTGCTCCATCGAGGTCGAGGCGAGGCTGGGGAAGCCGATCACGTCACCGGCGGCGTAGATGTGCGGCACGCTGGTCTGCAGCGTCACCGGATCGACGGTGAGACGTCCGCGGCTGTCCGCTTCCAGCCCACAATTCTCCAGACCCAGCGGAGCGGTCGCGCCGATCCGACCGGCGGCGTAGAGCAGCATCTCCGAACGGATGCGGCGGCCGTCTTCGAGCACCGAAATCGCCCAGCCCTGGCCGTCGATCTCGACGCGGTCGACCTTCGCGCCGAGGCGGATCGCCATGCCGCGGTCGCGGAGCTGATGGACGAAATCGTCGATGATCTCGCGGTCGACGAAGTCGAGGAAGCTGTCGCGCGGCTCGATCAGCGTGACGGGGACATCGAGCGCCGAGAAGATCGTCGCATATTCGATCCCGATCACGCCCGCGCCGATCACGGTCAGGCTGCGCGGCACGCGCGGCTCGGAGATCAGGTCGTCGCTGTCGAGGATATTAGTGCCGTTGAAAGGGATCGATGAGGGACGGTAGGGGGTGGTACCCACCGCGATCAGCACGCGCTCAGCCTCGAAGATATGCACCTCGCCCTTCGGCCCGGTGACAGCGATCTCATGTGGACCGCGAAACTGGGCCACGCCTTCGATGGTGCGCACGCCGTTGCGGGTGAACTGATGTTCGAGCACGTCGATCTCATGATCGAGGGTCATCTGGAGCCGGGCATTGAGATCCTTGCCCTCGATGTCTTTCTTCACGCGATAGGCGCGGCCGTAGAAGCCTCGCTCGCGCCAGCCGGTCAGGTTGAGGACGGTCTCGCGCAGCGTCTTGGAGGGAATGGTGCCTGTGTGGACCGACACGCCGCCGACGCGATAGCGATTCTCGACAACGAGCACCGACTTGCCCAGCTTGGCGGCCTGAATGGCGGCGCGGCGTCCCGCCGGTCCGCTGCCTATCACGATCAATTCGTAGCGCATCACATCCCCCGGATTGCCCGCCATCGCGAGTCCGACGCACCCTTCTGCACGCGAAGGTTGGAGATATGGTTAACGCGGCAAGAGGGGTGGGACGAACGATCGGGCAGGGCAAAGAAGAAGGCCCGCCTCTTTCGAGACGGGCCCACTTCATTTGCTCCGGAGGGTTATGCCTTAACCTTCGGTTTGGCGCTGCCGCCTTTTTTCGGGCGCTTCGGCGCGGCCGGGACGATCTCGAAGGCGAGCGTCTCATCCTTGAGCTTCACCTTGACCTCGCCGCCATGGACGAGCTTGCCGAACAGCAGCTCCTCGGCCAGCGGCTGCTTGATCTTCTCCTGGATCAGCCGGCCCATCGGACGGGCGCCATAGAGCTTGTCATAGCCCTTGGCGGTCAGCCAGGTCTTGGCGTCGTCGTCGAGGCTGATGTGCACGTCGCGGTCCGCCAGCTGCAGTTCGAGCTGGAGGATGAACTTCTCGACCACGCGCGAGACGACCTCGGTCGGCAGATAGCCGAAGGGGACGATCGCATCGAGACGGTTGCGGAATTCCGGCGTGAACATCTTCTTGACCGCTTCCTCATCCTCGCCTTCGCGGGTGAGGTTGCCGAAGCCCAGGCTCTCGCGCGCCATGTCGGACGCGCCGGCATTGGTGGTCATGATCAGGATCGTATTGCGGAAATCGACCGTCTTGCCGTGGTGATCGGTCAGCTTCCCGTTGTCCATCACCTGCAGCAGGATGTTGAACAGGTCGGGATGCGCCTTCTCGATCTCGTCGAGCAGCAGCACGCAATGCGGATGCTGGTCGACCGCATCGGTCAGCAGGCCGCCCTGATCATAGCCGACATAGCCCGGAGGCGCGCCGATCAGGCGGCTGACCGAATGGCGCTCCATATATTCGGACATGTCGAAGCGCTGGAGCGGAATGCCCAGGATCGAGGCGAGTTGACGCGCGACCTCGGTCTTGCCGACACCGGTGGGCCCCGAGAACAGATAGTTGCCGATCGGCTTGTCCGGATCGCGCAGACCCGCGCGGCTCAGCTTGATTGCCGAGCTGAGCAGTTCGATAGCCTTGTCCTGGCCGAAGACGACGCGTTTGAGATCGGTCTCAAGCGAGCCAAGCACCTTCTTGTCGTCGGTCGACACCGACTTGGCCGGGATGCGCGCCATCGTCGCGATCACCGCCTCGATCTCCTTCGGGGTAATAACCTTCTTGCGCTTGGCCGGGGGCACCAACATCTGCGACGCACCGACCTCGTCGATCACGTCGATCGCCTTGTCGGGCTGCTTACGGTCGTTGATGTAGCGCGACGACAGCTCGACCGCCGCCTTGATCGCATCGGGCGTGTACTTGACGTTGTGATGCTCCTCGAACGCCGAACGCAGGCCCGAGATGATCTTGATCGTATCCTCGTTGGTCGGCTCGTTCACGTCGATCTTCTGGAAGCGCCGCAGCAGCGCGCGATCCTTCTCGAAATGGTTGCGGAACTCCTTGTAGGTGGTCGATCCGATGCAGCGGATCGTACCGCCCGAGAGCGCCGGCTTGAGCAGGTTCGACGCATCCATCGCGCCGCCGCTGGTCGCGCCCGCGCCAATCACGGTGTGGATCTCGTCGATGAACAGAACCGCGTGGGGCAGCTTCTCGAGCTCGGTCACGACCTGCTTCAGCCGTTCCTCGAAATCGCCGCGGTAGCGGGTGCCGGCGAGCAGCGCGCCCATGTCGAGCGAATAGATGACCGCGGGCAGCAGCACTTCGGGCACGTCGCCTTCGACGATCTTGCGTGCCAGACCCTCGGCGATTGCGGTCTTGCCGACGCCTGGATCGCCCACATAGAGCGGGTTGTTCTTCGAGCGGCGGCACAGGATCTGGACGGTGCGATCGACCTCGGGGCCGCGGCCGATCAGCGGATCGACCTTGCCGTTCTTGGCTTTCTCGTTGAGATTGACGCAGAACTGCTTGAGCGCGCTTTCGCCCTTCTTGCCGTCGGACTTGGCCTGGCTCTTCTCTTCTTCGGCGCCCTTCACTTCGCGTTGCTCCGTGGGTTGTCCGGCCTTGCCGACACCGTGGCTGATGAAGCTGACCGCATCGAGGCGGCTCATATCCTGCTGCTGCAGGAAGAAGACGGCGTAGCTCTCGCGCTCGCTGAACAGGGCGACGAGAACGTTGGCGCCGGTCACTTCCTCGCGGCCCGAAGACTGGACATGGAGGATCGCGCGCTGAACGACGCGCTGGAAGCCGCTGGTCGGCGACGGATCGGTCTCACCCTCGACCTTGAGCGCGTCGAGCTCCGTGTCGAGATAGTTCGTCACTGCGTTGCGAAGCTCGGTCAGTTCGACGCCACAGGCGGTCATCACCTTCGACGCATGCTCATCGGCGATCAGCGCGAGCAGAAGATGCTCGAGCGTCGCATATTCATGGCGCCGGCTGCTGGCTGCGCTCAGCGCATTGTGCAGCGTCTGTTCGAGTTCGCGGGCGAAGGAAGGCATATTCTAATACTCCTCGCGACATGGAAGGGACCATGCCGGTAACGCATATGTCGGGTGCCCAGGGCCGTTCATCAAGAACCGGCCTCTGCCGAGACAGCGAAGCGCCGATCTCGACAGCGCGCCTTCATCGCTTGAATAGGCTTTCAGCGGTTGCGCGATGGTTAACGGCATTTTTAATTTTTGTCCGGCAGCGGGCGATTTCGCCTTCCAGCGCGGTGATCCGCGCCTCGAGTTCGTCCACGGAAAGATGATCGATATCCTGCCGGGTGAGTTGATTCACCGGATCATCGGGGCGCTTCGCGAAAAGATCGTCTGGCTCCATGGACACAGCGTTGACCGCAGCGGGCCGCATGTCAATAAACCCTTCGTCGAATCCGGCCGGTTCGGCGCGAAAATGGGGGACTTTATGGCCGAAATTCCCGAATGGATGACGGCGATCGACCCTGCCGAGAAGGGCGGACCAGAGGTGTTGGCACCGGTGCAGCGGCCCGTGCCCCGCCCAGGGCGCGATCAGTTGCTCATCCGAGTCGCCGCCGCTGGCGTCAATCGGCCCGATGTCTCGCAACGCATGGGCGCCTATCCGCCGCCGCCGGGCGCGCCATCGATACCCGGCCTCGAAGTCGCGGGTGAGGTGGTAGCGCTGGGCGAGGGGACGCTGCCTGAACTGCTCGGCCAGCCGGTCTGCGCGCTGGTCGCGGGCGGCGGTTATGCCGAATATGTCGTCGCCGACGCCGGGCTATGCCTGCCGGTACCGAACACATTGTCGATGATCGAGGCGGCGGCGATCCCCGAGACGCTGTTCACCGTGTGGAGCAATGTCTTCGAGCGCGCCTATGTCGCTGACGGCGACAGCGTCCTTGTCCATGGCGGCACGAGCGGGATCGGTACGATGGCGATCATGCTCGGCAGGATCTTTCAGGTGAAGATGATCGTCACCGCCGGATCGGACGAGAAATGCGCGGCGGCCGTGACGCTCGGCGCGGCGCATGCGATCAACTACCGCACCCAGGATTATGTCGAAGAGGTGAAGCGGATCACGGGCGGAAAAGGTGTCGATGCGGTGCTCGACATGGTCGGCGGCGACTATCTGCCGCGCAATCTGGACTGCCTGGCCGATGACGGCCGCCATGTTTCTATCGCGGTGCTGGGTGGTGCGAAGGCCGAAATCCCGATCTGGAAGATCATGCAGAAGCGGTTGACCTTGACCGGATCGACGCTGCGGCCGCGCAATGTCGCGTTCAAGACCGCGGTGGCCGAGGAGATCGCGGCGGTCGTATGGCCGCATGTCGAGGAAGGGCGGCTGAAGCCGGTGATCGACGCTACCTTTCCGCTCGCACAGGCCGCCGACGCGCACCGTCGGCTCGAGCAGGACCATATCGGCAAGATCGTGCTGCTGGTCGGGGAACAGGCCGGCTAGGCTGGCGGGATCGAAAAGGCCGGACCCCGGGGACCCGGCCTTTCGACGTCAGGCTACTTGTCGAGCATCTTCGCATGGTCGAGATGCTTTTGGACCACCGGGGCGATCTCGCCTGCGGCGGTCTTGAGCGACGCCGTGTCGCCATGCTCGGCATAGTCGCGCATCAACGCCAGTGCAGTTTGATGCGCGTCCACCTGGCCATCGACATAACGTTCGTCAAACTCCGCGCCCTTCCGTGCGCGTAGCTCGGCCAGGTCCTCATTCTGGTCTTCGGTCAGCGTCGCATTGGGCGTAAGCGCCGGGCTAGCGGCGGCGGCGGCGGCCTTGATCTTGGCGGTCGATTCGGTGTGCGCCTTGATCATCTCCGCCGCGAAGTCCTTGACCGCCTGCGACGCGGCGTTGGTCGCTGCGATCTTGGCCGCGGCGATTTCGAAGGCGTCGGACTGGGCTGCCTGGTCGACGAAGCCCTGGCCGTTGGGCGTAGGCGTCATCGCCTGCTGGACATCGACCATCGCATTGGACGCCATCGCGCCGGCGGTATCGGCGGTCTCCATCGCGCTGTTGGTTGCGGATTCGGCGGTGTTCTGGGCCTTCTGGCCACAGCTCGCGAGGCCCAGCGACAGGATGCCGGCCGACGCGATCAATATAATTTTATTCATGAAACTCTCCTAGGTGTCGTCGGCGCGCCAACGATCGGGAGATCGAGCCGTTCCCTGCATTAACCTGAGTTTAGGCCAGGATTTCACGAAGACGCAGAGCGTTGCCGAGCGCCGCCATGCTGGCGGTGTTGTCGAAGATGCACCAGGAGGCCTCATAGGCGGCCGGCCTGCCGATTAGGTCCGCATAGGTTCGCAACCGCGCCTCTTCATAGGACGATCGGTAGATAACTGGCGAGCCATGGAGACGGAAGTAGCAGCGCGAAGTGGTTCCCCCGGGTAGCTCCGCTCCGGCCACACGGGCGGGATCGGCGGCGACCCGCGCGACGCGCGCATTGCGAAGCAGTTCGTCTGCGACGGGGGCAAACCAGCTCGCATGCCGCGGTTCGCATGCGATCGATGCCGGTATCGCGGTGTGAAGCGCGTCGAAGAAGTCACCCGCCACAGCCGGGTCGAAAGTAAGGCTCGGCGGTAACTGCACCAATATCGTGCCGAGCTTTTCACCCAGCCCGCCGATCTCTTCGGCGAAGGAGGTTATCAATGCATTGGCGCCGGCCAGGCGATGTTCATGGGTGATGCTGCGCGGGAGCTTTACCGAGAAACGGAACGTCGGCGGTACGCTTGCCGCCCAGCGTTCATAGGTGGTGCGGCGATGCGGCCTGTAGAAGCTGCTGTTGATCTCGACCGCGTTGAATCGCGCGGCATAGCGCTCGAGATGGGAGTGTTCGTGGGGAAAGGCGTCGCGATATCGCGATGGGATCGACCAGCCCGCTGTCCCGACATAGATCGCCTGCGTCACGGCTTGCGCGTAAAGGCGAAATGGTCGCGGATCCGGGCGTTGAAGAACTGCCCCTTCGACCGCGCGGACCGCATCGCCGCGACGATCCGCGCCGGAACATCGTGATAGCTGTAACGCCGGCCGGTCACGAACTGGATGTCGAGACGCCGTTCTTCCGGATCATAATCGAAGCTTCGGATGACGGTAGATGGCATGCGAACCAAACGCCGCGCCGCCGCCGATGATCCCATGATCAGACGAAGAGGTCGACGACTTCCGCATCGGGCATCACCGCTTCGACCAGTAGCGAGCGGTGGCAACAAGCGGGTTCGCGCTCGAAGCAAAGCAGCGCGGTAGGCCGTTCCGTCGCCATATCCAGCAGTTGTGCGGCCTGGACCATCGCCTCGGGCAGTTCGAGCTGGCCCATATAGATATGGCGCAACCGGGCGAGATCATGCTTGCGTGCGGCTTCGCGCCCCTCGGGCGGTGTGCCCAGCGCCTTCAGGCCGACATAATCGATCCCCGCCTCGCGAAGCCCCGCGGCCAGAATGTTCTTCGAGAAGCCGGGGCGGCGGGATAGCGGCACCGCGCGGACGTCGGCGAGCAGTTTTATCCCGGCCTCCCGAAGCCGCGCGATGAACTCGCCCTGGGTCGCGCCTTCATAACCGATGGTGAAGATCTTCATCGGGCAGAGGTGGGAAAGGGGCGCGGGAATTGCACCCCTCCGGCTCAGTTCTTGTTGCCGCCGCGGTTGGCGTAGAGCAGCGCTGCGACGATCGCGGCGGATCCGATGCCGATCGCCGCGCCGACGACCGCTGTCTTCTTGGTGATCTTGGGCACCGAGGGGAGCTTCCGCTTGCTCGTTTCGGCCTTCGGTGTGCTGCTGTCGTCCAACGCAAAACTCTCCTGATCATGCCGCCGCCATCGAAGCGCCGGCGGTTCGGAAAGGCAAGTGAGCCTCGCCGAGTCGTTCCGGCACCGTGGCGAACGGCTTTGGCGGATTCACCATATTCGATCGGCGGGGCGTGGGGAATCCCCCACCGGGGTGCATGGGTAATAATCCGGAAGCGGCCTCAGCTCAGCGCTTGCCACAGCAGTTTGGCGGTGAGGGCGAGGCTGATCGTCACCAGCACCGGGCGGATCACCTTCGCGCCGAAGCGCATCGCGGTGTGCGAGCCGGTATAGGCGCCCGAGGCGGAGCCGATCGCCATGCAAAGGCCGAGCAGGATCAGCGCGTGCCCGCCGATCAGGAAGACGATCAGGCTGCCGACATTGCTGGCGAAGTTGAACGCTTTCGTGTGGGCGGTCGCCCGGATCAGGCCCATGCCGCGCAGCGAGACGAGGCTCGTCGCGAAGAAGCTGCCGGTGCCGGGCCCGAAGAAGCCGTCGTAAAAGCCGATCGCGCCGCCGACCGGCAGATAGGCCTTGGGTGTCAGCCGCTGGTGGACGTCCTCGTCGGTCATGCGCGGGCTGAGCAGCACATAAGCGGCGACCGCGACGAGCAGGACGGGCACGATGAGTTCGAGGACGTCGGTCTTGATCGACTGGACGATCCACGCCGCCAGACCCGACATCAAAGCGATGACCACTATCTGCGGCCAATAGGTGCGCCAGTCGACCATCTTCTTCAGCGAGAAGCTGATTGTCGCGGTGCCCGAGCTGAAGCTGCCCTGTAACTTGTTGGTGGCCAGGGTCGCGACCGGCGGGATCCCGGCCGATAGCATCGCAGGGATGGTGAGCAATCCGCCGCCGCCGGCGATCGCGTCGATGAACCCCGCGATGAAGGCGATCAGCGTCAGGATCGCATAGGTGTCGAGGCCGAAATCCATATTCCGCCCGTGCCGCACGGCGCGGCGCGGCGCAAGCCTTGGCACTGCGGAGCGCCGAGTCTATGGCCTGCGGCCATGACAGCTCCCCGCTTCCAATTCTCGATCGCCGCGACCGACGGCAAGGCGCGCACCGGCACGATCAGCATGCAGCGCGGCGAGATTCGCACGCCCGCCTTCATGCCGGTGGGCACCGCCGCGACGGTGAAGGCGATGAAGCCCGCCGATGTCCGCGCGACCGGAGCGGACATCATCCTCGGCAACACCTATCATCTGATGCTTCGCCCGGGCGCGGAGCGCGTCGCGCGGCTGGGCGGGTTGCACCAGTTCATGCGCTGGGATCGCCCGATCCTCACCGACAGCGGCGGCTATCAGGTGATGAGCCTGTCGGCGCTGACCAAACGGAGCGAGGAAGGCGTCGCCTTCAAGAGCCATCTCGACGGTTCGGCGCATATGCTGAGCCCCGAGCGGTCGATGGAGATCCAGCGGCTGCTCGGCTCGGATATCGTCATGGCGTTCGACGAACTCGTGCCGACCACGTCCACGTCCCAGCAGCAGGCCGAGGCGATGGAGCGTTCGATGCGCTGGGCGCGGCGTTCACGCGCAGCTTTCGACGCGGGCGGCGAACATGCCGAACGCGCGGCGCTGTTCGGTATCCAGCAGGGCGCGCTCGACGAGAAGCTGCGCAAGGCATCGGCCGACGCGCTGCTCGACATCGGCTTCGACGGCTATGCGGTCGGCGGCCTTGCGGTGGGCGAGGGGCAGGAGGCGATGTTCGCCACGCTCGATTTCGCGCCCGGCCAGCTCGATCCGGCCAAGCCCCGTTATCTGATGGGCGTCGGCAAGCCCGACGACATCGTCGGTGCGGTCGAGCGCGGCATCGACATGTTCGATTGCGTGCTGCCGACCCGATCAGGCCGCAATGGCCAGGCGTTCACACGCTCGGGGCCGATCAACCTGCGCAACGCCAAGTTCGGCGAGGATCAGCGCCCACTCGACGAGCGATGCGCCTGTCCGGTCTGCGGCCAGTTCAGCCGCGCCTATATCCACCATCTGATCCGCGCGGGCGAGATTCTGGGCGCGATGCTGATGACCGAGCATAATCTGAGCTTCTACCAGGCGCTGATGGCAGACCTGCGCGCGGCGATCGGCGAGGGGCGGCTGGCTGACTTTTCTAACGAATTTCGGCGAGATTATTACCGCGGCGGATAAACGAAAAACCCCAGCAAACCGAAAGGCTTGCTGGGGTTTTTAATGGTGGGCGTGGCAAGGATTGAACTTGCGACCCCTGCGATGTCAACACAGTGCTCTACCACTGAGCTACACGCCCAACGCGGGGCTCACTAGCGGAGCCTTTGCGGCCACGCAACCCCGCTAAAAAGCTTTTTATCAGATGCCGGTCGCGCTGCCGATCTGGAACATGCGATCGACCTCGAGAACCAGGTCGCGCAGGTGAAAGGGCTTCGACAATACCTTGGCGTCGGGCGGCGTCGCTCCGGCCTTCAGCGTCACCGCCGCGAAGCCGGTGATGAACATCACCCGCATGTCGGGCGCGATCACGTTGGCGCGTTGGGCCAGCTCGATGCCGTCCATCTCGGGCATGACGATGTCGGTGAGCAGCAGATCGAAGCTGTCGCTTTCGAGCAGCGGGAGGGCCGCCGTGCCGCGATCGACGCTGGTCACCGCATAGCCGTTACGCTCCAGCGCGCGAGCGAGATACTCGCGCATCGAATCGTCGTCCTCGGCCAATAATATCCGGATCATAGCCCTTGATCGCATCCCCCAACCGGCCTCGTGCCGGTGAAGCATGCTCCATTATGCGACAACCACTTAACAAATTCCAGCATGGAACGCAGAATTTGCGCCAGTCCGCCGGTCGCCGCGGTTGCGCGCTGACAAGCGCGGACCTAGCAATCGGGTAATGACTGCCGAAGCCGCTTTCTCGATGCTGGGCCCCGCGACACCGCAATCGCCGGTGCTGCTCGCGGTGCCGCATGCCGGACGAAGCTATGCGCCCGACCTGGTCGCAGCGGCGCGGGTACCGATCGAGCGGCTGCGCGCGCTGGAGGATCGGCACGCCGACCGGCTGGTCGAACAGGCGGTGGCCGGGGGTGCGACGGCCATCGTCGCCCGCACCGCCCGCGCGGCGATCGATCTCAACCGCGATCCGCGCGAGATCGACCCCGCCATGATCGAGGACCGGGGCAGCGCTGAAGGCCTGGTGCTGAGCGGCAAGGTCCGCGCGGGGCTGGGCTTGTTTCCACGCCGTCTGCCGTCATGCGGCGAACTGTGGCGCACGCGGATGACGATGGCCGAGGCCGAACGCCGCATCGCCGTGGCGCATGTGCCCTATCATCGCGCAATCGCCGAGCGGCTGGAGGTCACCAGGGCGCTGTTCGGGGCGGCGGTGCTGATCGATTGCCATTCGATGCCGCCGCTGCCGGTGCGGCAGGCCGGCGGGCCGGTGCGGATCGTGGTCGGTGACAGGTTCGGGGCGGGCGCAGCTTCATCAGTGGTCGATGTCGCCATGGCGGTGATCGAAGGTGCGGGGCTGCGTGTCGCGCGAAACCATCCCTATGCCGGCGGCTACACGATCGATCGGCATGGACGCCCGCGCAAGCAGGTGCATGCAATCCAGATAGAATATGACCGGTCGCTTTACCTGGATGCGAGTCTCGATGCTCCGGCGAGCAATCTTGACGGGTGTGCGCGCCTGCTGGCGCTGATTGTCGACAAAATCGCCGGATTGTTCGAGTCGAGTCTGCCGGTCGCAGCCGAATGAGCAGGTGGATGCGCGGGCAGACGACGCCCCTTTACGTAAAGGGATGGCTTCTTCCCCAGCCGTGATGGCCTTTGGTGAAGGCGCACACGGCATTATTGCGTATACGAAACAAGGCCGGATGAAGCACGGCAAATGGCGGTGGAAACTGCTAAGTCGTTATACTCAAAAAAGAACCACCCCGTGCTTTCGCACGAGGTGGCCAAGGTTCAGGGAGGAACGCATCCCGGAGGATGCGCCGTACGAGGCCGCGAAAGGGGGGCACGACCGCCGTACACATGCAAGATAGGGGGGTTCACCGGGCGTTTCAAGGATAGTTCGCCCTCATTGGGGAAATTCCTTATCTCGCCGGGTATTTAGGCGCTATTCCGGGCCTCTCAGGCGGTGAGCGGCGGGTTCGGCGCCGGCGTCTTGCCCTGCTGCATCTGCATAGCGAACACGTCGCGAATCAACGACAGCGAGAAGAGATGCGCATGAATCAGCGGCAAGAGGCCGCTCTGGACCATCTTGCGCAGAACGTCGCCGCGCAGTTCCTTGAGCTTTTCCTCCGAAACGATCTGGAAGCCGCGATAGACGAAGGGCTGGTCAGCGCCTTCCGGTTCGATCGTCACTTCGCCATCGATCAGCAGCTTGTTCTGGATCAGCTCCTCCATGAACATGCCGGTGCGCATGCCGGCCTGTTCGAACTGCTCGCAGAAGCCCAGCGTGTTCTTGATCGCGTCGGAAGGCTCGCTGCCCTCGAACAGCGGGGCACCGTCCTCGAACTCGCCGATCACGCCCGAGCTGCTGTCGAAGCAGAGCGACAGATCATCGCTGTCGGGACGGAGCTTGGCGAGCATGAAAGGATAGCGGCGAACATAGGCCGGCACGTAGAGGTTGTTGGTCGGGATGCCATTTTCGTCGGTGAAGACGTTGACGCCCTCGTTCAGGCCGAACAGGCCGAGCGGCACCGGGTTCGGGCCTGCCGAGAAGACGATCGGGTAGTGGCGCTGCGCGAGGATGAACTCCTCAACCGTCAGCGGCACCGCATGCGCCTTGGCGAAAAAGGGCGCGGTTTCGAGGGTGCGGGCCTTCCAACCAGCGTGGAGCTGGCTCGAGAGCGGCTGCAGCTCATTGTAGAAAAGGGGCAGGGCGTTGGCCGGGGCGCTCGCCATTGAGGATTCTCCTGAAAATGCCGGTCAGATTATCGAGAGGCGCAAAGCCCCATTTAATGCCCCCGCCGTCTATTGACCCTGATCGCCGGAAGCAAGGGCCTGTCATTCAGGCGGAACGAGCTTTCCGGGGTTCATGATGCCCAAGGGATCGAGCGCCCGCTTGATCGCCCGGAGAGTGTGGAGCCGGGGCTGGTCGGTCAGCCGGGCGAACTCGGCCAGCTTGGCTTGGCCGATGCCATGTTCGGCCGACAGCGAGCCGCCGGCCGCAGCAACGCGATCGTGGACCATCGCGCTTGCCTCCGCGCCATGCCGCGCGATCCACGCCAGCCGGTCTTCGCCGGGCGGGGGCAACAGGTTGAAGTGGATGTTGCCGTCGCCGAGATGGCCGAAGGCGATGATCCGCGATCCCGGAAAGTGCGCTTCCAGGCGGTCCCGCTCGCGATCGAGAAAGGCGGGCATATCGAGCACCGGGACCGATATGTCGTGCTTGAGCGAGTGACCGTCGATTTTCTCGGCCGGAGAGATGGATTCGCGCAAAGTCCACAGGGCTTCTGCCTGCGCTTCACTCGACGCGATGGTCGCATCCTGCACGAGCCCGTCCTCGATGGCGGCGGCAAGCCCCTGTTCCAGCATGGCCTCCGGATCAGCGCCCCGTCCGCCGACGGCTTCGATAAGGACGTTCCACGCGTGGCTTGCGTCGAGCGGCGGCCGCGTGCCCGGAATGTTGCGCAGAACCAGCGCCAGAGCGTTGGCGGGCACCAGTTCGAACGATTCCACCGCTTCGCCGGTCCGTTCTTCGAGGCGGCGCAGCAGGGTGAGCGCATCGCGCGGGCTTGACAGGCCTGCCCAGGCGACGGCGCGTCCCGAAATGGCCGGCACCAGTCGCAGCGCAGCGGCAGTGACGACGCCGAGCGTGCCTTCCGCACCGGTCAGCAACTGGCGCAGATCATAACCGCGATTGTCCTTGCGAAGCGTCGCCAGCCCGTCGAACAGCGATCCGTCGGGCAACACTGCCTCGATCCCCAGAACCAGCGCGCGCATCGGGCCGAAGCGCAGTACCTGCGTCCCACCGGCATTGGTCGAGACGAGCCCGCCGATGGTCGCGGAGCCCTTCGCCGCCAGCGACAGCGGGAAGCGCCGCCCGATCGCAGCGGCGGCGTCGTGGAGGTCCGACAAGATCACCCCGGCCTCCGCAATCACCGAATTGTCGTCCGCGGAGATGGCGCGAAGCCGGTTCATTCGCCGCGTCGACAGCAGTAGCGCCGAGCCGTCGGCGGCGGGGGTCGCGCCCGCGACCGTACCGGTATTGCCCCCCTGCGGGACCAGCGCGACCCGCGCCTCGGCACACAGGCGGACGATCGCAGCGGTCTGTGCGGCGTCGGCCGGGGCGAGCAGCGCGGCACTCTCACCATGATAGCGATCCCGCCAGTCGACCAGCCACGGAGCGATCAGATCGCGGTCGGCGATGAAACCCTGCGGGCCGAGCAGGGTCGCGAGCTTGTCGAGCAGTTGCTTGTCGGGAAAGTTGAGGTCGGCCATGGCGGGAACATAATCTAGGCCCCGCGCGATTTGCCAGTTAATCCGCTGTTCAACCAATTGCGCCGAAGGATGAAAGGGTTAGGGTGATCGCGCACAAAGCCGGGGCCTTCGAAAGGGTGGATCTTCGATCGTGAAGCTGGGCCGTTTGCCGCGACTGCTGTGCGCCGGAGCCCCTTTGGCGATGTTCGCGGCAGTCGCCGTCGCGGCGCCGGGCGTCGATGGCGGACGCCCGCTCGCCTTCGCTCAGCTGACGATCGAGCAGTCGCTGATCGTTCGCGTGCCGCGTCGCACGCCGGCCAAGCCGCTCAAGTGGAAGTCGAAAAAAGGCCCGAAATGCGTGGCTATGTCGTCGATCGCTGGCGCCGCAGTGGTTGCCGATGACGCGATCGATCTGGCGCTGAGAGGCGGGCAGCGGCTGCGCGCGCAATTCTCGTCGCGATGCCCTGCGCTCGACTATTATTCGGGCTTCTACATCTTGCCGACCGAAGATGGCCGCATCTGCGCCGATCGAGACATGATCCGCACCCGCGCGGGCGGACAGTGCGAAATCAAGCGTTTTCGCAAGCTGGTACCGGACGATTGATTTGATCCGTCCGACCTGATGGGCGCGCCAGGCCCGCGCAAACGAGCTTATACACCCCAATTACCTTGACAAATCGCGCCTCCGCGCCCAATCGCGGCGCTTCGAGCGGTGCGCCGTGCCGCCCTATTTCCGGATATAATATGTCGTTTGCCGATCTCGGCCTTTCCGATGAACTTCTCCGCGCTGTCGCGGAGTCCGGTTATAATGACCCGACGCCGATCCAGGCGCAGGCGATCCCCCCTGTCCTGATGATGAAGGACCTGATCGGCATCGCCCAGACGGGGACGGGCAAGACCGCCAGCTTCGTTTTGCCGATGATCGACATCCTCGCCCATGGCCGCAGCCGCGCCCGCATGCCGCGGTCGCTAATTCTGGAGCCGACCCGCGAGCTTGCCGCGCAGGTGGCTGAGAATTTCGAGAAATACGGTAAATATCACAAACTTAGCATGGCTCTGTTGATAGGCGGCGTTAACATGGGCGAACAGGTCGCCGCGCTCGAAAAAGGGGTCGACGTGTTGATCGCGACCCCGGGCCGGCTGATGGACCTGTTCCAGCGCGGCAAGATATTGCTGACCGGATGCAGCCTGCTCGTCATCGACGAGGCTGACCGGATGCTCGACATGGGCTTCATCCCCGACATCGAGGAAATCTGCACCAAGCTGCCGGCGCAGCGGCAGACGCTGCTCTTCTCGGCCACGATGCCCGCGCCGATCAAGAAGCTGGCCGATAAGTTCCTGTCGAACCCGAAGCAGATCGAGGTTTCGCGCCCCGCGAGCGCCAATCTGTCGATCGATCAGGCGCTTGTCGAAACGTCGAGCCGGGGCAAGCGCGACACGCTGCGCGACCTGCTGCGCGCAGAGGATGTGACGACCGCGATCATCTTCTCGAACCGCAAGACGACGGTGCGCGATCTGGCGCAAAGCCTGGGCCGCCACGGCTTCCGAGCCGGACAGATTCATGGCGACATGGAGCAGCCGGAGAGGCTTCGCGAACTTGACCGGTTCAAGGGCGGCGAGATCAACATCCTCGTCGCGTCCGACGTTGCAGCACGCGGGCTCGACATCAAAGGCGTGAGCCACGTTTTCAATTTCGACGTTCCCTGGCATCCCGATGATTATGTCCACCGTATCGGCCGCACCGGGCGCGGCGGTGCGACCGGCAAGGCGATTACCTTGGTAACGCCAGAGGACGCCGAGGCGATCGAAGCGATCGAGAAGCTGACTGGGCACAAGATTGCTCGGACCGGCGGATCGAAGCCCGAGGCGGCGCGCGACGCGCGTGAGGATGCGCCGAAGCCCGCGCGTGGCCGTGGCCGCCGTTCGGAGACCAAGGCAGAGGCGAGCGAAGCGCCTGCCGCGCGCGAACCGAGAGACGCCCGGGAGCCTCGTGCTCCACGTGAGGCGCCGCGCGATACCCGCCCGCCGCGCGACTCCCGCAACGACGATCGCCGCCGTCCACGCCGTGATGAGCAGGATGATGGTCCCGACGATGGCTGGAACGGCCCGGTGCCGAGCTTCCTCGAGGTTCGGCTGAGCTGAATCCATTCCTCCTCGCCAGGACGAGGATGGGCGCTATTTGGCCAGATCGACCAACAGCGTCCGCATCATCAGCAGCGCGGGATCGAGGCTGGCGACCGGCGCGCGTTCATTCAGGCCGTGGCTATAGTCGTCCTCCGGCTTGATGAACATGCCGATCACCCCGTAGCTGGGAATGCCGACGGCCCGGAAATAGAGGCTGTCAGTGGCACCCGCCGACATTTGGGGAATGATCGGCAGCCCGGGATAGCTGAGGTCGACGCCCTTGCGCAGCGCCTTCATCAGGTCCGGGCGCAAAGGCGAGGCGTCGCTCGCGACCGGACCGCCCAGCGTGGTGATCGTCGCCTGCGGATTGGCGATCACGTCGGCCAGTTTTGCCTTGACGCTCTCGATCGTCGTTCCCGGGAAGATGCGGCAATTAACGGAAACGCTGGCTTTCTGCGGCAGGGCGTTGAGCGCATGTCCGCCCGACAGCATTGTCGCGACACAGGTCGTGCCGGTTATGCCGATATATTCGGGATCGGCGCGTAATGTGGCGAGCGCGGCCTCGTTTTTCGGATTCTCCGCAAAAGCGTGCATCGCCGCGCCGAGCTGGCCGCCGACAAGCTTGCCCGTCGCCTGCCAATAAGCGCGGGTGAGTTCGCTGACCTGCGCCGGAAACTGATAAGCGGCGATGCGGTCGATCGCCTTGGCTAGATCGTAGATCGCGTTGGTCGCGCCGGGGCGGCTCGAATGGCCGCCCGGGTTGGTGATGCTGATCTCGAAATCGGCATAGGTCTTCTCGGCGCCCTGGACGTAGAAAGCGACCGGCTTGCCCTGCGCATCAAGCAGCCCGCCGCCGCCATCGGCATTGAGCAACAGTTCGGCGACGCCATATTGCTGGGCGAGCCGCCGGGTGGTCGCCATCTCGGTCTCTTCGTCGCCCGAGAGCAGCAGGATGATGTCGCGGCCTGGGCGGAATCCTTCCGCCTTCAGCTTCAGCAGCGTCGACACCAGCACCGCATCGCCGAACTTCATGTCGAGCGAACCGCGCCCGTAGAGATAGCCATTCTCCTCGACCGGCACGAAGGGGTCGCGGGTCCAGTCCGCGGCGCGCGCCTCGACCACGTCCATGTGGCCCGACAGCAGGATGGGTTTGCCTTTGCCGGTGCCACGATAGCGGGCGACCAGGCTTGTCGCATCGCCATCCCCCTCGATGATCACGTCAGCCGCGGCGAACCCGCCCTTGCGAAGCAGCTCGGCCACATAGTTCGCCATCACCGGCATCTGGCCTCGGCCCTGGACGGTGGGGATCGACACCATCTTCTTCCATATGGCCAGCGTCTCGTCATGCTGATCGCGGCTGATGGTCGCGGCCGGCGCGGGCAGGGCTATCGCGCAGGCCAATGCGGCGAGAAAGGGGCGGATGGCGCGGCGCATGAGATGCTTCCTGACAACAGTGAAAGCAGGAAGGTGACGCGCGATCGAGACTGCGTCAATCGCGATGCCCAGGCAGATGATGATGCTGGAGGAAATCGCGGAACTTGCGCTTCCAGCGCCCGCGATTGCGTTTGCGCCGCGCGCGGATCCTGTCGAACAGCTGCCGCGTACCGCGCCGCAGGAAGCCACGGAACAGGCCCCGGTTCGAGAGCGGCTCCCAGCGTTCGTCGACCGATTCCGGGTCGAGCAGTTCGCTTGCGCCGATCGCAAGGGTCGCGTCGCTCCATGCTCCGGGCTCGAACGGTACCAGTGTCTTGCCGTCGCCACGCAGACATTCGATCGTACCGATCAGCGAACCGATCTGCTCAAAGGCTCGGGCGACGATTTCGGGTGTCTTGCCGAGATGCTCGGCTATCAGCCGCTCGCGTAGCGCTCGGATCGCGGGATCGGGCTGGCTTTCATCCTCGGCGGTAAGGGCCAGGTCGCACTCGCTGTCGAGGCCCATCGACCGGTTGTTCATGTTGGACGAGCCGACCCGCAGAATGCGGTCGTCGACGATCATCAGCTTGGAATGGACGTAGATCGGATTACCGGCGGTGGTGACCGGTGTGTAGATCTGGAAGCGGTCATGCCGGTCGATTTCGGCGAGCGGGAAGAACAGGGCGGCGCGCGCGCTGCCCATCGCCGCCTCCTGGAGCCAGCCGTCGGCGCTGATCGGATTGACGATCACGATCTCCGGTCCGTCCTTCTCGGCTAGTCGCTGGGCCAGCGCCTCGGCGATCCGGCGTGACGCGAAATACTGATTGTCCGCGTAGATGAAATCCCGGGCGCGCTCGATCATATCCACATAGAGCTGCTCGATCTCGCGGACCTCCTCGACGCCTTCGGCCTTGGGGACCGTGCGCGCTATGGCGACGTTGCGATCGGTAAAGAGCGGATCGACTTGGTCCGGCCAGCATCCGTCGTGCCGGGTGGGGGCGGGCAATTCGAAACCGGTCGCACGCTGCCAGCGTTCGCGGGCGAGCTCGCCGAGGGCCGCTGCGGCATCGCCCTCGATCACGCCGGCGGTGTCGTGCCAGGGCATGTAGCGAATCCCGCTCGGCCGCTTGCGGCGCGGATCGGGATCGCGATGCTCGGGCGTATCCCAGCGGTCGGACGTCATGTCGATGCCGCCGCACAGCGCCAGGCTGTCGTCGATCACCAATATCTTCTGATGATGGGTCGCGCCGAGCGGATGGCTGCTGTCGAAATGGATGCGGACATGCCGTGCCATCTTCCAACGGGCAAGGGTGAGGGCCGAGAGCCCCCGGGTGAGCATCTTGAGGAAGCCCATGTTCCAGATCAGCAGGTTGATCCGCAATTCGGGCCGCCGCTTCGCCAGCCAGGGGATGAACTCCGCGAGGCAATTTGGGGATCCGCCGTCGCCATCTTCCGGATCGAGCAATATGCGCGGATCGACGTCCCAGCCGACCAGCATGATCTGTTCGCGCGCCTGGAGCATCGCATCGCGCGCGACGCGGAAATAGTCGGCGGCATCGACGATCACGGCGATACGTTTGCCATGCTCGATCCGCCAGCAATTCGCCCCGGTCTGAAAGATTTCGCCCGACATTCCCCGCCTGATATACTGGCGGCGCCTGATTCTGGCACCGTAACTATTTCCTGGACCCTAACGCGCCGTCGCACGTTTCGTTGCCTGAAAGGTTACGCAGATTTCGAACGGTCTGGGGGATTTTTGTCTGACGTCAACATCATGCCATTGCGGGACAGGCTCCGGCTTGAGACCGCCGACGCCCATGCGCGCGTCGACGCGCTGTTCGGTTCATGCGATTTCGCTGATGCGGAAGGTTACGGTCGCTTCCTGCTCGCCCAAGCGGCGGCCTGGGAGACGTTGAGGCCGATCCTCGACAGCGAATCGCTCGCGCGGGCGGAAGCGCTGCGGAGCGACCTTGAAACGCTGGGCCTGCCGGTTCCCGAACCTCTGTCCGATGTCGACGTACCGTCGCACGCGTCGCTCGGGCATCGTTATGTGCTTGAGGGGTCGCGGCTGGGATCGAGTGTCCTCCTGCGCGAGCTGAAGGCTAAAGCGCCAAACTATTCCGTAGCGGCAAGCGCATATCTCACTGAATCGGCGGTGATGGAGCCTTGGAAGCGATTGTTCACTACTCTACAGAATGATCATGGCGTCCATGCTAATGGTCGCGACATCATTGATGATGCTCTGTTCGTGTTTGGCCTTTTTGAAAAGGCCTGGCGGGCCACTTACAGCGCCTCCACGAGAACGAGCCGATTTTGAACGAGTTGACGACCGACCAGCCTGACCTGACCATCTGCGACCGTGAGCCTATACATCTGTTAGGCGCCGTCCAGAGCTTCGGTTTCCTGATCGCTGTTTCCTCCGACTGGCTGGTGAGCCGGGTGTCGGAGAATATCGCGGATCATCTCGGTACGGCCTGGGATGACGCGATCGGCCAGCCGTTCGAGCGGCTGGTGAGCCAACAGGCGGTCCACGATATCCGCAACCGCATCGCCTATCTGCAAGGCGAGGATTCGGTCGAACGACTGCTGCGTATCCAGCTCAAGCCCGATCTGCCCGAATATGACGTGGCGATCCATTTCAGCCAGAGCATGATCATCATCGAAGGTGAGCCCAGCGGGCCGGCCGGGCATGAAGATATCGGCATCACCGTGCGATCTATGCTGATGCGGCAGAGCCAGGCGAGTTCGATCCAGAATTTCCGGCTCAACGCGGTCCGCCAAATCCGGGCGATCACCGGGTTCGACCGGGTCATGCTCTACCGCTTCGACAATGACGGGGCGGGCGAGGTCGTCGCCGAGTCGGTGGTGTCGAAGCGGGAATCCTTCCTCGGCTTGCGCTATCCGGCGACCGATATCCCGAAGCAGGCGCGCGCTCTCTATGTGCGCAATGTCCTTCGGGTCATCGCCGATCTTCAGGATCCCGGATCGCGCATCCTGCCCGAGCGCGATCTGAACGGACAGCCGATCGACCTGTCGATGTCGGTGCTGCGTTCGGTCTCGCCCGTTCACATCGAATATCTCTCGAACATGGGCGTGCGCGCGTCTCTGTCGATCTCGGTGGTGTGCGAAGGGCGTTTGTGGGGCCTGATCGCCTGTCACCATTACAGCCCTCTACGTCCGACGCTGGAGCAGCGCACCGCCGCCGAACTGTTCGGGCGGATGTTCTCGATGATGCTCGAATCGCGCGAACGTGAGGAAACCGCTGCCTATGAGCAGCGATCGCGCGCGATCACCGATCGGCTGATGGCCGTCGTCGCGCAGGACGCCGACCTGCTTCACAACCCCGAATGGATCGGTGAGACGATCGGCGCGGCGATCCCGAACGACGGCGTCGGCGTATATCTCGACGGACGCATATCGCTGTCGGGCATGGCGCCGGACGAGGCGCAGTTCCGGGCGCTGGTCCGCGATCTCAGCCGCGGTGCAGCGTCGCAGATCGTGATCACCGACTGCATCGCGCGTATCCACCCGCCGGCCAGTGCCTATTCGGAGCGCTCGGCTGGGATGATCGCTATCCCCATTTCGCGCTCGCCGCGCGACTATGTGATCCTTTTCCGTAGCGAGAAGGTGCACTCGGTGCGCTGGGCGGGCGATCCCCAAAAGGCGATGGAGGAAGATGCCCATGGTGTCCGCCTGTCGCCGCGCAAGAGCTTCGAGGCGTGGCGTCAGCTGGTCCAGGGGGTGAGCGAGCCTTTTACCTCGGCCGAGCAGCGTGTCGCCGAGGCGGTGCGCACCTCGTTACTCGAGGTCGTGCTGTTGCTGGCGGAGGGGCGCGAGAGCGATCAGGCGCGGGCGCATGAGCGGCAGGATCTGCTGATCGCCGAACTCAACCACCGCGTCCGCAACGTATTGAGCCTGGTGCGCAGCCTCATCTCGCGCACGCGCGCCAGCACGCAGAGCCATGAGGAGTTCACAGAGACGCTCGAGGGCCGGGTGCAGGCGCTGGCGCGCGCGCACGATCAGCTCACCACGAAGCGTTGGGGGCCTGCCGAGATCGAACCGCTGGTTCGTGCCGAGGCCAATGCCTATCTGGCCGAAGGCGGCGAGCGGGTGCGCCTGTCTGGGCCGAATGTGTCGCTCGATCCGACCGCGTTCAACACGCTGTCGCTGGTGCTGCACGAACTCATCACCAACTGCGCCAAATATGGCGCGCTCAGCGACAGCGGGCATGTCGATCTGCGCTGGGGCGTCGATGTCGACGGCTCGTTGCTGATCACCTGGCGCGAGACGGGCGGTCCGCCGGTCCGCGCACCTTCGCGCAAGGGGTTCGGCACCACGATCATCGAGCGGTCGGTGCCCTATGATCTCGGCGGCCGGGCCCGGCTGAGCTACAAGCTCAGCGGTCTCGAGGCCGAGTTCACCATTCCTGCCAAATTCGTCACGGTGGGCGTTGGTGTGGTTGCCGGAACAGGCGGTGCGGCCGGACCGCGGATCGAGCTTGACGGTAAGGTGCCGGCGACGGTGCTGCTGGTCGAGGACAGCATGCTGATCGCGCTCGATGTCGAAGAGGCGTTGAAGGCGCTGGGCACCAGGCGGGTGATCACCGCGTCGTCGGTGCGGCAGGCGCGTGAGGCGATCGCGACCAGCGAGATCGACTTCGCGATTCTCGACATCAATCTGGGTACGGAATCGAGCCTGACGATCGCCGAGGAATTGCGGGCGCTGGACGTCCCCTTCGTCTTCGCCAGCGGTTATGGTGAGCAAGCGCAACTCAGCGGCGACCTGGCGGCGCATGGGGTGATTTCCAAGCCCTATGGCCGGACCGAAATCGTCGAGGCGCTCAACCGGATCGGCGCAAAGCGCTAATCAGCGCCTTCGGAAATCCTCGAGCAGCCGGCGAGCGTCTTCGGCGGGCGGCGCCTGCAGCTGATGTGCGTTGCCGTCCGTGCAGCCGCCGGGGCGGCGATAGAGGCATGCGCCGTCGTCGGCGCAGCTGATCTGCGCAAAGCCCCAGGATGCAAAGCGATCCGAGGTCTGCGCCGCCGTGAAGGAAAGGATATAGTTGAAGTCGGGCGCAGCCGCCGCAACCGCGGCGTACAGCCGCATGTCGGGCCGTATCCGGACCATGCCGCTATGGGCCCACTGCTCGGGCCTGTCGATGCCGATGGCGCAGGCCCCGGGATCGGCGCTGGCCCGATCGAGCGCATGGATCGCACCCGCATCCTGCAGCCATAGCGGGCGCATCATGCCCCGCACCCCGCTGAGAAGGGACAAGGTGATCCATAGCAGGGCGCTTGCGACATAGAGCCGTCGGCGCGTGAAAGGACCGCCGAAACGATCGGCAGCGATCCGCGCCAGTTCTACCGTGCCGATGCCGCACACCGTGAAGAGCAGCGGGAGCGCCGGGAAGATGAAGCGCCATTCCTTGTGCGCGACTGCCGAAAATGTCGCGATGATGATCAGCGCGGCGGCGAGCGGCAGCGGCGCGCGGCGTGCGCCAAAGACGGCGGAGAGTATGATCGCTGGAAGCGCCACGCCCCAGATCATCGCCTCGTTGGCGACGTACCAGCCCGGCGGTGCTGTGCCGTAGAGATTGGCCATGCCGCCGCCGTTGATGCGGACATAGAGCAGTACCGAGTGGAAGGGTTCTCCCCAGGTCAGCCAGTCGGTTACGCCCAGCAAGGCGATCGGCAGCAGCAGCCCGACCGCCATCGGCACCCAGCGGCGGTCGGGCAGCAGGCCGGCGACGGCTAGTCCCGCGACCACGCAGGCAGGGCCAAGCTGGGGGCGGACGATGATCGTCAGCCCGAGCATGATTCCGGCGAACAGGATTTCGCGGCGGGTCGATCGTCCCAGCCGGGCGCCAAAGGCGAGCGCCGCGATCAGGGTGATCGCCGAGATCGTGTCGGCCAGCATGTGCGGTGACAGCTGGACGATCTCCGCCCAACAGGCGGTGAGGAGGCCCGCGAACAGAGCATGAATGCGCCCGCCCTTAACCAGCCCGATCCGGTAGGCGGCGATCACCGCGCCGCTCGACAGGATCGCAAGGAAAGCGGCCACGACCGTTCGCAGCACGACCGGGTCGGGCGACAGCAGATGGCCGAGTGCGACGGCGGGAGTGATGATCCAGGGCAACAGCCAGGACCGCGCGCCGACCTGATATTCCCAGGGGATCAGTCCCTTGCCCGTGACCAGCCGATAGGCCTGTTCGAGATATTGAAAGGTCTCGTCAGGATGCGCGACATTGGGCAGCGCATAGCTCGTCGTGATCCGCGCCGCGGCCGCGCCGAGGCAGAGCAGGGCGATCGTCCGCCAATGGCCCCACAGGCGATCATCGGGCGCGGGGCTCACGTCAGGCGCGGATCATTTGGCGGGAGCGAAGATGCGCTTGCGCGGCCGCCGCCAGACCAGGCTGGTCGCTGCGGAGAAGTTGAACACCGCGCCCATGATCGCGCCGAACAGGCCCGCGATCGACCAGTTGTCGACCTGTTTGATCGCGATTTCGGCCACGCCGACATTGGCGAGCGCGCCGAAGCTGCAGACCAGGCAGAACAGGATCAGGCCCGCGACGAAGGACAGCCCGGTCAGCCGCCGGTCGCGATAGGTGAACTCGTTGTTCATGATGAAGTTCGACACCATCGACACCCCGATCGCGGCGATCTGCGCGCCGAGGAACTCGAAACCGAACAGCTTCAGGCTGTTGAGCACGGCGAGGTGGACGCCAAGACCGATGCCGCCGACGATGCTGAACAGCGCGAAGCGGGGCGGGATCAGGCCGTGGGTCAGCTTCTCGATGATCAGGAACAGGAATTCGGCCAGCACCATGATGCTGATCTTGCTTTCGCCCGCCTGGCGGGTGCGAAAGACATAGGGGACTTCCTCGATCTTCAGCGGCACATGCGAACTGCTGATGATGTCGAGCAGGATCTTGTAGCCCTGCTGCGACAAGTCGTAGATTTCGCTGGCGAAAATCTCGCGGCGGACCATGAAGAAGCCGCTCATCGGATCGGTGGTCTGGTTGCCGACCAGCATGCACGCCATGCGGGTGGCGAAATCGCTCATCCGCGCACGGGTCGCATCCCACTCGCCGATACCGCCGCCTTCGGCGTAGCGGGTGCCGACGACGATGTCGGCATCAGTCGCCATCATCTTTTCGAACATCGGGCGCAGGATGCGCTCGTCATGCTGGAAGTCGGCGTCCATCACCGCGATCACCGCGCCGTTGGCGACCAGCGCGCCCTCGATCACCGCCGAGGCTAGGCCGCGACGGCCGACACGGCGCAGGCAGCGCAGCCGCGGCTCCTGCCGCGCCAGATTCGAGACTTCGCTGAAGGTCTGGTCGGGGCTGTCGTCGTCGACGACGATCATTTCCCAGGGAATGTCGCCCAGAGCGGCGCTGACCGCGTCGACCAGCGGGGCGATGTTGCTGCGTTCGTTGTAGGTCGGGATGACGATCGAGATATCGGGGGCGGTGAGCCGTTCCTTCGGCGTCTTTCGGCCTGCGATCAAACTCATCCCGTCCCCCTCGCGCTACCCCTGTCGCGCAGATAACAGCAATTTATCGCGTCTGTCGAACGATCGCGTAGAGCGCGCTGCGGTCGTCGGCCCAGACTTGACGCAGCCAAGGCAGACGGGGTCGGTTGGCGGGATCGACGCCGATCAGCCACAGCTGGTCGAACGTGCCACGCGGTATCTGTCCTATGCGGTCGGCAAGCAGCGGCTCCGGCCGCTCGCAGCCGGGCAGGCGGACCTGCTCGCTGCTGTGATAGGCGAAGTCCCGCGGTATCTCCGGGCCGACCGCGACGAGCTGCGCGCCCGGCATGTCGAACTGGTCATTGGCGAAGGCGTCGCGGCGCACGATTGCCATGCTGGGCAGATGAACGATCCGCGGTACGTTCCAGCCGCGCGGGCAGGGGGGGGCGATCAGCGCGACCACACGCGCGCCCTTTGGAATATGGGGCAGCGCCTGGAGATAGCGCGCATGATCCCCGGCATAGCCTAGATAGCTGATCGTGGTGGTCGCGGCGCGGGCGGCGACGAAGCCCAGCGCAAGCAGCGCGACGCCGGTGATGACGCGCTTTCCCCAGCCGGGCCGCGGCGCGAGCGCGACGATCCCGATCGCGAGCATCAGCGGCGCGATCCGCATGTCGGCATAGATCAGCCCGTGAAAGGCGTAGGGGATGAACAGGTAGAACACCGCCATCACCAGGAAGACGATCAGCAGCCGCCGGTTCATCCGCGCGACGCCGAACAGTCCGAGCAGGATCAGTGCGACGCAACCGAGGGCCGACAGCCCATCCCAACGCACCCAGCGGTCGCGCATCGCGCTTTCGATCCATCCCCATTTGTTGAAGATGTCGAAATAAGCGCTTGTTTCGCCTTGGTTATCGCCGCTGCGCCAGGCGATGATGAAGATCAAAGGCAGCGCCAGCAGCAGACCTTCGAGGATCACGCGGCGGACCATCGGCAAACTTATCCGCGAGCTGGTGACATGGCGATAGAGCGCGTTGCCGCCGACCAGCAGACCGAACAGCACCCAGCCGAAGATATGCGCGAAGTAGATGATCACGCTGCCCAGCAGGATCAGCGCTCGCCAGATTTGCGGGCGATCGAGCCGCTGATAGCGCAGGACCAGCCCGAAGATCAGCAGCGCCAGCCCGGCCGCGAGCGAGAAGTTTATGAAGCCATATTGGAAGGCGTAGCCATAGACGAGCGGCAGCGCGAAACCCGCCGAGGCCGGCAATTCGCCATGGGCTTCGCGGGCGATGAGCAGCAGCCCGCCCGCGCTCAGCACCGGAATCAGGATGACGACGAGCTTGGCCGCCAGTTCGACACCCAGCAGCGGGCCGAAAAGCAGCACCAGAAGATCCACGCCGAGATTGCCGACGGGCATCCAGTGGATCGAGAAAATCCGTGCCAGCGTGGGAGCGTCCTGCATCCCCGCCTGGATACGGAAGCGTCCGAGATGCGTCGGCATATCGTCGAGCGGCGGGACGGCGGGCCACAGCAACGGAACGGCCATCAGGATCAGGAGCAGGGCGACATAGACCTTGCCGGACCACCAGGCGTTTCGTGTCGGCATTCTTCAGCCCTCCACGGCATCGATGAAGCGCGCCGCCGATCGGTCCCAGCCGTGGCGGCGCGCATGGGCCAGACCGCCGGCCGCTAGTCGCTCGCGGAACGCCGCGTCGCCGAGCAGGCGGCGGAGCGCGGCAGCGATAGCGCCTGTGTTGGAACCATCGACCAGCAGCCCGGTCTCGCCATCGACGATCGCGTCGGTGGCGCCGCCCGCCCGCCCGCCGATAACCGCCTTTCCGCAGGCGTTCGCCTCGAGGAAGATCAGTCCGAATCCTTCGGTATCCCCATCGGCGAGAGTGCGGTTGGGCATCGCGAACAACGTGCAGCCGCGATAGAGGGCGGTCAGCCGGGCGTCGTCGACGCCGCCTGCAAACTCTATCCGGACGCCCGCGCCGCTCGCCGCCGCGCGCGCCTTGAGAGCCTCCTCCTCCGGGCCGCCTCCGGCGATGACGAGACGATAGCCGGGAAACTCGCCCGCGACCTCCGCGAAGGCGTCGATCAGCCGGTCGAACCCCTTGCGCTCGATCAGCCGGCCGACGCTCAGGATGAAGGGCGCGGCGGGAGAAGCGCCCGGAGTGAAGCGGTCGAGGTCGACGCCGGGGGTGACCAGATGGATATGGCCGGGCGGGACGCCGAAATCGCGGATAAGCCGATCTCGGGTGAAACTGGACACCGTCAGCACGGCATCGGCTGATCGTAGCGCGGGGCCGCGCAGCCGCGCGAGCCGGTTGTAGGCGGTCTGCACTACCTCCTCGCCATGCGTGTACATCACGATCCGCCAGGGCGTGATCCAGCCGAGCGCTATCGCGAGCCAGCCCAAGCCCTGCAGTTCGCCGATGACGATGGTGCGGGCGTGAAGGCGCAGCGCCATGACGATCACCGATATGAGCGCGTACAGCATGACCGGCAGGTCGATGAGCAGCAGATCGAGCAAGCCGATGCGCCGGCGTAGCGCCTCGATACGGGGCGGACGAAGCCAGGCGATGCGATGGATAGGATAGGGCCGCGCCGCATCGCTTTCCCGCCATCTCGGGATCGGCCTCGCGATGTCCGGATCTCGCCAGGCGGTCAGCACATGGACTGCGGGGGCGGCATGGCGCGCCATCCGGTCATAGACCATTGGCGTGCCGCCGATCAGCGGCGGCATCATGTTGGTCACGAACAATATCGGGGCGGGGCCGCTCAATGTTTCACGACCTTCCACAAGGCAGCGATCACCGGACGCTGGAAGACGAACACCGCAGCGATCCAGGTGACGGCGAGGATCGCCGCCGCCTCGAGCACCGCAGGAATAGGCTCCGACGGAATGCCGCCGCCCCGGATCAGGTCTATGGCGATGCCCGCTGCACCGACGACCGCGCAGATCGCGACCGACGGCGCGAGACCGGCAATGACTTCGCGCGGCGAGAAAAGGCCCAGCCGGGTGCCGAGCCGGATGGCGGCCGCGGCGTAGATCAGCGCGACGGCGATCGTTCCGACCGCCACCAGTTCGATGCTGGTCCAGGACAGGAGCAGCAGCATCGCAACGCGGGCGGCCTGCTCGATGAGGGCGAGGAAGAACAGCGCGCGCGCCTCGCCCAGCCCGTTGAGCGACGCGTTGAGCACGACGAACTGCCCGGTGATCGCCGCCGCCACGCACAGCCAGGGGGCCGGAGCGATCGATGCCTGCCACTGCCAGCCGTAGAGGCCGATCAATATCGGGGCGGACTGCGTGCCGATGCCGATCAGGATCGGCGAGAAGATGCAACCGAACAGCCGCATGCGCAGCAATATGGTGCTGCGCGCGTCGATGCCGTTGCGCTGCTCATGCGCGACGAGCGGCGAGAGGATGCTGAGCACGGGCGGCGCGGCATAATTCCACAGCATGCGCGGCAGCATCTCGGCGCGGTCGAGGAAGGCGGCGGGGGCGATGCCCATCGCCCGGCCGACGAACAGTTCGTTCAGGCGCGGACCGAACTGGCCCAGCAGGGTGCCGCCGAGAACCCAGCTTGTGAACGCCGATACCGACCGCCAATGCTGGAAGGCGGGGCGGAAGACGAACTGGGGCGGGCGGCCTGCGATGATAGCCACCGTGGCGACGATCGCGGTCGCGAGCGAGCCATAGGCCATCGCCAATGTTCCCCAGCCCTGAAGGGCGAGCGTGACCGTGGTCGCAGCCCCGGCGGCCGCGGCCGCCAGCGTTGCGACCATGAGTGTCTTCAGGCGAAGTGCCCGTGTCAGCAGGCCGTGGCCCAGCACCTGATAGGGGGCGAGGACATAGGTGATGCAGATGATCCTCAACACCTGCGTTATCACCGGTTCGCGGTAGAAATCAGCGACCAACGGCGCGGCGAGGAAGATGACGATGGCGAAGGCGAAGCTCGCGATCATCGCCAGGCCCAGCGCCGTCCGGATCTGCCCCCTGTCGAGCGAAGGCGCGGCGATCAGAAACATGTTCACGCCGGCCGTGCGCAATGTCTGGGCTATCACCACCGCGGCGAGCGCGATCGAGAAGGCGCCGATTTCGTGCGGCGACAACAGGCGGGCGACGATCAGGCTGGCGGTGAAATCGATCGCGAACTGGATCACGGTCTGAAAGCCGACGATCCGCGCCATCGCGCTGCCGCTCATGCTCAACAGGCAATATCCTTCGCTGCCGTCCTGCGGGCGACGCTACAACGTCGCCGGCCCCGCGTGAAGCTGCTCCGATATGGCGGCAAAACGCCCCGTTTCGGGAATTTTTCTCCAAAAATATCCTTAATCGACGGGGCCTTAATCGTTTTTGGGTCACCAAGCCGTTGATCTACTGAGATATTTGTCAACAGTGTAGTTACACGGGGGAATTCCCTATCAAAACGTCGCGAAATATTGTAAAAAATTCCTTACCGAAACGATCGCCATCGCGAATGGTGGGCAGGTTCGGGGGTGCGGATTGCCACGGGGGCGGTCTTCATCCTGCGGGGGCGTGCACGCGGCTTTTTCGAGCGCACTCTTCCTAAGTTGTTGCTGTTGCATCGTTTTTTGTGGGGGTTAGTATGAACGCGTTTGGTAAGTTTCTGGTGGCCGGCTTGCTCGTCGGTGGCGTCTCCGTTCCGGCATTCGCCCAGATCTCCGATTCGGAAACCACCACCAGCACGGTCCGCATCATTCAGGGCATCGCCCTGACGAAGGTGAACAACCTGGCTTTCGGCACCGTCGTCCGTCCGTCCACCGGCACTAACACCGTGACGATCTCCACCACCTCCGACACGCCGGCGCTGACCGGCGGCGGCGACGCGGTGCTGTTGAGCTCGGGCACGAAGACGCGCGCTTCCTACACCGCGGCCGGTGAAGGCAACCAGTCGGTGTCGATCACCGTTCCTGCGTCCGTCACGATGACCGGGAGCGTTTCCGGTTCGATCGTCGTCACCCTGACCCCGGAAGCCACCTCCGACACGCTCTCGGGTGCGCTGGGCTCCACCGGCGGCTTCTCGGGCGACGGCACGCTGTATGTCGGCGGCGCCTTCTCGGTCAGCAGCTCCACGGCGAGCGGTGATTATAGCGGTAGTTTTTCAACCACTCTCGCCTATAACTGAGTCGTTCCGCGTCGGCGGGATGAAAATGCGTTGCGCCAGCCCTGATGGGCTGGCCGCGTGGCGGGGTGTGTCATGGGCCGATCATCTGTCCGTTCCCTGAGCTATATTCTGGCTTTGTCGATGACGACGGGCGCCGCGGCGCTGTGGGCCGCCTCGTCGGTCACCACCGACGCCACGCTTTCCATCCTCGCGCCGAGTTCGGCGGTCACCGACCAGGAGTTGGTGACCGGCATGGTCACGCTTCCTCTGGTGTCGGCGATCGGCAGCAGCGCGGGATCGCTCGGCCTTCCGCCACAGACCTTCAGCAGTGCCGGGGCCGTGCGGATCGGCACCGAATCGATCGAACGCGACATCGCTCAGGTCATCAGCCGAGCGGGATTGCAGCAGGCGAGCTTCACCATTATCGGTGACAGGGATCAGGTCATCTCGGTCACGGTGCCGCCGACGATTTCACTGTCGCGGCTGAGCGGAGATGGTCAAGTCGAGTTCAGTCCCGTCACCAGCATGGGTGGCGCCGAAGGTTTGTTGCATGCCACGGCAGAAGGGACGGGTGAGTTGGCGTTCGATGTCGGTGGGCGGCTGCAACCGTCGCCGGCCGCTTCCGCAGGCGATTATGCGGGCGTGCTGAAAGTAACAGTCCAATATAATTGATGCGGGCGAAGCCAGCATAGCCGGGGTGAAGCGAACGATATGGCCTTGACCGAGGTGGAGGAAAAAGGGCGCTTCGGACGTCGCTTTTGCAGCAGGGCCTTAATGATCGGTGCGGCAATGGCATTGCTGCCGTCGGCCGGTTTCGCGGAAAACGCTCCCGTCCCGCAGGCGCCCGCCGCCAGCGTCAATCTCACCCCGAAGCGCATCACTTTCGACCGGCCCGGCAAATCCGCCACCGTTTCGGTTTCGACCGGCAGCGGCAGCGGCGCGTTCGACGTTGAAATGATCGATCGCGTCATGCTTCCCGATGGCCAGATCATCCCGCTCGCCGATGCCGCCGGCAAACCCGAGGCGGAACGGCTCAAGTCCGCCAAGTCGCTGCTGGTGGTCACGCCTCGTCGCATCCGTGTCGCCCCCGGCGCGGGACAGACGATCCGGCTGCGCGCCGCGGCCTCGCCTGATCTGGCGCCCGGCGAATATCGTTCACACTTGACCGTTACCGGCATTCCGCCGGCGGACACCGGTCTTACTGCCGAACAGGCCGCCAATCAGAAGGAAGGGCAGCTGTCCTTCCGGATCAATTCGGTGCTGGCCATTTCCATCCCCGTGATCCTGCGCGTTGGCCCGATCGACGTTCGCGCTGCGATCGAAAAGCCCGTGCTGAGCTTCGAGAACATCTCGCCAAATGGGCAGGCCGCGCCGGTGCGCACCGCAATTTTGAAGTTCGAACTCGTACGGCAGGGGGCCAATTCGCTGTTCGGCGATCTGGAGGTAAGGGGAAGCAAGAAGGGGGGCGAGCCGATCGGCGCGGTGCGCGGTATCGGCGTCTATCCGGAAATTGACCGTCGTATGGTCACTGTGACTCTGACGCGCCTGCCCACGCCGGGTGAGCAGTTGGAGATCCAGTTTACCGATGACGACAGCAAGCCGGGTACCGTCCTCAGTAAGGCTTCGTTGACGGCACCGTGAGGCGGCCGCCCGGAGCGGCGGTTTTCCTGGTGTCGGTTGCGTTTGCGTTGTTTTCCGAAAGTGCCCAGACGGCGAATGTCGCCGCCGACCCTTTCGACGATCCGCAGCTGCCGGCTTCCGATCCGATCAGCGACGACAATCTGCTTCTCGTCGAAGTCGCGCTGGACCAGCTCAGCCTGACCGATGCGATGACCGCCTATGACGCGCCAGGAGGGCTGCTCATACCGGTCGGCGAACTGGCGCGCCTGCTCGACGTCGATATCACCGTCCAGATGGGCGAGCGGCGTATCGTCGGCACGATCGGCGAAGCGCGCCGGCCGGTGCTGGTCGATAAGGATAACGCAATTGTCCGTGTCGCGGGCAGTACCCAGCTGCTTCTTGCCGGCGACATGGTGGTGGGTGCGAACGACATCTATGTTCGCAGCTACCTGCTGGAAAAATTCCTGCCGGTTAAAGTCCGCTTCGATAGCGCGGGCCTGCGCCTCGTGCTGACCGCTCTGGAGCCCTTGCCGATCCAGTCACGGCTCGACCGGCTGAAGCGTCTGCGCGGGCTTTCGCCGGGCGGCGGCGGCGGAGCGGACGAGGTCTACCGGATCAGGTCCACACCGAAGCTGTTCACCCTGCCGAGCTTCGATGTGTCGCTCGACGCGGGCGGGCAGAGCGAGACCCCGCACACGCCGTACCGCTATGACGTCCGCGCGGGCGGCGATCTGCTCTTCAGCAATTTCCAGGGCTATCTGGGTTCCGACGAGAAGGGACGGCCGGTGAACGCCCGCGCCTTGCTCGAACGGCGTGACGCCTCTGGGCATGCGCTGGGGCCGCTGGGATTCACGCGGGTCTCGGCAGGCGACATCTATACGCCTGCGCTGCCGCTCGGACCGCGCAGCCAGGCGGGACGCGGCCTCTCCTTCTCGACCGCGCCGCTGACGCAGCAGAGCGTGTTCGGGCGGATCGACCTGCGCGGCGAATTGCCGCTGGGCTATGATGTCGAACTCTATGTCAACGACGTGCTGCGCAGCGGCCAGTCGACGCCGGTGCAAGGCCGCTACGAGTTTCGCGACGTCCCGTTGATCCGCGGGATCAACATCATCCGCATCGTCGCCTATGGACCGCGCGGCGAGCGCAGCGAAGAGGTCAAGGTCGTCAATGTCGGCGGCGGCCAGCTCGAGAAGGGGCAGTTCGTCGTCGATTTCGGCGCCGCGCAGCAGCAACGGTCGCTGATTGAGTTCAACTCCAGGGATTCGAGCGTAATCACCTCGCCCGGCGTCGGTGATCTCCGGCTCGCGATGAACATCCTCTACGGTCTCAGCGAGACGGTGACGCTCGCGGGCGGTCTCGGCAGCTATTCGCCCACCGGGCTGGGGCAGCGCCGCGTGGCCACCGGCGGGATACGCACCTCGATCCGCGGCATAGCCACCCAGCTCGATGTCGCGCGCGACGACCGGAACGGCACCGCCTATGCGGTCGGCCTCGCCAGCGAATATAAGGGCGTTTCCGGGGTGCTGCGACATTCCGAATATCGCGGCGCCTTCGTCGATGAGACGACCCCGCGCGGAGGGGATGGCCGGGCGCTGGAGCGGTCGAGCGAGGTCGACCTCGACTGGCAGTTGCGCCCCGCCAAGCTGGTCGTTCCGATGTCGGTGCGCGCCTCGCGCGACGAATATGCCAATGGCGATCTCAGCTGGAACGGGCTGTTTCGCGCGTCGAGCGCGATCGGCGGCGTCTATCTGTCGAGCGGTCTCGATTTCGAGCGCTATGATCCGGTGCTCGGGCCGACGAGCAACCGGATGAGCGGTTCGCTTAGCGCTTCCTCCTTTGCTTTGTTCAAATGGCAGCTGCGCAGCAGCCTCGATTATCAGATATTGCCCAGGAGCCGGGTGCGCGCGGCATCGGTTACCGCCGATCGCAATCTCTCGGACAGCACCGCGCTCCGCTTCGGCCTCGGCCACAGCTTTATCGGTGACAAGGAGACGACGGTGCAGGCTTCGGCGATCCGCAGGCTCGGCTTCGCTGATCTGGCACTCGACGCCGAATATAGCGTGCCCAAGAATGATTGGCGGATCGGTTTGCAACTGGCGTTCAGCCTGGTGCGAAGCCCGCTGGGCGGGAGCTACACCTTCCAGCGCCCCGGCGCCGCGGCGGGGGGCAATATGGCATTGCAGGCTTTCCTCGACGAGAACGGCAATGGCCGCTTCGACAAGACCGAGGAGCCATTGCCCGGCGTGGCCATGGCGGGTGCGGCGGGCGAGGAAATCCAGACCGACGAAAAGGGCCGCGCACTGGTGACGGGCCTTGGCTATGGCAGCGTCGCGCAGGTCCGTACCAATCTGGACAATGTCGCGCTGGACAATGTCGCGGGGCCGCCGCCAGTGATCGAATTCACACCACGCGCGGGCACGGTTGCGGTAGTATCCTATCCCATCCAGGCGAAAGGCGAAGTCATGGTCAGCATCTTCGTCCGTCGTGGTGAGAAGAAGGTAGGGCTTTCCGCCGTTATGTTGCGTGTGATCGGAGACAATGGGGACGAGCGCGAGGCGCTGACCGAATATGACGGCAGCGTATTGTTCGACTCGCTCCGGCCCGGCGGCTATCGCCTCGAACTGGTCGAGCAGCAGGCGCAGCGATTGAAGATGCGGCTCGAGGCGCCAGTGCGCTTCACCATCGGCGCCAGCGGCGGGGCCGCACCCGACGTGCAGGGCGTGGTGGTCTTTCAATGATCGGGAGAAGCGCGGTCAGATGGGCGTTGCTAGCCGCGCTCCTCCGGGGAACCGCCGGGCTGGCGCAAACCTACACGGTCAACAGCATCAATCCGATCACCGCTTATGGCGAGGTAGCGGCCGCAGCGACCGGCGATACCGTCTTTTACCAGAACAACACCACTGTGTCTGTTCAATCGGGGAGCGGTGCGCGCATCAAGGGCACGGTTCGCCGGGCTACCGTGACGATTCGCTGCACCGGTTCGGGCAGCCCCAATTCTTGCGGCGTGGTCGGCAACAATGCGCGGATCGTCGTCGGCAATCTCAGCACGAGCGGACGGGCCAAGCCCTTTTCCCAATTCATCGCGATAGCCGGAACGGGGACGATCTCGGGCACGACGTCTGGATCGACGCTCGATTTCGTGATGTCGGGCTTTACCGGCACCGGCAACAAGACCTTCCTGCTCGATACCAAGATGCCCGTCGCGGGCGACGACGAGGGGGGCGCCACCGGCGCGCTGACCAACACCTATTATGTCTATGTCGCCAAGGACCCGACGGTGCCGACGACCGGGCTGACGGCAGCCGCGACGATCACCGTGCGCCGTGCTCTCCGCATGACCAAGAATTCGGATCTGCGCTTTGGCTCGCTGGTCAAGCGCGCCAGCGGATCGGGTAACGTCATCATCTCTTCGACCGCCGACAGCACCCGCACCGTTTCGGGCACCGCGCCGCCGCTGGAGGTGCCTGCGGGCGGTGGCCCCGATTCATCCTTCGGGCGCGCCAAGTTCACCATCACCGGCGAGCCGGGGACGACCTATGCGATCAGCTACCTACCGACTGGCAACGTCACCATGAACAACCAGTCGGGCAGCGGTAGCCTCAGCGTCACCATGGCCAAGACCGCCACCGGCAACCAGACGATGGGGGGTACCGGAGAGCTCATTCTGGGCGTGGGCGGAACGATAAGCGTCAACAGCGGCACCGTGGTGCGCGGCTATTATTCGGGCTCCTTCACGGTCACCGTGACATATAATTGAGCGTCGCCGCCTGCGGCTGATGTTGGGAAATGGCGCACCCGAAGGGATTCGAACCCCTGGCCTCTGCCTTCGGAGGGCAGCGCTCTATCCAGCTGAGCTACGGGTGCGTCGGGCTGCGCTTAGCAAAGCGAATCCCGCGGGGCTAGAGCGATTTGGGCTCAGGCCGAAATCATCTTCTCTTTCGGCGCGGGGGTCTTGGGCTTGAAAGCGCACAGATCGGCGACCGGACAGCGCCAGCATTCGGGTTTGCGCGCCTTGCAGATATAGCGCCCATGCAGGATCAGCCAGTGATGCGCGCCCTGGAGAAAGGGCTTGGGCGTCACCTTCTCCAACTTGAGCTCGACCTGAAGGACGTTCTTGCCCGGGGCCAGGCCGGTCCGGTTAGAAACGCGGAAGATATGGGTGTCGACCGCGATCGTCTCCGCGCCGAAGGCAGTGTTCATCACGACGTTGGCCGTCTTGCGGCCCACCCCGGGGAGTTCCTCCAGCGCCTCACGGCTCCGCGGCACTTCGCCGTCATATTTGTCGACCAGAATTTGCGCCGCGGCGATGACGTTCTTCGCCTTCATGTTGAACAGACCGATCGTCTTGATGTGCTGCTTGAGCCCGTCCTCGCCCAGATCGAGCATCTGCTGCGGAGTCGTCACCTTGGCGAAGAGCGGGCCGGTCGCCTTGTTGACGCCGATATCGGTCGCCTGCGCCGATAGCGCTACCGCGACCAGCAGCGTATAGGGGTTCACATAGTTGAGTTCGGTTTGCGGCGCGGGATCATTCTCGGCGAGCCGGCGGTAGAACTCGAAGACGTCAGCCTTCTTCACAGGCCCAGCACATCGCCCATAGTATAGCGCCCGGCGGGCTTGCCCTGCATCCACAGGCATGCCTTGACCGCGCCGCGCGCGAAGATGGCGCGGGTCTCGGCGCGATGGCCCAGTTCGATCCGCTCGCCTTCGGTCGCCAGCACCACCATATGATCGCCCGCGACCGATCCGCCGCGCAGGCTGGCATAGCCGATCGTCCCGGCTTCGCGCGGCTTGTCGTTGCCATGGCCGATCCGGTCGTAGCGGCTGAGCTCCTGCAGCGTCGAGCCGCGCCCTTGGGCGGCGGCCGATCCGAGCAGCAGCGCGGTGCCCGATGGCGCGTCGACCTTGTGGCGATGATGCATCTCGACGATCTCGATGTCCCAGTCATCGCCAAGCCGGGCGGCGGCCTCGCGGACGAGATGGCTGAGCAGATTGACGCCGAGCGAAGTGTTCGCCGATTGCAGGACCGCGAGCCCATGCGCGGCGGCGTCGTCGATCAGCTTGTGGTGCTCGGGTTGGAGGCCGGTGGTGCCGATGACGAGCGGAACTTTCGCCGCCAGCGCGGCCTCGAGATGGCCGGCGAGGGCGGCGGGAGCGGAGAAGTCGACCAGCACGTCGCTGGCGGCGGCCAGCGCGGCGGCATCGCGATGCTCGCCGAACACGGCGCCCGACAGGTCTACCCCGCCCGCGACGATGGCGCCCAGATCGGCGGCGACGTCGGCGATCGCGCGGCCCATCCGTCCGTTCGCGCCCAATATGCCGATCCTGGTCATGCCCGTGCCCCGTTCGTCGAAACCCGCGCGCTTCATGGCCGCGTGGCCGGGATGACGCAAGCGTGGTGATGGGGCTGGTCTTGCAACTATCGTCGTGCTGAAGCTGTTTCAGCGTGATGAAGATGTGGGATGGTGCCGTGGGTCAATGCGTTCGAATCGCCGTCACCGCCCTGGTCCTTATGCCCATGCCCGCGATGGCCGCCGGCCCTTCACCCTTTGACGGCATCCCCGGCGTGACGTTCGAATATCATGACGTCGAGGGTCTCACCGCCGCCGATATCTATGCCTCGATGAAGGCCCGCGCGCCGGCGGGCGCGAGCGACGGCGGCGGCATTGCCAAGACCGCGTGGAACCTGAAGGTAGGGTGGCGCGAGGTACGGCGCGGCAAGAGCTGCGATGTCAGCGATCCGCTATCGAGTCTGTCGATAACCGTCCATCTGCCGCGCCTCATCAATCAGCATGAGGTGACCCCCGAGGGGCTGGCCTTCTGGCGCGCGGCGATCGCGGGCCTCGAAATCCACGAAGCCGGTCACGCCCGGATTGCCTGGGAACATCGCAACGATTTCAACCGGGCGGCGCTGAAGGCCAGCTGCAATTCGGTGCGGAAGGTCGCCGAACAGACCCAGGTCCGGATTGACGCGATCCAGCGCGCCTATGACCGCGATACCAAGCATGGCATCACGCAGATGCCGCCGATCGAGCCGTAGCGCCGGAAGCCGCAGCGCATTATCCATGCGTCATGAGCGGCATCCACAACATCGTCATCCTCACCGGCGCGGGCGTATCCGCAGAGAGCGGGCTGGGGACTTTTCGGGGACCGGGAGGACTGTGGGAGGGGCACAGGGTCGAGGATATCTGCACACCGGAGGCATTAGCGCGGAATCGCGATCTGGTGCTCGACTTCTATGATCAACGCCGCGCCGCGCTGGCGACGGTGAAGCCCAATGCGGCGCATGAGGCACTGGCGCGGCTTGATTGCGAATGGCCGGGCGAGTTGCTGATCGTCACCCAGAATGTCGACGACCTGCATGAGCGGGCAGGGGCCACGCGGCTGCTGCACATGCATGGCGAACTCATGTCGTCGCTGTGCGAAGCATGCGGCGCGCGGGCGGGCTATGGCGGATCGATGCTCGACGGCACGCTGTGCGGCAGTTGCGGGGCGGCCGACACGCTCCGCCCTGACATCGTCTTCTTCGGTGAAATGCCCTATGAGATGGACCGCATCGATCGCGCCCTGAGCCGCGCCGACCTCTTCCTGTCAATCGGTACCTCGGGCGCAGTGTACCCCGCTGCCGGTTTTGTTCGAAGCGCGCGGCATTTCGGCGCTCAGACGCTGGAACTCAATCTGGATCCGTCCGAGGGAAGTTTCTTCTTTCACGAAAGCCGGATGGGGGCCGCAAGCGAGCTGGTGCCCGAATGGGTGGGCGAACTACTGGCCGCGCGAGATTAATCGACCCAGTCGAGCCCGATCTCGCGGTAGAGGCCGCGATCCTCTTCCCATTTCTCGGCGACCTTGACGTGCAGGAAGAGGTGGACCTTACGGTCAAGCAGCTTTTCCAGCTCCTCGCGGGACCGCGAGCCGATCTCCTTGAGGCGCGCGCCGCGCTTGCCGACGACGATCGCCTTCTGCGTTTCGCGCCCGACCAGAATCTGCTGATGGATCGCGACCGAGCCGTCGCGCCGTTCCTCATATTTCTCGGTCTCGACCGCCGAGGCATAGGGGAGTTCAGCGTGGAGCTGGAGATAAAGCTGCTCACGGGTCACTTCGGCGGCGAGCATCCGGTCGGTGGCGTCGGAGACCTGCTCCTCCGGGAAGTGCCAAGGGCCCTCGGGCATTCGGGCGGCGAGCGCCTGTCGGAGATCATCGACCCCGTCGCCGGTGCTGGCCGAGATCATGTAGATCGCCTCGGGCGCAAGCTTGTCCTGCAGCCGGACCGCGAGTTCGAGCAGTTTTTCCTTGGCGCAGATATCGACCTTGTTGAGCACCAATATCTTGGGCTCACGCCGCGTTGCCAATGTGTCGAGCAGATCGGCGATCTTGTGGGTGATCCCGGTCTTGGCGTCGATCACGAAGGCGATCAGGTCGGCGTCCTGCGCGCCGCTCCACGCGGCAGCCACCATCGCCCGGTCGAGCCGCCGCTGCGGCGCGAAGATACCGGGGGTGTCGACCAGCAATATCTGGCTCTCGCCTGCGATGGCGACGCCGATCAGCCGGGTTCGCGTGGTCTGCGCCTTGGGGCTGACGATCGCGACCTTCTGGCCGACCAGCGCGTTGACGAGGGTGGATTTGCCGGCGTTGGGGGCGCCGACGACGGCGACGAAGCCGCAACGTTCGGTCATGACAATTTCTCCAGTAGCGCCCTGGCTGCGGCGGTTTCGGCTTCCTGCTTCGACGTGCCCTCGGCGCTCGCCTCGGCCTTGCCGGGGATTTCGACGCTGACAGTGAAGCGCGGCGCGTGGTGCGGGCCGGTGCGGGTTCCAGTGGTATAGACCGGCGGCTTGCAGCGATGCGCTGCAGCCCATTCCTGCAAGGCCGATTTGGGATGCTTCGGGGCCTGGGCCTGTCCGCTGACCTTTTGCTCCCAGGCGCGCTGCACGAAACCCGCCGCAGCCGGCAACCCGCCTTCGAGGAAAAGTGCGCCGATCAGCGCCTCCACGACATCGCCCAGCACATTGTCGCTTTCGACCGCGCCGTCGTCGCGGGCCTGTTTACCGAGCTTCAAATGGGTGGCCACGCCTATCTCGCGCGCAATCTCGGCGCAGGTCTCGCGGCTGACGATCGCGTTGAGGCGGCGCGACAGCTTGCCTTCGGGCTCGTCGGGAAACAGCGCATAGAGCCAGTCGGCGGCGACGAGGCCGAGCACCCGGTCACCCAGGAATTCCAGCCGTTCATAGTGCGCCGAGCCGTAGCTGCCATGGGTCAGCGCACGCTGGAACAGCGCGACGTCGCGGGGGGCATGGCCCAGCGTCGCCGAGATCCAGGCGCGGAGTACGTCTTCATTCATGCGGCGCGCTCCTAACGCATATGGGGGATTGCGTCACCTCTGGCGGAGCGTCACGGTAGAGCGATGGGCGACGTGGTCAATTTCAACAAGGCGCGCAAGGCGAAGACGAAAGCCGATGCGCGCACCGCCGCCGATGCCAATCGCGCGAAATTCGGGCGGACCAAGGCTGAAAAGGACCGCGACCGCGCCGACAAGGCGCGCGCTGACAGGTTGCTCGATGGAGCGAAGATCGACGAATGATGGAAGTCCCGGCTTTCACCGGGATGCTATTTATCTGGCCAGCACCAGCATGGTGACGAGCGCTGCGGCGCTGCCGCCCCACAACAGCACGAAGGCGCCGACGAAGCGGACCAGCGCCTGACGCCGCAGCACCGGATCGGCGATGAAGCCGTCGGCGGTGCGCTCGGCCAGCATCTGCTGAAGCGCGTGCGCAGGCGAGGGGACATGTTCGGCGACGATATCCGCGTTGAACGCGACGAGGCGGCCCTTGGTGCGCCGCTCCTTGAACGGGACAGCCTCGATCTGGGTCTTGTGCTTCAACGCCATGCTCGCCTCCTGCCCGGCGACGATGCGCCAGGCAGCGTTAAGAGAGTCTTAAATCAGCCGATCGATTCCCAGGCATCGACGATCTCGCTGAGATAGCCGCGCGCGGTTTCGACCTGCGCCGGATCGTTGGTCCGGCCGCCGAGCTGCACGAGGCGGCGGGATTCGCGATAAACCCGGGCGAGGTTGACCGCGATCTCGCCACCGTTGTGGAAGTCGAGGCTGGTCTCCAGCGCGAGCAGGATGTTCGACGCGCGGGCCTGCTTGTCGATCATCTTGGCGCGGTTGCCGGCGCGCATCGCGGCGATCATGATCTCGGTCGCTTTCATAAGCTCGTCGAAGAGAATGCCGATTAGCCGGTGCGGCGAGGCGCCCTCGACCTGGCTCGCGACGTCGACCGTCTGATAGCGCGCCTTCGCACCGCCCATCGCGCCATAGCCATTGCTCATGAACATGATATTCTCTCTTGTTCTCTATGGGTTGAGATTAGTTGTTTTCATTGGTCCAGAGCTTGACCTGCTGCGTCAGATAGCTCTGGGTCGAGCTGTAGGCGAGCAGGGCGCTCTGCATCCGCGTGAACTGAGCGGAGAGTTGTTCGCGGTAGGCCGTGTCCTTCGCGGTCAGCTTCTCCTGCTCCTTGGCGATCGCCGCCTTCTCGGTCTCCAGCTTCTTCTGCGAAGAGGTGAGCGGGCCGGCGCTGGCGGTCAGATCGTTCTTGATGGCGTCGAGCGCTCCCTGGATGCCGAGGTCGATCGTGATCGTCGCGCTGGCCACCGGACCGAGTACATCGAACGACAGGCCAGCGGCGGCAGACAGGTAGGAAGCCGACACGCCGGTTGCGCCCACCGGCAGGGTATAGCCGCCGTCCAGCGTCGCCGATGCGCCGGTGGTGCCGTTGCCAGGGGTGGCGTTGGTGACGGTGTAGACGCCGCCCTTCACCTTGCCGACTTGGCTCGTGATCTGGATCAGCGCGTTGCTGCTGCGCTGGCCCGGATTGAACATGGCTTCGACGGCATCGGGGTTGGACGTCATCACCGAGGACAGCTTGGCCGCGTCGAGCGTGAGCGTGCCGTCGCGGTTGGTCGATACGCCAATCTCGGCAAGGGTGGTGGGGCTGCCGTCGGTGGCGAAGGTCAGCTTAGTCGAGGTCAGCGCGCCGAGCCGCTGGACGAGCGATCGGATGCCCGAATCGCTGCGCAGCGAGCCGGTCGTGCCGGTCATCGTCGCCAGCGTCGTCTTCATCTCGTTATAAGCGGCGACGAAGTCGCTCACCGCAGTCTTGATCGCGTCTACGGGCTGGCTCGATCCGATCGTGATGGTGGTGCCTGGCGCTGCCGAGACCAGATCGATCTTCACGCCCTCGATCACGTCGCTGAAACTGTTGCTTGCCTTGCTCACCGCGACACCGTCGACGATCAGCTCGGCATTCTGGGCTTCCTGTTGCAGCTCGAGGCCGGTGATAGCGTCGGGATCATAGGTGGTGGCGTCGAAGGTGAAGCGCCCGAGCCCTGCAGGATCGCCGCTCGCCTGCGTCAGCGAGAAGGCGTTGGCCTCGCCGGTCGCGCCCTTGATCACAAGGCGGGTGCCGGTCGAGTCGGTCACGGTGCTGGCGGTGACGCCCAGGCCGCTGTCCTTGATGGCCTTGGCGAGGCCGGCCAGCGAGTTGTTGGTCGAATCGATCGTGATCGTCTTGGTCTGGCTGCCGACCGTCAGCGTCAGCGTTCCCGTGCCGACCGCGGTAGCCGAGGAGGCGAGGGGCGCCGCGGTCAGCGTCTGCGCGGTCGCGAGCTGCCCGACCTTGATGCTCGCCGACAGCCCTTTCAGCCGCGCGCCGGCCAGGGCGCTGACATTGGCGATCGAACTGTTCGAGGTGGTCGGTTGCGTATAGAGGGTGCCGCCCGAGATCAGGCTCGACAGCGCCGTCGAGAAGCCGTTGATCGAGCTGACCGCATTGCCGAGATCGGAAATCTTGCTCGTATTGGCGGTCGTACGGTTGGTCAGCGCTTCTTTCTTGCTGGCGATCGTCGCGGTGGCGAGCTGATCGACGAGCGACGCCGTATCGATGCTCGACGCACCCAGCGATGTGAGAATCGAAGAACCAACCGACGTAACCATGTGAACGACCACCTTCGCTGCTGCCGGTAACGGCGCATTGGAGGCAGTGTTTAACCCGCCAAGTCCTTTAAAATCCCTAATGGGCGTTGAGGACGTTCATTAGCCTCAATTCACCACTTTGCCGTCCTCGTCGAACCGGGCGCCAACGGGCACGTCGACGTCGGGCTGGACGATCCCTTCGGCCATGGCGCGGTCCAGGTTGAAGACGAAGGCGAGGATCGCGGCGACCGCGATGAACAGGTCCTCGCGGATCAGCTGGCCCGATCGGCTCGTATAGTAGATGGCGCGGGTGAGCTGCGGATATTGCAGCATCGGCACGGCATTCTCGGTCGCCAGTTCGCGGATGGCCTGGGCGGTCGCGCCGCGGCCGCGGGCGAGGACGACCGGGGCAACGTCATATCCAGGCTTGTAGCGTAGCGCGACTGCGAAATGGGTCGGGTTGGTCAGGACCACCGTGGATTCCAGAACGGCCTTGCGCGCCGAGCCCTTGGCGGCCTGCATCTGCTTCTGGCGGATCGCCGCCTTGAGTTCGGGCGAGCCTTCGGTCTGCTTGCTCTCGTCCTTGATTTCCTGCTTCGACATGCGCAGCCGCTTGCCGCGCTGGAAGATCTGCGCGGGGACATCGGCGCCCGCCACCACCGCGAGCGCCAGCGTCATCACCAGCACCGCGAAAACGAAGGTCGCCCCCAGATTGTCTAGCGCGGTGCGCAGATCCTGTTGCCCCATCGTCACGATCGCGGCGATCTGATCCATTAGCAGCCAGTAGCCGACCGCGCCGAGCGCCACGATCTTGAGCAGAGACTTGCCGAGTTCGATGAGCCCCTGCACCCCGAAGATGCGCTTGATCCCGGCGATCGGGTCGAGCTTGTTGCCCTTGAAGGCGATCGCCGACCAGCGAAAGCCGAGCGAACCGAGCATCGCCGGCGCAGCGATTGCCGCCGCCAGCGTCAGCAGGAAGAGCAGCGCGATCGGCAAGGCCACCGTGGCCAGCGTGGTCAGGATCGCCGAGCCGGGATCGAACGTCTCGATCGCGCTGCTGTCGAAGGACAGTGCATTTGACAGCATCCGTTTGAGCGCGGCTATCGCCCAGGGGCCGGCGACCGCGATCCACCCCGCGCCGACGATCATCACCAGCGCGACGCCGAGCTCCTTCGATTGAAGGACATCGCCTTTCTCGACCGCATCCTGCCGCCGCTTGGGGGTTGGGGCTTCGGTCTTCTCGTCGTCCTCGGGACCCTCGGCCATGTCAGCGCCCGTTCGCGATCAGGCGCGCTTCGGCGAGCCCGCGTTGCAGCGCCGCGGTGATGCCGTCGGCCATCACCGGCGCGGCGATCGCCAATAGCACGAGTCCGGCCATCAGCGTAGCGGGCAGGCCGACCGAGAAGATGTTCATCTGTGGCGCCGAACGGGCGAGCATAGCCATGACGAGCTGAACCAGGATCACCGCAAAGCCGACCGGCAGGGCGATGGCGAGCCCCGCCGCGAACAGATCGCCGCCGAACAGGACGAGGCCCTGGAGGCTCTTCGCGCCCATCCAGGCCTCACCCGGTGGCAGCGCGCGATAGCTTTCGACGACGATCGCCGCGAGCTGGAGATGTCCGCCGGTCGCCAGGAACAGGAAGATCGCCATCAGCGACAGATATTGGCTGACGGCGGGGGAGGGCGCGCCGGTCGCCGGGTCCATCATCCCCGCAAAGCCCAGGCCCATCGCATTGCCGATGACTTCGCCTGCCACCAGCGCTGCGGAGAAGCCGATCTGCACCGCGAAGCCGATGGCAAGCCCCGCCAGCACTTCGCCGGTCACCAACAGGAATCCGGATATGGACACGACGCCGTCGACCGGCATCACGAAGGGCGTGTTGGCGAGCGCGGGTACGCCGATCGCCAACGCCACGACCGCGCGAACCTGTAGCGGCACCTGCGGCGCACCGAAGACGGGCGCGGCAATGAAGGCGGCGCCGGGACGGATCATCGCGATCATCCAGAGCCAGAGCTGGGTTTCCAGCCCAGCAAGGCCCTGGGGAATCATCTGAGCATGTCCGGGATGCGCGCGAACACTTCGCGTGTGAAATCGGCGAGCAACATCATGATCGCACTGCCGAACAACGCCAGTGCGATGCCGACGACGATCAGCTTGGGGACGAAGCTCAGCGTCTGTTCGTTGATCGAGGTCGCCGCCTGGATCATGCCGAGGATGATCCCCGCCACCAGCGCCGGGATCAGGATCGGTGCGGACGCCAGCGCCAGGATCCACATCGCCTGCTGGGCGACGCCGATGAAATAGTCGGCGGAGGCTGCGCTATCCATGCCCTAGCGCCCCGTCATGTCGCGAAACTGCCCGCCAGCGAGCCCATCGTCAGTGCCCATCCATCGACAAGAACGAACAGCAAGAGCTTGAAAGGCATGGAAATAATGGCAGGCGATAGCATCATCATGCCGAGCGACATCAGCGTCGACGCTACCACGAGGTCGATGACCAGGAAGGGCAGGAATATCAGGAAGCCGATCTGGAATGCGGTCTTCAATTCGCTCGTCACGAAAGCCGGCAGCAGGATCGAGAAGGGAATGTCGGCGGCGCGGGCGAAGCGCGGCGCCTTGGCGAGATCGGCGAACAGCTTGAGGTCGGTCTGGCGGGTCTGGAGGACCATGAAGCGATGGAGCACGGTGCCGCTGCGGGTGACGGCTTCCTCGATCGTGATCTGCCCCGCGCCATAAGGCTTGAAGGCGGTGGCGTTGATCTGGTCGATCGACGGCTTCATCACGAACATCGACAGGAACAGGGCAAGGCCAACGAGTACCTGGTTGGGCGGAGTCTGCTGAAGCCCCAGCGCCTGGCGCAGCAGCGACAGCACGATGATGATCCGGGTGAAGCTCGTCATCATCAGCACCAGCGACGGCAGCACCGTTAGCAGGCTCATCAGCACGAGGATCTGGAGCGACAGCGACAGCGGGCGTCCGTCGCCCGAGATGGTCGTCATCGCTCGATCGAGCGCGCCTGTCTGGGCGGGGCCCGCGGTCGACGCGAGGGCCGGATCGGCGAGGAGGAGGACCGCGAACAGCAAGGCGGCGAAAGACAGAATCGATCGGATGCGCGGAGCCGTCATGATCGGGTTTCAGCACTTGGACCGGTTAACTTCAAGCGGTTCGTCTTGCTGTGAATGCCGTCGTTCCGGCGAACGCCGGATTATCCACAACAAAGCGAATTCAGGTCACAGAAAACTATAGGGATCGACATCGACCGCGACGCGCACGCCGCGGGGCCATTCGAGCGGGCCGAGCCAGTCCCGGATCACCTGCTGGACGTCGAGCGAGCGTTTGGCATGGACCAGCAATCTTTGCCGGTGCCGCCCGCGCAGCATCGCCAGCGGGGCGGGTGCGGGGCCGTAGACATGCATCCCCTCGACCGCGGGCGAGGTCCGGCCGATCAGCCGGGCGGTGACGGTAGCCTCGTCGAGTTTTTCCGAAGAGATGATGATCGCGGCATAACGGCCGAAAGGCGGAGCATCGGCCAGTTTCCGCGCCTCGGTCTCGGCCGCGTAGAAGCTTTGCGCGTCGCCCGAGAGCAGCGCCTGGATCACCGGGGCCTTGGGAGCATGGGTCTGGATATAGACATGGCCGGGCTTCGCGCCGCGCCCCGCGCGGCCGGCGACCTGGGCGATCTGCTGGAAGCTGCGCTCGGCGGCGCGCAGATCGCCGCCCGCGAGGCCGAGATCGGCGTCGATCACCCCGACCAGCGTCAGGTCGGGGAAATGATATCCCTTGGTGACGAGCTGGGTGCCGACCACGACGTCGATGTCGCCCGCCTCCATCCGCTCGACGAACTCGGCCGCACGGGCGGGCGTGGAGAGGGTGTCCGATGTGGCGATGGCGATCCGCGCGTCGGGGAACAGCGCTGTCACTTCGTCGGCGATGCGCTCCACGCCGGGGCCGCAGGCGACCAGGCTGTCCTCGTCCTTGCATTCGGGGCATTCGGCGGGCGGCGGCATGCTGTGCCCGCAATGGTGGCATTGCAGCCGGCTGAGCAGGCGATGTTCGACCATCCAGGCGGTGCAGTTGGGGCATTGGAAGCGATGGCCGCAGGTCCGGCACAATGTCAGCGGCGCATAGCCCCGCCGGTTGAGGAAGAGCAGGCTCTGTTCCTTCTTCTCGAGCCGTTCCTCGATCGCCTTGACCAGTTCGGGTGCGATCCAGCGGCCGCGCGGCGGCGGATCGGCGAGCAGGTCGATCGCCTTGATCGTCGGCATCTCCGCACCGCCATGCCGCGCGGTGAGCTTCAATTCGGTGTAGCGGCCGATTGCCGCCTGCTGGCGCGTCTCGATCGCCGGGGTAGCCGTGGCGAGGACTATAGGGATTTCCTCGAGCTTCGCGCGCATCACCGCGACGTCGCGGGCATGGTAGAGGACGCCGTCCTCCTGCTTGAAACTGGTCTCGTGCGCTTCGTCGACGATGATCAGGCCGAGGTTGCGATAAGGCAGGAACAGTGCTGATCGCGCGCCGACCACGACCCTCGCCTCGCCATGGGCGATGCCGCGCCAGGCGCGCCGCCGCTGCGACTGGCGTAACTCGCTGTGCCAAACGACGGGCAGATGCCCGAAGCGCGCCTCGAAGCGCTTCAGAAAGGGTTCGGTCAGCGCGATCTCGGGAAGCAGGACGAGCGTCTGGCGGTCCATCCGCAGCGCTTCGGCGATCGCCTCGAAATAGACTTCCGTTTTGCCCGATCCGGTGACGCCATCAAGCAGGAAGGGATGGAATTCCCTGGCCTTGACCGCGTCGGCGAGAACGCCGCCGGCAAGCTGCTGCTCGCCGGACAGATCGGCGGGTGCGAAAGCGGGGTCGGGGGAGGGCCAAGGCGTGTCGATCGATACCGTCACCGCCTCGATCGCGCCCGATTTGACAAGCCCGCGGATCACCGCGTCCGACACGTCGGCAATCGTCGCCAGTTCGCGGATCAGCCCCTGGCGCTGACCGATCCGGTCGAGCGCCTGTTCGCGCTGCGGCGTCATCCGCCCCGGCCTTTCCCCGGTGGCGCGATATTCGACGATCGTCCGCGCGCCATCGAGCGCGCTCGACGAGGGCAAAGTCATCCGCAGCACCGCGGCGGGGGGAGCGAGATAATAATCCGAGGTCCATTCAATCAGGCGGCGCAACGGCGCGGCGATCGGCGGCACGTCATAGACCTCGAGTAGCGGCCGCAAACGATTGTCGCCGACCTGGTCGGCCGATGGCAGCGTCTCCTCTTCCCAGACGACGCCGACGATCTGGCGCGGGCCGAGCGGGGCCAGGACAATGCTGCCCGGCTCGATCACATGCTCGCGATCCGCCCGGTAATCGAGCGGGCCGAGGGCTGGGTTGAGGAGAAGCACATGGGCGCGAGCCATGCGTCGTGATTAGGGGGCGGGGCCGGAGCCCGCAATGCTCGTCCACAGGCTTTTGTCGGCGAGATCGGATCAGCGCCTAGGCGGAGGCGGCGGCCCCCGTTATAGGCGGGACCAGTTTATCGCGTATCCAAGGGGCGCCTTCATGAAATTCTTCGTCGACACCGCCGACACCGCCGAAATCGCCGATATGGCTGCGACCGGACTGGTCGATGGCGTCACCACCAATCCCTCGCTGATCGCCAAATCGGGGCGTCAGTTCGTCGAGGTGATCGCCGAGATCTGCAAGCTGGTGGAAGGGCCGGTTTCGGCCGAGGTCGTCGCGCTCGACCATGCGACGATGATGAAGGAAGCCGAGGTCCTTCGGAAGCTTTCCGACAACGTCTGCATCAAAGTGCCGCTGACGATCGACGGGCTGAAAACCTGCAAGGCGCTGAGCGACGACGGCACGATGGTCAATGTGACTTTGTGCTTCTCAGCCAATCAGGCGCTTCTGGCGGGCAAGGCGGGCGCGACCTTCATCTCGCCCTTCGTCGGGCGGCATGACGATATCGGCTTCGACGGCATGGCGCTGATCGCGGACATCCGTCAGATCTATGACAATTACGACTTCGGCACCGAGATCCTGGTTGCCAGCGTCCGCCACCCGATCCACATCCTCGAATCGGCCAAGATCGGCGCCGATGTGATGACCGCGCCGCCATCGGTGATCCGCGCGTTGTTCAATCACCCGCTGACCGAGAAGGGCATCCAGGGCTTCATGGCCGATTGGGCCAAGACCGGGCAAAGCATATTGTAATTTAGCCTCAGGCGCCGGCGCGGGCATCCGCCCGCTTGGCTATCCTCCCCGGACTGTGTCCGGGTCCGGCGTGCGCTTCGCGCTTGCGGAGCCCTGTCGGGCTCCGACGCTGAATTCTAGCTCCGGGACACAAGGCGTCCCGCAAGGCCGAATGGCCGCCCGAGCTTATGCGAGGACAGCCTAGCCGACGGATGTCGGCGCCCGGCGACTGAGGGCGCTGCCAAAAAACCACCATTGTGTGTTAACCATTGCGGCGTACACTGCGCCGCATGGGAAGTGTCATCGATTTCGAAGGCGGCGCGATGGCCTCGCTCAAGCGGCGGATGGCCGAAGTCGAGGAAGCCAATCAGGACCTGATCGCCTTCGCACGCGGGCATAGCGGCGCGGTATCGTCGATCCATGCCGCGGTGCTGGCGGCCACAGAGGCCGATGGCCTCGACCATCTCATCCATATCGTGACGCAGGTGTGGCCCGACATGCTCGGCCTTGACGCGGTGTCGGTCGCGCTCTTCGTCGGCGATCAGGGGCTGCGTGCCGACGCGTCGGGGATGCAGTTCGTCGAGCGCCGCATCATCGAGCGATCGATCGAGGATATCGACGGCGTGGTGATGCGCGGCGTCGAGCGCGGGCATCCGCTGTTCGGCCCCGCCTCCGAGCTGATCCGGGCCGAAGCGCTGGTTCGTCTGCCGTCCGAACCGCCGCTGCCGGGTGGCGTCATCGCGCTCGGCCAGCGCCGCCCGCAGGGTTTCGAGACCCGCGCCGGTTCCGAATTGCTGGGCTTTCTCGGCGCGATGCTTTCGCGCATGATAGGGCGGTGGTTGCTACCTTAAGCCTTGATGATCATCCGGCCCGGACCCTTGCGGTCGAATGGGCCGATCATCTGCGCCGCGACCGGCGTCGTTCCGAACATACCATTCGCGCCTATCTCGCCACAGCGCATCGGCTTATAGCCTTTCTCGGGCGGCATCGGGGCACCGCGATCGACGGGCCTTTGCTGTCGAAGCTCGATCGCGGTGATGTGCGCGGCTATCTGGCCGAGCGGCGGGGAGAGGGACTCACCAATGCCTCGACCGCGCGCGAGCTGTCGGCGATCCGAACCTTCCTCGATTATGTCGCCGAGCGCGAAGGCGCGGCCAGACCGGTCAAGATCAAGGGGCCGCGCATCAAGAAAGGCGTGCCGCGCCCGGTTTCTCCCGATGATATCGGCGCGATCGCCGAGGATGCCGCCGAGTCCGCTAGCGAACCGTGGATCGCGGCGCGCGACGAGGCGGTGCTCCTGCTGCTCTATGGTGCGGGCCTGAGAATCGGCGAGGCGATGGCGCTGACCGGCGATATCCTGCCACTCGGCGATACGCTGGTGGTGACGGGCAAGCGCGCCAAGACCCGCGTCGTGCCGATGCTGAGACCGGTGCGTGAAGCGATCGAGCGCTATGTCGCGCTATCGCCTTACGGTGCCGCGCGCGGCGAGATATTGTTTCGCGGCGCACGGGGCGGGCCGTTGGCGCCCGAACTCATCCGCCGCGCGGTGCAGGCTGCGCGGGTACGCCTGGGGCTGGGCGAGCGTACCACCCCCCATGCGTTGCGCCATAGTTTCGCGACGCATCTGTTGGGGCGCGGGGCCGACCTGCGCTCGCTGCAGGAACTGCTCGGCCATGCCAGCCTGTCGTCGACCCAAGTCTATACCGGCGTCGATGCCGCGCATCTCATGGACGTCTATCGCAACGCGCATCCGAGGGCATGACCGCATGGAACGCGATATTTTGATACGACCCGCCGGGCATGGCGATCTGGTCGAACTCCATGCGCTGATCGAGCGCGCCTATCGGGGTGAAGACGCCAAGGCTGGCTGGACCCACGAAGCCGACATCATCCGCGAAGGCCAGCGCACCAGCCATGACATATTGGCGGCCAGCATCGATGACGACAATGAGCGGCTGCTGGTGGTGATCGAGAATGGCGGGATCGTCGGTTGCGTCCAAGTCAGCGACCGCGGGCATGGTATGGCCTATCTCGGCTTGCTGACCGTCGATCCGCAATTGCAGGCGGGCGGGCTGGGCAAGCGGCTGATCGACGCGGCGGAGCGGATCGCGGTCGCCGCCTTCGAGGCGCACGCCATCGAAATGACGGTGATCGAGCAACGGAGCGAACTGATCGCCTATTATCAGCGCCGCGGCTATCGGCTCACCGGCGAATATCGCGCCTTCCCGGTCGAACTCGATCCGCCGCTGCGGATGGTCGTGCTCGAAAAGTCGCTGGGCTAAGACGTCCGAGCCCTATCCGCCGCCAAGCGGGGGAACGGCTCGAAATCTTATCTCCGCGCAGGGACCCAGTCGGCGAAGGTGGGACGGTCGTTGACCTTCCACACCTCGCCCTTCGAGTTAAGGAACAGCCGCTCCATCTCGCTGCGCTTGAACGGGCGCGACCCGATTCGGCCGAAGATCGCGATCTGGTTACCGCTTTCGTCGACGCCACGGTCACGATCGAGGCCCTTCGACAACGCCAGCGCAGGCGAGGGGGTTTTCGCCCAGGCAATCAACTCGGGCATCGGCGCGGGTGAGAAGCCGTAGAAATTGGGCTGGCTCGCGGGCGAGGTCAGCTGGATCACCTTCAGGCCGTTGCGGCCGTCGGCGACATAAGCGAACAGCGACGCGTTGGTGGTTCCGACGATCACGTCCTCGGCATCGTTCAACTTATCGTCGAAGGTGACCTTCTGGTACAGCACCGGCTTCAGCGGGCGGGTGATGTTGACGATCATCAGGCCGTCCTGCTTCGCCGCGACATAGGCATAGGTGCGGGCGAGGTAGATGCGCTGGGCGTTGGCGATCGGCAGCGTCGCCTGGGGCACCAGCACCGGCTTGTCGAGATGCGTTACGTCGACGAGCTGTAGGCCCTCGGCGGTGGTCACCCACAGATAGCGGAACTGAAGCGCCGAGGCGCGGGCGTCGCGCAGCGGAACCGTGGCCGCCAGGCGTGGCTGCTTGGGGTTGGTCAGATCGACGACGACGAGGCCCACATCGGCGGTGATATAGGCATAGTTTCCGCCCAGCGTGATGTGCCGCGCACCGGCGAGAATGTTGTTCTCGTTCCAGGTGACGGTGCGCTTGAGGAAGTTGTTGCGCGGTTCGCCATCGGCCAGCGTCTCGACATTGACGACGATCAGACCTTCCTCCGAGTCGGTGATGAAGGCGTAGCGATAAATCTCGCCCATCTTCTGCTCTTCGTTCTCGGGATAATATTTCAGGATGTGATCGTTGCGCTCTGTCGAGATCGACTGGCCGGTCGGTAGCGCCATGCAGGTCGCATTCTTGCTCTCGACGCGCGTGTCGTGGCCCAGCGGCGAGAAGGGCGCGGTCAGGATGCGCTGCGACGTGCCCTTGTTGGCGATCGACGCGACGTCATAGACTTCGAAGCCGGCCTTGCCCTGGGCGACATACATATATTCGCCGCGCAGCTGGAGGCAGCGCGCCGCACCGCCGGTCGGGTGATGGGTGTTCGCAAACTCCTCGACCGAATGCGGCTCGCCCGAGAGTTTCGGCCCGAAGCGCTTGCCGCGCACCCATTCGATCAGCTCGCGGCCATGCTCCAGATGCGCCCTGAAATAGTCGGGATAGGCATATTTCTGCAGATAGGACCCGATCACGGCCTGAGGCTCGTCCCATTCGGTGACGCGGATCGCCTCGATGCCTTTCTCAAGGCCGGTCCAGGCATTCATGCCGACGAAGTTGACGAAATTGGTGCCGAGCAGGTTGAGCTGCGCCATGATCGCGTTGTTGTCGTCTTGATCCGACAGGTGGCAATCGGTGCACTTCTTCGTTTCGGTCTTGCGGACCGTATGCGGGAAGTGCGGCGCGAAGGCCTGGCTCGAAAAGCCGGCCGACGAGATCGGCGGCTGCTGGATGTAGATCCGCTCGCGGTTCAGGTTGGTCGAGGACAGCACCAGCGCCGATGTCGAACGGATCGGGGCGATGATATTGCCCTTGGTCGTCTGATGGATGCCGAGCTGGTACATCTCGTCGCGCGCGACCTGCGGGTTGTAGGTCGCGAAGTTGCGCGTCTCGATGCCGTCATATTTGTGGCTGCTGGTCTTCCAGTTCGCTTCGATCGGGAGGTGACAGCCACCGCACGACGTCGTCCAGGACAGGTGGCAGGTGAAACAGGCCATCTTGTCGGTGTCGTGGGCGCGATCGCTCTTGGCGACGCCAGGGCCCCATTCATATCTGCCCGTCTCTTTGCCGACCTTGCCCATCAGCTTCGATCGCGCGGCGAGCGGGTTGAAATAGGCGCTGTCGCGGTCGACGGCTTCCCTGACCAGGCTGACCTTCCATTCGAGCTTGGGGTCGACGATCGAGCGCTGGATCAGCACGCGTTCGCCCTTGGCATCGGTGGTCCATTCGAAGCGGCGCTTGCCGTCCTGGTTGCGGAGCAGCGATAGATCGTTTCCATTTGGCGGCGCTGCCGGGCCCGAGGTGCGCAGCGTGGGGAATTCGTCGGCGGTGCCGTGGCAATCCTTGCAGCCGATCTCCACCGCGTTGGCGACCTCACCGTAGATCAGGCCGTTGCCATGGCTGTCCTGCCCGAAATGGCAGTCTGCGCATTGCAGGCCCTTTTCGGCGTGGATGTCCATCATGTGGACAGCCTTGCCCTTCTGCTCGCCGATCTCGGCGAACATGCCGACGCCGTTCTTGCGGAACTTCTCAGGATCGTCGGGCGAGACGATGTTGCCGTTCGCGTCGAGCAAATTGCCCTCGCGATCGCGCTTGTAGATGGCGCGGAAGTTCCAGCCATGGCCATGATAGTCGGCGAACTGGGTGTCCTTCGCCTTCGGGTTCACATCGTCGGCGACGTTGCGCAGGAAGTCGATGTCACTCCACTTGCCGATCGCGGCGGCTGCTTCCGGATTGCGCTCGTTGACCGCGCGGCGTTCGGCGATCGTCGGATATTTCTGCTTCTCGGGCCACATCAGCGGCGCGTCGGACTCATAGTCCCACATCGTGTAGCCGAGATAGCTATTCAGGAAGATGTTGGGCTGGTGCATGTGGCAGTTCATGCACTGCGCGGTCGGGATCGCCTTGGTGAAGGCGTGCTGGATCGGGTGACCTTTTTCCTTCTGCGCGCCGATCGGATGCTGGGGCACGCCCTCCGCGCCATGCGCCGCCTTGTCGACGCCATGGCCATCATGATCGGGCGAGGGCGGGCCGTGGTCCTCAGCCGCCTTGCCATGGCCGCCGCCATGACCGCCATGGCCATCGTCCTTGGGTTCGAGCTTGTCCTTGATCGTCGGATCGACCGTCGCGGTCTGTCCGTCGCGGCCATATTTAGCGTATATCAGGCTGTGCTTGGGCTCGCGATCGTTCGCATAGACGACGTGGCAACCGGCGCAGCCCGAATTGCGATAGTCGCCGGGCTGGTCGTTGGTGCCCATGAACCACATGAACGGATCGTTGAGGCGCGTCTTGTGGATGTTGAGCACGGGGATAGCGACGCGCAGGCCGGTGGCCGGGCCGCGGTTCGACTGCTTGAGGTCGGGCCGGCCCGGTTCCTCGAGGCGCTGGATGCTGCCGAGCGAGTTGGGCAGGCCGATTTCGGCGAAGGTGCTGTTGATGTTGCGGCCGCCGCGCTCGAATACGCGGAAGATGTCGCCCGGCGGGATGACGTGCCAAGTGGGCAGCGGATACATGACCGGCAGCGCGCCGCGCGCCTTCTGCTCCGGGGTCACCGTCCCTGGCGTAACGCCCGGCGACTTGATCTGCGCGGGCTCGCCATGGGCGGTATAGGCCTCGCCGAACAGATAATTCTTATAGGGAACGATGCCGTTATTATAGGCGCCGCCGCCCCACAGCATCGCGCCGGTGGCCATCAGCGACCGCTCGGCCGCTTGGATGATGTCGATATGGCAGGAGCCGCAGGCCTGGCGCGCGACGCGATAGTCCGACGGATTGACGAAGCGGATATATTCGGGCGCTTCCTTGTTGAGCAGGGTATAGCTGCGCTTCGGGTTGGCCGAAGACGGCCAATGCCAGGCCTGCGGATATTTGGGCAGGACATGCGCCTTGTCGCGCGCAGCGACATAGGCCCGATCGGTCATCTTGAGATGGCTGTCGACTTTGACGGTCGCGTCGCCGCCATGGCAGTCGACGCAGCCGAGCACGACCGCTTCGGTTTGGTGCATCGTCTTGCGATCGGTCGCGGTGTGGCAGGAGACGCATCCCGCACTCTTGGCATCGCCCTCGGCCCAATCCTGGGTGCGCGGCGCATCGGCGAACTTCGGGTAGGTGCGGGCGACGGGTTTCTCGCCCTCGGAGGCGGGGGCGGGGGTAGGGGCGGAGACGATGATGGTGACCGCGCCCGCCAGCACCAGCGCGCCGCGGACCGCCCATCGCATCGTCATCAGTGAACCCAGAGCCCGCATTTACGTCCTCAGAAAGACAGGATCGCGTTGAACAGCACCGAATAATATCGGTCGTCGCCGCGCGAGTTGGTGAAAAGATCGGAGAAACCCTTGCCCGGATCGAACACGGCACCCGACAGGCGGAACACGGCGTTCTGCACCATGCTCGGCCGCCAGATCAGCGCGCCCGACAAGTCCCAGCCGATCGACTTCGGAATGCTGCCCTCGTTGCGCAGCTCGCGCAGCGTGGCGGTATTCTCGAACCAGAGATGGTTGAGATTGGTCGAGAAGCGCAGCTGCGGCAGGATGTCGAAATCCGCGCCGACGCCGAGCAGCATCGTGCCAGGGTTGTTGAAGTTGGACTGCCCCTCTTCCTTCGACGTGCGCAGGTCATTCAATATGCCGTTACGCGGCGCGATCGCGACGTTGACGCCGCCGCCCGCGAAGGGGACCGCCTGGCGGATCCAGTAGCTCGTGTCCGCGCCCGCGAAGATCGGATTCTCGAAGATCGCCGAGAAGCCGGTTTCCTTGTTGTCCTTCGGCTTGCCGTCGCCGGTGGCGTAGAGGCCCGAGAGTTTCACGCGGATCCAGTCGAGGTCGTAGCTCAGTTCGCTGGCGGCAAAGAAGGCCTGGATGCGCGCCTTCTTCGAGGTGAAGAAGCTGTTCCGGTCCTGGCCGAATGCGGCGTAGAAGGTCGTCGAGGTGTTGAAGCGTTTGACGCGGCCGTCGAGACTGTAGCCGACATAGAAGACGTCATATTCGCGCGGCCGCTGATCGCCGAGCAGCGCGGGGCGCACCGGGAAGCCGTTATGATCGAGCGTCCGGTCCTTTTCGCGGTTGATGTTCGCGGTGGCGGAGACCAGCGAGGTCAGGCCCGCCAGCGGAAAATCCTGCATGAACAGGTTCGCGGCGAGGATATAATCGTCGCGCGGCTTGCGGGTGATGTCGTTCAGGCCGCTGTTGGTGTCCTTTTCGAGACGCCAGATGCCCTGGACGTTGAACTGGTAGCGGTTGTTGTCGCGATTGCCGAAGAAGCGGACGCCGAGCTGGTTGTCCTGAAACAGAAAGCCGCGGAAATCGAACTGGAATGGCTGGATGCCGATGCGCAACGAGTCGAAGTCGAAGCGGTCCGAGCGGTTGCCGAGATGCTTGTCGACGAACAGTTCCTGCAAGCCGAGGAATTTGTCGGTGCGGTGCGTGGGGCGCGAGGATTCGACGTGCAGGACGCGGCGTTCCTGCACGTTCACATAATTGACCTGATAGGCGACCGCGATGCGGTATTCGACATCCGGCGGCTTATAGGCGGTCGAACCCTTGCTCAGGCCCGCGCCGAGGATGAAGGTCTGTGCGGCGACCAGGCTGCGGTCACGGCCGAACTGGCCGATCGCGCCGGGTTTCGTGCTGGTCTGGTCGGCGACGGGAGTCGGGAAGGAGCGGGGCTCGAGGACCGAATCCGAGATCGCGTTCAGGCCGAAGAACCAGTCGTCCCCGGTGATCGGCAGGAAGAAGGGCTTCTTGTCGATCTGGATCGGGACGTCCGCCTTGAGCGGATTCTGGTGATAGGGATCGAGCTTCGAATGGCAGACCGCCTGAAGGCCCGTGAAATTCTTGTCGGGGCACAACGCCTTGACCAGGCGCCAGCGGTCCGGGATCGGAAACTGATCGGTCGGAAATGCCTCGGGCGGCGGCGCGCTCACTGCACCGGCATTGTGTTGGCTGACGGGCGCCGGGAGTTCGGTGACGTAACCCGGTCGCCGACGGCCGTCGATCATCGGATCGTCGACGGTGGAGGCTGGAGCATTGGCCGGAACGGCGAGCAGACTCGGGTCGCCTAGTGGCGCGGGCTGTGCCGGTGCTTCGGACGCGGTTTGAACGGGCGCCGCCGCCGGCTCATCCGACGCGCCGCCGGTCGATGCCAGCGCGACGGCTTGCAGCAGCAGGGATGAGAGCGCCGCCGACATTATTTACCGTCGCACACGACTTGTTCGGAGGTGTCGAGAAACGGTGCGAACGGACAGTTGACGTAGCGCAGCCTGACCCCCGAGCCCACGTCCACGACGATCGTGTCCGCGCGGATACCAGTGGGGGCATTCCCTATGCCGCCGACGCGCAGGCCGGCGTTATGCGTACCCAGGAACGAAATCATATCGTCCTGATCGATACCGTCACCTGACACGCCAAGGCCGCCGATCAACGTGTTGCCGCGGTATATCGGCACCGACCCCGGGAAAATCTGGATGCCATTTTGCAGGCGATTCTGCGCCTTGCCCGCGACATCGGGTGCAAAGGTGCAGCGTTGCCGGGTGTCAGAAGCGGATGCGCCGAGGACGAATCCGAGATGTTCCGCGAGGTTGGTCAGAATAAGTGCGCTCTGGAGGCCGGTGGAGAAGGGGCTCCATTGATTGAAAGGGCGCGACAGAGGGCCGTTAGGCCGCCCTTCTTCCCCATCGGGGAAGAAGGGACGCGACAGGTTGCCGCCCGAGCGGTCGGCAAACGCAATCTTTCCGGTCAGCGCGGTCTGGTCGTTCAGGAACGTGCGAACTTTTCCGACGAAGGATTGCACATCAGGCGATGGATTGCCGAGCAGATCCCCAGCGGCGTGGGCGCCGGAGAAGAATGTCGCAGTCCGTGCCTTTTGAATGGAAACGTCACTTCCGAAGATCGGTCCATCCGGCGAGCGATCCTGGCCCAGGATCGAGCCATGAGTGTCGACCACGGTCATTGTGACCTGCGCCGGGCTATCCAAGGGTTTGCGTATCTGGGCGCGGGCGCGGCTCATGACCTTGAAAGCTTCTTCCAGCAAAGCCTTCACTTCGGCGGCGGTGAGCGGAGATGCGACGTCCGCGCCGTCGGTTCCTGCCCTTATCGGATAACGAGGGTTGCCTGAGCCATCGGTGAAGATGAAAGCGTCGACATTGTCGATCACCGTGCCCGCTGCGCGTTCCGCCGCTGTCGCCTTGCGAATGCCGGAGGCCTCGGTGCCATAAGCGGTGCCGGCGAGAATCGATGGCGTGGAACCTTCGGCATAATATCCGCGGATCGAAATCAGCGAACCAGCGGTGCCGTTCAGCGCCGAGAATGCTCGGGCGCTCGTCGGCGTGGACCTCAGATCTCCGGATTGCACATCACTGTAGCGAAGTTGAACCACCGCCTGAATATTGTTGGCGCGTATGGCTTCCGGCGCTTCGAAGCCGGTTATGCCGGCCGTCGCGATGATTTCATCATCATCCTTGTCGAAATCGTCGACGTTCGCATCGAAACTATAGAGGCCGTCCGACATCACGCCGATACCGCCGACAACCACGCCGTTCTTATAGATGGGAAAGCCGCCGGGATCAGCCGCCAGGCCAAGGGGCGAACGCTTCGGCCCGATGAAGGCGGCAGGCCCGCCCCCCACGAGATAGCGGCGGTTGAAATCCGAGCAGGGAAGCTGACTGAACTGCACCCCGAAAAGCGGGCCAGCGGCCAGCATATTGTTGCCGGGAGGATAATGCTCCTGAACGATGAAGCTGGCGGTTCGGGTGGAGAAAGCATTTCCGCCTGAAGAGAGATATGCGCCGGTTATCGCCTTTGCGATTGCGGCAGCCGCCACTGCTCCCGGCGCGACAAGCCCTTCGACGTCTGTCGGCGTTACCGCTCGATTGGTGGTCTTGATCGTGAGTGTGCCCGGCGCGCCGTTCATCTGGAAAACGGCCAGGACGTTGCCCACCCGATCCGTGATGGCGATAGTGGCGGGCTTGTTGCGCGCGCTCGCTTCCTCAACCGCCTGGGCAAGGATCTTTTCGACATCCGGTACGGTCAGCGCCTCTTGGGCAGGGACCGCATAGACCGGCGTTTGCGAAGGCGTGGTCGGGGTGGTCGGAGTCGACGAACTGCCGCCGCCTCCGCCGCAGGATGCGAGCAGAAAGGCGGTGGTGGTCAATACAGCTACGGCACGCGAAAACAATGTCATTTGAGGGCCCTTATCGACGCCGCTGCCTGACCCAGCGCCGCCCGGAATTCTGCTGGACGATAGGCATTGCTGTTGCCGACCGCCTTATAGGCCCGATCGATCGCGCCCCGGGCTCCGCGCGCCCGTTCCTCGCTGACATGGCCCTGGCGGACCAGCGCGTTGAGCAGCGTGTCGATCGCCATCACCGCCTGCGCCGAGCCTTCATAATCGGTGAAGCGCGCGGCGATAGCGCTGCTGGAAATGCTGTCGATGATCGCGAAGGTTTCGGCGCGGCCGAGGGCGGTGCGGCCCATCGTGTCGGCGAGCACGCCCGCCGAAGCGCCGAGCTTGCGGGCGGCAGCCACCGCCGAGGGACGATCCTTCGCCAGCGCGGCGTGGAAGGCACGCGAATCGGCGTCGAACTTCGCCGCCGCGCCCGGCGCGGCGACCTTCGCCGCCGCCGAGAGCATGATCATATTCTCATCGTTGAAGGCGGGCATGCCCGACGGGATGGGGCGGCCCGGATTGGCGAGCCAGTTCGCCCGGCCGTTGGGGCCATCGACGATCTGGCGATGGCAGGTGTGGCAATCGAAGAAATAAATCTCCGGGAAGATGCCGTCGGTGCCCAGGCGCGGGTTGGCGAACAGCGCGGTGGCGCGGCCCACCGCGCTCGCCTGGCCGACCGCCCAGAGCTGGACGTTGTTGGTGTGGCGCTTGCGTTGCGCATAGTCGGTATCTTCGTCATGATGCTGCTGGAGCGCGGAGAAGAGGTCGACCTCGAAAGCGACACGCGGATGGCCGGCGGCCATGATGCGGTGCGAGACGAACTGGCCGGGCTTGTCGCTGCCGAAGTGGCAGTCGAGACATTTCTCGGCGCGGGCGCGGGGCTGATCGAGCGGATAGAGGCCGCGCGCTACATTGGCGGCATGGGTCTGGCCGACGGCATAATGGCTGGTCAGCCATTGCTGCGCGCCGCCATGGCAGGCCTCGCAGCCGACGCCGTCCTCGACATGCCAGCGCGGGCCTTTGCCGGCATAGGCCGGATCGGCGTGGCAGCCGAGGCACTCGCCCGCTGAGGTCGCCGGGCCGATGCCGAGCTTTGCGGCGATCGCCTGGCCGCGCGGTGAGGCGAGCACGGCGAAGGCGCGGCTGTGCGCGCCGGTGCGGCTCGACGCGTTCTGCCACTGCAGGATTTCGTCCTGGCGAACGACCTTGCCGGTCGGCTCGCTGCGGCCATGGCAGGTCGAGCCCGAACAGGACGCGACGCCGACATGGCTGAACGAGGAGGCAGGGGAGGCCGACGAAGCGACCGCCCGGTCGGCGGCGCTGGTCAGGGCGAAGAAAAAGATGGCGCAGCCGAGGAGCGCGACGCCCAATGCGCCGCACATAAAGGACAGCCTGCCCGAGACTCTACCCCCCAATTCGGCGCTCCCTAACTGCCGATCCGCACATGTAGCGGCGCCTTGGCCCCGATGCCGCTACTGTCTTTCCGTCTATCGCCGTTTCGCAGGCGAAGTGCAATCATTCAAACGCTTATCAGACACTCCGGCGACGGATCACGAGATTGCGGATCTCGGTCATGTCCTCCATCGCGAACCGGATTCCCTCGCGTCCGATGCCCGAATCCTTGACCCCGCCATAAGGCATGTTGTCGACCCGGTAGCTCGGCACGTCGTTCACCACGACGCCGCCGACATCGAGATCGTCCCAGGCGTCGAGGATCTTGAAGATGTCGCGGGTGAATATCCCGGCCTGCAGGCCGAACTTGGAGTCGTTGACGATCTTCAGCGCCTCGTGCCAGTCGCTGAAGCGGATCAGGAAGGCGACGGGGCCGAAGGCCTCTTCGCGGTTGATCTTGGTCTCGAGGTCGACATTTTCGAGCAGGGTCGCTTCGAGCATCGCGCCTTCGCGCTTGCCGCCGCACAGCAAGGTCGCGCCCTTGGCGGTCGCTTCCTGGACCCAATTGTCGAGGCGCTCGGCTTCCTTCACGTCGATCATCGGGCCGACGAAGGTCTTTTCATCATGCGGGTTGCCCGCGATCAGCGTCTTGGTCTTGGCGACCAGCTTCGCCTTGAACGCGTCATAGACCGCATCATGGACGAGGATGCGCTGCACGCCGATGCACGACTGGCCCGACTGGTAGAAGGCGCCGAACACGGTGCGTTCGACCGCGTCGTCGAGATCGGCGTCGGCATCGATCACCACGGCGGCGTTGCCGCCCAGTTCGAGCACGACCTTCTTCTTGCCGCAGCGCGCCTTCAGATCCCAGCCCACATCGGGCGAGCCGGTGAAGGACAGCAGCTTGAGGCGGTCGTCGACCGTGAACAGGTCCGCGCCGTCGCGCGCCGCCGGCAGGATCGAGAAGGCGCCCTTGGGCAGGTTGGTCTCGGCCAGCACCTCACCCATGATGATCGCGCCCAACGGCGTGCGGCTCGCGGGCTTCATCACGAAGGGGCAGCCGACCGCGATCGCCGGCGCGATCTTGTGCGCGGCGAGGTTGAGCGGGAAGTTGAACGGCGAGATGAACGAGCAGGGGCCGATCGGCACCCGCTTCCAGATTCCCTGATAGCCCTTGGCGCGCGGCGAGATGTCGAGCGGCTGAACCTCGCCGGTCATGCGGACCGATTCTTCGGCGGCGATGCGGAAGGTGTCGATCAGGCGGCCGACTTCGCCGCGGCTGTCGTTGATCGGCTTGCCCGCCTCGATGCACAGCGCATAGGCGAGCTCATCCTTGCGCTCCGTGAAACGGTCGACGCAATGCTGGAGGACCGCCTGACGCTCGTAGCTCGCCATTTTCGCCATCGGCTCGGCGGCCTTCACCGCCCATTCGATGCCCTTGTCGATCGTCTTCGCATCGGCCAGCGCGACCCGCGTCGCGACCTCGCCGGTGAACTTGTCGGTCACCTTGAGATCGGTGTTCGGCTGCTGCGCCTCGTTGGCGAGGTAGAGCGGGTAGGTATCTTTCAGCTTCATCGCGGATCATCCGTTATCGTCGTCGCCGGGAGCGGCGGGGGTTGCGGCTAGATATATGCAGCGCGGAGCCCCCGCCGTAATCGGTCCTAACGGAATTATGATATTTCCTTGCTGAGCGTCTTGATGTCCTTGTTGAGAATCTGATCATTCTCGGAATAGTCGACCGGACAGTCGATCAGGTGGACGCCCGGCGTGTCGAGGCATTCCTTGAGCAGCTTGCTCAGATGCTCGGCGCTTTCGACGCGATGGCCCTTGGCGCCATAGGCCTCGGCATATTTGACGAAGTCGGGGTTGCCATAGGTCAGCCCCCAATCTTCGAAGCCCATGTTCGCCTGCTTCCAGCGGATCATGCCATAGCTGCTGTCGTTGAGGATCAGCACGGTGATGTTGAGGCCGAGGCGCACCGCGGTCTCCATCTCCTGGCTGTTCATCATGAAGCCGCCGTCGCCGCAGATCGCCATGACCTTCTTGTCGGGATAGACCATCGCCGAAGCCATGGCCGAGGGCAGGCCCGCGCCCATCGTGGCGAGCGCATTGTCGAGCAGCACGGTGTTCTGCTGGCGTGCCGGATAGTTGCGCGCGAACCAGATCTTGTAGACGCCGTTATCGAGGCAGATGATGCCGTCGGCGGGCATCGCGCTGCGGACCTCGCGGACGAGGTGCGGCGGAAAGATCGGGAAGCGGGTGTCGCCTTCGAGCGACTCGGTGTGCGCGACTTCGGCCTTGCGGGCCTTCATCATGAAGTCGAAGTTCCAGCGGCCCGAGGGAACGATGTCCTTCTGCATCTTCCAGATCGCATTGGCGATGTCGCCGATGACCTCGACCTGCGGGAAATAGACCGGATCGACCTCGGCGGTCTTGGTGCTGACGTGGATGACCGGGGTGCCGCCATTCTTCATGAAGAAGGGCGGCTTCTCGATCACGTCATGGCCGACGTTGATGATCAGGTCGGCATGCTCGATCGAACGATGGACGAAGTCGCCGGCCGACAGCGCGGCGCAGCCGAGGAATTTCGGATGGGTCTCGTCGATCACGCCCTTGCCGAGCTGGGTCGTCACGAAGGGGATGCCGGTCTTCTCGATGAACTGGAGCAGCATCCGGCCGGTCTGCTTGCGGTTGCCGCCCGCGCCGATCACCAAGATGGGCGTCTTGGCGTCCTCGATCATCTTCACCGCAGCGCGAACCGCCTTGTCCTCGGCCTCCGGACGGCGTGCCAGCGACGGCTTGATCGGGGTCGAATCGGTGTGCTCGTCGGCGACGTCCTCGGGGAACTCGATATGGGTCGCGCCGGGCTTCTCTTCCTCGGCGAGGCGATAGGCCTCACGCACGCGGCTCGGGATATTGTCGGCCGAGGCGAGCTGGTGGGTGAACTTGGTGATCGGCTTCATCATCTCGACGACTTCAAGAATCTGGAAGCGGCCCTGCTTGGACTTCTTGATCGGCTTCTGGCCGGTGACCATCAGGATCGGCATGCCGCCGAGCTGCGCATAGGCGGCGGCGGTGACGAAGTTGGTCGCGCCCGGCCCGAGGGTCGCCATGCAGACGCCGGTCTTGCCGGTGTGGCGGCCATAGGTGGCGGCCATAAAGCCTGCGCCTTGTTCGTGGCGGGTGAGGATCAGCTTGATCTTCTTGGAGCGGGACAGGCTGTCCAGCATGTCGAGATTTTCTTCGCCGGGAACGCCGAAGATATATTCGCAGCCTTCTTCCTCCAGGCACTGGATGAAGAGATCGGATGCCTTGGTGCCCATGATTTGCTCCCCCTGTTCGTGGCGCGCCCCTGCTGCGCCCGCGCAAGATGCCGGATTGCTAAGTCATTTCTGGGACGGGGAACAGGACTTTTTACAATCTGTTGCGGATTGATTCTGCTCGTTTGTTTCAGAGATCGAGAATCCAGTCCCAACGCATGTCGCCGCCGCCATCCATCACCGCGACCCCCTTCGCCGCCAGCGCATCGCGTATCCGGTCGGACGCTGCGAAATCCTTCGCCGCGCGCGCCTCCTGCCGGGCTGCGAGCTGTGCTTCTATATCCTCCTCGGTCATCGCCGAGTCGGCCGGGCGGCGGCGCAGGTCGATGCGGCGAATGCTGAGCAGGTCGAGCCCGAGCGCCAGGTCCATCGTCGCGAGCAGGCGCAGTTTCTCGTCCGCGGGAATCGCCTTGTCGGCGAGGGACTGCTCGAGCAGCGGCAAGGCCTGCGGCACCATTAGGTCGCTCGATAGCGCCTCGTCGAACTGGGTGAGCAGCGCCTGCGCCTTCGGGCCGAGCCCGGCCTCGACCACCGACCGCTGATAGGCGAATGACGCGCCTTTGCTCGCTCGGCTCTCGGTGAACAGCCGCAGCCATTCGGGCGAGCCCGCCTTGTCGCGGAGCTGCTCGGCGGCGAGAACTAGGCGGGTCAGCCGGGTCAGTGCTGCGGCGAGCGCCTCGGACGAGAATTCGAGTTCGGACCGGTAATGCGCCGACAGGCAGAGCAGCCGATAGGCGAGGGGATGGACGCCTTTCGCGATCACCCCTGCCAGCGTCGCGAAGCCGCCCTTGGACTTCGACATCTTGCCGCCGCGATCGACCAGGAAATTGTTATGCATCCAGAAATTCGCGCCCGATCGTTCGGTGCGGGTGAAGGCCTGATTCTGCGCGATCTCGTTGCAATGGTGGATTTCGCGATGATCGATCCCGCCGGTGTGGATATCGAACTGCGTGCCCAGATATTTCATGCTCATCACCGAGCATTCGAGATGCCAGCCCGGCGCGCCCGGACCCCAGGGCGACAGCCACTCCATCTGCCGCTGTTCGCCCGGCGCTGATCGCCGCCACAGCGCGAAGTCGGCCGGGTTGCGCTTGCCCTCGACCTCGGCAATGCGGCCGACCGTGTCGTCGCCGCGCGCGCCGGCGAGGCGGCCATAATCGGGAACCTTGGACGTGTCGAAATAGAGGCCGTTGTCGAGCTCATAGCTCGCCCCGGCATCCTCGATCGCGCGCGCGAAGGCGATCATGTCCTGAATATGGTCGGTCGCGACGCTCCACAGCGTCGGCGCGATGATGTTGAGCGCCTCGAGGTCTGCCTTGAACGCATCGGTGTAGAAGGCCGCGATCTCCCAGATCGTCTTCGCCGCCTTGGCGGCGGCGGCCTCCATCTTGTCGTCGCCCTCATCGGCGTCGGAAGTCAGGTGCCCGACATCGGTGATGTTGATGACGTGGTTGACCGGCCAGCCCTTCCAGTTGAGCGTCCGGCGCAGCGTATCGGTGAAGACATAGGCGCGCAGATTGCCGAGATGCGCGAAATTATAGACCGTTGGGCCGCAGCTGTAGAGCCGCACCATCGTCGGATCGATCGGTTCGAAAGCGCGGGCGGCGCGGGTCAGGCTGTCGAACAGCGTGAGTGGCGCGCCGGAGGGAGCGGTAGCGGTCATGCGCGCTTCCATAAGCGATATCGTGCGAGGCTCCAGAGAGATTTTTGCGGGGCGGCGGCCAAACGAAAAGGCCGGCAGGTTTCCCCGCCGGCTCTTTTGCCTTGCCGCTCGCGCGGGGATCAGCCCTTCGGAGAACCATCGGGCAGCGCGACCGTCTGGATCAGCAGGTCGAGCTGCGCATTGCAGCCGGCCTTGATCAGCGATTGCGCCATGTCCTCGAGCCCGGCCGTGGTCGGTTTCACGACGATGAACTTCAGCGAGGTCGGGGCCTTGGCGCCTTCCCAGCTTAGCTTATAGGCGCCGCCGTCGACGACCGGCACGCTCGAAGGCCATAGCGCCGCCGACTGGCCGGCGGGCAGGTCGATCGTGCCCTGGCCGCTGGGGCCGGTGACCGTCACGGTCGCGGCCTTGTCGGCGCTCGGACGCCACACGGTCACGGTCGAGGTATCGGCGATGCACATGTTCGAGCTGCGGCCGATGTCGACATACCAGACGTTCGGGTTCTTGCCGGCGTTCTTGTCGATGCCGCTGGCGCTGCGGACGGCCCCGATGCGGGCGCGTCGCTCGCCGCCGCCCGATACCAGCGCATTGAGCGTCGATCCGGTCGACGCCGCTGCGGTCGCGGTGGCGGTCGCGCTGAACGTGCCCGGGCCGCTCAGCGTGCGGGTGCCCTTGCCGTCGAGCAGGACGATCGTGTCGCCGGCTTTCAGGACGATCTTGGCCGTGTCGGGGATCGCCTTGCCGGCGGGATAGGTCTTGGCCGACGGACCGGCCGATCGGACGACCAGCGGCGCGGCCATAGCCGTGCCTGCGAGCATCAATCCTGCGAGTGTCGCAACAGCCTGCGACGAGCGCTTATTTATCCAGAGCACTATAACCTCCCGGTCCAACCTCATGAAGGCGCTTTATCAGATTGGCGAGCGCCTTATCATCAGGATTCTTTGCGGCCATTTGTTCGAACTCGGCCAGAGCAGTGGTATCTCCATCATCGAATCTACGCAGCGTGTCTGTGAACTGTTGCACAGCCGTAGCAGAAAAATCGGGGACGGGTTCGTAGATGATCATCGGGGTCGATCGGCCCGACACCGCGATGCGGCCCATAGGGCGGAAATAGCCCAGGGTCGACTTCTCGACGACGGTGTCGCTGACCAGCGTTTTGGTCTTCAGATATTTGTTCGCGCCTTCGAGCCGCGCGGCAGTGTTCATCGAGTCGCCCAGTGCGGTGTACTGGATGCGGCCTTCGCCGCCGAAATTGCCGACGATAGCCTCACCCCGGTGACAACCGACCCGTGTGACGCCGATCGGCGGCACGCCCTCGGGTGCCTCGCGCCGGAATTGCTCACCGGCTTCATACATCGCGATCGCGCATTTGACGGCGCGGTCGGCATCATCGGGCCGGCTGATCGGAGCGCCCCAGAAGGCGACGATGGCATCCCCGACGAACTTGTCGAGCGTGCCACCGTGCGCGAGCACGGTTTCCGATAGCAGGTCGAGATAGCGGTTGAGCAGGAGAGCCACCATTTCCGGCTCGATCTGGTGGCTGAGCTTGGTGAAACCCTCCAGATCGCTGAACACGGCGATGATGTCGCGCTTCTCGCCGTGCAGCTGGAGCCGCTCGGGATTCTTCATGATGTCCTTGGCGATGTCACCGGGCAGATATTTGCCGAGCGCGCCCTGTGCGAAATTGCGCTGTTCGGCGCCGATTCCACGCGCGGCGGTGCCGACGGCGGTATAGGCGAAGATCCAGCCGATCACCCAGCCGAACACCGGCAAACCCTGCGTATCGACACCGTTGAACTGCCAGATGAACGGCACCGCGACGACCGCGCCCGCCTGAACGAGCAGGATCAGGCTGAGCTTCCAGATCTTCAGGTTCGACATCGCGGTGAGCGAACCGAGCAGGACGACGCCGATCGCGATCAGCCAGAGGCCCCAGCCGGGAATCTTCTTGTACATGAAATGATCGAGCATCTGCGCGAGCAGGGTCGCGTGGATCTCCAGCCCGATCGTCGTCTCGCCGACGCGGCCCGTGACCGGATCCTTCATCCGCGAAGCGGGGGTCTGGAATTGGTCGACGTCGGGGATGTTGCCGCCGATCAGGACGTACCGGCCCTCGATCTGCGGCTTCAATGCCTCGACCAGATCGGGATTGGCGATCAGCTCGACGGGCAGCTTGTCGAAGACCGGCCGCTCGTAATTGACCGGCAGGCGATAGCGGATCGATCCCTGATGATCGCGATATTCGGGAAAGCCCTGCGTCAGCGAATTGGCCATCAGCGGGGGCAGGTCGCGAAGCTGTTCGGGCCAGCTGCGCATTACGTCGTCGCGGTCGGCCTCCACCCGGATGCTGGTGAAATGGACATTGCCGGGCGCGGTCTGCTTCTGGAAATCACGCAGGAACTGTTCCTGATCATAGGTCATGAAGGCCGGGTTCGACTTGTTCGTCGCCAAACCGAGATAGGTCGGCGTCTTCATGCCCCGGAAGGCGTCGATCAGCTGCTGGTCCTCGGGGGTGGGCTGGTCGATCAGAATATCGATGCCGATCGCTTTCGGCTTCATCTTGTCGAGCTGGGTCAGCGCTTTGCCGAGCATCGCGCGGTCGAGCGGCGAGCGCCGCCCGGTGAGTCGCAGCGTCTCCTCGTTGAACGTGACCATCACGATGCGCGGGTCGGTTTCGACATGCTTGGCGGACAGCAGCGCGCGCACGTCGTACAGAGCGCGCTCTGCGTCCTGGGCGAGCATGATGTTCCAGCTGAACTTGGCGAAGAGCAGGCCGAGTGCGAGGAAAATCGCGGTCACCACCAGCCGGGTGGGACCGATCTGCTTTAAAGTCTTGCGAACGACAGGGCCGATCCCCTGCAGGCGCGTCATGATCGACGCGCGTTCGACGCTGTCCGGCATCCCCTATATCCCCCGTAGTGCCCCGCGCCGATATTAGCTTCTGCGCGCGCGATGGGAAGCGCGGAGTTTGGCTTGCAAAGTCAAAGTCCGGCGGGCAAGGTTCGCTTTCTGTTCCAAGAAGGCCTGCTCTGATGTCATCGCTGATTGCCATTGCCCTGCCATTGTGCCTTGTCGCGGGCCTGATCCTGGGCTGGTTTGCGCGCGGGCGGATGCAGGCGGCGGGTGCGGGCGAGGCGGCCGATCTGCGCAAGGCGCTGGAGGCGGCCCGCGATGCGCTCAACCGTGCCGAGATCGAGAAATCGGGCCTGCTGGGCGAACGGCAGGCGCGGACCGAAGCGTTCGAGGCGCAGCTCAGACAGTTGCAGGAGGCCAAGGATCAGCTTTCGGCGCAGTTCGCCGAGGTCGGCGGCAAATTGCTCGAGCAGGCACAGCGCCAGTTCCTCGAACGCGCAGATCAGCGCTTCCATCAGGCGGGTGAAAAGAGCGAGGCGCAGCTCAAGGCGCTGCTCAACCCGGTCGAATCGACCCTGAAACGCTATGAGGAAGGCCTGCAGCGCGTCGAGAAGGAGCGCGTCGACAGCTATGCGGGGCTGCGCGAGGCGGTCGATCAGGTGCGGGTGGGGCAGGGGCAGGTCCGCGATGAGGCTGCCAAGCTGGTCAACGCGCTGCGCGCCAGCCCGAAGGCGCGGGGCCGCTGGGGCGAGCAGTCGCTGCGCAATGTCCTCGAACAGGCGGGGCTGTCGCCTTACGCCGACTTCGCGACCGAAGTGTCGGTCGATACCGAGGATGGGCGGCTGCGGCCGGACGTGATCGTGCGGCTGCCGGGCGGACGGCGGCTGATCATCGACGCGAAATGCTCTTTCAACGCCTATATGGATGCGAGCGAGGAAGTTGACGAGGCGGCCCGGCTCGGCTTCCTCAAGGCGCATGCCGCCGCGCTGCGGCTTCACGCGACGCAGCTTGGCCAGAAAAGCTATTGGGACCGGTTCGGCGAGGCCGCCGATTATGTGGTGATGTACATACCCGGCGAGCATTTCCTGTCGGCGGCGATGGAGCAGGACCCCGAGCTGTGGGACTGGGCGCACGAACGCCGCGTGCTGATCGCGAGTCCGATCAACCTCGTCGCGCTCGCCCGCACCGTGGCGAGTGTCTGGCGGCAGGAGAAGATGGCCGAGGAGGCCCGCCAGATCGGTCAGCTCGGCAAGGAAATGTTCGAGCGATTGTCGGTCGCCGCGACCCATCTCAAGCGCGTCGGCGGCGGCCTCAACAGCGCGGTCGAGAATTACAACAAGTTCGTGGCGAGCTTCGAGGGCCGGGTGCTCGTCACAGGCCGCAAGTTCCGCGATCTCAACATCGAGACGGGCGGCAAGGAGATAGAGGAAGCTGCCGCGATCGAGACGCGCGCCAGCGAACCGGCGGTCGATCTGCTGGCAGCGCCGGAAGAGGGCAAGGGTCTGCCCAACTGACGGCGGCTATTGTCTAACCTCTGCATCATCGCCAACTCGGCGCGGCAACCAACAGATGGAGCATGCCATGGCCGACCTTTCCGCTTTTCCGATCACGAAGCGCTGGCCGGCCAAACATCCGGATCGCATCCAGCTCTATTCGCTCAACACGCCCAATGGCGTGAAAGTGTCGATCATGCTGGAGGAGACCGGGCTGCCCTATGAGGCGCATCTGATCGACATCATGGACAATCAGAGCCACACGCCCGAATTCCTCTCGCTCAATCCGAACGGCAAGATACCAGCGATCATCGATCCCGATGGACCCGGCGGCAAGCCGATAGGGCTCGCGGAATCGGGCGCGATCCTGATCTATCTCGCCGACAAGACCGGTAAGTTCGTCCCCGCCGACCCCGCTGCCCGCTATGAGACGATCCAATGGGTCATCTTCCAGAATGCGGGGATGGGGCCGATCTTCGGACAGGTCGGCTTCTTCAACAAGTTTGCGGGCAGGGCGATCGAGGATAAGCGGCCGCTGCAGCGCTATGTCGACGAGTCCAAGCGTGTGCTAGGCGTGCTCGATCGCCGCCTCCAGGGCCGCGACTGGATCATGGGTGCGGATTACAGCATCGCCGACATCTCGACGCTGGGCTGGATCCGTAACCTGATTACCTTCTACGACGCACGCGACCTGATCGCCTTCGACACGTTGAAGAATGTGCCGGACTGGCTGGAGCGCGGCCTCGCCCGCCCGGCGGTGCAGCGCGGGCTGGAGATTCCGGCGCGGGCTTGATCCGTCGACCTGGCGTCATCCCGGCGGAGGCCGGGACATCGGGAGAGGTTCGCGCGCGCTACCGCCTGAGATCCCGGCCTCCGCCGGGATGACGTGTTATTTCTTCACCGCCACCGGGCCATATTCGGTCGGATCGTTCGTGGTCACAGACAGCATCGCCGTCCACGCCGCGACATTCTGGCGAAGCTGGGCCGGATCGATTTTGTCCAGCGTATCGTCCGGCGTGTGGTGGAGATCGAAATAGCGGGTGCCGTCCTGGCTGAGTTCCAGCACCGGGATACCCAGCTTGGCGACTTCGGAAATGTCCGACCCGCTCGCATTGCCATTGCTCGGATTCTGCTCGATGCCGAGCGGCGACAAAGCAGCGGCGATCGGTTTCATCGCCGGCAAAGCTGCCCCGGCGACATTGGTTTCAAAGCGCCAGACGCGATCGGCGCCGAAATCCGATTCGGCGAGCAGCTGGTGCTTTTCCGCGCCATGCTTCTCGCGATAGTCGATTCCGCCGAACAGGCCGATCTCCTCCGATCCGAACCAGACGACACGGATCGTTCGCAGTGGCTGCCCGGCGTCCATGATCCGCTTCGCCGCCGCGGTCGTGATCGCGACGCCGCTTGCATCGTCGATCGCGCCGGTGCCGAGGTCCCAGCTGTCGAGATGGCCGCCGACGACGATGATCCCGGCATTAGGGTCACGGCCCGGCACCTCCGCGATAACATTCCCTGACGGGCGCTTGCCCGCCATCTTCGCGGTGACGTTGAGCGCGATCGTCACCGGCTGTCCGCGCTTGAGGATGCGTTCGAGCTGGTCGGCGTCGGGATTGGCCAGCGCGAGCGCGGGAATCGGCTTCGCGCCTTCGGCCCAGGCCTGCGCGCCGGTGTGCGGGTTGCGATGCTTGTCCGTGCCGATCGAGCGGATCAGGATCGCGGCGGCGCCCAGCTTCGAGGCGATCGAGGGACCGGTACGGCGGATCGCGCCGACGGGACCGTAAGGCGAGCCGTCCTGCGCGGGTGCCATGCGATGGGTGACGAAGACGATCTTGCCCTTGATGCTGGCCGGATCGGCGGCGCTGAGCGCGGCCAGGCTATCGAAACCGATCACCTCGGCCTTCAATCCCTTGGACGGTGTCCCGGCACTATTTCCCAGCGCGGTGAGCGTTAGCGACTGGGGGAAGGGGGCTACGATCTCGGCTGTTGCTTCGCCGCGCTCCCAGTAGGGCACCTCGAAGGGGTCCACCCGCACATTGGCGAAACCGAGCGCCTTGAGCTTGGCGACTGCCCAGTCGCGGGCGCGCGCCTCGGCATCGCTGCCCGCCTTGCGCTGGCCGATCTCGGTGGTCAGGCCTTCGGTGATCTCCCAGGCAAGGGAATCGGTCATCGCGGCGTCGCGCAGTCTGGCGGTCTCCTGCGGCGTCGCCTGGGCGTTGAGCGGAAAGGAAAGGGCGGCGGACGCGACGAGCGCGAGCTTCGAAAATTTCATCATGGGGTTGAAGCTATCGGCGCGCTCGCCATTTGCCAATTGCCGTGCTGTCGGTTAGTGGCGGCGGCACATTTTCCAGCCCCAATCCAGCTCGACGAGGGTCCGCGACCGATGGCCGTGCAATATAGTTTCGTGATGAAGGGTCTGACCAAGACCTTTCCCGGCGCCAACAAACCGCTGTTCAACAATATCCACCTGCAGTTCCTGCCGGGCACCAAGATCGCGATCATCGGCGTCAACGGCGCGGGTAAGTCGACCCTGATGAAGGTCATGGCCGGCATGGACACCGATTATTCGGGCGAGGCCTGGGCCGCCGAAGGCGTCAGCGTCGGCTATCTGCCGCAGGAGCCGCAGCTCGATCCCGACAAGACCGTCAAGCAGAACGTGATGGACGGCGTCCGCGAGGTCGCGGACATGATCGAGCGCTTCAACGCGATCTCGGCCGAAATGGGCGATCCCAAGGACGACACCGATTTCGACGCGCTGATGGAGGAGATGGGCGTCCTTCAGGAGAAGATCGACGCGGCCGATGGCTGGACGCTCGACAACCAGCTCGAAATCGCGATGGAAGCGCTGCGCTGCCCTCCGGGCGATCTGCCCGTCACCGGCCTGTCGGGTGGTGAGAAGCGCCGCGTCGCGCTGTGTCGCCTTTTGCTGGAAAAGCCCGATATCCTGCTGCTCGACGAACCGACCAACCATCTCGATGCCGAAAGCGTCGCCTGGCTCGAACAGCATCTTGTCGATTATGCCGGCAACGTCATCCTCGTCACCCACGACCGCTACTTCCTCGACAATGTCGTGGGCTGGGTGCTCGAGCTCGATCGCGGCCGCGGCATTCCCTATGAGGGCAACTACTCCTCCTGGCTCGACGCCAAGGCGAAGCGGATGGAGCAGGAAGAGCGCGAGGACGCGGGCCGCCAGAAGGCGATCAAGGAAGAGCTGGAGTGGATTCGGCAGAGCCCGAAGGCACGCCAGACCAAGTCGAAGGCGCGTATCCGCGCGTTCGACGAACTGGTCGAAAAGCAAAACAACCGCGCGCCCGGCAAAGCCCAGATCGTCATCCAGACCCCCGAGCGTCTCGGCGGCAAGGTGATCGAGGCCAAGGGGCTGACCAAGTCCTATGGCGATAAGAAGCTGTTCGAAGGCCTGGACTTCACGCTGCCGCCCGGCGGCATCGTCGGCGTCATCGGCCCGAACGGTGCCGGCAAGACGACGCTGTTCCGGCTGATCACCGGTCAGGAAACTCCCGACGCAGGCTCTATCGATATCGGCCCGACGGTGAAGCTCGGCTTCGTCGACCAGAGTCGCGACGCGCTCGACTCGAACAAGAATGTCTGGGAAGAAGTTTCCGAAGGTCATGACATCATGACCGTCGGCAAGTTCGAGATGTCGACCCGGGCCTATGTCGGCGCGTTCAACTTCAAGGGGCCCGATCAGCAGAAGAAGGTCGGCCAGCTATCGGGCGGTGAACGCAACCGCGTCCACATGGCGAAGATGCTCCGCAAGGGCGGCAACGTCCTGCTGCTCGACGAACCGACCAACGACCTCGACGTCGAGACGCTGCGCGCGCTCGAGGATGCGCTGGAGAATTTCGCGGGATGCGCCGTGGTGATCAGCCACGACCGTTTCTTCCTCGATCGCCTTGCCACGCACATCCTGGCCTTCGAAGGCAATGGCCATGTCGAATGGTTCGAGGGCAATTTCGAGAGCTATGAGGAAGATAAGCGACGGCGTCTCGGCGATGCCGCCGATCGGCCAGGGTCAAGCGCCTACAAGAAGCTGACGCGCTGATCCGGATAAGAGAAGGGGAGCGAACCCGCTCCCCTTTCCGTGTCTTACATATATTTCATCGGGTCGGGCGCGGGCAGGTTGCAGGCGCTCTGATAGCCCTTCTTGCACATCGCGACCTGAGCGCGCCAATCGCGCATCGCGAGCGCATAGGCCTGCTGTTGGCGGATGAAGGTGGCGTCAGTCGCCAGCACCTCGCGGTGATGATCGCGCAACGCCTGCTCATAGGCGGCCTTGTCCGCGGCATATTCCTGCTGGTTGATGTCGTTCTGCGCCTGGGCGACAGCATTGTTGGTCTGCGCCTGGGCGATCGCGCCGCCGACCTGATTGTTCAACGACTGGGTCTGCGGGATTTCGCGGGCGTCGGCAGCCTGATGGGCAGCGTCATTCTTGTCGGCGCTCTGCGCCGCCAGCGGCGCGACGGCGATCAGCGCGGTGATCGCGATTATCGAACGGGTGAACATGATAAGCTCCTCTCACTGGTTGGAGCCTTAACGATCACGCCGGATGGAAGTTTCCGCTGGCCTCGTCGAGCACATGAAGCACGCCTTCGGCAATGCCGAAATAGGCGCCGTGGATGCGAAGCCGTCCGGCCTTTTCGCGCACCGGGACGCAAGGGAAGGTGCGCAGATTGGCGATCGATACCCGCACCGCTTCCAGTTCGAGCGCGCGGACGGCCTCGGGGCCGGTGCCATGTTCGGCAACGACCTTCTCGCGCGCCTCATCGAGCAGCGACATCCAATCCGATATGAAGCCGCCTTCGCCGGGCCGCTTGTTCTCGAACCGCTGGGTCAGCGCCGCCGCACAGCCGCCGCAGCTCTGATGGCCAAGCACGAGTATTTCGGGAACCTCGAGCTGGGTCACGGCGAATTCGAGCGCAGCGGAAACGCCGTGGTGACCTGGGTTGGTCTCGAACGGCGGCACCATGTTGGCGACGTTACGGACCATGAAGATCTCGCCGGGCGAAGTATCGAAGATGATCGTCGGATCGACCCGGCTGTCCGAACAGGCGATCACCATCAGCTTGGGGTCTTGCCCCTCGGCAAGCTGCCCCCAGCGCTGGCGCTGTTGCTGCCATCCGGTGGTCTTGAAGCGGCGATAGCCTTCGATCAGTCCAGAAAAGTCGGTCATGGCGGCACGCCCTAATCATCATGCGGGGGGCTGGCAAGTGGAGCTCTTATCGCCTATCTGGCACCGCATGAGCGACGCCCTGCCAAATCCCGCCCCGGAACGCCTCCGCAAGCCCGACTGGATTCGGGTCAAGGCGCCGATGGGCAAGACCTTCACCGAGACCAAGGGGCTGATGCGCAAGCTCAACCTCAACACGGTGTGCGAGGAGGCGGCCTGCCCGAACATCGGCGAGTGCTGGACCAAGAAGCACGCGACGGTGATGATCCTGGGCGACACCTGCACGCGGGCCTGCGCCTTCTGCAACGTCAAGACCGGCATGCCGCGCGCCGTCGACGCGCTAGAGCCGCAGCACACCGCCGACGCTGCGGCCGAGCTGGGGCTGGAACATATCGTCATCACCTCGGTCGATCGCGACGATCTGCCCGATGGCGGCGCGAGCCAGTTCGTCAAGGTGATCGAGGCGCTCCGCCGGACGACACCGAACACGACGATCGAGATCCTGACCCCGGATTTCCGCAACAAGGCCGACGCCGCGATCGAGGCGATCGTTGCGGCGCGCCCCGACGTCTACAATCATAATCTGGAGACGGTGCCGCGGCTCTATCCGACGATCCGCCCCGGCGCGCGCTATTATGCGTCGCTGCGTTTGCTGGAGACGGTCAAGCGGCTCGATCCGACGATCTTCACCAAGTCGGGCATCATGGTCGGGCTCGGCGAGGAGCGGCTCGAGGTTCATCAGGTGATGGACGACATGCGCTCGGCGCAGATCGATTTCCTGACGATGGGCCAATATCTCCAGCCGACTCCTAAGCACGCCAAGGTGATCGATTTCGTCGCGCCCAAGACCTTCGAGGCCTATGCCGCGATCGCGCGCGCCAAGGGCTTCCTGCTGGTCGCGGCGAGCCCGCTGACCCGGTCGAGCTATCACGCCGGTGACGACTTCGCGAAGCTGCGCGATGCCCGCAATGCCGAGCTGGCGCGCAAGGCGGCCACTAAGACGGCCTGACATGCCCCGGCATAGCGAAACCCGCCGGCTGCCCTACACGCCCGAGCAACTCTATGATCTGGTCGCGGACGTCGCGGCCTACGACCAGTTTCTGCCCTGGGTGTCGGCGGTGCGCATCCGTTCGGACAGTGAGACCGAGATGGTCGCCGACCTGATGGTGGGCTTCAAGGCGCTGCGCGAGAAGTTTACGTCGAAGGTGAGCAAGCGCCGCCCGGCGGAAATCCATGTCGACTATGTCGATGGGCCGCTCAAATATCTCCACAATGACTGGCGCTTTGCTAGCGATGGGCAGGGGGGATCGCTCGTCGAATTCTCGATCGAGTTCGAGTTCAAGTCGCGGCTGTTCGAAATGGTCGCCGGGCAGGTATTCGACCGCGCGTTGCGGACCATGATCGGTGCGTTCGAGGAGCGCGCCGCCAGGCTCTACGCCTCGTCGCCCAAGGTCGCGCCGGGCATCAGCAGTTCGAGCGCACACAGCGCGGCCTGAAGCCGGACGCCGCCGCGGCCAAGGTCGCCGAAATGGCGCTTGTCGGCGGCGATATCCTCGGCATCGCCGCCCTTGCGGGCCCGCCCGAACACCACGGTTCCCACCGGCTTCTTGTCGCTGCCGCCGCCCGGCCCGGCCACTCCGGTGATCGCGACCGCGATATCGGCGTCGCTGCGCTCGACGGCCCCCCGCGCCATCGCCCAGGCGACCGCGATCGACACCGCGCCGAAGGTCTCGATCAGTTCGAACGACACGCCGAGCATCGAGACCTTGGCCTCGTTCGAATAAGTGACGAAGGACGAGCCCAGCACATCCGACGATCCGGGGATCTCGGTCAGCGCCGCCGCGACCAGCCCGCCGGTGCAGCTTTCCGCCACCGCGATCTTGCGCCCCGCGGCGCGATTCGCGTCGATCACGCGCTTTGCGGCGTCGATCAACTCGGCGGGAAGGATGGTGTCATGATGTTCGGGCACGATATCGTCCTGCTATCCTAGTTCCGGGGCACGCGCACGCTGGCGACGGCCTGTGCGGCGATGCCTTCGCCCCGGCCTGTAAAACCCAGCCGCTCGGTCGTGGTTGCCTTCACGCTCACCTTATCGATGGCGAGACCCAGCATAGCGGCGATCCGTGTACGAATGGTATCGCGGTGCGGACCGACCTTGGGGGCCTCGCAGATGATCGTCAGGTCGACATGATCGATGACGGCGCCAGCCTCGGCGAGCAGTTCGCACGCCCGGGCGACGAAAATCTCCGAATTCGCGCCGCGCCATTGCGGATCGCTCGGCGGGAAATGGCTGCCGATGTCGCCCGCGGCGATCGTCCCCAGAATCGCGTCCACCAGCGCATGAAGCGCGACATCGGCGTCGCTATGCCCGGCGAGCGCGCGATCATGCGGGATGCGGACGCCGCCGAGCTGGACCGCGTCGCCCGCGGCGAAGGCGTGGACATCGAAACCCATGGCGGTGCGGCTGATCATCGTTGGAGTTCCATCGAGAGCCTCGAAATCGGTGACGAAGGTGAGTTTCTCGAGAGCGCGGTCGCCCTCGACGATCGCCACGGTCAGGCCATGGGCGCGGGCGACCTGCGCGTCATCGGTCGCCTCGCGAGCGGCGTCCCAGGCACGATGGGCGGCGAGGATCGCATCGCGGCGAAAGGCCTGCGGCGTCTGGATACGGTAGAGGCCGTCGCGGGCGACGGTGTCGCCGAGCAGATCGCCGCCCCGGGCGAGCGTGTCGGCTACAGCCAGCGCCGGCACCGCGCCGTCGCTATGGTCCAGCGCCGCGATCAGCCGGTCGATGACGGCGGCGGGCAGGAAGGGGCGGGCCGCGTCGTGGATCAGGACGATATCCGCCTCGGTCGCCTCGATCCCGGCGATCACCGAATCCCGCCGCGTCGCGCCGCCGGTCACGGGGGCGGGAAGGCGCCGAGTTCCGATTGCGGCGTCGTAGAGGGCCTGCTGCCCTGCACCGATCACCACCTGAACGGCATCGATTGCGGGGTGGCCAAGCAGCGCGTCGGCGGCGTGCGCCAGCACCGGCTTGCCCGCCGCCATGCGATATTGCTTCGGCATGCCGCTGCCGACGCGCGCACCTTGTCCGGCGGCGACGATCAAAGCGGCTATTCTGGGCTTCCCCTGCATCGCGCGGGCCTTAGCCGAGGCTTTGCTTGCCCGCCAGCCGCTTTGCGGCTAGGGGTGTGCCGCTTTTTTAGGCAACGGCTGACATGACCCCCAGATTGCGTCCCATCGATATCGGTCCCGTACGGATCGACTGCCCCGTGATTCTCGCGCCGATGACCGGGGTGAGCGACCTGCCGTTCCGCAAGGTCGTGCGGAGCTATGGCTCGGGCCTCAACGTCACCGAGATGATCGCCAGCCAGGCGGCAATCCGCGAAACCCGCCAGTCAGTGCAGAAGGCATTGTGGGATCCGGCCGAGGAGCCGGTGTCGATGCAGCTCGTCGGCTGCACCCCCTATGAAATGGGCGAAGCGGCGAAGCTGAGTCAGGACAAGGGCGCGGCGATCATCGACATCAACATGGGCTGTCCGGTCCGCAAGGTCGTCAATGGCGATGCGGGTTCGGCGCTGATGCGTACGCCCGAGCTGGCGGTCGAGATCGTCAAGGCAACGGTCAAGGCGGTCGACGTGCCGGTCACGCTCAAGATGCGGATGGGCTGGGACCATGACAGCCTCAACGCCCCCGAACTCGCCCGGATCGCCCAGGATGTCGGGATCAAGATGATCACCGTCCATGGTCGGACCCGCTGTCAGATGTATAAGGGTTCGGCCGATTGGGCCTTCGTCCGCAAGGTGAAGGATGCGGTGTCGATCCCGGTGATCGTCAATGGCGACATCTGCTCGATCGAGGACGCTGACGCCGCGCTCGACCAGTCGGGCGCCGACGGGCTGATGATCGGCCGCGGTTCTTATGGCCGCCCCTGGCTGCTGTCGCAGGTGATGCATTATCTGGAGACCGGCGAGCGCCGTCCCGATCCGACACTGGAAGAACAATATCATCTGATTACAGCGCATTATCACGCGATGCTTGAACTGTACGGCAATGAAGTCGGAGTCAATATGGCCCGCAAGCATATCGGTTGGTACACCAAGGGCCTGCCGGGCTCGGCCGACTTCAGGAATAGCGTCAACCAGCAGCCCGATTCCAAGATCGTGCTGGAAATGCTCCGCGAATTCTACAAGCCATGGCTCTCTCGGGTAGCGGCCTGATCCGTTTCGCCCGGCGGGGGTCGGCGGCGGACAAGCCGGCGGAACCCCCATCGGCCGGCGAGATCATGGCGGCGATGGCGACGGCGGTGCTGGTGATCGATCCCGATGGCGAGGTGATCGAGGTCAACGCCGCCTGCGAATCGCTGTTCAATCTCAGCCGCAGCCAGATTGTCGGCCGCGCGATCCTCGATGCGATCGGCCATCCGCTGACGACGATGCCCAGCGACGCACCCTTCGCGGCCTATGACGTCGAAATCATCCTCACGGACCGGCGGCGGATGCGCGTCGACCTCATGGTAGCGCCCTTGCCCGATCGGCTTGGCTGGCGCGCAGTGTCGATCCACGGCCATGCGCGCAGCGCGCTCGGGGCGCGATCGATCGATCGCGAGGGCGGCACCCGCACCGCGGTGGCAGCGGCGGCGATGCTGGCGCATGAGGTGAAGAACCCGCTCTCGGCGGTACGCGGGGCGGCGCAGCTGCTGGAGACGAGTTGCGACGACGAGTCGCGCGGACTGACCCGGCTGATTCGCGAGGAGGTCGATCGCGTCGCCGCGCTGATCGACCGGATGCAGGGCTTCACCGACACCCGCCCGATCGAGATGACGCCGCAGAATATCCATGCGATCCTCGGCCATGCGCGCGAAGTGGCGCTCAAGGGATTCGCGCATGGGCGGACGATCCGCGAGGTTTACGATCCCTCGCTGCCCGCGGTGCTCGGCCATCGCGATTCGCTCGTCCAGATTTTGATCAACCTGCTCAAGAACGCCGCCGAGGCGATGGGCGACGAACCAGGGACGATCACACTGACCACCGCCTACCGCCATGGCGTGTCGATGCGGCGTGCCGACGGCGATGCGCGCCAGCCGCTGCCGATAGAGCTGTGCGTGATCGACGAGGGCCCCGGCGCACCCGAGGACATCGAAGGCCATCTGTTCGATCCCTTCGTCACCACCAAACGCACCGGCAGCGGCCTTGGCCTGGCGCTGGTCGAGAAGCTGGTGTCCGATCAGGGCGGGATCATCGAATATTCGCGGGAGGGAACCCCGGCCAAGACGGTGTTCCGCCTGCTGCTGCCAAGGGCGAGGGTGACAGCATGACGAGTTTGGGGGGGCGCGTCCTAGTTGTCGATGATGACGGTGCTATCCGCACCGTGGTGCGCGAAGCGTTGCGCCGCGCGGGCTATGTGGTCGAGACCGCGGCGTCGGTCGCCGAACAGCGGCGGCTGTTCGCGAGCTTCGATCCGCAGGTGCTGGTGACCGACGTCGTCCTGCCCGACGGCAACGGCCTCGACATCATCCCCGAGGTGCTCGAGCGCAATCCGGGCCTGCCGATCATCGTGCTGTCGGCGCAGAACACCTTCACCACCGCGCTGCGCGCCACCGAACAGGGCGCGTTCGACTATCTGCCCAAGCCCTTCGACCTGGGCGAGCTGACTCGCGCCGTCGCCGATGCGCTCGCCGCCCGCGCCGCCAGCGGCAGCGCGGTGCGCGATCCCGAAAATGCCGAGGACTTGCCGCTGATCGGGCGCTCGCCGCCGATGCAGGAGGTGTATCGGACGATCGCGCGCGTGGTCGCCAACGACTTGACCGTGCTCGTCCTCGGTGAATCCGGCACCGGCAAGGAACTGGTCGCGCGCGCCATCCATGATTTCGGGCCACGCAGCGCAGCGCCCTTCGTTGCGATCAATATGGCGGCGATCCCGCGCGAGCTGATCGAATCCGAACTGTTCGGCCATGAGCGCGGCGCCTTCACCGGCGCGCAGGCGCGCACCGCAGGCCGCTTCGAGCAGGCGCAGGGCGGCACCCTGTTTCTCGACGAGATTGGCGACATGCCGATGGAAGCCCAGACCCGGCTGCTCCGCGTGTTGCAGGCTGGTGAGTTCACCACCGTCGGCGGCACCCGGTCGATCCGCGCTGACGTCCGCATCATCGCCGCGACGCATAAGGATCTGCCCCGGCTGATCGCCGATGGCGGCTTCCGCGAGGATCTTTATTACCGACTCAACGTCGTGCCGATTCGCCTGCCGGCGCTGCGCCAGCGCGGCGAGGATATCGGCGAATTGGCGCGTTTCTTCCTCGATCGCGCCGCGGCGGATGGTCTGCCGCGCAAAATCCTCGATCCGGGGGCTATCACCCGGCTGATCCAATACGGCTGGCCGGGTAACGTCCGCGAGCTCGAAAACCTCATGCGCCGCCTGGCGGTGCTGAGCCGCGAAGACGTGATCACCGCCGCGATCGTCGAGCAGCAATTCCACCACCCCGCGCCGGTCGAGAATGCGCCGCCGCCGAGCGGACAGGGCGGGGGGCTCGCCGATGCGGTCGAACATCATCTCGCCCGCTATTTCGCGACTTTCGGCCGCGATCTTCCGCCCGACGGGCTTTACGACCGGGTGCTGGCCGAGGTCGAACGCCCGCTGCTCGAACTGAGCATGGCGGCCTCCAAGGGCAATCAGCTGCGCGCGGCGCGTCTGCTCGGTATCAACCGCAACACCCTGCGCAAGAAGCTGACCGACCTGTCGATCGACGCGGGCGCGGCGCGGCGCGGCGATTGATGAGGCCGGCCCGGCCGTAGCGGCCCGTTGCCCCGGCGATCCGATGGCTGGCGTCGCCCAGCCGCGCGGATAGTGTGTTCCAGATGCCACGCCCTTGTGGTAATCCAGCCACGATGGCGGCGTTGAGTCTCGCATATAAGAGGTGGCGGAGGCGTGCAGCGATGGCGTGGCGGCCACGCCGGCTGATCCCGCTGCTCGAATTCCTGGTGCCGATCGCGACGCTGCTGGTCGTCATCATCAGCTATCGCATCGTCACCGGCAGCGGGCAGCCAGACGCGCCGATCTCCCCATCGGTCGCTGCGCTGTTGCTTGGCGCCAACCTCGTCGCCTTCATGGGGCTGATGGTGCTCGCGGCGCGGCGCGTGGCGCAGCATCGCGCGGCGCGGTCCGAACTTGGGGGCAAGGCGCGGCTTCATGTCCGGCTTGTCGCCTTCTTCTCGCTGATTGCCACCGTGCCGACTTTGCTGGTTGTGGTGTTCGCGTCGCTGCTGTTCCAGGTCGGCACCGAATTCTGGTTCTCGGACAAGGCGCGCGTCGTGCTGAAAAGCTCGGAAAGCGTGGCACAGGCCTATGTCACCGAAAGCAAGGAGCGGTTGCTGGGCGACATCCTTGCCATGTCGGGGGATCTGCGCGGCGCACTGACTGCGACGACGGTCGACGATCCGCGCTTCGCGCCCTTCTTCGCGCGCCAGGTCGTCTATCGCGGCCTGTCTGAATCGGCGATCATCACCATCGACCGCACCGGCACGCCGCAGCTGATCGCGCTGGCGAACCTCGACAAGCGTGCGCTCGACAAGCGCTTGCCGCCCGCCACCCTGCCGTTCCTGCAAGGCGGGCAGCCGCGCATCACCGCCGAGGCGGGCGACCGGATCGAGGGCACGATCCTGCTCGACGCAGCCAGCAAGACCTATCTCTACATCTCGCGCCAGTCGGACCGCGACATATTGTCGCAGGCCGCACGCGCGCGGTCGGCGCTGGGCGATTATATCGCTACGATCGATCGGGCCCGGGCATTGCAGCTTCGGTTCAACATCCTGCTGATGATCATCTCGCTGCTGATCCTCGCGCTTGCCATATGGGTGGCGATGACGGTGGCCGACCGGCTCGTCCGGCCGGTGAACGAGCTTGTGGCGGCGGCGCGGCGCGTGGCCGCGGGCGACCTGTCGGCGCGGGTCCATAATGCCCCGACCCCGGACGAGATCGGCACGCTGAGCAGCGCGTTCAACCGCATGACCCGCAAGCTGGGTGAGCAGACCGGCGCGATCCTAGCCGCGAACGGCCAGCTCGAAAGCCGCAGCGCCTTCATCGAAGCGGTGCTGTCGGGCGTCACTGCGGGGGTGATCTCGGTCGATGGCGCGCGGCACATCACATTGGTCAACCCGTCCGCGCGATCGATGCTGGCGCTGGACGAGCCGACCGAGGGCCGGGCGCTGACCGAGGTCGCGCCCGAGCTCGACCATGTCATCGACAGCGGCGACCGCGAGGTGGTGGTGCAGATCGTCGTCGATGGCGAGGCGCGGACGCTGTCGGTGCGCTGCGTCGCCGCAGAGGGCGCACATGTCCTGACCTTCGACGACATCACCCAGCGTCTGGCGGATCAGCGCCGCGCCGCCTGGGCCGATGTCGCGCGGCGGATCGCGCATGAGATCAAGAATCCGCTGACTCCTATTCAACTCGCCGCCGAACGGCTCCAACGGCGCTATGGCAAGGAGATCACCTCCGATCCCGGCGTGTTCGAGCGGCTGACCGCGACGATCGTCCGTCAGGTCGGCGATATGCGCCGGATCGTCGACGAATTCTCATCCTTCGCGCGCATGCCGAAGCCTGCCTTCCGGGAAGAGGCGCTGGTCGACATCGCCCGCCAGTCGCTGTTCCTCCACGAAGTCGCGCACCCGAAGATCAGTTTCAGCCTCGACAGCGAGGGCCTTGCCCCGGTGATGGTCTGCGATCGCCGCCAGCTGGGGCAGGCGCTCACCAACCTCGTCAAGAACGCGGTCGAGGCGATCGAGGAGAATCCCGATCAGCAGGCGCCCGGCGTGATCGCGATGACGATACGGACCGATGGCCGCCGCCTGCGCCTCGTCCTCGCCGACAACGGCCCAGGCCTGCCGCTGGAGCGCAACCAGATCACCGAGCCCTATATGACGACCCGCAAACGCGGCACCGGATTGGGCCTCGCGATCGTGCGCAAGATTGTCGAGGACCATCTCGGCACGCTGGCGTTTCGCGACCGGCCCGGCGGCGGCACGCTGGTCGAACTCGATTTCGATCTCGAAGCGCTGCGCAGCCTCGACACCGCTGATGGCGAAGGCGGCGGGGCAGATAGCGAGCAGGCGAAGATACCCGAACTTACAAGAAGTGGAATTGGTTGAGGCATGGCGCTGGAAATCCTGATTGTCGACGACGAGGCGGACATCCGCGAGCTGGTGGCGGGGGTGCTCGAGGATGAGGGCTATACCGCGCGGACGGCGGCGGACAGCGATGCCGCGCTCGCTGCGATCGACGACCGCCGCCCGTCGCTCGTTCTGCTCGACGTCTGGCTGCAGGGATCGCGGCTCGACGGGCTCGACCTGCTCGACGAAATCAAGCGCCGCGACCCGAGCCTGCCGGTGCTGATGATCTCGGGCCATGGCAATCTTGACACCGCCGTCGCGGCGATCCGGCGCGGCGCAACCGATTTCATCGAGAAGCCGTTCGAGGCCGAGCAATTGCTGCTCCTCGTCGGTCGTGCAACCGAGACCGACCGCCTGCGCCGTGAAAATGCGACGCTCAAGGCCCAGATCGGGCAGGAAGAGGAACTCACCGGCAATTCGGGCGCGATCAACGGCATCCGCGCGACCCTGAAGCGCGTCGCCGCCACCGGCAGCCGCGTGCTGATCAGCGGCCCCGCGGGCGTCGGCAAGGAGGTTGCCGCGCGCTTGCTGCATCTGTGGAGCAACCGGGCGCAGGCGCCGTTCATCGTCGTCAGCGCCGCGCGGATGGAGCCCGAGCGCGTCGAGGAGGAGCTGTTTGGAGTCGAGGAGAATGGCGAACTGATCCGCCCCGGCCTGCTCGAGCAGGCGCATGGCGGGACGCTGTTCCTAGACGAGATCGCCGACATGCCGCTGACCACGCAAGCCAAGATCCTGCGCGTGCTGACCGAGCAGGCTTTCAACCGCGTTGGCGGCCAGCGCATCGTCAAGGTCGACGTCCGTGTCGTCTCGGCCACCGCGCGCACCCTGAGCGAGGAGATCGAGGCCGGCCGTTTCCGCGAGGACCTCTATTACCGGCTCAATGTGGTGCCGGTTCATATCCCCGCGCTCAACGAACGCCGCGAGGACATCCCCGCCCTGGTCGAGCATTTCCTGGCGCGCTTCGCATCCGAGCGGCGCGTGCCGACCCCGACCGTCACCGAGGATGCGGTCGGTGCGCTCCAGACCTATGACTGGCCGGGCAATGTCCGCCAGCTGCGCAACATCGTCGAACGCACGATCATCCTCGCGCCGGGCGACCGGATCGGGCGAATCGAACTCGACATGCTGCCGCCCGAGGTGCTGAGCGATCAGGCGCGGCTCGCGCCGGGAGAGGCTGCACGCTCGATCATGGGAACGCCGCTGCGTGAGGCGCGCGAGACCTTCGAGCGCGAATATCTACGCGTCCAGATACGCCGCTTCTCGGGCAATATCTCGCGCACTGCGACCTTCATCGGCATGGAAAGATCGGCGCTTCACCGGAAGTTGAAGACGCTCGGCCTCGTCGACTCGCGGGAAGACGAGGAGGAATGAGCCGCCGCTTATAAAATGCTGCAACTGCGAGATGGACGGGGGCGATTTGCTCCGATATCATGGCGCCAGTCCCGTATAAGGCGAGGGCTGCACGACGCTAAGCACGGCGCACATAGCGGGCCATGACCCGCCAAGACCGGAGACCGGTAATATGGCCGAAAAGGTCAATAACCTCCAGGACATCTTCCTGAACTCGGTTCGGAAGACCAAGACCCCCGTCACGATGTTCCTCGTCAAGGGCGTCAAGCTCCAGGGCATCATCACCTGGTTCGACAATTTCTCGGTGCTGCTTCGCCGCGACGGCCAGTCGCAGCTGATCTACAAGCATGCGATCTCGACGGTGATGCCCGCGCATCCGATCGACATGAGCGAGATCGACAAGGGTTTTGAGGACAAGAAGTCGCATCTGCTGCAGGAGGTCTTCCTGTCGGCGGTCCGCAAGGCGCGCGAGCCGGTGACGATGTTCCTGGTCAACGGCGTGATGCTACAGGGCGAGATCGCGGCCTATGATCTGTTCTGCATGCTGCTGCGGCGCGATGGCCTGAGCCAGCTCGTCTACAAGCATGCGATTTCGACCGTGCAGCCGGCCCATCCTATCAACCTCGCCGAAATCGACGACGAAGACGAGGATTGAGCGTTTAGCTCGGCATGAGCGTATTCAACCGCGAGGATGACGACGGGCTGAGCCGCGGCGCGAAGGCGCTGGTGGCTCTGCCCGAACGTGCGGGCGACAGCCAGCGCAGCGCCGAGGCGCGGCTCGACGAGGCGGCGGGCCTGGCCGCCGCGATTGGCGTCGATGTCGTCGAGAAGCTGGCTTTCCGCCTGCGCGACCCCAAGCCGGCGACGCTGTTCGGATCGGGGCAGGTCGACCAGATCGCCACCGCCGCACGGATGGGCGAGGCCGAGCTGATCATCGTCGACGCCGCGCTGACCCCGATCCAGCAGCGCAATCTGGAAAAGGCGACCGAGGCCAAGGTCATCGACCGCACCGGCCTGATCCTGGAAATTTTTGGTGAACGCGCGGCGACCGCCGAGGGCCGGCTCCAGGTCGAACTTGCCCATCTCGATTACCAGGCGGGCCGCCTTGTGCGGAGCTGGACCCACCTCGAGCGTCAGCGCGGCGGTTTCGGCTTCCTCGGTGGCCCGGGCGAAACCCAGATCGAGGCCGATCGCCGCCTGATCCGTGATCGCATGGCCAAGCTGCGCCGCGAGCTGGAGCAGGTCCGCCGCACCCGCGGTCTCCACCGCGCCCGGCGGCAGCGCGCGCCCTGGCCGGTGATCGCGCTGGTCGGCTACACCAATGCCGGCAAGTCGACGCTGTTCAACCGGATGACCGGGGCGAAGGTGATGGCCGAGGACCTGCTCTTCGCGACGCTCGACCCGACGATGCGGCAGATCACGCTGCCTGGCATCGACAAGGCGATCCTGTCGGACACGGTGGGCTTCGTATCGGATCTGCCGACCCAGCTGGTCGCCGCCTTCCGGGCGACGCTGGAAGAGGTGACCGGCGCCGACATCATCCTCCACGTCCGCGACATCGCGCACCCCGACAGCGACGCGCAGGCCGCCGACGTCCTGACGGTGCTCGGCGAGATCGGCGTCGGCCCGCGCGCGCCCGAAAGCGAAGGCGGCGATGGCGCGCCGATCATCGAGGTGTGGAACAAGGTCGACATGCTCGATCCCGAAACCCACGCCGCGACCGAGGCGGAAGCCGAGCGGCGTGAGGATGTCGTCACCCTGTCGGCGCTGACCGGCGAGGGTGTCGACACGCTGCGCCGCGTCGTGTCCGAACGGCTGTCGACCGGCAATCGTGTGCGGACGCTTCCGGTCCTGCTCAGTGACGGCGCGGCAATGGCCTGGCTGCACGCCAACGGCGAAGTGATCGGTCAGGAGATCGAAGGCGGCCGGATGATCGTCGAGGTGCGGCTGTCCGACAAGGATCTGGCGCGCTTCGAGGCGCGCTGATCTATCCGGATCGTCGTGCTGAACTTCGGCGTTTCATCAATTGAGCATGCTGACGGCCGAAGCGATGTGGATGGTGCCGAGGAAGATCTGTCCGCGTTTGTCGTAGCGGGCTGAGATGCCCCGGAATGCCTTGAGCTTGGCAAAGAAGTTTCCGACGAGGTGTCGAGCCGCATAGAGATGTCGGTCGTGCCTGCGTCTGTAGGTATGATTGATCTTTGACGGGATAACGATTTGCACGCCGCCTGCATTGAGGAGATCAACGACAAGCTCCCGGGCATCAGAAGATCATGGAGATGTCTTGGCGTCAGATGGGAGGCGACCGGGTTGCCGACAGCGTCGCACAAGGCGCGGAGCTTGGTACTCAGTCCGCCTTTGCTTCGGCCGATCCCTTCCTTTTCCGCCGGCGCTCGATTGATAGGCGCAGACCACATGCGCAATTGGGAATCCCCTAATCGATGACGCGCCCAAGGTTAGCTTGACGATTTTAACCTGTCGGCGGTGATCTTCCGTGCCTCGGCGACCAGCGTGTCGAGGCCGGGCTGGCTGTCGAGGAAGGCGTCGAGCGCTTCCGTGACGATCTGCTGGGCGGAACGGTTGGCCACCGCGCTGGCGAGGCGCAGGCGCAGATGGCGGTCGGAGTCGAGGCGCAGGGTAAAGGCAGCCCTGGCCTTGCGCGGCAAGGCGGCTTCAACCGGCGGCGCATCCTCCGCAATCGCCAATTCCGGCTTCTGGCGGGCGAAACTCAGCATCAGGCGCGCCTGCTGGTCGCGCGGCGCGACCCCGATCATCGGTACAGGGGCGCGGCGAATCGCCGGATGCGCCTCGCCCTTGCGCGCGAGCAGTCCCCCGCTGAGCGATGCGATCGGCTTGGGTTCGGACATAGCCATTCCCTCCTGTTATCCCGCCACACGGCGGCCGAAGCTGGCGCCCGACCAATTGCCCATCGCGCCTATCACGGTGCGCCGGAAATTCTTGTCCAGCCGGTCGGCGACATAGCCCCAGAGCTGTTCGATCTCGGCGGCGGAGCGCCCGTCCGGATTGATTTCCATCACGGTGCGGCCGTCGATCATCGACGCGGCGAACTCGGTGCGCTGATGGATGGTGATCGGGGCGACGGTGCCGTGCTGCGACAGGGCGACGGCGGCTTCGGAGGTGATCCGCGCCTTGGGCGTGCCAGCATTCACGACGAAGATCAGCGGCTTCGCCGCACGCTCGCACAGGTCGACCGTCGCCCCCGCCGCGCGGAGATCGTGCGGGCTGGGCCGGGTGGGGATGATGACGAGGTCGGCCACCGAGATCACGCTCTGGATCGCGACGGTGATCGCGGGCGGCGTGTCGATTACCGCCAGCTTGAAACCCTGCTGGCGCAGCGCGTCGAGATCGCTCGATAGCCGGGCCACGGTGGTGGTGGCGAAGGCAGGTTCGCTCGCCTCACGCTCGTTCCACCAGTCGGCCAGCGATGCCTGCGGATCGATGTCGATCAGGACGACCGGACCGGCGCCCGCGCGCTCCGCCTGAACGGCCAGATGCCCGGACAAGGTGGTCTTTCCCGAGCCGCCCTTCTGCGATGCCAATGCCACTATGCGCACGTCGATCCCCTTGGTTGCGCCGAATTGCGCCAAAAGGGATGCGCCCGATCGCCTAAGTCTTCCTTCTAATCTCTGGTTAAGGCGCGGGAGAGCATATTGGGGGCAGGGCTGCTTCGCTGCGCCCCGGATATAAAAAAGGACGCTGCGGCATATCTGCCGGCGTCCAGACATATTCGTCGAGCAGCTATTCGCGCCCGCCCGGTGCCTCCCCGTGGGGAGGCCCTAGGCGGGTGCGGTGTTAGAGGGCGACAATGACGCCGACCGCAAGCGCCTGCGCTGCGATCGCGAACAACGCACTGGCGGCGCTTTCGAAGTACTTCATGATATGCTCCTGTCGAACGGGACTTTTTCCCTCCGCACTATTTGTTTGTGCGGTGCAGCAGAAATAGACGCGATCAACGGCTGATGGCAATTTCAAAACGTGCCATCGCGATTGCACAAAGTGCAATCTTGCTCATTTCTTGCAATTAGATGACGATTTCAGGCGCTAACGACCTCAGCAAGGATTGCGTCGAGCAAAAGAACGCCCGCTTCCGAAATCCTTAAATATGAACCGCTTCTTTCCAAAAATCCCAGTTTTTCGAGCCTTTCAATCGCGTGCCCGTCAACCAGTTGCGCGATTGGCATTCCACTCAGCGCAACGACCCGCTCGAGATCGACGCCCTCTCGTAGCCGTAGACCCATCAACAGGGCTTCCTGTGCACGTGCAGCAGGGGAAAGAATTTCTTCGCTTTCGATGCCATGGCCGTTGGCGTCGACCCGGCTCAGCCAGTTTTCGGGCTTCCTGCGGCGGACGGTCGCCATGCCGCCGCGCCGGCCATGCGCGCCGGGGCCGACCCCCGCATAGCTGCCATAGCGCCAGTAGGTCAGATTGTGGCGGCTCTCCGCACCGGGCCGGGCGTGGTTGGAGATTTCATAGGCGGGCAGGCCGGCTGCGACGGTCTGGGCGCGGGTCTGTTCGAACAGATCGGCGGCGAGATCGGGATCGAGCACCGGCAGTTCACCCTTGGCGAAACGTGCGGCGAATTGCGTGCCCGGCTCGATGGTCAGTTGGTAGAGGGAGAGATGCTCGGTGCCGAACGACAGGGCGCGAGCAAGCTCGTCGCGCCAGCTTTCGGGAGTCTGGCCAGGCCGGGCGTAGATCAGGTCGAAGCTGACCCTTGCAAAAACCGCCTGCGCGGTATCGAGCGCACCGAGCCCTTCGCGCACATCATGCGCACGGCCGAGCCAGCCCAGCATCTCGTCATCGAGCGCCTGAAGGCCGAGCGACACGCGGTTCACACCAGCGCGCGACAGATCGCCGAAGCGCGCGGCCTCGACCGACGAGGGGTTCGCCTCCAGCGTGATTTCGATGTCGTCGGCGACGTCCCAATGCCCGGCAGCGGCATCGATCAGCGCCGCGACGGTTTCGGGCGGCATCAACGACGGCGTGCCGCCGCCGAAGAAGATCGAGGTCAGTCTTTTGCCGGGAAGCTGCGCGGCCTCATAGGCCAGATCCTGAAGCATCGCGGCGCGCCAGGCGTTCTGATCGACGCTTTCGCGGACATGGCTGTTGAAATCGCAATAGGGGCATTTCGAGACGCAGAACGGCCAGTGGATATAGAGGGCGAGCGCTTCCTCTGGTGGCGTGGAGTTCAAAAGACCGCCGCGACCAGCTTGGCGAAGGCGTCTGCCCGGTGGCTCATCGCATGCTTCGCAGCCGGGTCCATCTCGCCGAAGCTGATGTCATGGCCCAGGGGCTGGAACATCGCGTCATAGCCGAAACCCTGGCTGCCGCGCGGCGGCCAGACCAATATGCCGTCGACCCGGCCTTCGAAAGTCTCGACGTGGCCGTCGGGCCAGGCGATCGACAGCGCGCAGACGAAATGCGCATCGCGTCCGGCTTCTTCGCCCGCTTCGAGCAGGCGATCGTGGACGCGGCGCATGCCCTCGTCGAAATCGCGGCGGCCATCCTCCATCTCGGCCCAGCGCGCCGAGAAGATGCCGGGCTCTCCGCCCAACGCCTCGACACACAATCCGCTGTCGTCAGCAAGCGCGGGAAGGCCGGTCAGGTCGGCCGAGAAGCGCGCCTTGAGCTCGGCGTTAGCGATGAAGCTGGTGCCGGTCTCCTCGGGCTCGGGCACGTCCATCGCGGCGGCGGAGACGGTCTCGATCCCGAAGGGTGCCAGCAGTTCGCCGATCTCCCGCAGCTTGCCCTTGTTGTGGCTGGCGATCACCAGCTTGCCGGGGGCGAGCTTGCGGTGCGGGATATCGGCGGCCTCGCTCACCGGCCGGTCGCCTTGCGCTGTGCGGCGAAGATCTCGGTGCAGCCGATGCGGGCGAGGCGGAGCAGCCTCAACAATGCTTCCTCGTCATAAGTCGCCCCTTCCGCGGTCGCCTGCGCCTCGGCGATATTGCCATTGTCGAGCAGCACGAAATTGGCGTCGGCATGCGCATTCGAATCCTCGATATAATCGAGATCGAGCACTGGGGTTCCCTCATGGATGCCGCAGGAGACTGCCGCCACCTGTGCGGTGATCGGATCCTCGGCCAGCGCGCCCGAAGCCAGCAGCTTGTCGACCGCGAGGCGCAGCGCGACCCAGCCGCCGGAGATCGACGCGGTGCGGGTGCCGCCATCGGCCTGGATCACGTCGCAGTCGATCACGATCTGGCGCTCGCCGAGCTTTTCCATGTCGACAACGGCGCGCAGCGAGCGGCCGATCAGGCGCTGGATTTCCTGGGTGCGGCCGGACTGCTTGCCCTTGGCGGCCTCACGGCTGCCGCGGGTGTGGGTGGCGCGGGGCAGCATGCCATATTCGGCGGTGACCCAGCCGCTGCCCTTGCCGCGCAGGAAGGGCGGCACCTTTTCCTCGACCGAGGCGGTGACGAGGACGCGGGTGTCGCCGAAGCTGATCAGCACCGATCCTTCGGCGTGGACGGTGAAGCCGGTTTCGATGCTGATCGCCCGCATTTGATCGGGGGCGCGGCCGGATGGGCGCATGGATAGTCCTTCTTAGCTATGATCGGCCTGCTCTTAGGAGCGGACGGCGCAAGTTGGAAGCCTGTTGAGCAGCGGCCCCGGCTTCCCTATCTGTAGGGCGTGAGCAGTCAGCCGATGTCCGAAATGTCGAGCCGCGCACGCGAAGTGTTTCGCGTGGTGGTCGAAAGCTATCTGGGTAGCGGGACGCCGGTCGGCTCGCGCACCATATCCAAGCTTGCGGGACTGAACCTGTCGCCGGCGTCGATCCGCAACGTCATGCAGGACCTGGAGGAACTGGGCCTGCTCGAAGCGCCGCACACCTCGGCGGGGCGGATGCCGACCCAGTCGGGGCTGCGGCTGTTCGTCGACGGCATGATGCAGACCGCCGAGCCGTCACCCGAAGAGCGCGCCGCGATCGAGGCGCGCGCCGCCCGCGGCAGCCCGGTCGAAGAAGCGCTGGCGCAGACCAGTGCGGTGCTGTCGGGGCTTTCGGCCTGTGCGGGTATCGTGCTGGTGCCGCGCAACGAGCCGGTCCTGCGCCAGTTCAGCTTCATTCCGCTGTCGCGCGAGCAGGCCGTCGCAGTGATGGTGGGCCATGACGGCAGCGTCGAAAACCGGGTCGTCGATCTGCCGCCGGGCGTGCCGTCCTCCGCGCTGGTGGAAGCCGGCAACTTCATCAGCGAGCGCCTCGCTGGCCTGACCCTGACCGAGGCCCGCGGGCGGATCGAAGCCGAGATCGGCAAGGAGCGCGCGGCGCTCGACGCGGCGGCGGCCTCGCTCGTCAAGCGCGGGCTCGCGGTCTGGTCGCAGGATGGCAGCGCAAGGCCCGTACTGATCGTGCGCGGCCAGGCCAATCTTATTGATCCGATGGCGGCGGCCGACCTCGAACGGGTCCGCCAGCTGCTCGACGAGATCGAGGGCAAGGAAGAGATTGCCCGGCTGCTGGAAAGCGCGCGTGCGGGGCAGGGGATGAAGATCTTCATCGGCGCGGAAAACAAGCTGTTCTCGCTGTCGGGCTCATCGGTGATCGCAGCGCCCTATCGCGGCGCCGACGGCCGGGTGGTCGGCGTGGTCGGGGTGATCGGGCCGACCCGGCTGAATTATGCGCGGATCGTTCCTATGGTCGATTTCACCGCACAGGCGCTGACGCGAATGATGGCGTGACGCCCTGTAACCTTTTGTCCCGTCCGGACGAATAAGGCTATGGACGCTATCGGAGGTTAGTTGGCGTTGTGCTGCGAACCCTTGGACACGATCGCCATGACGACCGATTCGCTCAGCGGTTCTTCGAATTGGATGCCGAAGCGATTGCCCTCGACCCAGCGGACGATGCCCGGGACTTCGAGGTTCTGGCGTTCGAGCAGCAGACGGCAACCGACCGGCGGCGGCGGCGAGGCGCTGAGCATCGCGCCGCCCTGCGACACGTCGAGCAGCACGCCATTCGCCTCGCCGTGCACCGAGAAGAAGGTGGCGGCGAGCATGATGCGGTGGCGCCCATGACGGCGGGCATCCGCTTGTTGCTGTTCACTGGCGAAGGCCATTGGATCGTGCATCCGAGAATCACAAACATTCCGATGCGGCAACTATGGCGGATTATCGCTAATGAATCGCTAATGCGGTCCGTTGATGACAGATTTTCCGGACAGCTTTTGGTCGAACGGAGCGCGGCGGGATGAGCGAAGCGGAAGCAGCGGGAGACAGGCCCGAAAACCCGCCTGCCGTGCCGGTCGGCGGCGATCTGGTGCGCCGGCATCGCTTGCCGGTTCGGCTATGGCATTGGGTCAACGCGTTCACCATCTTCGTCATGCTGATGAGCGGGCTGATGATCTTCAACGCACATCCCCGGCTGTACTGGGGCCATTATGGCGCGAACAGCGATCATGCCTGGCTGATGATCGGCTCCAAGGGCGACCGGGGTCTGCTCGTCGTCGGCGATACGCCTTATGACACCACGGGCGTTCTGGGCCTGTGGAAGGATCCGGCGGGGCGGGAGCAACGCCGCGCCTTTCCCTGGTGGGCAACGATCCCGTCAAGCTACAGCCTCGCCGATGCGCGGCTGTGGCATTTCTTCTTCGCCTGGGTGTTGGTGATCGCCGCGCTGGGCTATTGGATGGTCAGCCTCGTCAATCGCCATGTCCAGCGCGATCTGCTGCCCCGACGCGGTGAGCTCGGGCTTCGCCATATCTGGCGGGACATCGCCGATCACGCCCGGCTGCGCTTTCCGCGCGGCGTGGCAGCATTGCGATATAATATTCTTCAGAAGATCGCCTATCTCTCTGTTATCTTTGGATTGATCCCACTGATCATTCTGACTGGCCTGACCATGTCGCCCGGCGTCAACGCCGCCTGGCCTTGGCTGGTCGATCTGTTCGGCGGGCGGCAGTCGGCACGGTCGATCCACTTCCTGTGCGCCTTTGGCTTCGTGCTGTTCATTCTTGTCCATCTGCTGATGGTGTTGCTCGCCGGGCCGATCAACGAGCTGCGGTCGATGATCACCGGATGGTATCGGATTCCAGAGGAGCGCGAGCTATGATCACGCGGCGCGGATTGATCGGATCGCTGGCGGCGGGGGCGGGCGGCCTGCTGCTCTCTGGCTGCAACAGGATCAACGTCAATCCCGGCGTCCGCTCGCTGCTCCAGAGCGCCGAGGGGCTGACGATGCGTGCGCAGCGGATCATCGCCGACCGTGGCGATCTTGCACGCGAATTCACTGCTGCCGATCTGTCGCCGGTGTTCCGCGCCAATGGCACGCGCCAGCCCGCCGGGGCGGACTATGAAGCCCACCGTCTCGGCCGGTTCGCCGACTGGCGGCTGACGATCGACGGGCTGGTCGCCCGCCCGCTGTCGCTGTCGATGGCGCAGATCCGGGCGATGCCGCGCCGGACCCAGATCACCCGCCATGACTGTGTCGAGGGATGGAGCGCGATCGGGCAATGGACCGGAGCGCCGCTCAGGCTGCTGCTCGACCAGGCAGGACTGCGATCGAACGCGCGCTATCTCATCTTCCACTGCGCCGACCGCTACGCCCAGGCGGATTATTATGAGAGCATCGACCTGATCGACGCTTTCCACCCCCAGACGATCCTCGCCTGGGGGCTGAACGGTCAGCTGTTGCCGGTGGCCAACGGCGCGCCGCTACGGCTGCGGGTCGAACGGCAGCTTGGCTATAAACACGCCAAATATGTCCAGCGGATCGAGGCGGTGGACAGTCTGGGCCGGCACGGCTTGGGCAAGGGCGGCTATTGGGAGGATCATCATGATTACGCCTGGTACGCCGGCATCTGATCAGCCGCCCGCGGCATCGAGCGCCTGTTCCAGATCGGCGAGGATATCGTCGATATGCTCCAACCCGATCGACAGCCGCACATAGCCATCGTTGATCCCCGTCGCGCGCTGCTCTTCGGGTGACAATTGCGAATGGGTGGTGGACGCGGGGTGGATCGCCAGGCTCCGCGCATCGCCGATATTGGCGACATGGTAGAACAGCTTGAGCGCATCGATGAAGCGGTTGCCTGCGGCCTTGCCACCCGCCAGCTCGAAGCCGAGCAGCCCGCCGAGGCCGCCGGTCATGATCCGTGCCGCGCGTTCGGCCTGAATACCGCTGTGCACCGACGGGTGGATGACGGCGGTGACGTCCTTGCGGGCGCCGAGATAGCGGGCGACCGCCAGCGCGTTTTCGCAGTGGCGCGGCATGCGCAGCGGCAGGGTTTCCAGACCTTGCAGGATCTGGAAGGCGTTGAAGGGCGACAGCGCCGCGCCGAGATCGCGCAGCAGCACGGTTCGCGCGCGCAGGATATAGGCGATCGGGCCGAACGGCTTTGCTGCCTCGGCCCAGACCGCACCGTGATAGCCGGCATCGGGAGTGTTCAGGTTGGGCTGCCGGTCCGGAAAGGCGCTCCAATCGAAATTGCCGCCATCGACGATCATCCCGCCGATCGAGGTGCCGTGGCCGCCGATATATTTGGTCGTGGAATAGACCACGATCGCGGCGCCATGGTCGAACGGCCGGGCAATCAGCGGGGCCGCGGTGTTGTCGACAATCAGCGGAATGCCCATCGGGCGTCCGATCGCCGCGATTTCGTCGATCGGGCAGACCGAAAGCTTCGGATTGGGCAGCGTTTCCACATACCAGGCGCGGGTGCGCGCGTCGCTCGCGCGGGCGAAGGCCTGCGGATCGGCGGGATCGACGAAGCGTACCTCGATCCCCATGGCCTTCAGCGTATTTGCGAAAAGATTCCATGTTCCGCCGTAGAGGTCGGTGCCGCTGACGATATTGTCGCCGGCATTGGCCAGGTTCTGGACGGCGAAAGCGGTCGCCGCCTGTCCTGACGCCACCGCCATCGCCGCCACGCCGCCTTCGAGCGCCGCGATGCGATTCTCCAATATCCCGGTCGTCGGGTTGCCGATCCGGGTATAGATGTTGCCGCCCTCTTCGAGCGCGAACAGCCGCGCCGCATGGCCGGTGTCCTGAAACTGATAGGATGTCGTCTGATAGATCGGCGGTGCCACGGCCCCCGTCGCCGGATCGGCCCGCCAGCCGGCATGAAGGGCCAGGGTTTCTGGTCTAAAGCTGGTGGTATCGCTCATCTCATCATCCCTTCCAGATGCCGGCCGTCTGCCGCTCCTCCCATCGAAGGACAGATGGAAACATTTGTCCATAACCGTGAAGTGCTCCGGCGCCCGTTATCCGGATTTCGCTGCCGTTCTGCGGCTGTCGAGCCAGCTGAACAGGGCGACGCCGCCTATCACCAGGGCGGTGCCCGCCGCCTCCGGCAAACCGAAGGGCTCGGCGAGAAGCGACGTCGCGAGGATGATCGTCAGCACCGGGCTCAGCGTCGAGATGATCGCGGTGCCCTGTGCGCCGATTCGCGCGGTTCCCGCCGACATCATGAAGGTCGGCACGATCGTCGAGAATATGGCAAGGCCTGACATCAGGGTCCAGGCGTGGCGAGGGAGGGCGAGCATTGTCATGTCATGGGTCAGCAGGAACTGGCCCACCGTCGTCACGCTCGCCGCGCACATCGCGATGGCGGTGAACAGTGCGGGGCCGCAGCGCATGATGATCTCGCGTGCGAACAACTGATAGAGCGCGAAGGTAGAGGCCGCTGCCGCGACCAGGGCTGCGCCGCCCAGCATCGCGGATGTCAGCCGCGCCGGATCGGAGCCGAACATGACGATCAGCCCCGCATAGCTCAGTCCCGCCCCCGCCAGCGCGTGAGCGCGTAGCGGATGGCCGAGCAGCAGCCGCCCGAAGACGATGACCAGAAAGGGATAGGTGAACAGGATCAGTCGCTCGGTCTGTGCTTCGAGTGTGTGAAGACCTTTAAAATCCAGCCAGGACGATATGTGATAGCCGAGCACCCCGATCAGCGCGGCCAAGGCCATGTTCGTCGCTTCGGGGCGCAGATCGGGAGGGCGGCGGCGCCATTGGACGATGCCCACCGTCAGGAAGACCGGGAAGGACAGCATCATCCGCACGGCGAGCAGCGCGGTTGCGTCGATCGGATAGGCATAGATCAGCTTGATCAGGATGCCCTTGAGCGCGAACAGCATCGCGCCGCCCGCCGACAAGGCAAAGCCGGCCAGCCGCCAGCGGGCGGTGTGACGTTCGTTGGAAGACATGGGGTGCCTCGAATCCCTCCCCCGCAGGGGAGGGAACAGAAGGATCAGCCGACGGCCTGACCGACCGGCGCGCGGCCGCGCTTGACCATCATCTTGTTGAGCGCGTTCACATAGGCCCGCACCGAGGCGACCATCGTGTCCTGGTGCGCCCCGCGCCCCCGCGTGGTGCGGCCATTTTCCGAGAGCAGGACCGAGACCTCGGCCTGTGCGTCGGTGCCGCCGGTGACGGCATGGACCTCGTAACGCTCCAGCGCCGAACTGTCGTGCGGCACGATCAGGCGGATCGCGTTGAACAGCGCATCGACCGGACCGTTGCCCTTCGAGGTGACGGTCTTGTCCTCGCCGTCGACCTCCAGCGTCAGGATCGCGCGCTGCGGGCCGTTGGAGCCGCAATAGACCTCGACTTCCTTGACCTGGATCGCGTCATGGCCGCGCAGCACCTCATCATCGACCAGCGCGACGATGTCCTCGTCGTAGACCGCCTTCTTGGCGTCGGCGAGTTGCTTGAAGCGGCCAAAGGCGTCCTGAAAGGCGTTGTCGCCCAGCGCATAGCCCAGTTCCTCGAGCTTCTGGCGGAAGGCGGCGCGGCCCGAATGCTTGCCCATCACCAGGCTCGACTGGGTCAGGCCGACGCTCTCCGGCGTCATGATCTCATAGGTCGAGCTGTCCTTGATCATGCCGTCCTGATGGATGCCGCTCTCATGCGCGAAGGCATTGGCGCCGACGATCGCCTTGTTCGGCTGCACCTGAAAACCGGTGATGCCCGAGATCAGGCGCGAGGCACGGGTGATCTCGGTCGAGACGATGCCCGTGCGGACCGGCATCACGTCCTGCCGGACCTTCAGCGCCATCGCGATCTCTTCCATCGCGGCGTTGCCGGCGCGCTCGCCGATACCGTTGATCGTCGATTCGACCTGGCCCGCGCCCGCCATCACCGCCGCCAGCGTGTTCGCGACGGCGAGGCCCAGGTCGTTGTGGCAATGGGTCGAGAAGGTGGCGAGATCGGCGTTCGGCACGCGGTTGATCATGTCGCGAAACATCGCGCCATAGGTTTCGGGCGTGGCATAGCCCACCGTGTCGGGCAGGTTGATCGTCCGCGCGCCGGCCGCGATCGCGGTCTCGATCGCGCGCGCCAGGAAATCGGGCTCCGACCGGGTTGCGTCCTCGGCCGACCATTCGACGTCGGGGCACAGGCTGCGCGCCAGCCGCACGGTGCGGTCGATCGCCTCCAGCACCTCGTCGGGCGATTTGTTGAGCTTCACCCGCATGTGCAGCGGCGATGTGGCGATGAAGGTGTGGATGCGCGGTGCGACCGCGTGCTGCACGGCTTCCCACGCGCGCTCGATATCGGCGTTGGCGGCGCGCGCCAGGCTGGCGACGGTCGCCTTCTTGCACTGGCGGGCGACTTCGGACACCGCCTCAAAATCGCCGGGCGAGGCGATGGCGAAACCGGCCTCGATGATGTCGACGCCCATCGTCTCCAGCTGGGCGGCGACCTGCAGCTTTTCTTCGAGGTTCATCGAACAGCCGGGAGACTGCTCGCCGTCGCGCAAGGTGGTGTCGAAAATCTTGATGGTCTTGGTCACGGAACCTGCTCCTGCTGCAGGGTGGTCATTCTGGGCTTGTTTTTGACCCTTAGACGCCGTGGCTTGCCGGGCCTGTCGACCCCAAGCGAAATCGCGCGCCTAAGGGCGCGTAAGTCGAAGCAGGAGAAGGGCGTTGTGCCGCGTCATGGTGGAGCGCTGATACACGCAGGACGCTTAACAAGTCCATAGTCTAATCGGACTTGGCTTTCAGCGCCTCGGCTAGCGAAGCGGTCGCGCTGCCGCGGCGCGCTGGTTTGGGCTGGTCGGGCGCGGGCGACCAGCCGGTGAGATAGACGATCTCGAACGTCTCACGCAGCCGTCCGTCGGGGCCGGCCGCGGCCTGGAAGCGCCCGAATATCTCGCCTAGCCAGTCACGGCCCGGCACACGGCGCGATCGCTGCGCCAATATGTTGGTGGCGGCCATGCCGCGCAGGTCGTGGAGCAGCCGGACCGGATCGCCATAGCCCACGTCGAGCCGTTCGCCGTCGGCGACCTGCAGCGCGAAGCCTGCGCGCGACAGCAGGTCGCCCGCCGATCTTATGTCGATCTGCGGATGAATGCGCGCCGCCGCGCCGCCGCTCGTGGCGCTGTCGGCGGCGAGCAGCGCGGATTTAAGCCAGGCGAGGCTCCCCGCCCCGGTGAAGGCGCCCAGGAACAGCCCATCGGGACGCAATATGCGGCGGATAAGCGTCAGCGCGCCCGGCAGATCGTTTACGCTGTCGAGCACGCCCACCGACAGGACGAGGTCGAAGCTCGCGTCGGCGAAAGGCAGGCGATCCTCGTCGCATTGCACCCCGCCCGCCATGCGCGCGAAGTCGAAGCCCGCATCGGCCTGGACGATATGTCGGCCCGGCGCGGCGAAACGCACGGCGAGGCTTCCGTCGTGGCTGCCGAGCAGCAGCATCCGCCCGAATTCGCGATTCACGATCGACAGGCGTTCGGCCAGTTCGTCGGCCATATGCTCGATCAGGAAGGCGTGTTCGGCGAAGTCCGGCGCGGCGCGGTCCCGCCGCAGCCGGCGCAATCGCCGATCGAAAATCTCGGGCTGGTCCATCGCCCGCGCTTGTGCCGCCGGGGCGCTTGCATGACAAGGATGCTTATGGGGCTGATCGGGACGGGCAGGGCGATCTTGGACGCGGCGGTGCGCTTCGCCTTGCCGCCGCGTTGTCCCGGTTGCGGGGTGATCACGCCTGACGTCCATGTCTTCTGCCTCGATTGCTGGTCCGCGCTCGATTTCCTCGGCGATCCGCAATGCGCCCGCTGCGGCTTGCCGTTCGAGGTCGATCCGGGGCCCGAGGCGCTGTGTGGAGGCTGCCATGCAGATCCGCCGCCGATCGACGCGATGCGCGCCGCGGTCGCCTATGGCCCGATCGCGCGGGCGCTGGCGCTCAAGCTGAAATATGGGCGGCGGCCGGGCATCGCCCACACCATGGCTGCGCAGATGCGGCGGCATATGCCGCGCGAGGGCGAATGGCTGGTCGCGCCGGTGCCGCTGCACCGATGGCGAATCTGGCGGCGCGGCTACAATCAGTCCGCGCTGGTGGCGCGGGCATTGGCGGCCGGGACGGCGCACCGCCTCGCGCTCGATCTGCTGACGCGGACCAGGGCGACGCCCTCGCTGCGCGGCCTTGGCCCCGATCGCCGCGCCAAGGCGGTGCGCGGCGCGTTCGCCGTCCGCGACCGGACGTTGGTCGCGGATCGGCCGGTCCTGCTGATCGACGATGTCTATACCACCGGCGCGACCGTCAACGCTTGCGCGAAGGCGCTGAAGCGCGCGGGCGCGGCCCGGGTCGAGGTGTTGAGCTGGGCGCGCGTGGTGCAGGATGACGATGTCGCGCGTTGACTTTCGCGCCCGCCGACAACATTTCGGCTGAAACGAGGACGGTGATCACATGCCCAAGGTCGAAATCTACACCAAGGCTTTCTGCCCCTACTGCTCGCGCGCGAAGGCGCTGCTCGAAACCAAGGGCGTCAGCTTCGAGGAATATGACATCAGCATGGGCGGGCCTAAGCGCGCCGAGATGCTCCAGCGCGCCAATGGCGGCTCGACCGTGCCGCAGATATTCATCGACGATCGCCATATCGGTGGCTGTGACGACATCCACGCACTCGACAGGGCGGGCAAGCTCGACCCGCTGCTGACGGCCTGATGCGCGTCGCGATCCACCAGAGCCGGACTGGGATCGATCCCGCTGCCAATGCCCGCGCGATCGTCGAGGCGATCGGCCAGGCGAAGGCGGGCGGGGCGGACATGGTCTTCACCCCGGAGATGTGCGGCCTGCTGGATCAGGATCGCAAGCGCGCCGCCGAACATCGCCGGGACGAAGCGCACGACCCGGTGCTGGCGGCGGTTCGCGCCGCCGCGGCGCATCATCGGATATGGGTCGATCTCGGTTCGCTCGCGCTGACCGGCGGCGCGGATGGCCGCCTCGTCAACCGCGCCTTCGTGATCGACGACCGGGGCGAAATCCGCGCGCGCTACGACAAGATCCATCTTTTCGACGTCGATCTGCCGACTGGCGAGAGCTGGCGCGAATCCTCCGCCTATGCGCCCGGCGAACGCACCGTGATCGCGACGACCCCCTGGGCGAAGATCGGCCTGTCGATCTGCTACGACATGCGCTTTCCCGACCTCTATCGCGCGCTGAGCGATGCGGGCGCGGAGATATTGTCGGTCCCTGCCGCCTTCACCGTGCCCACCGGCAAGGCGCATTGGCACGTTCTGCTGCGTGCCCGCGCGATCGAGGCGGGGGCGTTCGTCGTCGCCGCCGGGCAATGGGGCCAGCATGACGATGGCCGCGCCACCTTCGGCCATTCGCTGGTGATCGACCCCTGGGGCGAGATATTGCTCGACATGGGCGAAGGCGAGGGTGTCGGCTTCGCCGATCTCGACATGGCCAGGCTCACCGATGTTCGCGCCCGGGTGCCCGCGCTGCGCCACCGCCGGCCGATCACGACGCCCGAGATCGCCGCATGATCGTCTTCGATCTCTGCTGCAAGAATACCGGCCATGTCTTTGAAATTTGGTTCGGATCGTCCGCCGATTATGAGGACCAGAAAGCGCGCGGGCTGGTGTCCTGTCCTTATTGCGGATCGACCGATGTCGACAAGGCGGTGATGGCGCCGAACGTCGCGCCCAAGGGCAATGCCCGCAGCGAAACCCTGCCCGCGACGATTTCCGCGGCGGCAAACACGCCGACGCCGGAGCAGTTCAAGGCAATGGTCGCGAAGCTCGCCGAGATTCAGGGCAAGATGCTCGAGGGATCGGACTATGTCGGCGCGAAATTCGCCGATGAGGCGCGTTCGATGCATCTGGGTGAACAGGACGCCCGCCCGATTCACGGCCAGACCTCGATCGAGGAGGCGAAGGCGCTGATCGAGGAAGGCGTGCCGGTCGCGCCGCTGCTGTTGCCCGTCCGCCCGCCGAACAGCGAAAATTAACCGACGTTTCGGGGTAAATGGTGGTCCCGGAGGGACTCGAACCCCCGACGCCCACTTTAGGAAAGTGGCGCTCTATCCGGCTGAGCTACGGAACCACGGAGGCGGTTCCTAGTCCGCCTGCGCGGCAACGTCCAGTCACTTGGCGGGGATTGGAGCGGGTGAAGGGAATCGAACCCTCGTCGTAAGCTTGGGAAGCTTCTGCTCTACCATTGAGCTACACCCGCGCGGCGCCCTTGGGCGCGGCGGCATCGTTAGCCGGTCGCTCATCGGCGATCAACCGCCTTCTGGCGATTCCGGCGGCTAACAGGTGATAGTGGGAATAGCGCGCTATTCTGCTAAGTGGTCGCCATGACCGATCACTATTCAGTCCACCAGCGCGATCTGCGCACCGCCATGACCCGCGGTCTCAAGGGCTGCTGCCCGGCCTGCGGCGAAGCGCGGCTGTTCGCGCGTTTTCTGAAACCGGTCGGGCATTGCCCGGCCTGCGGACAAAGCTGGGCCCACCAGCGGGCGGACGATCTGCCCGCCTACCTCGTCGTGCTGATCCTCGGTCATATCTTGGTGCCGATCGTCGTCGCGGTGAACCTGCGCTACGACATGCCGATATGGGTTCAGATGACGCTGTGGCCCGGTCTCGCGCTGGTGATTGCCCTGCTGATGATCCAGCCCGCCAAGGGAGCGGTCATCGGATTGCAATGGGCGCGGCGCATGCACGGCTTTTCCGGCGGGCGGTAACGCCCTCGGCTTGTCGCGCGGGCATGGATAAGGCGCTTCCTAAGCCGCTCTAATCTCGCGTATAGCTGGCGCGCGAGGGACTTTCGGGGGGTAGAGTGGCCGTGGGATTGGACTGGCGCGCGATCGACTGGCGTGCCTGGGCGCGGCCCGGGGAACTTGGCGCGGTACAGCTTCAGAAGCCGCTCGAATATGCGATGATCGGCGTGGTGGCGGCGACCGCGCTCGGGCTGGTCTGGGCGCTCGCCGCGCCGGCCGCGCGCGATGACGCCGCCTCGTCGGCCCCGGTCCGCTTCGATGCTTCGCCGTCGGCCTTCGCGGCGTTCGATCCCTTCTTCCGGCTCAACCTCGGCGCGGGCGGCCCGGGAGTCGTCACCTCGCTGAACCTGACGCTTCATGGCGTGCGCGCCGACAGCGTGTCGGGCCGTGGATCGGCGATCATCGGCCTGCCCGACGGTACCCAGAACAGCTATGCGGTGGGCGATGAGATCGTGCCTGGCGCGGTGCTGGCGGCGGTGGCTTTCGACAGCGTCACCATCCTGCGCGACGGCGCGCGCGAGACGCTCTACCTCGATCAGTCGGTCGCTGCGCCGGTCGCCCCGGTTTCGGCCGGCCCGGCCCAGCCCGATCCGTTCGCAGCGATCCGCGCGCCCGCCGCCGCGCCGCCGCTGATCGCCGACATCTCGGCCGAACCCCGGATGCGCGGCGGCCGGATCGACGGCTATGTCCTGAAGCCCGGATCGATCGGCAGCGCTTTCGCTGCGGCGGGTTTCCAGCCGGGCGACGTGCTGATGACGATCGATGGCCGCACGGTTGGTAATGGTGCGGGGCTCGAGCAGCTTGCGGGCGGTGGTCAGGCGGTCACCGTCGAGGTCGAACGCGGCGGCAAGCGGGTTTCACTGACCGTGGGAGGCGGCAAATGAACCCGCGCGGCACGACCCGCATCATCGCCATGGCGCTCGCGCTGGCGGCGGCCCCCTTGTCGGCGCAGCAGGTGCTGAACCTGCGTGACGCCGATATCCGTGCGTTCATCCAGGATGCGGCGCGCGTCACTGGGCGCAATTTCATCATCGACAGCCGCGTCACGGGCAAGGTCTCGGTCGTCACCGACCGGGCGCTGAGCAAGAGCGAATATTTCGAGCTGTTCCTGTCGACACTGCGGGCGAACAACCTTGTCGCGGTGCCGATGGCGGGCGGTTCCTTCCGCATCCAGCCCGCCGATGGCGCGGCAGCGCTGAGCGGGCGGAGCAGCGGCTCGGCCAATAATTTCGTCACCGATGTCGTGCGCTTGCGCGCGATCGACGCGGCGAGCGCGATCGACACGCTCAAGCCGCTGGTCAGCCCGCAGGGGTCGATAACCGCGAACCGCAGCGCCAATTCGCTGGTGATCGCCGACTATGCCGACAATCTGCGCCAGATGCGCAACCTGATCGCGCGAATCGACCGCGACAGCATGTCTACCCGGATGATCCCGCTGCGCAATGCGGGCGCGCGCGAGATCGCCTCGGCGCTGAGCACGCTCACCGCCGGTCAGGCCGGGGCGGCGGGCGCAACAGTGGTCGCGGTCGACAGCGGCAATGCGCTGCTTCTGCGGGGTGATGCGTCGAGCGTGGCGCGGATGGCGGCCTTGGCCGAAGATCTCGACCGGCGCGCGGCGAGCGCATCCGAAATCCGCGTGATCTTCCTGCAATATGCCGACGCGGCGAAGCTGATGCCCGTCCTTCAGCAGCTTGTCGGCCAGACAGGCGATGCCGCAGCGACGGTGCCCGCGCCGGCCAGCGCTACGGCGGCTGCCGCGCCGGTTCCGGCGCCGATGGCGTCGGGACGGGGCGGGGCGGTCGTCACCCGCTATGAGGGAGCGAACGCGATCATCATCGCCGGGCCTGCCGATGTCCAGCGCACGCTGGGCGAGGTGATCCGCCAGCTCGACACGCGCCGCGATCAGGTGCTCGTCGAGGCGATCATCGTCGAGATATCGAACGATGCCGCGCGCAAGCTGGGCGTCCAGTTCCTGCTTGGCGGCAAGCCGGGATCGGGCGTGCCGATCGCGGCGACAAACTATTCGAACGCCGCGCCCAACATCCTGACCATCGCAGGCGCGGTCGGCGCGCGCGAGCTTTCGACCAAGACCACAGTGGTCAACGGCACGACGACGACGACGACCGAGAACACGGCAATCAGTGACCAGCTGGCCGAGGCCGCGGTCAGTTCGATCCTCAACGCAGGCGGCGGTTTCGCCGGTTTCGCCGACAAGATCGGCAAGAATGCGATCTTCGGCGCGATCATCAATGCGGTGCAGACCGACACCAAGTCCAACATCCTCTCAACGCCGTCGGTGCTGACCCTCGACAATCAGGAAGCCAAGCTGCTCGTCGGTCAGGAGATCCCGATCACCACCGGCCAGGCGCTGTCGAACAATTTCGAGAACCAGTTCCGCACCGTCCAACGCGAGAATGTCGGCATCCAGCTCGAGGTGAAGCCGCAGATCAACGCGGGCGGCGCGATCAAGCTGTTCCTGCGGCAGGAGGTATCGTCGATCGCCGGGCCGGTGGCGAGCGGATCGTCGGATCTGATCCTCAACAAGCGTGAGATCGAGACCACGGTCACCGTCGATGACGGCGACATCATCGCGCTGGGCGGCCTGCTCGACGACAATGAACGCCGCACGATCGAGGCGATCCCGCTGCTCAGCCGCATCCCGGCGATCGGCGAGCTGTTCAAGTCGCGCTCGCGCAGCCATGTGAAGACCAATCTCATGGTCTTCATCCGCCCGACCATACTGCGCAACCCTGCCGATGCGCAGCGCCTCGCCGCGCAGCGATACGGCTATATCCGCGGCGAACAGATCCGCTACGGCAAGCCCGGCGAGGAGCCCGGTATCGACGAACTGGTCACCGATTATATGGGAACGGTCGCCCCGGTCGCCCCGGTCGCGCCGCCTGTCGCCGCCGCCCCGCCGCCGGGCCAGCCCGAGATCATCGTGCCCAAGGTGACGACGTCGAGCCAGGTCTTCCGCCCCGCGACCCCGCCGCGCGAGCAATGAGCGGGGAGGCGACGATCGCGTCCGCCGACATCCCTTATGGCTTTGCGCGGCGCATGGGACTGGTGCCCTTGCCCGGTAATGATGCCGAGGGCCGTCCGCTGATCGGGATGAGCAGCGCCGCCGATCGCAGCGCGCTGATCGAGCTTCGCCGCCATCTCGGCCATGGTTTCGCGATCGAGGCGTTGACACCCGAGCGTTTCGAACGTGCATTGTCCGAACATTATGCCGTCGATGGCGAGACCGCCGAATTGCTGGGCGGCGCGCTGGTGATGGGCGAGGAACTGAGCGCGCTCGCCAGCGAACTGCCGACCAGCGCCGATCTGCTCGACAGCGCCGACGACGCGCCGGTCATCCGCCTGATCAACGGCATGATCGCCGAAGCGGTGCGCAACGGCGTTTCCGACATCCATTTCGAACCTTATGAGAGTGGCCTGGTCGTCCGTATGCGGATCGACGGGGTGCTGGCGGAGCGGCTTCGCCTGCCGATCGCGGTCGCGCCGCTGGTCGCCAGCCGGATCAAGGTGATGTCGCGGCTCGACATCGCCGAACGCCGCCTGCCGCAGGACGGCCGCATCGGCCTGTCGATCGCCGGGCGGCTGCTTGACGTGCGCGTCTCGACGCTGCCGGGGCGGGCTGGCGAGCGCGTGGTGCTGCGCATCCTCGACAAGGCGGCGGCGGGGATCGCGCCCGATGCTTTGGGCATGCCGGCGACGATCCAGGCGGCGTTCGAGCAGGCGCTGGGCGATCCGAACGGCATCATTCTCGTCACCGGGCCGACCGGATCGGGCAAGACGACGACGCTCTATGCGGCGCTGCGCCTGCTCAACGATGGCAGCCGCAACATCCTGACGGTCGAAGACCCTGTCGAATATGCGGTCGATGGCGTCGGCCAGACCCAGGTCAATCCAAAGGTCGGCCTCGATTTCGCGGCGGGGCTGCGCGCGATCCTGCGCCAGGACCCCGATGTCGTGATGGTGGGTGAAATCCGCGACCGCGAGACCGCCGACATCGCGATCCAGGCGTCGCTGACCGGCCATCTCGTCCTGTCGACCGTCCATACCAACGATGCGGTCGGCGCGATCACCCGGCTGCGCGACATGAAGATCGAGCCCTTCCTGATCGCCTCCACCCTGCGCGCGGTGATCGCGCAGCGGCTCGTCCGGCGGCTTTGCCCGGCCTGCAACATCACCGATTATCCGCCGCCGGGCGTGCGTAGCGCGCTCAAGCTCAAGAAGGACGAACTGGTCCGCGTGCCGCGCGGATGCGACGCCTGCGGCCATAGCGGCTATCGCGGGCGGATCGGGCTGTTCGAAATGGTCCGGATCGACGATCGGCTGCGCGCCGCGATCAACGACAATGCCAGCGAGGATGCGATCGCGAAGATCGCCTTCGCCGATGGCGACACGCTCGCCAAGGCGGCGCGCCGTCTGGTTCGCGAGGGGGTGACCAGTGCGGAGGAGGCGCTGCGGATATTGCGCAGCGACGCCGGCGATGGTTGAATATGCCTGGCGCGCGATCGACGCGGGCGGGCGCGAACGCCGGGGCCGCATGCAGGCCGAAACGCCCGATCTGGCGAAGGCTCGGCTCGAGGCGCGCCGCTATTATGTCGTCGCGGTCGACAAGGCAGGCGAGGGGCCGGGGCCCAGCCTGACCAGCAATATCCTCAAGCGTCACCCGAAGCTGGGCATCCGCGAACTCACCCTGTTCACCCGCCAGCTCGCCACGCTGGTTCGCGTCATGCCGATCGAGGAGGCGCTGCGCAGCATCGCCCAGCAGACCGCGAAGCCACGCGCGGTGGTGGTGATCGAGGCGGTGCACGGCTCGGTGCTCAGCGGCCACCGGCTCGCCGATGCGCTGGCGGTCGAAGCGGCCAGCTTCCCGCCGCTCTATCGCGCGATGGTTGCGGCGGGCGAGGCGAGCGGCGCGCTGCCCGACATATTGGAACGGCTCGCCGATCTCCAGGAGCGGCAGGCGGTGGTGCGCAACAAACTGGTCACCGCGCTGGCCTATCCCGCCGCGCTGGCGCTGGTCGCCGCCGGGGTCGTGCTGGCGCTGATGCTGTTCGTCGTGCCCAAGATCGTCGAGCAGTTCGACACGGTCGGGCAGCAATTGCCGCTGCTCACCCGGATCGTGATCGCGACGTCGCATTTCATCGGAAATTGGTGGTGGGCGATGGTGCTGGGCGTGGCGGCGGGCACCGTGCTGGGCGTTCGCCTGCTCGCCGATGCCGAGCGCCGCCATGGTTTTGACGCCTGGCTGCTGCGGCTGCCGTTGCTCGGGCGGCTGATCCGCGATCTCCACGCCGCGCGGATGGCGCGCACGCTCGCCAAGATGGTCGAGAGCCGGCTGCCGCTCGTCGAAGGCATCCAGATGACCACCGCGACCTTGCGCAACCAGGCGCTGCGCCGCGCCTCGCAGACGATCGTCGAGGATATCAAGGGTGGCTCCAGCCTGTCTGCCGCGCTACGCCGCGCGGGGCTGTTTCCCGCGATCTTCGTGCATATGGCGGCGAGCGGCGAAGCGGCGGGAAGGCTCGACGAAATGCTCGAACACGCCGCCGACTATCTGGAGCGCGAGTTCGACCTGTTCACATCGACCTTGCTGTCGCTGCTCGAACCGGCGGTGATCGTGGTGATGGGCGCGATCGTCGCGCTGATCATCCTGGCGATATTGCTGCCGGTGCTGCAGCTCGACACTCTGGCGGGACTGACATGATGCTTATCTCATTTACTCCGTCATCCCCGCGGGCGCGGGGATCCATAACCTCCGAGCCGCAAGAGGTTCGAGCCTCTGAGAATATGGATTCCCGCCTTCAGCCTTCGGCTGAAGTTTATCCTGAGCGCCTGCCTTGCAGGCAGTCGAAGGGCGGGAATGACGAGGAAGGGGAGAAGATCGACGAAAACGGCTTCACCCTGATCGAGTTGATGGTCGTTCTCCTCATCCTCGGCCTGCTCGCGACGGTCGTGGTGATCAACGTCATGCCAGCGCAGGACAAGGCGATGGCGGAGAAGGCACGGACCGATATCGCGCTGCTCGAACAGGCCGCCGAACGCTACCGGCTCGACATGTTCGCCTATCCGCCCACCGAGGCCGGATTGCAGGCGCTGGTCCAGGCGCCGGCGGGACTGGCGCACCCCGAGCGCTATCCGGCGGGAGGTTATATCAAGCGGTTGCCCGACGATCCCTGGGACAACCCCTATCATTATCAGACGCCGGGACGGCATGGCGCGGTCGACATCTACAGCCTTGGCGCGGACAATCGCGAGGGCGGCGAGGGGCAGGATGCCGATATCGGCAACTGGAAGTGACGACGGGCGCGATCGCGGTTTCACGCTGATCGAGCTGATCGTCGTCCTGGCGATCATCGCGGTCGGCGCGACCGCCGTCATGCTCAGCCTTCCGGGGCCCGAGCGCACCCTGCGCGACAGCAGCGAACGGCTTGCCGCCCAGGCGGCGGCGCTGCGCGACGCGGCGGTGATGTCGTCGCGGCCGATGGCGATCCGCCTCGTCGCGGGGGGCTATCGCTTCGAAAGCTTCGACGGCAAGGGCTGGGCGGCGGAAACCGAAAAACCGTTCCGCGCGGTCGGGCTGCCCGAGGGGATGGCGGTGGTCGCGGTGCCGTCGGGCGAGCAGCGCATACGTTTCGACACAACCGGGCTCGCCGATCCGGTGGTGTTGACGCTCGGCTATCGCGGGCTGCGGCGGACGGTGACGGTCGATGCGGGCGGGGGCGTGACGCTTGGCGGATAAGCGGCCCTCCGAACGCGGCTTCACGCTGATCGAGGTGCTCGTCGCGCTCGCGGTGTTCAGCCTTGCCGCGCTCACCCTGTTGCGCCTCGAGGGCGCGACCATGACCAACGCTCGGATGCTCGAAGTCCGCGCTGCTGCCGAGATCGTCGCGCGCAACCGCGCGGTCGAGGTGCTGACCGATCCCGACGCCCCGGTCATCGGCACCGCGAGCGGCAGCGAGATGCAGGCGGGACGGCCCTGGTCCTGGGTTCGTATCACGCGGCCAATGCCCGATGCCGGGCTGGTCGAGGTCCGCGTCATCGTCGCGAGCCCGTTCGGCGGCGAGGCGGCGTCGCTGACCGTCTATCGGCGGACGGCGTGATGGCGCGGCAATCCGGCTTCACCCTCATCGAACTGCTCGTCGCGCTCGCTATCTTCGGGTTGATCGCGGTCGCGGGAGGCTATCTGCTCGGCTTCTCGTTGCGGGCGCAGGACAGCACGGGGCAGTCGCTCGACAGGATCGCCACGGTGCGCCGCGCCTCGGTGCTGCTCACGGCGGATATGGCGCAGCTGCTGCCCCGGATCAGCCGCGACGACCGGGGCGATCGTCAGCCGGCGGTGGTTGGTGACCAGACGACCCTCGGCTTCGTCCGCGGGGGCTGGAGCAACGACAGCGACGCGCCGCGTTCCTCGTTGCAGAAGGTCTCCTACAGCCTCGTCGATCGCGCGCTGGTCCGGACCAGCTGGCCGATGGTCGACGGCGTCGCGCCCGATCGCGCTGTGCGCAGCCCGCTGATGACCGGCGTTTCTAAGATCGCGCTGCGCTATCGACGGCATGGGGTCTGGGCCGAGACATGGCGGCCGCGCCTGCCCGACGAGTTGCCCGATGCGGTCGAACTGGTGCTCACCGTCGACGGGCTCGGCGATATCCGTCAGCTGTTCCTGGTGGGGATCGGGCGATGAAGCGGGGCGAGCGCGGCGCGGCGCTGCTCGCGGTGCTGCTGCTCGTCGCGCTGATCGCGACGCTCGCGGCGCTGGCGATGGACCGCCTCGCGCTGGCGACCCGGCTCGCGGGCAATGCCCGGTCGATTGATCAGGCGCGCGGTTATGCGCTGGGGGCCGAAGGGCTCGCGACGCTGATCGTCGACCGGCTCAGCGATCGCGGCAGGGGGGAGGCGTCGCTGCCCGCGGGCTGGGCGGGCGAGACCCGGACGATCCCGGTCGAAGGCGGGCTGATCCGCGCCCGGCTCGGCGATGGCGGTTCCTGCTTCAACCTCAACAGCCTCGTCACCGGCAGCGCGCTCACCGGCTTCACCGCGCGACCGCAGATGGTGGAACGGCTCGTGACGTTGCTGGAGATCACCGGCGTTCCGCCGTTGCGCGCCCGTCCGGTCGCGGCCGCGATCACCGACTGGATCGACAGCGACAGCGTGCCGCAACGCCAGGGCGCTGAGGACGAGACCTATGCGCGCGCGCCGGTGCCCTATCGCGCCGCCGACACATTGATGGCCGATGTCAGCGAATTGCGCGCGGTGGCCGGGGTGACTCCTGCCGTCTACGCCGCGATGAGGCCCTGGGTCTGCGCCTTGCCCACCGCAGAGGTCGCGCCGCTCAACGTCAACATCCTGCCGCCCGCGCGCGCGCCGTTGCTGGCGATGCTCTATGGCGGGCGGATGCCGGTGGGGCAGGCGGCGGCGATCCTGCTAAGCCGTCCTGCGGGAGGCTGGCCGAGCAGCGCCGATTTCCGCCGGCAGCCGGCGATCGCCGCGATGGCGAGCGCGGCGGGCGCTGCCGAAGAAATCGCGGTTCGCACCCGCTGGTTCACGCTGGAGCTTGACGTGGCGCTGGACGGTGCGCAGGTGAAGGAAGTGGCCCTGATCGATGGCGGAATCGCGCCATCGCGCGTGGTCGCGCGGGCCTGGGGGAATCGATAGCGGATGCGGGCGGTCCTGCTATTTGCCGAAGAGGATGTCGGGTCCATCGAAGGATGGTTCCGGCTTGCCGACGGCCGCGTCGTGGCGCGGGGCAAGGCGCTCGACGGCCTGCCCGATCGCGACGATGACGAGCGGCTGTTCCTGCTGCTGTCCGGCAGTGAAGTCGCGATGCGCTGGATCGAGCTTCCCCCGGTGCTCACCGAGGCGCAGGCGCTAGCCGCGGCGCGGATCGCGATCGGCGATAGCAGTCTGGGCCCCGTCGAAGCTTTGCATATCGCGCTCGGACGAATCCATGGCGGGCACAGGCTGGCCGCGTCGATCGCGACGGAGCGGATGGCCGCCTGGCTCGACTGGGCGGCGGGTCTCGGAATCGATCCCGACCATGTGGTCCCCTTGCCCTTACTGATTGCCTATGGCGAGGGCCCGGCGCGGGTATGGGCTCGTGCCGGGCGCACGCTGGTCCATGGTCATATACAGGCCTTTGCGCTTGAGCCCGGCCTCGCCGAAGCCGTGCTCGCCGGGCAGGATGTCGAGCCGATGGACGATGTCCGCTTCGAGACCGAGCTGCCCGCCGCGCTCGCCACGCTGCCGCTGGACCTGCGGCAGGGAATGTGGCGGCGGCGGCGCGTCTGGAGGGGTGACAGCGGATGGCGGCAGCGCATGCTCCGCTATGCTCTGGCCGCCGCGGTTCTGCTCGCGCTGATCCCGGTCGCCCGTCTGGCGCGGATCAGCTGGGACGCGCATCAGCTGCATCGCGAAGCCGGAACGGTCGCGCAAGCCACGCTGGGCCTGCGCGAGCGTCCGCAAGATCCGCGTGCCGCCATGCAGCAGCGCGTGGAGCAACTTCAGGGGCCCGGCATGGGCTTTGTCGATGGCGCGGCCGTGCTGTTCGGCGCTGTGCGCCAGACGCCGAATGTCGAACTGGCTGAAGCTGGTTTCGACGATCAGGGGATATTGTCGGCGCGGGTGCGGACGGCGAGCGCGGATGACCTTGCCGAACTGATGCGCCGGATCGGGGCGAGCGGGCTGGTCGTAGAGAGCGGCGAAGCCGGGCAAGGCCTCACCGATATCCGGATCAAGCGCCCATGATCGCAACGCTGCAACGCTGGTGGCGGGACCGGATGCCGCGTGAACGGGGGCTGCTGATCCTGCTCGCGCTGATCGCGGCGCCGATCGTTAGTTATTATGGCGTGATCCGCCCGTTCGACCGGGCCATCGAACGTGCCCGCCTCGCACGGGATGCCGAGGCCCGGTCGCTGGCGGACGTGCTGCTGATGGCGGGCAAGATCAAGGCGGCCCACCGTTCGCCGCTTAATCCCGCCCCGATCGAGGCGCTGGTCGCCAGCGAGGCCGAGCGCGCGGGTTTCACCGTCTCGGGCGTGACCCGCGAGGGTACTGGCGCGGTGCTGGTGATCGGTGCGGTCCGGCCGCAACCTTTTTTCGCCTGGCTGGCCGCGATGAAGGAGCGGCGCGGGCTGTTCGTCACGCGGCTGTCGGCGCGGGCGAATGACGACAGGACATTATCGATTTCGGCGCGGCTCGAAAGGGCGCGTTGAGGGGAGGGGCACGATGAAGACGATTTTCTGGTTTCTGGTGATAGTGGGCGCAGCCTTCGCGGCGATCCCCTTCATGCCGCTGTCGACCGCGATCGACCTGCTCCAGCTCCGCAAGGTGGGACTGGAAGCTTCGCAGATCGAGGGCAATCTCTGGGAGGGCCAGCTGTACGACGCCCGGCTCGGCAAGATCGAGTTGGGCGACGTTCACAGCAAGCTGTCGCTCGAGGATATCACCAGCGGACGGATCAAGCTCAACATCAAAGGCAGCGATGAAGTGTCGCGCCTCGCGGGCGTGTTCAGCTATGGCCTGGGTGGCGCGGGCATCGACAATTTCACCGTCGGCATGCCGGCGATGGCGGGTCCGCCGCCGATCGGCGAGGTCACGCTGATCCTCGACAATCTTAAGGCGCGCTTCCCCGGCGGCGAATGCACCGATGGCAGCGGCGAAGTCCGCGCCTATCTTTCGGGCGCGCTGCCTGCGGTCGGCCTCCCCGGCGAGATGAGCGGGCCGGCGCTGTGCCGCGACGGCAAACTGGCCTTCGATCTCGCCAGCCTGAGCGGGCGCGAACAGCAGCAGATCACCGTGCTGTCGATGACCAAGTTCCGCGTCCGCGCCTTCGTGCGGCCCACCATGCCCCGCGTCGGCGACTTCCTGCTGTCGAAGGGCTTCACTCGCGACGGCGACGGCTATGCCTATGAGGAAGAACGCAGCCTTTGATCGAACGGCTTCCCAGCCGTCGCCGACAGGGCCATAAGCCGCTCATGCGATATCTGAGCTTCCTCGTCCGCCTGTGGATCGCAATGCTGCTGATGGGCGGGATCGCGGCCCAGGCCGCGCATATCCGCGCGAAGCTGGAGGCGGAAACGGTGCGCCCCGCACCGGGTAGCCGGGTCACTCTGGCGCTGACGATGGCGCCGGAGCGCGACTGGCACGGCTATTGGATCAATCCGGGAGACGCGGGCGCCCCCGCCGATATCGCCTGGACACTTCCCGCCGGCGTGAGCGTCGGCGCGATGCGCTATCCGGTGCCGCAACGGCTGATCGTCCAGGGGCTGATGAACTATGTCTATGAGCGGCCCTATGCGCTGCTGATGACATTGACCGTGCCCAAAGGGCTGAAGCCCGGCACGCCGCTCAGGATCGGCGGCAAGGCGCGCTGGCTCGCCTGTTCGCCGACGGTCTGCGTACCTGAGCAGGGGCCGGTGGCTATCGACCTGATGGTCGGTGACGGCGCTGTGCCTGCCGGCGTGCGCGCGCGTTTCGATGGCTGGCGCGCCAAGCTGCCGATGCCGCTGGGGCAGCCCGCCAGTTTCGAGACCAGGGCGGGCAAGGTCCGCATCGCGATCCCCTTCCCGGCGAGCCGGGCGGTGACCGACCCCTATTTCTATCCCACGACCGATGGGGTGATCAATTATGCCGCGCCGCAGGTCATCAGCCGGCACGGCGACAGGCTGATCGTCGAAGCGAAGGCGGCGGCGCAGGCCCAGCCCGCCGGAACTATCGAGGGCGTCATCGCCATCGGTCCCGATCGCGGCCTCTCGATCGCCGCGCGGCCCGGCAAGGTTCCCACCGCAGGCGTTCCGATCGCATCGAGCGAAGACCACGTGCCTGAGGGCGGATGGCGGATATTTTTGCTGGCGCTGGGCGGGGCGGTGCTCGGCGGGCTGCTGCTCAACGCGATGCCCTGCGTCTTCCCGATTCTCAGCCTCAAGGCATTGAGCCTCGCGCGCAGCGGCGAGACCGATGGCAAGGCGCGGGTCGAGGCGCTGGCCTATAGCGGCGGGGTCATCCTCAGTTGCGTCCTGCTGGCGCTCGTTCTGCTGTCGCTACGGGCGGGCGGGCTGGCGGCCGGATGGGGCTTCCAGCTTCAGGACCCGCGCATGGTGCTGTTCCTGCTGTTGCTGGTGACGGCGATCAGCCTCAATCTGGCTGGTCTGTTCGAGCTGGGTGCGATCGGCCTGGGTGAGGCGATGACGCGCGGGCAGGGAGCGGTGCCCGCTTTCTGGACAGGGGTGCTCGCGGCGCTGATCGCGACACCCTGCAGCGGGCCGTTCATGGCGGGCGCGGTCGGCGCGGCGCTGCTGCTGCCGCCGGGCGCGGCGGTCGCGGTGTTCGCGGGCCTCGGCCTTGGTCTCGCCTTGCCTTTCCTGCTGATGGGCTTCGTGCCCGCGCTGCGCCGCCGCCTGCCCAAGCCGGGCGCGTGGATGGACCGGCTCCGGCGGATATTGTCTGTGCCGATGTTCGCGACCGCGCTGGGCCTCGCCTGGATATTGGGGCGGCAGGCGGGCGTCGACCGGATGGTGCTGGGCCTCGGCGCGGCGTTGCTCCTCGGTCTTGCCCTGTGGTGGGTCGGCACCCGGCAGGCGCACGGACGCCGGTTCAGCTGGGCCCCGGTCGTGCCGGTCATGGCCGTGGCGGCGGCGATCCTCATCATTCCCTCGGGCACTGCGGCAGCCCCCGCCGCAGAAGCGGTCAAGGGCGATGCCGAGCCTTTCAGCGAAGCCCGGCTTGCCGCATTGCAGGCCGAGAAGAAGCCGGTCTTCCTCTATTTCACCGCGGACTGGTGCCTGACCTGCAAGGTGAACGAAAAAGCCGCGATCGAGCGCCAGGCGGTACGCGATCATTTCGCTCGGTCCGGCGTGACGGTGATGGTCGGCGACTGGACCAACGGCGATCCGGCGATCGGCCGTTTCCTGGAGGCCCAGGGCCGCTCGGGCGTGCCGCTCTATCTCTTCTACCATCGCGACGGGCGGGTCGAGACCCTACCCCAGTTGCTGGCCCCCGACACCCTGACCGCGCTGACCGGCGGTTCAGGCCGCGAGGGCAATCCGGTTGCGGCCGCCATCCTTGGCGGCATAGAGGGCGCGATCGGCCTCGGCGAGAAGCCGCGCGACATTCTGCCCGGGATGCGCAGGGGTTATGCCCATGCTCACGGTTGCCTCGACGGAGATGTCGTTGGCGCTGCCGGTCAGTTCGCCTGACAAAGCCGTGGGTGTCGCCGAAACCGCGCGGATGATGCGCTGGGCGGTCGCCATGGCGTCCGAAAAAGCGTGGTGGCCGAGCAGGATCGCGAACTCCTCGCCCCCGATCCGTGCGATCAGATCGCGTTCGCCGAGCTGCGTCCGGGCGATGGCGGCGATGTTCTGCAGCACGGCGTCGCCCGCCAGATGGCCGTGGGTGTCGTTGATCCGCTTGAAATGGTCGATGTCGAGCAAGGCGAGCGTGACCGGCTCATTGCGCTGCAGACGGTGTTCGATCTGCTCGAAGAAAGCCCGGCGATTGGGCAGGCCGGTCAGTTCGTCGGTGCGCGCGGCCATTTCGCTGCGTTCGGCGGCCAGCAGGGCGCTGTGGGCGCGATCACGCAGCTGGGCGTCGAGCAGCTTGCGCGCGGTGACGTCGCGAATGATGCCGCCGACCGCTACCCGCTGGCCCATGTCGATCAATGCGTGGAACATCGCGATCTCGACGTGGCGCACAACGCCGCAATGGTCGATAATCGTTGTCGAGAAGTTGAGATCGGCGACGTCACCGTCGCGCAGCATCCGGACCAGGCGTAGCACCCGCCGATGATCCGCCCGGGGCAGTTCGGCAAAGACGCTGCGGCCGATCGATTTCGCGACCGTCCGGCCGGTGATCGTCTCATAGGAGGGGCTGAGATAGGCCCAGCGGCCCTTCTCGTCGACGCGGAAGAGCACCTCGCCGATCCGCTCGGCAACGTTGCGCAAATTGGTCAGATGCTGCGTGGCGTCGAGGGCGAGCCGGTCGCGCTGGTCGAGCACCGCGGCAAGCGGCAGGGCGCACATAAACATCGTGACGATGAAGAGTTCCATCACATAGGTGCGTTCCGCGTTGGAGACTTTCATCAGCACGAAAGGCCCGTCGCCGAGCACCATGAACGAGGAACTGATCAGCGCGATGATCATGACCGAACCCGCGGCGCCCGGCGCCCGAAGGTGGAAGGTCGCGATCAGAAGCGCGGGCAGGATCAGGAAGGTCAGCGCATAGGCCGACTGGCTGAACACCAGCACTGTCACCGCGGCGACCAGGCCGAACATCATCGCGCCGCGGCCGCACTGCCGAATACTCAAGGGATTGGTGCGCAGCATTGCCAGGCTGCGGCGCATGATCAGGATCATCGGCAGTATGATCAGGAAGCCGCAGCCATGGGCGGGCAGCCAGTTCATCGCGATCTGCCACCAATAGGGGCCGCCGTCCGCCATCAGCAGCAATCCGGAGATCAGCGACGAAGGCAGGCAGGCGAGCACCGCTGCGATTGCAAAGCGGAAAATGTTGCCTGGTGTCTCGAAGAGGCGCTCGGTCAGGCTGGCCCGGCCGATCAGCCAGGCGGCAAGCGCCGCTTCGCCGACGCCGTTGGCGGCGAGCGCGGCCGCAATCGACGGCGGACGTCCGACGACGAGGTTGAACAGGCAGGCAGCGGCGAACACCGCCGAGAGATAGGGCGCATGGCGGCGGCGCGGCTCGATCAGCAGGGCGGCGGTGAGAATCGCATTGGCGGGCCAGATCATCGCCAAGCCGGCGGTGTGTTGGGTCAACATCGCGGCCAGCAAGGCACAGCCTGTCCAGGTGCCGGCTATCAACAGCGCCTTGGCGTGGAGATGTACCCTTGGACGCTGCAATCTGGTCATTGTGCAATCCTTTGCGTAACCACATGGATTGCTGGGCCAAAGTCGTAAAGAAGTCCTTAACGCTGCTCCCGGCGGGATCGTGAAATATGCACGGATGCGCGGTTTATGCCGTCATGGCTTGCCAGCGGCCGAGGCTTGGGGAATGGCGGCGGCATGACGGTGCCATCGCCTTGCAATCAGGTCTGCGTGATCGATCCTGAAAGCGGCTATTGCCGGGGCTGCCGCCGGACGATCGACGAGATCGCGGCCTGGGCGGCGGCGGATGATCGCTGGAAGCAGTCGGTACTGGACATGCTGAAGCAGCGGACCGTCACGACATCCTGACGGCGGGCCGGCCATGCTCGATCGTCGCGGTGGCGAGGGTGGAGATCGCGGCGCCGGGCGTCGTGACGTGATCTACGCCCCGGAAGCTCGCCTGCCAGCGCGCTTTCGACAGGTCGCAGACAACATAGCCGCGCCGGTCGCTGCTATGTTTCAGGAAAGGGTTGTTGGTTCCGATATATTGCGCCGCCTCGGGCTTGATCCAGCGGTCGCCCCCCGAACTGATCGAGGTCGTGACCAGTTCTATGGCTACCGCCTCGCCGCGTCCTGCGTTGCGGCGCAGTTCGCCGGCGAAATTCTGATGCTCGTCGCCGGTCATGACCACGACATTGCCGAGCCCTTGGAACCCTTCGAGCAGCCGTTCGCGCGCGGCGTCATAGCCGGCCCAGCTGTCCATATTGCGGATTTCCACCGGCCCTGGCTCGGTCCGCCGGTCGAGCGGCATCATCATCACCTGCTGCGCGATCAGGTTCCAGCGGCTGTCCCGTGCGCTGAGCCCCTCTCGCAGCCAGGATTCCTGCGCGTCGCCGATAACCGTGCGGCCCGGGGCGGCAACATCGCCGCAGACCGGCTCGAATGATCCCGTGCAGGGCAGGGAGCTGCGATATTGGCGGGTGTCGAGGAAATGGGCGGTGAGGAGATCGCCGATGCGTGCGCGACGATAGAGCTGCATCGCGCCGCTATTGGGCATCGAACTGCGGCGCAGCGGCATATGTTCGTAATAGGCCTGCATCGCGGCGGCGCGGCGGATCGCGAACAGCGCCGGGTCCTTCTGATAGGGGCTGGTCGCGGCGGTCCAGTTGTCGACGACCTCATGATCGTCAAAGGTGGTGAACCAGGGTGCGGCGAGATGGGCGCGCTGCAGGTCCGGGTCCATCTTATATTGTGCATAGCGCCGGCGATAATCGCCGATCGTATAGCAATCGCTGCCGGCATGATCGCGGACGTGGACCTTGGGCGAACCGTCGCGCTCATAGTTCACCTGCCGCGCGCGATCCTCATAGATATAGTCGCCATAATGCCAGACGAAGGCGACATCCTCCCGCGAGAGATGGTCGAAGGCGGTGTAATAGCCGTCCTCGAAATGCTGGCAGCCCGCCACGCCGAAGCGGATATGGTCGAGCGGAGCACCGGGCGGCGGCAGGGTGCGGGTCCGCCCCAGCACGGTCTTCTCGCGGCCGACGGTGAAGCGGTACCAATAGGGCCGGTCGGGCCGAAGGCCGCTCAGTTCGACATGGATGGAATGGCCGAGTTCCGGCCAGGCGCGTTCGACGCCCTTCTGCGCAACGCGGCGCATGCCCTCATCCTCATAAACAACCCAGTCGACGTCGACCGGGCCGGTCGGCATCCCGCCATGCTCGTCGAACGGATCGGGGCATAGCCGCGTCCAGATGACGAAGCCGTCATGGCTGGGATTACCGGAGGCGATGCCGAGCCGGAAGGGGAAGGCGGTGAAGAGCTGTTGGGCGCGCAGGATTGCGGGCGCGCCGATCAGGCCTGCGCCTGCGCCGATGAGAAGATCGCGGCGGGATATCATCGTCATCGACTGCGCCTCCAGCGTTGCAGCCTTATGACGCGGAAAGCTAAAGCGTCCAGCCTGCCTCGATCAGGAAGGTGCGTTGCGAGACCGGGTTGAAGACCCAGGATTTGTCATTGGTCAGGTTGTTCACTCCCGCCGAGATGTGCAACTGTGCGTTGATCCGGTGGCTGAGCTTCGCGTCGACCTGCAGCAGTTCGGACGTATAGCCATAGGAATCGCCGCGCAGCAGCCCATCGATGTCGCTATTGGGGCGCGACGCGTATCGCGCGCCCAGCGCGAACAGGGTGCCGTCATCGATATGGTAGCGCAGATTGGCGTTGAGCCGCCATTTGGGGATGCGCGCAAATTGCACGCCTTCCGATGCTGGATCCGCGCGATTGCGCACCGTGATCGCGTCGATCCGCGCCGCATTGGCGTCGAGGTCCACGCCCTCGAACGGCCAGTTCCGGGCTTCGGCGATCAGCTCGGCGCCATATTGGCGGGTGACGTCGATATTGCGGAAGGTGAGGCTCGCGACATTATTCGCGTTGAAGCCAAGATAATTGAAGATCGTGTTCCGCACCCGTTGATAGAACAGGCTCCCGGTCAGAGTGACGCGGCCGAGGTCGCGGCGGAGCAGCAGGTTGGCGTCGCGGCTATGCTCGGGTTTCAGCGTGGGATCGAAGCTGGTGACACTGAAGCTCCCATCGGCGTTGAGCGAACCCTGGAACAGTTCGCCGACCGTGGGGAAGCGCGTCGCGGTGGCGAGGCTCAGTTCGGTGGCCCAGCCCGGCGCGAACACCCAGCGCGCGGAGAGCTTCGGATCGACGCGATGGTCGCGGCGCGGCGCATAGCGCGTCACGGCGGGGCCGAGGATGCGGCGTCCATCATAGGATCGCCAGAATTCGGCACGGACCCCTGGGGTGACAGTCAGGCCGTCGGCGAGGCTGATCTCATCCTCGGCGAAGACCCCGAACAAGCGGGTCTTGCCGCCGGTCAGGCTGATGAAGCTCGGCGTCGCGGCGTCGCGCCAGCGCAGCGTGCTGTAGCCGAGCTGGCTGGTGCGGTAGCGGTTGGCATTGAGCCCGAGCGCGATCGCATGCGCGCCGATCGTCCGCGCGGCGGTGACATCGAGCGTGTACCAATCGGTCGGGCCCTGAGCGATCAGGATGCCGGGGCCGTTGCTCAGCCCGGCCAGATAGCCGTTGGACCGCCGGGTCCTCAGGCGGTCATATTGTAACGTCGACAGGGTGGCGGTGATATCGAAGCCCAGCACGGGCGCGGCGACCTTCAGCCCCGCCAGCCATTCGTCCTTGTCGGCGATGCCCTGATTGAAGCTGAGGAAGGGGTTGAGTGTATAAGCCGCGCCATTGAGCAGCACCCGTCCGCCATTTGCCTGCGATCCGTAGAAGGGCAGCCCGTTCGGACCGCGCAGATAGGTCTTCGGATCGAGTTGCCGGTCGCTGTTCCACCAATAGGTGAACAGCGCCTCGACATGAACGTCGCCGCTGTCGAAGCGGAGCTGCGCACGGGCTTGATCCTGCTTGGTATGCGCGGTCGCATAGTCACCCGCGATCGGCGCCTTGATCAGCGATCCGCGATCGGTGATGCCGCCGCTGATCGGTGTCGCTGGCGCGCCGGGCGCCGCGGGAACGAGCTGATAGAAAAACAGGGGCTGGGTATTGTTGCGAAGCCGGCGGCCGGAGACGCGCAGCGAGAAGGGACCATCCTTCTGCTTGAAGCCGAAACCCGCTTCGACCGATCCGCCCCACAGGCTCTCCTGCGTGCCATAATGGCGGTAAGGCTGGATGAAACCCTGAACATTGCCAAAGGCTTCGGTCCGCTCGGGCGCGCGCGTGGTGACGTTGACGATCCCGCCCATCGAATTGCCCGGATAGCGGGCCGAGTAAGGGCCATAGACGACATCGAACTGGCCGATCTCGCCGGGGCTCACGATGCCCCAGGCGGGCGGGAAGCCGAAGCTGTTGCCGAGAAAGTTCGAGATCACGAAGCCATCGACCATCACCAGCGCGCGGGCGCTCTGGGTGGTATGGGTGCCACGGAAACCGACCACCGCGGCATTGTCGCCGATGAAGCGGCTGCGGACGAAGAAGTCGGGGGCATATTTGATCAGGTCTTCCGCATTCGCGGCGTTGACGCCGGCGAACTGCCGGTCTCCCAGGCTGACCGAGAGGCCACGTGGTTCGATGCTGATCGGGCGGTCGCGTTGGCCGACGACCAGGATAGCGATGTCTTCTTTTTCCTCCGCACGCGCGGCGGTGCCGGAAACCGCAATAATTGACAAAGTTGTCAGCAGATGAAGCCAACTAATTCTGCGGGATATTCCGTAACGGAAGAAGATGCGATGACCTATCATGGGTGATGGCTGTTAGACGACATCCATCGGCTGTTCCAGCGAAAGCCATGGCGTTGGAAGTTGATGTCCAGCGATCGCCGTAGATTGTCCGGCGATGTGGGGATTCTGCCACGCGCTTGAGAGCAGACGCGCGCCCTGACCCGGATGTCGCGGCCTGCAAGTGGATCGAAATTCTGCGGGTAGCCTGCATGGCGTTGGGCCTCCTGCCGCAACCCGGAGCTGCGTTCAGCGCAGAAAAGCCCAACTGCGGGCGGGAAGCCGTGCTTTCTTGCGGTTCAGGGTGATGCCGGGCGCGGAGACCGGGTCGACGATAGCGCTGGTGAACTCTGCGGGCAGGGTCCAGTCGACCGGCTCGCGCGACAGGTTGTAGAGGCACAAAATCCTTTCCTGCCGATGGCTGCGGGTAAAGGCCAATATCTCCTCATTCGCTTCGATGAAGCCGATGTCGCCGCACTGGATCGCCGGGTTGCCGCGTCGAAAGGCCAGCGCCTCGCGATAAAAGGCGAGGGTGGCGCGCCGATCGTCCTGTTGGACATCGACCGCGCGGGCGCGATGCTCGATGGGGATCGGCAGCCAGGGCTTGACGGTGGAGAAGCCCGCATGACTCTTCGCCGAGGACCAGGGCATCGGCGTCCGGCAGCCGTCACGGCCCTTGAAGGCTGGCCAGAAGCGGATGCCATAGGGGTCGCGCAGATCCTCAAACGCTATATCTGCCTCGGTCAACCCTAGTTCCTCGCCCTGATAGAGGCAGATCGTTCCCCGGAGCGCGATCAATATGGCGAGCGAGAGCCGCGCGATCCGGTCGGGATCGTCGCCGGGCCGGGTGAAGCGGCTGACATGGCGCATGACGTCATGATTGGAAAAGGCCCAGCAGACCCAGCCATCCTTCGCCGCCTCCTCGAACTTGCCGACTGTGTCGCGGAAATATTCTCCCGAGAAATCGGGGCCGAACAGGTCGAAGGTATAGCAGAAATGGAGCGTATCGCCGCCCGAGGTGTAGAGGCCGACCGTCGCGGGAGAACGGTCGCCATCGCCGACCTCGCCGACCGCCACGGTGCCCGGATATTCATCGAGCAGCGCGCGAACCCGCTTCAGAAACGTCAGATTTTCAGGCTGGGTCTTGTCATAGACATGCTCCTGGAAACCATAGGGATTGGTGTCGGGCACGTCATGCGCCGAGGCGCGCTTCGCGGGCGGATTGTCGCGCAGCCTGGCGTCGTGGAAATAATGGTTGCAGGCATCGAGCCGGAAGCCGTCGACACCGCGATCGAGCCAGAAGCGCATCGCCTCGATCAGGCCGTCGCGCGCCTCGGGCGAATGGAAGTTGATGTCGGGCTGCGACGCCAGGAAGCTGTGCATATAATATTGCATCCGCGTCCCGTCCCATTCCCAGGCGGGTCCACCGAACACCGACAGCCAGTTGTTGGGCGCGGTCCCGTCCGGCTTCGCGTCGGCCCAGACATACCAGTCGGACTTGGGATTATCGCGGCTCGACCGGCTTTCCTTGAACCAGTCATGCTGGTCGGACGTGTGGCTGAGCACCTGATCGATGATGATCCGCAGGCCTAGCGCATGCGCGCGATCGAGCATGGCGTCGAAATCGGCAAGGGTGCCGAACATCGGGTCGACATCGCGATAGTCGGAAACGTCATAGCCCATGTCGGCCATCGGCGACTTGAAGAAGGGCGACACCCAGATCGCGTCGACGCCGAGCGAGGCGATATGATCGAGCCGGGCGGTGATTCCCTTGAGGTCGCCGATGCCGTCGCCGTCGCTGTCCTGAAACGAACGCGGATAGACCTGATAGATCACCGCGCCGCGCCACCAGTCCCGGTCGTGATCCTGCGTCATTGCTCGTCCTCGATCAGATAGGCGACCGATCGCGGCGCGAGCGTCATCGCGTTGCCGGGCTCGTCGAGCCGCCGCCAATGACGGCCGGTGCCGGTCGGCAGATCGAGGCCAAGACCGTCGGGACTGCGATTGAAGGCGACCGCGATGCGCCGGGGCTGTTCGGGCAGATGGAGCAGCATGACGAGGCTCGCCGTCTTGGGATCGTGCCAGTCCTCGTTCTCGAAGGGGCGGCCGTCGCATGTCATCCAGTCGACGTCGGCGGCCCCGAGCAGCACGGGATCGGCGAGCGCGGGATGCGCGGCGCGGATCGCCGCCAGACGCGCGGTGAAATCCTCCAGAACGGCGTCCCGGCCGGCCCAGTCGATCCAGCTGATCGGATTATCCTGGGCATAGGCATTGTTGTTGCCCTGCTGGGTGCGGCCAAACTCGTCGCCCGCCGTCAGCATGATCGTGCCCCGGGAAGCGAACAGCGTGGCGAGCAGCGCCTTGCGGTCGGCCATGCGCGCCGCGACGACGGCGGGTTCGTCGCTGGGGCCCTCGACGCCGCAGTTCCAGCTGAGATTGTCGTTGTGGCCGTCGCGGTTCGCCTCGCCATTCGCTTCATTATGCTTGGCGGCATAGGCGGTCAGATCGGCGAGGGTGAAACCGTCATGGGCGGCGATGAAGTTGACGCTGCGGCTGTGGGTGCGGCCATGATGCCCGAAGATATCCGACGATCCGGCGAGCCGGGTGGCGAGATCACCGACGCTGTGCGGATCGCCGCGCCAGAAGCGGCGCACATCGTCGCGGTAGCGGTCGTTCCATTCGAGGAAGCCGTCCGGAAAATTGCCGAGCTGATAGCCGCCGGGGCCGATATCCCACGGCTCGGCGATCAATATCCGGTCGCTCAGGATCGGATCGCGGCGCAGCTCGCGGAAGAAGGCGGCGTCGGGCTCGAACCCGTCGCGGGCGCGGCCGAGGATCGGCGCGAGATCGAAGCGGAAGCCGTCGATCCCGGCATAGGTCACGAAGTGCCGCATCGCGTCGAAGATCAGCCGCCGGGTCGCGGGATGATCGCAGTTGAGTGTATTGCCGCAGCCGCTGTCATTGGCGAGCGTGCCGGGCTCGTCGCGGATCGTGCTGAAATAGGCGCGGGCGTCTATCCCGCGCAGCGACAGGGTGGGGCCCTGCGCATCACTTTCACCGCTATGGTTGAAGACGACGTCGAGCAGCACGGCGATGCCGGCTTCGTGCAGTAGCTCAACCGTTTTCCGCAGTTCGAGGATGCCGCCGGGTGCGAGCCGGGGATCGAGCGCCATGAAGCCGACCGGATTATAGCCCCAGCTGTTTGACAGGCCGAGCGGGCCGAGATGCCGCTCGTCGATCCAGGCGGTGATCGGCATCAGCTCGACCGCCGACACGCCGAGCTTCTTGAGGTGCGCGATGATCGCCGGATGGGCGAGCGCCGCGATCGTGCCGCGCTGCTTCTCGGGCACGTCGGGGTGCAGCATGGTGAAACCGCGGACGTTGACCTCGTAGACCAGTCCGCCGGGGACAAAGGTCGGGGCCCGATGCACGACCGGATCGGGCAGGGCGGTGACGATCGCCTTGGCCATCAGCGGCGCGCTGTCGATGCCTTCGTCGCGCCGCGCCGCCAGCCGGGGATCATGGACATAGGGCCGGTCGATCGCGACGGCATGCGGATCGGCCAGCAGCTTCGCGGGATCGAACCAGTGACCCTGCGCGGGATCATAGGGGCCGTCGGTGCGAAAGCCGTAACGGGTGCCCGCGCCGAGGCCCGGAACACGCGCCTGAAAGATGTCCGCCGGACCGCGCTCCAGCGCGATGCGGTCGATTTCCACATCGCTCTCGGCGTCGAAGATCGAGACCCAGGCGGCGGTCGCGCATTCGGACCAGAGCGCGAAATGCACGCCATCGGGCGTGATCGTGGCGCCGAAGCGATCGGGCGGGGTGGCCATCAGGTGATCACGTCCGGCTTGGCCCGCCCGGTATGGCGCGCGATGCCGGCGAGTTCCTCCGCCGCGACGATCAGGTCGGCGATAGCATCGCCCGTCTCGCGGCCCAGATCGCCGTCCGCCGGTTCGTAACGCTCGATATAGACGCGGATCGTCGCGCCCGAGGTGCCGGTGCCCGACAGGCGGAAGACGATGCGCGATCCGCCCTCGAACAATATGCGAATGCCCTGGTTGCGGCTCTCCGATCCGTCGATCGGATCATGATAGGCGAAGTCGTCGGCGGCCTCGATCCTCAACGCGCCGATCGCCGTGCCGCGAAGCGTGGGCAGATGGTTGCGCAGATCGGCCATCAGCGCATCGGCCCGGGCGCTGTCGACGCCCTCATAATCGTGGCGGGCATAATAATTCCGCCCGAAGCGCCGCCAATGCGCCTCGGCGATGGCGTGCACGCTCTCGCCCCGCGCCGCGAGGATGTTGAGCCAGAGCAGTACCGCCCAGAGCCCGTCCTTCTCGCGGACATGGTCCGATCCGGTGCCGGCGCTTTCCTCGCCGCAAATCGTCGCCTTGCCCGCATCGAGCAGATTGCCGAAGAATTTCCAGCCGGTCGGCGTCTCGAACAGCGGCAGGCCGAGTTGCTCGGCGACGCGGTCGGCCGCGCAGCTGGTCGGCATCGAGCGCGCGATACCGGCCAGCCCTTTGGCATAGCCTGGCGCGAAATGGGCGTTGGCGGCCAGCATCGCCAGCGAATCCGACGGGGTGACGAAGATGCCCTTGCCGATGATCAGGTTGCGGTCGCCGTCACCATCCGACGCCGCACCGAAATCGGGCGCGTCGGCGCTCATCATCTCGTCATACAGATCTTTGGCGTGGACGAGATTGGGGTCGGGATGATGGCCGCCGAAGTCGGGCAGGGGCGTACCGTTGCGCACCGTGCCTGCGGGCGCGCCGAGACGGCGTTCCAATATCTCGGTTGCGTAGGGCCCGGTGACCGCGCTCATCGCGTCGAAGGCGATGCGGAAACCGCCGCCGATCAACGCCCGGATCGCCTCGAAATCGAACAGCGTTTCCATCAGCGCGGCATAGTCGGCGACGGGATCGATGATCCGGACGACCGCGTCGCCCACCTGCGTCTCGCCATCCTGGTCGAGATCGATATCGGGTGTCTCGATGGTCAGGTAGCGGTCGATCGTCTTGCTGCGCGCATAGATCGCGTCGGTGATCTTCTCGGGCGCGGGGCCGCCGTTCGAGATGTTGTACTTGATCCCGAAATCCTCGGTCGGCCCGCCCGGATTATGGCTGGCCGACAGGATGATACCGCCAAACGCGCCATAGTGCCGGATCATATGGCTGGCGGCGGGCGTGGAGAGGATGCCGCCACGCCCGACGATGATCGTGGTGAAGCCATTGGCCGCCGCCATGCGGATTGCGGTCTGGATCACCTCGCGATTATAGAAGCGGCCGTCGCCGCCGATCACCAGCGTCGTGCCGGCGAAACCGTCGAGCGCGTCGAAGATCGACTGGATGAAATTCTCGGCATAGCCGGGTTGCTGGAACACCGGCACTTTCTTGCGGAGCCCTGAGGTACCGGGCTTCTGGTCGTCAAAAGATTTTGTCGCGACCTCGCGGATATTCATGCGGTCCGGTTCCTGTCCACCAGCGAGCGGTACAGCGCGGCGTAGCGTGCGCTGCTCCGCCCCCATCCATAATCGGCACGCATGCCCTGTTTGCGCAGGGCGGACCAGACGCCCGGCGCCCAATACAGCGCGATTGCGCGGCTGATCGCCGCTTTCAGCGCCTCGCCCGAATTGGGGTCGTGGAGCAGGCCGGTGGCGCAACCCGCCGTCAGCGCCGCATCATTGGCATCGACGATCGTGTCGGCCAGCCCCCCGGTGCGTGCGGCGATCGGGATGGTGCCGTAGCGCTGGCCGTACAGCTGGGTGAGGCCACAGGGTTCGAAGCGCGACGGGATCAGGATCGCGTCGACCCCGCCCTGGATCAGATGCGCGAGCGGCTCGTCATAGGCCGTCACCACGCCGATCAGCCCGCGATGCCGCGCCGCGGCGGCGAGGAGCGCGCCTTCGAAGGCGCTGTCGCCCGATCCCAGCACCACGAGGCGGCCGCCATGCGCCACAAGATGCTCGACCGCGTCGACGATCAGGTCGATGCCCTTCTGCCAGGTCAGCCGGCTGATCACCGCGAAGACCGGTCCCTTGCCGCGCTTGAGCCCGAAGCGCTTTTCCAGCGCGCGACGGTTGCCGGAGCGCGCACCGAGCGAGCGCATCGAGAAGGCGGCGGCGAGATGCGGATCGGCGGCGGGATTCCATTCGGCGGTGTCGATGCCGTTGACGATCCCATGTACCGCATCGCCGCGCCCGCGCAGCAGCCCGTCCAGCCCCATGCCGAAGGCGGGGGTGCGGATCTCGTCGGCATAGGTCGGGCTGACCGTGATGATCGCGTCGGCATATTGCAGCCCGGCCTTCAGATAGCCGACCCCGCCATAATATTCGACGCCATCGACCGAATAGGCGCTCTGCGGCAAGCCGAGCGCGGGAAATATCCCCGCATCGAACCGGCCCTGGAAGGCAAGATTGTGGACCGTCAGCACCACCGGGGTCTGCGGTGCACGTCCATGGCGGACATAGGCGGCGGTCATAGCCGCCTGCCAGTCATGGGCGTGGACCAGATCGGCTTGCCAGCCCTTTAGCGCTCCGGCCGCGACGTCGGCAGCGACCGCCGACAAAGCCGCGAAACGCCGCCAGTTATCGGCATAGTCATGGCCCGAAAGGTCGCCATATGGGCCGCCCTCGCGCGAGCCGAACAGCGAAGGGGAGTCTAGCAGCAGCAGGTCCAGTCCGTTGGTTTGCACGGAGAGCAGTTTGGCCGGCCCGCCGAACAGCGCCTTGTAGCTGTGAACTGCCTTGGCCCTGCCGATCTTGCGCAGCACCTGCGGATAGGCGGGGAGCAGCGACCGCGTTTCGACGCCATGCTGGACCAGCGCGATCGGCAGCGCGCCAGCGACATCGGCGAGTCCGCCGGTCTTGACGAGCGGATGGAGTTCGGAGGTGACCGACAGGACGCGCAAAGCCATGGCCGCCTTATGCCACCAGCCGGTCGATCATGTCCTGGGTGATCAGGCACACCCCCTTTTCGGTCCGGCGGAAGCGTTCGGCATCGGCGATCGGGTCCTCTCCGACGATTAGACCCTTGGGAATCTGCACCCCCTGATCGAGCACCACCTTGTGCAGCCTTGCCTCGCGGCCGATCTGGCAACCGGGCATGATCACCGCCTCGGTTACCGAAGAGAAGCTGTTCACGCGGACGCCGGTGAACAAAAGGCTGCGGTGGAGCGACGCACCCGAGATGATGCAGCCGCCCGCGATCAGCGAGGAGGTGGCGGCGCCGCGGCGGCCCTCGTCATTATGGACGAATTTGGCGGGCGGGGTGACCTCGGCATAGCTCCAGATCGGCCAGTCGCGCTCGTAGAGGTCGAGCTGGGGCACGACGTCGGTCAGGTCGACATTCGCCTCCCAATAGGCGTCGATCGTGCCGACGTCGCGCCAATAGGCCTCGGGCTCGCTTTCTGCCCGGATGCAGCTTTGCGAGAAGAGATGCGCGACGGCTTTGCCGTTCTTGACGATATAGGGGATCAGATCCTTGCCGAAATCATGGCTCGATTCCATATCGGCGGCATCACGGCGGAGCTGATCGGCCAGGAATTTGGTGTTGAAGACATAGATGCCCATGGAGGCCAGCGCCATGTCGGGCTTGTCGGGCATGGCGGGCGGATCGGCGGGCTTTTCGATGAACTGCTTGATCCGCGCCTTGGCATCGATGTGCATCACACCAAAGCCGGTCGCTTCCATGCGCGGCACTTCCAGGCAGCCGACGGTGACGTCCGCCCCGGCGTCGACATGCTGGCGGAGCATCAGCTCATAGTCCATCTTGTAGATGTGATCGCCCGCCAGGATGATCATATATTCGGGGCCGTAGGACTCGATGATGTCGAGATTCTGGAACACCGCGTCGGCGGTCCCCTCATACCATTGATGTTCCGAAACGCGCTGGCTCGCCGGCAATATGTCGAAGCTCTCGTTGCGTTCGGGGCGCAGGAAGTTCCAGCCGCGCTGGAGATGGCGGATCAGCGAATGGGCCTTGTACTGGGTCGCGACGCCGATCCGGCGGATGCCCGAATTGAGCGCATTCGACAGTGCGAAATCGATGATCCGGGATTTTCCGCCGAAATAGACCGCGGGCTTGGCGCGCCGGTCGGTCAATTCATACAGGCGGCTGCCGCGCCCGCCCGCCAGCACATAGGCCATCGCGTCACGCGCCAGCGGCTGATTGCGCCGTTCCTGCATCGCCTTGCCTCCCGCCATCACGCCGCCTCGATCATGAGGGTCGAAAGCGGCGGCAATGTTACGCTCGCATAACCATCTTCGGCGGCCATGATCACTCCGCTATTGCCCATATTGCCACCGCCATAGATCGCGGCGTCGCTGTTGATGATCTCGCGCCACGCGCCGCCGCGCGACAGGCGCAGGCCGTAATCGTGGCGCGGCACCGGGGTCATGTTCGATATGATCGCGATCGGCCTCTCGCCCGGCGCATGGCGCTCCCAGGCGAAGACCGAATTGGCAGCATCGTCGACCACCACCCAGCGGAATCCCTCGGCCTCGCAATCGCGGGCATGGAGGGCGGGGCGGTCGCGATAGACATGGTTGAGGTCGCGGACGAGGCGGCGGACGCCTTCATGCGCGGGGGCATCGCGCAGATGCCAGTCGAGCGCGCGTTCTTCGCTCCATTCGGCGCGCTGGGCGAATTCCTGACCCATGAACAGCAGCTTCTTGCCGGGATATCCCCACATCAACGCATAATAGGCGCGCAGGTTCGCGAATTTCTGCCAGTCGTCGCCCGCCATCTTGTTGAGCAGCGACCCCTTGCCGTGAACGACCTCGTCATGACTGAGCGGCAACACGAAATTCTCGCCAAAGGCATAGAGCAGCCCGAAGGTGATGTCGTTGTGATGATGCACGCGGTGGACGGGCTCGCGCGCCATGTAGCGCAGCGTGTCGTGCATGAAGCCCATATTCCATTTGAAGCCGAAGCCGAGGCCGCCTTCATGTACGGGGTGCGACACCTTAGGCCAGCTCGTCGATTCCTCGGCGATCGTCATCACGCCGGGATGATGGCCGTACAGCTCCTTGTTCATCCGCCGCAGGAACTCGACCGCCTCGAGATTCTCGCGGCCGCCCTTCTCATTGGGCAGCCATTCGCCGTCCTTGCGGGAATAGTCGAGGTAGAGCATCGACGCGACGGCATCGACGCGCAGGCCGTCGAGATGATATTTCTCGGCCCAGAACAAGGCGTTGTTGACGAGAAATGCCATCACTTCCCGACGCCCGAAATTGTAGATCGCGGTGTTCCAGTCGGGGTGGAAGCCCTTACGTGGGTCAGCATGTTCGTAGAGCGCGGTGCCGTCGAAGCGCGCCAGGCCGTGCTCGTCGGTCGGGAAATGCGCCGGCACCCAGTCGAGGATTACCCCGATCCCGGCCTTGTGCGCACCGTCGACGAAGCGGGCAAAGGCCTCTGGCGAACCGAAGCGGGCGGTCGGCGCGTACAGCCCGGTGGTCTGGTAGCCCCAGCTGGGGTCATAGGGGAACTCGGTGATCGGCAGGAACTCGATATGGGTGAAGCCCATGTCGGCCACATAGGGGATCAGCCGGTCGGCCAGCGCATCCCAGTGCAGGAACTGGCCCTGTTCGTCGCGCTGCCACGATCCGGCGTGGACCTCGTAGATCGAGATGGGCTGGCGGCGGATATCGGCCTTGCTCCAGAAATCGCGATGCGCCTGATCCTGCCAGTCATGGGCGAGCGGTGCGGCGGTCACCGAAGCGGTGGCGGGGCGGAGCTCGGAACGGAAAGCGAAGGGATCGGCCTTGAGCGGCAGCAGCTTGCCGTCCGGGCCGGCGATCTCGAACTTATAGGGTTCGTCTTCGCCGATATCGGCAACGAAAATCTCCCAGATGCCGGTGTCGCGCCGCAGCCGCATCATGTGACGGCGGCCGTCCCAGGCGTTGAACAGGCCGACGACCGAGACGCGGCGGGCATTGGGGGCCCAGACCGCGAAATGCACGCCATCCGCGCCTTCGTGCCGGATCTTGTGCGCGCCCATCTTGTCGAACAGGCGCAGATGCGAGCCTTCGGCGATATAATAATCGTCCATCGGCCCCATCACCGGGCCGAAGCTGTAGGAATCGGCGACGGTCCACGTCGCATCGGCATTGGCGGCGCGATAGCGCAGCGGCTGCTGCTCGCGGATGCTCAGCGCGCCTTCGAACAGTCCGGCCTTGTCGATCCGGTCGAGTGTGCCGACGCTTTTACCCCCGAGGGTCAGCGCCTCCACCGTCTCCGCGCCGGGGATGAAGGTGCGGGCGATGAAGCCGTTCCCGGCGGCATGGACCCCCAGCACCGCGAAAGGGTCGCCATGCCTGCCCCTCATGAGGGAGGAGATTTCGGCTTTGCTGAGGTCGGTCACGGTCGCGATGCTACGCCATCCTCAGCCGGGCACAAGTCAGGGGATAAGGGGTGGATAAAGTCAGAGAACACCCCATATTTCAGAGGCATATTGCCGGATGGTACGATCGGATGAGAACCAGCCCATCCCCGCCACATTGCGGATCGCCTTGGCATTCCATTCCGTCTTGCGGCCCCAGAGCGCGTCGACGTCGCGCTGGGCAGCGGCATAGCTGTCGAAATCGGCGGCGACCATGAACCAGTCATGATCATAGAGGCCCGCGATCAGCGCCTTGTAGCGGTCGCGATCGTCGGGCGAGAAGACGCCTCCGGAAATCGCCTGTAGTGCCTGGCTCAGCTCGCGCGAGCTTTCGATGATCTGACGGGGGTCATGCCCCTCGGCGCGCGCCTTGCCCACTTCGGCGGCGGTCAGGCCGAAGATGATGATGTTGTCCGCGCCGACATGGTCGCGCATCTCGACATTGGCGCCGTCGAGCGTGCCGATCGTCAGCGCGCCGTTGAGCCCGAACTTCATGTTGCCGGTGCCCGACGCCTCCATGCCCGCAGTCGAGATCTGCTCGGACAGGTCGGCGGCGGGCATCATGATCTCGGCGAGCGAGACGTTGTAATTGGGCACGAAGGCGACCTTGAGGAGGCCCTGCACCGCCGGATCATGGTTGATCACCCGCGCGACGTCGTTGGCCAGCTTTATGATCAGCTTGGCATTGTGATAGCTCGGCGCGGCTTTGCCGCCGAACAGCTTCACCCGCGGCACCCAGTCGCGTTCGGGGTGCGAGCGTATCTGGTCGTAAAGCGCCACCGCCTCGATAATGTTGAGCAGCTGGCGCTTATATTCGTGGATGCGCTTGATCTGGGTGTCGAACAGCGCCGCCGGATCGATCTTCAGGCCCATTCGCTCGCGCAGCAGGTTCGACAGCACCGCCTTCTTGCTCAGCTTCACCGCCGCGAATTTCTCCTGGAAGGCGCTGTCGTCGGCGAATTTCCCGAGCGCCGACAGCGCCTCGCTATCGTCGAGGAAGGCATCGCCGATCGCCTCGCGGATCAGGCCGGTCAGTTCGGGATTGCACTGCATCAGCCAGCGGCGCGGGGTGATGCCGTTGGTCTTGTTGTTGATCCGGTCGGGGTAGAGCCGGTGGAAATCGGCGAACACCGTCTCCTTCATCAGTTCGGTGTGCAGCGCCGACACGCCGTTGACGCTGTGCGAGCCCGCGAAGGCGAGGTTGCCCATGCGCACCCGGCGGTCGCCGCCCTCGTCGATCAGCGAGATCGCGCTGATCCCGGCATCGTCGAAGCCGTGCTGCTTGCGCGCCTCGATCAGCAGCTTGGCGTTGATAGCATAGACCAACTGCATATGGCGCGGCAGCAGCTGTTCGAACAACGGCACCGGCCAGCTTTCGAGCGCTTCGGGCAGCAGTGTGTGGTTGGTGTAGCCGAAGGTGGCACGGGTGATGTCCCACGCCTCGTCAAAGTCGATATTATGGAGATCGATCAGGATCCGCATCAGTTCGGCGACCGAGACCGCCGGATGGGTGTCGTTGAGCTGGATCGCCGCCTTGTCGGGCAGGGTGCGGATGTCGCCGAAATATTGGACGTGGCGGCGGACGATGTCCTGCAGCGAGGCCGAGGAGAAGAAATATTCCTGGCGCAGGCGCAATTCCTGGCCCGCCTTGTGGGAATCGGCGGGGTACAGGACGCGCGTCAGCGATTCCGCCTTGTTGCTCTCCATCAGCGCGCCGATGTGATCGCCCGCGTTGAAGGCGTCGAGCAGGATCGGATCGATCGGCTGCGCGGTCCACAGCCGTAGCGTGTTGACCCGCTCGCCGCGCCAGCCGACCACCGGGGTGTCATAGGCGGTGGCGATGATGCGGTCGTGCGGCTTCCATAGCCGTGCATGATCGCCGCTGCCGTCGGCCGCGGCCAGGTCGACGACCCCGCCGAAGCCGATCTCATAGCTCGCCTCGCGCCGCTCGAACTCCCAGTTATTGCCATGCGCCAGCCAGGTTTCGGGCAGCTCGACCTGCCAACCGTCCGAGATTTCCTGGCGGAACATGCCGTTCACATAGCGAATGCCATAGCCGTAGGCGGGGATATCGACCGAGGCCATCGACTCCATGAAACAGGCGGCGAGGCGGCCGAGGCCGCCATTGCCGAGCGCCGCGTCGGGCTCCAGCTCGCGGATGATGTCGATATCGACGCCCAGCGAGGCGAGAGCGGCGCGCATCTCGTCCATCAGGCCGAGGTTCGACACCGCATCGCGCATCAGCCGGCCGATCAGGAATTCGAGACTGAGATAATAGACCCGCTTGGCCCCCGCCTTGTAGGTTTCCTCGGTGCTCTCGATCCAGCTGTCGATCACCCGGTCGCGGATCACCAGGATCGTCGCGGCGAGCCAGTCATGGCTCTTGGCCGCCACCGCGTTCTTGCCAATGCGATAGGTGAGCCGCTCGATGATTTCCCCGGCCAGCGTCGCCGGATCGGAACTGCGCGGCGCAGGTTTGGGCAGCGTGGCGGTTTGGCTCGTTTTCATGGCTGCGACTCCCCGGGTGGCGATCCAATGCGGGCGAGTGTAGTCCAACATGTGCGGTGCGCAACAACGATGTTGCAGTGCGGCAAATCAGATTTGATTGCCCTTTGAGACGCAGATTGGCAATCTGCTGACAAAGGTGAAAACTATGACTTTGCGCGCCGTGAACGATGTGGGGTCGGCGATCGATCCCGATGCGAATATGGGCCTGCCGGGCTGGCTCTATCATGACCCGGAGGTGTTCGCGCTCGAACAGGCGCGGATCTTCCGCCGCAGCTGGCAGCTCGTCTGTCATCTGAGCGACATCCCCAAGGCGGGCGATTGGCAGTCACTGGCGATCGGACATGAATCGATCATCGTCGTCCGTGGCGAGGATGGCGGCGTCCGCGCGCTGTCGAACGTTTGCCGCCACCGTGCGGCGCGTCTGGTCGATGGCGATCAGGGCTGCGCCAGGAAGCTGATCTGTCCTTATCACGCCTGGACCTATGAACTCGACGGGCGGCTGAGCGGCGTACCGGGCAAGCGTGACTATCCGGCCTTCGACATGGCCGATTACGGGCTTCACCGCTTCGCCACCGAAGTCTGGCGCGGCTTCATCTTCGTGCGGATCGAGGGCGACGGGCCATCGGTCGCCGAGATGATGGCGCCCTATGAGGAAGAGGTCGCGCCCTACCGCTTCGAGGACATGCGCGCGCTTGGCCGGGTGGTGATGCGGCCGCGCACGGTGAACTGGAAGAATATCGCCGACAATTATTCGGACGGGCTCCACATCCCGGTCGCGCATCCGGGGCTCAAGCGGCTGTTCGGCCCCGGCTATGGGATCGAGGCGAGCGAGTGGGTCGACAAGATGTATGGCCCGCTGCTCGACGGCGTGCCGGGCAGTTCCTCGGAAGCGCTCTACCGCAAATATCTCCCTATGGTCGATCATCTGCCGCCCGAGCGGCAGCGGCTGTGGATCTACTTCAAGCTGTGGCCGAACACCGCGTTCGACATCTACCCGGACCAGATCGACTTCATGCAGTTCATTCCTATCTCCCCGACCGAAACGATGATCCGCGAGATCGCCTATGTGCTGCCCGACGAGCGGCGCGAGATGAAGGCGGCGCGCTATCTCAACTGGCGGATCAACCGGCTCGTGAATGCCGAGGACACGACGCTGGTCGCCCGCGTGCAGGACGGGATGGCGAGCGAGAGCTATACGCAGGGGCCGCTGGGTAATAGCGAGGTCTGCCTCAAGAGCTTTGCGAAGAAGTTTCGCACGCTCATTCCCGAGGCGCGCCAGCCAAAGCGACCGCCGATGGGCTGGAGCGCCAACAGCGTCGAAGGGCATATTTCGTGACCACCAAACAGGATGTCGTCATCATCGGCGGCGGGCATAACGGGCTCGTCTGCGCCTTCTATCTCGCGGTGAAGGGCCTCAAGGTCCGCATCGTCGAACGGCGGGGCGTCGTCGGCGGTGCGGCGGTGACCGAGGAATTCCACCCCGGCTTCCGCAATTCGGTGGCGAGCTATACCGTCAGCCTGCTCCAACCCCGCGTCATCCGCGACATGCGGCTGCACGAACGTGGCCTGCGCGTCGTCGAGCGGCCGATCTCCAATTTCCTGCCGCTGGAGGATGGCGGCTATCTGAAGCTCGGCGGCGGGCTGGAGCGGACCCAGGCCGAGTTCCGGCGCTTCTCCACCGCCGATGCCGAGGCGCTGCCCGCCTATTATGACGCGCTCGAAGGCGTGGCCGACGTGCTGCGCGACCTTGCGCTCAAGATTCCGCCCAATGCGGGTGGCGGGCTGCTCGAGCTGTTCAAGGCGGCGTCGCAGGGGCGCAAGATCGCGATGGCGGGGCTGTCGGCCCAGCGCGACATGCTCGACCTGTTCGTCAAGAGCGCGCGCACCTTCCTCGATGGCTGGTTCGAGAGCGACGCGGTCAAGGCCGCCTTCGGCTTCGATGCGGTGGTCGGCAACTATGCCAGCCCCGACACGCCCGGATCGGCCTATGTCCTGCTCCACCATGTCTTCGGCGAGGTGAACGGCAAGAAGGGCGCCTGGGGCCATGCGATCGGCGGCATGGGCGCGATCACCCAGGCGATGCGCGCGGCGTGCGAGGAATATGGCGTCATCATCGACACAGACAGCGCGGTCGAACAGGTGCTGGTCGATGGCGGCAGGGCGGTCGGCGTCCGCACCGCCAGCGGCGCGGCGCATATGGCCCCGGTCGTCGCGTCCAATGTCGGGCCGGGCCTGCTCTATCGCAAGCTGATCGACCAGGGCGATCTCGACGCCGACTTCAAGCATCGGATGAAGGGCTTCCGTGCCGGGTCGGGGACCTTCCGGATGAACGTCGCACTGTCCGAGCTGCCGAACTTCACCGCCTTGCCGGGCGAGGGCGAGCATCATCGCAGCGGCATCATCATAGCGCCGACGCTCGATTATATGGACCGCGCCTTCACCGATGCACGCGCCTTTGGGTGGTCGAAGCAGCCGATTGTCGAGATGCTGATCCCGTCGACCGTCGACGACAGCCTCGCCCCCAGGGGCGGCCATGTCGCCAGCCTGTTCTGCCAGCAATTCGCGCCCGTGCTGCCCGATGGCCGCAACTGGGACGATGAGCGCGAGGCGGCGGCGGATCATATCATCTCCACGGTGGAGGCGCATGCGCCCGGCTTCGCCAAATCGGTGGTCGGGCGGCAGATATTGTCGCCGCTCGATCTGGAGCGCACCTTCGGTCTGGTCGGCGGCGACATCATGCACGGCCATATGGCGCTCGACCAGCTGTGGGGCGCCCGGCCGATCCTGGGCCACGGCGATTATCGCGGGCCGATCAAAGGGCTCTACATGTGCGGCGCGGGCACCCATCCAGGCGGCGGCGTGACCGGCGCGCCGGGGCATAATGCGGCACAGGCGATATTGGCGGACCGGGGATTGGGGCGGCTGTTCGGCTAGTCACGCAAATCCGAGTTTCATCACTCTCACTTCGTCATCCCGGGCTTGACCCGGGATCCCGCTTTTCTACCTCCACGTTGGAAAGAAGCGGGACCCCGGGTCAAGCCCGGGGTGACAATATGAAGTACCGCCGCACTAGATCGAAGCGGCTGCCTTGCGGCCCCGCATGATCCACCAGACCGGCACCCCGGCGAGGATCAGCACGGCCCCCCACATATTCGCCTCTAGCCCCGCGCCGTAGAGCGCCCAGACCGAATAGACCGCGCCCGCGATCGCTACCCAACGCTTGACGCCACCGAGCTTCAGCGCCGCCGCCGCGACGAAGAGATACATGACCAGCGCGGCGGTCGTCGCGAGCAGCGCGATGAAGGTGAACAGGTTGACCGTCGTCTTGCTGGCGTTGAGCGCGAGGACGATGGTGACGAGCCCGCTCGACAGGAGATGCGCGCGGACCGGCACGCCATTGGCGGCGACCTTACCGAGCGCGCGGGGAAAGACGCCGCCGGCCGCCATCGCCGCAGGCATCTCGCCCTGGAGCAATATCCAGCCGTTGAGCGCGCCGAGCGCGCTGATCATCGCGAAGGCGGCGACGACATGCGCCGCGCCGCTGCCCCAATAGCGGCCCATCACTTCGGCGAAGGGCGCCGCCGAATGCGCGGCGACATCGGGTGCGAGCAGCAGGATCACCGCCATGCAGGCGAAGAGGTAGATGAGCCCGGTCAGCGCGGTGCCGCCCAGCGTGGCGCGCGGGATGGTGCGTTCGGGATCGGTGACCTTGCCTGCCGGGACCGTCGCCGATTCCAGGCCGAGAAAAGCCCAGAGGGTGAGGGTGCCCGCGGTGGTGATCGCGGCGAGGCCGATTTCGGGCTTGTTGGGATCGGGCAGGGTGAGGTCGCCCGCCGGCGCCGCCATCGCGGCGATGATCACCACCGCGATAAGCGGCATCACCTTCAGGGCGGTGGTGACGATCTGCACCCAGCCCATGTTGCGCGTGCCGCTGATATTAACTGCGGTCAGCGTCCAGACGAGGGCGATGGTGACGCCGGTCGACCACAAGGCGTTGGTTGCCAGCGCCGGGATGAAGGCCGACAGATAGCTGACCGCCGCGACCGCGATCGCGCCGTTGCCGACGAACAGCGAGATCCAATAGGCCCAGGCGATGAAGAAGGCGACGTCGTTGCCGAAGGCGGCGTGGACATAGACATAGGGTCCGCCCGCCTGTGGCCGCGACCGGCATAGCCCCGCGAACACCGCGGCGATGCACAGGCTACCGGCGATGGTGATTCCCCAGGCGGGGATGACGTTCCAGCCATAGGGGGCAAGGCTGGCAGGCAGCATGTAGACCCCCGAGCCGATCATGTTGCCGACGACCAGCGCCGTCGCCATGACCAGCCCGAGCGGACGGGCGGCAGCCTTGCCACCGCCCGCCATACTCAGGCCACCATCAGAAACGCTGCGAGACCTTCATGCCGAACAGCTGCGGCTTGATCGGATAGGACCGCGCATATTGCCCGCAATAGGTCGGCGCGCAGAAGGTGTTCTTGCTGGCGATGCCGCGCTTGTCGAAGGCGTTCTGGATATAGGCTTCCACCTTGAGTTCGCCGAAGGACATGCCCGCCGAGAAGTCGAAGGTGGTGAAGGCCTTGGTGCGGCCGACCGCCGCATCGTCTGCGGTGGCGAGGAACTGGCGTGCCGCGCCCTGTTGCAGCACGGACCCTTGCACGAACGTCTCGTTCCCCGCGAGTTCGAAGTCGTAACGCGCTGTGGCGGTGCCCTTGAACTTGGGCTGGACCGTAAGGCGGGTGCCCTTGGGAGCGGCGGGAGCGCCGCCCAGCGAGCAGTCCGAATTACCCTGGGCGTTGATCGCGCAGAAGTCGGTGGTCAGCTTGGCGTCGGTGAACGTTCCCGAACCCGACAGGGTCAGGCCGCCATAGCTATAGGCCGCGCTGATCTCCGCGCCATAGATGCGCGCATCACCCGAGTTATAGATATTGACCACGCCGACCGAGCCGATGGGCGCCAGCGTATATTGGAGCTTGTTCCACTCCATATAATAGACCGATCCGTTGAAACGGAGTTTCCGGTCGAGCAGGCTGGTTTTCCAGCCGAGTTCGAAATTGTCGATCGTATCGGCTTTGTAGGGGTTGATCCCCGGCCGCCGGTTGTTGCCGCCCGGGCGAAAGCCGGTCGAGTAGGTCGCGTAGACCATCTTGTCCGTGTCGATCTGCCAGGCGAGGCTGACTTTGTGGGTCTCGCCGCTTTCCTTATAGGTCTTACCTGGCGTGCCATCATCCGCAATGATGTTCTGACAGCCGCCTGGCGTGATCGGTAAGGGGCAACCCGCGCCCGTGGCGTTCGAAGCAAATCCCGAAAAACCCTCCAGGGTGTTGCGGGCCTTGAAGCCGCGAATGCCGCCGGTGAGGGTCAGATCGTCGGTGATCTTGAAATAAGCTTCGCCGAAGGCCGCATAATCGCGCGCGACGATATGCGTGTCGGTCGTGAAGATATCGTCGCCGAACGTCACCGGATAGCCGGTCGCGCCCAGACCAGGCACGTAATAATCGGCGAAATTGTTGTTGGACTGACGTTGATAGAAGAGACCGGCGATGAAGCTGAAACGCTTGTCGCGGTCCGAACTGATCCGGACCTCATGACTCTGCTTGGTCAGGCTCTGATCGTTATGATAGCGCTGGGTCGGATCGAGGAAGCCGCCATTGCCATCCGGGAAGTTGGTATAGCCCGTGATGTTGTCATAATAGACGGTGTAGTAGCTGTAATCCTGATCATTGTTGATTTTGCGCTTCAGATAGCCGCCCGCATAGGTCAGGTCGAAATCGCCGACCTTGCCCTGGATGGTCAGGCTGGCGAGATACCATTTGTCGATATTCAGGTCGGGCGCGAACTCATGTACCTTGAGATCGCCGGCGCGGACCGGGTCGAAATTGAAAGCGCCCTTGGCCTTCTGATACTGGCCCTGGATCTTGGGCTCGATCGTCCAGTTGTCGTCGAGCTCGATGCCCAGCGCCAGGCGGCCGCCATAGGTGTCAGCCTCGTTGAAGTCCTTCTTCACATAGGCGGCGTTGGTGACCGTCAGGTCGTTGGTCGGATCGGCGTCCGAAAGGGTGTAGGTCCGGCTGCCCAGCGTGTTGTCGATATAGCCGCCGTCGCGGACATACCAGCCGACCGCGCGCACCGCCGCCGCGTCGCCGACGGGTATGTTGACGAAGGCTTCGGCGCTGCCGCCCACGTTGCCCTTGCCGAACTTATTGAGGTTGACGTCGTAGCCGCCCTCGAACTTGCCCATGGCCGGCTTGTTGGTGATCATCCGGATCGTGCCGGCGAGCGAGCTCGCGCCGTAGAGCGTGCCCTGCGGACCCGACAGCGCTTCGACGCGCGCCAGGTCATAGGCGTGGACGTCGAGCATCGCGCCGATCGTCGAGACCGGGACTTCGTCGAGATAGATGCCGACCGTCGGCAGCGATCCGCCGGGCAGGTTGATGCCGCCGGTCGAGACGCCGCGGATCGAGATGTCAGACTGCGAGGGGCCATAGGTCTGGAAGCTGACGCTGGGCAGCAGCTTCACATAATCGTCGAGATTGCTGACCTGATGCTGCGCCAGCGTCTCGGTGCCCAGCGCCTGCAGGCTGATCGGCACCTTCTGGATGCTTTCGTTGCGCTTCGTCGCGGTGACGATGATCTCGCCGTCACTCGATCCTTCGGCGGCGGTCTGGGCGAACGCGGCGCTGGAGGTGGCAAGGCAGGTCGATGCGAGGAAGATGGTCGCCATCATGCGGCGAACGGGGCGGAGATGTGCAGTTTTCACGGGGTCCCCCTTTATCATGGTGACAATTCCCCATGAAAATTGTTGCGGCGCAAGACCCTATGGAAAGGCTTCATCTACAAGCTTGTTAATTTTCCACTGTGTTGCGTAATGAACACAGCTACGGGGCGGCGGGGTAGAGGTCGAGTATGGGGCCGAGCGCATCACGCAGCGGACCCAGCTTGTCGGCGTAAGGCCGCCACTGGCCGACGCCATCGCGGTTGATCGGGCGGCGGACCTGCTCGCTGCTCGCGGTGCGTACCGCGCGCCCGCTGCTGTGAAAGTCCAGGCACGCCTGTTCGAAGGGCAGTCCGAGCGCGGCGAGCAGCGCGCGGATCTCGGCTTCGGGATCGTCGAGAAGCTGCTCGTGGATTACGCGGTGGACGCGCCCCGGCATCACCCGGTCGACATGGGCCATCAGCCGCACATAATCGGCATAATAGCGACCGATATCGTCGAGCCCGTAGCTGAAGCCCTGGCCGCGCGCGAAATGCTGGCGGAAGTTGGAGAAGCAGCAATCGAGCGGGTGCCGCCGCGCGTCGATGATCTTCGCCTGGGGCAGGATCAGGTGGATGAAACCCGTGTGCAGCCAGTTGTTGGGAAGCTTGTCGATGAAATGCGGCTTGCCTTCGCGGCGCTGGATCCGCGTTCCATCGAGATAGTCCTGGCCCAGCGCGGCAAGTTCTGCCGCATCCAGCACTGCGAGATCGGCAGGATAGCGGCCCTCGACCTTCGCGGCGAGGCGCGGGATGTCGGGCAGTTCCATCGTGCCTTCGACCATCGAGTGACAGGCGAGAATCTGTTCGATCAGGGTCGATCCGGCGCGCGGCATGCCGAGGATGAAGATCGGATCGGGCGCGGTGCAGCCTTGGCCGGCACGCGCCGCGAGGAAATCGGGCTGGAACAGGTCGATCATCTCGTCGACCTGGCGGCTGATGTCGTCCGGATCATAATCGATCTGCGCGCGCCGCAGCGCGTTGCCGGCGGCATAATGGCCAAATGCGGCGTCGGCGTCTCCGGCATCGTCCAACGCCTTGCCGAGCGCGAAATCGAGGTGGAGCCGGTTTTCGTCGGACAGGCCGGGACTTTGTAGCGCCTGCTTCATTCGCGCGACATCGGCTTTGTCGAACCGCACCGTCTTGAGGTTGGCGAGGCTCCACCAGATTTCGCCAAGCGCCGGATCGACGTCGAGGCCGCGGCGATAGACGGCGATGGCATCTTCCTGCCGTCCCACCGTTTTCAGCGCGTGCCCATAGCTCATCCACAGCTTGGGCTGGTCCGGGCGTTTCGCGAGTATGTCACGATAGAGCGTGATCGCCTCGTCATAGTCGCCGATCCGGCCCAGCACAGCGGCGCGCAGCGTGTCATGCGCGGCATTGCCGGGATCCGCGGCATTGAGACGATCGAGTTCGGCAAGCGCCTCGGCGGTGCGGTTCTGGCGATGGAGGATCGTGGCGAGATTGGCGCGGGCGGGGATGAAGGCCGGGGCGAGTTCGAGCGCGCGGCGGAGCAGCGCTTCGCTGTCGCGGTAGCGGCCGATCCGCGCCGCGAGTTCGGCCATCATCCGGATCGCGGCGACGTCGAACGGCGAAGCCTTCAGCCGCGCGCGCAGCAGCGGTTCGGCGACATGTAGTTCGTTTTCGACGAGCGCCAGCGCGGCACGGCGCAGTTCGGGATGCTCGGCGGACAGCACGATCGCGCCGAGTTCCGCATGTTCGGCGGCGCTGTCATGGCCGAGGGCGCGATGAATGTGGCCCAGCAAACGCTGAACATCGGCGCTTTTCGGGGCCTGGCGCGCTATTCCTTCGGCGATGGCCAGGGCCTTCGCGGCATCCTCGGTTACGAGGCGCGACGCCTCGGCAAAGGCTGCGTCGAGCTTGTCCTCGTTCATGCTGTGCCGATCACCCCGCTCCACGGGCGCCAGAAGAGGCGGCGGGGCGGCGAGTGTCAACCGGGATTGGCGGGAACCGCGGAAAACCGGCCTTTTCCTGTAGCCCATTTGTTACCGTATCGTGGGCGCTACATGACATCGTTTTGACTTTCACCCGCAATCGAAGCGTCAAAAAGCGCTGCCACTGGGCTTCCCACATCACAAGGGGAACCCAGAATGAACCGGATTTTACGCGGCGCTAGCCAAGCCGCCACGACGCTTGCTCTCATGTCCTCGGGCATGGCGATGGCCGGTACGGTGGTCGGCACGGTGTCGGACGGCAGCGGCACCCGTGCGCTGCAAAGGGCCCAGCTTCGGATCGTCGAACTCGGTCGCGTGGCCGAGGCGGCGCGTGACGGCAGCTTTCGCTTCCCCGACGTTCCAGCCGGCACCTACACGATCGAAGCGCGCTATGTCGGCGCGGACACTGTGCGCACCAGCATCACCGTCGGCGCGACCGATGATACCCGCGCCGATATCGCGATGGGCGCGGCCAGCGGCAATTCGATCATCGTCGTCGGCCAGCTCGCCAACCAGGCGAGCACGCTGTCGCGCCAGCGCGCCGCCGACGGCGTCGAAAGCGTCCTGACCCGTGACGCGATCGGCCAGTTTCCCGACCAGAATGTCGCCGAATCGCTGCGCCGCCTGCCGGGTATCAATATCCTCAACGATCAGGGCGAGGGCCGTTTCGTCTCGATCCGCGGCCTCGATCCCGAACTCAACTCCTCGTCGGTCAACGGCGTGCGCCTGCCTGCGCCCGAATCCGATGTCCGCTCGGTCGCGCTCGACGTGATCTCGAGCGACCTGATCGAATCGATCGAGGTCAAGAAGTCGCTCACTCCGGACATGGATGCAGACACGATCGGCGGTTCGATCGAGATCAAGACGACCAGCGCCTTCGACCGCAAGAAGGACCTGCTCAAGATCTCCGCCGAGGGCAGCTATAACGACCTGACCGAGAAGGTTTCGCCGAAGGGCAGCATCGATTTCTCGACCAGGCTCGGTGAGGGCGTCGGCGTGTCGGGCGGCCTGTCCTACTACAAGCGCAAGTTCGCCACCGATAATATGGAAATGGATGGCTGGGACGTCGACGGCGCGGGCAATGCCTATGCCGACACCGTCGAATATCGCGACTATGACGTAGAGCGCGAGCGGATCAGCGCCTCGCTGTCATTCGACTTCAAGGCCGGGGACAGCACGACGCTTTATGCGCGTGGCCTGTACAGCCAGTTCGACGATCAGGAATATCGCCGCCGCCTGACCTTCGAAATGGACGAGGGCCCGAGCAGCAGCACCGCGACCACCGCGAGTTTCCTGTCCGATGATGGCGAGATCAGTGTCCAGCGCGACCTCAAGGACCGCTTCGAATCGCAGAAGATCCGTTCGCTGGTGCTCGGCGGCGAGACCGAGACCGGCCCCTGGAAGGCGACCTATTCTGCCAGCTGGGCGAAGTCGAGCGAGCGCGAGAACGGCTCGATCGATCCGGTCAATTTCGAGCGCAAGTTCGAGGACCCGGGCGAGTTCGGCGTCACCTTCGACTATAGCAAGCCGAAGTTCACCGGCTATGCGGTGACCGCAGGCAACAACCTGTTCCTCGATCCCGGCGAATATGAGTTCGACAAGGTCGAGCGCACCACGCTGAGCGACGCGCAGGACGAGGAATATGCGGTCAAGGCGGATATCTCGCGCGCCTTCGCGGTGGATGGCGGTACCTTCACCGTCCAGGCGGGCGCGAAGCAGCGCTGGCGCAAGAAGACCTACAACGCCACGTTCGACATCTACAAAGGCTATGGCGCGGGCGACCTGACCCTGGCCGACTTCCTCGGCAAGCAGGATTATGGGCTCGCGTCGATCGATCCGGTGCTGGCGAAGACCTCGTTCCGTTCCTTCTTCCGCACCAACCTCAGCGATTTCGAACTCGACCAGTTTGACACCGACGCCGCCTCGGCCGAATCCGACTTCCGCGTCGATGAGGATATCACGTCGGGCTATCTGCTTGGCCGCTGGGACAGCAACAAGGTCCGTGTGATCGGCGGCGTCCGCATCGAGCGGACCCGTAACAGGATCACCGGCAACCAGCTTACCCTGGTCGAGGAAGGCGACGAATATCAGGGCGTCGAAGTCGATGAAGACAGCGTCTTCGTCACCGCGCAGAGCTTCAAGCGCAACTACACCGACATTCTTCCGAGCCTTACAGTCCGCTACGAGCCGGTCCGCAACTTCGTGCTGCGCGCCGCTGGCTATAAGAGCCTGGTCCGTCCGAAGCTGTCCAAGCTCGCGCCGCGCGCCGTGATCGAGGATGGTGAGGGCGAGTTCGGCAATCCCGCGCTCAAGCCCTACAAGGCGTGGAATATCGACCTGTCGGTCGAATATTATCTCGGCCGCAACGCCGCGATCTCGGCGGGCTTCTTCTACAAGGACATCAAGGATTATATCGTCGACGTCGTCAGCGAGGATGTCCTCTATAACGGCGTACTGCTCGACGAGGCGAAGACCTCGATCAACGGCCCCAAGGCGAAGGTGAAGGGCTTGGAACTGAGCTACAGCCAGGCGTTCGATTTCCTGCCCGCGCCGTTCGACGGGCTGCTGACCCAGCTCAACTACACCTATACCGACGCCAAGGGCACGGTGTTCACCGATGGCGACATCACCGATCCGCGCCGCATCCGGCTGCCCGCATCGTCCAAGCACACCTTCAACGCGGTGCTGGGCTATGAGAAGGGACCGCTCAGCCTGCGCGCCGCGGGCACCTTCCGCGACAAATATCTCGACGAAGTCGGCGACGATCCCTCGTCGGATCGTTATGTTTCGAAGCACTTCCAGCTCGACCTGAGCGCGAAGTACAAGATCACCGACGGCATCCGTATCTTCGCTGAATGGGTGAATGTGACCGACGAACCCTATTTCGCTTATCAGAACCTCAACAACGGCCGACGCCTCCTGCAATATGAAGAATATAGCTGGACCGCGAAGTTCGGCGTGACGGCGGCCTTCTGATGCTGCGCCGCTCGCTCCTCATCGCCTCGCTCGCCGGTCTGGCCGGTTGCGGCGGCGCCGAAGCTCCGGTCGCCTCTCCGGCCGCAAGCACGACGGTCTTGATCGCCGCGCGCGGCGAAACCGCACCGGTCGGCACCACCAACGCCGATGCCGCCGACGATCCGGCGGTGTGGCGCAACCCTGCCGATCCTGCGGCCAGCCTGATCGTCGGCACCGACAAGAAGGCCGGGCTTTACGTCTATGGCCTCGACGGCAGGATCCGCCACTTCATCGATGCCGGCCGGGTCAACAATGTTGACCTCAAGGACGGCGTGGCCATCGGAAACGGGCAGGGCGTGCTGGTCGTCGCCAGCGACCGCAACGACAAGGCGAATGCCAAACTCGCGCTGTTCCGGCTCGACACGACGACCGCGAAGCTGAGCGCGCTGGGCACCATCGCGGCGGGTGCGGGCGAAGCCTATGGCCTGTGCATGTATCGCGATGCCGCCGGGCTCTATGCCTTCATCGTGTTGAAGGACGGCACGATCAACCAGATCGCGCTCGACGTCGGCGGGGCGAAGCCCAGCGGATCGATCGTCCGCACGATGAAACTGGGCACCCAGTCCGAAGGCTGCGCCGCCGACGACCGGACCGGCGTCCTTTATGTCGCAGAAGAGGATGTCGGGCTGTGGAAGTTCGACGCCAAGGCGGCGGGCTCCACCACAGCGACCAAGATTGCGGCCGCGGACGGCAAGAACATCGTCGCCGACGCCGAGGGCGTGGCGATTGCCGCGATCGGCGAGAAGGACGGCTATGTCGTGCTGTCGAGCCAGGGCGACAATGCTTATGCGGTCTACCGGATCGCCGATGACAGCTTCGTCGGACGCTTCCGCATCGCCGCCGGCAAGGTCGGCGCGGCCGAGGAGACCGACGGCATCGAACTGATCGCGGGCGATTTCGGGCCGGATTATCCGGGCGGCATCTTCGTCGCCCAGGACGGGCAGAATGACGCCCATGCGCAGAACTTCAAGCTGGCCGCCTGGGCGGACATCGTGAAGGCGCTCAAACTACCCGAATGATCAGAGCGTCCCGCGCTCCGCGAGGCGCAGCATGACGAGCGTCGAGAGCCTGGCCCGTTCGGCCAGGCTCTCGACGATCACATATTCGTCAGGCGAGTGGATCGCGCCGCCGCGCGCGCCCATCGTGTCGACCACCGGCACGCCGCAGGCGGCGATGTTGTTTCCGTCGCAGACGCCGCCGCTCGCCTTGTGCGTGATTGGGCGGCCCAGCAGCGCGGCGCTGTCCTCGACCAGCGCGAACAGCCGCGCGGCCTTGCCGTCGATCGGTTTGGGCGGGCGTCCGAAGCCGCCATGAACACGGATCGCGACATCATGCTCGGCGGCGATCGTGCGGGCGAGATCGGCGATCAGCGTTTCGGCGGCGGTCTGATCCGCGGGCAAGGCGGGGCGCAGGTTGACGCGCAGTACGGCCTGATCGGGCACCACATTATTCGGCCCGCCGCCGTCGATCCGCGCGGGATTGATCGCCAACCCGGCGCGGCGTGCCCGCGACAGGCGCAGCGCCAGATCGCCCGCCGCGACTATGGCGTTGCGGCCATCCTCCGGATTGCGCCCGGCATGCGCCGATCGGCCGGTGATGATGATCGAGAAATTGCCGCTGCCCGGCCGCGCCCCCGCCAACGTGCCGTCGGGCAGGGCGGAGGGCTCATAGGTCAGCGCGGCAAGCTTCCCCTTCGCGCAGGATGCGATCAGCGCGGCGGAGCCGGGTGAGCCGATCTCCTCGTCCGAATTGACGATTACCTCATAGCCGATCCGCTCCGCCAGCGGCGACGCCTCCAGCGCGGCCAGCGCGGCCAGCATCAGCGCGATTCCGCCCTTCATGTCGGCGACGCCGGGCCCGTTGATCACCGCGCCGCCATCGAGATCGGTCAGCGCCTGGAAGGGGTGATCGATCCCGTAGACGGTATCCATATGCCCGGTCAGCAGCAGTTGCACCGGCGCCTGCGGACGAACGCGGACATGGAGATTTTGCCCGAAGGCGATGGCGTTGGTCTTGCCCGCCCGGTCGACTTCCTCGCCCGGCACCGGATCGCGCAGCGCGATATCGCCCGGCAGGACCGCGAAGGCATCGGCGAGCAACCCGGCGATCGTTCCGAGTCCGTTGAGGTTGCGCGAGCCGCTGTTGACTGTGCTCCACGCCCGCACCTGCGCCAGCATCGGCGCCGCAGCAGCGGCATCGAGTGCGGCGCGGTGCTGCTCGATCACAGCAGACGGCCCGTCAGTTCGCTGCTCAAATCCGTTATCGCATCGGCCTCGAAGCTCGCGACCGGATAGGCGCAATAATCGGCGGCATAATAAGCGCTGGGCCGGTGATTGCCCGACTGGCCTAGGCCGCCGAACGGCATGTTCGCGGCGGCGCCCGTCGTCGGGCGGTTCCAGTTGACCACGCCCGCGCGCGATTCATTCAGGAAACGCTGCCACAGCGCGGCATCGTCGCTCAGCAGGCCCGCGGACAGGCCGAAGCTGGTAGCGTTGGCCGCCGCGATCGCCGCGTCGAAATCGGGAACGCGCGTCACCTGCAGCACCGGCGCGAAAATCTCCGCGTCGGGCGCATCGATACCGGTCACGTCATAGATGGCGGGCGTCACGAAGGCGTCGCTGCGTTCGAGCCGCTCGAAGGGCAGCAGCGGTTTCGCACCCTGCGCCTTGAGCGCCGCCACCGCATCGATCGCATTTTGCGCCGCCCGCGCGGAGATCAGCGGGCCCATATAAGGCTCGTCGGCATCGTCCCATGCCCCGATCCGCAGTCGCGAGGCGAGGGTATGGACCGCCTCGACGATCGCGTTGCCCTCGACCCCTTCGGGGACGATCAGCCGCCGGGCGCAGGAACAGCGCTGACCGGTGGTGATGAACGCCGACTGGACGATCGCCGCCGCCGATGTGTCGGCATCGCCCCAGGCGATCAGCGGATTGTTGCCGCCCAGTTCGAGCGCGAGGATGACATGCGGCCGATCGACCATCGCCCGGCGGAAATACGCGCCGGTGGTGGCCGCGCCGGTGAACAGCAGCCCGTCGATATCGGCGGCGATCAGTGCCGCGCCCTGATCGCGCCCGCCCTGGACGATCTGAAAGACATTTTCGGGCACGCCCGCGTCGTGGAGGGCGCGGGTCAGGTGCTGGCCGGTGAGCGGGGTTTCCTCCGACGGCTTGAACAGCACCGTATTGCCCGCGAGCAGCGCGGGGACGATGTGGCCGTTGGGCAGGTGGCCCGGAAAATTATAGGGGCCCAGCACCGCCATGACGCCGTGCGGCTTGTGGCGCAGCGTCGCCCGGCCGAACGCCATTTCGGCGGTGCGGCTGCCGGCGCGTTCGGCCTGGGCGTTGATCGAGACCCCGACCTTGCCGACCATCGAGGCGAGTTCGGTGCGCGTCTCCCACAGCGGCTTGCCGGTCTCGCGCGCCAGGTCGCGGGCGATGTCCTCGCTGCGCTCCTTCAGCGTATCGGCATAGCGCTTGAGGATGGCGACGCGCTCGTCGATCGTCAGCGCGGCCCAGGCGGGGAGAGCGGCGCGGGCGCGCGCCACCATCGCCGGGATCGTCTCGACCGCGGTTTCCTCACCCTCCCAGATGACCTGACCGCTGGCCGGATCGATCGACTGCATCATTGCCTGACCCTCACTGTCTCACCCGGTTTCAGCCGCAGCGCATCGATCGCGGCGGCGTCGAGCACCGCGGCGCCGTCCTCGATCCGCACCCGGGCGCGGACCGCCCGGAAATCGGAGACCGAAGCGGTCGATACCAGCAGTTCGGGCGCGTCGGCGGGATCGCCCTGCACAAGCGGCAGCGCTATGGTCCGCTGGATCGTCGTGATCGTGTCGCGGGGCGCCGAATAGGTCGGCCCGCCATCGAAGATGTCGATCAGCCCCGAACTGCGGAAGCCTTCATGCTCGAGCATTGCCCGGGCGGCCCGACCCTCGACATGGACCCGGCCGATCGCTTCCTGGGCGGCCTCGGGGATCAACTCGACATAAATCGGATGGCGCGGAGCGAGGTCGAGGATGAACTGACCGTCGGTCGACATCACCATATGATCGGCCTCGTCGAAGGGTAGCTGGAAGAACTTCACCGCGACGCCTTCCCAGAAGGGGCAGGTGCCGTCGGGGGCGAAATAGCCGCGCAGTTCGGCCATCACTGTCTCGGAGAAGCGTGTCCGCTCGACCCCGATCAGCATGTAGCGCGACCGGGCGAGCAGGCTGCCCGCGCCACCCGACCGGCGCTCGGGCCGCAGATAGAGCGATCCGACCTCGGTCCACCCCGCGCATTCGTTGACCAGCACCAGCGCCTGATGGTCGAAGCGGGTGCCGATCGCCGAGGAGAATTGGGCGAGGGTCATCACCCGGAAGGAGAAATGCGGCCTGGCGACGCCCACCGCCGCGCGGACCCCGCACAGTCCCTCGATCCGGCCGGTCTCGCCGTCCTCCAGCATCAGCGTGTACCAGGCCTCGCGCGGGGCGATCGCGCCGGTGAAACTGGCTTCGGACAGGGTCAGCCGGTTGAGCAGTGTCGCTTCGTCCTCGGGCAGGCTGGTGAAGCCGCGTCCCGACAGCACGGCGAGCTCCATCAGCGAATCGAGATCGGCGGGACCGGCGGGACGGACGACCAGCATCAGCGCGGCTGCGGAAAAGTGTGGAGATGGAAAGCCATCGGCATGTTGTGCGTCATTCGTGCGCCAAGTTCAAATGGAGCGGAGCAGCGCGTCGAGCGCGTCATGCGCGGCGAACGCGGTTTCCCACAGCGCGGGATCGGCAAGGTCGCGGGCGTCGATCCGCTCGGGCCAGTGGCGTTCGACCAGTTCGTTGAGCGCGGCCCAGCGGCGTTCGTCGAGCATGAAACGCGGATCGATGCCGCCGCGCGCCGCATCGCTCACCGGCACGCGCAGGCGCAGGCAGGCGGGGCCGCCGCCATTGCGCATGCTTTCGCGTACGTCGACGACGATCGCTTCGGCGATCGGGTTGTTGCCCGCGACGATCGTTTCGACGGCCTGCCAGACACGGCTGTTTTCGCACGCCTCACCGGGCAGAATCAGTGCCATCCCGCCATGGGGCAGGGTGACGAGTTGCGAGTTGAACAGATAGGAGCCAATCGCGTCTTCGAGGGTGATGCTGTCGACTTCGACCGGCACGAAATCGGGCACCGCGCGCGCCGCTGCAGCGAACAGGCCGTCACGGTCCTCAAACGCCGCGGCATGGGCGAGCAGGACGTTCTCGTTCGCGACTGCGACGACGTCATTGTGGAAGGCACCCGCCTCGATCGCCGCCTGTGATTGCAGCGTGTGGAAGCCCTCGATCCCGGCGATCCGTGACACCGCTTCGCCCGCGCGGCGGGCCTGCCGCTCGGGATAGCGGCTGCCCCGCGCCGCGCCATGCACGAAGACGTTCAGCCCGCGCTCGCCATGACGGCGTGTCAGCCGCATATGATTTGCTGCGCCCTCGTCGCTGAAATGCTGCGTCCCCGGCAGCGCCGGATGTACCGCGAAATGGCGGTCGTCGCGGAAGATGGTGCGCAGCATCGCATAGGTGTCGGGGGCTTCGAAGCTCCGGTGCAGCATGGTCGAAAGATTGGCGGTGACGAGGTGGACGCGGCCATCGCCACTGTCTGCGCCCGCGATAACAGTTGCAGCATTGGCCGCCCACATCGCCGAGGCCGAGCAGGCATTGTTGAACAGCACGGGATCCTCGGTGGCGGCGCGCACCAGCACCGCCTGGTCGTCTCCCCTGAAGCCCAGCGCGCGCAATGCTGCGGCCGCGGGGCGGCGGGGCGGGGGAATGAAGCCCTGCGTCAGGCCGAGGTCCATCAGCCGCCTCATCTTGGCGAGGCCTTGCAAGGCGGCGGCGCGCGGTTGCGACACCGCGCCCGCATTGCTGGCGCTCGCGACATTGCCGGCGGACAGTCCGGCATAATTGTGCATGGGCCCGATCAGGCCGTCGAAGTTGATTTCCATCGTCATCATAGCGCCAGATAAGAGAAGCGGTCGCCTTCGGAGAGGCCGAGTATCGCGGCGCTCGCGGGGTCGGTCACCGCCTGTCCTCCTGCGGTTTCGATCGAACCGAGCGTGCAGCAAAAGCCCGGCCCATTGCCCCTGGTGAGGAGATGATCGCGCAGCACGTCGCCATCATCGGTGCCCGCATGGCTCGCATGGCGCAAATCGCGGATCGCGCGAAGATCGTCGATGGTGGCGACCATCGTCACCCCCGCGTCGAAGATGTCGACATAGCCTTCGTCGCGAAAACCTTCCTCGATCAGCAGGCTGAGCGCCTTGCGGCCGTCGTCATGTACCCTGCCGATCACCCGCTGGGCGTCTTCGGACAGCATGTTGACGTAGATCGGCGCGCGCGGGCCCAGGTCGGCGATGAACTGGTTGCCGGTAGTGCCGCAAATATGGTCGGCCTCGGCGAAGCTCATCGCATAGAAGCGCCCGCCGACGGCGTCCCAGAACGGCGACTGGCCCTTGTCCGACCAGCCGCGCAGATCGGCGAGGACGCGCCGGCCGAAAGTCTTGCGGTGCGCGGCAATGAACAGATAACGGCTGCGCGCGATCATCCGGCCATAGCCGCCGCCGAGCAGCGTCGGATCGATCATCAGCCCGCCGACTTCGGCGCAATCCTCGAGATCGTTGGTCAGCGTCAGCACGGGGAAGCGGACCATCTTGCCGTCGATGCTCGAACGCTGCGTCGTATAGCTGATCCTGTAGCTGTAGAAGGGCCAGTCTACGCCGAGGCGCGGAAACACCATGCCGCAGCCCCGCACCCGACCGTCGATCTCCAATACGAGGATGATCGCGCCGCCAAGCTGCGCGCCGTCCAGCAAAGCGGTGCTGCGGGCGATACGATCGGCGATCGACGCGCGGTCGGGCGGCAGGTTGGTGAAGCCCGGCCCCGCGCTTTCGGCAAGCACCAGCAGCGCGTCGACATCGACTTCCCGGACGGTGCGGATTCGGATCGAGGGGCGCGATTCACTCATAATGTATAGTCAACATTTTCAGCGAGGCTTTCAAGGGAGGGGAAACGATCGGCCGCGATGGCCCCTTCGCACGTCATATAGCCATCTTGAAAGCACTCGCCGATATGGCGCACATGCGGGGTCATGCAGCTTCCCGATCTCATGATGGCGCGCTCCGTCCTGCCGTTGCTGGATATTGCGGGAATCGCGATCTTCGCGGTCAGCGGCGCGCTCGCGGCGGCGCGGCGGGGGCAGACGATCGTGACCTTCCTGTTCTTCGCCGCGGTGACGGGCACCGGCGGCGGCACGCTGCGCGACCTGCTGATCGGAGCGCCGGTTTTCTGGATCTATGACAATCGTGCGCTGGCGGTCTGCCTGGTCGCTGCGCTCGCTGTGTGGCTGACGCCTCGGCGGGTCTGGCCGGTCAACGCGCTCGAATGGTTCGACGGTGCGGGTCTCGCCGCCTATGCGGTGTTCGGATCCTGGAAAGCGCTGGCCTATGGGGTGCCGCCGCTCGGCGCTGCTATGATGGGCGTCGTCACCGCCTGCATGGGCGGCGTGATCCGCGATGTGCTGGCGGGCGAGCCGTCGATCCTGCTGCGGCCCGAAATCTATGTGACGGCGGCGGCGCTGGCCTCGGGCTTGTTCGTCCTGCTGATGATGGCCGGCGCGCCGGTGCTGCCGGCGGCCGGCATCGCGGCGGCAGCCGGGTTCGCGCTGCGCGCCTTCGCCATCACCCGCGGGCTCGCGCTTCCGGCATATCGCGACTGACCGCCGTTCACCTTAGCGACATGTTGCTATCGCAAAGGGTAGGGAACCCCTATGCGGGCCGGAACGTACAATGGTGGACGTTGGATCGAGGAGTGATGATGCGGAGTGCGATGTTCCTGGTGTCGGCAAGCGCGCTGATGCTGTCCGCCTGCGGACCCAAGCAATTGGCGCTGCCGGCCGATCCGGTCGACAAGGCCGCGACCTGCGCGGTGGTGAGCGCGGCGAATGCGCGGCAGCAGAACCCGAACGCAAAGGGTGACCTGGATTTCGACGCCCAGACACGGATCATCCACTACGCCATGCTCACCGGGATCGATGGCGACGGTTTCTCGACCAAGACCGCCTCGGCGGTCGTCAGCCGGATGAGCGAGGTCGAGGCCAATATCACCAACGGAAAGTGGCAGGATCTCGTCGCCCCCTGCGATCAGGCCTTCCCCGAAGTGAAGAAGACGAGCGGCATCGCGTTGCCCGAGGCACGCTTCGATGCGCAGCTAGGCTGTTACGCCATGGCCGATTTCCTGGTGAAGACCGTCACGACGACCGATCCGAAGGCGCAGGAGCGCTTCGCCGCCTTCCAGCAGATGAAGCGCAATCTCGATGGATCGATCGGCAAGTCGATCAATGCGCGCGGGGCGGGCGATTATGAAAAGACGCTCGACCTCAAGCAGGGCGCACTGGTCAAGATGACCCGGCTCGGCGCACCCGCCGAGGTCATGAAGATGTGCACTGCGCGCTTCGGCTAGGTCAGGAAGGGCCGGGGTTCTTCCGGGCTGTACGATCGCGGGCCGATGTCGAGCTGATAGATGCCGACATCGTGCCACGTGCCCTGCTTGTAGCCGACGCCGCTCAGCAGCCCGGTCTGGCGGAAGCCGAACGCCTCGTGCAGCAGCGTGCTGGACGGATTGGGCAGGGTGATCTTGCCGATCACCGACTGGAAACCCTGCGCGGTCAGTGACGCGATCAGTTCGCTGTACAGCGCGCGGCCGATCCCCTGCCCGCGCTGGTCGTGCGCGACATAGACGGTCGCCTCGGCGACCCAGCGATAGGCGGCACGATCGTAGAGCCGCCCGGCATAGGCATAGCCGCGCACCGCGCCGTCGCGCTCGAAGACCAGATATGGATAGAGCGGGAGCAGGCTGCCGATCCGCGCCGCCATCGTCGCGGCATCGGGCGGATCGAGCTCGAAGGTGATGACGCTGTTGCGGACATAATGCGCGTAGATCGCCGCGATCGCCTCAGCATCCTCGCGCCGGACCGGCCGGATCGTCACCGCATCGCCCAGGCCAGCAGACGGCGCGCGGCGCTTTCGTCGCCCGGGCGGGGCGGGGCGCCCATGCCGGCGCATTCCAGACAGCGCACTTGGATGGTGGCCCCGGTCAGGATGCGTTGCGCATCGGCGAGCGCCCGGACCAGCGTGCGTTCGGGCCGCCCCGCGGCGATCGCCCAGGCATCGCCACGCCGGGTTGCCTGTTCTCCCTCCTCATTGGGCGCGACGAGCGACTTGAACATCTGCTTCCACGGCGACAGCTGCTTTTCGATGTAGAGCGGGCGCGCCTTGGCGGGATCGACCTTGGCGAGCTTTGCGGCATAGGCAACGGCGTCGTCGACCGTGCCGAAGCCGTCGACCAGCCCGATCTGCCGCGCGCTCGCGCCAGCCCAGACACGTCCCTCGGCGATCTGTTCGACCCGCTCGACCGGCAACTTGCGCGACTGCGCAACCTGGGTGATGAAGCGGCGGTAGATATCCTCGATCGAGCCCTGCATCAGAGCGTCGAATTGGGGCGAGGTGCCCCGGAAAACGTCGGGCTCGCCCGAAAGCGGCGTGGTCTTCACGCCATCCGCGGAGAGACCGAGCTTGGCGAGCGAGCCTTCGAAGGTCGGCAATATGCCGAACGCGCCGATCGATCCGGTGATCGTCGCCGGGTCGGCAAAGATATGCTGCGCCGGGGTGGCGATCCAGTAGCCGCCGCTCGCCGCCAGCCCGCCCATCGAGACGACGACGGGAAGGCCGAGACCGCGCGCCTGGGCGATCGCCGAGCGGATCTGCTCGGCCCCGGTCACCGATCCGCCGGGGGAATCGATCCGCACCACCAGCGCCTTGATCCGCTTGCGCGCGAGTTCGTCGAGCAGCAGGTTGGAGACGGTCCATCCCCCCGCTGTGCCCGATGGCGCCTCGCCGTCGACGATGTCGCCCGCGACGGTAAGCACGCCGATTGCCGGGCCGCTCGATCTCTCGGGATGCGCCGCCGCCCAGTCCTCGAGTGGGATCGCCTTGAAATCGTTGATCCCGCCATCGTCCGCATCGCCCGCGATGGCGGCGATGCGCGAGTTGAAGGCGTTGCGATCACCCAGCTTGTCGACCAGCCCGTTGCGCAGCGCCGCCTGCGACATCTGCCCGCCCGCCGCGGCGACCGCCGCTGCCGGCGCGTTGATGTAGGCGGCGAGCTTGGCCTTCGGACGCGCCTTGCCGACATCGGCCTGCCAACTCGCCCACAGCGCATTGGCCAGCGCCTGATTGGCCGCGCGGGCTTCGGGGGACTGGTCGCTGCGCATGAAGGGCTCGACCGCCGATTTGAAGGTGCCTACCCGGTAGATCTTGGCGGTGATGCCGAGCTTGTCCATCAGCCCCTTATAATAGAGCTGCGATCCGCCCGGCCCGACGAGGATCACCCCGCCCAGCGGATTGAGCCAGATTTCATTGGCATGTGCGGCGAGAAGATAGCCATCGTCGCTATAGCCGGTCGCATAGGCGAAGACGGGCTTGCCCGCGGCGCGCACCGTGTCGATCGCCTTGCCTGCCGCGGCGAGGGTGGCCTGTTCGCCGCCCATGAAGGCGTCGAGATCCAGCACGACCGCCTTCACCGCACCCGACGTCGCGGCGGCTTGCAGAGACCGTTCGAGATCGCGCAGCCGGGTTTCGCGGGTGAAGCCGTCCTTGCCCGTGATCAGGCCCAGCGTGTCGGTATCGGCCGGTTGCTCGACCAGCGTGCCGCTGAGATCGACCACCAGCGCACCGGAGGTAGGCAGCACCGTGTTGGGCTTGATCGACAGCGCGAAGAACAGCGCCGCGAAGAAGATGAGCATCGCGACCAGGACGAGCGCGTCCTTGATCCCGACCAGCAATTTCCAGATGCCCCGAACGAGCTTCATGCGGTGATCACAATCCCGAAAAACAACCATGGTGCAGATAGGCGGCCTTGTGGCGGCCGTCCATCGTTCAGGCCTGGACCTGCCCCTGAGAGAGCGTCACATCGATGCCGATGTTCAGAACCTCGTGGCCGCCGCCCACGCGTGCGCCCGAGATAGGCGCGGCATCCCGGAAATCCAGCCCCTTGGCGACCCTTATATAGCGCTCGTCGGGGCAATGATCGTTGGCGGGATCGAAGCCGATCCAGCCATAGCCCGGCACGTCGATCTCCGCCCAGAAATGCGGTGCCTGCGTCTGGGCGCTGGCGGCCTTGCCGCTGTAGATATAGCCGGTCACGAAGCGCGCCGCGAAACCGGCGGCGCGCGCGGCCGCCACAAGAACATGCGCCACATCCATGCTGCAGCCCGAGGCGGCGGCGACGATCTCGCTCGCCTTGCGGACGTCGGTGCTGCGCTCCGCCCGGCAGCGGATCAGGCCATGAACGGCGCTGGTCAGGCGGTGGGCGCGGGTCAGCGCGTCGTCGGAACCGCCGCCATGCTCCCGGGCGATCGCGGCGATCGCGTCATCCGCGGCGGTCAGATCGGTGGGCCGGGTGAAGACCGCGGGCGGCAGCGTCTCTACCGCGCCCGACACCACGCCGGCGCGATCCTCGGTCAGCACTTCGCCGGTGACATGCAGGCCGATCCGTTCGACCGGCCCGGCGAGATAGAGCATCGAGATGATGTTGCCGAAGCCGTCGCTCGCATGTTTCAACCGGGCGTCGCAGTCGACGTCGATCCGCCAATGGACGATGTTCTGGCCGATATGGCTGCCCGGCGTCAGCCGCAGCATCTGCACCACGCGCGTCTGCGGCTCCGTGAAGCGATATTCGGTCTGGTGCTGGATCAGGAGGCGCATGGCGATTCGATCTCAACCGAAACGGAATTGTTGCCCGATCGCCTGGTGGGTGCGGGTATTCTCATAGATGAAGGCAGTCAGCCACTCATGTAAACCCTGGGCGAAAATCGTGTCGATCGAGGTCCGCTCGAGCGCATTGTGCCGCACCCGGGCAAGCCGGTCGGCTTCGCCCTGCAAGCCGGTGCGCTTCCCGATCGCGTTGAGATGCGCCACCACCTCTTCCGAAGACGCGATCAGCGAGCGCGGCAGCTCGGGCTTGAGGCAGAGCAGTTCGGCGACGAGCCAGGGCTTGAGGCCTTCGCTGTAGAGCCAGCGATAGGCGGTGACTGCCGAGACGGTGTGGAGGATCGTCGTCCACTGGTCGCGGTCGATCGGTCCGCCGACTTTCTCGCCCTCGGGCAGCAGCAGATGATATTTGACGTCGATCAGCCGCGCGGTGTTGTCGGCGCGCTCCATCGCCGCACCCAGGCCGATAAAGCTGTACGCCTCGTTGCGCAGCATCCGGTGCAGTGCGCCTTCGAAACCGCGGGTTTCGGCGCGTATCTGCTCTACCAGGCTCAGTGTGGTCTGGCTGCCGCCGGTCGAGGCCCGGCCGCGCAAGCCCAGCCAGGCTCGGTTGATCGCTTCCCAGGCGTCGCGGCTCAGCGCGGTGCGCACCGACTTGGCGTTGCTGCGCGCAGCATCGAGACAGGAGCGGATCGAATTGGGGTTGCCCGCCGACAGCGTGAGGTAACGGCTGATGGCGAGCGGCGAGCGCGTCTCGCCGGTCAGGTTGAAATCCGAATCGGCGGCGGCGACGAGCAGCGCACTGTCCCATGCTCCCTGGCCAGCGGGGCGCGGGGAGAGGGCGTCGAGCCGGATCGTCGCCTCGATCAGCCGCGCGGTGAACTCGGCGCGCTCGACATAGCGGCCGATCCAGTAGAGCGAGTTTGCGGTCCGCGAGAGCATCAGGCGGCTCCCCCCGGACCCGCGAGGATCAGGCTGTCCTTGGTGCCGCCGCCCTGGCTCGAATTGACGACCAGCGACCCTTCGCGCAGCGCGACGCGGGTCAGGCCGCCCGGGGTGACGGTGACACCCTTGGCGCCCGACAGGACGAAAGGCCGGAAATCGACGTGGCGCGGCGCGACACCGCTTTCGGTCAGCGTCGGCACCGTCGACAACGCGAGCGTCGGCTGCGCTATATAGCGCTGCGGTTCGGCGATCAGCGCGGCGCGAAACTCTTCGATCTGCGCCCTCGTCGCGGTTGGCCCGACCAGCATGCCATAGCCACCCGATCCGTCGACCAGCTTGACCACCAGCTTGTCGAGATTTTCCAGCGTGTATTGGAGCGCGTCGGCCTCACGGCAGCGATAGGTCTCGACATTGGGAAGCTTCGCGTCGCCACCCGAATAATATTTCACGATCTCCGGCATATAGCTGTAGATCGCCTTATCGTCGGCGATGCCGGTGCCCGGCGCGTTCACCAGCGCTACATTGCCCGCCATATAGGCCGCGATGATGCCCGGCACGCCGAGCAGCGAATCCGGCTTGAACACCAGCGGATCGAGATAATCGTCGTCGATCCGGCGATAGATGACGTCGACCTGGACGCGGCCTTCGATCGTCCGCATCCACACCTTGTCGTCGTCGACTTCCAGATCGGCGGCCTCGACCAGCTCGATCCCCATCGAATCGGCGAGGAAGCTGTGCTCGTAAAAGGCTGAATTGAAATGGCCCGGGGTCAGCAGCACGCAGGTCGCCTCCGCGCCGCGCGATCGAGGCGAGACCGACTGCAGCGTTTCGAGCAGCGCGTCGGGATAGCTGTCGATCGGCTTGACGTCGAACTGCTCGAACAGTTCGGGGCAGAGCCGCAGCATCGCCTCGCGATTTTCGAGCATGTAGGAAACGCCAGACGGTGTGCGGGCATTGTCCTCCAGCACCCAGAATTCGTCGGGCCCGGTGCGGACCAGGTCGATGCCGCAGATATGCGCGAAGACGCCGTGCGGCGGTCTGGCGCCCGCAAGCATGGGGCGGAATTGCGGATTGGCAAGGATCAGTTCCTCGGGGACGATCTTGTCCTTGAGGATCTTCCGTTCGCCATAGACGTCGGTGAGGAAGGCATTGATCGCCTCGACGCGCTGGACGAGGCCCTCGGACAGGCTGGCCCATTCCCCGGCGGTGAATATGCGGGGTACGATGTCGAACGGGATGATTCGCTCGGCGGACTCCTCTTCGCCATAGACCGCGAAGGTGATGCCCAATTGCCGGAACGCCGCTTCGGCGGCCTTTTGCCTGCGATCGAGCTCGCTGGCCGGGGTGGTTTCTATCCATTGGGAAAGCCGGGCGAATTCGGGCCGTCCTGCCGGATCGCCCGGGGTGCCCCGGATTTCGTCGAAAGCGCCTGCCCCTGCCATATCGCTCCGTTATCAGCCTGATCGACAAGCCCGATGGTGCATCGCTTCGCTGCGCTGCACAAGAGGCTTTGCGAGAGAGATTGTTTCGCCGGAAACTATACCCCCCCGCGGCGCTAAACGCTGCCAGATGGAGCCGGGTTCCTCGGCCTCAACCGGGCTTGACCTTGCCGAGATAGGAGGACAGCCGGTTGCGGGTTACGCCACGCGCCTTCGCGGGGTTGAGCATGTCATATACCACCGCATTTTCGAGCACCTTCTGGACATAACCGCGGGTCTCGGTGAATGGGATCGCTTCGACCCATTCGACCACGTCGACGCCGGGCAGGCGCGGGTCGCCATTGGCGCGGATGAACTTGTTCACATTGCCGGGCCCGGCATTGTAGCTCGCGATCGCGAGGACGTAGTTGCCGCCATAATAGGTCAACATCCGGTCGAAGAAGGCCGATCCGAGCATGACGTTATAGCCGATGTCGGTGAGTTTGGCGGGGTCATGGTCGAGGCCGAGCTTGCCCGCCTGCTCGCGCGCGGTGGCGGGCATGAGCTGCATCAGCCCGCGCGCGCCGGTGCGGCTCGTCGCCTGCCGGTCGAACTGGCTTTCCTGGCGGCTGATCGCATGGATCAGCGTCCAGTGGCTTGCCATCGCCGGCGGCACGGGCACCTCGGGGAAGCCGATCCGCAGCGGATCGGGCGTGCCGCTGGTGCGCGCGGCGCGCGACACCATTACGCCGAGATCGGGCCGGTCGATCGATTTGGCGAGCTCGCCCGCCAATATGTGATCGCTGTCGGTCTTCGCGTTGGCGGCGATCAGCCGGATGAAGGCGGTCTGGTCCTGCCAGGACCCCGTCCGCCCGAGAAGTCGGGCTGCGCGGACCACCTCGCTTGCCTCGAACGCTGCGCGTTCGGTCGCCGACACCGCGCCGCGCGCGGGCTCGGGCGGCAGGACGAGATCGCGTCCCAGCCGCTCGGCGGCGAGCTGGCCATAATATTGGTCGATATGCGGCGCAGCCTGGGCGAGGTAGCTTTGCGCCCAGTCGGGCTTGCCGCCGCGTTCGGCGGCACGGGCGGCCCAGTACCAGCCCTTGGTCTGGGTGCCCGGCGTCTGCGCGGCGCGGGCATAGCGATCGAACATCGCCATCGCGTCGTCATAGCGGGCGAGCTTGTCGAGCGCGACGCGGCCCGCGAGCCACACCAGACTCGTATAGTCGTCACGCTCGGCGAAGGGGCGGTCGCGGACCCTGGTGCCCGGCGGAAAGGCCTGTTCGGCATGTTTGGCGATGGCCAAAGCCATGTCATATTGGCCGTCGGCGTTCGCCGCCTGCGCGAAGCTCAGCAGGTTGTCGAGGAAATAGGCGGTGTCGAACGGGGGGCTGGTGAGGTCGCGCGACTTGCCGAGCCAGATGCGCGCTCCCACGCTGTCGCCGCGATCGCGCAGATAGCGGGCGCGCTCGATCATATAGCCGGGATCATGGTTGACCGCGTCGCCGGCCGCCGCGATTCGCGCGTCGACGTCGGCGTCGTTGCGCAGCAACGCCAGCCGCGCGGCGAACAGCGCCTGCTTCGATGGCGATACATTGGCGATCTGCCGCGCGGCCGGCGTGGTGGCGCGATCGAGCAGCAATCTTTCCATCCGCCGGTCATGGTCGGCGCGGGTCATCGTCGATCCGAAGCGCGCCATCAGCCGGGCTTCATCGTCGGTGGAGAGGCCCCGCGTCGTCCAGGCGCCCGCCGCGTTGCTGCGCGCCTCGGCGGTGCGGCCGGTCGCCGCCAGCGCCTCTGCATAGCGCGCCTGGCCTGCGGCGGTCAGCGGGGCGAAGCCGGTGAAGAAACGCACCACGAGCGCCGGATCATAATTGTTCGGGTCGATTCGCCGCTCGGCCGCCCGGCGCATCGCCGACTCGCCCGGCCAGCCGGGGTGGGCGATCAGGAAAGCGGCATAATCCTTGAATGGCAGCGAATCGCTCTGCTGGAGGCGCCGCCACTCGGCGATCACCCCCTGCAGCACGTCCTCGCGCCAGGCCGGCGCGGCGGCCACGGGGGATTTCAGCGCGCTGGGCGACGGTATTTCGGGCGCGACCGTCGCCGCGATCGCCGCGGTGGAGACCAGCAAGGCGGCTCCTGCAAAAAGACGCCGACTCCGGCTGGACAGGGGCGGGTGCCCGAACCTATTGGGCGCAGTCGTTTCTCGGACAGACTTCATTGCGCCATTATGGCCCTCGAAGTGCTCCAGGTGAAGGGAGAGCGTGATGTTCAGCGGGTCGATACCAGCCCTTGTGACGCCGTTTCGCGACGGAGCGTTCGACGAGAAACTTTTTCGCGGCTTCGTCGACTGGCAGATCGCCGAGGGATCGAGCGCGCTGGTGCCCTGCGGCACGACCGGCGAAAGCGCCACAATGTCGATCGAGGAGCACAATCATGTCGTGCGGGTCTGCATCGAGCAGACCGCCGGCCGGGTGCCGGTGATCGCGGGCTGCGGATCGAACGACACCGCGGTCGCGCTCGAGCATATGCGGTCCGCCCAGGCGGCGGGCGCGGATGCGGCGCTGGTGGTGCTGCCTTATTACAATCGCCCGAACCAGGACGGCCTGCTGCTGCATTTCGGTCATTTGGCCGAACATTGCGACCTGCCGATCATCGTCTACAACGTGCCCGCACGCACCGTGACGGACATTCAGCCCGAAACGCTGGGCAAGCTCGCCGAGATCAAGACGATCATCGGCATCAAGGACGCGACCGGCAAAATGGAGCGCGTCTCGGCGCAGCGCCTGCATTGCGGCCCCGATTTCTGCCAGCTGTCGGGCAATGACGACACCGCGCTCGCGTTCAATGCGTCGGGCGGTGCCGGCTGCATCTCGGTGACCGCCAATGTCGCGCCGAAGCTGTGCGCCGAGTTCCAGCAGGCCTGCGCCGAAGCCCGGTGGAGCGACGCGCTCGCCTATCAGGACAAACTTTTTCCGCTGCACAGCGCGCTGTTCACCGACGCGTCGCCGGGGCCCGTTAAATATGCGCTGACCCGCACCTATGCCGATTTCCCGGCGGAACTGCGCATGCCGATGACCTGGCCGTCCGAAGCCAGCCGCAAGGCGGTCGACGCGGCGCTCGCCCATGCGGGGGTTTCGTGAGGCGCAACGAATCCCTATGTGATGTTCCTTCATTTCGTTCGGGGTCGCTCGGGACGAACCTTCAGCTTTTGCGTTAGACATATTCATGGTTCGCCCACGCCCCGCCGAGTTCGAGAAGAAGAAGGTCGTCGCCGAGAACCGGCGCGCCCGCTTCGAATATTTCCTCGAGGAGTTCTTCGAGGCCGGCATCGCGCTGACCGGGACCGAGGTGAAGTCGCTGCGCTTCGGCGAGGGATCGATCGCCGAAAGCTATGCCGAGGTGAAGGGCGAGCAGGTCTGGCTGGTCAATTCGAACGTGCCCGAATTCAGCCATGGCAACCGCTTCAACCATGAGCCGAAGCGCCCCCGCAAGCTGCTGCTGCACCAGCGCGAGATCGACAAGATGCGCAACGCGGTGGCGCGCGAAGGCATGACGCTGATCCCGCTGTCGATATATTTCAACGGACGGGGCAGGGCGAAGGTCGAACTGGCGCTCGCCAAGGGCAAGAAGCTGCACGACAAGCGCGAGACCGAAAAGGCCCGCGACTGGAAGCGTGAGCAGGGCCGCCTGCTGAGAGAAAGAGGCTGATGTTCGACAGCATCGGCAATTGGTGGCGCAAGAACGCACCCACCCGGGAATCGCTGGAAGAGGTGCGCTGGCTGCGCCCCTTCGCGCATCGCGTGCTCGAACCGTCGCTATGGCGCTTCACCCGCCGCTCGGTGCCGCGGGGTGTGGCGCTTGGGCTGATCGTCGGAATCTTCCTGATGATACCGGGGCTGCAGATCATCGGTGCGGCGCTGCTGGCGCTGCCCTGCCGTGCGAATGTGCCGATCGCAGTTGCGATGACCTTCCTGTCCAATCCTGCGACCACGCCGTTCATCCTGTATCTCTCACTGATCGTCGGAAACCACTTCGTCCATTCGACTGCCGACCTCGGCACCGTGACGATGATGATCGATCATGGCGCCAGCCTTGCCGAATGGGCGGCCTGGGCGGCGTCCTCCGCCGCGCCCGCGCTGATCGCGGGGCTGTTCGTGATCTCGGTGGTCACGGCAGCGGTCGGCTATCTCCTGTCTGGTTGCCTCTGGAAGGCCTGGATTTCGCGGAAATGGCATCTGCGCGAACGTCATCGCGCCGAGCGGGCGGCCCAGCCCGAGGGTTGATCCTGACAGCGTTGATGGTAAGCCAACCGTCATAGTCAGATCATACACCGAGGTTTCCATGAAATATTTCCTGATCGCCCTTGCGGCGAGCAGCATGATCGTTCCCGTCACGATGACGGCGGCGAAGGGCCCGTCCGCACATTCGCCAGCCAAGCCGACCTATGGCAACTTCGGCTTCGATACCGCGGGCATGGACCGGAGCGTCAAACCGGGCCAGGATTTCTATGAGTTCGCCAACGGCAACTGGGCCAAGTCGACGCCGATCCCGGCTGACCGCTCCAATTTCGGCATGTTCACCGTGCTCGATGATCTCTCGACCCAGCGCAGCCATGAGATATTGGAAAAGGCCGCCGCCGCACCAGGCAGCCGAATGGGCGACTTCTACGCGAGCTTCATGGACGAGCAGGCGGCGGACCGCGCCGGTATCACGCCGCTGAAGCCGACGCTCGACGCGATCAAGGCGCTTGACGGCAAGACTGCAGTGGCTGCCAAGATGGGCGATTTGCTGCGCATCGGCATGGCGACGCCGTTCCGCATTTATGTCGATCAGGACGATAAGGACCCCGACAGCTATATCGTCCAGATGCGCCAGCGCGGCCTGGGCATGCCCGACCGCGACTATTATCTGAAGACCGATGCGGAGATCGCCAAGACCCGTGCCGCCTATCAGGATTATGTCGCCCGGCTGTTGACGATGGCGGGCGAGCCGAACGGGGCCGAGCGCGCCGCGAAAGTGCTCGCCTTCGAAACCCAGCTGGCGACGGTGCAGTGGACCCGCGTCGACAGCCGCGACAGCACCAAGACCTACAACAAGTGGCAGCGCGCCGATTTCGCGCGCAACGCGCCCGGCTTCGACTGGGACGCCTATTTCAAGGCGGCGGGGATCGATGGCCAGGGGGCCATTCTGGTCGCGCAGCCCACAGCCTTCACGGGTATGGCGCAGGCGATCGGGGCCGCGCCGATCGACGTGCTCAAGGATTATCTGCTCGTCGCGGCGCTCAACGCCGAAGCCCCCTATCTGTCGAAGCCCTTCGTCGACGCCGAGTTCGCGTTCAACCAGACGGTGCTGTCGGGCACGCCCGAGATCCAGAAGCGGTGGAAGCGCGGTGTGACGCTGGTCAAGGACCTGATCGGCGAGGACCTCGGCCAGGAATATGTGAAGCTCTATTTCACGCCCGAAACCAAGGCGGCCGCCGACGAGCTGGTCCGCAACGTCATCGCCGCGATGGGCAAGCGGATCGACGGGTTGCGCTGGATGTCGGCGGAGACCAAGGTCAAGGCGCGCGCCAAGCTGGCGGCATTCACACCCAAGATCGGCTATCCCAGCAAGTGGCGGGACTATTCGGCGCTGGAGATCAGGCGCGGCGATCTGCTCGGCAATGTGATGCGCGCCCAGGCCTTCGAATGGCAGCGCGGCCTCGACAAGCTCGGCAAGCCGATCGACCGCACCGAATGGCAGATGACGCCGATGGAAATCAACGCCTACGCCAATTTCGGAATGAACGAGATCGTTTTCCCGGCCGCTATCCTGCAGCCGCCTTTCTTCGATCCGCATGCCGATCAGGCGGTCAACTATGGCGGCATCGGCGCGGTGATCGGCCACGAGATCAGCCATCATTTCGACGATCAGGGCGCGAAATACGACATGCACGGCCGGCTGTCCGACTGGTGGACGGCCGAAGACGTCAAGCGCTTCGGCGCGCTGACCAATCAGGTCGTCAAACAATATGACGCTTATGAACCGCTGCCGGGCATGCATGTCCAGGGGGCGCTGACCCAGGGGGAGAATATCGCCGATCTCGCCGGCCTCACCGTCGCCTATGAGGCCTATCATATGGCGTTGAAGGGCAGGAAGGCGCCGGTCCTCGACGGTTTCACCGGAGACCAGCGCTTCTATCTGGGCTGGGCGCAGGTGTGGCGGCGCAACTATCGCGAGGCCAATCTCCGCCAGCGGCTGCTGACCGACCCGCATTCGCCCTCGGTCCAGCGCAGCTGGGTGGTTCGCAATCTGGACCCTTTCTATCCGGCCTATGACGTCAAGGCGGGCGAGGCGATGTATCTCGCCCCGGCCGATCGCATCCGGATCTGGTGAAGCCCGCTTGACGAGGCCATGGGGGCGGGGGGACAAGGCGGCCATGCCGACTTCGCTCCCCGCCACGACCATGTCCGCTTCATCCGGGCGCGTGGTGCTGAATGCCCTGCTCGGATTGCTGACGCTGGTCGCCTCGGTGGGCATGGCGGGCATGATCTGGGGCGCGACCGACAATCTCCTGGTCGCGGGCCTGTTCATGCTCGCCTTCTGCCTGGGCATCGGCATGATCCTGCTGGTCGCGATGATTCGCGCCCAGATCCATGTCCGCCCCGTCCGGCAGACCGATATCGGCTTGTTGCGCGGCAGCATCGAGGATGCGGAGACGGCGATCGCGATCACTGGGCCGGGCGGGGAGCTGATCTGCGCCAATCGGCCGTTCGAAGCATGGTTCGGCGGCCTGCCGGTGCCGCCGCAACTGCCCCTCGAACTCGACGTCCGGACCCGGCTCGCCGCCGCCGCTGTGGCGGCCCGGCGCGATGGGCGCGCGGCGCTGTCCAAGGTGCAGACCGACCGTGGCTTCATCGACGTGATCGTGCGCCGCGCGGGTAATGAGGATGGCCACCTGGTGTGGCGCTTCCGCCGCTCGGGCCAGTTCGACAGTGTATCCGATATGGTGCGCATCCTGGGCAGCGACATCGGCCGGCGGATCGGCAGCGCCGGAGTGATGGCGGCGCTCGTCGACGGCAACGGTATCGGCATCGAGGCCAACCGCGTCTTCCTGCAGCGCGCTTTGGGATCCGCCGAAGCGCCGAGCGCAGGGTGGGCCTTCGCCGAACTGCTGCGCAGCGATGGCGACGTCATCCGCCTTGCCGCCGATCCGGCCAGCGCCGATCCGGTGCGGCTGATCCAGATTCCGCTCGACGAGCAGAGCGCCGTTAATGCGACGCTTTTCCTGCTCCTCGACGAACCGGCGGGCGCCGCGGGCAGTGCCACCCGCGCGGCCGCGACCGGCGACCTTCACGCCCTGCTCGGCATGTTGCCGCTGGGCCTTGCCGTAGCCGAGCGCGATGGCCGGGTGTTGTTCATGAACGCGCCGTTCCGCCGGGCGGCGGGGCTGGGTCCCGACTCGGCGATCGTTTATCCGGGCGATCTGGTCGTCGAGGAGGACAAGGCGGCGGTGTCAGATGCCGTTCGCCGCTTCTCGGCGGGCCGCGGGTCGGCCAGCGACCTGTCGGTGCGGCTCAAGGCGCGGCCCGAGGAGAATGTCTCGCTCACCATCGCGGCGGCCAAGGGGCTGGGCAATGCCGCGGTTCTCCTCAGCCTCAAGGACAATAGCGAGGAATCGAAGCTGAAGCGCCAGGTGGCGCAGGCGATGAAGATGCAGGCGGTCGGCCAGCTTGCCGGCGGCGTCGCGCATGACTTCAACAATATCCTGACCGCGATCATCGGCCATTGCGACCTGATGACGATGCGCCACATTCCCGGCGACAGCGATTATGACGACATCCAGCAGATCAAGCATAATTCGAACCGCGCGGCGGCCCTGACCCGCCAGTTGCTGGCCTTTTCACGCCAGCAGACGCTGCGCCCGCAGATCCTGCAGATTCCCGACGTCATCTCGGAAATCTCAAACCTTCTCAAGCGGCTGCTTGGCGAGACGGTGCATCTCGAGGTCCGGCACGGCCGCAACCTCGGCACCGTGCGCGCCGATCCTGGGCAGCTGGAGCAGGTGATCGTCAACCTCGCGGTCAACGCGCGCGACGCCATGCCCGATGGCGGCACGCTGACGATCCAGACCTATGGCCTCTCCCAGGCCGACGTCCGGCGGCTCGGCATCGAGATCATGCCCGTCACCGAATATACCGCGATGAAGGTGACCGACACCGGCAGCGGCATCGCGCCTGATATCATCACCAAGATCTTCGAGCCCTTCTTCACCACGAAGGAGGTCGGCAAGGGCACCGGCCTCGGCCTGTCCACCGTCTACGGTATCGTCAAGCAGACCGGCGGGTTCATCTTCGCCGAGAGCGAGATCGGCAGGGGCACGAGCTTCGTCATCTATCTGCCGGTCCATGAGGCGCCGGCCAATGTCGCGGCCCCGCGCGCCGCGCCCAAGGAGGCCAGCCCCGAATTGTGGGGGACGGGCACGATCCTGCTGGTCGAGGACGAGGCGATGGTGCGCGCCGTCGCCGAGCGCGCGCTGGCACGGCAGGGCTACAAGATCCTCACCGCGACGAACGGGGAGGAGGGGCTGGAGGTGATAGAGGCGGGGACGGAGCCGATCGATCTCGTCATTTCCGATGTGGTGATGCCGACGATGGACGGCCCGACCATGGCCCGCGCCGCACGCGAGAAGCGGCCCGATCTGCCGATCATCTTCATGTCGGGCTATGCGGAGGAACAGCTGCGTAAGTCGATCGACCTCGAGAATATCGGCTTCCTGCCCAAGCCCTTCTCGGTCCAGCAGATCGGGCAGGCGGCGCGCGAGGCGCTCGCCGACCACGCACGCGCAGAGGCGGTCGGCTAGCCTCCAAAGCCTGGAACAAACCACGAATGTTTCCCTCTTGTTCTGATGGAACATTATGTGTACACAACTTCCAGTTTGAACGTTCGGGTCACCCGATCTACGAGGGAGTGAACGCAATGGCGGCTCAATTGAAGCTCATCGGATCCGAGAAGGACGCGGCAAATATGGACAGACAAAAGGCCCTCGAAGCCGCACTGGCGCAGATCGATCGCGCCTTCGGCAAGGGCTCGGCGATGAAGCTCGGCTCGCGGGAAGCGATGCAGGTCGAGGCGATCTCGACCGGATCGCTCGGGCTCGATATCGCGCTGGGCATCGGCGGTCTGCCGAAGGGCCGTATCGTCGAAATATTCGGGCCGGAAAGCTCGGGCAAGACCACGCTGGCGCTCCACGCGATCGCCGAGGCGCAGAAGGCGGGCGGCACCGCCGCCTTCGTCGACGCCGAACATGCGCTCGACCCGGTCTATGCCAAGAAGCTGGGCGTCGACATCGACGAACTGATCGTCTCGCAGCCCGACACGGGCGAGCAGGCGCTCGAGATCGCCGACACGCTGGTGCGTTCGAACGCGATCGACGTGCTGGTGATCGATTCGGTCGCGGCGCTGGTGCCGAGGGCCGAAATCGAGGGTGAGATGGGCGACAGCCATGTCGGCCTGCAGGCCCGCCTGATGAGCCAGGCGCTGCGCAAGATCACCGGTTCGATCAGCCGTTCGAAGTGCCTCGTCATCTTCATCAATCAGATCCGCATGAAGATCGGCGTGATGTATGGTTCGCCCGAGACGACGACCGGCGGCAACGCGCTCAAATTCTACGCCTCGGTCCGGCTCGATATCCGCCGCACTGGTTCGATCAAGGATCGCGACGAGGTCGTCGGCAACGCGACCCGCGTTAAGGTCGTCAAGAACAAGGTCGCGCCGCCGTTCAAGCAGGTCGAGTTCGACATCATGTATGGCGAGGGCGTGTCCAAGGTCGGCGAACTTATCGATCTCGGCGTCAAGGCCGGGCTGGTCGAGAAGTCGGGCGCCTGGTTCAGCTATGATTCGATCCGCATCGGTCAGGGCCGCGAGAACTCCAAGACCTACCTCCGCGAGAACCCTGAGCTGGCCGCCAAGCTCGAAGCGGCAATCCGCGGCAACAGCGACGATGTCGGCGAGGCGCTGATGGCCGGCCCGTCCGAGGACGACGATCTCTGAGGAACGCGCGATGATCGCACGTCTCAACTATGTCGAGCTGCCGGTCGGTGACACCGCCGGCAGCAAGGCCTTCTTCGAAAAGGCCTTTGGCTGGTCGCTCACCGGCTTCGGACCCGACTATGCCGCGACGATGGGGCAGGGCACCGATCTTGGCCTCAACGGCGATCCGGCCGAAGCGACCAAGGGGCCGCTCGCGGTGATCGAGACCGACGATCTCGAGGCCGCGCAGGCTTCGGTCGAGGCGGCGGGCGGCGTAATCGTCCGGCCGATATTCGCCTTCCCCGGTGGCCGCCGCTTCCACTTCCGCGAGCCTTCGGGTAACGAATTGGCCGTCTATGTGAACGAGCCGGGCTGACGGGGGTGTCTGCGGCTCATTCATGGGAGCCGGCATGACGATCATCGTCCACCATCTCGAAAATTCACGATCGCAGCGCATCCTCTGGCTGCTCGAAGAACTCGGCCTTCCCTATCAGGTGACGCGCTACGAGCGCGACAGGAAGACGATGCTCGCGCCGCCCGAGCTCAAGAAGCTTCATCCGCTCGGCAAATCGCCCCTGATCGAGCATGATGGCCGCATCATCGCCGAGACGGCGACGATCGTCGAATATCTGGTGGCGATCGCGGGCGGCCGCCTCGGCCCGCCCGAAGGCCCCGATGCCGCGCTGCGCTGGCGCTATTTCCTCGATTATGCCGAAGGCTCGCTGATGCCGCCGCTGCTCCTGTCGCTCATGATAGGGCGGATGGGACCCTTTGGCTGGCCCGCGCGCAAGTTCGTCACCCGCTTCGCGATGACGCATATCGATTATGTCGAAGCTGAACTCAGCAAGCGGCCATGGTTCGCCGGGGACGCCTTCACCGCCGCCGACGTCATGATGAGCTTCCCCCTCGAAGCCGCGCGCCAGCGCCTCAAGCTCGACGGCAAACGCCCGACCATCATCGACTGGCTCGATCGCATCCATACCCGCCCTGCCTATCAGGCGGCGTTGGAAAAGGGCGGGCCATACGCTTTTGCGTGAGGTGAAAAAGCTCTATCGCGGCGTCCTGGCGGGGCATGCCGAGCCAGGCTCGGCATGACGATACCCCGAAACATGCCGAACCGCTTGAGAAGCGGCCCTCGCTCGCCTAAGCCGCACCCATGACCTCGACCAACGACATCCGCCGCTCGTTCCTCGACCATTTCGCGAAGGAGGGGCACGCCCCGGTGCCATCGGCGCCGCTGGTGCCGCACAACGATCCCACGCTGATGTTCGTCAATGCGGGCATGGTGCCGTTCAAGAATGTCTTCACCGGCCTGGAGACACGCCCTTATTCGACCGCGACCTCGTCGCAGAAGTGCGTGCGCGCCGGCGGCAAGCATAATGACCTCGACAATGTGGGGTACACGGCGCGGCACCACACTTTCTTCGAGATGCTCGGCAATTTCTCGTTCGGCGATTATTTCAAGGAACGCGCGATCGGCCTCGCCTGGAGCCTGCTGACCGGCACTTGGGGCATCCCCAAGGACAAGCTGACCGTCACCGTCTATCATACCGACGACGAAGCGTTCGATCTCTGGAAGAAGATCGGCATGCCCGAGAGCCGGATCATCCGCATCCCCACCTCGGACAATTTCTGGTCGATGGGCGACACCGGCCCCTGCGGTCCCTGTTCCGAAATCTTCTACGATCATGGCGACCATATCTATGGCGGTCCTCCCGGCGGCCCGGAGGAGGACGGCGACCGCTTCGTCGAGATCTGGAACCTCGTCTTCATGCAATATGAGCAGGTCGACAAGGAGACCCGCATCGACCTGCCCAAGCCGTCGATCGACACCGGCATGGGGCTGGAGCGGATCGCCGCGGTGCTGCAGGGCGTCCATGACAATTACGACACCGACACCTTCAGGGCGCTGATCGCTGCCTCGGGCGAGCTGACGAAGACCGCCACCGACGGCGCGAACAAGGCGTCGCATCGGGTGATCGCCGATCACCTCCGCGCCGCGGGTTTCCTCGTCGCCGACGGCGTGCTGCCCGCCAATGAGGGCCGCGGCTATGTGTTGCGGCGGATCATGCGCCGCGCGATGCGCCACGCCCATCTGCTGGGCGCGGCCGAGCCGCTGATGCACCGCCTGGTGCCCAGCCTGGTTGCCGAGATGGGCGCGGCCTATCCCGATCTCGTCCGCGCGCAGCCGCTGATCGAGGAGACGCTGAAGCTCGAGGAAACGCGCTTCCGCCAGACACTCGCCAATGGCCTTCGCCTGCTCGACGAGGCGACGGGCGGCATGAAGGCTGGCGATGTCCTGCCCGGCGCAGTCGCCTTCAAGCTCTACGACACCTTCGGCTTTCCCTATGACCTGACCGAGGACGCCCTGCGCGCCCAGGATCTCGGCGTCGACCGCGCCGGCTTCGATGCGGCGATGGCCGAGCAGAAGGCCGCGGCGCGCGCTGCCTGGAAAGGCTCGGGCGAGAAGGCGTCGGATGAGGTCTGGTTCGACATCGCCGAGGAACATGGCGGCACCGAGTTCACAGGCTATGTCAGCGAGGAAGGCGACGGCCAGCTGCTCGCGATCGTCAAGGACGGCAAGCGTGTCGACGCCGCCGCGGCGGGCGACGAGGTCACCCTCGTTACCAACCAGACGCCTTTCTACGGCGAAAGCGGCGGCCAGATGGGCGATGCCGGCCGGATCACCGGCGATAATGGCCTGGTCATCGAGATCAGCGATACCGCGAAGCCGCTCGGCCGCATCCACGCGCATCGCGGCAAGGTGGTGAGCGGCGGCGTCAAGCCGGGCGACGCGCTGCATCTGAGCGTCGACGGTACGCGCCGGACGCAGATCCGCGCCAACCATTCGGCGACCCACCTGCTGCACGCGGCGCTGCGCAAGCGCCTGGGCGGCCACGTCACCCAGAAGGGCAGCCTAGTCGCTGCCGATCGCCTGCGGTTCGACTTCTCGCACCCCAAGGCGCTGAGCCCTGAGGATATCGCGGCGGTGGAAGCCGAGGTGAACCTGCACATCCGCGAGAATGACGAGGTCATGACCCGGCTGATGACCCCTGACGCGGCGATCGAAGCGGGCGCGATGGCGCTGTTCGGCGAGAAATATGGCGAGGAAGTCCGCGTCCTGTCGATGGGCCGGGCCGATGACAACAGCTATTCGGTCGAGCTGTGCGGCGGCACGCATGTCTCCGCGCTCGGCGATATCGCGCTGTTCAAGATCGTCTCCGAGAGCGCGGTGTCGAGCGGGGTGCGCCGCATTGAGGCGCTGACCGGCGAGGCGGCCCGGCTGTGGCTGACCCAGCGCGACGAGCGGCTGAAGGAAGCCGCTGCCGCCCTCAGGACGTCGCCCGACGATGTCCCCGCGCGGATCGCTGCGCTGGTCGAGGAGCGTCGCAAGCTCGAGCGCGAACTTGCGGAGGCCAGGAAGGCGCTGGCGCTGGGCGGCGGAGGCAAGGCCGAAGCGGCGGGGCCGGAAGATGTGGCCGGCGTGAAGTTCCTGGCGCAGGTCATCGAAGGTCTCGATCCCAAGGGGCTGCGGGGCCTCGTCGATGATGCGAAAACGGGTCTCGGGTCGGGCGTGTCGCTGATCGTCGGGATCAATGAAGGCCGCGCCAGCGTCGCCGCTGGCGTGACCGGCGACCTGACCGACCGGATCAGCGCGGTCGATCTCGTCAAGGCGGCGGTGGCGGCGCTGGGCGGGCAGGGCGGCGGCGGAAGGCCGGACATGGCGCAGGGCGGCGGTCCTGACGGCGGCAAGGCAAGCGAGGCCGTCGCGGCGGTGCGCGATGCGCTGGCCAGGGTGCCGGCCTGACGCGGACGGGTCCGTTTCAGGACGGTCCATCGGGCGGAGCGGTCGTTGGTCGATTCGCGCGGGACAGCCATCCTGCGATAAAGAAGGTGATGGCGCCGTCCCGGTACGGCAGTAGCGGGCTCAACAGAATAGCGGGAGCAGCATGAAGGATAGTGACGATACGGCCTCGGCGCGCCGTGCAAGTGCGTCCGAGCGCATTCTCCGTGCCTTGGCGGCGGAGTTTCCGCGGCTGCTCGACCGGCAGAGCCTGCTCGACAGCCCGTCGCTGCTCAAATGGTTCGAGAAGGATGGCGAACCCGGCCTGAGCGAGAATGAGCGGCAGGCGGTCGCCCGGGCGCTGTCACGGCTGATCAGCGACGGGACGATCGGCGAGGTCCTATGGCCGCGCGGCCATTCGGAAAAGATCCAGCTGCCCGAACAGGGCATGATCGCGGTGTCGGTCGATCTCGGCTCGTTGCGCGAGGAACGGCTGTCCTGGGAAGGGACGCGCGAAGGCGCCGAGCCGTCGCAGGAGCGCATCGTCACCGAGATCATCGACCGGTCGCGAATCTGGATCGAGGAGAATCTCGATGGCGGCAAGCTGCCGTTGTTGCTGACCAACGCCAGCATCATCCACGGTTCGAACGCCTTCGACATCCTGATCAGCGCGTCCTACCGCAACCCCTACAACCTGCTGCGCTACACGCGCGAGGTCGTCCAGGTGGTGAACCATGTCGCGGGCACGCACACGATGCTGGTGGCGCAGAATTACGGCTTCCCGAACTTCGGCGCGAAATAAGGCGCCGACGCGCCAGCCGAATGCTCGCTTGACGAAGGCGGAGGCCTGTCCCCCGACCCGCGCGTCACGAATGCGGGGCGCTGCTCCATCTGCGGCATTGCGCGCGGACATGCCGGGCGACCGGTCGGCCGATGTCTTAGCTAAAATATTGATTTTAAGGGATTTGGTGGACGCACTAGGGCTCGAACCTAGGACCCGCTGATTAAGAGTCAGCTGCTCTACCAACTGAGCTATGCGTCCACTTATCCGTCTGTCGGGTGTTGGCTTCCCGTCGTGGAGGCGCGCCATTAGCATCGGGTCGGGCGGGATGTAAACCGTCTTCAACGATAATTTTTCGGAGCCGTGACTTTCTTCCGAAAAACGCCCGAAAATGGCGGCCTACCGGTTAAGATCAGGATCAGGCCGGGCGTGACGAGCGGTCGATCGCCATCAGCATGCCGATGCAGATCAGCACGGTCATCATCGCCGAGCCGCCGAACGACACCATCGGCAGCGGTATGCCGACGACGGGCGCCAGCCCCATCACCATCATCAGGTTGATCGCGACATAGAAGAAGATCGTGGTGGCGAGCCCCGCGGCGGTCAGCCGGGCGAAGCGGCTGCGCGCACGGCCTGCCACGCGCATGCCCCAGCGGATCACCAGCATATAGGCGAGGATCAGCAGGACGCCGCCGGCCAGCCCCCATTCCTCCGCCATCGTCGCGAAGACGAAGTCGGTGTGACGTTCGGGGAGATAGTCGAGATGGCTCTGGGTGCCGTCGAGGAAGCCCTTGCCGAACACCCCGCCCGATCCGATCGCGATCTTCGACTGGATGATGTGGTAACCGGTGCCGAGCGGGTCGTTCTCGGGGTTGAGGAAGGTCGTGATCCGGTCGCGCTGATAGTCGTGCATCAGCGAATAGGCGATCGGGAAAGCGGCCGCGAGCGCCAGCGCCGCGCCGCCGAACAGGCGCAGCGGCAGCCCGGCGAGAAAGGCGACGGTGATGCCGCCCGCGCAGATCATCAGCGCGGTGCCCAGATCGGGCTGGACGAGCACGAGCAGGGCGGGGACGCCGATCAGCAGCGCGGGCGGCCACACCGCGCTCCAGCGGCGGATTTCGCTCGCGGGCAGAAGATCGTAGAAGCGCGCCACGGCGAGGACGATCACCGGCTTCATCAGTTCGGACGGCTGCAGCCGGATGAAGCCGAGATCGAGCCAGCGCCGGCTGCCTCCCCCGACGAAGCCGAACAGCTCCACGGCCATCAGCAGCAGAACCAGGACGGCATAGGTGGGCAGCGCCGCCATCTTGAGCCGCGCTTCGCCGGCCCAGGAGATGAAGATCGCCAGGCCGATGAACATCAGGAAGCGGATGCCCTGGGACAGCGCCCATGGCGTCATGCTGCCGCCGGCGGCCGAATAGAGCACGATCAGGCCGAAACCCCCGATCGCGGCAACCAGCGCGAGCACGCGCCAGGGCAGATGCTGCAGCGGCGCGGGGACGATGGAATCGCGGCTCATTCGAGGTCCGCCTCGCTCTGGCCGGGGGCCGCGGCCGGCGGTGGCGCGGGCGCGGCGGCGGGCGGCGGGGAGGGGGCGTCGGCCGCCATTGGCTCGGGGTCGTTGCGATGGCTCCAGGCCTCGGCCTTGCGCGCCATCCGCGCCTCGATCGAGCCGCCCCAGCCTTCCTCGAGGAAAGCCAGCCGTTCCTCGGCCCGCTTGCGATCGTACATATAGGTGATCATGTCGCGCGCGATCGGCGCGCCCGCCGCGCCGTGCATGCCATGCTCGATCACGACAGCCACCGCATAGCGGGGATCGACCACCGGCGCGAAGCCGACGAACAGGCCATGGTCGCGATATTTCCAGGGCACGCCATAGCCGCCGAACTCGCCGCCCGCCGCGCGCATCGCCATGGTGATGCGGCGGACCTGCGCGGTGCCGGTCTTGCCCGCCATCAGCGTGTTGGCATCGAGGTTCAGCCGCCCCGAACCGCCCGTGCCGAACGGACCGTTGACGACGCCGCTCATCGCATCGCGGACGAGCGCGAGATGCTCGGGCGAGACATCGAGCGCGCCGCCTTGCGGGGGATAGCGCTTGTTGACGATCAGTCGGGGGGCGAGGGCGGTGCCGCTGGCGATCCGGGCGGCCATCACCGCCAGCTGGAGCGGATTGGCGAGCATATAGCCCTGGCCGATCGTCGCGTTGAGCGTGTCGGCGGTCGTCCAGCGCGCGCCCTTGTAGCGGCGCGCCTTCCACTCGGTATCGGGCACCGTGCCATAGCGCTGCGACGGCATCGGCAATTCATATTCCTCGCCGAGGCCCAGTTGCCGCGCCATCGCCGCGATCCGGTCGATCCCGATCAACCGCGCCATGGTGTAGAAATATATGTCGCAACTCGCCGCGACGGCCCGGTGCATGTCGACGCTGCCGTGCCCGCCGTGCCGCCAGCAGTGGAAATAGCTGTTGCCGAGCCGGTATCTTCCCGAACAGGTGACGGTCTGGTTGGGGTCCACCCCGGCCTCGAGCAGCGCCAGCGCAACCATTGGCTTGACGGTCGATCCCGGCGGATAGAGCCCCTGCATCACCTTGTTGGTCAGCGGCAGATGATCGTCATTCGACAGCTGGTCCCATTCGGCATGGCTGATGCCGTCGGAAAAGCTGTTCGGATCGAAGGCGGGCATCGACGCCATGGCGAGGATGCCCCCCGTCCGGGTGTCGATCATCACCGCCGAGGCGCTCTCGCTGCCGAGCCGGCTCGCGGTATAGCGTTGCAGCCCCGCGTCGATGGTGAGTTGCAGCGCGTTGCCGACCATTTCCGGCCGGGTCGTCAGCTCGCGGACGACCTTGCCATGCGCGGTGACCTCGCTGCGCTTGGCTCCGGGTTTGCCGCGGAGCCACTTTTCCATTTTCCGTTCAAGACCTTCCTTGCCGATCTTGAATCCGGGTGTGATCAGCAGCGGGTCACGCGTCTTGTCATATTGAGCCGCGGAGGCGGGGCCGACATAGCCGACGAGATGCGCGACAGCTGCGCCCGCGGGATAATAGCGGCCATAGCCGCTGGCGGGCGCGACGCCGGGCAAGGACGATTGCCGCACGCTGACCGCGGCGAAGCGTTCATAATCGATATTCTCGGCGACCGGCACCGGCTGATAGCCGCGCGCCTTGGCGAGATCGTCGCGGATCCGCTCGAGATCGTCGGCGGTCAGCGCAAGCAGTTGCTGAAGCTGGCCGAGGACGGCATCGGCATGTTTCAGCTGATCGGGGATGATGTCGACGCGGAAGGTAGTGCGGTTGATCGCGATCGGCTTGCCGGCGCGATCGATGATCCAGCCGCGGCGCGGCGGCACGAGGGTCAGCTGGACCCGATTGCTTTCGGACAAGGTCGTATAGCGTTCGTTCTGCGCGACGGAGAGCCAGGCCATCCGCGCCGCGAGCAGCCCGCCGACCCCGGCCTGCAGGCCGCCCAGCACGAACGCCCGGCGGGTGAACGAGAAATTCTGGCTCTGTTCGGTGATGATGCGGCCGCGCTTCATCGCTTCAGCCGCCATCGGTCGAGCGATGCGGTCAGCCGCAACACAGCCGGAAAGAGCAGGATAGCGCCGACCAGCTGCGGCATGAGGGTGGACAGCGGGGTATGGCTTGCGAGCGGTTGCGACAGCGCCCAGGCGCCAACGTCGATGGCGGTGATGGCTATGGCGGCGATCAGCCACTCCATCCACCAGTCGCGCCAGACCAGAACATGATCGACCCAATCGAGCACCAGCAGCGCCACCGTCCACAACATCATAGAGGTGCCGAGATAATGACCGCTGATCAGGTCGTCGGCCAGTCCGAGCGGCAGCGCTGCCCAGGCTGCCCATAGTTCCGGCCTCAGCAACCGCCAGGCGAGCAGCAGCATCAGGCCGAAGGGAGGAACGATCGGTTCGGTCGCGATGATCGGGACGAGCCCCATGGTCGAGCCGAGCAGGATCGATCCTACCGGCACCGCGATCGTACGGAGCGGCGGCTTCTCCGCATAGGGGTTAGTGTCGCGGCGCACGATCATGGCTTGGGCTGCGCCGGCAGCTCCTGCACGGGCGCCTGGAAGATGGGATAGACCGTTGCGAAATCGGCGCGAGCGGGATCGGCAAGGGGATGCGCTATCGCCCGGTCGTTGCGCACCGAGGTGATCACGGCAACGGGCACATTAGGCGAATAGACGCCGCCGGTGCCCGAGGTGACGGCCAGATCGCCGCGCCGGAACGGGCTGCCCCCGGCGATCAGTCCGCGTATTTCCATCGTGCCGTCGCCCTGGCCGGTGGCGAGCGCGGCGACCCCGTTGCGGGTGATGCGCACCGGCACGGCGGTTTCGCCATCGGTGAGCAGCAGGACGCGCGACGCGAAGATCCCGCTCTCGAAGACGCGGCCCACCAGGCCCTCGGGCGACCGCACCGTCATGCCCGGCCGCACGCCTTCCGCAGTGCCCGCGGCGAGAGTGGCGAAACGCCGCTGGCCGCTGGGGGTCGATCCGATCAGCCGCGCCGACAATATCGGCGCCGGCAGATGCTCGATAAGACGGGCGAGCTTCTTCAGTCGTGCGTTTTCGGCGGCGATGGCCTTGGCGGCAATCACGGCGCGCCGTTCCGCCGCCAGTTCGCGGCGCAGCGACAGATTCTGGCTGCCCGCCTCGAAATAGGCATCGATCTCCTCGCCGGCGGCATAGAGCCCGCGCACGCCCGCACGGCCTGCACCGGTGAACAGCGCGCTCGCATCGACGACCACGCCGCGCAGCGTCCCAAATGCCTTGGGATCGAAACGCGCGATCAGCAGCAGCGCGAACGCCGCCACCAGCCCGACGGTCGCGATCACATAGCCCGCGAACAGGCCATATTGGACGCGGCGTGAAAAGCCTCGACGCCGGTGGCGGGGCGCCGCCATTGCCGATCAGGGCCGTTCAGGCGGTCTGGAGCACGCCGCGGAAGACCGGGTCTTCCAGCGCGCGTCCGGTGCCCAGCGCAACGCAGGTGAGCGGATCGTCGGCGATCGACACCGGAAGCCCGGTCGCTTCGCGCAGCACTTCGTCGATACCGGTGAGCAGCGCGCCGCCGCCGGTGAGGACGATGCCCTGGTCGACGATGTCGGCGGCCAGTTCGGGCGCGGTGTTTTCCAGCGCGATCCGGACGCCCTCGACGATCGCGGAGACCGGTTCGGTCAGCGCTTCGGCGATCTGCGCCTGGGTAATGGTGATCTCCTTGGGCACGCCGTTGACGAGGTCGCGGCCCTTGATGTGGATCGTCTCGCCCTTGCCGTCGGCCGGCATCTTGGCGACGCCGACTTCCTGCTTGATCCGCTCGGCGGTGGCTTCGCCGATCAGCAGATTATGGTTGCGGCGGACATAGGAACCGATCGCTTCGTCCATCTTGTCGCCGCCGACGCGGACCGAGGTGGTGTAGGCGAGGCCGCGCAGCGACAGCACCGCGACTTCAGTCGTGCCGCCGCCGATATCGACCACCATCGATCCGATCGGTTCGGTGACGGGCATGCCCGCGCCGATCGCGGCGGCCATCGGTTCCTCGATGAGCCAGACCTGCGACGCGCCCGCGTTCGACGCGGCGTCACGGATCGCGCGGCGCTCGACCGATGTCGATCCCGACGGCACGCAGATCACGATTTCGGGCCAGCGCGGGAAGCGGCGCGGCCCATGCACCTTCTGGATGAAGTGCTTGATCATCTGCTCGGCGACGTCGATGTCGGCAATGACGCCATCGCGCAAGGGGCGGATCGCCTCGATCGAGCCGGGGGTCTTGCCCATCATAAGCTTGGCGTCGTCACCGACGGCGCGGACGCGCTTGACGCCATTGATCGTCTCGATCGCCACCACCGACGGCTCGTTCAGGACGATACCCCGACCGCGCACGTAAACGACCGTATTCGCGGTACCGAGGTCGATCGCCATATCGTGCGACATGAATTTGAAATAGCGCTGCAGGAACATGCTTTCGTCCGTCTTTCTTGGCCCGCCCCAAAGCCGGTCTGGCTATGCGCGCATCGCCCCGATGAAGCCCTGAAACCGGGCTGCTATCAAGGGATGCGGAAAGCTGCCGCTTGGGCTAGAGCTAGGGTCATGTCAATACGCCGCCTGCCAGAGCATCTGGTGAATCGCATAGCTGCCGGTGAAGTGGTCGAAAGACCCGCCAGCGCGCTCAAGGAACTTGTCGAGAACGCGATCGACGCGGGAGCGACGCGTGTCTCGGTAAGCCTCTCAGAAGGCGGACTTTCTTCGATCGATGTCGCCGACGACGGATGCGGCATGATGCCCGAGGAGATCGCGCTCGCGCTCGAACGGCATGCGACGTCCAAATTGCCCGACGACGCGATCGAGGCGGTGACGACCCTGGGCTTCCGCGGCGAGGCGCTGCCCTCGATCGGCAGCGTCGCCGACCTGACGATCGAGAGCCGGGTGCGCGGCGCGGATGGCTGGTATCGCCGGATCGATCATGGCCAGCTGGCCGGGGAGGGGCCCGCCGCGCTGCCCCCGGGCACGCGGATCAGGGTATCCAACCTGTTCGCCAAGGTCCCCGCCCGCCGCAAATTCCTGCGCTCGGCGCGCGCCGAATATGCCGCCTGCGTCGACGTCATCAAGCGGCTCGCCATGGCGCGGCCCGATATCGGCTTCACCCTGGAGCATGAGGGGCGGCGGGCGATCCTGACCGCGCCCGGCGAGGCGCGGGTGGACCGCGTCGCGGCGCTGACCGACCGTGACCTGGCCGAGAACAGCGTCGCGGTCGATTTCGCCCGGGAAGCGGTGTCGCTGACGGGGGTCGCCGGGCTCCCGACCTTCAACCGAGGCGTCGCCGACCATCAGTTCCTGTTCGTCAACGGCCGGCCGGTGAAGGACCGGCTGCTGATTGGCGCGGTGCGTGCGGCCTATCAGGACATGCTGGCGCGCGACCGGCATCCGGTGGTGGCGCTGTTCGTCGATTTGCCGGGTGATCTGGTCGACGTGAACGTCCACCCGGCCAAGACCGAGGTCCGCTTCCGCGATCCGGGGCTGGTGCGCGGGATGATCGTCGGCGGCCTGCGCGCCGCGCTCGATGCCGCAGGCCATCGCAGCGTCCAGCGGCCGTCGGCGGGCGCGCTGGGCAATTGGCAGGCAGGCGGCGGATCGCCGTCGCCCTCGTCGATTCCCAACGGCTTCGCCTTTCCCGCCATGGCGGCCGCGAACGGGCAGGGCAGCGTATGGGATCGCGTGGCCGACTATGTGCCGCAGCCGATGGCGCGCGCCGAACCCGCTTATGCCGCGCCGCCGGAGCACAAGGCCTTTCCGATGGGCGTGGCGCGCGGGCAGGTGGCGGCGACCTATATCGTCGCGGAAGCCGAGGATGGTCTCGTGATTGTCGATCAGCATGCCGCGCATGAGCGGCTGGTTCTCGAACGGATGCGCAAGGCGATGGCCGAGGGCGGCGTCTCGCGCCAGGCGCTGCTGTTGCCGGAGGTGGTCGAGCTCGATGACGTCGGCTGCGACCGGCTCGAGGCACGCATCGGTGAGCTCGAGGAAATGGGCCTCGAACTCGAACGCTTCGGTCCGAAGGCGATGCTCGTCCGCGCCACCCCGGCATTGCTCGGGCAGGGCGACGTGCGGGGGCTGGTGGTCGATCTCGCCGATGAATTGGGGGCCTATGATCAGGCGCTGTCGCTGAAGGAGAAGCTCGACCATGTCGCCGCCACCATGGCCTGCCATGGCTCGGTGCGCGCCGGCCGAACCCTGTCGGTCGCCGAGATGAACGCGCTGCTCCGCGAAATGGAGGTGACGCCGCATTCTGGCCAGTGTAACCACGGCCGGCCGACCTGGATCAAGCTCGGGCATGGCGATATCGAGAAACTGTTCGGCCGCAAGTGATCTTCATTCGATGACCCGTGACCGCGCGGCGCTCTACGCCTATCTTTCGCTCATCTTCGTGATGCTCTTCTGGGCCGGCAACGCGATTGTCGGCCGGTTGATGCGCGCCGATGTTCCGCCGTTCACCCTGGCGTTCCTGCGCTGGCTGATCGCCTTCGCGGTGGTTCTGCCGTTGAGCTGGCGGCATCTCCGGGCCGACCGCGCGGCGCTGATACAGGGCTGGAAGCCGATATTGCTGCTGGGTGTGATCGGTGTCGGCAGCTTCAACGGCCTGATGTATCTCGGCCTCCACTTCACCAATGCGACCAATGCCATGCTGTTTCAGGCCGCCGTGCCGGGCCTGGTGCTGCTCGCCGATCGCCTTGTTTTCGCGCAATCCGCACCCGCGGCCCGCGTCGCGGGCGTATTGCTGTCGGCCATTGGCGTCATCATCGTCGTGATCAGGGCCGACATCTCGGTGCTGGCGGGCCTGCATCTCGGCATCGGCGATCTTCTCGTGCTCATCGCGGTCGCGCTCTGGGCGCTCTATACTAGCCTGTTGCGTATCCGGCCGCAGGTGCATTCGCTGAGCTTCCTGGCAGCGACATTCCTGATCGGCATATTCTGCATGGCGCCGATGGCGGTTTGGGAGTGGGCGGCCGGCCATCGTCCGCATGGCGGGCCAGGCACGATCGCCGCCGTGCTCTATGTCGGAATCTTCCCGTCGGTGCTCAGCTATCTGATGTTCAACCGCGCCGTGGAGAAGATCGGAAGCGCGCGCACCGGTCAGACCACCTCCTTGTTGCCGCTGTTCGGTGCGCTGATCGCCGCCGCCGTGCTGGGCGAGAAACTCCATGGCTATCATCTGGCCGGGATGGTCCTCATCCTCGGCGGCATCGCTTTTGGTCTTGCCGCCGATTGGCGGCGAAAAGCGGGAGAGAGGGCGGCCGAATAGCCACGCCCCTCCAAATCTGCCTAAGTCCGATAATATATATTATGTTAAATGGCGATATGACTGGACCGGATTTCTTCACCCTCTCAACCACTTAGGTCCGATAACTCAGCCGAGCGGCTTCATCAGGAATATGACCGCGGCCACCACCGCGACGATCAGCACCCATAGCAGCGCCATGCGCAGCAGCTTCGATCCGGGAAGCTGACGATCGACCAAGCGTGGAATGACGAGCATCAGCATACCCATGATCGCGATGACCGCGACGATCTTGTCCCCGGTCAAATCACCACCTCCAGCCCATCATATCCGGGCTCGACCCCATCGGGCAGCCTGTCGCGCAAGCGCGCATAATCCATCGACTGGTCCATATGCGTCAGGATCGCGCGCCCGGGCGCGCACCGCGCGATCGCCTCGAGCGTCAGATCGAGATGCGCATGCGTGGGATGCGGTTTCACGCGCAGCGCATCGACCACCCAGATGTCGACGCCTGTGAACAGATCCAGCATATCGTCCGTAAATGCATGGAAATCAGTGGAATATCCTATGGACCTGCCATCGGCATCAAAGCGGAATCCGGCGCTGTAGATGCTGCCATGGGGCTGCGCGACGGTGCGGACCCGCATACCGCCAATCTCCATGTCGGGCGACAGATGATGCTCGGCGACCGTCGGAGGATAGCCGTCGCGCCCAAAGAAGACATAGCCGAAGCGCGTCTTGAGCTGGGCCATCGCCTCGGCGAAGGCATAGCCGGGCACCGGCGTCCGGCGGGCATGAAAAATCTGCCGGACATCGTCGATGCCATGGCAGTGGTCGGCATGGTCATGCGTCCACAATATCGCGTCGATATCGATCAGATCGGCGTCGAGCAGCTGCTGCCGCAGGTCCGGCGAGGTGTCGACCAGCAGTCGCGTCGTCTCGTTCTCGACGACGATCGACGCGCGGCTGCGGCGATTGCGCGGCTCGGCGGGGTCGCAATCGCCCCAGTCATTGCCGATCCGCGGCACGCCCGACGAAGTGCCGCATCCCAGGATGCGAAGCTTCATCGCCTGGCTTTCGTGAACAGATTGAAGAAGTTATCGCTCGTCCTTGCGGCGAGATCGCCGATCTCCCAGCCGAGTTCTTGTGCCAGGAAGCGGGCGGTATCGGTGACGAAGGCCGGCTCGCACGGCTTGCCGCGATGCGGGACCGGGGCAAGGAACGGACTGTCGGTTTCGATCAGCAGCCGGTCGCGCGGGATCGCATGCGCGGTCTCGCGCAAATCGCCGGCGTTCTTGAAGGTGACGATCCCCGACAGCGAGATCGAGAAGCCGAGGTCGAGCATTGCCCGCGCCAGCCCGGCGCTGCCGGTGAAGCAGTGGATGACGGCGGTGAACGCCCCCTTCCCCATCTCCTCGTCCATGATCGCGATCGTATCGGCCTCGGCCTCGCGGGTATGGACGATCAGCGGCAGGCCGGTCTCCCGCGCGGCGGCGATATGGCGGCGGAAGCTGGCCCGCTGCCGGTCGCGATCAGACTTGTCATAATAGAAGTCGAGCCCGGTCTCGCCGACGCCGATGATCCGGGGATGCGCGGCCTTTTCGACCAGCAGCGCGGTCTCGATATCCTCATGCGTGTCGGCGTCGTGGGGATGGATGCCGATGCTCGCCCAGACATCGGGCTCGCGCTCGGCGGTCGCCAGTACCGCGTCCCATTCGGCGGCGCGGGTCGAGATGTTGAGCATCGTCGACACGCCCGCCGCCCGCGCGGCATCGAGCACTTCCTGCTGGCGCTCGGCCAGCCCGGCATAGTTCAGATGACAATGGCTATCGACGAACATCAGGCCTCGGCGACGTCGAGTTCAAGCCGCGGGAAGAGCGGCACCGGTTGCCCGACCTTGTAGCCCGACGCTCGTAGCGCATCATACCAGCTCTGATCCTCGATCGCCGCGAAATCGCGGCTGTCCGCCGCAATGCCCATCTGGTCGAGCAGCTTGCCCGCACTATCAGGGATGATCGGCAGGATCGCGATGGCGAGATCGCGGATCACGGTGAACAACGTACCGAGCACGGTCTTCATCCGCTCGGGATCGCTCTTGCGCAGCGCCCAGGGCGCCTGCGCATCGACATATTGGTTGCAGGCGAACACCGCCTTCATCCAGGCTTCGATGCCCACCGAAAAGGCCAGCTGCTCGAAAGCGCGCGGTGTCTCGTCGAGGCACGCGGCCGCGACCGCACGGACCAGCGCCGCATCATCCTCGTTGCGGTCGAGCGCGGGCAATTCGCCGTCGAGATTCTTGAAGATCATCGACAGGGTGCGCTGCGCCAGATTGCCGAAGCTGTTCGCGAGTTCGGCGTTGCAGCGATTGACGATCGCCTCATGGCCATAGCTGCCATCCTGGCCGAAGCTCACCTCGCGCAACAGGAAATAGCGCAGCTGATCGACGCCATAGCGCTCGGCCATCGCCGCGGGATCGACGACATTGCCGACCGACTTCGACATCTTCTCGCCCTTGTTGAGCAGGAAGCCATGGCCGAAGACCTGCTTCGGCAGCGCGATCTTCGCCGACATCAGGAAGGCGGGCCAGTAGACGGTGTGGAAGCGGACGATGTCCTTGCCGATCAGGTGCAGGCTCGCGGGCCAATATTTGCCCAGCGCCGCCTTTTCGTCGGGATAGCCGATGCCCGTCAGATAATTGGTCAGCGCGTCGACCCAGACATACATGACATGGCCGGGGCTGCCGGGCACCGGCACGCCCCAGTCGAAGCTGGTCCGCGAGATCGACAGGTCGCTCAGCCCGCCCGAGACAAAGCTGACGATCTCGTTCTTCCGGCTTTCGGGCCGGATGAAGTCAGGCTGATCGCGGTATAGATCGAGCAACGGCTGCTGATATTTGGACAGGCGGAAGAACCAGCTTTCCTCCTTGGTCCATTCGACCGGGGTGCCCTGCGGCGAAAGCTTCGCGCCCCCTTCCCCGTTGATCAGTTCCTTCTCGTCGTAAAAGGCTTCGTCGCGGACCGAGTACCAGCCCTCATAGCGGTCGAGATAGAGATCGCCATTGGCCTCCATCGCCCGCCAGATCGCCTGGCTGGCGGCATAATGATCGGCATCGCTGGTGCGGATGAAGCGATCGTAGGATATATTAAGGGTGTCGCACATTTCCTTGAAATAAGACGACATTTCATCCGCAAGAGCGCGCGGGGTGATGTCGCGGCTGCGGGCCGCCTGCGCCATTTTCAGGCCATGCTCGTCGGTGCCCGTCTGGAAACGCACGTCGCGGCCCATGGAGCGCTGGAAGCGCGCGATCGCATCGGCGGCGATCGCTTCATAGGCGTGGCCGATATGCGGGCGTCCGTTGGGATAGCTGATCGCGGTGGTGATATAATAAGGTTCGGACATGGCGCTAGGCATTAGGGACCGTCGGCGCGGACCGCAACGCCCCGATTGCCCGGTACAGCGCCTTTCCCCCGACGACGGTCAGCGGGCGGAGGCCGGCGCCAGTTTCGCCAGCATGCTCGCCAGTTCGAAAACCGTGGTCGGTTGGTCGAGCGACAGATGCACCGCGCTCTCGCTGACCCGTCGCGCTTCTTCCCAGAGCGCCACCGCATTGGCCAGCGCCGGGCCCTCCCGGCGTCGGGCCTCGGCGGCGATGCGGGCGGGCACGCGCTCGAGATAGGCTTCGTAGCGCGCCTGCGACGCCTTGGTGCTGAGCTGCTTGGCCAGTGCCGCGCGTACCGCATTGGTCGGGTCGCCGCTGCTCACCAGCCGGTCGATCGCCTGATCGAGCGCGGCGATGTCGAGCCCGGCGAAGCCAAGCGCCCTGCCCGGCGATCCCCGGCCGACGCCGACCAGCGCCTCGATCTCGTCGCGCGGTTCCTCGGGCAGCAGCCGTTGCAGCGCGGTCAGCATCTGCCCGTCGTCGAGCCCGGCGAAGCGCAGCAGGCGGCAACGCGACCGGATCGTCGGCAGCAGCCGGCCCGGCGCATGGCTGATCAGGAAGAAGATCGTGCCGGCGGGCGGCTCCTCCAAATTCTTGAGCAGCGCATTGGCCGCGGGCCGTTCGAGATCGTCGATCGCGTCGATGATCACCACCCGGCGCGGCGACAGGCTGGGTGTCGTCGCGAACAGTCCTTGCAGCGACCGCACCTGATCGATGCTGATCGAGCGCGCCAGATCCTCCGACTTGTCCTTGGCGAGCCGAGCGAGGATGCGCAGGTCGGGATGGCTGCCCGCGCGGATATAGTTGACGATCGGATGGTCTTCGGGCGTTTCCAGGCCGGGCAGATGCACGCGCGGCCCCGCCGCATCGGCGAGCAGGCGTGTCGCGGCGGCCAGTGCGAAACTCGCCTTGCCGACACCCTCGGCCCCCGTCAGCAGCCAGGCATGATGCAGCCGCCCGCTGTCCGCCGCCTCGCGGAAGGCGGCGATCTGCGCATCATGACCGATCAACGTCACGCCAAAAGCCTCAGGCTAGGCCGAACAGCCAGCGCAGCCCCGCCATCATCCGGCCGAAGAAACCGGCCTCGCCGACGTCGCTGTCGGCGACCAGCGGCAGCTTCTGCGGTACCATGTCGGGCCCGCTGACGACGAGGTCGGCGATATGGTCGCCCTTCTTGAACGGCGCCTTGATCGGCCCCTGATAGACGACCTTGGTCTGCAGGTCGGAGCCGAGCCCCGCCGGGATGGTGACACTCAGATCCTTTGGCGCGACCAGGCCGACCTCGCGCTTGTCGCCCAGCTGGACCTCGGCGGTCTGCACCTTGCGGCCCTTGGCGACGAGCGGCTTGGCCTGCCATGCGCGGAAGCCCCAGTTCATGAAGCTGACCGACTGGTCGATGCGTTGGTTGAACGAGGTCAGACCCGACAGCACCATGACCAGACGGCGGCCATTCTGCTCGGCCGAGCCGGTGAAGCCATAGCCCGCCTCTTCGGTATGGCCCGTCTTCAGCCCGTCCGCGCCCGCGACGCGGCCGAGCAGCGGATCGCGATTGGCCTGGGTGATCGCCGTCCCGCTGCCCATCGTCTTGCCCCAGGTGAAATTGGGGCGGCTGTAGAAGGTCTTGTAGAGCTTGGGATGCTCCTCGATCGTCTTCTCGGCGAGCGTCGCCAGGTCGCGCGCGCTGACATAGGTGACGCCGCCGTCGGGCCAGCCGTTGGAAGTGCCGAAATGGCTGTTGGTCAGCCCCATTTCCTTGGCGCGGCGGTTCATCAGCGCGACGAAGGCCTGTTCGGTGCCCGAGATATGCTCGGCCAGCACGACGCAGGCGTCATTGCCCGACAGGGTTACGATGCCGAACAGCAGGTTGGCGACGCTGACCTGCTCGCCCGGCGACAGGAACATCGTCGATCCGGCGGCGGGGCCATGCCACTGCTTCCAGGTTTCGGGCCGCACCGTCGCCATCGCGTCGAGCTTGAGTTCGCCCTTTTTGATCAGGTCGAAGGCGACATAGACAGTCATCATCTTCGCCATCGATGCGGGGGGCATGCGCTGGTCCGGATTCTTTGCGAAGAGTACCGCGCCCGAGGACAGGTCCTTGATGAAAGCCACCGGCGCGGGCGTGTCGAACACCGGCGCGGCGGCCTGGGCAGGCAGGCCCGCAAGGAGAAAAATGGCGGGAAGCAGGGCGATCTTGCGGCGCGTCATCGTGATGTCGTTCCCTCTGGAATCTTGCTGTTGCTGGCGATCAGGACCAGCCTGGCATCCTGATAGCCGTCCGACCGGACCTGCGCCAGCGCGGCGGTCGCCTCCGCCTCGCTTTTATAGGGCCCCATCCGCACCCGCCACAGCGCGCCGGCCTGCTCGACCCGCCCGGCGACGAATTCGGCGATCTCCTCGGCCTTGTCGCGGTTGCTGAGCGCGGCCACCTGGATGAACCAGCCGCCGACCGGCACCGCCGAAACCGGTACCGCGGCGGCGACCAGCGGCGGCGCGACGGGATCGGGCGGCCGGACCGCGAACCTTTGTTTCAGCGCGGCGAGCTCGGCGGTCGTCGCATAAGGGCGCTCGGATGCCGTCCGGCCCGATCGCAGCGCCAGCCGGTCGGCGTCGGACGGATAGACCCGGCGCACGCGGACACGCGACACGCCGCTCCGCTCGATCCCCAGCAATTGGGCCGACCGGCGCGACAGATCGATGATCCGGTTGGTGACGAAGGGGCCGCGATCGTTGATGCGGACCAGGATGGTGCGCCCGGTGTCGATCGCGGTCACCTCGACATAACTCGGCAGGGGCAGCGTCTTGTGGGCCGCGCCGACCCTGTCCATGTCGAACCGCTCGCCATTGGCGGTCTGCCCGCCATGGAATTGCGCACCATACCAGGAGGCGAGGCCGACCTCGTCATAGCCGCCGTCGTCGGCCGGATAATACCAGATGCCGGCGACCTGATAGGGTTTGCCGATCTTCACCGGCGAATCGGCGACCGGGCTTTGCGGGCGCGGCGGCGGCACAGGGCGGCCTGGCTTGGGGCGGCCCGACGAGGGCGCTTCGGGGCGCGGGATGCCGCAGCCCGCCAGCAGCAGGACCAGCGCGAGCGCCGCGGCCCTACTGGACGATCGCATCGCCGAGCAGGCCCACCGAGAGCGCGTAGAAGTTCGAGCAATTATAGTCGAGAATCGCACGATAATTGCTGGTGAGCAGATAGCCGGTCCGGCCATTGCCGTCGGGTTCGATCAGCGTGGCCAGCTCGTCTTCGGCGGGGACGACGCCGCTCAGCATCATCACCCCCTTGTCGCGCCATTCGGAGATGGTGAGCCAGCGGCTCTGCCGTGCGAAGACACGGGGGCAGCGCGGAGACGCCAATGGCGACCGAACCGCCGCGCGATCCATCCCTTCGGGTACGCGCACTGCCACGCCCCACGGCACCCCCGGCTTCCATCCCGCATCGCGCAGATAATTGCCGATCGACGCGAGCGCATCGGGTTCGCTGCGCCAGATGTCGATCTTGCCGTCCGCATCCCCGTCGGTGCCGAGGCGCAGATAGACGCTCGGCAGGAATTGCGGATAGCCGGTCGCCCCGGCCCAGCTGCCCTTCAGCTGGTCGCGCGGCACGCCGCGCTGGAGCAGCAGCAGCGCGTTGAGGAATTCCCCGGCGAACAGCTCGCGCCGCCGCCCCTCATAAGCGAGCGTGCCCAGCGAGTTCAGAAGATCGAAATTGCCGGTAAAGGTGCCGTAGCCGGTTTCATGGCCGTAGATCGCCAGCATGATCTGTTCGGGCACGCCGGTCTTCTGCTCGATACCGACCAGCAGCGGGCGCAGCTTGCCATAGCGCGACTGGCCCATGCCGATGCGGACGCGGTCGACATGGCTCGCCAGATAGGGCGCGAAATCGGGCGGGCTCGCGACGCTCGCCGGGGTCGCGCCGGGCTGCGCCCGATCGAGCCGGATGACGCGGGCGTTGAAATTGAGCGTCGGCAGCGTCGCGTCGAACAGCGTGGGCGTGACCCCCATGGCGATGGCGCGATCGCGCAAGGTGGCGATATAGGCGCGCAGATTGGCGGTCTCGGTCGGAATGGCGGGCGCGGGGGTGTCGGGGATCTGTGCGGCGTCGTCGGGCGACTGCCCCTCCCCCGCTATCGTCTGGGCGGCGGCGGAAAAACCCTGTCCGATCGCCAGCGCCAATCCCAAAGCCATCGCCGTCGCACGCAAGACGCTACGCATTCTGTCCCCTTCGTTTCGGGAACTGCCTTGCCACAGCTTGGCGATGTGGTGAAATGCTTTGATCTCGCGGCTTGCACGGAAGGGCGCAGCGGCGATATGGGCAGCGTTCCGCTCGGACATCCCTGCGGAGAGGTGGCCGAGTGGTTTAAGGCAGCGGTCTTGAAAACCGCCGTGGGTGCAAGCTCACCGTGGGTTCGAATCCCACCCTCTCCGCCACCATCTTCAAGGATTTGGCATGACGATCACCCGCCTCGACAGCAACCACCGCATGAGCCAGGCGGTCGTCCATAATGACACCGTCTATCTTGCGGGACAGGTCGGCGCGCCGGGCGCGCCGGTGGCCGAGCAGACCAGGGCGGTGCTCGATCAGGTTGATTCGCTGCTGGCCCGCACCGGCAGCAGCAAGGCGCATCTGCTCTCCGCGACCATCTGGCTGGCCGACATGGCCGACTTCGCCGAGATGAACACGGTTTGGGACGCCTGGATCGCGGGCAATGAACCGCCCGCGCGGGCCACGGGCGAGTCCAAGCTGGCAACCCCGGATTACAAGGTCGAGATCATCATCGTCGCCGCGAAGGCGTAAGTTTTCGAGGACCGGCTCTCACGACGAAGGCCGGTCCTCAGAATATATGGTGATCGAGCAGCTGATCGGGCGTGACGCCCTGAAAAGCGATGCTGTCCGTGCCGAAAACGACCAGCGAGCCGACGCTGGTGGCGGAGATCAGCGGCAGGATATTGGCAGCCGACAGCGCGCTCCAGTCAATCTGATCCGCCGCAACGTCGAAATCGGTCACGACGTCCTTGCCGAAGCCCGGCGCGAAGACGAACATGTCGCTTCCGGTCCCGCCGGTCATGCTGTCGTTGCCAGCCCCGCCGATCAGCGTGTCGGCCCCGGCGCCGCCCTTCATTGTGTCATTGCCGCTGAGCCCCTCCAGAATATTGTCGAGGTCGTTGCCCGTCATCATGTTGGGACGGTCATTGCCCGTCCCGCGAACGGCGGCGCCGGTCAGCGTGAGATTTTCGACGTTGGACGATAGGGTGAAGCTGACCGACGCGGAGACGCTATCGGTCCCCTCCCCGCTCAGTTCGACGATGGTGTCGCCGGCATTGTCGACATAATAATTGTCATTGCCCGCACCGCCAATCATCCGGTCGGCCCCCGCGCCGCCCTTCAGCATGTCGTTGCCGCCGCCGCCCTGCAATTCATTGTCGAGCGCATTGCCGGTGATCGAATTGGCCCGGTCGTTGCCGATCCCGCGCAGGGCATTTCCGGTCAGCGTCAGATTCTCGACTTCGGCGGACAGGTTGTAATCGACCGTGGCGAACACGCTGTCGGTGCCCTCGCCCGCCAGCTCGACGATGCGATCACCGGCATTATCGACATAATAGCTGTCATTGCCCGCACCGCCGGTCATCAGGTCGGCGCCCGCGCCACCGTTGAGCGTGTCGTTGCCGCCGAGGCCGGTCAGCCGGTTGTCGAGGGCGTTGCCGGTGATGTTGTTGGCCAGCGCATTGCCCGTGCCGCTGATGGCGGTGCCCGACAGGGTCAGCTTCTCGACATTGTCGGGCAGCACATAATCGGCCTTGGCGATCACGCTGTCGGTGCCGCCTCCGGCAAGCTCGGTGATCCGGTCGCCGCTCGACGTGACCGTATAGCTGTCGTTGGCCGATGTCCCGATCAGCTTCTGGACATTGGCCATGCTCGGATCGACCGTATAAGCGCGGACATAATCGATCTTCAATTCGCCCGTCATGCCCGGCTGCGCCTCCTTGGCGACTGCCAGGTTGAGGAGCATGTACATCGGCTGGTTTAGGTCGGGCGGGGTCGGCTGCTCGTATATTTCGACGCCGTCGAGATACCAGACGATCTTCGCTTCGTTCCACAGCACACCATAGGTGTGGAAGCCCTCGGCGACATTGGGATCGAAATCGAAGGAATAGGCCTGGGTCTCGACACCGGTCGAATTGCTGTGGACGGTGAAGCTCGTCTGTCCGGCGCCGTAATTCTCCATCACGTCGATCTCGGGCGGCCAATCGCCATTGGCGGGCAGCAGCCAGAAGGCCGGCCACATCCCCTTGCCCGACGGCACGTCCATCCGCGCTTCGAAATAGCCATATTGCTGGGCGAAACTCTGCTTGGTGGTGAGCAGGCCCGAGACATAGTCCATGTCGTACAGGACCGGTTTCAGCGAATCGGGGGTCGGCGCGGCGGTGATCGTCAGCACGCCGTCGCTGACCGAGAAGGGACTGATGCCGATCGGGCTGGTGCCCGTGCCCTTCATCATCGGATCGATATAGATTTCCTGCTCGTCGTTGAGCGTGCGGGTGCTCAGCGCATCGGGATTATAATCATTGCCGAAATTGGTCCGCCAGGTGCCGGTCGACCCGTTCCACAGGCTCAGCGCATTGAAATCCTCGTTGAAGGTCAGCTTGAGCGTGCTGCGATCGAGCCCGAGTTCGAAATTCTCCGCGCGAAAATCGGCGATGCCGTGCCCGGTGAACTTGATCGCGTCATTGCCGTCGAGCTGGAGGATCACGTCGCTTCCGTTCTGGGTCATCGCCGCCTTGACCTGCGCGAAGCTGATATAGTGGCTGTAGCCGGCCAGCCGCACCATGTCCGCGTCGGCACCCGAGGTCGCGAAGTCCGATATGACGTCATGGCCCGATCCCGCGTCGAAGCGGAAGACGTCATTGCCGCCCTTGCCCTGGAGCAGATCGTTGCCGCCGCCGCCGTTGATCGTCTGGTTGCCGCTGCTGCCGATGATCAGGTTGCCCAGCGCGTTGCCGATCACCGCGCGTGCGTACCAGATGGTGAGGTTCTCGACATTGGCGGGCATCGCATAGTCGCCCGACACGAATAGCGTGTCGGTGCCCTGCCCCGCCGCTTCGATCACCCTGGTGGCGCTTGTGACATATTGATAGCCGTCGTCGCCCGCGCCGCCCGCTAGGTTCAGGACCGCCTTGGGAACGATATTGTCGCTGCCCGCCGTGCCCATCAGCGTGGTCGCGGCATCCTCGGCAAGCCTGCTTCCGGTGATCACGTTGGACGACCAGGGCGTGGTGGGCATCACCTGCCCGAAATAGTTCAGATAGGCCATCGCATCGCCTCCCGTCAGACGCCCGGGCCGAGCGTCTCCGCTCCGACATTGGCTTAACAATGTCGGTTAAGATGTTGATGTGTTTGATCTCAGCCGCTCAATGGGCGGCTTCTGTCCGGATTATCGCGTCAGGCTTTCCGACAGGTTAATAGAATCTTGCGTGTAACGACTATGCGACGAATCGTGCGCCGCAGCTCAGTCGCGCCGGAGCGACAATTCGATCGTAGGTGCAAACCACCCCGGCGTATGTCCGATCAGGCGCCCCAGCCGCGCCAGGACCCGCACGGCCAATGAGGACCGGCCGTGAATGGACTGGCGCGCTAGCAGCCAGCCGTCGCCATCGTCGGCGGTGAAGCCGTCGCGCAAAGCCCGCGCCAGCGTCCAGGGTGACAGCCCTCGCTGCAAGCTCTTGCCCGTCAGCCGATCGACGAAACGCGGCAGCAGGTTGACCAGCCAGCGGCCGCTGTGGCGCTCCCGCGGGGCCAGGCGGCTGGCCGTGCCGCAGATGAACAGGCGTCCGCCGGGACGCAGCAGGCGGCGAAACTCGTCGGCTACCATCGCGATCCCGGAAGGGTCGACATATTCGAGCACGCTGTTGGCGACGATCAGATCGAAGCTCGCGCTGGCGAAAGGCATCACCCGGCCTTCGTCGATCCGCGTGACCATTCCCTTCTGGCCGTAGCGCGTGAGATTGGCTTCGGCGATCGCGGTCAGCTGCGGATCGATATCGACCGCTTGCACGCGCGCGCCGAGCGCCGCGAGAACGACCGCTGACCCGCCGACATTGCAGCCGAACTCGAGCACATCCCGGCCGGCGACGTCGATCCTGTAAGCATCCAGCGCCAGGCGGAGATGATTCCACTCATAATCGGCATAGCCGCCGACCCAGCGGTCGCGAGGGTCATACGCCGCCGCCTCCGCAGCTCTCTCGAAACGGCGCTGGGCCGCGCTGCCGGGTCTGGGCGGTGCCAGGGTCACGCGGCGAACAGGCGGGGCGCCCAACGCTCGATCACGCCCGCGGCGGCCAGCGCCACCAGGATCGCGATGCTGTCAGCCACCCAGTCCCACAGGCTCGCATCGCGCTGGAGCGCGGGTATCGCCTGCGTCAGCTCGATCAGCACCCCGAACAGCGAGAGCCCGCCTGCGAGCAGCCAGGCGGGCTTGCGGCGATAGGCTGTTCGTCCCACCAGTGTGATGACGAGAAAGGCGGCGATATGGTTGACCTTGTCGCCCGCGCCGATATCGGGCGCTTGTCGGCTCGGCACGATTGCCGCGACATAGGCCCCTGCCACCAATGCCCAGAACAGTGGCGTACGGAAGCGGCGGTAGGTTTCAATCAGCATCCCGATACCCCTAAATGAAAATGGCCGGGCAAATGCCCAGCCATATCCATGTGCCCGAAGGGGACGCCCGGCTTATTTCTTGCCGAGCGTGAGACCACCGAAGCGCTTGTTGAAGCGGGCAACCTGACCACCCGAATCGAGCATCGTGCCGCGGCCGCCGGTCCAGGCCGGATGCACCGAGGGATCGATGTCGAGCTGAAGCGTGTCGCCCTCAGCGCCATAGGTCGAACGGGTCTGGTAAGTGGTGCCGTCGGTCAGCTGCACCGTGATCCGATGATAATCGGGATGGATATCTTTCTTCATCGTCTGGCTCCGAAAAGGCGGCTGGTTCCAACCAGCCCGGAAAGCGAAGCGCCGCCCCTACAGCCTGTGCCATGGATTGGCAAGGGTCCGCTTATTCCTTGGGCGGATCCGCGATCATCGCGGTGAAATTGGCCTGCGCGGCGAGCTTGTCGCCGACATAGGCCTTGCCTTCGAACTTGCAAACGCTCGCGCGCTTCTGGACGAAGGCGACGTCCAGCCGCAGCAGCACGCCGGGCTCGACCGGCGCGCGGAACTTCGCTTCGTCGATCGCCATGAAATAGACGAGCTTGCCCGTGCCGGCGAGGCCCAGCGATTCCACCGCGAGCACGCCGGCCGCCTGGGCCAGCGCCTCGACGATCAGCACGCCCGGCATGATCGGCCTTCCGGGGAAATGCCCCTGGAAGAACTCCTCGTTGATCGTCACCGCCTTGATGGCCGAGATGCGCTCGTCCACCACCAGCTCCTCGACGCGATCGACGAGGAGCATGGGGTAGCGGTGCGGCAAGGCGGCCATGACCCGCCGGACGTCCAGCGGACCCAGCGTGGCCGGGGCTTCAGCGTCGCTCATTGCTGCCGATCAGCGTCCAGCAGGGGCCGCGGCAGCCTGATCGGCCTGGCCGGGCTGCCAGTTGGCGGGCGGCGTGATCGAGGCGCTGGGAACCAGCGCGTTGAGCTGGGTCACGACGTCGAGGGTGATGTCAGATGCGCCCTGCACCGCGACCACCGCTTCGGGGGCCAGCACGATGCCGATCTTCTTGGCCGACATCGCGGCCTTGAGCGCCTGCTCGACCTTCGCGCCGATCTGCTCCTTCACATAGGCTTCGGGGCGTGCGAACGGCATCGTCAGGCGCTGCAGTTCGTTCTGGGCGTTCTGGCCCTTGGTCTGGAAGGCGGCGATTTTGGCTTCCAGGGTCGCGCGCGGCGTCGCCGGGTTCTTCTGGAGCGTTTCGATCTCGGTGCGGAGCGGGGTCATCTCGTTCTGCAGCGCCGTCTGGCGGGTCTGGAACGCGGTGATCTGCGCCTTGTAGGTGGTCTGGATCTGGGTGATCGCGGCCTTGTAGGCAGCCGAGTTGGCGATCGCGGCCTCAAGGTTCGCGACCGCGACGCCGGTGTTGATCGCGGCGGCGGGGGCTGCTGCGGCCTGCGCATTCGCGGCGGCGGGCACGAGCGCGATGGCGGCCGCCAGCGCGGCCGACTTCAGAAGCGATTTCATTAGAATTGTGTCCCTACGTTGAATGTGAAGAGTTTCGTATTATCGCCCTTCTCCTTGAGAAGGACCTTGGCGACGTCGATCCGGAACGGGCCGAAGGGCGAGTTCCAGTTGACGCCGAAACCGACCGAGACGCGCGGCATCGCGCTGTCGCCGTAGAAATCCTCCCGGAAGGGCTGGATCGGGGTGGAGTAAGGAGTGTTGACCGACGATCCGACACAAGGATCCTTGGCCGAGTTCGAAAAGCCGGTTGAGCACAGCGTTAATGCGCCAACATTTGCGCCGGCGTTCTCAGGAACCTGATAGATTTGCCGGCCTTTGCTGTCGAGCTGGTTGCGGGAGCTCGGTATGAAGTTGCCGTTGGAGTCCACGCCGAACGGGTAGCCCGCAATCTCGGGCGCGATCAGTGAGGGCTTTTTCACGCCAAACACCGCGCCGGCGTCCAAAAAGATCGACGGACGCAAGCCCAGTTCCCGCGCGCCATTGCCGAGCGGAATCTCGAGTTCCAGCCGGCCGCGATAATAGGTGTTGCCGCCCAGCGCATCATCGGTGGTGTTGTTCTTATTGTCCGGGAACGCCGGAGTTTCACCGGGTCTGTAAAAGGACCTCTTCACGCGCGGGCCAACGCCGCGGATGCCGAAGCCGCGCATGTCGGGCTCGCCCAGGAAGAAGCGGTCGGTGAGCCGCACTGCCTGCCCCAGGCCCTTGATATAGCCGCCTTCGAGGCCGGCCGAGAAAACGAAGCCGCTGCCGACGCCCCAATATTTGGTCGCCTCGAACGAGGACTTGATATAGCGGACCTCGCCGCCGAGACCGGCGAAATCCTGGCTCAGCACGACGCGCTGGCCGCGGGTCGGGCGTATGCGGTTGTTGAGATTGTCGTAAACGAGCGAATAGCCGACCGATGAGGTGAGCCGCTTGCCGATCGCGTCGCAGAGATAGCGACCTGCAATGAGCGGATCGCAAGCCCCATTGGTGTAATAGGTGAACTTGTTCAGCGAGACGTCGTCATAGCTCAGCCCATAACGCACCGCGAGGGTGATGAACTCGGTCAGCGGCACGCCCGCGCGGATCTGGAAGCCGGTGGTCGACTGCTCATAGGTGGTGTTGCGATCACCGCCGGTGCCGTACTGGAACGAATTGTAATCGCGGCGGAAGATGTCGAAGCCGACCGCGATGTTCTTGTCGAAGATATAGGGTTCGGTGAAGCCCAGCTCGACCGACTTGGAATAGGTCGAATAGCTGACGCCGGCGCGGACTTCCTGGCCTTTGCCCATGAAGTTGCGTTCGCGGATCGACAGATCGACGATGAACTTCTCGAGGCTCGAATAGCCCGCCGAAACCTGCAGCTCGCCGGTCGACTTTTCCTCGACATTGGCTTCGAGGATGGTGCGGTCGGGCGCGGAGCCCGGCTTCTGCTCGACCTCGAGCTTCTCCTGGAAAAAGCCGAGCGACTGGATGCGGTCGCGCGAGCGCTTGACCTTGAAGCTGTTGAACGCGTCGCCTTCGGACAGGCGGAATTCGCGGCGGACCACCTTGTCCTTGGTGTGGGTGTTGCCGTTGATGTCGATCCGCTCGACATAGACGCGCGGCGCCTGGTTGATCTTGAAGACGACCCCCATGGTGAGGTCGTCCTTGTCGCGCGTGAAATCGGGGCGGACATCGGGGGTGAAGCCGAACAGGCCGGTCGCCTCGGTGATCGAGTCGACGGTGTCCTCGACGAGCTTGGCGTTATACCAGTCGCCCTTCTTCATCGGCAGCAGATGCTTGAACGAGGCGGCCTTGATGTCGCGGATCTCGCTTTCGAGGTCGACGTCGCCGAATTTATAGCGCGAGCCTTCCTCGACCACATAGGTGATGATGAAGTCCTTGCGGTCCGGGGTCAGCTCGGCGACTGCGGAGACCACGCGGAAATCAGCATAGCCGTTGGTCAGATAGAATTGCCGCAGCTTCTGCTGGTCATAGGACATGCGGTCGGGGTCATAGCTGGTGCCCGACGAGAAGATCTTGGTGAGCCCCGTCTGCTTAGTCGCCATCTCGCCGCGCAGGCGGCCGTCCGAGAATTTCTCGTTGCCGATGATGTTGATCTTGCGGACCTTGGACTTCGCGCCCTCGTGGATCTCGAAGATGATGTCGACGCGGTTCTGGTCGAGCAGCACCATCTTGGGCTCGATCGTCGCGGCGAAGCGGCCCTGGCGGCGGTAGAGCTCGATGATCCGGTTGACGTCGGCGCGCACCTTGGACCGGGTGAATATCTGGCGCGCGGCGAGCTTGATCTCGGGATTGATCTTCTCGGCCTTGAGGCGCTTGTTGCCCTCGATGACGATCCGGTTGACCACCGGATTCTCGCGAACCTGCAGGGTGATGTTGCCCGCGCCATCGTCGCGGATCTGCACGTCGGCGAACAATTCGGTCGCGTAGAGGTCCTTCAGCGCCTCGTCGAGCGTTTCGCGGGTATAGGGCTCGCCCGGGGTCAGCTTGACATAGGAGCGCACGGTATCGGCCTCCAGCCGCTCCGATCCCGCGACGTTAACCGACTTTACGATGCCTGCCCCTGCCGGAGCCGCCGCCGGGGCGGGCGCGGGCGCAGCCGCCTCCTGCGCCAGCAGAGGTTGCGCCATGCCGCCGAGCATCGTGCTGACGAGGAGCGCGGACATCATCCGCGCCCGAGTGAAATTCGTCGTCGTCGCCGTCACGCGTTCCCCGCCTTCATAGAATCCGTGCGCCTTGTTCAAGGACGCGTGCGCATGCACTGCCCCAACAAGCTCAGCCGATCAACCCGGCAAGCTTCTAGAGCGCCCCGAGGGCAAGAATATCGTTGAGCGTCACGAACAGCATGAAGGACAAAAGAACCGCCAATCCCGATCGAAACGCCCATTCCATCGCCTTTTCCGGCACGGGCCGCCGCGCCAAACCTTCGAACAGGTAAAAGACCAGATGGCCCCCGTCGAGCATGGGGATTGGCAAGAGGTTGATGAATCCCAGATTAATCGAAATGAGCGCCATCAGCATGACGAAGTTGAGCAGGCCCAGCGACGCCTGCTGACCGGACACCTGGGCGATCTTGATCGGACCGCCCAGTTCCTTGACCGAGCGGCGGCCGGTGATGATCTGGCCGAGCGTGTCGACCATCGTGCGGACGATGCCGAAGGTCTGCTTCGTCGCCTCCAGCGGCAGCCGGACGAGCGGCACCGGCTCGATGATCTGCTCGCCCGACATGACGCCGATCGTGCCCTTGCGGAATTCGTTGCCGAAGCGGTCGCGCTCGATATTGGCGGCGGTCAGGACCGGCAGGGTCCGCTGGGCGCCACCGCGCACGATGTCGATGTTCAGCCGTTCGTCGGGCCGGAAACGGATCATTTCGGCGAGATCGTCGAAGGTGTCGACCGGCCGTCCCTGGATCGCGACGACGCGGTCCCCTGGCAGGAATCCGGCCTTGTCGGCAGGGGAGCCCTCGATCACTGCCGAAAAGACCGGCGGGGTCCGGGGCACACCGTAAGCCGCGAAAAAGGCCATGAAGATGCCGATCGCGACCAGGAAATTGGTGACCGGTCCCGCGAGAACGATCAGGAAGCGCTGCCATACCGCCTTGGCCTGGAAGGTCTGCGCGCGCTCCTCATCGGGCAGGGCGAGCCATTCGGGGGTCGGCTGGCTGGCCGGGTTCATGTCCCCGGCAAATTTCACATAGCCGCCCATCGGCATCCAGCCGAGTTTCCAGCGGGTGCCGCGCGAATCGGTATAGCCGGCAATCTCGCGGCCGAAGCCGATCGAAAAGACGTCGGCCTTCACCCCGCACCAACGCCCGACCAGGTAATGGCCGAGCTCATGGACGAAGATCAGCGGCCCGATGACGAGCAGAAAGGCAAGGATCGTGAATAGGATACCAGGACTATCTGTCACGCCGTGATAATCTCCATCGCCGCCTGCGCGGCCCTGCGGGCTTCGGCATCGATCGCGAAAACGTCGTCGAGCGAAGCCGGAGCCGCCGGATCATAGCGATCCAAGACCTTCTGTACGATTAACGCGATATCGAGGAAGCCGATACGTCCCGCGAGAAACGCTGCGACCGCGACCTCGTTTGCGCCGTTGAGGATCGCCGGGCGTGCGCCGCCAGCCGCCAGGACCGCGCGGGCGAGGCCGAGCGCTGGAAAGCGTTCGGGATCGGGAGCCATGAAGTCGAGCCGGCCGATCGCCGCGAGGTCGAGCGTGCGGCAGGGTGTCGCCATGCGCGCGGGCCATGCAAGACAGTGTGCAATAGGGGTGCGCATGTCGGGCGTACCGAGCTGCGCCAGAACCGAACCGTCGATATAGTCGACCAGCGCATGCACAACCGATTGCGGATGGATGATCGCGTCGAAAGCTTCTGGCGGCAGCGGGAAGAGGTGATAGGCCTCGATCAGTTCGAGGCCCTTGTTCATCAGCGTAGCGCTGTCGACCGAGATTTTCGCGCCCATCGACCAGGTGGGATGCTTCACCGCCTGCGCCGGGGTGGCTGCGCGCATCGCATCGATGCTCCAGTCGCGGAACGGGCCGCCGCTCGCGGTCAGCGTGACCTTGCGGATGCTGCCCGGCGCGGCATGGTCGAAGCATTGGAAGACCGCATTATGCTCTGAATCGACCGGCAAGAGTGTCGCGCCATTGGCCTTCGCCGCGCCGGTCATCAGCGTCCCCGCCGATACCAGCGATTCCTTGTTGGCCAGCGCAACCGTACCGCCATTGTTGAGCGCGGTCATCGCCGGCTTCAGCCCGGCGATCCCGACGATCGCCGCCATCGTCCAGTCTGCGCCGAGCGCCGCAGCATCGACGATCGCCGCCTCCCCCGCCGCGACCAGCGTTTCGGTACCCGCCAGCGCCTGCTTGAGCGGGCCGTAGAGCGAAGCGTCGCCGATCACGGCCAGCTTCGCGCGGGTGCGCCGCGCCGCCTGGGCGAGGCCGTCGACATCGCGCTGGGCGGTCAGGGCGGCGACCTGAAAACGATCGGGCTCGCGCTCGAGGAGATCGAGGGTCGATGTGCCGATCGATCCGGTCGCGCCGAGGATGGAGATGCTGCGCACGGTCATATCAGTCCGGCCGCCACGCCCGCCGCGACGAGCACCGCAACCGGCACCACGCCGTCGAGCCGGTCGAGCACGCCGCCATGGCCGGGCAACAGCTTGCCGCTGTCCTTCACCCCCGAACGGCGCTTCAGCCAGCTTTCGAACAGGTCGCCCATCTGCGCCGCCGCGGCAAGTGGCGCTCCCGCGATCCAGCAGGCGAGCGGCAATTTGCCGAGCGAGGCCACCCCCGCGCCGGCGATCGCCGCCGCCGCCATCCCGCCGATCAGCCCTGCCCAGGTCTTGTTCGGGCTGAGCGTCGGCGCGAGCTTGGGCCCGCCGATCGTACGGCCTGCGAAATAGGCGCCGATGTCGGTCGCCCAGACGATCACGAGCGTCCAGAGCGCGAGGATGAGCCCCTGCCCCGGCTGTTCGCGCAGGAAGATCAGCGCGGCCGCGGGCAGCACAGCATAGAGCAGCCCCGCACCGAGTCGAGCGCGGAAGGTAACGACCGCGAGCAGGATCGCGCCGAGCCCAGTGAGATCGACGGTCTGCGCGATCAGCCGGTCCTGATAGGCGGCGAGATCGATGGGGTTGATGAGGGCCAAAGCCGAAACCATCAGCCCAGCGGCCAACAGCGCGGCAAGGATGGTCTGCCAGCGTGAGGCCTGCGCCATGGCGGCCCATTCGACCATCATCAGCACCGCGAGCAGCGAGACCAGCGCCCAGAAGGCAATACCACCCAGCCACAGCGCACCGATCGCCACGACGATCATCGCGACGCCCGACAGGACGCGCAGCTGGAGTTCGGAGGCCGGGGCCTTGTTCATGACCGGTTTATCGTCCGCCGAAGCGGCGCTCCCGCGTACCGAAATCGGCAATGGCGGCGGCTAGCGCCTCGCCGTCGAAATCGGGCCAGAGCGTGTCGACGAACAACAGTTCGGCATAAGCCGCCTGCCACAGCAGGAAGTTGGAGAGACGCCGCTCCCCCGACGTGCGGATCAGCAGGTCGAGCGGCGGCAGATCGCTGGTATCGAGCCGGGCCTCGATCGCGGCGGGATCTATATCTTCCGGCGCGAGCACGCCCGACTGCACGTCGGTGGCGATGTCCCGGATCGCGCGGACCATCTCGTCCTGCGCGCCATAATTGAGCGCCAGCACGAAATCGAGCCGGCGGTTGTTCTTGGTCCGCTCGACACCCTCGCGGACGAGGTTGATGAGCTCGTTATCGAGGCCATCGATATTGCCGATCGTGCGCAGCCGGATGCCGTTGCGGTCCATGCCCGCAATCTCCTTGCGCAGATAATGGCGCAGCAGCCCCATCAGGTCTGAGACTTCCTCGGTCGACCGCCGCCAGTTCTCCGAGGAGAAAGCGTACAGCGTCAGCGCCTTGAGCCCCATGTCGGCGGCGGCCTTGACGGTGACGCGCACCGCCTCGGCGCCGGCGCGATGGCCGGCGACGCGTGGCAGGAAGCGGCGCTTGGCCCAGCGGCCATTGCCGTCCATGATGATCGCGACATGGCGCGGACCAGCGCCCGTCGCCGCATCGGCGGTGGAAACGGGGCTGGCCGAAAGGCCGCTCACTTGCCGAGGATTTCCTTTTCCTTGGCGCCGGCCGCCGCGTCGATCTCGGCGATCGTGCTGTCGGTCAGCTTCTGCACCTCGGTTTCGCGGCGCTTGCGCTCGTCCTCGCTGATCTCGCCCTTCTTCTCGTCGGTCTTGAGATTGTCCATGCCGTCGCGGCGCACGTTGCGCGCGGCGACGCGGGCCTTTTCGGCATATTGGCCGGCGAGCTTGGCGAGCTCCTTGCGGCGCTCCTCGGTCAGGTCGGGGATCGGGATGCGCAGCGTCTGCCCGTCCATGATCGGATTGAGGCCGAGCCCGGCCGAGCGGATCGCCTTGTCGACCGGGCCGACATTGCTCTTGTCCCACACCTGTACCGACAGCATCCGCGGCTCGGGCGCGGTCACCGTGGCGGCCTGGTTCAGCGGCATGTGCGCGCCATAGACCTCGACCGTGATCGGATCGAGCAGGTTGACCGAAGCGCGGCCGGTGCGAAGGCCGATGAGGTCGCTCTTCAGCGCCTCGACCGCGCCATGCATGCGCCGTTCGAGATCGGCCTTGTCGAAAGCGGGCATTGTCGTCTCCCCTTAATTCTGGACGATCGTGGCGGTGCCCGATCCGGCGAGCACCTGGGCCAGATTGCCCTGCTCCCGGATGTTGAATACCACGATCGGGATGTTGTTGTCGCGGCACAGCGCGACAGCGCTGGCGTCCATCACCTTCAGATTGTCGGCGAGGACGCGGTTGAACGTGACCGTGTCATAGCGCTTGGCGTCGGGCACCTTCTTTGGATCGGCGTCGTAGACACCGTCGACCGAGGTGCCCTTGAGCAGCGCGTCGCAGCCCATTTCGGCGGCGCGCAACGCGGCGGCGCTGTCGGTGGTGAAATATGGATTGCCGGTTCCCGCCGCGAAGATCACGATCCGGCCCTTGTCGAGATGGCGCTCGGCGCGGCGGCGGATGAAGGGTTCGCACACCGTGCTCATCGGAATGGCCGACTGGACGCGGGTATCGACGCCGATCTGCTCGAGCGCATTTTGCACCGCGAGCGCGTTCATCACCGTGGCGAGCATCCCCATATAATCGGCGCTCGTCCGGTCGAACCCCTTGGCCGCGGCGGCGAGGCCACGGAAGATGTTGCCGCCGCCGACGACGAGGCACAGCTCGTAATTCGCCGCCACATCGGCAATCTCGCGGGCGACGCGGGTGACGGTGTCGGGATCGATCCCGAACTGCCCCTGCCCCATCAGCACCTCACCCGACAGCTTCAGCAGGATACGTTTGAAGCGCGGACGGTCCATAGGTTCGGATCTCATATCTTACGGGAAGCGGGGGGCACCTTAGAAGCAGGTTTCGAGCCTGCCAAGCGTGCATGAAAAAGGCCCGCCCTCCCGGCTTGCGCGGGAGGGCGGGCCTGGTTTTCGGGCTTAGCCCTTGGCCGCGGCGGCGACTTCGGCGGCGAAGTCGCTCGTTTCCTTCTCGATGCCTTCGCCGAGCTGGAAGCGGACATAGTCCTTCAGCGTGATCGAACCGCCGGCCGCCTTGGCGGCGTTGGCGACGACCTGTGCGATCGGGGTCTTGTTGTCGATCACGAAGACCTGGCTGAGCAGCGCATTTTCCTTGCGGAACTTGGCGACCGCACCCTGGACCATCTTCTCGATGATGTCGGCGGGCTTGCCCGATTCGGCGGCCTTCTCGACGGCGATCGCGCGCTCGCGCTCGATCACGGCCGGGTCGAGGCCATCCTCGTTGAGCGACAGCGGGAAGGCGGCGGCGATGTGCATCGCGACCTGCTTGCCCAGCGCCTCGATCGCGTCGACCGGGGCGTCGCCCTCGAGTGCCACGAGCACGCCGATCTTGCCGAGGCCCGGCGACACGGCGTTGTGCATGTAGGACACGACCGCGCCTTGCGACACTTCGACGATCTTCGCGCGGCGCAGCGTCTGATTCTCACCGATCGTGGCGATGTTCGAGGTCAGCTTGTCGCTGACCGAACCTTCGCCGCCCGGATAGGCGGCAGCGCCGAGCGCGGCGATGTCGTCACCGGTCTTGAGCGCAAGCGCCGAGACGGTGCGGACGAAATCCTGGAACTGCTCGTTCTTGGCGACGAAGTCGGTCTCCGAGTTGACCTCGACGGCAGCGCCCTTGGTGCCCTCGACGGCAACGCCGACCAGGCCCTCGGCCGCGGTTCGGCTCGACTTCTTGGCGGCGGTGGCGAGGCCTTTGGTGCGCAGCCAGTCGATCGCGGCGTCCATGTCGCCATTGGTCTCGGTCAGCGCCTTCTTGCAGTCCATCATGCCGGCGCCGGACTTCTCGCGCAGTTCCTTGACGGCAGCAGCGGTGATCTCCGCCATATTCTTCTTCCTTCTTGCTTACGGGACGGGGGAAGGAGCGTTGCCGCCCCTACCCCCGCTCGTGTCGGCGTTAAGCCCGAACACTTTTATGACAGCGGCCTTCCGGCCGCCGCCGGATCAGTTCGCCAGAGCTTCCTCGACGGGCGGCTCGGCCGCAGCGCCGAAATCCTCGCCGCGCGCCTGGCGCGCGTCGTTGCCGCCGCGGGTCGCGGCCTCGGCGATCGACTCGCAATAGAGGCGGATGGCGCGGGCGGCGTCGTCATTGGCGGGCACCGGGAAGGCGATGCCGTCGGGGCTGACGTTCGAATCGAGGATCGCGACGACCGGAATGCCCAGCGTGTTGGCTTCCTTGATCGCCAGCTCTTCCTTGTTGGCGTCGATCACGAACATGACGTCGGGGATGCCGCCCATGTCGCGGATGCCGCCGAGCGACAGCTCGAACTTGTCGCGCTCACGGGTGAGCTGAAGGACTTCCTTCTTGGTCAGGCCGTGGGTGTCGCCCGACAGCTGCTCTTCGAGCGCCTTGAAGCGCTTGATCGAGTTCGAGATGGTCTTCCAGTTGGTGAGCATGCCGCCCAGCCAGCGATGGTTGACATAATGCTGGCCCGAACGGCGCGCGGCCTCGGCGATCGGTTCCTGCGCCTGGCGCTTGGTGCCGACGAACAGGACCTTGCCGCCATTCTGGACGGTCTGGGCCACGAACTCGAGCGCGCGCGCGAACAGCGGAACGGTCTGCGAGAGATCGATGATGTGGACGCCGTTGCGGTCTCCGAAGAGATACGGCTTCATCTTCGGGTTCCAGCGGTGAGTCTGGTGACCGAAATGCGCGCCGGCGTCGAGCAACGCCTGCATGGAGACGGTGGGAGCCGCCATAGGATTTTCTCCTTACCCGGTTGAACCTCTGTGGGGCGGGAACCGGGAAACCCGGCACCGGTATGGATGCCCCACATGTGGAATGCGCGGGCCTCTATGCGACCTGCCGTGCAAAATCAAGGGTTGACATGCAAGAACAAAACATGAACATAGGGAACAGCACACCGTTTCAGGCGCTTTTTCGGCACTGCAATCGCCAAAGCGTGGGGAACGGACGACAAAGGATGAATATGATGGTTCAGTTTCTTTCCTTCGCGCTGTTCTCGACGGTCACGCTGATTTCGATCCTGGCGATCGTCGCCACGGTCAAGGCTGAGCTGCCCTATATCCTGCGCGCGCTCGGCATCGATCCCGCGCCGCTTCCACCGCTCCACAACACGCGCGAACCGCGCGTCCGGGTCATTCGCCCGGCGCAGCCTGCGTCGCGGCAATCGTTCCGCGCTGCCGCCTGATCCGGGCATAGGCGAGGACGCTGAACGGGATCGTCGCGAGGTAGAACAGCATCAGCGCGCTGAGCGTGTGCCAGGGTGCGGTGAACAACGCAGCGCCCGCCATGGCTACCAGCAGCAGCGCGGGCAGACGCCAGGCGCGCGAGATATGGAGCGACGACCAGCTGTAGGTCGCGAGGTCCGAAATCATCAGGAAGCCGATCAGCGCCGCCCATCCGCAGATGAAATAGGGATCGCGGAAGATATCGAGGTCGCTCCACAGCCACATCGCCACCGGCACCAGCATCATCCCTGCGCCGGTGGGCGCCGGGACCCCGGTCAGGAAACCGGCAGTCTTGCGCGGATGCTCGGCGCTGTCGATCGACGCGTTGAAGCGCGCCAGGCGCAACGCGGCGCAGACGGCATAGCCCAGCGCGAAGATCCACCCGAAGCGCGGTATCTCGTTCAGCGACCAAAGGAACATGATGATCGCGGGGGATACGCCGAACGCGATCACGTCGGAAAGCGAATCGAGCTCCGCGCCGAACCGGCTCTCACCCTTCAGCAGCCGCGCGATCCGGCCGTCGAGCCCGTCGAGGATGCCGGCGATCAGGATCGCGAGCAGCGCCTTTTCCCAATCGCCCGCGATCGCGAAGCGTACGCCGGTCAGGCCCGAGCAGAGCGCCAGCGCGGTCACCGCATTGGGTGCGACCGCCCGCGCCGGAATGCCACGCCTGATATTCGCCCGACGTCCGCGCATCATCGCTTCGTCATCCTCGCTTCTGGATTATTGCGCCGCACCAATGGTCCGTTCGGCTTCGCCGAGCCTGGCGATGACGGTCTCGCCCGCGATCGTGCGCTGGCCCAGCGTCACCCGATGCCCGGTGCCCGCGGGCAGATAGACGTCGACGCGGCTGCCGAATCGGATCAGGCCGATGCGCTGGCCGAGACCAACGATGTCCCCCGCCTTGACGAAGGGCACGATCCTCCGCGCGACCAGCCCGGCGATCTGGGTGAAGCCGATGCGGGTGCCGTCGGCGCCTTCGACCAGGATATGCTGGCGCTCATTCTCCTCGCTGGCCTTGTCGAGGTCGGCGTTGAGAAAGCTGCCCGGGATATAGGCGACCTTGCGGACCGTCCCCGCGATCGGGGTACGGTTGATGTGGACGTCGAACACCGACATGAAGATCGAGACGCGGGTCATCGGCGCATCCCCCAGTCCGTCCTCGCCCGCCATTTCGCGCGGCGGCGGCACGGTGGTGATCATCGTCACGAGGCCGTCGGCGGGCGCGATCACCAGCCCGTCGCCGGTCGGCGTGGTGCGGATCGGATCGCGAAAGAAGGCCGCGACCCAGATGGTGATGCCGAGCATCGGCCAGGCCAGCGTCTCCCAGGCGAGCAGCGCGAAGACGAGCGCGATCACCGCCGAGAGCAGGACGAACTTGCGGCCTTCGGGGTGCACGCTGGGCCAGCGCCACTTGACCGAAGTGGTTCCGATGTCTGGTTTATCGAGTGAAGTCATCACACCACCCTAGGCGTCCGCGCGATGGCTGACAATCGCCGCCGCCGCGTTCCCGTTCCCCCGCTCGGCCCGAAATGCCCAAAAAATCGACGCGGCGACGGTTGATCCCACGGATTTCGTGGCCTAGGGACCTCGCGAAATATCCCTCCCCGGAGACAGAGAAACATGGCGAAGATCAAGGTGAAGACCCCGGTCGTCGAACTCGACGGCGACGAGATGACCCGCATCATCTGGCAGTGGATTCGCGAACGCCTGATCCTTCCCTATCTCGATATCGACCTGAAATATTACGATCTCTCCGTCGAGAAGCGTGACGAGACCGCCGACCAGATCACCATCGACAGCGCCAAGGCGATCCAGAAGTACGGCGTCGGCGTCAAATGCGCGACGATCACCCCCGACGAAGCCCGCGTCGAGGAGTTCAAGCTCAAGAAGATGTGGAAGTCGCCCAACGGCACGATCCGCAACATCCTCGGCGGCGTCGTCTTCCGCGAGCCGATCGTGATCAAGAACGTCCCCAGGCTGGTTCCGGGCTGGACCGACCCGATCGTCGTCGGCCGCCACGCCTTCGGCGACCAGTATCGCGCCACCGACTTCCGCGTCCCGGGCCCCGGCAAGCTCCGCATGGTGTGGGAAGGCGAAGACGGCCAGCGGATCGAGCATGAAGTGTTCGACTATCCGTCGTCGGGCGTCGCGATGGGCATGTACAATCTCGACGAATCGATCCGCGATTTTGCCCGCGCCAGCATGAACTATGCGCTCGACCGTGGATGGCCGCTCTATCTGTCGACCAAGAACACGATCCTCAAGGCCTATGACGGCCAGTTCAAGGACCTGTTCCAGGAAGTGTTCGACGCCGAGTTCGCCGCCAAGTTCAAGGCGCGCAACATCGTCTATGAGCACCGCCTGATCGACGACATGGTCGCCTCCGCACTCAAGTGGAGCGGCAAGTTCGTCTGGGCCTGCAAGAATTACGACGGCGACGTGCAGTCGGACACCGTCGCGCAGGGCTTCGGCTCGCTGGGCCTGATGACCTCGGTGCTGATGTCGCCCGACGGCAAGACGATCGAGGCCGAAGCCGCGCACGGCACCGTCACCCGCCACTATCGCATGCACCAGCAGGGCAAGCAGACCTCGACCAACCCGATCGCCTCGATCTTCGCCTGGACGCAGGGCCTGCAGTTCCGCGGCAAGTTCGACGACACGCCCGACGTCGTGAAGTTCGCCGAGACGCTTGAGCGCGTCTGCATCGAGACCGTCGAAAAGGGCGGCATGACCAAGGATCTCGCCATCCTGATCGGCCCGGACCAGCCCTGGATGACCACCGAGCAGTTCTTCGAGGAAATCCGTGTGAACCTCGAAAAGGAAATGGCCGCCTGGGCGTAAGTTCGGCGCCAGTTTGAAACAGGGGCGTCATTCCATTGGAATGGCGCCCTTTTTCATGGGCGATCGGATATGCTCGCGCCGCACGCCGAGCCCGACGATCCGCGCGGGAATGCGCTGGAGCATCGGGAAGCGGTCGAGCATCCGCACCGCGAGCGGCGCCTCCATCTGCGCCGTCGCGCCGAGCGTCGGCCCCAGCACCCCGGCATGGACCGCGCGCTGCATCGCCTGGATCACCCGCACCGGGAAAAGCCGGCGCTTCTGCACCGCGCCGAGCAGCGCATCGACCGGCTCGCCCCGCGACAGCGGCAGCGCCAGGATGTTGGCCGCGGCGACCGCGTCCTGGATCGCCAGATTGATGCCCACCCCGCCGACCGGCGACATCGCATGCGCCGCGTCGCCGATCGCGAGCAGGCCGGGCCGGTGCCAGCGGCGCAGCCGGTCGAGCGAGACCGACAGCAGCTTCACATCGTCCCAGGACGCGACAGCGTCCAGTTGATCCGCGATCTCGGGGACGGCGAACGCCACGCGCCTGCGGAACGCTTCGAGCCCCTCGGCCCGGATCTTCTCCGCCCCGCCCTTGGCGAAGACGAAGGCGCATTGCCAGTAATCGCCCCGGTCGATCATCGCGATCACCGTGCCCGGGGCGAACTGCCCGGCCGTCTCGTTATGCGCCGTGCGCCGCTTGGGCACGCGGAACCAGAAGACGTCGATCGGCGCGCCGAGATCCTGCTTCTCCAGCCCGGCCGCGTCGCGCAGGACCGATCCGCGCCCGTCGGCCGCGATCACCAGGTCGGCGCCGATCTCCTCGCCATCGGCCAGGCGCACCCCGGTCACCCTGCCCGCCCGCTCGGTCAATCCCGTCACTTCGGCGTCCATGCGCAGCGAGAAGGCCGGCCAGGCCGACGCCACGTCGCGGACGAAATCGAGGAAATGCCATTGCGGCATCATCGCCATGAAGCGATGCCGCACCGGCAGATGGCTGAGGTCGGCGACCCGATAATAGCGCCCGCCGATCCGCGCGCTGATGTCGATGACTTCGTCATGCTCGCGTTCGAGCAGCGCATCGCCGAGGCCGAGCTCGTCGAACAGCTCGATCGTCGAGGGGTGAACCGTATCGCCGCGAAAGTCGCGCAGGAAATCGCCATGCTTCTCGATGACCAGCGTCTCGACTCCGGCGCGGGCGAACAATAGCCCGGCCATCATGCCCGCGGGTCCGCCGCCCGCGATCACCAATCGTTTATGCATCGTCATTCCTCTCCCCTGACGGGTGGCGTTTTCGTTGCTTTGCCGCCACTATCGCAAACATGGCCTTTTCTCTGTCTTCGGTCGGCTTCAGCGACGCGCTCGTCATCCTTGGCGCCGCCGGTCTCGTCATTCCCGCTTTTACACGATTCAGGATCAGTCCGGTCATCGGTTTCATCCTGGTCGGCGCCTTGGTCGGCCCCAATGCGCTCGGCCATCTCACCGACGATTTCCCGTGGCTCTACTACGTCACCATCAGCGACCCGCACTCGATCGAGCCCTTTGCCGAGTTCGGCATCATATTATTGCTGTTTTCCATAGGCTTGGAGCTGAGTTTTCGCAGACTTTGGGGGATGCGCCGCGCGGTCTTCGGCCTGGGTTCGTCGAAGCTGCTCCTGTCGGCGGGGATCATCGGCATGGGCCTTTGGCTGTTCGGCGCATTGCCCACCGGCGCGCTGGGCCTCGGCCTCGCGCTCGCGCTGTCGTCGACCGCGCTGGTGCTGCCGATGGTCGGGACGACCGGCGCGGTCGGCAAGCGCGCCTTCGCGATCCTGCTGCTGGAGGATCTGGCGCTGGTGCCGATCATCTTCATCCTCGGCGCGCTCGCGCCCTATGGCGACAGCGCGGGCTGGGACGGGCTGCTGCGCACGCTGGGCATGGGCTTCGCGGTCATCGCGGTGATGATGATCGGCGGGCGCTTCGTCCTCCCCCGCCTGTTCGCCCAGGCCGCGCGCGCGAAGAATCCGGAGCTGTTCCTCTCGGCCAGCCTGCTCGTCGTCATCCTGGCGAGTATCGCCACCACGGTGGCCGGCCTGTCGCCGATCGTCGGCGCGCTGATCGCGGGCCTGCTGATCGCCGAGACCGATTATCATGCCGAGGTCGATCTCGTCACCGCGCCGTTCAAGGGGCTGGCGCTGGGCGTGTTCCTGATCACCGTCGGCATGTCGCTCGATCCGGTGATGATCCTCGCCAACTGGCAGGAACTGGCGCTCGCCGTGGTCGCGGTGGTGATCGCCAAGGCGCTGATCACCGCGCTGCTGCTGCGCTTCTGGGGGGCCAAGCGGGCGGTGGCGGCGGAAACCGGGCTGCTGATGTCCTCCCCGTCCGAAACCACGCTGATCGTGCTGGGCGCGGCGGCGCAGGCCCGGCTGATCGCCCCCGCCGACGCCGCCTTCTGGCAGGTCGTCACCGCGATCGGCCTGACGATCACGCCGATCCTCGCCAAGGTGGGCCATGACATCGCCCGCAAGTTCGATGAGCGCGAGAGCCAGCCCGATCCCGCCATCGCCGCGACGGCGCAGGGCCGCGCGATCATCGCCGGTTTCGGCCGGGTCGGCCGGCTGGTCGCGCAGATGCTCGACGCGCATGGCCGCCCCTATCTCGCGGTCGATGCCGATATCGACGCGGTGATCAGCGCGCGGCGGCGCGGCTATGACATCATGTTCGGCGATATCGCCCGCCCGGGGATGATCGAGCATCTCGATCTCGCCAAGGCGACCGCACTGATCCTGACGATGGACGATCCGGTGCAGCTCGTCCGCATCACCCGCCACGCGCGGGAGCTTCACCCGGAGCTTACCATCGTCGCGCGCGCCCGCGATCCGAACCACGCCGCCGAACTCTATCGGGCGGGCGCGACCGACGCGGTGCCCGAAACGCTCGAATCCTCGCTCCAGCTGTCGGAGGCGGTGCTCGTCGATCTCGGCGTGGCGATGGGCCCGGTGATCGCCTCGATCCACGAAAAGCGCGCCGAACTGCGCTCGAAGATCATGGAGATGGGGCAGATCAATCGCCTGCCCCGCCTCGGCGGCCGTCGCCTGGGCGACGAGGACATCGAAGAGCCCGCGCGCTAGGGCGCAGCTCGCTCGCTCCTACTGATCGATATCGCGCTTGTACGTCTCGGGCAGGAAGACCAGCCCGATCACCACGGTCGCCGCCGCGACGATGATCGGATACCACAGGCCGTAATACATGTCCCCCGACGCGGCGACCATCGCGAACACGATGGTCGGCAGGAAGCCGCCGAACCAGCCATTGCCGATATGATAGGGCAAGGACATCGACGTATAGCGGATCCGGCTCGGGAACAGCTCGACCAGCAACGCCGCGATCGGGCCATAGACCATCGTCACCAGCAGCACGAGCAGGGTGAGGACCAGCACCACCTTGGGCTTGTCGATCGCCGCCGGATCGGCCTTGGCCGGATAGCCCGCCGCCTGCAGCGCCGCGCCGGCCTCGTCCTGAAAGGCGTCGATCGCGGCCTTACGGTCCGCACCGCTGCTCTTCGCGGGATCGGGCGCCATGATCGTCGCGCCGCCGATCCGGATCGATGCGATCGTCCCCGCCGGCGCGTCGGCATTGCCATAGCTGACGCCCCCCTTGGCCAGGAACGCCTTGACGATGTCGCAGCTGCGCGCGTCGAACCTGTTCTTGCCGATCGGGTCGAACTGCACCGAACAATCGCCGTCATGCGCGATGACGGTGACCGGCGCCGAAGCCTGCGCCCGCGCCAGCGCCGGGTTGGCGGCTTCGGTCAGCGCGCTGAACAGCGGAAAATAGCTCAGCGCGGCGATCGCGCAGCCCGCCAGGATGATCGGCTTGCGCCCGATCCGGTCGGACAGCCATCCGAAGAAGACGAAGGCGGGCGTCGCGATGCCCAGCGCGATCGCGGTCAGGATATTGGTGGTCGCGCCATCCACCTTCAGCGTCTTTTCGAGGAAGAACAGCGCGTAGAACTGGCCGGTGTACCAGACCACCGCCTGCCCCGCGACCGCGCCGGTCAGCGCGATCACCACCCATTTCAGATTGCCCCAGCGCGCGAATGCCTCGGTCAGCGGCGCCTTGGATGTGGTGCCCTCGTCCTTCATCTTCTGGAACACCGGGCTTTCGGCGAGCTGGAGGCGGATCCACATCGACACCGCGAGCAGGATGATCGACCCCAGGAAGGGCACGCGCCACCCCCAGTCGCCAAACGCATCCTCGCCCAGCGCGAAGCGGACCCCGATCACGACCAGTAAGGCCGCGAACAGGCCCAGCGTCGCCGTCGTCTGGATCCAGCTCGTATACAGGCCGCGCCGGTTGTTCGGCGCATGCTCGGCGACATAGGTCGCCGCCCCGCCATATTCGCCGCCCAGCGCCAGCCCCTGCAACAGGCGCAGCGCCACCAGGATCACCGGCGCGGCCACGCCGATCGTCTCATAGGATGGCAGCAGGCCGACCGCGAAGGTCGACAGGCCCATGATCCCCATCGTCACCAGAAAGGTGTTCTTGCGCCCGACAAGATCGCCGACCCGGCCGAACACCAGCGCCCCGAAGGGCCGCACCGCAAACCCCGCCGCAAAGGCCGCGAGCGCCAGGATGAACCCCGTCGTCTCGTTCACCCCCGAAAAGAATTTGGCCGAAATGACCGTCGCCAGCAGGCCGTAGAGGTAGAAGTCATACCATTCGAACACGGTGCCGAGCGAGGAAGCGGCGATGACCAGCTTCTCATTCTGCGTGGCGCGGTGATGCTTCGGACCGGACTCCTCGGACGCTGACGCCATATCCACCCTCCCCTGTTATGCCGCGCCATCTTTCCGCGAATTTTTCGGTTATGGCCAGAGCCGGATATGTCGTCGGAAGATGATAGGAGACAGGCGGTTCTGAACACCGCTTTAGCCAATGACCCGCCGGACCTGGGATTTGCCTTGCTTGTCGGTTTTGACCTCGACCAACAACTCCTGGCCTTCGTATAGTTCTGAGCGCTGTCGAGAGGACAAAAGGTGAAAGTGGAAGAAGGCGTCAATTCCGGTTTCTTCGATATGGACGAAGCCGTAACCCCGCTCTTCAAGGATTTTTATGACAACGCTGCGGAAGGCTGGGCTTTCGGCGCGGCTGACCTCGACGATTTTTGAAACTGCCAGTCCCTTATTGTTGCGGGCGATGTCGCAAATAATATCATCACCATCGCAAATATCACCCGCGTCACTTCGCTCAATGGTTGAGGCATGAAGGAACGCGCGATCTTTTAGGGAGGGGATATCGACAAAACCGAAGCCGCGTGCGTAGTCAAACTGCTCGACTATCCCTCGCACACCTTCAGCGGCAACCTCGGGAAGCTGCAACATTTCGTTGACCGATGCAGAAGATGACTGCCATCTGCGCGCAAGCTCAAATGCGATCTCGGCTTGTGCGTGGAACTCGGCTCCCTCTGGGACTTTGCAGTGCTGCATATCCTCAGAAGTAAGAAACTTGCAGAATAGACTCCTCACATTCTCGAGCCGTTGGTTCAGCGGGACCTTTGCCGTGTAGGCTTCCTTGATCTTTTGAGCGGCGTCAGGGTCGGTGACGCGCGTGGTAAGTGCCATCTGCTCGAAGAAGACCGGATTATATATCGCTAGCTCCAGATGGATCAGCCCACTTTCAGTGATAGCGATCCGCTGATCATCAGAATATCCCTTTTTGGAGAGGTCATACGGCTGAACAAGGCCGGCTGAAAGTAGAGCTGCAACAGCACGCTGAAGCGCAACTTCCGAAATAGACATTACGTCGAAATAGGCGAACAGCGAGCTGACCGATGCGTACCGCTCCGCATCGTCCGACGTGCCGCGAAAAAGGTCATGTAGATATACTAGTATCCTAAGATGAATCAGGGGAGACTGTTTGATCGTAGAGTCAACTTGGTAAATCGGAAATATGAGAGGTTCGTCGCCAGGTTTATAGAACTCATAGTCTCCTTTCAGGAGGGCATTCATGAACCGCTCAGGCGTTGGCGTAACGATTTGACCAGTGAGATAAGACCGCACCAAATCATCCACCTTCAAGACTGATGATGTGATGACGCGTTTTGAAAGTCCTAGCGATTTTCTCATATTGTAGTTGGATAGCTCTCCGACTTGCTTGGCAACATAATCCTGATCCACAAAAATATTTTCTATTACCTCGGCAAAGGCCGAAAGGTCGTTTATTTTTACCTTTATGCCCCTTCCTAAAAAATAATTGGTGCGACGATTTTCGGTATCGGCCCTCAATTTCCCTTTTAGATATTCAATTCTTTTACGAAACATTTCTCGAGGAGACGGGGTGGGAAGGAAAAATGACCTAGAGGAATAAATATTAAAGATATCAAATTAGAGAACGTCCAAGCCGAGCGATCGGTAGCCGGAAATAAAAGCAAACAATGGTCTACCGAGCGACGAAGGGCTTGAAAAAATTGAAAGACAACGATTTTATAATCAAGGCTAAACTCATCGGTATTATCGATAACAAAAATTGGAAGCTTTTTTCTATTTCTTACGATATTCGATAGCAGGCGTCTAAGGTATCCCTCTCGGTCTTTCGCTACCTGCTCCTCGACAAAACCGGCAAACTTTTCCTTGAACGCGTTCTTGTCCCTTTGGTACAGCAGAGCGTCAATACCATTCGATTTCTGCTTATATTCCAGATGGTAAAGCGCTAAAAGTTCATTCCAGAGTGGATATCCATCGGTGAACAGCTGTTTCTCTATCGATGTGATCGCGCGTTCTGTCATCCATGGGAGAGCAACGGCTTCGGCGCCGCTCGCATCCAAGGCGTCAACCTTAATGACAATGCAGCGCTCACGGACATCAGGAGAGAGGGTCCGCTCAAAGAAACGGTGAAGGAAGGTGCTTTTCCCCGCGCCCGACGGGCCGACAATGAAGATCGTCTGCCCCACCTCCCCTGCGACCGTTTCCTTAACGATCGTCTTCAGCCCCTCGCCAATGTCCCTTTCTTGCGGGTTAAGATTGCCGAGCACGTTTCGAGTGATACGGTCGAGAGAAAAATCCGCGACGCGGCTCTCGCGCGTCTCCACGAAGCAATCAATGATCATCCCAGGGTCGTCGTCGCCTGTAAGTCCGGCAAAGAAGTTCGAGAAGACCTGTTCCAGATCGAATGCGAGAGAGGACTTCTGAACGATCCCATTTTCGGATGACGCGATCGGCGATGTGAGGGCTTGGTCGAGAACCAGTCGATTCTCATGAATGCGGTCGAACACGACTTGATATGTGGATCGGCGATGATCTTCCTTGGATAGGAGCTCATAGAAGAGAGAAAAATCCTGGAGAATTGCTTCATGTCCCGGAAACACGATGGCCTGCTTATCCATGTAATAGGCTTGGGGCACCCATGGTCGGAAGATCACCCAATTGATGCCATCAGTGAGCACGGACACGGGAATGCCGTAGGGCTGGCAATATGATGCGGCTTGAATGATGCCGGAGTGGGCTTGCTTCAGGACCGGCCCGGCAAGCTTGTAATAGCCCTTCGACTTCGAGCTTGTCCCAAGGACGATCTCTCCGAGGCGTTTCGCCTCGACGACGAACGCCTTCCGCTCGCCATCGCTCACCAGGTAGTCGGAAAAGCCATTTTCATGGTGAGCTTCGCAAACCATATCTCCGTGGCGCCAGCCGAGCGCCTCGATCAAGAGGCGGGTGATAATCTGGACCTTTGCATCCTCTTCTGAACGGATTTCGGGCAACCGATCTGCTGCCTCCTTTAGGATTGCCGCTGCGGCCTCATACCCTTCATCCACCGTCATGGCTTTTCGATCCTCCGCCCCCTGCTTTATAGGGTGACGGTCGAAGGCGGAGCAACTCGCATTGTCTAATCGGACGCGGATCCGAACAAGGGGGTGACATCATACTGCGCTCGAAGCGTCGTTTGACCTTATGATAGCTCCCGGCTCTACTCTGCGGGCATCTGGCAGATATTAGCGCGCTGATATGGATCGCGGGGACTGGTGACTAGGTAACGCCGACCAATGCAGAAGCCGCGACGCGCTACTAATGTTAGTTTTCCAGCGCTATCTACCCGAAAGCCGACAGGTCGCACACGGCCCATTTGCCAACGGAATCTGGGGAATGGTCGGGGCCGATTCCCCAGCCGCACATCGCGGCGCAGGCCTTGGCAGCGCAATAGACCGCACGTGCAATCAAGCCGTCGGTGCTTGGCCAGACCGGAGCGCAGCGACGTCTTCAGATGAGAACGGCGAGTAGGCATGACCTGATTCACCGCCGAAACTTTCGAGCTTCAAACCAAAGGAGCGGCAAAAGCTGCGATATTCGTCCTTGTCGCTAGGACGGGTAACCGGCGGCGAAAACGGAGGAATGACAGAAAAGGAGTCCTCCGTCGCGACGTAGCTCATTCCTCCACGAGATCTGTAGAGAAAATAGGCGCTCTCCGAAGCCCAGATGCGTTGCGCCATGAAAGCTGCGTCGTCGCGTTGCCCCTCTGGAAGCTTCGATATGTAGCCGCGAGACCATTCAAACTGGGCCGGAATGTTGGACGTCATCGCACGCGCCTGATCGTAGAGCGCCACAAAAATCACGTCGTCGCCGAGCTGGAAGAACAGCGTTCCTGACTGTATGTTATGGATGAAGTCAAAGCGTGGCGCAGGGGTCAACGCCCTCATGCGGAACACCGAGCCAAATGGATCGGGTTGAATCGTGCCTCCTCGAGCCCAGACCGCATACAGTTGCTGAAACAGCCAAATTTCCTGCCCAAAGCCCTCTACTTTCCAAAAATTGGGAGAAGTCGGGCTACGAATATCAATGCGAAGGGATGCACTGCGATAGATCAGCCCGATATGGACCTTAAAGGCCCAGAGATACATGTCCTGCAAGGACGCGACATCCCGGGAAAGTCGATCCTCTATCTCGCCGAACTTCCCATTGTGGATAGCAGCCGCGGGCACTTTCGCGTTCCGATAGGCGATCTGACTCCCGTTCGGGAGTGTGTAAGTCTGGTTCGCAAGCGAAAATCGTTTCTGCATCCAGCGCGGCAAGACATGCTCCTCGCTTGATGTCTCATCGTTGCTGAACATGCATTTCACGACCGCATCCTAATTATGTGTAAGGGTCGAACAACTTAAACTGAATCAATAACCCGTCGCTACGCGCACCTAAGAGTTTTTTACTGACCGTCGTCACTTTGATCCGGGCGCAGCGCATTGGAGGCGATAGAGAAACGAGTGACTGTCAGAGTCAAAAGATCACCTCCAAAACGACGCGGGTGGTTCTACAGGTAGGCTGTCGATCGTGCGGCCGTTGAAAATACGCATGAGGACATGATTTAAGCACTGGGTTCAAACTTGGGCCATGCCGATTGAGACACGCGCTCAATCTCGGTTTTGCCCAAATTATCCGCCAACATCGAACCCGCTATATGACCCATCGCGAAAGCCATGTTCTCTCTTTGTTCTTGCTTTTTCCACCCCTTTCTGCTAAGGCAGCCCGGCCCACTCTGAAACGCCGAGCACCCCGCCGCCATGAACCGCATTCCCGACCCCACAGCGTTCGACCGCCCCGCCCCCGCCGATCCCACCGCTCCATTGAGCGACATGCTCGCCGCGCAGGCGCAGTCGCTCGACGCGCTGTTCGCCGATCTCGTCGGCCACGCCGCCGCCAACATCACCGACTTTCCCGTCGCCGCCGAGGCCTATGCGCGGCTCGCCTTTCGCGCGCAGTGGAACTGCCGTGCCTCGATCGAGGCGATGTCGCGCCTTCGCTATCGCGAGGCGCTGGCCGCGCGCCATGGCGACGCCGAAGGCGGGGCCGGTCTATGAGCCGCAACCGCCCGCCCGCCGCCGCGCGCATAGGCCGGTCCGTCAGCGCCGCGCGCGCCGCGCCGCCCGCCACGATCCCCCCGGCTTTCGTCGACGAACTGATCGCCGACTGGCGCGAGCATGGCCGCGAGGCGATCCGGCGGGTGCGGACATGGGCGCCGCAACGCTATGTCCACCTCGCCGCCGCGCTCGCGCCCGCCGCGCCATCGGGCGAGGATCAGATCGCCGCGATGAGCGACGCGGAGGTCGAACAGCAACTCCGCCACATCATCACATTGCTCGATCGGGCCGGCGCCTTGCCGGCATGGCTGCGCCTGGTTCACCCCGGCGACGTCAACTCTGCCGATCTCCACCCGGCCGACATCTGAGAGCGCGGACAGCGATGCAGCCCCCGCGCCTCGCTGCCGCCCCCCGCTGCGGCGCGCGCACCCGTACGGGCGGGCCGTGCCGATCGCCGGCGATCCACGGCGGCGCACGCTGCCGGATGCACGGCGGCAAGCGAAGCGGCGCGCCGCGCGGCAATCGCAACGCCTGGAAACATGGCGGCCGGTCGGGCCGGCTCCGCGACATCGCCCGCTATATTCGCGCGACCGGGCTGCTCCTCGCCCGGGCCAGACTGGCGACGCTCGGCGCCTCATATCTTTCCGCGCATCCCGGGGCGCCATTGCGCTCGTCGGAATGGCGTCTCGAAGGGCGCCCCATCTATCTGGGCAAACAACCCCATGCACCTTGCGAACAGGCGCCGGCCGGGGGCGTTCGCGCCACCGCCGCCTCCACCTCCACTACCACCGTCCTCCCGGACCTGATCCGGGATCCCGCTTTTCCTGTTCGGCCAGAGAAGGAAGCGGGCTCCCCGTTCGGGGCCCTGACGACGCATTCCAGATATGATGGCCCTGGCGGCCGCGGACCCCGCCTTATTTCTTTCCCCCCTGCCCCGGCCCCTGCTATCCACCCCACCCATGTCAGCCAAGCATCTCTATCTCGTCGACGGTTCGGGCTATATTTTCCGGGCCTATCACCGCCTGCCGCCGCTCACCAACCGCCACGGAATTCCGGCCGGCGCGGTCTATGGTTTCACGACGATGCTGTGGAAGCTGATCAACGAGCTTCACCAGGCCGACGGGCCCACCCATCTCGCGGTGATTCTCGACGCCTCATCGAAGACCTTCCGCAACGAGATGTACGATCAGTACAAGGCGCACCGCCCGCCGCCGCCCGAGGATCTGGTGCCCCAATTCCCGCTGATCCGCGATGCGGTGCGCGCCTTTTCGGTGCCGTGCATCGAGGAGATCGGGCTGGAGGCCGACGACATCATCGCCTGCTATTCCGAAGCCGCGCTGGCGGCGGGCTGGCAGGTGACGATCGTCTCGTCGGACAAGGATCTGATGCAGCTCATCCGGCCGGGCCTCGATCTGCTCGACACGATGAACAACCGCCGCCTCGGCCGCGAGCATGTGCTGGAGAAATTCGGGGTCGAGCCCGAGGCGCTGGGCGATGTCCTCGCGCTGATGGGCGACAGCGTCGACAATGTTCCCGGCGTCCCCGGCATCGGCCCCAAGACCGCCAGCCAGTTGATCCAGCAGTTCGGCACGCTGGAGGCGGTGCTGGCCGGAACCGATCAGATCACCAAGCCCAAGCTCAAGCAGTCGCTGATCGATCATGCCGGCAATGCCCGCCTGTCGCGCGAGCTCGTCCGCCTGAAATGTGATTCGCCGCTGCCCGAGCCGCTCGACGGGCTCGAATTGAAGGGCCTGCCGCCCGAGCCGCTGCGCGCCTTTCTGGAGGATCAGGGTTTCAAGTCGCTGCTTGCCAAGGTCGGTGGCGGCGATGGTCCCGCCACCTTGCCCGGCGGCGGCCCGACCATGCTGGCGCTCACCCCCGGCCCGGCCGAGAAGCCCGCCCCGCTGGTCGAGCAGGTGCCGTTCAACCACAAGGATTATGAGACCGTCGTCGATGAGGCCGCGCTCGACCGCTGGATCGCCGAGGGCTTCGCCTGCGGCCGCATCGCGGTCGATACCGAGACCGACAATGTCGATCCGGTCCGCGCCCGCCTGGTCGGCGTCAGCCTCGCGACCGCGCCGGGCAAGGCATGCTATATCCCGCTCGCCCATGTCGGCGACGGCCTGCTGTCGGAAACGCCGCGGCAGATCCCGATGGCGGCGGCGATGGCCAGGCTCAAGCCGCTGCTCGAAGCGCCCGACGTGCTGAAGATCGGCCAGAACATCAAATATGACATGGTCGTCCTCGCCCGGAACGCCGGGATCAACGTCGCGCCCTATGACGACACGATGCTGCTCTCCTACGATCTCGACGCGGGGCTTGGCGGCCATGGCATGGACGAGCTGGCGAAACGCCACTTCGATCATGCCTGTATCGAGTTCAAGACGGTGTGCGGCACCGGCAAGACCCAGATCAGCTTCGACAAGGTGACCCTCGACGTCGCCACCGAATATGCCGCCGAGGATGCCGACGTGACGCTGCGCCTGTGGCAGCGGCTCAAGGGCCGTCTCGCCGGGGAGGCGGCGACGCGGGTCTATGAACTGGTCGATCGCCCGCTCGTGCCCGTGCTTCAGCGGATGGAGATGGCGGGGATCAGGGTCGATCGCGAGGAGCTGGCGCGGCTGTCCGCCGAATTTTCGGGCGAAGCGACCCGCCTCGAATCCGAGATCCATGCCGAGGCGGGCACGCCCTTCACCGTCGGCAGCCCCAAGCAGCTCGGCGACATCCTGTTCGACAAGATGGGCCTGAAGGGCGGGCGCAAGGGCAAGACCGGGGTCTATTCGACCGACGTCACCGAATTGGAGCGGCTGGCGGGCGAAGGCGTGCCGATCGCGCGGCTCGTGCTCGACTGGCGGCAGCTCACCAAGCTCAAGTCGACCTATACCGATGCGCTGCAACAGCAGATCAATCCCGAGACGGGCCGCGTCCACACCTGCTTCTCGATGGCGGTGGCGCAGACCGGGCGGCTCTCCTCGACCGATCCCAACCTACAGAATATCCCGATCCGCTCGGAACATGGCCGCCGCATCCGCGACGCCTTCGTCGCCGAACCCGGCAAGGTGATCCTGTCGGCCGACTATTCGCAGATCGAATTGCGGCTGGCCGCGCATATGGCCGATGTGCCCGCGCTCAAGGATGCCTTCGCCCGGGGCGACGACATCCATTCGCTGACCGCGCAGGAGGTGTTCGGCGAAGTCACCCGCGACACCCGCGCCCGCGCCAAGACGATCAACTTCTCGATCCTCTACGGCATCTCCGCCTGGGGCCTCGCCGGCCGTCTCGAGGTCTCGCGCGAGGAAGCGCAGGACATGATCAACCGCTATTTCGCCCGCTTCCCCGGCATCAACCATTATATCGCGGCGACGCTGGGCCAGGTGCGCGAGCAGGGTTTCGTCACCACCCTGTTCGGCCGCAAGACCCACCTCCCCTGGATTCGCAGCGCCAAGCAGGGCGAGCGCCAGTCGGCCGAACGGCAGGCGATCAACGCGCCGATCCAGGGCACCTCCGCCGACATCATCAAGCGCGCGATGATCCGGATGGAGCCCGCGCTCGCCGCCGCCGGCCTCTCCGACGTGCGGATGCTGCTCCAGGTTCACGATGAACTGGTGTTCGAACTGCCGCCCGAAAAGGTCGACGCCGCATCGGCGGTGATCCGCGAGGTCATGGCGGGCGCCGCCGAGCCGATCGTCAGCCTGTCGGTGCCGCTCGGCGTCGAGATCGGCACCGGCACGAGCTGGGGCGCCGCGCATTGAGCCTTGCTCCCGACGCCGGCCCCCTCACGCCTGACGCGCTGAAGGACGGCGCGGATATCCAGGCGCTCGCCAAGGGCGGGCGGACCAATTTCTTCGGTTTCCTGCTCCGCCTCGCCGCGCGCATTCCCTTTCTGATCATCGCGGGCCGCTGGTATGGCGCGGAGGCGCTGGGCCGCTTCGCCTATGCGGTGATCATCGTCGAGTTCGTGGCGACGCTGGCGACGCTGGGCCTCAAGCGCGGCCTCGCCCAGCAATTGTCGTCGACCGACCGGCCGCATGTCCATGTCGTCTGGGATGCGCTGCTGGTCGCGGCGATCGCCTCGGCGGTGGCGGCGGCGATCCTGGCGATGGTGCCGCAGCTGATGTTCCCCAACAGCGGGATCAACGGCCTCGAATGGCTGCTGCCGCTGACGATCTTCGCGCTCGCCTGGTCGGATATTTCGCTCGCGGCGCTCGCCTACCGGCTCGACATCGGCGCGACGGTGCGGGCGCGGTCGATTATCGAACCGTGGACGATCAGCATCGCCGCCTTTGCCCTCGCCTTCTACTCGCTGCGCGACGGGCTGATCATCTCCTATGTCGTCTCGATGGCGGCGGCGCTGATCGCGTCGGCCTGGCCGTTGTTCAGGAGTTTCGGCTGGCCCCGCGGCTGGCGTCCGCGCCCCGCCAGCCTGTTCATGCTCGCCCGGCACAATGTGCCGCTCGCCGCCGCCGATGCGATCGAATGGGGATCGCGCCGCCTCGACATCGCCATCCTCGGCCTGTTTTTCTCGCCCGCGATCGTCGGCATCTATTATGTCGCGCAGCAGGTCGCCTCGCTGCCGCAGAAGCTCAAGACCAGTTTCGATCCGATCCTCGGCCCGGTGATCACCCGCAATCTGGAGAATGGCAACCGCGCTGCCGTCGCGAAGCAGGTCGCCCAGGTCGGTTTCTGGATCATCGCCGCCCAGGCCGCGATCGGCCTGTCGCTCGGCATTCCGGGCGAAGGTGTCATGGGTCTGGTCGGCCCCAATTTCGTCGGCGGTAACGGCGCGCTCGCCTTCCTGCTGCTCGCCGAGGTGGTCGCGGCGACCGCCGTCGTTTCCGAAGCGGCGCTGATCTATGTCGCGCGCCACCTCAACCTGTGGATATCGCTCGGCATGATCGGGATCCAGATCGCGCTGAGCTTCGCCATCGTGTTCGTCATGCGCGACCTTGGCCTTCCCCTGCTCTGGCAGGCGGCGGGGCCCGCGATCGCGCTGGCGCTGGCGCTCGGCGTCGCGTCGGTGCTGAAGGCGCGGCTGCTGGCGCAATTGCTCCATGCCCCGGTGTTCAGCTGGCGATGGCCGCTGATCTGGGCGGCGATGGCGGCGGGGGTGGTAGGCTATGTCGCGACACGGCTGCCCGAATGGGTCGAGCTGGCGTTCGGCGTTCCCGCGATCCTGCTGACCTTCGGCGTAGTGATCTGGCGCTTCGGCTTCACCAGCGAAGACCGGATGCTGTTCCGGAAAGCCTGACGATCAGTTTCCCTGCCCCGGGAGAGGCACGATGACACCGCGGTCCGGAACATCTTCGCTCCAGCGGACCGAACCATAGGGCCGTTCGAGCATCCGGCGGACCCGGATGTCGCCGGGGCCCTTGTGGAAATCGACCGCGCGTTGCCAGATTTCGAGGTCGGCGGCCGTGAGCCGGCTGCGCTGCCGGAGATAATCGTGCCAGGTCGGCGTGTGATAGCGCTCGGTCCACAGCTCCGGATCGCCGACGTCGCGGGCGATCGACCAGTTATAGCCGCCGGTGCGATGACGGATCGATTCGAGCGCGGTCATCGCGGTGTAAAAGGCGCGCGCCTGCTCCACCGGCACGCGATATTCGAGCACCACCGAGATCGGGCCGCTGCGTCCCGTCAGTTCGAGGTTGGTTTCCGGATCGGACAGCGGTTGCTCCGGATCGCGCTGCTGCTCGGTGGCGGGCATGCGCCATTGCAGGCTCGCCGCGATGGTCGCGATCGTCACCAGCCCCGACACGACCAGGGCGATGTCGGTGCCGAAGCTGGCGGCTGCCCTGCCCCATCCCCAGGCCCCCAAAGTCATGCCGCCGCAGACCGCGGTATAGCTGGCCGCCAGGGCCCGCGCGGTGACCCAGCGCGGGGAGGAAATCTGGACGCTGATCCCCGCGACCGACAGCGCGATCATCCACCCCGCACCGACCCCGGCCAGCAGCAGGCCGGTAAGCACGGCATGGGTGCTGAGCCCGGTGCCGATCAGGCTGACACCCATCAGCAGGCACGCGAAGACCACGGCCCGTTCATCGGACAGCTTCTCCTTGAGTCGCGGCAGCAGGACTGCGCCGGCGACCGCGCCGACGCCGAAGCAACCGAGCAGGATGCCATATAGTCCCGCGTCGCCTTTAAGCAGCTCGCGTGCGATCAGCGGCATCAGCGCCGATGCCGAAGTCCCCGCCAGCGCCATCAGCGCGGTGCGGATCAGGATCGCCCGGATGGTCGGCGAATGGAGAACGTAGCGGGCCCCCGAAATCACCGCGCGCCCCAGCGCCTCCGGCGGCAGTCGCGACTTTTCCGGCGAGCGCCGCCAGAAATACATCACGACGATCAGCGGGATATAGGCCAACGCATTGAACGCGAAGGCGGCGAGCACGCCCGCAGCCGCGACGAGGACACCGCCGATCGCCGGCCCGAAGCTGCGTGCGATATTATAGCTGATCGCGTTGAGCGCGATCGCCGCGGGCAGCTCGCGCTGTGGAACCTGTTCGCCCACCGAACTCTGCCAGGCAGGTCCGAACAGCGCCGTACCGGTGCCCACCACGAAGCAGAAGAAGAACACCCAGGCCGGTGTGAGCAGGTCGAGCGCCGTAATGAGGCTCAAGCCCGCTGCGCCGAGCAAGGCCATGCTGAGCGCGAACAGGGCGATCTTGCGCCGGTCATAGCTGTCGGCGATCGCGCCCGCGATCAGCGACAGGCACATCAGCGGCGCGAAGGTCGCCGACTGGACGAGCGCGACGAGATCGGCGCGCCCGGTGAGCTGGGTCATCGCCCAGGCGGCACCGACACCCTGAATCAGCTGGCCGAAATTGGAGAAGAGGCTGGCAGTCCAGATCCGGCGGAACAGCCGGTGACGCAGCGGGTCGAAAGGCCCGATTCGTCCCGTCGCTTCGCTGCCGCCATCGGCCATGTCAGTTCATTCTCCTGCCCGGCCCGCGCCGGACGATTCGGGCGCGGCCCTTCGGATCAATGCCGGAAGTGGCGCATGCCGGTGAAGACCATGGCCAGCCCGGCCTCATCGGCGGCGGCGATCACCTCGGCGTCGCGGATCGATCCGCCGGGCTGGATCACCGCGGTAGCGCCCGCCTCGACCGCAGCCAGCAGGCCGTCCGCGAAGGGGAAGAATGCGTCCGACGCCACAGCCGAACCGATCGTACGAGGCTCGGCCCAGCCCGCCTTGTCGGCGGCGTCCTTGGCCTTCCACGCGGCGATGCGCGCCGACTCGAGCCGGTTCATCTGCCCCGCGCCGACGCCGGCGGTCGATCCGTCCTTGGCATAGACGATTGCGTTAGACTTGACGTGTTTGGCAACAGTCCAGGCAAACAGGCAGTCCTTGAGCTCCTGCGGCGTGGGTTCGCGCCTGGTGACGACCTTCAGGTCAGCCTCGCCGATCCGGCCATTGTCGCGGGTCTGGAACAGCAGGCCGCCGGCGATCGTCTTCATCGACAGGCCGGGCCGCGCGGGATCGGGCAGATCCCCGGTGAGCAGCAGGCGGAGGTTCTTCTTCTTCGCGAACACCGCCTTGGCGTCATCGTCGGCATCGGGCGCGGCGACGACCTCGGTGAAGATCCCGCTGATCGCCTCGGCGGTCTTGCCGTCGAGTGGGCGATTGACGGCGATGATGCCGCCGAATGCCGACACGCTGTCGCAGGCGAGCGCCGCCTCATATGCCTCGATCAACGTCTCGCCGGTCGCAACACCACAGGGGTTGGCATGTTTGACGATCACGACGGTCGGCGGTCCGTCGCGAAATTCGCTGACCAGTTCGAGCGCGGCGTCGGCGTCGTTGTAATTGTTGTAGCTCAGTTCCTTGCCCTGGATCTGCGTCGCCTGGGCGATGCCGCGCGCACCCGACCCGGCGGGTACATAGAGCGCCGCCTGCTGGTGCGGATTTTCGCCATAGCGAAGGCCTTCGGCCTTGCGGACCGGCACCGACAGCGTTTCGGGGAATAGCTGGCCCTGATCGGCATGGCCGAACCAGGAGGAGATCATGGAGTCATAGGTCGCGGTCGCCGCAAACGCCTTGGCCGCGAACCGGCGGCGCTGTTCCAGCGTCGTCGCGCCGCCGGTCGAAATGATCTCGGCATAGTCGGCGGGGTCGGTCGCGATCGTCACATAGCCGTGATTTTTGGCCGCCGAGCGGACCATCGACGGGCCGCCGATATCGATATTCTCGATGATCTCCTCGCGTTCGGCACCGCGGGCGACGGTCTGCGCAAACGGATAGAGATTGACGACGACCAGATCGATTGCGCCGATGCCATGGTCGGTCATCGCCTTCGCATGTTCGGGATCGTCGCGGACGGCGAGCAGGCCGCCATGGACCATCGGGTGCAGCGTCTTGACCCGGCCATCCATCATCTCGGGGAATCCGGTGATGTCGGAAACGTCCCTGACGGCCAGGCCCGCTTCGCGAAGCGCCTTGGCGGTGCCGCCGGTCGACACCAGTTCGACACCCCACTCCGCCAGAGCCTTACCCAGTTCGACCAGACCGCTCTTGTCCGACACCGAGAGCAGCGCGCGCTTGATCGTGACTTTATCGGGGGCGGGCGTGGTCGGAGTTTTCATGCGCGGCGTTCCTGAAAGGGTGCGAGAGTCGCCGCCCGGTTAGGCGATGCCGTCGCGAAATGCCACCCTGCGGACGTTTAACTTTGCTGCAGTGCAGTAAAGGACTGATTTTCAGGCCGCGTCCTGCTGCTGCGCTGGCGCTTCCAGCGGCAGGTCGATATCGAACGCCGCGCCCGCCACATAATTCTCGTCGAGGCTCAGCTTGCCGCCCAACTGCTCGACGATAGCCTTGGAGATGGCGAGGCCAAGCCCCGTGCCCGGTAGCTTCGTAAGCCCCTGGGTATGTACAGACTGACTGAAGCGATCGAACAGGCGTGACCGGAATTCTGCAGGAATACCGGGCCCCTGATCGGTGACCCGAATACGCACACCATCGGGCTTCGGCGCCAGCACGACGCCGACCGTGGACCCGGAAGGTGAAAATTTGGCGGCGTTGGAGATCAGGTTCGCGACGACCTGAAACAGGCGATCGCCGTCCGTGATCGCAAAGACCGGGGTCCGCGGCACGTCGAGCGTCAGCCGGACGCCGGCCTGCGAAGCGAAGGTCGAGGTCTGCTCGATCACGTCGAGCAGCACCGCGCCGATGTCGGTCGATTCGATCTTGAAGTTCATACGGCCGCCGTCGATCCGATCGAGGTCGAGCAGGTCGTCGACGAGGCGTTTGAGCCGGCTGGCATTGCGCGAAGCGATTTCGACGAGCGGGGTCGCCGTGTCGGGCAAGGCAACATTCCCGCTGTTGAGCAGCGTCAGCGCGCCCGCGATCGACGTCAGCGGCGTGCGCAGTTCATGACTGACGGTGGAGACGAATTGCTCCTTCAGTTTGATGATCTTCTGCAGTTCGGCCTTGGCCCGCTCGGCATCCGCCTCGGCGATGCTGCTGAAGCCGACCGCGAGCGGCCCAACCAGCAGGTGCGCGATGAGCTTGTCTTCCTGGCTGAAGGCGTTCGGCGTCGGCGCGTGATATTTCAGCACGCCGACCGTCTGCCCTTGATGCGGGATCGGGATGACGATCATAGAGCGCAGGCCGACCCGGCGGCAGGCGGGCAGGTTGACCCGCTCATCGGTTTCGCAATCGCTGCACTCGAGCGGCTCGCCGCTGAGGATGCTGAGGCCCGACAGGCTCGCGTTGAGTGGAAGGCGAAGCCCGACCAGTTCAGCCGACGAGCCGCTGGCAGCGGCATAATAAAGCTGATCGCCGTCGCGCAGCTCGACCACGATGCCATTGGCCTGGGGCATCACCGACTGTTCGTCGACGATCGCCTGCATGACCGCCTGGAGGCCGCCGCCCGCCGCCGTGATCCTGTGCTGGATCATGATCAAGCCGACCAGTCGGTTTAAATCCATATATTAAGCCTCGCTCGCCGGTGAATCATGCCAGTGGCGAGCGAGGGTATCGCAGCATGTCGCCGGGCAAAACCATGTTTTTGCCCGAGAAACGGTTTCAGCGGAGTGCTTTGATCGCGTTGCGCCCCGCATAGGTCGCGACAGTGCCCAGTTCCTCTTCGATACGGATGAGCTGGTTATACTTGGCGAGCCGGTCCGAGCGCGCCAGGCTGCCGGTCTTGATCTGGCCGCAGTTGGTGGCGACCGCGAGGTCGGCAATGGTCGAGTCCTCGGTTTCGCCCGAGCGGTGCGACATCACGGCGGTATAGCCGGCGCGCTGCGCCATGTTCACCGCCTCGAGCGTTTCACTGAGCGTGCCGATCTGGTTGACCTTGACGAGAAGCGAGTTGGCGAGGCCGTCCTTGATGCCTTGCGCCAGGCGCTTCGGGTTAGTGACGAACAGGTCGTCGCCGACCAGCTGACACGTTCCGCCGATCTTGTCGGTCAGGATCTTCCAACCTTCGAAATCATCCTCGCCCATGCCGTCCTCGATCGAGACGATCGGATATTTGGCGGCGAGATCCGCGAGATAAGCGGCCATTTCGGCGGGCGAGCGCTTCACGCCTTCGCCGTGGAAATCATAGACGCCGTCCTTGAAGAACTCGGTCGCCGCGCAATCGAGCGCGAGGACGACGTCGTCGCCGGGCTTGTAGCCGGCCTTTTCGATCGACTGCATGACGAAATCGAGCGCGTCGGGAGCGGAGGCGAGATTAGGCGCGAAGCCGCCCTCGTCGCCCACCGCCGTCGCCAGGCCCTTGTCGTGCAGCGCCTTCTTGAGGGTGTGGAAGATCTCCGAACCCGCGCGCACCGCGTCGAACAAGGTCGGCGCGCCGACCGGCATGATCATGAATTCCTGAAAGTCGATCGGATTGTCGGCATGCGCACCGCCGTTGATGATGTTCATCATCGGCACCGGCAGCACCGAGGCGGAGACGCCGCCGACATAGCGGTAGAGCGGCAACGCGCGGGCATCGGCGGCAGCGCGGGCGACCGCGAGGCTCGCGCCGAGAATTGCGTTGGCGCCAAGGCGGCCCTTGTTCGGGGTGCCGTCGAGCTCGATCATACGGGCGTCGATCTCGCTCTGGTCTTCGGCTTCCATGCCGATGATCGCGTCGGCGATCTCGCCATTGGCGGCATCGACGGCATCCTGCACGCCCTTGCCGAGCCAGGCCTTGCCGCCGTCGCGCTTTTCCACCGCCTCATAGGCGCCGGTCGACGCACCCGAGGGCACTGCGGCGCGGCCGAAGCTGCCATCTTCCAGCGTGACGTCTACCTCGACCGTGGGATTGCCGCGGCTGTCGATGATCTGGCGGGCATGGACGTCGACGATGGCGGTCATGGGCGGCTCAACCTTTTGCTGATGACGTTAGGATGCGCGCGCTCTATCCGCGTGACGAAAGATAGGCAAATATGAAGTCGTTTCGGGTCTGGTAAAGGAACGCTATTCATCCCACTTGGTTGATGGGGAAACTTTCCTCTCATGGAGACGATCGACATGGCGACCGACAATATGGGCACCGGTGGCGAGAGCCCGTTCGACAGCGCGAAGAAGGCATTCGGCGACACGGCGGCCAGCTTCAGCGAGCAGGCGGGTGCGCGGGCGCGCGATTATGCCGCACAGGGCAAGGACCGCGCGGTAGATGCACTCGACAATGTCGCGAGCCTGGTCGGCGACGCCGCCAATCAGGTGAGCGGCAAGCTTGGCGAGCAATATGGCGGCTATATCCAGCAGGCCGCCGACGCGGTGAGCGGCCTTGCGAGCACGCTGCGCGACAAGGATCCCGACGATCTGCTCGATGACGCGCGCAATGCGGTGCGCAGTTCGCCCGCCATCGCGGTCGCGGCGGCGGCGGCGGTCGGCTTCCTGGTGGCGCGCGTCGTGAAGTCCGGGCTCACCCCCAAGGCGACCGGTGAATCGCCTGCTGCCTCCCCTGCCCCGGCGGCGCGTCCGGCGGCGCCAAGCAAGCCCGCGGCTCGCAAGGCGGCTCCGGCGAAGCCCACCGCGGCCGAGGCCGCGCCGGTAAAGGCTGCGGCGAAACCCAAGGCTCGGGCCGCCGCGCCCAAGGCACCGCTTGCCGATACCCCGATCGCCGACAACCCGGCGCCGGACGGCTCGACGCCAGCAGCCTGATCCTTGTTTACGGGGCCAGAACAGGAGCGTGAACCGATCGGCGTGCTGTTGGCGCGGCTGATCGAGGATGCGCGCGCGCTCGCCAAGGCCGAACTCGCGCTGTTCCGTACCGATTTCTACCGGCGGATCGGCCGGGCTCGAACAGGAGCGTTGCTGTGCCTGATCGGCGCGATCATGGGCCAGGCGGCGGCGGTGACCTTTCTGGTCACGCTGTCCTTCGTGCTGACCCCCTGGATCGGACGCCTCGGCGGGGCGACGGTTTCCGTGCTGCTTGGCATCGGCCTGGCGATAGCGCTGATCAGGATCGGCGTCGGCAAGCTGATGCTGGTCGTCGAGGACTTCGACGAGGAGGACCGCGACCAGGCCAAGGGCATCGCTCCGCTCGACGAATTGTTCGAACGGATGCGCGCAAAATCGCGAGCAGCGCGTAATCAACTTGCCTCGACTGTCGACGAGACCCAGATCCGGCTGCACCCGCAGGCGCTGATCGCGGATCTGGTCGATGAGGTCGTCGATCATGCCCAGGCGCTCAGCCATCGCGCGATCGACGCTGCCCGGCGGCGGCCCGGCAAGGCCGCGGCGGCGATCTTTGGTGTTATCCTGCTGATCGCCCGGCCGCCGCTCTATCGCATCGCTACGGGACTGTGGAGCCGTGCAACCGGCAAGAGCCCCGCGAGTTTCACGAACAAGCATGCCGGACGACCGGCATCATCAGACGAGGAGACAGGTTCATGACGGCTCCCAAAAAGCCAGCCCCGCACAAGGCTCCCATTAAGCAGCGGGTAGCGAGCGCGGGCGAGAAACTTCGTAGCAGCGGGCAGACGGCGACCCGGAAGGCGGCCGAAGGCGTCGAGGACTTCCCCGTCGCCGCGCTGCTGGGCGGGCTTGCGCTCGGCGCGGTCGTGGGTGCGCTGCTGCCCCGTACCCGGCAGGAAGAGCAGTTGCTGGGCTCGCTCGGCGAAAGCCTGAACGAACGCGCGAAGGATGCGGCGCTCGCCGCGCGCGATGCAGGACAGGCCAAGCTCGACGAACTGGGGATCAGCGGTGATGCCGCCGGCAAACAGGTCGGCAAGCTGATCGAATCGATCGCTCAGGTCGCCGAAACCGCCGGCAGCGCCGCGGTCGAGGCCGCCCGGCACTGACTGGTTCGTTTCGCCACGGTTCAATCGGGGTTCATCGCCCCCTTCCTACACACATGACTGAACGGTGCACCGTCTGGCGTGCCGATGGAGAAGATGAAGATAATGAACAGCTATTCCGCCTTTGCCGCAGCCGCGATGATCGCCGCCGCGTCGCTGACCGCCCCGATCGCCCCGGCGCAGGCCGCCGTGGTCGCCAATCAGGACGCCGCCACCTTCATCAGCTCGCTGGGCACCGAATCCTTCGCGGTGCTCAAGACCGGCAACAAGGCCGCAGTCCGCGCCAAGTTCCGCGAGCTGCTGTCGACCCATTTCGCGATCGACGCGATCGGCGACCGGTTGATCCGCCGCTGGGTCAACCAGATCACCCCGGCGCAGAAGGCAGCCTATAAGCAGGCGATCCCGAACTTCATCATCGGCACCTATTCGGACAATCTCTATGATTATGCGAACGCCACGATGAAGGTGATCCGCACCGCCCCCGCCGGCAGCGGCTTTAACGTGACCACGCAGGTTCAGAAGCCCGGCGCGCAGCCGATCACGGCAGTATGGTCGGTCGCCAAGGTCGGCGGCGCGTTCAAGGTCACCAATCTGACCGTGGCCAACATCAACCTGGCGGTAACCCAGGGGCAGGACTTCGACGCGATCATCCAGCGCAAGGGCATCGACGGCCTGATCGCGATGATGAAGGCCCGCGGCTAAACCCATTTGGGGGGCCGGGCGCAGACCGCCCCCCCTTGCCATTCAGGGATATTGGGCTATCCGCTTCGCGGAAGGCGGCCCATTCCTCCCCAGTCCGAAGGTCGCCGCTTCACATGGGAGCGAAACGCAGCTTCGTCCATCGCGGCGACCAACGGAGTATTTCGGATGAGCAAGATCCACCTGGTGTTCGGCGGCCGCGTCAAGGATCCGCGCGGGCTCGACTTCGAGGACCTCAACCAGATCGACGTCGTCGGTTTCTACGAGGACTATAAGAGCGCCGAGAAGGCATGGCGCGGGGCGGCACAGCGCACGGTCGACGACGCCGAGATGAAATATGTCGTGGTTCATCTCCACAAGCTGCTGGAACCCGAGCTGGGCTGAAGCGGCGCGGGAGTATCTCAGCCTTTACGTCCCCGCCACATCAGCACGGGTTTGATAAGCGCCAGCCCGGCGATGAACCCGCCGACATGCGCGGCGGTCGCGATCGACATGCCCATGTCGGCGAAAGCCAGCCCCATCAGGAACTGGACGCCGATCCACGCGGCAGCAAGCCACAGGATGTTGACGGCGAGGCCGATACGCGGATGCGCCGCAAAGCCGCGCGGGCGACCGTAGAGCAGCGCATAGGCCGCGAAGATCGCGGAGATCGCCCCGCTGGCCCCGATCATCGGCGACAGGTCATAGGGGCCGGCGAGATATTGCGCCCCCGCAGCGGCATAGGCCCCGATCAGATAGAGGACGACCAGTCCGGCGGAGCCGGTCACGGCCTCGACCATCCTGCCGCAGAATATCAACATCAGCATGTTGAAACCGAGATGAACAAGCCCGCCGTGCAGCAAGGTCGCGGTCAGCGGCGTGATCCAGACGGGCAGCGTGCCTGGCAGCGTATAGCCGCTTGCCCGCGCGGGTATGAAACCGCCGATCATGTCGGCGGCCTCGGCCATCCCCGTCAGGACGACGACGACATGCACCGCCACCGTCGCTGCGGCGATGAAGCTGGTTGCTGGCGTGCGCGGCAATCGCATCGATGCCGCGGCGCGCTTAGATGAATTCGATCTTGGAGACGACGTAGAATCGGTCGCCCGACGGCACCGTCACCTCCACCTCGTCGTCGACCTTCTTGCCGATCAGCGCGCGGCCGAGCGGCGAATTGTACGATATCTTGCCTTCCTTGGCATTCGCCTCGGTCTGGCCGACGATCTGGTAGCGGATCGGTTTGTCATCGTCGTCGAGCAGAGTCACCGTTGCGCCGAACACGATCTTGTCGCCCGACAAGTCGCGCGGATCGATGACCTGGGCCCGGCTCAGCCGGTCCTCGATATCGGCGATCGAGGCTTCGATCTGGCCCTGACGCTCCTTGGCGGCGTGATATTCGGCATTTTCCGAAAGGTCGCCATGCGCGCGCGCTTCCTCGATCGCGTCGATGATCAGCGGCCGTTCGGCTTTGAGGCGTGCGAGCTCCTCGGTGAGCATCTTCTGCCCCTCCGCCAGCATCGGCATCTTCTCAACGCTCGCCATCGTACACGAACCCCTTCGTCAAAAACCCTGATCCCCGGACGGCCCGGTCTGGGCCGCCCGCACCGTCTCCTGCAATGTGGGGATCAGGCGTGCGAAGCTGAATAATAGGATTGAAGCGCGCGCACTTCAAGCTTGCGCTCCCGCAAAGCCGCGATTGCCTGTGCAGTCGCGACGCTCGCGGCGGCGGTGGTGAAGTAGGGAACCCGGCCATATAGCGCCGATGTGCGGATCGCCTTCGAGTCCAGCAGCGATTGCCAGCCCTCGGTGGTGTTGAAGATCAGGTCGACGTCGCCGTCGACGATCCGGTCGACGATGTTCGGCCGGCCCTCGTGCTTCTTCAACACGCTTTCGACCTCCAGCCCCTGACCGCGCAGATAGGCCGCCGTGCCACTGGTCGCCATGATCGTGAACCCCATGTCGATCAACTGCCTCACCGCGGGCAGGATGTGGCCCTTGTCGCTTTCCTTGACCGAGACGAAGGCGGTGCCGCCGAGCGGAAGCTTCATGCCTGCGCCGAGCTGCGCCTTGGCGAAGGCCCGGCCGAAATCGCTGTCGATGCCCATGACCTCGCCGGTCGACTTCATCTCCGGGCTCAGCACCGGGTCCACGCCGGGGAAGCGCGCGAAGGGGAAGACCGCTTCCTTGACCGCGATATGATCGATGTCGAGGTTGATCGGCGGCAGTGCCTTCAGCTTCTCGCCCGCCATGACCCGGGCCGCATATTTGGCGATCGGCTGGCCGATCGCCTTGGCGACGAAGGGCACCGTACGGCTGGCGCGCGGATTGACCTCGATCAGATAGACCGCGCCGTCCTTGACCGCATATTGGACGTTCATCAGGCCGCGTACCATCAGTGCGCGGGCCAGCGCATCGGTCTGGCGCTCTATCTCGGCGATGATCTCCTTCGGCAGGCTGTAGGGCGGCAACGAGCAGGCGCTGTCGCCCGAATGGACACCCGCCTCCTCGATATGCTGGAGCACGCCCGCAACCACGACATCGTCGCCATCGCACAGCGCGTCGACGTCGACTTCAATAGCGTCGCGCAGATACTGATCGATCAAAACCGGCGAATCACCAGATACTTGGACCGCAGTGCTGATATATTGTTCGAGCTGCGCCGGATCCTCGACGATCTCCATCGCGCGGCCACCGAGCACATAGCTGGGCCGCATCAGCACCGGATAGCCGACCCGCTCGGCAACGATCAGCGCTTCGTCGCGGCTGCGCGCGATGCCGTTGCGCGGCTGGCGCAGGCCAAGCTGGCTCACCAGCGCAGCGAAGCGCTCGCGGTCCTCGGCGAGGTCGATCGCGTCAGGCGAGGTGCCGAGGATCGGGATACCCGCATCCTCGAGCTCCTGCGCGAGCTTGAGCGGCGTCTGGCCGCCAAACTGGACGATGACCCCTTTCAGCGTACCGCGCGACTGCTCGACATGGAGGATTTCGAGCACGTCTTCGGCGGTCAGCGGCTCAAAATAGAGGCGGTCCGAGGTGTCGTAATCGGTCGAGACGGTCTCGGGGTTGCAGTTGACCATGATCGTCTCATAACCCGCGTCCGCCAGCGCGAAGCAGGCGTGGCAGCAGCAATAGTCGAACTCGATCCCCTGCCCGATCCGGTTCGGACCACCGCCGAGGATGACGATCTTCTCGCGGTCGGTCGGGTTGCTCTCGCACTCCGGCTCGCCGAAGCTAGGGGCCTCGTAGGTCGAGTACATATAGGGCGTCTTCGCCTCGAACTCAGCCGCGCAGGTGTCGATCCGCTTGAAGACCGGGCGCACGCCGAGCTTGTGGCGATGTGCGCGCACCTCCTTCTCGGTGATACCGCCGGTCATCGCGCTGGCGGCGTCATGGACGATGCCACTGCCGCGCGCCTGCTCGCGCGCCATGCCCGCGAGATTGGCCGATTGCAGCGCCAGCCAGGCGAGCCGCTTGTCGGAGAAACCCATCGCCTTCAGGCGGCGCATCGCGGCCGGATCCTGCGGCAGACCGTCCCGGCACACCTGCTCCTCGGCGGCGACGATCTCGGCAAGCCGGTCGAGGAACCAGGGTTCGAACTTCGAGATGCGGTGGATTTCTTCGACGGTCAGGCCCTCACGGAGCGCCTGCGCGGCGACGAGCAGGCGATCCGGGGTCGGCCGGGCCAGTTCGGCCTCGATCTCGGCCTTGGACGCGCCCTTCAGGCTGTCGACCACGTTGAAGCCGGCCAGCCCGGTCTCCAGGCCGCGCAGCGCCTTCTGCATCGACTCGTGGATGCTGCGGCCGATCGCCATCGTCTCGCCGACCGACTTCATCGCGGTCGATAGTAGCGGCTCGGCGCCCTTGAACTTCTCGAAGGCAAAGCGCGGGATCTTGGTGACGACATAGTCAATCGTCGGCTCAAACGACGCCGGGGTCGCCCCGGTGATGTCGTTCATGATCTCGTCGAGCGTATAGCCGACCGCCAGCTTGGCAGCGACCTTGGCGATCGGGAAGCCGGTCGCCTTCGACGCCAGCGCCGACGAACGCGACACGCGCGGGTTCATCTCGATCACGACGAGGCGGCCATCGGCGGGGTTGACCGCGAACTGGACGTTCGAACCGCCGGTCTCGACGCCGATCTCACGCAGCACCGCGATGCTCGCGTTGCGCATGATCTGATATTCCTTGTCGGTCAGCGTTAGCGCGGGGGCGACGGTGATCGAGTCGCCCGTGTGGACGCCCATCGGATCGACATTCTCGATCGAGCAGATGATGATGCAGTTGTCGTTGCGATCCCGCACGACCTCCATCTCATATTCCTTCCACCCGAGCACCGATTCCTCGATCAGCACTTCGGTGGTCGGCGAAGCATCGAGCCCGCCGGTGACGATCTTGACGAACTCATCCTTGTTATAAGCGATGCCGCCGCCGGTACCCCCCATGGTGAAGCTGGGCCGGATAATCGCAGGCAGCCCGACATGGTCGAGCGCACGCAGCGCCTCGTCAAGGGTGTGAGCGACGTCAGAGCGCGGGCTTTCCAGGCCGATCTTGTCCATCGCCTGGCGAAACTTCATCCGATCCTCGGCCTTGTCGATCGCCTCGGCATCGGCGCCGATCATCTGACAGCCGTACTTTTCCAGCGTGCCGTCGTTGAACAGCGCCAGCGCGGTGTTGAGCGCGGTCTGCCCGCCCATCGTCGGCAGGACGGCGTCGGGCCGCTCCTTCTCGATGATCTTGGCGACGATCTCGGGCGTGATCGGCTCGACATATGTCGCATCGGCCATGTCCGGATCGGTCATGATCGTCGCGGGGTTCGAGTTGACGAGGACGATGCGATAGCCCTCCTCGCGCAGCGCCTTGCACGCCTGCGTCCCCGAATAGTCGAACTCGCACGCCTGGCCGATGACGATCGGGCCGGCGCCGATGATAAGGATCGAGGAGATGTCGGTACGTTTGGGCATTATTTTATCAAATCCAACATATCATCAAGAAGTTGCAGAACTTTTTCGATACCCCAATCACCAATTTTTTCTTTAAATTTGGCGGAAATCTCCCTGAGAAATTTCCACAAAATTTCAATTAGTGCTGATTTTCGAACACTTTCTCCGCGAACGAGTTCTTTCGCAGCTTTGGCTTCAGCTATAAATCTTGGTCGATCAGCTCCCGCGCTGCTCGCTATTTCATTATTAAGATTTAGATCACTGATTATTAAGTCCAGAGATTCCTCAATAACTCGACCTTCTTCGGAATTATGAAGAATAGTGACAACTCGATCGGAAGCGGGAACGGCTGTTAATTTTCTGATATCACCAGAAATTTCGCTGCTGATTTGATTTTGTAAATCAATCCAGAATTGCTTATTTTCGAAAACTCTATCATAAAATTCGGAGGCTTTTTCAGAGATTGGGACAAAAACAGTCCCCTCATCTTCTGCGGCCTTTTTATAATAATCATCAATATCGTCTTGTTTTGCTGATAGAGATTCCCCAGCATATCTATCTTCTGTAAAAGATATAATGCCAATTTTATCCATAATTTCCACGGCATGCCGTAAAAAAGAATGATCGATATCAATCGAAAAATAGATATCCAAATCTTTTTTTAAATCAGCGAAATTATCCGGAAAATCAAAATCAGTTCCCTCTTGAGCAAAACGGTAAGTAATCGCAGCGACTAAATAATCTGTCGGCTCATTCATTTAAGACCTCCGACGAACTGCTCGAACAGATAATGGCTGTCCTGCGGGCCGGGGCTCGCTTCGGGGTGATACTGCACGCTGAACGCGGGTTTGTCAGTCAGGCGCAGGCCCGCCAGCGAGCCGTCGAACAGCGAGATGTGGGTCGCTTCGGCATTGGCGGGCAGCGTCTCGGTGTCGACCGCGAAGCCGTGGTTCATGCTGGTGATCTCGACCCGGCCGTCGTCGGTGCGCTTGACCGGATGGTTCGCGCCGCGGTGGCCCTGATGCATCTTGAAGGTCTTCGCGCCGACCGCGAGGCCGAGCATCTGATGGCCGAGGCAGATGCCGAAGATCGGCTTGCCGATCTCGAGCAGCTTGCGGATCACCGGCACCGCATATTCGCCGGTCGCGGCGGGGTCGCCCGGCCCGTTCGACAGGAAGACGCCGTCGGGATTATGGGCCATCACATCGTCGAAGCTCGCCGTGGCGGGTACGACGGTCACCCGCGCGCCCGCGGCGACGAGGTTGCGCAGAATGTTGCGCTTCAGGCCGAAGTCGATCGCGACGACGTGCGGCGCATCGGCGGGCGCGGCGTCGACATCATAGCCCTCGCCGAGCGTCCACAGCCCGTCATTCCACTTATAGCTCTGGGTCGAAGAGACCTGTTTGGCGAGGTCCATCCCCTCCAGCCCCGGCCATTCGCGCGCCTTCTTCTGGAGCGCGGCGATATCGAACTGCCCCTTGGGATCATGCGCGATCACGCCGTTGGGCGCGCCGCCCACGCGGATCGCGCGGGTCAGCGCGCGGGTGTCGACCCCCGACAGGCCGATGCGGCCATTGGCCTTCAGCCAGGCGTCGAGCGGTTGGGTCGAGCGGAAATTGGCGGGATCGGTGACATCCTCGCGCACCACCATGCCCAGCGCATGCGGGTTGATCGCCTCGATATCCTCAATGTTGGTGCCGACATTGCCGATATGCGGGAAGGTGAAGGTGATGATCTGCCCGGCATAGGAGGGATCGGTCATCACCTCCTGATAGCCGGTCATCGCGGTGTTGAAGCACACTTCGCCGACAGCATCGCCGATCGCGCCGAAACCGCGCCCCCATATAACGGTCCCATCGCCCAATACCAAAACGCCCGTGGCGCCCTCGGGGGGTGTCAGACGCGCGTGTTCGGTTTCGGCCACGATCGGGCTCTCCTCTTGGCAACGGGGTGCTGGGCAAACGGCGGCGTAACTAGCAGCCATCCGCCCGGGGTCAATTCTATTAAAATAAGTTTCTCTGTGCTAACGCTCCGCCTTTCCCGGTCCTTCCATGACAGGTTCCCCATGATTCGAGACGATATCAAGACGGCGCTCGTCGTCGCGATGAAGGCGCGCGACGCCACCACGACTGCGGCAATCCGCCTGATTCAGTCGGCGGTGAAGAACCGCGACATCGAATTGCGCACTGCGGCGACCCAGCCCGACGACGATCTGCTGATCACCGAAGTGCTGCAGAAGATGATCAAGCAGCGCCGCGAATCGATCGAGATGTACGAAAAGGGCAATCGCCCCGAGCTCGCCGCCGCCGAAGCCGCCGAAGTGGCGGTTATCGAGCGCTTCCTGCCGCAGCAGATGAGCGAGGACGAGGCGAAGGCCGCGATCGACGCGATCGCTACCGAGATCGGCGCAGCGTCGGTCAAGGACATGGGGCGGATGATGGCGGCGCTGAAGGAGCGCCATGCCGGGCAGATGGACATGGCCAAGGCCAGCGGGCTGGTGAAGGCGCGTCTTTCGTAAGCTCCCCTCCCTGCCGAGGGAGGGGTTGGGGGTGGGTCATTCCGCGAAGGGTAAATCCCAGGCTTGCCACCTTTGCCCGCGACATGCGGGCACAACCCACGCCTTTTGAAGACAAGCTGTGGCAACAGATCCGAGCCTCCCGCCTCGGCGGCCTGAAATTCTCACGCCAGATCATACTGGGGGGCTTCATCTGCGACTTCGTCTGTCGCAATCTGCGTCTCGTGATCGAGATCGATGGTGATACCCAAGAGCGAGCGCATGACGCCGAGCGAGACTATGCGCTCGGGCGCATGGGGTATCAGGTGTTGCGGTTTACGAATGCAGAGGTCGGAGAAAATCTCGATGGCGTATTGTCGACGATAGTTGCGGCGGCGAAGGGACGCCCTTCCAAGGCCGAACTTCTCGGCGGCGTGACCCACCCCCCGGCCCCCTCCCTTGGCAGGGAGGGGGAGCAGTAATGTCCCTCTCTCCCCAATTCCTCGACGAGTTGCGCGCCCGCACCACCCTCTCCACGCTCATCGGCAAGTCGGTGAAGCTCGTGAAGGCGGGCCGCGAATATAAGGCCTGCTGCCCGTTCCATAACGAAAAGTCGCCCAGCTTCTACGTCAATGACGACAAGGGTTTTTACCACTGCTTCGGCTGCTCGGCGCATGGCGACGCGATTCGCTTCCTGACCGAGGCGAAGGGCTTGCCCTTCATGGATGCTGTGAAGGAACTTGCCGCCGCCGCGGGCATGGACGTCCCTGCCCCTGATCCGCGCGCGGCACAGCGCAACGAGATGCAGGCCGGGCTGCATGACGTCATGGCAGCGGCGGCGAGCTGGTATCAGGAGCAGCTGGGCGGGATCGAGGGGGCGGAGGCGCGCGCCTATCTGCAGCGGCGCGGGATCGACGAGCGACTGATCAAGAAGTTCGGCATCGGCTTCGCACCCGATTCGCGCGGCAAGCTCAGGACCGCACTCAAGAGCTTCGGCGACGGCAAGCTGATCGAGACGGGCATGCTGATCCTGGTCGAAGACAAGGAGCCCTACGACCGGTTCCGAGGCCGCATCATGATCCCGATCCAGGACCAGCGCGGGCGGGTCATCGCCTTTGGCGGGCGCATCCTCGACAAGGGCGAGCCCAAATATCTCAACTCGCCCGACACGCCGCTGTTCGACAAGGGCCGCACCCTGTTCAATATCGAACGCGCCAGCGCTGCATCGCGAAAGGCCAACCGGGTGATCGCGGTCGAAGGCTATATGGACGTGATCGCGCTGGCCAAGGCCGGGATCGACGAGGCGGTGGCGGCGAACGGCACCGCGATGACCGAGGTCCAGCTCGAACGTATGTGGCGGATGTCCGAGGTGCCGATCCTCTGTTTCGACGGCGACAAGGCCGGACAGAAAGCCGCCGTCCGCGCCGCCCATCGCGCGATGCCGATGATCGCGCCGGGCCGGACGCTGCGCTTCGCGCTGCTGCCCAATGGCCAGGATCCCGACGATCTGGTGAAGAGCGGCGGTGCGGCGGCGGTCGAAAATGTGCTGAACCAGGCGATCAGCCTCGACGAGTTGCTGTGGCGTTCCGAATATGAGGCGCAGCCGCTCGGCACGCCCGAGGCGCGCGCGGGTCTGCGCAAGCGGCTCGGCGATCTCGCCGCCGCGATACAGGACCGCGACGTCCGCGAACAATATCAGTCCGAGTTCCGCCGCCGCTTCGATGAAGCTTTCGGACCCCAGCCCCGCCGCAGCTTCGACCGCCCCCCCTTCCAACCGCGCGGCCAGCGCCGTGGGCAACCATGGAAACCGGAAATCCTGCCGCCGTCGCGTCTGGCCCACGCCGTCAACCAGACGGGGATCGATCCGCGCGTGATCCGAGCGGTGATGGCCGGGCTGCTGCAATATCCGAGCGTTCTCGCCGAAAATATCGAGACGGTCGGCGCCATCAGGATCGACGACGAACCCCTGGAGCGACTGCGCGCCGCCGCCTTCGATGCCAGCTTTTCGGGCGCCCCGCTTGAAAAGGACAGCCTCGAAACCATATTGCGGGAAGCGGGTCTTGGGGCGGTGATCGAGGAGCTCAAGACGACGAAGACGCTTGCCTTTTCATTTTTACGTGGCAATGCCGAGTATAATCGCGCCGTGCAGAACCTCACGGCGACAATCGACGCTTTAGCAGCCATCCCAGTTTTGGAGATGGCCGTCCGCGAAGCGACTGAGAGACTCGGCATCGAAACTACCGACGCTAACCTGTCGGAGCAGCAGCGCGTGTCCGCAGCATTGGCGGAAGCGAAGCGTGCTCTTTCCGATCTCGCACAGGGCGGGGACGGCGAGAGCCTTTAACTATTTTACCGGAGCGATCCGGACTTTTGATTGAGGGTTGTCTTAATGGCGAAGACGAATGGGAGCGAAGCTGGCGATCGGGCCGAAGGCGACGCTCCGCTCATCGATCTCAACGAAGGTTCTCTCAAGAAGCTGATCGCCCGCGCCAAGCGCAAGGGCTACATCACCTATGAGCAGCTCAACGAGGCGCTGCCGCAGGACCAGATGACCTCCGACCAGCTCGAAGACGTCATGTCGGCGCTTAACGAGATGGGCGTCAACATCGTCGAGAACGAGGACGCCGGCGAGGACGACCAGCAGGACGAGGACGGCGCGGACGATGCCGCGGCCGCCGACGAGGGCGATACCGGCCCTACCCTCACGACCACAGTCAAGAAGGAAACCGTCGACCGCACCGATGATCCGGTGCGCATGTACCTGCGCGAGATGGGCGCGGTCGAACTGCTCAGCCGCGAGGGCGAAATCGCCATCGCAAAGCGGATCGAGGCCGGTCGCGACACGATGATCCTGGGGCTTTGCGAAAGCCCGATCACTTTCAACGCGATCATCGACTGGTCCGACGCGCTCAACGAAGGCACGATGCAGCTGCGCGAGATCCTCGATCTCGACGCGATGCTCTCGAAGGGCCCGACCGCCGAGCAGGTCGAGAATGAGGACGAGGGCGGCGAGATATCCGCCGAGACCGCCGGCCCGACCTTCAAGGAAGAGGAGGAGCCCGAGGAGGAGCAGCCCGCCGACGAGGACGAGGAGAACATGACCGAGCGTCGTGCGCCCCGCCCGCAGGAGGATGACGACGAGGACAACACCCTCAGCCTTGCGCAGATGGAAGAGCAGCTCAAGCCGATGGCGCTCGAGCGGTTCGCGGCGATCACCGACCTGTACAAGAGCTTCTCCGCCGTCCAGGCGGCGCGTGTCGCCGCGCTTGGCGTCGGCAACGACTTCCCCGCGCGCGAGGAGGATCGCTATCAGGAACTCCGCGAGCAGCTGACCGCCGAAGTCGAGAGCGTCCAGTTCCACGGCCAGAAGATCGAGTATCTGGTCGACCAGCTCTATTCGTTCAACCGCCGCCTCACCACGCTGGGCGGACAAATGCTGCGCCTTGCCGAGCGCCACAAGGTACCGCGCAAGGACTTCCTCGACGCCTATATAAATCATGAGATGGAGGATGGCTGGCTCGAGCGGGTCGCGAAGATCGACAAGAAGTGGGCGAATTTCGCTACCAACGAGGTCGACGCGGTCGAGCGCATCCGCAACGAGATCGGCGAGATCGCCCAGGCGACCGGCATGGCGCTCGGCGAGTTCCGCCGCATCGTCAACATGGTCCAGAAGGGCGAGCGCGAGGCGCGTATCGCCAAGAAGGAGATGGTCGAGGCCAATCTGCGCCTCGTCATCTCGATCGCCAAGAAATACACCAATCGCGGCCTGCAGTTCCTGGATCTTATCCAGGAAGGCAATATCGGCCTGATGAAGGCGGTGGATAAGTTCGAATATCGCCGCGGCTACAAGTTCAGCACCTATGCGACCTGGTGGATCCGGCAGGCGATCACCCGCTCGATCGCCGATCAGGCCCGGACCATCCGTATCCCGGTCCACATGATCGAGACGATCAACAAGCTGGTCCGCACGAGCCGCCAGATCCTGCACGAGATCGGCCGCGAGCCGACGCCGGAGGAACTGGCCGAGCGTCTGTCGATGCCGCTCGAAAAGGTTCGCAAGGTGATGAAGATCGCCAAGGAGCCCATCAGCCTCGAAACGCCGATCGGCGACGAGGAGGATTCGCATCTCGGTGACTTCATCGAGGACAAGAACGCGATCATCCCGGTCGATGCGGCGATCCAGGCGAACCTCAAGGAAACGGTCACCCGTGTCCTGGCGAGCCTGACCCCGCGCGAGGAGCGCGTGCTGCGCATGCGCTTCGGCATCGGCATGAACACCGATCACACGCTGGAGGAAGTCGGCCAGCAATTCTCGGTGACGCGCGAACGCATTCGTCAGATCGAGGCGAAGGCGCTGCGCAAGCTCAAGCATCCGAGCCGCAGCCGCAAGATGCGCAGCTTCCTCGACCAATAATCAAGACCTTGATCGCCCCGGCCAATGCCGGGGCGATTTTCATTGGGCTGGATAGATCGCCAACAGCGCCCGCGCATCGCCGCGTTGCAGGCGGACGATCCGTATCGCACCACCGAAGCCTGCAATCCGGGCCAATTCCGCATCGTCGAGATCGGTGCGGGCATAATGATGCTCGATCCACAGCAGCGCGGGACAACGCCCCTGCGGCAGGATCACGCGGCCATCGGGCAGGATCACCGCGTCGGGCATGATGAGCCGATAGGTCGTTGCGAAAAACTGGCCGATATCCGGCACGCCGTGGAGCGGATCGTTGCGGCCGAGCAGGCTCATCGGGTTGAGGGCGTAGAGCTGGGTTCCAAGGCAGGCCGCGCGGGTTCGCTCGATCAGCGGGACATTGGTTTCCCAACGCTTGTGCGTCAGCCCATAGGCGGTCCCCGCCCCCGCCAGCAGCACCGCATTGGCGCAGATCAGCGCGAAGGCGATGCGGTTGGCCTTTACCAGATCTTCGAGCAGCAAAGCGAGGATCGAGGCGCCGATCGGCACCGCGGCAATCATATGGCGCGGCAGAAGATTATGGGTGGCGAGGTTGAGCAGCGCATAGCCGAGCATGATGGCGGCGAGCGCCCGGGTGAGCACGCACAGGAAACTGCGCCTCTCTTCTTCGGGCGCCGATATGCGGGGAAGAAATCCCAGCGCCGCAACATAGGGTAGCACCGCCGACATCGACACCGCACCGATCGCCATCAGGCTGCGCAGCGCGGAAATATCGTTCACTGCCACCGGATCGATCGCCCGGAGCATCAGCCAGAGCGCCAATGCCAGCGGCAACGCCGCACCGGCCGCGATCAGCAGCAGCGCCATGGCGGCGCGGCCTCGCCCCGTCCGGAACAGGTGGATCGCCTCGGCCCCGATCAGGATCAGGCCGATCAGGCTGCCCATATAGTGGAGATTGGTCAGCAGCAGCGCGGTCAGCGCCAGCATCGGCCATGCCGCCCTGCCCTCGTGCACCAGGCGAAGCTGGACGATCAGGCAGGCGCTCAGCACCAGTTGCAGGAAATAAGAACGGAATTCGGCAGCATAGAGGACGAAGAAGGGCGACCCCGCCACCATCACCGCGAACAGAAAAAGGAAATCGCGGTCGCCCCCGCGCCGCCATGCCTGGATGGCGGTGATCGCGGCGAAGAGCAGCCCGCCCAGATTGACGAGCCGCATCGACCGCACAGAGCCGCCCAGCAGCGGTTCGAGCGTCCAGGCGTAGAGGCTGAACAACGGCGGATGGACGTCGGTCGCCCATCGCCCGAAGAAACTGTCGGCAAAGCTGACGTCATGGCGGGTGAGCCACAGGCTCGTCGCTTCATCGAGCCAGATGCCCCGCGCGCGCATGAGAAGCAGAATGAGAACAAGGCAGGCCGCCAAGGCGCCCACCGCTGGGCCCACATTGCCTCGCGGCCAGAAGGGTAGCTGCCTCACCCTGTCGGTTTAACCGCGGCTGTGGCCCCGGTGCAACGCATCACGCTACTTTCAGCTTTGACAGTTAGCGGGCCCGCCAATAGCGTCCCGCCAACGATAAAAGCCATCTAGGGGATGGGTGCGACAGGTCAAAGGGGACCTTCTATGCCATCGATCACGACATCCATATTTTCCAAGACCATCCGCACCGCCGGCGTCAGCCTGGCCGCTCTGTGCATCGCGACGCCGCTCTACGCCCAGGCCGCACCCGACGCGGCCGCCGATGAAACGGAAATCGTCGTCACCGCCACCCGCCGCGCGGAGAATATCAAGGACGTCCCCGTCGCGGTGACCGCGATCGGCGGCGAGAAGCTGGCGGTGCTCAATTCGAGCGGCCTCGACATCCGCTTCCTGTCGTCGCGCACGCCCAGCCTTCAGGTCGAAAGCTCGTTCGGCCGCACCTTCCCGCGCTTCTACATCCGCGGCCTCGGCAATACCGATTTCGATCCCAACGCGGCCCAGCCCGTCTCGGTGGTCCTCGATGACGTTGCGCTCGAAAACGCAATGCTCAAGGCCTTCCCGATCTTCGACGTGGCGAGCGTCGAGGTGCTGCGCGGGCCGCAGGGCACGCTGTTCGGCCGCAACACCCCCGCGGGCGTGGTCAAGATCAACTCGGCCCGGCCGAGCGACACGTTCGGTGGCTATGGCAGCGTCAGCTGGGGCACCTACAACACCGTCAACGCCGAGGCCGCGCTCACCGGCCCGCTGGGCGAAGGGCTCAGCTTCCGCGCCTCGGGCATGCTTCAGCGCCGTGACGACTGGGTGAAGAACGACACGCTCGTCACCCTCGCCGACCGCAAGCTCGAAGGCTATCGCGATCTGGCCGGCCGCTTCCAGCTCGCCTATGACGGCGGCCCGTTCAGCGCGCTGATCAATGTCCACGCCCGCGATCTCAAGGGCACGCCGCGCGTCTTCCGCGCCGGAACCTTCCAGCAGGGCAGCAACCATTTCACCGCCGGGTTCGACAAGGACCATGTCACGCTGGACGGCCTCACCAGCCAGAGCATGACCCAGTTCGGCGCCAACCTGCATCTCGAATATGCAGCGGAGGGCCTCGGCACCTTCTTCTCGACCACGGCCTATGAGAAGGCCAATGTCGAGAGCACCGGCGATATCGACGGCGGCGCGACCTATGCCTTCCCTGCGCTCGGCTATGGCATCGCGCTGTTCCCGGTGAACACCGGCGGCCGCACCAAGCCGAAGGAATTCAGCCAGGAATTCCGCTTCGCCAGCGAAGACATGAACGGTTTCCGTTTCCAGGCGGGCGCTTATTATTTCCACCAGAAGCTCGATTACGCCGAGTTTGCCTATGACGGCACCGGCACCCGGGTCAGCGAGATCCTGCACGACAACAAGAACGAGAATTACGGCCTGTTTGCGTCGGGCGAATATAAGGCGACCGACGCGCTGACGCTGCGCGCCGGCCTGCGCTACTCGCATGACAAGAAGCGCGACACGATCACGCTCGATCCCACGCTCGCAGCATCGAGCATCGCCACCCAGCTGATCCTCGCTGTGCCGACGCTGCTTGCCGGGCAGTCCGAAATCAACCGCGCGAAGGCGAGCAACGTTTCCTGGGACGCCAGCGCGACCTATGCCGTGTCGGATCAGGTCAATGTCTATGCCCGCTTCGCCACCGGTTATCTCGGCCCGGCGATCCAGGACCGCGTGACCTTCTTCTCGGTGCCCTCGGTCGCCAAGAAGCAGACGACCATTTCTGGTGAAGCCGGCATCAAGGGCGCCAGCAGCGACCGCGCGGTCTCGTTCGACCTGTCGGCCTATTGGTACCGCACCAAGAATCTGCAGCTCACCGCCGTCGGCGGCGCGGCCAACTCGGCAAGCTTGATCAACGCCGACAAGGCGGTCGGCTATGGCCTCGAAGGCACGGTGGAATTCAAGCCGGTGCCCGAACTCGTCCTCACCGCGGGCGGCAGCTACAACTTCACCGAGATCCGCGACAAGACGATCTCGATCGCGCCGTGCGGTTCGCTCTGCACCGTCACCGATCCGCTCAACGGCGCAGGCCGCGCGATCATCGACGGCAACGACTTGCCGCAGGCGCCGCGCTATGTCGCCAACGCGACTGCGCGCTATGCCATCCCGGTCGGCGACGGCGAGGTGTTCGCCTATACCGACTGGGCCTATCGCAGCGCGATCAACTATTTCCTCTACACCGCGCGCGAATTCCGTGGCCGGTCGCTGCTCGAGGGTGGCGCGAAGCTCGGCTACAAGGCGAATGGCGGATGGGAAGCGGCGCTGTTCGCCCGGAACATCACCAACCAGATCCGCAGCATCAGCGCGATCGACTTCAACAATCTTACCGGCATGATCAACGAACCGCGCATCCTGGGCGTGGAACTGAAGGCCAAATTCTAAACCCATCGGCCTGCCCTCTCCCGCTTGCGCGGGAGAGGGTTGGGTGAGGGTCTTCCTTGCCTGCCGTCGCTGGAGGCTCATCAGGACGCAGGAAAGACCCTCATCCCGGCCTTCGCCCGCGACGGGAAAGAAGGAAGGGCACGGTGTAAGGTCTTCGTTACAGCCACGCCATAATATGTCATGGCTGTATTGCGATTTATTCGCATTAGCTATTGCGAGCACTCGACCTTCGCGCTACCCGGCTGACTGTGAACCAGCCGCCCGATCCCGCCAATTTTGCCGCCAGGCGCAAGCCGACGCCCAAGCCCTGGTACCGCTCGCGCGGCTGGTGGCTGAAGCAGCTGCACGGCTGGCACTGGATGAGTGCGGCGATCTCGCTGATCGGCATGCTGCTGTTCGCCGCCACCGGAATCACGCTGAACCATGCCGCATCGATCAACACCACGCCGGAGGTCCGAACGCTGACGGGCCAATTGCCGCGCCCGCTGCTGGCCCGGCTCGACAATCCGACGTCCGACACGATCCCGCTCCCCGCGCCGGTCGTCGCGGATATCCACCAGCGGATCGGCCTCGACGCCGCGGGTAAGGAGGGCGAATGGTCCGATAGCGAGGTCTATGTCGCGCTGCCGCGCCCGGGTGGCGACGCCTGGGTCAGCATCGACCGGAAGAGCGGCGCGATCAGCGCCGAGGTCACCCGCCGCGGCTGGATCTCTTATGCCAATGATCTCCACAAGGGCCGCAACACCGGCGGCGTCTGGAGCTGGTTCATCGACATTTTCGCGGGCGCCTGCATCCTCTTCACGCTGACGGGGCTGGTCCTGCTCTACATGCACAGCAAGCCGCGCCCGCTCACCTGGCCGCTCGTCGGCCTAGGCCTTTTGGCGCCGCTGCTGATCATCCTCTTCTTCCTTCATTGAGAGTATAATCAATGCGTTATTCGCCTTTCCTTCTACTTGGCGGCATCGCCGCAGTTCCGGCGTCGGCCGCTTCGGTGAACATCACCATCCCGGCGCTGAAGGTGGCCGAATATCATAAACCCTATGTCGCGGTGTGGCTGGAGCCCGCCGGCGGCGGGGCGGCGCGCACGCTGTCGGTCTGGTATCAGGTCAAGAAGAACGACAAGGAGCCGGGCACCAAATGGCTGTCGGAGCTGCGTGCCTGGTGGCGTAAGGGTGGCAAGAGCCTGAAGATGCCCGCCGACGGCATCAGCGGCGCGACCCGCGCGCCCGGCACCTACAGCATATCCCTGCCGGCCAACCTGCCCGCTGGGGCCTATATCCTCAACGTAGAAGCCGCGCGAGAGACGGGCGGGCGCGAGCTCGTCACCCTGCCGATCAGCGTGCCCGCCAAAGGTGCGAGCGCGAGCGGCAAGACCGAACTCGGCGCGATTACGCTCTCCGCCCGCTGAAAGGACCGACCATGACGCGCTTCCAGCTTCGCCTGCTCACCGCAACTGCCCTGCTTACGCTGCCTGCTGCCGCATCCGCCCATCGGCAGTGGTTGGTGCCGAGCGCCACCGTCTTCTCCGGGACGACGAGCTATGTGACGGTCGATGCCGCGAGTTCGAACGATCTGTTCTTCGCCGATCACCGAGCGATGCCGCTGAATGGCGTCAAGGTCTGGACGCCCGACGGCAGTCCCGGAGCGATCGCGAACGGCTCCACCGGCGAAGTCCGTTCGACCTTCGACGTCAAGCTCGACAAAGCCGGCACCTGGAAGATCGGCACCCAGACCAGCAACGTCATTGGCACATTCAGGCTCAATGGAGAGGAAAAGCGCGTTGGTGGACGGCCGGGCGGCATGAATCCCGGCGCCCAGCCCGGCGCCGGAACACCTCGCGCGCCGGCTATATCGGTGGCCGACATCCCGGCCGAGGCGACCGACGTAAAGCTGACCGAAGTCGTAAGCCGCAACGAGATCTATGTCACTGCCGATCAACCCACCACTACGGTCTTCGCGCGGACCGGCAAGGGCATCGAACTGGCGCCCGTGACGCACCCGGATGAGCTGGTCGTCGGCGAAAAGGCCAGCTTCCGCTTCCTGATCGACGGCAAGCCAGCCAGCGGTTTGAAGGTTACCGTGGTCCCGGGGGGCAAGCGTTACCGCAACGACGATGGCGCGCGCGACTTCACGACGGGTTCCGATGGTCTGGTCGCGATCGACTGGCCGGCGGCTGGTCTCTACTGGATCAATGCGACCCTGACCGATGACAAGCCATCCGAAGCCAAAGCGAGCCAGCGGCGGCTGAGCTATACCACCACGGTAGAGGTGCTGCTCCCCTGAGCATGCGTATCGCCCTGCCGCGCGACATCGCGATCCCGGCCTTCGCCGATCGCGATCCGGCGCGGCCGGTGGCGATGCTTGGCGGCGAAACGATGGGAACGAGCTGGTCGGTGCGCTTCGCCGCGCCGCCCGCTATCGACATAGAAGCCGTCCGATCGGGCATCGAAGCGCGCCTTGATACGATCATCGCCGAGATGAGCCACTGGCGCGCGGATTCGCTGATTTCTGCCTATAACCGCGCAGCCTCGGGCAGCTGGACCACCCTGCCGGACGATTTCGATGCAGTCGTCACGGCAGCACTCGACATCGCGAGCCGCAGTGGCGGCGCGTTCGACCCCACCATCGGTCATGTCGTCGATCTGCGGGGATTCGGGCCCGATCCGGCTCTCCGCAACGATGACGAGCCGGTGATCGCGGAGATCCTCGACAAGGCGGGCTGGCATCGCCTGCGCCATGAAGATGGCCGGCTGCTGCAGCCGGGATGGCTTGCACTCGATCTTTCGGGGATCGCCAAAGGCTATGCCGTCGATGCAGTGGCGGATTGCCTCGCAGATCAAAGCATCGCTCATGCGCTGGTCGAGATAGGCGGCGAACTTGCCGGCCGCGGGGTGCGGCCCGATGGCGATCCCTGGTGGGTCGATCTGGAGGACCCGCCCGGCGCCGCTCTTCCCCCGCTGCGGATTGCACTGCACGGCCTCGCCGTGGCGACATCGGGGGATTATCGGCGCGGCGCGCATACGATCGACCCGCGCTCCGGGCGTTCCGCAAGCGCTGGGCTGCGCTCGGTCAGCGTCATCCACGCCAGCGCGATGCACGCCGACGCCTGGGCCACCGCATTGACCGTGCTGGGCGTCGGCGAGGGGCTCGCGCTCGCCGCGCGTGAGGGCCTCGCCGTCCGCTTCGTGGACGATCGTGAGCATATCAGCCCTGCCCTTGCCGAAATGCTCGAATATTAGGGTTACGCCCCCTTGCCCCGCCGGGCCTTCGCCTTCATAGGGGCGGCATATTTTCCAGCTATGAGGCCGCGATGAAAACCCGCGTCTATGTCACCCTCAAGGGTGGCGTTCTCGATCCGCAAGGCAAAGCGATCCACCACGCTCTCGGCTCGCTCGGCTTTTCGGGCGTCAACGATGTCCGCGCCGGCAAGCTGATCGAACTGGACCATGAAGATGGCGTCAGCGATGCCGACATCGAGGCGATGTGCAAGAAGCTGCTTGCCAACACCGTCATCGAGAATTTCCGGATCGAACGCGGCGCGTAAAGGAAGGGCCCAGGTCATGAAGAGCGCGGTCATCGTCTTCCCCGGTTCCAACTGCGATCGCGACCTCGCCGTCGCGATCCGCGACGTCACCGGTCATGCGCCCGACATGCTGTGGCACGGCGAGACCGAGCTGCCGCAAGGCATTGGCCTGATCGCGGTGCCGGGCGGTTTCTCCTATGGCGACTATCTACGCTCGGGCGCGATGGCCGCGCGCTCCCCGATCATGCGCGCGATCGTCGAAGCGGCGGGGCGCGGCGTGCCGGTGCTCGGCATCTGCAACGGCTTCCAGATTCTGACCGAGGCAGGCCTGCTGCCGGGCGCGCTGATGCGCAACGAGGGGCTGAACTTCGTCTGTCGCGATGTCGCGCTTACGGTCGAGAACAGCCAGTCGACGTTCACCGCGCGCTATGAAAAGGGCGAAACCGTCCATTTCCCGGTTGCCCATCATGACGGCAACTATACCGCTGATGCCGAGACGCTGAACCGGCTCGAGGGCGAAGGCCGGATTGCCTTCCGCTATGCCGAGGCCGTTAACGGCTCGGCCAAGGGGATCGCCGGCATCCTCAACGACGCCGGCAATGTGCTGGGCATGATGCCGCATCCCGAACGCGTCATCGAAGCGGCGCATGGCAATAGCGACGGACGCCGCCTGTTCGAAGGCCTGCTGGAAACGGTGGCCTGACGATGCACGGCGCAGGCTGCCTCTGCGGCGCGGTGCGCTTCACCATCGACGCAGAACCGATGGCGGCGCGGACCTGCTGGTGCCGGCTATGCCAATATCTCGGCGGCGGCACCGCGACGGCGAACATCTGCTTCCCGGCGGACAAGGTCAGCTGGACCGGCGAGATCCGCTATCATGACAGCGTCGCCGATAGCGGCAATGTCCTGCGGCGCGGCTTCTGCCCGACCTGCGGCACGCCGCTGACCAGCGCGGCGCTCAGCCGCCCGCACCTGATCTTCCTGCGCATCGGTACGCTCGACGATCCCAATCTTATGGGACCGCAGATGACGATCTGGACCTCGCAGGCGCCCGAATGGGCTTGCATCTCGACCGAAATTCCCAGCGTCGAGAAACAGCCGCCGCCCGTCGCCTGATGGCCGGGATCGGCGGGTGCTATGCCTTCTGGCTCTGGCTCAAGCTCGGCAGATCATCGTTCTGGGCCATCGGCGGGGTCGTGCTGCTGGCGGCGTTCGCGCTGCTCCTCACCCGGATCGACAGCGCCGCCGCCGGGCGCGCTTTCGCGGCCTATGGCGGCATCTACATCGTCGCATCGCTGGGCTGGATGTGGACGGTGGAAGGCGCCCGCCCCGATCGCTGGGACATGATCGGCGCGCTGATCTGCATCGCGGGCAGCGCGGTCATCCTGCTGGCGCCCCGTGCCGCCTAAACGCCGGTCTTGAACGGGGTGAAGTCGGTATGGCCGTCGAAGATGTCGACGCCCTCACGCCGCTTCAGCAAGTTGACGACCAGGTAGGTCGCCGGTGTCAGAATCGCCTCCCAGCTCACCTTGAGCACCCATTGGGTGACGAGTACCTTGAGCACGAGTCCCGTCGTCCAGCCCTCCGCGCCCAGAAAGGCGAGAGGATAGAAGATCAGGCTGTCGACGCCCTGTCCTGCCACCGTCGATCCGATCGTACGGGTCCATAGATGTTTGCCCTGTGTCAGCAGCTTCATCCGCGCCATGACATAGCTGTTGACGAATTCGCCCGCCCAGAAGGCGGCGATCGAGGCGAAGACGATGCGCGGCACCTGTCCGAACACCTGCTCATAGGCTGCCTGGCCGCCCCAGTCAGCGGCGGGCGGCAGCGCCACCACGACCCAGCTCATGAACGCCATGAACAGCAGCGCCACCGTCCCCGCCCAGATGCAGCGCCGCGCGCGCGCATAGCCATAGACTTCGGTCATGATGTCGCCGAGCACATAACCGATCGGGAAAAACAATATGCCCGCGCCGAACGGCCAGTCGCCGATGCCAGGCAGATTGACCACTGCGACCTTGCCCGCGCCCAGCACGTTCGACAGCAGCAATATGGTGACGAACGCCGCCATCACGAAATCGAAATAGCGCAACGGCCGCCCTTTCAGGGCCTCCGCATCGAGCGCCTGCGGCGCGTGGGTCACATCCGTCATGAAAGACAGACTAACCTCGTTCCATCGCAGCGCAATCCACGCTATCGGGGCCGTGTGCGCGCCCGTAGCTCAGTTGGATAGAGCACGAGCCTTCTAAGCTTGGGGTCACAGGTTCGAATCCTGTCGGGCGCGCCACATCCGGCCATCGCCAGACGCACGGCACCGTCAGATGAAATCATCTAGCGTGATGGTGCTGGCCAAGGGATATCCGGCGAGAAGGACGGCGGAATCGGCTACCGACCCGCCATTGCTCGAAAAGAAGACATAGGTATCGCTGCCCACGGCGATCGACGCGACTTCGCCATTGCCGGCATGGCCGTCAAACAGGCTCTGAGCCTGAGCCGCCGCCGCTGAGAAGCTGTTGAGACTACCGCCGGCGAGCACCGCCAAAGGCGCATACCCCACCGAAAGATGATCCACGCCGTCGGTAAAATCGGTGATCCTGTCGAAAGCGCTGACGGGCGATCCCGCCCCGGTGAACAGAAAAACATCCGCTAGGGCGCCACCGGTCAGCGTGTCGGCACCCAGATCGCCCGACAGAGTATCATTCCCGTCGCCGCCGTTGAGCTGGTCGTTGCCCTGACCGCCCCGTATCGAATCGTTCCCGGTCCCGCCCTCTACGCTATCATTGCCGAGATTGCCGTTGATGGTGTCATTGCCCTCACCACCTCTTATACTGTCCTCGTCACGACCGCCTTGAATCCGGTCTGAACCAATACCGCCATCCAGGGAATCATTGCCGGCATTGCCCTGAATATAATCGCTGCCGGCTTCACCGAAGATCAGGTCGCCTTCGTCCGCACCGCCATTGGCCGACTGACCGTATAGATGATCATTGCCGTCGCCGCCTTCGAGATCGTCCGATCCGGCCCCGCCAAACAGATTGTCATGCCCCGCACCGCCGCCCAACACGTCATCTTCTGCGCTGCCGACGACATTATCATTCCCGGAGAAGAGACCCAGATATGCCTCTGCATTCGCGTCCCTCAGCACCCAGTCGACAAACTGGGCGATCGAGACGTTCAGCCCTGTCATCTCGAACACGGTCTGACCATTGAGGGTTTCCCGGATCCCCGTGATCGTCCCACCAAGAGGATCGCCGTCGGAATCATAGATAAAATCGACGCCCGTAAAGGTTTCCAGCTCACCGCTGTCCAGACCCAGCACCAGCTGCGTGGACGACCGCGAGATGATTTCGCCATCCAATAGCGAGATAAGGTCCAGTTCCGAGAAATCGACAGAAGAGCCAGCGCCGACCGTGAATTGAACCATGAGAAATTCCCGAAATTGTGTTCATGTTATGTTTCACAGCTGGATCACCGCGTCATGCGGAGAAATGTTCAATTCGGACCAAAGCGAACCGGATCAGTCCAGCCCCAGATCCTCCATTTCATAAAGCGGCCGAATCTCGATCTCGCTGGGACCCTTCATCGGGTTGGGGCAGCGCTTCACCCAGGCGATAGCCTCGTCCATGTCCTTGACGTTCCACAGCCAGAAGCCGGCAATGAGTTCGCTGGGATGCGCGAAGGGGCCGTCGATCACAGTGCGATCGGCGCCATCGAAGGCTATGCGCTTGCCGCGAGAGGAAGGCGTGAGGCCATCGCCGGAAACCATGATGCCAGCTTTGGTAAGTTCGTCGTTGAAGCGCCCCATGGCCTCCATCATCGCCATCGTCTCAGGCGATGGATCGAAGCCCTGTTCGCTGTCGTCGGTGGCCTTCACCAGTACCATCACACGCATGGTCAAACTCCTCACTCGAACGGCTCTATCGGCCTGGCAAGTGAACGACGAACCAGTCTCGCGGAAACCGACATCTCACCCAGCGATTATTTGAGCAATATCGCCCGCAGCAGCCAGGCGACCGCGCCGATCACGGCGACGCTCGCCGCCCAGATGGCGGCGAACCACGCCAGCCTGCGCCACCATGGCCCGGCGTCAGTGGTATCCGGCTTCATCGACCTTGCCGCGGAACACCCAATAGGCCCAAGCGGTATAGGCGAGGATCACGGGCACCATCACCGCAGCGCCCACCAGCATGAAGAGCTGGCTTCGCTCGGGCGCGGCGGCCTGCCAGATCGAGACGCGGCCGGGAATGACGTCGGGCCAGATCGAAATGGCGAGGCCCGCCATCGACAGGCCGAACAGCACCAGGGTCAGCAGGAACGGCAGGCCGTCGCGCTCGCCGCCGATCGACCGCCAGAGCCAGACACCCGCCGCCGCCACGAGCAGCGGCACCGGGATCGTCACCAGCAGCCCCGGAAAGGCGAACCAGCGCTGATAATATTGCCCCTCCAGGAAGGGCGTCGCCGCGCTGACCGCGCCGATCGCGACCAGCAGGCCGACCGCCAGCCAGCGCGCAAGCCGGCGCGCGTCCTGTTGCACCGGGCCATGCGTCTTCCAGATCAGCCAGCCCGCGCCGAGCAGCGCATAGCCGATGATCAGGCTGACACCGGTCAGCAGCGAGAAGGGCGTCAGCCAATCCCACCAGCCTCCGGCATAGGCGCGGCCCTCCACCTCTATCCCCTGGAGAAGCGCGCCGAGCGTGATCCCCTGCGCCATCGTCGCGAGCAGTGACCCGGCGGTGAAGGCGGCATCCCAGAAGGCGCGGTGACCGGGATCGCGCCAGCGGAACTCGAAGGCGACACCGCGAAAAATCAGGCCGAGCAGCATAGCGATGAGCGGCGCATAGAGCGCGGGCAGGATGACCGCGTAGGCCAGCGGAAAGGCCGCGAGCAGCCCTCCCCCGCCCAGCACCAGCCAGGTCTCGTTGCCATCCCATACCGGCGCGATGCTGTTCATCGCCTTGTCGCGCTCACCGCCGACGCGGAAGAAGGGAAAGAGGATACCGATGCCGAGATCGAACCCGTCCATCAGCACATAGGCGGCGACCGCGAATGCGATGATCCCCGCCCAGATGATCGTGAGATCGAGGCCCATCATGCCTTGCCTCCATCGACCGAGGGCGCGGGGGTGATGCCCGCGCTGCGGATTGGGCCCTGATCGACCGGATCCGCGCTTTCGAACGCCTTGGGCGGCTTGGCCATCAACTTAAGGATATACCAGGCCCCCGCGCCGAATACTGCGAAATAGACGATCACAAAGGCGATCAGCGACGCGCCCACGGCGGGGGCCGCGAGCGGCGATGCGGAGTCGGCGGTCCGTAGCAGACCGTAGATCGTATAGGGCTGGCGGCCGACCTCGGTGGTGATCCATCCCGCGATCACCGCGACGAAGCCCGCCGGGCCCAGCAGGATCGCAAGCCGGTGAAGCAGCCGCCAGTCATAGAGCCGGCCGCGCGCCCGCGCGACAAGGCTCAACAGCCCCAGCGCGAAGATCGCGAAGCCGATGCCGACCATGACCCGGAACGACCAGAAGACCACGCCGACCGGCGGTTCGCGGTCGTCGGGCACGGTGTCGAGACCGGCGAGCGGGGCATCGGGATCATGCTTGAGGATCAGCGACGACGCCTTGGGGATCTCGATCGCATAGTCGACGCGCTTTTCCGTACTGTTCGGTATGCCGAACAGGATCAGCGGCGCGCCATCGGGATGGCTCTGATAATGGCCCTCCATCGCCATCACCTTGGCCGGCTGGTGCTCCAGCGTGTTGAGGCCGTGCGCGTCGCCGGCGAGGATCTGGATCGGCGCGACCAGCGACGCCATCCACATCGCCATCGAGAACATCGTTCGCGCGCCGCGATTGCCGGGGGCCTTGATCAGATGCCACGCCCCGACCGCGCCCACCACCAGCGAGGTGGTGAGATAGGCGGCGATGACGGTGTGTACGAGACGATAGGGAAAGCTGGGGTTGAAGATGATCGCGAGCCAGCTGGGCCCCGGCACGAACTGGCCGTTCGCGGCGATCTCATAGCCGGTCGGTGTATGCATCCAGCTGTTCACCGATAATATCCAGAAGGCCGATATGAAGGTACCGACCGCCACCGCGCAGGTCGCGGCGAAATGGAGCTTCGGCCCGACCTTGTTCACACCGAACAGCATCACTCCCAGGAAGCCGGCTTCAAGGAAGAAGGCGGTGAGCACTTCATAGGCCATCAGCGGTCCGATAACCGGCCCGGCCTTGTCGCTAAACACCGACCAGTTGGTGCCGAACTGGTAGGACATGACGATGCCGGAGACCACGCCCATCGCGAAGGCGATGGCGAAGATCTTCAGCCAGTAGCGGTAGAGATTGTCGTAAACATGCTTGCCCGTCGCGAGCCAGAGCCCCTCGAGCACCATCAGAAAGCTGGCCAATCCGATCGAGAAGGATGGGAAAATGAAATGGAAGCTGACGGTGAATCCGAACTGGATCCGCGCGAGCAGGACGGGATCGAAAGCGTCGAACATCGAACGATGCTCCCCGGGGCCGGGTGGCCGCTCCGATCAGCGGGCCAGCCCGAAATCACCGCCGCTCTAGGCTTATGATCCGGCCGAAACAACCAAAAACATGAAAAGGGGCGAGCGATCGATATCGCCCACCCCTTCCAATATTTTTCAATAGCTTAAATTGAACAGTCGCTATTATTTCTCAACGGTATCGGCGATGAACCTGTCGAGCAAGCGCACGCCATAGCCGGTCGCGCCCTTGTCCCAGGTCGCGCCGGGCTTGGACGACCAGACCATGCCGGCGATGTCGAGATGCGCCCAGCGCACGCCATCGTCGATATAGCGCTTCAGGAATTGCGCCGCGGTGATCGAGCCGGCCTCGCGCGGACCCACATTCTTCATGTCGGCGATCGGCGAGTCGATCAGCTTGTCATAGGTGTCACCCAGCGGCATCCGCCACAGCTTGTCGCCGACCGAAGCGCCCGCCGACGCCAGTTCATCGGCCAGGCTGTCGTCATTCGCGAACATGCCGCCATATTCGTGGCCCAGGGTGATGATGATGGCGCCAGTCAGCGTCGCGAGGTCGATGATCGTCTTGGGGCTGTGGGTCTTCTGGACCCAGGTCAGCGCGTCGCACAGGACCAGACGGCCCTCGGCATCGGTGTTGATCACTTCGACCGTCTGGCCCGACATCGAGGTGACGACGTCACCGGGTCGCTGGGCATTTCCGTCGGGCATGTTCTCGACAAGGCCGCAGACACCGATAACGTGCGCCTTGGCCTTGCGCAGCGCCAATGCCTTCATCATCCCCGCGACTGCACCCGCGCCGCCCATGTCCCACTTCATGTCCTCCATGCCGCCGGCGGGCTTGATCGAGATACCGCCGGTGTCGAAGGTGACGCCCTTGCCGACGAGCGCGACCGGTGGCTCCGCACCGTTGGTGCCGTCCCAGGTCATGACGAGCAGTTGCGGCTCGCGTACCGAGCCCTGCGCCACGCCGAGCAACGCGCCCATGCCGAGCTCCGCCATCGCATCGCGGCCGAGGACTTCGATCTTCACGCCGAGATCGGCGAGCGGGCGGCAACGTTCGACGAAGCTTTCCGGATAGAGGATGTTCGCGGGCTCGGTGATCAGCGTGCGGGTGAACATCACCCCTTCGGCGACCGCCTCGCGGTCCTTCCACAGCCCTGCGGCGTCCGCACCGCCGCCGACGATGACGATCTCTTCCAGCGAGGGGCGCTGCTTGGCTTCCAGCTTCGTGCGATAGACGTCGTGCCGCCAGCTGCGCAGCACCGCGCCGAAGGCCAGCGAGGCCGCGGCTTCGGCGGGCTTGTCGCCCGCGACAGCCGCGATATCGACCACCAGCGTCTTTTCGCCCGATGTCAGCAGTCGGGCGGCCAGCGCCGCGCCTGCGCGCTCGTAATCATTCTTTGAGCCGATCCCCGCGAGCAGCAAACGGCGGTGCGCGGCGTCGCTCTCGCCGAAGAATTCGACGACGGCGCCGTTTTCGCCATCGAAGCGATTGGCCTGCGCCGCGGCCCGGGCAAGCGCCTGGGCAGGTTCGGAGAGGACCGCCAGACCGGCGCCACTGATCGTCGCGGGGGCCACGACGATCGCCAGCGCATGCGGCGCGGCGGGGCGGCTGTCGGCAAAGCTGATACGCATGTGTTGAATTTCCTTATTATCTTCGTGCGTCCCATCTAGGATGGCGATTTCCGTGCCGCAACGGTGCTGATGGGTGCTTCCCCGACGAAAGGGTAGGTGCCAGAGGATTGCAGCCCGGGGCCGGGTACGATAGGCGGCGCGAACGCGATGCGAAGGCCCGCTCGTTCACGCCCGTCATGTGGGCCCATCATGTGGGGTTGTGTGAAGAAGCCTATCCATTTCCTGCTGGCCGCCACCCTTCCCCTGCTCGGAACGGGCGCGCCGCTGCTCGCTCAGGATCTCGCGACGCCGCCGGCGGGCCCGCCGCTGCAGGGCGATGCACCCACCCCGGCCAATGAGGACGAGGTCACCTTCGCCGCCGACAGCCTGTCTTACGACGACCAGTCCGAGGTGGTGACCGCGACCGGCAATGTCCGGATGATGCGGCGTGGCGACCGGTTGCGCGCCGACAAAATATCCTGGGACCAGAAGAGCGGCGTGGTCCGCGCTGAAGGCAATGTCGCCGTGGTCAATTCGGGCAACGACACGCTCTATGGCGATTCGGTCGAGCTCACCGACTCCCTGCGCGACGGGGTGATCGAGAATCTGCTGATCGTGCTCAACGATGGCGGGCGGCTCGCCGCCGTCCATGGTGAGCGGCGGAACGGCGTCTCGACGCTCAACAAGGCTGTCTACACCCCCTGTGCGGTGATCGACAGCGACGGTTGTCCCAAGGAACCGATCTGGAAGATCAGTGCGGTCCGCGTCGTCCATGATCCGGTCAAGCACCGTATCAGCTATGACGGCGCACGGATCAGCTTCCTCGGCGCGCCGATCCTGTGGCTGCCGGGCCTATCGCATCCCGACGGCAGCTCTGGCGGCGGATCGGGCCTGCTGTTGCCGAACATTCAGTATAGCCGCACCAACGGGGCCGAGTTCAGCCTGCCCTATTATATCCAGCTCGCGCCCAACCGCGACCTGACGATCACTCCACATGTCTACACCAAGGTGCTGCCGGCGATCGAAGCGCAATATCGCGCGCTGACCGACAATGGCGCCTGGCAGGCGGCAGGCATGCTGACCTACAGCTCGCGTTTCTCCGCATCCGCCGCGGTGCCAAACCGCGACAAGGATATCCGCGGCTACATCGACGCTAATGGCCGCTTTCAGTTCGGCCCCTACTGGACACTGACGGGTTCGCTGCGCGGCGCGAGCGACCGCACCTTCCTGCGCCGCTACGACATTTCGCGCGACGACCGGCTGCGCAACCAGATCAATGCCGAGCGGATCACCGCCGACAGCTATCTGTCGATCAAGGGCTGGGCGGTGCAGACGTTGCGTACCAGCGATCCGCAGGGCCAGCAGCCCATTGCCCTGCCCGCCATCGATTTCCGCATGCGGATGACCGACCCGGTGGCGGGCGGGATCATCCAGCTCCAGGCCAATTCGCTGGCGCTGCTGCGCACCAACGGCCAGGATACCCAGCGTGCCTTTGCCGCCGCGCAATGGACGCTGCGCCGCTATACCGCGCTTGGCCAGGAAGTGACGCTGACGGCCTATGGCCGGGGCGACATCTATCATACCGATCAGGTCGGCCGGACAGCGACAGTCGCCTATCGCGGAGATCCGGGCTGGACAGCGCGCGGAATCGCCGCCCTCGCCGCCGACGTCCGCTGGCCGCTGATCGGCGCCTTCATGAGCGGATCGCAGCGGATCACCCCACGCGTCCAGATCGTAGCCAGCCCGAAAACGCGTAATCTGAGCCTGCCGAACGAGGACGCCCGTTCGATCGACCTTGAGGATTCCAATCTTTTCGCGCTTAATCGCTTCTCTGGCTACGATCGCTGGGAAGACGGCAGCCGGATCACCTATGGTGCGGAATGGGCTATCGATGTCCCCGGAATCGCTTTCAGCACGGTGGTCGGCCAGAGCTACCGCCTGACCGACAAGCCCAGCCTGTTGCCGGTTGGCACCGGCCTGTCCGACCGGCTGTCGGACATCGTCGGACGAACCACGCTGAAATATGGCCGCTTCCTGGAGTTCACCCACCGCTTCCGGCTCGACAAGGACAATTTCGCGATCCGCCGCAACGAAATCGACGCGACGATCGGCACCAGCAGGACCTATGCGACAGTCGGCTATCTGAAGCTGAACCGCAACATTACCGCCGGCATCGAGGATCTCCGCGACCGCGAGGAGGTCCGCCTCGGCGGCCGTATCCAGATCGCGCAATATTGGTCGATCTTCGGGTCGACCGTCGTCGACCTGACGAGCCGCAAGGAAGATCCACTCACGCTTTCAGATGGTTATCAGCCGATCCGTCATCGCCTGGGCGTGCTGTATGACGACGATTGCATCGAGCTGGGTGTCACCTGGCGGCGTGAATATGACGCGATCGGGGATGCCCGCCGGGGCAATACTTTCCTGTTGCGGCTGGCGCTCAAGAATTTGGGCCGCTAAGCGTGCGTTCAGCGGGCGCGTGACAGGAGACGCCCACTCCATATGATCGAGGATGTGATTAGGTGCGTGGAAGGAAGCTGATGCGGGGCAAGTTTCTCCTGTTTACCGTCGTGGGAACCATGGCTCTGTCCGCGCCGCTGATAGGCCAGACCGTGCCGAGCGACGACGAGGTTTCGGGCGGACTCAACATCCCCAAGGACATCACGATATTCGGCAACAAGGACCCCAATGTCCGTACCGCCACCGCGATCGTGAACGGCACGATCATCACCCAGACCGATGTCGATCAGCGCCTCGCCCTGGTGGTCGCCGCCAATGGCGGCCGCTTGCCCGAGGAGGAGAAGGAACGGCTGCGCCTCCAGGTGCTGCGCAACCTGATCGACGAAACGCTGCAGATTCAGGAAGCAGCAGCGCAAAAGATCGAAGTTTCGCGCGAAGAAGTGCAGCAGACCTTCGAGCGCGTCGCCGCCAATTTCAAGAAGACGCCCAAGGAGTTCAGCAAATTCCTCCGCGACCAGGGCGCCTCGGACACCTCGATCAAACGCCAGATCGAGGGCGAGGCCGCATGGCGGCGCGTGCTGAGCCGTCGGGTCGAACCCTTCGTCGCGGTCAGCGAGGAAGAGGTGAACGCGATCATTGCCCGCCTCAACGCCTCCAAGGGCGCCAATGAATATCATGTCGGCGAGATATTCCTGTCGGCGACGCCGGAAACGATGGGCGAGGCGCAGGCCAATGCCGAACGGATCATCGACCAGATCCGCAAGGGCGCGTCCTTCCCGGCCTATGCCCGCCAATTCTCGGAAGCCTCGACCGCGGCGGTCGGTGGTGACCTCGGCTGGGTCCGTGCGGAACAGCTTCCCGAACAGCTTTCGGCGACGCTGACCCAGCTCAATTCCGGCCAGATCAGCCAGCCCATCGCCGTACCCGGCGGCTATTCGATCATCGTCCTGATCGACAAGCGCCAAGTGCTCGGCACCGACCCGCGTGACGCGCAGCTGTCGCTGAAGCAGCTGACCATCGCCTTCCCGGCGGGCATGACACAGGCGCAGGCCACGCCGAAAGTGGAGGCCTTCGCGAAGGCGCTGCAGACCATCCAGGGTTGCGGCACCGCCAACGACATCGCGGCCAAGGTGGGCGCCGACGTCGTCCAGAACGACGCGATGAAAATCCGCGACTTGCCCCCGCAGTTGCAGGACGTGATGCTGAATCTTCAGGTCGGCCAGGCGACGCCGCCCTTCGGATCGCTGACCGATGGCGTTCGCGCGCTGGTGCTGTGCGGCCGCGACGATCCGCCGCCGACCGCCGGCCCGTCATTCGAACAGATCCAGTCACAGATCGAGCAAGAACGCGTGAATCGCCGCGCCCAGCGCTATCTGCGCGACCTTCGCCGCGACGCGGTGATCGAGTATCGATGAAGCGATGGAGATAAGCCCGCTCGCCATAGCCTTGGGCGACCCCGCCGGAATTGGCCCGGAGATCGTTGCCAAGGCATGGGACGCGCGTGAGCAGCACGGGCTGTCTCCCTTCTTCGCTGTCGGCGATCAGCGCTCGATCGAGGCGGTCTGGCCTGGGCCGATCCAGCTGATCAACAGCCCCGACGAAGCGTCCGCATGCTTCGGGCAAGCGCTGCCGCTGATACAGATCGTCGACACCGGCGTGATCATTCCTGGCGAACCCGATCTGGCCGGCGCGCGTTGCGCGCTCGATTCGCTCGAACTGGCCGCCGGTCTCGCTCGATCGCCGATGGTCGGCGGTCTCGTGACCGCGCCGGTCGCCAAGGCGCAACTCTATGCGATCGGTTTCGCGCATCCCGGCCAGACAGAGTTCGTCGCCGAGCGCTGCGGGATCGCGGCGTCCAATGCCGTGATGATGCTCGCCGGCCCCAGCCTGCGGGCCGTTCCGATCACAACCCATATGCCGCTGCGCGATGTCTCCGACTATGTAACCATCGATCTGATTCTGGCAAAGGCGCGTGCGACCGAACGCGGCCTGGCGAAGAATTTCGGGATCGAGCGGCCGCGCCTCGCCATTGCCGGCTTCAACCCGCATGCCGGCGAACAAGGCGCGATCGGACGCGAGGAGATCGAGCTGATCATTCCCGCGGTCGAGATTCTGCAGGCCGAAGGGGTCGACATCGTCGGGCCGCTGGCCGCCGACACCATGTTCCATCCCCGCGCTCGCGCCCAATATGATTGCGCGCTGTGCCTCTATCATGATCAGGCGCTGATTCCGCTGAAAACGCTGCATTTCGATGAAGGCGTCAACATGACCCTGGGCCTGCCGATCGTGCGCACCGCGCCCGACCACGGCACCGCCTTCGCCATTGCGGGGCGGAACGAGGCAAATCCCGGCGCGATGATCGCCGCCATCGCGCTCGCCGGCGAAGCCGCGCGGAACCGCCTCATCCACGCATGAGCGGAGCATTGCCGGACCTGCCGCCGCTGCGCGAGGTGATCGCGCGCCACGGCCTCAGCGCCAACAAGGCACTTGGCCAGAACTTCCTGCTCGACGGCCAGCTGCTCGACCGGATTGCCCGTGTTCCCGGCGATCTGTCAGGACAAACCGTCTACGAAGTCGGACCGGGTCCCGGCGGGCTCACCCGTGCCCTGCTCGGCGCCGGTGCGAAGGTCGTCGCTGTCGAGCGCGACGACCGCTGCATGGCCGCGCTCGCGGAACTCAACCAGGCGTCGGGCGGTCGGCTGCGCGTCATAGCCGCCGATGCGATGAAGATCGACGAACGCGCCGAAGCGGGCGACGGCGCGCATATTGCCTCCAATCTACCCTATAATGTCGGTACCGCGCTGTTCGTGCGCTGGATGACGCTCGATGCCTGGCCTCCCTGGTGGCGGTCGCTGACGTTGATGTTCCAGAGGGAAGTCGCCGAACGGATTGTCGCCAAGCCGGGCACCGCCGCTTATGGGCGGCTCGCGGTGCTGGCACAGTGGCGCGCCAGGCCTGTGATCGCGATGAACGTCCACCGCTCGGCCTTCGTGCCGCCGCCGAAGGTGATGTCGGCTATCGTCCATGTCGTGCCCGGCGAACAGCCAGAGGGTATTTCGATCGGCATTATCGAGGCCCTCACCGCCGCCGCCTTCGGCCAGCGGCGCAAGATGCTGCGGCAGAGCCTGAAGGGCGTGAAGGGCGCGGTCGAGACGCTGGCCATCGTCGGGATCGATCCCGAACGGCGCGCGGAAACGCTGTCCGTCGACGAGTTCGTCGCGCTGGGACGCGCGCTGACCTGATACCCTTCTGCGCCCGGCGCTGGGTGGATTTCAAGGAATCCTATTTCTGACCGGCGGTGCTCTTTTCCTCGCCCTTCAGCGGGACCTTGTCGCTGTTCTGCGCGGCGACGACGGCGGGCGGCGGGCCCTTGGCGATCGCGGCGGCCAGCTGGGTCGCCGGGGCGCACTCATTCTTGCACAGCGCCTTGACCCGCGCGAGGTTGGCGCGGGCCCGTTCGACGGCGCCCTTCTGGACCATCGCCTCGCCTTGCGCCGACAATGCGGTGACGTCGTTCGGCTCGAGCGACAGCGCCTCGAAATACATACGGATCGCCTTGCCGGGCAGCTGCTGCGCCTGGGCGACGCGGCCCAGCGCGACGAACGCGCCGCGGTTGCGCGGATCGATCGCCAGCGCGGTTTCCAGCGCGTCATTGGCCTCGGCCAGATTGCCGGCCTTCAGCGCGGCCTGCCCCTGCGCCAGCAGCGCGAGGGATTTGGGGTTGATCTGATCGTCGGCCTTCTGGCCGTTAACCCCGCTCGACACCGCCAACAGGGTCAGCGACAAAGCAATCGCAACAGGCGAAAAACGCATCAACATCTCCACAACAGAAGCATGGCGCCCTTCTATCATGCGCGGTGGAACCTGGCGACGAAAAAGCCGTCGGTGCCGTCATGGGCGGGGCTCAGCAGCTTGCCGGGGCCAAGATAGCGCCCGGCAGTAAAGATATCCCTGTCGGGCGTGAAACCAATGCTGCGCGCCAGGAAAGCGGCCGCCTGGCCCGCGCCTTCTTCCTCCAGCAGCGAGCAGACGGCATAGACGAGCGCGCCGCCGGGCTTGACCAGATTACCGGCGATATCGAGCAGCCGCGCCTGTGTTTCGACCAGTTTGGCGAGACGATCGGGCGTTAGCCGCCACCGTGCCTCTGGATTGCGCCGCCATGTGCCGGTGCCCGAACAGGGTGCATCAACCAGCACGACATCGCAGGATTGCGCGAGGTCGCCGAGCACCGCCGCCTCGCGGCCCGGGTCGAGCAGCAGCGTCTCGATGAAACCCGCATCGACCCGCTGGGCGCGCGGGGCCAGACGCGACAGCCGCGCGCGGTTGGTGTCGGTAGCGATCAGGCGCCCCTCGCCCGCCATCGCATCGGCCAGCGCCAGCGTCTTGCCTCCCGCCCCCGCGCACAGATCGAGTACGGTCATGCCGGGGCGTGCGCGGGCCGCCAGTGCGATCAGCTGACTGCCTTCATCCTGTATCTCGATCAGCCCGTCGAGCCATGGCTGGGTCGCCTCGACCGCGCTGCCCTCGGGCAGGCGCAGGCCATGAGGCACATGCGGCGTCGGGACCGCATCGGGCAACATCGCGGCGACGGTATCGCGGTCGGCCTTGCGGCTGTTGACGCGAATGTCGAGCGGCGCCCGTTCGAGCAGGGCGGCATGTTCGGCACGGTCGATCTGCTTGGCGAGCCAGCGCGGCAACACACCGGATTTGGTCGCGGCCTCCTCGTTGGTGATCGGCGCGGGCGTGTGCGGCGATCCGTCAAATGCCGCCGCGAGTTCCTTATCCTCACGCGCCAGACCGACCAGCGCCGCCCGGCCATGTGCGGGCGGATCGCCGGCGCGACGGATCGCGCGATAAACCAGATCGCGGATCGCGCGGCGATCCTTCGATCCGGCATAGCGCCGCGTTTTGAAATAGCGGGCGATCAGCGTGTCGGCCGCGGCGCCGCCATCCCGCGCGGCAACGATGATCTCGTCGAGCAGCTCTATCGCGGCCTGCGCGCGCCCTCCGGGCGTCATTACGCCCTACCGGGTGGGGTAATTGGGCGCCTCGCGGGTGATCGATACATCGTGAACATGGCTTTCCTGGAGGCCCGCATTGGTGATGCGAACGAATTTGGCGCGCTTCTGGAGATCGGGGATCGTCTTTGATCCGGTATAGCCCATAGCAGCCTTCACGCCGCCGACCAGCTGGTGAATCACGTCGCGCGCCGGGCCCTTATAGGCGACCTGTCCTTCGATGCCTTCGGGAACCAGCTTCATCTGGTCCTTGATGTCCTGCTGGAAATAGCGATCCGCCGAACCGCGCGCCATCGCACCGACCGAACCCATGCCGCGATAGCTCTTATAGGCGCGCCCCTGATACAGGAAGGTTTCGCCCGGCGCTTCCTCGGTGCCCGCGAGCAGCGATCCGACCATGACGCAACCGGCCCCGGCAGCCAGCGCCTTAGCCAAATCCCCCGAGGTGCGCAGACCGCCGTCGGCGATCACGGGAATGCCCGACTTCGCCGCTTCGGCCGCCGATTCCATAACCGCGCTGAGCTGCGGCACGCCGACCCCTGCGACGACGCGCGTGGTACAGATCGAGCCCGGCCCGATGCCGACCTTGATCCCGTCCGCGCCGGCGTCGATCAGCGCGCGGGTCGCCTCGGCGGTCGCGACGTTCCCGGCAATGACCTGAACCGAATTGGACAGGCGCTTCACCCGCTCGACTGCGCGCGCGACATCCTTGTTATGGCCGTGCGCGGTATCGATCACGATCAGATCGCATTCGGCATCGATCAGCGCCTCGGTGCGCTCGAAGCCCTTATCGCCGACCGTTGTAGCAGCCGCTACACGCAACCTGCCGCTGGCGTCCTTGGTCGCCGACGGATAGTTCACCGCCTTCTCGATATCCTTGACGGTGATCAGGCCGACGCAGCGATAATCGTCATCGACCACCAGCAGCTTCTCGATCCGGCGCTGGTGCAGCGTGCGCCGCGCCTCTTCCTGCGAGACGCCGGTGCGGACGACCGCGAGGTTCTGGCTGGTCATAAGTTCGGCGACGGGCTGGTTGGGATTTTCCGCGAAGCGGACGTCGCGGTTGGTGAGGATGCCCAGCAGCTTACCGTCAGCCTGGACCACGGGGATGCCCGATATCCGGTTCCGGGCCATGAGTTCGAGCGCTTCGGACAAGGTCTGTTCGGGGCGCATCGTGATCGGATTGACCACCATGCCGGATTCGAAGCGCTTCACCGCGCGGATCGCGGCGGCCTGCTCTTCGACCGTCAGGTTGCGGTGAAGCACGCCGAGCCCGCCGAGCTGCGCCATCACGATCGCCATGTCGGCTTCGGTGACGGTGTCCATCGCCGAGGACAGGATCGGGATGTTGAGCCGGATCGACTTGGTTACCTGGGTGGCGGTGTCCGCCTGGCTCGGCAACACGTCCGATTCGCCGGGCCGGAGGAGCACGTCGTCGAAGGTGAGGCCGAGGCTGATGTCCATGAAGTCGAATCCCCGCGAGGTGATAAAGGATTCGAGGCCATATATGTCGGCGCGCGGCGAACCGCTAGTGCGGTTGAAACATAAACGTCGCCCCGGCCCGCACCTGCGGACCGGGGCGACGGCAATCCTCAATCTTCGCCGTGAATGATCACCCGGTTCCGGCCGCTGTTCTTGGCGTTGTACAGCGCCTCGTCCGCGCGGCGGAGCATCTCTCCGTCCCCTTCTCCCGGCAGCAGCTGCGCCACGCCCGCCGAGAAGGTGACGGTGCCGAGCGGCTCGCCCGTGGTCTTGGACACGAGATGGCGGCCCGACAGTTCGTCGCGGATCTCGTCGACGCGCATTGCGGCGCGGCGCGCCATGATGCCGTCGAACAGGATCAGGAACTCCTCGCCGCCGAAGCGGCCGACATAGGCGTCCTCGCCCGCGCCTTCGGACAGCGCGTCGGCGACCATCTTGAGGATCCGATCGCCGGTATCGTGGCCATGATTATCGTTGATCGACTTGAAGTGATCGATATCGCAGAAGGCGACCGACAGCGGCGTGCCCTCGGCGGCAGCCTGCGCCATCGCGCGGGCGAGGCGCGACTGGAAGGCGCGGCGGTTGGCCAGGCCGGTCAGCGGATCGCTCTCGGCCACGGCCTGCGCTTCGGCGAGGTCGTCCTGCAGCGATTCCATCTGCGAACCCATTTCGGCGAGGCGGCGCTCGGCGTCCTGGGTCTTGTCGATCATCGTGCGCGTCAGCTCGACCATCAGGCCGAGCGCGCGGGTCGCGGATTCGCCGCCGGCGTCCATCGCCGCCGCTCCCTTGTCGAGGGCGCTGCCATAGGCCTTGGCGTCGGTGCGCGACTGGCCGACCAGGCTCGCGGCCAGCGTCATGCTCTGGTGCGCCTGATCGATCAGCTTCTCGACGAGTTCGGACGAGACCTGATTGGCCGCTTCCTGCGTAATCTCCTCGGCCACGTCGGGACGCAATATGCCGTCCCGTGCGATGGCCGCATCGACGGCGATCACCAGTGCGGGATCATTGCCACCCAGATATTGATAGGCGAGGTCATAGTTGACCGGGGTCGGATCGAGCCGCTGCGCCTTCAGGAAACCGCCGATCCGGGTGAAAAGATCGGTCGTCGGGGCTGGTTCATGCAGGATCGCCGGCGCCACAGGCGCAGCAGGCGCAACAGCGGCAGGCTCGGCCGTGCGGCCAAGCAGCGTGTCCAGGCTCCAGCCCTTACGGCCGGCGGAAGAAGGAGGCTTCGATTCGAACATGACACCCGCTCAGAGAAGTTCACGACCGGGCATAGGCTTTTGGTCTTAATTTTCAGTAGAGCGATCATGGTAAAGATTTGATGTCCGGCGCGACCCGATCGCGCCGCGCGTCGACCGAGAACAGCAGGTCCCGGCTGTAGAAGCGCAGCGGCCAATCACGCTGTCCTTCGTCGGTTTCCAGCAGACCGTTGACCCGCTCCACCAATGCTCGCGATTCACAGCGCGCGAGCCAGTTGCGGACGCCCGCGATGAAGCAATGGGTTATCGTGTCGTGGTAACCGCCATGATCATCATTAACCCCGCCAACCGCTTCGTTATAGCCGCTGATGATGGCGCGCATATCACGATCCGGATCGATATCCGGACGTTCGGTAACTATCCACAGGCAGGCGGCGAGGTGCGCCTCGTGCGTCCAATCTTCCTTCGGCAGGCTGCGGTCGAGCAGGCCGCGTCCGATGTGGCGTATGGCATCGTCGTCCGCGAACAGCCGCGGTCCTTCTTCATTGGTCATCTTCATTCCCCCAAAATAGAAGAAGGGCGCCCCTGCCGAAGCCGGGGCGCCCTCCTGAAAGCCGTGAGGCCTTTCGAGAGTTACATCAGGCTGCCTTCGGGGCCGCCTGACGAACGCCTTCGTCGACATGATCCGCGAATTGCGCGAAATTCTCGATGAACTGGCCGACCAGCTTCTGGGCGGTCGCGTCATAATCGGCCTTGTCGGCCCAGGTTTCGCGCGGCTGCAGGATCTTGCTGTCGACGCCCGGCACCGCCAGCGGTACGCGGAAGCCGAAGTTCGGATCGACGACGAACTCCGCGTCGTTGAGGCTGCCGTCGAGCGCGGCGTTCAGCAGTGCGCGGGTCGCCTTGATCGGCATGCGGCTGCCAACGCCATATTTGCCGCCCGTCCAGCCCGTGTTGACCAGCCAGCAATCCACCCCGCCCTTGGCGATCCGCTCCTTGAGCAGGTTGCCGTAGACCGAGGGGTGGCGCGGCATGAACGGCGCGCCGAAGCAGGTCGAGAAGGTCGCCGAGGGCTCGGTGACGCCGATCTCGGTGCCAGCCACGCGCGCGGTGTAGCCCGAGAGGAAGTGGTACATCGCCTGATCCGGGGTCAGCTTCGCAATCGGCGGCAGCACGCCATAGGCGTCGGCGGTCAGGAAGATGATGTTCTTCGGGACCGGCCCCAGATTGTCCTTCGACGCATTCGGAATGAAATCGATCGGATAGGAACCGCGGCTGTTCTCCGCCAGGCTGTTGTCGTTGAAGTCGAGCTCGCGGGTCTCAGGGTCCATCACGACATTTTCGAGGACCGTGCCGAAACGCTTCGACGTCGCGTAGATCTCGGGCTCGGCCTCGGGCGAAAGGTTGATCATCTTCGCATAGCAACCGCCTTCGAAGTTGAAGACCGCCTCGTCCGACCAGCCATGCTCGTCATCGCCGATCAGCGTGCGGCTGGCGTCGGCCGACAGCGTCGTCTTGCCGGTGCCCGACAGACCGAAGAAGACGGCAGTGTCACCGTTCGGGCCGATATTGGCCGAGCAATGCATCGGCATGACGCCCGCGACCGGCAGCTTGTAGTTGAGGATGCCAAACACCGACTTCTTCATCTCGCCGGCATAGCGGGTGCCGCCGATCAGGATCAGCTTCTCGGTGAAGTTCACGGCGATCACGGTCTCGCTGCGGCAGCCATGGCGCGCCGGATCGGCGACGAAGGTCGGCAGGTCGATGATCGTGAACTCAGGCATGAAGCCGGCCAGCTCGCTCGCCTCGGGACGGACCAGCAACGTGCGGATGAACAGGCTGTGCCAGGCGAGTTCGGTGACGACGCGGACGTTGACCCGGTGGGCGGGCTGCGAGCCGCCGAACAGATCCTGGACGAACAGCGTGTCCTTCGTGTTCAGATGCGCGAAAAAGTCCGCCTTGAGGGCCGCAAACTGCTCGGGCGTCATACTCTTGTTGGTCTTGCCCCACCAGATCGAGTTCTCGGTCTCGGCGTCGCGGACGAAGAATTTGTCATTGGCCGACCGGCCGGTGTGCGCGCCGGTCTTGACGACCAGCGGACCGTCCTTGGCGAGCAGGCCTTCGCCACGCTGCACGGCCAGCTCGACGAGCGGCGCGGTTCCAAGATTCCAGTGAAGGTCGGCGCCGACATCGATTCCCTGTTTATCGAGGCCAAAGGCGGGCGTGAGCTGAGGCACGTTATTCTCCTATTCGGGTGAGCCCCCCGGTTTCGGGAGTGCACTCCTAATGTTAGCCCGAGCGGAGCCCCCGACCGCGCGGGAGCTTCCTTCGTGCCTTTATCTTTCCCATCGCGCATAGTTTCAAAGGCGGGGATCGTAAAGGGGTGCGGAGCAAGGTTGAACGGGCCCGGGGGCTGCGCTAGGCAGGACGCACAATTTTCGGGCCATGGCGTGACGGCCATAATCTAAGCAGGAGGCCTTCCGGTCCCATGACGCCCACGATCGCGCTGGTCGATGACGATCGCAACATTCTGACTTCCGTATCGATCGCGCTCCAGTCCGAAGGTTTCACCGTACGGGTCTATTCCGACGGGGAAGCCGCACTGAAAGCGCTGCTGGACAATCCCCCGGACCTTGCGGTGCTCGACATCAAGATGCCGCGCATGGACGGGATGGAGCTGCTGCGCCGGCTGCGCGAGAAAAGCAGCGTTCCCACCATCTTCCTGACATCTAAGGATGATGAGCTTGACGAGGCGCTCGGCCTGGCGATGGGCGCGGACGACTATATCACCAAGCCGTTTTCGCAGCGTCTGCTGATCGCCCGTATTCGCGCGATCCTGCGGCGCACCGAGGCGCGCGCGCAGAATGACGACCAGCCCGACGCGCCACCCGCCGAAAAGATCGTGCGCGGGCGTCTGGCGATGGACCCCGCCCGCCACCGCGTACAGTGGAACGGGCAGGACGTGACGCTGACCGTCACCGAATTCCTGATACTCGAAGCGCTCGCGCAGCGCCCGGGCTTCGTCAAATCGCGCGATCAGCTGATGGACACCGCCTATCAGGACGATGTCTATGTCGACGACCGCACGATCGACAGCCACATCAAGCGGCTTCGCCGCAAGTTCCGCCAGGTCGATTCCGACTTCAAGGCGATCGAGACGCTGTACGGTGTGGGATACCGCTTTGCCGAGGAATGACAGCGCCCTCGGCACGCCCGAGGCGGCCGCGCGCACATCGCTCACCACCCGGATCCTCGCGGTCAACATCTTCGCGCTGGCCATGCTGGCGGGAGGCTTCTTCTATCTCGACAGCTATCGCTCGCAGCTAATCGACGCCCGTCTCGACGAGACAGCGACCCAGACGCGGCTGATCGCCGAGGCTTATTCGGTGACGCCTCCGGCGGGCCGGCCTGCGCTGTTGGCGAAGTTCGGCCTGCTCACCGACACGAGGCTGCGCGTCTATCACTACTCCGATCCCGCCGCGCCGCCCGCGGAGATCAAACGGGCCTTCGACAGCTGGTCGCTATCGGGTGCGACCTATCAGCTGCGCGACCCCAGCCAGGAAGAATGGCAGAAGCGCGTCGCCCGCTTTCTCGACCGGTCGATCGATGTCATCGTCGCCGCCGATCGCCCGACCGACTATCACGAGCCCGACGTCGACACCCTCGCCGCCTGGCCGCAGGCGCTCACGGCGCTGCACGATCGCAACATGGTGACCGCTGTCCAACGCGCGCCTGACCGGACGCCAATGATCATCGCCGCAATCGACGTGCGCGGGACAAACGGCGGCGGCAACGTCCTGCTGTCGACCGAGAACCAGCGCGACATCACCCGTATCGTTCGCGCCGAACGGCTACGGCTCGGCGTCGTGCTGCTCATCGTCGTGCTCGTCTCGGTCAGCCTCTCGCTGTTCCTCGCGCGTACCATCGTCCGTCCGTTGCGCCGCCTGGCCCTGGCCGCCCATCGCGTCCGTCTCGGCCGGGCACGCGAGGTGCAGGTGCCCCGCCTCCCCGAACGCCGTGACGAGATCGGCACGCTGGCGCGCGCGCTGTCCGACATGAGCTTCGCGATCCGCCAGCGGATCGACGCGACCGAAGCCTTCGCTGCCGACGTTACCCACGAACTCAAGAACCCCCTCGCCTCGCTGCGCTCGGCCGTCGACAGCCTGGGACTGGTCACCGATCCAGCGCTCCAGAAGCAACTGATCGACGTCATTCGCGACGATGTCGGCCGGCTCGACCGGCTGATAACCGACATTGCCGAAGCGTCGCGCGTCGACGCCGAACTGGCGCGCGCGCGCTTCGAGTCTATAGACCTCGGCATCATGATCGAAGGCCTGCTGGCGACGCGCGAAGACCGCGGCCGCAATGGCCAGGTGCGCGTTGCCTTCGCCCGGCCGCATCGCGGCACGGCGGTCGTGTTCGGCGACGGTTCGCGTCTGACCCGCGTCATCGAGAATCTCGTGGAAAATGCGGTCTCCTTCTCGCCGCCGGGCGGCCTCGTTCAGGTTGCGGCCACCCGCGATGGCGATGATGTGGTGATCCGGGTGGAGGATGAAGGCCCCGGCGTTCCGCCCGAGGCGCGCGAGGCGATCTTCAATCGCTTTCACAGCGACCGCCCGGAGAGCGAGGAGTTCGGCCGTCACAGCGGCCTCGGTCTCGCCATCGCAAAGGCTATCGTCGAGGGACATCATGGCACGATCATCGCAACTGACCGGGACAATGCTCCCTCAGGCGCGAAATTCGTGATCCGCCTCCCCGCCTGGAGCCGATGATGGCCGCCGTCCCGCTGGCCAGCCCGCTCCATGCCACCAGCGTGATGATCAGCGGACGGGTGCTGCTTCTCACCGGCGGGTCGGGGTGCGGCAAATCCGATCTCGCGCTCCGGCTGATCGATCGCGGGGCGCTGCTCGTCTCCGACGATTACACCGATCTCTCGACGCGCGACGGCGTTCTTTACGCAAGCCCGCCCGCGCGGATTGCGGGTCAGATGGAGGTTCGCGGGATCGGGATCGTCGACATGGCCTTTGCCGGCGAAGGGCCGGTGGCGCTGATCCTCGATCTGGACCGCGCGCCCGATCGCATGCCCGACACCCCCTTGCCCATGACGCCGCTGTGCGGCGTGGACATCCCCGTGATCGCGTTCGCCGCGCTCGAAGCCTCATCGGCGATCAAGGCGGAGCAGGCGCTGCTTCGTCATGGCCTTGGAGGGACGACATGACCAGCAAGCCGGGCCCGCGGCGCATCCTGTTCGTCACCGGCCTGTCGGGCTCGGGCAAGAAGACGGCGCTCAAGGCGCTGGAGGACATGGGCTGGGAGACCGTCGACAACCTGCCGGTGTCGCTGCTCGACCGCCTCCTCGCCGCCAGCCCGCCCGAGGGCAGCCGGGACGACGAGCGGCCTCTGGCGCTCGGCATCGACAGCCGCACCCGGGGTTTCGACAGCCGCGAGCTCGTCCGCCGCGCGCAGTCGCTGCGCGACGGTGGGCGCGACACGTCGATCCTGTTCCTCGATGCGTCGGGTGCGGAGCTTACCCGGCGCTATTCGGAAACCCGCAGCCGGCACCCGATGGCGCAGGACCGCCAGATCGAGGATGGCATCACCCTGGAGCGCGAACTGCTCGCGCCGTTACGCGCGGCCGCCGACGACCTGATCGACACGACGGGACGCGCCACCAACGATCTGCAGGCCCTGTTGCGTGAGCGGTTCGGCGAATCGGCGAACACCGGTATCACCCTGACGGTGATGTCCTTCGCCTTCTCGCGCGGCGTCCCGCGTGAAGCCGACCTGATGTTCGACATGCGCTTCCTGCGCAATCCGCATTGGGATCCGGCGCTGCGTTCCCTGACCGGGCTGGATCCGGCCGTCGCCGCCTATATCGCCGCCGATCCGGCCTATGCCGAGGCTTCGGCGCGGATAAGCGGGCTGATCACGCTGCTGCTGCCGCGCTATGACGCCGAGGGCAAAAACTATATTACGGTCGCGGTGGGCTGCACCGGCGGCAAGCATCGATCGGTGCATTTCGCCGAAAGCCTAGCAAGCCAGTTGCGCGAGGCGGGATTTTCGCCCACGGTCCGGCACCGCGATTTGACTCAGGCGAAGTCGAACGCTCGGGAGAGCACCGTGCCAGGCGTAGGATCATGACCGTTGGATTGTTAGTCGAATGATCGGATTGGTGCTCGTTACCCATGGCCGTCTCGCGGCCGAGTTCGTCACGGCGATGGAGCATGTCGTGGGGCCGCAGACCGCCATAGAGGCGATCTGCATTGGTCCCGACGACGACATGGAAGGCCGTCGCGCCGATATTGCCCGGGCGGTGAAGGCCGTCGATGACGGTTCGGGAGTGATTCTGCTCACCGACCTGTTCGGCGGCACGCCGTCGAACCTTGCCATTTCGCTGATGGAGCCGGGCCGGGTCGAGGTGATCGCCGGCATCAACCTGCCGATGCTGATTCGCCTCGAAGGCGCTCGCAAGATGATGAAGATCAAGGCGGCCGTCGCCGCCGCGCGCGATGCCGGGCGCAAATATATCTCGGTCGCGTCCGAAGTGCTTGGGGAAGCCGCTGCATGACGTTGCAACGCGAGGTCCAGATTACGAATATCCGCGGCCTGCACGCCCGGGCGAGCGCAAAGTTCGTCACGATGGCAAGCGCGCATAGCGCGGAGGTCGAAGTGGAGAAGGACGGCTCGAAGGTCGCCGGAACGTCGATCATGGGCCTGATGATGCTCGGCGCGGCCAAGGGCGACAGCGTGATCATCTCGGCACGGGGCGATGGGGCGGAAAAGGCGCTCGCGGCGCTGGTCGAACTGATCGAAGGCAAATTCGGCGAAGAATGAGCCGCGCGGTTCACTAAACCGTCGTGCTGAACTCGTCATGCTGAACCTGTTTCAGCATCCACTTATCATCCACACTGTCGGGACTTGTGGCGCGGTGGATCCTGAAACAAGTTCAGGATGACAGAAAGAGGATAGTTCCCTGCCCCGCCAGATTACCGCCTTTTCCAATCCGCTGATCAAGCGTGTCCGGTCGCTGCGCGAGAAGCGCCATCGGAAAGACGAAGGGCTGTTCCTGGCCGAGGGGCTGCGCATCCTCACCGAGGCGGCCGACAGCGGCGTCCTGCCCGACATGATCTTCTTTGCGAAAGACGGCGCCGATCATCCCTTGACCCGCAGGCTGGTCGAGCAGGTGGAAGCCAGGGGCGGCGAAGCGATCGAGACCGATCGCGACATTCTGTCCAAGCTCTCTGGCAAGGACAATCCGCAGACCGTGATCGGCGTCTATCGCGAGTTCGACACCAGCCTCGATCGAATAGACCGCGCGGCCGCCGATATCTGGATCGTTGCGCAATCGCTGCGCGATCCCGGCAATCTGGGCACGATCCTGCGCACCGGCGACGCCGTCGGAGCGGGCGGCCTCATCCTGATCGACGACTGCGTCGATCCCTTCTCGGTCGAAGCGGTCCGCGCGACGATGGGGGCACTGTTCACCCAGCGGATCGCCATGGCGCGGTGGAGCGACTTTCTCGGCTGGCTGCGCGCCGGCCCCGGGCAGCTTGTTGGCACCAGCCTGAAGGCGACCCACGATTATCAGGAACCGCGCTACGCCGCGCCGACCTTCATCCTTGTCGGCAACGAGGCGCAAGGCCTGCCCGCCGATTACGAAGCCGAGTGCGACCTGCTGGTGAAGATGCCGATGCTCGGCAAGGCGGACAGCCTGAACGCGGCGGTCGCGACGGCTGTGATGGCCTATGAGGTCCTCAACCAGCGGCGACCCAGGAAGACGTCTGGCGCATGAGCGCGGACCGGCCCAATTACATCACCCCCGCAGGGTTCGCAGCGATGCGGGCGCGCTACGATCATCTGTTCGGCACCGAGCGTCCGGCGTTGGTCGAGGTGATCAGCTGGGCGGCGGGCAACGGCGACCGTTCGGAAAATGGCGACTATATCTATGGCCGCAAAAAGCTGCGCGAGATCGACCGCGAACTCGGCCATCTGTCTCGGCGGATGAAGGCGGCGAAGGTGATCGATCCCGTACGGCAGGCCGACCGCAGCCGCGTCTATTTCGGCGCGACCGTGAAAGTGGTCGACGAGGATGACCTCGAGCGCGTGGTCACCCTCGTCGGGGAGGATGAGGCAGATGCAGGCCAGGGCCGGATCAGCTGGCGATCGCCGCTCGCCCATGCCCTCAAAGGTGCACTTGTGGGCGATACGCGACGGGTTCGGCTGCCCGGAGGAGATCGCGAACTCGAAATTCTAGCCATCAGCTATCCCGAGGGCTGATTCGGCCAAGGCCTGAAATTCGCGCTTTTCCGGGCTGAGTCCCTTTCCGGATCAGACTTTCGCATCATTTCGCCGAACTTTCGCATCGACTTGGCCCAGCGAAGCGTTCATTTTAGGCACATGGAAAACGAGGCCATCACCAAGTTGACAGCCCGGCAGCGCGATTGCCTGCGCCTCGTCCTCCAACATATGCAGTCCAAGGAAATAGGCCGCCAGCTGGGGATTTCCCCGATGACGGTCGACAACCACTTCCGTAGCGCGATCCAGACCCTCGGGGTTTCGAACCGCCTCGAAGCTGCGCGCCTCCTCGAAGCGTACGAGCTCGAGGGTGGCGACAGACCTAGTCAGCGGTTGACTAGTCAACCGGAACCCGTTGTTTCCGGGCTCGAAGCGCCCATCATGACCTCACCGGCAATCGTCGGTGACAGGCAGGGGAATGGAGTGAGCGCGCTTCGGGAAGACCAGGTTCCTTACCGGACCTTTCGTGAAACGAGCTTCATAGACTTTCCGCTTCCCGTCCCAACCAGGAGCAAACCACGCAATGACCTGACCATCGCCCAACGCCTGTTCTGGATCGCGGTACTGATTTTCGGAATGGGACTGGGCGCCGGCGCGTTACTGTCTGGCTTTGCCACTTTGACGAACATTCTCCTGGCGCTGAAGCGCTAGGGATTTTCCATCAACCCATCGGGGCGCCCGTTCCGGCGCAAGGGGAGAGCTATGTCTAAGAACCGTGATGACGCAACGCTGCGTGTTTATGCCGCGCTCGAAGAATATGAGCGGGCGCTGGATATGGCCGCCAAGCATGGCGCGCTGCTCGCAGCCGAACTGCCGCAGGCCCGCCTTGACGGGAACTTTGCCATGGAGGTGGCGCAGGGTGCGTTCACGCACTTTTATAACTCGCTTTCGACGATCGTCACGGCACGAGGACAGGTCGTAGACGGACATCGCGCGCTGGCTGTGGTGCAGCGCAAGTTTAACCTGCCTGTCGTGGCAGGCGGCGAGAAGACACCGCCCGAGAAGCTGATCGAGGCCGGAGCACCATCGCTGCGCGTCGCATAAAACTTTTCTTCGGATTGCCTCTTGACGCGCATCGAGCAGCATTCAATGCGTTCAAGAGGTGATTCGCATAATTCTCTACGGCATCCTCATGTGGGGGGTATGCCTTTACGCATTCCGCCGCGGCGGATGGGCAGAGCGGAGCGCCGCTGTCGGCATTGTTGTCAACTCCTACATGACGACTGCCGCCACTATGTTTCTCACCTCAAGCGCGACCCGCTACCATCGACTCGAAGTTTCGATCATGCTTGTCGATCTCGGCTTGCTGCTTGTCCTGCTGTACGTGACAATCCGATCGGACAAATTCTGGCCGCTATGGCTTACAGCCATGCAGAGCTTGGTCGTTCTGGCACATTTGGCGCCATATGTTCCGCACATGATTCCATGGGGCTACTGGAGAGCTGTAGCCGTGTGGAGCTGGCCGATGTTGGTTGTGCTGGCTTTCGCAATTCACCGCCATACTCCTCGAAGGTCGGCGGGATCAGGCTTGTCAGAGTGACTTGTGGACGACCTATCGCGGATCACCATATAGTTGCCTCGCGGAGGAACCATGGTCGGCCATCTCGCCCAGCTGCTGTACGGCATGCTGCCTACCACATCCTCCCACCACAGCACGGTATCGCTGTGAAGCCCTTTCGATGATTGGAAAGTCATATGTGGAGGGCAATGGTTTACGGCGTGCTGATGTGGATCGTAACGGTCTACGCCTTCCGTCGTGGTGGGTGGACAGAGCGAGCCGCGGCTGCGGCTATGGTCGTAGATTCCTACGTCAGCGTATTGGTGGTCAGTTCTCCCGAACGCATGTTCCGCCAGGTCGAAGTCAACATGGCTCTGACGGATTTCGGCCTGTTCGTCCTCCTATGGTGCATTGGCCTCTGGTCGAATAGGTTTTGGCCGCTGTGGCTAGCAGCCATTCAAGGCGTCACCGTGCTGGCGCATGCAGCCCCGCTGATTCCGAATATGCTGCCTTACACCACGCATAGGGCGGTGGCGCTGTGGAGTTGGCCTCAGTGGTTCATCCTGGCATTCGCCATCCACCGGCATCAACGAAGGCCATCGATCGCGTCCGATCATCGCTAATTTTGTTGCATATTTGGCACGCGCATTATTGACGGTGGACATTTCGCAAGGCCAAACATCGACAGATGTGGCGATCGATGTTCTTCGGGATCCTGATGTGGTCTGTCTTCATCTATGCGTTTCGGCGCGGCGGGTGGGAAGAGAAGTTGGCCATAACCGGCGTCACCGTCTCCGCATATCTCTCAGTGCTTCTGCGAGAACCCAGCGAAGACCCTTTCGGACAGGTCGAGGTACAAGTCCTGTCTGTCGATATAGCATTGCTCGTCATCTTGCTGATCGTCGCCTTCCCATCCCGGAAATATTGGCCGCTATGGGTCGTGGCGATGCAGGGCATGACACTTCTCGCGCATTTCCTGCCGCTGATGCCGAATATGCTGCCATGGACTTACTACAATGCCGAAGCGCTATGGAGCTATCCGACGTTGGTGGTCCTCGCATTTGGTATATATAATCACCATAAAGCCAAAATAAGCGCAGGTTTAGCGACGAGCTAGCTGTGTCCCGGACAAAAAAGGCCGGACGTTTCCGCCCGGCCCTCTCATTCTCATCATCGCAAGCTCAGTGGCGCACCGGCACCTCGCCGCCGTCGGGCGCCGTCGCGCCCTTGATCGTCAGCGCGAGATCGTCGGCCTCGGTCCAGTCGATCGGTGTGACATGGTCGGCCAGCGCCAGCGCCAGCACTTCGTCGACATGGCTCACCGGCACGATCTTCAGCCCCTCGCGGATATTGGCGGGAATCTCGACGAGATCTTTCTCATTCTCCTTGGGGATGAGCACGGTGGTGATGCCGCCCCGCAGGGCCGCGAGCAGCTTCTCCTTGAGCCCGCCGATCGGCAGCACCCGTCCGCGAAGCGTCACCTCACCGGTCATCGCCACTTCCTTGCGCACCGGAATGCCGGTCAGTGTCGAGACGATCGCCGTCGTGATCCCGATACCGGCGGATGGCCCGTCCTTTGGCACAGCGCCCTCGGGCAGGTGGATGTGGATGTCCTTGCGGGCGATCAGGCTCGGCTTGACGCCGTAGGCCGGTGCGCGCGCCTTGACGAAGCTGAACGCCGCCTGGACGCTCTCCTTCATCACGTCGCCAAGCTTGCCGGTGGTGCTGATCGATCCCTTGCCTGGCACCGTCACCGCCTCGATGGTCAGCAGTTCGCCGCCCACCTCGGTCCAGGCCAGGCCCGTCACCGCGCCGACCTGATCCTCTTCCTCGCCGATACCGAAACGGTACTTCCGCACGCCGGCGAACTCCGCCAGATTCTCGGGCGTGATGACGACCTTGGTCTCCTTGCCCTCGAGGATGCGGCGCAGGCTTTTGCGGGCGAGCTTGGCGATCTCGCGCTCGAGCGTGCGGACACCCGCTTCGCGGGTGTAATAACGGATCAGGTCGCGCAGGCCCGCGTCGGTCAGCTCGAACTCCTCGGGCTTCAGGCCATGTGCCTCGATCTGCTTGTCGCGCAGATGCTCCTTGGCAATCTCGACCTTCTCGTCTTCGGTATAGCCCTCGAGCCGGATGATCTCCATGCGGTCGAGTAGCGGCTGCGGCAGGTTCAGGCTGTTCGCGGTGCACACGAACATCACGTCCGACAGATCGACATCGATCTCCAGATAATGATCCTGGAACTTGTTGTTCTGCTCCGGATCGAGCACCTCGAGCAGCGCCGAGGCCGGATCGCCGCGGAAGTCCTGGCCCAGCTTGTCGATCTCGTCGAGCAGGAACAGCGGGTTCGACGTCCCGGCCTTCTTGAGGTTGGTGACGATCTTGCCCGGTAGCGAGCCGATATAGGTGCGGCGATGGCCGCGAATCTCGGCCTCGTCGCGCACGCCGCCCAGCGACTGGCGCACGAACTCGCGTCCCGTCGCCTTGGCGATCGAGCGGCCGAGCGAGGTCTTGCCGACGCCCGGAGGGCCGACGAGGCACAGGATCGGCCCCTTCAGCTTGTTGGTGCGCGCCTGGACCGCCAGATATTCGACGATCCGGTCCTTGACCTTCTCAAGCCCATGATGATCGGCGTCGAGCACCGCCTGCGCGGCCGCGATGTCCTTCTTGAGCTTCGATTTCTTGCCCCAGGGCAGGCCGAGCAGCACGTCGAGATAATTGCGGACCACCGTGGCTTCGGCCGACATCGGCGCCATGGTACGCAGCTTCTTAAGCTCCGCATTGGCCTTGCCGCGCGCTTCCTTCGACAGCTTGAGCTTGGCGATCTTGGCAGCGAGTTCGGCCAGCTCGTCGCCGCCCTCTTCGCCTTCGCCATTGCCCAGCTCGCGCTGGATCGCCTTGAGCTGCTCGTTGAGATAATATTCGCGCTGGGTCTTCTCCATCTGCCGCTTCACGCGGCTGCGGATCTTCTTCTCGACCTGGAGCACGCCCAGCTCGCCTTCCATCAGCGCGAACGCCATTTCGAGCCGCTTGGCCGGATCGAGCTCGATCAGCAGCGCCTGCTTGTCGGCAACCTTGATCGAGATATTGGCGGCAACCGCGTCCGCCAGCTTCGCCGCGTCCTCGATCTGCCCGAGCTGGACCGAAGTCTCGGCCGGCAGTTTCTTGTTGAGGCGCGCATAATTTTCGAACTGATCGATCACCGAGCGCATCAGCGCCGAAACTTCGGTGCCCTCAGCCACCGCTTCCTCGATCAGTTCGACCGTCGCGGTCAGATGCGTTTCGTCGCTGCGCAGCTCTTCCAGCTTTGCGCGCTGCTTACCTTCGACGAGCACGCGAACGGTGCCGTCGGGCAGCTTCAGCAGTTGCAGCACGGTGGCGACGACGCCGAGGTCGTAGAGCGCGTCGCGGTCGGGATCATCCTCGGCCGGATCGAGCTGGGCGACCAGGAATATCGACTTGTCCGCCGCCATGGCCGATTCGAGCGCCGCCACGGACTTCTCGCGGCCGACGAACAGCGGCACGATCATGTGCGGAAAAACAACGATATCGCGCAGCGGCAATACGGGCAGATTCTCAGTCATGCAGTCTCCGATCGGAGCGCCGCGTGGGCGCAACCTTCCACCCCTATATGGTCCCCCTATTCTTCAGGATCAATGAACGCGGCAGAGAGTTGAGCACCAAGTTGAAATTTTGCCCATCTGCGGTAAGCCGCCGCGGTGACCTCCAGAGATTCGAACGAAGCCAGCGGGCCGCGCCCGAGCCAGCGCGACGCCAGTATAGACATATTGCGCGGGCTGGCGCTGATCACCATCACCATCAACCATATCACCGGCTTCACCGATCGCATGCACATGGTCGGCATGCAGTTTCCGACGCTGACGCTGTGGGGGTTCTCCAGCGCGGCGGAGATTTTCTTCATGCTGTCGGGCTATCTGGTCGGCGCGGTCTATTTCCGCGCGGACCGTGATCCGCCCGTGCTCGATTTCGCCGGAAAGGTGTGGCGTCGCGCCGGCAAGCTCTATGTCTATAATCTAGTGCTGTTCCTGGTCCTGCTGCCGCTGTGCCTGCTGTCGGGCGATCTTGCCCGCCTGAGCTTCTACAGCTGGTTCATTCAGGGCGGCCCGGCAACGCTGATCGACTTCCTGATCCTCTATATCCAGCCTTACTGCCTGGAAATCCTCGTCACCTATATGGTGCTGCTGGCCACCGCGCCGCTCTTCGCACTGCTGTTGCGTATTCAGCCTTTCGTGGCGCTCGCCATCTCGGTCTCACTCTACTGGTTCGCGCATGAACATGCCTGGTTCAACGTCATCGGCGGTTCGCCGGTCGGCGACTGGCATTGGAATTTCAACCCCGCCTCCTGGCAGTTGGTCTTCTTCGGCGCGATGGCCGCCGGCCGCTATCGCCTCCTCGCCCGGATGGAGCGCCGCGCCGAAGGCGACTGGCGCTGGCTGGTGCTGCCGGCGCTGCTCTTCACCGGGCTTACCGTTCTTTTCCTCGCACAGGGCTGGTTCTCCTTCCAGGTCGAGTATCAGAGCAAGATACGTATCGGGCCGGTGCGGGTCGTCCACGCGCTGTCGGTCTGCTGGCTGATCATGAGCATATTGTGGATGTGGCCGCGCCTGCAGCGGCTATGGCCGATGCGGCAATGCGCGGTGATCGGGTCCAATTCGCTCCAGACCTTCGTCGTCTCGGTCGCGCTCAGCTATGCTGCGGGCTTTATCTGGATCGAAGTCACGCCTTTCCACGCAGCCTATATCGCGCTGTGCATCGCCAGCGTGATCCTGCTCGGCATCTTCGCCAATGCCTATATGTGGTGGAAAAAGCGTTGATTTTTCCTCAGACGCCGGCGCGCGCATCCGCGCGCTTGGCTATGCTCGCATAAGCTCGGGCGCGCGTTCGGGCTTACGGGCCTGGCAGCCCGGATCCGACGGTTTCCGAAAACCGCAGCTTGCGGCATCGATAGCCACCCTCCCCTTGCCTTTCGGAGCACCCGCGCGCATGGGGAGCGCCCTGAAAGGAAGTGGGACTGGACATGGCGACGAACTGGACGCCCCTTAGCTGGCGCCAACATACAGCGGTGCAGATGCCGGAATATCCGGACGCTGCGGCTTTGGCCGCGGCCGAAAAGGAACTGTCGAGCTATCCGCCGCTGGTCTTTGCCGGTGAAGCCCGTGAATTGCAGTCGACTCTGGCCGAGGTTGCCGCAGGCAAGGCTTTCTTGCTCCAAGGCGGCGATTGCGCCGAGAGCTTCGCCGAATTCCACCCGAACAACATCCGCGACACCTTCCGCGTGCTGCTGCAGATGGCGGTGGTGATGACCTATGCTTCCAAGCTGCCGATCGTGAAGGTCGGCCGCATGGCGGGGCAGTTCGCCAAACCGCGCTCGTCGGACACCGAGGAACAGGGCGGCGTCTCGCTGCCCAGCTATCGCGGCGACATCATCAACGACATCGCCTTCGAGCCGGCGGGCCGCGCGCCCGATCCGCAGCGGATGATCAAGGCCTACAGCCAGTCGGCGGCGACGCTCAACCTGCTCCGCGCCTTCGCGCAGGGCGGCTATGCCAATCTGCACCAGGTCCATGCCTGGACACTCGACTTCATGAACCGCAGCCCCTGGGCCGCGCAATATGGTGAGATCGCGAGCCGGATCGGCGATGCGCTCGACTTCATGGCTGCCTGCGGGATCAATCCGGAGACCGTGCCTCAGCTCAAGGGCACGCAATTCTACACCAGCCATGAGGCGCTGCTGCTGCCCTATGAGCAGGCGATGACCCGCGAGGACAGCCTGACCGGCCAGTGGTACGACACTTCGGCACATATGCTGTGGATCGGCGACCGCACCCGTTTCGAGGGCTCGGCGCATGTCGAGTTCCTGCGCGGCGTCGGCAATCCGATCGGCCTGAAATGCGGCCCTAGCCTCGAGCCCGACGTACTGCTGCGCTTGCTCGACACGCTCGATCCCGCGCGCCAGCCCGGCCGGATCACGCTGATCACCCGCTATGGCCACGACAAGATCGAGAAGCATCTGCCGACCCTCGTTCGCGCCGTGAAGCGCGAGGGGCGCCCGGTGGTGTGGTCGTGCGATCCGATGCACGGCAATGTCGTCAAGGCGGCGAACGGCTACAAGACACGCCCGTTCGACCGGATCCTGGCCGAGGTTCGCGGCTTCTTTGCCGTGCATCGCGCCGAGGGAACCCATGGCGGCGGCATCCACGCCGAGATGACCGGCCAAAACGTTACCGAATGCACCGGCGGCGCGATGGCGGTCACCGACGAGAATCTCGCCGATCGCTATCACACCCATTGCGATCCCCGCCTGAACGCGGGCCAGAGCATCGAGCTTGCCTTCCTGCTTGCCGAGATGCTGAACCAGGAAATGAAGGAGCGCGATCGGGCCGCCGCCTGATCGTGCATCTTCGGCAATAGCCATGGCCTGACCGGCGCAGAGCGGCTAGACTCCTCTTGCCATGTCCGACGACCAGATCGCCAAGCTTACCGATAGCCAGCGCGCCTATCTGCGCCTCGTTCTCGCGCACCAGTCGTCGAAGCAGATCGCGCAGGCGCTCGGCATTTCGGCGCATACGGTCGACAAGCGCATCAAGGAAGCCATGCGCATCCTGGGCGTCGGCAGCCGGATCGAGGCCGCCCGCCTTCTGGCCGCATCGGACGCCGGAAAGCTGGGCCGGGAATTGGGCCCCCAATCGCCGGACCTAGCCGAATCCGGCAGATTCCGGTCACCTCCAACCATTGGGGGTGGCGACGATGATGCTGGAACGACAGGTGCGGGTGTGGCGCTCCGGGAGGATATCTCGGGCTACAGCACGCCAAGTGACATGCGTGGACTTCCGCTGCCCTTCCCCACACGGGATCGGCCGAGCAACTCCCTCTCGATCCTGCAGCGTGCAGGATGGATGATCGGATTGATCATCGGGCTCGCCATCGCGACCGGTATCTTGCTGTCCGGCCTGACCGCCCTGTCGACGCTGCTCATCGCCCTGAAGGGCTGAGGCCTTCAGGGCCGCTGCAGCGCTTTGCCAGCTTTGTCGGCCGGAGATGGGCGGGGCTCCAGAACGTCCATTCCGCCCGCCCGCTACGCGCGCTGATGCCCGGCAATTTCTGCGTTCGCGACCAGCGCTGGCCCGCGGCGCCCATCGCGCCGTCGGGCGTCGCGGATGGCGACCGCCGCCTGGCGACCGATGCCCGCCGCGACCGTGAGGTGCTGGGCGAACTCCTCGCGCCCTTGTCGGGGTGCCGCGCCAGGTCGATTGCGGCCGATCTGCTCGACGCCTTCGGATCGCTGCCTGCGCTGTTGCGGTCGAGCCCGGCGGCGCTGGCCATCCATCTCACCGACGACCCGGGTGTTGCCGATCTGCTGATCGCGGTCCGCCCGTTGATGCGCGAAACGCTGCGGGCCGAGATGCTCGATAGCCCGATCCTGCCCGACCTGCGTGCGACGCTCGACTATCTGTTCGTGTCGATGGCGCATGAAACCGCCGAACAGGTCGTCATGCTCTACCTCGACGCCAAGAATCGCCTTCTGTCCGAAGAGATCGTCACGCGCGGAACGGTCACCCGCGCGGACATCTTCCCGCGCGAAGTCGTCCGCCGGGCGCTCGATCTCGGCGCGACCGGGCTGATCATGGCGCACAACCATCCATCGGGAGACCCCGCTCCGAGCCGCAGCGATCTGGACGCGACCCGCGCGGTCGCCGAGGCGGCCCGTCTGTTCGACATCATCCTTCACGACCATGTCGTGATCGGGCGCAGCGGCCATTGCAGCCTGCGCGACCAAGGCTATCTCTAGGAGCAAAGTCTCGAAAGGCTCAGCCCGGTTCGGACATCGCCTTCAACGATCGGGAATCGGCGATGGCCGCGTTCGGGGGCGGCAAACGCCATGGCCCTTCGAGTCGCGCCTCCACCAGCTGCAATATCGTGTCGAGATTACGGACGGCTTGATCATCGCACCGGCGCACGGCGTCGGAAATCCGGCCGACGAGAGCGCCGATCGCACCCGTGCCATGAAGGGCTATGAGGAGGTCCGCCTCATCCCGCCAAGCCATATCTGCCTGCATGGACCGAACTTAGCGGCGGCGGTCGAATAGGCCATTGCGTAGTTTCCCGGTACACCGTCCGCCCGCTGGCATGGTGGCGCCTTGACTTGGCCGGGCCCGCCCCATAAGGACGCCGCTCCGCCTAGCACGGCCCCTTCGTCTAGCGGTCTAGGACGTCGCCCTCTCACGGCGAAAACACGGGTTCGAGTCCCGTAGGGGTCACCAGCGCTTCCACCGCATCGACATACCGCTTCGCCGCGATAGCCCGCGTCGATTGCGGCGCGTCACACAAGCTTCTAGGTTCGACGGCTAATGCGTTCGGCGTCATCGGATTTGGGAGTGGATATATGAAGCGCGCGGCGATCATCCTGGGCGTGGCCGGCGTCATACTGGCCGGGTGCAACAGCGGCGGAGGATCGGGCGGGTCGAGCCAAGCGGCGCGCACGCAGATTCGGGCTGTCGGCTCCTCGACCGTCTATCCCTTCACCACCGCGGTGGCCGAACAATTCGTGCGCAAATTCCCCGCCTTCAAGGCGCCGGTAATCGAATCCACCGGGACCGGCGCGGGCATGAAGCTGTTCTGCGCCGGGGTAGGCGCGCAGCACCCCGACATCGAAAGCGCCTCGCGCCGGATCAAGGCGAGCGAGGCCGAGACCTGCCGGAAGAACGGCGTCGACAAGATCATCGAACTCGAGATCGGCATCGACGGCCTCGCACTCGCCGAGAGCAAGGCCGGGCCGGCGCTCAAACTCACCCAGCAGCAGGTCTACGAGGCGCTGGCCGCCACCCCCTATGGCAAGCCGAACACCGCGAAGACGTGGAAAGACATCGATCCATCACTGCCCGCCATCGCAATCCGGGTCTATGGCCCCCCGCCGACCAGCGGCACGCGCGACAGCTTCAACGAACTGATCATGGACAAGGGCTGCAACGCCAATGCCGAGATGGCGGCGCTCAAGAAGAGCGACGAGGCCCGCCATAAGGAGGTCTGCACCAAGGTCCGGGAGGATGGCGCCTTCGTCGAATCCGGGGAGAATGATAACCTGATCGTTCAGAAGCTGATCGCCAATCCCGATGCGATCGGTATCTTCGGCTACAGCTTCCTCGAGGAAAACGCCGCCAAGCTGCGCGGCGTGTCGCTCGGCGGGGTCGAACCGACTTCCGCCACCATCGCCGACTTCTCCTATCCCGGCGCGCGGCGGATGTACGTCTATGTCAAGCAGGCGCATCTCAACGCCATTCCCGGCTTGAAGGAATTCATCGCCGAATATGCGCGCGGATGGGAACCCGGCGCTTATCTATCGCGGCGCGGATTGATTCCCGCACCCGCCGAAACTCGGGCCAAGAGCGCGGCCATCGCGAAAGATTTCACCCTGCTCGACCTGTCGACGATCGAGTGAAAGCGAATATCTTTCGCTTTATGGCCGATTAGCGGAATAATTTTATTACGTCGGCAGGACATATCATTCTAAACTCTGCGCCCCGAAAGAAAACATATCGCGCTTAAGGCTTCACTCGTCCCGCCACATATGTATAGCAGCCCGCCAAAGGCCCTATAGGGCGGGCCGAGGGGAGCATGTGCGCGGGATGACCTATCCGCAGAACCAAGGATTGTACGACAGCCGCAACGAGCATGACGCCTGCGGTGTCGGCTTCATCGCGAATATCCGCGGCGCGAAATCCAATTTGGTCGTTCAGCGCGGCCTGGAAATCCTGCTCAAGATCGATCATCGCGGCGCGGTCGGCGCCGACCCGCTGCTGGGCGACGGCGCGGGCATATTGATTCAGATTCCCGATGGGCTGCTGCGCGCCTGGGCCGATGGCGCCGGCCTCGCCCTGCCCCAGCCAGGCGACTATGCGGTGGCGATGTGTTTCCTGCCGGCCGATGAGGCGGCACGCGCTTTCGCGATCAGCAGCTTCGAGAAGTTCGTCGTCAAGGAAGGCCAGGTCATGATCGGCTGGCGCGACGTGCCGGTCGACACCACCGGCCTGGGCCAGGCCGTGCTCGACGAGATGCCGGTGATCCGCCAGGCGATCATCGGCCGTGGCGAGGACACGCCCGACCAGGACGCGTTCGAGCGCAAGCTGCTCGTCATCCGTAAGCAGACCCAGAACCCGCTCGCCGCGCTGGCCGTGAAGCACGATCTGCCCGGGCTAAACGATCTCTACATGCCGTCCTTTTCGTCGCGCACCGTCGTGTACAAGGGCCTGCTGCTCGCAGGTCAGGTCGGCAGCTTCTACAAAGACCTGTCCGATCCGCTGACCACCTCGGCGATCGCGCTGGTCCACCAGCGCTTCTCGACCAATACCTTCCCAAGCTGGAAGCTGGCCCACCCCTATCGCTTCATCGCCCATAACGGCGAGATCAACACCGTGCGCGGCAACGTCAACTGGATGAACGCGCGCCGCCGCACGATGGAATCGGACCTGCTCGGCCCCGACCTCGACAAGATCTGGCCGATCATCCCGCATGGCCAGTCGGACACCGCCTGTCTCGACAATGCGCTCGAACTGCTCGTCGCGGGCGGCTATTCGCTCGCCCATGCGGTGATGATGCTGATCCCCGAGGCCTGGGCCGGCAATCCGCTGATGGATCCGGCGCGCAAGGCCTTCTACGAATATCATGCCGCGCTGATGGAGCCGTGGGACGGCCCCGCCGCCGTCGCCTTCACAGACGGCCGCCAGATCGGCGCGACCCTCGACCGCAACGGCCTGCGCCCGGCCCGTTTCCTCGTCACCGACGACGATCATGTGATCATGGCGTCGGAATCGGGCGTGCTGCCCGTCGCCGAGGAGAATATCGTCCGCAAGTGGCGTCTCCAGCCCGGCAAGATGCTCCTGATCGACATGGAGCAGGGGCGGATCATCGAGGATGAGGAGATAAAGGCCAGCCTTGCCGAGGCCGCGCCCTACGCCAAGTGGCTCGCCTCGACCCAGTATAAGCTGAAGGACCTCGACGCGCTGCGCACCGCAGAGACCGAGATCACGAGCCTCAGCAACGATCCGCACGCGCTGCTCGATCGCCAGCAGGCCTTCGGTTACACACAGGAGGATATCGGCAAGTTCCTCGAGCCGATGGCCCGCGTCGGCGAGGATCCGATCGGTTCGATGGGCACAGACACGCCGATCGCCGTCCTCTCGGGCAAGCCGCGCCTGCTCTACGATTATTTCAAGCAGAACTTCGCCCAGGTCACCAACCCGCCGATCGATCCAATCCGTGAGGAGCTGGTGATGTCGCTGGTGTCGATGATCGGTCCCCGCCCGAACCTGCTCGGCCGCCAGGCCGGTACCCACAAGCGGCTCGAGGTCGAACAGCCGATCCTGACCAATGGCGACGTCGCGCGCATCCGCTCCGCCGAAGCCCAGCTCGACGGCGCGTTCCGGACCGAGACGATCGACATGACCTGGGACGCCGAGACCGGCGCGGCCGGGCTCGCCATGGCGATCAAGGAGATGTGCTGGGCGGCGACCGAGGCGGTGCTCGCCGACAAGAACATCCTGATCCTGTCGGACCGCGCCCAGGGTCCGGACCGGATCGCGATGCCGTCGCTGCTGGCGACCGCCGCGGTCCACCATCATCTCGTCAAGCAGGGGCTGCGCATGCAGACCGGCCTGGTCGTCGAGACCGGCGAAGCTCGCGAGGTCCATCATTTCTGCGTCCTCGCCGGCTATGGCGCGGAAGCGGTGAACCCCTATCTCGCCTTCGACACGCTCGAGGAAATCCGCGTCCGCCAGGGGCTGACCCTGACCAAGCATGAGGTTCGCAAGAACTATATCAAAGCGGTCGGCAAGGGCATCCTGAAGGTCATGTCCAAGATGGGCATCTCGACCTATCAGAGCTATTGCGGCGCGCAGATCTTCGACGCGATCGGCCTCGCCTCGCCGTTCATCGACAAATATTTCACCGGCACTGCGACCACGATCGAAGGCATCGGCCTCGACGAAGTGGCCGAGGAGACGGTCCGCCGCCATGCCGCCGCCTATGGCGACAACCCGATCTACCGTAACATGCTCGATGTCGGCGGGGTCTACGGCTATCGCATTCGCGGCGAGGAACATGCCTGGACGCCCGAGAGCGTCGCATCGCTCCAGCATGCGGTGCGCGGCAACAGCAAGGACCGCTATGGCGAGTTCGCCCGTTCGATCAACGAGCAGAGCGAACGGCTGCTGACGATCCGCGGCCTGATGGCCCTCAAGCCCGCCGATCAGCCGATCGACATCAGCGAGGTCGAACCGGCGTCGGAGATCGTCAAGCGCTTTGCCACCGGCGCGATGAGCTTCGGCTCGATCTCGCGCGAGGCGCACACTACCCTCGCCATGGCGATGAACCGCATCGGCGGCCGATCGAACACCGGCGAAGGCGGCGAGGAAGCCGACCGCTTCACGCCGCTGCCCAATGGCGATTCGATGCGTTCGGCGATCAAGCAGGTCGCCTCGGGCCGGTTCGGCGTCACCGCCGAATATCTGGTCAACGCCGACGACATCCAGATCAAGATGGCGCAGGGCGCGAAGCCCGGCGAAGGCGGGCAGTTGCCCGGCGACAAGGTCGACAAGAATATCGCCAAGGTACGTCATTCGACCCCGGGGGTCGGCCTGATCTCGCCGCCGCCGCACCACGACATTTATTCGATCGAGGATCTAGCGCAGCTCATCCACGACCTGAAGAACGTCAACACCGGTGCCCGCATCTCGGTGAAGCTGGTGTCCGAAGTCGGCGTCGGCACGGTCGCCGCGGGCGTATCCAAGGCGCGTGCCGATCACGTCACCATCTCGGGCTATGAAGGCGGCACCGGCGCATCGCCGCTGACGTCGCTCACCCATGCCGGCAGCCCATGGGAGATCGGCCTCGCCGAGACCCAGCAGACGCTGCTGCTCAACGGGCTGCGCAGCCGCATCGTCGTCCAGGTCGACGGCGGACTGCGCACCGGCCGCGACGTCGCGATCGGCGCGCTGCTCGGCGCGGACGAGTTCGGCTTTGCCACCGCGCCGCTGATCGCCGCGGGCTGCATCATGATGCGCAAATGCCATCTCAACACCTGCCCGGTCGGCGTCGCCACCCAGGATCCGGTGCTGCGCGCGCGGTTCACCGGCCAGCCCGAGCATGTCATCAACTATTTCTTCTTCGTCGCCGAGGAACTGCGCCAGATCATGGCGGAGATGGGCTTCCGTACGCTGAAGGAGATGGTCGGCCGGGTCGACCGGCTCGACATGCGAAAGGCGCTCGATCACTGGAAGGCGCACGGCGTCGATCTCGGCCGCTTGCTCCATCAGGCCAAGCCGGCGATGGGCAATACACTCCACCATTCGAGCTTCCAGGATCACGGCCTCGACGCCGCGCTCGACAATGATCTGATCGCTGCCGCCGCACCCGCGCTCGACAAGGGCGAGCCTGTGGTGATCGAACGGCCGGTGTTCAACGTCAACCGCACCGTCGGCGCGATGCTGTCGGGTGAGGTCGCCCGCCGCTGCGGCCATGCCGGCCTGCCCGAGAACAGCATCGCCATCCGCCTGAAGGGCGTGGCCGGGCAGAGCTTCGGCGCGTTTCTGGCGCATGGCGTGACGCTTGAACTGACCGGCGACGCCAACGACTATGTCGGCAAGGGACTGTCCGGAGGCCGCGTCATCGTGCGGCAACCGGCGCACGTCGAGCGCAACCCGCTCGAGAACATCATCGTCGGCAACACCGTCCTTTACGGCGCGATCGCCGGCGAGGCCTATTTCCAGGGCGTGGCGGGCGAGCGTTTTGCGGTCCGCAACTCGGGCGCGATCGCGGTCGTCGAGGGCACCGGCGATCATGGCTGCGAATATATGACCGGCGGCGTCGTCGCGGTGCTCGGCCAGACCGGCCGCAACTTCGCGGCGGGCATGTCGGGCGGCATCGCCTATGTCTATGACGCCGATGGCCGCTTCCGTGACCGTTGCAATCAGGCGATGGTCGATGTCCTGCCGGTCAGCAGCGACACCGACGCTGACGAAGGTACGGGCCGCCCGCAGCAGCGCGCCGCCAGCGTTCACGACTATGGCATGGGCGACATGCTCCGCCACGACGCCGAACGGCTGCGCATCCTGCTGGAGCGTCACCACCTGCACACCGGCAGCGCCCAGGCGGGCGCACTCCTAGACGATTGGCAGACCACGCTCAGTCGCTTCGTCAAGGTGATGCCGAGAGACTATGCCCGCGCGCTGCGCCAGCTGGAGGCCGAGCGCCTCGCTGCCGCCAATGTCGCCGCGGAATGACCGGAGTAAGATAATGGGCAAGGCAACCGGATTTCTCGAAGTCGAGCGCAAGGATCGCGGCTATCTCAAGCCGCAGGACCGGCTGAAGAACTGGAACGAATTCGTCGTCCCGATGGACGCCCAGCAGCTTCGCGATCAAGCGGCCCGCTGCATGAACTGCGGCATTCCCTTCTGCCACAATGGCTGTCCGGTGAATAACATCATTCCGGACTGGAACCATCTGGTCTATGAATCGGATTGGAAGAACGCGCTTGAAGTTCTTCATTCTACGAACAATTTTCCGGAGTTCACCGGTCGCGTCTGCCCTGCCCCGTGCGAGGCATCCTGCACGCTGAACATCCAGGACAGCCCGGTCACGATCAAGTCGATCGAATGCGCGATCGTCGACAAAGGATGGGAAGAAGGCTGGATCGTGCCGCAGCTTGCCGCCCGCAAGACCGGCAAGTCGGTCGCGGTCGTCGGCTCGGGCCCCGCTGGCCTCGCCTGCGCGCAGCAACTGGCCCGCGCGGGCCACAGCGTCACCCTGTTCGAAAAGAACGATCGGATGGGCGGTCTGCTTCGCTACGGCATTCCCGACTTCAAGATGGAGAAGCATCTGATCAACCGCCGGTTGGTCCAGATGGAAGCCGAAGGGGTCAGCTATCGCACCAGCACCGAGGTCGGCGTGCAGGTCTCGCTCGACTCGCTGCGCGAGAATTTCGACGCGGTGGTGTTGTCGGGCGGCGCGGAAAAGGCCCGCCCGCTCGAAATCCCGGGCTTCGAACTGCAGGGCGTCCGCTTCGCCATGGAGTTCCTGACTCAACAGAACAAGCGCAACGCCGGCGACGACGAGCTGCGCGCCGCCCCGCGCGGCTCGCTGACCGCCACCGGCAAGCATGTCGTCGTGATCGGCGGCGGCGACACCGGATCGGACTGCGTCGGCACCTCGAACCGCCAGGGCGCGGCGTCGGTCACACAGCTGGAGATCATGCCCCGGCCGCCGGAAAAGGAAGCCAAGGCGCTGTCCTGGCCGCACTGGCCGCTCAAGCTGCGCACCTCGTCGAGCCATGAAGAGGGCTGCGAGCGCGACTGGTCGGTCGTCACCAAGCGGGCGATCGGCAGCAACGGCCAGCTCACCGCGCTCGAATGCGTCCGGGTCGAGTGGATCGACGGCAAGATGCAGGAGATCCCGGGCAGCGAATTCACGCTCCAGGCCGATCTCGTCCTGCTGGCGATGGGCTTCGTCGGCCCGAACACGCCCGGCATGATCGAACAGGCCGGGGTCGAGCTCGACGCGCGCGGCAATGTGAGGGCCGACACCAACAGCTACGCGACAAGCGAAGACGGCATCTTCGCCTGCGGCGACATGCGTCGCGGCCAGAGCCTGATCGTCTGGGCGATCCGTGAAGGCCGCCAGTGCGCCCGCGCCGTCGATCTTCACCTGATGGGCGCGACCGACCTGCCGCGCTAAGCAGCCCTTGCCTCCCTTCCCGCGCGCCCTATCTTAGACGCGCGGGCCGGGCCCCTCTGGCGATCGAAATCGGTCGTGATGTCGGACCGCATCGAGCAATGCTCGGTGCCGCGGGGTCCATCTTCCTCTCGCGCCGGGCGATTGAGGGAGATTGCATATGACCCATCCGAACATGATGTGCCCTGTCTGCGCCGTGCCGCTGACGATGAGCGAACGCCAGAATGTCGAGATCGACTATTGCCCGCAATGCCGTGGCGTATGGCTCGATCGCGGCGAGTTGGACAAGATCATCGAACGCACGACCGCCGAAAGCGCCCCGCCACCGCCGCCCCAGCCCGAGCCGCGCGGACATGGCTACGCCCCCCCGCCACAGCAGCAGGCTTACGGCTACGACCCCCGCTACAAATATAAGCGGAAGAAGTCGTTCCTGGAGGAACTGTTCGACTGAGCCCAATATGAAAAGGGCGCCGGATCACTCCGGTGCCCTTTTCTCTGGCTTATGCCGCTGCCTTGGCCCGGCTGGCACGCTTGCGCTCATGCGGGTCGAGGTGGCGCTTGCGCAGCCGGATCGACTTGGGCGTCACTTCGACGAGCTCATCATCGTCGATATAGGCGATCGCCTGTTCCAGCGTCATCTTCTTAGGCGGAGTCAGGCGGATCGCATCATCCTTGCCGCCCGAAGCGCGGAAGTTGGTGAGCTGCTTCGCCTTCATCGGGTTGACTTCGAGATCGTCGGTCTTGGCGTTCTCGCCAACGATCATGCCCTCGTAGAGGGCCTCGCCATGGCCGACGAACAGGATGCCGCGCTCTTCGAGCGGGCCGAGCGCATAGCTGTTCGCTTCGCCCGCGCCGTTCGAGATCAGCACGCCATTTTTACGGCCTTCGATATTGCCCTTGTACGGGCCGTATTTCTCGAACAGCCGGTTCATGATGCCGGTGCCGCGGGTGTCCGACAGGAACTCGCCATGATAGCCGATCAGGCCGCGCGACGGAGCGGAGAAGGTGATGCGAGTCTTGCCGCCGCCCGAAGGACGCATATCGGTCATCTCGGCCTTACGAAGGTTCATCTTCTCGACGACAGTGCCGGAATATTCGTCGTCGACGTCGATCACGACGGTCTCGTACGGCTCTTCCCTGCCGCCCTCTTCATTCTCGCGGAACAGGACGCGCGGACGGCTGATACCGAGCTCGAAGCCCTCGCGGCGCATCGTTTCGATCAGAACCCCGAGCTGTAGCTCGCCGCGGCCGGCGACGTCGAAGCTGTCCTTGCCGGCGCTCTCGGTCACCTTGATCGCAACGTTGGACTCGGCTTCCCGGAACAGGCGGTCGCGGATCATGCGGCTGGTCACCTTGGTGCCCTCGCGGCCCGCCATCGGGCTGTCGTTCACTGCAAAGGTCATTGACAGCGTCGGCGGATCGATCGGCTGCGCCTGGATCGGCTCGCTCACCGAGATGTCGGCGATCGTGTTGGCGACGGTCGCGACGGTCAGGCCCGCCAGCGAGATGATGTCGCCTGCGTTCGCCTCGTCGACAGGAACGCGATCGAGGCCGCGGAACGACATGATCTTCGACGCGCGGCCGGTCTCGATGACTTTGCCATCCATATCCAGCGCGTGGATCGGCTGGTTGACCTTGACGGTGCCCGATGTCACGCGGCCGGTGAGGATGCGGCCGAGGAAGTTGTCGCGATCGAGCAGCGTCACCAGAAAGGTGAAGGGAGCATCGACCGGTACCGACGGCGGCGGCACATGGTCGACGATCTTCTGGAACAACGGGGTCAGCGTGCCGGAACGCGCCTGGGGATCCTCACTGGCATAGCCGTTTCGGCCCGACGCGAAAAGGACCGGAAAATCGAGCTGCTCGTCGCTGGCTTCGAGGCTGACGAACAGATCGAAAACCTCGTCGAGCACTTCCTGGGTGCGCTCGTCCGGACGGTCGATCTTGTTGACGACCACGATCGGGCGCAGGCCCAGCGCCAGCGCCTTGCCGGTCACGAACTTGGTCTGCGGCATCGCGCCTTCGGAGCTGTCGACCAGCAGGATCACGCCGTCGACCATTGAGAGGATGCGTTCCACCTCGCCGCCGAAATCGGCGTGGCCGGGGGTGTCGACGATGTTGATCCGCGTGCCTTCCCACTCGATCGAGGTCGGCTTCGCCAGGATGGTGATGCCGCGCTCCTTTTCGAGGTCGTTCGAATCCATCGCGCGCTCCTCGACGCGCTGATTGTCGCGGAAGGTGCCCGACTGGCGGAAGAGCTGGTCGACGAGCGTGGTCTTGCCGTGATCGACGTGCGCAATGATGGCCACGTTGCGGAGGCTCATGGTCTTGGTAATCCTGATTTGAGGAATGTGGCGCGCGCATAGCGGAATTGGCGCAATGCAACAAGGGCAGGAACCGGAACAATTCGGCGGATCGGCGATTGAGGAGGTTCCGCCGCGGTGCAGCCCGGCCGCGAGCGGACAAAAAAAGGGGCCGGTTCGCGAGAACCAGCCCTTAAGTCATTAGGAGAGGATGCCTGAAAGGCCCGTCCCTATTGCGGCGCAGCGGACGATTCGACAAATGCTGATGCAACAACGGCAGTTGCAATTTATGCATTCAAGATATTCCGAGTGCATTTTCCGCAGCGAGGGCGCGTTCACCGTATCGCTTGAATAATGCACCTCATGCCGCCATCTTCAGCGCCAGCAAAGCATGAGGGAGATGCCGGCGATGGCCAGCACGACGACGACCACCGAAGAACCTGGCCTTGTGCTCGAAGCGCCAGCCCCGGTGAAGGTGCTAGCTCCCGAACGGGCCGCCGGCCTCGTTCCACTGAAGGATGAGCAGCGCAGCCAGCTCGACGAGAAAGTCGACAGCTTCATCGACGATCTTGTCGCGCAGGACGTCAATAGCCCTGAATTCGGCAAGCGCGTCGACTCGATCAGCAATATGGGCCGCCGAGAGATCGCCGAGGCGGCGGGCCAGTCCAACCGCTTCCTAGATCGTCCGGTGCGCGCAATCGACGCGGATACGGGCGTCGGGGCAGACCTCGCCCAGTTGCGCCGGACGATCGAGGATCTCGATCCCGGCAGCAAGGGCGACCTGTTCACGCGCAAGAAGCTGTTTGGGATCATCCCCTTCGGCAACAAGATGCGTGATTATTTCGATAGCTATAAGTCGGCGCAAAGCCACATCTCCTCGATCCTGCGCAGCCTGGCCTCTGGCAAGGACGAGCTGATCAAGGACAATGCCGCGATCGACGTCGAGCGGCAGAATCTCTGGGCGGCGATGGGGCGTCTGGAGCAGATGATCCACCTGTCGAAGACGCTTGACGAACGGCTCGAAGCTAAGGCGCTTGATCTCGACAGCAGCGATCCTGAAAAGGCGGGCAAGATCCGCGAAACCGCACTCTTTTATGTCCGCCAGCGGACCCAGGACCTGCTCACCCAGATGGCTGTAACGGTGCAGGGCTATCTGGCGCTTGATCTCGTCAAGAAGAACAATGTCGAGCTGGTGAAGGGCGTCGACCGCGCCTCGACCACCACCGTCGCCGCACTGCGCACAGCCGTCACCGTCGCGCAGGCGCTGACCAACCAGAAGCTCGTCCTCGACCAGATCACCGCGCTGAACACCACAACCGCAAACATGATCGATTCGACCGGCGAGATGCTGAAGACCCAGACCGGCGAGATCCACAAGCAGGCCGCTTCCTCAACGATCCCGGTCGAAACCCTGCAGCGCGCCTTCCAGAATATCTACGACACGATGGACGCCATCGACCGGTTCAAGATCGAGGCGCTGTCGTCGATGAAGCAGACCGTCGGCACGCTGACCACTGAGGTTGAGAAGTCGAAGGGCTATATCGCCCGGGCCGAGGGCGCGGCGCAGGGCCAGGCCGAGCCGTTCAAGGCACTCGACTGATGTCCAACAGCCGCGCGACGATGGACCGGGCCGAGGAGATCCTCGAGCGCGTCCGCGCGCGCACCAGCCCGCGTCAGATCAAGGCGCACCGCAGGCGTGTCGTCGGCTTCTTCCGGCGGCTGAAATACGCCTTCTTCGCGGTGCTCGGCGTGATGCTGGCGGGCGGGCTGATCGGCAGCTTCGTCACCCCGCTCGGCGTCGGCGGTTTCTTCCTGATGCTGGTGGCGATGCCAATCGTGTTTTTCGGCATCCTCGGCTGGCCGCAGGCGCCCGAGCCGACGCCGGAACAGATGGCGAAGAGCGACCTGCCGCTATTGCCGTCGCAGACCGAGCGCTGGCTGGAAGGGCAGCGCCCCGCCCTGCCCGCACCCGCGCAGCGGCTGGCCGACGAGATCGGCATCAAGCTCGAAGCGATCGGCCCGCAATTCGCTCAGCTCGATCCGCGCGAGCCAGCGGCCTACGAGTTCCGCAAGCTGATGGCGGAAGAGCTTCCCGAGCTCGTCGAGAACTACAAGCGCGTCCCCGAAGCGATGCGCCGCGAAGCGCGCAACGGCGGCTCGTCGCCCGACAAGCAACTGGTCGAAGGCCTGCGCGTCGTCGACGAGGAGCTGTTGCGGATGAGCGAGCAGCTGGCCTCGGGCGACCTCAACAAGCTGGCCACGCAGGGCCGCTATCTCGAACTCAAATATCGCGGCGAGGACGGCGAGACGCGTTAGCGGCGATCCGCGCGCCGAATCCCCGCTGCCAGCGCCTCGATCGCATCGGGATAGGACGGCCCGCCGCAGGTCGTCAGCGCCTCGGGGATATTGATCCGCCGCGACGCCGGCACGACCCGCGACAGCAGCGGATGCTCGAGCATCTCGGTGCCCTTGTCGCGTATCTTGCCGCCATGGTCGGTAATCAGAAAATCGGGCCGCGCCACTGCCATCGCCTCGATTGACAGATAGGACAGCATCGGCCGATTGAGTTTGGTGGCAAGATTGACCAGACCCACCCGGCGCATCATCTCGTCGATCAACGTCCCCTGCCCGGTCAGATAGCCGCGCCGCTGATAATAGGCGGCGATCCGTCCGCGACCCGGTGGTATCCCGATCGCATCGACCCGCCGCCGCATCGCCGCGATCAGCGCCTCGCCCCGTTCGCGATGGCCGACCAGCGCGGCAACCTGCCGGGTGGTCCGCTCGATGCTCTCGAAGCGATCGTCCCACGGGAGGTCGACGACCGGAACGTTGCGGCTCCTGAGCACCGCCAGTGCGGCGGGCGTGCCGAAGCCCGAGGTCAGCACCAGATCGGGCTTCAGTGTCAGCATCTCCTCTGCACTGCCCCTGATGCCGGGAAAGGCGCGCGCCTTTGCCACGCCCCATGACATCGCCGGATCGTGCGAAAAGCGGTTGAGCGCAACGATCTGCCCCGGATCGGCTAGCGCGAGCAGATATTGGTCGGCGCACAGGCTGAGCGAAACGATGCGCTTCGGCGCGGCCGTCGCAGGCATGGCCGCCAGTAGCGCGAGGGCCATGCCCAGCCAGCGATGATTTCGGAAGCGCATCGCCTTCTCATTCGAAGATCGCCCGGCTAGGGTCAAGCGAGCGCAATGACCTCCCGTTCCCTCTCCCACCGCTTTTTGCTGATCGCCGGTCTCACCCTGGCTGCGCTGCTGCTCGGCGTCGCGTCATTGCTGACCGGGCCGACCGTCTTCGGATCGCGAGAGATCGCCGACATATTGGCGGGGGGCGGCGACCCGGTGTTGCGCGCCGTGATGATCGAACTGCGCCTGCCCCGCGCGTTGCTCGGCCTGCTGGTCGGGGCAATGCTCGGCCTCGGCGGCGCGGTGCTTCAGGGTTATTTGCGCAATCCGCTCGCCGAACCGTCGGTGCTCGGTACTTCGAACGCCGCAGCGCTGGGCGCGGTGATCGCGCTCTATTTCGGCATCGCCCAGGCCTGGCCGCTCGGCCTGCCGCTGCTCGCGGTCGCCGGCGCGCTGCTCGGCCTCGCGCCGCTGATGCTGCTCGCGGGCCGCGCCGAAAGCCCGCTGTCACTGATCCTCGCGGGCATTGCGGTCGGCACGCTGGCGGGGGCGGGCATCAGCCTCGCCCTCAACCTCTCGCCCAATCCTTTCGCGGCGATGGAGATCATGAGCTGGCTGATGGGATCGCTCGAGGATCGCAGCTTCAGCCATGTCTGGCTGGCCTTGCCCTGCATCCTGATCGGCGGCGCGCTGCTGCTGTGGGATGCCCGCGCGCTCGACGCGCTCACTCTGGGCGAGGATGCCGCGCAGACGCTGGGTGTCGATCTGGGCCGCCTGCGCTGGCGAATATTGGCCGGCACCGCGATCGGCGTCGGAGGCGCGGTGGCGATTTCAGGAGCAATCGGCTTCGTCGGGCTGATTGTGCCGCATCTGCTCCGGCCGCTGACCGATCGCTCGCCCTCGGCGCTGCTGCTGCCTTCTGCGCTGGGCGGCGCGGCGTTGCTCAGCGCGGCCGATATAGCGGTGCGGCTGATCCCCACCGATAGCGAACTCCGTCTCGGCGTGCTGACCGCGCTGCTCGGCGTGCCGATCTTCCTCCACCATCTCGTCCGCGAGCGGCGGCTATGGTGAGCCTGTCGATCGAAAGGCTCGACGCGACGCTGGGCGACCGCCAGGTGCTGCACGCGATCGACGCACGGATCGAACCCGCCGCGCTCGTCGGCGTGATCGGGCCCAACGGCGCAGGGAAATCGACGCTGGCGCGTGCGATCACAGGGTTGATCGGACCGACGGCGGGCCGGGTGCTGATCGATGGCGCTCCGGTCGAACGGTTTTCACGCGCGGCGCTCGCGCGGCGGATCGCCTATCTGCCGCAGGGCCAGACGGTCCACTGGCCGCTGACTGTCGAGCGGCTTGTGGCGCTCGGGCGCCTGCCTCACCTCGCGCCTTTCTCGGCTCTTGGCATCGAGGATCGCGTGGCGATAGACCGGGCCATGGATCGCTCGGAAATCAATGACTTGCGTGGTCGTATCGCCACCGAACTTTCAGGAGGCGAACGAGCCCGCACGCTGATCGCGCGCGCGCTTGCTGTCGAGGCTCCGGCCCTCATCGTCGACGAACCCCTTGCCGCCCTCGACCCCGGTCATCAGTTGCAAATCATGGAACTGCTCAGGGCCGAAGCCGCCGCCGGAACGCTGGTCATCGCGGTGCTGCACGACCTCGCCATGGCGGCGCGCTTCTGCGATCGGTTGCTGTTGATCCACGGAGGGCGGCTCATTGCTGACGGCGTGCCGTCGGCAGTGCTCACCGCCGAAAATCTCCGCAACTGCTATGATATCCGCGCCTGGACGGGCGCGATCGAGGGTCAGCCGGTGGTGCTGCCGCTCGCGCGGTCTTCGCCCCCCGGTGCGGCGAAGCCCAGATAGGCGAGCCGCCGGACCTCGCGCCGTCCGCGCACCACCGTCGCAAGGATCAGCCCGCAGAACCAGTTGAGGACCGCGAGGATGACCAGCCCCGTTGCCAGCAAGGCGGTGGGCAGACGCGGCACCAGACCGGTCTCGATGTAGGTAATGCCCAGCGGGATCGCGAGGACGATCGCCAGCAGGCCGAGCAGGCCGCCGATCGCGCCGAAGAACAGCACCGGCTTTTCGATGCGAAACAGCGTCATGATCGTCCAGAGGATTCGCCATCCGTCGCGATAGGTCGACAGCTTGGACATCGATCCTTCGGGCCGCGCCCCATATTGGGTGATCACCTCGCCGACCGGCATCTGGAGTTCGAGTGCATGGATGCTGATCTCGGTTTCGATTTCGAACCCTGCCGATAGCACGGGGAAACTCTTTACAAAACGTCGAGAGAAAACCCGATAACCTGATAATATGTCAGAAAAAGTTCTTCCAAAGAGGCGCGCCAATATGCCGGTCAGCATCTTGTTTCCGAAGCGATGGCCGCGGCGATAGGCTTCCTCCACCTCGGACTTGCGCGCGCCGACGACCATGTCGAGCCGCTCGTCGAGCATCATCCGGATCAGCGCGGGCGCGGCCGCTGCGTCATAGGTCGCGTCGCCGTCAGCCATTACATAGATGTCGGCCTCGACGTCGGAGAACATCCGGCGGACGACGTTACCCTTGCCCTGCATCCGCTCGGTCCGGACGATCGCACCCGCGGCGCGCGCGACCTCGACGGTGCGGTCCTTGCTGTTGTTGTCGAAGACGTAGATCCGCGCCTCGGGCAGCGCCGCGCGGAAGCCCGCGATGGTCGCGCCGATCGCCGCCTCCTCGTTATAGCAGGGTAGAATGACGGCGATATCGGCTTGCATGGCGCTGGTGATAGCTTTGCTCCCTCGGCTTGTCATCCGGCCGCCGCATCTTCGTTACGATGGCGTCGCCAGACCAGCGCGGCGATTAGCGCCAGCAACGGCAACAACCATGTGACCCTCGCCTGATAGCGCGGCTGCGGATCCGAAACACCGCCACCCAGCAAGGCGTTTACCGCCATCGCGATGAGCAGCAACGCCAACCAAAGGGCGATATCTTCCACCCCCTCATGGCCTGTCCGGGCGTCGGTGGCGGCCCAGGCCAGCAGCAGTACCAACGCGCCCGCAACCACCGTATAGTGGATCACCGCAATCGCCTCTTGGGGCCAAAGATCGCGTCCACCGGGACTGGCGAGCAAGGCCGCGCGCTCGGCGGGGGGCAGCGACGACCAGCATTGGGGCTTGCCCGCGCATTTATAGTTCCACAGATCGATGTCGAACCTAAGCATCTGCCGCCAGCCATTGCGCAGGATACGCCCGCCCTGCTCGACCGGATAGGCGGCGAGCACGGCCAGCGCGAAGCGGCTGTCCTCGACCGACAGGGCCCGCCGTGTCGAGGTGTCGGCGATCATATAGGCGCCCTTTCCCGGCTCCAGCGACCAAAGGAATTCGCCGACGATCACTTGCTTGCGGTCCCGATAGGCACAGGCGGCGAAACCGGCTTCGGGACAATGGCGGCGGAGATAGTCGAGCCCGGTTCCGTCGCCCAGGAAGCGCGCGGTGAGCAGAGGCACGAGCAGCGGCGCGCGCCCGAAGGTCCGTTCGACCACCGCGCCGGTTACCATCACCGAGGCGATTCCGGCCAGCGCGACCAGCGAACTGAAGCCGACCAGCGGCGCGAGCCGGCTGCGGCGCAAACCCCGGAACGACGCCCAAGCGAACAGCGAGAGCGCCAACGCCGCGATGATGAAGATATGGGTGATGTGCGCAAGCGCGGAGACAAGCATCAGCCCGTACAGCGCCCGGCGCTCGCCTTTCCGCAATCGCTGGCGATCAATCGCCAGCAGCAGGAAGGCCAGTATCGCGAACGCCGCCAGCAGATCGGGCATCAACAGCGACACGAAGAAGGGCAGCGACGTGAACAGCGCAAGCCCCGCCACGCTGGCCGCCACGATCGCCGGTCTGGCCAGCCCGAACAACCGCAGCGTTATGCGGATCAACGCATAGGCCACCATTGCCTGCGCGAGCACGAACAGCCAGAACCGGCTCAGCACATAGCTCAGCCACAGCAGCGCGCCGAAATAAGGAGACCGCCCCGCCATCACGCTCTCGGTGCCCAGATCGTTGACGTTCGGGCTGACATGCCGGCCCGCATCGGCGGCCTTGCCGCCCGGATCGAGCGAGTGGCGATAGCGCTCGGTCCATTCGGTGCTGATCCGATGGTCGGAAAAAATATAGGCGGCGCTGTCGGCCGCGCGGATATAGGCGGTGGTGTCCGGAAAGTAGAAGGGCTGGCCGTTCAGGAACGCGGGCCAGGCCAGAGCAAGCATGCAGACCAGATGGAACAGCAATCGCTGGAACGTCCCCCCCATGGCCCGATCATACTCCACCCTGGTCCGCAGCATCCGGGATTAGCGGTGGCTTTGCAACCGGGGATCGGGCTAGCTGTCCGCGATGAACGAGGATTATGCGCTGTTCGTGGCGATCGTCGAATCCGGCAGCCTGTCGGCGGCTGGCCGTCGGCTGCGGATTTCGCCCGCCATGGTGTCGAAGCGGCTCGCCCGGCTGGAAGCGCGGCTGGGCTCGACATTGGTCCATCGCACCACGCGACGGCTGGTGCTGACCGACGTCGGCCAGGGCTTTTACGAGGATGTCCGGCATATATTGGAAGCAACGCGCCTGGCCGAGGCGCGGGTCGCGGGGCGGATCGGCCAGCCTGGAGGTCCATTGCGGGTGGCCGCGCCAACATCCTTCGGGCGCATGCACATCGCGCCCTATCTCAAGGATTTCCTCGATCGCTTCCCGCGGATCGAGCTGTCGCTCGATCTCGACGATGGCTTCGTCGACCTGCTCGGCGAAAGGATCGACGTGGCGATCCGCATCGCAGCGGAGCCGACCGGATCGCTGATCGGCCACCGGCTCGCCGAAAACCACCGCATCCTCTGTGCTGCCCCCGCCTATCTCGCCGAACATGGCGCGCCCGAGACGATCGAGGCGCTGGGGGATCATCGGCTGCTGGCAGCGGTTCACCAGCTCCCGTGGCGGCTGGAAGGGCCCGGCGGCCCCATCGCCATCGAGGGCGCGAGCGCGGTCCGCACCAATTCGAGCGAGGTGGCGCGCGAACTGACGATCGCGGGCCTCGGCATCGCGTTGCGATCGACCTGGGATGTGGGCCCGGCGCTGCGCGATGGCGCACTCGTCCGGATATTGCCGGACATCTGCGGCGCGACCGACGTCGCCATCTATGCGGTGCAGCCGCGTGGGGCGGAGAACGCCCCCAATGCGCGGGCCTTCGTCGATCATTTCCGGGCGATCTTCTCGCCCGTCGCACCCTGGGATAGATGAGCCCGATGATTGAAGAACTTCGCGACATCATGGCGCGTCTGCGAGATCCGGAGACCGGCTGCCCCTGGGACGTTCAGCAGGATTTCCGCACTATCGCGCCCTATACGATCGAAGAAGCCTATGAAGTGGCTGACGCGATCGAGCGAGACGACATGGCCGCGCTGCGCGACGAACTCGGCGACCTCCAGCTTCAGGTCGTCTTCCACGCCCGCATGGCCGAAGAGCTCGGCGCATTCTCACTGAAGGACGTTCTCGACGGGATCAGCGCCAAGATGATCCGCCGCCACCCGCACGTCTTCGGCGACGGCCCGAGCCCCGGCTGGGAAGAGATCAAGGCCGCCGAACGCGCGGGCAGTGCCGAGGACGACAGCGCGCTGGCCGGGGTGGCCTCCGCCCTTCCCGCGTTGCTGCGCGCCGATAAGCTGCAGAAGCGCGCGGCGCGGACCGGCTTCGATTGGCCCGACGCGGACGGCGCGTTGGCCAAGGTCGTCGAGGAGATCGACGAGGTCCGCGATGCCGTCTCACCCGAGCATCAGGCCGAGGAGATCGGCGACCTGCTGTTGGCGGTGGTCAACTGGTCGCGCAAGCTGGGGATCGACCCCGAAGCAGCCCTTCGCGCGGCCAATGCCAAGTTCGAGAAACGCTTTCGCGCGATGGAGGACATGGCGGGCGACGCATTTGCCGCACTCTCGCTCGACGAGAAGGAAGCGCTGTGGGTGAAGGCCAAGGCTCTGCAAAAGCCGTCATCCTGAACTCGTTTCGGAATACACTCCTCTACACCGAACCCCTGTGGCAGGGCGGATGTCGAAACTGGTTCAGCATGACGATTATTTCGGCAGGGAAACTCAATCCTTGCCTTGGAAGTTGGCGGGTGCGGGCGAGACCGTCTTCACACCCGCCGGGCTGGCCTCGTTCACTTCCAGCGCGCGCTGCGCGACCCCGCTCGCCCCGAAGCGGAAGGCGCCGTCGACGCCTACGAAGCCGTCCTCGTCGCGCAGCCGATCCGCCGGGAAACGGTCGCCCACCCTCCAGTCGCGCGCGATGCTCACGACCAGCAGCATCGAGTCGTAGCCGAGGCTCGCGAGCCGGAAGGGCGATTTGCCGAACTGGCGGCGATAGGCCCCGGCCAGCTGGCGATAGCGCGCGTCGGATACGCTGGCGAACCATGAGCCGCCGAGCGCCGCTGCGTTCAGCGCCGCCGGCTCCGCCGCCCATAATTCGGTGCCCAATATCCGCGCCTGCGGACTGCTGCTCTTGCGGATCAGCGGCACCGCGCTGACCGCGAGACGCGCGGTATCGGCGATCAGCACGCCTTCATAGCCCTGGTTGCGGCCCAGTTCGGCGACCGACTTCTCGATCGCCTTGGCGTTGCGCGTATAGCTCTTCATCGCGACCAGCGTGCCGCCCGCGCCCTCGACGGAGCGGATCATCGCGGTCGATGCGTTGCGGCCATAGACCCCCGCCGGTACCAGCGCGGCGAAGCGGTGGATACCTTTTCCGCGCGCATAGCGCACCACGCGATCGATCGACTGGGCGGGCGAAAAGCCCATCACGAACACCCCGTCACCGGCGACGGCGGCGTCGTTGGAAAAGGAAATGACCGGCACCCCCGCCTTGCGCGCGGCGGGCGCGACCGCGGCAGCATCCTCAGACAGCAGCGGACCGAGGAACAGGCGGTTGCCGTCGGCCAGCGCGCGCGCGGCTGCGCCGGCGGCACCCGCGCCGGTGTCATAGGTGGTCATCCGCACCGATTTGTTGCCGGTATCGATCAAGGCCATCGTCGCGGCATTGGCGATCGACTGGCCGACCGCGCCGTTCGATCCGCTCAGCGGCACCAGCAGCGCGACGCGGTGGCGCGCCTGATCCCTGGGCAGGCCATCATCGGCCGGAGCTTCGACCGGCGGTGGTGGGGCCACGGGGCCGGGCTTTCCCTTCGGCACCATCTGGCAGCTCGCCAGCAGCACCGACAGGCCAAGCGCCGCCCATTTCCCAAATGCATATCGCGGTTGCCTGTACGCGGGGGCCTCTGCCATCTATTCTGCCTTATGAATCAAATTGCCGAACCAGACGTCGCCGATGCCCTGCCGCCGGAAACGCCGCTTCCCCCGGGCCTGTATATCGTCGCTACGCCAATCGGCAACTTGGGCGATCTTTCGCCGCGCGCCGCGTCGGTTCTGGCGCGGGCTGAACTGATCGCGGTCGAGGACAGCCGCGTGACCGCCAAGCTGCTCCAGCGCATTGGGACCAAGCGGCCGATGACCCCCTATCATGATCACAACGCGGATAAGGTGCGCCCCGGCCTGATCGCCCGGATGGCAGCCGCACCGGTCGCGCTCGTCTCCGATGCGGGCACGCCGTTGATCTCCGATCCGGGCTACAAGCTCGTCCGGGACGCACGCGCGGCCGGAATCGCGGTCACCACCATTCCCGGCCCCTGCGCGGCAGTGGCCGCGCTGACGCTCGCGGGCCTCCCGACCGACCGCTTTTTCTTTCTCGGCTTCCTGCCCGCAAAGGAAAAGGCGCGACAGGAGGCTATCGCCGAAGTCGCCGCCGTCCGCGCCACGCTGATCCTCTATGAGTCGGGCCCTCGCCTCGGCGCGACGCTGAAGGCCTTGTCCGACGGACTGGGCCAACGCGACGCCGCCGTGGTGCGGGAGATCAGCAAGACCTTCGAGGAAGCCGTGACGGCTCCCCTTGCAGACCTTGCCGCGCGCTATGCCGAAGCCGGGCCGAAGGGTGAAATCGTCGTCATCGTCGGCCCGCCCGGCCCCGCCCCTGCCGCGACCGAAGCGGATGCGGACGCCCTGCTCCGCGCTGCGCTAACCCATCTACCGGTCGCCAGGGCGGCGGGCGAGGTCGCCAAGGCCACCGGTCTCAACCGCCGCGACCTCTACACACGGGCGATGGCGATCAAGGACGGCGATTGAACCGGCAGGCCGCCGAACGCCAGGGTCGCCACGGCGAGCGTCTCGCCGCCTGGTGGCTGCGCCTGCAGGGCTGGCGGATCGTCGGCGAGCGGGTCCGCACGAAACGCGGTGAGATCGACCTGATCGCCCGGCGCGGGAAGGTGCTCGCCTTTGTGGAGGTCAAGACGCGCGGCAATGCCGCGGCACTGGCGCTCGCGATAGACGAGTATCGGCTGCGCCGCGTCGCGGCCGCCGCAGAGGGACTGATCGCCCGCTATGGCGCGGGGGTCGACGAGATACGGATCGACGTGATGCTGGTGCGGCCGTGGCGGATGCCGGTGCATCTGAAGAATGTCTGGCATGGGTGACGCCCGGCTGCCAACTTCGCTCTTTCGTCATCCCGGACTTGATCCGGGATCCAGCTTCTTTCTCCAATCTTGGCAAGAAAAGCGGGATCCCGGATCAAGTCCGGGATGACGATCGTGGGATGCTAGTCATTGCGCCCTCCCCTCCCAACTCCTAGTTAAGCCGCCGAAACCACCGGAGTCCGTCTATGTCGCTGAATGTCGCCGTCCAGATGGACCCGCTGGAGACGATCAACATCGCGGGCGATTCGACCTTCGCGGTCATGCTGAGCGCAATCGCACGCGGGCATAAGCTCTGGCATTATCAGGCGGGCGATCTCTGCTATCGCGACGGGCGCGTGTCCGCCCCAGCGCGGCCGATCAAGCGGCTGCAGCGGGTGAAAGGCGACCATTTCGAATATGGCGAGCCGGTGATCCTCGACCTGATCGACGATGTCGACGTCGTGCTGATGCGACAGGATCCCCCCTTCGACCTCGCCTATATCACCGCGACGCATCTGCTTGAGCGCATCCAGCCCCATACATTGGTGGTCAACGACCCCGCCTCGGTGCGCAACGCGCCCGAGAAGCTGTTTGTTCTCGATTATGCGCGCTTCATGCCGCCGACGATGATCACCCGCCGGCTCGAGGACGCCCGCGCCTTCCACGCCGAACATGGCGAGGTGGTGGTCAAACCGCTTTACGGCAATGCCGGATCGGCGGTGTTCCATGTCGGCCGCAACGACGCCAACCTCGCCGCGCTGACCGAGTTGTTCGGCCAGGTGTGGCGCGAACCTTTCATGGTTCAGGCCTTTCTTCCCGACGTGTCGAAGGGCGACAAGCGGATCGTCCTGATCGACGGCAAGGTGACTGGCGCGATCAACCGACTGCCCAAAGCGGGCGAGATCCGGTCGAACCTCGCCGCCGGGGGCCGCGCCGATGCCACCGACCTGTCGGCGCGCGAGATCGAGATTTGCGAGGCGCTCGGCCCCGATCTCGCCGCGCGCGGGCTGCTGTTCGTCGGGATCGACGTGATTGCCGGGCATCTGACCGAAATCAACGTCACTTCGCCGACCGGCATCGTCGCGATCGACGGATTTAACGGTACCGACACGCCCGCGCTGATATGGGACGCCATCGAATCGAAGGTCCGCTGATCGGGCCGTACGGGTAAGCGGAGCGTTTGATGACCGATTGGGTGCAGCAGATGATCGCCGATGGCGGTTATCTCGGGGTCTTCCTGCTGATGTTCGGCGAGACGATCTTCCCGCCGATCCCGTCCGAAGTGATCATGTCGATGGCGGGGCTGCAGGCCGCCAAGGGCACGATGGCGCTGATCCCCGCGATCCTGTTCGGCAGCGCGGGCGCGATGCTCGGCAATATCGTCTGGTATCTCGCCGCGCGCTGGCTGGGCCTCGCCCGGCTCAAGCCGCTGGTCGACCGCTTCGGTCGCTGGTTGACGATGGACTGGGCGGAGGTCGATCGCGGCGAGCGCTGGTTCATGCGGCACGGCTATCTGTTCGTCTGCGTCGGACGCATGTTGCCCACGGTCCGGTCGCTGATCTCGATCCCCGCCGGGCTGATGCGGATGCGCTTCCTGCCCTTCGTGATCTGGTCGTCGATCGGCACGATCGGCTGGTCGGCCATGCTGGCGATCGGCGGCTGGGTCCTCGGCACCCGCTTCGCCGAAATGGAAGCCTGGCTCGGCGTCGGCTCCACCCTGCTGCTGCTCGCGATGGGCGGCTGGTATCTGTGGCGGGTGTTTACCTGGAAGCCGAGCCGATAGGCGTTCCTAGAAACTCAACCGTGCCGATGCCGACAGCGTCCGCCCGTTGATCGAACGCGCGCGGACGATGCCGTTGGCGGGGATCGTTCCCTCTTCCGCTTCGGTAAAGCCCTTCACGTCGAACAGGTTGTTGGCGCTGATCGACAGGATGAGGTCGGCGATCGGCTGGACTGCGACGAAAGCGTTGACCTGGGTGTAGCCCGGCAGTTTCAGGCCGCCATTGTCCTGTGCATAGCTGCTGCCCGTGCCGATCAGATTGGCGCCGATAGTGAAGAAGGCGTGCTGATATTGCGGTGTCACCGCATAGACCAGCTTCGCCTGGCGGCGGGGCCGATTGCCTTCATTGGCTGGCGTGATGCGGTCCTTGGTGATCTTCGCCCGGGTCCATGTGCCCGCACCGGTGATGCTGAAGCCGCCGATCTGGTAGCTGCCTTCGAGTTCGAGGCCATAAGCGCGGTAGCGACGGTCGAGGAAGCGCTGGCTCGTCGCCTCGAAATTCTGCTCGGATGCGAGCGCATGGAACAGGGTTACGAAAAGGGTCACATAGCGTTCGCGATATTTGAGCCCCGCTTCGGCCTGACGGACGAAATCTACCGCCGCGCTGCGATCGGACAGGCCGCCGTCGCTGGTGCGCAGCGCCGGGCCAAACAATATCCGGTCGGCATTGGCCCGCCCGCCCCGGCTATAGCGCACGAACGCCGACACCGGCGGCGCGAACCGATAGTTCACGCCCGCCGAGTAGGAGAGATAGTCATAGCCATAGCGGACCGGCGCGCTGATCGCAGGGGTCGCGGTGGTGCGGGTTTCGGGAGCGGAGATCACGCCGTCGCCATCGACGTCGACCGACGATATGGCTGATCCGGTCAGGCCCAATTCGCTGCCGGCGACATGTCCGCGCACCCGGCCCTTGTCCCAGCGCACACTGCCCGCGAAGGTCCAGCCATCGACGGCGTAGCTGAGCGCCCCGAAGGGCGCGGCGATGCTGTAAGTGACGTCATAATGGCGGCGGCAGCAATTGCCGAAGAAGCTCGCGCCATAGCCATAGACGCCCTGATCGGTCTGCAGCACGCCCGCGGCGTCACGGATGTCGATCAGCGCCGCCCGGCCGTCGCCACGTATTTCGGACACGACACTGGTCCACAGCCAGTCGGTGTCGATGCTCTGCCGGGTCAGAAACAGACCGGCGGTCAGGCTTAGCTTGCCGTCGCCCAGCTGAATATCGCGGATCGCGCGCAGATCATTGGTGATATTGTCGAGCTTGTTGAGCTTGGTGTCGAAGATCACCGCCTCAGCCAGCAGGCCATTGCCGTTGAGCGTACCCGGTGTGGCGATCATGCCGCCCGCATCAGGCCCGGTCGCATAGCTCAGCGTCGCACCCGGCCCTCCCAGCGCGGCGGCGATCGTCGCCGCGTCGCCGACCACCGCGGGGAACGGCGCAATGAACCGCCCCGATATGTCCGCGTAGCGGAAGCGCTCGTTGATCGTCCAGCCATCGCCCGGCTCGATCCGCGCCTCCAGACCGATCTGCTTGACCACTGGATGCATGCCGGTGGCGAGATCGTTGGTCTCGGGCTGATTGCGGGGGCCCGGCGTCAGGTGGTTGCGCAGATAGCGCGAGTTCAGCGTGGCGTCGTTTGCAGAGAAATTGGGAATGCTGCGATAGGTCGGATCGCCATTGCTCCCCGTCACCCGCACCGGGGTCGGCAGGTAGGATGGCGTCTTATCATTCAGATATTTAACGTATATTCTTACGAAACCACTGGAGAATTTCCGGGTAAGATTAGCCTTGATCTGCCCGCCGCGATTGGCGTCGTAACCGGTCTTCCGGGGGCCCTCGCCGCGCCGATAGAAGCCGCCGGCATGCCAGGTCCAATCCTCGCCGATCCGGCCGCCATAATCTGCGTCGACCCGATATTCCTCATAATCAAGACCACCGCTGACCTGGACGACACCGCCGGTCCGATCACCGGTCTTGGAGATCAGATTGATGACGCCGCCCGGGCTGTTCGACGCGAAGCTCGAGGTCGTTCCGCCGCGCACCGCCTCGATCCGCTGTACGTTCAGGTCGGCGCGCAGGAAGATATCGGCGTTCGCGAAGGTGATGTCGCCGAACTGGAGGATCGGCAGGCCGTCTTCCTGAAGCTGGAGATATTTGGACCCGCCCGAGGCAAGCGGCAGGCCACGCACCGAAATATTGGCGTTACCCTCGCCACCAGAGCTTTCCGCACGGATGCCCGGAATGTTGCGGAAAATTTCGCCCGCCGATCGCGGCGAGGCGATCTGGATCTGGCCGGGACTCAAGGTGGAGACCGAAAGACTACTGTCGAGGCGGTTCTGGCTGCGGGGTACGGCGGTGACGATGATCACCTGATCGTCGGTGATCTGGCGCGGCTCGGTCTGCGGAGCCCCGGGCGTCTGCGCCGAGAGCGGCGCGGCCGCCGTTGACAACAGAATCGCTCCTGTCCGCAAAATCGCTCTCGCCATCCTTATCCCCTTCAAACGGCACGACGCATGCGCCCCTGACATGGATTAGTTTGCAGTGCGAAGATAAATCGATCGCAATCCATTCGTACGCGGCGACGCGATCCTTTTTGATGGTCAAGTTGCGAGAAAGCCTCGTTTTACGGCGCGGAGGCGCGGACGATCAGCTCGGGCGCCATGATCACCGGCGGGCACAGCTCCCCACTCAGACGGCGGAACAGGCTTTCGACGAGATGCCCGGCACCCTGCCGGAGATCCTGCCGGACAGTGGTCAGCGCGGGCGCGGTCTGCGCGGCGAGCGGGATATCGTCATAGCCGACCACGGCGACGTCGCCGGGCACGCTCAGGCCGTGATCCGCGAGCGCGCGGATCGCCGCGATGGCGATGACGTCGGACGCCGCGACGATACCGTCGGGTGCAGGATTGCCGGCGAGATAATCGGCGATGGTTGCGTAGGCGCCCTCAGGCGTGAGCGGGGCAGCCGTGACGCCCGCCGGGCCGATGCCCGTTTCCTGATGCGCCGTCAGAAAGCCATCATAACGCGCGCTGATTTCGGGTACGTCGGCATGACCGGCAAAGAGAATGCGCCGACGCCCGCCATTGATCAGGTGCCTGGTGGCCATCGCGCCGCCGGCGATATTATCGGTGCCAACCGAGCAATAGCCCTGCCCGTCGCTATGCTGCCCCCACACCACCATCGACTGATAGCCGGACGCCACCCGGCGAAGCGCGGCCTCCTGGTTCGACTGACCGATGATGATCACGCCGTCGACCCGGCCCGAGTTGACCAGCGCTTCGAGCCAATCCTGGTCGGCAGGGATCACCCGGGTGAGCATCAGGTCATAGCCTCGCCCGGTGACGCCATCCGCGATCTGCCCCAGCATCGTGATGAAGAATGGATCGGAGACAAGCTGGCCGACCTCATGGCCGAGCGGAAAGATGATGCCGATCGCGTTGGTCCGCTTGAGGCGCAGGTTGCGCGCCATCTGGTTGAGCTGGAAACCATGTTCGCGAGCCAGCTCGTTGATCCGGATGCGCGTATCGGCGCTGATCATCTTGCTGCCCGCGAGCGCGCGGGACACGGTCGAGGCGGAAACGCCCGCGAGGCGGGCGATATCCGAAATGCTGCTGATCGAGCCTTTATCCCTGTCGGGCATGGCGCATGCTTCCCTGTTGCCGGCCTGCGCCGGCGCCTGCCCCGCTTCCGGTCATTTAAAAGGCCCGTTCCAGCCTGTCGAGCAAGCTGAGCGCCGGGCTGACGCCGGACGCGGCCTCAGGGGCCTCGGCCTCGAGCCGCCGAACGCGCGCATAGAGATCCTGGCTGGCGTCTATCAGCGCGATGGCGGGCGCCGGCAGTCCTTCGACCGACCCGGCGTCGCTCGGTGCGGCGTCCCCAAGGCGGCGGGCAGACGCGGCGGCTTCCTCCGATTCCATCTGCCCCAATTCGATCGCGCGTTCGGTGAGCAGCCAGGCGAGCACATGCATCAGCCTGGTGGTGATCTTGAGCGATTCGCAGCTCAGCGTGACGCGGGCGACCGGGTCCAGCCCTTCGCGATCCTCGCGGCCCTGACGGTCGAAATAGGCGCGCGCCTCGTCGGCGAGCACCATGGCTTCGGTGTACAGGCTGTCGACCAGCCTGCCGCGCAAGCGAATCTCTCTTGGGCCGTCATCCATTGCAGCTAGATGCCATAGCCGCCACCGCACAGTAATCTAAAAAATAGGTTAATCCGGCGATATTTAACGCAACGTAACGATCCCTGCTGCGGCCTCGGGTCAGTCGCCTTCGACACTCTCCGCAAAGTCGGACAGACGGCCGATCATCGTTTGAAGGTCCGCAAGTTGAGCCCGAAGCGCCTCGGCGCGCTGGCGGCAGCGCTGCGCCATCACCCGGCGCTGAGTCGCCCGGCCATCGCCGAGATCGTAAAGATCGAGCATCTCGCCGATCTCGTCGAGGCTGAAGCCGACGCTCTTGCCCCGCAAAATCCAAGCAACGCGCGCGCGATCCCGCCGCGAATAAACGCGCGTCACGCCTTCGCGCGCCGGGGCGATCAGCCCCTCTTCCTCATAGAAACGCAGCGCCCGGGCGCTGATGCCGAACTCGTCCGACAATTCGGAAATACTGAACCTGTCGGCATCGGTCGCCGCCAGGGGATACGCTATGTCACAGGCCATGTTCGTCACCAATGCGCTACCGGCATCGAAAGCGACGGAAGTCACCCCTTGCCGCGCATATTCGACCTTATACGCAATCGATTGACAATTGGACGTTAGTCGTAAAGCGACTGTCCCTGATCGGGACGATCCTGGACACGCTCCAGTGCGCCATCGCCATTGTCGATCCGGCGATAGAAACAGCTCGCTTCGCCCGTATGACAGGCCGGGCCCGCCGGTTCGCAGCGCAGCCACACCGCATCCTGATCGCAATCGATGCGCGCCTCTACGACGCGCATGACGTTGCCGCTCGTCTCCCCCTTCTTCCACAGCCGCCCGCGCGACCGCGAGAAGAAGGTCGCCTCGCCGCTCGCCAGCGTCGCCGCCAGCGCCTCGGCGTTCATGTGCGCGACCATCAGCACGTCGCCCGACCCGTGATCGGTGACGACTGCGGTGATCAGTCCGGCGGCGTCATAGCGCGGGTTCAGCAGGCTGCCCTGTTCCTGATCCTGTTCGATATCATGGCTCATGCGCCGGCGATGCGCGAAAGCGCTTCGGCAAGCAAGGGTGTGGATAAATGCGGGTGCACCGCAAAATTCATGTGACAGTGGGGCGACAAACCGAAGTCCGCCCCCTATATGCGGCCTCATCAGCCACCGCGATGGGATTCGCGATGCTCACCACGCATCCGTTTGACGATGACAAGCTGCGCGAAGAGTGCGGCATTTTCGGTATTTGGGGCGCCGAGACCGCCTCGGCCATGGTGGCATTGGGCCTCCATGCCCTGCAGCACCGTGGCCAGGAAGCCGCCGGCATCACCAGCTGGGACGGGCATAATTTCCACACCCATCGCGCGATGGGCCATGTCGCGGGCAATTTCGACAAGGACGAGGTGATCCGCGGCCTGCCGGGCCAGGTCGCCTGCGGCCATGTCCGCTATTCGACGACGGGCGAGACCTCGCTGCGCAACGTTCAACCCCTGTTTGCCGAACTGTCGTCGGGCGGCTTCGCGATCGCGCATAACGGCAATATCTCGAATGCGATGAAGCTGCGGCGCGATCTCGTCCGCTCGGGCTCGATCTTCCAGTCGACCAGCGATACCGAGACGATCATCCATCTCGTCGCGATGTCGAAATACCGCACCCTGCTCGATCGCTTCATCGATGCGCTCAAGCAGGTCGAAGGCGCCTATTCGCTGATCTGCATGACGCCCGAAGGCATGATCGCCTGCCGCGATCCGCTCGGCATCCGCCCGCTCGTCCTCGGCCGTATCGGCGACGCCTATATCTTCGCATCGGAGACGGTCGCGCTCGACGTCGTCGGTGCCACCTTCATCCGTCAGGTCGACCCCGGCGAAATCGTGATCGTGTCGGAAAGCGGTCTGCGGTCGATCCGGCCTTTCGCCGATCTCCGCGCACGCCCCTGCATCTTCGAGCATGTCTATTTCTCGCGCCCCGATTCGATCGTCGACGGTTCCTCGGTCTACAATGTCCGCAAGGCGATCGGCGCGCAGCTTGCCATCGAGAGTGGCGTCGAGGCCGACCTTGTCATTCCGGTCCCCGATTCGGGCACCCCGGCGGCAATCGGCTACGCACAGGAATCGGGCATACCGTTCGAACTGGGCATCATCCGCTCGCACTATGTCGGGCGCACCTTCATCCAGCCCGGCGATCAGGTCCGTCACCTCGGCGTCAAGCTGAAGCACAATGCGAACCGGGCGCTGATCGACGGCAAGCGGATCGTGCTGATAGACGATTCGATCGTCCGCGGCACCACCAGCGTCAAGATCCTGCAGATGCTGCGCGATGCCGGCGCGCGCGAGGTGCACCTGCGCATCGCCAGCCCGCCGACCCGGCACAGCTGCTTCTACGGCGTCGACACGCCCGAACGCGCCAAGCTGCTCGCCGCACAGATGAACGTCGCCGAGATGGCGGCCTATATCGGCGCGGATAGCCTGGCCTTCGTTTCGATCAACGGCCTGTACAAGGCGCTGGGCGAGGATGTCCGCGACGATCGCGCACCGAGCTATTGCGACGCTTGCTTCACCGGGGACTATCCGACCCACCTCACCGATCAGGAAGAGCTGATCCCGACCGACCAGCTTGCCCTGCACGGCGAGCGCGTCGTCGCCTGACGACCAGCGGAAGAACGACATCATGGCAACTCCATTTTCCGGCAAGCTGGCGCTCGTCACCGGTGCGTCGCGCGGCATCGGCGCGGCGACCGCCGAAGCACTCGCCAAGGCGGGCGCGCACGTCATCCTGACCGCGCGGACGGTGGGCGGGCTGGAAGAAGTCGAAGAGCGCATCCACGCGGCGGGCGGCAATGCCACGATCGCCCCGCTCGACCTGGCCGAGAATGACAGCATAGCGCGCCTGGCAGAGGCGATCGGCGGGCGATGGGACGCGCTCGACATCCTGGTGCTCAACGCGGCGATGCTCGGCACCCTGGCCCCGGTAACCGCGATCGACGCCAAGGAGTTCGCCCGGCTGCTGACGCTGAACGTCATGGCACAGCAGCAGCTTATCTCGGCGTTTAACCCGCTGCTCCGCGCGTCCGCCGATGCGTCGGTGATCGGCGTGACCAGCTCGGTCGGCGCGAACGCCCGTCCCTATTGGGGCGCCTATGGCGCGTCGAAGGCCGCGCTCGACAATCTGCTGCTCGCCTATGGCGCCGAAGTCGCCAATATCAGCAAGGTCAAGGTCGCGATCGTCGACCCTGCCGCCACCGCGACCAAGATGCGTGCGCAGGCCTTCCCTGGTGAGGATGCCGCGACGTTGAAGGGCCCCGAGGTGGTGGGCGATGCGATCACCCGGCTGATCGCCGACGGCTTCGAGACCGGGACACGGATCCGCGTCGAGGCCTGAGGCCCAAATAAACGTCATGCTGGACTTGGTTCAGCATCCCGCGTCACAAGAGCGGCGTTGCGGATGATGGGTGAATCCTGAAACAAGTTCAGGATGACCCTGGTTCAGCTTAAGCCTTCACCAAGGTCACCTGCGCGACATCGATGCCGCCGCCGTCGAAGCCGCCTTCGCAATACATCAGGTAGAAGCGCCACAGCTTGATGAAGGCTTCGTCGAAGCCCTGCGGCAGACGGCCGTCAGCGACCGCCTGGTCGAAGCTCACCCGCCAGCGGCGCAGCGTTTCGGCATAGTGATGGCCGAAGCTGTGGACATTTTCCCAGCGCAGCCCCGCCTTCTCCGCCGCCGCACGAAAACGGCTTTCGGAAATCAGCATGCCGCCCGGAAAGATATAGGTCTGGATGAAATCCGCGTCAGTGCGATAACTTTCGAAGATAGCGTCATCGACCGAGATATACTGGATCGCGGCGCGCCCGCCGGGCTTCAGCGCCCGGGCGATCGCCTCCATATAGGCGGGCCAATATTTCTCTCCGACCGCCTCGACCATCTCGACGCTGGCGACCGCGTCGAACTGGCCCGGAACGTCACGATAGTCGCAAATCTCGAAGCGAGCTTTGTCCGACAGCCCCGCCCTGGCGAGCCTTTCGTCGGCCCACGCCTTCTGCTCGACCGACAGGGTTATGCCGGTGACGTCCGCGCCATAATCCTGCGCGGCGACCTCGGCGAGGCCGCCCCATCCGCAGCCGATCTCGAGCAGCTTCGATCCGGGCTTGAGATCGAGGCGGTCGAGCAGCGCGGTGATCTTGCGATGTTGCGCTATTTCCAGCGGTTCGGCCGCACCGATCGGCTCCTCGAACAGCGCCGAGGAATAGCTCATCGTCCGGTCGAGCCACAGCTCGTAGAAATCATTGCCCAGGTCGTAATGGAAGGCGATGTTCCGGCGGGCGTTGGCGCGGCTGTTGCGGCGGAAGGCGTGCCCGACGAGGTTGAACAGCCGCAGCGGCCCCTGCGCGCGGCCCAGCTCGCCGAGCGGATGGCGGTTGCGCATGAACAGGTCGAAGATCGGCACCAGATCGGGGCTCGTCCATTCGCCTTCGGCCCAGCTGCGGTACCAGCCCACCGAGCCGGTGGTGACCAGCCTGACCAGCGGCCGCCAGTTCTTCAGCTCGACGATCGCGACCGGCCCCGGCTTGCGCCCGCCCAGCACGCGATAGGTGCCGTCGGGAAGCGTGGCCTCGATCGCCCCCTCCTCGAGTCCGCGGTCGATCGTATCGAGCAGGCGCTGGAAACCGGGCGACAGCAGCCGGGCCCACCAGCTCGAACCCGTGGCAAAGCGGCGATCGGCGCGAAGAAGGTGTTGTCCACGCACGGGTGGCTGGGCATTCATCTAAGCTGTCCGTCCTATTCCCCAGATCGGCAAGACTTTATGCCGCATATATCGGGGGATACGGGAGAGAAAGACGCTTTGTTGCACCGGCGGCGAACTATTTCGTCAGCGCTTCGATGCGGCGAGCGCCCGCTCCCGGGCCTCGCGGTGACCAATGATCGGCATTGGATAGCCGGCAGGCGACAGGCCTGCCCCGTGCGGATCGTGGACGGCTTCGCCATCGATGTCGGCAAGCTCTGGAATCCATTGGCGGATATAGCCGCCGGCATCGAATTTCGGTGACTGGACGAGCGGCGCCATGATCCGGCCAAAGGGGTTGGAGTCGACCCCCGTTCCCGCCACCCACTGCCAGTTGACGGCATTGTTGCCATAGTCCGCGTCGACGAGCGTGTCCCAGAACCAGCGTTCCCCGCGCCGCCAGTCGATCAGGAGATGCTTGATCAGGAAGGAGGCCGCGATCATCCGGACGCGATTGTGCATGAAGCCGGTCGCCCAGAGTTCGCGCATACCGGCGTCGACGATCGGATAGCCGGTTTTCCCGCGAGTCCATGCAGCGAAGTCGCGATCTGCTGCGGCGCCGCTGCGCCACGGGAAATGATCGAAGGCGTCGCGGCCATTGGCGTCGCCATAATCGGGCAGGATATCGACGATGTTCGCGGTGAAATCGCGCCATCCGATCTGCCGCAGCCAGGGCTCCGCCCCTGCCCGCGCCTGCCGCGCGGCGCGATACCACAGCGTCGCCGGCGAGATTTCGCCGAAATGAAGATGCGGCGACAGGCGAGAGGTGCCGTCGACCGAGGGCCGGTCGCGATCCTCGTCATAATTGCCCAGCACAGACAGGAAATCGTCGAGGGCTTCGCGCGCGCCCGCTTCGCCCGGGGTCCAGACATCGAAGTCTTTCGCCCAATCGGGCGCGGAGGGCCGAAGCTTCCAGTCGCCGAGCGCATCGCTGTCGATCGAGACATGCGGCGCGCTGATCGCGTCAGGCGCGGGCATCGGCCTGCCCGGCGGCATCTGATCCTTCAGCGCGCGCCAATAGGGCGTGAAGATGCGGTAGCGGCCATGCGCGCCGGTCAGCACCCCGCCCGGTGGCGCGAGCCTGCCGCCGTCATAGAGGCGCAGATCGAAATCATCGCCGACCGACCGTTCGGCCGCCTGCCACCATGGCTCATAATGACGCAGCGCATGGATCGTACCCGCGCCGATCGTCTTCGCGACCTTCCCAAGTTCGGTACGGGTATCGCCGCGGCGCAGGACAAGCCGCCCGCCCTTTTCAGCCAGCATATGCCCGAGCGCAGCGAGGCTGTTATGGAGCCACCAGCGCTGGGCACCGCCGATCGCCCAATGGCCGGGCGCCTCGTCGTCGAGGACGTAGAGCCCGATCCAGGGTCTTTCCGCGGTCGCAGCCGCCACCGCGGCCTGATCCGTCAGACGCAGGTCCTGCCTGAACCAGACGATCGACGGCGCGCTCAATGGGCGGGTTCGGGCTTCGAGCTCTGCGGCTTGGCGGGATTGGCGAGATTCTGCAGCAGCGCGACGCGATCGGGATCGGACAGCGCGCGCAGCAAGGTCATCAACCGATCGTTCTGCCGGGTCCGCAATTCGGTCTGCAAAGCCTCCTCGCGGCGCAATATCGGCTCGAGCGCCTCGACGTCGATGGTGGGACCGCTGATCATCTTCAGCTTCTCGGAGCGGATCGACAAAATCTCGCTCTGGATCTGTCCAACACGCGGATCGGGCACGCTCATGATGCGCTGGGCGATCGTCCGGCCCTCGGCCGACAAGGTGATCCGCCGGACTCCCGGGGCCAGCGGCAACGGCGCCGGCTTCGCGGCGGGAGCGGGCTTGGGCGCAGGCGTCGGGGCGGCGAACGCCACTCCGGGCAATACAGCTGCAATGGCCAGAATCTTGAATCCACGCATCTTCGACATCCTCAACTGCCGAGTCCCATCAGGCTCAGCACCTCCTTACGGCTCCGCTCGTCATCGCGGAAGACGCCCATCATGCGGCTGGTCGTCATTCCGACGCCCGGCGTGCGCACGCCGCGCGCCGTCATGCAGGCATGTGTCGCCTGGATCACGACCGCGACGCCGATCGGCTCCAGATGCGTCCAGATGCAGTCGGCGACTTCGGCCGTCAGCCGCTCCTGGATCTGCAGGCGCCGCGCGAAACCATGGAGCACGCGGGCCAGCTTGGAAATGCCAACCACCCGGTGATTGGGAAGATAGGCGATGTGCGCATGGCCGATGATCGGCGCCATATGATGTTCGCAATGCGATTGGAACGGAATGTCCTTGAGCAGGACGATCTCGTCATATCCGCCGACTTCTTCGAAGGTCCGGCTCAGGTGGAGCGAAGGGTCTTCCTCATAGCCGACGCAATATTCCTTCCACGCCCTGCCGACCCGCGCTGGCGTGTCAAGCAGGCCTTCGCGGTCGGGATCGTCGCCCGACCAGCGGATCAAGGTACGAATCGCATCCTGGACATGCTGGGGAACCGCAATCTTTCCGGTAGCGGATCCGCCGGCGATATCCTCGTCTTCCATCGACATCTCTCAATCTGTCCGATCAATTATCGCGCCTGCGCCGCGACTAACGCATGGGGGATCTTTTTGTAACCTCCTTTTGCCGGCTCCTCGCGACGGTCTGTGCCCTGCCATTGGCCTGACGCAGGGCAACGTGTAGGCGCAAGATCATCAACGGCGGTAGCGGCGGAGCCACATGAGCGAAGATTATATCTATGACGAAGCGACCGGCGAATGGGTGAGCGCCGCCGAAGCGCAGGCGCCGAGCCCGGCCGCGGGCGTGGAGGTGCGGGACTCGGTCGGCAATCTGCTGGCCGACGGCGACAGCGTGACGCTGATAAAGGACCTGAAGGTCAAGGGCGCAAACCAGACGCTCAAGCGCGGAACGGTGATCCGCTCGATCCGCCTGACGGGCGACGAGCAGGAGATCGACTGCCGCTACGAAGGGATCAAGGGGCTGGTGCTGCGCGCGGAGTTCGTCCGCAAACGCTGAGTCAGGCCGCAGCCGCGCCGGGCTCTACCGTGTCATGCTCCTCGGCCAGCGCCTGAACGAGCGGCTGGAGGTTGCGATCGTAGCGCGCGAGCACGTCGGGCGCACCGACCTGGGCATGGTGGGTGACGAAGAACTCCCCGGTCCACAGATGCAGCGCGACGCCGGGCGCTTCGGCGACGATCATCGGCCGCTCGTCGGGGGTTGCGGGGTCCATCGGCGCCATTTCCAGCGCGACCTGCGGCGCGGTCGATGGCGCGACCGCGAGCATGCGGCCATGCCATTGGGTCGTGATCGAGCGATGGATATGGCCGGTGATCATCATGACGTCGGACCGATCCCCGATCGCCTTGTCGAGCATCACGACCCAGGGTTCGGTGGGATGCGCGGTCATCCACGGAATCCCGGTCTCGATCGGCGGATGGTGGAGCACGAGCAGCACCGGCTTGCCCGGAACCTCCGCCAGACGGGCGCGCAGCCAGCCCGCGCGCCGACGGCAGAAAGCCCCGCCATGATGGCCGGGATCGAGCGTGTCGAGCACGATGATCCGAACCTCGGGCTCGTCGATGACATATTGGACGAAGCCGTCCTCCACGGGCAGGTCGGGAAAGACCTGCTTCATAACGGTGCGGTCGTCATGGTTGCCGACGCAGAGATGGACCGGGAAATCGCAATCGGCGATCAGCCCTTTCAGCCGCTCATAGCTGGCGGCGTCGCCATGGTCGGTCAGATCACCGGTTAGGAAAAGCCGGTCCGGCGGCACCGCCAGGCCCTTCACATAATCGATGGCGGAGGCGACGCGACGGAAGTTGAACTCGTCGGGATTGTCGAGGTCGAACCCGATATGCAGGTCGGTCAATTGCGCGATCAGCATGACAAGGTCCCTTCACTCCGCCGGCTGGCACCGGCTCAACTCCCAACGCGTCCGCACCTCATCATGTGCCAATGCCCGTTGCTGTGATCTCCTACACAGCGAATGTAAAAAGGGGGTAAAGCAGAGGTTAAGCGCCGCTGCCGGCCTGTTTGAGCGCTTTTTCCTCGATATGCTCGATCGCCTTGCCACGCGCGCGGTTGTTGCGGACCATCAGCGGCGCGAACGCCGTCATATGATAGTCGTGGCACATCGCGCAGGCCGACGGCACTTCCTTCTTGGCGTCCTGCCCGCCATGGCATTCCTGGCACTTGGCCAGCTTCGGCAGGCTGACATCCGACGCGAAGTGAGACTGCTTGACTGCATGGCAGCTGCTGCAGCTCTCGGTGTCGTGTGCGGCGTGATCGAACCAGCCCTTCTTCATGTAACGGGTCGTCAGCGCCACCGGCTTGACCGCGAACGGCACCGCAGCATTGCCGGTCGGCCGCACGACGTGACAGTCGAAGCAGGCCCCGCCCTTCGAGAAGACCGCGCGGATCGCCTGATCGGCGTTGCCGATGTGCATCGCGCTCGTTTGCGCGAAGTCGATCCGCTGGCCCGAGGTCGCGAAGTCGCCCGGACGGCGGCGCTCCATGCCCTGGAACGCGGCGGTGCGCGGCGCGCCGGCGCGATAGAAGGCGCGGATATCCGCGACCACCTGGGCGGGTTCGCCGTGGCGCAGCGTGCGGACCGTTCCGCCGACCTGATCGAAGGCGAGCGAGTGACAGGCACCGCAGGCGGTTTCCATCTTCACCGCGGCGAAGCTGTTCCCCGTGGCGTCGCGGGTGTGGCAGTTTGCGCAGTCGAGCGGCGCTCCATAGCCTTCGCCCTTACCCAGCGTCTTCGCCATCTGCGCGACGCCATTGGTCGCCGACAGGTGGATGTCGTGCGGGAATTTCAACCCGTTGTCTTCCTTAGGGTTCGCATCGAGCGAGACCCGGCGGAACATCGGCGCGCCGTCCGCTCCGGCGAAACGGATCGTCGGTGCGAACTGCGGGTGCTTTTCGCCAAAGTCCGCGGTGTCCTTGAGCGCGGTATCGATCCGCTTGCTCATGTCGTTATGGCAATTGGTGCAGAAGCGCTCGTCGGTGACGGGCATCGCGGTCGTGCCCTGATGCTCGGTATGGCACTCGACGCAGCGGCCCGGCTGGATGCCGAAGAGCCCGCCGACAAACTGCTTGGTGCCGCCGACGATGCCCAGCGACCCTCGCGCCTCGGCGAGCTTCTTGGGGTCGGCATGGTCGTGGACCTTGGTGTGGCACGCGGCGCAGGCGGTGTCGCGGACCGCCTCGCCAGCCTTCACATGGCAGGCCTGGCAATTATTCTCGAGGCTCTTGTGAACCTGCGACAGCTTTCCCGAGGTCCACATTTCATCCGCGTGGAAGGCGACCTTGCGGGTCGCGTCGGTCGGCTGGGTATGGATCGAGACCAGCGGCCAGATCAGGAAAATGGCGAGGATGATCAGCGCGAGCGCCCATGCAAGCGGGCGTTTGCCGGGCAAGGTGCTTGCAAGCGAGAAGACGCGCGCCTCCTCCTTGTCCTCGGAGGCGTTGGAGATCGCACCGACGCGGGCGACGGTGATGACGACCTTGCCCTTTTCATCGCCCTCGCCGGGCTCGAAGGACAGGGCGTGGCTGCCGATGCGGACGTCGGCGCCCTGCGCCGCGCTGAAGCGTTCATGTTCGGATTGCTTGCCGTCGACCACGAAGGGCATGCCGGCGGTGGCGACCAGCTCGACATAGCCGCCCGGCGCGGTGCGGACGACGGCATGATTGAGCGCCGCCGCGAGGTCGGGAAGGTGAATGTCGCTCGACGGACTGCGGCCGATGCTAAGTTCGGCCTTGTCGAAGCTCTTGGGGCGGACGATGTCGCGCCCGTCGGCGGTGCGCGCTACCGTGCGAACGATGAAGCTCATGTGCGCGTTCTCACCAGTAATAGAAGACGGCGACGATGTGGACGAACAGCGCCGCGATCAGCGCGAAGGTCAGCGGCACATGGATGTACAGCCAAACCTCGAGCAGCGCTTTGAGGCGCAGATGCTTGCGTATCCGCGACAGCGACGAACGCTTGCGCTCCAGCAGCACTTCGACATGATCGAGCGGATCGGCCTGTGCTTCGCCGCGCGACGGATGCGCGCGGACCGCGGCGAGCGCCGCGCGCGTGCCGCATTTGCCATAGCGGCCGGTCAGCCGTGCGATGATGCCGCCGCCGAACGGATCGTCGTGCAACGCCATCTGGACGATCGCGGCGCCCTCGGCGTCGAGCGGCTGCGCCGCCTCGTTGAGCTGACGGTCGAGCATCCGCAGATTGTCGAGCATCTGCAGCTGGGTGGTCTCACCCCGGTTGGCCGACAGCGCCTGGGGCAGCGAGGCATAGGCCGCGATCCCGAAAATGCCCGATGCAATCACAAGCATCATAAGGACATAGGCCAGGGTGTGAACATTCCATCCGAGGTCGAAACCCGTATGGAGGGTGGCGATCACGATCAGCGACAGGCCCAGATAGACATGCGCCGACGTCCAGCTCTTGAGCGACCAGCGGCCCGGCGTGATCTGGCGCTTGCGCACGCCCAGCATCGTCAGCCACAGGATCAGGCCCACCCCGATGGTGCCCGTGACATAGCCGTAGATGCTGCCGCCATTGGGCTTGGGCTGGACGTCGTTGAACGCGTAGATCAGCAGCGCAATGCCCGAGATGATCAGCGCGATCTTGAGCCATTTATAGCCCTGATAGCGCAGGAAACCTTCATGCTCGGAGGCACGCTCGCGACCGGTGGTCGCCTGGCGTAGCGATTTACTGGCCATCAGGCGTCGTCCCGCTGCAACCGGGCGACCGTCAGGAACTCTTCAGGCGCGACACGGATCGCCGCCCCCGTCGGACAGGCGCGCACGCAGCTCGGGCCGCCCTCGATACCCGAGCACATGTCGCATTTCACCGCGCGCTTCGCCTTCTCGACCCCGCCCGAATTGGCATAGGCCCATTCATGGCTCGGCTCGCCCGGTCCCGGCCCTTGTCCGAACAGGAACCACTTCCACAAGCTCGGCTTCTTCGGCGGCTCCTTTTCCATCCGGATCACCCCATAGGGACAGTTCCGCTGGCAATTGCCGCAACCGATGCAGGTGTTGTCGATATAGACCTCGCCATCCTGACCGCGGTGGATCGCGGTCGGCGGGCAATCGGCCATGCAGTGCGGATGCTCGCAATGCCGGCAGCTGGTCGGGACATGGAGATGCGCGAAGGTGCGTCCCGCCTCGCGGTCGAGCCGCGAGATACCGTCATGGCTGTCGGCGCAGGCCTTCTCGCAATTGTCGCAGCCGACGCAGAGATTCTCGTCGATCAGCAGCACGTCGGTGGCCTCGCCGACGCCATTGTCGACCAGGAAGTTGGCGACCGACGAATACATGTCGACGACGCTGGCGAAACTGTCCTTCTTGGCCTCGATGAACGAGGCGAGATCCTCGCGCTCGCCGATAGCGACCTTCGCCTTGGCAAAGAATTGCGGCTTGGCCTCCAGCAACCGCCGGAACGCCTCGCCCTCAAGCTTGATCACCTCGGACTTGACCGCGGCGCGCACCGTCTGCTTGCGGATGCCGTTGTCGAACAGTTCGAGCTCGCCGACATAATTGCCGGCGGGGATGTAGGAGAGGAACACCGGCTTGCCGCCGATCGACTTCTCGACGACCACCGATCCCGAGCGGATCACATAGACGTCCTTGCCTTCCTCGCCCTCGCGGAAGATCACCTCGCCCGCGCGGACGGCCTTGATCTCGGCGCTCTCGATCACCTCTGCCAGATCGGCGGGCTGGAGGCCCGACTGCCACATCTGGAGCAGCTGACGCTCGGTCGAGATGCGAGTCACCGCGCGCTTCACGCCCGGCACAGACGCCATCAGCTTCAGGATCGCGTTGCGCGGGATCTCGACCACGACGGTCTCGGCGATCGAGCGGATCGTTGAGCCGCGGCGGCGGCCCGAGACGAGGCCGACCTCACCGAAGATCGAGCCTTCGGGAATGACGATGCCCGTCGAGCGGCCATCGGGCAGCGGAATGTCCACCGAGCCCTGCGCGATGCAGAACAGCGACGATCCCGGCGCGTTCTTCTCGAAGATGATGTCGTTCTTGCCATAGAAGCGCACGTCCGAGTCGAGCATGAACTCGCGCATCTGCAGTGGCGACAGATCGTTGAGGATCGTGACGTTGGTGCGGATGAACTCGAGCCATTCGTCGACCGATTTGCGGATGGGCAGGTTGACGAACTTGCCCTCGAGGATCGGTTCGTCGGCGGGTTTCAGGGCGAGATTGCCGTTGATGAACTCGACGATGTCATAGCCCTGGTTCATGCAGTGCTTGATCAGCGGATAGCCCGCGAGCGCGCCGATGACATAAATGCCGGGGTTGGTCGTCTCGAACTGCGGCGACAGCTTGGGGAAAGCCTCACGGTCGGCGCTGGTGAACTCGATCCCGCATTCCTCGATGAACTTGCGCGGGGCGGCGGAGCCCATGCGGGCGATGATCCGGTCGCAGCGGATGCGCGCCTCGCCATCGCGGGTGTCGAGGACGAGGTGGCCCGCTTCGATCCGGTTCGGCGTCGCGTCGGTGATGACGTTCATCCGCCCTTCGTCGCGCGCCTGCATCAGCAGCTTCACGTTCGCGCCCTTGGCGCGGCTGAAGTCCGCGGTGCGGTTGATGATCGAGACGATGTTGCCCTGCGCCAGATCGGCGGCGAGGCCCAGCGCATTCTCGATACCCGCGTCGCCCGCCCCGATCACGGTGATATGTTCATCGACATATTCGCCGGGGTCGTCGAGCTGATATTGCAGCTGAAGGTGGTTCTGGTCGGCGCCGGGGCAGCGCAGCAGGTTCGGGTTGCCCTGGGTGCCGATCGCCAGGATGATGTTCTCGGCCTTGATCTCGGTCTTGTCTGTCAGGGTCAGGGTGAAGTCGCCCTTGGCGCCGGTGATCGTCTTCACCTCGCTCTTGAGCCGGACATTCACCTTGGCGGCGGCGGTCTGCTCGTCCCAGATGCCGAGAATCTTCTCGCGCTTGCCCGCGTCGAACTCGATGTCCGAGCGCAGCACCAGCTGACTCGGCGTCGCCATGACGTGCTTGCCCTTCTGATATTTGAAGATCGTATCAGAAAGATGGTCGGTCTTTTCGAGCAGGATATGCGACAGGCCGAGCTTCGCCGCGTGCGCCGCCGCGCTAAGCCCCGCCGGCCCTGAGCCAACGATGGCAATACGGTAGGTATCCGCCACTGATTCCCCCTGCCCCGTTCTGCGCCGCTGCACCAGCGACCGACATAGCGGCACAGAATATTCCAACGGGCCCTGTGACCGTCGAAATTTCCCTGTTGTGCCCCGGCCCTACTCTATCAGCTTCGACGCGTTCCGCTAGACTTTCGTTACATTTGGAGATCAAAGCCTATTACGCTCGAATCCGGAGAGAAATGTGACGAAGGACAGTGCCGCAAATAAGGGGTTTTCGCTGCCGTTCGCGCGTGTCGCGCTGATCCTCGCGGCCCTGATCGCGCTCGCCGCCGTGGCAATCGCGACGATGCGATCGGGCAGCAGCAGCAGCGAATCTCCTTCGCCGGAGGCGATGCCCGCGGCCGGCGACCTTTCCGCTGCGATCTCCGGCCTTGAGAAGAAGCTGGCCGCGAATCCCGACAACGCCGAAAACTGGAACCTGCTCGGCCTCGGCTATTATAATGTCGGCCGCTACGCCGACGCCGTGAAAGCCTATGCCAGGGCCACCAGCATCGATCCGAACAATGCGGTATACTGGTCGGCGCTCGGCGAGGTGCAGGTGCTCACCGGTCCGGGCGGAGTGATCCCGCAAGCGGAAGCCTCGTTCAAAAAGGCGCTGGCGATCGACCCCAAGGATTTCCGGGCCCGCTATTTCCTGGCGGTCAAGCGGAACGAGGGCGGTGACAGCAAGGGCGCGGTGGACCAGCTGATCAGCCTGCTCAACGACAGCCCGGCGGGGGCGTCGTGGGAACAACCGGTCCGCGACCTGATCGCGAAGATATCCACTGACAACAAGATCGACATCACGGGCCGCCTTCGTCCGCCTTCGGTCGCGCAGAGCCCCACGCCCGCGCCGGTTGACAACGTCGCGACGGGCGGCATTCCCGGGCCGACTGCCGCCGACCTTAAGGCCGCGACCGGCATGACGCCGTCGGAGCAGGACGATATGGCACGCGGCATGGTTGCGCGCCTCGCCGCCCGCCTGGAGGCCAATCCGCGCGACGCCGATCGCTGGATCATGCTGATTCGCTCGCGGATGCAGCTCAACGATCCGGCCGGCGCGCGCAGCGCGGTGAACGGCGCGAAAGCGGCGTTCAAGGACGATCCCCGGCAACAGGCCCGCTTCGATCAGGCCGCGCAGATGCTGGGCGTGCCGGGGAAGTAGCCTGTGCCGCGTCATCCCCGCGCAGGGATGACGTAGGCCATGAAGAAAGGGCCGCCCGGATCGCCGGACGGCCCTTTTCTTTACCGGATATCCCGAAGGATCAGGCGGCGTCGCCGGCCTTTTCCTTGTTCTTCTTCGAGAACACGCGGACCGGGTCCTTGCGGCCTTCGACCACGTCCTTGTCGACGATGATCTCGTCGACGCCGTCCATCGACGGCAGGTCGAACATCGTATCGAGCAGCAGCCCCTCGAGGATCGAGCGCAGGCCGCGCGCGCCGGTCTTGCGGGTGATCGCCTTGCGGGCGACCGCGATCAGCGCGTCATCGGTGAAGCCGAGCTTCACGCCCTCCATCTCGAACAGCTTCTGATACTGCTTGACCAGCGCGTTCTTCGGCGCGGACAGGATTTCGACCAGCGCGGCCTCATCGAGGTCCATCAGCGTCGCGATCACCGGCAGGCGGCCGACAAATTCGGGGATCAGGCCGAACTTCAGCAGATCCTCGGGCTCGCACTGCTGCAGCGTCTCGCCGGTGCGGCGTTCCTCGGGCGCGGCCACATAAGCGCCGAAGCCGATCGACTTACCCTGGAGACGGTCGCCGATGATCTTTTCGAGACCCGCGAACGCGCCGCCGCAGATGAACAGGATGTTAGTGGTGTCGACCTGCAGGAATTCCTGCTGCGGATGCTTGCGCCCGCCCTGCGGCGGAACGCTGGCAGTCGTGCCTTCCATCAGCTTCAGCAGCGCCTGCTGGACGCCCTCGCCCGACACGTCGCGAGTGATCGAGGGATTGTCCGCCTTGCGGCTGATCTTGTCGATCTCGTCGATATAGACGATGCCGCGTTGCGCGCGCTCGACATTATAGTCGGAAGCCTGGAGCAGCTTGAGGATGATGTTCTCGACATCCTCGCCGACATAGCCGGCTTCGGTGAGGGTCGTCGCGTCGGCCATGGTAAAGGGCACGTCGAGCAGCCGCGCCATTGTCTGGGCGAGCAGCGTCTTGCCCGAGCCGGTGGGGCCGACGAGCAGGATATTCGATTTGGCCAGCTCGACATCGGCGCCCTTCGCGCCATGGTTGAGCCGCTTGTAATGGTTGTGGACCGCGACCGACAGGACCCGCTTGGCCTTCGCCTGGCCGATCACATATTGGTCGAGATGCTCGCAAATCTCATGCGGGGTCGGGACACCGCCATCCTTCTTGCTGACGAGCGCACCCTTGGTCTCTTCGCGGATGATGTCGTTGCAGAGCTCGACGCATTCGTCGCAGATGAAAACCGTCGGGCCGGCGATCAGCTTGCGGACTTCGTGCTGCGACTTCCCGCAAAATGAGCAGTAAAGCGTGCTCTTAGAGTCGCCGCCGGTCAACTTGGTCATAAACTAGATCCTGACTCCACTAGGGGATCGCTAGCATCCTAAGCATGTCCCCGCCTATCCCACAACCTTCTTAAGAAGCGATGATCGATCCGTGGGTTCCATTCATATGGGGTGCCCATTTTATCGCGCAAGCAGCCGCCTCAGCGGAGCGAGCAGCAGACCGGCCAGCAACAGCAGCAATGCCGCCCTCGAAACCGACAATCCGCGCGACTCGGCAGGAAGCGGCGGCAGGTGCAGCTCGATTTGGTGGTTTCCGGCGGGAACGGGCACCTCGATCAGTCCCGGCAGCGTCGTCGAACGCGATGCACGCGACCAGCCACCGCCATCGATCCGGAATGTCCAGCCCGTATAGGCGAACTGCCGCAGCGCGATCAATGCGGGTCCATCGGCGCGGACATCGAGGGTGAGCGAGCGTCCATTCCGGATCAGACTCCCCGCCTCGACACGGCCCGACACCGCGACCGCATCGTTCGTTCCGAAGCGGCGCGCCAGAGCATCGACGTCGCCCAGCCAATATTCGCGGACCTCGGCGCGATGCGCGGCGACCGCGGGCGTAGGCCACACGGGACGCCGGGCGACATGCCAGGAGAGCGCCGCCAGAAAAGCCGCATCGATCAGCAGCAGGCCGGGCAGCAGCCAGGCCAGTATGGTCCGCACCAGCCCCTTCCGCCGCGCCGCGACGGCTTGCCAACCCATCCCCACCAGCCCGGCGAGCAGCAGCGATTGCAGCCCCAGCAGCCGCCAGGCGAACTGGATCTTCGACCATGGCATGCCCGCTATCCAGATCGGCCGGGCAAGCTCGCTCATTGCCAGCAGGATCAGCGCCGCCGCAGCGATCAGCAACGCCCTGCCCCACGCTGCGCCACCCGCCAACGCGACGAGCAGCAGCATCGCCATATGGAGCAGGAAGATCGCCGTCGCGGCTATCCTAACGCCCTGATTGGGCCAAGGCGTCGGTGAGAAGATCAGGTAGTTCGCGGGCTGGTAGACATCGTTGAACAGGATGCGATCGTTGACGAGCCCGACCTGGCTCAACGCGGGCCAAAGCCATGCCGCCGACAAGGCGATCGCCAGCGCCGCGCTGGACAGGATCGTCACGCCAAGCCGAAGCCAGTCCTTCCGATCGCTCAGCAACACGGCGTAGAGGCAGGTGAAGGGCGCCCCGAACAACGCTGTCGGCGCGTTGCTCAGCAGCAGCCCGGCGAGCGACAGGGTCAGTCCCGCCCAGCCTAGCATGCGCCGCTGCTCGACGGCATGCGCGAAGGCGAGCCCCCAGGGCAGCGCCGCCATCGCCACCAGCTCGGCGAACGCCCCGCGCTGATAGAGGTTGAGATAGGCGTGATAAGGCAGCAGCAGCCAGGTGAGCGCGCCAATCAGCGCCGCCGGCCTGCCGAGCCCGAGCCAGCGCAGCCAGAGCAGCGTTCCGAAAGCGCTGAGGATCAGGCATCCGGCCAGGACGATATGGAGTCGCAGGCCCGCCGCCTGTGCGCCCGGCAGCAGCGGGACCAGCAGTGCCCCCAGCCATTGCCCGAGCGGCGGGTAGATGAAGAAGGCGGGGCTGCCGAGGCCTTGGTTCAGATCGGGCAGCCAGCGCGGATAAAGGTCGCCTGCCGCCATCGCTTCGGCGAAATGCGCCTGCCAGCGGGCATAGACGTAGAAATCGCCGTGGACGATGCCCGCGTCGATCAGGGCGGGCGCCATCAGCAACAGGCTGACCGCCACAATGACGAAGGGCGCGCCCTTTCCCGAGGAAAGGACGCGCCCCGCGAATGTCATCCGATAAGGCTGCGCTTAGGCCGCGATTGCCTCGTCGGCCGGGGTCGGACGCTTGTCGAACACCTCGTCGATCAGGCCGAAGGCCTTGGCTTCGTCCGCCTCGAGAAACTTGTCGCGGTCCATCGCGGTCTCGATCGCCTCGATCGGCTGCTTGGTATATTTGGCGTAGAGCGAGTTGAGCCGGTGGCGCATGCGCAGGATTTCGCGCGCCTGGATCTCGATATCGGCCGCCATGCCCTGCGCCCCGCCCGAAGGCTGGTGGATCATGATCCGGCTGTTTGTGAGCGCGACGCGCATGCCGGGCTCGCCCGCGGCAAGCAGGAAGCTGCCCATAGACGCCGCCTGACCGATGCACACCGTGCCGACGCGCGGACGGATATATTGCATCGTGTCGTGGATCGCGAGACCCGCCGTCACCACGCCGCCCGGCGAGTTGATGTACATGAAGATGTCCTTCTTCGGATTTTCCGATTCCAGGAACAGCAGCTGGGCGGTGATCAGCGAGGCCATGTGATCCTCGACCTGGCCGGTCACGAAGATGATTCGTTCGCGCAGCAGGCGCGAATAGATGTCGAAGCTGCGCTCGCCGCGGTTCGACTGCTCGATGACGACCGGGACCAGCGCGGCCGTTTCCGGATTGAGGAACTGGCCGGTTTCGAACGGATTCTGCATGGAGTGTCTCGGTCCTTGATACTTTGCCTTGAACCGCCAACATCGGCCTTTGCCGCGGGGGTTTCAAGAGGGTCCGAAAATCGCTGGCATGGGCGGCACCGATCGGCAAGATGGCGCGATGAGGGGGAGCATGCCGATGCTGAAACGGGCCGACATCACGCCGCTGGCGCGCCGCGCGAGCCAAGGCGGGCTCATCGCGCTTCCGGTCGCCGCGCTGCTGTTCGCAATCTTCGCGCTCGGCAACTGGTACGGCCTCGGCCGCAATCTTCCCGCGGCCGAGGCGAATGTCCGCGCCGCCTTCGCCGCGGGGGTGCTTCAGGATCAGGACTGGCTGCCCGGCAACACCGGCATCGGCCGGCATCAATATAATGATTGCCTGATCCTCTATATGGCGATCGACCAGCAGGCCACTCCCGTCCAGCTGCTCGCGAGCCCGATCAAGCCGATGCAGCGCGGTGATGAATCGATGTGCCACGCGCTGCGTGCCTATGCGGGCGGCGACAAGGCGGCGGGGCGGACCGGCGTCTGGTATCATCAATATATCCACGGTCATACGATGCTGGCGCGCTACCTGTTGCCGCATCTGTCGGTCGATGCGATCCGCAACCTCTATCACGGCATCCAGACATTGCTGGTGCTGGCCGGGCTGATCGTCGCGATGACCACGCTCGCCCGGGGCCGCAGCCAGACCGCGGGCCTGTTCTGGCTGATCATCTTTCTCGCCTTCTCCCGCTGGTTCGGACTCGAATCCTACGGCCAGTCGCTGTCGCACGCTCCGTCCGACGCGGTGATCATCGCCTATCTGCTCTTCCTGGCGATCGCGGCAGCGCGCGGCGGGCTCGGCCGCTGGTGCTCGATCGGCGCGGCAGCGGTCTTCGGCGCGACGGTGGCGATCTTCGAATTCCTGACCGGAGGCATCCCACTCGGCCTGGCGATCATCGCCGGGGGCCTGCCCTTCGCGCTGCGCGACCGCGATCCGCGCGAGACGCTGGCGCGCGTGATCGAGGCGCTCGCGGCCTTCTGCGTCGCGGTCGCGATGTGCTTGGCTCTGAAGATCGGGCTGGCGCTTTGGGTGTTCGGCATCGAATCCTTCCGTGAAAGCGCCGCGCAGCTCGGCGTGCGGATGGGTATCGGCGCCGGGCCCGCCGACATCGGCCCGCTCCGCATGGCGAAATCCTTGACCAAGGGACTCAATTCGCTTGCCGCCGGAATGCATGTCATGGCGGGGGCGATGCTGCTGATCGCGATCTGCGCGGGTATCTGGGGGGCGCGGCAGCTCATCGGGTCGGGCGACGCGGTCCTGAAATCACGCGCGTTTCATCTGGTCGCGTCGAATGTCGTGATCGTCGGAATGCTGGCGCTGCTCTGGCAACACACGATCATCCACGCCTGGTTCATGGACCGGGTGTTTGTCTGGACGATCGCCACCGGCTTCGCGCTGTTCGCGCTGGCGGTGCGGGAACGGACCGCCTGAACCAGAAAGGGCCGGACATCTCTGCCCGGCCCTTCCCAATCTCGTCCGAAGATCGTCCGATTATTCGGCGGTCTTCTTCTTCGCCGGAGCCTTCTTGGCAGGAGCCGGAGCGGCCTCATCTGCGGCAGCTGCGGCAGCCTTCTTCGGAGCAGCCTTTTTCGGCGCGGGCTTAGCGGCGGCCGGCTCTTCAGCGGCGGGAGCCTCCTCGGCGGGCTTGGCAGCGGCCTTCTTCGCCGCCGGCTTCTTGGCCGGCTTGGCGTCATGATCATGGTCGTGATCATCATGGCCGCAATCCGGGCCATGGACATGGCCCTTGCCGATCGTGTCGTCGTCCGCCTCGATCGCGGCTTCGAGCTCTTCACGCGTTACCGTGCGGTCGGTGATCTCGGCCTTCTCGAACAGGAAGTCGACGACCTTGTCCTCATACAGCGGCGCGCGGAGCTGGGCTGCAGCCATCGGGTCCTGCTGGACATATTGGATGAACCGGTCGCGGTCCTTGGGACCGTACTGCTGCGCGGCCTGGAGGATCAGCCGCTGCATTTCCTGCTGATTGACCTCGACGCCATTTTGCTGACCGATCTCGGACAGGAGCAGACCCAGGCGGACGCGGCGCTCTGCGATCGCCTGATAGTCGGCACGGTCCTTCTCCATCTCGGCGCGGGCGGCCTCGGGGTCCTCCTCATGGCTCGCCTCATGCTCGAGCTGCGCCCAGATCTGCTGGAACTCGGCATCGACCATCGACGGCGGCACCGGGAAGCTGTGGTTCGCGGCCAGCTGGTCGAGCAGCTTGCGCTTCATATGGGTGCGGGTCAGGCCGTTGAGCTCCTGCTCGATCTGCCCCTTGAGCAGTTCGCGCAGCTGGTCGAGGCCCTGGAGGCCCAGCGACTTGGCGAAATCCTCATCGACCTTGGCTTCGCGCGGCACGCGAACGTCGGTGACCGTCACCTCGAACACCGCCTTCTTGCCGGCAAGCGACTTCTCGCCATAATCCTTGGGGAAGGTGACGTTGAGCGTGCGCGCCTCGCCCTTCTTGACGCCCTCGAGCTGCTCCTCGAAGCCGGGGATCAGGCGGCCCGAGCCGAGCTCGACCGACATGCCCTCGCCGGTGCCGCCATCGAAAGCAACGCCGTCGACGCTGCCGGCATAGTCCATGACGACCAGATCGCCTTCGACCGCAGGATGGCCTTCCATCGCATCGTCATACTGCTTCTGCTGGCCGGCGATGCGCTTCAGCTGCTCGTCGATCACCTCTTCGGCGGCGGCGACGGTCAGGCGCTCCAGCTTCAGGCCGTCGATCGATGGAGCGGGCACGTCGGGGAGCACTTCGAGCTCGACCTTCAACGCGACATCCTTGCCCGGCTCATAGCCTTCGTCCAGCTCGACCGAAGGCTGCATCGCCGGGCGCAGCTTCTGCTCGGCGAGGAGCTGCTGGATGCCGTCCTGCACGGTCTTGTTCAGCACGTCCTGCTCGATCGACGGGCCATGCATCTTCTTGACGAGATTGACGGGCACCTTGCCGGGGCGGAAGCCGGGCATGCGGATCTGCGGAGCGATCGACTTGATCTCGGCCTCGACGCGCTTGGCGACATCATTCGCCGGAATCGTCACCGCATAGGCGCGCTTCAGGCCCTCATTGAGCGTTTCGACAGTCTGCATGGGTCGTCCGAACCTCTATCTCGAGAAATTGCTTTCGGGTCCTGCTTCGCTTGCTGAGAGCGAAGCTGGTGCGGGCGAAGGGACTCGAACCCCCACATCTTGCGATACCAGAACCTAAATCTGGCGCGTCTACCAGTTCCGCCACGCCCGCAAACAGGACCGCCGGTCGGCGGGCTCTATAACAGTATCGGGTGTGAGTACAACCCGGCGCAAAATCTTGCCTCAAACGCCGGCGCGAGCATGCGCTCGCTTGGCTTTCCTCGCATAAGCTCGGGCGGCCGTTCGGCCTTGCGGGCTCTCGCGAGGCCCGGCTATGTTTTTTCAGCTCTGAACCGCTTTGGCAGGGTTGTTCGTCGCCTGGAGACAGGTGAACCAGCCCGACCCCGCCTGTTCGCCCTTCGCCAGCTCTTCCGCCTTCTTCGTGTCGCGCCAGCCATTGGCGGTCGATTGCGCGGCGATCAGATCGTCGCCGGTCTGACCAAGCAGGTAGCGGAGCAGCGAGGGACCGGCAATCAGCTGATCCATCGCCTGCCCGTCGCGGCTCACGGTTCCGCGATCGTCGCGATAGACGTCCCACTTTGCTGTCTTGCCCCATAGCGGTTCGAGCTCTGCGTAGCGGCGCGGCAGCCGCGCCACCTCGCCACCCGCTTTGGCGATATGATCGGCGGTCCAGATTCCCACCAGATAGTTGGAGCCGTCGATCGGCGGCAGGTTCGGCGCTTCGTTGATCCGCCCGACGATCCGCTTGCGGTGCATCGCGATCAGCCAGTCGAGCACCGCCCGGGCCTTGGGCGATGCGCTGCGCAACGCCGTGTTGAAGCCCAGTTTCTCCCCCGCCGCAAGCGCGCTCAGCCAGTAGCCGATGCTGAATTCATGCTGGTAGATGCGCCCGTCATCCTTCGCCACCGGGCCGAAATATTGGGCGGCGGCATAGGCCGCGAGGTGCATCTCCACCTTGCCGTTGGGCATCAGATTGATCGGCGGATTCAGGAAGCCGGGCGTCGCTGCATAATGGCGATCGTGGAACAGTTCGAGGTCGAAGACCGCGAAGTCGAGCACCTCGGCGCGGCTGTAGAGCCGTTGCGATGCCGCGCTCGCCGTCTTCCACGCCAATGCCGCATGAAGGAAAGCCCAGGCGCCCTCGCGCGACGACCAGAGGTCGAGCCATGGGTCCGACAGGATGTCGTTCGAATAGAGCCGGTTCTGATCCCAGAAGCGATGGCCGAGAAAGGCGAATTCAGGCGTCCGGAACAACATGCTGCCCCAGCCCGGAAATTGGTGGCCGTGCAGCTTGTCGACCTGGAACGTCCCGAAATAGGGGGTCGATGGCGTGTCCCCGGCGTAGGGTACCGTGACCTTGAGCGGCGCGGTCTCGCGCAGCCAGTTCGGCACGCGCCCGCCCTGCTGATACCAGGCCTGCGCCTCCGGAACCGCGCTGTCGCCGGGGCCGTAATAATGGTTGCGGGCAACGATCGGACGGCGGGCATTCCCCTTGAACAGCGGAATATTCCGCCCCTTTTCGAATGCGTGGACCGGATCGGAGACATAGCCGGTCAGATAGTCCAGCGCGATCGCCCGCCACGGCAGCCCGTCATGCGGCCGGACGCCATCAGGCAGGTTGATGTGCCAGGCGACCGGCTCGGGGATGATCTGCCGGTCGTCGCGCATCCCGCCCGAACCGGTGACCGGCGATCGCCCCTGGACGTTGAACGGCGTATATTCCAGCCACAGCGCCGCATTGGCAGCCATCGAGTTCGCCGAATAAAGCATGCGGCCATAGGGGTCGCGCGTACGCCCGGCGCTGCCGGTCATCTTCCGGTAGTCGCTCTGCTTCCATGGGATGACGCGGATGTTTCCGAAGCCGTTGGCCTGTCCCTCATTGCCCTGCCCGCCGCTGAAGATGCGCAGATCGAAGCCGTTGACCGAATAGTCGAGGTGGCAGCCGAAAGGGATGCTGAGATCGAACAGCGGCACGGTGCGGCGGATGCCCGCCTGATCATGGCTGCCCGGATCGCCGCTGCGCCAGATGACGCCCGAACGGACGGTGCCATGCGGATACCAGCGATCGGTGGAGCTGATCATCGCGCAGCCGCGCGGATCATGCGGCCCAGAGAAGAGATAGGGTTTGTCGTTACCGTTCAACGGGCCGCCATCGGGGGTCTCGATCACCGCGATCGGCAGGTCGTCGGTATCGTAGATCCGCCATTTATGCGGAACCATATAACTATGCTTGCCGCTCGGATCGCCGAACGGGTTGGCGGGCATCGTCGCGGCGTCCCAGTCATAGCCGAACTGGAACTGGACATAGTCGCCGCAGCGTATCGCCTCGCACCGATAGTCGATGCCACCGATGTTCGGCACCGGGCCCTGCGGCAGGCACTCGATCCAGGCGGACTGCGCCGCGCCGAGCCAATCATCCTCGAAGCGGCAATTCTGCGCGGCGATACGGGTCATCACCAATTCATGTGGATGGGCGACGGGCTTGCCGCTCGACCAGTCTTCGAGGATCGCCTTATAGGCCTGGCCGGGCCGGACATCGATCGGGCCGATCGTCACGTCGAGCGTCGCGACCGATCCGTCCGCGCCGCGCCAGGCCAGGGTGCGCGCCGGCTGGGGCGCGGTCACCGCACGGGCATCGACCACCAGATCGGGCAGGATCGCGCCGTCCACCGGCCCGCTCACGACCAGCGGATAGCTGTAATTCGTCACCGGCCGATCGAAGCCGACCCTGATCTCGCGAACCAGCAGCCCATCGATCGCCTGCCTCATATTGCCCAGCGACGCATTGACCGAGAAATCCATCCCGGCGGCAACGCGTGGCTTGATCTTCGTCCGGAACGGTCCGCCCGCAGGCTTGCCGTCGATGAAGAAGCTGATCGTGCCGCCTGCACCGGAGCCGTCGCGCCATTCGACTTCGAGCAGCTGCTCGACGCCCGGCCTGCGCATCGCCGTGCTGAAGAATCCGCCCTCGGTCTGGTCGCCGCGTCCAATCGTACATTCGAGCTGGTCACTGCCATAGCGGGTCGACAGCATGATGCTGCCGGTTCCCCATCCGGTCATCGCAAAGAGAAGCGCGCCATCGACCTTCGCGGGGACAATGCCGCGAAAGGAACAGCGCAGCCGGTGCGGCGTCTGCGTTCGCGCCGGATCGGAGGACGTACCGAAATCCACCCCGAGCGGTTTCGACTGGAGATAGGCGCTGCGGTCGAGACGCATCATGCCGCTTTGCGCAACGCCGGGGCCAATGACGGCCAGCGGAACCCGCGCCGGAAGGGCATCGCCGCTGCTCATCACGAAGGCCGAGCCAGCGGCGAAAGACCAGCCAGCTCCAACCGGCTGATGCCCGGGTGTGGCGACCCGCCGCGCCACAACCAGACCAGGCGGAACCGACAGGACATGATCGCCCCGCCCCGGCGGGATGTTCAGCGGAATGACGGTGCCCGGATCGCCATAGATCATGATCGCAGGGTAGCCGCGACCCGCCCGGTCATTCCAGCAAAACCGAAGGGCACCGGGTCAAGACTCCCGCCGCGGCACTCTACGACCCACTGTCGCACTTGGTTTGCGAATCCACGCCGCGCCTCCGCGGGGATGACGATAGCGAAGGAGCCGAACTACCGCCCCTGCATGTTCCGCGCCGCGCCCGGCATCCGCACCGTCAGACTGTCGAGCCCTTCCTCCAGGTGGATCTGGCAGGCCAATCGCGAGGTGCGAGAGACATGGCTGGCGAGATCGAGCAGATCCTCCTCCATTTCCGACGCGCGCGGCAGCTTGGCGAAGTCCGCCGCGTCGACGATGACATGACAGGTCGAACATGCCATCTGGCCCTCGCACGTCCCTTCGAGCGGCTGGCCGTCGGCCTGCGCCACCTCCAGCAATCTCTGTCCCGGCGCGGCGTCCACTTCACTGCGGTCCTCGCCATTGGCCGAGACGAATATCACCCGCGTCATACCGCCCACATCAACTGCCGCTCCGCCGCTTCGAGGATCATCCCCGCCGCCTTCTCGATATCCTCTTCGCTCGTATAGCGGCCAAAGCCAAGCCGGATGCTCGATCGCGCCTCGGCGTCGCTGAGGCCGATCGCCTTGAGAACATGGCTGGGCCGCCCCGATCCGCTCGCACAGGCCGAACCCGCGGAAAAGGCCAGGCCCCGCAGGTCGGAAATCAGCCGCGCCGCGTCCACCCCGTCGCAATGGAGATTGAGATTGCCATGATAGCGGTGCGCGAAGGAGCCGTTGATCGTCCATTCGGGGCCGAGCCGCTGGGTTGCAATCTGCCATAGCCGGTCGAGATGCGCGGCATCTTCCTCGGCGCGCTCGTGCATCAGCTCGGCGGCCGCGCCGAAACCGGCGCACAGCATTGGCGCGAGGGTGCCCGAGCGGCCCGCCGCTTCCTGCCCGCCGCCATGGAGCAGCGGTTCGATCGTCACGCCGTCGCGCACCCACAGCGCACCGATCCCCTTGGGGCCATGGATCTTGTGCGCGGCGATGGCGACCAGATCCACATTGTCCGGGATCGGCAGGCGGCCATAGCCCTGCACCGCATCGCACAGGAACAGTGCTCCTGCCGCGTGCGCCAGATCGGCGAGTTCCTTGACCGGCTGGATCACGCCGATCTCGTTGTTGACCAGCATCGCCGCCACAAGCCCCACGCCCGGCGTGATCGCGGCGCGCGCGGCATCGAGATCGACCAGCCCGTCGCTTCCCACCGGCAATATCCGTACGTCGCGGCCCGTCCGTCCGGCGGCGCGCGCACTGTCGAGGACCGCCGCATGCTCGGTCGCGATCGTCACGATCCCGCCCTTACTGCCCTTGATCGCCCAGTTGAGCGCCTCGGTAGCGCTGCCGGTGAAGGCCAGGCTACCGCCCTTGGGGCACAGCGCGGCGACCTGCTCGCGCGCCACCTCCACCGCCGCCGCCGCCTCGCGGCCCATGCGGTGCGGCGAGTGCGGGTTGCCGAAACGCTCGTCGAGATAGGGCAGCATCGCGGCGCGAACCTCCGGCGCGACCGGCGTCGTCGCCTGATAGTCGAGATAGATCATGCTGCCTTCTCCCGCGCTGTGGCGGCTATCGACCGCCATGTTGACACCACCCGATCGATATCGGTCTCCTGCGTATCTGGTCCGAAGCTGATCCGGATCACCTCGCGCGCCGCGTCCTCGCTCCAGCCCATCGCCGCCAGCACATGGCTCGGCTTCAGGCTCCCCGATGAACAGGCGCTGCCCGCCGACACCGCGATACCCGCCATGTCGAAGCGGATCAGCTGGGTCGTCGCAGCGACGCGGGGCATATGATAGCTAGCGATGGTCGGCAGCCGCTCGGCGCCATCGGCGACGATCGCACCGCCGCTTTCGCGGACCGCGGCGTCGAGCCGGGCGCGCAGGATGCGGACGCGGGCCAGCCATTCGGTCCCGGCTTCCAGCGCGGCGGCAAAGCCCAGCACCGCCGGCAGATTCTCGGTGCCGCCGCGATAGCCCTGCTCCTGCCCGCCGCTCGGCACGAGCGTCGCGAGATCGCGCACCAGCAGCGCGCCGATCCCGGGCGGCCCGCCCAGCTTGTGCGCGGAAATCGAGATGAAGTCGGCGTCAGGCAGCGGCAATTTCCCTGCCGACTGCGCGCAATCGGCGAGCAGCAAGCCGCCCGCGCCGCGGATCGCAGCTAGATGTTCACCGAGCGGCTGGATCACGCCGGTCTCGTTGTTCACGGCCTGGATCGCGACGAGCGGGACGGGCCCTTCGATCACCATGGGTAAACGGACGATGCCGTCCGCCGAAACGTGTAAAATCGAACCATCGGGCGCAGCCCGGCGGACCGCATCATGCTCGACAGCCGCAATCAGGCGGACAGCGGCCTTGGCACGACCGAGAGCGATGCCGATCGCCTCGGTCGCGCCGCTGGTGAAGATGACCGTCCCGTCATAGCCCAGCGCCTTGGCGATCCGGCCCCGCGCCTCTTCCAGCGCGGCGCGCGCGGCACGCCCTTCGGCATGCGGCGACGATGGATTCGCCCAGCGCTCCAGCGCATCCATCATCGCCGCCCGCGCCGCCGGCAACACCGGCGTCGTCGCGGCATGATCGAGGTAGAGACGGTCTGTCACCAAGGCTTCATGATCCATTTGATTGCGCGCGAAGCGTGCCTCCTTATATAGGCTTTCGTTTCGTCGCGCGCCACCGGCGCGGCAGTGCTAGCCTGTTCCGAAGGATATCGATGCCCGAAGTCATTTTCCCTGGCCCCGAAGGCCGACTCGAAGGCCGTTTCAACCCCGGTCCGCGCCCCCGCGCGCCCGTGGCGATGATCCTCCACCCGCACCCGCAGGGCGGCGGCACGATGAACAACCGCATCGTCCAGGCGCTCTATCAGACTTTCGTGCGCCGCGGCTTCGCGACGCTGCGCTTCAACTTCCGCGGCGTGGGCAAGAGCCAGGGCACCTTCGACAATGGCATCGGCGAACTCAGCGACGCCGCCTCGGCGCTCGACTGGGTCCAGTCGATCCATCCCGAGGCGCAGACCACGTGGATCGCCGGCTTCAGCTTCGGCGCGTGGATCGGCATGCAGCTGCTGATGCGGCGGCCGGAGATCAAGGGCTTCATCTCGATCGCTCCGCCCGCCAACATGTACGACTTCACCTTCCTGGCGCCCTGCCCGTCATCGGGCATCATCATTCAGGGCGACAGCGACGAGGTCGTGACCCCGGGCGCGGTCCAGAAGCTGGTCGACAAGCTGCGGACCCAGCGGCACATCACCATCCACCACGACATCATCCCCGGCGCGAATCATTTCTTCGCCGACGAGATGCCCGAGCTGATGACCTCGGTGGACAATTATCTCGACATGCGGCTGACCGGCGACCGCTAGTTCCCACAGATCCTCCCTGGCCAAACCAGGGAGGATTTAACCGCCCAGCGGCAATGTCCATATCGCGACATTACCGAACATAACCAGCCCGGCGGCCAGCATCAGCAGGCCGCGCTTGCGGTCGCGCCGCCGGACGAGCAGCGTGATCCCGCCGCCGCTGAGCAGCACGCCGCCCAGCATCAGCAACGATAAGGTCAAGGCTGCGGGCCCCGTCATCCGTCCTACCTCCTGAAGCGGGCGGTACATCCTCCGGCAAGCCGGGATTTGCAACCCTCGCACGCGCTCGACCATTATTACCGCGTCGGAGAAGCCATGCACCGCCTCGAGCTATATTCGCTGATCGCCAGCGGCATGAGCGCCGACGTCATCCGGTTGGGCCCGGGCAAGGTGCTCAAGCTGTTCCGCGATGGCGTCGCCGACGGCATCATGACCCGCGAGATCGACGGGGCGACCTGGGCCAACGAGGAAGGCCTGCTCGTTCCCCGGCCGATCGGCCGTCGCACGGTCGAGGGCCGGCAAGGCATCGTTTTCGAGGCGCTGGAGGGCGCCCCGCTTCTCGGCCCGCGATCGGGCTGGCGGATCGTCCGAGCCCGTGCCGCGCTGCGCAAGCTCGCCGAATATCATGCGCGGATTCACCGGTGCAGCGCGGCGGGACTGGTGCATCACCAGCACGACATATTATGGGTGCGCATCCTGTCCGCCGACATCGATGAGGATACGCGCCGCGCCGCCTTGGCCCGCATCCAGGCGATGCCGCGCGGCAACACGCTGTGCCATGGCGACTTCCATCCCGGCAACGCGGTCGAGACGGCACAAGGGATCGCGGCGGTCGACTGGTCCAGCGCCAGCGCGGGCGATCCCGCCGCCGATGTCGCACGAACCGAAATGCTCCTGCGCTACGGCCTCTATGGCAAGATGCTACGGCGGTCGCGCATCGCGCGCTGGTTCCGCCATCGCGCGGCCGACTTCTATCTCCGTCACTATCGTCGGATCACCGGCATGGCCGACGAGACGATCGCCTATTGGCGCCTGCCGGTCGCCGTGTCGGGCCTGGGCGCCGGAAGCAAGATGCACCGCCCCGGCCTGCTCGCCGCAATCACCCGTTACCGCAAGAATATGCCTCTGAATCCCTAGCGTTATTTTCTGCCGATCACACGACAGCGCGGAAAAAGTTACGGTCTCGGTTCGGTGTGCAAGGCAACTTAATCCACATCATATTCACCAAGCGATCACTCGGGTTACTGCCTCCGCTCAGGGCAATGAGGGGTGGTCATGAAGTTCAAGCTTGGCGACATGATATCAACCGAGCGCCCCACGCGGTTCAGCGCTGAACTCGATGGAGCGCCGGCGGTTGTCGAACTCGACAGCAGCGCCGTGATCAAACTGCTGGACAAGTCCCAGACCACGGCTCTTACCTCGGCGCTGGAAAAGCGGCGCGATCGGATCGAAGCTGCAGCGCTCAGGCTCGTGCGAGACGGTTTCGTCACCACCGGCGACGACGGGACGCTGATTGCGGTCTCCGCGCTCGATCTGGATTAACCGGTTCCGCCGCCGCTCCATGACGCGCAAGTTTCAGAAATATCAGCGAATATGATCCGGCTTCCGGTGGCTCGTTACAACGAGTTCATAGAACTGTCGCCGGCCGACCTGGCCGCGCTCGGCGAAGCGGGAGGGCCCGAGCTGCGCTATCCGCGCAACCAGCGCATCCGCACCCAGGGTGATCGCGTGACATGCGTCTATCTGCTCGTCGATGGCTGGGTTGCTAGCAGCATCGATCTCGCCAATGGCCACCGGCAGATCGTCAAGATCCACCTCCCCGGCGATCTGATGGGCGTGCCCAGCATCACCCTCTCGCGCGCCGCGGAGACGCTCACCCCCTTTACCTTGTCGGTCGTCCGACCGGTGCCCCTGGCGGCGATGGGCTCGATCCTGCTGAGCCGTCCCCGGCTGACCGCCGCCCTGTTCCTGAGCGCGCAGCAGGAGCGGATCATCCTGATGGATCGGATCACATCGCTGGGCCGGACCAATTCGGCGCAGCGGCTCGCCACCTTCCTGCTCCACATCTACGATAGGCTGCGGTTTCTCGAACCTGACTTGGGCACCACCTTCGCGATGCCGATCACGCAGGAACAGATCGCCGATGTAATCGGGCTCACCCCGATTCATGTGAATCGCGTGTTTCGCCGCCTCGAGGCCGCCGGGCTGATCATTCGGCAGGGCCGCGACATCACCCTGACCGATCCCGATGCATTGCGCGAAATGTCCGGCATGCCCGAGCGGCGCTGGTTGCGGCAGCCCGAATGGCTGGCCGGCGACGGCACATCGGCCAGCTGAACCGCCGCCCAGGGACGACGAGACGGGCAGCAAGCCTTTTGGTTTCCGGAAAGGTTCAGAGTGGTGGGCGCAGCAGGGATTGAACCTGCGACCCCACCCGTGTGAAGGGTGTGCTCTACCGCTGAGCTATGCGCCCACTCTGATCGAAACGCGGGTGATATCCGCGACGGAGGTGAGCGGATAGGGCGGGACACCCGCGCTGTCCAGCCCAAAAGCGAAGGCCGCGGCGCCCGGCGGCGTCGCGGTCTCGTTGGTCATCGTCCGGCGCCTTGACCGGACGACGACAGGATCAGTTGACGGCGTCCTTCAGCCCCTTGCCGGGCTTGAACTTGGGCTGGCTCGACGCGGCGATCTTCATCGGCTCGCCGGTCCGGGGATTGCGGCCGGTCGAAGCCTTGCGCTTGCTGACCGAGAAAGTGCCGAATCCGACGAGGCGGACCTCGTCACCCTTTTTAAGCTGGCCGGTAATCGAATCGAACACCGCTTCGACCGCCTTCGACGCGTCATTCTTGGTCATGCCGGTCGTCTCGGCGACGGTGCCGATAAGCTCCTGTTTATTCATGCCTTCATCCCCTACCCAAATTCTGTGTCTCTTCACGGCACGGCCGGCGTTGCGGCAATGGCGGCCCGCGTTGTGGCCGCGGGCGCGATGCTGCAACAAAGGAGTCATATCCGCAAGGGGCGTCGATGGGGCGATCGCCCCCGGGTTCAGCCCTTTTTGGGCAGGCCCAGCTGCGCGCGGGCGTAGCGCTCGAATTCGGGGTCCAGCGCGGGCGGCTCGACCGGCATCGTCCGTTCCAGCATGTCGGCGACATGCGTCAACGCCGCGACCCGCGCGGCCTTCTTGTCATTGCCGTCGACGACCTTCCACGGCGCCCAGCGCGTGTCGGTTTCGCGGAACATGTCCTTCATCGCGTCAAGATAGTCGGCGCGGCGTGCGCGGTTGCGGAAATCCTCCGGGGTCACCTTCCAGCGTTTCCACGGATGGTCGAGCCGCTCGGCCAGGCGTTTGTCCTGCTCTTCCTGGGTCACGTGGAGGAACAGCTTTACGATGTTGACGCCATCGGCCTGCTGCTGCGCTTCGAACTCGTTGATCTCGTCATAGGCCCGGCGCCACAGCCGCTCGCCGGCATAGGCCTCGACCCGTTCGACCAGGACGCGGCCATACCAGCTACGGTCGAAGATCGCGATGTGCCCAGCGCCGGGCAGCTTCTGCCAGAAGCGCCACAGGAAATGGCGATTGCGCTCCTCCTCGGTCGGCGCGCCGATCGGCCAGACATGGAAGTGGCGCGGATCCCAGCCCATCGTCAGCCGCTGGATCGCCCCGCCCTTGCCGGCGGCATCCCAGCCCTCGAACAGGATCATGCTGCGCTGCTTGCAGACCATATGCGCGACCTGCAGCCGCGACAGCCGCTTCTGAACGTCGGCGAGCGCAGCGTCGTAATCGCCGTCGAAGTTCTTGCCTCGCTCAAAATCTGACAGATCGATGGCCAACGAACGCAACTCCAATACCCGGATCATTTCCCATAATTATCCGGGAGCGCCATTTTAAGCGCAGGAGATGCTTAATAGTTTCGGGGGCGTCCAGCTATGGGACATTTTTGGTTAGCCTCAGGCGCCGGCGCGGGCATCCGCCCACTTGGCTATCCTCGCATAAGCTCGGGCGGCCGTTCGGCCTTGCGGGGCCCTGCCGGGCTCCGACGACGAGATCGGCGTCGGGATGGGCCAGCATCCCGCAAGGCCGAACGGCCGCCGCGCCTTATTGGCGCGAAGCCAAGCAGGGCGGATGCCCTGCGCCCGGCGTCTGAGGGCTAAAACAAAAGGCTCAGGATAGTGGAACCTAGCTTTTGCTAGGTTCGACGATCCTGATGTTCAATTCGCGAAGCTGCTTGAGCGACACCGGCGACGGCGCGTTCATCATCAGGTCTTCGGCCTTCTGGTTCATCGGGAACAGCACGACCTCGCGGATATTCGGCTCGTCGGCCAGCAGCATGACGATGCGGTCGATGCCCGGTGCGGAGCCGCCATGCGGCGGCGCGCCATATTTGAACGCGTTGATCATGCCGGTGAAATTTTCGTCCACCTGCTCCTTGGTGTAGCCGGCGATCTCGAACGCCTTGTACATAACGTCGAGCTTGTGGTTCCGGATCGCGCCCGACGACAGCTCGACGCCGTTGCAGACGATGTCATACTGATAGGCGAGGATATCGAGCGGGTCCTTGGTCTCCAGCGCCTCCATCTCGCCCTGCGGCATCGAAAAGGGATTGTGGCTGAAGTCGATCTTCTTGGCGTCCTCGTCATATTCGTACATCGGGAAGTCGACGACCCAGCAGAATTTGAACACGCCCTGCTCGATCAGGCCCAGTTCCTCGCCGACGCGGGTCCGCGCCGCGCCTGCCAGCTTGGCGGTCGGCAACTCCTTGCCGGCCGCGAAGAAGACGCCGTCGTCGGGGCCGAGGCCCAACGCGGCGATCAGCTTGGCGGTCGCCTCCTCTCCATGATTCTTGGCGATCGGGCCGCCGGCCTCGCCGCCCTTGATGTTGATATAGCCGAGACCGGCATGGCCCTGGGCGCGCGCCCAGTCGTTCATGTCGTCGAAGAATTTGCGGCTCTTGGCCCCTGCCCCCGGCGCCGGGATCGCGCGGACCACGCCGCCCCCCTCGACGATGCGGGCGAACAGGCCGAACCCCGATCCCACGAAATGCTCGGTGACGTCGGTGATCTCCAGCGGGTTACGCAGGTCGGGCTTGTCCGAGCCATAGCGCAGCATGGCGTCGCGATAGGCGATGCGCGGGAATGGTGCGGGCGTGACCGAGCGGCCGTTCGAGAACTCCTCGAACACCCCGTGCAGCACCGGCTCGATTGCCGCGAACACATCTTCCTGGGTGACGAAGCTCATCTCGAAGTCGAGCTGATAGAACTCGCCCGGGCTACGGTCGGCGCGGGCGTCCTCATCGCGGAAGCACGGTGCGATCTGGAAATAGCGATCGAATCCCGCGACCATCAGCAGCTGCTTGAACATCTGCGGCGCCTGCGGCAGCGCGTAGAACTTGCCCGGATGGACGCGGCTGGGGACCAGATAGTCACGCGCGCCTTCAGGCGACGACGCCGTCAGGATCGGGGTCTGATATTCGGTGAAGCCCTGCGCGATCATCCGCTGGCGGATCGAGGCGATCACATTCGAGCGCAGCACGATGTTGGCATGGATGCGGTCGCGGCGCAGATCGAGGAAGCGGTAGCGCAGGCGGATATCCTCGGGATAATCGGCCTCGCCCGCGACGGGCAGCGGCAGCTCCTGCGCGGCTGACTGGACGCTCACTTCGCGCGCGCGCACTTCGATCGCGCCGGTGGATAGATTGGGGTTCACAGCTTCGTCGGCGCGCGCGACGACGTCGCCGGTGATCGTCACCACCGATTCGACGCGCAGCCGCTCGAGCTGCTTGAAGGCTTCCGATTCAATGTCGGTGACGATCTGCGTCAGGCCGTGATGATCGCGCAGATCGACGAACAGCAGATTGCCATGGTCGCGCTTGCGGTGCACCCAACCCGACAGCCGGACCTTCGATCCGACGTCCTGGGCGCGGAGCTGGCCGCAATGATGGGTGCGATAGGCATGCATGTTATGATCAACTTTCAGGTGAATTTGCGAGCGGAGCGCTTCGCGCGGGCGCGCAGTGCTTGTCAAGCGTTGTGACCCCGCTATGCAGTCTGCCATGCATATTCACCCCCTGATTACAGACAGCGCGACGCTCGCCAATCTCTGTGCCCGGCTTTCCAATGCGGCCTTCGTCACGGTCGACACCGAATTCATGCGCGAGAGCACCTATTGGCCCGATCTCTGCCTGATCCAGATCGCGGATAGCGAGGAAGCTGCCGCGATCGACCCCAAGGCCAAGGATCTCGATCTCACGCCACTGCTCGACCTGCTCGTCGAGAATGACGAGGTGCTCAAGGTCTTCCACGCCGGCGGCCAGGATCTCGAAATCGTCCACAATCTGACGGGCAAGACCCCGTATCCGCTGTTCGACACCCAGGTCGCGGCGATGGCGATGGGGCTCGGCGAACAGATCGGCTATTCGAACCTGGTCGAGACGCTGCTCGGCGTGAAACTCGACAAGGGCGCGCGCTTCACCGATTGGGCGCGCCGCCCGCTCGACAAGCGCCAGATCGACTATGCGATCGGCGACGTCACCTATCTCGCGCAGCTTTTTCCCCGGATGATCGAGAAGCTGCGCAAGACGGGGCGCGGCAGCTGGCTCGACAATGAGATGGAGCGGCTCGGCGATCCCGCCAGCTACGCGAACCTCCCCGAACTCGCCTGGACGCGCATCCGCCTGCCCAGCCGCAAGCCCGAGGTGCTGGGCCGCCTCAAGGCGATCGCCGCATGGCGCGAGCGCGAGGCGCGCTCGAAGAACCTGCCGCGCGGCCGCATCGCCAAGGACGAGACGATCGCCGACATGGCCTCGCACCCGCCACGCGAGCAGAGCGACCTCGCCCGCGTGCGCGGCCTGTCGCCCAGCTGGGCGCAGAACGACATCGGCGCGCGGCTGATGGCGGCCATCGCCGACGCGCAGCCGCTCAGCGAGGCTGAAATGCCGCCGCGCGAGGACCGCAAGCCTGGCTTGGGCAAGGAAGGCGCGTTGATCGCCGACCTGCTCAAGCTGCTGCTCAAGGTCCGCTCGCGCGACGCCGACGTCGCCCCGCGCCTGATCGCCCGCGCCGACGACCTCGAACTGCTCGCCGCGGGGGTGCGAGACCTGCCGCTGCTTCAGGGCTGGCGGAACGACATCTTTGGCAAGGACGCCCTTGCCCTCGTCGAAGGCCGCCTCGCTTTCAGCGTCCGCAACGGCAAGATGGTGATGTCCGCCCTCGACGGGGAGTAATGTCTCTTAATTTCAACGTCATGCTGAACTTGTTTCAGCATCCACTCTTCCGCGGGCGTGAACTCAGAGGCCCTTGCGGCGGGCGGGCAGTGCAACCTCTCAGTTCGTCTCCGGCCTCGTGGTGGATGCTGAAACAAGTTCAGCATGACGGCTCTTATATGATTGATTTTTAAACCCTCGCGCCCGCCAGCAGATAGCGCGCACCTGCAATGCTCAGATGGGCATGGTCGAAATAGAGCACTCCCGCTCCCGGCAGATAGGCCGGGCACAGCCGCGCGCCGCATAGCCGCTGCGCGGGCACGATCCGCGCCGCGCCGGTTTCCTGCGCGATCCGGTCGAGCCGCGCCGACACCAGCGCATCGCCGCGATCGAAGTCGGCGCGCGACTGTCCGAATCCCGCAGGATCGCCGCCGCGCAGCCGCTCCATCGCCAGCGCGGTTGGCGCGACGAAAGGCATGCGCGGGATGGTGTAGACCAGCGTCACCTCCTTCCCCGCCGCGTGCAGCGCCAGCGCCGACCGCTCTACCCCGTCGAGCAGCGCAGCCTGGCGCGCGGGCGAGTCGTTCATGAAGCCCAGATAATTGACGACCAGCACGATCTCCCGAATGCGCGGATCGCCGCGCAGCTCGCGGAGCCGCTCGTCATTATAGGTCGAACAGGCCGGGCGATGCGGCGCGGCATAGCCGAGCGAGGGCGGGCAGCCCGACGCGGTAATCTGAAGCACCGATCGCCGCTCGGACGCCAGTTTCTCGCCCATCGCGACGACCAGCTCCGCACCGAAGCTGTCGCCCCACACCGCCACGCTCGGGGTCGCCCGCCGGTCGCCAAAGGCGCACAGCCGGTCATAGGCGATGACGTCATGCTCTTCCGAATGGCACGCACCGCGATAGCCGCTATTGTCGCGCGCCGCCGCCACCAGCGTCCGGCCGAGCGGATCGAGCCGTTGCGGCAGGCCATTGCCCAGCACTACGATCGCGGCCGCGGCGGCGAAAACGGCCATCGTCGCCGCGCCGCCGATCAACACCGGGCGATGCGGCAGCCGCCATTGCAGCACCGGCCGCTCGACATAGCGCCAGGACGCCCAGGCGAGTGCGAAGGCGACCAGCACCGCCGCCGTCGCCTCGGGCGCGGTCAGCGGGCGAAGTGCGATGTAGCGCCCGAACACCAGCGCGGGCCAATGCCACAGATAGAGCGAGTAGGAGAGCGACCCGATCAGCACCAGCGGCGCGAAGCCCAGCATGCGCCCGGCCAATGCCTCCTCCTCCTCGCCTGTTGCGATGACCAGCGCCGCGCCGATGCACGGCGCGAGCGCCGCCAGCCCCGGAAAGGGCCGGTCTTCGGACAGCAACATCAGCGATGCGCCGATCAGCGCCAGTCCTAGCAACGAGAGCCCGTCGCGGACCTGACCGCTGCCAATCTTCGGATGCGCCCCGACCGCGACGATCGCGCCGATCAGCAGCTCGAAGGCGCGCGGCCAGGGATAATAGAAGGCGCGCGACGGATCGACGCCCAGTTCGCGGACGCTCCATGCCAGCGACAGGCCTGCCGCGATCCACAGCAGCGCGGACAACCAGGCTGGCCGCCAGCGCCATATCGCCAGCAGCGCGAGCGGAAAGACCAGATAGAACTGTTCCTCCACCGCCAGCGACCAGGTGTGGAGCAGCGGCTTGAGCTCGGACTGCCCGTCGAAATAGCCCGACAGATTGTAGAAGAGGAAATTGGCGAAGAAGCCGATCGTGGCGAGACAGGTCCGCGCCAGCTCGCGCAGTTCGGCGGGCGGCAGCATGATCAGTCCGATCAGCATCGACGCCGCGAGCATCAGATAGAGCGCGGGAAACAGCCGCTTGATCCGGCGGACATAAAAACTGGCGACGCTGAACCGGCCCTCCTGCAATTCCTGATGGAGGATGCGGGTGATCAGATAGCCCGAGATGACGAAGAAGATGTCGACCCCGACGAAACCGCCGGGCAGCGACTCAGGGAAGGCGTGGAAGAGAACGACGGGGAGCACGGCGAGCGCGCGCAAACCCTGAATGTCGCGCCGGAAACGGTGCGCGTCGGCCATAGCTACTCCGGTAGCGGGGCCCCCTTGTCGTTACAGGGTCACAGCGCCGGGCCCGGCTCAAGCCGCTGTCGGCAGACCGCCGGAAAAACGCGGGAAACGGATCAGCCGACGGTAAACCGCGGCTCGATGCCAAAAGCCGAGGCCAGCGTCTTGTGCCGCCGCTCGACCGACTCTCCGTACAGGATGGCGTTGTCGGGCTCGCAATGCAGCTCCAGCGCGTCCTTGCCGAGCGCCAGGCGGCTGCCGACCAGCGCATCGGCGACACCGCCCGAGAAGCGCTGCCCGAGCCGCAGCGCGTAGCCCCAGCGTTCGGCGGTCACGATTTCCTGCGGCGAGCAGATGCTGCTGATCACCGGCACCATTCCCTGCCCGCCGAAGCTGGTCCACAGCGCATGCGCCATCATGCCGCGCCCGCGCGAATCGATGCCGACCCAATTGCCGTGGAGCGCCGTCTCGACGCCGCGTTCAGCGCGGAATTCGGGATGGGCGCGCCAGCCGACATCGGCGAGCAGGCAGGTGGCGTGGCGGATACGGGCATCGGTCGCGCTCTCGCTGGCGAACAGCGGCGCGATCCAGCGTTCTAGAAGGTCGCCATGCTCGGGGAAGCGGCCTTGCCGCGCCCCTTCCTCGCGGGTCGAGGCGATCAGCGGGTCCTGCGCGCGCTGATATTCGGACAGCTCGTCATAGAGCAGCCCTTCGCGCAGCCCATAGGCCGAGACGATCAGCTCGCTCGACCCGAGGTTGCGGACGACATGGCTGAGCAGCGACGCGGCGCTGGCCAGCGTCGGGATGCGCGATCCCGACAGGCCGACCACTTCGCGCAGCCGCTTGCGATCGAGATGCGCGAGCACGCGGACCAGATGCTGCGCATTTTCGGGCGGCATCCAATAATGATGGACGATCGGCAGCGGATAGCCGGTCAGGTGCATGTCGAGCCGCGCCAGCGAGCGCCACGATCCGCCGACCATGTAGAAGGGCAGACCCGCGCCCTTCCCTGCCCAGCCGCTTTTCTCGATCGTCTTGGCGACGAGTGCGCCCAGCGCGCGCGGCCCCTTGGCCTTGACCGCACCGATCCGCAGCACGCCCAGCGGAAAGGAACTGGTCTCGCGCACTTCGCCATCGACGACGCGGGCAAGTTCGAGGCTGCCGCCGCCAAGGTCGCCGACGATGCCATTGGCCTGCGGGATCGAGGCGATGACGCCAAGGCCCGCCAGCCGTCCTTCGTCATCGCCCGACAGCAGCTCGACCGCGAGGCCCAGTTCAAGCACCCGGTCGATGAACAGCCGGCCATTGGCGGCGTCGCGGACGGCGGCGGTGGCGACGGTGCGCGGATGCGGCACCCCCATCTGCTCGGATAGCCGCTGGAAACGCGCGAGCGTGGCGATCGCGCGGTCCATCGCCTCGGGATCGAGCGCGCCGTCGCGCGACACGCCCTTGCCGAGGCCCGCCATCACCTTCTCGTTGAACAGCGCGGCAGGCACGCGCGCGGGCCCGTCATAGATGACAAGACGGATCGAATTGGAGCCGATATCGATTATTCCCACGCGGGTATGGCCGGGCGCCGGGCTCTTGGCGCGGCGGAACATCGAGATCGCTGGCATGATGCTCCCGCTGTAGCCGATTTCGGTGCCGGATCAAACGTGGCGGCGGACAAATGGTGCCTCGCCGCGCTTCGCCTCGTCCGATGGAAACAGGCCTCTTGCCGCACGGGACGCCTTCGTGCGAGGTCGGGGCATGGCCCGACGCGACATCGTGGCGACGACGCTGTTCCTGGCCGGGCTGCTGCTGATCGCCACCGGCCTGGCGCTTTGGCTCGTCTTTCCCCAGGCCGATCTGCGGCTGCTCGATGCCGCGCGCCTGACCAGCGGGGGGCGGGTGATCGCCTTCACCCGGCTCGGCGGCTTCTGGATATTGGCGCCGTTCGGCCTGGCGATGAGCTGCCTGCTCCTTATCCGCGGGCGGGCGATGGCGGCGATATGGTATTTCACGACAGTCGCATCCGGCCGGTTGGCGGTCGAGATCATCAAGCTGTTCTGCCTGCGCGATCGTCCGCCGGTGCGCGGCCAGCTCGACCTGGTGACGTCGTGGAGTTTTCCCAGCGCCCATGCGGCGAACACGACGCTCACCCTGCTGGCGCTCGCGCTTCTGCTCCCACGGCGACGGCTGGCCCTTCCCCTCGCCATCCTCATCGCCGTCGCAATGGCATGGTCACGGATCGCTCTCGGCGTCCACTGGCCTGGCGACGTGATGGCGGGCCTCGGCTTCGGCATGCTCTGGATCGGCATAGCCGCTCAGTGGCTGCCGGAGGAACGGCAGCACGCTTCCAGCCCTTGAAACCCGTTCTAACTGTCCCGGCGCAATGACAGTTTCGGCACCTGCCCGCTCTTCCGCAACGCGGCGCCGCGTCCCGACAATGACGGATTGGTCATGAAATAGCGGTGGAGGTTGAACGGGCGCTTGCCGGGCTTGATCCGCTCATATTCGCCGTTGGGCAGCAGCCGCCAGCTCTGCTCGTCGTCGATCAAATTGGCGACCATCACCTGATCGAGGATCTGGGCATGCACCGTCGGATTCTCGATCGGCAGCAGATATTCGACGCGGCGGTCGAAGTTTCGCGGCATCCAGTCGGCCGAGCTGATCAGCACCTTGGCGTTGCGGTTCGGCAGGTCCGCGCCGTTGCCGAAGCACATCACCCGGCTATGCTCCAGGAACCGCCCGACGACAGATTTCACCCGGATATTCTCCGACAGGCCCGGCACGCCCGGCCGCAGGCAGCATATGCCACGGATGATCAGGTCGATCTCCACCCCCGCCGCGCTCGCGCGGTAGAGCTTCTCGATGATCGCCGGATCGACCAGCGAGTTCATCTTCGCCCAGATCGCGGCATCGCGCCCGGCGAGGGCATGGTCGATCTCGGCGTCGATCAGCCGGCTCAGCTCCTCGCGCATGCCATGCGGCGAGATGGTGAGCTTCTGCAGGTCGGTCGGCTCGACATAGCCGGTGATATAGTTGAACAGCTGCGCCGCATCACGCCCCAGCCGGGGATCGGCGGTGAAGAAGCTCAGGTCGGTATAGATCCGCGCGGTGATCGGGTGATAATTGCCCGTGCCGAAGTGACAATAGGTGCGGTGTCCCTCGGCCTCGCGCCGCACCACCATCGACACCTTGGCGTGGGTCTTCCAGTCGATGAATCCGTAGACCACCTGAACCCCGGCGCGCTCGAGCTGCGAGGCCCACATCAGATTCTGTTCTTCGTCGAAGCGCGCCTTGAGCTCGACCACGGCGGTCACCGACTTGCCCGCCTCGGCCGCGTCGACCAGCGCGCGGATCACCGCCGACTGCTTGCCGGCGCGATAGAGCGTCTGCTTGATCGCGATGACGTCTGGGTCCTGCGCGGCCTGGCGCAGGAAGGCGAGGACGACGTCGAAGGTCTCATAGGGATGATGGACGATGATGTCCTTCGACCGGATCGCCGCGAAGCAATCGCCGCCATGTTCGCGGATGCGCTCAGGAAAGCGTGGTGCGAAGGGGGTGAATTTCAGGTCGGGGCGATCCTCGTCGACGAGTTGCTCGAGGTCGGCGATGCCCAGGAAATTACCCGATTCGGTGATGAACGCGTCGGCCCCGCTGATCTTGTCCTTCCACAGCGGCTCGAAGGATGAGGACATGCCGCCTTCCAGTTCGAGCCGGATCACCCGGCCGCGGCGCCGCCGCTTGATCGCGGTACGGTAGTAGAGGACCAGATCCTCGGCCTCTTCCTCGACCTCGATGTCGCTGTCGCGGATGATGCGCAGAGCGCCCTGCCCGCGCACGACATAGCCGGGAAAAAGAAGATTGGTGAAGCGGCGCACCAGCGTCTCGATCGCGACATAGCGCGCGCCGTCGCCCGGCAGGCGCACAAAGCGCGGCAGCGTCGACGGCACCATCAGCAGTTCGAATATCTGCTCGCCATCCGATTGGCGGGTCAGATCGAACAACAGGCTGAAGCCCTTGTTCGGGATGAACGGAAAGGGATGCGCGGGATCGAGCGCCTGTGGGGTCAGAACCGCGAAGATATGGTCGCGGAAATAGGTTTCGAGCCACGCGGCGTCGCTGCCCTCGATCTCGCCTTCTTCGAGCACGACGATCCCGGCGGTGGCGAGTTCGTCGTGCAGCCGGTCCCAAACCAGTTGCTGGTCGGCCATCAGCTGATCGGCGCGGCGGGTCGCGCCCTCCACTTGTTGTGCGACCGTCAGCCCATCGGACGACAGCGCCTCCACCCCTTCGAGCAGCTGACCCTTGAGGCCGGCAAGGCGGACCATGAAAAATTCGTCGAGATTATTGCCCGATATCGACAGGAAGCGGAGGCGTTCGAGCAGCGGATGCGCCTGGTTGCAGGCCTCGTCGAGCACGCGCTGGTTGAAGGCCAGCCAGCTCAGCTCCCGGTTGAAATAGCGGTCGCGCAGGCCGATCGGATCATGCGGTCCGACGTCGCCAACCATTTCTTCATCGCGCGCCGTCTGTTCGATCGAGTCCATGAGCCGCCTGCTATAACAGCTTATAGTTATCGTCCGTGACGCCCATTGTCGCAAGGGCCTCGCGCGCGACCTTCATGCCGATCGCCCGCCGCCTTGCCAGCGCCGCCTCGTCCATAGCGTCGACGATGCGCCCGATTCCGATATAGCTGCGCTCGATACGCGGCACGACATAGCGGATCACCTCGGGCGGCGCGGCCAGCCCGCGTGCGTTCAGTAGCTTCTCCACCAGCCCCGCCATCAGCTGCATGTCGGGCTGCTCGATCGCCACATGCGGGCTCGCCAGCAGCCGCGATTTCAGGTCAGGCAGCTTGATCCGCCATTTGGCGGGGGGCAGGTCAGCCGCCATCAGCAGCGGCTTGCGGTCGGCCTGCGCCGCGTTCCAGGCATGGAACAGCTTCTCTTCGTCCTGGGCATCGGCATTGTCGACGAAGCGGCCGCCGCTTTTCGCCGCGAAGATGCGGCCGAGCAGGCTGCGTCCCGACTTGCGCGGGCCCGTGAGCACCGTCGCCATCACCGGCCACAGCGACCAATGTTCGAGATGCTTCACCGCGAGCCGGTTGGCATCACTGATAATGAAGTCGCGCTCGCTTTCCTCGGCTGGCCACTGGAAAGGCAGCGCGATCTGATCGGTCATGGGCGCGCTGGTTGACTGCCGCGCCGGATGCGGACGCCGCCCGCGACATCGTCGACCTGCCAGCCGCGCGAGACCAGCGCATCGCGGAAGGCGGTCGGCGGGCCCGAAAAGCTGACCCGGAAGATCGATGTGCCGCCCAGCGCCAGGCTGCCCGTCTGGACGCCGGTCACCCCCGTCATGCCGCGCAGCGCAAGCTCGTTGGCACGCAGCGCCACCGCGTCGGGGGTGTCCGCCTGAACCATGATCGTCGAGGTCGCGGCCACCGCCAGCTGGTTGAGCACATCCTCGATCGGCACTTCCTCGACCGGGGTTTCGATCACCAGCGACTTATCGGCCTTGAACGCGCCTTCCTGCAGTGCACGGACATAGGCGGCGTCGATCCGCTCGATGCCGCGGTCGAGCATCGCGGGCAGGCCGTCGCCGCTGTCGGCTTTCAGGGTGAATTGGTCGATCACCGCCGCGTCGGGGCCGTGGCGCGCGGTGAAGCGCCCTATCACCGGCCCGCCCGGCCATTGCCGGAACAGCACGACTTCGGGCACGACGATATCCGCCGCGCCATATTGATCGAGCAGCATCCGCCACCAGCCGCGCCCGGGTCGCCGTGTCTGCGCGGCGTTGAGCAGCACCGGATCGGCGCCGGTGCCCGACACGCGGACATAATCTATCGCGCTGTTGTTCGACCGGAAGCGCGCCCAGGCCTTCTGCCATTCGCTGCGCGATTCGAAGCTGACCGGGGTGCCGCCGCTCCACTGGACCGGGATCACCAGCATCGGCGCGGAGCGGCGCATCGCCCCCTTCACGCCCAGCAGCTCACCCGCACGGGCACGGTCGAACAGCACGCCCAGGCTGGCGATATAACGATTGGGGCCGATCTGCTCCTGTTCGACGACGATGCCGCCGCTGATCGAATCGAGCGTCGAATCGGGCAGGCCGGGCGCATTCTCGACCGGCTTGCCGTTGACCCGCGCCCACAGCATCTTCCAGCCCTTGCGCTGCGCCTCGCGCCAGCCGCCGGTGCGCGCCTGGTCGGCGGTGCGCGCCGCGACATCGACCTTTACCCCCGACACCTCATAGCTGCCCGACCCATCGATCGGTGCCACGCCGCGCTCGTCGGCCCGCTCCAGCTGGGCGAAGGCCAGTGCGCCCGCGAACAGCGTCGCGCAGAAGATCGACAACGGTACGGGACGGAAAAGACGGTCTGCGAAGGTCACGATGTGCCTTTTGGCGACTTGGCCGTGGAAATCCAAGTAGGATATGGTTAGGCGCTTCCGAATGAGCGACAGCACCGACAAACCCGAATCCTACACCTACGCCAAGGCCGGCGTCTCCATCGCCGCGGGCAATGCCCTCGTCAAGGCGATCGGTCCGCTCGCCAAGTCGACCCGCCGCCCGGGCGCGGACGCCGATCTCGGCGGCTTCGGCGGCTTCTTCGATCTGAAGGCGGCGGGCTATAAGGATCCGCTGCTCGTCGCCGCCAATGACGGCGTCGGCACCAAGCTGAAGCTGGCGATCGACAGCGGGCGGCATGACGGCGTCGGCATCGATCTCGTCGCGATGTGCGCCAACGACCTGATCGTCCAGGGCGCCGAACCGCTGTTCTTCCTCGACTATTTCGCCACCGGCAAGCTCGACAACGGCGTCGCCGAGCGGGTGATCGCGGGCATCGCCGAGGGCTGCAAGCTCGCGGGCTGCGCACTGATCGGCGGCGAGACCGCCGAAATGCCCGGCATGTATGCCGATGGCGACTATGACCTCGCCGGTTTCTGCGTCGGCGCGGTCGAGCGCGAGGAAGCGCTGACCGGCAACCGCGTATCGGCGGGCGACGTCATCCTCGGCCTCGCCTCGTCGGGGGTCCACTCGAACGGCTTCTCGCTGGTCCGCCGCCTCGCTGCCGACAAGGGCTGGAAGCTCGATCGCCCTGCCCTGTTCGATCAGGACGTACTACTGATCGAGGCGTTGATGGCCCCGACCCGGATCTATGTGAAGTCGCTGCTGCCGCAGGTCCGCTCGGGCAAGGTGCGCGCGATGGCGCACATCACCGGCGGCGGCCTGCTCGAAAATATCCCGCGCGTCCTTCCCGAAGGCCTCCATGCTTATGTCGACGCCGATGGCTGGGCCCAGCCGCGGCTGATGGCCTTCCTCCAGGCGCAGGGGAATATCGAGCCCGAGGAGATGGCGCGCACCTTCAACTGCGGCATCGGCATGGCGCTGATCGTCGCCGAGGGCGATGTCGCGGCGGTCACCAGCGCGCTCGAGGCGGCGGGTGAAACCGTGCTGCGCGTCGGCCATATCGCGGCGGGCGAAAAGGGCTGCACGGTCACGGGATCGGCCGAGACGTGGAGCGCGCGGGCGGACTGGTCGGCGACCCATCTGGGGTAGACCCATGAAAGCCCCCCTCGGCATCCTGATCTCCGGACGCGGCAGCAACATGGCCGCGCTGATCGAAGCATCTCGCGCCGAAGACTGCCCCTATGAGGTCGTCCTCGTCGCCTCGAACGACCCGCAAGCCGGCGGCCTCGCTATCGCCCGCGACGCCGGAATCGCCACTTTCGCGCACAGCCACAAGGGTCTGCCGCGCGCCGCGTTCGACGCGATCATCGACAAGGCGCTGCGCGACGCCGGCGTCCGCTACATCGCGCTGGCGGGCTATATGCGGATTTTGAGCGACGCCTTCGTCCAGGGCTGGGCGGGTCATATGCTCAACATCCACCCCTCGCTGCTGCCGCTCTACAAGGGGCTCGACACCCATGGCCGCGCGATCGCGGCAGGCGATGCGGAGGGCGGCTGCTCGGTCCACCTCGTCACCCCCGAACTCGACGATGGCGAGGTCATCGCCCGGGCGCGAGTACCGATCCTCCCCGGCGACACGCCGGACAGCCTCGCCGCTCGCGTGCTGATCGAAGAACACCGGCTTTATCCTGCGGCGCTGGCCGCCTATATCCGGGCGCATGGCTGAAGACACATCCGAAGGCGCGATGCGCCGGCGCTGGATACGATGGCTGACCCTGGCGGAGATATTGGGCGTCGCCGCACTGCTCATCTCCGCGCTCACTCTTTGGAACAACTATAGCGAGCGCCGCGCCATCGAGGCGAGCCGCAGCGCGGAGGACCGCAAGGCCGATAGTCGTGCCCGCACGCTGGTTCTGAAGGCGGTGCGCGAAAAGGATGGCGACCGGCTGACTCTCAGCGCCGCCGCGGCCGACCAGATCATCCAGGGCCAGACCATCGCTTTCCCAAAGGCGCTCGGCGTCGATCCGGTCGACAGTACCGATCCGCGCATTGAGGCGCGCTGGTTCGCCGACGGGCTCAAACAGGCCCGCCACGACGCGGGCGAGAACGAACGCGTGCGCGGTGACGCGCGCCTGCCGGTGGCGATCACCACCCGCTTCACCGTCAACGGCGAACTGGCCGAGGACGTCACCCTGTACGACATCGGCTACACAACCCAGAGCGGCGGCCTGCTCGGCGGGGTCGATATCAAGCTGCGTGGCCTGTCACTGATCGGGCGCAGCACCGCCAAGGCCGCGCCGGCAAGGATCGACGCGCTGTGGAAGGCCCGCCACAAGGGCAAGGCCTGATGGCCTCGGCCGATCCGAAGGCGGTCCACACCCGGGTGGCCACGCTGGCGATGGCATTGCCGCAGGTCGAGGAAAAGGTGTCGCACGGATCGCCCTGCTGGCGCGTCGCCGACAAGCGTATGTTCGCCTATTTCTGGCACAATCATCATGGTGACGACCGCACCGCGGTGCTCGTCAAGACGACCGGGATCGAGGAGCAGGAGATGCTCATCGATCTGGACCCGGATGTCTATTTCAAGCCGCCCTATCTCGGCCCCTCGGGCTGGGTCGGCATCAGGCTGGACCAGCCGGACAGCGACTGGGACCTCGTCGAGCACCGCCTGCGCAAAAGCTGGCGGTTGAACGCACCGCCGAAACTGGCGGCGATGCTGGAGTTTTGACTCCTATCTCTCTCCGTCATCCCGGACTTGATCCGGGATCCAGCTAATCTTCTCCAGCGATTAAGAAAAAGCGGGATCCCGGATCAAGTCCGGGATGACAAGTAGGAGCAGCCCCTACAAATCCATCCCGACGATCAGGTCGTCGAACAGTGTCTCGCCGACCTGGAACTGCCGCGTGCCGATCTGTTCACAGCCCATCCGCCGGTAAAAGCCGATCGCGCTATCATTGTCGCCGGCGACGCCGATCAGGAACCGGCGCTTGCCCGCCGCGCGGGCATGCCCGATCGCCGTCTCGATCAGCCGTCGGCCAAGGCCGCCGCCCTGCCACTTCGACAGGATATAGATACGCCGCAGCTCGATATCGCCGTCCCGCGTCTCGATCGGCAGATCCGGCTCGGTGAGCAGCGCATAGCCGACCGGCACCGCCGTTGCGGGCAGCGCGGCGATCCAGATCGCATTGTCGGGGTCCTGCGCGAAACCGCGCCAGGCATCGACGCTATTCTTGGCGCCGACATGCGCCACGATGTCGGCCACGCCGATCATATGCGCAAAGGATTCGAGGAAGGTCGCCGCGCCGATCATGCTCAGCGCGGCGGCGTCATCCGGCCCCGCCCGTCTAATGACGGGACCGCTCATTATCAGCCAACGATTTCTTCGGGCTTGAAGAAGAAGTCGATCTCGATCTTGGCATTTTCCAGGCTGTCCGAGCCATGGACCGAGTTCGCCTCGATCGATTCGGCGAAGGTCTTGCGGATCGTGCCCTCGTCGGCGTTGGCCGGGTTGGTCGCGCCCATCACTTCGCGGTTCTTGGCAACGGCGTTCTCGCCTTCGAGGACCTGGACCACGACCGGGCCCGAGATCATGAAGCTGACCAGCTCCCCGAAGAAGGGGCGCTCCTTGTGGACGGCATAGAAGCCCTCGGCCTGCTCCTTGGTCATGTGAATGCGCTTGGAAGCGACGACGCGCAGGCCGGCCTCCTCGAGCTTCGCGGTGACTGCACCGGTCAGGTTGCGACGCGTGGCGTCGGGCTTGATGATCGAGAAAGTACGTTCGGTCGCCATGGCCGAGCGGCTCCATTTTTTGAGGGTCGTTGGAAGATGGGCGCGCCTTTAGAGGGTGCGCCGCAATAAGGCAAGGCGCGGCGCCCCCTTCCAGGTGCCGTTATGCTGCGGTTCAGCTGCATGGGCTCATTCTATAGTCTGGTCGCGCCATGTCCGGGCCGGCCGGGTAAGGAGTCTGACATGCGTAACATCTTCAAGGGACTGGCGGCCACGCTGGTCGCCACCAGCATGATGGCGGCGGCGGTTCCCGCCGAAGCGCGTGACGGCCGCCATGGCTGGCGCGGCGACCGTCACGGCTGGAGCGGCGATCGTGGCTGGCGCGGCGATCGCTACAATCGCTATGACCGCGGCTATCGTGGATATGGCGGCTATTACGGGTCACGCGGCTATTACGGCCCGCGCGGCTATTATGCGCCGCGCTACTATGGCTACGGCTATGACTATCCACGTTACCGCTATCGTCATTATCATAATGACGACGCGCTGATTGCCGGTATCGCTGGCCTCGCCATCGGCGCGGCAATAGCATCGGGCAACGACTACTGACGACGAAAGACCGGCGATGCATCCAGCCTTGGCCTGCGCCATGGCATCGCCGGCAACTATATCGACTTTCTGCTTTTCGATGCTCTTCGAGAGAGCGCCACCCTTCCGCAGCGCGGCGTCGCCCGCCCTGACCGATGACGGGCATGTCGGCGGCACGAAGGACTTGCTCGCCGTCTTGAGCTGAAACATACCACCTCTATACCGTAATGCTGACCAGTTCGGCCTGACGTCTTCTTTTTCAGAGGCTTATTCCATGACTTCTCCCAGCCCGTGGCAGCATCACCGCAAGGCAGGCGTCGCCGACGACATCGACTTCGAGATCAAGGGCCAGGAGCTTCAGTTCGTCGAAATAGAACTCGACCCCGGTGAAAGCGCGGTCGCCGAGGCGGGTGCTCTGGTGTGGAAGGACGGCGCGGTCGGCATGACCACCGTTTTCGGCGACGGCAGCGGCGGCAGCGATGGCGGTTTCATGGGCAAGCTGCTCGGCGCGGGCAAGCGGCTGATCACCGGTGAAAGCCTGTTCACCACGGTTTTCACCCATCATGGCCAGGGCAAGGCGCGGGTCGCCTTCGCCTCCCCAACGCCGGGCGCGATCCTGCCGCTGCGGCTGGCCGATTATGGCGGCACGATCATCTGCCAGAAGGACAGCTTCCTCGCCGCCGCCAAGGGCGTGTCGATCGGCGTCCATTTCCAGCGCCGCATCATGACCGGGCTGTTCGGCGGCGAAGGCTTCATCATGCAGCGGCTCGACGGCGACGGCTGGGTGTTCGTGCAGATGGGCGGCACCGTGGTCGAGCGCGAACTGGCGGCGGGCGAGGAGCTTCATGTCGATACCGGCTGTCTCGCCGCCTACACGCCCAGCGTCGATTTCGATCTCGTCACCGCGGGCGGGGTGAAGAGCGTTTTCTTCGGCGGCGAAGGCCTGTTCTTCGCGCGGCTCACCGGCCCCGGAAAGGTCTGGATCCAGTCGCTCCCCTTCTCGCGTCTCGCTGGCCGGATGCTCGCCGCGGCGGGCAGCCGCGGCGGCCAGAACCGTGGCGAAGGCTCGGTACTCGGCGGTCTTGGCGATCTCATAGGCGGCAACGACTAGGTCCAAACCAGCTCACCCGATTGGACTATTGCGCCACTCGTCGGTCTGGCGGATGATCGCTCCAGTTTGGAGAGGAATGCGCCATGGACGCCACCGAAAACCGCAAACTTCGTGAATCGGTCGACCTGCTGGGTCTGCGCGCCCAAGTGACCGCCGTCGGCTTCGTTCAGCTCGCGATAGAACTCAAGAGCGCCGGCGTGCTCGACGATGCGGCGCTTGGCCGTATCAAGGATGCGATTTGCGGAGACATCATGCTCTCGAAGCCCGCAGCGCTCGAACGTGATGAGTATGAACGATCGATCCGCCGCCGGCTCGACGCGCTGTTCCAAGGTCGCGAAACCGTCGGCCCGGTGACGCCGCTTCCCGCAGGAGGAACCCCTTCGACTAAGCAAATGCAACATGGATAGACGGCCCGGAAACACTTAACCGGGTGAAAAGAAGCATCGCACGAGTTGCAAACGACGACGCGGCGATTGCAAGTTAAGCAACTAATCTTTAATTTATAGCCTGTCGTAACGCATGCGATGCGATAAACAGTATCAAATCATCGTTGCATGATCATTTGGCCGGTTGTTATTAACATGTGGTTCATTTCCTCCGCAAAATAAACCCATATTAGTTAAAATTACCAATAAACCATATCGTTTCCGCAGCGGTGTACGGAACCATTACAAGGATGGATGGTTTTATATTGCGGTCGATGTCTCCCCCGTCATCGGCCTTGTAACAGGGGACCCATCGGCCAAATGCCCCCCAGGTCGATGGGTCCTTGCTTATCGTGTTGCATTGCAGGGTTACCTATGAACGATTGGTTCGCGCGACGAATTGCCGCCCGCGATCCCCAGGATGGGGAAATGGCGCGGCGTAGCGTGGTGGTGCGCGCGGCGCTCGATCGGTTTCGGTGCCGCGACCGCGCAATGCGCTTCCTCAATCAGCCCTGCGCGCTTAACGGTGATATCCGGCCGATCGATCTGGCTGCGCGGGATGAGCAGGGGTTGAACCTCGTCATCGAGCGGATGCAATCGACGCCGTTGCCCGACGCCTGATCGGAACGCCGCGCTCAGATTTTGCCGGATGCCACGCGCAATATCCGCCGGGCGCGGCCCAGCCGCTCGCCCCATGTCATCTTACCCTCGATGAATTGCGCTCGCGCCGCCTGATCGGCATGGCGATGCGTCCTCAGCCTACGCGCATCCGCGACGACGGCCAGCGCCGCCAACGGCAAGCGCAGGCTAGGGAAGCGGTATTGCAGCATCCAGCGGCGATAGAGCCACCGCGCATGCCGGCCTGCCCGCCATGGCGACACGCGATCGCCCAGCAACCGCTCGACCGACAGCAGTATCGCATCGAGCGCTGACCGCACCAGTGCCGTGCCGCACGCGTGGTAAAGCCACGCCCAGTCCGCTACGGACAAGCCCGGCGCCAGCGCGGCGACATCGATCAGGTGGCGGAGGTCGAAGCCACCCCGCCAATAGCCGCCGTCGTGAAACTGGTCGTGGAGCAACAGGTACAGGATCTGGCTGGCTGCATCGGGCACTGCGGCAGCATGTCCGTCGAGCACGATCGTCCGACGGCGGGGCGCGAATCCAGCGCCATCGCTCAACCCCGGCGGCCCCGGCGCGCGCTGGTGCAGGTCGATGAAGCCCGGATCCTGCGGCCGCCCAAGTTCGGCGACGACGTGGACTGCCGCTCCCGGATAGCGCGCGGCGATGCCGAAGCCCGCCGCGGTCAAAGCCGCCAGCGCCGCCTCCACCTCGCCCGGTGCGACCAGCAGATCGATATCACTGAGCAGCCGGTCGAACGGCGCATCGGCAGCAAGACTGGCGCGGAGCGCAGCGCCTTTAAGAAGCACAGGCACGATCCCGGCCTTCGACAGCGCCGCAACCGCATCGTGGAGCAGCCGCCAGAGCCGCCGGTTGCGTTCGGCATTGCGGGCGCGGACATCATCGAGAAACGCGGCTACGCGGTCGGGCAGCGTCTTGCCATGCCCATCGAGGTTCGCCGCGAGCTGTGGTGTCACCAGGCTCTGATTGGCCAGCGCCAGCATCGCGTCCCAGTCGCAATCCGATAGCGGTGTTCCGCGCAGCGCACACATCAGGTCGTCCAGCGCCGTCAGCCTATCCATGCAACCTTTTCCCGCAGCAGCTCCAGCGCGGCCCCGAGGTCCGAATAGATCAGCCGCTGGCAATGCGTCTCCGACAGGCGCTCGACCAGCGCGCGCAGCGCGTCGGCCTTAAGATGATGCCGGGCGGAAAAGGCGCTGCGCAGCAATTCGCTCAGAAAAGCCAGCGGCTCAACGGGTTCGAGCATCGCGTCGGCCCCCTCGCGCCGCGCCAGCAGGAGCCCCCACGCCATCCGCTCGACCTTCGCCCGCGCCCAGCCTTCGACCGGCAGGTAACGGACCCGTTGACCATCCCGCCGGATGTGGACCGGCAGCTGGGGCAGTTGCGGCACATAAGGGTGCAACAGCTTCCATGCGCCCGATTTCGACGCCGGGCTGAACCCGATCCCCTCGAAACCGCGCCGGGGCGACACCCGGACGATATCGTCCGCACCATAGTCCCATCCCTCGGCAGCGAGCGCGACCGACAGCGTCGTCTTGCCCGCTCCCGGCTGTCCGGACAGCAGCATTCCCTGCCCGTCACGCGCCAGCAGCGCGGCATGGATCAGGAAACTGCCGCCATCGGTCGCCTTAGCCAGCCGGTCGGTCAGCAGCGCCTTGACCTCGGCGACGATGTGATCGCGGGGGAACAGGCCGATCACCTCATCTTCGAACAGCAGAAAGTAGCCGCCACCCCCGGCCATTACCGCGATCACCGGTGCGCGCACCGTCTGGCCGACCAGGAACTGTGCGAGGATCGGCCGGATCAGTGCGATCAGCGGGTCCGATGGACCGGTGTGAATATCGACTCGGCATTCGAAGCTGCCGATGCGCAGCGACACGCTCGCGTCGGGGGTGGCGCGCGACGCCGCGATCAACCCGTCCGGGATCAGCAGGCCGGCGGCGATCCATCCGCCGGTCGCGTCGCGCACATAGTTGGCGGCATCGGCATGGGCGATGCCGCCGCGGACGAGACTCGCCTCCACCGCTTCGACCGTGTCGCCAGCCGCCAGCGCGTCCCAGATAGCCGCCGCGCTGTCGTTGAGCTCGAACAGTTGTTGCAGCCGCTCGCTGAACAGCACCGACCGGCCGGCGATCGAAAAGCAGCGCACGTCGGCTGCCGGCGCCATCCGCTGCTGCTGCCATCCGCCAGGGAGGTAATCGGGGGCCGGTATATAGGCCGCTGCGATCATGTCGCGCCCATCGCCGCCAGCAAGGCCGGATCGCGCCCATAGACGTCGGGATAGAAGACGATGCCATCGCCGGTCGGCGCGGCGGTCAGATAGGCGATGTACACCGGCGTCGGGTGCGGAAGATCGACATGGCGATCGGGCGCAGCGCGATTGGCCGCGCCGATGCCATGCCCCAGCAGCCACGACGCCACTTTATCCGCATCCTGGAGCCGCACGCAGCCCGCGCTCACCCAGCGTCGCGCTTGGCCGAACAGCGCCCGGTGGGGGCTGTCGTGCAGATAGATGCCGAGCTCGTTGGGCAGCATGAACTTGACCCGGCCCATCTCGTTGCCGCCGCCCGGTCGCTGGCGAACCCGTAGATCGATGCGGCCTTGAGCGACGGCGCGCCAATCGATCGCACGCGGATCGAGGCGGTGCGCGCCATCGACCCAGTCCGAAAGCGCTTCGAACCCTCTTTGCTCGAAATAGGACGGCCCTTGGCGCAGCACCTGCGGCGCGAGCCGGTCGCGCACCAGATCGACGGGCACATTCCAATAGGGATCGAATACCGCATAGCGTATCTCGCCCGCCATCGCCGGGGTCGGCATCGCCGGGCTTCCGGCGACGACCCGCATCGTTTCACGGACCTCGCCCTGTTCGATCAGCGACAGTTGCGCTGCGGCAACGTTGACGAACAGCAAGCGGCCATCGAACGAGGTCGGGAAAGCCTGCGCCCGATCGAGATTGGCGCGGATGAGCCGCTCATAAGAGGCCGCACCCCGGTTCAGCGCGGCGATCGTCGCCCGGTCGGCGTGCCCGGTGGCGGGCAGCCCATGGACGTTTTGGAAGCGTCGCACCGCCGATGCGAGCGGCGCGTCGAACGGCGCCTCGCCCGCGTCGGCCAGGCCCAGCCGGTGCCGCAACGCCTTCACCCGCGGGCCGGTCGCCCCGGCCGCCAGCGCCGGCCCATCCGCGACCGGATTTTGCGGCAGACGCGACCAGTCCGCCCGATACTCCGCGAGCCCGCGGCGAAGCGCATCGTACATCGGGTTCACCCGCTCGATCAGGTCGAGATAGCGGCGGCGCGACGGCGCGCGCGCGACCTCCTCAAGCACTCCGGCGGTATCCCGCGGCGGAGCCAGCGCGGGGTCGAGCCAGGCCAATCGCGCCGGCGCGACGCTGTCGTGGAGGCTGCGGCGGTAATCGCCGAACGCGCGCGACAGGACCAGTTCGGCTTGCGCGACATGTTCGACATCGCCACCGCGCGCAGCCCGGACCGCGGCGGAGACGTCACGTCGCTTTGGCATCGCCTCGGTGATGCGCGTAGCGAGCAGTTCGGCCTCGGGTATCAGCCGCGCTCGCCGGAACGGCCAGAAGCCCGAAGGCTCGGACCAGAGTGGCTCGTAACCCCGTCGCCGGTAGAAATCCTCGACGGGCGCAGGCACGTCCCGCGCGGCCTCGGCCAGCGCGGACCGCAGCGGCAGGCTCTGCCAATCGGGCCGCACGAGCCACATCGCGAACAGCGCCAGCGCAGCCACGGCGAAGGCGACCAGCCCAACGCGCGCGCGCGCGCGCGGCGATCGACGGCGCGCAAACGCTATCGACGGATTCGACACCGTCGCGACATTCATGAGGTCAGCCGCGCTCGCCGGCTATGGCGATGCGACGCGCCCGCGTCTTGGGTGCCGCGATATCGCGTGACGATGCTCCGCCCCCGCCCAATGCGGGCGCGGCGGTGGCCGTGGGAACCCCACCGCCGCCGACCGGGGCAATGCTCGACGGCGGACCTGCGCTAGCGACCGGCGTGTTGAAATAGGGGTAGTTGATGTCGGGCGACGATGGGCCGCCGCCGCCGCCGATTCCACCGCCGCCGCCACCGGGTCCCGGATAGCTATCGGTCGGACCGCCGCCACCACCCACGGGCTGCGTCACGGTGCCGCCCGACGCCGCGATGGCGGGTGACGCGAGGCTGGTGGAGAGCAGCATCACCATCGCCGGCGGCACAGCTATTCCCTTTGACAGAAATGCGCGACGATCCGTCGCTGCAAACATGCAACCCCTGTTGTCAGTCATATTATCCGCCGCTGCTAGGCGAGCCGCGCCAAGGAACGACGCTCCCAAATCAAAAGGTTAACAATTCAATCCGATCGCGGTTCCATTTCCGGCGATCAACTCATCGCAAAAAACGTTGCGATTCCGGTACTTTCCAACGAATTCCTCCAGGGAGTTCACGGTCTTGCGATCGCTCGCAAAGTGGTTATCCCCGATAGCATGACGGCCCGTCGCGGGCCCGCACCTATCGGATGAATCATATGCGCCACCTTTCCATTCTCCTCGCCGCAACCGCCCTGTTCACCCCCGCCCTGTCGCCCGCCGCGCCGCCGAAATTCGACACCGCGCGTGTGAGCCAGGACGTGAAGACCCTGTCGAGCGATGCCTTCGAGGGCCGCGCCCCCGCCACCCCCGCCGAGGCGAAGACGGTCGACTTCATCAGCCGCCAGATGAAGGCGGCCGGGCTGCAGCCTGGCGGCCCCGGCGGCACATGGACGCAGGATGTTCCGTTGCTCAAATCCGACATCGTCGGCGCGCCCGCCCTGTCGATGACGATCGGCGGGGCCCCCCGCACACTGTCACAGGGCGATGAGATCGCCGTCCGCGCCGCGCTGACCGGGCAGGACCGGGTCGACCTGAAGGGGGCGCAATTGGTCTTCGCCGGCTATGGGGTCAAAGCGCCCGAGCGCGGCTGGGACGATTTCAAGGGCACCGACCTCAAGGGCAAGGTCCTGGTCGTCCTCGTCAATGATCCCGATTTCGAAGGCGGAGAAGGCGATTTCGGCGGCAAGACGATGACCTATTATGGCCGCTGGACCTACAAATATGAGGAAGGCGCACGGCAGGGCGCGGCGGGCGTCCTCGTCATCCACGAATATGCGCCCGCCTCCTATGGCTGGGCGACGGTCAAGAACTCGAACACCAACACCATGTTCGACATCGTCCGCGCCGATCCCAAGGCCGAGCATGTGCCGGTCGAAGGCTGGATCCAACGCGATCTCGCCGCCGTCCTGTTCAAGGCCGCCGGGCTCGATTTCGACGCGATGAAAGCAGCGGCGCGCAAGAAGGACTTCAAGCCGGTCCCGCTCAACGCCACGCTCGACGCGTCTTACGCGGTGAAGGCGGAAACGATCGTGTCGAAGAACGTCCTCGGCCGCCTGCCCGGCAAAAAACACCCGAACGAGACCGTGGTCTATTCGGCGCATTGGGACCATCTCGGCGTCGGCCTGCCCGATGCGAAGGGTGACCGCATCTATAACGGCGCGAAGGACAATGCCTCGGGCGTCGCCGCATTGCTCGAACTCGGCCGCGCCTTCGCGAAGGCGCCGCGCACCGACCGCTCGATCGTCTTCCTGGCCGTCACCGCCGAGGAAAAGGGCCTGCTCGGCTCGGAATATTATGCCGCCAACCCGGTCTATCCGCTGGCGACCACCGCAGGCGTGATCAACATGGACAGCATCTTCGGCGAAGGCGCGGCGAAGGACTACACGATTTCGGGCGTCGCCAAGCTCGGGCTGCTCGACTTGCTGATCGCCGAGGGAACCAAGCTCGGCCGCAGCTACACGCCCGACCCGCGCACCGAGACCGGCGGCTTCTATCGCTCGGACCATTTCACCCTCGCCAAGCAGGGCGTGCCGGCGATCTCTTTCAAGCCGGGCCGCGATCTCGCCAATGGCGGCGTCGAACGCGGCGCGGCGCTTGCCGACGCCTACACCAGGGACCGCTATCACCAGCCCGCCGACGAATGGAGCGCGGACTGGGACCTGTCGGCGCTCGGGCCCGATCTCACCCTGCTCTATAACACCGGCCGCGCGCTGGCCGACAGCCGTAGCTGGCCCGAATGGAGCGCCGATTCCGAGTTCAAGGCGAAGCGCGACGAGACCGCAAGCCAGCGGAAATAGGGCCGCCGGCCCTATTTATAAAGTCGGAACGAGCCCGCCGCGAAGCCTGTACCGGCATGCTGATGCATGCCGGTCAGGTCGAGCAAGGACCGGCTGATATTGGCACGGATCAGGCGGACGGTCTCATAGATGGGGGGCGGCAACCCGTCATGCTCGAGCACGGCGTCGGCCCGCGCGGCGAGATAGGTCTCGCCCCTGATGAGTTCTTCCAGCGCGGTGACGATTCCCGAGTCGAACGCCACGCGCAGGTCGAGATAAAGCCGGTGGGCGGAGCCGAGAATGGTGCCGTGCGCCGGGGCACCGTGACCAAGTTCCTTCATGCCGTGGCGCAAGTCACGGGTAAGCTCCCGACGTTCTATCGCGTAATGCTCACAATAGGAATAGAAGTCAAAACGGTGCGAATTTTCCGCAACATGATCGAATCCTGTTAGACTATCGTCCAATATCTCCAAGAGACGTTCGGCGCTTTTTACCCAGTTTCCCATGTTTGATGTTGAACCAATACATCCGGAAAAAAACAATTCCGTAATAATGCTGTATTCCTGCCGGGTCCTGCCTGTCCGATCATTGAGAAGATCCGGGCAGGGGAACAAATCTTGGGAAATCTTACCGCTATCCTTGCGAGTCTGGAGATGGGTCTTCCGGTCCTTCTTGGCCAGCTGCTGCTGACGATCACCATCTGGCTCGTCACGCTGCTGATCAGCTTCTGGATTACGCCCTATCATGAGCTTCGCGAAATCCGCGCGGGGAATGTCTCGGTCGCCATAAGTGCGGGCGGCGCCGCGCTCGGCGCCGCGATCCCGCTCGCCTTCTGCCTGGCGGGCGCGGTGAACGGCTGGGACATCGTCATATGGGCTATCCCGGTGATGCTGATCCAGCTCTCCGCCTTCTGGCTGACACAGCTGCTGATACCGGATCTCAGCAAGCGGCTCGATGCAGGCGATCTGGCGGCGGCGATCTTCTTGCTCCTGTTCCGGATCGGCTTCGGCTGCATCAACGCCGCGGCGATCGCCGCCTGATGCCGGGGCTCGCCGCCCCTGTTTGCCTGCTGGCTGCATCGATCGGCATGGCCGTAATGTTCGCATCGCGGCCCGCCCCCGCCCCGGGGGCGGACGGGTTTCATGAGACCGGCCGGATCGTCGCCAGCGTGGGCTCGCCCCGCCGCCCGCCGCCGGCAAGCGCACTTCCCGTCTATTATGAACGGCCGGCGGAACTCGATCTGTCGCGCCAGGGTACGGGCTTCGTGATCGCGCCGCAGGGTGTCTGGGCCACGGCCGCGCACGTTACCGACCGATGCGGGACGATCCGCTTCCTGGTCGATCAGCGCACGACCCCGCCGGTCGCTACGCCTGCCGTTCCGCTCGGCCAGGATATCTCGCTGATCACCGGCGGCATCCGTTCGCCGATGGCGCTGTCGCTCAGCGGGGACGCCCCGCGGGCCGGCGCCGTCGGCTATCATATGGGCTTCCCGATGGGGACGCCCGGGCTGATAGGATCGCGGCTGCTGGGGCGGACTTCGGCGGTGCGCCATGGCGGACAGACCGACGCCGTCCTCGCCTGGGTGGAGGACGGCAGCGCCAAGAACGGCATAACCGAGCTCGATGGCCTTAGCGGCGGCCCGGTGCTCGACGATCGCGGCCAGGTGGTGGGGATCGTGTCGATGGCCAGCGAGCGCCGCGGCCGCATCCTCACCGCGATGCCCGCCCCCGTGCGCCGCTGGCTGGCCGCCCAGCCCGCCCAGCCCGACGCGCACTTCACCGGTCCGATCGCCAACCGGTCCGCCGCGCTCTCCTTCTTTCAGTTCCTCATCAACAACGGCTTCATCCGCCAGCTCTATTGCGACGTCGCGCCGCGCTACGGCTAAGCTATGTCGGAAGCAGCAGCGACGAATCCCCGTAGCTGTAGAAGCGATAGCCAGTCGCGATCGCATGGGCATAGGCCGATTGCATCCGTTCCCGACCCATCAGCGCCGAGACCAGCATGAACAGGGTCGACTTGGGCAGGTGAAAATTGGTCATCAGCCCGTCGATGCCGCGAAAGCGATAGCCGGGGGTAATGAAGATCGCGGTGTCGCCGTCGAACGGACGGATCACGCCGTCCTCCCCCGCTGCGCTCTCGATCAGCCGCAGGCTGGTCGTGCCGACCGCGATCACCCGCCCGCCGCCGCTGCGCACCGCGTTGAGCCGATCGGCGGTGGCAGCGTCGATGCGGCCCCATTCGGCGTGCATCCTGTGGTCGTCGGTGTCGTCGGCCTTGACCGGCAGGAAGGTGCCCGCGCCGACATGGAGGGTCAGCGTCTCGCTGCCGATCCCCGCCTCGGCCAGCGCCGCCATCAGCCCCGGCGTGAAGTGCAGCGCGGCGGTGGGGGCGGCGACCGCGCCTTTCTCGCGCGCGAACATCGTCTGATAGTCTTCCAGGTCGCGCTCGTCCGTCGGGCGCTTGCCCGCGATATAGGGCGGCAGCGGCATCCGCCCTGCCCGCTCCAGCAGCAGTTCGACCGGCTCGTCGCCTTCGAAATCGAGCAGGATCGAACCATCCTCGCCGCGATCGGCGGCGATCGCCGACACGCCCGCGCCGAAATCGATCCGGTCGCCGGTCCGCACCCGCTTGGCATTGCGGACGAAGGCGCGCCATTGCCGCAGCCCTTCACGCTTGTGGAGCGTCGCCCCGATCCGCGCCTCGCCGCGCACGCCTTCGAGTTGGGCCGGGATCACCCGGGTATCGTTGAAGACCAGGCAGTCGCCCGCGCGCAACAGCTTCGGCAGGTCGGTGACGACATGGTCGGCGAAGTCCCCCTCGCCCTCGACCAGCAACATGCGCGCGCTGTCGCGCGGACTGGCCGGGCGCAGCGCAATATTCTCAGGCGGAAGCTCGAAATCGAAGAGGTCGACACGCATGGCTGCCGCTTAGGCGGCATTGGGCAGGGCCGCAACCGGACCAGGCGGCTCTTGCCCCAAAACGCTTTACCAAAAGCCGTCATCCTGAACTGGGTTCAGGATCCACCGGGAAGCGGGAGCGATCCAGGAGGCCCCTGCTTCAACCGCTCAAGACACGCTTGCTTCGTCCAGTTGGCGGAGTGGATGCTGAAACAAGTTCAGCATGACGACCCAAATCAACCGGCACGCCAATCACTTCGGCGTGGCGATCGCCTCTTCGCTCGCCACATCCTTCACCGCCGCAGCCGTTGCGGGCTCGCCCGAAACTTCGCGGACGGCGGCGTCGGTGCCCGCCGTGGCGGGCGCGGCTTCGGCTTGCGGCGCGGGTTCCGGAGCAGGCGCCGGCGCAGGCGCGGAGGGCTTCGCCGCCTCCTGCTTCGCCTTCTTCTCCTTCTTCACCTTCTTGCCCGTGGCGACCGGAGCCGGGGCGGCAGCCGGAGCCGGCGGCACGAAGGCGGCCGGGGCGATACCCTGCTCATCGGATTCGATCGAGGCGCGGATGATCTTCGACGGATTTTCGGGCGGCTCGCCCTTGGCCAGCGCATCGACATATTCCATGCCTGCGGTCACCCGGCCGATCGCGGTATAATTGCCGTCGAGCGAGAGGTTGGGCTGGAGCATGATGAAGAACTGGCTGTTGGCGGTGTCGAGGCCTTCGGCGCGCGCCAGCGCCATCGTCCCGCGCACATGCGGCAGATCGTTGAACTCGGCCTTCAGGTCGGGCAGGTCCGACCCGCCCTCGCCAGTGCCCTTGGGGTCGCCGCCCTGGGCCATGAAGCCCTCGATCACGCGGTGGAAGGTGAGCCCGTCATAAAAATGGCGGCGCGTCAGCACCTTGATCCGCTCGACCGAATAGGGCGCCTTGTCGGGGCGCAGCAGCACCTTGACGCGCCCCCCGGTCGACAGGTCAAGATTCAGGATATTCTGAGGATCGGCGGGGGGAGCGGCCACGGGCGCGGTCTGCGCGAACGCCACACCGGCCATGAACAGGCCTGACAGGGCCGCAACAACGAACTTCGATCGCATCAGATCACATCTCCTACCGCGAAAATCGCGCGGGGCCCACATCAGCGGTCCCATTAACCCTGTCCGGCTTGCCGCTGGCTGAACCGTCAGCTGCCCTTCTTACCGATCTTTTCGACGCGCGCGACGACTTCGTGCACGACGCGCTCCGGAACGAAGCGATCGATCGCGCCGCCATAGAGCGCGATCTCCTTGACGAGGCGCGACGCGATCGGCTGCAACGCTACATCGGCCATCAGGAAGACGGTCTCGACGCGGTTGTTCAGCTGCTGGTTCATCCCCGCCATCTGATATTCATATTCGAAGTCGGCGACGGCGCGCAGCCCGCGCACGATGATCGACGCGCCCATCTTCTCGGCAAAATCCATCAACAGCGAATCGAATGCGACGATCTCGATCTTGTCGCCGAGGTCCGCAGTCTCCCGGCGGACCATCGCCAGCCGCTCCTCGAGGGTGAACATCGGCGACTTGGACGGATTGGTGGTGACGCCGACGACGAGCTTGTCGACCAGCTTCGCGCCGCGCCGGATGATGTCCATATGGCCCAGCGTGATCGGATCGAAGGTGCCGGGATAGACGCCGGTGCGCATGTTCATTCCCCCTGTTCGCGCTTAGCGGTCGCGATCGACCGCATAGGCGGCGATCTCGCGTAGCAGATCGGCTTCGCGCCCGAAATTGGCAAGATGCGCCGCCGCCTGTTCGGACAGCAGCCGTGCCTGGGCACGGGCGCGATCGATGCCGAGCAGGCCGACGAAGGTCGCCTTGCCCGCTGAATCATCCTTGCCCGCCGCCTTGCCCATCGCCGCCGGATCGCCCTCGGCGTCGAGCAGGTCGTCGGCGATCTGGAAGGCGAGGCCGAGGTCATGGGCATAGCCGCGCAACTTCGTGCGTCCCTCCGGCGGCACCCGGCCCAATATCGCCCCCGCCTCGACCGAGAAGGCGATCAGCGCGCCGGTCTTGAGCTGCTGGAGCCGGGTGACATTGGCCAGGTCCTGCATCGTCACCGCAGCCGCCATGTCCATCGCCTGCCCGCCGACCATGCCGCCCGGCCCCGCCGCCGCCGCCAGCGCACCGACCAGTTCGGCGCGGACGAAGGGGTCGGCATGGGTCGCCTCCGCGGCGAGTATCTCGAAGGCCAGCGCCTGAAAGGCGTCGCCCGCCAGGATCGCCGTCGCCTCGTCATAGGCCTTGTGGACGGTCGGTCTGCCGCGCCGCATGTCGTCGTCGTCCATCGACGGCAGATCGTCGTGGATCAGGCTGTAGACGTGGATCGCCTCCACCGCGAGGCCTGCGCGCAGCGCGCATTCCGGGTCGACCGCGAACAGCCGCGCCGCCGCGCATACGAGCAGCGGGCGCAGCCGCTTGCCGCCGCCGATCGCCGCATGGCGCATCGCCTCGTATAGGCGCTTGCGGCTGTCGTCGGGGGGCGTCAGCAGCGCATCGAACCGGCTGTCGATCTCGCGCGCGATGCGCTCAAGCTCGGATGGGAGCAGGTCCGCCATGCTCAGCCCGCGGTGAAGGGCTCGGTTCCCTTGGGCGCGCCGTCGCCGCCGATGCTGATCTTCTCGATCCGCGCCTGCGCCGCTTTCAGCCGGTCCTCGCACTGCCGCTTCAGCGCATCGCCCTTGGCATAGAGTGAGATCGATTCATCGAGCGGGACGTCGCCTGATTCGAGCTGCCGCACGATCGCCTCGAGCTGCTTGAGGGCATCCTCGAAGGACAGGTCGGCAAAGGTGGCGGTGTCGGTCATGACAGGCTTTTGGATGGCGGAAGCCAGTGGGTCAAGGATCGCATTGGACCCAACCACCCCCATATCGTCATCCCAACGAAAGCTGCGATCGCATCCATCCCCAAAATCGTCATCCCCGCGGAGGCGGGGATCCATAACCTCCGAACCACAAGAGGTTCGAGCTTCAGAGAATATGGATTCCCGCTTTCGCGGGAATGACAGAAAAAGTGGAGGGGCTACCCCTCTTACTTCTTGAACGGATCCTTGAACGCCGGGCCGCCAAACAGTGCGGCTTCCTCTTCCGCATGGGTCATCTCGGCGGTCTTGCCGGCGGCGTCGCGCTCGGCGCGGAGCTGCTCGATCAGCGCCTCGCGGTCGCCTTCCAGGCGGGTGTCGGTGGGCGCCTCGATGCCGGCGGCCTTCGCCGCCTTCGCGACGACCGCATCGAGCTCGCGCTGCGAGCACAGGCCCAGCGTCACCGGGTCCTTGGGCACAATATTGGCGATGTTCCAATGGGTCCGGTCGCGGATCGCCGCGATCGTGGTGCGGGTCGTGCCGATCAGCTTGGAAATCTGGCCGTCGGAAACCTCGGGATGGTTGCGGATGATCCAGGCGATGCCATCGGGCTTGTCCTGGCGCTTCGAGACCGGGGTGTAGCGCGGGCCCTTGGTGCGGCGCTGCTGATCGGGGCCCTTCTGCATCACCAGGCGGTAATTAGGGTCCTTCTGGCCCTTCTCGATCTCGGCCATGGTGAGTTCGCCCGCACGGACCGGATCGCGGCCGGTCAGCTTGGTCGCGGCCATATCGTCAGCGATCGCCTGGATCTCGAGGATGTGCAGCCCGCAGAACTCGGCGATCTGCGGAAAGCTGAGCGCGGTATTGTCGACCAGCCACGAAGCGGTGGCATGGGGCATGAGCGGCTGGGCCATGGCGGTCTCCAAAAAATAAAAGGGCCGCCCCGTCACGGAGCGGCCGAAGCATGGCCGATCCTGTAGAGAAAGCAGGGGCGAAGGGCAAGGCGTCTTAGCCTTCTTAACCCTCTCCCGCTTTCGCGGGAGAGGGTTGGGTGAGGGTCTTCTTCTTTTTCGATCCCCGGCCCAACGACAAGAAAGAAGAAGGCCCTCATCCCGGCCTTCTCCCGCGAAAGCGGGAAAAGGGGAAATATTTCACGCCGCCAGCCGCGCCACATCCTCCAGTGGTACCAGCGCCGACAGGAACTGCTCCGCACTGCGCCGCCAGCCGAAGCTCGCGCCATAGGCCGCGGCATCGGCACGATCGCAACGCAGTGCCCGGCCGATCGCCTCAGCGAGATCGGCGTCCATCGCCCCGCTCTCGGGGGTCAGGATATCGACCGGCCCGGTCACCGGATAAGCGGCGACCGGCGTGCCGCACGCCAGCGCCTCGATCATGACGAGCCCGAAGGTGTCGGTGCGGCTGGGGAAGACGAAGACATCGGCCCCGGCATAGGCCTCCGCCAGCGCGTCGCCGTGCAGAGCACCCAGGAAACGCGCTTTCGGATAGCCGCGCGCCAATCCCGCCCGCGCCGGGCCGTCACCGACGATCACCTTGGTCCCGGGCGTATCACAGGCCAGGAAAGCCTCGATGTTCTTCTCGACCGCGACCCGCCCGACATAGAGCTGGATCGGGCGCGGCAGGTCCGCAAAGGCGGGATGCGCGGGCCGGCCGGGCCGGAACAGGTTCAAGTCCACGCCCCTGCCCCAGCGCCTCACCGGACCGACGCCGCGGCGCTCCAGGATCGCCTCGACCGAGGGGGTCGATGCCAGCACCGCCGCCGATGGCCCATGGAACCAGCGGATATAGCGCCAGAACCAGTCGGCGGGCATACCGGTCCGCTCGGCGACATAATCGGGAAACTGGGTGTGATAGGCGGTGGTGAAGGCGAAGCCGTGGTTCAGGCAATGGCGCCGCGCGGCCAGCCCGATCGGCCCTTCGGTCGCGATGTGGATCGCCTCCGCGCCGAACGCGCCGATCCGGCGGCCGACGCCGAACCGGGTGGTCATCGCCAGCCTTATCTCGGGATAGCTCGGGCAAGGCAGGGTCGGGAACTGGTCGGGCGCGATGACGCACACTTCGTGCCCCATCGCGCCCAGTTCGGCGCTGACCGCCTGGAGGGTGCGGACGACGCCGTTTACCTGCGGGCCCCATGCATCGGTGGCGATGGCGATGCGCATCCTAAGCGGCCATCGCGGTGGTCGTCTGCCGCCGCGACTTGATCTCGTCGGCCCAGTGGATCACCTCCATCCGCCCGTCGAAATGCTCGACCAGCGCGGTGCAGCCTTCGACCCAATCGCCGTCATTATAATAGACCACGTCGCCGAACTGCCGGATCTCGGCGGTGTGAATATGACCGCAGACGACGCCGTCGACGCCGCGCTCGCCCGCTTCGTGCGCCACGGCCTCCTCGAAGCGCGAGATGAACTCAACCGCGTTCTTCACCTTCTGCTTGGCATGCTTCGACAGCGACCAATAGGGCAGATCGAGCTTCTGGCGGACCCAGTTGATCACCACGTTCAGCCGCATCAGCATCTCGTAGGCGGCGTCCCCTGCAAAGGCGAGCCAGCGGTGGCACATCACCACCGTGTCGAACTCGTCGCCATGGGTCACCATCAGACGGCGGCCATCGGCGGTCTCGTGGATCGCGTTGCGGCGGATCTCGATCCCGCCGAAGGTCAGCCCCGCGAACTGTCGGAACATCTCGTCATGATTGCCGGGGATGAACACCACGCGGGTGCCGCGCTTGGCGCGCTTCATCACTCGCCAGACGATGTCGTTGTGCGTCGCGGGCCAGTACCAGCTCCGCTTGAGCCGCCAGCCATCGATGATGTCGCCGACCAGATACATCGTCTCGCTGTCGGTCGAATCGAGGAAGTCGATCAGCATCTGCGCGTTGCAGCCGCGCGTGCCGAGGTGGATGTCCGACACCCATATCGTCCGGTAACGGCGGCGCTGGCGGCGCGCCTCGGGAAAGGCGGGCCCGCTGTGGTTGGCCGCGTCCTGATAGGCGGCGATCCGGGTGATGGCATTCATCGCTCGTCTCCTGTGTGGATGACGAGCCGACCCTATGGTTTACCATTGTTACAGCCGCTTCGCCGAAAGCTTACGGCTTTGTGACAAAGGTCTCGCTTTATCGCCTCGCGCTCATCTCCCCGTCATTTCGTCAAAGCCCTTCCGTCGCCCCGGGCTTGACCCGGGGCCCAGCTTCTTCAGGCCCTGCGCAAAGAAAGCGGGACCCCGGGTCAAGCCCGGGGTGACGATATTCGGGGAACGGTCGCCAAAGACTATAAGCCGCCTTTATCAATCGCCCCACGATGTTTGTTTCGCCACCCCGGCAAAGCCGGATAGGAACCGACAAACCACAGGGGGGACTTCATGCACATCTACGGCGATTCGATCTCGGGCAACTGTCTCAAGGTGAAATGGACCGCCGATCTCCTCGGCATTCGCTATGAATGGATCGAGACCAGCGTGCTCAAGGGCGACACGCGCACCCCCGACTTCCTGGCGATGAACCCCGCCGGCCAGGTGCCGCTGATCCGCTACGCCGACGGCGGCACGCTCGCCCAGTCGAACGCGATCATCCTGACACTGGCCGAGGGGTCGCGGCTCATCCCCGCCGATGCGCGCGCCCGCGCCCGGATGCTCGAATGGCTGTTCTGGGAGCAATATAGCCACGAGCCCTATGTCGCGGTGGCGCGCTTCCAGCTCCATTATCTCGGCAAGTCGCCCACCGAACTCGATCCTAAGATCGTCGAGCGCGGCAAGGGCGCTCTCAAGCTGCTCGATGAGACGCTGAGCGGCGTCGATTATCTGGCTGGCGACGCGCTGACTCTCGCCGACATCGCGCTCGTCGCCTATACGAGGGTCGCGCATGAAGGCGGGTTCGACCTGGCCGATTATCCCGCCGTCCAGCGCTGGGTGGCGCGGGTCGAGGTTGCCGCCAATATCCGCGATTGAGAGGAGCGATGATGCCGACGATCAGCGAAAAGCGCGCCACCTTCCGCACGCTGCACGACAGCGGCTTCTTCCTCGTCCCCAACGCCTGGGATGTGGGCAGCGCGGTCCGGCTGACCCGGCTCGGCTTCAAGGCGATCGCTTCGACCAGCGCGGGCGCGGCCTGGGCGCTCGGCAAGGAGGATGGCGAACTCAGCCTCGGCGAGGTGCTTGCCCATCTGCGCCAGCTGGTCGCTGCGACCGATCTGCCGGTCAACGCCGATTTCGAGAACGCCTTCGCCGACACGCCCGAGGCGGTCGCGGCGAACGTCTCGCTGGCGCTCGACACCGGCATCGCCGGGGTTTCGGTGGAGGATTGGTCGGGCAGCGCGATCTACGACAGCGCGCTCGCCGCCGATCGGATCGCCGCCGCCCGCGCCGCGATCGACGCAGCCGACCCGGCCGCGATGCTGATCGGACGGCACGAGAAATTCCGCGTTCCCGACACCAACGCCGCAAGCGCCATCGCCCGCGCGGTGGCCTATGCCGAAGCCGGGGCGGACTGCATCTTCGTCCCCGGCCTCGCCGACCACGGCGCGATCGCCGAACTGGTCGCGGCGGTCGCGCCCAAGCCGGTGAACGTGATCGCCCAGGTCTATGACGAGCGCATAGATCAACTGGCCGTGATCGGCGTGCGCCGCTGCAGCACCGGCGGCAGCCTGGCGAAGATCGCCTATGATGCCTTCGACGTGGCTGCAGCGACGCTCAGGGCCTATCAGCCCTGACGAAAACCGTCATCCCGGCGGAGGCCGGGATGATGGCAGGGGAAGGGTTATTTGGCCGGATTGCCCTTCAGCCACTCCAGCACCTTCTCCGGCGAGCTCTCGCCATAGGGGTCGTCGTCCTGGCCGGCGTCGTTGATGCCGGGTTCCTCGAACCAGGCGACGATCTTGCCGTCGTCGACCACCATTGCATAGCGCCACGAGCGGTCGCCGAAGCCGAGATGATCCTTGTGGATCAGCATGCCCATGCGCCGCGTGAAATCGCCCGAGCCATCGGGCAGCAGCTTGACCTTGTTCAGGCCGAGATGCTTGCCCCACTGATACATCACGAAGGCGTCGTTGACCGACAGGCAGTAGACGTCGTCGGCGCCCGCGGCGGTCAGATCGTCATAGCTGCGCTCATAGGCAGGGCATTGTTCGGTGGTGCAGGTCGGGGTGAACGCGCCGGGGAGCGCGAACACGACCGCGCGGCGGCCAGCGAACAGCTCGCCGGTGTGCACGTCCTGCCAGCGGAAGGGGTTGGGCCCGCCGACGCTCTCGTCGCGCACGCGGGTCTTCAGGGTAACATCGGGAACGGTACGTCCGAGCATTGATCGTCCTCTCTGGATGGGATGGCCATCTATTACCGAAGGACGACTGATCGATCCAACGAGAAGAAGCGCTTTCAGTTATCGAAAACGTCGAACAAGCTTTTACCGGATCGGGCCTTCGGCACGGCCCTGAACGAACTGATCGACATAAGGGTTTCCGCTATCATACAGCCGGTCGCGCGGCCCCCGCCAGATGATCTTGCCCTGGTAGAGCATCGCCACCCGGTGCGCGATCTTGCGCGCCGATGCCATATCATGCGTGATCGTCAGCGCAGTGACGCCCAGATCCTCGACCAGTTCGACGATCAGGTCGTTGATCACATCGGCGCGGATCGGATCGAGCCCGGTGGTAGGCTCGTCGAAGAATATGATCTCGGGCCGGGGCGCGATCGCGCGGGCCAGCGCCACACGCTTCTGCATGCCGCCCGACAATTCGCTCGGGCGCAGGTCGAGCACGTTGCTGCCCAGCCCCACCCGCTCGAGATTTTCGGTCGCGATCCTGCGCATTTTCGCGGTTTCGCGTTGGCGGCCCTGGGTCAGCGCGAACGTCACGTTGCGCCAGATCGGCAGCGAATCGAACAGCGCCGAACCCTGGAACAACATGCCGAACTTGGCGCGAACCCGGGCCAGATCGCGCGATCGCATCGACAGCAGGTCTTCGCCATCGACGCGGATCGCCCCGCTGTCTGGCTTGATCAGGCCCAGGATGCATTTGAGCGTCACCGACTTGCCGCTGCCGGACTGGCCGATGATCGCCATCGATTCGCCGCGCTCGATCTCGAGGTTGACGCCGTCGAGGACATGGTTGGGCCCGAACGCCTTGCTCACGCCCTCCAGGACGATCTTGTGATTGTCGCTCATCAGCCGAACGCCATCAGGGTGATGATCATGTTCGACAACAGGATCAGGATGAACGCCGACACCACCGCATCGGTGGTCGCACGGCCGACGCCCGCCGCACCGCCCTGCGCATGGAAGCCGTGATAGCAGCCCATCAGCGCGATGAAGAATCCGAAGAAGGCCGATTTGACGAGCGCCATCTGCAGGTCGGTCGCGGTCAGGTAGAGCCGTGTCGTGTTGAGATAGCCGACCGCGTTGAAGTCGAGCTTGTAGACCGAGACGAAATAGCCGCCGAAGATGCCAATCGCATTGGCGATCAGTACCATCAGCGGAATCGCGATCAGCGCGGCGATCAGCCGCGGCGCGATCAGGTAGCGATAGGGGTCGGTGCGCAGCGTCGACAGCGCGTCGAGCTGCTCGGTCACCCGCATCGTGCCCAGCTCCGCCGCCATCGCCGAGGACACCCGCCCTGCGACCATCAGCCCGACGAGCACCGGCCCCAGCTCGCGGACGATGCCGAGCACGACGATCGCCGGGACGGTGGAGGTGGCGTTGAAACGCGATCCGGCGGTGAAGGTCTGCTGCGCCAGCGCCGCGCCCGAGAAGATCGCGGTCATGCCCACCACGGGCAGCGAGAACCAGCCGATCTGCAACAGCTGCTCGAACAGCCGTGCCGGATAATAAGGCGGGCGCACAGCGCGCGATATGGTCGTCGCGGCGAACTTCGTCACCCGGCCGATCGCCCCAAGGGCGTTGATCAACAGGCGGCCGACCGAAGCAAGAAAGGCGATAATTGGCTGCAAAATCACTGGCATCCTAATCCGTCCAAGCCCGCTGATAGCGGGAGCCTAGCCCGGTCAGCAACTCATATTGCGACAGGCCCGTCGCGGCAGCGGCGGCTTCGAGCGCATAGTCGACCTCCAGCCAGCCGCCCTCCTCCACCGGCGCATCGCCGATATCGGCAGCGATCAGGTCCATCGACACGCGCCCCGCCAGCGGCCGCACCTGCCCGCCGGCGCGGACCGTGCCATGCCCGGCAAAGGCGCGCAGATAGCCATCGGCATAGCCCAGGTTGAGCACCGCGATCCGGGTCGGCGCGGCGGCGGTGAAGGTCGCGCCATAGCCCACCGTCTCACCCGCCGGCACGTCGCGGATCTGCAATATCTGCGCCTCGATCCGCACCACCGGGGCGATGTGCCCGGCGGCTTCGGGGCGGGGAATGCCGCCATAAAGGCCGATCCCCGGGCGGACGAGATCGAAGCCATAGTCGGGGCCGAGGCACGCCCCCGCCGAATTGGCGAGGCTGTAACGCCGCGCGGGAATGCGTGCCGCGGCATCGGCGAAGCGTTCGCGCTGCCGCCCGTTCATGGCGCTGCCGGGCTCGTCGGCGCAGGCGAGATGGCTCATCAGCAGGTCGATCTCCAGCCCGTCGAGCAGGCCCGACACCGCATCGGCCATCGCCAGCCCCAGCCGGTTGATGCCGGTATCAACCATCACATCGCACGGACGCCCCGGCGCCGCCGCCTTCCAGCGTGCGACCATCGCGGGGCTGTTGAGCACCGGCCGGGCGCGCGACGCGAGCGCGGCGGCCATGTCCTCCTCGCGCACACCGTGCAGCACCGACAGCCCCGCCCCGAACGGCAGCGCGCCGAGCGCGTCGGCCTCGGCCCAGGTCGCGACGAAGAAGTCGCGGCACCCCGCCTCGGCCAGCCGGCGCGACACTTCGCGAGCGCCCAGCCCATAGCCGTCGGCCTTCACGGCCGCACCGGCCGGTGCGCCTGCCTTATTCGACAGCCAGCGCCAGTTCGAGACCAGCGCGGCGCCATCCAGAATCAGTCGAAGGGGAGCGTCATTGGGAACCACATGGTCCCGATAGCCGCCCCGCCGCCGCTATTCCAGTTCCTTGCCCGATGTTTCGGGCAGCCAGAACAGGCTGACCACCAGCGCCAGCGCGACGACCGCGACGGTGTACCACAGCCCCGCGAACGGATCGCCGGTCTTGGCGACGATATATTGGCTGATGAAGGGCATGAAGCCGCCGAAATAGCCGGTGCCGATATGATAGGGCACCGACATCGACGTATAACGCACCCGCGCCGGGAACAGCTCGACGAGCAGCGCCGCCACCGGCCCATAGGTCATCCCCGACAGGAAGCCGATCACGACGATGTAGAAGATCATCTTCGCGGCGTTGCCCGCGGTCGGGATGACCTTGTCGAGATTATAACCGGCGTCGGCCAGCGCCGTTTCCAGGCTGTCGGCGTCGATCGCGTCGACCGGCCTGCCGCCGATCGTCACCGCGGGAACGGCCCCCGGCGCGCCCTCGACCTTGGTATAGGCGATCCCCTTCTTCGACAGCGCGTCGAGCACCTTGCCACACGCGGTTGCCTGCGCCTTGGCGAAGGGGTCATAGCTGCAATCGCTGCCGGTGACGACGACAGGTGCGCGCTCCATCGCCGCCGACAATTCGGGATTGCCGCTCGCCGCGACGCCATGGAACAGCGGGAAGATCAGCAGCAGGGTCAGCGCATAACCGATCAGGATCGGCTTGCGGCGGCCGACCTTGTCCGACAGCCAGCCGAACAGGATGAACCAGAACAGGCTGAAGAAGGCCGCCGCGCCGACGATCATCCGCGCCGCATTGTCCTCCAGCCGCAGGCCGGTCTGCAGGAAATAGAAGATCTGGAACTGCGCGGTGTACCAGATCACCGTCAGCCCCGCCGCCACGCCGAACAGCGCGACGAGGATCATCTTGACCTTCGGCCAACTGTCGAAGCTTTCGCGCAGCGGGTTCTTGGCGATTTCGCCCGCCTCCTTCATCGCCTTGAAGACCGGGCTCTCCTTCAGCTTGAGCCGGATCCACAGCGAGATGGCGAGCAGTACCAGCGAGAAAAGGAAGGGAATCCGCCAGCCCCACGCGGCGAACGCGTCCTTGTCGACGAACAGGTTCGACACCACCACCACGATCACGCTGAGCAGGAAGCCGCCGATCACCCCCGACTGGATGAAGCTGGTATAGAAGCCGCGCCGGTTCGACGGCGCATGTTCGGCGACATAGATCGCCGCGCCGCCATATTCGCCGCCCAGCGCCAGCCCCTGCAACACCCGGCAGATCACCAGCAGGATCGGCGCGGTGACGCCGACCGCCTCATAGGTCGGCAGAATCCCCACCGCAGCAGTCGCCCCGCCCATCAGCGCGATCGTGACGAGGAAGGTATATTTGCGGCCCAGCCGGTCGCCAAGCACCCCGAACAGCACCGCACCGACCGGCCGCATGCCGAAGCCGACGCCGAAGCTGGCGAGGAAGATCAGCAGGCTGACGGCGGGATTATCCGACGGAAAGAAATGCCCCGCTACGATGCTCGCAAGCGTGCCGTAGACGAAGAAATCATACCATTCGAAGACGGTGCCCAGCGTCGATGCGATGATGACCAGCCGGTCCCGCTTGGGATCGATCTCAACTTCCACCGCCGCCATGCAATCGTCCCCTGCCCGGATTGTCGTTGAGACAAACGCCTATGGCAGAGACCGGCGTGAGACAAGGGTGACGCGCGCGCATCCGATGCCGCTGGGATATCGCCCGCTAAATCACCCTCCTGGAAGGGGGGGGTTAGCGTCAATCCCCATCCTTCTTGACGATCGCATAGGTGTTCGCATCGAGTTGCAGATCATAGGTCTTGCCGTTCAGCGCACGGGCATCGTCGACCTTCCACTTCGGGCCATCGGGATCATATTCGATCTTGTTCCAGCTCTTGAACCCGGCGGCGGCCAGGGTGGCGGTGATCGCCGTTGCCTCCGGCTGGGTCGGCCCGCGATCGGCGAGGGCCGGAGCAGCGGCGAGCGTGGTAAGCGCCAGCGCGGCCAGCGAAATACGTTTCATCATCTTCTCCTTTTTCAGGAGGGATCAACCGCCTGGCGTCTCCCCGGTTCCGCGGCCGCCCTGCGCTGCGCGTCCATCAGCGGGTGCCGGGCATTGACCAGTTCGACCAGATGCGCGCTGTTCACATGGGTATAGATCTGCGTCGTCGCGATATCGGCGTGGCCCAGCATCGTCTGCAACGCGCGGAGGTCCGCCCCGCCTTCGAGCAGATGGGTCGCGAAGGCATGGCGCAGCACATGCGGACTGATCCGCTGCGGCGGAATCCCCGCCTCGGCGGCGAGTTCGCGCAAGAGCTGGAACAGCCGGACCCGGCTCAGATGGCCATGCCCCGAGGGAAAGAGGAAGGGCTGATCGCTCGCGGCATAGCCGGTCGCACTCCATTCGGCGACGGCGGCGCGCGCGCGATCGGATATCGGCACCAGCCGCTCGCGCCCGCCCTTGCCGCGCAGGATCAGGAAGGGCCGGTCCCCGCGCAGCGCATGGCGCGGCAGCGACACCAGCTCGGTCGCGCGCAGCCCCGATCCATAGAGAAGTTCGACCAGCGCGATCAGCCGCAGCGTCAGCGGATCACCATCCCGCTCGCGCCGCCGCGCCTCCAGCGCTTCGAACAATCGCCCGATATCATCATGGCTGAGCGTGCGCGGCAGGGCCCGCTGGGTGGCCGGGCGCGGCAGCGCGTCGGACGGGTCGTCGGCGCGAATCCCCTCCTCCTCCAGAAAGCCATAGAAGCGCCGCAGCACGGACGATTTGCGCGCGACGCTGGTCCGGCTCAGCGCCATCCATTCGGCCCCGAGCTTCTGGAGCGCGGCGCTATCGGCCCCGACCAGCTCGCCGCCCAGCAACTCCGACGCGCCGCGCAGATCAGAGCCATAGGCCAGCAGCGTATTCTTCGCCGCCCCGCCTTCCGCCGCCAGCATTTCCAGAAATTGCGACATGGCCTCGGCGTCCCTCATCCCCAAACCCTGCCGCCGCTCCCCGCCAAAGTCGAGAGCGGCGATTGCATCCGCCCTGCACTTGCGGCAGCTGTTTCGGCATGAAAGGGCGGGGCGTGAAGAGCTGGATGGCATCCCCATGGGCACGGGCGGCAGCGCTGCTTTTCATTGCGCTAGCAATCGTCTTCGCCGCCGATCGCTGGCTGGTCCCGGGCCAACCCTCCCCTCCCCCGGTCGAACGCCGCCCCTCGGGCGGCGCACCGGCCAGCTACGCCGCGATGCTCGCGCGCGACGATCAGATCGCAGAGGGCGCGGCGATGCTCCTGCGAGATCATCGCGGCGAATGGCTGTTCGAGGAACGCCTCGCCAATGCGCTGATCGCGCGCGGCCGCCTGACCGGCTCCTTTCAGGACTATGCCGACGCGCAGGCTGCGCTCGACCGCGCCTTCGCCACCGCGCCGGAGGGCGCCGGGCCCCACCAGACCCAGGCCGCGCTAGCCTTCACCCTCCACCGGCTGAAACAGGCCGAAGCCGCACTCGACGCGATCGACCATTATGCCGTGCCCGAGGCCGAGGCGCGCATCGAGGTGGCGGCGGCACGCGGCGACATCGCCTTCTATCGCGGCGACTATGATGGGGCGCTGCACCGCTATCAGGCGGCCAGCGCCGATCCCGACGATATCGCCATCCTGTTCCGCATCGCCAATTTCCAGGCGCGCACCGGACAGCCCGATGCCGCGCTGGCGACGCTCGACCGCTGCGAACGGCTGGCCCGCCTGCCCACCGCCCAGACGCTAGCCGACCTGGCTTTGCGCAGGGGTAGCATCGAATTGCAGCGCGGCCGCTGGGACGAGGCCCGCCGCCATTTCGACCGCGCCGCCCGTCTGTTCCCGGGCTGGTGGCTGGCCGACGCGCACCGCGCGCAGATGCTGGCGCTGGCCGGCGACGGCCCGGCCGCGATCCTCGCCTATCAACGGGTGATCCGCATCGCCCGCAGCCCCGAGGCGATGGATGCGCTCGCCGCGCTCTATCGCGACCAGGGCGAACGTGAAAAATCCGCCTTCTGGGCCGATCAGGCGCGCGGCATCTGGAACGACCGCCTCGCCCGCTTCCCCGAGGCGAGCTACGGCCATGCCGTCGAGCACGTCCTGACCTTCGGCGACCCGAAGACCGCGCTCGTTTTCGCCCGCCGCGATGCCGCCAACCGCCCTTATGGCCAGGCGCTGACCGCCCTCGCCTGGGCGTTGATCGCGAACAATGATCCGCGCGGCGCGGTGGCGGCGGTGGGGCCGGTGAACCAATCGAAATGGGTTTCCGCCGATGCGCATCTCGCCGCCGCGCAGGCGCATCTGCTGCTCGGCGAAAGCGACGCCGCCGAAGCCGAGCAACGGGCCGCGCTCGCGATCAACCCGCGCGCGGCCGATCGCCGCGCCACGATGATATGGTTCGGCCATTGATCCGCCGCCTGCTGCTGGCGCTGCTCCTTCTGCTCGCGGGGGCGCCCGGGGCTGCGCACCTCACCCCCAATTCCGAACTCACCCTCGATATCGGGGACTACCGGGTCCAGGCGTCGCTGACCGTCCCCGTGGGCGAGTTGCGCTATGCCGAACCCGCGCTGAGCGCGTCCGATGGTGCGGCGCTGCGCCGCTGGGCGATGGCGCATATCGCCGCCCGCGCGCCCGACGGCCGGCCCTGGCGGATCGACCTGATCGACGCGCATATCACCCGCGAGGCCCCGTCCGACGCGGTCTTCCGCTTCGGGCTCCAACCGCCCCCGGGCGCGACCACACGGCTGTTCGCCCTGCACTATAGCGGGGTGATCGATAGGCTCTCCAACCACTTCGTCCTTGTCATGCTCGGCACCGACTTTGCCGGCGGCCATTTCGGCGACAGCCCCCGCATGCTCGGCGCGCTCCAGCAGGGTGCGGCCGACCTGCGCGTCGATCGCGGCCCGGGCAGCGGCTGGCGCGGCTTTCGCGGCGCGCTTGCGCTCGGCATGCACCATATCGCCGAGGGGCATGATCATCTCCTCTTCCTGATCACGCTGCTGCTGCCCGCCCCGCTGCTGGCGCGGAACCGGCGCTGGGCCGCGCCCGCCGGTTTCAAACAAACGGTGCGCTCGCTTGCCGCGATCGTCACCGCCTTCACCATCGGTCATTCGCTGACCCTGATCGGCGGCGCCTTCCTGGGCTGGCGGCTCCCCGCACCGCCGGTCGAAATGGCGATCGCGCTGTCGATCCTGATCTCCGCGGTCCACGCCTGGCGTCCGATCTTCGCTGGCTATGAGGCGGTCGTCGCGGGCGGCTTCGGGCTGGTCCACGGCCTCGCCTTCGCGACGATCATCGCCCATGCGGGAATCGAGCCGCTGCAAAAAGCGCAGTCGATCCTGGGCTTCAACCTGGGGATCGAGGCGGTGCAACTGGTCGTTGTCGCGCTGGCCGCCCCCGGTCTGCTGCTGCTCGCCCGCTCACGCCATTATGACCCGATCCGCACCGCGATGGCCGCGCTCGCCGCCGTGGCCGCCGCGCTGTGGTTCGCCGAGCGCGCCACCGGCCACGATATCGCGGCGGGCCGGGCGATTGACGCCGCGCTCGGCTATGCGCCCTGGCTGCTCGGCGCGCTGGCGCTGGCAGCCGTGATCGTCTGGACCGCCAACCGGCTCAGTTCGGCACCGCGCACATCTTGAACCCGGCGGCCGACAGGTCGTCGCTCAGCGCGTTGGTCAGGCCGGTCAGCGTGTTGAAGATGTCGTCGTAGAAGAGGAAGTTGTTGTCGTCGATCGGGTCCTTGTCGTTATATTTGTTCTTGGTCGACGAGGAGATCAGCGCGGTCGCGACCGCGGGCATTCCCATCCGGTCCACCCGCACATAGGCCGAGGCCGGATCGGTACGGAAATTGAAGTTCGATCCCACCGGGCCGATCGGCGGATTGCCCTGCGCCGCCGCGAGATAGGGGAAGGCCGCGCGGAACGGCACGTCGTTGGCGGGCGGATTGAGCGGCAGGTCGACGAAGCGCGTCACCGGCTCCTGCTTGAGATCGAGCAGCAACACCGCCAGCGTCAGGTCGATCACCGGATCGGTGAGTTGCCGTCCATTAGGAAAGCCCGGCGGCACGTTCAGGTCGATCCCCAGCGAATCCGGCACCACCAGGCTGGCGATCGGCCGGCCGGGCGCCACCTCCTGGGTCAGGCAGGACAGCACGTTGAAATTGGCCCCAGCGGGCGCCGGCGGCTGGCTGCTCGGGGTCGTCGGCGGCGTGGGCGGGGCCGCGGTCTCGCCGTCGCCGCCGCCGCAACCCGCGAGCAGGAGCAGCGCCGCCGCTGCGATGGCGGCCCGATATGCCATGTTCGCCATCAGATCTGCCCTCCGATGCGGGCGCTGGTCGCCCAGATACGGATCTTGTTGTCGCCGTTGGCCACCGCCGATCGCGGCATCTGCACAACCGCCGCGGTCAGGTTCTGCCCCGCGAAGAAATTGCGGTCGGCGCGGAAGCTCAGCGCCCCGGTCGACCGCGTCGCGCGAAAGCCCTGGAGGTCGAAGAAGAAGGGATCGTCGAACAACCCGGCGCGCGCCATGACCGGCCCCTGGGTCAGATTGGTTTCGACCGGCCCTTCGATCGGCCCGGTCGAACCAGGTATACCCTTGAACTGCACGCCCGTCGCGTCGCCATCCTTGCCGAAGCGGATCTCGATCTTGAACTCGGGGGTATAGGGAAGCTCGTCGTTCGAGATGTTGATCGTGTAGAGCAGGTCGCGATCATAGGTCGCCGGCAGGTTCGTCGCCTGCGGCCCGGCGAAGGTCAGCGCGATGATCAGGTCCTGCGCGCTGTGCCAGGCGTAGACGTCGGCTATGTCCGCCGCCTTGTCGGGCGTGGTGTCGACTGCGGGATCGGTGCGCGCGGGCGGATCGAGATGGTCCGCTGCGAACAGCCCTCGCCCGCCGATCAGCAGCGTCGCCGATGCCGCTACGGCGCCCGCCGCCGCGATAGCCCATAGGCTTCTGCCTGATAATCTCATGTCCGCCCCCACCGACAATCACCGCCGAATGTACGTCACATAGGCCCATTGGCAAATGCCGCATGTGCGCTACGTCACGATGACGTCAGAAGGGGGCCGTTCGCCCTGATCCCGATATCGTGCGCTTCTGGAGCGCGTCGGCATGCCGCTCATGCCGGCCTGCAAAGGGCGGCATGAGCGGGATGGCGGCGGCGTGCTACAGCCGCGACATCGCTTCGGCGGCGATCATCCGCGCCTCGCCGTCGAGGCCGACCTCGTTCAACGCCCGGATCATCGTCGCGAACATCGCCGGGGAAACCCCCGCCCAGCCGGTCCGCTGCAACCCCGCCGCAACCATAAGCGCGACCGTCGCCGGTTCCCTGCGGTCGGCGGCCTGGAGCAATATCCGCGCCCAGTTGCTCTGATTGTCGAAGCCGACCTTGTAATCGACCAGCAGCTGCAGCTGCTCCTGCGTCTGCAGCCGGTCGAGCGCGGCGAGCGCGCCGAGCAGCAGGCGCAGCTTCTGCGGGTTGCTCTCGGCCCAGCGGTCCGCCACGCCGGACAAGCGATCCGCCGACAGGTCGACGTTTACCCTCGGCGATCCCACCGCCAGGATTGCCCAGGCCGCATCGCCCTTCTCGGGCGACATGGCGGAGACGACCGGCGACCAGGCCGCTGCCTTGCGGTCGAGCCCCGCCGCCATCATCGATGCGATCAGATCGGCTACGTCGCTGGCATGCGCTTCGTCGGGCACGATCCGCGCCGCCGCCCGCGCCGTCAGGATCAGCCCGGCATAGCGGTCGACGCGCTTGCCCTCGCCCTGCCCGTCTCCGCTCCAGAAGCCGCGCATCGCCGAAATCCGCGCCGGATCGCCGTCAGCGACATAGCAGGCACGCAGCCGTCCGGCGGGGGTGTCGCTGCCGAAATCGCCGCTGTCGTCGGCCGCCTGCGAATAGAGATCGACCAGCGCCGAATTGGAAAAGACCCCCAGCCGCGCCGCGGTCATCGCCGCGTCAATCCGCTCGGCGGCGGGCACCATCGGCGCGCGTGCCGACCAGGCGATCACCTGCGGCCCCACCGTACCCATCAGGTCCGACGGGATGGTCAGGCCCAGCGCGCTCGCCATGCCGAAGCGCCACGCGGTCAGCTGGTTCACCCCGGTCCATTCGATCGAGACGCTGCGCCGCCCCGCTCCGTTCACCCCCATCATCCGCTCGGCGAGCTGGACGTCGATTCCCTGCGGGTCGCGGGTGCGGCGGCGCGCCTGGTCCATCAGCACATCGGCGATCGCCGTGTCGCCCGACAGCGCGGCGCAGATCGCCCGCGCCATCGGCCACACGGGCTCGCGGCTGCGGATCGATCCGCCATCGGCCAGCGGGCACAGCCCGGCGGCATCGGCGTTCGCCAGCGCGCTCTGCCCGGCGACGGCATAGAGCTTGGCGTTGAAGCGGTCGACGTCGACGCCCTGCACCAGCATGCGCGCGCCGTCGGCCTCGCCCATGCGCAGCAGCAGCCAGGCGCGTTCGGCGACCCAATCGGGCGCGGAGACATGGCTCGGCGTCGGCACCCGCGTCAGCAGCGCGCGGCGCAGCGTGATCGACGCCCAGCGCGAGGCGAACGGCGCGTCGAGCCGCCGCATCATCGCCGACAGGAAGCGACCATCGGTCTCGCCCCAGGCGGTCTTGCCCATTCCCGCGAACGGCCCGGCCTCGGCGATCGAGCGCCGCGCCGAATCGGGGAGTTCGTCAGGCTTGGCAGGTTCCTCGGCCGCCGCCTCGGCAAAAATCCCGGGGTCGAGCGTCAGCGCGGGCGCCGCCGGAGCCGCCACCGCGGCGGGCGCGCCTGGCGCCGGCTGCGCAGGCGCGGGCTGCGCCGCCTGCTGCGGGCGGTTGGTCGGTCCCGGCTGGCTGCCGAAGCCGGGCGGCAGCAGCGATTCCTGCGCCAGCGCGGCCGCTGCGGCGAGCGCCGCGACCCCCGCCGTCAGCGCAAGGACAGCCTTCTTACTTGGCCTGGGCTTCATTCAGCATCGCCTTTTCGACGGTCACCGGCGGCCTTTCGGTATTGACGAAACTCAGGGCCACAAGCGCCACGACGACGATGATGACGACACTCAACAGGATGAAGCTGAACCGCGACATGAGAGAATCCGGATGGTTGCAATGGAGGCGCTTTTGCCCGAGGGGGCGGCCATGTGTATAGCCCTCGAAGAGATGCCGCAAAGCCTGCCGCCCAATCTTCCGCGTTTTGACCGGCCGCTGGTGCTCATCGGACTGATGGGCGTCGGCAAATCGACGATCGGCAAGCGCCTCGCCGCGCGCCTCCACCTGCCCTTCGTCGACGCCGATCACGAGATCGAGCGCGCCGCGGGCCTGAGCATCACCGAGATTTTCGAGCGCTTCGGCGAAAAGGAATTCCGCGACGGCGAACGCCGGGTGATCGGGCGGCTGATCGACGGCCGGCCCAAGGTGATCGCCACCGGCGGCGGCGCCTTCATGCAGGACGAGACCCGCGCGCTGATCCTCGATCGCGCGCTCGCCATCTGGCTCGACGCCGACATCGACGTCCTCGCCGAGCGCGTTCAGCGCCGCGAGGGCAGCCGCCCGCTCCTCAAGAACCGCGACCCGCGTGAGGCACTTGCCGAACTCGCCGCGGTCCGCAACCCCGTTTATGCGCTCGCGCCGATCCATGTGCACAGTCAGCCGCTGCCGCACGACGCGACCGTCGACTCCATATTGAAAGCATTGGCAGCATGAGCGTTCGCGTCGAACTCGGTGATCGCAGCTATGACATCGCGATCGCGCCGGGCGCGCTCGATCGCGCCGGGGAGCTGCTGGCGCCCTATGCTGCACGCGGCCGTTTCATCGTCGTGACAGACAAGAATATCGTTCCTAACCAGCTCTATAGGCTCGAAACTTCATTGACGGCGGCAGGTATCGCCAGCGCGGTCGAGGTGCTCCCCGCCGGGGAATCGACCAAGAGCTGGAAGATGCTTGAGAGGCTCACCGACGCGCTGCTCGCCTATGGAGTGGAGCGCAACGACACGATCATCGCGCTGGGCGGCGGCGTGATAGGCGACCTCGTCGGCTTCGCCGCGTCGATCCTCAAGCGCGGCTGCCGCTTCGTGCAGGTTCCTACCACCCTGCTGTCGCAGGTCGACAGTTCGGTCGGCGGCAAGACCGCGATCAACAGCAAGGCGGGCAAGAACCTGATCGGCGCCTTCTACCAGCCCGCCCATGTCCTGATCGACCCGACCACCCTCGACACCCTGCCCCCCCGCGAACTCCGCGCCGGCTATGCCGAGGTGATCAAATATGGCCTGATCGACGATGCCGACTTCTTCGCCTGGTGTGAGGCGAACGGCGGCAGGCTCCTCGCCGGAGACCCCGACGCCCGCACCCATGCGATCACGAAGAGCGTCGAGGCCAAGGCTCGCATCGTCGGCCAGGACGAGCGCGAGACCAGCGGGCGCCGCGCCCTGCTCAACCTCGGCCACACCTTCGGCCACGCGCTCGAAGCCGAAACCGGCTTCTCGGACCGCCTGCTCCACGGTGAGGCCGTCGCCGCCGGCATGGCCCTCGCCTTCCGCTTCTCCGCCTCGCTCGGCCTATGCCCTCAGGAAGATGCGGACCGCGTCACCGCCCACATCGCCGCCGCCGGCCTCCCCGCCACGCTGAGCGCGGCGGGCATCGACGCCACCGGCAAGGCGCTCGTCGCGCACATGATGCACGACAAGAAGATGGAAGGCGGGCAACTCCCGTTCCTGCTGGCGCGCGGGATCGGGCAGACCTATCTGGAGAAGAAGGTCGATCTGGCCAAGGTCGAGGCGTTTCTGGATGCGGAGCGGGGCTAAGTTCACGCTGTTTTGGAAGCGGCGTGATGTTGCGATAACGGTGCTGATATCTTATATTATTGGTGTCGGAGGATATATGACCAAGCATTATGTGGTGGAAAAGGCCGGATCGGCTAGCCGCACGGTCTTCCGCGATAGCAATAGTGGCCAGTTTGTCACGAAGGTTATGTCTAGAGAAACCTTCAACAAGGCGTCGAGCAAAGCAAATACCGTAATTCGCTCCACGCTCAGCGGAAACGCGCCAAAGCGGTAATGACCTACAATCGGCAGTTTGAGCACTTCGTCGATAACGACCCTAACAAAGTCCGGGGCTATGTAGCCTATGGGCTTTACAAGGAGTCCAAGCGACAGTGGATACAGCAGCAGACTGCGGCGAATGGAGGCACCCCGCCCACCGTTGCGGAAGTCGAATCCCACGTAAGCAGTTATACCCCTGCTTTGAAAGATAGCCTGATCAATAGCGCTGAAAGTGTGCTGGCCGCGTTCGCGGACGAGGCCATTTCGGCAGCAAAGCCCGGGATCGTCGAGGCTACTTTGCGAGGGTCTACTGCCAACACGATATGGCTCGGAATACTGACAAACACCATTTATACGCTTTTACTGGTTGCGCTCGTGCTCGTTCTCAAATTTGCTGGTGTGGACATCCTGGGTATTCTGGGGACCGCTGCGTAGTCCGTGGTCTTATCCATCCACAAGAACTGGGCTGATCCTGACGATGCCCCTGAGCTTGACGCCGACTGGTTCGCCAAGGCGGCGCTCATGGAGGGCGAGAAGCCCGTGAACCGTGGCGGCCGACCGCGCGGCTCGAACAAGGTGCCGGTGACACTGCGTCTCGATCGGGATGCCGGCGATCACTTCAAGGCGGGTGGACCGGGCTGGCGATCGCGGATCAAAGCGGCGGTACGCAAGGCGGTTGGACTTTGAGCGTCTAGATCGTGCGGCGCTTGCCCGCACACTCGATCTGATAGGACACATTATAAGGTCCGCGATTACAACCGCACATCCACGTAACGAACCTGCCGGTTTGCCTGTCAAACTCTCCCCCAGCGACCCGGTGTTGAGTGTCGTCGATCGGCGGATAGCCTCTCGGGGGCTCGATCGAGAACCTACCAGCAGGCAAGCCCCGGTGGCCCGCCTCAATATACCAAACCGATATGAAATCCCTGTCAATCGCAACGCCGCGCTTCTGAAACGCATATTCTCGATGCCAACGGGTGAGCGAACCCGTGCAGGCGTTGTGCGTCGTGATTGCCTCGATGCTATCGATTTCGGCATCCGACGGGCGGCCCACCGAGCAGCCGACGAGGTGAAGCAGGCCCCAAAAGGTCGCAGCCAAGCTTTTCATCCCGCTAGCTTAGCGGAACCGCCGAATGTCCGCTATGGATCGTTGGGGACCGGGAAGTTCTTTTACCGTCTAAATCGCACCCAATTGTTCTTTTTTTGTTCTTGCTTTCGAGCTTGGATTCTGTTACCCGGCTATAGCCTCCACAATGAAGGCTGAACATCATTGCAGCCTTCCGCCGCGCCATTTCTCCGTCGTCGCATCCGGTCGGTCTCTTTCGTGGCAACAGGTCGCTTGCAACGTCCGCCTCCCGGCCGGGCGGACGCCCTAAAGCCACTCACCGCAACCCTGCTGGCGCACGCGCAATCGCTCGATGCGATCTTCACCGACATGGCGGCGCGCGCCTCCAATAACCTGGCTCAATGGCCGCACGCCGCGCGGGTCTACGCACGGCTCGCCCTGCGCGCGCATTCGCGCTGCCGTGCATCGCTGGAGAACATGGCCAGCCTCCTCGAGAGCGAAGCCACGACGTCACCAAAACAGCCCCTTCCCTCCACCCAGGAAAAAAGAAATGGAAATTCGACCGAACAACCCCATGCAACCGGAAATCCTGGCGAATGCGCCCCGCTGCGGAGCGAAGACGCGCTCGGGGGCGCCATGCCGCTCGCCCGCCGTCGGGGGCGCTGCACGATGCCGGATGCACGGCGGCAAGGGCAGCGGCGCGCCGCGCGGCAACCGCAATGCCTGGAAACATGGCGCGAACTCCGCCGAAGTGGCGGCGATCGCCCGTTATCTGCGCAAATAACCGATCGCCAGCCACGTCCAGCCGAGGATCATCGCCAGCCCGCCGAGCGGCGTCACCGCGCCCAGCCAGCGCGGACCGCCGAACGCCATCGCATAGAGCGTTCCCGCGAAGATCAGCGCGCCGAGCAGCATCAGCGCCGCCGGGCCCCTGCCCTCGCTCCTGCCCGACACGCCCAGCGCTACCAGCCCCGCGACGGCGTGGATCATCTGGTAATGCGCGCCGGTGGTCAGCCATTCGGCGGCCTTGCCCGACGCGCCGTGCGCGCCATAGGCCCCGGCGATCACCGCCACCGCACCCGACAGAGCGAGCAGCGCCGCCAGTGGATCGCCCGTCATGCCACGCCGCGTCATCGCAATTCCCCTTCCTGCTCGTCCGGAATCCCGTCCCCATCCAGGTCCAGCGCCCGATCGGGGCTGAACATGATGTCGCGTTTGGTCGCGAGGTCGCCGGTCGCCACCTGGGCTTCCAGGCGGCTGCCGTCACGGCGGCGATATTCGGCCTCGATCTTGTCGACATTGCTGTTGCTGACGCCCACCGCCTCCAGCGCCTCGCGTCCCAGAACCACCGCCGATTCGAACAGCTCGCGCACCGCGCCCGCGATGTCGAGCTGCGCGAGTACCATCATATGACGTCGGTCGAAGGCGCGGACCAGGATCGCGGCGTTGGGAAAGGCCTTCAGGATCGGCTGGAGCTGCTTCTTCGTCAGCGGCTCGCCATCGGTGCAGAAGATGATCGCCCGCGCCTGCTCGCCCCCCGCCTGCCGCAGCAGGTCGACCCGCTTGCCGTCGCCATAATGGACCTTCGCGCCGAACTTCGTCGCGGTGTCGATCATCTCGATGTCATGGTCGATCAGGCTGAGTTGCGTTCCTGCTGCCATCAGCATCTGCGACACCGTCTGCCCGAAGCGGCCATAGCCGACGACGATCGCGCTCGGCGTCTCGCCGCCATCGGGACCAGGCCGCGCCTCCTTGCTGGGCGGCGCGGTGACGAAGCGGCGCGAGAACATCATCAGGAACGGCGTGGTCGCCATCGACAGGGTGACGATCGCGCCGAACAGGCTTGCCGCCTCGGGCTGGATCAGCAGCGCGTCGCGGGCCTGGGTGAAGAGCACGAACGCGAACTCGCCGCCCTGGCTGAGCAGCAGGCCGAAACTGAGCGCAGGTCGGTTGGCGACCCCGAACGCCTTGGCGACGCCGAACATCACCGCCGTCTTGGTGGCCACCACCGCCAGCGCCATCACCAGCACGAACAACGGCCGTTCGGCGATGACGTGCAGGTCGAGCATCATGCCGACCGCGATGAAGAACAGCCCGAGCAGGATCGTGCGGAACGGTTCGACATCCGATTCGAGCTCATGGCGATAGGGCGAATCCGCCAGCATCACGCCCGCGATGAACGCGCCGAGCGCAGTCGACAGATGGAGCGCCTCCATCACCGCCGCGCTCGCCAGCACGGTGAACAGGCCGGCGGCGACGAACAGCTCGCGCTCGCCCAGCCGGCCGATCAGCTTGAAGAGCGGATTGAGTATGAAACGCCCCGCCAGCACCAGCCCGGCAACCGCCGCGACCGTATAGATCGCCAACAGCCAGCCCGGCGGCGTCCCCGCTTCGGGCGGCGTACGCGACAGAGCCGCGATGATCGTGATCATCGGGATCAGCGACAGGTCCTGGAAAAGCAGGACCGAGAAGGCGCGCTCGCCTGCGGGGGTGTTGAGCCGCCCGGCCGAACGCAGCATCGGCAGCACCTGCGCGGTCGAGGACAAAGCCAGCGGCAGGCCGAGCGCGATCGCCGCCGCGCCGCTGAAGCCGGTGCCGTAATAGATGATCGCGCTGATCGCGGCACCGCACGCCGCTACCTGCGCAAGGCCGAGCCCGAAGATGTCGCGCCGCAGCCGCCACAGCCGGTTCGGATTGAGTTCGAGCCCGACGAGGAACAGCAGCAGGACGATGCCGAGTTCGGCAATGCCCAGCTTCGATTCGGCCCCGCCGATCAGCCCCAGCCCTTGCGGACCGATCAGCGCGCCGGCGACCAGATAGCCGAGCGTCGCGCCGAGGCCGAGACGGCGGAACAGCAGCACGAACACGATCGCCGCCCCCAGCAGCAGCACCCCGTCGCGCAGCAGCAGCGTGGCATGGCCCGCATCGCTCATCGAACCATCTCGGCGGAGGCCTGCGCCGCGGCTTCGGCCACCGCCTCGAAGGCGAGCCGGATCGACGGGTGGCGCGCGGCGTGCCGGCGGGCGGGCTCGAAAATCTCCAGCCCCGGCCAGTCGCCGGGATCGTCGCGTTCGCCGGCCAGAAAGGCGGTCAGCGCATCGCGCGCGGCGGCAAGCTGTTCCGGGCTGCGTCCGATGGCATATTCGCCCATCAGCGCCGCCGCCGCCTGGCCCAGCGCGCAGGCACGCACCTCCTGCCCCAGGTCGGCGACCCGCCCCGTTTCGTCGACGACGACGTCGACCGTCACCCGGCTGCCGCAGATCGGCGACCGTTTCGAAACGGTGGCCTGCGGCTCGGAAAGACGCGTCTGATGCGGGATGCTGGTGGCGAGGCGAAGGATCGTAGCGTTGTAGAGCGTGGCCGACATGACCCCCATGTAGGGCCAACACCCCGGGCCGTCATCCCGGCGGAAGCTGGGATCTCATTTTTCTTCGTCGCGGAAAGGCGGGACGCTCTGAAACCGTCATCCTCGCGAATGCGGGGATCCATGGACGGCGGCGCGTCCGATGTGAAGCGGCACCTTTCCATGGATTCCCGCTTTCGCGGGAATGACGTTGGGAGAGGTGGGGTTTTACCCCTCGAGCTGGCGGATCAGCAACCGCACATCGGCATCGAGCTCGGCGTCAAGCTGACGCAGCTTCTCGATCTGCTTGACCGCGTGGATCACCGTCGTGTGATCGCGTCCGCCGAAGCGGCGGCCGATCTCAGGCAGCGACCGCGGGGTGAGCTGCTTGGCGAGGTACATCGCCACCTGGCGGGGCCGCGCGACCTCGCGGGCGCGGCGGGCGCTCGACATCTCGGCCTGGCGAATGCGGTAATGGTCGGAAACCTTGCGCTGGATCTCGTCGATCGTCACGCGGCGCTGGTTGGCGCGCAATATGTCGGCCAGCGTCGCCTGGGTGAAGTCGATGTCGACCGGCTTGCCCGACAGCGCGGCATAGGCGACGACACGGTTGAGCGCGCCTTCGAGTTCGCGGACATTGGCGCTGATGCGGCGGGCCAGGAACATCACCACGTCCTGCGGCACGTGGGCCTGCGGCATGCCCTGCAGCTTGCGGGTCAGAATGTTGAGGCGCAGCTCGAAATCGGCCGGGTTGACGTCGGCGACCAGGCCCCAGGACAGGCGCGAAAGGATGCGGCTCTCGATCCCGTCGAGGTCCTGCGGGCTGCGGTCGGCGCTGATCACCAGGCGGCGGCCCGCCGAGATCAGCTCATTCATCGTGTGGAAGAATTCTTCCTGGGTCGATTCCTTGCCCGCGATGAACTGGACGTCGTCGATCATCAGCACGTCGGCGGCGCGCAGCCGCTGCTTGAAGCTGAACGTATCCTTGGCGCGCATTGCCGAGACGAACTCGAACATGAACTTCTCAGCCGACATATAGACGACCTTCGCCCCCGGATGGCGCGCCAGATATTCATGGCCGATGGCATGCATCAGGTGGGTCTTGCCCAGACCGGTGCCACCATGGAGGAACAACGGGTTGAAGACGAGCTTGCCGCCCTCCGCCAGCGTGCGCGCGGCGTTATAGGCGACCTCGTTGGCCTTTCCGACGACGAAGCTGTCGAAGGTATAGCGCGCCTCGAGCGGGGTGCCGCAGCGAACCCCCGCGTCGGCCGCGACTGGCGTCTCGGCGGCGGCCTCAGCCGGCTCTTCCGCTTCTGCGGAGAACAGCACGGGGCGATCGGCTCCCGAAGCGGCGACGACCGACACACTGCGCACCTGCGGCAGAAGCGCGCGCCAGCCATGCAGGAGATGCTCGATGAAATGGGTAGTAACCCAATTGGCCATGAACTCGCTGGGCGCAACCAGGCGCAGCGTGCCCCCCGCCAGGTCACAATCACCAAGCGTCAGCGGCTTCAGCCAGCCGTCGAAGGTCCGCACGCCGATGCTGCGGCGAAGACCGGCGCGAATCGTCTCCCAGGCCTGGGCGAGGGCGACATCGACATTACCGAGCGACGGCATGCCATTCATGTCCAACCCGCCAATGTCTTCAGACACGCCGCATCCTTCCCGGACGACCGACGGCCGCCCCCCGATATTGCCAGTTCTGAAAGGGCAAAGCCCTCCCCGTTCCAAAGGCCAAGACCTTCGGGCCCCAGTTATGAAATCACTCTGATGCCGGTTGCGACAGAATCGCGCACCAGCCGTGGATCGCACTCTATGGAGAAGCCGCGATGCGGATCAAGAGCATCTATTTTGTCATCGGCCCGCAATATGGGGTTGACAGGCGGTAAGCCGGGCATCCGTCACGAGAATTATTTTTATCGTTATTTTTCAATGATTTATTCGGGGCGCTTACAACGAATCAAACTAATTCCGAGAGTTACGTTTTGATGACCCGATCATGACAGTTTTCCGGCCACATATGACAAGAGCCCGCCAGCATCGCTGCCGGCGGGCTCTTGGTCAACCGCAATGCTGTGCGCAATTAGCCGAGGGCGGCGACACGCTTGCTGAGGCGCGAGAACTTGCGCGAAGCGGTGTTCTTGTGAACGACGCCCTTCGACACGCCACGGAACAGTTCGGGCTGGGCAGCGACGAGCGCGGCAGTCGCCGCCGTCTTGTCGCCGGCAGCGAGCGCGGACTCTACCTTCTTCACAAAGGTACGGATCCGGCTGACCCGCGCGCCGTTGATTTCGGCGCGACGGTCGTTGCGACGGATGCGCTTCTTTGCTTGGGGCGTATTCGCCATGCTCGTTCAAACCCTAATCTAAAATGTCCAAGGACGGCGGGAGACTCAGCCCTCGCCGGGAAGGCCGGGCCAATACATAGACTTGGCCCCATGGTCAACCTCCCAAACGCCCTATTTCTGGCATTTCGGGCAGTAGAAGGTCGATCGCCCGCCATCGACCCGCCGCGCAACGGTAGCGCCGCAATGGCACGCTTCCCCTTCCCGGCCATAGACCAGCCACTGCTTGGCGAAATAGCCGAGCTCGCCGTCAGGCCGCGCATAATCGCGCAGGGTCGAGCCCCCGGCGGTGATCGCCGCGCTCAGCACCTCGCGAATCGAATCGACCAGCCGGTCGAGCCGCTTGCGCGCGATCCGGCCCGCCGGGGTGGTCGGCGCGATTCCGGTCATGTGCAGCGCCTCGCACACATAGATATTGCCGAGCCCTGCGACGATCCGCTGGTCGAGCAGCATCGCCTTGATCGGCGCGGCGCGCCCGTCCAGCGCCTTGGCCAGATAGGCTCCCGACAGCCCATCCCCCAGCGGTTCCGGGCCGAGCGCCTTGAACGCCGGGAAGTCTGCCAGCTCATCCTTGCGGATCAGATCGACCGATCCGAAACGGCGCGGGTCGCACAGCGCCAGCACCCGGCCCGCGTCGGTCTCCAGGATCAAGTGGTCGTGGGTGCCGATCTCCGACGGATCGATCCGCCAGCGCCCCGACATGCCGAGGTGGAAGATCATGACGTCGTCGCGATCCGTCTCGATCAGCCCATATTTGGCGCGCCGTCCCAATGCGGTGACCGTCGCCCCGGTCAACCGCTGGCGCAGATCGGCGGGAAAGGCCCGCCGCAGATCGGCGCGGCGCGTCTCCACCCGCGTCAGTCGATGGCCCAGCAATGGCGGTTCAAGGCCGCGGACGGTGGTTTCGACTTCGGGAAGCTCGGGCATGAAGACGACCTAACCCACCCGTCATCCCAGCGAAAGTATTCCGTTCATGGGCGGCAGACCTCCCCAACTCGTCATTCCCGCGAACGCGGGAATTCACTCGCTGGCTTGGTCCGAACCCCTGATGCTTCGGAGCGTGCCTCGCGGTGGATTCCCGCGTCCGCGGGAATGACGAAGAAAATGGGTGCCGCCAGACGAGACATGGTTTGCGGGCGGCGCATCGCTTGGCTAGAGCGACCCGCATGAGCGAAACTGTTTCCTTCGGCTATACCGACGTCTCCCCCGAGGAGAAGACCGCCAAGGTCGGCGAAGTCTTCCGCAGCGTGGCCAGCCGCTACGACCTGATGAACGACGCAATGTCGGGCGGGCTGCATCGACTGTGGAAGGACCGCTTCGTCCGGCTGGTGAAGCCGCGCGCCGGGGAAACCATCCTCGACGTGGCGGGCGGTACCGGCGACATCGCCTTCCGCCTTGCCCGTTCAGGCGCGAAGGTGATCGTGTCGGACATCAATCCCGCGATGCTCGACGTCGGCAAGGAGCGCGCCCAAAAGAAGCATATCGAAGGGCTCGACTGGTCGATGCAGAATGCCGAGACGCTGAGCTTCGATGCAAACAGCTTCGACGCCTATACGATCGCCTTCGGCATCCGCAACGTCACCCACCGCGCCCAGGCGCTGGCCGAGGCGCACCGCGTGCTCAAGCGCGGCGGCCGTTTCTTCTGCCTCGAATTCTCGACGACGCTGTGGCCGGGCTTCAAGGAAGCCTATGACGTCTACTCGCACAAGCTCGTCCCCAAGCTGGGCAAGCTGCTCGCGGGGGACGAGGAGAGCTATCGCTACCTGATCGAATCGATCCGCCGATTCCCGACGATGGACGCCTTCAAGGCCGAGATCGCCGCAGCGGGCTTCGTTCAGACCCGGGTCGAGCCGATGCTCGGCGGCCTCGTCGCCATCCATAGCGGCTGGAAGATTTGACCAGCAGCATCACCCATGTGTGGCGGCTGCTGCGCTGGGGCCGCACGCTCGCGCGCCATGGCGCGCTGCGCGGGATCGAACGCGATCCGCTGACCCCGCCGCAGGTCCGCCGTCTCGTCCGGCTCGCCCGCTTCGGCGCGCGCATTCCCAAGCAGCCCGCTTATGCCAGCGCATTCGAGGCGCTGGGCCCTGCTGCGGTCAAGCTGGGCCAAGCGCTCGCGACCCGGCCCGACCTGGTCGGCGAGGATGCCGCGAAGGACCTGTTCCGGCTCCAGGACGCACTCCCTCCCGCTCCCTTTCCGCTGATCCGCGCGGCGATTGAACAGAGCCTCGGCAAGCCGATCGAGGCCGCCTTCGCTTCTTTCGAGGAAATCCCGGTCGGCGCGGCCTCGATCGCGCAGGTCCACCGCGCGGTGACGACCGACGGCCGCACCGTCGCGGTCAAGGTGCTGCGCCCCGGCATCGAGGAAGAGTTCGCCAGGGCGATCGAGACCTATGAATGGGCCGCCGCGCATGCCGAGCTGATCGGCGGCGAGCTCACCCGGCTCCGCCCCCGCCTGGTCATCGCCACCTTCCGGCAATGGACCGCGCGCGAGCTCGACTTGCGCCGCGAGGCTGCGTCGGCATCCGAGCTGGCCGAGAATATGGCAGCGGTGCCGGGCTTCGTGATCCCGAAGATCGACTGGAACCGCACCGCGCGCCGCGTGATGACGATGGAATGGATCGACGGCATCAAGCTCGCCGACCGCGCCGGGCTCGCTGCGGCGGGCCATGACGGCAAGGCGCTCGGCGCGCTGCTGGTGCAGGCCTTCCTGCGCCAGGCGATCGCCGACGGCTTCTTCCACGCCGATCTTCACCAGGGCAACCTCTTCGCGCTGCCCGACGGGCGGATCGCCGCGATCGACTTCGGCATCATGGGCCGGATAGACCGCCGCGCGCGCGTCTGGCTGGCCGAGATCCTCCACGGGCTGATCACCGGCAACTACAAGCGCGTCGCCGAAATCCATTTCGAGGCGGGCTATGTGCCGCCGCACCATAATGTCGGCGAGTTCACCACCGCCCTGCGCGCGGTGGGCGAACCCATTCGGGGGCTCGCCGCCAAGGATATCTCGATCGGGCAGATGCTCGACGGCCTGTTCGCGATCACCCGCGACTTCGACATGCAGACCCAGCCGCATCTGCTGCTGCTCCAGAAGACGATGGTGATGGTCGAAGGCGTCGCCACCGCGCTCGATCCCGATCTCAACATGTGGGAGACGTCGGGCCCGTTCGTGCAGGAATGGATCCGGTCCGAACTGGGGCCCGAAGCCTGGCTCGCCGACCGCATCGTCGATGATGTGAAGACCCTGGCCGGCCTCCCCGACCTGATCCGCCGCATCGAAGCGCAATTCCCCGCCCCCGGCGGCACCCCCCCGCCCCCGCCGCTGCGCGAGGTGCAGGTGATCCGGATCAGCAACGGCTGGCGCTATGCCGCCGTGGCGCTGCTCGCAGGCGCCGCTGGCGTCGCGGCGACGCTGCTCTTATTATAGCGGCATGACACGGAAAGAGGCTCTCTCCCGGTTGAAAGGCCATGAAGCGGAACTCAAGCGCTTCGGGCTCCACGCTCTGTTCCTGTTCGGATCGACCCTGCGCGATGAAGCGAAGCCGTCATCCGATGTCGATCTGCTCTGCGATTTCCGTGATTCCGACGACTTGGGCCTGTTAGAATTCATCCGGGTTCGTGATCGACTGTCTGATCTGCTCGAAAGCCCTATTGACCTCATAGAGCGCCGCTCGATGCGTCCGCGAATTTTGAGGCGTGTCGAGCATGAGATGCTGCAGGTCTTTTGATGCACGACCGCGACATCGACCTCCTCGAACAAATTCTTGATCTGATCGCCGCCATCAAGCGTCGAACCATAGGCCTCGATCGTGGGCAATTCGAGATCGACCGGGACGAAACCGATCTCGTTGCCTTCCGGCTCGCGCATATCGGTGAAGCCAGCCACAAGCTTTCAGTCGAGTTGCAAGAAAGACATCCCGATATCGATTGGCGTAGCATCTACGGCATGCGAAACGTCATCGCCCACGACTATGGCGCCATTCTGCCGCGCCTATTATGGAAGGTCGTCACCACCGATCTCGACATATTGCAGTCGGCATGCCGGCAGGAATTCGATCGGTTGACATCGTGATCGCCCCACGCATTCTGCTCATCATCGGTGGCGGCATCGCTGCCTACAAGGCGTGCGAGCTGGTGCGGCTCATCCGCAAGGGCGGCGGCAGCGTGCGCTGTGTGCTGACCGAGGGGGCGCAGCATTTCGTGACGCCGATGAGCCTCGCCGCGCTGAGCGAGCAGGAGGTCCACACCAGCCTGTGGGATCTCAAGAACGAGACCGAGATGGGTCATATCCAGCTCAGCCGCGAGGCCGATCTGGTCGTGGTCTGCCCCGCGACCGCCGACCTGATGGCCAAGATGGCCGCCGGGATGGCCGACGACCTCGCCACCACGCTGCTCCTCGCCACCGACAAGCCGGTGCTGGCGGTGCCCGCGATGAACGTGCGGATGTGGCTCCACGCCGCGACCCAGCGCAACGTCGCGCGGCTGCGTGACGATGGCGTTACGGTGCTCGATCCCGACGACGGCGCGATGGCCTGCGGCGAGTTCGGCCCGGGTCGCTTGCCCGAACCGCCCTTCATCTGGGCTGAAATCGAGAAGCTGCTGGATAAGCCGCGCTCCGCTCCTGCCGCGGGCATAAAGGGCGGCGCGCTTGCGGGGCGGCATGTGCTGGTGACCGCCGGGCCGACCCATGAGGCGATCGATCCGGTCCGCTACATCGCGAACCGCTCGTCGGGGAAGCAGGGCTATGCGATCGCCGAAGCGCTGGCGGCGCTGGGCGCGCGGGTGACGCTGGTGTCGGGCCCGGTAAGCCTGGCGACGCCCGCCGGGGTCCACCGCGTCGATGTCGAAAGCGCCCGCGAGATGGCGGCGGCTGTCGAGGCGGCCTTGCCCGCCGACGTCGCGGTGATGGTCGCGGCAGTCGCCGACTGGCGCGCCGACACGTCCGCCGGGCAGAAGATCAAGAAGGACGGATCAGGCGCGCCGCCGACGCTGTCGCTCGCCGAAAATCCCGACATCCTCGCCGGGCTCGCCGCCAGCCCGCGCCGCCCCCGCCTGCTGATCGGCTTCGCCGCAGAGACCGAGAAGGTCGTCGACCACGCCATCGCCAAGCGTGCCCGCAAGGACGCGGACTGGATCGTGGCCAACGATGTGTCCGGCGACGTGATGGGCGGCGACAGTAACAGCGTGCACATCGTCAGCCGCGACGGGGTCGAAAGCTGGGAGAACCTGGCCAAGGCCGAAGTCGCCACCCGCCTCGCCGCAAGGATTGCCGATGCCTTCTCCTGAGATTTCGATACGACTGAAACGCCTCGACCATGGCGCGGGCCTGCCGCTTCCGGCCTATGCCACCGCCCATGCCGCGGGGCTCGACGTCGTCGCAGCGGAGGATGTGACGCTTGCTCCCGGCGCGCGCTATGCAGTCGCCACCGGCTTCGCGATCGCGATTCCCGAAGGCTATGAGGTGCAGGTCCGCCCGCGCTCGGGCCTTGCGCTCAAGAACGGCATAACCTGCCTCAACACCCCAGGCACGATCGACGCCGACTATCGCGGCGAAGTGAAGATCATCCTCGCCAATCTCGGCAGCGATCCGTTCGAGGTGAAGCGCGGCGAGCGCATCGCCCAGTTCGTCCCCGCCGCGGTTCAGCGCGCGGCCTTTGCCGAGGTGGAGGAACTGGACGATACGGCACGCGGCACGGGCGGATTCGGGTCTACCGGGCGATAAGCCCTTTCCACTCGTCATTCCCGCGAAAGCGGGAGTCCACGGTCACGGACCGCTCAAGCCTTGAATGCACCGCCATCCATTGGATTCCCGCTTTCGCGGGAATGACAGGGTAAGGTAACAAAGCCCATGTCCCTGACCGACCAGCAACTCGACCGCTACGCCCGCCACATCATCCTCAAGGAGATCGGCGGCGCGGGGCAACAGGCGCTGCTGAACGCAACGGTCGTGATCATCGGCGCGGGCGGCATCGGTTCTCCCGCGATCCAGTATCTCGCCGCCGCGGGCGTGGGCCGGCTTCGGGTGATCGATGATGACGTCGTCGACCTGTCGAACCTCCAGCGCCAGACCCTGTTCGCTACCGCCGACATCGGCCGCCCGAAGGCCGAGGTTGCCGCCGAACGGGTGGCGGGGATGAATCCCGACGTCATGGTCGAGCCCGTCACCGTGCGGATCGACGCCGACACCGCCGATGCGCTGCTCGCAGGGGCCGATCTGATCCTCGACGGCTGCGACAATTTCGGCACCCGGCTGGCGACATCCGATGCCGCGACCCGGCTGCATATCCCGATGGTGTCCGCGGCGGTCGGCCAGTTCGACGGCCAGCTGGGCGTCTGGCGCGGCTGGGAAGCGGACAAGCCCTGCTATCGCTGCCTGGTGGGCGACGATCCCGGCCAGCCCGACATCAGCTGCGCCGATCAGGGCGTGCTCGGCGCGCTGACCGGGGTGATGGGCAGCCTCGGCGCGATGGAAGCGATCCGTGCGCTCACCAGTTTCGGCGACGATCCGGCGGGGCGGCTGTTGCTGGTCGACGCGCTCGCCTTCCGCTTCCGCACGATCACCGTGCCCAAGGATCCGGGCTGCCGATGCGCGGGCTGACCCTGCTGGTCACGGCCGCCGATGCCGAGCGGCTTCACGCGGCGCTGACCTATGCGGCCGCGGGCGCGGCGGCGGGCGCCTCGGTAAAGCTGCATCTGCACGAGTGGGCGGTCGCCTTGCTCGCCCCGCTCGGCCCCGCGCCAAAAGACGAAGCGCGCGCCGCGGCCGGCCTGCCGACCCTGCCCCAGATATTCGAGGAGGCGCTAGCGCTGGGGGTGGCGATCACCGTCTGCCAGAGCGGGCTGGCGCTGGCCGGGATCGACCTCGCCCGGATCGACCCGCGGGCCGAGGCGCAAGGACCGGTCGGCTTGCTGGGGGCGCTGGGCGATGACCGGATGATCGTCTTCTAGGGCGGATCCTAGGCAAAGCGCCCCGGATCATAAACGGCCGGATCGATATGCCGCACCGCCTCCGGCAGATCGCGCCCCAGCAATAGCGCGGCGCCGATCATCGCCGCCGCGGGCGCGGTCTGGATGCCGAAGCCGCCCTGTCCGGCGAACCAGAAGAAGCCGGGCGCACACCGGTCGAAGCCATAGACCGGCACGCGATCCGGCGCGAAGCTGCGCAACCCCGCCCAGGCCCGCTCGCGCCGGACGATACGCCAGTCGACGACCTTCTCGAGCCGGTCGATCGCGATCGCGATGTCGATTTCCTCAGGCGCGACATCCGATGGCGGCACCGGCGTCTCGTCATGGGGCGTCAACCAGATGCGTCCCCCCGCTTCCGGCTTGAAATAGAAGGTCTCCTCGGCATCCATGACCAGCGGCATATCGGCTGGTGCAGGCGGATCGACCTGCAGCTGAATGACGGTGCGGCGATACGGCTGGATGGCGATCGGCATCGCTCCGGCCAGTGCCGCGACCTCGCTCGCCCAAGCTCCGGCGGCATCGACGATGACAGGCGCGACCACGGCCCCAGCGCGGGTTTCGACATGCCACGCCTCACCTTCCCGATGCAGCCCGATGGCTCGCGCGTCGGTGAGCAGCCGCGCACCCGCACGTTTCGCCCGCCCCAGATAATGAGCGTGCAGGCCCGCCACATCGATATCCTTGCAGCTCGGCTCGCTCAGCCCCCCGCCCTGCTCGTGCCGCAATCCCGGCACCCGTTTCGCCGCCTGGCCGGCATCGAGCCGATCGAGCCGGACTGCCGCGTCGTAGTTGCGGACAAGGGTCTCGATCGCATCCTGCCCATCCGGTCCGGCAAGATGGATCGCGCCCCGTGCGACGAGAAAACCCTGCCCGGACAGATAATCGAACGAGGCACTGGTGAGCGGCTGAACCGCCGGGCCGCCATAGGTTTCCTGCCAGAACGCGGCCGAGCGACCGGTGCTGTGATAACCCGGTTGTTCCTCGCCCTCGATCAGCACCACCCGCGCCGCATCGCCGATCTCGGCGGCAAGGCTGGCCCCCGCCATACCCGCGCCGATGACCGCGATGTCGGCGGAGATGATCGTTCCGTTCATGGTCTGCGTTTAGGTTTTGGTAAGGCGCGCCGTCTAGCCTGCTTAACCATGACTGTTCAACTTCCTGACGTTTTCGGCATCTTGCTGGCGGTCCTGCTGCTGATGGCGGCGTGGACCGACATCAAGACCCGGACGATATCGAACGAACTCAACGCCGCCATCGCGCTGCTCGCGGTAGGCTTCTGGTGGGTGGCGGGCGAGAGCCTGTGGCCCGATGTCGCGATCCGCGTCGCCATCGCACTCGGCCTGTTCCTGTTCTTCGCGGTGCTGTTCATACTCAAGATGATGGGCGGCGGCGACGTCAAGATGATCGCGGCGCTGGCGCTCTGGCTGCCGTTCAACGCCCTTATGTCGATGCTGACGGTGATGGCGCTGGCGGGCGGCGTGATCACAGTCTTCCTGCTGGTGCGTCAGCGCTGGCGGCCGAACGCCGTCCGGCCCGAGGTCCCCTATGGCGTCGCGATCGCGATCGGCGGGCTGTGGGTTATCGCAAACGGCTTGTTAACCACGTCTGTTGCATAGCGGCAGCATGGGTCCGCGGGGGGCCCGGCGTCTTTGTAGGCCCTGACCGGGCGAAAGGTCTGAACCGATGGATGCGAGGAAGTTGCTGCTGCTGATCATGGCCCTCGTCATGGCGGGCATATCGGCGGTTGTCGTACGCGGGTTTTTCGGCGGCAAGAGCGAGGCCGAAGCGGCCCCGGTCGCCGCGCCGCAACCTACCGGTCCGGAAGTCGCCGTCGCGATCCGCCCCCTGCCCGTCGGCACGATCATCGGCCCGGAAAGCTTCCGCTATCAGCGCTGGCCCGCCGAACTGGTCGGCAAGACCTATTATGTGAAGGGCGAGAACGATCTCGCCACGCTCAACGGCTCGGTGGTCCGCTATGCGATCACCGCCGGTGCACCGGTCACCCAGGGTGCGCTGGTCAAGCCCGGTGATCGCGGCTTCCTGGCCGCAGCGCTCGGCCCCGGCATGCGTGCCGTCACCATCTCGGTTTCCGCCCAGTCGGGCGTGGCCGGCTTCGTCTTTCCCGGTGACCGCGTCGACCTGATGCTGACGCAGGAAGTTCCCGGCGGCGGCGATGGCCCCGCGCTGAAGGCCGCCGAGACGATCATCCGCAATATCCGCGTCCTCGCCGCCGACCAGCGCACCGACAAGACCGTCGACGAAGAGGGCAAGACCGTCGTCGCCAACACGTCGAACGTCACGCTGGAAGCGACGCCGAAGATCGCCGAGAAGATTGCTGTTGCGCAAACGATTGGGCAACTTTCGCTTGCCCTGCGCTCGATCGCGGATGACCGGGCCGAACTGGAAGAGCGGATCGCCAATGGCGAGGTCAAGCTCCCCGCCGACAGCGATCCCAAAGCCGAGCGACAGATGATGCTGGAGATCGCGTCGCGCCCGATCGATACCAACACCACCTATACGGTCGGCGCCGACGTCTCGCGCTATCAGCGGTCGAGCGTTCCCGCCAAGCCGGGCGCCGGCGCTCCCGCCGCCACGCCCAGCGAGGCCCCGGCCGGTCCGGTCATCCGGGTCGCGCGCGGCAACACCGTCACCGTCACGCCGGCCGGAGCCAAGTGAGTATGCGTATGTTTGCGAAACAGGCGCTGCTCGGCGCCCTCTGCAGCGCGGTCGCGCTGGCGCCGGTGATGTCGGCCGCCGCCGCGACGCGCACCGTCAGCGGTGTCCGCACGGCGACAATGGGCAAGCCCAGCGAGACGACCACGCTGTCGATCGGCGAGGGCCAGCTCGTCAACCTGCCCACCGCGATGACCGACCTGTTCGTTGCGGACGACAAGATCGCCGATGTCCAGGTCCGCTCGCCGAACCAGCTCTACGTCTTCGGCAAAGGGCCGGGCGAGACCGCGGTCTATGCCACCAACAAGGCGGGCGCGGTCGTCTGGTCGTCGATCGTCCGCGTCGGCAGCAACATCACCAGCGTCGACACGATGCTCAAGCTCGCCATGCCCGACGCGGCGATCCGGTCGACCACGATGAACGGCATCGTCCTGCTGACCGGCACGGTCGCCAGCCCGAGCGACATCGAGGAAGCCCAGAAGCTTGTCGAACAGTTTGTCGGCAAGGACACCCAGGTCGTCAACCGCATCAAGTCGGCAGTGCCGCTGCAGGTGAGCCTGCACGTCAAGATCGCCGAGGTCAGCCGCGAGTTTGCGAAGACGATCGGCGCGAATCTGCTGAGCCGGGATACCAGTGGCGGCTTCCTGTTTGGCATCGGCCAGGGCAATCCCGGCACCATCAAGGATTATGTCAATCCGAACACCGGGCAGACGGCGATCGGGACGCCGCTATATACGATCAACAATTCGGCCACGGCGACCACGCTGGGCTTTGCCGGTCATGCTCTGGGCATGGACCTGCTGGCGACGCTCGACCTGGCCGAGAATGACGGCCTCGTCACGACGCTGGCCGAGCCGAACCTGACCGCGATCTCGGGCGAGACCGCCAGCTTCCTGGCGGGCGGCGAAATCCCGATTCCGATCGCGCAGGGCTTCGGCGCGGTGTCGGTCGATTTCAAGCAATATGGCGTCAGCCTGTCCTTCACCCCTACGGTGCTGGGCGACGGGCGGATATCGATCCGCGTGCGGCCGGAAGTTTCACAGCTGACCGACGCCGGATCGGTGCGCCTCAACGGCTACACCATACCCGGTCTCGTCACCCGTCGCGCGGAAACCACGGTGGAGCTCGGCTCGGGCCAGGCTTTCATGATCGGCGGCCTGATGTCGAATGGACAGAACAGCTCGGTCGACAAGGCGCCTTTCCTGGGCGACCTGCCCGTTCTCGGCGCTCTGTTCCGCTCGAACGCCTTCAAGCGCAACGAGACCGAGCTGATGATCGTCGTCACCCCCTATCTGGTGAAGCCGGTATCCCCCAGCCAGATCGCGCTGCCGACCACCGGCCTGCGCGCGCCGACCGATGCCGAGCGGATCATCGCCGGGCAGACCTTCATGGGCAAATCGGGCGACAAGAGCCCGGTGCCGGTGCCCGCGCCGCCGAAGACGATCGCGCCCGTGGGCCGCGCCCCGTCCAAGTCCAGTGCCGCATCGGTGCCCGATGCCGGCTTCAAGCTCGATTGACGAGAGGATGACGATGTCCTTGCAGATCCTCACCTTCCCCGCGCGGACCGCGATGCTGGCGGCGTTGCTGACCGCGCTGCCGATCGGCGTGGCGCAAGCCGACCGTTTCAACCGCTCGGTCGAATCGATCCATCAGCCGGTCGTCCAGCGGAGCGACTATGTCCTCGACGTGTCCGCCGCCGGCCTCGACCCCGCCGAAAGCGCGCGGGTGCATGACTGGCTCGACGCGATCGATCTTCGCTATGGCGATCGAATCGGCGTCGACAGTCAGGCCGGCGGCAAGGGATCGAATGCCGATATCGCTGCGATCGTAGAGAGTTATGGTCTGTTCCTGAACGCCGGGACGCCCGTCACCGAGGGCGCGATTGCGCCCGGCCAGGTGCGCATCGTCGTCAGCCGTTCGACCGCCAGCGTGCCGGGCTGCCCCGATTACAGCCAGGCGTCGCAGCCCAATTTCACCGCCTCGGCGTCGTCCAATTATGGATGCGCGACCAATTCGAACCTCGCGGCGATGGTCGCCGATCCCGAGGATCTGGTGCGCGGCCAGGACAAGCGCGGCACCGACGCCGAGATCGCCACCAAGGCGATCCGCATCTGGCGCAACACCGATCCGAGCGGGAAAAACGGCGTGAAAGCCGAATCCACCAAGGGAGGCAATTGATGAACGCTCCCTTCAATCCCAAGCAGCAGACCCGCAATCCCTTCGCGGCCTATGTCTGCGACGACAACAGTTCCGAGCTGCTCAAGCCGCTGGTGTTCGAACTCGGCTGGGCGCCGGAATCGGTCAGCAAGGGCGGATTGCGTGGTGCGGTCCAGTCGCTGTCGGTGTCGGCCAGCCCGACGATCCTGTTCGTCGACCTGGCGGACTCGGCAGATCCGCTGGCCGACGTCAATTCGCTCGCCGAAGTCTGCGAGCCCGGCACGATCGTGATCGCGGCAGGCAACACCAACGATGTCCGCCTCTACCGCGAACTGCTCAACAGCGGCATTCAGGATTATCTCCTGAAGCCCTTCACCGCGGACCAGATCCGTGACTCGCTCGCCCAGGCGCAAATGATGCTGATGGGCCCGCGCCACGGCATGATCGCCGAGGATGCGATCCACCTGATGACCGCCGTGATCGGTGTGCGCGGTGGCGTCGGCGCGTCGACCGTCGCCTCCTCGCTCGCCTGGCTGATGGGCGAGAATGGCGGCCATAGCACCGCGCTGCTCGACCTGGACGTGCATTTCGGGACCGGCGCGCTGTCGCTCGACCTCGAGCCTGGCCGCGGCCTGACCGACGCGATCGACAATCCGGCGCGCATTGACGGGCTGTTCCTCGAGCGCGCGCTGGTCAAGGCCAACGACAAGCTCTCGGTCCTGTCGGCCGAAGCCCCGATCAACAATCCGATCATCACCGATGGCGGCGCCTATTTCCAGCTGCAGGAGGAGATGAAGGGCGCATTCGAATGCACCGTGGTCGACGTACCGCGCGGCATGATGGTCCAGCATCCGCATCTGTTTCACGACGTCCAGTCGGTCGTGCTGGTGGTCGACCTCACCCTGGCCGCGACACGCGACACGATCCGCATCCTCGCCTGGCTAAAGAACAACGCGCCGCAGGCCGGCGTGCTGGTTGTCGCGAACCGCGTCCATCCCAGCCTGACCGAGATCAGCCGCAAGGATTTCGAGAACTCGATCGAACGCGAGATCGACTTCATGCTGCCCTATGACCACAAGCAGGCGGTCAACGCCGCCAAGCTGGGCAAGCCGGTCGCCGAGGCGGGCAAGACGTCGAAGCTGGGCCAGGGCCTTGCCCAGATTTCCGAGAAGCTGCTCGCGCTGGTCAGCGACGATCCGACCGGCGGCGAAAGCAAGAAGAAGGCGTCGCTGCTCGACGAGCTGAGCGCGATCTTCGCGACCAAATCCAAGATCGCGAAGAAGTGATCGCGCAGGTGGTCATCGCGTCATGCTGACCGCACTCTTCATGATGGTCATGGCGGTGGTCATGACCATGTTCTTCTTCGTCGTAGCACGTCCGCCGGCGCAGCGCGCATTTGCGAAGCGGCTGTCGTCGGTGCGCAGCCGCTACAATGTCCACGGCGAACCCGTCGTCAACGAACAGGTCCGCAAGCTGCTCGCGAGCCGCGCGTCGATGGTCCGCAAGGAGAAGAGCGGGCTCGACCGCTTCCTGCCCGACCCGATCGAGATCAGCCGCAAGATCGAGGCAGCGGGCAAGAAGTGGCCGGTCCGCAATTATTTCATCGGCTCCGGGATCACCGCGGCAGTGCCATTCCTCGGCGGCATCGTGCTGGGCCTGCCACTGTGGATTGCGTTGATCTTCGGTACGGCGGCTGGGCTGGCCCTGCCGCCGATGTTCCTGAACTTCCTCGGCAAGCGCCGCATCGCGCAATTCGTGGTGCGTTTTCCCGATGCGATCGAACTGCTCGTCCGCGGCCTGCGCGCCGGCCTGCCGATCGCCGAAACGATGGGCGCGGTCGCGTCCGAAATCGAAGGCCCCGTCGGCAGCGAGTTCCAGGCGGTTTCCGACCGCATGAAGATCGGCCGCACGCTCGAGGCATCGCTGCAGGAGACCGCCGACCGTCTGGGCACATCCGAGTTCCAGTTCTTCGTGATCACCCTGGCGATCCAGCGCGAGACCGGCGGCAACCTGGCCGAGACGCTGTCGAACCTGTCGGACGTGCTGCGCAAGCGCATGCAGATGAAGCTCAAGATCTCGGCGATGTCGTCCGAATCCAAGGCGTCCGCCTATATCATCGGCGCGCTGCCCTTCATCGTCTTCGCGCTGATCAGCTTCATCAGCCCGACCTATATGGGCAGCTTCTTCACCGACCAGCGGCTGATCATCGCGGGCATGGGCGGCATGTTGTGGATGTCGATCGGCGCCTACATCATGCGCCAGATGATCAATTTCGAGATCTGAGATGGAACACGCCGTCACCCCTCAGTTCTTCAGCACATTGCTGTCGATCAGCATCGCGCTGACCACCGCGATCATCATGCTGGTCGTTGGGCACAGCGTCGTGAAATCGGTTGCGCGCGATCCGATGGCACGGCGCGTGCGCGCGCTGAACGACCGGCGCGAACAGCTCAAGGCCGGCGTCGCCGCCTCCAAGACACGCCGCCGCGCGAAGATGGAAAAGAAGGCGAGCGTCTCGATCGGCCGGATGAAGGCGATCCTGGGCAGCATGAAGATGCTGCAGGATTCGCAGCTCAAGGCGGCATCGCTCAACCTGTCGCGGGCGGGAATCCGTACCAAGGACGCGGCGATCACGGTGATCTTCTTCCGGCTGGTCGCGCCGATCCTGATCGGCGGCACCGCGGCGATCGGCGTCTACCTTCTCAACTGGTTTCCCGAGGCGAGCGCATTCAAGAAATATATGATCGTCGCGGGCGCGCTGATCGCCAGCTACAAGGCGCCCGACATCTATGTGAAGAACCTGATCACCAAGCGGCAGCACGCGATCCGCAAGGCCTTGCCCGACGCGCTCGACCTGCTGGTGATCTGCGCCGAAGCGGGCCTGTCGGTCGACCTCGCCTTCAACCGCGTCGCGCGCGAACTGGCCAAGGCCTATCCCGAACTCGGCGACGAATTCGCGTTGACCGCGATCGAACTGGGCTTCCTGACCGATCGCCGCCAGGCGTTCGAGAATCTTGCCCAGCGCGTGAACCTCGATTCGATCCGCGGCGTCGTCACGACGATGATCCAGACCGAGAAATACGGCACCCCGCTTGCCGCGGCGCTGCGCGTGCTGTCGGCCGAATTCCGCCATGAACGCATGATGCGCGCCGAGGAAAAGGCCGCGCGCCTGCCGGCGATCATGACGGTGCCGCTGATCCTGTTCATCCTGCCGGTGCTGTTCATCGTCATCCTCGGCCCCGCCGCCTGCTCGATCAAAGATAATGTGATGAGCTGAGCGGGAACGTAGAGCACGCGTAACGGTTTAAGCTCCCATAGTTTGGGAGGCTTTGTTCATGCCGGATTTCACCACCAATCAGTGGGTCGTCCTTCTGCTCGTCTTGGTGCTTGGCTGGTTCCTGGGGCTACTGACGCTGTCCGGCGGCCGCAAGTGGCGCAAGGGTTTCGAGCAGGAACGCGCCGCCCGCATCGCGGCAGATGCGGAATGCGACCGGCTTTCGACGCGGCTGGCGGAACTGGAAGGCGAGCGCGACCGTCGAATTGCGCTGGAGCATGAACGCGACCAGCATATCGCCCGCGCCGCGGCCGCCAACGATCGCATTGCTCAGCTCGAGAAGGAACGTCCGGTCACCTACGCAGATACGGCGGGATCGATCGCCGCAGCCGCCTCTGGCCAGCGCGACGATCTGGCGCTCATCTTCGGAGTGGGACGCGCCGGTGAGATCAAGCTCAACGAACTCGGCGTCCATCGTTACGCCGAAATCACCGCGCTTTCTCCTGCCGAAGAGGCCGGCCTTGAAGGGCGCCTCGGCCTCGCGCCGGGCACGATCGCGGACGAACGCTGGCGCGAACAGGCGGAAATGCTGCGCAAGGGCCAGTTCGACGAGCATGCCAGGCTGTTCGCCTAAAGCGGCTCAGGGCCGGCGGCCATATGTTCCCCAGCGCCACAGCCATTCTGCCGGGCCGAATCGAAAAGCCTTGAACCACAAGGCGGCAAACCCCGCCTGGGCCACCAGCACCGCAATCGCGACCAGCCAAAGTTGCGGCCAGGAGAGCCTGTTCCACAAGCCAAGGCCGAAGCCCGAGAATATCCACGCGGCGATCAGGCTCTGGCCGAGATAGAGGGTGAGCGCCATCCGCCCCATCTCGCCCAGCCGCGCCACCAGCCGGGGCCACGCGCCGCGCCGCCACAGCATCAAGAACAGGCCGATATGACCTAGCGTCATCGCCAGCCGCCCTGGTTGGTCGATAACCGCGCTGACGATCGTCGGCGCGCCGTCATTGCCCAAGATCAACGCGGTGTGGACAGCGCGGAGGACAAGACCCGCGCCATAGCCGCAGCGGACCATGCTCCCTGGGACGGCAGTGCCGGCATCTTCGCTGAACACCCCCTTGCGATACAGTACCATCCCGATCAGCATGAACGCCGCGGCGTCGGCCATCCAGCGATAGGTGAGCGCGTTCACCGTCCAGGACCAGCTGACATAGCTCATATAATCGAAGGTCTGCCAATAATTGCCAAGCCTAGCCGCACCCTCCCGCGCCAGAATCTCGGGCGAGTAAACGGTCGCTTCGGGGATGAGCCCGGCGGCTTCATGCCCGGCCCAGGCGGACAGCAGAAGCAGAAGCACCGCCGCCGCCGACAGCAACTGAGCGGGCTTGAGCGGATGGAGGATCAACACGATGATCCCGGCGAGCGCATAGATGATAAGTATGTCGCCGGGCCACAGCAGCAAGGTGCTGTCGATGATACCGAAGAGCAGCAGGAAGACCAGCCGGCGTAAATAGAGGCCGACCCGGTCGGCGCTATCGTCGTCGCCGACGAAGATCAGCAGCCCCATTCCGAACAACATCGAGAAGAGCCCGCGCATCGTGCCGGTGATGAACAGTTGCGCGACCGTCCAGACCTGCCAGTCCGGATCGCCCGCCGACGGCATGGTCATCGGCCGGTCCATCGCCAGCGGCCCGCCCATGTCGAAGATGTTGACGAGCAATATCCCGCACAGCGCCACGCCGCGCAGCGCGTCGATCGAACGGATGCGGTGCAGGGGATTGGCGGGACTAGGTGAGGTCATCGCCCTTCCCTAGCCCGCCCATCGATCTGCGTCATCCCGGCGGCGACCGGGACGACAGCAAACTTATTTCTTCGCCTTCAGCGCGGCCTGCGCCGCCGCGAGGCGAGCGATCGGCACGCGATAGGGCGAGGCCGAGACATAATCGAGCCCGATCGTCTCGCAAAAGGCGATCGATGCCGGGTCACCGCCATGTTCGCCGCAGATGCCCAGCTTGATGTCGCCCCGGGTCTTGCGTCCACGCTCGGCGGCAAGTTCGATCAGTTCGCCGACACCTTCGACGTCGAGGCTGACGAACGGATCTTTCGCATAGATGCCTTTGTCGACATAGGTCGTCAGGAAACGGCCCGCGTCGTCACGGCTGACGCCCAACGTGGTCTGGGTCAGGTCGTTGGTGCCGAAGGAGAAGAACTCGCCGACCTCGGCGATCTCGCCCGCCTTCAGCGCAGCGCGCGGCAGTTCGATCATCGTGCCGACCAGATAGTCGAGCGTGCGGCCCTTCTCGGCGAACACGGCCTTGGCGGCCTTGTCGATCACCGCCTTCATCAGCTCGAGCTCGCGGCGGGTGGCGACCAGCGGCACCATCACCTCGGGGATCGGTGCGTTTCCAGACTTCTCCGCGACATCGCAGGCCGCCTCGAAGATCGCCCGCGCCTGCATCTCGTAGATTTCGGGATAGGTGACGCCAAGACGGCAGCCGCGATGGCCGAGCATCGGGTTGAACTCGTGCAGTTCGGCGGCGCGGCGGCGCAGCGCCTCGACACCTATGCCGGTCGCCGCCGCGACCTCCGCGAACTCCTCCTCCTCATGCGGCAGGAATTCGTGGAGCGGCGGATCGAGCAGGCGGATCGTGACCGGCAGGCCGGCCATGATCTCGAAGATCTCGGTGAAGTCGGCGCGCTGCTCGGGCAGCAACTTGTCGAGCGCGGCACGGCGACCCTTCTCGTCCTCAGCCAGGATCATCTGGCGGACCGCGGTGATGCGGTTCGCGTCGAAGAACATATGCTCGGTGCGGCAAAGGCCGACGCCCTCCGCGCCAAATATCCGCGCGGTCTTGCAGTCGAGCGGGGTTTCCGCATTGGCCCGGACCTTGAGGCGGCGGACCTTGTCTGCCCAGCCCATCAGCGTGCCGAAATCGCCCGCCAGCTCGGGCTGGACGGTCGGCACCGCGCCGATCATCACCTCGCCGGTCGCCCCGTCGATCGTGATGATATCGCCTTCACGAACTTCGCGGCCGGCGACCCGGAAGACCTTCGCCTTGGCGTCGATCGCGAGGTTGCCGACACCCGACACGCAGGGGCGCCCCATGCCGCGCGCCACCACGGCGGCGTGACTGGTCATGCCGCCACGCGCGGTCAGGATGCCCCTGGCGGCATGCATGCCGTGAATGTCCTCTGGCGATGTCTCGACACGCACCAGGATCACGGCATCGCCCAGCTCGGCGCGCTTCTCGGCGGTCTCGGCATCGAACACGACGAGACCCGACGCGGCGCCCGGCGATGCGGGAAGCCCCTTGGCGATCACGTCACGCGGAGCGCTGGGGTCGAGGGTCGGGTGGAGCAACTGGTCGAGCGCCGCCGGATCGACGCGGGCGACCGCCTCTTCCTCGGTGATCAGCCCTTCATTGGCCATGTCGACTGCGATCTTGAGCGCCGCCTTGGCGGTGCGCTTGCCCGAGCGGGTCTGGAGCATCCAGAGCTTGCCCTGCTGCACCGTAAACTCGATGTCCTGCATGTCTCGATAATGCGTCTCGAGCAGGTCGAACACCTTGGCGAGCTGACCATAGACCTCGGGCAGCGCCTCTTCCATCGAGGCGGGCTTGGCCCCGGCCTGCTCACGCGCGGTCTTGGTCAGATATTGGGGCGTGCGGATGCCGGCGACGACATCCTCACCCTGCGCGTTGATCAGGAACTCGCCATAATAAGCGCGGTCGCCCTTGGCGGGATCGCGGGTGAAGGCGACGCCGGTGGCCGAGGTCTCACCCATGTTTCCGAAGACCATCGCCTGCACGTTGACCGCGGTGCCCCAGGCGGCGGGAATGTCATTCAGACGACGATAGACCTTTGCGCGTTCCGACTGCCAGGAACCGAAGACCGCGCCGATCGCGCCCCACAGCTGCTCATGAACATCCTGCGGAAAGGGCTTGTCCCACAGCTCGACGACCAGTTCCTGATAGCGCTTGACCAGCGCCTGCCAGTCATCGGCGGTCATCTCGGTGTCGAGGCTGTAGCCCTTGTCCTCTTTGGCGATCTCAAGCGCTTCCTCGAAGGCGCTGTGATCGAGCTCGAGAACGACGTCCGAATACATCTGAATGAAGCGGCGATAGCTGTCCCACGCGAAGCGGGGGTCGCCCGAGACAGTGGCGAGGCCGACGACGGTCTCGTCGTTCAGGCCCAGGTTGAGCACGGTGTCCATCATGCCGGGCATCGAGGCGCGCGCGCCCGACCGGACCGACACGAGCAGCGGATCGGCGGCGACGCCGAACTTCTTGTTGGTGATCGCCTCGATATGGGCGATGCCGTTGGCGACTTCGGCCTTCAGGCTTTCGGGGAAGATCTGGCCTTCGTCATAATAGCGCTGGCACATTTCGGTCGAGATGGTGAAGCCGGGCGGCACCGGCAGGCCGATCGACGCCATCTCCGCGAGATTGGCGCCCTTGCCGCCGAGCAGGTTGCGGTCGCCCTTGCCGCCATCGGAAACACCGCCGCCGAAGCGATAGACATATTGCGTCGTCATCAAGCCGTCACTTTCCCTATCACGACCCGCCCCTTGCTTGGGGCGCGGCAATCGAATCAGCCTTCTATTTTCGAGAAGTCAGCAACATTGTGCACCGCAGCACGTATTTTTTCAAGTAGGGCAAGACGTGTACGTCGCTTATTTTCGTCCGCGTCATTGACCGTGACGTCGTTGAAGAAGGCGTCGATCGGCCCGCGCAACGAGGCGAGGACGGACATTGCCCCGGCGAAATCCTCCGCCTCGATCGCCGTCGCAACCTTGGGCTCGGCCGTGTCGAGCGCCGCGATCAGCGCGGATTCGGCGGGTTCGGGCGCATAATCGGGAACAGCGGAAGCGCCCTCGGGCACCCCGCCCTCCTTCTTGAGAATGTTCGCCGCGCGCTTGTACCCCGCGAGCAGGTTCGCTCCGTCCGGGGTTTCGACGAAGGCCTGCAACGCTTTGACCCGTGCAAGCAATCGGACGAGATCATCTTCCCCGCCGAGCGCGAACACCGCGTCGATCAGGTCGTGGCGCACCCCGGCCTCGCGCTGCTGCACCTTGAGGCGGTCGGCGAAGAAGTCGAGCAGCTCGGTGCTATCGAGCGCGTCCGCGCCGAGCACCTGCTTCGCCTGCGCGATCGTCGCCGCGAGCTTCAGACGGGTGCCGTTGGCGAGAATGGTTTGGATGATCTGCAGGGCGGCGCGGCGGAGCGCGAAGGGGTCCTTTGACCCGGTCGGCTTGATCCCGCGCGCGAAGAAGGCGACGAGCGTGTCTATCCGATCAGCCAGCGCGACGCAGGCCGGAATGCAGCCTTCGACCGAGCCGACATATTGCTGCTGGAGCGCCGCGACGGTGCCCGGCTTCTCGCCACCCTTCTCGGCATAATAGCCGCCCATGACGCCCTGAAGTTCGGGAAACTCGCCGACCATGGCGGTGGCGAGATCGGCTTTGGCGAGCAGCCCGGCGCGATGCGCGGTTTCGGCATCGCGATCGGGGAAATAGGCGGTGGCGATCCAAGCGGCGAGATCGGCGATCCGATCCGCCTTTGCGCGCAGCGTGCCCATGCCTTCATAGAACAGCATCGATTCCAGCTTGGGGAGATAGTCCTCCAAACGGATCTTCAGGTCCTGCTCCCAGAAGAACTTCGCGTCCGACAGCCGCGCCGCCAGCACCTTGCCGTTGCCCGCGACGATGCCGACGCCGCCATCCCTCGCCGTGATGTTGGCGGTGCAGATGAAGGCTGGAGCGAGTTTGCCAGCTGCGTCGTTCAGGACGAAATATTTCTGGTTGGTGCGCAGCGTGAGCTGGATCACCTCGCGCGGGACTTCGAGGAAGGACGGGTCGAAATGGCCGAGCAACGGCACCGGCCATTCGGTGAGCCCAGCATTCTCCGCGACCAGCCCCTCGTCGGGCACCACCGACAGCCCCGCCTCGGCCGCCAGTTCGGCGGCGCGGGTGCGGATGATGTCGCGGCGTTCGGCCGGGTCGACGATGACATGGCAGGCGCGCAGCTTTGCCGCATAATCGTCGGCATTGCCGATGGTGATGATCCCGGGATGGTGGAAGCGATGGCCGACGGTCGCCGCGCCGCTGACGACGCCATCGATCTCGAACGGGACGACATCGTCGCCGAGCAGTGCGATCACGCCCTGGAGCGGGCGGACCCAGCGCAGCGCACTGGTCGATTGCGAGGCGGTGCCCCATCGCATCGACTTGGGCCAGGGAAAGGCGCGGACGATCGCGGGGATCGCCTCGGCCAGGACGGTGGCGGTCGCGCGGCCGGGCTTCTCCACCACCGCAAACAGCGTGCCGTCGCGCTCGACAAGCTGGTCGGCGGTGAGGCCGGTCTTGCGCAGGAAGCCTTCGAGCGCCTGCGGCGGCGCGCCGACCTTCGGGCCCTTGGTCTCTTCGGAGACGGCGGCGGTCTCCACCGGCAGGCCACGCGCGATCAGCGCGAGGCGGCGCGGCGTGACATAGCTGGTCAGGCCCTCGGGCTTGAGCCCCGCCTTGGCGAGTTCCTCGGCGAACAGGCGGGCGAGATCGGCGGACGCCTTCTCCTGCATCCGCGCAGGGATTTCCTCGGAGAGGAGTTCGAGCAGGAAATCAGCCATGATCAGGCCTCCCACCCATTATGGCTCATCCACGCCGCGCAGGCGCCTTTCGCCAGTTCGCGGACGCGGCCGATATAGGCCTGGCGCTCGGCGACCGAGATCACCCCGCGCGCCTGCAGCGTGTTGAAGATATGGCTGGCCTTGATCGCCTGATCATAGGCTGGGAGCGGCAGCGGCTTGTCGCGATCGAGCAGCGCGCGGCATTCGTCGGCGGCCTGGGTGAACTGTTTGAAGAGCAGTTCGGTATTGGCGGCCTCGAAATTATAGGCGCTGAACTGGCGCTCATTTTCGAGGAAGACATCGCCATAGCTGACGCCCTCGTTGTTGAACGCAAGATCATAGACCCGGTCGACACCCTGGATGTACATCGCCAGCCGTTCGAGCCCATAGGTCAGCTCGCCCGCCACCGGCTTGCAGTCGAAGCCGCCGACCTGCTGGAAATAGGTGAACTGGGTCACCTCCATCCCGTCGCACCAGACTTCCCAGCCAAGGCCCCAGGCGCCCAGCGTCGGGCTTTCCCAGTCGTCCTCGACGAAGCGGATGTCGTGCGCCAGCGGGTCGATGCCGATCCGCTCCAGGCTGCCGAGATAGAGCTCCTGCAGATTCGCGGGCGAAGGCTTCAGGATCACCTGATATTGATAATAATGGCCGAGCCGGTTCGGGTTCTCGCCATAGCGGCCATCGGTCGGGCGGCGCGACGGCTGGACATAGGCGGCCTTCCACGGCTGCGGCCCCAGCGCGCGCAGCGTGGTCGCGGGGTGGAAGGTGCCCGCCCCCATCTCCATGTCATAAGGCTGCAGGATCACGCAGCCCTGGTCGCTCCAATAGTCATGGAGAGTCAGGATCAGGCGCTGGAACGAGAGCGGCTTGGTCGCCAAGACAGGGTCCTTCGGGCTTACGAAAATCGTAAGGGCCCTTTGGCGTGGGGCGTGCGGCGGGTCAAGGAATCTGGTCGCCTCGCTTCTTTCCAACGAAGGCTGGGATGACGATCCATTTTCGCCTAGACCGTCGCCATGATCCTGTTCCGCCGCGCCCTTGCGCCGCTTCTCGCCGCCCTGATCGCAACCCCGGCCATAGCCGCGCCGGCGCTGTGGAAATTCGGCGACGCCGACACCACCATCTATCTGTTCGGGACGATCCACGCGCTGCCGCCCGGCTACCAGTGGCAGGATGCCCGCATCCGCAAGGCGATGGCCGCCGCTGACACGCTGGTGGTCGAGACGCAGATCGACAAGGATCCGCAAGCTATCGCCCGCCTGTTTCCGCCCCCCGACCCCAACCTGCCCCCGATCGTCGAAAGGCTGCCGGAAAAGCTGCGGCCCCGCTTCATCCAGCAGGTGAACGATGCCAGGATCAGCATGGCGAGCCTCGACCGGATGCCGACCTGGCAGGCCGCCTTTGTGATGATGGGGACGACGATCAAGAAGCTGGGCATCCAGCGCGAAGCCGGTGTCGAGGCGAAGATCACGCCCGCCTTCGAGCCGCAGGCGATCAGCGCCGCCGCGCCCGGCGCGCGCATCCGCAAGGTCGAAGCGCTGGAGACCGCGTCGGCCCAGCTCGAACTGTTCTCCACCCTGCCCGAGCAAGACCAGCGCGAGTTGCTCGCCGCGATGGTCGACACGCAGAGCGGCGCACGCACCGATTATGACCGGCTGCTCAGCAGCTGGGCCAACGGCAACCAGATCGAGATCGCCCGCGCCTTCGAGAAGGACGAGGACCTGACCCCGCATCTGCGCGAAGTGCTGCTGCGCCGTCGCAACGCCAACTGGACCGAATGGCTGAAAAAGAGGCTCGACGTGCCGGGCACCGTGTTCGTCGCAGTCGGCGCCGGACACCTCGCCGGGCCGCTGTCGGTGCAGACGATGCTCGCCGCCCAGGGGATCAAGGTCCAACGCATATATAACAGCCGTGTCCGCGCCAGATCCTCTCGCCATTGAGCTCGCCACCGACGCCAATTTCGATGCCCAGCGCTACCTGCTGGCGTCGGGCGACCTGGCCGACCCCTATCGCGACGGGCTCGATCCCTGGACGCATTTCGACGCCCATGGCCGGCACGAGGGGCGCCCGCAGCTGGCCGGCCGGCCCGCCATTGCGCCCGCCGACCGATCGCCCGGCGTCACCCTGTGCGGGATCGCGCGCAACGAAGGTCCCTATCTGATCGAGTGGATCGCGTTCCACCGCAGCATCGGGATCGAGCGGATCGCGCTCTATTCGAACGACAGCGATGACGGCAGCGATGCCCTGCTCGAACGGCTAGCCGCGCTCGGCCTGATCGATTACCGCCCCTGGCCTGGCGTCGAGGGCCGCTCATCACAGATCAGCGCCTATCAGGACGCCGTCGTCCGCTGTGAGACACGCTGGATCGCCTTCCTCGATCTCGACGAATTTCTGAACCTGAAGAGCGACGCGTCGATCGCCGGTTTCCTGGAGCGGTTCGCCCCCGACGTCGCCGCCATCGGCCTTAACTGGCGGGTGTTCGGATCGGCGGGGCTGATCGATCATGCGTCGGGGCTGGTGACCGATCGCTTCGTCCGCGCATCGGAGATCGATCATCCGCTGAGCCGCCAGATCAAGACCATCGCGGTCGCAAGCGAGATATACAAGGTCACCGCCCATCGCGTCCGCCTCATGAACGGACGCTATGCCGACGCGTCTGGCGCGGCGCTGGACCCCGGACGGGGCTTCGCGCCGGTCCGCTACGACCATGTCCAGGTTAACCATTATATCCTGAAATCACGCGCCGAGTTCGAACGGAAGCGGCGCCGGGGATCGGGTCTGAGGGTGGTCGGCGACCCGATGAAATTCACACATCGCGACGGCAGCTACTTCGACGATCACGACCGGAACGAGACAATCGACGAGTCGATCCTGCGCTGGCGCCCAGCATATATAAGGGAGATCGCCCGCATCGAGGCGTTGTTGGGCGGTCTGCCCTAAGCCGCGAAATCGACACGGATTTTTTACCTAAGTAAAAATCACGAATGGTCTTTAACACCGCATTAACCTTTTACCTTCATTAACGGCATGGTTAACAAGGTTCACGGGCGGGCCGGACGACGTGTTCGGTCCCCTGGCACTGGCAAGCAGGAACGGGTCTTATGCGCGTATTGCTGATCGAGGATGATCCCACGACCGCCAAGAGCATCGAGCTGATGCTGGGTTCGGAAGGGTTCAACGTCTACACCACCGATCTGGGCGAGGAAGGCCTCGATCTGGGCAAGCTCTATGATTACGACATCATCGCGCTCGACCTGAACCTTCCCGACATGCACGGCTATGACGTGCTCAAGAAGCTCCGCAACGCCAAGGTCCAGACCCCGGTCATGATCCTGTCAGGCATCGGCGAGATGGACTCGAAGGTCCGCGCGCTTGGCTTCGGCGCCGACGATTATGTCACCAAGCCGTTCCACCGCGAGGAACTGGTCGCTCGCATCCATGCGATCGTGCGCCGTTCGAAGGGCCACAGCCAGTCGGTCATCCGCACCGGCAAGCTGGCGGTCAACCTCGATGCGAAGACGGTCGAGGTCGATGGCGCCCGCGTGCACCTGACCGGCAAGGAATATGCGATGCTCGAGCTGCTGTCGCTGCGCAAGGGCACCACGCTGACCAAGGAAATGTTCCTCAACCATCTCTATGGCGGGATGGACGAGCCCGAACTCAAGATCATTGACGTCTTCATCTGCAAGCTGCGCAAGAAGCTCAGCCTGGCATGCGGCGGCGACAATTATATCGAGACCGTCTGGGGCCGCGGCTATGTGCTGCGTGATCCCGAAGAGGGCCAGGTCGCAGCCTGACCCTTTTTCTCTACCGCGATTTCCGAGCCGGCGGATGCGTTGGTCCGCCTCGAAATCGCTAACCCATTTGCTACAGGGGGCAAAGCAGGGCCGCGTTCCGCAAGGAGCGCGGCCTTTTCGCGTCGGGGATCAGGCCAGCGTGAGGTAAAGCTCCGCCTCGATCACCCAGTCCGAGCCGATCCTGCGCCATTTCGCGCTGTATTCGCCTGCCGCAAACTGCAGACCGGTCTTGGCCGACATGCCCTGCCAATGACCATGTTCGAACGCAATCGGCGCGACCTCCGAAACCCGGATCGTCTCCGGCGTGCGGATATAGACGCTGCGTTCGGGCGCGGCGAACTCGCGCTTCCATAGCACCAATTGTGCCTTGCGCCCGGATAGGACCGCGCTGTCGGTGCCTGTGACGAGAACGACATCGGGTGCGAGAAGCGGCCCGATCGCGCTGAGATCGGCATCGGCAAGCGCGCGGTTGAACGCGGCGCGGCGCATCCGGATGGCAAGGTCTGGGCTGGTCTCCACATCCGCGCTTTCAGCCGCTTTGCGCGCCGAAAGCAACCATCTGCGAAGGGCGTTGACGACGCCGATGATAGCCATCAGGGTCGCGCCACTCGTCCGGTGGGGACCCGAGCCTTGGGGGAATGGGATGCGATCGCGGTTCACCGCCGGATGGGTTGCGCTGGCGCTGATCGGCAGCGCGCTCGTCGCGGGCCTGATCCTGACCCGCGCCACCGAGCGGATCGACTATATCGTCTATGACCATGCGCTGTCGGCCACCGATCGCGACCCGCCCGACGACATCGTCATCGTCGCGATCGACAATCGCAGTCTGGAGGCGATCGGCCGCTGGCCCTGGCCGCGCAGCGTCCATGCCAGCCTGTTGAGCCAGCTTGCCACAATGGGGCCGCGCAGCGTCGGCTATGACGTGCTGTTCATCGAGCCGAGCCCCGACGATGCGATGCTGGCCGATGCGGTGCGCCGCAGCCGCGCGATCCTGCCGCTGGTGATCGACGTGCCGGGCCAGAATGGCGCGCCCTATGACATCGCCCTGCCCTCCGGCCCCCTCGCCGAGGCGGCGGCGGGGATCGCTCAGGTCAATCTCCACTTCGACAGCGATCGGGTCGTGCGCCAGATCTATCTGGAGGAAGGCGACGGCGAGCGCGCCTGGCTCCAACTTGGCGCGGTCATGGCGGGCCTGCGCGCCAGCGGGGGTGCGGCCGCGGACAGCAAGGCATTGCGGCAGGAGCACCCGGTCCTGATCGCCTATGGCGGCGCGACGGGGCATATCCCGACCGTCTCCTTCATCGACCTGCTTCAGGGCAGCGTGCCGCCGGAGCTGATCGCGGGCCGCCACGTCCTGATCGGCGCGACCGCCGACGGCCTCGGCGATCGCTATGCCACGCCGAAATCGGGCGCGACCAGCCAGATGTCTGGTGTCGAGATCCAGGCGCATCTTCTCGACGCGATCCTGCGCGGGGATGCGATCACGCCGCTTTCGACCGTCTGGACGCTGGGCGTGGCGCTCGGGGCGCTGTGGATCGTGTTGCTTGGTTTCCTGTGGCTACGCCCGCGCGCCAGCGCCGCGCTCGCCTTCGGCGTGTTCATCGCGATCATCGCGCTGAGCTTCGGCCTGTTCCGCTTCGCCGGCATCTGGCTGCCGCCGGTCTCCGCGCTGGCGGGGCTGTTGTTCGTGATGGTCGCCGAGGCGGCGCGCGAGCGGGCGCGGCTGCGCGAGATGCTGGTGCGCGAGCGGATCGCCGCCGCCGCGGTGGAGGGCGAGCTTCAGGCAGGGCGCACCATCCAGCTCGGCATGCTGCCGCCCCGCGCCGAGATCGCGCGGATCGATCCGCGCATCGACGTCGACGCGCTGCTCGAACCCGCCAAGTCGATCGGCGGCGACTTGTACGACGTGATCCGGATCGACGCCGACCGCATCGCCTTCCTGGTCGGCGACGTCACCGGCAAGGGCGTGCCCGCCGCGCTGTTCATGGCGCTGTCGAAGGCACTGACCAAGAGCGTCGTGCTGCGCGGCATCGCCAGCCTCGCCGAAGCCGCGTCGATCCTCAATGAGGAACTGATGCGCGACAACAGCGAGGCGATGAACGTCACGATGCTGATCGGCGTCATGGACCTGTCGAGCGGTGAGGTGATCCTGATCAGCGCCGGCCACGAGGACCCGCTCCATATCCGCGCCGACGGCACGATCGCACCGCACAAGCTCGACGGCGGACCGCCCTTCTGCATCACCGACTTCCCCTACCCCGCCGAGGTGATGAAGCTCTCGCCCGGCGAGACGCTCGTGCTGATCTCCGACGGAGTGAGCGAAGCGCTCAACGGCGCCGACGCTTTGTTCGGCCATGACCGGCTGCTCGCCGCGCTCAAGGGCGGGACGAGCGCGACCGACATCGTCGAAGCGGTGCGCGACGCGGTACGCACCTTCGAGGATGGCACCGATCCCACCGATGATCTGACCGTGATGGCGGTACGCTATCTGGCGTAAAAGTCAGTGCCCCTTCGAGCGGGATCACGATGCTTCTGGCAAAATCCTCGGTCATCGCTTCGACATCAGCATGCTGGGAACATCTGCTCACCGAAAAAGTCAGGTCAGCTTGCGGCATATCCAGGCGCCGTCATCCGTACGCTGGCGCCCGCCTTATCGAACCAGCGCTTCCACTCTTCGCGCATGTCCTCGGTTTGCAGCCTTTTTGCCCGCGCGTTGCCAAGCTCGAAATACTCGGCGCTCACACCGTCAAGAATGTGGGGCGCCGGCTCCCGGAGCTTCAAATTCTTTGTCCAATAGATGCTGGATTCGAGCCCATCCGAAAACAGTACGAGCGTACGCTTATCTCCCGTCCAGTGAAGCACAGGATTGCTTGCAGCCCGCGTGATCTGCGCCGTGATAGGCGATGTTGGCGCATCAGGCAGGTTTTGAAGCTTGGTGCTCATGTCGAGCAATGCTTTCTCGAATCCCACATATGCGTCGTCGAGAAAACGGCCAGACTCGTCAAGCCGCGCGTCCTTGGCCTGGCCCGGCAAACAATGGCTGAAAAGCGGAGCCAAAGGAGTAGAGGTATCATCGCCAAAGGCAACGATGATGACCTGGCTATAGCGGGGCAACTCTTTTACCCGATCACGAATGGCTTGAACCACCTCATTCGCAGTCGCCGCAGACAGATGGTCGGTTGCATCGACCATGAAGAGGTCCGCTTCAGGCGTTGTTGAAGCGGACAAACAACCGGTGTCCGCATCGGTGACATGCACGGCCTGCGAGCGCTTCAAATACATATACCCGCCCGTCACTCCCGCCAACAAAACCGCCAGAGCCGCGAGCCAAATGATCCCGCTGACCGCTTCCTTGCCTCCCTTTCGACCGCGTCGCGCCATCAGATTTTCTCCGGTCGAAGCGTTGCGATATCACCCTTGTCCCGCGCTGCCGCGGCCATAATGTCGTTCCGCCAGTTTCTGCTACGTTGATAGCTCTTGAGCGCCTGCTCCACGATCCGTTCGCGCTCAAGCGCATATTCCGCCAATTTCGCCTCGACGAGATCGTTCAATCTTTCCCGCGCTGCGACAACCGACGACTGGCTGACATCTTCCCGTTCACACAAATTATTGGCGTTCTCGACGAAAAGCCGGTGCCGCTGCGAAAGTTTATCGAGATGGCCCTGCATTGAGCCTTTGACTTCTGCCGGCGGCAACGCCGCGTCCGCCACGTCTCCGTCAAAACCGTTCTCACGAATGAACGCGGTAAACAGCCTCGCCGCACCATGTATATCGTCGATGTCATGGCTGTGCTGTTCGACGACATTTTCATGATCCGCAACCAAGGTCTGAATAGGCACCTTACAAGCCACGATAAATCTCGGGGCTTCCTCCAGCATCTCGGCGTGGGTCTGGGCTATCTCTTTCGCATCATCCAGATCGACGGAATATTGATCCTCGAAGGAGTCCTCGGCATCGAGAAAATCGAGCATGCGCTTCCTGCCCCCAGGAAATGCGCCGCCATATTGAAGATATTTGCGGGCGACAGCGGAGATCAGCGAACAAATACAGAGCGTGTAAGCAAAAGCGGGAAGGTCGAGCATGGCTCGCACACCGGCAAATGGATCGCCCATTAACTCTGCGCGCGCGGTTTCGAGCGGGTGCAGGTCTCCACTTTCTCCTGCAATCCTAACGAGGCTCAGCGAAGAAACAAAAATGAACGAGAGCACGAATGCGAGGGCTATCAGCCCCAACCCCACAAGTACGCCCCCCTGCGCGATCTTGTTCGTTCGTTGAAAACCAATCCCAAAAAGCATGCCCAATATGATTGTGGCGAGAGAGGTAAGCGATGCGATCAAAACGCCGCCTATCAATCCTGTTTGTTGGGTATCCGCCTGAAAAACGGCGTTCATCAGGAACTCTATCAGCAAAAGTACGCCGATCTGGCCAAAGACAGCGAGATCAAGGCGTTTTCCCCAATGGTAATCCTCCGGTATCTTATACCGATGGAGAAACTCTTCCAATTTAACCCGGCTTTTGACCAACTCGCTCGCCAGCGAAAGAAGGTCGGTATGGAGCTTGACCCGGCGGTCCTCCAGCTTGGTTTCAAGCGTGCTCAGGATTTCATCCGGCTTCGCCTCATCTAGCCAAGCCGCTTCCTGTTTTAAATTATCGTCGATCTGATCGAGTGCATTATCCGCTACCCTATAGGCCTCGACAGCATGTTGGCGCAGCTGATCCGCAACGGATTCAAACAGCCTGCTCCCGGGTGTCAAAATGGCGCCGCTCTTCAATACCTGACGCGAAATATTCAGGCCGTTGTCGATCTTATCCGCGATAGCCGAAGCGACGAAAGGCCGAGGATTTCTAGAAAAAATTCCCTTCAAAAACCACAATATTCCAGCACGGGCAGCAACAAGCGGGGTCTTTTCGTAGCGTTGCCGCGACGAACGAGCCTTAGGAGCTTCGATGAAATATTGGCCCGAATCTGGCCGCTTCCTGATCCCCATCGCGAGCCCCGCCTGCAATCATTCGATCAAGTAATGATGCCCGGGGGTTTCATGAGCGACAAGTATCAGCCGAACAACGATTGTACCAAATTGGATGCATATATGCTGGTAAATTAAATTTCCTTTACCGATCAAAATCTTCACATCTATGGTGTTATCAGCAAAACCGTAAAGTCATATAAAAGTGCATCCTGGAATAGGAGCTCAGAGTTCCTTTCACTGCGCCATCCAGGGCCGAAATACCGCTAGCCCCACGCTCCCTGCCGGGCGCGCTCGCGCATCATTTCGATGAACGCGCGCACCGCCGGCATCGCGGCCCGCCCGGCGTCGTACAGCAGGCTGACCGGCATCGGCGGCGGTGCGTGCTCCGCCAGAAGACGCACCAGCCGGCCGGCGGCGATCGCATCGGCCGACTGGTAGCTCAGCACATTGGCGATACCCAGCCCGGCTTCCGCCGCTGCAATCGTCGCATCGATCGTATTCACGGTCAGGCGCGGAGAGACCTCCACATCGGCATCTCCCTTCGACCCGAAGGGCCAGGCGCTACCGACGCGCACGCCACTGCCGACAATGCAGCGGTGGCCCGCAAGATCGGCGGGGACCAGCGGAACGCCATGCGCGGTGAGATAAGCCGGGCTGGCCACGATCGTCTGGCGCACCGATCCGATCGTCACGACGCGCAGCGCACTATCCGCCAGCGCGCCGATCCGTACCGCGACGTCGATTCCTTCTTCGACGATGCGAACGTTGCGATCGAGCAGCATCATCCGCGCGCTCAAATCCGCATGTCTATCGAGCAGCGCGCCGATCACCGGCAGGACATGCAGCCGCCCGAACATCACCGGGGCGGTCACGTACAGCTGTCCGCGGGGCGCGGATCGCCCGCCCATCACGATATGCTCGGCCTCATGCAGATCGGCCACGATCTGCCGCGCCCGATCGAGAAAGGCCGCGCCTTCGTCGGTTAGAGACACCGCCCGGGTCGACCGATGGAACAGCGTCACGCCCAGATGCCGTTCGAGCGCCGCGACGGCGCGGGTGACGGCGGGAGGCGCCACGCCCAGTGCCCGCGCCGCCGCCGCAAAGCCGCGATGATCGGCTACTGCGACAAAGGCGGTGAGAGTCTCGAAACGGTCCATTATTCTCATATTTGAAATAGTGAACACGATTTCTCGGTCATTATCATGGAAATGGCAACGCGCTATTTCCGCTGCATGGCACAGACGTTCCTCCATAGGATGTTCGGACCGGGCGCCCGCGCGCTTCAGGAAGCCGCGGGATCGCGGGCTTCCTATGCGCGGATGGAGGCGCAAGCGGGCCCGATCGACATCCTCACCGCCCGCGAGCTGGATTTCATCGGCGGACGCGACAGCTTCTATATGGCGAGCGTGAGCGAAGATGGCTGGCCCTATGTCCAGCACCGCGGCGGCCCTTCAGGCTTTCTGCGGCATATTTCGGGAAATCGGATCGGCTTTGCCGACTATCGCGGCAACCGCCAATTTCTCTCCGCCGCCAACCTGGCTGCCGACGATCGTGTCTCGCTGTTCCTGATGGACTATCCGAACCGCCGGCGGCTGAAACTGATCGGCCATGCCCATGGCAGTGACGACCCCGCCCACATCGCCGCGTTGATGACGCCGGGTTATGCCGCGGAGCCCGAACGGGCCTTCGTGATCGACGTGGTGGGCTTCGACTGGAACTGCCCGCAGCACATCACCCCCCGCTTCACCGAAGCCGAGATAAGGCAGGGCACCCAGCCGCTTCTCGACGAACTCGCCGCATTGCGTGCCCGCATCAACGAACTGGAAGGATCGAAAGCATGACCGGGAAACTCACCCGAGGCGTCCACCATATCGGCCTCACCGTCCCCGACATCGACCAGGCCCGCGGCTTTTTCTGCGGCGTGCTCGGTTTCGAAGAGGTCGGCGGGGTCCCCGACTATCCGTCGATCTTCGTGTCCGATGGCTCGGTCCTGCTGACGCTGTGGCGCGCCGCCGACCCGCGCACCGCGCGGGCCTTCGACCGGCGCGTCAATATCGGCCTCCATCACCTGTCGCTGGCAGTGGCGGACGACGCCGCGCTGGACGCTGTCTGGGCCAGGGTGAGCGCGCATCCCGAGGTCGTCATCGATTCCGCGCCGGGGCCGATCCGCCCCGGGTCGGCGACACGCCATTTCCTGGTGTTCATTCCCGGCGGAATCCGGCTGGAGTTCGCGACACCGTTCAGCTGACGTCCGGAATGTCCGACCCGAGCACGCGTCTCAGCAAGCGTCGAAGCGGCGGACGGTAGCCATCAGATGGTTCAACCTGTGTTCCCGCCCGCTCTCAGACGATGTGGCTCCCATGCCGGCCCTGATCTGCGCGGGTGAAAAGCCGGTTGCGCTTCTCATGAAGCGGCGAAAGGATCGCGCGTCCGAAAAGCCGAGGTCTTCGGCAACGTCCTCGGTATGCGCGATACCATATTGCAGCCGCGCGACGGCGAGATCGGACAGGCAGGATCGGCGAAGCTGCTGGAAGTTTACGCCTTCGCGCCGCAAGGCGCGCCACAAGGACATTGGCGACATGTCGAGACGGGACGAAATCGTCTCGACCGAACTCGTCGGATCGTCGGCCAGAATCGAGCGGACCAACGCGGCCGTGGCGACACTATCCTTTGGCAGAAACGAGGCGCTGTCCTCATTCCACACATTCCCAAGGCTGAACCGGATCGCATCGGAAATCGGTCGTTCCGAATTGCGCGCCCGCACCGGCCAACCGAGGCAGCTGCGCGGGAAGTGTATCGCCGTCACGCTATCCAACTTGGCATAGCTGCGAATGAAATAGCGGCGGTCGTCGATCAGCGCTGGATGATCGCGACAGACGGTGGAGAGCCACAGCAGCGGCACGGTCCGGCCCGCATACCAGCACAAGCACATGTGGAAGGCGACGATCAGCACCTCTTCCGCCGGAAGGGAGTCCGTCATACCTGCCGCATCGATCTGTACGGATAGGCTCGCGACCTCACCGACAGCCTCCAGCTTCCAGCGAAAGCCGCCGTGGAACATTTCGAAGAAGCGCATCATCTGTTTGAGCGCATCCTCCAGATGCGAAAAGCCGAGCATGATGCGCGCGCCCGTCGCGAAGGTTCCGACGGGCAGCCGCTGCTTGGTGAGGGCGTGAAATTCGTCGTCGGCGAGCGAGGCGATGTTGAGACACAACAGGCACAGCTGTTCGGGGTCTATCGGTCTTACGAGGTGCCCCCGCTCATCGAGAAAAATGCCGACATTCTCGAGCATCGCCGAACATGCTTCGTCGTCGGCATAGGACCAGGCGCAATGCCGCTTGATCCATGCGACCACGGGGTCGCCCGTCAATCCTTCTTCGCCAAGGCTCGGCATGGCCTATCCACTCCCCGATGGCGGCCAACTAAGACCCTATTCGAGAGGCCGGTCAAGGTTTCTCACTAGCGTTCGTCGAGCGGATCGAGAACGTTGCCGATGGTGCAAACTTTGGTCCTCCCCCCGCTGCAATCTCCCGTCCTTTTCTTCGTCGAACGGAAGATTAGCACAGCCGACGAGTACGAAGCCGTACCGACGGAGGGGACATCATGACTATCAAATCCTGCATCTGGACGCCCGCCCTTGCGGCATTGAGCATCGGTATCGCCAGCCAGGCGAGCGCGCAGGCCGCCGCGACCGCAGAGTCCAACGAAGAGATCATCGTCACGGCGTCGCGGCGGGCGGAGTCGATCCGCGAAACGCCGACGGCGGTCTCCGCCTATCTGGGCAAGCGCCTTCAGGAAGCGCAGATCAGCTCGCTGAGCGAATTGGTCACGACCAGCCCGAACATCCAGATCAGCACCTATGGCAGCAATTCCAACATCGCGATCCGCGGTATTGGCAACACGCAGCTGGTGGCGGGCGCCGACCCCGGCGTCGCGCTACATGTCGATGGCGTCTATCTGGCCCAGTCTTCGCTGGCGACCGCGACCTTTCTCGACGTCAACCGGGTCGAGATCCTGCGCGGGCCACAGGGAACGCTGTTCGGGCGGAACGCGACCGGCGGCGCGATCAACATCATCCCTAACCGGCCGACGGCGGCGCTATCCGCCGGGCTTGACGTGTCGGGCGGTATCGACCCGGGGCTGATCAGGAGCTCGGCCTATATCAGTGGCCCGCTGGATGAAGCGGGCAGCCTGCGCGCACGGCTTGCGGTCCAGCAGAAATATGGCCGGGGCTTCACCAAGAACCTGGTTGCGAACGGCCCCGACCGTCTCGATGGCGAGAAGACCTATTCCGGCCGGGCGCAACTCGAATGGCTGGCATCCGACCGCTTCACTGCGCGCGTTTCGCTCGAATATCAGAAGGAGGATGACAACGGTCAGGGCTTCTTCTTCTTCGGCACCCCCGATCCGTCGATCCCCCTGCCCGCCGCCATCCAAAGCGCTGCGACCGGAGATCCGAAGAAGCGGGAGACCTATGCGAACCAGGGCAAACGCGAACTCGAGTCCAAGTCAATCCGGACCGAGGGCGAACTGCAACTGGGCGGCGGCAGCTTGCGCGCGGTCTATTCGTTCATGCGATCGTCGATTTTCCAGAATCTCGATGGCGATGCAACGCCGGTCAACTTCACCAACACCATGTTCGACCAGAGCGCGGACCAGAATTATGCTGAATTGCTTTACGCCTCGGACAGTTCGAAACCGCTAAGCGTAGTGCTGGGCGCGAACCTGTTTTCGGAGGATTTCACCCAGGATCTTGCGGTTCCGATAAGTTTCCTTCCGATACCAGTGCTGATCGCAGCGGAGATCAAGACGCGCTCCTACGCATTGTTTGCGCACGGGCAATATGCGTTCAGCCCAAGCGCCCGGCTGTTTGCCGGTTTGCGCTACAGCAACGATCGCAAGCGGATCCAGGAATCCAACAGTTTCATCGGGGCCGGCGGGCAGCGCGCCAAATGGGATCGCGTGACCTATGAAGCCGGCGCGTCCGCCGATCTGGCCGAACGAGTCACCGGCTATGTCAAATATGCGACCGGCTACAAAGGCGGCGGATTTTCGGCTGGCGGCTTGGCTCCATCCTTCAACCCCGAAACCAATTCCAGCATCGAGCTCGGCCTGAAGGGAACCTATCTCGACGGCATGCTCGATGCGAACCTCGCCGCCTTCCATATGAAATATAAGAACCTGCAGGTCAGCCAGGTGATCGGCGTAGTGTCGAGCGTGGTGAACGCCGCGCGCGCGACGATCGACGGTCTCGAACTGGAAATGACTCTGCGCCCCATGGCCAATCTGCGGCTGGAGTTCGCCGGAGCCTGGCTTCATGCGCGGTTCGACGAGTTCTTCACGCAGGACTCGGCGCGGCCGTCTTTCACGCCCGATTGTGAGACGCGCGGCGGCGTGCCGGTCTGCGGCATACAGCTGGCGGGCAACCGCCTTCCCCAAGCGCCTCGTTTCTCCGCCAGCCCGGCGATCTATTATGATCTGCCGCTGAAGGGCGGGGCGATCACGCTCGGCGCCCGATATGACTGGAAGAGCCGCTTCTACTTCACCGAGTTCAATATTCCGGTGACCGCTCAGAAGGCCGCGGGAACGCTGGATCTGTCGATCGCCTATAAGTCGGAAGATGCGCGCTGGTCGGCGAGCCTGTTCGCCCGCAATGTCACCGACGAAACGATCAAGGCCCAAGCCTATGTCAACTCGGCGCTGCTCGGATCGCTCGCGCTCGGCCAGCTTCAGCCTGGCCGCCAGATCGGCGCTTCTTTCGGCTACCGCTTCTAGGCCATTTCTGTCCGCCATGCCCGCATATGGCATGGCGGACAGACCGGTCCGACGCATTGCCTGCCTCGCTCGCGATATCCATGGAGCGTTCATGCCCGCTCATCCGATAGTAGAAACCGATGCCGGCATTTTCGCAGGACGGCGCGACGGCGATGTCCTGTCGTTCCGAGGCATTCCCTATGCCGCGCCGCCGGTCGGGGAATTACGGTGGCGGCCGCCCGTGCGATTGGCTCGTCTGGATGAAATCCAGGATGCGGCCGGCTTCGGCCCCGCATGCTGGCAGCGTCCGCCGACGCCGGGCAGTGTCTATGGCCAGATATTCGAGGCGATGGACGAGGACTGCCTGACGCTCAACATCTGGGCGAAGGAAGGCCTTGCCGATGCGCCGGTCTATGTCTGGATCCACGGCGGGGCGCTCGCGACCGGCGGCAGCGGTGATCCCATGCTTGACGGCGCGGCGATGGCGCAGCGCGGCGTGGTGGTCGTGACGATCAACTATCGTCTGGGCGTGTTCGGTTTCCTGGCGCATCCAGAGCTCAGCGCGGAAAATAGCGACGCCGTATCAGGCAATTACGGCCTGCTTGACCAGATCGAGGCGCTGAAGTGGATAAGCTGGAACATCATGGCCTTTGGAGGCGATCCGAACAACATAACGATTGCCGGGGAATCGGCGGGGGCGCTCAGCGTCCTGTTCCTGATGGCCTCGCCTGCCGCACGCGGGCTGTTTCACCGCGCCATCGCGCAAAGCGCCTATATGATCTCGATGCCCTCGCTGCGCGGACGGCGGCATGGCCATGAGCCCGCCGAGGACATCGGTGCAGCGCTGATGCGCGCACTACACTGCCGTAGTATCGCCGACATGCGAGCGATAGATGCGGGAGCCCTGACATCGGCGGCTTTTGCCGCGGGCTATGCGCCATGGCCGACCATCGACGGCGGTGTCGTGCCCGGGCAGCTGGTCGATATATTCGAGCGGGGCGAGCAGGCATTGGTACCGCTGCTCGCCGGGTTCAACCGGGGGGAAATATTGTCGATCCGCTTCCTGGTGCCCGCCGCCCCGGACAGCGCAACCGCCTATGAGAGCATGATCCGCGCTCGATATGGCGATCTCGCAGATGCCTTCCTCCAGCTATATCCCGCCTGTGATCTGGAGCAGAGCATGACCGACGCGACGCGCGACGCGATGTATGGCTGGACGGCGTTCAACGTGGTGGCCCGTCAACGCGCGGCAGGTCAACCGGCCTTCCTCTATTTTTTCGATCATAGCACAGCGGCGGCCCGCAAAAGAGGCCTGCACGCATTCCATGCCTCGGAGATTCCCTATGTGTTCGGCACGCTGGCGGACACCCCGTCGAACTGGCCTCAAATCCCCGCCACGCCGCTCGAACGGAAACTGTCGGAGCAGATGATGGATTATTGGGCGTCCTTCGCACGCTGCGGAAAGCCCGAGGCGGCCGGTGCACCGACATGGTCCCCCTATGACGATTCCGGTTTCTACATGGCGTTCGAAGCAGGCTCGCACCCTCGCCACGGTCTGCTGCCGGACATGTATGCGCTGCATGACGAGATCGTCCGGCGCAGGCGCGCTAATGGTAAGCTGCCATGGAACTGGAACACGGGAATCGCCGCACCGAAATCGGGTTAAAGGCGCGCGACCAACATCACCTCGATCGCATCGGACTTGCCCGCGAAATCAGCAAAGTCACCTTCACCGGCTCCGATCAGCGCGCGCGCGATGGGAGAAGAGAAGGAGATCAGCCCAGCCGCAGGGTCGGCCTCGTCGTCGCCGACGATCGATACCTCGGCGGCCTTGCCGTTGAGGCGGTAGCGGACGCGGGTGCCGAAGGCGGCTTCGTCGCCCGCGGCGGGCAGCTGCACCTCCATCGTCGCATGGCGGGTCGCCCAGTAACGCAGGTCGCGCTTCAGCGACTTGAGATCTTCCTCGGTGCCGCCTTTGTCGATCGCGGCTTCGAGCTCAGCGATCTTCGCCTTGATCAGGGTCGCGCCCCGTTCGGTGACGAGGTTGGGACCGGGCGGGATCGGCAGCTCGAACTTCGGCTCGAGATGCTCATCATCGCTTTCCCGGCGGAAGGCAACGCTCATGCGGCCGCCACGATCGATACGCCGTCGCCATTGGTGGCGACATGGCGACGCACGCCGATCCGCTTGAGGAACAGCCAGAGCGCTTCGACATGGATGCCCGCAACCACCTTCAGCGTCAGCAGCGGATGGCGGAGGAAGGCCTTGAACAACGCAGCATCGCTCAATTCGCGGCGCTTGCCCTGAAAGGCGGCGACGATCAGCGGGCCCTTGAGGTCTCCCCCCGCCACGACGACGCGGGTGCGCTCCATCGGCGGCTCGACGGTGAAGTCGTAACGCATGTCGAGGTCCATGAAGGGCGACACATAAAAGCTCTTGTCGCACGCTTGGCGGATCAGCTTGTCGCTGACACCGGCGTTCGCTTGCTCGGGCGTCACCGGGATCACATAGCTGTGCCGTTCCTTGAAGGTGTTGGTCACTTCATAGATCAAGGTCGCGAGGCTGCCGTCGCGGCGGTGGCAGAACCACACCGATATCGGGTTGAAGACATGGCCCAGCATTCGCGGCATCGTCAGCAAACGGATCGGCCCGCCATCGGGTTCCTGCCCGGCGCGAACCATCAGCGCCTCGATCTGCGGACGCAACGGCGCACCGCTGCGATCCGCGAAGTCCTTGTCATGGAAGGAGAAGAGATTGAAGCGGTTGCGCGAGAAGAGACGCAGCCGCCCCGCCATCGCATCGATCTCGTCGAGGTCGAACAGGCACTGGAAGATGCGGTAGCGCAGCCGGTGCGCGCGCGGACGAAAGCGCTGGTGGAACACCTCGCCCGCATAGATGGCGGATTTCACGCCGCGGCTTCCCGGCCTGGAGCAAGATCCATCGCCAACCGGCCATTGGGGTCGTCGACCGTCCAGGGGCGTTGCGCCCCCAGCATCTCCGCGACGGCAAGCCCCGATTGCAGGCCATCCTCATGGAAGCCCGCGCCGAAATGCGCTCCACAGTAGAAGGTGTTGCGCTGCCCCTGGATCGCCCAGATGCGGCGCTGGGCGTCGAGCGCGCCATGATCGAAGATCGGATGCTCGAAACTGGTGCGGTTGATCTCATGCCCCGCCCCGATCGCGCGATTGGGGTTGAGGGTGACGATCAGCGGGCGCTTCGTCTCGAAACCCTGCAGCCGGTTCATCCAGTAGCTGACGCACAGATCGCCGGTCGCGTCATTGGCGTGGCGGCGGCCGAAATAATTCCAAGCGCCCCACAGCGCGCGGCGCTTGGGCATCAGCGCCGGATCGTCATGGAGGACAACGCTGTTGGTGCTATAGCGGAAGGCCCCGAGCAGTTCGCGCTCGGCAGGGCTCGGATCGGCGAGCATCGCCAGCGCCTGATTGCCATGCGCGGCGATCACCACTTCGTCGAAGCGATCGGGATTGCCCGTGGCATCGGTGATCGTCACCTGCCCGCCCTTGCGCTCGACCTTCGCGACCGGCGTACCAAGGCGCAGTTCGCCCGCGAAATCGGCGAGCAGCTTGTCGACATAGCTCCGGCTGCCGCCGATCACCGTGCGCCATTTCGGGCGCGTGCCGAGGTTGAGCAGGCCGTGATTGTCGCAGAAGCGGACGAACGCCTCGGCCGGATAATCGAGCAGCAGTTGCGCCGGCGCGGACCAGATCGCCGCTGCCATCGGCAACAGATGATCGTCGCGGAACGCCTCGCCATAACCGCCCTGCTCGAGCATCTGGCCAAGGGTCATGTCGCCGAAGCCGCCCATCTGCGCCGCAGCCTCGCGATAGAAGCGTACGAGGTTGCGCAGCATCGACCAGAAGCGGCGCGAGAACAGGTTCGATGGCTGGGCGAACAACTGCCAGATGCGGTCGCCCGCGGCATATTCGAGCTTGCCGTCATCAAGCGACACCGCGAAGCTCATGTCGGTCACCCGCGCCGGAACGCCGAGATGGGCAAGCATCGCGATCAGGTTCGGATAGGTGCGGTCGTTAAAGACGATGAAGCCCGTGTCGACCCCCAGCGTCGATCCGTCGGGCATGTCGACGTCGATCGTGCGGGTATGGCCGCCGGGCCGCCCCTCGGCCTCGTAGAGCACGACGTCATTCTGCTTCGACAGCATCCACGCGGCGGAAAGCCCCGTGATGCCGCTGCCGATCACCGCGATCCGCTGCCCCGCGCGGCGGTTGCCCATGCTCTTCGTCCCTGTCATCTCCGCCCTGCTCTCCCGTTCGCTGCAGCTACGCCGGCCGAAGCAAATGGGTTGCGGTTCTGGCCCCACCCGACTGCTAACCCACGTTAGCGAAAGCGCAATGGCGAATATTGCTGCAACGGCTTTGCTGCGACGAACGTATATGGGTAGAGCATTTACATACCCGCTCATCCTGAGCAGGGGCTGAGCTTGGCGAAGACCCGTGTCGAAGGACCCTTCGAGACGCCATTTCGACAAGCTCAATGGCTCCTCAGGATGAGCGGGTGATGCTGGGGAACATCGGGGCAAAGGCCATATGAGCGCAATCGGCAGCATCATCATCGCATCGCTGATCATGTCGGCGATGATGGCGGCCGCCTGGGCGGTGCAGAAGCGGAGCGGCCAGTCGGGCTGGGCCGATGTCTTCTGGTCCTTCGCGATCGGGCTGGGCGGCCTGATCGCCGCACTGATGACCGCCGGCACCGCGCCGCTCGAGCGGAGCTGGCTGGTCGCTGCGATGGTCGGCTGCTGGTCGATCAGGCTGGGCTTCCACATCCTCGCGCGCACGGCCAACGCCACGTATGAAGACCCGCGCTACGCCGATCTGCGCAAGGAGTGGGGCGACAAGTTCCAGGCGCGGCTGTTCGGTTTCCTGCAAGTACAGGCGTTGTGCGGCGTCGGGCTGGTCGTCACGGTCTACGCCGCCGCGCAGCGCCCCGGCCCGGCCCTGTCGACCACCGATTATGCGGGCCTCGCGCTGCTCATCCTGTCGGTGATCGGCGAAGGCATTGCCGATCGGCAATTGCGCGCCTTCACCGCCGACAAGGCGAACCATGGCAAGGTCTGCGACACCGGCTTGTGGGGCTGGTCGCGCCATCCCAATTATTTCTTCGAATGGCTCGGCTGGGTCGCCTATCCGGTCATCGCGATCGACCTGTCGGGCGGCTGGTGGCAGGGCTGGCTGGCGCTGATCGGCCCGGCGATGATGTACTGGCTGCTCGTCCATGTCTCCGGCATCCCGCCGCTCGAAGCGCATATGCTGCGCAGCCGGGGCGACGCCTTCAAAGATTATATGGCGCGGACCAGCGCCTTCTTCCCACTACCTCCCAGGAAAAATTGATGGACTTCATCGCCGCAGCCACCGCCGCCGTCGAGCGGCTACCCCTTCCTGACGCCGTCACGCTGGCGGGTGTCGAGTTCCTCGTCGGCCGCACCGGGCGCAAGCTGGCCCGCGAACCAGAGAATAACGAAGCCTTCGCGCGGACGATGAAGGACTTCCCGATCGCGATCCACACCGACGACGCAAACACCCAGCATTATGAGGTGCCCGCCGCCTTCTTCGATCTGTGCCTGGGCCCGCGCCGCAAATATAGCTGCTGCTATTATGCCGACCCGAAAGACTCGATCGGCGATGCGGAGGAGCTGGCTCTCGCCCAGACCGCCGAGCATGCGAAGCTGGCCGACGGGCAGGAGATATTGGAGCTTGGCTGCGGCTGGGGCTCGCTCAGCCTCTACATGGCGGCGAAATATCCCAACGCGCGGATCACCGCAGTGTCCAACTCGCACGGCCAGCGCCAGCATATCGAGAAGCTCGCCGCCGCACAGGGATCGACCAATCTGAAGGTCATCACCTGTGACATGAACGACTTCCAGGCCGATGCGCAGTTCGACCGCGTCGTCTCGGTCGAGATGTTCGAGCATATGTCGAACTGGGAAGCGCTGCTCACCAAGGTGAAGGGCTGGCTGAAGCCCGATGGCTATCTGTTCATCCACATCTTCACGCATGACAAGGCGAGCTACCGCTTCGACCATGCCGACAAGGCCGACTGGATCGCGCAGCATTTCTTCACGGGCGGGATCATGCCCAGTCATGCACTGATCAGGCATTTCCCCAAGCTATTCACGGTCGAAGAGGAGTGGCGCTGGAACGGCAAGCATTATGCCCGCACCGCGTTCGACTGGCTCGCCCGTTTCGACGCGAACCAGCCTGCGATCGCCGAGATCTTTCGCCAGACCTATGGCAAGGACGCGAAGCTGTGGGAGCGGCGCTGGCGGCTGTTCTTCCTGGCAACGGCCGGACTGTTCGGCCACAAGGATGGCGTGCCCTGGGCAGTCAGCCATTACCGGCTGAAGCCGTCCTGATACCCTCCTTGAATTAGACGGCACCGCCACCGAATAGCTGGCACATTTCACCAACAGTTAGCGGTACAGTGGCCAGCCAAGGTGAAGGCAAACCGATTCCGTCCTTGAAAACTGGGATGTCCTGCATTTGGCACGCGCCGTGCACTGCAGGAAGCATCTCCGCGGCCAGGCCGGCCGCCGTACAAAGGATTGGACAGATGCCCGCTTCGAAGCCCCCCGTTTTCGCCCGCCACGACACCTTCTTCGGCGTCTGCGAGGCGCTGGGCCAGGATCTCGGCTTCAACGCCAACTATCTGCGCGTCGCCTTTGCGGTCGCAATCCTGCCTGCCCCGATGGCGGTGATCGGCATTTACTTGGCGCTCGGCGTGCTGGTCGCGCTGTCGCGCTGGCTGTTCCCGGTACGCCAAGCCGAGGCCAAAGTGGTGGAAGCACCGTCCGCAGCCCTGCCCGCTCCGCTCGAGGGACAGAATGATCAGGCGGACATGCCGCTCGCGGCCTGAGGCCCGATTTCAGTTACACGCCGGATGTGGCGCCTCCAGTGGGGGCCGCCACATTTGTTTCGGCGATCATGTGCCGGGAACATTCTCTCCCTTGCCCCAGTCCTGCCCTTCGAAGGGCGTGATCCGGACATCGAGATCCTGCCAGTCGTCGACACAGCGCAGCGAGATGCTGATCCCGTCGGGATGCGAGCGCGGCCGATAGAAGCTCTTGATCCCGCATTGCGAGCAGAAGATGTGCCGCGCCTTGCCGCTGCCGAACCGATAGGTGGTGGTATCCTTCTGCCCATCGATCAGCCGGAACTTCGTGTCGGGCACGATCAGATGCAGATAGCCGGTCATCGCGCAGATCGAGCAGTTGCAGTCGAGAACCTCGAGCGGCTCCTCGCCGACCTCGGCCTCGAACCGCACCAGACCGCAATGGCAACCACCTTCGATCTTCACGGTCAGGCTTTCACGAGCTTCCGGGTGATCGCATAGCCGCCGATCGAGGCCGTGCCCGACAGGAAGGTGCCCCACAGCATGTCGAGTATGGTGATCTTGGTCGACCAGACTACAAGCGTGGCGTGGTTGGTCAGGTCGTAGGTCGCATAGGCCATGAAGCCGAAGATCGCGCCCTTGGTCAGCGCGCCGCGCCAGCCAGCGCCGTTGAGCCCCGGCAGTACCGCGAAATAGAGCAGGCCGCCAATGTAGAGCAGATAGAAGATCACCGCGGGCTCCAACCGCGGCCGCATCGCGAGTATCGACCCGATGAGCGGATTGTAGAGCCCGGGGCCGACCTGGGTCAGCCAGACGAAATCGACAGCGGCGAAAACGGCCAGCGTGGCGATATAGGCGACGACGATGCGGATCATGCGAACCTCCCCAGGATGTCACCCCCTTCATGGACGAGTCCGCCGCCGCCGTCATCCTTGTCTTTTGGCCGGCGAGCGCCGATGAAGCGGCGCGGTGCCGGGCACCGCCATGAGATTCGGGGAATTGATGTCGGATTCAGATCGTGGCCGGGGCTCCGCGACCGTATTCATCGTCGCCACCATCCTGATCGACGCGATCGGCTTCGGTATCATCATCCCGGTGCTGCCGCGCCTCGTGATGGAGCTAGGGCATCTCAGCCTGGCCGATGCGACGCGGGTCGGCGGCTGGCTGGCGGCGGCCTATGCCGTGATGCAGTTTCTGTGCGGGCCGATGGCGGGCAATCTGGGCGATCGCTTCGGGCGGCGGCCGGTGCTGCTGCTCGCGCTCGCCGGCCTGTCGGTCGACTATGTGCTGATGGGCTTCGCGCCGAGCTTGGCCTGGCTGTTCGCCGGACGGGCGATCGCCGGAGTCTTCGGAGCTTCGTTCAGCCCGGCGACCGCCGCGCTGGCCGACATCACCGCCCCCAAGGACCGGGCGAAGCGCTTCGGGCTGGTCGGCGCGGCGTTCGGCATCGGCTTCATCATCGGCCCGGCGGCGGGCGGGCTGCTCGGCGACATCAGCCACCGCGCGCCCTTCTATGCCGCCGCCGCGCTGGCCGCGGTCAACTTCGTTTTCGGCTATTTCTTTTTCCCCGAGACGCTAGCCCCTGAAAACCGCCGCAGCTTCAGCCTGGCGCGCGCCAACCCGATCGGCGCGCTGGCCGCCGCGCGCAAGCTGCGCGGCGTGCTGGGGCTCGCCGCCGTGCTGTTGCTCTGGAACATCGCTTCGATGGTCTATCCCGCGACCTGGGCCTATTTCGCCATCGCTCAATATGGCTGGTCGAGCGGCATGGTCGGCGCATCGCTGACGATGGCGGGCATGGCGATGGTGGTGGTCCAGGGCGTGATCCTGGGCCGGGTCGTCGCGCGCTTCCGCGAGCGGCGCGCCGCGATGATAGGAACCGGCGTCGCCGCCGCCTGCTATCTCGGTTACGCGCTGGTGCCCTATGCCTGGTTCGGGCTGATCATGATCGTGGTGTCGGCGCTCCAGGCACTGGTCCAGCCCAGCCTCACCGCGCTCATGTCCAGCCGCGCGCCCGCGGACGCGCAAGGGGAGATGCAGGGTTTCATCGGCAGCCTCAACGCCATCGGCGCGATAGCCGCTCCGCTGCTGCTGAATCCGACGCTGGCCTATTTCACCGGGCCCAGCGCGCCGGTTCATTTTCCCGGCGCGGCCTTCGTCATCGCCTCGACCTTCGCCGGGCTCGCCTTCCTCGCGCTCGCCTTTGCCCGGCGCGTCCGGGACCAGCCTGGCGTATAGCGTTCAGATGCCGTCGGTCACGGGCAGGTAGCCGAGCCCCTCGAGCCCGGCCGCGATCGCCGCGATACAGGCATCGAGGATCACGGCGTCGGTCGAGCGCACCACGAAATTGGCGCCCGTCTTGCCTTCACGGAAGAAGGGATAGCTTCCGATCTGCGAACCGGCATGGGCCTTTTCGGTTTCGCGGAGCAGATCGGCGACCTCGCTTTCGGCCACCCAGCAGCCGATCGTGCGCGACAGCACCGGCTTGCCGCCCTCCAGCCGGTTCGACAAGGCATCGAGCATCATCGCGGCGATGTTGGGTACGCCCGCCAGGATGAAGATATTCCCCATCCGGATGCCCGGCGCGCCCGACATCCGATTCTCGATCAGTTCGGCGCCTTCGGGCACCCTCGCCATCCGCAGCCGCGCCTCGGTCAGCCCGCCACGCGATTCATAATAGTCCTGGAGGACGGCGCGGGCGCGCGGGTGAATCACCACCGGAACGCCCAGCGCCGCGGCGATGGCGTCGACGGTGATATCGTCATGAGTCGGGCCGATCCCGCCGGTGGTGAACAGATAGTCGTTGCGCGCCTTTAGCTGGACCACAGCCTCGCCAATCAGTGACAGATCGTCGGCTACGACGCGCACCTCGGACAGGCGTATCCCCTGAAGGTTGAGCCACAGTGCGACCTGCGAGACGTTCCGGTCCTGGGTGCGGCCCGACAATATCTCGTCCCCAATCACCAGCAGGGCGGCCGTCCAGATGCGTTCTTCGGTTTGAGGCGATGTCATGGAAGACGCCATAGCGCGCGTCTCGCCCCTCGCAAAGCGGGCGGTTTTCGCTTATATGACAATGATGACCAACTATGTGATCGCCGACGACACCATTGCCGCCAACCCGCGCAACGGGGCCATCAAGCTCCATGGCGAAGCGGGCTTCGCGGGGATGCGCGCCGCCGGGCGGCTGGCCGCCGACATCCTCGACGCACTGGCCCCGCATGTCGTACCCGGAGTCGAGACCCAGGAACTCGACCGGATCGTCTACGACATGACGATCGCGGGCGGCGCGGTGCCCGCGACTATGCATTATCGCGGCTATACGCATAGCTGCTGCATCAGCATCAACCATGTCGTCTGCCATGGCATTCCCGGGCCAAAGACGCTCAAGGAAGGCGACATCGTCAATATCGACGTCACCCCGCTGCTCGACGGCTGGCATGGCGACAGCAGCCGCATGTATCTGGTCGGCGACGTGCCCATCAAGGCGCGCCGACTGGTTGACGTCACCCATGAATGCCTGATGCTCGGGATCGAACAGGCGAAGCCCGGCAATCATCTGGGCGACATCGGTCACGCCATCCAGAAGCATGCCGAAAAGCATCGCTATGGCGTGGTCCGTGATTTCTGCGGCCACGGCCTCGGCCGGGTGTTCCACGATTCGCCCGAGGTGGTGCATGTCGGTCGCCCCGGCACCGGCCCCGAACTCCGCCCCGGCATGTTCTTCACGATCGAGCCGATGATCAACATCGGCCGGGCCGACGTGAAGCTGCTCGATGACGGCTGGACGGCGGTGACGCGCGACCGCTCGCTCTCGGCGCAGTTCGAACATTCGATCGGAATCACCGAGGACGGTTGCGAGATTTTCACGCAGAGCAGCCGCGGGCTGGACAAACCACCCTATAGCTGATCAAAAACTGCCCATTTTTCAGGCAGATTGTCGATATATGCCGGGTTTTGCGGCAATGCGGCAGAATATCTCATCGTTCTGCCCCAGCATCCTTGCGACTCGCATTCTGGCACGCTTATTGAAGGCCCGCATAGCGCTGGCCGGGGAGGGCTCAGGTGAAAAAGATTGAAGCGATCATCAAGCCGTTCAAGCTCGATGAGGTCAAGGAAGCCCTCCACGAAGTGGGCGTTTCCGGCATCACGGTGACCGAAGCGAAGGGATTTGGCCGTCAAAAGGGCCATACCGAGCTTTACCGCGGTGCGGAATATGTTGTCGATTTCCTGCCCAAGGTGAAGCTGGAGGTTGTCGTCGAAGACAGCCTGGCCGATCGCGTGGTCGAGGCGATCGCATCCGCGGCGCAGACGGGTCGCATCGGCGACGGCAAGATCTTCATCCTGCCGGTCGAAGGCGCGGTCCGCATCCGGACTGGAGAGAGAGACGCCGACGCGATCTGATTGCGCAAGCGAGGATCAGCTGCAGGCAGGGCGCAACGACCGCCCATGGATATTTTACGGTTTTTCTGACGGGGAAGGCAAGACATATGGCTAACAAGCCCGCTGACGTTCTTAAGGTCATCAAGGACAAGGAGATCGAGTGGGTCGACCTCCGTTTCACCGATCCGAAGGGCAAGTGGCAGCATCTGACGATGTGCGCCGGTGTCGTCGGCGAGGATGAGCTGAGCGACGGCTTCATGTTCGACGGTTCGTCGATCGAGGGCTGGAAGGCCATCAACGAGTCCGACATGATCCTGAAGCCCGATCTCGACGCGATCTGGGTCGATCCCTTCTCGGCCACGCCGATGCTGATCCTGGTCTGTGATATCGTCGAGCCTTCGACCGGCGAGCTCTACACCCGCGATCCGCGTTCGACCGCGAAGCGCGCCGAGGCCTATGTGAAGTCGATCGGTATCGGCGACACCGTCTATGTCGGCCCGGAAGCCGAGTTCTTCATGTTCGACGACGTCCAGTTCGATACGAACTACAGCTCGAGCTATTACAAGCTCGACGATATCGAACTGCCGACCAACACCGGCAAGGCGCTCGAGGGCGGCAACCTCGGCCATCGTCCCCGCGCCAAGGGCGGCTATTTCCCGGTCGCCCCGGTCGACAGCGCCGTGGACATCCGCGCCGAGATGGTTTCGACCATGCTCGAAATGGGCCTGCCCTGCGACAAGCACCACCATGAGGTCGCTGCGGCCCAGCACGAGCTCGGCCTGACCTTCGGCACGCTCGTCACCACCGCCGACCGCATGCAGATCTACAAATATGTCTGCTGGCAGGTCGCTCAGGCGTACGGCAAGACCGTTACGTTCATGCCGAAGCCGATCAAGGAAGATAACGGCTCGGGCATGCACACCCACATGTCGATCTGGGACAAGGGGAACCCGCTGTTCGCCGGCAATGGCTATGCGGGCCTGTCGGACATGTGCCTGTACTTCATCGGCGGCGTCATCAAGCACGCCAAGTCGCTCAACGCCTTCACCAACCCGACCACCAACAGCTACAAGCGCCTGGTGCCCGGTTACGAAGCTCCTGTGCTGCTCGCCTATTCGGCGCGCAACCGTTCGGCTTCGTGCCGCATCCCCTATGGCGCGGGCGCCAAGGCGAAGCGCGTCGAGTTCCGTTTCCCCGACGCGATGGCCAATCCCTATCTCTGCTATGCAGCGCTGCTGATGGCCGGCCTCGACGGCATCGAGAACAAGATCCACCCGGGCGAGGCGATGGACAAGAACCTCTATGATCTTCCGCCGGAAGAGCTGGCCGAGGTTCCGACCGTCTGCGGTTCGCTGCGCGAAGCGCTGAACAGCCTGGCGGAAGACCATGCCTATCTCGTCAAGGGCGGCGTGTTCACCGAGGACCAGATCGAGGCCTATATGGAGCTCAAGTGGCCGGAAGTCGCTCGCTGGGAAATGACCCCGAGCCCCGTCGAGTTCGACATGTACTACTCGTCCTGATCCGTCAGCGAGCGTTACGGAAAAGGGCTCCGGGGCACATGCCCCGGAGCCCTTTCTCTTTTGGTTGCCAGCCCCTCCCCTGCCCCCTATCCGCTCCTCACCGTCAGGACCGTCCATGAACCAGCTCGACATCTCCAGCGCCGACCAGGCTCGCCACGGACTGCGCTTCCGCGAATTCGTCGGACTGATGGCCGCGTTGATGGCGGTAAACGCGCTGAGCATCGACATCATGCTGCCCGCTCTGTCGGTGATCGGCAGGGACCTCGGCATCGCCGTGGAAAATCACCAGCAGCTGGTGCTGTCGGTCTATGTCGGCTGTTTCGGGCTGGGGCAGCTGATCTATGGCCCGCTGGCCGACCGTTATGGCCGCCGTCCCGTGCTGCTCGGCGCGATGATCGTCTTCGCGCTGACGAGCGTCATCGCCGCACTGGCCAACAGCTTCGAAACATTGCTGCTTGCCCGCGCCTTCCAGGGCCTATCGGCAGCGGCGTCCCGTATCCTATCGACGTCCATCATTCGTGATTGCTATTCCGGGCGGCGAATGGCCCGGGTGATGTCGCTCGCCTTCATGGTCTTCCTGTCGGTGCCGGTGCTCGCGCCGACGATGGGGCAGCTCATCCTGCTCGTCGCACCATGGCACTGGATATTCTATTTTCTAGCCGGCTTCGGGCTCTTCGTGATGCTTTGGGCGGGCCTCAGGCTGCCTGAAACGCTGGACCCCGCCCTGCGGCGGCCGATCAATATCCGCATGATCGCAACGGGTGCGAAGAAGGTCGTCAGCAACCGTTACTCGATCGGCTACGCGATTGCCGGTTCCTGCGCCTTCGGCGGAATGTTCGGGTTCCTCAACTCGATCCAGCAGATCATCGAACATGTCTTTCATGCGCCCAAACTGCTCGCGCTGTGCTTCGCGATCATGGGCGGGATGATGTCCGTCGCCGCGCTCGTCAATTCCCGCATCGTCGAGCGGCTGGGCAGCCGCCTCGTGTCGCACGCCGCGCTGCTCGGCTTCATCCTGGTCTGTGGCATCAGGCTGGCCGTCGTGCTTATGGGTTGGGAAAGCCTGGTGAGCTTCACGCTGCTGAGCGGGCTGACCTTTTTCCTGATCGGGCTGGTAGGTTCCAATTTCAACGCCATCGCGATGGAACCGATGGGCGATCTGGCGGGCATGGCATCCTCGGTTCAGGGATTTCTCGGGATGATGGTCAGCACGGGGGTCGGGCTGGCGATCGGGCAGTCCTTCGCCGGATCGACCCTGCCGCTGGCGCTGGGGTGCCTGCTCAGTTCACTGGCGGCGCTGATCATCATATTGTTGGTCGAGCGCGGACGGCTTTTCCACGGCCGTCATCCGATACCGACACCAGCCCCCTGAGCGAACCCGGGCATGCTTCGGACGATCGATCGACCAACAACCTGAGCCTTCGACCAACGCGCTGTCTGCTGCGGCGCGATGTACCGTAGATGCGATGGGGTGTCAGCAAAGCCTCATACGCCGTCGTGACGGCCCGCCTTCGCTTCCTCGCCGTGACGGCGGCGCTGCTTGCCATGCCTGCGCCAGCCGCCGCGCAGGTCAGCCGAACACAGGGTCAGCTGGTCTATCCCGTCAGCTTCTTCGCAACCTTCTCGCCCGCCAATGCGCTGGAGATCGTCAACCGCGTCCCCGGTTTCGTGCTGGAGAAGGTCGAGGAGGATATTCGCGGTTTCAGCCAGGCTGCGGGCAATGTCGTGATCAACGGCCAACGCCCCAGTTCCAAGTCCGAGACGATCGACGTGATCCTGGCGCGGATCCCGGCCAACAGGGTGCTGCGGGTAGAAGTAGGATCGGGCGAGCGCTTCGGATCCGAATATTCGACCAAGGCGCAGGTGCTGAACCTGATTCTCAGCGACGCCGGCGGCATCGCCGGAACGGTCGAGGCGAGTCTGAAGCGCGACTTCAGCGGGCGCTATTTTCCGGCGGGCAGCGCATCGGCGCTGGTCAAGCGCGGCCGGTCGAGTTTCAACGTTTCGGCCTCGCTGACCAACGACCAGTCCGCCGATGGCGGCACCGACACGATCACCGCCCTGCCCGGCGGCGCGCTCCGCGAATCACGGGTGAAGCTGAATCGGCAGAAGGAACCCTATGCGTCGGTGTCGGGATCATGGGCTTTCGACGACGGCACGAGTCGCACCGCCCATCTCAACGGCCGCTATTCGCGCGACTGGTTCTACCTCGACCAGAGCAACGCCGTGACCCCGGTCGGCGCCCCCGCCCGCAACGACATCCTCACCCAGCGCTACCATCGCCGCGATTTCGAGATCGGCGGCGACGTGACGCGGCCGCTGGCGGGCGGGGGAATCAAGCTTATCGGATTGATCACCCGGCGGAAGCGCGACAATGACGATGTGGCGCTGTTCCGTCCCGGCGGCGTCGTCGCCGGGGGATCCGAACAATCGCTCGAAGACGAGAAGGCGGAGAGCCTCGCGCGGCTCGTCTGGAACCGCGCGGACCTGCACGGCTGGTCGGTCGAGCTGGGCGCCGAAGGCGTGCTCAACAAGCTCGACAGCGATGTCGGCCTGTTCGACGTCGCCGCCGACGGCACGCGCAGCCGCATCGACCTGCCGATCGATCAGGCGGTGGTGCGCGAGAAGCGCGGCGAGCTGTTCGTCAATGCGGGCCGTCCGCTGACCGGACGGCTGCGCCTCGACCTGGGGCTAACCTATGAGACGTCGAGGCTGACGGTGCGCGGCGATGCCCGCGCGGACCGGTCGCTGAGCTTCCTGAAGCCCAAGGCAACGCTCGACTGGCGCTCGGGTGGCGGCTGGCATGCGCAGCTATCGCTGGCGCGAACCGTCGCGCAACTGCAGTTCGAGGACTTCATCAGCGTGGCAACCCTGTCGAGCGGACAGGTGGAGGGCGGCAACGCCGATCTGGTGCCGCAGCGCGCCTGGGAGCTGCTCGCGACGGTCGAGCGGCCGATATTGGGCAATGGCCTGATCAAGATCGAGCTGGGCCATAATCGCATCTCAAAGCTTCAGGACCGCATTCCGACGCCCGAGGGCTTCGACGCCCCCGGCAATCTGGGCAGCGCAAGGCAATGGATTGCGCGGGCGAAACTCGATGCTCCGCTCGGCCGTTTCGGGGTGAAGGGCGGACGCCTGACCCTCTACGGATCCTATGTCGGCAGTTCGGTGACCGATCCCTATACGCTGCGCAGCCGCCCCTTCTCCGAACATCGCGCCTTTGCCTATGAGGCGGAGTTCCGGCAGGATCTCGGCCGGTTCGCCTGGGGCATAGAAGCCGAGGGCGTCACGCATGCCACGGCCTTCCGCCGTGACGAACTCGACCGCTTCTATGAAGACCCGACCGTCGACATTTTCGCCGAATATCGCCCCAGCGCGCGCACGACGCTGAACCTCACGCTCGGCAACATCCTCCAGGCGAAGATCGGCCGCCGCCGCACCTTCTTCACGCCGGATCGGACCAATCCCGATCCGAGCGGCCAGGAACTCCGCATCCGCAACCGGCACATCCTGCCGATGGTGAAGTTCAAGCACAGCTTCGGCTAATAATCCTTCGACACTTTCACGCTCGCGCTCTGGCGCCCGATGGTGGAGATGCTCGACAGCAGCGACAGCCAGCGGGTGATCTGGAACTCGACGCGGGTCGCCGAATAGCCCTGCCCGTCGCTGATCACCTCCACATAGGTGCGCCGCCCGATATATTTGCCCGCAGCCACCGCGGTGCCCGCGCCGATCGTCGGATCGGCGGGCAGGATGCGCAGCCGGTCGAGCCCGGCGGCGCGGCGCACCGCATTTATCGGGTTGAGCCCCCCGCCCCCGCCGCGCAGCGAGCCCACCGCCGCGGCCAGCTGCAGCGCTTCGGGTGCGGACAGGTTGGTGATCGAGGTGCCGAACAACAGCCGCGACAGCAATTCGTCCTCGGGCAGCGCGGGAATGCTGGTGAAGTTGATCTCGGGCTTCTGACCGGTACCGCTGACCGTGATCGTCGCGCTGACGCCGTTGAGATTGGCCTTGGCCTGGATGTCGAGCAGCGGATCCGGCGGCGCTTCGCCGAGGAAGCGGATCGCGCCGCGGTCGAGATCGAAGCGCCGCCCGGCGAATTCATAGCCGCCGCGAACGAGATCGATCCGGCCGGTGATCGCAGGATTGTCGATCGTCCCGCCGAGATCGAGCTTGCCGCGCCATTCGCTGTCGAGGCCGAGGCCGGTCACCGCCAGCTGGTTGCGCGAGTCGAGCTTGATGTCGAGCCGCCATGGCGCGCGGCGGACGACCACACCGTCGTCATCGGGGCGGTTGAGCTCGATCGTCTCGAACTGCGGAATCGCCGCGACCGCCGCCGCCCGGCCGAGCTGGAACCGCCCGCGCACCAGCCGCATGTCGCCGGCGATGGTTCCGCCGTTACCGTCGGACTTGATCGTCATCGGCCCGGTGAGCGTTGCGCCGATATCGTCGCGGCTGAGCAGCAGTGCATTGTTCGCGTCGATCGCAACATCCATGCCCAGCCCCTTGCCGCCGGCGAAATCGAAGGTCGCCCGGCCGGCGACGGTGCCGCCGCCGCGCGTCTGACCCGATAATTTGTCGATCAGCAGCCGCGAGCCGTCGAAGCGGCCCGCCGCCGCGATCTTGTTGATCACCGTGCCGGTCACTGCGCTTTCCAACCGCGCATCGGTCGAGCGCAGCGATCCGCGGATGACCGGGTTGGCGCCGGTGCCGCTGATATCGGCGCCGATCGAGACGGGCCCCGAGATGTCGATGGTCTCGATTCCGATCAGCCGCCATAATGTGTCGGCCGGGCCGCCATACCGAATTTGCGCGAACAGGTTGCCGGCGCGCAACCGATCGGGCAGCGCGCCGCCGACCGGCAGATTGGTGATCCGCGCCTGCCCCCGGCCGATCACCTTGCCGCCGCTTGACACAACCGCGCGCGCCGCCGCGACCCGGTCGGTCAGGACGCCGGATACGGCGACGTCGGCAGGCCGCGAGGTGAGCACCAGGCCCGAGCGCGAAAGCCCGGCGATCTTCAGATTCGCCCGCCCGGTGGGGATGCGCGCGCCGCGTTCGAGCCGGTAGTCGACGTCGCCCGTCGCGATGCCCGACAGACCGAGCTGCGGGAAGAAGATGTCGAGTACCGACAGCGGCATCGATTGGACGCCTGCCCGGACCTCGTTGGCGGCGCCGCCGAACCGGCCGGCCAGGGTCGCCTTTCCACCTGCGAAGGCGAGCTGGGTCGGCTCGAGCCGCCAGGCATCGCCGTCGCGATGCAGCACCGCCGGGGTCTCCAGCCGGATCGGGCGGCGATCGATCGCGCCTTCGGCGGTCAGCGTGACATTCTCGGGCGTGAAGCGGCTGACCGCCGTCAACTGGAAGCCGCGCCCGCGCGATCCCGAAAGATTGGCGGTGATGCTGCCGCTGCCCCCGTTCATCCGCATCTCGGCCCGGCCGCGCGCCAGGCTGACGCCGTTCATCGTCGCACCCAGCACATTGGCGGTCCCGTTGATCTGGACGCCCGCCGGATCGAGCAGCACGGTGCCGTCGATCCGCCCGCGCCCGACCGTGAAGGGCATCGGGCCGGCGAAGCTCGCCCGCTGCGCGCGCAGATGCCCCTCGATCTTCTGCAGGCCGCGCTCGACCGAGAAAAGCAGCGGCCCGGTCATGGTGCCGCCCGCCAGGTCGATCCGTCCCGTGAAGCCGCCCGGATCGGATCGCAGGGTGCCGCCGCCCTTGGCGCCGCTCACCGCAACCTCGGCAACCGCGATCGTGGCGGGCTGACCCGCGGGGAGCAGGATCGCGCCGTTGCTGTCCCAGGGGCCGAGATGCGATCCGCCTGTCGCGGCATAGCTGAAGCCCTGCGGGGTCGGATCAAGCTTCACCGCGACATTTGTCAGGCCAAGCGCCTCGATCGGCGCGGCGAGCAGCAGGTCTATCTTCGGCCGGCTGATATTGCCGTCGAGGGTCAGCTGTACCGGGCCATAGCTCGCCTGTGTGCCGCTGCCCTTGAAATAGAAGGTGCCGTCGCGGCGGCGGAAGCCATTGCCGATGAGCCAGATCGACGGGCCGGTCAGCACCAGCCGTTCGAAATGCAGTACGCCATCGGGCCCGCGCCGCAGCCGTGTGTCGATCGACGGCAGGCCGCCCGCCAGTGACCGCAGAAAGGCATTGTCGAAGCGGCGCACCCAGGCCCGCCCCCGGCCCGCGACCATCGTCCCCCGCCCATTCGCGCCGGGCACGACCTTGAGCTCCGAATTGACGTCGACAATTCCGATGCCGGGAATGAAATAGCGAAGCAGCTTGCCGGTCAGGGCGACGTCATATTGACCGGTGCGCAGATCGAGGCGCAGCGAAAGCTTGCCGCTCAGCTTGTCCGAACTGAGCTTGAGTACGTTGCCAGTCACCATATTCGCCGTGACGAGCAGCACGCCGTCGACCTTGAGATTGCCGAGAATGCCCCCCGCAACATCGCCGACGCCGGTAACGCGCCGGGCAGACAGGCGCACCGGCAATTTCACCAGCGCATTCGAAAGATGCCCTCTGCCATCAGCGCGGACGACATCGAAGCCGGTATTGTCGAACGCGACATGATCGGCGGTCAGCGCATATCCATAGGCAGCGGTGCCGAACGGCCCGTCAAAGGTTGCGTGCAGCCTTATGTTGCGGCCCGTCATATTCGGAAACATCGCGGGCGGCTTGAGCAGTCGCCCGTCGACGACCACGCCGATGAAGGCGCTTTCGGCAAGGTCGAGCGTGCCCGACGCCGCGAAGCTGATCGCCGGCGTGTCGACCGCCAGATTGCCCTCGAGCTTGCGCTCGGCCAGCGTCGCCGCTCCGCTGATCCGGACGACCGGCGCGGTGAGCCGCTGGAGCTTGCCCTTGAGGAAGCTGCTCGGCGCAAGCTGGCCGGCGAGCGCATATTTTCCGTGGTCTGCGGTCAGGCCCAGTTCGATCAGCCGGATGTCGCCGACGTCGAGCGTCGTTCGACCCTTCCAGCCGCTCCATGTCCCCGTTCCCGAGATGACGCCGTCGACCGGCCGTTTCCATCCCGTGACGCCAGCGATCACCCCATCGGCGGGCCCTTCGATCTTGGCGTCTATGTCGAAACGATCGCGATCGGGCTCCGAATCGAGCTGAAGCCGTACCCGATCACGCCCATTGGACGACCCCGCCAGTTTGAGGAGGACACGCCCATCATGAATGTCGGCCTCCGCTTCGATCCGCGCGACCAGCCGCCGTCCCGCGACGGGCGGATCGAGGCGGAGATGGCGAATCGCCAGCTTGCCAACATGGATGTCGAAGCCGGGGAGCAAAGGCCCCTTCTTCGGCGACGGCTTCAGCTTGGGCAAACGGTGCAGGATCAGCAGATCGGTCTCGGCGCTGCGGATCCACAGCTTATTGGCGATCCACGCCGCCGGCCGCCAGTCGAGGTCGATCTCCGGCGCTTCGAGGAATAGTCCCTGGCTGTCATAGAGGCGCAGATCCCGCAGCCGCGCCCTGTTCCAGATCGACCCGTCGATCCGCCCGATCTTGATCCGCAGGCCCGACGACGGCTTCAACGCGGTGATCCGGTCGATGATCAGCCGGTGGCCGGGACCACTGTCGAGTAGCCAGATCGCCGTCGACAGCAGCAGCAGGACCGACAGCAGGCCGATAGCGAAAACGCGCAGGACGGGATGGCGGCGGCCCCAGCCGCTCACCCTATCCCCGACCATGGCGGCTTCGCCCGACATCAGAAGGCCTGCCCCAGCGAGACATAGATCGCGACCCGCGAATCCCCCTTGCGGCGGTCGATCGGCGTGCCAACGTCGACGCGGATCGGCCCGAAGCTGGTATAATAGCGCACGCCGAGGCCCGCGCCGTAGCGCAGGTTGCGGAAGGTGGGCAGCTTCGCCGAATAGAGATTGCCCGCGTCGAGGAACGGCACCACGCCGAAGTCGCCGAAGCGGACGCGCGCCTCGATCGAGAATTCGGCAAGGCTGCGCCCGCCCGCCGGATCACCGTTGACGTCGATCGGCCCGATCTTCTGATAGCCGAAGCCGCGCACCGATCCTCCGCCGCCCGCATAGAAGCGCCGGGTCGGCGCGATCCGCTCGGCCGATGCGCCGATGATCGAACCCAGCCGCGCCCGGCCCGCGATCACCGTGCGCCCGCCAACCGGCAGATAGGTGCTGCCGTCGACCTGCGCCTTCACATAGCCGAAGGCACTGCCCTGCAACGACAATTCGGGCGAAACGCGCGCCGCCAGCCGATAGCCCCGGCTCGGGTTCAGCAGGTCGTCCGATCCGTCATAGGACAGGCTCGATGGTAAGGCACCGGTCAGATATTGGCGGCGGCGTGGGGCACCGGTGGCCTTGACGGTATCATCTTCCTTCGATGCGGTGAGCTCCGCGCCGTAGGACCAGGTCCATTTCTTCTGCCAGATGATGTTGGTCTGCCGCTCCAGACCCGCTGCGAGCGTGACCGAACGCGCTTCGAACGCATTCTCCTGAAGATGGCTGAACAGCAGCTGCCCGGTCAGGACCCGGTCGCGCGCCTTGTAATTGTTGCGGCGAAGCACCGCGCCCAGCGACTGCTCCTGCGTTCCCAGCACGCCCCGGAAGGTGACGCCGCCCTCGGGCCGGATCAGGTTGCGATGCTGCCAGCTGGCCTCGAGCCGGTAGCCCTCGCCGGTGCCATAGCCGATCGCACCCGATATGGTGCGCGGCGGCGCAGGCTCCAGCTTGACAGCGATGTCGACGACTTCGGGATTGGCGGTGGCAACCGGCTTGATCGTGACCGAAGAGACGAGGCTGGTCTGGATCAGCGCGCGGCGGAAATCGTCCATCTTCGCCGCATCATAGACATCGCCCGACCTGAAGCGCGCGATCCGGCCCAGATGCTTGGCGCTGAACAGCTTGCGGTCTTCGATGACGATGTTGCCGATCCGCTGCGCGCGGCCGCTGTCGACCTGCATCGCCAAGGCGACATGATGCTCGTCATGATCGACGGTGAGCTTCGGGTCGCCGACCTTGGCGAAGACGAAGCCCTTGCGGCCCAGCTCGGCCTTCAGCGCGGCCTGTCCGGCTGCGATCCGGTCCGAATCGGCGGGGCCCCCAACCTCCAGGCCAAGGGCCCGCCGAAGCTCATCGCCATCGCCGCCTGCCTGCTCGATGCCGGGCAGGTCGATCGCCGACAGCGTGTACAGCGCGCCCGGTTCGACGTTGAGCGTCACCGCCAGCCGCCCGGTGCTCTCGTCCTCGATCCGCGTGGTGATGTCGGCGTCGTAGAAGCCGGCGGCGCGCATCAGCTGCTCGAGCAGCGCCTCGTCCTGACGCGCGCGCCGATCGATCTGCGCGGTGTTGCCGGCGCCCTTGCCCTCCTCCAGCGCGGACAGCGTGCGGAAGCGGGTACGGATGGACGTTTCGGTTTCCGGCGGCAGCCCCTCCTGCCCGCTCAGCCCGTCGATCGCGACCCGGTAGCGGCGATCGGCCTGGGAATCGGCAGCCTGTGCTTCAGTAGGCGTCGGCGTAGCGGCCGTTCCAGTCTCCGCAGGTTCGGCAGCATCGAGCGGATCGGGCCAGGCCACCTCCATGTCGGGCAGCGGCGCCATCTCGCTCGACGGGTCGAGATCGGGCAGCGCCGCCTGATCCCCGGCGGGCGGCGCGACGGGTTGCGCCTGTGCCGCAACCGACACGCACATCATCGCACCCAGAATGATCGAGGGAGCACGGGGCAGCGTGCGGGGAGCACTCATGGCGCGACCCTAGCGACAGCCCGTGCCGCCCGCCAGAGGCTAGTGACGCGATGCTGGCCGATCCGGGATTCAGCGTAGTCGAAACGTGCGGAGCAGCGGGGCGCGGCGCACGCGCGGTATCGGCCAATGCCTAGTGGACAGTCCCGACCGCCGCCTCCTGGCTGAGCACCAGCAGGAAGCGTTCGATCTGCCGCCATTCGCAGAAACGAATCGCGTTGCCGAGTTCACGATAATGACGGCTGCGCGCCGCCGCCTCGTCGATCGCCATCATGCCGAATTGAGCGAGGAGATCCTCGGCCTGGGCGATGCTGCTGCGATTGGCGATATAGAACAACTCTTCCAAGCGAGTGACCCCGGTGTAAGCATACTAAGGCCCCTCACCACTCAAGCCATGTGCCAGAAAATGAAAAATGGCGGAGTTCCGCCACTTGAATGGTCGACAATGGGTTTACCAAATCCCGCAGCGGCACAGGCCGTCCCGATATGACACGCCCGGGACATATCTGGCGCAATCCGGCCTGCCGTGGCATGGGGCGCGGATGGAACAGCAAAGCGGCAACGCCTCGCGCGCCGGGGGCGCGATCATCGCCTTCTCGATCCTGGCCGGAGCGATAACGGGCAATCATTTCGGCCAGCCGTCGATCGGCATGGTGACCGGCACCGCGATCGGCGTCGCGATCTCGCTGGCGCTATATCTCTATGATCGCACGCGCCGCTAAAGCTTCCGCCCGCACCACAAGACCCGGCCAATCACGGCCAGCGCAGCGGGATCATAATCGACGATATCCGGGTAAGCGTCATTGTCGCTACGGATGACGAGCGGCCCCGCCCCCTCGCGGACCAGCCGTTTGACGACCAGCATATCATCGAGCCGCAGCACATAGATCGCCCCCGAGCGGATCGTCACGGCATCGCGGTCGACCAATATGTCGTCGCCGTCCTGCAGCGTGGGTTCCATCGAGGCGCCCGTCACGCGGATGATCGAGGCGCGGCTGGCCCGCTTCACTCCCAGCGCCCGCAGCGTCGCGGCATCGAAACCGATCGGCGGCCCCTGCTCCTCGATCTCGGCGACTGCGCCGGGGCCGGCTGACGCGCCGATATCGACCCGGGGAACAGCCAGCAACCCAGGCGCGGGCTCCGCGACGGCACCGGAGCGCCCGCCCAGCCGTTCCTCCGGCACGCGAAAATAGGCCGCCAGCCGCAGCCGGTCCTCCTCCGACAACCGCCGTGGTGTGCCGCGCTTGATATATTGCTGGATATAGGCCGGGTTGCGGCCGAGCAGCCGCGATATGGCGCTGTAATCCTCGCCATGCTTGCGGATCAGGGCGTCGAGCGCCTCACGGACTTCATCGGCCATCTCCATCCAATACCGATAGGATTTTTCCTAGACAAGTAGGGAATCAAAAAAGAACATATAGCGAACACATGAGTCGAGGAGGACAAGGACCATGCATTTGCTATCGACCATCGAGCGCTATCTGCGGGAGAGCGGCGTGACCGCCTCGCGCTTCGGGCGTGACGCGGTGGGCGATCCGTGTTTCGTCACGATGCTGCGCCGGGGCCGCGAACCGCGCGACGCGACCGTCAAGCGGGTCGCCGCCTATCTGAGCGACCACCCCCACGCGCCCGGGCAGCGCTGATGGCGGATGCTGTCAAGGCTATCGCCGGGCGAATCCGGCGGCGATGCGGCGCTCTCGCCGATCTTTCGCTTGAAGGAAGCGACAGCGCTTCATGGCAAAGCCTGCTGTTCGACGGCGGACGGCACCGGATCGAAATCCGCCTGGGTGGAGACCGTGTCGATGCGGCGATCGAGGCCTTGTCCGCCGAGATCGCGGCGCCCGAGTTCGAGATTCCCGGCCATCTGATCGCGGAGATCAGCATAATCGGGATAGATCGCGAAGCCGGTGACGCCGTAGTCCGGCTCGACGCTCTGACGATTCGGGCCTGAGCGGCGGGAAGCCCCCTAACCGTCAGCGTTTCACCATGCTGCGCAGCAGATCCAGCGTCACATGCAGGGGCTGGTCGAGCATGCCGTCATTGCGCGCCGCGGTTTCCGGCGTTTGCAGCGCGATCGTCGGCACGGCGACCGGCGCGGGCTCCGGTGCAGGCGGCTGCGCTATCGAAGGCGCGATGGTGAAGACCGGCGCGGGCTCAGCCGGCGGCGGCGTGTAAGCCGGTATGACGGGCGGGACGTCCGGCATCCGCGCGGCATATGCAACGGGCGGCTCGACCGGCGCCTCCGGTCTGAACGCCGGCGCTGGTACGGGATGCGCCGCCGGAGCGGCCACGGGCGCGGCGACGGGGGCCGCAGGCTTGACCGGAGCGGAAACCGCCGTCGCGGCAGCCGCGGCCGCAGCCCGCCGCCGCTCGAGCCCGCGCTCCAGCCGAACGAGCAACTCCTCGAGACGCGCCTTGTCGAAACCGCTTTCCGAAGGCCCCCTGGCAGGCGCGGATTCCCGAGCCGGAGCATGCGTTGGCGCGGGCATGGGGGGAGCAACCGGAGCCACTACGGGATCGGGCGCAGCCGGCGCGGGCTCGACCGCAGCCAGGACCGGTGTGATGAAGGGGGCCGGCGCAACCGGCGGTTCGAACGCGGCCGGTGGCGGCGTCAGCGGTTCGAGCGGCGGGGCAGCAAATGTTTCCCGAGGGGCAGGAAAAGCCGGCGGCTGTGGCGGCTCGGCCTCATTCTGGGACACTGGCGTCAGTGCGGGCGGAACCGGCAAAGGCGGTATCACAGCAGGCTGAGGCTCGACGGGCACTGGAGCATTCACCGGATGGCTGGCCTCGAAACCCGGCTGCCCGCCATCGGGCCGGGCCCCGGGTACGGGCAGCCAGCCCGTCGGGGCCGGCGCACGCTGCTCCGGAGCGCCAGCCTGGGGCGCTGGCGCACCGGTGATGAAGTCGAGCGGGGGCCAGGATGCAACCGGCGCCGCGCCGGAGGCGTCTGGGTCTGGGCTACCCCAGCCTCCACCCAAGGGTAGCTGGCCGAGCGGTGGAACCACCGGCTGAAGCGGCGGGGCGGAGCCACCAACGCCGGGCAAAATCTGACCGAACGGATTGAGCGGCGGTTCGCCCCCGCCAAAGGGCGTGGCAGGCTTCGGAGGATCGCCGATGTCGGTGCGCGCCGAGAGCGGACGGCGCGTGTCGCCAGCCGGCGACGGCGTCCATTCAGGCACCGGCAGCGAAACCGGCGAGACGAGGTCGAGCGGATCGGTTGGACGAAAGCTGTCGCCATCCTCGTCTTCATATTCGTCTTCGCGCGGCTTGATCAGCCTGTTCAGACCCGCCCGGCCGAACAGCAGCCAATCGACCAGAACCCAGCCGATGCCCGATGTGAGGATGCCGGCCAACACCGCCAGCAAGCTCCTGTCGCTTGGCGAGATAGGCGGTTCGGCCTGGACCATCAGTTTCGACAGGCGGGTGAAGGTGGTCACCGTCTCGAGCATACGGACGGGCACCGCAAGGACGAACAGCCCCGCCGCGACCCCCAGCAGCAACGCCAGCAGGATGCCCAAAATCAGGCTGGATCGCCGCCGCGTGTCCTTCTGCACCATCGGTAAGCCCATATTCGACAATCTATCGCCTTATATTACGGCAAAATTTGGATTCTCTTTGATCCGTTATAGGATCAGAACAATTTCCGTCCGCCTAACGAGCCAGCAGCCGCTCATAGACCGGGCGGTAGCGCGCGACATTGACGCCCCAGTTACGCTCGCGTTCCACGAAGGCGCGCGCGACGCTACGGCGCTCGTCCCAATGGGCGCGATCGTCGAGCAGTGCGGTCAGTGCGTCGGCGATGGCCCCCGGATCGTCAGGGGCGAACAGGGTCCCGGTCACGCCGTCCTCGATCAGTTCGCGATGTCCACCGACGTTCGATGCCGTGACAAGCCGCCGCTGCGCCATCGCTTCGAGCGGTTTCAGCGGGGTCACCAGATCGGTCAGTCGCATCGCCTTGCGTGGATAGCAGAGAATATCCGTAAGACTATAATAACGCTCGACTTCCTGATGCGGAACACGACCGACGAAGCGGATATTGCCCGCGGCCGGCGACGCCGCCGCCTGGGCGCGAAGGGCAGTCTCCATCGGCCCGCCCCCGACCAGGAGCAGCGCCGCTTTCGGACGGCGCGCGACCAGCATCGACATCGCCGCGATCAGGTCGTCGAGGCCTTCATAATCGTAGAAGGAGCCGATGAAGCCGATGACGTCGGCATCCTCCAGCCCAAGCGCGCTGGCCAGCGCGCGATCCGGCGGCGGCGGTTCCCCGAACAGGTCGAGGTCGACGCCGTTGGGGGACACCATGATCTTGTCCGCGGCGATGCCCCGCGCGACGAGATCGGATCGCAGCCCCTCGCAAATCACCGCCACCGCGTCGGCGCGGCGGACGATGTGGGTTTCGAGCATTCGGGTGATCCGATAGACCGCCGATCCCGCCCGCCCAGTGCCGTTGCCGACCGCCGCATCCTCCCAGAAGGCGCGGATCTCATAGACGAAAGGAATATTCAGCCGCCGCGCGGCGCGCAGCCCGGCGAGGCCTACCAACGCCGGACTATGGGCATGGATGATGTCGGGCCGCCAAGCGGCCGCAACCTCAGCCACACGCCGGGTAAGCGCCCGCACTTCGCGCCACTCGCCGACCGGCGTCCGCGCAGGCTTGACCGGCGGGGTACGGTGGAAGATCAATCCCTCTTCCTCCGCCGGATCGGGCGCGGTCGCATTGTAACGCGGTCCGGTCACCCCGCGCACCTCCCAGCCCATCGCGATCTGCGATTTGAGGATCGCCCGGGTACGAAAAGTATAGCCGCTGTGAATGGGCAGGCTATGATCGAGGACGTGGAGGATCTTCATGTGCGCCGAACGCGCATGAAGAGGCTTTGATTGTCAACCGGATTCAACTCGGGGCTGCGCCGATGATAGACACGCTATCGCTGTTGCTGGCGCACTTCCTGCTCGGTTTCGTCGCCATCAAGCTGATGCTCCATCCCGATCTGAACGTCGAGCCGATCCAGTCGGGACGCCATTTCAAACAGATCCTGCCCAAGAAGCAGCAGCCCCCGAAACGCGCCGGAGTCGAAACCGGTGAAGCCAGGCCCGGCTCGAACCGTGCGTGACCTTTTCCTCATCGGTTTCATGGTGATGATCACCGTGCTTGGCTTCCGCCGGCCGTTCCTGTTCCTGTGCGCCTATATCTATGTCGACATCGTCTCGCCGCAGCGCCTGTCCTATTATCTGCTGAGCTCGGTTCCGGTCTCGCTGATCTTCTTCACCGCTTCCTTTCTCGGCTGGGCGATCAACGACGACAAGACGTTGAGCAAGCCGACGCCCCGGCAGGTGATGATGGTGCTGCTGCTACTGCTCTGCGGTTTCACGACGTTGACCGCCGATCACCCCGACGCCGCCTATGAAAAATGGGACTGGGTCTGGAAGGCGCTGGTCTTCGCGATATTCATGCCGATGACGCTTTATACCCGCGTCCGCATCGAAGGCATATTGCTGTTCATGCTGCTCTGTATCTCGTCGATCGCCGTGGTGGGCGGAGCGAAGACGCTGGCGGGCGGTGGCGGCTATGGCACGCTCAACCTGATGGTCGCCAACAACAGCGGCATGTATGAGAGCAGTACGATCTCGGCCTTCGCGATCTGCTCGATTCCGCTGATCCTTTACATGTCGAAATATTCGACGATCGTGCCGCCGTCGATCTTCGCGCGCCTTTACTGGTACGCGCTGGCCTTCGCCTGCCTGCTGATCCCGATCGGTACGCAGACGCGCACGGGCCTGCTCTGCATCGTCCTGATGGCTCTCATGGAACTGCGCGCCGCGCGGCGGCGGATGCTGTATCTCGGCATCATGGCCGGCATCGTCATCGCCGGTATTCCCTTCCTGCCGAAAAGCTACACCGAGCGGATGGACACGATCGGCACCTATAAGGCCGACGCCTCGGCCGCTACCCGCATCGCGGTGTGGAAATGGACGATCGATTATGCCAGCCGCAATCCGCTGGGCGGCGGGTTCAATGCCTATATCGGTAACAAGCTCGAAATCGACATGAGCTACAAGACCGCCGACGGCACGCTGGTCAAGGTGATCGGCTATGACGTCGGCCGCTCCTTCCACAACGCCTATTTCGAGATGCTGGGTGAACAGGGCTATCCGGGGCTCGCCCTGTTCCTCATGATCCACTTGATCGGCATATTCCGCATGGAGGTCATCCGACGAACCTACGCGAAGCATGAAGGGGACAATAAATGGGTCGCGCCGCTGGCCGGCGCGCTTCAGAACGCGCATCTGATCTACATGCTCGGCAGCTCGTTCGTAGGCATCGCCTTCCAGCCCTTCATCTATTTCATCGTCGCCGTGGAAATCGGCTTCGACCGCTATGTTCAAACCTATGTCAAGAAACGCGCTTGGAATCCGTTTCGCAAACGCAAGCGCGACATCGAGGCCGAACCCGAACATCAACCTGACGGCAAGGAACAGCCCGAAGACGCCGATGTCGCCGAACCCGTGCCCTCCATGGCGGAACGCCGCCGCACCCAGCCCCGTTGGGGCTCTGTAAGCCAGAAATGAGAGTTCGAGTCACCGCATGAACAAGACCGGCAACGCAGCCGACATCGACAACGGCAATGCTCCGCTGATCCAGTCGGCAGCCGACATCCAGCTGTTCTGGGATCAGACCTTCGCCTGGATTTCCAGCCATTATTTCAACATCGCGATCGCCTGTGCGGCGGGGGCGGTCATCATCGCGCTGCTCTATGGCCTGCGCATGCTGGGGGCGCGCCTGTGCCGCCGCCAGCATCTCGGCCACTGGCCGCGCATCGTCGGCCGCGCGATCACGCGGACCAACCTGTTCTTCATCGTCATGCTCTCCGCCCGGATCGTCAGCGGCTATGCGCAGCCGCCCGCGATGGTGAACGACACGATCCGATTCCTGTTCATCGTCGCCACCGCGATCCAGGCGGCCCTCTGGGTGCGCGAGCTGATCATCGGCATCGTCGAGCATCGCGCCGGAGACGAGGAGGGCGGCGCATCGACGCTGGCATCGGCGATCGGGATCATCCGCCTCTTGGTGACGTCGGTCTGCTTCATCGTCGCGATGCTCGTCATCCTCGACAATGTCGGCGTCAACATCACCGGCCTCGTCGCCAGCCTCGGCATCGGCGGCATCGCCATCGGCCTTGCCGCGCAGGGCATCTTTTCCGACCTGTTCGCCAGCCTTGCAATCATCTTCGACCGGCCGTTCCGCCGCGGCGACACCGTCAAATGGGACCAGACGACCGGTACCGTCGAGGCGATCGGCATGAAGACGACACGCGTCCGCGCCACGACGGGCGAGGAGGTGGTGATCTCGAACACCAATCTGCTGAACAAGGAGTTGCACAACCTCGCCCACACGATGCGGCGCCGTGCGACCTTGATGATCGGCGTCACCTATCAGACGCCGCCCGCGCTCTGCCGCCGCATTCCCGACATCGTGAAGGAGATCGTGACCCGACAGGACAAGAGCGCTTTCCTCCATTGCTGCATGGTCAATCTCGGCGCTTCGAGCTTGGACTATGAGCTGGTCTTCGACGTGATCGACGAGGATGGCGAGGTGTTCAACCATGTCCGACACGAAGTGTGCATCACCCTGCTAGAGCGGTTCGCGGCGGAGGGGATCGACTTCGCCTATCTCACGCAGACGACCTTCACCGCGGCGCCGGACGGCACGATGGTGATGCCCTATCCCACCGACGCGTCGGCCAAGCCGGCGAAGGCGAGAGCGTCCCGCAAACCCGCCGTCTGACGGAACCTTCGCCGCACGCATGCGCTGTGCTTCGGGTCTTGCCGGAGGAGTTCCCCATGCGAAATCTTATGCTTGCCGCCGTAGCCGCGGCATCCATCACCCTCGCCGGATGCGGCGGCAAGGGGGATGATAAACTGGGCGATCAGGCGGAGAAGGCCGCCGATAACCGCGCCGATGCGCTTGACGCAGCCGCCGACACCATGACCGGCACCGCCAAGGACGCGACCGAAGCACAGGCAGACGCCGTCCGTGCGGCGGGCGATGCCAAGGAAAAGGCGATCGACGATGCCGATGTCAACGCCGACGCGATGAGCAACGCGCAGAAGAAGGCGATCATCGAGGGTAATTAACCCGCCGGCTGTTCCTGTTCGCGCACCGCCGGGAGCAGGAACAGCATCGCCGCGGCGATCAGCGCTCCCGCTCCCATCGTCATCGAGACGGTCAGGAGGCTCCCGCCCCCGGCGAACAGGGCGCCCGCGACAACCGGCCCGAGCGCCGATCCGCCCCGGCCCATACCGATCACGAAACCGGTTCCGCTCGCCCGCAATGCCGCGGGATAGGTTCCGGCGAGGATCGGATAGAGGCCGACCACGCCCGCATTGATGAAAAAGGCCGCCACCCCGGCGATGACCGTCAGGCGGGTCAGATCACCGCTGCCCAGGCCGAATAGGCTGATCACGACGAAACCCAGCAGCATCGCGCCGATCACCAGCGGCCGGACGCTGAAACGCTGCGCCGCGATGCCGATCAGGATCGCACCGGAAAGATTGCCGATATTGGCGCCGACCAGCACCCGGCTGGCCGATGCCGCATCGAAGCCCATGTCGACGACGATCTTCGGTATCCATTTGACGACATAGTAGAACAGCATGATCTGCGCGAAATAGGCGACCGTCAGCAACAGCGTGGCGCGGCCATATTCCCCGGACAGAAGCGTGCGGAACGACGGACGCTCGACTTTGGCGGCCGGCGCGGGAAGCTCGTCGAGCGGCGCATGGCGCAGCCGGGCGAGGATGGTGTTGATCCGCTCCAGCGCCCCGGCCGGACGGCGCGCGAGCAGTGAGCCGATCGATTCGGGCAGTAAGAAGAAGGCAAGCGGTAGCGCCACGAGCGTCACGATCCCGCCAAAATGGAATAGCGCGCGCCAGCTATGCCCCGCTTCGAGCAACGCCGCCGCGGCGAGCCCGCCCAGGATCGCCCCGGTCGAATAGCCCGCGATGTTGAGCGCGACGTTGAGATTGCGGCGGCGATCGTTCGAATATTCGGCCACCATAGCGCTGGTGCACGCGATCATGCCGCCGATGCCGAGTCCGGTGATCACGCGGGTCACGCATAGCATCACCAATCCGTTAGCCGCCGTCGCGCAAAACATGCCCGCCGCCATGACCGTCAGGCAACCGAGGATCACGGGCCGCCGCCCGATCCGATCGGCCAGGTTGCCGATCAGCACCGACCCCGCCGCCATGCCGAACAATTCCATCGACAGCACGATCCCGAGCGCGGCCTTGTCCATCCCCCACTCCTGGGCGATGCCCGGGGCGGCGAAGCTGATCGCCAGCACGTCGAAGCCATCGAGCGCGTTGAGGGCGATGCACAGCGCCACGACCATGATCTGCAGCCGGCGCATCGGCGCGGCCGCCAGCAACGTCCCGATATCCTCGCGCATATCCCTCTCTCCCAACGACCAGCGGGCCGTGCTCAACGAGTCGGCCGGTTCTTGTTCCAACGATGGATGACGGTCAGTTCGCCGCTATATCCAGCCGCAGCCCCGCGAGGTGCGCCGCCACCGTGGCAGCCATGGTGGGCCGCTGCTCCAGACAGCGCGACTTCGGGCCGACGACCACGATCGACAGGCGCCGTTCCCGCCACGGGATCGGCAAGGCGACGCCCGCCAGATCGGGCGTATATTCCGAATTGCTCTGGTGATAGCCGCGCGCCGCCGCCTCGGCGAGATCGGCCTCGACGCGCTCGACCGACATCGGCGCGGTCGGAGAATAGGGTTTGAAGTCGATCTTGCGGTACAGGCTGTCGCGTTCCTCGGCGCTCATCTGCGCCAGCAGCGCGCGCCCCGCCGAACTGGCGTGGATCGGCACCCGATCGCCGACCCGCGCGAAATAGCGCACCGGCTGGAGCGATTCCTCGACATCGACGAACATCGCATCGACCCCCGCTGGGGCGACGAGCGCGGTCGTCTCGCCTGTCGCGGCGGCGACGTCCTGTACAAGCCGGTGCAGTTCGGCGGGCAATGGCTCGGCGCGCGCCACCTTCTCGGCCAGGACCAGCCAGCGGGGGCTCGGATAATAATTCCCCCGCCCGCGCGGCTCGTAGAGATAGCCCTTCGCCGCCAGCGTTCCGACCAGCTTGAAGGTGCTCGACCGTGGCCAGCCGAGATCGTCGGCAATCTCCGCGGCATTGGCCGGGCGGAGCCGCTCCGCGAAATATTCCAGGATCTGCAATGCATTGGCGGCTTGGCGCACTAACATGGGAGCGATCACCAGATTCGAGGAAACAGGGCCGCGCGCGAGGCGGCACATCGCGATATGACGCAAGCGGTCCGCCCGGAAAAGCCTTGTCGAAAGGAATCGGGCGGCCGCACATCGTCAGCGCGCCGTGAAGCCGCCGTCGACCGGTAGCGCGACGCCGGTGACGAAGCTCGCTTCGTCAGAGGCGAGCCACAGCGCAGCGTCGGCGACCTCGCCCGCCTTGACCAGGCGGCCCATCGGCACGTTGGCCATCAGCTTGGCCTCGTTGGCCGCGGCCTCCGCCGGATCGCCACTGCGGCCGGTGAAACCCACTTTCATCGGCGTATCGGCCAGACCGGGACAGACGACGTTAACGCGGATATTGTCGGGCGCCAGCGCCAGCGCCAGCGACTTGGTGAGCCCCACCACGCCCCATTTGGCGGCGGAGTAGATCGGGCTCATCATCGACCCCACCAGGCCGGATACCGACGCGGTGAAGATGATCGATCCGCCGCCACGCCTGCGCATATGCTGCGCGACCTGCCCCGCGCCGAGCGTCGCCGAGGTGATGTTGAGCGCGATCGCCTTGTCATAGGCGGCCATGTCGAGATTCTCGACCGACGCTGGGCCCGGCATGCCGGCGTGCGCCCAGAGGATGTCCGCGCCGCCGAGCGCCGCGACCGCCTGATCGATGCTGTCGCGCGCGCCCTCCGGCGTGCTCAGATCGGCGACGATCGGGACGACCTTGTCCGCCCCGATCTCCGCCACGAGCGCGTCGAGCGCCGCGCCGTTGAAGTCGATCGCGGCGACCCGCGCGCCTTCGCGCACGAACCGCTCGACCCCGGCGCGGCCCATGCCCGATGCCGCGGCGGTCACGATCGCCAGCTTGCCCTGAAGCCGCATGAAATTCTCTCCTCAGTTCGCGTAGGGATTGGGGAAGGTGCCGGTGGTCGAGACGATGGTGGTCTTCGTCTCGAGGAAGGGGTCGAGCCCTTCGATCCCGTTCTCCCGGCCCCAGCCGCTGGCCTTGACGCCGCCATAGGGGGTCGACCAGCGGATGTAGCGATAAGTATTGACCCAGACCATGCCGGCCTCGATCCGCGCGGCGACGCGATGAGCGCGGCCGGTGTCGCGGGTCCAGAGGCCAGCGGCCAAGCCGTAGCTAGTGCCGTTCGCGATCGCGACCGCCTCATCCTCGCCATCGAACGGGATGAGCGATGCGACCGGCCCGAAAATCTCCTCCTGCGCGATCCGCATGTCTGGAGATACATTGGCGAAGACGGTCGGCTCGACGAAATAGCCCCCCGCCATGCCGTCGCGCTCGATCCGAGAACCGCCGGCGGCGAGTTCCGCGCCCTGCTGCTTGCCGATATCGATATAGGACAGCGTCTTTTCGAGCTGCTGGAGATGCGCCTGCGGCCCCATATGGGTCGCCGGGTCGAGCGGCATGCCGACGCGGACATGGCCCGCGCGTTCGCGGAACGCCTCGACCACCCGATCATATATCGGGCGCTCTACCAGCACGCGGCTGCCCAGCGCGCAGGTCTGTCCGCACAGTGCCCAGGCCGAGCCGGTGGCGGCGTTCAGCGCGTTTTCCAGGTCGGCATCGGCAAAGATGATGTGCGGCGCCTTGCCGCCCAGTTCGAAGGTGCAGCGCGTCAGCGTGTCCGCGCCCGCCTTGAGGATCGCCTTCGCCGTGGAGCCCTCCCCGGTGAAGCTGATCTTCGCGACGTCGGGGTGCTCGACCAGCCGCGCTCCGGCAACCGGGCCATCGCCGGGAACGACGTTGACCACGCCCGGCGGGAAGCCCGCCTCCTCGAACAGATGCGCGAGCGCGAGCGACGACGCGGGCGTGGTCTCGGCGGGCTTGAGGACGACCGTGCAGCCCGCCGCGAGCGCGGGCCCCAGCTTCCAGGCGGCACCCATCAGCGGTACGTTCCACGGCATGATCGCGCCGACGACGCCGATCGGCAAACGCGAGGTGAAGGCATGGACGCTGTCGTCCATCGGAATGGTACGCCCGCCGAGCTTGTCGGCCAACGAGGCGAACCAATGATAATATTGGGAATGGATGCCGATGTCGGCGCGCGATTCCCGGATTGCGCGGCCGTTGTCGGTCACCTCGACGCGCGCGAGATCATCGACCCGGGTGGCGTAGAGATCGGCGAACTTGCGCAACAGCGCCGCGCGCTCCCATGGCGGCATCCTGCGCCAAGGCCCCTCGAACGCGGCCTTCGCCGCAGCGACAGCGCGATCGATATCCCCGCGACCGCCATAAGCGACATCCCCCCATGGCTGGCCGGTCGATGGATCGATGCTGGGGCGCACCCCGCCATCGATCGGTTCGACCCACTCGCCTCCGATGAACAGACGGTCGAATCGGAACGGTGCAGCCATCGGCTCATGCCTTTCAATTTCTATTCGTGTACATTATTGTCTCCATATAGAAATTAATGTCAACATCCTCACGGGAGGGCAAAGCGTGGTTCCGCTGCTGAAAGGCGTGAAGGTCATCGAAATCGGGGCCGTGGTACTCGGCCCCTATGTCGGCCAGATGCTCGCCGACATGGGGGCGGAAATCATCAAGGTGGAGGCGCTGGAAGGCGACATCGCACGCTATGCGCATCCCCAGGGCGCCGGTGGCGGCTCACTGTTCCTGAGCAACAATCGCAACAAGCGGATGCTGGCGATAGACCTCAAGCGCCCGGAGGGTCAGGCGGCCATCGCGAAGCTGATCGAGCGCAGCGACGTCTTTTTCCATAATATGCGCGCCGACGCGGCGGAGCGGCTCGGCATCGGCTTCGACACGGTCAGCGCGATCAAGCCGGACATCATCTATTGCGCGGCGATCGGCTTCGGCCAGCGGGGCCGCTATCGCGACCGCCCCGCCTTCGACGACATCATCCAGGCGGCGAGCGGTCTGGCCGGGCTGTCGGCGATGAAGGGCGGCGAGCCGCAGTTCATGCCAACGATCATCGCCGACAAGGTCGCGGCGCTGCACGCCCTCTACGCCATTCTTGCCGCTTTGGTGGCGCGTGCGCGGGGCCAGGTTGGGCCGATCCGCATCGAAGCGCCGATGTTCGAGGTGATGACCGCCTTCCTGCTCAACGAACATCTCGCCGGGGCGACATTCGCCGATGATGGCGCGGTCGGCTATCCGCGCCTATTGTCACCCGACCGCCGTCCGCACCGCACCGCGGACGGCTGGATCGCGGTGCTGCCCTATACGAAGGACCAGTGGCAGCGCTTCCTGGGCGAGATCAACCGCGCCGACATTTGCGAAGAGGAGTGGTTCCGCAATCCCAACACCCGGCAGGCGCATATCGGCCAGCTTTATCAGCTGCTCTCGGCCAGCCTGGCCGGGCGCACCACCGATGCCTGGATCGAGGCCCTGTCCGCTCTCGACATCCCCTGCTCGCGCATCGCGACGCCCGCCGAACTGCTCGACGATCCGCATCTGGAAGAGATCGGCTTCTTCAACGTTCCCGAAGGCTATCCTGACGGCATTGCCCGATCGCTGCCGCAGCCGGTCCTGTTCGACGGGATAGCGCCCCTGCCCGATACCGCGCCGCGCGCACTCGGTGCCGACAGCCGCGCGATCCTCGCGGATTGCGGCTATGACGATGCGGCGATCGATACGCTGATCGACGCCGGCGTGATCAGGACCGCCGGCGAGGACTGAGCGCGACCTATCCGGCGAGTTCGCGCGAGCGGTGTGCCGCTGCCGCGACCACATCGCCGGCCAGCCGATCAATCGCGCCATCGGCGTCCATCACCGCCAGCCCGGCGGCGGTCGTCCCGCCCGGACTCGTCACCTGCACCCGCAGCGCCGACAGCGGCGCATCGTCCCGCCCCGCAAGTGCGGCTGAGCCGGTGAAGGTCGCGCGCGCCAGCCGCATAGCGAGATCGGAGGACAGGCCCGCAGCCTCCCCCGCCCTCGCCAGCGCCTCGGTGAAGCGGAAGAAATAAGCCGGGCCGCTGCCCGACACGGCAGTCACCGCGTCGAGATCGCCCTCTTCGTCGAGCCATACCAGCGCACCGGTCGCCGCGATCAGCTGACCGACCGTCTCGACATCGGCGGCGCTGACCCCCGCGCCCGGCACCGCTGCGGTGATGCCCGCGCCGATCGCCGCAGGCGTGTTCGGCATGGTGCGGACGATCCGTCCGTTGCCACCCAGCGCGCCTTGCAAGCCCGCGAGCGTCACGCCCGCCATGATCGACAGCACCAGCGCGCCACGCTCGGCAAGCGGCCGCAGCATCGGCGCGACCGATGCGAAAACCTGCGGCTTGACCGCGAGCACCAGGATGAGATCATCGGGCAGTTTCGCCGGATCAATCATATCGAGCCGTTCCGTGCCTTCGGGCGGCTCGGCCACCGGATCGTGGACCAGCACGCGTTCGCGCCCGATCCAGCCCTTTGCCATCGCCGAGCCCATGCGGCCGCAGCCGACCAGCAGGATCGTCATGCACCTTTCCTCCCGTTGAACCGGTCCATCCAGTGCAGCATGGCCGGGTCGCGGGTCGTAGCACGGATGCCGCGATAATCCACCGCCGCCTCGTCCTGGCCGAGCTTGAACTTGCCCCGCACCGAGACCACTCGCGCGCGGAAGCCGATGATCGCCCCGAGCAGGCCGGGGTAGCGGTCGCCCAGTTCCGCGGCGTTCCAGGGCTCCGCCCGGTCGCATTCGACCGCGTCGATCAGCACGTCGAGCGCTTCCGGGGTCTCGTCCGGCGTGAATTCGATCTCGGCGCGGATGCGGAGCTGGGTATAGTTCCAGGTCGGGCCCCAGTTGCGGCGTCCCACCTGATCGGGCGAGACATAGGCCTGCGGCCCCTGAAACAGGATCAGCGCGCGTGGATCGGCGGCAAGCGCGGCGTGCAGCGGGTTGCGGCGCGCCATATGGCCGATCAACTCGACCAGCGCGCCATCCGCGCCATAGACGCCGATCAGCGGCAAAAGGCTGGATTCGTCGCCATCACCGCCCTGTGCGACCACCCATGCCAGCGGATAGTCGCCGATCAGGGCGCGCACATCGTCATGCGAATGGCGCTCGAAAGGGTTTTGTGCCTGTGGGTCGGTCACGTTCGATGTGTCCCTATGGTTTGCGCCCTTTTTTCAGCGCCGATGTCTGACGGCAAACCCCAATTACGGAAAACATGCGGGTCCAGTCACCGCCTTGCCGCGCCTGGTCGCCGCTTATACACTGGACCATCCATTCGTTCGAAACATGGTTATGGAGGGGGCCAATGCTGCGGCCATGGCAGATCAGCCTGAGCGAACGCATCGACCCGGCGGGGAACGTCCCGATCTATATGCAGATCATCCAGGCGCTGATCCGCGACATCGAGCGGCAGCGGCTGGTGTCCGGCACCTATTTGCCCAGCAGCCGCCAGCTCGCCGCGTTGCTGGGGGTGAACCGCAAGACGGTCGTGCTCGCCTATGAGGATCTGATCGCGCAGGGCTGGCTGACCTCCGCCGGCACGCGCGGCACGATGGTATCGGCCTCGCTGCCCACGCCCGCACCCAAAGCCGCGGAGCCGGCCGCCGTCGCACCCGGCGTCGATCCGGCGATCCATTATAGCTATGCCAGGCCTCCCGAGCATCCGCTGGCGCTACCCGAGGGGCCCGGCCTGAAACTCGATGAAGGCGCGCCCGACGGGCGGCTGTTTCCGGCCGAACTGCTCAGCCGCGCCTACCGCGCCGCCGCCCACCGTGCATCGCGCACCAACGGTTTCCAATATCGCGATCCTCGCGGTTCACCGCTGCTGCGCGAGAGCATCGCGGCGATGCTGCGCAGCCAGCGCGGCCTCACCGTCGCCGCGGCGAACATCTGCATCACCCGGGGCAGTCAGAACGGCATCTTCGTCGCGGGCCAGATACTGCTGCGGCCCGGCGATACCGTGATCGTCGAGGAGCTGACCTATGAACCCGCGGTCGCCGCCTTCCGCGCGCTGGGCGCGAAGATCGTGCCGGTTCCGCTCGACGGCGACGGCATCGACGTGGCCGCGGTCGAGCAGGTCTGCCGCCGGCAACCGATCCGCGCGCTGTTCGTCACGCCGCACCATCAATTTCCGACGACGGTGTCGCTGCGGCCCGAACGCCGCCTCAAGCTCCTCGATCTGGCGCGCCAATATGGCTTTGCGATCATCGAGGATGATTATGATCATGAGTTTCACTTCCAGTCCCAGCCGCTGCTGCCGATGGCCGCCTATGCGCCGGGCCAGGTTCTCTATGTCGGATCGCTGTCGAAGCTGCTGCTGCCCGCCTTGCGTATCGGCTATGTCGCGGCGCCCGAGCCGGTGATCGACGCGCTGGCGCACGCCGTCTCGCTGACCGATGGCATGGGCAACAGCCTGACCGAGGATGTCGCGTCCGAACTTATCGAGAGCGGCGAATTGCGCCGCCATGCGCGCAAGGTATGGCGCATCTATGCCCAGCGGCGCACGGCCTTCGCGGCGGAAATGGACCGCAGTCTCGCGGGGATCGCCGATTACCGGCTGCCCGATGGCGGCCTTGCCTTCTGGTTGCGTTTCCGGGGCGATCTCACCGCGCTGGAGGCGCGCGCGGCGGCAATGGGGCTGCGCTTCGCACGGTCGCGATCCTTCATGGCGTCGCAAGACGCGCCGCGTGGCCTCAGGATCGGTTTCGCCAGCCTGACCGAGGAGGAAGGCCGCACGGCGATAGCCGCGCTCGCCAGCGCGGCGCACTGATCGCTACTGGCCCCCTCAATCTTTTGCAAATTGGATGTTTCCCGGTCCATCCATCGTCGACCAGCCTGCGACCATGAACAGGAGCGCTGCATGATTCCGATCCGCCATGCTCTCGCCAACGCAAACGCCGTGGCGATGTCGTGACGACGGGGGCGCCGCCGCTACGCGCGAAGATCGTCAAGCTGCACCGCTGGCTCGGTCTGGCGGCGGCGGCCTTCTGGCTGCTCCAGGCGATCACCGGCACGATGATCGTCTTCCACTGGGAAATCCGCGACGCGGCGATCAGCGACCTGCACCGCCCAACCGACCCGGCCGGCATCGAGCGCCGCCTGAACCGATTCGCGCCGCCCGGGACGAAGGCGGCGGTCGATTCGATGTGGACGACCGCCGGCCTGCCCGACCGCTACGACGTCTTTTTCACCGATGCAGCGGGTGCGAACCGCTCGGCACGCATCGCGGGCGACGGCACCATCCTGCGCGGCCCCGACGAACCATCAGGCGGAATCCTCGATATAGCGGTCGGGCTGCATCATAATCTGCTGGCGGGCACGACCGGCGACTGGATCGTCGGCGTGACCGGGCTGCTGCTGGTCAGCAACCTGATTGCCGGATCGATGGCGGCGTGGCCGCGCAACGCACCCTGGAAAAGCGTGGTGAGACCGATCAACCGCGGCCCGAGTGCCGCACGGCTTTTCAGCTGGCACCGCGCGATCGGCCTGTGGCTGGTCGTGCCTGCGCTGGTGCTGGCGGTGACCGGCACGCTCCTCAAATTCCCCGATGGCGTTGCCAATCTGGCCGGCGCCGATACGCCGTCCATGCCACCAGTACCTGCGCATGGCGCGCCGGTCGGCGTGGGCCGGGCGATCGAAACGGCCTTTGCGACGCTGCCCGGCAGCATGCTCGTCTCGGTCGGCTTCCCGACCGCCCAAGACGCGACCTACACGATAGGATTGCAGACCCCGCAGGAAATGCGCCGCGCCTATGGCGCCAGCCGTGTCCTGGTCGACGCCAATGACGGGCGGGTGCGGGGCAGCTTCCCGATCGTGAAAGCATCGTTCGCGACGCGCGCCTTCAATGCGCTCGTCCCGATACACACCGGACGCGTGGCAGGGCTCGGGGGCCGCCTGCTCATATTCGCGATCGGTATCTGGCTGATCGCGATGATCATCACCGGCCTGCTGCTTTGGCATCGGCGTCGCAAGAAAAGGACTTTCGCGTGACTCGATACCTGTGCAACCGGTTCAACCGGGTCCGCCTCAACCCGATGCCGGGCGTCTGACGATGCTGACGGAACTCCTCGCCGCGACCGTGATTGCCGCTACCGCGCCCGGCCCGCACGCCCATGCCCACACCCATGCGGGTCATGAGATCAACGAGATGCAGGGCCCGGTCCTGCTCGAAACGACCTATACGGGCGAGGTGATGTCGGTCGCCGACGGCGGGCTGCGGCGGGGCACGCGCTACCTCGACAATCTCGACATCGTGCTCGAAGCCGACCTCGCGGCGCTGACCGGATGGCGTGGCGCGGAACTGCACATCTACGGCCTGTACAATAACGGCAGGTCGATCTCGGACCTTGCCGGCGATGCGCAGGCAGTGAGCAATATCGAGACAGGCAAGCGGAAGCTGCGGCTGTACGAAGCCTGGATCGATCAGAGGTTCGGCGAGCATGTCTCGCTCAAGGCCGGGCGGTACGATCTGAATTCGGAGTTCGACAGTCTCGAGACCGCAGGCCTGTTCGTCGGCAGCGCGCACGGCATCGGCACCGACATCGCCCAGACCGGCCTCAACGGCCCATCGATCTTTCCGGAGACTTCGCTCGCCGCGCGGCTGGAGGTGAAGCCCGCCCAAGGCTGGGCGCTGCGCACCGCCATTCTCGACGGGGCACCCGGCATTGGCGGCGATCATGGCGCATTGCTGATCGGGGAAGCCGAAGCGCCCATGCTCGGCGGGCGGCTGCTGCTCGGCCATTGGCGCTACACGGCGCGTTTCGACGACCATGGCGGCGGACGGCGGCGCGGCAATGCCGGCGTCTATCTGCGCGGCGAAGCGCCGATCGGCTCCGGCCCGACGGGCGAGTTGGCCGGGTTCTTCCGAGTCGGCACCGCCAGCGGCAAGCTGAACATGTTCGATCGCTTCGCCAGCGCGGGCCTGAAGCTCACCAGCCCATGGGCAGAGGAGGACGAACTGGGCCTCGCCTTCGCCACCGCCTTCACCGCGCGCGACTATCGCGCGGCCTTTGGCGGCGGCAAGTCCGAGACCGCGGTCGAACTGACCTATCGGACGCCGCTCGCCGACTGGTTCACGATCCAGCCGCATGTCCAATATGTCCGCCACCCCGGCGCAGATCCGACGATCGGCGACGCGATCGTCCTGGGGATGCGCTTCGAAGCCAGCTTCCGCCTGATTAACTGAGCCGGTGGTCCGGCCTTGAAACTGCACCTTGGGAGAATGATGATGACGAGATTAGCCAGGATCTTCCTAGCCGGGGCAGCCGCCCTGACCTTGGCCGGCACCGCCTCCGCCCATGCCATATGGCTTGAACGCGACAATGCGGGCCCCGTACGGATATATCTGGACGAGATCGCCCCCAAGGAGAAGGAGGAGGATCAGACCCACCGGCTGAAGACGTCGGTCGTCTTCACCGCCGATCCTGCCCGCCCAGCCGCGCTCATCCGCAAGGAACAGGACAGGCATTTCGTCGCATCGGTTGCGGACAAGGGCGATGTCCGGCTCCGCAACGACCAGGTGTTCGCGCCATGGACCGACGGCGGCGTCCGCCACGGCAACATCTTCTATGCGCGTGCGGGCCGCAACGACACTGCGCCGAAGCTAGATTTCGAGCTTGTCCCGGTCGAGAGCGGCGGCCGCCAGTTCACGCTGCTGCTCCGCGGCAAGCCGGTTGCCAATGCGGCGGTGTCGGTCTTCTCGCCGCAGCGCGTGGAGACGAAGCTGACCACCGACGCGGCAGGCCGCGTCACCGTGCCTGCCACGGAGAAGGGTCGCTACATCATCGAAGCCAGCGCCAATGAGGAGCGTGCGGCCAAGAGCTTCGGCGAGGATGTCGCGCGGCTCGTCCACGTGACCACGCTCAGCTACGTCGAGAGCTAAGGGCTGCGCGAAGGCCGCCTCGATCAGGCGGCCTTCGCGTGGCTCGCGATCACAGGCGGCCGGCGCGCGGCCCAGGGCCTAGCCTCTTCGAGCTGCACGCCGAGCGCCAGCAACAGATTGTCCGCGCCCTGGCGCGACCAGAACATCGAACCCGCCGGCACGCCCTCGGCGGCCTCGAACAGCGGCAGCGAAAGGCCTGGAAATCCGCCCATATTCTGCAATTGGGTGTAGTTCACATGGCGGAAATGGTCGCGCCACAGCGCCGCGAAGTCACGATCCGGAGCGAGCACGCCGAGCAGCGGCGCGATGCCGCTGGTGACCGGCGACAGCACCACGTCATAGTTCTGCCAGAAGGCTTCGAGCCGCCGATGGAGCAAGCCGGGTTGCTCGAGCGCCGTGGCAAGATCCTCGGGCGTCATCGCATCGCGCCGCGCCGCCAACCCCAGCGTCCACGGTTCGAGCAACCCCTCGCCATCGGGGCCACGCACGCCGCCATAAAGGTCGGCGACCTCTCCCCCGCCATAGCTCCACAGCACGTCGAAGGCGCGGCTAAGCGCCGCATGATCGATCGGCAATTCGCGATGATCGACATGATGGCCCAGCGTCTCACAGAGCTCTGCCGTGCGCTCTATTACCTTGGCGATATCGGGATCGGGCATCTCCCCGTCCAGCCCGCGCAGGCTGACCGCGATCCGCATCGGCGGTGCGGCTTCAATCGGCGCGGGCGGCTGACGGCGCAACAGCCGCGCCGCCCAGATGGTGTCGCGCATCGACCGGCCATAGAGCGCGTCGGAAGTGAGGAAATCGTCGACGAGGCTCGATGCCCGCGCGCGCAGGTTCCAGTTACGGCTGGGCTTGAAGCCGACGATCCCGCAATGTGAAGCGGGAATACGGATCGATCCGCCGCCGTCGCTGCCAGTAGCGAAGGGGACCATGCCGGTCGCGACCGCGACGGCGGCCCCGGCGCTCGATCCCCCGCTGCTGCGGTCGAGGTTCCAGGGATTGCGCGTCGGCCCATAGACCAGCGCCTCCCCTGCCCCCAGCAAGCCGAATTCGGGCATGGTCGACATGCCGCAGGGAATCAATCCTGCCTCGTCGAGCCGGCGCGAGAATGGGAATTGCCGCTTCGCGACCGCGTCGCGCCGCGTGCGAGAGCCCGAGACGACGGGGAATCCAGGATATTCCATCGACGCCTTGAGCAGATAAGGCACGCCCGCCATCGGGGCCATGCGGTCAACCTTGCGTGCCGCCTTGCGGGCATGGTCGAAGGCGCGGTGGCTGACCGCGTTGACGATCGGATCGACCGCCTCGATCCGCTTGATCGCGGCTTCGACCAATGCATGAGGCGGCACCACCCCGCGCTGGACCAGGCTTGCCTGGGCATGGGCGTCGAGGTCGGCGATTTCGCCATGCGAACCGATTTCGGCCGTCATCGCCGCACCGCCCGCAGCCAGAGGAAATAGACGATCGCGGCGATGATCGTCGCATCGAGCGTCGGCACCGTCGTCAGGCTGAGCCCCGCCCATTCGGCGAGCAGCGCGATCGCGACCGACCCGATCCAGGTGCCGAGCGCGGGCCAATGCACGGCGGGAAGGTCGCGGATCGACTCCGCCGCATCGGCCTCCCGGAACTTCGTGAAGCCGTCGATCACGTAGATCGCGGCGATCGGCGGGATGATCAGTCCCAGGAACAGCAGGAAGGGGATGAAGGCATCGATGATGTGCATCAACGCAAAGGCACCGCCGATGAAGCCGCCGACGATGGTGAACACCCAGGGCCGCACCGACGGGAAGGTAGCCGATACCGACAGGCTGGCCGAATAGAGATTCGAGCCGTTGATCGTCCAGCAGGACAGCACCAGCATCGCCAGCGCGGGCAGGCCCAGGCCGAAGCGCACGACGAGCGCGATGATGTCGACCTCGTTGGTCGCCAGCGCGGTCAGTGCCGCGACGACCGCAAGGATGGGAGCCGCTACCGGAAAGGACAGCAGCATTGCGACCACCGCGCTGCGCGAAGTGCGGATGTAACGCGAGAGATCGGGCATCGCCGCCACCGCCAGCATGTTGCCGCCGATCAGCGCCGACAGCGCTATGCCGAAGCTCATTGGCACCGGCGGCACGGGGGCCGGCGCGGTGACCACTCCACCCGTCTGCACCGCATAATAGCAGAGAAGGACGAGGATGATGCCGAGGAACGGCACGGCGATGAGTGCCAGCCGGTCGAGCATCTTGAAGCCGAAGATCGTCGATACCGTCATCAGCACGCTGCCAAAGATCACGAAGGTCGTGAAATCGCCCTGGACGCCATAGACGCGCGCCACTGCGGCGGCCATGGCGCTGCCAAAGAAGGATACGTTGACGCCGAACCAGCCATAATGGACCGCGGCGATCACAAGATTGACCACCGTCGCGCCCTGCCGCCCGAAGGATCGCTGCACCAGCAGATAGGTGGTGAGCCGCGACCGCACGCTGATGATCGAGGTCAGGCATCCGCCGGCGCACAGGATGATCCCGGCCAGCAGCGAGGCGAGCACTGAATCCCGAAAGCCCAGCGCCATGCCGGTCTGCGCACCGCTGAGGAAGGATGGCAACGCGATCGAGAAGCTGGCGATGATCAGCGCGACGCGCCAGCCGGGAACCGACTGGTCATCCGGAACAGGCGTGGTGGCATATTGGCTGATGCCGCTGCCCCCGCTCATGCGGTCTTCCAGCCGTTGAGATCCTCGATCGGAACATAGGCGTCGGTGAAGCCAAACGCTTCCGGCCCGACCAGCGCAAGCGCCCGTTCCTCACGCAGCATCGCCGGGGCCGCCGCCCCCACCACCTTGACCCGCTGGCCATATTTCAACCGCTCGGTGGTGATGCTGTCGGCAGTTTCACGGTCCATCACCGTGATCAGGTCGGGCACCATCGCGCAGACCGCGCCGTCACGACGGGCAAGGAGATTCTCATTCTGGAAGATCAGCTCCATGCGCCCACCTGCTTCGAAACTTTCGATCACCACCCGGCCTACCGAAAAGCCGTCGCGGGTCTCCCGCTCCAGATCGACGATCTTGCCGTCGAATAACACCCCGGCAAAGGGATAGAGGCCCGATCGGCGCAAAGCCGCGAACAGCGCCTCGAACGGATCCTCGCCGCTCGTCCGCGCCGTCCGGATCGCTGCGCCGACCGCGATCGCGGCGGACACGCTGCCGCGGATGGCATGGTCCTTCGCCTGGCGGCCGCTGAGCGGATATTCGACCATATGGGCGATGCCCCCCAACGCTACGGCCAAGCTGCGCGCGATCCGCTCATGGGTCATGTTGTTGGGCGTCTCGATCACCGTCAGCGCCCCGCAGGCGGCGGTCAGCACCGATGGGCAGGCGGAGAGGCCCCGGATGTTGAAGATAGCCATCTGCGATTCCGGAAAGGCGCGGCCCATGCCGTCGGCGTCGACGATCGGCACGCCGAGATGCGCGGCCGCGGCCAGCGGCGCGAGGCCATTGCCGCCGCCGATCTCGATCGGCAGCACCGCATCGACGCGGCGGCCCATGATCTCCTCCAGCCGCCGCAGCCCGGCGATCACCTCACTGCCGTTGGGCAGCTTCTCCACCGAGACCGTGGGCGCGCCGATCCAGCCGCACGGCACGACGAGAGCGTCGTCGGGCAGCGCGTCGAGCGTGGTAAGCTCGAAGCGGACGCCACGCGCCAGCTCGGCCTCCCCTACCAATTGTCCGTAATAGGGGTCTCCGCCGCCACCGGATCCGAGGAACGCCGCGCCGCGGGCGAGATCGGCCAGCGCCGCGCGATCAATGGTCATGATGTGCATAAAGGCCTTGGCTGGAATCGACATTGGCCGGCTTCGCGCCGGCGAGGTCGCCGACGGCCCGGACGCGGACCTGGGCGGCGCGCCCGGGAAGATAGCTCAGGAACACCTCGTCCACCTCGACGAGCTGAACCGTGTCGGCATCGCCGCCCGCGGCGATCACCTTGCCGCGCGCCTCGTCGCGCAACCGGTCGAGCGCGGCGTCGCGCGGGACGCTGTCATAATCGACGATCCGCTCGACCTGCGCGCCGACCTGGCCGATCGCAGCGCCCACGGCATTGGCGACGGCGGCATGGGGCGGCCGGACGACCTCCGCCACCCCTTTCAGCCCCTCGGGAATGAGGAAACTGCCGCCGCCGACCGCAAGCACGGCGACATCGCCACGCGCGGTCTTGATACGGTCGACGCCCTCTTCGAGCATCGCGCGGAACCGTTCGCGCACTGCCAGCAGCACCTGTGCACTGAATACAGGCAAGCGATAGCGATCACCGAAGCTGACGTCGCCAGACGCCAGCGCGATGTCACTGGCGGTCAGCGTCCGGCCACCGAACAGCATGCCTTCCTCGATCAGGCGGAAGGCGACCGAGTCCGGCCCGACCCGAAGGTTGCCGGGAGCGAGCGCCTCGTCCTCATAATGCGCGGGATCGAGGTGGATGCGGGTACCGCCGCCAAGACCGATCGCCAGGATATCGGGCATGCGAAAATTGGTTCGGACGCCGCCGATATCCACAGAGATCGATGATTCACGCGGGAAGCCCCCGGCGAGCACGCCGATATCGGTGGTGGTGCCGCCGACATCCATGACGATCGCATCGCTGATCCCCGCGAGGAACGCGGCGCCCCGCATGCTGTTGGTAGGGCCCGACCCGATCGTCAGCACCGGATAGGCCGCCGCCTGTGCCGCCGAGATCAGCGTGCCGTCATTCTGCGAGATATAGAGCGGCGCGGAAATGCCGATATCCGCCAGCGCGCGTTCGAAGGACGAAACCACTTTGCCAGCCAGCGTCGTCAGCGCGGCGTTGAGGATGGCGGCATTCTCCCGCTCGATGAAGCCGATCCGGCCGATCTGGCTCGACAGGCTGATGACCGCGTGCGGATGCTCACGGCGCACCACCGCGGCCGCGCGCTCCTCCATGCTCGCGTTGATCGGCGCAAAGGCGCAGCTGATCGCGATGCAATCGATGCTTTCGCTGCGCAACGTTCGCGCCGCCGCCGCGACCCTGGCTTCGTCGAACGGCGATATCTCGCGCCCATCGACCTCATAGCCGCCGGGGAGAAGAAAGACGTGACTACCGACCGTTTCGGTCAGTTCCTCGGGCCAGCCGGTGAGCGGCGGGAGCGCCTCGCCCGATGGGCTGGCGAGCCGCAATATCCCGACCTGGTCGATCGCCTGGCGCTGGACCAGCGCATTGGTGAAATGGGTGGTGCCGATCATGACGACGTCGATCGCGTCGGGGCGGACCTTGCCCTGATCGAGCACCGCGCCGATCGCAGCGACCACGCCTGCATTCACATCGGCGGTGGTGGGCTGCTTGGTCCAGGCGACCACCGTGCGGCCGTCCATCAGCACCGCATCGGTGTTGGTCCCCCCAACGTCCACGCCGATCCGCACTGCCCCTCACTCCAAATATCATCTTCGAACACTGTCGAGCTAAAGGCCGCGAGGTCTTTCGGGCAACGCGTAAAACGGGGCGCAGTCAGCGCTAATGGGTAAGCCATTACCCGGTTTTGGGTAATGGCCGCCCCGCGCTTGAGAAGGCGTCGCCACTGGCATAGGCTCATGGCGATAATTGACGCGACAGAAGGATATGGTCGCCTCGGCGAAAGGGGTTTTCGCAGGGTGCACGGGCTTATTCATACGAAGGTCGCCCCACCCGTCTGGTTGGGCAACCAGATCAGGCGAGACGCATTGCTCGCCAGGCTCGACGAGGCGCTCAACCGGCGCCTCACCCTGATTCACGCCCCCGCCGGCTATGGCAAGACGAGCCTCCTTTCACAGTGGCGGCGCCGCATGGACGATAAGGCCTTCGTCGCCTGGCTGACGCTGGAACGCGACGACGCCGATATGAAGCGCTTCGGCCAATATCTGGCGCTGGCGCTCAACGCGTCGGATCAGCCTGCCGAGCGCGGCGACGATGGCGATCCGCCTGCGCCGGACCTGCCCCCGCGCGCAGCGCTGTCGGCGATCATCAATCGGATCGCCCGCGAAACCCGGCCCGTGGTGTTGATCCTCGACGATCTTCACCAGGCGGAGAGTCCCCCGGTAATAGAGTTTCTGACCTCGTTGATCCGGCTGGCCCCGCAAAACTGCCATTTTGTGATCGCGTCGCGCGACTATCCCTGGCTGGGGCAATCGATCCTCGCAGCCGAGGATCAGCTTCTCGAGCTCCACAGCGACGACCTGAAATTCTCCCAACCCGAGGCCGAAGCCCTGCTCGGCGGGGGTAATGAGGATGCGCTGGCGCTGTGCGATCTCGACATGATCCTGGAGCGCACCGAAGGCTGGCCGATCGCCCTGCAACTGACCTCGCTGTCGCTGAAGCGCGGCGTCGACCAGCGGCAGCTGATCGAGCGGTTCGGCGTGCCCAGCACCGACCTTACCCGCTACCTGTCCGAGCAAGTGCTGATGACCCTGCCCGAACAGACGCAGGAGATCGTACTGCGTACATCGATCCTGGGCGAGCTGACCGGCGAGGTCGTCAATCTGCTGTGCGATTGTAATGACGGCTGGCTGATGCTCGAGCGGCTGGAGCAGCAGGGCATGTTCCTGTCCTCGCTGGCGCCCGAGCGGCAGGCCTATCGCTATCATCAGCTCTTCGCCGAATATCTGCGCGAACGGCTGGTACGGCGCGACAAGGCGCACTTCTGTGCGCTGCACCGGCGCGCGGCGGGCTGGTTCCTCGAACAGGGCGACGTCACCGCCGCGCTCGACCATGCGCTCCAGGCCGAGGACAATATGCTCCTGGCCACCATCTTCGAAAGCTCCGGCGGCTGGCGGCTGATTCCGCAGGGCCACCAGGCGATCGCGGCGCGCGCGCTTGCGACGCTTCCCGAAGACATGGTGACGGCGTGGCCGCGCCTGATGCTCGCCCGCGTCTATCTGGAGATCAAGCGCGGCGAGATGGTGCTCGCGCGCGCCAGCTATGACCGGTTCGTCGCCGAGGTCGCCGATGCCGATATCTCCGCCGACCTTTGGAACGAAATCCGCGTCGTCGGTGATACGCTGGCCGATTATGAAAATGTCCCGACGACCTTCGACGACCTGCTGGCGCGAGAGGCGCTGCTGCGCACCCTGCCCCTCGACGACCACCTGATCGTCGCGAACATCAGCGAGACGCTGGGCGCGAAATATTTCGAAGGCGGCTGGATCGAGCGCGCGCTGGAGCCGACGCTGACCGCGCGCGAGCATTATCAGGCGCTCGGCTCGCTCTACAGCGACATCTTCACCCGTTTCCTGGAGGCCCGCATCAAGCGGGCGCAGGGACGGGTCAAGGAAGCGGGCGCGATATTGTCGACCGCCCAGTCGGAGATCGAGATCGCCTTCGGCGCGCGCTCGGACCTCGCCGCAAACTGTGCCGCGTTCGAGGCCGAACTCCTCTATGAGCAGGATCAGCCCGACGAGGCGCTGGCGCTGCTCGGCTGGGCGCTGCCGCACATGGAACAGTCGGACGGCTGGGTCGACGTCTACGCCGCCGCCTATCTGACCGCGGTGCGGGCCCATGCCGCGATGGGACAGATGGACGAAGCACGGCAGGTGATCGCACAGGCCCGCCGCCTCGCCGCACGCCGCCGGCTGCGCCAGCTCGATCTGCTGGCGAGCCTGTGCGAGCTCGAACTGCTGATCCATTATGAGCCAGAGGCCGAGCCGGCGCGCGCCTATGCCGATTCGATCGAGCTCGACCAGCTGGCCGATGCGATGGCCGAAGAATCGCCGGTTTATCGGCCCGTCGCCGCGGCTGCGTCGCTCAACCGCGCCCGGCTGGTGCTGCTCGAAGGGCAGGACACCACGGCGCTGGCCGAACTCCGCAAGCTCAAGCGCTGGGCGAGCCAGCATGGCGCGGGACGGATGCTGATCGACGTCAACATCCTGATGGCGCACGGTCTGCGCAACACCGGCGAGATCGCGCTGTCGCAGACCAGCTTCGACGAAGCCGTGGGTGGCGCCATGTTCCAGGGGATCGCCCGCCCCTTCATCGACGGCTGGCGCTTCGTCGAGCCCTCGCTCGCCGGAACCGCGGACAGCTCGTCGCAGATGGACCGTTTCCGCGCGCAGTTCCTGAAGACGATCACCCGTTCGCGCGCCAACCGTGCGCCCAACCTGGCTTCGCACGGCGGCCTCAACGAAGCCGAGGCAACGATCTTGGAGCATCTGAGTTTCGGCTATTCGAACAAGGAAATCGCCCGGTTGATCGGCATGTCGCCCGACACGGTGAAATATCGGCTGAAGTCGATCTTCCGGAAGATCGGCGTCAGCAAAAGGCGCGACGCGGTGCGCGTCTCGCGCGAGCGCGGCCTGATCGTCGAGAATCGCACCGTCGACGCCGACGAGAAAGCATAGCCTCCGATATGTTGCGCATGAAGAGGCTCGTTCTGACGGCTGCTGCGTTGGGCGCCGCGGCAGCGCCCGCGGCCAACACACCGCCATCCTATCCGTCCCGATATCGGCTCGGTCCGATCGCCTGGCCAGCGCTCCAGGGCCGCTATGCGGTGGGCGTGCGGTCTTTCGAACTCGCGCGCGCCGACGGCACGCCGCTCGGCATCGTCGCCTGGTATCCTGCGGCCCGGAGCGACGGACCCCGCGCGCCCTATTTCACCGAGGCCGAGAAGGCCGTCACCGCCCCCGCCCTGGCGCGCACCTTCCGCTGGCCCGTGACGATGCTCGACAATTTCGCCGCCTTGTCGACCCGGGCGCAACCCGATGCCCCGGTCGCGCGCGGGCGTTTCCCGCTGGTCGTCTTCAGCCATGGCTTCCTGATGTATCCGCGGCAGAACAGCGCGTTGATGGAGCGGCTAGCGGCGGCGGGCTATGTCGTGCTGTCGGTGCCCCATCCCCGTGATTCCGCCGACCTCCCGTCGTCGCATGGGCCATTGGCGACCGCGCTGGGTCCGGTCGCGCCCGAGCCAGATCCGAAGACGATCGAGGCCTTCTGGGCCGCGCCCGACCGTGCGGCGCAACGCAAGCTGCTGCCGGCACTGTGGCGATCCACGCGCATGCGCGATATGGAGAGGCGGCTGACGACCTGGCGCGAGGATCTGCGCATCACCGCCGATGCGGCGATCGGACCGCATCGCGCCTCGGCCCTCGGCCCGATTGCGAGCGCGATCAGGCAAGGACGCTTCGCCTATGCCGGCATGTCGTTCGGCGGCTCCTCCTCGGTCTCGGCCTGCGTCCGCGAGCCGCGATGCGCCGCCGCGATCAATCTAGACGGGATCGAGTTCGACAGCACGCTATATGACCGCGACGCGGGCAAGCCGGTGCTGCTGATCCAGAGCGACTGGACGATTCACCCCAATGGCGGACCCGCCGGCCGCACCTTCACCAGCTATGATCTCGCCTATGAGCGTTGGGCGACGGCGGGACGGCATCGCGACATCTTCCGCTATCGGCTGAGCAACATCACCCATATGGGCATGACCGACCTGATCTTGGCGCCCCGCGATCCGCAACGCGACGTCTTGCTCGGCACGATCGACGGCGCGCGGGCCACTGAGGCGATCAACGCGACCAGCCTCGCCTTTCTGGACCGCTACCTGACCGGCAAGCGCGTGTCGCCCGCCGCCATGGCGTCGCGCTATCCCGAGCTTATCCGTCACTCGGCCGGAGACTAGCCCCGGAGCGCATGACGCGGGGCCGCTACTTCGAGACGCTGACGCTCGCGAGTTCCTCTATGAGGACGGTTCTGGTGGCGTCGCCGAGGTAGCGCTTTTCATGAGGGTTGAGGCTTACCCGTCCGGTCAATCGCACCTTGAACCTTCCCCAGGGCGGTTCTGGCTTTCGCCAATCGGCCGCTTTTCGGGCTTCGGCATCCAGTCGTGCACATAGGTCTCGAAGGCATTTGACAGCCGCCCCATCGCCGTCCCGAAGCAATTTGCCCTTTGCATCCTGACATTGCTCGAAGCGGCTATTCTCGAAATTGGTGAACCAGGTGCAGGTGAGGGTTCGCCGCGGCCCAAAGGCTTCGCCATCAACGATAAAGCTCTGTTGCCCCGCGGGAACGGATGACGCCAAAGCCAGGATAGCCAGTTGCCACATGTCCGCACCATATCCTTGCATTCGATTTCCACAATCGCACCGGCATATCTTCGTCAACGCCGCCCGGACTACGCAGCTGTCAGCCCAAAGAAAACGCCGCCCCGGCAAAGGCCGGGACGGCGTGATCGATACCGTCTCTCAACGGTGGATTAGTGCGCCATCGCCTTGACGATTTCCTCGACCATCTTCTTGGCATCGCCGAGGAGCATCATGGTGTTGTCCATGTAGAAGACGTCGTTGTCGACGCCGGCATAGCCGACACCGCCCATCGAGCGCTTCAGGAACAGCACGGTTTTGGCCTTTTCGACGTCGAGGATCGGCATGCCGTAGATCGGCGACGACTTATCGGTCTTCGCCGCCGGGTTGGTGACGTCGTTCGCGCCGATGACGAAGGCGATGTCGGTCTGGGAGAACTCGCTGTTGATGTCCTCCAGCTCGAACACCTCGTCATAGGGAACGTTCGCCTCGGCGAGCAGCACGTTCATATGGCCGGGCATGCGGCCCGCGACCGGGTGGATCGCATATTTGACGCGCACGCCTTCGGCCTTCAGCAGATCGCTCATCTCGCGCAGCACATGCTGCGCCTGGGACACCGCCATGCCGTAGCCGGGGACGATGATGACCTGCTCGGCCTGCCCCATCAGGAAGGCCGCGTCGTCGGCCGAGCCGCGCTTCCACGGACGATCGACCTTCTCGCCGCCGCCCGCCGCCGCGGTATCGCCGCCGCCGAAGCCGCCCGCGATCACGCTGATGAAGCTGCGGTTCATCGCCTTGCACATGATGTAGCTGAGGATCGCGCCCGAGCTGCCGACCAGCGCGCCGGTGATAATCATCGCCGTGTTGTGCAGCGTGAAGCCCATCGCCGCCGCCGCCCAACCCGAATAGCTGTTCAGCATCGAGACGACGACCGGCATGTCGGCGCCGCCGATCGGGATGATCAACAGGAAGCCGATCACGAAGCTGAGCGCGGTGATCGTGAAGAACACCCAATGCGCGTCGTCGGTCACGAAATAGGCAATCAGGCCGATGATCGCGGCAAGCGTGCCGAGATTGATGACGTGCCGCGCGGGCAGCATGATCGGGGCGCCCGACATGTTGCCGTTGAGCTTCAGGAAGGCGATCACCGATCCCGAGAAGGTGATCGCACCGATCGCGACGCCGAGGCCCATTTCGATCCGGCTGACCTGATGGATGTGGCCGGTGACGGTGTCGAGGATGCCGAAGGCGCCCGGGTTGAGGAAGGCGGCCCCCGCCACCAGCACCGCGGCCAGACCGACCAGCGAGTGGAAGGCGGCAACGAGCTGCGGCATGTCGGTCATCGCGATCTTGCGCGCGGTGACGAAGCCGATAGCACCGCCGATCGCGATGGCGATGGCGATTTCGATCAGTCCGGTGCCGTGCAGGATCAGCGTGGTGACGACGGCGATCAGCATGCCGAGCATGCCGTAGCGGTTGCCTCGGCGCGAGCTGGCGGGGCTCGACAGGCCCCTCAGCGCGAGGATGAAGAGGACGCCCGAGGCGAGATAGGCAAGCGAGGCCCAGGCGGGCGTGGCGGCGAGTTCATGCATGTCGGTTTCCCCCGCTTAGCCCTTGCGGTCTTTTTTCTTGTACATCGCGAGCATCCGTTCGGTGACCGCGAAGCCGCCGAAGATGTTCACGCTGGCGAAGACCACCGCAACCAGACCCAGATATTTGGCGATTGCACTGCCCTCCGCCGCGCTGGCGATCAGCGCACCGACGATGATCACCGACGAGATCGCGTTGGTCACCGCCATCAGCGGCGTGTGCAGCGCGGGCGTCACCGACCAGACGACATAATAGCCGACGAAACAGGCCATGACGAAGATCGAGAGGATTGAGATGAAATCCATATTTTGCCCCTTTTCCCCCTGATCAGCCCAGCAGCCGTTCGTGGACAACCTTACCGCCCTGCGTCAGGCGGACCGCATTGCCGATCTCCTCGTCGAGGACCGGCTTGCCGGCCTCCTTGTCCCAGAAGGCGCTGAGGAAATTATACAGATTGCGTGAGAACAGCGCCGACGCGTCGGCGGCGAGCGTGCCCGCCATGTTCTTCGCGCCGATGATCTTCACGCCATGCTTGACGACCGTTTGCCCCGAGACGGCGCCCTCGACATTGCCGCCGCTTTCGGCGGCGAGGTCGACGATCACCGAGCCCGCACGCATCGTCGCGATCTGGGCGTCGCTGATCAGCCGCGGCGCGGGACGCCCCGGGATCAGCGCGGTGGTGATGACGATGTCCTGCTTGGCGATGTGGCTCGATACCAGCTCGGCCTGTGCCTTCTGATATTCCTCCGACATCTCGGTCGCATAGCCGCCCGCGCCCTCGCCCTCGATGCCGGCGACGGCCTCGACGAAGATCGGTTTGGCGCCGAGCGACTGGATCTGCTCCTTGGTCGCCGAGCGAACGTCGGTGGCCGAAACCTGCGCGCCGAGGCGGCGGGCGGTGGCGATCGCCTGCAATCCCGCGACACCGACGCCCATGATGAAGGCGCGCGCCGCGGAGACTGTGCCCGCCGCCGTCATCATCATCGGGAAGGCGCGGCCATATTCGGCCGCCGCGAGCAGCACCGCCTTGTAACCGGCGAGGTTCGACTGCGACGAGAGAATATCCATCGACTGCGCCCGGGTGATGCGCGGCATGAACTCCATCGCGAGCGCCTCGATGCCCTTGGCGGCATAAGCATCGACACGGGCGCGTTCCCCGAAGGGATTGAGTCCCGCGACGACCCATGCCCCAGCCTTCGCGCCGCCGATCGATTCGGGATCGGGGCCCTGGACGCCGAAGATGATCTCCGCATCCTTGAGCGTCGCCGCACGGGTGCCGACCTTCGCCCCGGCCGCTTCATAATCGGCATCCGAAATCGAAGCGCCTTCGCCCGCGCCCTGCTCGACAGCCATTTCGGCGCCCAGCGCGATGAACTTCTTCACGGTCTCGGGCGTCGCGGACACGCGGCTTTCGCCGGCCGCAGCCTCCTTGAGGACAGCGATTTTCAAGGGATCAGCCCTTCGGGGCGATCAGGAACACGACCAGCAGGCCGGTCAGCGCGCTGAGAATGGTGCCCCATTTCAACAGCGTCAGAAAGCCCGAATAGGTGTTGTTGTGCGCCTTATAGTCCATCGGCGCGCCATGATCGTCGGACATATGTTCTTCCCCGCTGAGTGGCCTTTTTCGGCGGCCCTTCTAGCTGGAGGTCTTTGCAGCCTCAAGACTAAAGGCCCCTGATTTTTTGCGGCTTGTACCGGTTTAATTTTCCTTAGCTTTTCAATGCTAACCCCGACTTGAAAGGATGTAGCGGATGCGTCGCGACAGTCCCCCGGGGCTTTTGCTTATCGATAGCGAGCCCGCCCAGGCCGGCTTGATGAGCGCGCTCGCGCAGCGCGCCGGATGGCGCGTGCTGCGCGCGCCGGACGTCGACGCCGCGACGAACCTGGTCCGCGGCAGCGACATGCGGCTCGACGCGGCGCTGATCGATCTCTGGTCGCCCGACCAGGAGGCGATCCGGTCGATCACGGCGCTTCGCGGCGCGTTCTTAGACCTTCCGATCGTCGTCGTCACCGCCCAGGATTCGGTCGATCTCGCGGTCCGCGCCGTGCGCGCCGGGGCACGCGACGTGGTGATCAAGCCGGTTGCCGGACACCGGCTGCTCGCCGCGCTCGACAACGCCATCGCTGCGCAAGACAAGGCCGGCGAACTGCGCCCGCTGGCCGAGAAGTGGGCGCAGGCGCTCGATTTCCCGGACATCGTGGGTTCGGCCCCGGCGTTCCGCAAGGCGGTCGACACCGCGATGCGCGCCGCAGCGGCCCCCGCGACGATCCTGATCGAGGGCGAATCCGGCGTCGGCAAGGAAGTGCTCGCCCAAGCGATCCACCGCGCCTCCCCGCGTGCCGACGCACCGCTGGTGACCGTCAACTGCGGGGCGATCCCGGCCAACCTCGTCGAGTCCGAATTGTTCGGTCATGAGCGCGGTGCCTTCACCGGCGCGTTCGAGCGGCGGCTGGGCCTGTTCGCCAATGCCGATGGCGGCACGCTTTTCCTCGACGAGATCGGCGACCTGCCTTCCGACGCCCAGGCCAAGCTGCTGCGCGTCCTCCAATCGGGTGAGATCCGCCCGATCGGTGCGTCATCGGCGCGGCAGGTCTCGGTCCGGGTGATCGCCGCGACCAATCGCCGCCTGTCCGACGACGTCGCAAAGGGCCGCTTCCGCGAAGACCTGTTCTACCGCCTCGCCGTCGTACCGGTGACATTGCCCCCGCTCCGTGAGCGCATCGGTGACATCCAGCCGCTGAGCGAGCATTTGCTCGGCCGGATCGCACGGCAACTGGGCCTCGATCGCCTCGCCATCGACGACAGCGCGATCGCGCTGCTGCGCAGTTATGAATGGCCGGGCAATGTCCGCCAGCTCCACAATGTCCTGTTCCGCGCGGCGATCTTCTGCCGCAACGGGCGGCTGAGCGCGGGCGATTTCCCGCAGCTCGCCCATGCCCATAGCCACGCCCCGGCCAATGACGACGGGCCGTCCAGCGGCGTCGCGATCGCGGGGAACTCCATCCAGAACGTCGCGCTGTTCGGCCCCGATGGCCATGTCCGCCCGATGGAAGCGATCGAAGCCGACTTGATCCGCCTCGCCATAGGCCATTATCGCGGCCGCATGACCGAAGTCGCCCGCCGCCTCCAGATCGGCCGCTCGACCCTCTACCGCAAGCTCGGCGAACTTGGGATCGAGCAGGCAGGCTAAAGCCGCGGCGTCAATGCCTCGTCGCGCAGGCCGCGCCAGATGCGGATCGCCTGCAAAGTCTCCGGCACGTCGTGGACCCGCAATATCTGTGCCCCCATCTGCGCGCCGTGCAGCGCGAGCGCGACCGATCCGCCGAGCCGCTGGTCAACCGGAGCCTCGTTCGCCAGCGCGCCGATGATCCGCTTGCGGCTCGCGCCGAGCAGGATCGGACAGCCAAGGCCATGGAACAGCGCCAGACCATTCAATATCTGAAGATTGTGGCGCAGATTCTTGCCAAAGCCTATGCCGGGATCGACGATGATCCGGCTGCGCGCGATCCCCGCCTCCTCGGCAAAGGCGATCCGCTCCGCCAGCCATTCATAGACGTCGACCAGAGCGTCGTCATAATGCGGCCGGTCCTGCATCGTCTCGGGATCGCCCTGATGGTGCATCAGCACGACCGGGCAATCCTGCTCCGCGAGCAGCGCGGCCGATTGCGGATCGTGGCAAAGCGCCGACACGTCGTTGACGATTGCTGCCCCCGCCGTCAGCGCCGCCGCCATCACCGCCGACTTGCGCGTGTCGATCGAGACGATCGCCCCGCCACGCGCCAGCGCGCGCACGACGGGTTCGACACGCGCGATCTCGTCGCCTTCCCAGACCTGCGCCGCGCCCGGGCGTGTCGATTCCCCGCCGACGTCGACGATCGCCGCACCGGCCCCGATCATGGCAAAGGCGATGCTCGCCGCCGCGCCGGGATCGTCGAGGTGATCGCCGCCATCCGAAAAGCTGTCGGGCGTCATGTTGAGGATCAGCATGATCTGCGGCTGATCGAGGCGCAGCGTCCGCCCGCCGAGCTGGATTGGCGGGCGCGGCGCGGTGATCCGCGCGATCGTCCGGCGGGCATCCTCCGCCTGATCGTCGGCCAGCGTCGCGATGAAGGCGTCGATGTCGCGGACTGGAACGAGCCGGCTGTCTGCGCGGACACCGCCATCGACCGCGATCACCTCATAGGCCGAGAACCAGACCAGCCCCCCCGCCAGCCGGGCCACCTCCCCATCGCGATCGAAGGGCGATGCGATGAAAGCGGTCGGCAGGAAATAGAGACGTGCGTAGCGGGAGAAAGTCATAATGGGTCCGAAGCGAGGATGGCTCCGGCCTAACCCTTACTCCCCCATGCTCGCAAGGTGACGCTGGCGGACAGCGTCGATCGGCTCGAGACCGGCGGGCGTCTCGATGTGCCAGAAGCTCCAGCCGTTGCACGATGGCGCACCCTGAAGCTGCGCGCCGAGGCCATGGATCGACCCTGTCTTTCCGCAGCCGCTGGCGAGCACGCCATCGGCGCGGACCATGGCGGACCAGCGGCGCTTGCCGTCGGTCAGCATCGATCCCGGCGCTATCAGGCCGCTTTCGACGAGCAGGCCGAAGGCGATGCGCGGGCTGGCCTTCTTTTCGGGGATCGACATCATCGCGCTCTCGTCGAGCGGGAGGGTCGCCTGAATGCGCTGGGTAGCGACCTTGATATATTTGTCCTCGCGCTCGATGCCGATCCAGCGGCGGCCGAGGCGGCGGGCGACCGCGCCCGTGGTGCCGGTGCCGAAGAAGGGGTCGAGAACGAGGTCGCCCGGCTCTGTGCAGGCGAGCATCACGCGATAGAGCAGCGATTCCGGCTTCTGGGTCGGATGCGCCTTGTGGCCATCGTCATCCTTCAGACGTTCGCCGCCCGAACAGATCGGCAGAGTCCAGTCCGACCGCATCTGGATATCGTCGTTCAGCGCCTTCATCGTGCGATAGTTGAACGTATATTTCGCCTTCTCCGCCTTCGAGCACCAGATCAGCGTCTCATGCGCGTTGGTGAAGCGGGTGCCCTTGAAATTGGGCATCGGGTTCGCCTTGCGCCAGACGATGTCGTTGAGGATCCAGAAGCCCTCGTCCTGTAGCGCGGTGCCGACGCGGAAGATGTTGTGATAGCTGCCGATCACCCAGATCGTACCGTCGTCCTTCAGGATGCGGCGCGCCTCGGCCAGCCATTCGCGAGTGAAGCGATCATAGACGGCAAGGCTGTCGAACTTGTCCCAGTCATCGTCGACGGCGTCGACCTGGCTACCGTCGGGGCGATGAAGATCGCCGCCAAGCTGCAGGTTATAGGGCGGGTCGGCGAAGATCATGTCTACGCAGCGATCGGGCAGCGCCTTCATCGCGGCAATGCAATCGCCCTTGATGATCTCGTTGAGCGGCAGGCGCGCTTCGATGACGGCCGCAGCCTGTCGCGACCGGCGCGTGGCCGGAATCTTTTCGAGAACACCCATGACGAAACCACCCCTGTAGAACCTGCAGCAAAGGGTGATTCATCGGGACTCTGCGGTCAAGAACAATAGTTTGCCTCGAGAGTCTGAGAGAGCAAGACAGCAAGGCGAACGAAAGGAGTCCGCTACCGGATGTTGAGTCTTGCCCTTGGCGGGAGACTCAACCGCTTGTGGTGTGGCGCGAAGGACTCACCAGTTCGGTTTCGCGAAAAAAATCGGGAACGGCGTCCCGGACCTTTCGTTTTTGCGCGCATGACGCCGTGGTTCAAACGCCTGTCCCCGCCTGCGCTGTGCGCGATGTTCGCACTGGCGGGCGGAATGATGGCCGGCACGACGGCGGTCTACGGCCTGCGCCAGAACAGTTACGGCCCGGTCGACCCACCCATGTTGATCAGCCGGAGCGGCAATAGCGGCTATGGCAGCGGCTATGCCGCCGGCAACACCACCGACGAAGGATATGACGCCGGCGCCGCAGCGGGATGCGAAGGATGCTCGGAGCGCGATCTGGGCTATCGCTGGGCGACGTTGCAGGCGATCCAGTCCGCCACCGAATGCCCCAACGACAGCTGGGGCTTCCGTCGCGGCTGCCTCGACTATACCGGCGGCGTCTGACCGTTCAGGCGGCCGAAAACAGAGAATATTGAGCGATCGGTGCGAAGCTGCGGCGGTGGAGCGGCGACGGCCCGAGCCGCGACAGAGCATCCAGATGCGCGGCCGTGCCATAGCCCTTGTTCTGCGCCCATCCATAGCCGGGATGGTGCGCGTCGTAATCGGCCATCATCCGATCGCGCTCTTCCTTGGCGATGATCGACGCGGCGGCTATGGACAGGCACAACGCGTCGCCGCCGATCACCCATTGCGAGGGGCGTGTCCAGCGCGGGCAGCGATTGCCGTCGACGAGCACCATCGCCGGTTCGATCGCGAGCGCCGCCACGGCGCGCTCCATCGCCAGCATCGACGCCCACAATATGTTGATCTCGTCGATCTCCTCGACCGTCGCGATGCCGACGCCGACATGGGCGCTGTCGCGGATCCGGTGGCAAAGATCGGCGCGGGTCTGGGCCGACAGCTTCTTGCTGTCGTCGATCCCCTTCGGCGCCCGGCGCGTCTCGAAGATCACCGCGGCGGCCACCACCGGGCCGGCCAGCGGCCCGCGTCCCGCCTCGTCGACGCCGGCCAGCGGCATCGGATGCGTCTTCTCCAACTTGAAACTCGGCCCCGCCATCGGCTTTCTTTAGCGCCGCCGCATCGCGGCTGAAAAGAGGCGACTCACTCAGCCCGCCGCAAGCAGGTGAAGGCTGAACAGTTCGCGGGAATCGAGCCACACCTCGACCGGCCGGAAGCCCGCGCCACGCGCTAGTGCCTGAAAATCCTCGACTGAATATTTCCAGCTGTCGCTGACATGGAGCGCCTCGGCCTCGGCGAAGTGCACGATCCGGCCCGCGACCTGCACGTCCTGCTGAACCGCGCTGACCAGATCGGATCGCACCCGCCCGCGATCGGCATCGAAATGGACGTGATGCTGGAAAAGACGGATGTCGAAGCTGGCGTTGAGTTCGCGATTGGCGCGCTCCAGCAGGTTGAGCATCAGCGCCGCGTTGAGGCCATGGGGGTCGTCATAGGCAGATTCGATGACGAGCAGGCTCTTGCGCAGATCCACGCCGATCAGCATCAGCCCGCCGGGCCGCAATGCCCGGCCCCATAGCGACAGCATCTCCAGCGCGTCGGTGGGATCGACGTTGCCAATCGCGTTCCCCGGCAGATAGGCGACGCGGCGGCCGCCACCGGCGTTGGGCGGCAGATCGAATGCCTGCCGCATGTCGGCGCGGACCGCCTCTACCCACAGTTTCGGATAACGCGCCTGGACGCGGCGGGCGTCGACGATCAGCGGCTCCCTGTCGCGATCGATCGCGACATAGCCCCAGGGCCGGTCGAGAGTGGCCAGCAGCTGAGCGATCTGCGGCCCGAAACATTGCCCCATGTCGACCAGCTGGATGGCGGGACCCAGCTTCTCCGCGATTTCCATCACCCGGTCGCGCAGGATTTCGAGCTCGCTGCGTTCCACATAATATTCGGGCAGCGTGCACAGGCGGCGAAAGGCGGTCGACCGCCGGTCGAACAGCATCTGTCCTGCAATGCTTTTCTCGGGCAGGCTGATTCCCGCAAGGAACAGCGTGCGGAAGTCCGCGGGCGGCGGCCCGTGATCATGAAAGGCGGCGATCTCCACGCCCCGGCGCGGGATCTGATCCGCAACTCTGTCGGTCAATCGACGTCTCCGAAACCGTCGAATGCGCACGCGCCCGACTGGCCGATCCCCCTGCCGGCACCGTAACAGAGCATGGGCTTCGTAAACAGTTCGTAATGAAAAATGGTTTCCCGACGATCGTCGGCGTCTTGCCGCACGGCGGGGCCTCGGCTATCGCACCGGCGCTGGTAGGGGCCTGTAGCTCAATTGGTTAGAGCTGGCCGCTCATAACGGCTAGGTTGCGGGTTCAAGTCCTGCCGGGCCCACCAGCGTTTTCAAAGGGGCGTCGGCGACACCGGATCAGGCGGGGCTGAACACCGCAGGCGCCGGGGCCACGGTATCGCCGCGTCCCATGCCATGCGCCTTGTCGAGATAGTATCCGGCGAGGTGATAATGGGCCCGCATTGCGGCGGGATGGGTCGCGGCGCGCGCGATGGCCAGTTCGGCTTCGGCGCGGAGAAGATAATAGCTTCGGTCCAACATGGTCATGGAAGGGTCCTGCCTTACCGCCATGTTATTGCGGCGCAGGATTTCCATCTGTTTCCTTGCGCACAGTTCGAGCATCAAAACCGCTGAAAACCAACGCTTAGCCGCAGCTTGGGCAGGAGCCTCGCTGCACTGCAAAATAGATTTGGCAAAAAGCTGATCTAGATCACATCCTGTTCGGCGCGCCCGGGGCGATTGCGCAGCGGCAAGCTGAGATGAAAGCGGGTGGCATCGATTTCGAGCATCCCGCCGCTGGCGATGGCGAGATTACGGACGAGTCGCAAGGCAAACCCTAGCCCGAGCACCGGGGCGTCGGGCCAGTTGCCGTCGGGATTATAGCCCGGATCGAGCAGCATTTTCTCGTCCCGGCCGATTAGCGCGCGCGGACGCATGATCGTCAGCAGCAGATGGGTCGACCGGCGCGGATCGCGCTGCAGGTCAACGCTGATCCTCTCCCCCTCCTCGGCCATCGCGATCGTCGCCGCCAGCAGCCGCGAGAGCATTCGTTCCACCGTCGGCGCATCGACCGCGACCGGCGGGAGAGTCGAATCGATGCGAAAGGCGAGGCCCGACGCGCGTTCCTTGGCGACCGTCTCGAAATTGGCGTGGAGCCGGGTGAGGATCTCGGCGGCGTCGACCGCGGCCGGCGCCGGCATCGTCTCGGCGGCGCGCGCGGATGCGACGAGGTCGAGATCCTCTACCGCGCTGAGAAGCTTCTTGCTCTGTTCGAGGATGTCCTGGGCGCGGTTGCGATAGGCGGCCGACGCGGGCCCCCGCATCTGCCCGTCGATCATCTCCGAAAAGCCGATGATCGCGTTGAGCGGCGTGCGCAGTTCATGGGCGAGTTGGCGCAGCGAATCATTGCGGCCGGAACTGGCGTCGCGGCGGCGGTCCCCGGCTAGCGGATTCGCGCTCTCGTCGGCGCGCGGCCGGCGGGCGGTGCCACGATAGCCACTGAACCGCCCATCCTTCTGATCGAAGAAGGGCACCGCCGAGATCCGCCACTCGCCCGACGCCGGCCCTTCCCCCGCGATGGTCAGCCGGGCATCGCGAAACGGTGTGCGGCTGCGATAGGCGCCAGCAGCATGGCCATCGACGCCATGATCGGTCTGGCGCGCGGCCACGGCAATCGTCTCGCCGATCAGCGGGCCGCGCGGCGCGCCCTGCACCCAGCAAATCACCCCGTCGACCCCGGTCTCGAACCGGAAACTCTCAATCGGCGCCGTCGCATCATGGCTATCGCCATAGCCCGGCAGCACCTCCGCACCGCCGGGCTGGGTGCCCAGCTGCGGATAGCGGGTCCGGAATGTCTCGATCCGGGACAGGAGGTCGCGGATCTGGCTCTCACTGTGAAGCGTCGACGCGTCGTCCGCCGATTCGTCCTCCGCAACCGCGAAAACCGCTCCGGCGACCGGCGGCTCCACGTCGGCGGCGGGAACGGATGGCGGCGGCGCGGGGGGAGCATTCTCGACCTTTGCCGTCGCGACCAGTTCCTCGATCGGTGCGGCCAGCGGCGCCAGCGGGGCCTCAGGCGTGGGCGCCGGCCCCTTGATCAGGAAGTCGCTCGCGCCGAAGCCTTCGAGCGCCTGCTCCACCTCGCCGCCGAGATCACGACGGTTGCGCAGCAGATTGCGCGCGCTGGGGTTCAGGCGCGGCAGGAGATCCAGCCATTGACGGCTGGACAGCAGGACGTGACCCAGCATCGGCGCGGCGATATGCGGCAGATCCTCGGCGAACAGCAGGACGAGATCGGGCGGCACCCGGCGCCCGGCCAGGCCACGGCCGGCGGCCAGACGCAACTCGACCGGGATTTCCGGGCGCACAGCGCGCAGGAAATTATAGGCGTCCATCGCGCGCGGCGCATCGACCAGCGGATCATCGACATGATGACCCCGGCCCTGCGCCAGCACATCGACCACCTGGCGCCACAAGATCGCTCGCGCCTCCGGCGTCGACGCGGGCTGCGCGAGCAACGTGGCCAACATATCATCGAAACGCAAAGGCCCGACTCCACTCGGCCCCAGGCTGCGCCCGGACCGTACCCCGATGGCATGAGTGTAAATCGCAATGGACCGTGCGGAAAGGGCGTTTGATGGCGGGAGCGCGTGCTATTTTAATTGCACTTCCCCGTAACTTTATTCTAACGCTAGCCCCAGTTTTTGAAAGGTTGCTCCATGACGGCTCCGTCGCTTGATCAAATCGATCGCACCATCCTGCACGAATTGCAGGAGGACGGGCGGATGACCAATGTGGATCTGGCGCGAAAAGCCGGCCTTACCGCCCCGCCCTGCCTGCGCCGGGTTCGTGCGCTCGAGGAAGCAGGGGTGATCGAGAGCTATCATGCGCGGCTCAACGCTGCGGCGCTCGGCTATGGCATCACGGTGTTTGCGCTGGTGTCGCTGCGCAGCCAGGCCGAGGAAGACCTTCGGCATTTCGAATCGCACGTCGCCGCGCTCCCCGAGGTGCGCGAGTGCCACATGCTGAATGGCGAGATCGACTTCATCCTGAAGATCGTCGCGCACGATCTTCAGGCTTTTCAACAGTTCCTGACATCACAGCTGACCACCGCCCCCAACGTCGCCAGCGTCAAGACGTCACTGACGATCCGCACCTCGAAAGATATAGCGGGCGTGCCGGTCGACGGGATCTGACGGCAGGTGGCGACGGCCGGACGGTATCGCCGCCCGGCCGAACTGGCACCTTACGACGTGGTAGGGTGATCTACCCAAACCTTGCCATAGCCCGCGAGCGCCGCATAGGGACCGGAGGTAACCGCGTTGAAGGCGGCCTTGGCCCCTTCCTTGTCACCGGCCTGCGCCAGCGCGAGACCGAGGCGGAAATTGCCCTGGCCGAGGTCGGCGCCGGGCTTGGTCAGCGCCAGCTTGTACATCTCCGCCGCCTTGGCGTAGTCCTTGAAGCCATAAACGAGGTCGCCCGTGGTCAGGACCGACTTGTAGGTCGCCTTGGCTCCGTTTGCGGCGGTTACCGCCGCCGGGATCGATGCCTTGTCGCCGGCAACCTTTGGCTTGGACAGCGCCAGCACTTCACGGGTGTTCTGGCTGGTCGCCGGGTTGAGCTTGCCTGCGGCAACGCCCTCGTTCAGCACGTCGACCGCTTCGGACGGATAGCGGAGATAGACCGCCAGCGCATAGTCGGTGTAATTCGAGCCCGCCGACAGCGGAAGCACGCCTATCGCGCGCGCCAGACGCAGCAGATCGAGTTCGGTATCACCGGCAAGCCCGGCGTTCTGACGATAGATGAACAGCGAATCATGCCAGTTCTGCTTGACCGGATAGGCCGCCAGCCACGACTGGCTGATCTTCAGGAACTCGTTATTGAGCTTGCCGCGCGACGCGATGTCGGCGCCGCGGCCATACCATTCGGACGGCACCGGCTGGCCCGCGGCGGCCTTCGCGTCGATCACCTTCTGAAGCGTGGCGACCGCTTCGGCAGACTTCCCAGCCTTGCTCTGCGAATCGGCGAGGATCGCATAGGCGTCCTGCTCGGGCGTGCCGGCGGCGATGGCGGCGTTCATCGCAGCCTCGGCCTTGGCGTAATTTTTCGCCTGATAGGCGAACTGCCCCTGATACCAATAATATTTCTGACGATCGGTCTGGGTCAGACGCTGCGCCGCCTCGCCGGCAGTGATCAACTCGTCCAGCGACGCTGCGAGCTTGGCCTGATCGCCGGAGGCCTGGGCCGCATTGAGCCCCAACTGCGCAACATAGAATTTCTCGTCGGGGGTTTGCGCTATGCCGCGAGCGGTTGCGAGAGCAGCCTCGGCCGCCGGCACGTCCTTTTTAGCCAAGGCATTCTGCGCTTCGCTAAGGGGCTTGCGGATCGCATCGCCGAGCTTGAGGGCGCTCTGCGCCGCCTCCTCCTTTTTCTTGGCGGATGCGGGGGCGCCCGGTCCCACCGCGGCGATGGCGAAGCCAAGCGCCGCGACGAGCGCATAACGGGACGTAAGGTTCATGCTTCAGGCCTCCTAGACGGCGGCCGAAAGGGGCGGCCGCCCTTAAAACACGCCGGTTGACTAATCGCTCCCTTGCCCGTGCACAAGCATGGGCGAAACGATCCGGCTTAACTCGTCGCGGTGTAGGCACAACTCGCTGAATGGCAATTGAACCGGAGGCTGTTGATCCGGCCCGCGGCCCCGATTAGGGCGGAGACATGATCCTGCTGCTCTCGCCCGCCAAAAGCCTCGATTATACCAGCCCTCTCCCCGACGTGACGGCCAGCCGACCGCGCTTCGCCGACGAGGCGCTGAGCACCGCGCAAGCTGCGGCAAAGCTGGGGCCGAAGAAGCTGTCGAAGCTGATGAGCATTTCCGACAAGCTCTCCGGGCTCAATGCCGAACGCTATGCCGGCTTCGCCGATCAGGAGGAACGTCCCGCACTCTATGCCTTCTCGGGCGATGTCTATGTCGGCTTCGAGGCGAAAAGCCTCGACGAGCCCGCTATCGGCTTCGCACAGGACCATGTCCGCATCCTGTCGGGTCTCTACGGGTTGCTCCGCCCGCTCGACCTGATCCGCCCCTACCGGCTGGAAATGGGGACGCGCTGGGCCCCTGGCCGCAAGAAAAACCTCTATCAGCTGTGGGACAGCAAGATTTCCGATGCGATCGCCGCCGACCTGATCGCCGAAGGGTCCGACGTCATCATCAACTGCGCCAGCAAGGAATATTGGTACGCGGTCGAACAATCGCCGCCGAAGGGCGTGCGGATCGTAACGATCGATTTCCGCGAGGACGGGCCTAAGGGGCTGACCTTCAACAGCTTCGGCGCAAAGCGTGCGCGCGGCATGATGGCGCGCTGGATGTGCGAACACCGGATCACCGATCCCGAGGGATTGAAGGGCTTCGACAGCGACGGCTATCGCTTCGTGGCCGATGGTTCGGACGACGCCATCTGGCGCTTCGTGCGCAAGCGGGTCGCTGAGACAGCCTAGCCCGTTTCAGGAACATCCCCCGGTCCGGCCCGTTGATAAGACAAGATTTACGGGAGCCAGGATCATGAACAGCCACGTCCATCCGACCGACGAGGACAAGGGTAACGGCGTCGAACTCTCCACCGAGGAAGCGCGGTCCGGCGCGACACCGCACGTCACCCGCTATGTGCTCGTATGGGGGCTGGCGCTGGTCATCATCGCTTTCGCTATCGTCCTGCTCAGTGGCATGCTGAGCACCTGAATCGGGCTCTCCGCGCTGTGTGACGTAGTGGAGACTGCATTGTACTAGCCTTCGCCGCCGTCCTTCGTTAGGAGCTTTCCCACGCCCTGTTTCCGGGGCTGAGACAGCTTTAACAACGGACTGACAGACTTTGGCCAGCGCACCGCCGCCCATCGAAAACAGCGACATTTCCCCCATCTCGATCATCGACGAGATGAAGTCGAGTTATCTCGACTATGCCATGTCGGTGATCGTCTCGCGCGCGCTGCCCGACGTGCGCGACGGGTTGAAGCCGGTGCACCGCCGAATCCTATATGCCTGTCAGGAGGGCGGCTTCGTACCGGGCCGGCCTTATCGCAAATCGGCGAAGATCGTCGGCGACGTGATGGGCAATTATCACCCGCACAGTGACAGCTCAATCTACGACGCGCTCGCGCGTCTGGCGCAGGATTGGGCGATGCGGGTTCCGCTGATCGATGGTCAGGGCAATTTTGGCTCGATGGATCCCGATCCGCCCGCGTCGATGCGCTACACCGAGGCGCGGCTCGCCAAGGTCGCGATGACGCTGCTTGAGGATCTCGACAAGGATACCGTCGACTTCGCACCGAACTATGACAGTTCGCGCGAAGAGCCGCAGGTGCTGCCGGCGCGCTTCCCGAACATTCTGGTCAACGGCGCAGGCGGCATTGCCGTCGGCATGGCGACCAACATTCCGCCGCACAATCTGGGTGAAGTAATCGCGGCCTGCAAAGCCTATGTCACCAATCCCGCGATCACGATTGACGAATTGATCGAGATCGTGCCCGGCCCCGATTTCCCGACCGGCGCGCTGATCCTGGGCCAGAGCGGTGCCCGTCAGGCCTATCATACCGGGCGCGGTTCGATCATCATGCGCTCGCGCCATCAGGTCGAGGAAGGCCGCGGCGACAAGCGTCAGATCGTGTTGACCGCTATCCCCTATCAGGTCGGCAAGAACAACCTCGTCGAGAAGATCGCCGAGGCCGCCAAGGACAAGCGGATCGAGGGCGTCTCCGACATTCGCGATGAATCGAGCCGTGAAGGCGTCCGCGTCGTCATCGAACTGAAGCGCGACGCCACTCCGGATGTCGTGCTCAACCAGCTGTGGCGCTTCACCCCGGCGCAGACCAGCTTCCCGGCGAACATGCTCGCGATCCGCGGCGGCCGCCCCGAAACGCTGACGCTGCGCGACATCGTCGAAGCCTTCGTCAAGTTCCGCGAGGAAGTGATCACCCGCCGCTCGAAGTTCGAGCTGCTCAAGGCGCGCGACCGGGCCCATATCTTGCTCGGCCTCGTCATCGCCGTCACCAACCTCGATGAGGTCGTCCGGATCATCCGGGGTTCGTCGAGCCCGGCCGAGGCGCGTGCCGCTCTGATGGCGCGCGAATGGCCGCGCGGCGAGATCGAGAGCTACATCAAGCTCGTCGAAGCGGTCGATCATATCGACGATTCACCGACCTATCAGCTGACCGATGCACAGGTTCGCGCGATCCTCGACCTGCGCCTGCACCGCCTCACCGCGCTGGGCCGCGACGAGATCGGCGACGAACTCGCCAAGCTTGCCGAGTCGATCTCGGAGCTGCTCGAAATCCTCGGCAACCGCGTCCGTCTCTATGAGGTGATGGTCGAGGAATTCGACGCGATTCTCGCCGAGTTTGCGACGCCCCGCCGCACCGAGATCGCCCCCGCCGGGGACGATATCGACGACGAGGACCTGATCGAGCGCGAGGACATGGTCGTCACCGTCACCCATGGCGGCTACATCAAGCGCACCCCGCTCGAAGCCTTCCGTGCGCAGCGGCGTGGCGGCAAGGGCCGCTCAGGCATGGCGACCAAGGACGAGGACGCCGTCACCGAACTGTTCGTCACGTCGACGCACACGCCGGTGCTGTTCTTCTCGAATCACGGCAAGGTCTATCGCAAGAAGGTGTGGCGCCTGCCCGAAGGCGCGCCGCAGGCGCGCGGCCGGCCGATGATCAACCTGCTGCCGCTGGCCGATGGCGAGAAGATCACCACGGTGCTGCCGCTGCCCGAGGACGAAGAGAGCTGGGGCGCGCTCCACGTCGTCTTCGCGACCGCGCATGGCAATGTCCGCCGCAACTCGATGGACGCCTTTGCGAACGTGCCGACCAATGGCAAATTCGCGATGCGCTTCGACGAGGATGCGACCGATCGCCTGATCGGCGTCGCGCTGCTGACCGAGGAGGACGATGTCCTGCTCGCGACGCGCGGCGGCAAGGCGATCCGTTTCGCCGCGACCGATATCCGCGAATTCCAGAGCCGCACCTCGACCGGCGTGCGCGGCATCCTGCTCAAGGGCGGCGACGAGGTTATCTCGCTGTCGATCCTCAAGGGCTTCGAAGCCACCACCGAGGAGCGCGACGCCTATCTGCGCGCTGCGCCCTGGAAGGAAAACGAGACCGAGCCGACCCTGTCGCCCGAGCGTATGGCCGAGTTCCAGAACGCCGAGGAGTTCATCCTCACGGTCTGCGCCAACGGCTATGGCAAGCGCAGCTCGGCCTATGAATATCGCAAGACCGGCCGTGGCGGCCAAGGCATCGGCAACATCGACAATCTGGAGCGGAACGGCCCGGTGGTCGCGAGCTTCCCGGCGCACAATGGCGAACAGCTCATCCTGGTGACCGACCAGGCCAAGCTGATCCGCCTGTCGGTCGGCGACACCCGCGTCATCGGCCGCAATTCGGCAGGCGTCCGGCTGTTCCACGTTGCTGAGGACGAGCATGTCGTCGGCGCGGCGCGGATCGAAGAGAGCGAAGAAGAGGCCGACGCCGACCTGAGCGACGGCGAGGCCGAGATCGCGCCCCCTGACGACGCAGCGATCGGCGATGATCTGGCCGATGGCGGCGAAGCCGGTACTGCGAGCGAAGACTGATCCCTATCGCGCGGCGGAGGCATCGTCCTCCGCCCGCGCTATCCGGTAGACGCCGAAATAAGCGGCATCGGTGACCAGCATCGTCGCGGCGATCATGATGCCGTTGGCGAGGGCTATGCCGACCTGTTCGGCAATGTCACCGACGACGGGATGTAGCCCGCGCACCAGCCCGGCGAGCGCGAGAACGGGTGCCAATGCGCCCAGAATGACGCCGAAACCATATAGCCAGCACGGCCGCATGCGCCGGATCGCCTCCGCCAGCGTAAGGGGGTCGTCGCTCATCATCGCCACATACCAAGGGAACAGGGGCACCGAGACCAAAAGCCACATCAGCTGAGCGCCCCAGACGAACGCCGCACGGTCATGTCCGGCAAGATTGGCTAGCATATGCCCCGCCGCGGTAAATAGCATCTCGTCGGCCAGCTGGATCGCCATCATCGCCACGATGCCCCACAGCACGCGCCACCGCAGCATCCGGATCCGTGCCCAGTCGCCCTCAAAGCGCCACCAGCGAAGCGCCGTCACCAGCACGAAAAGCATGGTGGCGGTGCTGAGCAGGGTGAACGCCAGCACGATGGCGCGCGGGTTCGATCCGGGTGACATCAGCGCATGACGCGCCATTTCCACCGCTATCGGTAAGGCAACGATCAGCAGCACCGCGCGGGCAAAATCGCCCGCACGCCGGTAGACCGCGATGATATCCGCGCCCATCCCCATAGACGGAGACTATCCGCCGGGGGACGGACGATCAATCGCCCGGATCAGAGCGCCTTCAGCGCCGCCTCGACCCGCTCGATCGGATGATTGACCAGATCCTTGTCGACCTCCGCGACGATCCTGCCTTCGATTGCCTTGTCATAATGGCGGCGCAGTTCGCCCAGTGTGCGCGGCGGAGCAACAATGATCAGCTGCTCATAGTCTTTAGCCTGGGCGCGCCTGGACAACATCGCCGCCGTTTCCGCCGCGAAGCGATCCTCTTCGATCTGGTGATAGTCGGGTTCTTCCATCGTACTTTGGCGGCCACCGACCTGGCTCATCGCCCGGCCCGGCGCGTCGCTCTTCAGGTCGCGGTCGGCGAGGTCCGCCTGGGCGCGCTGGTCCTCGACCACGAGATTGAGAAACTCGGCATCTCCTTCATTGCGCAGGAACAGCGACTTGCGGCCGTCAGCCACCAGGACAAGGGCATCATGGGAAATCTGCATGAAGGCTCTCCTTTCAAGGGTTTGAAGGGAGAACGCCCCGTCGAAGTGGAGGTTGCCGCCGGATGCCGGACCTCAATAGCCAGGAAAAATTTTCCGGATGAGTTGTCCGCGCCAGGGGCGGCCATGATAGTTGAAGAAGAACCAGCCGTAGAATGTCACGAAGAACAGCACCACGGGGGCCAGCCAGTCGCGGTTGGCGCGCATGTGGCGGTACAAGGCGAGATCGGCCTGGCGGCGGTCGCGCTCGGTCCCGCCGCCATATATGCCATAGGCATTGTCGTGTGCGCGGCAGCCGGCGTTCCGATTATGCTTGGAGCCGTCCATGAAGATGCAGTAGCGACGCTCTTTGTCAGCCATGGGGCGAGTAAGCAGCGGCGATGCCGGCGTTCAAGCGCAAAATCTTCTATCTGAGCGGTTTCGACCCGAGGGGCGCACGTTTCTATCATCAGCTGTTCGCGGAGCAGGCCGACGCCTATGGCCGGACGGCCGGACGCCCCCTCGAGATCAGCAAGCGCCGCCGGCTCCCGCCGCATTCGACCGCCTGGTCGGTCGAGGACCGCCAGGCGGGCGTCGAAACCGACTATGTCTTTCTCGGCTGGGACGACGTGGTTCGAACCCATTGGGCGAAGAATCCGCTTGCCCTGCTGAAGCGATCGTTGACGGCCTATTGGAATTTCACCCGCCTGCTCGACTGGCCTATCGTTAAAAACTTCCCTTTCGGCGTTAGGTTCGCCTTCTATTATCCTGGAATATCAACGATTTTATTGCCGATCCTGTTCGGCATCATCTTGACCCTCCCGCTGGGGGCCCTGCTGGGCTGGCGCTGGGGGCTCGCCGCCGCCGCGCTGATAGGCGCAGCGGTTGCGATGTTCGTGGTGAGGAAGATCCAGGGGTTCTGGCTACTGCGCTTCATCATCTTCAACGACACGCTGGCCAAGGATCGCCTGCCCGCCGATGTCGATGACCGCATGGCCGCCTTCGCCGATCAGATTCAGGCCGCCTTCGACGAGGATTGGGACGAGATATTATTCGTCACCCACAGCAACGGATCGATCATGGCGGTGCCGATCGTCGCGCGGCTGCTCGAACGCTGCGGCAACCGGCTGCCGGACAGATTCAGCCTCGTCACCCTGGGATCGTGCATCGCACTGATCGGCAACCGCAAGGACAGCAAGCGCTTCCACGCTCTGCTCGAAAGCGTCGGACAGGGCGACTTTCGGTGGCTCGACATCGGCTCGATCACCGACGGCGCATGCATCGCCGGCATCGATCCCTGCATTAGCTGCGCGCAGCCGCGAAAGGCGCGGTTGTTCCAGACCAGCCCGCGATGGTTCAAATATTGCGACCCGGCGACCTACGAGGCGCGCCGCCGCAACAAATATGAGACCCATTTCGACTATCTGCGGACCTTCGACCGCATATCACCGCTCGATTATATCGCGATCAGCGCGGGTCCGCGGCCACTCGAAGCATCGATCGATGCCTTCAAGGCGGAAAACCATGTCTGACGGCCTGTTCACGCCCCCCTACCCGGTTCCGCACAAGAGCAAGGCATCACTGTTCAAGCGCTTCCTGACCGGCTGGAACAGCTGGATCCATACGCTGTTCGACCGCAGCTACACGATGCAGATGGGCGAAATCCGCCTGCCCCGGCTCGACTTCTACATCGCCAACGACCTGAATGTCGTCGACCAGGTGCTCGACGACCGCGAGAAGGTCTTCCCTAAGCATGAATTCCTCAACGAGCTGCTCGATCCGCTTATCGGCAACAGCGTCTTCTCGGCGAACGGCAAGGATTGGGAAGACCAGCGCGCGATGGTCAATCCGGCCTTCGCGCATACCAACCTCAAGCGCGTCTTTCCGGCGATGCAGGCGGCGGTGGACGACCTGCTCGCGCATATCGCTACCCTCGACCGGTCGAACCCGATCGAGGTCGATCCGCTGATGACCCATGTCGCCGCCGACATCATCTATCGGACGATCTTCTCGGTGAAGCTCGACCAGGCGAGTGCAGACCAGATTTACCACGCATTTCACCGCTATCAGAAAAATATCCAGCCGGGGGCGATGCTGACGCTCTACGGCCTGCCGCTTTTCGGCTATCGCAAGCGGGCGCGGCGCGCAGCGGCCGACATCCACGGCGTCTTCGGCCCGATCGTCCGGGCGCGTTACGACGCCTGGCACGGCGGCGGCGGCACGGCGCAGGCGGATATTCTCCAGTCATTGCTCGAAGCCCGCCATCCGGAGACGGACGAGGCCTTCACCTATGAGAAGATCATGGAGCAGGTCTCCACGATTTTCCTCGCGGGCCACGAGACCGCCGCTTCGGCGATGACCTGGTCGCTCTATCTTCTGTCCGAATGCCCGCACCTGCAGGATGCGCTTGCTGCCGAGATCGCGAACGAGACCGAGGGCGCGCCGATCGCTTTCGAGCATCTGCGCGGTATGAACGGGGTCCGCAACCTGTTCCGCGAAACGCTGCGCCTCTATCCGCCGGTGAGCTTCCTCGTGCGGGAGGCGACCGCGCCGACCCGCCTGCGCGACAAGCTGCTGCCGAAAGGCGCGATGATCGTGATTTCGCCCTGGCTGATCCAGCGCAACCGCAACAACTGGAAATGTCCCCACGCCTTCGCGCCGGAGCGCTTCGACGATCCCGAAGAGGTGCAGGCGTGCCGCCACGCCTATCTACCCTTCGGAAAGGGCCCGCGCATCTGCATCGGCGCCGGTTTCGCCCAGCAGGAAGGGATGCTGATCCTCGCCACCATCGTCCGCGCCTTCCGGCTGCGCTATCCCGACATCGCCAGGCCAGAACCGGTCAGCCGCCTGACCCTGCGGCCCATGAAGGCGGTGCGGCTTTGGTTCGACGCTAGGGCCTGAGCAGCAGGTCGTCCTTGCCGAGCACCAACACCGAATTGGGCGACCAGCCACGCCAGTTCACCCGCGGAATATTGCACTCGATCAGCGTCGCCTCATCAAAATCGCGCAGGAGATCGTAATTCTCCGGCAGCCGGAAAATCATGCCGAGGGTCCGCTGGATATCGTGCCGCCCGAAGCTGCGGACATGGTCCTCCTGGCCGAAACGCGCCGTGGCGTCCTCCGCGCTGATCGGCCCGAGTTCCTCGGCATAATAGCCGTCCCGGGTGATAGGAACGCAGCAGACCTGCTTGCCATCAGACTTCAACGATCTGTGAAGATGATAGAGTATCGCTGTGATATTACAGGAAATATGCTCCATAACATGCGAATGAATGATCACGTCATAAAGGTTTGAGGGCAGCTTCGCGGCATCCTCGATCAGGTCGATCTTCCGGATGCCGGGAACATGAGGATAGCCCGCCGGATCGAAATCGACCGGCTCATAGCCGTCCCCGTAGGTCGCGTGCAGCCGTTCCGCCAGCGCTCGCTCCGGCGCGAGGTGGAGGACGCGCAGGCCGGGACGCAACAGGCCATGGGTTTCGAGCATCAGCCAGAGCAACCGGGCCCGCTCGTTCGAACCGCATCCCGCGCACTGGACATGGCCGCGCTGCTGCCGCGCGACGAACTTCGTCGATCCACAGATATTGCAGCGGAGCCAGCTTTCGGCCTGCCCCAGCCGTTCGAGCGTGGGGATCAGTTCGTCGAAATGATCGATCAGCGCCATCGCATCGAGCTGCTCGACGGGGCGATCGGAAAAACCGAAGCTCACCGCGACGGTCGGGATATTGGCGTTGCGGCCGGTGTCGGTATCGGTGATCGAATCCCCGACATAGGCCGCCCTGCCCCCGCCGGCTTGCGCGATCGCCTCGAACAGCGGCGCGGGGTCGGGCTTGCGGACGGGGAGCGTGTCGCCGCCCACGAGCGCGTCGAAGCGGTCGGCCCAGCCCAGCTCGTCGATGCAGCGCCGCGCCAGTCCTTCGGCTTTGTTGGTGCATACCGCCAGCTTTACCCCGCGCGCGGCGAGCTGGTCGAGCGCCGCGTTCAGGCCCGGAAAAATCGTCGTGTTGTCGGCGATATGGGCAAGATAATAGTCGATGAAGATCGGAAAGCCCTGCTCGACGAGCGCTTCTGTCATTTCCCCGGTCGCCGCTAGCCCCTTCTGGAGCAGTGCACGCGCGCCATGGCCGACCATGTGGCGGACATCCTCCGCCGGGACCGGCAGGCGGCCAAGCTCGCCAAGCGCATGATTGAGCGCGGCGGTGAGATCGGGCGCGGTATCGGCGAGCGTGCCGTCGAGATCGAAGGCGACGACATCGAAGGGGAAATCGGCTGTCATGGCCGATCCTTCACCCCGCCCATATGGAAAAGGCAAGCGCTTCGTGGCAAATGATGCCGCATGATAAGCCGCCCCTTCGCCGCGCTCATCCTTGCCGCCGGCAAGGGGACGCGCATGAAATCCGATCTTCACAAGGTTCTCCACGCGATTGCGGGCCGGCCGATGCTCGGCCATCTGATCGCGGCGGTCGATGTGCTCGGCGCCGCGCGCAAGCTGGTCGTGACGGGCGCTGGGCGCGAGCAGGTCGAGGCGTTCGTCGCCCCGCTGGGCGTCGATGTCGCGACCCAGGAGCCCCAGCTGGGTACCGCCCATGCCGTGCAGCAGGGCGAGGCCGCCCTCCGCGGTTTCGAAGGCGATGTCCTGATCCTCTATGGCGATGTGCCGCTGGTTCCCGCCGCCACGATGCGCCGCATGCTCGACCGGCTGAATAGCGACGATGCTCCCGTCGCAGTCGTGCTCGGCTTCCGTCCCGCCGATCCGCTCGCCTATGGCCGCATCCTCGCGCGCGGCGACGGCACGATCGACGACATGATCGAATATAAGGACGCGACGTCCGAGCAGCGCGCGATCGACCTGTGCAATTCGGGGTTGATGGCCGTACGCAGCGATCAGCTGTGGCGGCTGCTCGCCCTCGTCGGCAACGACAATGCCGCGGGCGAATATTATCTACCCGACATCGTCCGGATCGCGCATGCCGAGGGCAAGCGCTCGATCGTGATCGAGGCCGAGGCGTGGGAAGTCGCGGGCGTCAACAGCCGCGCCGAACTCGCCGGAGTCGAGGCCGAATGGCAGCAGCGGCGACGCCGCGCCGCGATGGCCGACGGCGCGACGCTGATCGCCCCGGAAACGGTGTGGTTCTCGCATGATACGGTGGTCGGCCGCGACGTCGTGATCGAGCCCGATGTCTTCTTCGGCCCGAAGACCGTGATCGAGGACGGCGTGACGATCCACGGCTTCAGCCATATCGAGGGCGCGACCGTGCGTGCGGGGGCGGAGATCGGCCCCTATGCGCGGCTGCGGCCGGGCGCGGACATCGGCGAAGGCGCGAAGGTCGGCAATTTCGTCGAGGTGAAGAACAGCCTGTTCGGCAAGGGCGCCAAGGCCAATCACCTCGCCTATGTCGGCGACGCCACCGTGGGCGCCAAGGCGAATATCGGCGCCGGCACGATCACCTGCAACTATGACGGCTTCCTGAAATACCGCACCACGATCGGCGAAGGGACGTTCATCGGTTCGAACAGCGCGCTCGTGGCGCCCGTGGCGATCGGCGACGGCGCGATCGTCGCCGCCGGCTCGGTGATCACCCGCGACGTGGAGGCCGACGCCATGGCCGTGGCGCGGGGCAAGCAGGAGGCGCGCGCCGGCTGGGCCATGCGTTTCCGGAACGCGATGCAGGCGAAGAAGGCCGCGAAAAAATAAGCGATCGCGTCTGCTCTTTCTGCCCGATTGTAAGCCGCGCCGAATAATGCTTTGAGCGCATTGTGATCCGGTTTGGTGGGGCGTTGGTCGATGTGTGGCATTATCGGCATTTTGGGCAAGGAAGACGTGGCGGGCCGACTGCTCGAAGGGCTGCGTCGGCTCGAATATCGCGGCTATGATTCGGCGGGCATCTGCACGATCCACGATAGCAGGCTCGATCGCCGCCGCGCCGAAGGCAAGCTCGACAATCTGGCGAAGAAGCTGGCCGCCGAGCCGCTGCCCGGCGTCATCGGCATCGCACACACCCGCTGGGCGACCCATGGCGCGCCGACCCAGGACAACGCCCATCCGCACGCGACCGGCGAGGTCGCGCTGGTACACAACGGCATCATCGAGAATTTCAAACCGCTGCGCGACGAACTGATCGCCAAGGGGCGCACATTCGAGAGCCAGACGGACACCGAAGTCGTCGCCCATCTGATCTCCGCCGATGTCGAAGGCGGCATGGACCCGGTCGAGGCGGTGCGGACCAACCTCAAGCGCCTGCACGGCGCCTTCGCACTGGCCATCCTGTTCCGGCAGAACCCCGACATGCTGATCGGCGCGCGCCTAGGATCGCCGCTGGTCGTCGGCTATGGCGCGAATGGCGAAAGCTATCTCGGCTCGGATGCGCTCGCGCTCGCCCCGCTGACCCAGCAGATCGCCTATCTGGAGGAAGGTGACTGGGTCGTCATCACCCGCGAGAAGACCCAGATCTACGACCGCGACGACCTACCGGTCGAGCGCGCCGTGGTCAATTCGGGCGTGTCGAACCTGTCGGTCGACAAGGGCAACCACCGCCACTTCATGCTTAAGGAAATCTACGAACAGCCGATCGTCGTGGCGCAGACGCTGAAATCCTATGTTCGCCGCCTCGAGGACCAGGTCTCCCTCCCCGTCCCCGATTTCGACCTGTCGGCGATCCGCCGCGTCACCATTGTCGCCTGCGGGACCAGCTTCTACGCGGGCATGGTCGCGAAATATTGGTTCGAACAGTTCGCCCGCGTGCCCGTCGACCTCGATGTCGCTTCGGAGTTCCGCTATCGCGCGCCGGTGATGGAGGAAGGCGGGCTCGCCCTGTTCATCAGCCAGTCTGGCGAGACCGCCGACACGCTGGCGGCGCTGCGCCATGCCCGCACGGAAGGGCAGAAGATCGCGGTGGTGGTCAACGTCCCCACCTCCACCATGGCGCGCGAGGCGGACCTGCTGCTGCCCACCCATGCCGGGCCGGAAATCGGCGTCGCCTCGACCAAGGCCTTCACCTGCCAGCTCGCGGTGCTCGCCGCGCTTGCCGCCAATCTGGCTCGCGCCAAGGGCCGCCTCTCGCCGGGCGAGGAAAAGGCAATCGTCCGCCATCTGTCCGAAGCGCCCGCCGCGATCAACGGCGCGATCGCCTATGACGAGGCAATCGAAGCGATGGCCGGCGCGATCGCAGGCGCGCGCGACGTGCTCTACCTCGGCCGCGGCACCGATTATCCGCTTGCGCTCGAAGGCGCGCTAAAACTCAAGGAAATCAGCTATATCCACGCCGAAGGCTATGCCGCGGGCGAGATGAAGCACGGCCCGATCGCGCTGATCGACGAGAATGTCCCGGTGATCGTGATCGCGCCGTCAGGCCCGCTGTTCGACAAGACCGTGTCGAACATGCAGGAGGTGCAGGCGCGCGGCGGCAGGGTGGTGCTGATCTCCGACTATGACGGGATCCAGGCAGCGGGCGAAGGGTGCATGGCGACGATCACCATGCCCAAGGTCCACCCGCTTATTGCGCCGATCGTCTATGCGATCCCGGTCCAGCTGCTCGCCTATCATGTCGCGGTGGCCAAGGGCACCGACGTCGATCAGCCGCGCAACCTCGCCAAATCGGTGACGGTGGAATAATCCACCGGCACCCAGGCGATCCTTACAGGAAGTCCGCCACGCTGATCGCCAGCGGATCGATCGCACCGAGATTGACGGCCGCATCGACCGTCGCGCCGCCATTGCCCGCATAGAAGAGATAGGTGTCGGTCCCGACCCTGATCGCTGCGGCTTCGCCGGTCCCGGCATGGTCGTCGAAGAGATGCTGCGCCCAGCTCGCCGCTGATTCCAGCGTCGTCTGCGCCGCCCCCGTCAATACCGCCACCGGCAGGTAACCGATCGACAGATGATCGACGCCGTCCTGGAAGTCGGTGACGACATCGGGGGTCGCCATCGGCGATCCCGGCCCGGTGAAGACGAACAGATCGACGCCCGCGCCGCCGGTCAGCCGGTCGACGCCCAGATCCCCCGACAGCGTGTCGTTGCCGTCGCCGCCGTTCAGCGTATCGTTGCCCTGTCCGCCACGCAGCAGGTCGTTCCCGCTGTCGCCATAGATCATGTCGTTGCCGAGATTGCCGTTGGCGCTGTCGTTGCCCGCCGCCCCATGGATCAGGTCGTCGTTCGCGCCGCCATTGATCCGGTCGGAGCCGTCGCCGCCGTCGAGCGTGTCGTTGCCGGCATTGCCCTGGATATAATCGCTGCCGGACTCGCCATAGATCAGGTCGGCCGCATCGGCACCGCCATTGGGCGACTGGCCGAACAGATGGTCGTTACCGGCGCCGCCGTGGATCGTGTCGGCTCCCGCCCCGCCCATGATCTGATTGTGCCCGCTGTCGCCGTCCAGCACGTCGTCGCCCGTCGTGCCCTGCCCCGGCACCGCTGGCGCTGCTGGAGCAGCCGGAGCGGAGGGCGCCGCCGAAGGAGCCTCGCTCAGGCTGTAGGCACGGATATAATCGACCTTATACTCGGACGACAGCGAGCCCGTCGTCCCCGGCGACACCGCCAGGTTGACGATCATGTAGAAGGGTTTGTGCATGTCGTCGGGCGTTTCGGCGGTCTTCACCGCCGTTCCGTCGATATACCAGGTCAGCGAATCCTCGGTCCACAGCAGGCCATAGGTGTGCATGCCCGTCGTCGCGCCATCGACGAACGTCTTGGTGTAGGACTGGGTGTGGACGCCGGTCTCCTTGGTATGGAGCGTCTGGACGGCCTGCTCGTTGCCATAGGCCTCCATGATGTCGATCTCGGGCGGCCAGCTGCCGTCGGTCGGCATGAGCCAGAAAGCCGGCCAGGCGCCTTTGTCGTCGGGCAGCTGCAGCCGCGCCTCGAAATAGCCGTAGGTCTGGCCCCAGGTGCCGCGCGTCGTCAACGCCCCCGACATATAGTCATAGCCCCAGAGCGCGGTTTCGGCTTCCGCGGAGGTATTGGAGGCGGTGATGGTGAGCACGCCTTTGTCGAGCGAGAAGGGATTGAGGCCCAGCGGGCTCGTCCCGGTCCCCTTCAGCTGCGGATCGACATAGACTTCGAGCTCACCATTGCCGCGCAGCGTGCGGTTGTCGAGGCCGCTTTTGTAGGTTCCGCCGCCATACCAGGTCTTCCAGACGCCGCCGCTATTGTCACCATTCCAGAGATTCAGCGTGTTGAACTCGTCCGAAAAGGTCAGCTGCATCCCCGACATATCGAGCGGCAGCTGGAAATTGGAGGCGGTGAAGCCGTCGATGCTCGTATTCTTGATCGTCACCGCATCATTGGCCGACAGACGCAGCACGACGTCCGAGCCGTTTTGAGTCATCGCGCCAACAACGGCATCGAAGCTCTTGAAATTGCTCAGCCCAGTCAGCCGAATGGTGTCGGCGTCGTCGGCATTTCCGGCCTTGAAATCATTGATGACGTCCCGGCCCGATCCCGGACCGAAGATGAAAACGTCGCTGCCATTGCCACCCGTCAGGATGTCGTTGCCGCCGCGCCCTTCCAGCTGGTTGGCTTCACCGTTGCCGATGATACGGTTGTCCAGGCCGTTGCCGACCCCGGCATAGGCGCCCCAGATTTCCAGGTTTTCGACATTGTCCGGCAGAACATAGTTGGTTTGCGCAATGACCTTGTCGATGCCGCCTCCCGGCTGCTCGACAATATATTTCGCTACCGTACCAATAGAATAAGTAAACGAGGAAGAATCCCCGACGATTTCGCCAGAATAGATCATGTTAGCCCACCCGTTAAGGTCGGTTTTTGGATGAACTCGTCTGGTTTATCAAACGTTAAAGCGCACTAAGGGCGAAACGATTTCGCTACGGAATTGGGGATAAAATGCGACGAACCGAGTTTAATCATTGAAAAAAAGGGAGAAATCACGAATCCGAAACGAAATTCATGATCCCTCCCTTTCACGCCTTTTTCGCTCAGGCGAACAGGAAATCGGCACCTGTCAGGTCGCGAGCGTCAACGTTGCGAAGCAGGATGCTGTCGTCGCTGAAGGTCAGAAGCGTGTCGGCGCCCACCTGAGTCTTCGCATCATAGTGGGTGTACCCCATGATCTGCAGGCGATCGTCGGTCCCGCCCGCCACGAAATCGGTAATCACATCGTCTCCGTCCCCGGCCCGGAAAATGAACAGGTCATTGCCGGTGCCGCCGGCGAGCCGGTCGTTGCCGGTATTGCCGATGATCGTATCATTGGCTTCGGCGCCGTAGATCGTGTCGTTGCTGCCTTTGCCGTCGATGACGTTCCGCCCGCTGTTGCCGCTGATATTGTTGGCGAGCCCGTTGCCGGTGCCATTGATCGACGCCGCGGTGCGCAGATTCATGTTCTCGACATTGGCGGACAGCGTGGTGTTAACATAGGCATGGACCAGATCGGTGCCTTCCCCGGCATTCTCGACGACCACATCGCCGGTCTGGCGCAGATAATAGGCGTCGTTGCCGGTGCCGCCGGCCATGCGGTCGCTGCCTCCTGCTCCGTCGAGCGTATCATGGCCCGCCCCGCCCGACAGCGTGTCGTTCGCCGAAGTGCCGAGCATCGAATCATTGCCGCTGGTTCCGACCTTGCTGGTCGTGGGTGCGATCGGCGCGGTCGTCGACACCGTGTCCTTCAGCCAGTCGAGCCGCTTGGCGAAATCCGAGGTCCAGGCCGCACGATCCTCATAGATCGTATGCGCGCCGTTGGTGCTGGTGGTCGTGGTCGTCCAGTTGAAGGCGCCGTCAGTACGGTCGGTCCACAGCTTGTCGCCGATCTTGCGATATTCGCCGCCCCAGCTTTCCGCAGTCGGATCATCGTTCTTCGCAGAATCGATCAGGTAGAAGATCGTGTGGGAGTCTCCCATCTTCATCCCGTCGACGGTGCCGCCCAGGCCGCGCACGTCCTGGGTGTTGTCATAGAACATGGTGCCAAGGGCGCCGTGGCCCTTGGCGTTGGCTAGCGCCCAGGCATCCGAAATCGGATCCCTGCTGTCGGGCGTTCCATAAACGCCCCTGTGCGTGCTTGCCTCGTTGATCCACCAGAGTTCGCCTTTGCCGGCAAATTTCGCCGAGATATAGGCATGGGCATTGGGTTCCTGCACCTTGCCCGAGACCGACAGCAGGCGAATATTGTCGGCGATATCCGGCGCATCGTGGAGTGCGCGGGCGATATCGCCCACACCGCCCCACGCGGTGACATAGAGCGGCACGCCGTCGTCTTCCGCGGCGCGCGCGGCCTTGATGATGGCCGCCGATGCGGCGGTCGGCGCGACCAGCCCCGAACTGCCGGCGAGATATTTCGTGCCCTGATAGGTTATCGCATGAAGTTGATCGGCTGTCTTGAACCCGCTGCCATGCGCGGCAAGGGCGTCCCGATCCTTTGCATAAGTGTCGATAACACGATGAATAAGGTCGGCACTGTTCTTTCCTGGCTGATGCGCCGAAGTACTCGAAGCGATACCGACGATTTCATATTTATCCTGATAGAGGAGCGAATGGATCAGCGACTGCACATCATCTTTATCGCCGTCAATCAGATTTACGCCCGAAATCATTTGCAAGTCTGTGGTAATGAAAACTCTTGAATTCGCCATGAAGATCGCTCCTTGCTTCGCGATCTCCAACAGTGCCTTCAAGGTTAACAAAACCTTGCTGAGTGCACCTATGTTTGTACGAAGGTCTAAACAGGCCTTCCTTTTAAGACAGCTCGTTCCGGACGCGTGGCAGGCCGTGCTCTATATGATTTCCGTGGTGTAATATTTATACGGTCAAAACGATTCGCCTCTATTTGTTACGGAGGCGGCTCAACTCAGCGGCGGCGGCGAAGCTGGCCTCCCGCAGATATGGGCCCACCCGCCCCCACGGTCCGCGCGGATCGCACAGATGCCACAGCAACTCGCGCCGCTTGGGCCAGACGATGCCGGAGCTGTCGGGCGACAGGACGATTTCTCCTATCATTTCCGAACGCGACAGAGCGGCTTCCTGCCGCGGAGGAACGAGCGGCATAGCCACCGGCAAAAGATCGGCCGCACAGCGCCACGCAAAGATCAGCTGGTTGCACAGCCCCTGCGCCTCGGCGGTCCGCCGCAAGCTGGCGCAATCCGTCTCATTCATCGCCCGCAACATCATGGCGAAATCACACAGGTAGCGCATCGAATGCTCACGGTGGTAGACGGCCTTCACGAAGCTGACCGCCGTCAGCAAGCAGGCGTGGACCGGGGACAGCACCGGCACCGCGGCATGGCCGAGAGCGACGCGGCGCGCCTCATCGATATAGGATTGCAGTTCGCGCGGCGCGGGACAGCCGGGCTGCTGAACGCGGTGATGCAGGTCCACCGTGGCCAGCGTCTTGTCGTCCGCCATGAAATGCTGCTCGCCGAGATAATGCGTCCACCAGCGCGATCGGCAGCGATCGGCAGGCTGATAGTTCAGCGTCGACAGAACACGCGCAGCGCGATCATAATCCTTGCGGGCCACGAGCAGATCGATGTCGGATGACGGCCGAACGAAATAATCGCCATAGAGCGCGTGCAACTGCAACGGCCCCTTGATGACCACGAAGGCCAGACCGTCGCGGTCGAGCGCGCCGCTGACGCGCTGAATCGTCGACAGGTTGACGCTGTTGACCAGCAGGCTCCTGCCGCGGAAACCCCGCGCCGCCTCACGCAGCGACCGTGGCGCATCGATCCCGCAGATGATCGCGCCATGATAGACATGGGCCAGCAACCTGCCCGCAGCCGCCGTCGTGATCAGTGCATCCCAATCAAGCTGTTCGTCGAGCCACGGCTCCGGCCGAGCGACACCGTCGATCGCCGCCGCCAGCAGGCGGAGAAGCGCATGACGCTGTGGCGCATGGTCGACTATCTCCGGCGAAAGCCAGATATCTTGCCCGGCGGCCGCTTGTCGCGCCGACCGGTCCCGACGCTCGTTGATGCTGTCGCTGGGGACGGCGGCATCGCCGCCGGACCGCAAACCCCCGACGAAGATACTCTCACTCGCCATGCGACACCGGCCTGTTCGCGGACCGCGCGGCGTGCTGCGCCGGATGGAAGGCGACAACCCTGCTTCGATCGCCATTCTCTCCCTCCGCTTGCCGCGGTTCTATGGTGATCAGCTGATCCGCGAGAGTGGTCATCTGCGCGCGATGCGCTATGGTGACGATCGTCATCGTGCCGCGCAGGGCTTCGAGCGATTGGACGATAAGCCGCTCATTCTCAGGATCGAGCGCACTCGTCGCCTCGTCGAGGAGCAGCAAATCGGGCTGGCGAAGCAATGCGCGTGCCAAGGCGATGCGCTGCCGTTCGCCGCCAGACAGGCGGATGCCGCGATCGGCGACGGCCGTATATAGCCCTTGCGGCAGTTGCCGGACGAAGCCCGCCGCGCCGCTCGCTTCCAGCGCCGCCCACATCGCCTGCTCCGAAGCGCCGGGCGCAGCGAGCGTGAGATTGGCCGCGATGCTGTCGTTGAGCAGGAAAACCTCCTGGGGCACATAGGCCACCCGCGACCGCCAGGCGCGCAACCGGGCGGCGGCGAGCGGCCGCCCGTCTATCAGCACCCGGCCCGCGCTCGGCTCGGCCAGACCCATGATGATGTCCGCCATGGTGCTCTTGCCGCTGCCCGACGGGCCGGCGATCGCCGTTATTTCGCCAGCCGGAATTGCGAAGCTCGCCTCGCGCAATATATCGCCATCGCCATCGGGATAGCGGAAGCTGACGCCATCGAAGCGGATTTCCCGGCGCAGTGGCGGCAGCGCGCTCTGGTCCGCCTCGTCCGCGCTTTCCCGATCGGCTTCGAAGCGCGCGGTCATCGCCCGCGCGCTGTCGAAGGCGGGCAGGTTGGACAGGAGCTGCTGAATGGCATCCTGGATCATCGTGAAGCGCGGACCGATCCGCACGAACAGGAACAGCAGCACGGCGATTCGCGCGAGGGGCAGATGCAGGACAGCCACCGCGACATAGATGAATCCGACCGCCGCAACCGCCCCGGCGACTTGAAAGGCCAGCGTGCCGTTGGCCGCCGCGCGGGCATAGTGGATCATCTCGCGGCGGACATCGCCCAGCATCGCGGCGAGCCGCGCCACATAACCGGCCTCGGCATTATAGGCCTTGGCGAGTTTCATCCCGCCGAGGAACTCGGACACCGTCTGCTGCTGCAGGCGCAACGAGGCGGTGAGCACTTCCCCGAAATGGGCCGCCCGGCGGCGGACCGGATAAAGCGCGGCCAGAACCGTGCCGCCGACCGCCAGCGCAAACAAGGTCATCTTCAGCGATATGACCGCGGCCAGCGCGGCGTAGAGCCCGACCATCAATATCGCCTGCGACAGCAGCAGCAGGTTGAAGGTCGCCGCGCGTATCCGCTCGATGTCACCCGACAGCGCCTGCTGGATGTCCGAAGCGCGGGTGCGGGCGATCAGCCGCCACCGCGCCGATCCGATGGCGCCGAACAGCCGCAGCCTGATATCATCGACGCAGCTCTGCATCATCTCCGCCATCTGCACGGTGCGGAAGCGCGAGAACAGCGCCTGGATGATGACGAATCCGAGGAAGCAGCCGAGCAACGGGACGAGCGCTATATGCATGCCAGGCCCCAGCAGCGATCCGATCAACGGCAGCTGACCGGTCGTCACGCCGCCGCCGCCCTGCCCCGCCAGCTGGAGCAGCGGGATCAGCAGCAGGATCGAAACGCCCTCGGTAAGGCTGCCGAGGATAAGGAAGAGCAATGCCAGCAAGGCACGTCCACGCGTCTGGCGGACGATGAAACGGCCGAAATCGGCAATCCGCCCGATCATCTCAGCGTTCCCCGATCATGGTCTCGATCAGCAGGACGGTCTCGTCGAGCCGGGAAAGATCCGCCGGGATCCGCAATCGCGACACGGCGATCTGGCGGCTCAGGCGGGCGAAGCGCTGGAGATGGTCGGCCTCGTTGCGGCCCTCGAGCAAGGCCTTGCCGAAGCGGCTGACATAAGAGAAGCGCATCAGTCCTCCAAGCGCGTCGAAGCCATGCAGCGGTTCGATCGCCGGCATGTCCCCGCCCCGGTCGAGGATGAACACATGATCGAGGCGCAGCTGGCGATGCGAGAAGGAGGAAGCGGCGAGCCGGTACTGCCTCTTGGTGAAACCGTCATAGGCGAGCGGCAACGCCTCGGCGTTGGCCAGCGGGACGGCGGTGGAGCTCTCGTCGGATAGCTTGAGCTGGGCGAAGGCCGGAAGGATGCGAGGAACAATCGGATCGACAAGATCGATCGCAAGAAGATCGTCTGTCAGCAGGCGGTGCCCGCCGCGGATGAAAGCTCCCGCTGTGGTCGACTTGCCCGCCAGCTTGTCGCCGACGAAGGCCGCCGTCTGGCCATAGATCTCGACCGCGCTGGCATGCAGCACCGCGAGCCCGCGCAGGTGAAGCAGAAGGCCGAACACTGGGCCGAGCAGCGGAAAGGCCAGGAAAGACATCGGCACGCCGGGATAGGGCTCGACATCGATGCGGCGCAGGCCGTCGAAACGAAAGGCGGCGACGCCGGGCCAGGCGAGATAATGCCGGCCCGATGGATCGAGATCGACCACGACGCCTGCGTCGCGGGGAGGCGGCGGGCGGCCGCAAGGGGCAAGGCCGACTGTAAGATCGGGCTCACGTCCGGTCAGTTCCGAAGGCGAGAGCTCGGGCAGCGCGATGTGCGAGCGGATCGTCAGACCGAAGGCGAAATATTCGGTGGCGGGCGGCTGCTGGATCGTCGCGGCCCTGCCGACGTCTTCCTGGCTGAGCATCTTCACGCGGCCCTCTCCGCCCAAGCATCGGCCGCGGCGCCGCGCCGGTCCAGCCAGAGCGCGAGCATCACCGTCCGCCACACCGCGAACAGCGAGCTTCCATCCACCCGCCGCCCCTGGTCGAGAAGCTTCGCCAGCGCGGCGCGGGCGGCATCCATGTCGACATAGCTGCCCACTCCCGTCCGGTTGTCGCGAATGAGTGTGCAAAGCGCCAGCCGGCGGCGGAGCAGCGCATCGGCAAGCGCAGGGGCGAAGTCATATTTGTCGAGGCGGAGGCGAACCGTGTCGGGCATCGTGCCTTTCATCGCCTCGCGCAGGACGCGCCGCGGCAGACCGTCTGCCAATTTCTCGTGCGACGGCAGCGAGAGACAGAACTCGACCAGCCGCAGATCATAGAAAGGATAGCGAGCCGCAACGCCGGCCGCGGCCGCCATCCGGTCGAGCACTTCGAAACCATAGGCCTGCTGCGGCGCAGACAGGATTTCGACATGCAAGTCGCGCTCGCTATGCCGCGCCGAGCGGCGGGCCGGCATTTTGTGGAGCCGGTCGGACAGGCTGACGCGCCGCGCCAGTGCAGCGGCGACCAGCCCGGCGGCCGATGCTCCGCGCTCATGGCCCAGTACCGCCCGCGCGCTGTCCCAACGAGAACGCGCCGCGCGCACATAGCGATTATGGCTGAGATAGGGCGACACTATCCGCCAGCGCGAAGCGCCATATATCCCGGCTATCCCCGCGCCCTCGCGCCAGAGGCTGCGCCAATCGCCACGCGCCGCCAGCTCGTTGAGCCGACCGAGACCGTGCGAGACGACCTCGTCACCGCCATGCCCGTCGAGCAGCACGCCGACGCCGCTTTGCGCCGCACGTGCGTAGAGCCGCCGCGACAGGCTAGCGTTGTAGGCGATGAACGGCCCGTCCTGTTCGGCGAGCAGGCCGGGCAGTTCGGCCAGCGGATCATGATCGTCGCTCGTGATGAAGTCTGCGTCGAACCGGCCAGCATCGAGCACCGTCTCGATATACGGGCGCTCGTTCCAGCCGGCCGTGCCGTCGAGGGTCAGGGACAGGGTGCGCACCGGACGGATCGAGGCAGCCTCGAGCGCGACCGACGATGAATCGAGCCCGCCGCTCAGCATCACCCCGGCCGAATCCGGTTCCAGACGACGGCGAACGGCGTCGTGGAACAGGGCACGAAACGCCTCCGGTGCATCGCACTGGCTATGCGGCGGCACATCGGCCGGGCTCCAGAAGCGCGTAACGTGCGACGCCGTCCGCGTCACGCGCAGCGCATGGCCCGGCGGCAGCCGCTCTATGCCGCGATGGACGGTGGTGGTGCGATCGGTGTAGCCGCCGGCCATCAGGCTGGCGATCCCAGCCTCATCGGGATCGTCGCCGATCGCCGGAATGGCGGTGAGCATCGACGGTGCGGTCGCGGCGGCGAACAGGCGATCGTCGAGATGATAGTAGAAGGGACGTACGCCGAGATGATCGCGCGCGCAGAACAGCATGTCGCGCCGGCGGTCATGCACGATGAAGGCGAAATCGCCGGCGAGCTTTGCCGGACATTCCTCGCCCCAGCGCAGATAGGCGGCGGCAATGATCCCGGCTTCGCACGTCTCGGCAGGGCAACCAAGGGCAGCCGCCAGTTCGTCGCGATTGTCGAGCCGAACGTCGGCGGCCACCACGACGGGGGCCGCGTCGTCCCGCCCCGCGAGCGGCCGTGATGCGCCCGCCGCCCAGTCGTAGCGATGATGCCAGAATAGCCGGCCACGGGACCGCGACGCGGCCTCCATCGCGCCCGCACCATGTGCGGCGACGGGCGCGCCATCGCGCCGGAACAGCCCCGCGAAGGCGCTCATCGGGCGGCGCCCCGCAGGTCGACCAGCGGCGTGAACCCGGCCAGATCCTCTTCCTGTCCGCCGATCAGGACATCATGATCGTCGACCAGCCAAGCATGGGCCGCGACACGCCCCTCACGGCGCTGCACCCCAATTCGCACGATGGCGGGATGTCCGGCGCGGACGCAGAAATATTGCCCCGCCAGCGCCTTGGTCAGGCAGGTTGCGCCGGGCACCAGCCGGGCGGAGTGGCGGATCGCCCACATGGCGAGGTGGACGTTGCCGGCGGGCTTCCGCGCCGGGCGAGCACGCTCGATCCTGCGCAGCAGCGGCTGATAACCGATCAGCCGCAAGCCCAGGCGGATGACCGCGACAGCCGACAGGGCGTGCAAAAGCAGCCCGGCATGACGCCAGGCCAGCGCCACGCGTCTACGCAACCGGAACATCGTTGATCTTGACGAGTCCGGCCGTGCGCAGAGCGGCGAGCAGATTGTCGACATCCCTAACGCACCGATCGGGATCGACGTCGAAGCTCTCCATGACCGAACGGCGCACCTCGCCGACCGATGCACCTCCACCCAGCGCCTCCCAGATATGCGCGCCGACACGATTGAGTTTGAAATAGCGGCTGGTCTCGAGATCGAGCAGCACGGCGTCGCCGTCCAGATCGCAGGAAACAACGTCCTGACCCGGCACGATGACCGAAGAGGCTGGTATCGCCATGGCGAGCGGCATGGTCCCTGATCCGATCAGACTATGGGTGTGTGGCGGCCAACTGCGGGATGACCCGCAGTTGGCCTTTTTCGAAACGTCGACAGGATCAGGAAAAAGTCAGATCCGAGACGGGCGTTCCAGAGGAAAATGCAGCGTCCAGAACAGTGCCGTCGGCACCCCCCTGAGTCACCGCCTCGAACGAACCCACTTCAGTGAGCTCAGGGGTTTCATAGTCGGCTTTGGGCATTTCCAACCTCCATACTCCACACACAATGACCGGGCTTGGGCGACAAGCGCCCAAGCAGGTCCAGAGGAGAGTGTGGTCAGGCCATGACGCTGTCAACAAAGCGCAAAAGTCACATACAGTACACTTCAATGTAGCGTTCATTTTCATCCAGATTGGATGAAGCAGGCTACGATCAATATTCCAGCGTTATCGAAAATAAATCTGGCCCATATTTTTTCAATGGCAATGGAACAATCACTTCGATCTTTCCAATATCTTTTCTAACACCCCGATAAAATTAAGATTTACCATGCTTATATTCGGAAAATACAATATATCTTGCATATTCGGTTTTGTTCCTTCCGAAATAAATAAAAATCTCAAAAAAATAACAGTTCTATTGCACCGTTCCACAGTCACTAGGGGGTTTTACCGATTTGCCATTGAGCGACTGATGAATATTCCAAACGACCTATTGCGGAAGCGGTGCGATGTGTGGTGGCCAAATTGCGCCGCGCCGCAGCATGAATATCCTTAGTCCAGTCAGCGCCCTCTTGGATGGGCGCTCTGAATGCTCTCGCGTTCCTCAAAAGTCTCGCGCCGGCTCCCGATTCGTTGGCCCAGCGCCCGCACCGGCAGCTCGACCGCCGCGTAGGAGAGCGGCGTCACGGCGAAGGTTTTCACGGCTGTGACGATCGTCAGCAAAGGGCCGGCCCCGCTCATGAAGCCCCGCAGCGCCGACTTGGCCTTGATGGATTGCTCTTCGAAATGGCGCGTTCAGAAATGATCGGCGGGCCAGATCGCGACCGAACCGCCCCAGCAGGATGTTTGGGAGCGGCGAGGCATTACCGCATCATCCGACCGTATCGTCGCGCCCGAACGATTTCCGCCGCGGCGCCACTGGGCAGAGCCGGGCGCTAGACTCTCAAGGATCGCAGGCGCTGGACGAAAGCCGCGCCCAGCGGCGAACCTTTCACCATTTGCGCGACACTGTGCCGCAGGCCCTGCCCGCCGGCGCGGCCGTTCCCCTTCTCCCGCTGGAAACGCTGACGCGCGGCCTCCGTGCGCGTCGACGGCCAGGCCATCCGCTGCCCTTCGACGCTAAGCACCGGCCGCCCGCTGAGTTCGGAGATTTCCTCGGCCTGACGATCGTCGCTTTCGACGAACAGGCAGGCATTAGTGCGGCAATAGACCTTCGCCTTGTGGACGGCGTGAAGCCGGAGCCGCCGCCGCTCCTCGGCGGTGACGCCGTCGAGCATCCAGAGATGCTCATAGTCGACGGCATGCTCGCGCAGCCAGTTTTCAGTCTCGGTGCGATATTTTTCGAGACGGCTAGTCACCAGATGCTTGATGCGCACCCCGGGCTGGAGCAGCGGACGAGCATTCAGAAGGAACTGCTGATAACGTTCTCCATCGTCATTATCCTCATCCGCCGGGTCGTGGCACAACACCCCATCGATATCGAAACAGGAATCGGCGAGCCGGTTGTGGCGCATCAGATTCCATTGAAAGATGCGCGGATGCTGGACGACCTCCAGCCAGACGTCGATCTCGGGATGTTCGTCCTGCGCCGCATAGACCGCGCAATAGGTGATATCGGCGCCGGGGCGCTCGGCTTCGATGCGCTCGCGCACTTCAGCCATCGATGTGCCCGACAATATGCTGTCGTCGACCACCAGAACGCGATCCGGCGCGACCGATCCGTCGACCCGCATGGTGTCGCGTACGGTGCGCCCGACAAAAGGGCGCAGACCCGCAAGATAGCTTTCTAGATCGACGAACGGCAGATTCAAATGGGTCGCTAGCAAGTTCGCGGCGAGCATGCCGCTGCGCGGGATACCGACGATCAGGTCGATGTCATGCGGCAAGCGATAGCTGTTGCGGGTGATGCTCGCCGCCAGATCGGCAAAGGAGCGGTATTCCATCGGAAGAGATACTCCATCTACCCTGTTTCCAGCTCAACACGGCGCGATTGCACACCCCGCAACCCCAACTATTTGAATGTACTACATTATTTCTGCGCGGTAATGGCCCATGCTGCAAAGCGGTATAGCCACGAGGCAAATCGTGCGGTCATCCGCCCATATCGGAAAAAAATGCGCGACGCCGGTCCTGCGTTCCCGAACCCGCGCTCGGCTCACCCCGTCAGAAGCGCAAGTTGACCGGCCCGCCGGTCAGGTGCCGATGTCCAGCCGCGCCGCAACAAGCTCGGCGATGGCGAGCGAGGCGGTAAGCCCCGGTGACTCGATTCCGAACAGATTGACCAGGCCCGGCAGCCCATGGCGCTCGGGGCCGTCGATGCGAAAATCGGCGACCGGCGCATCCGGGCCGCCGATCTTGGGCCGGATTCCGGCATAGCCGGGCTGGAGCTTTTCCGGATCGATCCCGGGCCAGATCAGCCGGGCCGCGGCCAGGAACTGCTCGCCCCGCGCGGGATCGACACTGTAATCGATCGCGTCGATCCATTCGACGTCGGGACCGAACCGCGCCATCCCGCCCATGTCGAGCGTGAGGTGGGTGCCGAGGCCGCCGGGCACCGGAACCGGGTAGACCAGATGGCGGAACGGCACCTTTCCCGCATAGGTGAAATAGACGCCGCGCGCATAGCGGACGTCCGGAATATCATCGTCGGCCAGATCGTCGGTGACGCGCGCGACCTCATGCGCGGCCAACCCGCCGGCGTTGACCACCATGCGCGCCGCCACCGCCGGTTCGCGCTCGCCATTGACGTGCACGCCCCACCCGTCCGGCCGGCGCGACAGCCGCGTGACCTTTGATTGGCCGGCGAAGACTGCGCCATGCGCCTCCGCCTCGCCAAGCAGCGCGTTCATATAGGCGTGGGAATCGATGATGCCGGTCGACGGCGACAGCAAGGCTTCATGGCATGCGAGTTCGGGCTCAAGCGCTGCGGCGTCACGCGCCGACAGACGGCGCAGATCATCGACCCCGGCTCCATCGGCGGCGGCCTGTATAGCGTCGAGCTGCGCCGACTGCGCCGCATCGGCCGCGAAGATGATCTTGCCCGTGCGCGCATACGGCACGCCATTATCGGCACAATATCGGTAGAGCAGCGCACGTCCGCGCGTACAGAGCGCCGCCTTCAATGATCCTTGCGGATAGTAAATACCCGCGTGGATAACTTCGCTATTACGAGAACTCGTCCAAGTACCGTGCAACGGCTCCCCATCAACGATAATCGTTTCATGGCCGAAAACAGAAAGTGTACGCGCAATAGACAACCCTATGACGCCGCCACCCACTACAACGACATCAATAGTATTCATGATTTAAATCCATTTTGAACGTGATCCATGTCACATGTTAGAGATAATTTCTTTCTTTATGCTTTGTAATATCAACCCGTCTATGGTAATGCACCATCAATCGTTGTTGCCATGCGTTCACCAGGAGGCCTTATGCGATCGATATCCGCGGTGGTTCTCACCTATAATCGGCGCGAACTGGTGGAGGATTGCCTGCGGGCGATCCAGGGCCAGACCGTCGCCGTCGAGCGCATCGTCGTCATCGACAATGGCAGCACCGACGGCACGGCGGAGATGCTCGCCCGCAACTGGGCCGACCAGATCGAGTTGCACGTCCTGCCGAAGAATATCGGCGCGGCGGGCGGCTTCAATGCGGGCATGCGCATGGCCTATCGCTCGCAAGCCGACGCCATCTGGGTGATGGACGATGACGTCATGCCCGACCCAGATGCGCTCGAACGGCTGATCGATGCCGACGCACTGCTGCGCGCCCGCGACCTCGATCCGCCCTTCGTCATCTCCACCGCGCGGACCCCGGGCGGCATCGTCACCAATGTTCCCGACATCGATCTGAGCCGGAACAGCCTGTCCTATCAGAACTGGCCCGAGTTGCTCGAACATTGCCTGGTGCCGGTGCGGCGCGCGACCTTCGTGTCGATCCTGCTGCCGCGCGCGACGCTCGACACCTATGGCCTGCCGATCGCCTCGATGTTCATCTGGGGTGAGGACACCGAATATACCGCGCGGATCACGCGCGAGCAGGCCGGCTATCTGGTCGGCAACAGCCGCGCCGTCCATGTCCGCCAGCTCGACGGCAGGCTCGACATCCGCACCGAGACCAATCCGGTGCGGATCGGCTATCATTATTATTTCCTGCGCAACCAGGCCTATAACGTCCGCCGCTATCAGTCGGCCGGCGCCTTCGCCCGCCATCTGTCGCGCCAGGCGAAGCTGGCGGCGAAGCTGCTGCTGACCGGTCAGTACCGCAAGGCGAGGATCGTCGCGGCGGGCACGCTGGCCGGGATCGCCTTCCACCCGTCGATCGAGGCCGCCGACGCACCGATCGACACCAGCGGCTGGCAGTCCTTCATGATGATGGCCGAGCCGCTGCTTGTCGCCGCGGCCTGAAGCCGCGCGGCAGCGGGGCGCCGCTTCCGAGGCGCGACGCTTCAGAATAGCGGTTCCGCCGACAGGTCGATCAGCGGCCAGTTGGCGTCCTTGTCCGAAATCGTCGAAACCGGCAGCGGCCAGCTGATGTCGAGCAGCGGATCGCTGTAGCGCACCCCGCCCTCCGCCTCCGGCGTATAGGGGGCCGTCACCAGATAGCTGACCTCGATATCGCCGACGAGCGTCTGGAAGCTGTGCGCAAAACCCGGCGGGACATAGAGCTGGCGGCGATTTTCCGCCGAAAGCTCGAAGCCTTCATGCTTCAGATAGGTCGGCGAACCGCTGCGCATGTCGACGATCACGTCCAGGATCGCGCCGCGCACACAGCGGACCAGCTTCGCCTCGGTATAGGGCGGCCGCTGATAATGCATGCCACGGATCGTCCCGGCCTCGGCGGAGACCGACATATTCTGCTGGACGAAGTTGGTGAGCAGGCCGTGCTCGGCGAACTCCTTGCTGCACATCGTGCGCGCAAAGGTGCCGCGCGCATCGCCAAAGGGCTGAAGGTCTATCAGCCAGGCATCCTTGAGCGTGGTTTCGTGAAAGATCATGGAGCGTCCTCATGCCGCCTGAAGCTGGTTGCTGAAAAATTGCCGTTGCTCGGCGTAGAGACGATCGATCAGCCGTCCCGGCGGAACCGCCACATCGTCCCAGCCGATCGGCTGATCCTCCGCGACCGGCCGTACCAGCGTACAGCCGAGGGCGAGGCCGAGCGGCAGAAGCCCGTCTCGCTCGATCACATCGCTATTCTCGGCGACGCCATAGGCCTCATAGCCGCCGAGTTCGCCGATCAGCTCGCCGGGCTGGAGCGGCTTCTTGGCCATCGCGATAACCCCGACCCGCGGCGCTCCGGCGGGCGCCAGCACCGCGTCACCGAACAGCGCAGCGCGCGCAATCGATGTCGGCACTTCGAAATGGCAGAGATGATAGGGCGTCGAGAAGCAATAATAAGGCCCAGCGCCGAGCTTGTAGAGATTGAGGAAATGCTGCTGGCGCGGGTCGTCATGCGTGCCCAGCACGAAGACTCCGGGCCCCGGCCGCGCGCCGACGACATAGTCGACCAGGCCCGTCGCCGCGCCATCGAGCGCATCGGCAAAGGCCGAGACGGTCTCCTCCAGCGGGACCAGGGGGGACGTGGGGTCCCCGCCGGAGAAGTCTGGTCCAATCATCCCGCGGCGCGCGACAGCAAAGCCGGTGCCGTTGGCGACGATCGCCTGTTCATAGGAAATCTTGGTGCCGTCGGCGAAGGAGGCGACCATCGCCGCCTTCTGCCCCCATTTCTCGGCAAAGGCCTGCTGGGTCGTCGGGTTGCGCTTGGGATCATGCAACCCCTTGATATTCCCACACAGCACCGGCTTGACGCCCAGCCCGGCGACGAAGCGGAAAAGGTTCATCTGCACGCCCGGCTGATCGCCGTCAGAGAAGCTGTAGATCACCCCGGCGGCGTCAGCCTTGGCCTTCAGGATTGGGCCGACCGTTCCATCCACCTCCGCGTTCATCTGCACGACATGCTTGCCGGCGCGGATCGCGGCGACGATCACCGTCGCGGCATAGTCGATCGACCCGGTCACCTCGACGACGACGTCGACGCCGTCTGCCTCGGCAAGGCCGACCGCGTCCTCGGTCACCGCTGGAACGCCCGCGGCGATCGCCGCCTCGATCGCGAGACGCGAATCGCACGGGCGCGGAACGAGGCCGAGCATCTCGAACGCCGCCTTTGCCGGGGCGATGTTACGATTGGCCAACGCCACCACCGTCATACCCGGCGTCGCGGTGACGACCTGCCGGACGACCGCGGCGCCCTGGAAGCCCGCGCCGACGATACCGACGCGGATCGGGCGTCCTTCCTCGGCGCGGCGGCGCAAGGCCGTATCGACTATGATCATATTCGCCTGTTCTCCCTGAACCCGGGCGGTACGTTATTCCCAGACCTTCCACGGGGCGTCGCCCTTCGCCCACAAATCCTCGAGCAGATGCTTGTCACGCAGCGAGTCCATGCTCTGCCAGAAGCCGTCATGGTGATAGCTGGCCAGCTTGCCGTGCGCGATCAGCCGGTCCATCGGCTCGGCCTCCAGCGTGGTCTGGTCGCCGTCGATCAGGTCCAGCATCTCCGGTTCGCACACGAAGAAGCCGCCATTGATGAGACCGCCGTCCGCCGCGCCCTTTTCGCGGAAGCCGTGGACCAGCTTGCGGTCGTCGCTGAGCCGCAGGGCGCCGTAGCGCCCCGGCTGGGTGACCGCTGTCAGTGTGCACCAGGCTTCGGTCGCTTCATGCGTCGCGACCAGCGCCGGGATATCGACATTGCTCACGCCGTCCCCATAGGTCAGACCGAAACGCCCGCCTTCGAGCAAGTGCCGGGCGCGGCGCAAGCGCCCACCGGTCAGCGTATCGATCCCAGTGTCGACCACCGTTACCCGCCAGTCCTCGCCCACCGCCTCGAGCCAGTCCACCGCGCCCGATTTGAGGTCGATCGTGAAGTCGCAGGCGCGGCTGCGATAGCTGAGGAAATAATCGCGGATGAAGTCGACCTTGTAGCCGCCGATCACCACGAAATCCTTATAACCGTGATAGGCGTACATCTTCATGATGTGCCACATGATCGGACGGCCGCCGATCTCGACCATCGGCTTTGGCCGTACGGTGGTTTCTTCGCTCAAACGGGTACCGAACCCGCCGGCGAGCAGGGCAATCTTGCGCATGATCCCTCCGCTCAGGCCGCGATGGCGGCGGTGTCGGAAGGACGCAGCCAGCGCAGACTCTCGGAGAGCCGCCCGCTGGCGATATGGTCCTGCAATATTCGCAGGCGGATCAGCGGAGATGCCCGGAAGTCGCGGTCCGCGAATCCCATGGCGCTCAGCCCGGCAACCAGTTCTGCGATCGACTGGTCGAGCGTGATGCACGGCAGATGATGGGGGGCCAGCGCCGCGAATTTGCTGAAGTCGACCTGATAGGACCGACTGTCGGCAGGCGCCTCGGTGTTGATGTTCACCGTCGTTCCCGGCACCGCCGCCGCCACCGCATTGGCGAGATCGCGAACCTGGTAGTTGGCGCTGTCGATCCCCGCATTGACGACCAGAAAGCGGCCGCCATTGCTGGCCGGGCGCGTCGCCGCCCAGTCGATCGCGCGGGCCATGTCCTGCGTGTCGATCAGCGGCCGCCAAGGGGTGCCGTCGCTGAGTACGGTGATCTCGCCTGCGGCCAGGGCGCCTGCGACGAAATCGTTGAGCACGAGATCGAGGCGAAGCCGGTCCGACATGCCGCACGCGGTGGCGAAGCGCAGGCAGGTGACGACCATATCGCCATCGAGTCGCTCGAGCTCGGCCTCGGTGCCGATCTTGGACGAGGCATAGTCGGTCACCGGATTGAGCGGATCGCCCTCGCGGCGCGGGCCGCCCTCGGCGACGCCATAGACGCTGCAGCTCGACGCGAAGACGAAGTTGCGGACGCCCGCCGCGCTGGCCATCCGGCCGATCCGAACCGACGTATCCTGGTTGATGGCGCGCGTGACCGCTGCGAACCGGCTGCCCATAGGGTCATTCGACACCGCCGCCAGGTGGACGACCGCATCGTAACCCTTCAGAGCATTTTCATCGAGCTCACGGACATCGCCGAAAAATTGCCGGTCGAGCAGCAGCTCGGGCAGGCGGACCGCACCGGTGAGGCAATGGGCGAAATAGCCATTGTCGAAGCCGTCGATGATTGCGCCGGGGTAAATCTCGCGAAAGCGCCGAACGACGGCAGGGCCGACATAGCCCATGTTGCCGGTGACGAGGATCCGCATGCACATTCCTTTCCAGATATGTCACGGCCAGGACCAGCAGGCCCCGGCACGCCCCCCGCGCACCAGTAGAAGCCAGCCCGGATTCGGCCCCACACCGAAAACCGCGCCAGCAAACCCCGTGTAATTCAGGTTAAGACAAACCTTGGATCGGACTTGTAACGGCTAAATAGGAACATGATCTGTTCGTTGCGTCAACCGTTTTTGTGCAATGCAACCGGTTGACATATCGCACGCGAACAATCAGCATGAAGAAGAGATATTCGATACGATATCGAAATAAATCTCCTTCTTGTCGTTTTGGGAGAAATAATTGGGGGTGGTGCCGGATAAGCCGGAGTATCACCGCGATGTTGCTTTATTTTACGGAATTTCTGCTATCGTGTTTCGCGTCGAAGCGTGCGCTTTTCAAGTCGTCACGAACGGAACGCACGGCTAACCGGCTCGCGCCGCTATCCGTCCCAGCCTTGTTTTTCAGGCGCTTTGGCGCGGACGTCTCGGATCGCCGCATGTGGCAGACGGCTTCTGGCGAACCGCACGAGGGAACACGTAGGCGCTTCGGGAATTGGAGGCGGCTTCTGACATGATCATCGAAACCGACCACCACGCCGATGCCCCGCTGGCCGCCGCATCGCGCAAGCCGTCGGCCCAGCCCCGGCTGGCCGACGTCCGGCGGGATATGGCCGCGATCTTCGGCGAGAATGCGATTACGGGCCACGCCGGGCCGCAGCGCACAAGGCCGCTCCGGAAAGCGGAACCCCCGCCACTGCCCCCGGCGCGCCGGAACCTGAAGCCCGCCCCGCTCCTCGCCGCCGGGCTTGCCGGGCTGATAGTCGGCATGGCCGCGATCGGGACGCCTCGGCTCATCGGCCATGCTGCGCCGGACACGTCGGCGACAGCGCCCGCTACGACCGTTGCCGCGAGCCCCTTCGAAGATGCAACGCCGCCCGCTGCGGCAGCGCCCGCTGCGGCGGCGCCCTCGGCTGAGCAGGCAGCTCCCTCCCCCACCACTTTGACACCGGTCAAGCGGCCCGACCCGGTTCGCCTTGCCAAAGTGGACAGGCCGGAGGAGCCCGCGAAACCGCCCGAGAAACGCATGGTGTCTGCGGAACCCGCGTCGCTCGGCGCCCAGTGCGAGGGCGACCGGCTGGAACGTCACTGGTGCCTGCGCCACGATATATTGAAGGCGGATCGGATGCTGCGTCTGGCCTATGCCAATGCGATCCGTGAGGGCGTCGAGCGGCGCTTCCTCGTCGCGCATCAGCGCCGCTGGACCCAATTGCGCGACCGCGCCTCGAGTGACCCTGACGGGGTCGTCGCCGGCTATCGCGAACTCGCGGAGGACCTCGAGCGGCTTTCGGTCAATGGCCGGCGGCGGGACCGGATATGACGAGCGCCGTCCTAACCGCCCCAGAACCGGCCAGTCGGCCGCGTCCGGGCGATGTCGAAGGCCAGCTCGTCTATGCGATCGGCGATGTTCATGGCTGTTACGACCTGTTCCGCGACCTGCTGGCCAGGATTGCCGCCGACGCCGCCGCGAGCGCGCAGGGGCGACGGCCGATCATCATCCAGCTGGGTGACCTGATCGACCGGGGCCCGCAATCGGCGCAGGTCGTCGAGGCCGCGGCGTGGCTCCAGCGGCGCGGCGACATCGAGTTCCAGCAGCTCATGGGCAATCATGAGCGGGCCATGCTCGATTTCCTGGAACAGCCCGGGCCTCACGACTGGCTGATGTTCGGCGGCGATGCGACCCTGCGATCCTATGGCGTCGAACCGCCGGAGACCGGCGCGCCGCCGACCCGCTTCGTCGAAGCGCGCGATGCGATGCTCGAGCAGATGCCCGCATCGCACCTTCATTGCCTCGAGCATGCCGAGTCCATGCTTGTGCTGGGCGATTATGCCTTCGTCCACGCCGGCATTCGGCCGGGAACACCGCTGGCCGAGCAAGGCGATGACGCGTTGCTGTGGATAGGCGGGGAATTTACCGCATCGAACGCGCGCTTCGAGAAGATCATCGTTCATGGCCACACGATCGAAGAGCAAGCATGCATCCGTCCGAACCGTATCGGTATCGATACCGGCGCCTACCGATCAGGAATTCTGACGGCGATCAGGATCGAGGATGGCGATGTGCGTTTGATTCAGACCGGTGAGGAGCGCGGCGATGTCACGCGCGTGTAACTCAGCGGAATATATAGCGGGCGATCATCCATCCGCCGCCAAGAATGACGGCCCAAGAACCGATGGCAAGCGACACGGCTACGGCAGCACGCACAGCACCGGGGAACCGATACTCATTGTCGGTTATAGTGATGGGCTGCTCCATCCGCTTACGCAGATATGCGCGCAGGCTACGAGCCGGAGATACCGCTGGGCGGACAGACAAGAAGGCAGCGCTGAGCGGTTTGCCATGGGCGTCCTCTCCGGTCTCCGTTCCTATCTTATCTGGCGCGCTTTCCACGCCAACTGGTGTAAAGCTATCATCCGTCGCGAGCAAGCCACGATTCACCTTGTGTTAATACTGAATAGCTTTGCTTTGACGCTCCAGAGCGCCGCGATATTTTTGAGACGACTGCTTGTATCCGCAGGACGGAACGACTTGAATCGTCATGGAATTCCTGCTGATCGCTGGTCATCCTCGCTCGCGCATGCCCGCTTCGCCAGATTGAAGCCCGGCCTTCCCGCAGCGGAGATGATCTTGCCAAGTGTTCCAGCATGACCCAGCCAGCGGATCGCCCCCTGGTCAGCGTGATCGTGGCCTGCTTCAACGCAGCGGCCTATCTCCGCGCCGCGGTGAGTTCGGCGCTCGACCAGTCGTTGCGCGAGATCGAGGTGATCATCGTCGATGACGGCTCGACCGATGGAAGCCAGGCGATCGCAAAGGAACTCGCCGCCACCGACCACCGCGTCCGCCTGTACCGGATGGACAGCAACGGCGGTCCCGCCGCTGCGCGCAACCGCGGTTTCGACCTGGCGCAGGGCCGGTTCGTCGCGATCCTCGACAGCGACGATCTCTATCATCCCGAGCGGCTCAAGCGGCTGGTGGCGGTCTGCGATGCGGTCGAAGCCGACATGATCGCCGACGATCTCATCATCTTCGACGACGCGGACCAAACGCCTCCCACGGGCTTTTTCGCAGCACCGCGATCGAAACGCGGAGACTGGGTATCGCTCGCAGGCTATTTCCGCGAAAGCGTCCTTTATGGAAGAGCGCCCAACCTCGGCTTCCTCAAGCCGCTGATCCGGCTCGACCTGATCCGGGACCATGGCATTCGCTATGACGAGCGCCTGCGGATCGCCGAGGATGACGATCTGATCATCCAGCTGCTGCGCGCCGGGGCGCGCTACCGTACCGTCGCCGAGGCCGGTTATTTCTATCGCAAGCATGGCGCGTCGATCTCGCACCGGCTGTCGCTCGCCAATATCGAGGCGATGGTGCTGGCGGGCGAACGACTGGCCGCCGATCTGCGCGGTGCGCCTGCCGACGTCCGCCGCGCTCTCGCACGCCGCAACCGGGCGCTACGCAACAGCCGGGACTTCACCCTGACGATCGAAGCCTTGAAGACCCGCCGCCTGGCGGGGGCGGCGGCGACCGCGATCCGCCATCCGGGACTGCTTCCCCTATTCCGGATGCCGGTCGCAGCGAAGCTCAGGAGCCTGTTGAACCGGAAGGCCGACGAAGCTCCGCCGCGCTCGGCGCCGGCAGCCTGCTTCATCAGCAACCAGCGGATCGCAGGCGCGACCAATGGCAGTTCGGCCTATCTGATCGATCTGGCGCGCGCGGCGCGCACGGCGGGCTACGCGCCGCACCTGGTCCAGCCTTCTCCGGCGCTGTTTGGGCGGACGCCCTTCTTCCGCCTGCGCCCCGAGATGCAGGTCTTTGCCTCGCACCACCTGCGTGGCGGCTGGCGGATCGGCGCGTGGATGATCGCGCGCGATCCGCATGTCTGGGCAAATGCAACGATCGGCATAGTGCGGCGGACGGCGCGCCGGTTCGGCATCGACGCGCTCTGGACAATCGACCGCCCCGCCCCCTATGCGGTCACCGCTCCCTGGACCAAGGCCGATCAGCTTTTTGTCACCGCCCATGCGCGCCCCAAGGCCGATATCATGATCGCCGATTATATGTTCCTGGCGCGCGCCTTTCCCTATGCCGCGCGGCCCGACGCCGCGACCGCGATCGTGATGCACGACCTGTTCCACGCCCGCTCCGACGGCTTCGCCGCCACCGGCGACCGCGACAGCGTGGCGGGGATCAGCCGCGACAGCGAATTGGCGCTGCTCGGCAGGGCCGATGCCGTCATCGCGATCCAGGCCGCCGAAGCGGGTTTCGTGCGGCGGGCCCTGCCGCACAGCGCGGTCGTACTGGCTCCGATGGCTGCGCACCCCGTAGAAGCGGCGCAACCCGGCCTTTCCGATCGCCTGTTGTTCGTCGGCAGCAACACCGCGCCCAATGTCCATGGCCTGCGCTGGTTCATCGAGACTGTCTGGCCCGATCTGCACGCGGCGCGTCCCGGCGTGGTGCTCGATGTCGCGGGCGCGGTCGCCGCGGCCTTTCCGGCGGGCGGGCCCGAAGGCGTCGTCTTTCACGGCCTGGTCGACGATCTCGCGCCCTTCTACGCGCGCGCCGGGGTGGTCATTTCACCGCTGCTCCACGGCTCGGGGCTGAAGATCAAGCTGATCGAGGCGCTGGCCCGCGGCAAGGCGACCGTCGCGACGGCAGTGACACTGCAAGGGGTCGAGGAAACCGCCGGTCCGGCGGTCGCCCGCGCCGACGACTCCCCGGCTTTCCTAGCGGCGATCCTGCAGCTTATCGACTCCGACGAAGCGCGCGGCGCGCTTGCGGAGCGCGCCCTGACCACCGCCCGGGTGCATTTTTCACCCGATGCATGCTATCAATCATTTCGGGAATGGCTCGCCGGAACATCTGCGGCGCGACCACCCCACAGCAACGAGGAAGCAAGATTATGCGCCTGACGATCATCGGAACGGGGTATGTCGGAATTGTCTCGGCGGCCTGCTTCTCCGAGTTCGGCCATGTCGTGACCTGCGTCGACATCGACGAGAATCGCATCGCCGAATATAACGCCGGACGCGTCCCGATCTTCGAACCGGGGCTTCAGGATCTCATCCGCCGCAATGTGAAGGGCGAACGCCTGTCCTTCACCACCAACCTCGCCGAAGGGGTGAAGGGCGCCGAAGCGGTGTTCATCGCGGTGGGCACGCCATCGCGCCGCGGCGACGGCCATGCCGACCTCAGCTATGTCTTCGCCGCCGCGCGCGATCTCGCCACCGTCTGCGACGAGGGCTGCGTGATCGTCAACAAGTCGACCGTCCCGGTCGGCACCGCCAGCGAAGTCGAGGCGATCATCGCCGAGGTCGCGCCGGGCAAGCAACTGCACGTAGCTTCCAACCCCGAATTCCTGCGCGAAGGGTCTGCCATCGAGGATTTCCAGCGGCCAGACCGCGTCGTCGTCGGCGTATCGAACGACTATGCCAAGCGCGTCCTGGCGGAGATCTATCGCCCGCTTTTCCTGCGCGAGACGCCGATCCTGTTTACGGACTGCCGTACCGCGGAGGTGATCAAATATGCCTCCAACGCCTTCCTTTCGGTGAAGATCGCCTTCATCAACGAGATCGCCGACCTGTGTGAATCGGTCGGCGCTGACGTCAAGGGCGTCGCCAAGGGCATCGGCATGGACCGGCGCATCGGCAACAAGTTCCTTAACCCCGGCCCGGGCTATGGCGGGTCCTGCTTCCCGAAGGACACGCTGGCGCTGCTGCGGACGGCCGAGCAGGCGAACGCCAAGCTGCGAATCGTCGATGCGACGGTCGCGGCCAATGACGAGCGCAAGAAGGAGATGGCGCGCCGGGTGATCGCCGCCTGTGGCGGCAGCGTCGCGGGCAAGACGATCGCGGTGCTGGGCCTGACCTTCAAACCCAACACCGACGACATGCGCGACGCGCCGAGCCTCGTCGTGATCCCCGAACTCCAGGCAGCGGGCGCAACGGTGCGCGCCTATGATCCCGAGGGCCGCACCGCAGCCGAATCGCTGTTGCCCGGCGTGGATTTCGTCGACAACGCCTATCGCGCTGTGTACGGCGCGGCGGCCGTCGTGCTGCTGACCGAATGGAACGAGTTCCGCGCGCTCAACTTGGGCCGGGTCCGCGATCTCCTCGCCGATCCGTTGTTCGTTGACCTGCGCAATGTCTACGAGCCCGCCGACATGGCAAAGGCAGGCTTCCATTATCTGTCGATCGGCCGCACTCCGGTCGCGCCAGCGGAGGAAGCGGCGCGTCGCACCGCCCCCGCGGTCGCCTGACGGCGATCGCGATGGCCGCGCTCAGCGTGGGCTGCCCGTAAAGCGCCAGGCGCGGATGTGATCGATCTCCATCCGCGCCGGCATCACTGTCGATGCATCGGGGTCGCCGGGCCATTTTCCGCCGATCGCGAGATTGGCGATCATATACATCGGCTTGTCAGCGTCTGCTGACGTCGGGATCGAAGCCGTTTTCACGCCATCGATATAATAATCGAGCGTCTCCGGGGTCCACAGCACCGCATAGAGATGAAACTGGTCGCTGGAGCCGTTCATCGCGACCTTGCGCGTGACCGGCTTGTGGACCTTCGAATGGAGGCTCTGGAACGCGGTGCCAGGCTTGTCGCCATGCGCCTCGATGATGTCGATCTCGGGCGGCCAGCCGCCGCCGGCGGGCAGCAGCCAAAAGGCGGGCCATACGCCTTTCCCGCCGGTCCAGCGGGCGCGCATCTCGAAATAGCCGTAGGTCTGCTGGAAACTGCATTTCGTGGTGATCAGGCCCGAGCTGTAGCGGACGTCGCGCAACGCGCTGTTGCGGATCCTCTCAGGCTGCTTTGCCAGCGCTTCGCGCAACCGCCCCTGGACGCGGGACTCCAGCGGCCGTGCCGTGATGGTAAGCACCCCGTTCTTAAGCGAGAAGGGCTGAACTCCCGCGTCGAGGAACTCGGGGTCGAAATAGATTTGCCGCTCACGATTTCCATAGAGGCTGCGGTTTGCGATCGTGCCGGGCCGTCCACAGCCCTTGAAGGCATGACGCCAGACATCGGGACGCAGGCGGCTGCCGTCAAACTCCTCGACGAAGCTGGGGGACATGGCCAGCCCGGCTGGCGGGCCTGACCTTATTGCGGAGCTGACCGGAATCCCGTTGATTGCGCCGGCTGCAACCGCGAACACAGTAAGTGCAGTTATATTCGATGGAAATCGGCTCACGATCCGCTCCTTTATTGCAACGCAGCACGAAGGCCTGAGAACAATTCCGCAGCGCCGAAACATTTCGCCGCGATGAATGGAAACGCGTCAAAAAGACACAACGGCCAATATTTAGATGAGCGGAACGAAATTGCCGACAAACCGTTATTATCACGCCAAAAAAATCTTGGTCCGGCGTTAAAAAGCTGGAACAAAACCACCCCTCGGTGAAATGTGCCGTACATGCGGTGAATATGGCGGAAATCCCCATTTCCGGGCCGACCGCGATTGACCCTCTTCATGGTGCATTGCAAAGTAATCGCAGGGGGAAGATCGAAACTCGCGTCGATGCGGGTTTAGGGAGATTCTCAATGCTTCGTTCGACGATGCACCTCCGGCTGCAGCCCAGTAATGACGTTGCCAGCACGCCGCTGCGTCCCGACGAGATCATCGGTGATGCGTCGGCAGGTGCTGCTGGCCCGGCTCCGCTTCGCAAGAAGGGGCTTTCCTTTCACATCGCCCGCGACACGCGGCGCGCGTGCGAGTTTGCCGCGCTCGCCGCATCACTGATGTTCAGCGCCTCGCTATTTCCGAATTGGATCATCTATCAGCCGAACAGCGTCTTCTGGGGAACGATGCTGTGGCTGGCCACCTATGCCGGGCTGTGTGCCGTCGGCCGCGATTCGCCGCTCGACTGCATGACCGACCGGTTGGCGCAAAAGATCGGCTATTGGCTCAAGGCGGCTGGTGCGATGATTGTCGTCGCCTTCCTGACCAAGGATCATCTCGAGCTGTCACGCATGTGGCTCGGCACCGGCATCGTGACCGGCTGCGGCGTCATCTTCATCGTTATGGCGCTGTCCGAGCAATTGTCCGCCTCGCTTCACCGCAGCGGCACGCTCGGGGACCGGCTCGCCATCTACGGCACCAACGGGCGGATCGAGCATCTGCTCAACATTCTTCAGAAGAATGACCGCCGGTTCCAGATCGACAGCATCTATGGCGAAAATGACGATGTCGAAGTCGCGGCACCCGATCGGATCGATGTGCGTTGTGGCCTCGACGATCTGATCGCCCGGGCCCGCGCCGGACATATCGACGCGATCCTACTGAACCTGCCCTGGAGCGACCAGGGGGTGATCGAACAGGTCGTCCGCAGGTTGGAAGAGGTGAATGTCGACGTCATGATCGTGCCATCGGAATTACAGCTGGCCCGCCGGACGATGCGAATCGAACGATGCGGCCCTTTTGCTACTATCGCCCTCTATCAGCGCCCGATGCAGGGTATCGGTGCGCTGGTTAAGATCGCGATCGACCGCACCGTCGCCGCCCTCGCCCTGCTTTTTTTCGGACCGCTGATGCTGTTCTGCGCGCTCGCCATCTGGATCGAGTCGCCCGGCCCCGTGCTGTTCCGGCAAAAGCGCCGCGGCATGAACAACGAACCCTTCACGATGTTCAAGTTTCGCAGCATGCATCTCGAAGCGACCGACCAGAATGCCGACCGCCTGGTGACGCGCGGCGATTCGCGGGTGACTAAAGTTGGCGCGTTCCTCCGCCGCTCGAGCATCGACGAGCTGCCACAGCTGATCAATATTCTGCGTGGCGACATGTCGCTCGTCGGGCCCCGCCCCCACGCCTATGGCGCGAAGGCGGCGGACCGTCTCTATGAGGAAGTGGTCGCGCGCTATCCGGCACGGCATCGGGTGCTCCCCGGCCTCACCGGTCTTGCCCAGGTCCGCGGCTATCGCGGCAATACCCTCCGCGAGGAGGACATCATAAGGCGGATCGACAGCGACCTCGAATATATCGAACGCTGGTCGATCTCTCTCGACCTGATCATCATAGCAAGGACGGCGATCACCCTGTTTTTCCACAAACAGGCCTATTGATCGGAGGGGACCGCCCAAGCCCGAAACGGGAAAGGGTATAAGAATGACATTGCCTCTGTTGGCGGCGCCGATGCGCCTTTTCAAAATCGCTCTTCTCCTGCTGATGAGCATCGGCCTGGCCGTGCCGGCGGCGGCAGTCGACAATCAAGCGGCAGCCCCGGTTTCCGCCGAAGCACCGGCCTATATTCTGGGGACCGGCGACAAGGTCCGGATCAGTGTCTTCGGCGAACCCAAGATGGACGGAGAGTATGTCGTCAGCAGCACCGGGGTGATTTCCTTCCCCCTGATCGGCAATATTCCGGCGCGCGGACACACGGTGGAGGCCGTGCAGGAAGATATCCGCGCCAAGCTGGCCTCTGGCTATCTGAAGGATCCGCGGGTCGCCGCCGAGGTGCTGAACTATCGCCCCTTCTACATATTGGGCGAGATCAACAAGCCCGGCGAATATCCCTTCGTCAACGGCATCACCGTCCAGCAGGCGGTGGCGATGGCGGGCGGCTTCAGCTACCGCGCAAATACCCGTCGCGTCTTCATAAAGCGTGCGCTCGACACCTCGGAACGCCCCGTCGATATCAAGGGCATCGCAGTGACGCTGGCCCCGGGGGATACGATCCGCGTCGGAGAACGCTTCTTCTAGGAGCCGTCCCATGGCCACCCTTGCGTTGCCGGCGCGGCTGACAGCGCCGACGGATATGCGCGGCATTCGGGCCGCCAAAGGCTATGATATCTTCTTCGGCTATGCCGCGATCAGCCTGATGCTGTTCGTGCCGCAGCTGAAGTCGCTCACGCCGCTGCTGCTGCTCGGACTGCTTGCCATTCACGTCGTCTGGCGGCGCGAGGATCTGCCCCGGATGCTCGCCTCGTCGGCACCCTATCTGCTGCTGCCCGCCTTCGCGCTGGCATCCTGGCTGTGGTCCGTCGATTCCTATGCGACCCGCTATTATGGGCTGCAATTCCTGATCACCGCGTTGATCGGTTGCATCATCGGAGCGGGGCTGGACCGGAAAGCCGCTACACGCGGCGTGTTCCTAGCGTTTGCGATATATGGGATCGCGGCGATTATCTTCGGGCGCAGCGTCACATGGGGTGGCGGAGCGATGGGCAATTCGGCCTTCGCCGGGCTTGCCCAGGCCAAGAACACGGCGGGCGACTGCGCCGCCGTCGGGTTGATCCTGTCGATAACGATATTAATCGACTCGATCGAGGAGCGGAAGCGCCTGTTTATCATGCTGGCGCTGGGCGGCGTCGCGGTACAACTCCAGGCGCTGATCGCCGCGCGATCGGCAGGCGCGATCATGGCGGTCGGGATCGCCCTGCCCCTGCTCATGCTGTGGAATTTCTCCCGGCTATTCTCGCGGCCTGCGCGCGTCGTCACTGCGATCGTGGCGATCATCTCGATCGCGACGGCGGTGCTTACCCAGAAGATCTGGCTGCAACCGTTGATCAACCAGCTGTCGACGGCGATGGGCAAGGACAGCACCCTGACCGGGCGCGTCTATCTTTGGGATCGGGCCGCAGCGTTGATCCACGAGCGGCCGCTGCTGGGCCTCGGCTACAACGCCTTCTGGCGGCGTGGCAATCTCGACGCCGAAGGGCTCTGGCGTCATGCGGGTATCACCTCGCGTTCGGGCTTCAACTTCCACAGCACACCGACCGAACTGATGGTCCATTTCGGCATGATCGGCATGATCCTGTTCGCCGCGACCTTCGCGATTCTCGCGGTGCTGCTGCTGCTCCGGACGATGATCCGCCCCAATGCGATCATGGTCGGCTGGTGCGCGCTGCTGACTTACGAGATCGTCCGGATGCCGTTCGAATCGATCGGCACCGGTCCGTTCCACTACACCACCTCGCTCATTGCCGCCGCGCTGGTCATCGGCATGGGCTGGCTCGACGGCAACACCGCTGAAGCCGTACGGCCAAGCATCTTCCGCGGCGAGCGGCGGCGGGTGATCGTCGCCCAGAGGGTTCATTGACAGCGCGCGGACGCGCGACTTGCCGGTGACCCGGATGGGACCTGACATATCGGATTCGATCCGGGTCGCGCGGGTGATCGGCATATTGGGCCTGGTCATGATCCACGTCCCGCCCTGGCGCATCGACCTCGGCGATCCCCCCCGGTCAATCGAGGCGTTCGACCTGTTCTTCCTCTATTGTCAGGAACTGTTTGGCCGGGCCAGCGTGCCGCTGCTCAGCGTCATCTCGGGCTATCTGATGGTTCAGCAGCACGGCGCGATGAACGCCGCCACGCGACTTCGCAAAAAGGCCCGTTCGCTGCTCATACCGTTGGTCGGGTGGAACCTGATCGCCGTCCTCCTCACCACGGCGCTGACCCGGCATGCTCCTTACACAACCGTGGGTGAATGGACGAACGGGCTGCTTGCGATCAGCAAAGAGCCGGCAATCCGCCCGCTATATTTTCTGCGCGACATTTTCCTGTGTGCGCTGCTCTTCCCGTTGATCCGCCTCGCGATTGATCGCGCGCCGGTAGCGACGCTGACGCTGGTGGCGATCGTGTCGCTAGCGGGGTGGACCTATCCGCTGTTTATCGGATCGGGTCCGCTGCTGTTCTTCACGGCGGGCGTCGCGATCGCGCTGGGCAAATTGTCGGCCGAACCCGATCCCCGGCAGAAGCGCCTGCTCATGATCGCCGCCTTGCTCGTGCCGGGCTTCACGGCGGCCGTGATGGTCGAGATGCTGGTCGGGCCCGCGAGCGCTGGTTGGTTGCAACTCGCCTTCACGATCGGCCTTATCGTCGAGCGTATCTGCGTCGCCTGGTTCGTCTGGATCGTCGCGCGCTGGACCTTGCGGCAGCGGTGGAACCCGCTGATCCAGGCGATCGAACCCTATATCTTCATCATCTTCTGTTCGCATGTGCTGTGGCTGGCGCTGGCCTGGCACCTGCTGGAAGCGGCAGGGATCAGCTACGATCACCCGCTCTACCCATTGTTCTTCGCAACCGCGCCGCTTCAGGCGCTGCTCGCCGGCCTTGGCGCGGCGATGATCCTTCGGCGGATATCTCCTGCGCTGCTCGGGCTGTTATGTGGAGGACGGGTTCCACCCCGGACCGACTGGAGCGCGGCCCGGCGCCCCGTGCGGAACCCGTCCTGAGTTCAGCGCTTCAGAGTGAGCGCAACGAACACCCGGTTGGAACTGTAGCGGATCACATTGGCAGATGAACTGCGCTTTTCATAAGAATAGCCGCCGCGAAGCTCCATATAGCGGTTCATCAGATAGCGGACGCCAAGATTGGCCTCATATTCCCGGCTGTTCGGGCTGAGTCCCGCCGGGTTGATGCGCGCGTAACGAACGCCGCCGGAAAGGATCACGTAGCGCAGCAGTTCGTGGTCGACGTTGGCGGTGAACTCGCTGCGCAGATTGCCGGCGGTGGTCTGTGAACTCGTCTCGTCGACGCTCCGCTCGGCGGTCAGCCGGAAGGTGGTGAGCGGGGTAACGTTCCACAAAATGTCCGCGCCATAGGACAGCCCGCTCGTGTCGCGAAGCTTAATGTCCTTATATTTCTGGCGCATATAGCCGGCGCGGATGTTGCCGTAGATCAGCCGGGTAAGTTCGAGGCCAAGGCCGGCCTCCGCCCGGAATCCCGTGCTGCTGCGGTCGGTCTGGGTGAAGGGGTCGAAGCCCGGGTCGCCGGGGCGGAGATCGTAGGTGCGCCGCTCCCCTTGTACCCGCACGAACGCCGTCGTGCCCGAGCGCAGCCGATAGGAGACCTGCCCGGTCGCGATCCGCATCTTGAAGTTGCGAAAATCGAGATCGATCGGGTTGCCCAAAGGATCGACGGCATCGTCATATTTCAGCCGCCGATATTCGCCGCGCCCGAGCAGAACGAAGTCGCCGACTTCCTGCTCTAGGCCCAACGACGCTGCGGCGCGGTCATATTTGACCGGCGTGCGCGAGCCGGTGAAGCTGGACAGGCTGGCACGATTTTCCGCCCGATGTTCATAGCTGCCGCCAAGGCGGATGCGCGTGCGCCGGGTGACGTCGAGCACACCGCGGCCCGTAGCGCCATATTGGCTGCTATCCTCGCTCCCCAGCTTGTTGTGGAAGCTGCGCCCATAATAGAAGCGCGTGTCGAAGGCATGGCGCGAGAAGTCGCTGCGCACCCGGACCTCCGGCTCGACATAGAAGATGGTGTCGCCGCGCTTGCCGGCCGGGCTCGCAAGGACGTTGTCGTCATATTCGACCCGCCCGGTTACGCTCGGATAAACGAAGACCGATCCGGCGCGGATGCCCAGCGCGTCGAACGCCGGCCGCGGGCGATCGGCTACCCCGACATTCGGGGGAACGTCTTGAGCCTGGGCGACCGAGCCCAGGGCCGTGCCCGAGAGCACGGCCAATATCGCAACCTTTCGCATGGAACCTCCTCTGGATGGGTTTTTGCCTGCCCCCAAAGGCTGTTCAGTTCTGGTAATAGCCCGAGAATTTCTTGTGGTAGCCGTAGACGTCGCTCTGGCCGGTGCTGGCGTAGCGGCGGATGTCGACCTGGGTCAGCGCCAGCCCTGCCACATTGGCGTTGGCATCGAGCAGCAGCTCGATCGCGGCCTCGGCGGCGTTGATCGATGTCTTGCTCCAGCGGGTGATCACCAGCACGCTGTCGGCCGCTGCCGCCACCGCACGCGCATCGGCGACGCCGAGGACCGGCGCAGTATCGATGACGATGAACTCGAAGCGCTCCTTGAGCTGCTTGATCAGCTTGTCGAGATTGGCGGGCGTCAGCGGATCAAAGGTGGTCGCAGGCGATTCCGATGTTCCCAACACATACAGCCCGCTCGCCTCGTCGAGCACCAGAGCATCCTCGAGCCGCGCCTCGCCAGTCAGCACCTCGACCAGCCCGGCCCTGGGCTCGCGCAGCAACAGGCTGCTGGTACCGCGACGGCGAAGGTCGCAGTCGACGAGGACGGTGCTGGTCCCCGAAAGCGCAGCGGTCCGCGCGAGGCAGACGGAGGTCGTGGTCTTGCCCTCCTGCGGCAACGGCGACGAGATGGCGAGCGCCCGGGCGCGGCTGCGGAGCGCGACGAAGGCCCGCAGGCTGCGGAAGGATTCGGCGAAGGACGAGAAGGGATGCGAGACGATATAGTCTTGCGGCGCCTCGGTCTCCCGCATGCCGCTCAGCGTCGATTCCAGGCTGGGCACCGCGCCGGCATAGCGGACGCGCAGGCGGCGCTCGACGTCGTTCTTGGTCTGGACGCCGCGCTGGAGATATTCGGCAAGGCCGACCGCAATCAGCCCCGCGACGAGCGCGGCGATGATTCCGAACAGCGTCGCGATCGGATAATTGGGCGAATCGGGGAGCGCAGGTACGGTGCCGAAAGATGAGATCCGCGCGTCCGGCTGCTGCAGGCCCTCCTGCGCCGCCGTCTCCTTGGAGCGGTTGAGGAAAGCTTCGTAGATCTGCTTGCTCGCCTCGGCGCGCCGTTCGAGCTCCATATAACCGACCTGCGCCGTGCTGTTCGAAGCGAGCGCCCCCCGCGCCGACGACTGGCTGCCCTGAAGTGATCCGAGACGCGACGAAGCGACCCGCACATCCGCCTCGAGGCTCGACAGGATGCGGTTGATCTCCTGCTGGATCTGCGCGCGGATATCGGCGAGCTGGCTCTTCGCGGTTTGGACGTCGGGATAAAGCGGCCCGTAACGCGCTTCGAGCTGCGCCAGATTCTGGCTTGCCTCGGCCTCGCGGGCGCGCAGCCCGCCGACCGTTCCCGAGCCGAGCGCCGCGCCGACATCGGCGCCGCCGCCGCCGCGCGACAGCTGCGCACGCGCGGCCGACAGGCGGCCCTGCTTTTCGGCAAGATCGGCGCGGGCGAGCGAAATCTGCTGGTTGAGCGACGAGACCTCCTGCTCGGCCATCGTCGCGCCCTGCGCGCTCATGAGGCCGTTGCGGACCTTGTAGTTCTGAAGGGCGGCGTCGGCGGCACCGGCCGCGTTGCGAAGCTCGGCGAGACGCTGGTTCAGCCAGACATTCGCGGAGCGCGTCGCACCGACCTTGGCGTCCTTCTGGCTGGCGACATATTGGCGCGCGACGGTGTTGGCGATCGCGGCGGCCAGGTCCGGATTGTCCGAGCTGGCAGTGATGTCGATGACGTAGGTCAGGCCGGCGCGCACCACGGCGATGTTCCGGGACAGCTTCGCGGCGGCGCGCTCCAGCTGGGTCTCGGTCGCGATCGGGCCCATGTCATAGCCCTGACGATTCAGGTCGGTGACGACTCGCATGGCGAGCGTCGGCGAGGTGATCATGCGGACTTCGGTGTCGACGACGTCGCTCTGGGCGGGAAGGTCCGGCACCACCGAATCGACCTTGATGACGTCGTTCTTGCGCGGTTCGATCACGACGCTGGCAGTGCTGGTATAGACCGGCATCATCGTCAGCGTACGCAGAGCCACAAGGGCGAGCACCGCCGCCCCGACGCAGAGAAAGAGCCACAGGTGACGCCTGAAAACCATCCACATATGGCCGGGGTCCGGCAGCAGTCCCTTCAGGCGGCTGCCTTCAGGACGGGCCTCGAGCGTCGGGAATTCCTGCACATGCTCTGTCATGACCGACTATCAACCTCCACTGAACCTTTGGGCCCCCCTCCCTATTGCACTAAAAAATCAATCCACTGTGGCGCGCGCCACGCTCCCGCTGCGTCCGTCGCCGCGCCGGCTCATCCCGTCGCCTTTACGAAAACGGCCGAGCCGCGCGCCAAGCAGGCGTGCCGCCTCAGCCAAGCTTTCCCGGCCGCCGACGCAGGTGGCGAGCAACGTCCAGAAGCAACCGAATGCGAGGAATCCGCCCAGCACGATCTCCGGCAAATGGACCGCGCCAGACATGTTTCGATAAAGATACAAGGCGGCTAAAGTTCCCGCGAGTGCGAACGCAAACGGTTTCACGATCTCGAGGAGGTCGCGGTGGCGCACGGGCCCTGTGCGGCCGACCCACCACCACAGCACCGGCATACGGATCAGAAGGTCGCTTAGGGCATAGGCAGCTGCAACGCCGATTGCGCCCCAGGGCAATCCGATCGCGAAGGCCCCGATACTGGTGACCATGTTGAATACGCCCCAGCGCCCGAAATCGCCGCCGCGCTTCTGACTGATGAACAGCCAGCCAAAGGTGGCGCTCATCGGCTGGTGCAGCGCCGCGATCGCCAGCCAGGTGAAGATCGCCGCTGCGGGCGCCCAGCGGTCGCCCATCAGCAGGACGATCAGCGGCTTCGCGAACATGAGCATGAAGGCGACGCCTGGGACGGTGAACAGCAGCATCAGCCGTAACGTCCGGCTATAGGCATGCCGATAGCGGTGCGGCTCGTCATGGAGCTTCGCGAGAACCGGCACCATCACCCGGCCGATCGGATTGTTGATCTGCTGAAGCGGGAAGAGGAGCAGCTTGTAGGCCCGATCATAGAAACCGAGCTGCACCGCGCCGGCCCAGCGGCCGATCATCACATTGTCCAGATTGCGCGCGAAGAAATTGGTCAGCGTGAAGGTCGACAAGCCCGCACCGAGCCGAAGCAAGTCGCGGACTTCGGCGAAAGGCGCTGGCCGTCCGGGCCGCCAGCGCGCCAGGCTCCATGCGCCGATCAACCCCACCGTCATGCTCGCCAGCACAGAAGCGACCAGCGCCCAGATTCCGGGCATGACGAGCGCGACCACGACCGCGGCAGCGAAGCCCAGAAGCGTCGACGCGACATCGATCAGCGCGACCGCGCCGAAACGCAACGACTTGGACAGCCAAGCAAAATGCTGGGTCGCCAGACCGGAAATCAGCACCGTCGCGGCCAGCGCCAGCGCCGGCGCCAGCAGCTTCGGTTCGCCGAAAAACCAGGCGATCAGCGGCGCGCACACAGCGAACAGCACGGCCAGCAGCATCGACAGCCCGGCGTTGATCCAGAACATCGTGCTGACTTGTTCATCGGTCAGATCGCCGCTGGCGACGACGGCCTGCGACAGGCCGATGTCCTGCACCATCATCACGAAAGCTGCGACCGGCATCAGCATTGCGAAAAGGCCGAAGTCAACAGGTGCGAGGAGCCGTGCCAGAATCACGACGGATAGTAATTGTGTAAGGAACTTTATGGCTTGAGCGCCACCAACAGCCACCGTTCCATGAACAGCACTGCGCCGAAGATTAGTAGTTGGTTCGGAAGACCCCTTCACCGGCCCAGTCCGCATGGCAGTTCACCACCTTTTCGGCTAGTGTTTACTGCCCCCGGCAATCAGTTATATTCGCACTGCAGCATAAAACCATCTTTTTTTAAGCGGAGCGCTGAATTAGATTTTTGAGCCGGACTTATAAGGCTTTGCGCCGCTAATCGGCGGCGGCGCAGGGGGGCAAAGCGTCGAATCGTTACGGATAGGATTGAAATTCAACCCGAATCGCCCTCGGGGAGGCGTGATAGCGGAGACATGATGTTGACGACCCCAGACGACACTTCCCCCCTGCCGGTGACGGTGCTGATGCCCACCTTCAACCGGGCGCATTATCTCGCCGAGGCGCTCGAAAGCGTGCTGGGGCAGCAGCCCCCTCCCGCCGAAGTGATCGTGATCGACGATGGCTCTGAAGATGATACGGCGGTGGTGGTCGAACGCTTCCTGCCGCGGATCCGCTATATACGGCAGGACAACGCCGGAAAGGCGACCGCCCTAAACAACGGCCTCTCCCACGCCACGCAGGAGTTCGTCTGGATCTTCGACGACGACGACATCGCGGCGGCGGGCACGCTCGCAGCGCTGCATCAGGCGCTCGCGGATCACCCCGAGGCGGGCTATTCCTACGGCCTGTGCGACAAATTCTTCGGTGAGTGGCCGAACGACGCGCGCGAGCGCAACACCGCCTATGCCTCCGACGAACGCGCTGCCCTCTATGTGCGGCTGATGGAGGATTTCTTCATCTGGCAGGGTGCGATGCTGGCGCGGCGGAGCTGTTATGACGTCGTCGGACCGTTCGATACCCGGCTAGCACGATCGCAGGATTATGAGATGGCGTTGCGGCTGGGCCGCAACTTTCCGGGCATTGCGGTGCCGATCGTCGCGTTCCATCAGCGCCATCACCAGGGGGTGCGCGGGCCGAAGAACGCCAGCGTGAAGGCGCATGAGGTCGAGCAAGCCTGGCGGAAATATAACCACCTTATCTTCCGGGAAATCTATTTCAGCCACCAGCTCCACGAGTTCTACATCGGCGGCGCCGGGGCGCTGACCGACCGCCAGCTGCTCACCGCGCGCATCCAGCGCGGCAGTATCATGGCGCGCAAGGGCCTATGGGACCTGGCCGTAGCCGATTTCCAGCAGGCCGCCCATGAAGCCGCCGCGCTCGGCGTATCGACATTGTGCGGGCAGGAATTGTCGGCGCTGCGCCGGATCTTCCAGCGTGGAGCGCGCTCGATCTTCCAGAACCGCGACGAGGCGCAGCGCTTCTTCGGCGCGATTGCCGGCTTCCCCAGGCCGCTGCGCGGGGCGATCGAAGGCAATCTGCTGCTGCCGGTCACCTATCGGATGCGCCGGCTGACCGGGGTGACCGACCGCAAGTTCGAACTGGGCCAGTTGGGCATGATGGCACGCCACCTGCTGCGGCGGACGGCGATCAAGCCCTATCTCGACGCACGCCGAACCGACCAGGGCATGTATGGGGTGCGGCCGCTGCTGGTCAGTTGAGCCGCATCTGCGCACCGATCCGATCGGCGAGCCGCAACGCCAGCGCGACGATGGTGAAGGTCGGGTTGGCATGGCCGCCGGTCGGCATCACCGACGCGCCTGAAACATGGAGATTGGCCATGCGGTGAACCCGGCAGTCGGCATTGACGACGCCGGTTGCCGGGCTGTCCGACATCCTTGTCGCGCCGATATGATGATAGCTTTCCAGCAGATGCTCGCGCGTCAGGCCGCCGGTATGGTCGAGATCGTTGATCGGAACGAAGGCACCCCAGCCATGGCGGGCGAACATGTCACGAATACGGCCAGAGAAATGCGCCACGGTGCGCCGCTCGATATCCGCGATCCGCCAGTCGACGCGCACCTTGTGCAGGCCGAACAAGTCCTTCTCATTAGACAGCGCGACCCGGCTCGCGGGATCGGGCGCCTGCTCGACATCGACGACGATAGTCGCGACCGGATCGGCCAGCAAGGGATGGACCCCTCGGGCGTAGCGCCAGACCTCCCGGCAAAGCCCAGCCGGGCGTATGCCGTGGGATGGCATGGTCAGCCTTATGTCGCGCAAAGGCGATCCCGCGCGAAGCTGCTGGATCGCATAGCGTAATGAGCCGGCGCGTGGTGCGTAGCGGATGATGGCGCTCGCGTTCAACAGCCGCTCGCTGCGCTGCTGCCGGTCGCTCAATGCGAAGCCGGTCTCATATTCGGTGCCGCTGCGCACCGAGAAACGGTTGAGCAGATTCTGCAGCGCGACCCCGGCAGGGTTCAGCGATACTTCGGCCACGCGAACCCGTGGATGCTGCATGAAATAGCGCCCTGCGATGCCCTCGATCGAACGCAGCGGCCCTTCCGCATTGATCGCCGCGTTCAGCAGCAACCGGGCATTCTCGATGCCGCCGCAGCACAGGATGAAATGCTGCGCCTGCACCCGCACCGATCCGCCGGTCGAGGAGGTGGCGACGACGGCGTGGACTCGGCTGTCATGGGGGCTGTCCTCGATGCGTGTCAGGCTGGCATGGAGAAACAGGCTGGCGGTGCGCGACCGCTTGAGCAGGGCCAGATAGCGTTCGCCCCAATCCTGATAGCGATTTCGCCCCTTCGGCGCGAAACGCCACAGGAAGGGCGTCACCGCCTCGTCATCCGGCAGGCCGAGCGTCGCCAGCCGTTCGAAGGCGGGCACCGAGGGACGCCAGGGCTCGGTGAAGCCGCACATCGCCTCGGCTGAACGATAATAGGGTTTCAGATCGTCCAGTCCGATCGGCCAGCCGCTCCGCGGCACCCAGTCGCGGCGCTCGAAATCGATGGGATCGAGCTCGGCGCAGCGGCCGGTCCAGCTGCCGGTCGCGCCGCCCAGGCGGCGGAAGCGCCCCTCCTCGATCTTGACGGGCTCACCGATCGACTCGCCGGTGAGCAGTGCCTGCTGCTCCTGCTCGAGCTTCATTCCACCCGCTTCGAGCAGGCAGACCTCGATGCCACGGTCGAGCAATGACTTGGCGATGGTGACGCCCGCCGCCCCACCGCCGATGATACAGATGCCGGTCGTCACCGACAGGCGGCTTCCCGCCACCTCGCTCAAATCAACGATCATCGCTTTCCCTGTTCAGATGACGGCGCTTCCTTCCAATGTCGGCCGCCCCGGCGGCTCGCCCCCTCATCCAAACAGATAGCGTGGTATCTGTTCGGCTTTCGGCGTCCGCATGGGGCGCCGGGAAAACTTGTCCCTCGCTATGTCGCAAGCGATTCCGAACAGCATCTTCGGCCGCGCCGCATAGTTCCACAACGCGTGCGCCAGCCCCCCTTCATGCTTGCGGTCAAGAAAATCGCGATGGCCAAGCTTGCGCAGGACGTGGTCGCGGTGCTGCAGCAAAAGCCGCCGTTCCGCGGCTGACAAAGCCGGCTCACGCAACAGCCCCTCATGCGCCGCTGCCAGTGCCGCCAGATCGGCGGTGCGATGCCGCCCGCTCAACGAATGGGGCCGCTCGACCGCGACATAGCCACATTGGCCGACCAGCCGGAAGCTGCCGCCCGCCGCCAATATGCGGCAATAGAGGATGAAATCCTCGCCCAGCCGCAACGTCTCGTCATAACCGATCCCCGCGCGCTCGAGCATATCGCGGCGGATCACCGGCTTCAGGAAGCCGAGCTCGCCGCGTGGGACGTCGGCGCGCGGGATGTTGCCGCCGATGAAGTCGGCCAGGCTCATCCTGTGGTCACCCGACGCGAAATCGCGCAGCTGGTGGAAGGCGAAGCCGGGCACCGCGGGTTCGGGCACGAAGGCGATATTGTCGGCGATCACGTCCCAGCCCGATACCGCCAGCAGCCGCGCGAAGCGGCCGGGCACGATGAAGTCGTCCGCGTCGAGGATCGAGACCAGCGTGCCGCGGCTCGAACGCAACGCCAGGTTCCGCGCCGCCGAGGGACCGCGGTTAACGTCGTGCCGCAGGATCTTCAGCCGGCCGCTGCCATCGTCCGCCGACGCCGCGCATATGGAGGTGCCATCCGACGACGCATCATCGACCACGACGACCTCGCAAACCTCCGGCTCGCGCAGCGCCGAGGCGACGGCCCGCGCTATCGTTCGTTCACCATTATAAGCGGCGATGATCACGCAGACGGTCTGGGATGGCATTTCTGCAAGCATATACAAATACAGATCAGGCACAGGCTCGAAACCCTTCGCCCGGCCCGCTAAAATACACGGATCGTCGAAGAAGAGCGCGGCGTTGACAGATCTTCGTTTCTTGCCGCAACATGGATAGTGCAGTGCAATAAGGGGAATCGGGCGACACGGGGGATCAAAGCGGGGGGCCGCGAAAGGATCCAGGTTGAAGGTCGCCTATTTCGTTCATGACCTGCATGACGCCGCCGTGGCACGGCGGGTCTCGATGATGCAGGCCGCCGGGCTCGATCCGGTGATATTGGGTTTCCGGCGCAGCGACGCCATTCCGACAGATATTGGCGGCGCTCCGGTCGTCGATCTCGGCCGCACCGCAGACGCCAGACTCGCCCAGCGCGCCGCCGCGATCCTGCGCAACCGATTGTTCGGCGGGCGCATCCGCGAGGCGGTGCAGGGATGCGCGATCATCGTCGCGCGCAACCTGGAATCGCTGATTCTGGCTGTTGGAGCGATGGGAAAACGCCGCAGCGCGCGGCTGGTCTACGAATGCCTGGACATCCACCGGACCCTGCTCGGGCGGCGGTGGACGCATCGACTGATCCAGTCGATCGAGCGCGCTTATCTGCGGCGGATCGACCTGCTGATCACCAGTTCACCCGCCTTCCTGTCCAACTATTTCCTGCCACGCATGGATCCCGTGGAGCCCCCGCTGCTTCTGGAAAACAAGGTCCTGCGGATCATGCGGCCCTCGACGCGTCCGAACCTCGTCCGCGAGGCCGGTCCACCCTGGACGATCGGATGGCTTGGCATGTTGCGATGCCGCAAATCGCTCGAAATTCTCACATCGCTGGTCGTCGGCTCGGCCGGGCGCATCAAAGTTCTGATCGCCGGGAAGCCAGCTTATTCGGAGATAGAGGATTTCGACTCGGCGGTTTCGGGAATCGATGGACTGGAATATTTCGGCGCATATCGCCCGGACGATTTGGCAGAACTGTATCGGCGAACACACTTTACTTGGGCGATCGACTATTTCGAAGAGGGCCTGAACTCCGCCTGGCTGCTACCCAACCGGCTTTATGAAGGGAGCTTCCACGGATCGATACCGATCGCACTGCGCCAGGTGGAAACCGGGGCCTGGCTCCTCAATCACAATGCGGGCGTGCTCGTCGACGATCCGCTACGCGACCTGCCCCTGTTCTTCGGGCCGCTCGACATACCGGCCTATGAGGCCGAACGAGCGCGCGTGGATCGCATTCCCACGGCGGATCTGGTGACCCGCCAGCTCGACTGCGACCGTATGGCCGCTGCGATGATGGGACGCGCGGGATGACCAGCCTCGCTGCCGACGCCCGCGAGGTGCTGATCGTCGTCCCCTGCCTCAACGAGGAAACCAATCTGCCGCGGCTGCTCTACCAGCTGCTCGCCGATGCCAACGGCGCCGACATCGTCATCGCCGACGGCGGCAGCACCGACGCGAGCCGTGAGATCGTTTACGATTATCAACGTGACCATCCCAATCTCCACCTGCTCGACAATCCGCGCCGCATCCAGAGCGCTGGGGTCAACCTCGCCGTCACAACGATGGGACGCGACAAGCGCTGGCTGCTGCGCATCGACGCCCATTGCGATTATCCACCGGGCTATATGGCCGGGTTGCTCGACAGCGCGGCGCGCCGGGACGCGAGCTCGGTCGTGGTGCCGATGGTCACCCAAGGCCGTCATTGCTTCCAGCGCGCCTGCGCCTTCGCGCAGAATTCGCTGATCGGCACCGGCGGGTCGCCGCACCGCCACGTCGGCGAGGGCCGCTATGTCGATCACGGCCATCATGCGCTGATGCGGATCGACCTGTTCCTGGCGGTGGGCGGGTATCGCGAAAGCCAGAGCCATAACGAGGACGCCGAGCTCGACCTGCGCCTCCAGGCCGCCGGGGGGCGGATCTGGCTCGAACCCAGTCAGGCGATCATCTATCACCCCCGGCGGACGCCGCTGGCGCTGCTCCGCCAATATTTCCGCTATGGCGAGGGGCGGGCGAAGACGATGCGGCTCCACGGCACAAGGCTCAAGGCGCGGCAGGCCATGCCGCTGCTGGTCCCCGTCGCGCTGCTGTTGCTGCTGCTCGCGCCCCTCCACCCGACCTTCGCCCTACCGGCACTGGGCTGGGCGTCGATCTGCCTGCTCTACGGCCTGATGATCGGCGTCAGGGCGCGATCCGGTTGCGCGGCAGCAAGCGGGATCGCGGCAATGATCATGCATCTCGGCTGGGGCAGCGGCTATCTCTGGCAGCAGTTCCAGCCTCGGCCCGCGGACCGGCATTTGCCCGCGCTGGTGCTGCGGTGAAACAGCCCGCTCTCGAAGGCGCGCCGCCGCACATAACCGCCGCCGCCCGGTCAGCAGTCGACCGGGTCCAGGTCACACGCGGCATCGCCTGCATGTTGCTCGTTCTGTTCCATGTGGTCGGCGGCAATCCCAATGACGGGTTGCGTATCGCCGATGGCACGGTCACCCGGCAAATCCTCGACGTGCTGATCTATATCCGGATGCCGCTGTTCGCCTTCATTTCCGGCTATGTCTATGCGCTGAAACCGCTCGATCCCGCGGCCCCGCGGCCTTTCCTGCAAGGCAAGCTGCGGCGGCTGGCTTTGCCGCTGCTGTCGGTGACCACGCTCTTCTATCTGGTCGCGCTGGCACGCGCGCCGATGCCGCCGGGCCCCGCCGCCCTCGGGCTGCTCCACGCCTATTTCTTTTCCTATGAGATTTACTGGTTCCTGCAGGCGATGCTGCTGATCTTCCTGATTCTGCCGCTGCTCGAACGCTATCTGCTCGGCCATTGGCAAGGGGTTATGATCGCCGTGCTGGTCGCCTTCGCGCTCACCGTGCCCACCGAACCGCTCGATTTCCTGTCGATCAACGGGGCGATGTTCCTAGGCCCCTTCTTCTTTATCGGCATCGCTTCCCGGCGCCTCTTCGGCGCGTTCACGCCCAAGCAGACGATCATCCTCACGCTCGTCCTGTGCGCGGCGCTGGCGCTGCACATCCACAATGTCGCGACGATGCCGCCGCATATGGGCGCGCGTCGCGGCACCATCCTGTCGCTGGTGATTGGCGGTCTCGCCCCGCTGCTGCTGGTCGCCCATGCTCCGCGCATCGCCCTGCTCGCGAAGATCGGCCATGCCTCCTTCGCGATCTTTCTGTTCCACATCTTCTTCGTGGTGGGCACACGGCTGCTGCTGAGCCATATAGGCATCGGCGATCTGGCGGTGCACCTGATCGTCGGGCTGGCCGCCGCGATCGCGGGGCCGATGCTGCTGCAATCGATATTGGTGCGCTGGACGATGAGCCGAAGACTGTTCCTCGGGCTGCGTTAGCTGACGATCAGCCGGCCCGCGATGATCACAGGGACCCAGGCCAGCGCGCCGAGCGCGACCATCGTCAGCGCGCGCCGCGCGGGATGCCAGCGTCCATCGTGCGACGGCGCGGCGGCGGTGCGGCTCCGGGCAATGGCGATAACGGTCGCAGGCATGGCATTCTCCCTTGAGAGAAGCCTAGGACCGGACAGCTAATGAGAGGTTAAGACCGGCCTCGCTTCACCGCAAATGCGGCTGAAAATAGGTCCGCCCGAACCGCGCTAACGCCTTTCCTACGTCAGGCGGACCATTCGTGAAAATTTTTGGTCAGCGTGCTTTGCGGAAGCGATAGAGCAAGCGATCGGTCTTGCCGCGGATTGCCGGGTCAAACACCATCTTGCCATGATCGTCGGCGGGGTTCGCCAGCAGCGGGCTCTTCGCTTCCAGCGTGAACCCCGCCGCCTTGAAATCCGCCTCGACCGTCGCCGGGTCGATGCGGTGGAGCTTGTCCACCACGGCGCGCGTATCGCCCGCCGGCCCGACATGGTCGATCACCCCGACCACGCCGCCGGGTTTCACCGCCGCATAGAGCGCCTTGAGGAACGCCTTCGGATCGGTACGCGGGATCTTGTACTGCACCGATTCCCAATAGAGGTCGTGATAGTTGAGGCTGATCATCACCATGTCGAAATGGCGCCCGCCCGCCGAGAAATCCTCGAACGGATAGCGGACGAAATCGATGTCGGCGCGGCGATCGGTCAGCGCCTTCCATATCTTCTGCTCGTCGGGATCATTGTAGAATTGCTGGGGTTCGAAGGCCGTCACCTTCCCCTTGGGCCCCACCGCATTGGCCATGATCTCCGCCCAGTAGCCCGAGCCGGTCATGATGTCGGCAGCGGCCATGCCGGGCTTCAGGCCCAGGAACGTCAGCACCTCGGCGGGCTTGCGCCCGGCATCGAGCTCGGTGGCCTTGGCGGGACGCCCGGCCGCCGCGACCGCGGCGGTCAGATAGGCCGGCGTCGCGGCGTGCGCCACCCCAGCCAGCAGCAGCGCCGCGCCGGCCAGCGCGGGCAGAATCCTGATAATGCGCATCGACAGTCTCTCCCTTTTTGAAAGCGGGATCGTGGAGCGCCCGGCCCCGCGGCTCAAGCGGAAGGGATGACCGCCGTCGACCGTGCAGGATGTTCGTCGAAAATGAGCGGCTGGCGATCAGTGCAGTTCGAGCTCGTAGCTGCGCAATGTCTCATCGAGCAGCCGATTATAGGTGCCCTCGAATATGTGCCCGCCGCATGCCCCCTTCTGGAACACCTGGATCGACAGCGGTTCGGGCAACAGGCGCAGCGTGCAGCCGTCCTCCGGCGCGAAAGGCAGGCCGTTGGCATCGCCCATCGCCGACACCATGAATTGCGGCCCGTCCCACAGCGCGGCGCGGTCTTCGTCGAGGGTGACGATGTTGACCTTGCCGGCCCTGGCGGGATCATAGACCCGGACACGATAACCGTTGGCGCGTCCGGGATGAAGAAGCAGCTTCATCCCGCTCGCCGTGCGGTACACGCCCGAATGGACATAGGCGCCGCTCTCGATATCGTCGACACGCCGCCGCAGCTCCTCGCTTATGCAGGCCCGATCCGTGACGACACAATCCGAATCGAACGCGGTTTCCAGCTCGATCGTGCGGAAGCTCGTCAGCCATTCCTGCTGATCGAGCCGGACATAGCGCGCAATCGCGCCGTTCCAGCTGGCGAGCGCCCGGGCATAGGCCGCCGCCATCCGGCTGTCATAGTCCAGCGCGACAGGATCGGCGCAGATGGCCCGATCAAGCTTTGTGACCGCCTTCGCGCAATCGATTCCGCGGGCCTGTGCCGTGCTGCCCCCGGTTAAAAGCAGGAACCCGAGGAATAGGGCTGCGAGTTTCATGGACTGGGGCTCCCCTCACGAGATGATGCGAGAATGCCCCGGGACAACGCGTGATGGGGTGATCAAAAGCACAAGCGGCCCAAGGACTTGCCGGGCGGCCGGCCCGCGCCCGGAACATGACCCGGCAGGCGCGGGTTTAATCCCCGCCGGCCGAGGGGAGCAAAGCCTGTGATCATGGGCTGGCTTTTGGGAAGGATGCCAAAATGAAACGACTGTTATTCCCCAAGAAACTCAGCTGGCTGATCGCTGGCGCCGCCTTCGCGGGCCTCGCCGCACCAGCGCTCGCCCAGTCCGCAGACGAAGAGATCATCGTCTCGGGTAGCTATGGAAAGGTGCCGGAAAGCACGCAGAGCCTCTCGCAATCGGTCAGCTACGGTGATCTGGATCTCAGCACCGTCGGCGGTCGCGCCGAACTGCGCCACCGCGTCCGGCTGACTGCGCGCTATCTGTGCGAGAAGCTGGGTGAGACCGATACCAGCTCGAGCGTCGCGCCGTCATGCCGCGACGCCGCCAGCAAGGACGCGTTGAGCCGCGTCGGAACGCTGGAAGCGCATGCCGCGCCGCGCGGCACCACCTGGGTTGCCGGGCCGGCCTGGGCGCCGCCCTATCCCGAGGCGTGGATCTCGAAATATCCGGACTGATCGCTCTTCTACGGGGGGATCGCCTCGTGCGGTCCTCCCCATCATTGGACGCGCGAGGAAAAGCGGTTCATGGCGGGCCGGTACCATAGGATTTCGCCATGACCGAGTCGCTCGACGATCGCATCATTGATACGCCCGAAGGCCCGATGCGTTGGGGTGACTGGAAAAAGAAGAACCCGGTCCAGGTGCCGTCGCGCCGGACCAAGGGCAAGAAACTGCCCAACAAGATTCCGTTGCGCACCGGCGAAGACTGAGCCGATGATTCCTCTCGAACAGCTCGACAGCACCAAGATCCCCGGTACGGATGGCGAATTACGGCTGATGCGGCGCGGGCGGGACCATATGATCCTGTTCGGTCGCAACGAACTGATGAGCAGCCGGTTGCGCGGCTCGGAGGAGGCGCTGGCTGCCCTGCCCGCCGAACGGCTGCGCGACCGCAGCCGCCCCCGCTTCCTGATCGGCGGACTCGGCATGGGCTTCACCCTGCGCGCGGCGCTCGATCAGCTGCCGCCCAAGGCCGAGATCGTCGTCGCGGAACTGGTGCCTGCGATCGTCGAATGGGCGCGGGGTCCCCTCGCACATCTGTTCGGGGACAGCCTCGACGATCCACGGGTGACGATCCGGGTGGGCGACGTCGGCGACGCGATCGCGACCCCAGCCGAGGGCTATGACGCGATCCTGCTCGATGTCGACAACGGCCCCGACGCGCTGGTGCATCCCGACAATGACAAGCTTTATGGCGATACAGGCCTGCGCGCTGCCCGCGCCGCGCTGAAACCGGGCGGGATATTGGCGATATGGTCCGCCTATCAGGACAAGGTCTTTGCCAACCGTCTGAAGCGCGCCGGGTTCGAAGTGGACGAGGTCAAGGTCCGGGCCACCGGCGGGCGCAAGGGCGCCCATCACGTCATCTGGCTGGCGAAGCGGTAACGGCAGCCCTAGGCCGGCTCGCCGTTCGCTGCCGCCAAATGCGGCATCGTCCAACGGACGCACAGACCGGGGGCGCCATCCTCGAATGATAGCTTCGCGTCATGCAACACAGCGACTGCGGCGGCGAGGCTGAGGCCCAGCCCTTCACCAGGCCGGTCGGCCGCCGACGGCCCGCGGTAGAAGCGCTCAGTGACACGGGCGCGATGCTCGGCGGAAATGCCGGGGCCATTGTCCGCCAGGGTGATGCAGATCGTCCCGTCAGCCGACGATGCGGCTAACACCACTCGACCGCCAGCGGGCGTATATTTGATCGCATTGTCGACCAGATTGGCCATCGCCTGGAACATCAGGTCGGCATCGGCAGTGGCGATCAGCCCGGGTTGGATCGTCGACGTCAAGGCGATGCCGCGCTCCTCGGCGGCCGGCCGGTAATAGTCGACGACATCGTCGAGCAGCACTGACAGATCGATTGCCGTCAAAATCATCTCGTGCCGTCCTGCCTCGATACGAGCGATGCGCAGCACCGCATCGAAGATCTTGCCGATACGCTCGGCCTCCGTGGTGGCGGCGGCCAGCCGCGCCTCGCGATCTTTTCCGGGAGCAGCGGCGTCTTCCAGATTGGCCTTCAACCGGGCCAGCGGCGTACGCAATTCATGCGCGACACTGTCTGACACGCGGCGCACCGCTTCCAGCCCTTCCTGGACGCGCGCCAGCATCAGGTTCAATGTTTCAGCGAGATGGTCGAAATCGTCACCGCTGCCGCGTACCGGCACGCGTTGCGAAAGATCGCCCGCCATCACGCGCCGCGCGGTCGCGCTGACGGCATCGATCCGGCGGCTGATGGCGAGGCTCATCAGGCCTCCGCCCAGCAAACCCATGACGAGCGCAGCGACGAGGACCGCTGCCGCCCCCGAGGCAACGACCTCTTCTATCTCGCTGATATCCTCGATGTCCCGCCCCACGATCAGCCGGGCTCCGTCATCAAAGCGATGGTCGAGCGCCAGCGCCTCATAGTCGATCTCGTCGCCCTCATGATAGGCGTCGGCCTCCAGCCGCCACCATCCTGCCGAGAGCTGACGTGGCCAACTCGGCAGGTTGGCGGACACGACACGGCCATGGCGATCAATGAAGGCGTGAAAGGCGTGACGGGGATTAGTCGCATGTATCCTGGCTTGCAGCCGCGCCGTCAGCGCAGCGCCGCCATCGACGATATAGGTATTTTGCAGCGTGCGGGCTTCCGCCTCCACCTCCGTCTTCGCGGCTTCGAGCGGCATGCGGATGACGACCAGATAGAAGCTGCCCAGCACCACCAGCAACGATGCGGCGAAGAGCCCGACATAGGTCAGCGCAAGGCGAAAGGAGAGGCTGTGGAACAGCGCCCTCATGCGTCGGACCGGATCACATAACCGGTGCCGCGCACCGTCTCGATCAGTTGGGTCGAAAAGTCGCGATCGACCTTTTGGCGTAGGCGGCTGACATGCTGGTCGATGATGTTGGTCTGCGGATCGAAGCTGTAGTCCCAAACATTTTCGAGGAGCATCGACCGGGTGACCACGCGGCCTTCGTTGCGCATGAGATATTCGAGGATACGGAATTCCCGCTGGGTCACCTCGATCCGGCGGCCTGCCCGCGTCACCGTCCTGCCGAGCAGATCTATGGTCAGGTCCCCGGTCCTGAGCTGTGTCGTCTCGACCATCGCCGGTGCGCGCCGGCCCAGCACCTCGATCCGCGCGATGAGTTCGGACAGCGCGAACGGCTTGGGCAGATAATCATCGCCACCCGCGCGCAGCCCCTTGATCCGCTCGTCGACGTCGCCCAGCGCGCTGAGGATCAGGACGGGCGTGGTATCGCCCGTCGCGCGAATCGTCTGAAGGATCTTGAGGCCGTCGATCTCAGGCAGCATCCGATCGAGGATGATTGCGTCGAACTGCTCCGCGGCAGCCTTGAGAAGCCCGTCGCGGCCGGCGCGCGCAACATCCACCAGATGCCCTGCTTCGCGGAGCCCCCGGGCGACATGATCGGCGACGCGCGCATCATCCTCAATCAGCAATATCTGCATCACGTGCCGCTATGGCACTTCAATCGTCATAGGCCAATTCGAGACGCTGCCCCGTCGCCGCATCGATCTTTACCTCGCCGATACCCGCAGCCGTGGCGAGTTCGATTTCGTACAACGCCCGGCCTTTGCGCAGGTCGAACTCGACCTCCTTCACCTCACCCCCGCTATGCTGTTCCAGCGCGGCAAGCCGGGCGCCCAACGGCGCTGCCGTTCCACCCTTGCGCAGGCGTTCGCTGTCGACCCAGCCACGCAGCCAGTTCTCCATCCTCGGTTTTTCGGTGGTCAGCAGCTTGCCGGAGCGCGCATCGACAGTCGCACGGTGCAGCGTCGCGCCGCGTACCAGGTCGATCTCATATACCAGCCGGCCGCTACGGGTCTCCAGCTCGGCTTCGATCGCGCGGGCAGACAGGCTGCGCTCAGCGGCGATGACGGCGCGGGTGACGCCGACAAGGCCATCGCCGCCGGGCTGCGCAACGGCTGGAAGCGAAAGACAGGCGGCAACTGCGGCAACGCACGGATATTTCACGGTAGGCTCCTTTGATCAGCTATGGGGCTGCAGGCGCAGGAATGCGGCGATGGCTTCCGCCGCGCGCTTCGAATGGCTTTCGCCCTCGTGGAGATCGAAAGTGTCGACGAAGCCCTGACGTTGCCCGGCGGCGAAGTCCCCATGGCTTTCGATGGCATAGTCTATTGCCGGCATGATCAGGGCAGCATCCTCGACCACCGGTCCGAAGCGCCAATGCGCATGATCGGGATCGTCGCGCCACGACCGGCCATCGCCGTTGAAGAACAGGCAGGGACGCGGCGTACGCAGAAATTCGTAGATCTGGCTGCTGACATCGCCGAGATAGATGTCCGCCATCATCGTGTAGCTCATGTCGATCGAACGGTCGCTGCCGGGGTCGATATGGACGTTCGGCAGGCCCGAGGCCGGGGCCAGCGACTTAAGAAAGGCCGCGCGACGTTTGCGGCTGTCGCACATGCGGACATGGGGAGCGACGATCAGGTTGAAGCGGCCATCCTCGGCGATCCGCCGGACGATCTCCGCACCATGCCGCGGCCAGCTGCCCAAGGCCTTGGAGAAGTGCGGATTATAGAGGATGATCGGACGCTTGTCGGCGAACGGCGTCCAGCCGTCGCGCCGGGAGCGATCCGCGGCTTCGAACTTCGGATAGCCGACGACGGCATGGTCCCCGGGACGGATCAGCCCATCGGCCAGCATCCGGCAGCGTTGCTTCTCCCCTGCGACGAGGGCGAAATCGAACCGGGCGATGCGAGGATCGAAGCCTGCGGCACGGTCTCCGGCACCATGGTCGAGGTGAATCAGCATCGGCCGGCCGACCCCGAAGCTGCGCAGGATCGTCGAGGTCCGCTCGGGCAATGCGATCGCATCATAGCCGTCGAGGCGGCGGCGCGCGTGGAGCAGGGTGAGCAGCTTCGGCGGCACCACGCTGCCGGCCGCCGCGGCCGCGCGGCGAAGCACCGGCGCGCCGATCAGATCGAACCGCAACAAACAATGGCTTTGGGGATCGGTGAGCCGCCGGGCGAGCGTGAGGTGATCGGGCGAGGCCGACAGGATGTCGACATTGACCTGCCAGTCGAGCGCAAGCCGTTCGGCAACGGTGATGCCATGCAGTATCTGGTGCGCCTGCGCGTTGAATAGAAAGGCAATACGCGGCAGCGGTCCGACCGCCGATGTCACGGAATCCGCAGACCGCGCGAGCGGAACCATTGTACCGGCCGCTCCGGCCCTCGCCAATAATCCCTGCATATCGAGAGTGATCTCCATTGCCGATGAAGCCGGATAGCGGGCGGCGATGGAGCCCTGGTGGGCCGATCATTTGATTTTCGTCATCTTGGACGACGGACGGAGCCTGAGCCTCGACGAAGCAAAGAAGGCCGTGACCCGCATCACGAGGATCGGCGGCCCGTTCTTCCTAATCCGCCGCCATCCGCTCCCGGGACAGGAGAAAAGGACATGCGGCACAATGGATGGTTCGAGCAACGGCTGCGCAGTCGCCGGCTCAGCGGCGCTTCCGCGGAAAGGCAATCGCGGATCGTGAAGATGGCGATCGAATATCTTGGCGGCGCCCCGGCGGCCATGGCGTTCCTAAACGGCCCCGACGCGATACTGCGCGGAACGCCGCTGGTGATCGCCACTCGCACCGACGCGGGGTTCCACAAGGTCGCGCGGCGGATTTCGCCGCTGCACCAGCCCGACATGCCGGTGCGGCGCTATCCGCCCCTATCCGCCGGCGAGATAATCGCCGGCTAGCCGGCGCGTTCGAAGCGGATGGCGCGGCGGGCCGGATCGAGTGCGGCGAGCCGGACCTCGAGGGCGTCGCCCGACCGCAATCCATCGGCATTCACGCGGGCAGCGACCGGATAGTCGCACAGCTGCAGGCGGACGCCCCGCTCGTCGATGTCGGTCGCCACCGCCGCGAACGTCTCGCCCTCATGCCCCTGGAGCGTGACCAGTTCGGCAAGGTCGACGACCGCGCGTTCTATCCTGCCGGCGGTTGCATCAGCGCGCGCCATGACCGCGGGCAATCGCGCAAACGCCTCCGTCACGACGTCGGGCACCGGCCTGCCGTTGGCGACCTCCAGCGCGGCGCGCAGCACATAGCGGTCGGCGAGCCGCCGCAGCGGCGCGGTCGCATGGGCGTAGGTCGCCGCCATCGGCGCATGCCAGGGCGTTTCGCTCGCGCGATAGGGCACATAGGAGGCGCCGCCGCCCGCCCGGCGGACCGCCATCATGAAGGCGGCGGCGCGCGGGTTGCGCGGGTCGAGCGTCTTCTCGAACTGGTCCAGCGATGCCATCCCGGGCCAGTCGAGGGCGAATGCCCGGGCGGTTTGCCGCAGCCGTTCCAGTGCATGCGCATCGGGCCCAGCCATGACGCGAAACAGGCCGGTTCCGGCTTTCTGAAGGAGATCGGCGACGGCAAGGTTGGTCGCCAGCGAGAGCGCGGCATTCTGGTCTTCGGACGCGGCCCGCTCGCGAAAGGCCAGCTGATATTGGCCATCGCCGGCCGCGGCGACCTCCTGCTCCGGCGGGTCGACCCGCGATGCGCCGCGCCGATCCTCGGCGCCACGCACGCGTTCCGCAAGTTCCGCAAACCCGGCCGGCAGGTCATCCGGCTTGACGCGGTCATAGGCGAGCTTCGCCCGGCTGCGAATGACGGCACGCTCGGTCCCGTCCAGCCGGGCGTCGCCGTCGGGAGCAATCAGCACCGAGAAGACGACCGCAGGACGGTCCGCGTCGGGCAACAGGCTCGCCGCACCCTCACCCAGCACTGGCGGGTAGAGGCCGGCCTTGCCGTCGGGAAGATATTGGGTCGTACCGCGCCGCCAGGCCTCTGCATCGACGGGATCGCCGTCGTCGACGAACCAGGCGACGTCGGCGATCGCATAATGGAGCAACAGATCATCGCCGCGCCGGTCGATCGAGAAAGCCTGATCGAGGTCGGTCGAACTGGCGGGATCGAGTGTGACGAAGGGTTCGCCTGTCCGATCGCGATGCTCGCCGGGCGCGCGGGCGGCAGAGGCCTGGGCGGCGGCCAGAACATCAGGTGGAAAATCGCGGGGTACGTCGAACTCGGCGCGGATAGCGGCGAGGCCGTCGGCGAGAACGTGGTTCGGGTCCGCGATGATCTTCATAGCCGCCGTCCGCCTCCCCTCTCATAAAAAAGAGGCCGCCGCGGCGTCACGCCGGGGCGGCCTCTTTTTCTTGATTGAGCGGTCAGGCGGGCTGAGGATCGCCCCAGCCGCCGCTGCTGCCCGGGCGCTTGCTCTTCGGGATCGAAGAGCCGCCGGTGCCCAGTGCGGCAGGCGCCCGGCTGTTGCCGTCATCGCGTCCGATATCCTCGCCCTTGATGACGCGCTTGGATTCCTCGCCCGAGAGCGTCTCATATTCGAGCAGAGCCGAACCCAAGCGGTGCAGTTCGTCGAGATGCTCGGTCAGGACGGTGCGGGCGGTGTGCTCGGCTTCCTCGATCAGGCGGCGGACCTCCTGGTCGATCATCTGAGCCGTGGCTTCCGACACGCTCTGGTTGCGCGACACCGAATGGCCAAGGAACACCTCGTCCTGATTGTCGCGATAGCGCAGCCAGCCGAGCTTTTCGGACATGCCATATTCCATCACCATCGAACGGGCCATGTCGGTGGCCTGCTGGATGTCGTTGGACGCGCCGGTATTGAGCTCGTCATTGCCGTAGATGATCTGCTCGGCGATTCGCCCGCCGAAGCAGAGCGCGAGACGCGCCTTCATCTGCTTCATCGTCATCGAATAGCGGTCCCGCTCGGGAAGGTTCCAAGTCACGCCGAGCGCCCGGCCGCGCGGGATGATCGTCACCTTGTGGAGCGGATCGCAGCCCGGGACGTGAAGCGAGACGAGGGCATGGCCGGCCTCATGATAGGCGGTCGCCTTCTTCTCGTCCTCGGTCATGACCATGGACTTCCTTTCGGCGCCCATCATCACCTTGTCCTTGGCTTCCTCAAACTCCTTCATCGCGACCAGGCGCTTGCCCTTGCGCGCGGCCAGCAGAGCGGCTTCGTTGACGAGATTGGCGAGGTCCGCGCCCGAGAAGCCCGGCGTGCCGCGCGCGATCGTGCGGGCGTTGACGTCGGGCGCCAGCGGCACCTTCTTCATGTGCACCGCCAGGATCTTCTCGCGGCCTTCGATATCGGGGCGCGGCACGACGACCTGACGGTCGAAACGGCCCGGACGCAGCAGCGCAGGATCGAGCACATCGGGGCGGTTGGTCGCCGCGACGATGATGATGCCTTCATTGGCCTCGAAGCCGTCCATTTCGACCAGCAGCTGGTTCAGCGTCTGCTCGCGCTCGTCATTGCCGTTGCCGAGTCCCGCGCCGCGATGGCGGCCGACCGCGTCGATCTCGTCGATGAAGACGATGCAGGGCGCGTTCTTCTTGGCCTGTTCGAACATGTCGCGGACGCGGCTCGCGCCGACGCCGACAAACATCTCGACGAAATCCGAACCCGAGATGGTGAAGAAGGGCACGTTCGCTTCACCCGCGATGGCGCGGGCGAGCAACGTCTTACCGGTGCCGGGCGAGCCGACCAGCAGCGCGCCCTTGGGGATCTTACCGCCGAGGCGGGCGAATTTGGTCGGGTCCTTGAGGAAATCGACGATCTCCTGAAGCTCCTCGCGCGCCTCGTCGATGCCCGCCACGTCGTCGAACGTGACGCGGCCATGCTTTTCGGTGAGCATCCGTGCCCGCGACTTGCCGAAGCCCATCGCGCCCGAACCGGCGTTCTTCTGCATCTGTCGCATCACGAAGAAGGCGATGCCGAGGATCAGCAGGAAGGGCAGCGACTGATAGAGCATGATCATCCAGAAGCTGGTCTGCTCGGCCGGCTTCGCGCGGAAGGTGACGTTCTTGTCGGCCAGCCGCTGGATCAGCATCGGATCATTGGGTGCGTTGGTGGTGAAGGCGGTGCCATTGGCGAACTTGCCGCTGACGACACCCTCGCCAATATCCGCCTCGCGCACCGTGCCTTCGTCGACGCGGGCAAGGAATTCGGAATAGGCGATCTGGTCGCCCTGCGCGGTGCGCGACGAGCTTTCGAACATCGATACGAAGACGACCAGCGCCAGGAGAATGCCCATCCAGATGGCGAGGCTCTTCATCCAGGGATTGGTCTGTTTCGGCTCTTTATCGTCGTTCATGCGTCGGTTCCGCCTTTCGCGGCCAAGATAGGCATCGCCTGATTAATAACAATGGAACAGACCGGGCGATCCCCGAATTCATCGCCGGGGAGGCGCTTTTTCGATCAGTATGCGTCGTCCGGGCGACAATTTGAGGCCGCCCACGCTCGCCATCAGCCCCGCATCGAGCCGCGCCATCGCGGTTTCGAGAGTGGGGCCATCCACCTGCGAATCGCTCTCAGCGATCAGCCGCGCCAATATCCTTCGCCGGACTTCGCGCGGCAAGCCCTCCAGATCGGCGGCGATGCGCCCCTCGCCTGACCGGTCGACGCGCGCGCGGATCGCCTCCGCGACCAGCCAGTCGATCGCCGCATCGGCTTCGGCGAGATGCGCGGCGGACATGGCCATGCGGGCCACATCGATCCCCTCCCCCGCCGCCGCGAGCAGCCCGCGGACCCGAACCCGGTCATAGCGCGGATCGGCGTTGCTGGGGTCCTCGACCGTATCAACCCCGGCGACGATCGCCGCGAGCTCGGCACGCCGCCAGCCGAGCAACGGGCGGATCAGTCGCACTCCACCGAGATCGCGGCTCTCGCGAACCCCCGCAAGGCCCGACAGCCCTGCCCCGCGCGCGAGGCGCATCAGCAGGGTTTCGGCCTGATCATCGGCATGGTGAGCGGTGGCGAGCGATGCCAGGCCGCGCTCGCGGCACCATGACGCCAGGGCTTCGTAGCGAGCGCGACGGGCGGCGGATTGGATGCTTGCCTGTCGCACCACGTTGATCGTCAGCGTTCGATGCGGCACGTCCAGCGCCGCACAGGCACGGGCGACGAGCGCGGCTTCGGCGGCGGCTTCGGGGCGCAAGCCATGGTCGACCGTCGCCGCCTCGATACGGTTCGGCAACGCAGTGGCCGCGAGGTGGAGCAGCGCCATGCTGTCGGGACCGCCCGAGACAGCGATCCCAAGCCGGTCATCGGGCGCGAGGCGCGCGCTGTCGGCGTTGAAACGGTCAATCAGGGCAGGCGCTATTGCCATGTTACACGTCACCCCAACGAAGGCTGGGGTCCATGTCTCTCATCAGCCAGAGGGCATCTGAGAAGAATACAGCCATGGATCCAAGCCTTCGCTGGGATGACGGAGAAAGTGCGAAAAGGATCAGCCCGGCCAGCCCATCCTCACTTGCACTTGGCATCGGCCTTTCCCTTGGCGACGAGGTCGGCGAGCCCGCCGGTGACCTTGTCGGGATATTTGGCAAGCAGCACCTCATAGGCCTGACACGCCTTGTCCGGCAGCGGCGGTTTCCGCTTCATCAGCGCCTGTGCCATGTAGACATAGCTGTGCGGCGCGCGCTCGCCGGCTTCGTCCTTCGTGTTCTCGAACAGCTCGCGGATCGCTTCGTTATACTGGCCATTGTCCAGATAGGCGCGGCCGGCGAGGTTGCGGGCATAGCTGGCATATTTGTGCTTTGGATATTTGGCCGCCATCGCCTTCAGAGCGGCGACCGCCTCGGGATATTTCTTCTGCTCCCACAGCGCATAACCCGCCATATAGGCGTCCTTGCCGGCATCCCCGCTCGGGGCTGCCGCGGTCGCCGCAGCAGCGGGAACAGGGGCCGGAACCGCCGCCGTCGCGCCACCGGCAGGCCCCTTGGGCGCGGGCGGCACGGCATAAGGAAGGCTCGCACCGCCCGGTGCGCCGCCAGCGACAGGCGCCGCCTTGCCTTCCAGAACGTTCAGGCGGAACTCGGCATCGCCCTTCATCTTCGCGAACTGATCCTCGAGCTTGCGCAGATTATAGCTGTTCTGCTCGACCTGGCCGGTCAAACCCGCGAGCGCCTTTTCCAGCGCGTCGACGCGGCGCGAAAGATCGGCGACCGGGGTGTCGGCGGGCAGGCCCGCAGCGACCGGCGGCGTTGCCTGCGGCTTGATCTCAGGCTCGAAATATTGCTGCGCGCCGCCAGGGAAGACCTTGCGCTGCACGGCCTTCATCTCCTTCTCCAGCTTGCCCACCCTGCCTTCGAGCGGCATTTCCTGTTGCGCGAGCGCGGGGGCGGCGACGGAGAGAAACAGGAGGGCGACGATCGCCTTCTTCATGATGATATGTCCTCGAGAGATCGTTTCGCTGGGATAATGCCGCGCCTGGGCGGCCGAGATCAAGGCTGTGGGCGCTGGCCAGAGTCGCTTATCGGTCCAGCCGAGCCGGGGCTCAGCGGGTCCGCAGCATTGCCCGCCACCGGCGCGGCTTGCGTGGTGGCGGCCGGCGCCGTGGCGATCGCGACGAGCGCGTCGCGTTTCAGGCTATAGGCGCGCACCAGCCGGTCGGGCTCGCCCACCGGCGGGAGCGCAGTCTCGCCGATCATAACCTTGAGCGCCTGGGGCAAACCGGTCCGCAAGACCGGGTCGACCGCCGTATCCGGCACGGCGAAATTCTGCCCGCCCTTGAGCACGTCCATGAAATAGGTCCGGCTGCCATCGGCTTCCGACACCTTGATCCAGACATCCTGAACCGCGGCTACGCTGATCGGACCGGTCGGCACGACAGGCGCGACGGGGACCATGGCGGGCGGCGGCGGCAGGACGCGGCGGGCGACGACCGGGCGGGCGTCGGGCACGGTATCGGCGGCGAGCTTGGCGAGATCGCTGTTGTCGCCTTCGAAGCGCAAGAGAAGGTAGACCATGCCGAGCAGCAGCGCGACGCCGAGCGCGACCATCGCCAGCAGCCGCGAGGGCACGCGAGACGGATCGACCGGCTCATAGGCCTCAGGTTCGAAATAGGCGCGGCGCTCCTCGCCAACCTGCTCACGGAACGCCCGCGAAAGCGCCTGACCATCGAGGCCCAATATATTGGCATAGCTTTTCACGAAGCCTGCCGAATAGGGGATCGCAGGAAGCGCGTCATGCTGGCCGCTCTCGATCGCCTCGAGATGGCGGAGCGGAATCCGGCTGCGCGCCGCAATATCGCTCAGGTCGAGTTTCTGGCGTCCGCGCTCGGCGGCCAGTTGCTCCCCGACCGAAGCGGGAAACAACCCCCGTTCATCATTCGCGCCGTCAACCATTGCGCTCTCCTTCACGCGTCAGCGGAAGAGGCAGCCATCAATGAAATTGACCTGCATCCCCGCCATCGGCGTCACCGTCCCCCTGGCTCGCACGGTCTGCCGCGCATTTCAGCTGATCGCAACCCCATTGCTGTCGGCCCATGCGGTTAGGTCGCCCCTAAGGCTGCGCGCCGGGCGGGCGAGGAAACCGCCCATCTCCGCCCGCAACGCCGCCGCGTCGAGCGATCGGATCATCGCCTTGACCGGGCCGATCGCCGCCGGGGTGATCGACAGGCGATCGATGCCGAGGCCGATCAAGGCCATGGCCTCGAGCGGGCGTCCGCCCATTTCGCCGCACACGCCGATCGGCACATTCGCGGCGCGTGTCTGGCGCGCGACGCGGCCGATGAAGCGCAATATCGCCGGGCTGAGCCAGTCATAGCGCTCCGCCAGCTTCGGATTGGCCCGATCGGCGGCGAACAGGAACTGGGTCAGATCATTGGTGCCGATCGACAGGAAGTCGAGCTGCGGGAGAACCATGTCGAGGCTTTCGGCCAGCGCGGGAACCTCGAGCATCGTCCCGTAGCGGATCAGATTGGGCAGCGGCCGGTGCCGCCCATGCACCCATTTGCGCTGCGCCTCGAACAGCGCGACGGCCTGTTCATATTCCCAGGGTTCGGAAACCATTGGGAACATGACGTTGAGCGTCCGTCCTGCCGCCGCCTCGATCAGCGCGCGCGCCTGCACCTTCATCAGCGCATCGCGTTCGAGCGCGAGGCGGATCGCGCGCCAGCCGAGCGCGGGATTCTCCTCATCCGCGTCGTCATGGGTGTTCATATAGGGCAGCGCCTTGTCGCCGCCGATATCGACCGTGCGGAAGATCACAGGGCGGTCGCCCGCCACGTCGAGAACTTCCTTGTAGAGCCGCTGCTGGCGCTCGCGCTGCGGGAAGGTGGCCGAGACGAGGAACTGGAATTCGGTGCGGAACAGCCCGACCCCGTCGGCGCCCGTCACGTCGAGCGCCGCCATGTCATCGCGCAGCCCGGCGTTGACCATCAGTTCGATGCGCAACCCGTCTTTCGTCTGCGCGGGCAGGTCGCGCATCGCGGCGAATTCGGCGCGGCGCTTCTGGCCGACCATCATCTTCGCGTCGAAGGCCTCATCCATCGTGGCGTTCGGACGGACCACCACGGAACCCGCCGTGCCGTCGAGCAGCAGTGCGTCACCATCGCTGATCGTACGGCGGACATCCTTGACGCGGCCCAGCACCGGCACGCCCATCGCGCGGGCGACGATCGTGACGTGCGCGGTCAGCGAGCCTTCCTCGAGCACCACGCCCTTCAGGCGGCGGCGATCATATTCGAGCAGCTCGGCGGGGCCGAGATTGCGCGCGATGAGGATCGAATCGCCGCGCAGGCCGAGCTGCGCCGCGGTGCCGAGCTGGCCCGAGACGATACGGAGCAGGCGGTTGGAGAGGTCCTCCAGATCGTGCATCCGGTCCGCGAGCAACGGATCGGCGATCTCGCGCATGCGCATGCGGGTGCGCTGCTGAACGCGCTCGATCGCGGCTTCGGCGGTGAGGCCGCTATCGATCGATTCGTTGATCCGCCGGATCCAGCCTTCGTCGTAGGCGAACATCTTGTACATCGCGAGGACGTCCTGATGTTCGCCCGCCGCGCCGAAATCGGCCTCGCGGGTCATGCGCTCGATCTGGTCGCGCATCTTGGCGAAGGCCGAGATGACGCGGTGCCGCTCGACCTCGATGTCCTCCGCGACGGTATGTTCGATCTCGATGCGGGGTTGGTGATAGACCGCCCTCCCCCGCGCCATGCCCTCGACGAGCTTGAGGCCCGAAAGACGGACGGGGCCGGTGTCGCGCGTACCCTGCGCGCCAGGGCCGTTTCCATCGATCAGCCCGGCGCCGGCAATGAGTTCGGCCAGCACCATCGCTACGGTCTGCAGCGCCTCGATCTCGACATCGTCGAACTTGCGCTGTTCGCGATGCTGCACGGCGAGCACGCCGACCGCCTGCTCACGCCGCACGATCGGGACGCCCGCGAAGCTGTGGAACAGTTCTTCGCCGGTTTCGGGCTTATAGGCGAAGTCGGGGTGGCTGGTCGCCTCGTCGAGGTTCAGCGTTTCGACATTGTCGGCGATCGTGCCGACCAGACCTTCGCCAAGCGCCAGCTTGGTGACATGGACCGCCGCCTGCTTCAGGCCGCGGGTGGCGAACAGTTCGAGGACGCCGTCGCGCAGCAGATAGATCGAGCACACCTCGGTACCGAGCGCCTCGCCGATGATCTGAACGACCTGGTTCAGCTTCGTCTGCGCAGCCGACCGCGACGCCATCACATCGTGAAGGCGGGTCAGAATTTCGCGCGCAGCGGAGGTTGCGGTCAACGGAGCCATTACAGGCCCGCTATCAGAAAGCGGGGCAGGATTCCAATGATGGAATCTTTATGCCGCGCGGCGCTCCAGCGCGACACCAGCCTCGTCGAGCATGGTCGCGACGATCTCGGCCAGCGGTTCTTCCCTGGTCACCATACCGACGGACTGACCCGCCATCACCGAGCCATTGTCGACATCGCCATCGATGACCGCGCGACGCAACGCGCCCGCCCAATAATGCTCGATCTGAAGCTGCGCCTCGAGCATCTCGACCTTGCCTTCATCGAGGAGCTGCGCGACTTCGCGCTGCTTGGCGGTGAACAATTCGCTCGAAGCATTCTTGAGCGCGCGGACCGGAATCACCGGCAGACGCGGGTCGATCTGCACGCTGGCGACCGCATCGCGCGCCGAGGCGCGGATGAAGGCCTTCTTGAAATTGGGGTGCGCGATGCATTCGGTTGCGCAGACGAAGCGGGTGCCAAGCTGCACCCCCGCCGCGCCCATTTCGAGATAGGCGCTGATCGCCTCGCCCCGGCCGATACCGCCCGCAACGAACACCGGCAGCTGATCGGCGATCACCGGCAGCATCTCCTGCGCCAGCACGGAGGTGGAAACCGGGCCGATATGGCCACCGGCTTCCATGCCCTCGATCACCAGCGCGTCCACTCCAGAACGGATCAGTTTCTTGGCGAGAGCCAGCGCGGGTGCGAAGCAGATCAGCTTCGCGCCCGAACCCTTGATCTTCTCGATCGCCCCGCCCGGCGGCAGGCCGCCGGCAAGCACGACATGGCCGACCTGATGCCTGGCGCAGACATCGATGAGCGCATCGAGATCGGGATGCATCGTGATCAGGTTGACGCCGAAGGGCTTGCTGGTGAGCGCCTTGGTGCCCGCAATCTCCGCATCGAGCAGCGCCGGGGTCATCGCACCACAGGCGATGACGCCGAAGCAGCCGGCGTTCGACATCGCCGCGACGAGGTGACGTTCGGACACCCAGCTCATCGCGCCGCCGAGGATCGCATATTCGCTGCCCAGGAAGGCAGCGCCGCGCGCCATCAACGCGGTGAGGCGCGCCTGGCCGCTCAAGCGGCATCCTCCGCATCGAGGCCATAGGCGGTATGGAGCACGCGGACGGCGAGTTCGGTATAATCCTCATGGATCAGCACCGAGACCTTGATCTCCGACGTGGTGATCGCGAGGACGTTGATGCCGCGCGCAGCAAGCGCCGAGAACATCTTCGACGCGACGCCCGCATGGCTGCGCATCCCGACGCCAACGACCGAGATCTTCGCGACATTGGCGTCGTGCGTCAGCCGCTCATAACCGATATTGCCGCGCTCACGCTCCAGGACGTCGAGCGAACGGGCGAGTTCGGCCGAGGGGACGGTGAAAGTCACGTCGGTCGAACCAGTGTCATGCGCGACATTCTGCACGATCATGTCGACGTTGATGTTCGCGTCGGCGAGCGGCGCGAAGATCGAGGCGACCGCGCCGGGTCGATCGGGAACCGCGATCAGCGTGATCTTGGTCTCGTTCTTGTCATAGGCGATGCCGGTGATGAGCTGGCGTTCCATGGCGGTTCCTTCGAGTTCTTCCTCGCCGACGATCATCGTGCCGGGGGTGGGATTGTCGGTCGGCTCGTCAAAGGAGGAGAGCACCTGGACGCGCACCTTCTCCTTCATCGCAAGGCCCACCGAACGGGTCTGCAGCACCTTGGCGCCGACCGAGGCGAGCTCGAGCATCTCTTCATAGGTGACCTTGGCGAGCTTGCGCGCCTTGGGAACGATCCGGGGGTCGGTAGTATAGACCCCGTCGACATCGGTGTAGATGTCGCAGCGGTCGGCCTTCATCGCGGCGGCCACTGCGACCGCCGAGGTGTCCGATCCGCCACGGCCCAGCGTGGTGACGCGCTCGTCCTCGGTCAGGCCCTGGAAGCCCGGGATCACGGCCACTTCGCCCGCCGCCATCGCCTTGCCGATCGCTTCCGAATTGATCTCCTGGATGCGCGCCGAGGCGTGGGCATCGCTGGTGCGGATCGGCAGCTGCCAGCCGAGCCAGCTGCGCGCCTTGACCCCCAGCGACTGCAGCACGATGGCCAGCAGGCCGCTCGTCACCTGCTCGCCCGAAGCGACCACGACGTCATATTCGCGCGGATCGTAGAGCGGCGAAGCCTCGCGGCAGAAATTGACCAGCCGGTCGGTCTCGCCCGACATCGCCGACACGACGACGGCGACCTCGTTGCCCAATTCGACCTCGTGCTTGACGCGGTTCGCAACGTTGCGAATTCGCTCGATCCCCGCCATCGAGGTTCCGCCGAATTTCATCACGATGCGAGCCATAGGAAAACGTCTGTCCCATAAGGTCGAGGCGACCAGAAAAGCCCTTGGGCTCAAGGGCGCGGCCCTGATAGAGAGGGCGCCGTATGAACGCAAGCGCACAAGAATATAGCTCGATCGTTGCCGAAGAGGCGGCGCATTTCGGAAAATTGGCAGCCGACTGGTGGGATCCCAATGGCTCGTCCGCGATGCTGCACAAGCTCAACCCGCCGCGGCTGCGTCATATCCGCGCGACGGTCGACCAGCATTGGGGCGGTGATTCCGCCGCGGTCAAGTCACTGGCAGGCAAGCGCGCGGTGGACGTCGGCTGCGGCGCGGGGCTGCTTGCCGAGCCACTGGCGCGGATGGGCGCGGCGGTCACCGCCATCGACGCTGCGCCTGAAAATGTCGCGGTGGCCAGACTCCACGCCGAGAAGCAGGGACTGAACATCGACTATCGCGCAGGAGGCGTCGAAGCCTTGCAGGGCGAACGCTTCGATCTCGTAACCTCGATGGAGGTTATCGAACATGTCGCCGATCCGGCGGCCTTCATCGCGGGCCTGGCGGAGTTGCTTGCCCCCGGCGGCGTGATGATCCTGTCGACGCCGAACCGCACGCCGCTATCGCACCTGGCGATGATCCGGATCGGCGAGGGACTGGGCATGGTTCCCAAGGGAACGCACGACTGGCACAAATTCCTGACTCCCGATGAACTGTCCGCGCATCTGGGAGCAGCGGGACTGCGGGTGACCGACCGCAAGGGCCTGAGCTTCTCTCCAGCGGCTGGCTTCCATCTCAGCGACAATCTGGCGCTCGATTATTTCCTCACCGCCGTCCGGTGACCATGTTCAAGGACCACTTCTCCTCGCATGCGGCAGCCTATGCCGCCTATCGGCCCGCTTATCCGCCCGAGCTTGCCGCCTGGCTCGCGGCGACCGCGCCCGCGAGCGACGAGGCGCTTGACGTCGGCTGCGGCTCCGGCCAGCTCGCGCTGTTGCTGGCGGAGTATTTCCGGCGGGTCGTCGCGACCGATCCGAGCGCTCAGCAGATTGCCAGCGCCACGCCGCATCCCCGCGTCGACTATCGCGTCGCCCCCGCCGAAGCGAGCGGACTGCCCGATGCGTCGGCCGACCTGCTGACCGCCGCGCAGGCGGCACACTGGTTCGACCTGCCCGCCTTTTTCGAGGAAGCCCGCCGCCTGCTGCGGCCCGGTGGAGTCGTCGCGCTGATCAGCTATGCAGGGATGGAGCATCGCGGCCCGATCGAACCGATCGTCGAGCGCTTTCGGCTGGAGACGCTCAAGGACTATTGGCCGCCCGAGCGGGCGATGGTGGAGAATGGTTATGCCGATATCGTCCTGCCCTTCACCCCCATCGCCGCGCCCGATTTCGCCATCGAGCTTTCCTGGCCGCTCGCGGCCATGATCGGCTATCTCGACACCTGGTCGGCCGTGCGGGCGATGGAGAAGCGGATCGGGCGCGGCCCGTTCGACGACGCGATCGCCGAGATCACCGCCGCCTGGGGCGATCCGGACGCGCATCGCACGATCCGCTGGCCCTTGACGATTTTGGCCGGACGCGCGGCATGAAGGAGGCCGTTCCCGCCGCGACGCTGGTCCTGCTGCGCGACATGCCCGACGGACCACCTGAAATACCGATGATCGGCCGGGGCAAGCATCTGGCCTTCGCCGCCAACCGGATGGTCTTTCCCGGCGGGCGCGTGGATGATGACGATCACCTGCTGGCCGGGAGACCCGATCTGCTGGTCGAGGGCCCGGCGCTCGCTCCCGACGATCTCGCCTGCCGGATCACCGCGATCCGCGAGACCATCGAGGAGATCGGGCTCGCCCCCGGCATACCCGACCTGTCCGATGCCGCGATGATCACCGACATCCGCCGCGCGCTCCATGGCGGCGCGCCGCTGAGCCTTTTGCTCGAACAGCATTGGCTGCGGCTCGACCCCTATCAGATTCATCCCTTTTCGCGTTGGCTGCCCAATTTTGAGCTGACGCGACGCTTTGATACCCGCTTCTATCTTACGCGGGCGCCCGCGTTCGGCGAAGCCGCCGCCGATGGTACCGAGAGCAGCCATCTGGTCTGGGCGACCGCCGAGCGCCATCTGGCCAATGGCGGGATGATCTTTCCGACCATCCGGAATCTTGAATGGATCGCGCAGGCACGGGATTTCGGCGATGCCGTTGCCCGGGCGCAGCGTTATACGATCGAGACGATCATCCCTTGGGTCGAAGAACGCGACGGGGGCAACTGGCTCTGCATTCCCGAAGGTCGCGGCTATCCGGTCACCACCCAGCGGATGGCGGAAGCCGACCGGGGAGACTAGCTCCCGAACAAGCCGTCGATCACCCGCGCGCCCGGATAAGCAGCGTATATCATGCTTCCGGGCGCGATCTCGATCCCAGCAGCGCCTTCAACGATGATCGCATCCCCAAGCGCGGCGGGTTCGCCATCGATCGCCGCCTGTCCTTCGACGGGCAATATCCAGACGGTGGCGCTGCCCGGCGCGATCGTGAAGCGGCCTGCCATCGTCCAGCGTTCGAGCACGAACTTCTGGCCATCGGCGCAGATCGTGCGGCCCGGCCCGATCTCATATGGGGCCGGATTACCAGTGAAAGGGCCAAAGTCCGAAACCGCCAGCGCGTCGTCGAGATGAAGCTCGCGGGCCGATCCATAATCATAGAAACGATAGGTAAGATCCAGATTTTGCTGGACTTCTACGACCCGTAACCCTTTCCCGATCGCATGAATAGTGCCCGCCGGCGAATAGATCACTTCGCCCGCATTCACCGGTTTCCAGTAGAGCTTGTGCTCGATCGATCCATCGAGGGCGGCGGCGCGGACCGCTTCCGCCGGCATCGTCTCGGTGAGCCCCAGCGCGATCGTCGAATCGGGCTCGGCCGACAGGATTATCCACGCCTCGTCCTTGCCGCGTGGGAAACCGCGCGCCTGCGCGGCCGCGTCATCGGGATGGACCTGAACCGAGAGGCGCTCGCTGGTGAAGAGATATTTAATCAGCAGTTCGCGAGGCTTTGCCGACGGATCATCATACCAGATCTCGCCGATGGCCGACGCCGTTGCGGGCTGATCGTCGAACAGGGGGGCAAGGTCGTGCCTTCCCCACGGCTTTTCGACGCGATGGTTGGTAAGCTTAGTCGCCGGCAAGTCCACTCTCCCGCTGCCCCCCACAAAAGCGAGAGGCAGGGGACTTGTTCCGCAGACCCAGTCGAAAATAAAGGGTTAGTTCGGCAGGCGCGCTTCGACCTTGTCGACCCATTCGGGAAAGAAGACGGGTTCGCGGTTCGACCAGCCCGGCGCGGTGGCCGCGGCCTCGCTGATCGACTGTAGCAGCACCCGCCGCTTTTCGGGATGAAGGTGCGGCAGGGCCGCCGCTGCGCAGAAGGCGGCCGGCAGCCAGGGCCGGACATGCGCGCCGATCAACCGCTCATAGAGAAAGCGGTAAGCGCCGAAGCTGTTCAGGCGGTCCTGCCCCAGATCGAACGCCGAAACGGTGACCAGCGGTGACAGGAAGGGTTCGACCGCATCGAGGCCGCTGTCGTCGGGGACGAGATCACGGATATGATCGAGCCGGCTGTAGATCCGTGCCTGCGCCATGATGCTGGCGGATTCGATGACGTCGCGCGACCAGCGTGCCAGCGCGTCCTCCCGCGCCAGTCCGACATCAAGCGATCGGCGGATGTAGCGTTGCGTGGCGGCCGGGAAGCTGGCGAACTCTTTCATTTCCGCCAGAGTCATCGCGCCGTCTGCAGGTCTCATATGCGTGCCCATACCAAACCCCCTTACAATGGAAGCCTGACCGGGATCATGCGTCAGCTATGGTTTACGGACGCTTAAGCCCTTGTAAGGCCTCTGTTCAGGAACGGATCACTTTTCTTGCTGCGTTGCAACAAGCAAAGAACGCCGCCGGTTCCATGGACGCAATATTCTGTGGATAATTTTCGTTACGGTCCTAGCCTTGGTGCCAAAAAGATAGCGCGCAGCAATATGCCACGCGCCACCTTCTAAGACTTTTGAACTAGGCCTTGGGCTATTCCCTGCCCTTCATACGGGCCTTTTCGGCTTCCTCGTCATATCCCGAGGACGGGGCCGCATCCTTGCCTTTGCCGGGCTGCGTGTTGGACGGGGCGTCAGACGTAGGAAAGCTCTCGTCGAGCGCTACATCCAGCTTGGCGTCCTCATCGCTTGGATTGCGGGCGAGCCGTTTGTCGTCGGTGGCGTCGCGCGCCGTCCGGATATGCGGCGTAGCTGTCTCATCCTTCGTCAATGCGTCGGTTGTCACGACCTTGCTCCTTCGCCAATATCGGTATCAACCAACGTCCGGCGAAGGGGGCTGTTCCGGCGTAGAAACCCGGATCGGCGGCGATCCAAAAGCTGAACTTTCGATCAACCGCATGGGCAGTTCGACCAACGTCACGGGGACATGGGCGCATATTTACAGCCTTGAATATATATGATGATCATGACCTTGAACCATGATGCTCCGCGTGGATCGGCCGTGAGTCCGCGCGTGGCGCTGCTGTCGATACTGTGCTTCTGGCTGGTGTATTTCGCGGTCGCGACCATTCGGTCACTGATGATCGATTGGGGCCACCAGACCGAGATGCTGGCGGCGCGCGCGTTCGTGACCACCGGATCGATGATCGCGACCTATATCGTCTATCTCGCCATGCGCCCGCTGGCGGGCCGGTCGCTCGCCGTCAACGTCACCGCGGTCGCGTTGCTCGCGATCCCCGCAGCTGTAGCCTATAGCTCGATGAACTGGATGGCCTTCAACCAGCTCGACAAGCAGATCGAGGCGGAAAAGGCACGCGAGATCGAGAACCGCAAATATGTGATCGACGACAGCAGCGTCGCCCAGGCGCGCGAACAGGCACGCATAGCTATCGCCGCCGCGCGCGATGCGATCCGCCAGGCCACCGAACAGGCGAAGGCTGCGGCCGCCGCCAAGGCAGAAGCCCAGCATGAGACCGCCGCAGCGGCAGCCCAGCGCGATGCGGAGCGGAAAAAAGTCGAGGTGGACAGGAAGAAGGCCGAGGCCGAGCGCCAGGCCAAGGAAGCCCAGCGCGACTGGAACCAGGTCCGCACCGCAGCGCTCCGCGAAGCCGATCAGGCGCGCCGCGAGGCGCTGCGTGAAGCCGATCAGGCCCGCCGGGACGCGATGCGCGATGCCTATCAGGCGCAGCGGGAAGCCTATTACGCCCAGCGAGAGGCGTATCGTGAGGCTCAGCAGAGCTACAAAGAGAGCATCGAGGAAGCGCGTCAGGCGGTCGAAGAAGCCAAGCTGAACGGGGTCGACATCGACATCAACGAGATATTGTCGAGCATCCCGGCGCCGCCCGCCGCGCCGACGCCGCCCGCGCCGCCGAACATACGGATCGATTCGACGCCGGTACCGCCCGCCCCTCCTGCTGCGGCGAAGCCCGCCGCGAAGCCCGTGCCCTCTCCTGCTTCGCCCCCGGCGCCTGTGCGCGTGGCGCCCGTTCCGCCGGTCGTCATCCCGACGCCGGTGATCACCGAGCCGACGCCGGGTACGGTGATGATCCAGGTCGGACAGCCGATGTCGTCGCACAAGGAGAAGGAGCTCTCGATCGCCGGCAAGATCGGCGATCAGGCGCTCAACGGCTATTTCTTCTTCGCGGCCTGGGGCGCCCTGTTCCTGGCGCTGTCCTATGCCGCCGCGGTGCGCGCCGCCGAGCGCGAAGCCGCCGGTTATCGCGCCGCCGCCCGCGATGCCGAGCTGCGCGCGCTGCGCTATCAGGTCAATCCCCACTTTCTGTTCAACACGCTCAACTCGCTATCGACGCTCATCCTGAAGGACCAGAAGGACGATGCCGAGGCGATGATCCTCAACCTATCGACCTTCTTCCGTACCAGCCTGACCGCCGATCCGACCGAGGATGTCGTGCTGTCGGAGGAGATCCGGCTGCAGCGGCTCTACCTCGATATCGAGGCGGTGCGGTTCCCCGAGCGGCTGATCGTCGACATCAACGTTCCCGCGCAGCTATCCAATGCTTGCGTGCCGTGCCTGATCCTTCAGCCCCTGGTGGAGAATGCGATCAAATATGGCGTGTCGCGCGCAAAGCGGCCGGTGACGATCCAGATCAGCGCACGGGAGGATTCGCACGGGCTCGTGCTCAGCGTCGAGGATGACGGCGAGCCGCTGGGCGACGACGCCAAGCTGCATGGCGCGGGCGTGGGCTTGAAGAACGTCACCGACCGGCTCAAGGCACGCTTCGGCGACGAGGCGGCGTGCCGCTACGGGCCGCTTCCCAATGGTGGTTTTGGCGTGACGATTTTCATGCCATTGATCCGGAATGGCCTCTGATTCCCCGATAAGAACCCTGGTCGTCGACGATGAGCCGCTGGCGATCGAGCGGCTCCAGATATTGTGCGCGCGCGAGCCGATGATCGATCTGGTCGGCACCGCGTCCGACGGCGAGGCGGCCTTGCGGCTGCTCGAAGCGCTGGAGCCCGAGATGCTGCTCCTCGACATCGCGATGCCTGGGCTCGACGGGATCGGCGTCGCCAAGGCGATCGAAAAGCTCGACAAGCGTCCGGCGATCATCTTCTGCACCGCGTTCGACCAATATGCGGTCGCGGCGTTCGACCTGGCGGCGACCGATTATCTGCTGAAACCGGTAGCGCAGGACCGGCTGGCGCGCGCGGTCGCCCGGGTGATCGAGCGCCGCCGGGCGCCACCCGAGGAAGCATCGGCGTCCGATCATGCTCAGGAGTTCTGGGTCCCGCACCGGTCGGAGATGATACGTATCGCCGCGCAGGACATCGACCGGATCGAAGCCGAGCGCGACTATATGCGGCTGCACGTGGGCGTGCGCAGCTTCCTGCTGCACCAGACGATCACCGAGCTGGAGCGGAGGCTCGACCCGGCGCAGTTCATCCGCCTGCACCGATCGACGATCGTCCGGCGCGACCGGATATCGCGGCTGAGCCATGACGGCATGGGCGTCTGGCACGCCGTGCTGGCCGATGAGGAACGCATCCGCATCGGCCGCACCTATCTGCCCGCAGCGCGGACGCTGATGGGGCGCTAGGCGGCGATCAGAGCGCCGCGAGGACTGCGTCGCCCATTTGCGATGTAGTGAGCGTGCCGCCCAGATCAGGGGTGCGCGCGCCGCCTTCCAGCGCCTTGGCGACCGCCGCCTCGATGCGGTCGGCCTCCGCCGCCTTGCCCAGCGAATAGCGCAGCATCATCGCCGCCGACAGGATCGTCGCGAGCGGGTTGGCCTTGCCGAGGCCGGCGATGTCAGGCGCGGAGCCGTGGATCGGCTCGTACAGCCCCTTCTTGTTCGCATCGAGTGAGGCCGAGGGCAGCATACCGATCGATCCGGCGCACATCGACGCCTGATCCGATAGGATGTCGCCGAACAGATTGCCGGTCACGATGACGTCGAATTGGCCGGGATTGCGGACAAGCTGCATCGCGGCGTTGTCAACATACATGTGGCTGAGCTCGATATCGGGATATTCAGCCGAAATCTCGATCACCACGTCGCGCCACAGCTGCGAAGTCTCCAGCACATTGGCCTTGTCGACCGAGCAGAGTTTGCCGCGCCGGGCGCGCGCCGTCTCGAAGCCGACGCGCGCGATGCGGGCGACCTCGTCCTCATTATAGGACATGATGTCATAGCCTTCGCGGCGGCCTCCGGCAGTCCTGCGCAGGCCCTTTTCGCCGAAATAGACGTCGCCGTTGAGTTCGCGGACGATGACCATGTCGATCTGTCCGGCAACCTCCGGACGCAGTGCCGAGGCGTCGGCCAATTCCTTGAACAGCGTAGCAGGGCGCAGGTTGGCAAACAGGGTGAGTTCCTTGCGCAGGCCGAGAATCGCCTGCTCGGGGCGGAGATGCCGGTCGAGCTTGTCGCAATCGGGATCACCGACCGCGCCAAACAGGATCGCATCGGCGCGCTTCGCCAGATCGAGGGTCGCGGCGGGCAGCGGATGCCCTCCATCCTTGTAAGCGGCGCCGCCGACGAGGCCGATCTCATATTCGAGCGCGTCGCCGCACACCACCTCCAGCACGCGCACCGCTTCGGTGATGACTTCCGGACCGATGCCGTCACCGGGCAACAAGGCAATCAACATATCCCACCCTCTTCGAAAATCGTCGCCGCCCCCTGCCCTGATGCGCGCCGTGGCGCAATGGGTTGGTGTTGGTCAGGCCAACCTTTTCATCCTGTCGATGAGGCGCTCGCGGGCGTCGAGGGCGTCCGAACGGCGGTCGACCAATATGTCGCGGGCAAGGAAATGGCCCGTCAGGTGCAGGCCATCGAGAATGTCGGACCAGCCTGCGTCATGGCCGGGCTCGATCAGGAAAGCCGGAAGCGGCAACAGACGGTCTGCATAAGGCTCCCCGGCGGTACGCGACACCGCCGCGGCGCTCTTCGGGCTGACGAAGGCGAGGTCATCACGCGCGCCGGTCACGGTGCAGGCCGACAGGTCGAGCGCATAACCCATCTCTGCCATCAGCAGCAATTCATAGCGTACCGCCGACGCCGCCCAACCGCGCGCGGAGGGCGCATATTCTATCGCGGCGAGCGTAGCCTCCAGCGCTTCGTATAGCCGGGGAAAGGGCTGCGCCTCTACGAGCGATACAGCGGTGAGCACGCAGAGCCAGTCGATCGCCGCCGCGGCCAGCGGCTCGGCAAGCAAGCCCGCCCGGCTGTGCGCCAGTTCGACGGTCAGGCCCGGCAACTGTTCGGCGGTGCGCGCGCGATAGTCGGCCTCGACCAGATTGCCCGGCACCAGCACCGGCCGCAGCCGCCGCGACCGCCCGCCGCGCACATAGCCCGCCAGCAAGCCATTCTCCGGCGTCAGCGCACGCACGATCGCACCATGCTCGCCATGGGCGCGCATCGAGCAGATGATGGCGGGAGCGCGGACCTGCATGGCGACTGTTCAAGCGGGGAAGCGCGCCGCCCGCAAGCTAAGAACTGCGCTCCTCGACCTGGTTCGACCATATCTGTTCGATCAGCCGGCCAACGCGGCGGAAGCCCGCCTTCGGCAGCATCGGCATATCGAGACCGAGCGGCAGATCGTCGAGGTCGGTGAAGAAGGCGGTGGGAAAGCGCCGCCGCTCCTTCGACAGATAAGCGCAAAGATCCTCGAAGCGTTTGACATGGACCTTGTTGGGCGCGGTGCCGGCGCGATTGGCGAGCTCGAAGCTATGCGTAACGATGTTGACGACCGGCTGCCCCGAAGCGCCGCCATGCTCGATCGCGGCCTTCAACTCACCGAGCGACACCGCGCAGATCTGAAGGTGCCGCGAGCCTTGCCCCTCCGCGATTACCGTCAAGGGAACTTCGATTACCCCCTGATGCAGGATCGGCGCGATATGGTCTCGCGGCAGGCCGATGGCGCTCGGCCAGGGATGCTGATGACCATTATGGCTGCTGTCGAAGCGGAAACCGAGTTCGGCCAGTACGCTCAGCGTATCGTCATTGGCCGAATAATTGCCCGCGCGGAAGGCGATCGGTTCAGGCACTCCGGCTTCGATCAGAAGATCCCGGGCTCGGGCGATCAGGTCGCGCTGCTCATTGCGATTATAGCGTGCGAGCTCGCGTTCGCCGTCCATGTCCCCGTCGCGCGCGACGACCCAGAGCGGGTGGAGATGGAGCTGAACTTCCTGGCCCGCTTCGAGGATAGGGTCGACCATGCGGCGGATCGGGTCGAGGCCGTAGACGCAGGCCGGCATCGGATCGACGAAGAAGCAGGCTTTGAGGGCATATTGCGCAAGGACGCGCAACTGATAGCGCACGCCGACGCCAGCAGCTTCGTAGGAGCGCTCGAAGGCCGGCTCCCAATGGGTCAGATCATCCCCCGGCCGGCGGATCAACTCGGTATCGATCGTGAGCAGGACCCTCGTCTCGGAAGGCGGATCGACCGGCAGGAACGGAGGGTTTACGGCCTCGCTCACTATTCACTCGCGTGAAAATGATCGTGGATCGCCCGCGCCATCGCCTTGGAAACGCCCGGAGCGCGTTCGAGGTCCGCGAGCGAGGCAGCGCGCACCGCGCGGGCCGTTCCGAAATGCATGAGCAGCGCCTTCTTGCGCGCTGGGCCGATCCCAGGAACATCGTCGAGCGGGCTTTTGGTAAAGCTGGCCGCGCGCTTCGTGCGATGTGCGCCGATGGCGAAACGATGCGCCTCGTCGCGCAGGCGCTGAAGGTGGAACAGAAGGGGGGAATTGAGCGGCAGCATCGCCTCGCGTCCCCCTGGCAGGTGGAAATGTTCGCGGCCCGCATTACGGTCCGGTCCCTTGGAAATACCCACGACAGGCACATCGTGCACGCCCATATCCTCGAGCACTTCGCACACGGCGCCCAGTTGCCCCTTGCCGCCGTCGATCAGCAATAGGTCCGGCCATTCGCCGCTGCGTCGCTCGGGATCCTCCTTCTCCAGCCTGGCGAAACGCCGTTCGAGTACTTCGCGCATCATCGCGAAATCGTCGCCCGGCGCCGTTTCGGGGCGCCTGATGTTGAACTTGCGGTAGCTGCCCTTGCGGAACCCCTCGGGGCCCGCGACGATCATCGCGCCGACCATGTTGGTGCCCATGATATGACTGTTGTCGTAGACCTCAATGCGGTCCGGCGGCCCTTCCAGTTCGAACAGATCGGCCATTTCCTGGAAGATTCGTCCCTGGGTGGTGGATTCGGCTAGGCGGCGGTCGAGCGCCTCATGCGCATTGCGGCGCGCCTGATCCATCAGCCGGCGCTGTTCGCCACGCTGGGGCACCTTGATCTGTACCTTGCGGCCCGCGCGCTCGCCCAGCGCCTGGGCCAGCAGTTCGCATTCGGCAGGATCGCGATCGACCAGCACGAGGCGCGGCGGCGGCACCTCCTCGTAGAACTGCATCAGAAAGCTCGCCAGAACCTCTTCCTCGGGCACGTCCGCGGTGTGTGCCGGGAAGAAGGCGCGATGGCCCCAGTTCTGCCCGCCACGAATGAAGAAGGCCTGGATGCAGACCGTGCCCGCCTTGGTGTCGAGCGCGAAAACATCAGCATCGGCGACGCCTTCGGCGTTGATCGCCTGGCTGCCCTGGATGAAGGTGAGCGCGCGAAGCCGGTCGCGATAGACGGCGGCCTGTTCGAAATCCATTGCCTCGGCCGCCGCACTCATCGCCTCGCCCAGCTTCTTTTGGACCTGGGTCGACTTGCCGGTGAGGAAGGCCTTGGAATCGGCGACGAGCTCGCCATAGGCGGCCGCATCGATACGATCGACGCAGGGAGCCGAGCAGCGCTTGATCTGATAGAGCAGGCAGGGCCGGTCGCGATTGGCGAAGAAGCTGTCGGTGCAGGAGCGAAGCAGGAACAGCTTCTGCAGCGCGTTGAGCGTGCGGGTGACCGAGCCCGCGCTGGCGAAAGGGCCGAAATATTGCCCTTTGGCGCGCCGGGCGCCGCGATGCTTCTGGATGCGCGGAAAGGGATGATCCTCGCGCAGCAGGATGAAGGGAAAGCTTTTGTCGTCGCGCAGCAGGACGTTGTAGGGCGGGCGATAGCGCTTGATCAGTTGCGCTTCGAGCAGCAGCGCCTCGGCCTCGCTATTGGTGGTGACGATCGTCATCGATCGGGTCTGCGCGACCATGCGGCTGAGCCGTTTCGGCAGGCGGGCCACCTGGGTGTAGTTTGACACCCGGTTCTTCAGCGCACGCGCCTTGCCGACATAGAGGACATCGCCCCGCGCATCCTGCATCCGGTAGACGCCGGGCCGCACCGGCAAGGTTTTGAGAACGTTGCGGATCGCCGCGATGCCCGCATCGAGATCGGGCGCATCGCTGCCGCGAACGGTGTAGACGCTCTTCTCTTCGTTGAAGCGGTCGTTCGGGGTGTTGTCACTCACGCCTACTGATCTAGGCCGCGCGGCGGACCGTCGCAACGCCCGGATCACGTCAGGCTGCGATCAGACCCATCACCGCGTCGGGATGGGTGATGCCTGCGACCACCAATATGAGCAGGGATATGCCGGCGCGGACGATGCCCGAAGGCGCGAAGGAGGCCAACACGCCGTTGGTGCGGTTCCACAGCAGCGGCAGCGCGACGATCCCTGACAACATCATCGCCCAGATCAGCTCATGCGGCAGCGACTGGGTAAGATGCGCGCGCACCCCGCCCAGCAACATCAACCACGCCCAGATCCAGCCGATCGCGCCCATGATCGGCGCTTTACGCGATCAGCGATGAGGAAATGGTAAATGATATTGCGGCGAAGCGGTCTCCAAAAAGAAAGGGCCCGCCGATCGCTCGGTGGGCCCCTATCTTCTCGTTCTGGAGTGTGCTCAGCTCAGGCGAGCGGTTCCCAGGGCGTCGATCGCGCTGTCGACCAGCGGTTTGTCAGCCTTCGCATTGTTGCGCTCAGCAATCAGCGCGGTCGCCGCGGCGGCGGCGGCATTGGCGGCCTTCGCGCGAACCTCGGCAACCGCGCTGCGTTCGGCAGCAGCGATCTTGTCCTCGGCCATCTTGCCGCGACGCTCGATCAGCGACGCCGCATCGGTGCGTGCCTGGGCGACGATGGCGTCGGCTTCGTCCTTCGCATGCGCGATCAGGGCTTCGGCTTCCTTCGCGGCGGCCTTGGCCTTCGCCTCATATTCAGCCTTGAGCTTCTCGGCATCGGCACGCAGCGCCGCAGCCTCGTCGAGATTGGCCCGGATCGAGGCGATCTTCTTGTCGAGCCCGGCGCCGATGATCGACGGCACCTTCTTCCACAGCAGCAGGACGATGACCACGACCATTGCCAAGGAAACCCAGGCGGTAGCGGTCATTCCCAGCGCGGTGGGGTCGACATGATGTTCCTCGACGCCCGCCGCGTGCTCTACGCTTGCATTGGTGGGCATGCTCTCGAGCTCCGCGGCATCGGAGAGGTTCTGGGCAACGGCGGTGGAGGCGTTAACAGACATGGTACGTCTCCGATCAGGCGGCCAGCGCGGCCTTCACCGCGCCATCGGCTGCCGCCCTGTCGACCGTCAGGCCCGACACCTTGGCGACGATGTCCTGCGTGGCCTCGGCGGCAACGCTTTCGATCTCCGCCAGCGCCTTGGCCTGAGCGGCCTTCAGCGCGGTATCGGCGGCGGCCGCCTTGGCGGCCAGTTCGGCGTCGGCGGCCTTGACCTTGGTCTCGGCTTCCTTGGTCGATGCGGCCTTGGCGTCCTGCGTCGCCTTCAGCGCGGCGGCGCGGGCATCCTCGATCTTTGCCCGATAGGCCGCTTCGGTCTCGTCGGCCTTGACGCGCGCGGCTTCGGCGGCGGCGAGGTCGGAAGCGATCTTCTGGTCACGCGCGTCGACGACGGCTTCGATCTTGGGCAGCATCCCCTTCCCGATCACGAAATAGATCAGGCCGAAGACAATCAGCAGCCAGAAGATCTGCGAAGCATAGGTCGCGGCGATCTGGGCGATCTGAGGCATCGATATTCCCTGTGGTCGTTAGGTAGATGAAGGGGCCGGCGAACCGGCCCCGCAATCACCTGTTAGGCGACGAACAGCAGGATCATCGCGACGACGAACGCCAGCAGACCGAGAAGCTCGGCAGCGGCGAAGCCGATGAACAGGCGGCCCTGCTGGCCGTCGGCGGCGGCCGGGTTGCGCAGCGCGGACTCGAGGAACGAGCCGAACACGTTGCCCACGCCGAGCGCGGCCATGCCAACACCGATAGCGGCGAGACCGGCACCGATCAGCTTTGCGGCTTCTGCGTCCATGATAAACTCCTTAGCGTTAAACAGGTTGATAGTCGTTGTTGAAAGCTCAGTGCAGGTTGACCGCGTCGTTCAGATAGAGCGAGGTCAGCAGTGCAAAGACATAGGCCTGGATGGCGCACACCAGTAGTTCGAGCAGGGTGATACCGATCATCAGGACGAAGCTGGGAAACGAGACGATCGCGATGGTGAGTGCACCGGCGTTCAGGCCGTTGATCACGAAGCCCGCCAGCACTTTCATCAGAATGTGCCCAGCGGTCATCGCGACGAACAGTCGCAGGCCCAGCGAGAAGGGGCGGATCAAGAAGGAGAACAGCTCGATCAGGAAGATCAGCGGGATCATGTAACCGGGCGTGCCGTGCGGCACGAACAGCGAGAAGAAGTGAAAGCCATGCCGCCAGAAACCGACGATCAGAACGATCGAGAAGCTGATAACGGCGAGGACGCCGGTGACGGTCAGGTGGCTGGTGACGGTGAACGGGTGCACGCCGAAGATGCCGACCGGCATCATGCCCATGATGTTCGCGATCAGGATGAACATGAACAGCGAGAAGACATAAGGCGTGAACTTCTTGCCCTCAGGCCCGATGTTCGTGGTCATCATGTTGGAGATGAAGCCGGTGAAGCTTTCCACCGCGGCCTGCCAGCGGCCGGGGACAAGATCGCGCTTCATTCCGCCCAGCATGAAGATGAACAGGACGCCGAGCGTCAGCGCCATCCACAAGGCCGAGTTGGTGAATGCGACATTATGGCCCGCAATCGCCCAATCCTTACCGAACATAGGTTCGATGAGGAACTGGTGCATCGGATCGATCTTGCCCGATTCGGCTGCCACGCTTGCCTTACCCCTGCTTATGCCAAAAGCGTCCGGAAGCTATTCCGGGCGCTCCTGAGAAATCCGTATGATATTCCTGAAGGCGACCCCGATCCCGAGGAACAGCATCACCAATAGGAGCCAGGGCTTGGTTCCGAGCCAGCTGTCGAACAGCCAGCCCATCAGACCGCCGCCGGCAATTCCCGCGATCAGTTCGGTCAGCACGCGATTGCCCTGGGAATATCCCTTTTCAGGCTTTTTCTGCGCTGTCCCCGTCCTGACCTTTTCGGCCTGCCGGACCGCTTCGAGCCGCTCATCGAGCGACGTAAGCCGTTGGTCCTGCACACTTTCCGGGTCTTGCCCGGGATCATTTGCCGCCATGCCGCCACCCCTCCTTCCACAGGCCAGGTAGCGCCACACCGACGAGCGACCCCGCCAAGGCGAGGCCCCTTTAGGAAGGGGGTTTCACCGAGTCAACCGCAGTGGCGCCCCTGGGGCAAAGATCACGGTAACATTTGGGGGTCAGCCGCAATAATCGGGAGTGATCGATTCCGATCCGGCGCGCTTGCGCCAGCCGCCGTCCTTGAGCCTATAGGCCTGGCCGGGCTTCACCGCGCGTAAGGTGGAGCATGCGGTGGTCTGGGCGAACTGATCGACCGTCACGTTCCGGGCGGCCGCAATCTGGGTATAGCCTGCGCGACGCTTGATGTTGATCGCATCGACCGCTGCCTTGAGGTCGCCCGATGGCGCCGAGACGAAGCCGATATAGCCATCCCACTGTTCGCCGATGGTACCGCTGGTAAGCGCCGCCTCGACGATCGGGTCGGCGGCGAGCGCCGGCGAAGCCGCAGCGAGCACCGCGGCGGCGATCATGAACTGGGGCATCTTCATCATTGCGGAAACAGCTCCGGGTTATTGGCGATGAAATCTTCGGCATCCTTTTGGAGCCGAACGACCACCTCCTGTTTCACATTCACGTTCAGGTTGATTTCGATCGGCTTGTCGGGAGCCGCGACCTGAATGCAGCCGGACAGCAGCATCAGGACGAGGACCGACAAGCCAACGGGCACGAGGATCTTGTTCATAGAGCGAGGCTCGCACCACAACGCTTCATCGTCAATGTCGGGATGTTCATCGCATGATCTCGCTTTACCGGGGCTGAATGGGGGTTTGGCTGGGTGGTAGAGCGGGCGGCGCAGCCGCAGGCGGCAGAAGGGCCGCGCTCGCGCTGTTGCGCAGCACGATCGAGGGATCGATAAAGGTCTGCGCCGAATTGACCAGACCGCGGAAGGGCGCGGTGATCGTGATGTTGAAGCGGAAGGGCAGCCGTGTGATCGGCGCGAGAATCCGTCCGACGATACCGCCTGCCTTCGCGGTTTCCTGCGGTTTGTCGTTGGTACCGTCGAAGCGGACGCGGCTGACGATCTCGCCGTCGAGCGAACCGTTCAGATCGACGGTGAGCTGCTGATAGCGCATCGACTTGAGCGCATCAAAGGCGATCCGCGCGATCCGCCCGAGGTTGGCATTGGTGACGTCGCCCACATAGGACAGCGTGCCCCCCGGCGGACGCACCCGCAATATACCATTCTCGATCCGTCCGCCCTGCGCGTCGAAGATGATCGGCAACGTCCCGTCGAACTTGCCGGTCACCGCCAGATTCTTGAATTCGAGCTGCTGAACGAATGTGGCGGCGTCGAGCCCGTCGATACGGAACGTCAGCCGCCGCGCTACCGGTTGCCCCATGTCGAGCACGGTCGGTTCGAGCGTCAATGTCCCACCGGCAAAAGGCCATGTTCCCTCGGCGACCGACAGCTTGCGATCCGGCAGAATCCTGTAGCGGATCACGCCATTGGTGACCGCCACGCCAGGATTGATTTCCGCGATCGTCACACGCTGATCGGGCGCGGTGACGAGATCAAGAAGGTCGGTGAAGCGGATCGTACCCTTAAGGCCCGTCACGGGCCCGAAGGCAGCGGCAAGATTGAGCGCGTCGGTGTGGAATTCGCCGTCGCTCGTCACGACGCCATCAGCCCAGCGGATCCTCCCCTGCCCCGCCAGAACGCCTTCCACATTGGCGATCATGCCCAAGGTGAGAGGCGTGACGGCTTCCGGCTGCAAAGCTTTGCCGAAACGCAGGTCATCGACGTCCAGGCGGGCGTCGCCTCGCCCTGAAGACAAGTCGTGCCGGATCGCAACCCGCGCCACCGGCAGGGACGATCGCGGCTCACGCAATGTCGCGGCGGCATCTATCTGCCCTCCTTTCAGCGCAACCCGCACATCATTGGCGATCAGCGGATGGAATCGCGGATCGGCCTGTTCCGCATCCGCGACACGTATTGCTCCGTCGATCGACAGGGCACTGCCTTGCAGACGCCAGCCGCCCGCGCCTTCCGAAATCAGCAGCGGTACCGCGCCAATCTTGCCCGCGGCACCGTCGAATCGACCGGCAAGCCCCTGACTGCCAACCGAGCCGGCAAGCGACGCAACATCGAGCCGGGTCGGTGAGGCAGGGTCGCCCAGACGTACTGCCAGCTCGTCGAGGCTAAAACCGGGCCTGGCCACGCGGACGACCAGCGACCGGGCTTCCATCGTCAGCGGCTGGTCGCCGACCCGCCCACGCAGGCGCGGCGCAGCGATCCGCGCACCGCCATAAAGTGAGCCGGACGCGCGGCGGCCGACGAGCGCCCCGTCGATCGGACATAGCGGCAGACTCGACCGGCCGATCACCGTGCCGGCAATTGCCAGGCGCTCGAACGCGAGCGGCGCACAACGCTGATTGACCGCGAAAGCCCCGCCCCGTCCGAGCCAGACTGAAACCGGCAGGTCGAGTCCGGCGACGCGGCCATCGGCGAGCGGGCCATCGAGCGCGACGCGCGTGGTGATCGCAGTCCCGCCGCCGATCGCCGGGGCAATAAGCACCGGCGCCAGCCGCAGCCGGGCGCCGGCGGCCTGATAGGGCGCAAGGGTCGCCGCCCCCCTCAGCGGCGCCCCGGGCACCGCCTGTCGCAAGCTCATCGACAGGCGTGGAAAACCGCCGCCCTCCAGATCGATCGTCGCATTGACCACCGCCCCGGCGCGTGGCCAGCGCCAGCTGAGGCCTTCGGCGCCTTCGCCGCGGACCGTCAAATGGCCGCCGCCGAATGCATTCGCCTCCAGCTTCTCGATCCGGGCCACGCCCCCCCTTTCATCCTGATGGATGGCGAAACGCGCCTTTCCGTCAATATTCCCAGCGGCGCGGCGGGCAGCGTTCGACCATGCGGCAAGGACGGGGGCGAACGGAGTACCGTCAGTAGCGGCGGCCTGCTGATGGAAACCATTGGCAAGTTTCGGATCGAGTTGGACATCGGACAAGCTGGCGTCTCCCGCCACGTCCGCGGCACCTGCTCTGGGATCGGCACCGTAATCGGCGCGCACTGCACCATAACGCGCGGTCGCATCGGCATAGCGCATTTGCTCGGCGAGCAGATTGACCTTGCCCGCCACCTTGCTGGCGGACGCGTCGAAGACGATGGTCCCCCCTAGCCCGCCCACCGCAATATCGGGCGCGGCCAACCGCCCCCCCTTTATCGTCAATCCGCCGCGCCAGCGGGCCAAATCAGCATCGCTCCGCGCCGCGATATCCATACGCGGCGCGCTGAGCAGCGTCCCCCCCGGGCAAGCAATATCCGACGCCTCGACAGGACCGCGAACCGCCGGCCGGCCGGCTTCAACCGACAGCGCCAGCATTGCCCGTGGCGTCGAGATTGCGCAGCCTCCGGCCTTCAACCGTTCTGAGTTTAAAGACAGCTGTCCCCGGAAGCCGTCCTTAAGCCCGCCCGCGCCATCCAGCCGCGCCTTCACCATCCCCTGCGGCGTGGAAAGATCGAACTGCAAGGCGCGCGCCGTCAAGGCGATGTCGGGCAGCGCGAAAGGCTGGGCGCTCTCGCTTTTCGGCAAAAGCCGGTCGAGCGAGCCCAATGAAAGCCGACCATTTGCTATCCGCCCGCGCAGCCGGACGCCGCCGGCGTCGATCGCCCGCACGCGGACGCCAGAAAGACCAACCGCGAGCTCGATCTCTGCCCAGTCGGCGGTCAAGTCCGGATTGTGCGGATCTCCGATCCGGATGTCCTCGATCCGCTGCGTACGGAAACCGACCTGGGTAAGCCGATAATGCGCGGGTATATTTCGCGCCGTCAGGGCATCATCGATATAAGACGTGGCGATCGGCGCACGCTGGGTCCACAGCCAGGCGGCCCCGCCCGCGAGCAGGATAGAGCCCGCTCCGGCGGCGATCCAGGTCCTAGACCAGCGACGGGACGCGTCCTTCATCAGGGCAGGCTTAGGGGCGGGACACGATTACCGCAACGGCTGCCGCCGTCCTCGAATATCATGGTTAACCAACCCTCAACGCATTGCGCCTATTCCGGCATCGATACCGAAACGGATGCCGCGCCCGGCAGGTTCCGGTCGTGCAGGACAGCGCGGAGAGACGAGTGACCATTCAGTTTGCGAACGCCATAGTCCAGCGGCTTGGGCCGTGCCGAATCGCGCTAGATCGGGCGGCGCATGCCGAACTGGCTCGCGAACTGGCGCTGGTGGGATGTGATCTGGTCGACGTACCGACGGGCGCTGCGAAGGGCGCGAACGGGCCGATGGCCGGATTTCTCGCCTGGACCGAACCCACGACGGCGTCCTTTGCCGACGCGATCCGACCATTCAAGCGGATGGATGCGCTGATCCTGCAGTCGGCCGGGCAAGACCGCCGATCGATGGAGCGCAGCCTGTTCGAGGCAGGCTGGCAACGGCATCCCGGTGGCATGTCGCTGGGCGAATATCCCGCATGGTCGAGCTCCGCTCTTCCCGCGATCAGCTATTATCAGCGCGCTCCCCATGGCGGCGCGAACGAGCTTCAAAAGGGCAGCATAGACGCCGACGCGGCCATCGCGCGCTATGCGATGGCAGCCAACCATGTGCGGCCAAGCGATCATATCCTGATCGATGGCGCGGGATCGGCCGATGGCGCGGCGGTATTGATGGCGCTGTCGCGCGCCGGATCGGTCGTCCGCGTCGGCGCGAAGCCCAAGCCGGGACAGTGGGCGATGCGGGGCGGCTGCGACATCACCGATTCAAGCCTTACCGGGATCGCGGACAATTCGGTCGACATGATCGTTGCCTTCGAGCCCGCCGTTCCGACTGACTGGGTCGCAAGACTGGATGATTATGCACGTATCCTGAAATGCGACGGACGCATCATCCTCGGCTGGCGCCAGGGTGAAGGCGAGCGGCCGCGCGATTGGGCCGCGCTGGAGGCCGCCGTGTCCCAACGCTTCCTGCCCGAGACCCGCTATATTCAGATTCCCATAGGCCCCGATCCGGCCGGCGCCCATGCTCTGTTCCCGGTTCAGCTCGATCAGATGGTCGCCACCGACTGGCTGCTGCTGGTTGCCGCCGCCAACCCGCTGATGGGCGAAGGGCGGGCCAGCGAATATGACCATCCCGCCTTTTCGAAGGTGGCTGGCGAACAACCCGCGCTGGTCGACTTCGGCGCAGCGTATGACAATCCTTATCTCTACCGGTCGATGGTTCAGATGGGTGAACGCCTCGGCGACGAAGTGAAACTCGCCCGGCTGGCCGAATGCGTGATCGAAGATTCACGCGCCGATTCTGCAGACCGTGGCGCCGCCATCGCGGTGCTGGGCTACCGCCTGCTGGAAATGCGGCTGGCGGAGATGGCCCCGTCGATCCTGTCCCTCATCGCCGACTATACCAGCGCGCCGCTGAGCGACGATACGCCGGTCCATGTCCGGCGCTGGCGCATTTCACTGGCTTTCCTTGCGGGAAGGCTCAGCGAACTGACGGGCGACCGTGAAGCGGCAAAGCGCTGGTATCGGTCCTCTGCCAATGGCGAATGGGCGGCCTTTTCCCCACTGCTCGCTACCAAGGCGATCGCCGCTGCCTTTTACGAGGCCCGGCTGTGCCTTGCCGATGGCGATACGCAGACTGCGCAGGCCCGCTTCCGCCATGGCGTCGATACGGCTCTCAAAGCCGCTGCCTTTCCGCATGGTGAGCAGATGGGTCCCGCCGATCGGCCGCTTTCCTTTTACCTGACCGAGCTGGCCGAGGTGATCGACATGGGATCGCAATGCGCCAACGCCTTGGCCAATTTCCACCTGTGGGATCGCGATCCTGGGCTGTTCTGGCGTCAGGTCGACGTCCGCCGCTTCGGCCTCGCCTCATGGGCACGTGATCTCGAGCGCGAAAATAATCGCCTCCGTGCCGCCTGAGCCCGCGAAACATGGTTAACGAAGGTTTCAACATTAGCCGTTAGGCCTTTTCCCAAATCGCGATCCGCGTGCAGGAGAATGCCCGATGAACGTCATGGCCAATAATTTCGGCGCGGGTGGGATCAGAACCATCGAGGCCAATGGCCATCTGATTCATTATGTCGAGGCGGGTGCTGGCTGGCGCTATGAAACGCTGCTGGAAAAAGAGCCGGAAACCATCGAATGGATCGATGGCTTCGAGCCAGGCGACAGCTTCTGGGATATCGGCGCCAACGTCGGAATCTACAGCGTCTACGCGGCGGCCCGGGGGATACAGACGACGGCATTCGAACCGCATTTCGCAAATTATCACCAGCTGTGCGTCACCATCGCGCTGAACGGCCTGCAGAATATGGTGACGCCGCTATGCCTGGCCTTCGCCGAGCGCAAGTCGGTCGCGGAGATGAATCTCGCGAGCCTCGACATCGGGACGTCGATGAGCAATTTCGGGGAGGCGCTCGATTTCCGCGGACAGCCTTTCGAGCCAGCCTTTCGTCAGGGCATGGTCGGCTATGATATCGACAGTTTCATCACCGATTTCGGCATCAAGGTTCCAACCCATCTGAAGATCGACGTCGATGGCATCGAGTTGCCGATCATCCGTGGCGCACGCAAGATGCTGGCGAACGAACGGCTGCAATCCGTTTCGATCGAATTGATCGATACCGATGTCGAACAGGTTGCGGGAGTCACCGAGATTTTGGAGGGCGCTGGGCTTCATTTCGTCCACAAAAAGCAGAACGCGGCCTTTGCCACGCCCCAAACTTCGGATGTTCTGAATTTTCTCTTCCACCGCGATCCGTCGAAGCTGAAGCGCCCCGTTTCGGCTACCCCGTCCGAAGAGGAGGATGTGACCACCGACCAGCTCGTCGAGCGCATCGTCGCCAGGATCGGCAGCGCGACGGTCGATCCTATGCCGTGCGAGAACATCTTCATGGAAGATATGCTGCCCGCGGCCGTCTATCGCGAATTGCTCGATCGCTTGCCGAACGACGAAGCGCTCGATCCAATCGATCATCCCGACGCCATGACTGCGGATGGCAGGAGGACGCGGTACCTGCTGGACCTGACTCGAGCGTCGCTGCCACGCCTTGCAGAGGAAGACCAGCCGTTCTGGGAAGCCATGATCGAGGTTTTTACCGCGCCAGCGATCGCCAATGCAATAGTTTCGAAATTCGCGCCGACGCTCCGCGCGCGGTTCGGCGAGACCTTGCCGGAACTGGTCGCCGTCCCGATCCTCTATCGCGATCATCCCGGCTACCGGATCGGCATTCACCCCGACGCGCCGGGCAAAGTCGCGACGCTACAATTCTACCTGCCCCAAGATGATTCCCAGATCCACCTCGGCACCTCGTTCCACCAGCGTACCGCCGACGGATTCGAGCGGCTGAAGACCAACGACTTCAAGCCCAATGCAGCCTACGCCTTCGTTCGGAGCGAGGAGAGCTGGCACAGCGTCGACGAACTCGGCCCCGAAGAGAAACTGCGCAATACGATCGCACTGACCTTCTATATCAAGGGTCAGGAATATAGCTCCGATCCAATGACCGCCTCTGCCGCCGCCGGACAGGCGCCGAGCTACGATGCGGAGATGAGCCGCACTCTGCAGACATTGGCCAAGACCTTCACCCGCCGAGACGACGTGGCGGCGCTGTTCCGTGAAGGCGCCGTGGGCGTGGAGCTTGGTGTCGCAGCCGGGGATTTCTCTGAGCGAATCCTGCGATTCGAGCATGTCGGCTATCTCTTTAGCATCGACATGTGGGCGGGCGACCGCGGCCATGGGGTCGAACAATATCGTGAAGCGATCGCGCGGCTCAGTCCCTATCGCGATCGGAACGCGATCATGCGTATGCGGTTCGACGAGGCGCTCCATCTCTTCGGCGACGAGTCACTCGATTTCATCTATGTGGATGGCTACGCGCATGATGGTGAACTGAACGGCGCGACTTTCCGTGACTGGTTTCCGAAGCTCAAATCCGGTGGTATCATCGCCGGCGACGATTATGCGCCTGACTGGCCGCTCGTCGTTCAGGCCGTCGATGCGTTCGTGGCCGAAAAGGGCCTCGAACTTCACATTATCGACTGCCACGAAGATAGCTGGAACTCGATGTACCCCACCTGGTTCGCGATGAAGCCGTGATGTATCACGAAATCGCCATAAATCAGGTCGACCTCACCACCGATCAGGCCATAATCGATAGCGGCCGCATCGTTCTGGATATCGAAGCCCAGGCGCTGTCCAGCCTCAGCGCCATGATCGACGAGGAGTTCGCTCGAGCGGTCCGGCTGGTGCTGGCAACGGCTGGGCGCGTCGTCGTCAGCGGCATGGGCAAGTCCGGTCATATAGCCCGCAAGATGGCGGCGACCTTCGCATCGACCGGAACACCCGCCATTTTCATTCACCCGGGCGAGGCCGCCCATGGCGACCTGGGGATGTTACTGGCCGGAGACCTTCTGATCGCCCTCTCCAATTCAGGTGCTACGCCCGAATTGCGGCCTATAATGCAGCATGCACGACGCCTGGGATGTCCGGTCATCGGGATAACGTCGCAGCGCCATTCCCCTATGACCCAGATGTCGACGGTCGGCCTGCTTCTGCCCAGTGCGCGCGAAGCCTGCCCGGTCAACATCTCGCCGACCACCTCGACCACAATGATGCTTTCCTTGGGCGATGCGCTGGCCGTCGCGGCGATGAGCGTGCGGGGGATTTCTCGGGAGGCGCTGGAATTGCTCCACCCCGGCGGCGTGATCGGATCGCGGTTGTTACCGGTCAATGAGGTCATGCACGCCGGCGATGAACTGCCTCTGGTGTCGGTAGACCTGCCGATGCGCGACGTTCTGGTGACGATGACCGAGAAGAGCCTGGGAGTGGCCGGCGTCGTTGACGCGGATAACCGACTCGTCGGCACGATTACCGACGGCGACCTCCGCCGCAATATCGACCGACTGTTGTTCAGCAATGCCGGCGAGGTGATGACCCGCTACCCGAAGACGATCATGGACGGGACATATGCCGAGGACGCCCGAGCGATCATGTCCGCGAACAAGATTACGTCGCTGTTCGTTATGAACCACGAGGATCCGGAGAAGCCGATCGGCCTCGTGCATATCCATGACTTCAACCGTCTCGGGATGAACTAGCTTCCGCCGAAAAATCGGCTAGCGTGCGAAGAGATGAACAGCGCGTCGCCCGATCCAGCCATTGACGCCAGCGGCCACCGCGCGCGGCTGCGCCGCCGCTTGATCGAAGGCGGACCGGAAGCGCTGCTCGATCATGAACTGGTCGAATATCTGCTGGCGCTGGCGATCCCGCGGCGAGACACGAAACCGATGGCCCGAAGGCTGCTCGCCGAGTTCGGCGGACTGGGGCCGCTCTTGTCAGCCGACCCCGAATCTCTCGCCCGTGCCGAGCTAAGCGACGGGGTGATTGCGGCGCTGAAGATCGCCGAAGCCTCTGCTCTCCGCTTGTTGCGCAGCGAGATTGCGGACCGTCCGATACTTACGAATTGGCAGGCGCTGGCCGACTATCTCCACGCAGACATGGCACACCGATTAGTGGAACGGGTGCGTGTTCTGCATCTCAACACTAAAAATGCACTGATCCGCGACGAACTCGTCTCCGAAGGATCGGTAGATCAGGCGGCGGTCCACGTCAGGGAGATAGTACGCCGCGCGCTCGAACTCGGCTCGGCTGCACTCATCCTTGTCCACAATCATCCATCCGGCGACCCCGAACCGAGTCGCCAGGACATCATCCTTACCCGCGAATTGATGTCGGCCCTAAAGCCTCTCGGGATCAGCCTCCACGATCATGTCGTGGTCGGCGTCAAGGGCCAGGCGAGCCTCCGCTCACTCGGGCTCATATGAAATCGGGACGGCTAGAAAGCCGTCCCGGTACACGCTCATTGTTATAATCAAGCCGAGAGGTAGCCGGCCAGTTCATCGGGCGAAATCATACGGTCTTTGTCTTTGTCAGCCTTGGCAAATTCGGCGGACGTGGCATTTAATACCTTGATCGCCGGAAGGTTGGCTTTCTTGCTGGTCTTGGTCTTTTCGACCTGCGCCGTCACGTCCTGGCCATTTTTGGCTAAGACCCAGCTGCCGAACTCGAGCGGCGTCAATTTACCTTTGTTACCGACGTCATATTTGGCCCAATCGGCATTGACCTTCGCTGATGCGTCCGCGCTGGCCGAAGCGGTTGCAGCAGGTACCGTCGGTGTAGCGGCGACCGCGGCGTCGGAACTAGCGGCAGGCATGTTTGCGGCAGCGTCCGCCGCAGGTGCGGTGGTCTGTGCAACCGTCGGGGCGGCCTCGGTAGTCTCGGGCGCGGTTGGCGTAGCAGCCTCGGCGGACGGCGGGGAGGCCTCGGTGGGCGCTGGGGCTGCGGTGGGCGCATCCGGAGCTGCCTCGGGAGCGGTGCCCTGCGCCAGAGCGGCGCCCGACGCCGCAATGAGCGCGGCTCCGCCGATAAGCATCAATTTATTCATCTCTCTCTCCTGACATGTAGTCACAAAAACGTGACACCAAGACCAAGAGCCAACTCGTCACCACCGTTACAGTTTCCCGATTCGTCCACGAAACGGTCCGGCACATCGCTTTCTCGCCGCTCATGGAGACGGCTCATGGAGATGATTTAGTCACCCAGATTTGGCTCACCAGCGCCTTGGCCGGATCGATTGCGATGAAATCCGCAAGTTCGATAGCTGAAATCCGGTGATCCCTATTACTATCTGCAATCGAGAAGGAGCGCGCGCTGCGGTCTATGAGATCATTCGAGTTGGATACCTGGCGCAACAACGCCCTTTCCGCGAGAAAGAGCGCTTGATGCCTCACCAGCCACTCGGCGAATGCCAAGGGACTCAGGCCCCCTTCTCGATTCGATGTCCTGATGCGAGCGCGCGGCTCCCCCGCATAAGCCGCCGGCTGCGGAAAGCGGACTGCCTGGGCAATCGTCCCGGGCGCTGCAGAAAGACGAGGATGCGCCCCTAGCGCCTGCAAAGGCAAGACCATCATCGCCACAGCCAAGATTACAGGTTTCATGCGCTGATCCAACGGATCGCCTTTCGAACTAGCGATATCCAGTTGCGACGAGAACGATCGGCGCTGCGTTGCGCTCCGCGGTCTCGCGATCCGTTCATCGCAAAAAGCAGCCCGATTGCCGGTGCTCGCCCCCTCTGCTAGGCGCGCTCGCAACAAGGCTGCGCAACAACAAGGAACGACGATGATCCCCCGCTATTCCAGGGCCGAAATGGTCAAGATCTGGGAACCCGAGACGCGCTTTCGCATCTGGTTTGAGATCGAAGCCCACGCGACCGATGCGCTGGCGGAACTGGGCGTGGTCCCAAAAGAGGCCGCAAGGGCCATTTGGGAAAAAGGAGCGTTCGAGGTCGAACGAATCGATGCGATCGAAGCCGAAGTGAAGCACGATGTCATCGCCTTCCTCACCAATGTCGCCGAGCATGTCGGAGAACCCGCTCGCTTCATGCATCAGGGTATGACGTCGTCGGACGTTCTGGATACCTGTCTCGCGGTTCAATTGTCGCGCGCATCGGATATCCTGATCGCGGATCTGGACAAGCTGCTCGAGGTGCTCAAGCGCCGCGCCTTCGAGCATAAGATGACACCAACCATCGGTCGCAGCCACGGCATTCATGCTGAGCCGGTCACCTTCGGGCTGAAACTCGCGCAGGCCTATGCCGAGTTCGCGCGCAACCGAGAACGGCTTGTGGCTGCGAAGAAGGACGTCGCGACCTGCGCGATTTCCGGAGCAGTGGGAACCTTCGCGAACATCGATCCTCGGGTTGAGGAGCATGTTGCGGCGAAGATGGGGTTGACCGTCGAGCCGACGTCGACCCAGGTCATACCGCGTGATCGCCACGCGATGTTTTTCGCGACACTCGGCGTGATCGCCTCGTCGATCGAGCGGCTGGCCACGGAAATCCGTCATCTACAACGTACCGAAGTGCTGGAAGCCGAGGAATATTTCTCGCCTGGTCAGAAGGGCTCGTCAGCGATGCCGCATAAGCGCAACCCGGTCCTGACCGAAAATTTGACGGGGCTTGCGCGCCTGGTGCGTGGTTTCGTGACCCCGGCACTGGAGAATGTCGCCTTGTGGCACGAGCGCGACATCAGCCACAGTTCGGTCGAACGAATGATTGGCCCCGACGCGACGGTGACGCTTGATTTCGCCTTAGCGCGGCTGACGGGGGTGATGGACAAGCTGCTGGTCTATCCGGCCCGCATGCAGAAGAATCTCGATCGCATGGGTGGCCTGGTCCATTCGCAGCGAGTCTTGCTGGCACTGACCCAAGCGGGCATCAGCCGCGAAGACGCCTACCGCATCGTTCAGCGTAACGCGATGAAGGTATGGGAGTCGGATGGGGAATTGTCGCTGCTGGAACTCCTCAAGGCCGATGATCAGGTCACCGAGAAGCTCAGCGCCACCGAACTCGAAGAGAAGTTCGACCTCGACTATCACTTCAAGCATGTCGATACGATCTTCCAACGCGTATTCGGCTGAGCGCAAAGGTAGCGAGATTGTCACGAGACCCGATGCCGGGCATGTGTGCGGCATCGGCCGCTCATACAGGGTGCCGGTTTAGGAGCCACGCGCGCGCTTTATGAACTCCGCGCCGATTCTCGTCGTGATCGTAAACTACCGCACGGCGGTAATGACTGCGCGGGCCGTGGAGGCGATCCTGGAGGAAGCCAGGAAGCGGGGCGATACCTCGATCATCGTCGTCGACAATGGGTCCAATGACGGATCGGTCGAAATATTGTCGGGCGAGATCGCACGGCTCCAAGCTACCGACATCTGCACATTGCTGGCGCTCGAAACCAACCTGGGTTTTGCCGGTGGCAATAACGCTGGCCTCAAACATTATCTGGAGACGGCCGAGCATGGCACATCACCTGAATATGTCTGGCTGCTCAACCCAGACACTGTCGCTGAAGAAGGTGCACTGAGCGCTCTCATCGACTTCATGAGAGGGACGCCGGAAGCAGGGCTGGCTGGGGGACGCTGTCTGCGGACGGATGGAAGTATCCGGCCCAGCGCGTTCCGGTTTCACACTCCCGTGAGTGAGTTCATCGCGGCGCTAGACATAGGGATTCTAACCAAGGCTCTCTCGAACCACCAGCTCGTCATTCCCGTCGGGCTATCCCCGATTCGAGCTGAGTGGCTGTCGGGCGCTCACCTGATGATAAGGGGCTGCGTGTTCGAGCGGATCGGCGGGTTCGACGCCCGTTACTTCCTCTTCTTCGAGGAGACCGATTTCTGCGCGCGTGCGGCGCAGGCGGGATTCGAGGCATGGCACGTCCCCGCCAGTCGAGTGGTCCACCTTGGCGGACAGGCCACAGGCCTCACAGAGTTCGGGTCATCGCCCCGGCAACCGAGATATTGGTTTGAATCGAGGGCGCGCTATTTTTTGCGTCATCACGGCATCGGCGCGACGCATATCGCCAACCTGCTGTGGTTGGTGGCAACACCGATTGGCAAGGCATGGGCAGGCCTACGCGGCCGGCCTCGGCATGATCCGCCATCATTCTGGCGCGATTTTCTAAAACACAATTATGGACGAGGTGGGTTGATGTACCAGACCCGCCAGATTCTCAGTCAATGAGCCTATCGGCGGGTACGGATCACGCCTCGCCCTGGGTTTCGATCATCGCTGCCGCAATTGCTTCCTGGGGCGTTTTGTCGCTCCACAGGACGAACTGAAAGACAGGATAGAAGCGTTCGCATTCGTCGATCGCGGTTTCGATCAGCGTCTCGGCCTGGTCCAGCGTCAGGCTGGCTTCTTCACCTTGGGCGTCAAGAAGCGCTGCGTGCCTGAACAGCACCATCGAAGAACTCGTCCACATCTCGAAATGCCCGAGCCAGAGCTGCTCATTGATAAGCCCCATAGTCTCGTACATCGCCAGCTTCTTGTCGGTGGTGACGCGGATATCGGGCAAGGCCAGGAACTGCAGGACGCGATCCTCGTCACGCCAAACGGCACGCAACTCATATTGCGCCCAGCTACCCTGATATTGGGCAACAATCTCCTCGTCGCCTGCACGCTGAAATTCCCAGCCGCGTGCCGCGAAATACTGCTCCAGCATGTCGATGGGCGCGCTCGGATCGCGCGAGGATTCGAAGTCGTCCACGTTCATTAGGGCCTAACTCCTTGGCCTGATCAGCGTTCCGTGGCCCGGAACACTGAGCAGTTCAAGCCGAAGCGCCCAGAAAGCTGTGGATAGCTCCGTCAACCGCCCGTTTCGCCATTTACCGACGCCAGAGCATCGATCCTTGCTTTCAACGTCTCGACCTCATCGCGTGCAGCAGCGGCCATGGCCTTGACGGCCTCGAATTCCTCGCGGCTGACAAGATCCAGGCCGCCGACCCAATCCTTCACCCGCTCCTTGAAGGCACTCTCCGCCTCCCGGCCCATTCCGGCCAGTGTGCCGGCTGCGCCGTTCATCATCTTAACGAAATCATCGAACAGCCGATTTTCGGATTGCATGACACTTCCTCGCTTAGCCGGGATATGACGGCATCATCTGATAATGATTTGGGTATTCCCGCTCATCGGGACAAGGGTCAGCCCATTCGGATTGAGCAGATGGATCTGCCAGTTCAGAACGCCGGCAAATATCAACCATGCCAGATAGGGAAGCATAAGCAGGCCCGCCAGGCGCCGTATCTTCCAGAAAAGGACAGTGGCAACGGCTGCCCACAGAAATATCGCGATGATCAGCCCGAATGCGAGCATGATTCGATGCATGGCGAAAAACACGGGCGACCAAGCCAGATTAAGCCCAAGCTGGATCAGAAACAGGAAGACCGCGACTCCCCTCCCCTTCGCTCCGCGCGCATCAAGGATCATCGCGAGCGCGAAACCCATCATGATGTAGAGGATGGACCACGCGAACGGAAAAACCCACGCGGCAGGCATGATTCCCGGCTTCAAAAGCCGGTCAAACCATAGATTGCCATATCCTGAGTCCCCGATCCTCGCCGACAGCATGCCGAGCAGAAGGATCGCTGGGATCGTCACGAGGGCCCAGCGTAAGAAGCTGGTCCTTGACCGACCGGAGTATGACCCCTCCGCCATTACGCGAGCCTTGGAAAACATTGGTCAGGATGCATTGACAGCCCCCAGCAGGAACTCGACATTCCCCTCCGGGCCAGTGATCGGGCTCGGCGTAACCCCCATAGAACGCCAGCCGAGACTTTCGATCCAGTTGACCGCTTCGGCGCACACTCGCTCATGTACCGCGGGATCTCGTACGACGCCACCTTTACCGACTTCGTCCCGACCAGCCTCGAACTGCGGCTTTATCAGCGCCACGAGCCGCGCGCCCGGCTTTGCGAAGCGCAACGGCGATGCCAGCACCTTCGCAAGCGAGATGAAGCTCGCGTCGCACACGATCACGTCGATTGGTTCGGGGATCTCTGCATCGGTCAAATTTCGTGCATTCGTCTTTTCATGAACGACGACGCGCGGATCGTTGCGCAGCTTCCACCGTGGATTTCTGTTAGCGAAACCCGCCCCGAATGTCAAGAACAAAAACGGAACACTTGACACCGGCTACGCCGCCTTGCGCGCCTCGCCCGCCGCGTCGCGGCGCACCACCGGCCGGAATGCGATGCATAGCTTGTACAGCCCCTCACCCACCGCCGGCTGCGCGGGCACCATCAGCGCCGCGCCTGGCGTGCAGCGGAACAGGTCGCCCGCGATCGCCTCCATGCCCTCCTGGACATAGGGCGCGTTCAGGTCGGGCTTGTCGCTCATCACATGCTCGTCGGACGGCGCGACGATCGGCTGGAAGCTGACATCCTCGATCTGCATCGCCTCATAGAGTCCGCCGAACATCACCGCGACGGTCAGGTCTCCGCGCACCGGCACGGTCAGCCGGTAATAGCCGTCATGCGTCGGATAGGCATCGACATCGACCAGACAATCCTCGCGCGCATTAGCCAGGATCACCGGCACCGGCACCCCGCCCGACAGGAAATCGGACTCGCGCACGTCGAGCGCGCCGCGCACGATTCCGAACAGCGCCAGGTTCAGCGCCAGCCCCTGATCCTGCAATTCGCCGGGCAGATACATGCGCGCCGTGCTCTGCACATAATGCATCCCCCGTCGCCGCAGGCCGCGCGTCGCGCGTGTCGTGTCGAGCATTTTGAGATGGCTCGACGAACCCAGATTGGCGTCATGGGTGAAGTCGCCGATCACCGCCACTTCGGCGGCCGATGGCAGATACATGAACCGCGCCAGAATCGCCGCCGCATTGCGCCGCCGGCAATCGTCGTCGTCGGATGCCGCCCCGCGCCCCATCGCCGTCGCGGCCTCGCCATAGGCGATAGCGGCAGCCTGGATGCGGTCGCGGGCCGCGCTCTGTGCGCCCTTTTCGGTCGGCTTTTCGTGGATCGTCTTGCCGTTGGGATAATAGTCGATCACCGAACCCTTGGCCTGGGTGCAGATTTGCTCGATCACGGCGATCGAAGATCCCAATGCTGTCAGCGCCTCGCGGCCATAATGCCGCTTGTCGAAATAGCCCTTCTTGTCGAGCCCGCTCGGCTCATTTTCGCGCAGCAGCAGATAACGGCCCGCCGTCACCACATCCATCCGTGCCTGCAGTAGGGGCGCGACCCGATCCTGGACCGTGCCGTGATAGCCGAGGTCGACCAGCAGCGCTATGTCGCCATCCTCCAGCCCCGCGCGGCGGACATGCGCGATCAGCCTGTCCGCATAGCGCGCCGAGCGGCGGACGATCTTCTCGGCGATCTCGCTCTCGCACGCAGCCTTCTCCAGATCGGCGGGTTCGGCATCCGGCCCCACCAGCTTCTTCGCCTCATGCGGCTCGAGCAGCAACTGCCCGGCCAGCACGTCGAGCCTATGCTTGCCCGCATCCCGCTCGATCACGGTGCGCACCGCCGCCTGGTCGATCAACCCCGCCCGCCCGGCAGTCAGCCGGCTGATCGAAACCTCGTGCGCGGCGATTCCAGATCCCAGCGTCTCGAACATCTTCATCGGCAGGAAGCCGTCGCGCATCAGGAACAGCGTCTTGACCGGACGGCCGCTGCTCGCGGCCAGCGCCTGCGCCTCGTCGCGCACCCATTCGACGAAGCCGTGCAGCATCGGGCCGATCACGTCATGCCCCAGCACATAGGCGGGATCCTGCTCGTCGCGCAGTGAAACGAGCGGGCGATGCGGCTGCATCGCGGGCAGCGTCTGGCGCGTCGCTGGATCGATCATCACCGCCGCCATCGCCTCATGGCGCAGGCGTATCTCGGCATTGCCGTCGAACTGCTCGAAATGCGCGGTCGCGATACCCAATGCCGATGGCGCTTCCTGGTCGGCCCGCTTGTTGTCGCCTAGATGCAGGATCGCCCCGGGCGCGACGCCCAGCGCCTTCAACACCGGCTCGAACAGGCCCTCGCTCTTGCTCAGGCCATGCTCCGACGAGGTGAAGACCCGGTCGATCATCGCGCCGATATCGGGGCCCGCCGCTCGCACGATCAACTCGCCAAGCTGCGCCGAACTGAAATAGGTGTCGCTGACGATGATCACCTTCATCCCGCGCGCCTTGGCCACTCGGATCAGTGCGACGACCGGGGCGAAGGGAAAACAATGCCGTGCTTCGGCATCCAGCTCGCGCTGCACCGCAGCCTCCACCGCCGCGGCATCCGCGCCCGGCAGCATCCGCGCATGGATCGCCTCGATCGAAACCTCGTTTCGGCCAGTATGAAACATCTGCGCCTTGCGCGCCTTGCGTTCTGCGAACACGCGCGGATCGATCGATCCGCCTTCCAGGCCCAGTTCGGTGAACACGTCCGACGGAGCCTGCGCGTTGCGCCACAGCAAAGTATCGAAGCAATCGAGCGACAGGACCGTTACGCCGTCGGGTGCTTGGTCCAGCAAGCTGGGGATTTGCCGTGCGGAAACGCTGGTCTTCATGGTCATTCATCCGGCGGAGTTGTGGTCCCGCTATCGCCGATCGGTCTTACCATCCAGTTAACCATAGTTGTGGCGTGTCGTCGCGCAACAGCATAACGCTTGCATGCATCTCCCAACGGCCTAAGAGTTTCTCCGGCGGTTGGGGCCATTGGGTTGGAGCGGATGACGCCTCGACCGTTTGTGAGACATATGACCGATCGACCTTCCCAAGACGCGCCGTCACCCGAACATCGTTATCAACTGCTGATCGACGCCGTCAGCGATTACGCTATCTACATGCTCGACGCTTCCGGTCAGATCGTGACGTGGAATCCCGGCGCCCGCCGTTTCAAGGGCTATGAGGCGGAGGAGATCATAGGCCAGCATTATTCGCGCTTCTTCACGCCCGAGGACGTGGCTGCTGGCATTCCGGAACAGATTCTCGAAACGGCGGCGAGCGAAGGGCGATATGAGGCCGAGGGCATTCGTGTCCGCAAGGACGGCAGCCGTTTCTGGGTTCATACGGTCATCGACGCCATCGTCGGCAATGACGGCACCTTGCTCGGTTTCGCAAAGATCACGCGCGATATAACCGAGCGCCGCGAAGCCGATCGCGCGCTCTATGCTGCTGAACAGCGCTTCCGCATATTGGTGCAGGGCGTCCGCGACTATGCGCTGTACATGCTCGATCTCAACGGCGTGATCAGTAACTGGAATACCGGAGCCGAGGCTATCAAGGGCTATCGTGCGGACGAGATAATCGGACAGCATTTTTCGCGTTTCTATACCGATGAGGATCGCGCCCGCGGCGAACCTGCGCGCGCGCTTGCGACAGCGCTTCGGGAAGGCCGTTATGAAACCGAGGCCCAACGGGTCCGCAAAGACGGTTCGCGTTTCTGGGCCCATGTCGTCCTTGTTCCTATTCGTGATGAAGCCGGCGAGCTGATCGGTTTCGCGAAGATCACGCGCGATATTACCGAGAAGCGCCGCGCCCAGCAGGAATTGGATGAAGCGCATGCAGCTCTGTTCCAGTCTCAAAAGCTTCAGGCACTGGGCGAGCTGACCGGCGGCATCGCCCATGACTTCAACAATCTGATGACCGTGATCCGCGGTTCTGCTGAGCTTCTCGAACGCGAGAATCTCGCTCCGGAAAAGCGCACACGCTATGTCCGCGCCATCGCCGAGACTGCCGACAAGGCGACGGCGCTTACCGCCAAGCTTCTCGCGTTCGGCCGTCGGCAGGCGTTGCGGCCTGAGGTGCTCGATCCCGCCACGCGCCTCGATGCGCTTGGCGAAGTGCTCAGCCGGACGATCGGCAGCCATATCAAGGTCAGGCTGGATCTCGCTCCGGATCTGTGGCCGATCGAGGCCGACTCCGCCGAGCTTGAAACCGCGATCCTCAACGCCGCCTTCAACGCCCGTGACGCTATGCCTGATGGTGGCGTGCTCACGCTCTCGGCGCAAAATGCACCCGAGGAAGATGCTTTGTGCATCGCCATCGCCGACACTGGCGAGGGCATTGCACCCGAAAATCTCGAGCGCGTGTTCGAACCGTTCTTCACCACCAAGGCGGTCGGCAAGGGCACGGGGCTGGGCCTCAGCCAGATCCACGGCTTTGCGGCCCAGACTGGCGGCCGCGCCTTCATTCGGTCCCGGCCTGGCGAAGGCACCATTGTTTATCTCAATCTTCCACGCACGCATAAATCCGTTGTAGAGGGCATTCCCCGGCGCGGAGCGATCGCTAATTGGGACAAGCTCCACGTCCTCCTCGTCGAAGACAACGACAATGTCCGCCGCTTCGCGCGCTCGATGCTCAAGGAGTTGCGGGCCGATGTGGTCGAAGCCGAGTCTGCCGAGGCTGCGCTCGACATCCTCGCGAGCCGTCATTTCGATCTCGTCTTCACCGACATCGTCATGCCCGGCATGAGCGGGCTCGATCTCGCTCGGCGACTGCGCGACACGAGCCCGGACCAGCGCGTCCTGCTCGCAACTGGCTACAGCCGGGAAGTTGCCGCCGGCGAAGCAGCCGGCTTCCACCTCGTACAAAAACCCTATGGCGCGGAGTCACTCACCAACGCGATTTCCATTGCCCTGGCCGACTGAAAGCTTGACCGACGTTAAACTCCTTATGGAAATTTAACGAATATGCGCCATAACGGAGTTGAAAAAGGATCGAGTGACGTAGGGGAATTCCGCAATGAGGCCGTCGGAGCACGACGACGACTTTAGCGCACATCGCATGTCCACTGAGCGTTGGTCTCTACTCACATCGGCAATAGAACGGCTCGGCAGCGCGCGCACCCTCGACAAAGTGGTCAATGTCCTGCGCAGCAGCGCGCGCCGCATTGCCGGCTCCGATGGCATCGCCATCATTCTGTCCGACAATGGACAGTGCCATTATTTGACCGAAGACGCGATGTCGCCTTTATGGTCAGGGCAACGCTTTCCGCAGCACAGCTGCATATCGGGCATGGCGATGCAGTCGCGTCGAACCATCATAATACCAGACGTGATGGCCGACCCGCGTGTACCGCATGCGGCCTATGAACCGACCTTCGTGCGCAGCATGGTGATGGTGCCGATCGGCTCTCCCGAGTCGGTTGCGGCAGTCGGCGCTTATTGGTCGCACACTGGAGATCCCGATCCAAATGCCATTGCGCTGCTCGAGGCCCTGAGCCGCGCCGCCACCACCGCACTTGAAAATGGCCGCCTCCTCGCATCGCTCGAAGAACTGAACAATGCGCTGGAAGGCCGCGTTGCGCAGCGTACGGCCGAGCTGGAACGCACCCAGGAGATCGCGCGCCAGGCGCAGAAGATGGAAGTCATCGGCAAGCTGACCGGCAATGTCGCGCATGATTTCAACAACCTGCTCACCCCGATCATGGGTAGCCTGGATCTGCTGCTCAGCCGGCGCGAAGCGACCGACAATGTCTTGCGCGCCGCCAATGTGGCGATGGAAGCGGCCGAGCGCGCCAAGCTGCTGGTCCAGCGGTTGCTGGCCTTTGCTCGCCGGCAGCCTTTGATTACCCGGCCGGTCGACATCGCCGAACTTGCTACGGGGATGAAGGATCTGCTCGGCAGCTCGCTGGGATCGCGCATAGCGCTGGTTCTGGATATCGCCCCTGGCCTGCCCAATGCCCGCGCCGACCGGCATCAGCTCGAAATGGCGTTGCTCAATCTCGCGGTCAATGCACGCGATGCCATGCCCGACGGCGGCAGCCTGACGATATCCGCGCGCGGCGGAAGGCGGGAGGAGCAACCCGCATCCCTATCAGCCGGCGACTATCTCCGTATCTCGATACGCGATGACGGCGTCGGCATGGACGAAACCGTTCTGGCTCAGGCGGTGGAGCCGTTCTTCACCACCAAGGATGCCGAACATGGCACCGGCCTCGGCCTTTCGATGGTCGACGGCCTCGCCGCCCAGCTCGGCGGCGCGCTGCAACTGTTCAGCGAACCCGGCTCGGGCACGGAAATCGTGCTGTGGCTTCCGGTCGACCAGCAGGCGGCGGCGGCAGCCGGTAAAGCGATGTGGGAGGAAGAGAACAGAGGTACCATCCTGGTCATCGATGATGAGCCCATCGTCCGATCGGGCACCGCGGAGATGATCTCCGCGCTCGGCTACGACGTGGTCGAGGCCGCCAGCGCGCGCGAAGGCCTTGATCTGCTTGACGACGGTCTCGATCCGGCGGTGGTCGTCACCGATCACGTCATGCCTGGCATGACCGGCGCCGAATTGGCGCTGCGCCTTCGGCTCGAACGTCCCCGGATGGCTGTGATGATCGTCTCGGGTTATCAGGGGATTGATCTGATCGCACCCGACGTCGTCCGCCTGTCCAAGCCTTTCCGGCAGATCCAGTTGACTGCCAGCATCGCTGCCGCGCGCGAGCAGGCCGCAGCCTGAGACATCCGCGCCGATCGGGCGCAGGCGCTTACTTTATTTGCCGCTGCAGGGCCCGATACGCCGCCCGGTACTGGTACTCGACATCCGCATGCTCATCTGGCCGCTCATCACCGCATTCGATGTCACGTTGAAGCTGGTCGGCGTATAGCTGCCGCTCGCCCGGGCGGTCATGGTCCCGCCATTCTGGTTACAGCTCATCTCGGTCGCGATCCGTCCCGCCTTCATTTCATATTTGCTGAAGCGGCACGACGGGTTCTGCTTCAACATCTCCTGCGGTCCTTGCGATGCCTGCTGGGGCGTGATGCAATATGTCATCTTGGTCCGGCCGCCGCTGGCCATCCGGCCTTTCATCATTTGTGCGACCTGAGGCGGGGCGCCGGGGATATCGATCGAATTGAAGGTCGTGCTGGCTTCCCATTGGCCGGGCTGGACCTGCGCGTTCGCCGCGGCGGATGCCATCAGCAGACAGACGCACATCGAATCGGTTAGGCGCTTCATACGATCATCCTCCGGCAGGTCGTCGCCCCTTGTCGACGCTTATACCCGCTTTCGGCTTCCGCTCGCCATAGCCGCAATGGCGCCGGCCTAGCTCGCCTGAAGTCTGCTTACCAAGGCTTGGAGTTGGTTCAGATTTGCTGCGTCGTCGCCGGCTGCGGAATTCGCCGCCACGTCTCTTTCTGGATCTTCCGATCCCACGAAGCTCACGGCGCTCCAGACGATCCCCGCACTCCATATCAGCGCGAACCAGCGGCTCCGGAAAAGCGAACTATAGCGAAACATGAAAATCCTGATCGCATGGCCCGGTTAGCGGGGCGTGAAGACATATGGCTAATCTGGATCAGCCGATTTGCCGGGAACCCCATTCGTGGCGTGTCCGTTCTCCCGGCACACACGCAATTATAAATAGAGAAACATGATGGCGAGCCGATATACTATCGACGATTACGCACCGCGTTCGCAATTTTTGACAGACAGCTTCCAGCGTGGCCTCGCCCACTGGAACAGGGAGCGTCTCGCGCCCGGCTTCCCGCAAGAAGACTGGCATCTTCGCCTTGAGCTCGACATGAAGATGCTTCGCCTCGAGCGCGCCTTTCTGGAGCATCTTCGCGCGGACATCAAAGATGAGGCAGCTCTTGCCCCTACCGACCCGGATGGCTTCGTCGCCTGGTTCGAAAATCTGAAGGAAGTCGGCCCGGGCCAGGGCGATCCGCTCTTCCCATGGCTTGCCGAACGCGCCAGCCGCGACGAGCTCCGCTGGTTCTTTGAGCAGGAAGCGGCGGGCGAAGCTGGCTTCGATGATCTTGTCGCTTTCACTCAGGTAAAGCTGCCCGTTTCCGCCAAGCTCGAACTGGCCAGGAATTATTGGGACGAGATGGGACGTGGCAACCGCGCCGGGATGCACGGTCCAATGCTCGACGCTCTCGTCGAGACCCTCGCGGTCGATCCGGTCATCGAGAAAACCGTCTGGCCTAGCCTCGCGCTCGCCAATGCAATGACCGCAATGGCGACTAGCCGGGACTATGCGTGGCACTCGATCGGCGCGCTTGGCGTTATCGAACTGACCGCGCCGGGCCGTTCGGCCATGGTGGCCAAGGGCCTCCGCCGGATCGGGCTGTCTGACAAGCAGCGGCGCTATTTTGACCTGCATGCCGTGCTCGACATCAAGCACAGCGCCGACTGGAATCGTGAGGCTCTCAGGCCTCTCGTGGACGAGGATCCGGCCCGCGCTACTGCAATTGCAGAAGGTGCGCTTATTCGCCTCGGCTGCGGCGCGCGCTGCTTTGCCCGTTATCGCGAAGCGCTCTGGCAGGAGAGCCGCTAGACGCCTGCCAATCACGCAATGGCTCGTCGGCGAAGCGGTCCGACATGCTAACCGACTGATGTTAACCTGAAACGATTTTGTCGCGTCTTCGCACCCGACAAGTAGCCGACTATTTTCTTCTCCAGCTTGTCTGCTTCCGGAAGCGCTTCGACCAAGGTCTAAGACCGCGTTAACCATTTGTTTGGGGGAATCCCGTCAGACAGAGCTCCGAAAGGAGTTAATGCTATGGGAAATTCTATCGCAGCCATCGCGCTGACCGCCAAGGACAGTGACGCCCTGCTCGATCTCGGCTTTGCTTATTCCACAGGAACGCGGGGCATGGACCTCGACCTGGTCAGCGCGCATCAATGGTTCAACCTCGCCGCGCTCGCGGGTTCGGAAGAGGCGCAATATTGCCGCGCCGACATCGCCGATCAGATGAGCAACCGCGAGATCGCCGAGGCTCAGCGCCGCGCGCGTACCTGGCTCGCGACCCGTTCCGCGCATTGAGTGGTCGTACGAGCTATAGAATATCGGCTTCGTTGACGACCGGACGGCTCTCGCGCGTCGCACGGACCGCGCTGCCCGGATTATCTGGCTCGGCGATCAGGAAGACATGGTCGTCATGCACCTCGGTCAGCGTGCCGACGAACGGGAAGTCCGCCAGGCTTCCGGTCACCCGATAGCTCACAACATCGCCAACCTTGAAGCTCGCCGGATCGAAATTGAACTCGAACGGGCAGCTGCTATCACCCATATTCTGCATGGCTATTTCTCCTCGCCGCAAACTATAGGCGTGCCCACGCTGCCAGCAAGCCGCATCGACCGCGAAAGGGCTTGCACCATACGGCGATAGGTCGGAAAACCTCGACATAACCGATAGTTCGAGGGACATGCCGATGCGCCGTAGAACCTTCCTCGCCAGCCTGCCTGCCGCCGCCATCGCCCTGCCCGCGATCGCCCAGCGGGCGCCCCTATCCGAATCCGCCGCTCCGCTGCCTGGCCGCTGGACGCCGGGCGAGGAACGTTTCCTTCGGCCAGATGTCCGGGGTGGCGATCGTCCGGTCGGGGCCAGCTTCGCGTCGCGCACCGCCGTCTATGGTCTCTCCGGCGCGGCCGGCACCGCACATCCCCTCGCGACCCAGGCTGGGATCGAAACGCTCCGGCGCGGCGGCACCGCGGTAGACGCCGCGATCGCGATCAACGCCTGTCTCGGCCTGCTTGAGCCAACCGCCTGCGGCATCGGCGGCGATTGTTTCGTCATGCTGTGGGACCCAAAGCTCAAAAAAGTGATGGGCGTCGCCAGTTCAGGCCGCTCACCGCGCGGCCTCTCGCTCGATACCGTCCGCTCGCGCGCGAAAAATGGCGCGCTTCCGGCTTATGGGGCCATTTCGGTATCGGTGCCCGGCACGGTCGATGCCTGGTCGATGCTTCACGCCCGCTACGGCAAACTGCCTTGGTCCGGCCTGTTCGATCCCGCCATCGACCTCGCCGAGCATGGCGCGCCGGTGCCCGACATGATCGCTTATTATATCCGCCGCAGCCTTGCCAATTTCCGCAAGCCCGGCGCGGGCATCGAGGAGATCGACAACGCGATCCGCACCTATGCGCTTGGCGGCGACGGCCCCAAGGCGGGCGGCGTTTTCCGCAACCCCGACCTCGCCCGTACCTATCGCGCCATCGCAAATGGCGGTCGCGACGCCTTCTACAAGGGCGAGATCGCGAAGACGATCGACGCCTATTTCCGGCGGATCGGCGGCTGGCTGCGTTATGAAGACTTCGCCGCGCATCAAGGCGAATGGATCGAGCCGTATAAAAGCGATTATCGCGGCGTCGGCGTCCACGCGCTCGGAGCGAACACCCAGGGCATCGCCACGCTCCAGATGCTCAACATACTCGAGCATTTCGACATGGCGGCCGCAGGCTTCCAGTCCGCCCGATCGATCCACCTCCAGGCCGAGGCCAAGCGCCTCGCCTATGAGGACCGCGCCCGTTACTACGCCGATCCGCACTTCGCCAAAGTGCCGGTCGAATGGTTGATCTCGAAGGAATATGCCGCAGAGCGCGCGAAGCTGATCCGCCCCGGCAGCATCATGCAAACCGTCCGCCCCGGCCAGGCTCCCTCAAAAGGCGATACCACCTATTTCACCTGTGCCGACAAGGACGGGATGATGGTCTCGATGATCCAGTCCAACTTTCGCGGGATGGGCTCCGGTCTCGTCGCCGACGGCCTCGGCTTCATGTTCCAGGACCGCGGCCAGCTCTTTTCGCTCCAGGACGGCCACCCTAACATCTATGCGCCCGGCAAGCGCCCCTTCCAGACGATCATCCCAGGCTTCGCGACGCTGGGCGACGAACCGTGGATGAGCTTCGGCGTGATGGGCGGCGATATGCAACCCCAGGGTCAGGCCCAGATCATCATCAACCGCCGCGATTATGGCCTGGAAATCCAATCGGCCGGCGACGCCCCGCGCTGGCACCATGAAGGCTCATCGCAATCGATGGGCGAGGACAGCCCGGACCTTCCCGCCACTGGGCTGCTTCGCCTCGAAAGCGGCGTGCCTGAGGCGACTCGCGCCGAACTCGCGAACATGGGCTGGACGATCGGAGCCTCCGACGGCGGCTTCGGCCGCTACCAGTGTATCGAGAAGCGGATGGACGGACAGGACCGGGTCTACGCCGCCGCCAGCGAAACGCGGGCCGACGGGTGCGCGCTGGCTTATTGAACTCTTCGGGCGCCTATCATCAATGCGTCAACAGTCATCTCATTATTATGTGAAACACCGCGATAAACGCTACGACAGCAATCAAGGCGGTCAATAGTCCCGTCCTACTGAACCGCGGTTCTTCTGAGAGTTCTATTGGATGATTTGGCTCATATTTGTCTCTTGGCGGATTATCTACATCTAGTTTACTGAAATCACATCCTTGTCGATAAAGCTCTGTGTAATTTTGTTGAAATGCTGGAAGTATTACATACTCTCGCCAATATCGATAAAATCCAGGAAGCTTCTCTAGTTCAGCCATCGCTTCATGAAAACCAACCATTTCCTCATGAATTGTTCGAAGCATAGGTCCGTTTTGTGAGGCCGTCTCAATATCGCAACAGACCCTGTCGACCGTAATCTCGTCTCGCTTATATGCAGCAACCGCCCTGACTTTTTCCAAGAAAACCTTATCCACACCATCCGGAGTCGACACGGAAAAGCCGCCTTCAATCAGGTCTATTTTCGGTCGAGGTGAAGGATAGATTTCGAACATTTTCTTTGCCAAATAAGATAAGCGTAAACGGTATTACCATCGCCAGCCGCGTCGCAGCAAATCATCGAAATAGTCATAGGCTTTTTCGCCGCCTTCATACCCCCAATCGCCGCCAGCCATAGCTCCAGCCACACCGCCAGCTGGCGCAGCGACAACGGCCGCAGGCCCTGTTGCCGCACCGATGGCGGCACCGCCCGCCCCTCCGGCGATCCCGCCTAAACCAGCCCCGATGTTAGCCACTGTCGCACGAACTTTGTTGTCAGCCTGCGCAATATCCAGACCGGCAAGTCCCACGCCCAGCGCGCCCATTGCTCTCCCTATTTTTCCGAAAGTTCGAGCTTGCTGATTGACGGCCTCATTGGGGACATTTGCTCTCCCGGACGAACCTGGTTTAGGCCCCTTGTTAGGAAACAGGGCATCGAGCGGTCCACCAACCTCCGGTGGAGATTCAGCGCGCAACCTTTCCTTGAGTGCGGCGCGTTGAGCGTTGTCGTGAGGGCCCAGATTCCTTACTTGTGGATTGTACCGCGCCCGAACTTTAGCTGACTCGATACCAACTCGGCTTGCCCGTGAGGCCAACCCCACTGCCTGTCCATCTTTGGGGCCATTGGAGGCGTCTCGAATAGAAACGGATTTCAGCCTCCTACCGTCGCGCTGTCTTTGGGCTCGCAACGCCTCATATCCATTCCAGTCAAGATTACTCACTTCGGCAAGCTGGATGGGTTTGTTCCCGCCCAACCGCCTTACTGTCTCAAGATTTTCATCAAGCTGACGATCTAATTCGTCCCAGCCAATGAGTCCCGCAGTCCCGGGTTCACCAGCCTTTTCGTGATCTTCAAACCCCTTCGAGCTTTGCTCCTTGTCGTCGTAAAGGACGTTACCATCCTCATCGACTCTAAAACGGCGACGCTCTTTGCCGTCCGGACCAGGCAGCGAGACCATCCCCGCATATCGATCGTAGACCATCTTCACTCCTCAAATCTTAAATGGAACATAGAGTGAACAAATCTTACCCTACAGTTCAAGCGATTTTTCGGGCCGCCCGCGTCGTTGCCAATATTCCGCCACATCCCGGCGCAACTCGCCCGCGCATAGGAACAGCGCAATCACATTCGGCACCGCCATCAGGAAGAAGCTGCTGTCGATGATGTCGATCACCCGACCGAGGTCGATCACCGCGGCTGGCGGCAGCAGCACGATATAGAGGATCTTGTACGACCATTGCGCCCTGTCGCCATGGCCAAACAGATAGCCCCAGGCCTGCAATCCATAGAAGCCCCACGCGACCAGCGTCGAATAGGCGAACAGGAACACCACCACCGCGAGCAGATAGGGGAACCAGCTCGACACCTGCCCGAAAGCTGCGCTGGTGATCTGGATGCCTTTCAGTCCGGCATCATCCCAGGTTCCCGCGACGACCAGTGCCAGTCCGCCGAACGCGCAGACGATCATAGTGCCGAGCAGCGGCTCGAGCAACGCGACCATGCCCTCGGACACCGGCTCCTCGGTCCGCGCCAGGCTGTGCGCCATCACCGCCGATCCGACCCCCGCTTCGCTCGCGAACACAGCGCGGCGCATGCCCGCGACGAACGCGCCCACCGCGCCGCCCGTCGCCGCCTCCCCGCTCCACGCGCCATGCCAGATCCGCACCAGCGCTTCGGGCACCTCACCCGCATTGAGGATCAGGATCGCCGCGACACCCGCCAGATAGACCGCGACCTTGAGCGGGGTCAGGCGCTTCGAAACCTCGCCCAGCCAATGCGCCCCGCCCAGCGTCACCAGCGCGACAGAGAAGGCCAGGAAAATGCCGTAGGCCCAGCCATTGCTGATCCCGGTCACGGTGCTGACCTGTGCGAAGCTCTGGTTGACCTGCACCATCGGGATCGCCCCGAATAGCGCGAAGAAGGCGTAGAAGCCGCCGAGCACCAGCCCCAGCCGCGGCCAGCCCTTGCGCGCCAGCACCGCCTTCAGCACATACATCGGCCCGCCATGAACATGCCCGCGCTCGTCGGTAATGCGATATTTCAGGCCCAGCGTGACTTCGGCCATCTTCACCGTCATCGCGAACCAGCCGATGATGAACATCCACAGGATCGCACCGGGCCCGCCCATCGTCAGCGCCACCGCGACCCCCGCGATATTGCCGAGCCCGATCGTCCCCGCCAGCGCCGTGGTCAGCGCCGCGAACTGGCTGACGTCGCCCTTCGCCTCGCCCTCGCGCGGCTGACGGCGCAGCACGTCGAACGCATGACCGACGCAGCGGATATTGGGAAAGCCCAGCCATAGCGTGAAGAACAGCATCGGCACGGCGAGGTAGAGCACGATCAGCTCGATCTGCACCCCGAATAGCGGCACCTTAAAAAACACCGCTCCGGCCAGCGCGTCAACGATGCGGTTGAAGCTTTCCATCAGCGAACGATGGCGGGAAGCGTTGGAAAAGTCATCCAGCCATCACGCATCACAACATGTTACCAGTCGCGCTGAACATGCGGCCGGATCGGGGTCCGCCTCGGTCCGGCCTGTTCCTCAAGCAATTCCTCCAGCAGCGCCTCGCCATCAGGCCAATAGCCGAGGCCCGAGCTGGCATTGATATGCCCGGCCTGCCCGACATCGACGAAGCGGCTGCCCCAGGCACGCGCCAGCGCCTCCAACCGGTCGAACGCCGCATAGCGATCATCGCGGCTGGCGACGAGGATCGAGGGAAAGGGCAGCAGCCGCGCCGGCGCTGGCGCAAAGCGGCGCACGAAGGGATGGGCGTCCCCCGCATCGACATCCGGCGGCGCGACCAGCAGGGCTCCCTTGATCCGCGCCAGCTTCTCCGGCGCAGCGCCCAGTGCCCACCAGGCGATCGTCAGGCAGCCCAGGCTGTGCGCGATCAACACGATCGGCCCATCGGTCATCGCCAGCGCGGCGTCGAGCCGTTCGGTCCAGATGCGCCGGTCAGGCTCCGACCAGCAGCCGAGATCGACCCGGCGGCAATCGCTGCGCCGTTCCTCCCATAGGCTCTGCCAATGGTCTGGCCCCGAATTGTCGAGCCCCGGCACGACCAGGCACAGCGGCGAAAGCTCAAGCGACATCGCTATCACCCAGCAGGTCGAGCAGTTCGGACGATGCATCGCGATGCGCCCGTGCCTGGCTGATCGTGCTGCCCGGCGGCACGCTACTGGTCAGCCAGACATTGCCGCCGATCGTCGATCCCGCGCCGATCGTCACTCGGCCGAGGATCGTCGCGCCCGCATAGATGACGACATCGTCCTCGACGATCGGATGACGCGCCAACCCACGCCGCAGCGCGCCATCGGCATCCGCCGGAAAGCTGCGCGCGCCCAGCGTCACCGCCTGATAGAGCCGCACCCGCTTGCCGATCACTGCGGTCTCGCCGATCACCAGCCCGGTTCCATGATCGATGAAGAAGGACTCGCCGATCGATGCCCCCGGATGGATGTCGATCCCGGTCCGCGAATTAGCGAGCTCGGAAATGATCCGCGCGACCAGCGGCGCGCCGAGCCCGTGGAGCAGATGCGCCAACCGGTGATGCACGATCGCGATCACGCAAGGGTAGCAGAGCAGCACCTCATCGACGCTGCGCGCCGCCGGGTCGCCGGCATAGGCCGCCTCGACATCGGTATCGATCAACCGCCGCAGCGCGGGCAGCTTGGTCGCGAAATGCCCGATGATCCGTCCCGCCTCGCCGTCGACCAGTTCGGGCGATGTAGCGCCAATCGAATAGCCGAGTTCCAGCCGAATCTGGCCATATAGCCGGCTCAAGGCGGTCTGCAATGTTTCAGCCACGAACGCCTCTTCATTGTGCGCGCGCACGAAGCTGGGCCCCAGTCGCAGCGGAAACAGCGCGCCGCACAGCGCATCCATGATCTTGCCGAGGACATGCCGTGACGGAAAACCGACCGCGCCATATTCGGCATGGCGCTTATGCGCGCTGCGCCAGTCTTCGCGGGCATCGCGCAGTTCGGCGGTGATCGCGTCGATATCCCAATATTGGCCGGGCGGCGCGGCGGTCGTCTCGTCATGGAGTTCGGTCATACATTTCTCTTCTCACACTATGCTTCTTTCGTACCCCTGCGTTGCTGAGGCCTGAAGAAAGTTTTCCCTACCGATTTGATAGTAATAATGTTCGACCCTCGTTCGGGTCGGGACAAGCCAGTGACCGGCTGCTATGCGAAGCTATGGTTCCCCGTCTCGGCCCCCTGAAACTCAAGGCACAAATCTTCTGCGGCGACGAACCCGCCATGGGGCCCGGTAAGGCCGACCTGCTCGAAGCGATCGACCGCGAGGGTTCGATTTCGGCAGCAGGCCGGGCGTTGGGCATGAGCTATCGGCGGACCTGGCTGCTCGTCGACAGCATGAACCGCTGTTGGGTCGACAAGCTCGTGGATACTACCCCCGGCGGCGGTAGCGATAAGGGCGCACGGATCACGCCGTGTGGCAAACAGGTGCTCGCCGCCTATCGCGCACTGGAAAGCCGCCTGCTCGAAACCGCCGACGCTGGCAGCCTCGACGCCCTGTCTCCGCTGCTCCGGGAAAAGCCGCTTCCGCCGAGTTGAGGAAGCTTGCCATATACGAATGGATATAGCATTGCCGCGCAACTTCGTTGCCGGAAGGAAATGCCGTGCGCATCGCCACCTTGCCTACATGCCTATGGACACTTTTCGCGGCGCTTCTCGCCATCCCAGCCGCTGCGGCCGAGACCCAAGTCGCCGTCGCCGCCAATTTCACCGAACCCGCCAAGGAGATCGCCGCCGGCTTCGAAAGGGCAACCGGTCACAAGGCTGTGCTCGCCTTCGGTGCGTCGGGAGCTTTTTATACCCAGATCAGCCATGGCGCGCCGTTCGAGGTCTTTCTGTCGGCAGACACGGAGCGGCCCGCCAAGGCAGAAAAGGAAGGCCTCGCCGTGCCGGGCACCCGCTTTACCTACGCGGTCGGTCAGCTTGTCCTCTATTCGGCGAAACGGGGTCTCGTCGACGGTAAGGGGGCGGTCCTCAGGACAGGCAAGTTCGACAAAGTCGCGATCGCCGATCCCGCCACTGCTCCCTATGGCGTCGCTGCGGTCGAAACACTGCAGAGCCTGGGAATCTACGAAATGCTCAAGCCGAAGCTCGTCACGGGCAGCTCGATCGCCCAGGCTTATCAGTTCACCTCTACCGGCGCGGCGCAGCTTGGCTTCGTAGCACTCGGCCAGGTGATCGCCGTACCTGACGGTTCGCGCTGGCTTGTCCCGGCAAAACTCCACACCCCGATCGATCAGCAGGCAGTGCTGCTCAGGACGGGCGAGAAGAATCCGGCGGCCGTCGCCTTCATCAAATATTTGAAAAGCCGCCCCGCGCTCGCCATCATCAAGCGCTATGGCTATGCCGCCCGATAACCCGATGGCTTGTAACTGATGGGCCTTGTCCTGGCGACGACCGCCGAGCTGGCGCTCGTCACCACGATCCTGTTGATCCTGTTAGCCACCCCTTTGGCCTGGTGGCTCGCCCGCTCGCGTGTCTGGTGGAAGGAGGTCGTCGGCGCGATCTCGGCCTTGCCGCTCGTTCTCCCACCGACGGTGATCGGCTTCTACGTCCTGATCGCGCTCGGCCCGAACAGCCCCTTGATGGCGCTGCTCCAGCCTTTCGGCATCCGCACCCTGGCCTTCAGCTTCACCGGGCTCGTCATCGGTTCGCTCTTCTATTCATTGCCCTTCGCGGTGCAGCCGCTGCGCACCGCCTTCGAAGCGATCGGCGACCGCCCCCTCGAAATCGCAGCGACAATGGGGGCGAAGCATCTCGACCGTTTCCTGACGGTTGCGCTCCCCCTCTCCCGCCGTGGTTTTCTGTCGGCGGCGATCCTGGTGTTCGCGCACACCGTCGGCGAGTTCGGTGTGGTGCTGATGATTGGCGGCAATATCCCGGGTAAGACCGAAGTGCTCTCGACCCGTATCTACCAGCTCGTCGAGAGTCTCCAGTTCGGCGAGGCGCACCGGATTGCCGCTCTGCTCGTCTTCTTCTCCTTTGCCGCCCTGCTCGCCTTGCTTCTAGTCGAGCGGCGGATCGGGAACGTCCAGCCATGACGATCGCTCTGGCGCTCAACGGCAAGATCGGCGGCGACTTCGCCCTGCGCATCGAATTCGATGCTCCCTCGCAGGGCGTGACGGCGTTGCTCGGTCCCTCGGGCTCGGGGAAGACATCGGTGCTGCGAGCGCTCGCCGGGCTTGCGCGGATCCCGGGCCGGATCGTAGTCGACGGCGAAATCTGGCAGGACGGAAAGACCTTCCTCGCCCCCGAGTTGCGGCGCACCGGTTATGTTTTTCAAGGGGCCGGCCTGCTCCCGCATCTCAGCGTCGCAGCAAATCTTGATTATGCCGAGCGCCGCGCGCCGCAGGGCCCTTTCGCTCGCGACGCCATCATCGAAAACACCGGGATCGCGCATCTGCTCGATCGCCTGCCCTCACGCTTGTCGGGTGGCGAGGCGCAGCGCGCCAGCATCGCTCGTGCCCTGCTGAGCCAGCCGCGGCTGCTGCTGATGGACGAACCGCTCTCCGCCCTCGACAGCGGCGCCCGCGGCAATTTGCTCGATTGGCTGGAGGCCCTGCTCGTCGATATCGCCATCCCGGTCTTCTACGTGACCCATGACCATGCCGAGGCGGCGCGTCTGGCCGCGCGCACGATCCGGATCAGCGATGGCCGGCTATCGGACTGACCCTCGCTAGTGCCGCTCAACCGGCGGCGTGCCGGCCAGCTTGGCAGCTTCGGCCTCAGTCACCGGTTCCTGATACTCATTGCCGAAATGGGTACGGACATAGCCTACCACCGCGGCGATCTGGGCGGGCTTCAGCACGTCGCTATGCCACGGCATCGCTCCCTTCCCCTTGGCCACGATCGTCAGCGGGTAGGCGGCATATTTCAACCGGCTGTTGTTCGCGAGCGACGGTATCGTCGCCGCGCCCGTGCCGCCTTTGCCGTCGGCCATGTGGCAACTCTGGCAAATCTGCCGGTAGACCTGCTCTCCGGTGACGGGCGGCGGAATCTTGCTGCCTATACTGCCCGGCGCGTCGGCCCCGAAAGCTGGCGCAGCCGCCATGATCAGCAACGCCGCGGCGGAATGGAGGGGACGGATCATGATCATGCCTCCGAAGCGCGTTTGTGGAGCCGGGTTATCGCATCGATCGAGGACAGCAGCGCACCCTCCATCCAGCAGCCGACATAGGAGGCATGCTCGCCGGCCAGCACGATCCGCCCGTCTAGGCCAACCAGCGTTTGATAATATTTCTTGCGGGTGTCGTCGTTCCAGCGTGCGCAGCAGCCCAGCGTCCATGGCACCCGGCTCCACGCCACCGATGCGCCGCTTCGATATTCCTTGCGATAATTCTCGCCATGCAGCACCGCCCCCTGCGCCAATGCGGCCTCGATCCGCTCTTCGGGCGTCATCCCGGCGAGCCGGGTCGCACCGATCCCCGCCGCGAAGGCGCCGAGCAGCACCGCAGGGCCGTCGTTGAAGAAATCGAAATTGGGATAGGACACCAGGCCGATATCCTGGCTGGTAAAGCTGTGCCCGCCATAGATGTGATCATCTTCTTCCCAGAAGCGGCGGCGCATCTCCAGGCCGATCTTGACCATGCCTCCATAGGGAACCGCCTTGATCGCAGCCTGCATCGCGGGCGACACCTGGGTCTCGACCTGGCTCAGCACCGACAGCGGGATCGTGCACACGCACCAGTCCGCCTTGGCCTCCTTCATCGCGCCGGAGCCGACATCCTGATAGCTGATCGTAACGCCCGCGCCGTCCTGCGCTATCTTGGTCACCTTGGCGTTGTGGGTAATGAGCTCCTTGACCTGCTTCTGAAAGGCCTTGCCGATCATGTCCATGCCGCCGACCGGCTGGAACATCGTCGTCTGCATCTCGTAATTCATGAAGAAGGCCATCGATCGCCAAGCCTGCGAGTCGAGCACGTCCTTGAGACCGAAGGGCTTGGACGGGATCGGCTCGCCATTGATGCCGCCCCCGCCTGGCCGGTCATAGCCGCGGTGGTTGGCGCTCGCGAGGCTGCTCGAATAGGCGAAGTCATGGTCGAGCCCTCCCCAGGTGCGGAGCGCCTCGAGCAGAACTTCGGCGTCCTCCTTCGTCACGGCCGCGTCGAGCGCTTTCTGGTTGATCGACTTCGCGAGCAGTTCGGCGACGTGCCCATCGAAGTCGGCAGCAACCTCCTTGTAGCGGACCGGCTTGCCGCCAAAGGCATCGCCCGAATGAAAGAAGCTGTTGTGGTTAAGCTGGATGAACGGTTCGAGCGCGACGCCGAACGTCTTGCAATAGTGCAGCAGGGTACGGTGATGATGCGGAATGCGCCACGGGCCGGGGTTCAGATAATTGCCTGGAGTGAAAGCAATTTTTTGCGTCGCACCACCAAGTTCGGTGTAGGTGTCGCCACCCCGCAATGACCAGTTCCGGCCGCCGGCCCGCGCCTGATATTCCAGGATTTGAACATCGTACCCCGCCTTGCGCAGTTCAAAGGCCGCCAGCATCCCGGCCAGGCCGGCGCCCAGGACGATGACCGAACTACCCTTCTTGGCGCCGGATAGATTGGGAGGGCCGGAAAATTGCGTCTCTGCCGCGTGGCCGAGGCTGGTCATCGCCTGATACAAGCCGGCGGCTCCGGCGCTGCGGCCGATCATGGTAAGAAGCTGGCGTCGGGTCGGCGTCGGGAAATCCGGAGAGGTCATGCGGGCAGCTCCCATATGCTGCACCTGCGTACGAATAGCGCCTGCCCCTGGTCAATGAATTATTTTTCCTCGAGAGAAAATATCTTCAGCGCGGGGCGACATGCGCGGTCGCGGGCCTCCTGCGCGCCGCCGGGCCCGCCTTCGCCGCAAGCGCGGCTTCCATGAGCGTCGCCTCCCTGTCCAGCGACGCAGCGATCTCGTACAGCTGCTGGCGGGCATCGTCGCTGAACGCCGCATCTCCCAGCGACCGGGCCTTCCGCGCTTCGCGACGCAGCTGCGCGACGCTGGAGGGCTCCGGCGCGGCCTCGCCGGTTCGGTCGATATTGGAATTACGATACGTCATGGGAGCATTTGACACCACGACCCCTGAACACATCATTACGAAACCCGACGATTTGCAATTGTTCACAGCGATAATGCGCCCGCTGATGTTACAGCCCGCGCCGGAGAAGCTATCTCCGGAGGATTTCCATGATCGAAATCAACGACGAGAAGCTCAGCCATTATACGCGCAGGATCCAGCGAGAGCGGGAAGCTGCTGAGCTGGCACCGTCCGAAGCCATCCGCGAGCTTCACCTCAGGATTGCCGAAATATATGAACGCGAGCTCGCCACCATCCGCTCGCTATCTTGAACGGGGCCGGCCCGCCACCGCTCAGGCGGAACGCACCGGGTCGGAAACGATGTCGCTTGCCGTAATCGGTTCGTGGCGGCGCGCGTCGGGAAGCGATCCGGTCTGTCGTTCGATCATCCGATGCACGCGGAGCGGTTCGCCCTCTTTCTGCAGGGTGCGGAGCGTAGCGATGTTTTCGGCATCGGCATGGGTGCGCCGCTGGTTGTGCCGTATGTAATCTAGCCAGGTCGCGACATGATAGCGCTCGATCCACAATTCGGGATCTTGCAGGTCGCGCAACAAAGTCCAGCCATGCGCGCCATCGCGTCGGCGAATTCGACGGCGCTCAGTCATCGTCGCCAGGAAGGCGGCGATATTATGCGATTCGATACGATATTCGATCGTCACGACAACGGGTCCGCTGCGTGGTTCAAGGGGCACCGCCGTCTCGGGCTCGGTCCATTGGCTGATCGGATCGAGGTTGAGATCCTCGGCCTGTGGCAGCGGCAGCACGAAGCCGAGCAGCATGACCGCGCCCTGCGCTATCGCACCGCCCAACAGGGCGATCACGACTCCATGATGGTCCGCCACCAGCCCGAGCGCCCAGGCGCCTATCGCCATGCCGCCGAACGCAGTCATCTGATAGACCGACAGCGCTCGCGCGACGACCCAGCGAGGCGAGGCCAGCTGGATCGTGATGTTGAAGGTCGACAGCGCGAGCACCCAGCTACCACCCGCCGCCATCAGCGCGATAACCGTGATTGCGATATGTGAACTCAACCCGGCCACTGCGGTGCCCACGGCCAGACTGATCGACGCTAGGCGTATCGTCGCCTCCGTCGAGAGACGGCCGCGCACATGGCCACTGCTAAGCCCGCCGAATACCGCACCGACGCCGAAGGCCCCCAGCAGTATACCGAAGGTCATCGGCCCGCCCTGGATCAGATCGCGCGCGATCAGCGGCATCAGCGCAGGGGCCGTGTTGGCGGCGAGGCCGAAGCACATCGCCCGCCCTATCACCATGCGCAGATGCGGCGACATCGCGACGTAGCGCAACCCGGCCCCCATTGCCACGATCAGTCCCTCGCGCGGCAAACGCCGTTGCTCGGCTGGCCGCCGCCAGCGCAGCAGCACGATGATGAGACCCAGATAGGAAAGCGTATTCACCAGGAAGGCCGCCGCCGCGCCAGCCGCCGCCACGATAGCACCGCCGATCGCCGGGCCGACGCTGCGCGCAATGTTGAAACCCATCGAATTTAGCGCGACCGCCTTGCCGATCTGTGCGCGGGGCACGATGTCGCCCACCGACGCCTGCCAGGCGGGCCCGCTCATCGCGGTGCCGCAACCGATAAGGAAGGTGAAGCCGAGCAGCAGCCATGGCGACAACCAGCCTTGCCACGCGAACAAGGCGAGAGCCGCCGACACTGCCAGCATGAAGAACTGCGCGGCCAGCATCACCTTCCGGCGATCGATATTGTCCGCCACCGCGCCAGCCAGCAGCGCGAGCGACATGAAAGGCAAGGCGGTCGACGCCTGCACCAGCGCCACCATCTGCGGCGACGACACCAGCGAGGTCATCATCCACGCGGCACCGACGGACTGGATCAACCCGCCGAAGTTGGACAGGATCGATGCCATCCACACCGCCCGGAACACCGGAATACGCAAGGGCGAGCCGGCCGGATCGGGGTGTTGCGTCTCTTTCACGTCGGACGTCATGCACCCGCAATGCAGGAACGGCCGCTTTGTGCCAATACTTTACGCGATCCGGTACGGAAAAGCGCGATCACTTCGGGGGCTGAAGCTGCAAACCCAGAAATGATTGCGCTTCGGCGATCGGTATGAAGAAGTTCACCATCGGCGTATCGACCCGTCCAGACACGGTCATGCCCACCACCTGCCCTTTGCTGTCGATGATGGGGCCGCCGCTGTTGCCGAACGTCACGCCGACATCGCCCTGGAAATAATTCAGACCGTCGATCACCCGCGTCGCCGAGACGATACCCTTGGTGACAGTATTCTGGAGATTCTTGTCCAGCGGCGCGCCGATCGCATAGATATCTTCGCCGATCTTCACCGGCTGTTGGCGCAGGCGCAGCGGCTCACGTCCCTTGGCATCGGTCTTGATCAGCGCAACGTCGCGGGCCTTGTCGCCACGGATCACCTCGCCAAGCGATTCCGTACCGTCGGCCCACCGCACCTTCACATATTGCCCGCCACCCGCGACATGATAGTTGGTCAGCACATAACCGTCGGGGCTGATCAGGAATCCGCTGCCATGCCCGCCGGCAAAGATCAGAACCGCGGATCCGACGGCGTCGGCTACCGAGGCCGGCGCGATCACCGATGTCCTGATCGACAACGGCGTCAGGCCCTGCGGGGCGGCACGTGCCACGTTGCGATCGGTCATCGGCCCCGTCAGCGCGGCTCTTAGCCGCTGATTATCAGCCAGCTTCCGTACCGCGACGGCAAAGGCGTCCAGCACCGCGCTGAACTCGCCCCGTCGCCTGCCGTCAGCGGCCTCCGCATTGCCGCTCGTCTTGACCGTCCCGATGACCTTGCGCTCGATCTCCGAATAAACCTGCCATTCGACGTCGATCGTCGCCTTGCTCTTTACCGAGCCGAACGCCCCTATGCCCGATGTCGGATAGCAGACGTCCATTCGCATCTGGCTGACCGTGCCGCCAATCAGATATTCGGGCCTGCTGTCGCTCTCGTCCTCGAACAGGTTCGACGGATTGCCGGCGATCGCAAAACCCGCCTGAGCCATTTCCTCGCGAAATACGTCATCGAATTCTTCGATATCGAAGTCCCATTTGCCCCCGCGCGACCAGACGATGTCCTTCGGAAACATGCATAAAAGGCCGGTCCGGTATTGGCCGAATGTCTCACCCCGCTTCATCTTGACCACCAGCCTGGCGAGCTTGAGCGGACGCATCTTCGTCGCCGGATCGGGCTGCAGCCCCTGCGCTCCGACAACCATCGCGCCGCCCGGCGCGGGCGTCCATTGCGCGAGCGCCGGTGCCGCCGCCACTGCCAAGGCAGCCGCAACGAAGCAGCGTAGATATCGGCTCATATGGTCCCCCTAATTTGGCGCACACCCTGATCATAACGAGAACAAACGTCAAGGCTTGCCGAGATTGATCCGCTTCGGAGCATCGCGCCCCAACATTACGCAATTCTACCTATCAGGGATAATCCGGCTTTTATCGCCGGATGTGCTGCATATGTTGTCGGATATCGGCTGATTTACGGGGGTAATCAGTCAAAAGGAAATGCCAGACGGACCCTCGATGAACGACGTTTTTCATAATTCTGCCGACCGTCGCCAGAGCCATCGCCTGGCGATCCACCATCATAGCCGGCTCCGCCTGACGCTCGACGGCGCGGATCCGCACGACGCGACGATCGGCGGCGTCACCTTGACCGACATATCGCAGGAAGGACTGATGGCCGCAGATGCCGGCCAGCTCATTCCTGGCGCGATAATTTTGGTAGAGGTACCCCTTGTCGGATGGCGCGAGGCTGAAGTGATCTGGATCGCGGGCAATCGCGCCGGTTGCCGGTTCACGGCGCCCCTCGACATCGACGAACTTCGCCTCGCAGCGGCTAGCAGTGACCGGCTGGCCAGGGAGTTTCCCGCCTTCGCGACGCAGATCGCCGGGATATCGGTATCCACTGCCTCCGGCGATTGCGGCTCCGAACAACGATAACCAGTGAATCAAGCTTAGCGCCGCGTTCACCACTTCCCATAACCGGATGATATTGGCTCGGCCGTTACCCCGGCATCATCCGCCACCGGACCGTACCGGCGGCGGTTGTAAAGGTAGCGTACCATGTCAATTGCTTCCGCCCTGGGTTTCCGGGGCAGGCCAGATGCCCGCCAGGGATCGCGTACCCGCGTCCTGCTTCAGGCTTCGCTCCTCGCGAGCGGACGACCGATGCGCATCCACCTACTCGACCTGTCGAGCAGCGGCGCGCTCGGCCATGCCGATATGCCGCCCCAGTCAGGCGAGATCGTCTGGGTGGTGTGCAAGGGCTCCGAGATCCTGGCCCGCACCGCTTGGGTGCGCGGCAGTCGTTTCGGCCTGGCGTTCGACAAGGCCCTGCCATCCGCACGATTGAAACCGTTGCTTTCGGAGGGACGCCGCGCCCTGGAGTCCGGTACGGAGATACCCGGCTTCGCCTGATCGTCGCGGTTCACGCCGCATCGTGGAAGATGATACCCAGCGTGTAGCGGCGGCCCGACCGGACCGTGCTAACGCCGTGCCGCATCGTCACGCGATAATCGCCACGCGTTCCGCGCTGGGGGCGATGCGTCACGGCGAAGATCACGGCGTCGCCCTTTGATAGCGGCGCCACCTCGGCGCGGGACTGCATACGGGGCCGCTGCTCGGTCATCACGAACTCGCCACCCCTGAAATCCTCGCCCGGCGCCGACAACAGAATCGCCGCCTGGAGCGGAAACACATGCTCGCCGTAGAGATCCTGGTGCAGGCAATTATAATCCCCTGCGCCGTAGCGCAGCAGCAGTGGCGTCGGCCGCGCTTGTCCCGCACTATGGCACCGTTCCAGGAAATCCCGATGCGCCGGCGGAAAGCGCGTCTTCATGCCCATCCGTGCGTGCCAGCGATTGGCGGTGTCGACGAGCCGCGGATAGAGCGTTGCCCTCAGCGTGCCGACGAGCGGTGGTAACGGATAGGAGAAATAGCGATATTCCCCCCGCCCATAACCGTGCCGCTCCATCACGACATGGCTGCGAAAGCCGCTCTCCCGATCGTAGAGTGCCGCTAGTGCATCGCATTGCGCCCCGCCAATCAGTCCCGGCAGGATAGTCCAGCCCCGCGCGTCCAGATCGCCTGCGGCGGCGTGCCAGTCATGGCTCTCGATGATTGTCATGCCATCGCCTTGCCGGATCTCCAGCGAGTGTGCGTCCCGTTCCTTGCGGTCAATTTCGCAATATGCTGCGCCGATGTGCATAGCCGAGGTAGATGGCGATGCCGATCGTGTTCCAGACAAGGCACCAGAGCAGGGTCTTCGCTGGCAGGCTGACGAACAGATAGGCGCAGCCCAGCGTCGCGCCGAGGCCGACGAACAGCCACAGCGGCGTCCGGAACGGACGCTTCAGTTCGGGGCTTCGCCGCCGCAACACGATCAGGCAGGCTCCCACCGCCATGAACGCGATCAGCGTGCCGGCATTGGCCAGCGCCGCGATCTCGCCGATCGGCAGTAGCCCCGCCAGGATCGCGACCAGTACCGCCGTCGCGGTCGTGATCCGCGCGGGCGTGCCGCGCCGCGAGATCAGCGCCAGCGACCGGGGGAGAAAACCGTCACGCGCCATCGCCAGAAAGATGCGGCTCTGGCCATAAAGAAAGGCCAGCAACACCGTCGGCAGCGCGATCACCGCCGCCGTCGCAATGATATGCGCGACCCCGGGGCGCCCCAGGTCGCGCAAGATCAGCGCCAGTGGCTCGGGGCTGTCCGCAAAACCGGTGAACGGCACCGCGCCGACCGCCGCCGCGGCGACGAGAACATAGATGATCGTGCAGGCCACCATCGATCCGACGATGCCGATCGCCAGGTCGCGCTCGGGCCGCTTGGTCTCCTCGGCCGCGGTCGAAATCGCGTCGAATCCGTAGAAGGCGAAGAAGATGATCGCCGCGGCCGCCATCACGCCGCGCTGCACGCCGTCGGGTCCCGCGATGGATGCAAAACCATAGGGCATGAATGGGTGGAGATGGCGCGCATCGAAATAGGGCAAGGTGACCGCGACGAACAGCGACAGCGTCGCGATCTTGATCACGACGAGCACAGTGTTGACCCGCGCGCTCTCCCGCGTCCCCAGCAGCAACAGCCCGGCGACCACCGCGATGATGAAGATCGCCGGCAGGTTGATCAGCCCGCCAAGCTCGGGTCCCTGCGTCAGCGCAGCGGGAAACCCTATCCCGGTCAGCAGCGGCGTCGCATAACCCGACCAGCCGACCGCGACGGTAGACACCACAAGCGAATATTCGAGGATCAGGCTCCACCCTACCACCCACGCGAATATCTCGCCGAGCGCCGCATAGCTGTAGGTATAGGCGCTACCCGCCGTCGGCATCATCGCAGCGAGTTCGGCGTAGCACAGAGCGGCGCAAGCGCAGATCGCACCGGCAATCGCAAAAGACAGCAGAACCGATGGTCCGGCCCGATCCGCCCCGACGCCGATCAGTGTCAATATGCCGGTGCCCACGATCGCGCCAACACCCAGCGCGACAAGATGCGGCCAGGACAGGGTCGGGTTCAGTCCGCCTGCGCGCTGCTCAACTCCGGCGATCGGTTTTCGCCTCAGGAAACCCGCCATCCGTTCTTCCTCTCTTATGCGAACCGGTCGGTCGCTCTAACCAGCTGATCCAATATTCCGGGCTCGTTATAAGCGTGCCCGGCACCTTCGATCAGGTGAAACTCGGCCTCCGGCCACGCCTTGTGTAGATCCCAGGCGGCACGCGCCGGACAAGGCATGTCGTAGCGGCCATGAATGATCGCTCCGGGGATGCCATGAAGCCGTCCCGCATCGCGCAGCAATTGCTGCGGCTCCAGCCAGCAATCGTTGAAGAAATAATGGTTCTCGATCCGCGCGAAGGCGATCGCGAAATGGTCTTCGCCATGCGCGGTGCTCAGTTCGGGGCTGGGCAGCAACGTGATCGTCTCGCCCTCCCACAGGCTCCACGCCTTCGCTGCTTCGAGTTGCGCCCGCCGGTCGTCGCCGGTCAGGCGCCGGTTATAGGCGGCGATCATGTCGCCGCGCTCCGCCTCGGGAATTGGCGCCAGAAATCGCTCCCATTTGTCGGGGAACATCTGCGACGCGCCGAACTGATAATACCAGCGCGCCTCCTCCTGCGTCGCCATGAAGATGCCGCGCAGAATCAGCGCGCTTACCCGTTCGGGATGGGTCTCAGCATAGGCCAGGGCCAGTGTCGACCCCCAGCTCCCCCCAAAGACCAGCCATTGCTCGGCCCCGGCCAGCGCGCGCAGCCGCTCGATGTCGTCGACGAGATGCCAGGTCGTATTGGCGCCCAGCTCCGCATGCGGCGTGGACCGGCCGCAGCCGCGCTGGTCGAACAACAGCAGATCATATCGCGCTGGATCGAACAGCCGCCGATGGTCGGGCGAAATCCCGCCGCCAGGCCCGCCATGCAGGAAAACCGCTGGTGTGCCGCCAGGCGTGCCGACGCGCTCATAATAGATGCTGTGGCCGTCGCCGACATCGAGCATCCCCGTCGCATAAGGCTCGATCGACGGGTAAAGGGTTCGAAGTCCGGTCATGCCTTGCGTCCTGCATTGGCGGTGATCGATCCGCCGGTCTTGATCTCGCGCATCGCGATCGTCGTGGTGAAGCGCTCGACCCCCGGCAAACGCCACAGGTCGTTGCGCAGGAAGATATCTAGATCCGCCATGTCGCGCGCCAGGATATGCGCCAGATAATCGGTATCCCCCACCGTCGCGTGACAGTTCACGATCATCGGATGCGCGCGGACCGCATCCTCAAATGCCTGATGCATGTCGAATCTGACACTGATCCGCACGAACGCCGCCGTTCCGAGATCGAGCGCGCCGGGATCGACCGTCGCATGATAACCCCGTATCGCGCCCGCCGCCTCCAACGCCTGCACGCGCTTCCAGCAAGGCGTCTTCGACAAGCCTACGGCCTCACCCAGGCTTGCAAAGGACAGCCGGGCATCACCTTCCAGAAGGGCGAGCAATTGGCGGTCGATCTGATCGATGGGCATGGTTTCAGGCTATACCCCATCGGCCCTCGTGAAAAGAGCCTCATAGCACGATAGCTTCGCAATCAGTCGATCCAAATTACCATCGTTCTATAAAGGCTCGCTTCATGGTGCGTTTTGCGAACAATGTCTCAGGCCTCCGATGCTATCCTCCTGGCAACGAAAGACTGGAGAGAGCGAGATGGACCGCGCGAAGATATACGCCGAGATGCAGGCTCCGGAGGCGCTCGACTATGAGCTCTACCTCCGCACCGGTTCGCTGCTCGCCTGCCAGAAGGATTTTGCCGATCTCGTCAATCGCGACGAGCTTCAGTTCCAGATCGTCCATCAGGTCGAGGAACTGTGGATGAAGCTGATGGCCTACACGCTGATCGAGGCTGACGATCATATTCAGGCGGGCGAGACCCATCGCGTCGTGACCCTGCTGGGCCGATGTCACCAGCTGCTCCGCCTGATGACCGCACAGCTGGATGTGCTGGAGACCATGTCGCCCAAGGACTATCAGCAAATCCGCCTCCAGCTCGGTAACGGCAGCGGCCAGGAATCGCCCGGCTTCCGTCTCCTGCTCAAGATCGTGCCCGAGCTGTGGCGCAGCTTCGACGCCCGCTATGTCACGGGTGCGGGCCGCACGATCCGCTCGATCTATGATCAGGATTATGCCCATGACGCCGCCTATGCGGTGGCGGAATCGCTGATCGAGTTCGACGAACTGTTCGGCAAATTCCGCTGGAACCACATCTTCCTGATCCAGCGTTCGATCGGCATGGGATCGGCCTCGCTCAAGGGCCGCTCGGTCGATCTGCTCCAGGCTGGCGCAAAGCACCGCTTCTTCCCCGAACTCTGGGAGGTTCGCGTCGCCATGACCGACGACTGGGGCGCGCACTACGGCAAGGTGCGCGACAGCATCTCGCACGATCAGGCGGCATGACGAGCGCGCGGGATCTGTTCGAAGTCCCCGGGTCCGGCCCTTATCTGCTCGCTCATTCGGTGGGATGTCTGCCGGTCGCGGCGCGGCGCGCGATCGACGACTCCCTGTTCGCGCCCTGGAGCACCGAAGGATCGGATGGCTGGCCGTTATGGCTCGGCGCGGTCGACCGTTTCCGCTCCGCGCTCGCCACGTTGCTCGACACCCGCGCCGATCTGATATGCCCGCAGCCAGGCGTATCCGCCGCGCTGTTCAGCCTCCTCTCGGGTTTGCCGCGCATCGCCGGCAAGGACGTGCTCCTCGTATCGAGGCACGCCTTCCCGTCGATCGGCTTCGCGATACGGCAGTTCGAACGCTTCGGTTACCGGCTGAAGCTGCTCGATGGCGACCCCGCTGCGCAATCGACCTGGCATGACGCCATCGACGATCGGGTAGCGGCCGTCATCGCGATGCATGTCCATTCGAACAGCGGCCGCGTGTCGCCGATCGCCGACATCGCCGCGCGGGCCCGCAAAGCCGGCGCCATATCCATCGTCGACGTCGCGCAATCCGCGGGCATAATCCCGATCGATACGCAGAGTTGGGGCGTGGATGCCCTGATCGGCTCTTGTGTCAAATGGCTCTGCGGCGGGCCCGGAGCAGGTTTCCTCTGGGCCACGCCAAACCTGATCGATCGCGCGACGCCGGCAAATGTCGGCTGGTTCTCGCATGCTGAACCGTTCGCTTTCGATATCGATGATTTCCGCTACGCGCCCGATGCGCGCCGCTTCTGGGGTGGCACCCCGTCGATCGCACCTTATGTGATCGCGACCGCGGGGGTTGAGATGATCCGGGAGATCGGCGTTCCCTCCATCCTCGCGCATAATCGCAGACTGATAGGCTTGTTTTCCGAGGCGGCGGGCGTGACGATCGACGTTGCCCATCGTGGCGGCACGCTCTGTCTGACAACGGACGACCCGGAAGGTTTATCCTATGCTTTCGCATCGGCGGATGTGCGCTTCGACCGGCGCGATCATATAATCAGGTTGTCGTTCCACATCTGGAATGACGACGCGCAAGCTGCTCAGGCAGGTATGATCGCGCGGCACTTCGCGGTGCGGCTGGCCTGACGCCGCCTTCCGCGCGGGTTGCGCGGGGCCGGATAATTTGCTTCTGCCGGACCATGACCGGCCTTCGCCCGCCCAGCGCCTGATCGTGACGACCGGCGGCTTCCCCATCGTCAAGGGCACTGCGGCCTTCCGTCGCCTGTCATGGGCGATGCTCGCCGCGGGCTTCTCGACCTTCGCCGTGCTGTACGGGGTCCAGCCGCTGCTACCGCTGTTCGCCGCAGAATTCGCGCTCACGCCGGCAGAGGCGAGCCTCGCCATATCGATCGCCACCGGCCCGCTGGCAGTTGCAATCCTGATCGCAGGACCGATGTCCGACCTCGTCGGACGACGTCCGCTGATGATCGTCTCCTTGTTCGCAGCGGCAGCGCTCACGCTCGCCACCGCCCTGCTGCCGGGCTGGACGATGCTGTTGGGGCTCCGCTTTCTGACCGGAGTAGCGCTGGCCGGAATACCATCGGTCGCCGTCGTTTACCTGGCCGAAGAAGTCGACCGCTCCTCGCTCGGATCATCGGTCGGCCTGTATATCGCCGGCGCGGCGATCGGTGGCATGTCGGGACGCCTGGTCGTCAGCATATTGGCCGATTATGCCGGCTGGCGCGCCAGCCTGGCCGCGCTCGGCTTTGCCGCCTCGCTGTCCGCCCTTGCCTTCTGGCGGCTATCCCCTCGGCCACGCGGATTTGCGCCGCGCCGCCGCGGCGTCGGAAGCATTCTCAAGACGACCGGCACGCTTCTCGAGGATCCAGGCCTGCGGCTGTTGTTCATCGTCGGTGCGCTCGTCATGGGTATCTTCGTGACGATATATAATTTCACCGCGTTCCGGCTGATCGCGCCGCCTTATCGGCTCGGCCATTCCGCCGTCGGCGCCATTTTCCTTCTATACATACTCGGTTCGGCAAGCTCTGCGCTGTTCGGGTCTCTAAGCGGCCGGTTGAGCCGCCGGCACACCTTCTGGATGCCCGCGCTGCTGGCCCTGATCGGCGTGGTGCTGACGGCCGCTTCGCCGCTCCCGGCAATCGTCGCGGGGATAGGCATCACCACCATCGGCGTCTTCGGCATTCATGCGATCGCATCCGCTTGGGTCAGTCACCGCGCCGGCGCGGAACGGGGCACCGCCTCGGCCGTCTATTTGTTTGGCTATTATATGGGTGGCAGTGTGATGGGGCCGATCGGCGGCGTGGCATGGGCGCGCATGGGCTGGCCCGGAGTGGTTTTCTTCACGGGCATGCTTGCCGCGCTTGTCGTGGTCGTCGCCTTGCTGCTGATCCGTGTCCAGCCGCTTCCCGAGAACCTCCACCGCCCGGAGGAGGACCAGGAGCTTCCGCCGGGCTGACGCCAAACGCCATGACTTCGTTCCGCGGCTATAGTAGGAATGAACCGAGATGACCGACCCTGTCGAAGTCGAACTCAAGCTCGAATATGACCCCGCTCACCGGGAACGTCTTCTCGCGTCGCGATTGTTCGGCATCGCCGGCCGGCGGCATCGGCGGCTCGTCGCCACCTATTTCGACACGCCGGACCAGCGGCTCGCAAGGGCCGGTTATACGCTGCGCATCCGTCGCGCCGACGAGGAACGCATCCAGACCGTGAAGGCGGCGGGCAGCCGCACCGCGGGACTGTTCGTGCGCGGCGAGTGGGAGCAGCCGATAACCGGTGACTGGCCCATCCTTAACGATGCGACCGGGCCCCTCCGCCAATTTGTCGACGCCCGTGACCTGAAGCGGATCGGTTCGCTGTTCGTCACCGAAATCGATCGGATCGACGGCATGATCGAACAACCGGGCGCGACCATGATCGAATATGCGATCGACAAAGGGCGTGTTCACACCGACGATCACAGCAGCGATATCTCGGAGATCGAGTTCGAACTCAAACAGGGGAACCCGCAAGCACTATTCGACCTCGCGCGCGAGCTTCAGGAGGAAGTTCCCCTGCGGCTGGGGGTGCAGACGAAATCCGACAGGGGATATAGGCTGGTCGACGGGCGGCTCGGCACGCCCGGCAAGGCCGACCCCATCCTTCTCGACAGCACCGGCACCGTGGCCGAGGCCTTCGCGACCATCGTCGACTCCTGCCTGCGTCACTATCGGATCAACGAGGCGATTCTCATCGATTGTGGCGCTGTCGAAGCCGTCCATCAGGCGCGGGTCGCGCTGCGCCGCTTGCGAACCGCGCTGTTCCTGTTCGCTCCGCTCCTCACCGGGGACAAGCAGGGGGCGCTGTTCAACGCCGAACTGCGCTGGCTGGCCGGCGAACTCGGCGCGATCCGCGATATCGACGTGCTCCTTCCCCAGCTCGACGGTGCGGCGCAGACCGCCTTGGGCGCCGTCCGCGACAGCAAATTCGCACATATGCGCAACCTGCTCGAAAGCAGCCGCGTCCGGCTGCTGCCAATCGAGATCGCCGAATGGATCTCGCTCGGCGAATGGCAAGGCGAGGCGGGGGATCAGGCGATACGAGACGAGCCCATCCGCAAATTCGCAGGAGAGCGGCTCGACCGCCTTCGCAAGCGCATCAAGCGTGAAGGTCACCAGCTCTCCACCTTGGATGACGAGCATCGTCACCGCCTCCGTAAGGACGCGAAGAAGCTGCGCTACGCCGCCGAATTCTTCGTCACCCTCTACCCCGGCCGCAAAGCGCGCCGTCGGCTTGACCGCTTCCTCGAACGGCTCGAAGCGCTCCAGGACAGGCTCGGCGAACTCAACGACATCGCCGCAGCGCCCGACTTGCTGCGTCGTCTCGGGCTCGATGTGGATCTGCCGCCACGACGCAGGAAATCGTCGGCACGCTTGCTCGACAAGGCCGAAGACTGCTTCGAGGCGTTGATCGACAGCAAGCGTTTCTGGCGCGGTTGAAGGCGGCCCGGATGCTCTTTTCCCGTCGCCAGGCGCTCGCAGGCTGCCTGGCCGCCTGCGCCGCTCCGCTTGCCGCGAGGCCGCCTGGCCTCGCCTCCGCCGCTCCCGAAATCCCGCCCGCGCTCGCCAACCGCGCACTGGAAGCGCTGTTTCGCCATCATCAGGCGATCTGGTCGCGCGACATGATCGCCGTCGCGGATTTCGCCCTACCCTCCTCCACGCCGCGCTTCTTCCTCGTGGACATAGTGCGGGGCTCCGCTACGGCGCTCCTCGTCGCGCATGGCAAAGGCTCCGATCCCGATCATAGCGGCATGCTGCATAGCTTCTCGGACGCCGTCGGGTCCGCCGCCACCTCGGAAGGCGCTTATCTCACTGGCGAAAGCTATGATGGCGTCCACGGCCCGTCGCGCCGCCTTGCCGGCCTCGACCCCAGCAACGCCCATGCCGAGGAACGCGCGATCGTCATCCATTCGGCCTGGTATGCCAATCCCGATGTCGCCGTCCGGCAAGGCAAGCTCGGCCGCAGCGACGGTTGCTTCGCCTTCGGCGAACAGGATATCGCCCTCGTCCTCGCCCGCCTCGGGCGGGGGCGGCTGCTCTATGCCGGGCGGTCCGATGCCTGAGTGGCTACACCGCAATCTTGGCTGGATCAGGGGCGTGGCCGCGCTGATCGCGTGGGTCGCCTTGCTCTACTTCATGTTCTGGGACGTGTTGTAGAGATTGCCGCGCTCCGCGCCGCCGCCTAAAGCCCCGTCATGCTTCGCCTTTCCGAAATCAAGTTGCCGATCGATCATCCGGCCGAGGCGCTGCCCGCCGCGATCGTCGAACGCCTCGGGATAGATAAGGCCGATCTCCTCGGTTTCACGATCGCCCGCCGCGCCAATGATGCGCGCCGCAAATCGGCGATCCTGATGGTCTATTCGGTCGATGTCGAACTGGCCGATGAAGCCGCCATACTCGCCCGGTTCGCGGGCGACCCGCATGTCCGCCCCACCCCGGACACCGAATATCGCTTCGTTACCCAGGCACAGCCACACTCGCCCCGTCCCGTCGTGATCGGCGCGGGCCCGTGCGGGCTGTTCGCCGGGCTGATCCTCGCGCAGATGGGGTTTCGTCCGATCATCGTCGATCGCGGCAAGGTAGTGCGCGAGAGGACCAAGGATACCTGGGGCCTTTGGCGGCGCGGCGTGCTGCATCCCGAATCCAATGTCCAGTTCGGCGAAGGCGGCGCGGGCACATTTTCCGATGGCAAACTCTACAGCCAGATCAAGGACCCGCGCTTCCTCGGCCGCAAGGTGCTGACCGAGTTCGTCAAGGCCGGTGCCCCGCCCGAGATCCTGACCGAGGCACATCCGCACATCGGCACGTTCCGGCTGGTGACGATGGTCGAAAGCATGCGCGAGACGATCCAGTCGCTCGGCGGCGAATATCGCTGGCAACAGCGGGTGACCGATTTCGAGATCGCCGGCGGCAAGCTGCGTGGCCTCCATTTAGAGAATGGCGACTTCCTCGAAGCCAGCCATGTCGTCCTCGCGATCGGCCACAGCTCGCGCGACACCTTCCACACGCTCCATGATCGCGGCGTTCATATCGAAGCGAAACCCTTTTCGATCGGCGTGCGGATCGAACATCCGCAAAGCTGGATCGATCGCGCCCGTTTCGGCCAATGTGCCGGACATCCCGATCTCGGCGCGGCGGCCTATAGCCTGTCGCATCATTGCTCGAACGGGCGCAGCGTCTACAGCTTCTGCATGTGCCCCGGCGGACGTGTCGTCGCCGCGGCGTCGGAGCCCGGCCGCGTGGTGACCAACGGGATGAGCCAATATTCCCGTCAGGAATTCAACGCCAACTCTGGCCTGGTGGTCGGCATAGATCCCGAGCGCGACTATCCCGGCCACCCGCTCGCCGGTATCGCCTTGCAGCGGCGGCTGGAGGAACAGGCTTTCGTCGCTGGCGGATCGAATTATGAAGCTCCGGGCCAGCGCGTCGGCGACTTCCTCGCCGCCCGTCCCTCCACCGCGCTCGGTGCGGTGACGCCATCCTACAAGCCTGGCGTCCATCTCACCGATCTGTCGTCCTGCCTGCCCGATTTCGCGATCGAGGCGCTACGCGAGGCACTGCCCGTCTTCGGCCGCCAAATCCCGCGCTATGACGATCCCGACGCGATGATGACCGGTGTCGAAACACGCACCTCCTCGCCGGTCCGCATCACCCGCGGCAGGGACTTCCAGAGCCTCAACGTCGCCGGCCTGTACCCCGCTGGCGAAGGAGCTGGCTATGCGGGGGGAATCCTCTCCGCCGCCGTCGACGGCATCAAAGTCGCCGAAGCGGTCGCGCTCAGCCTGACCGCTTGAGATTCGCGGCGCCGCCTGCGGCCTGCGCATCATGGGCCTCGGCGGCGCCGCGATAGGGCTCCTGATGCTCGACGCTCCAATATTTCAGCTCGTTGAGCGGGATGCGCTCGCCGCTGACCGCGCACAGCACATGGTCGCCGCGCTGAACCACCGCGAATTGCGGGGTAGCATAATGGAGGACCGCGAGCTTTCCCGAATAGAGCATAGCTTCGCCTACTTCGCCGCGACCTGTTTGGAAACCACCTCGACGATCAAGTCGCCCGCTTCCAGCCGCGTCGATCGTTCCTCGCAATATTCCGTACCACGATAAACGCGCAGACCGAGACCGGTTGCTATCTCGGACAACGGCTTGCCGATCTCCCCCGCCGCGACGGGGCGCTCGCGCAGCGCCACTGGGCCTCCGGCGGCGGCAAGATCCGCCATATATTCGGCGATGTGCGGGCCATGGGTCGAGCCGGCGAGTAGCAAACCGGCGAAGCTCGCCGGATTGATCACCGTATTCGCCCCCGCCTGCCGCGCCAGCGCTTCGTTATCTTCGGACCGGATCACCACGCTGATCGGCACGTCGGGCGCCAGCCGCCGCGCGGTCAGCACGATCAGGATCGAGGTATCGTCGCGCCCCGCAGACACCACGATCGATCGGGCGCGATCGACCTTGACCGCCTCCAGCGTGACGTTGCGGGTGGCGTCGCCGTCGATGACGTTGGCGCCACAGGCCTCCGCGGCCTTCAGGCTGTCGTCGTCCTGATCGATTACCACGATCGACGCGGGGTCGGTGCCGCGCCGGATCAGTTCGCTGACCGCCTCGCTGCCGCTCGTCCCAAAGCCCGCGACGACGACATGGCCGTGCAGCTTGGCCTGGATCACACTCATCCGCCATTTCTCCCAGACGCGCTTCAACAGGAAATCATAGGCCGTTCCCAGAAAGATCAGCCAGACGAACAGGCGGACAGGGGTGACGACGAAGGTGTCGAACATCCGCGCCTGCTCGGTCACCGGCACGATGTCGCCATAGCCGACCGTCGTGACCGTGATCATCGTGAAATAGAGCACGTCGACGAAGCTGATCGCGCCATCGACATTGTCCCGCAGCCCGTCGCGATCGAGCCAGTGGACGGCGAGCGCGATGCCGATCAGCGCGAAAGCAAGCAGCAACCGCCAGACCAGCGAAAGCCAGACCGGCGTCCGGCTTTTGCGGCGCAGGGTCAGCAGGCTTTCGGTCGTGGGGACGAAACGTCGCGGTGGGATAGGCTCTCTCCTCGGACGCTCAACGGAAACAGTTGCGCTTTGATCCGTTCGCCAAGCTCTCTAGAGAAGCGCGGGTTTGCAAGAAGGATATCGAATGGCGTCGGGACTGGTCGCACTGCTGGATGACATTGCCGGGCTCACCAAGCTCGCTGCCGCATCCCTGGACGATGTCGGCGCGGCAGCAGGCAAGGCGGGTGCGAAGGCGGCCGGTGTGGTGGTCGACGATGCTGCGGTCACGCCACGCTATGTCAGCGGCCTGACCCCCGACCGCGAACTGCCGATCATCGCGAAGATCGCCGTCGGTTCGCTGCGCAACAAGCTGATCATTCTGCTTCCAGCCGCGCTCCTGCTCAGCAGCTTCGCGCCCTGGGCGGTCACGCCACTGCTCATGCTGGGTGGCGCCTATCTCTGCTTCGAGGGTGCGGAAAAGGTGCTCGAGGCGATCAGGGGTGAAAGCCATGTCGAGGAGGATCTGACCACCCTCGATCCCGCGACGCTGGAGAAGCAACAGATATCGGGCGCGATCCGCACCGACCTCATTCTCTCCGCCGAGATCATGGCGATCGCGCTGGCCGAAGTCGCGACCGAGCCGGTGCTGCTCCGCGCGGGCGTGCTCGCTGCAGTCGGCGTCGCGATCACCATCGGCGTCTATGGCGTCGTCGCGCTCATCGTGAAAATGGACGATATCGGCCTCCATCTCGCCGGCCGAAGCATCGCCGTCACCCGCGCGATCGGCCGCGCGCTGGTTCACGGCATGCCGGTGGTGATGCGCTGGCTGTCGATCATCGGCACCGCGGCGATGATCTGGGTCGGCGGCGGCATTCTCGTTCATGGCCTCGAGGCCTTCGACATCCATGCGCCAGCCAAGTTGATCCATGATCTTGCCCACGCCGCCGGCCATGCCGTCTCGATCGCGTCTGGCGCGGTTTTGTGGATCGTCACGGCCTTTTTGTCCGGGGTGGTTGGCCTGATCGTCGGCGGCGCGATCGTGCCGCTCGTTCATATCGCGGGAACGTTGCGCGGTTCGAAACACTAGACCGCCACCCTTGCCAGCGCCCCGGGAAGTCGGGAAGATGGGCGACAGTGATGGGGCGAGATAATCCGATGAGGCACGCTGCGCTTCCGATAACATTGGCCGCCCTGGCCGCCCTGGCCGTCTTGAGCGGGCAACCGGGCATGACGGCCTCGTCCTGCGGCAAGCTTGCCGAACAATCATATCGGCAAAAGGCCGAGCTTCCTCGCGGCGTAGTCGAAGCGATCGGCGTCGACATTGCCGAGAAGGGCCAGGCCTATCAACGCGGCGATGTGATGCAGCCCGGCTTGCCGCTATACCGTTTCGTGAGCGCAACCCGATCGGGTTGCCGCATCAGGATCAACTATGAACAGGGCGGATTCGCGCATCGCTGGGGCACCTTCTCGCTGTTTCACATAGCCGGTGCCTGGAGAGTGACGGGGACGCGCTAAGTGTCCGCCGTCCCGGTTTCGACGCCGACCAGAATCCCGTCGGCGATCCAGCGGCCGAGCGCGGCACCCGCCATCGCGACGCCTTCTTCCTCACCATGCGCTTCGATCAGCCGCGCGCAAATGCGTCCGAACGTCGCCCCCCGCGCCGCAAGATCCAGCGCCAAATACTCTCCCGGCTCGGCCGTCCGGTAACAGGATGTGAATTCCCGGCGCCAGACGAGCAGCAGGGCGGGTTCGGATATCGCCTCGACGGGCGGGGGCATTTCCTCCGCCGACAGAGCCGACCAGATCGCGGCTGCATTGGTGCCGAAACTGCGCATCGTTAGCGTCGGCACCAGCCGAAGCACCGCATTGTCCCAGTCGATTGCGCCCAGCGTGGCCGGATCGAGAGAATCCGCATCGGGCCCGACAAAGGCTTCCGACAGGGCGAGATCGAGCCAGCCGAGCTCGACGACTTCGGGCGCGTCGACGAACAGCAGATCCAGCGTCTCCGGGAAGCCGGTCGCATACGCGTCGAGCGTCCAGGCGTGCGGCGGCGTCACATCGATATGCGCCGCCGCCGCCGCCAGGAAGCGTTCTTGGCCGAGCCACAGCCGCACCCGCTCGAAGGTCTCGCTGAGACAAGCAACAAGCGAAGCGCGATAATTGTTCTGGTAGACGTCCAGGCCCGGCTGCGCGCCGGGCCCAATCCGATCGGCGGCGTCGCGCGCTTCCTCGGCGATCCAGGCGCGGAAATCGCGCTGCAGCGCCAGCAGACTCATGCCGCCCGCCGCGCATCGGCGCGTGCGATATCGCGCGCTATGGCGAGCTCATCGAGCAGCTCGTCGAGCGGCGGAATATCGTCGTCGCGCTCGATCATCGTCGCCACCGGCCCCACTAGGGTGATCGCCGCTTCGTATAGCGCCCAGACCGCAGGTGGCACCGGCTTGTCATGCGTGTCGATCAGCAGCTGGCGGCCCTGGCTGTGCCCGGCGAGATGTATCTGTTCGACCCGATCGGCCGGGACGCCTGCAAGATAATCGCGCGGATCGAACCCATGGTTGGTCGCGCTGACATGGATGTTGTTGACGTCGAGCAGCAGCGAGCATCCGGTGCGGGCGCACATCGCGTCGAGAAACTGCCATTCGGTCATCGCAGCGTCGGCGAAAGCGACGTAGCTCGACGGATTCTCGATCAGCATTGCGCGCCCCAGAACATCCTGCGCGATCGCGATATTGGCGCAGACCACGTCCAGCGCCTCCTCGGTATAGGGCAGCGGCAGCAGATCGTGCGAATTGAAACCTTCGATCCGCGTCCAGCACAGATGATCGGAAACGACCATCGGTTCGATCTCGTCGACCAGCGCGCGCAGGCGGCGGAGATAGTCGCGATCGACGCCATCCGCCGACCCGACCGACATCGACACGCCATGAAGCGCGACGGGATGCCGCTCGCGCACCTGCCGCAATATGTGACGCGGCCGGCCGCCATCGACCATGAAATTCTCTGAGATCACCTCGACGAAATCGACCGCGACCGGCGCGTCGCCATCAAGGAAATCCGCATAATGCGGCTTGCGCAGGCCGAGACCGAAACGGTGGACGGGCATGGGTGCCTCTGGGAAAGGCCCGGCCGCGCTTTCATCGCGCGGCCGGGCGGGCCGAATTACTTCTTGGCTTCGGTCGTGCTGCCGCCGGCGGCGGTGCAGGCCTCGGCAGTCATTTCCTTGAAGCCATGACCCTTACAATCATTCTGGCCCTTGCAGGCATGTTCGGCGGTCTTGCAGTCTGAGCTGCCCTTGCAGCTGTTGACGCCATAGCAGTGGACCTTCTTCGCTTCGCCATGATGATCGGCCAGCGCGGGCGCCGACTGAAGCGCGGCGAGCGCGAGCAGCGCGGCGGTCGAAGCGGCGCTGACGCCGGTCTTTACGGTGATCATCTCTAACTCTCCCTCAGGTTCGCCGGATTGGCTTCCGGAAATACGGAGCGGCGGCCGACGAAGTTACACTGCCCGCCAAACATTTCACCACCGCATCAGCCGCGGACCGGCGAGCGCCCCCAGCGCGGCGGCCATGCCGATGCCGAGGGTATACCAGGTCAGCACGAACAGCGCCGAGACCTCAGGGCAATGCAGGCAATAAAGCATGGCCGCGCAGGCACCCGCCGCGAGACCGGCGACCGCGCCTGCGGCCCGCAGCCGCGTCGGCGCAAGCTGCCGGAACGACCAGAGCAGACCGATGAAGATCGGAACTGCCAGACGCAGCACGATGCCGGGACATTGTTTCCAGCTCGCCCCGAGCCACATCGCCAGCCAGCCGTCAGGAGCCGTCCGGGCCATTTCCGCGACGCCGACCGCGGCGAGCAGCAGCATGGGAACGGCGAGCACCCACATCCATCCCAATCGCGCCGGTTCCGGCCGGGCAAGCTGGATCGTTGCGATGATCGCGACGGTGGCCAGCGACGCCGAATAGGTCCACTTCATCCAGAAGGAATAACCCTGCATGGCCACTCGGAAATCGGGCCGGAACCCCAGCCACATTCCGATGAGCAGAACGGTGGCGGCAGCCCCCAGACCGAGTCCGATGGCGATCCGCCGGCCTACCGCGTGGCGCGGCACCGGCTTCACATCCTCCGCCATGCTGCGGATCAGCAGATCGGTGTCCATCACATCTGCCCCCGCACACGCGCCGCCAGCGCCTTGAGCCCGCGATGGACCGATACCTTGACGTCGGACTCGCCGATGCCCGCGCTGCTGGCAGCCTCGGCTATGCTCAGCCCGGCGATCCGCGTATCGCGAATCGCATCGGCCTGTTTGGGCGGAAGCGTGTCGAGCAGCCGGGCGACATCCATTCGCGACAGGCTCGCATCCTCGAATCCTTCGGTGGCTAGCATTTCCTCGACATCCTCGATCGCGCAGCTTTGCCGCCGGCGCCGGAAGTGATCGATCATCTTGTAGCGCGCGATCGCGAACAGCCAGACGCCGAAGGAGCGATCCGCATCATAGGTCGAGCGGCGCGTATGTACCGCAATCAACGTCTCCTGCACGAGGTCCTCGATATCCTCGGCGGCATCTCGCACGCGCCGCCGATAAAAAGCCTGGAGGAGCGGCACCAGCGCCGTGAGGAGCGCGGCATGGTCCGCGGCGTCGCCTTCAAGGCCGCCGATCATCCATCGCCGCAGTTGATCCTCGCTCGCTCGCATATGCGCTCCCCTGGACGCATTCGTGGCAGCCGCGCGGAAGGTTACACCGGCAAAACCATATCGGCGAAAATTTATTTGCTGCCGTCGCTGTAACGCCCGCCGACCGGGTCGCGAACTGGCCTCCCGTGACCTGCGCTTCCGCCTTTCAGGTCACCGCGGCAACCGCTGCGAAGGCAAGACCAGGAGATTCTCATGACTAGAACCAACGCAGCCATCGCCGCCACGCTCGCGCTGGCCTTCGCCTCCAATGCCGCGATCGCCGCCGATACCGCCGCCAAGAAGACCGAAAAGTGCTTCGGCGTCGCCCTAGCGGGAAAGAACGAATGTGCAGCAGGCGCGGGCACCAGCTGCGCCGGCACGTCCAAGGTCGACTATCAGGGCAATGCCTGGAAGCTCGTTCCCGCTGGCACCTGCACCACGATCAAGACGCCGAAGGGCCCCGGATCGCTCACCCCAAAGAAGGCGTGACCTCGCCCGGCCCCGCGCGCGACGGCTTACAAGCCCGCGCGCGGGGATCGGCGCTCATCGGAGAACTGCCATGCTCAGCCTGTTGTCCCATTATCGCCGCGCCGCGGCGCTCGCCGGGAAACTGCTGCCGGAATCCCTGCTGCTGCTCGTCGCACGCTTCGGCATAGCCGCGATCTTCTTTCTCTCCGGTCGCACCAAGGTCGACGGACTGCTGACGATCACCGACAGCACCTATGAGCTGTTTCGTACCGAATATGCCCTGCCCTTCGCTCCGCCGGAGATCGCGGCACACGCCGCCACCTATTCGGAACATCTCTTCCCCATCCTGCTGGTATTAGGCCTCGCAACACGTCCCGCCGCGCTCGCTCTGCTGGGTATGACCGCGACAATCCAGATCTTCGTCTATCCCGACGCATGGCCGACCCACCTGAGCTGGGCGGGATTGCTCCTCCCGCTGATCGCACGCGGTGGTGGCGCCTGGTCGCTCGACCGGCTGGCCGCGCGCGCGGTCGGCGGAAAGGACTGAGCCGATGGCCATCCCAGCCCCTGTTCGCGCGCGGCGTCGGGTCGTCATCGTCGGGGCCGGCTTCGGCGGCTTGTCGGCGGCAAAGGAGCTCGCCCGGCACGACGTCGACATCGTTCTGATCGACAAGCAAAACCACCACCTGTTCCAGCCGCTGCTCTATCAGGTCGCCACGGCGGGCCTCTCGCCTGCCGACATCGCCCAGCCGATCCGCTCGATCGTCCGCAAGCAGGCGCGAACCCAGGTACTGCTCGACAGTGTCGATGCCGTCGATCGGGCGGCGCAGCGCGTGAGCCTGGCGAGTGGAGCGAGTATCGACTATGACGCGCTGATCATCGCCACCGGCGCGCGGCATAGCTATTTCGGCGCCAGCTGGGCAGATCGCGCGCCCGGCATCAAGACGATCGACGACGCGGTCAGCGTGCGGCGCACGATCCTGCTGGCGCTCGAGCGTGCGGAAACGAACCGGCAGGAGCATCTCGCCGAACGGGCCGAATATCTGACCTTCGTCGTCGTCGGCGGCGGCCCGACGGGCGTGGAAATGGCGGGCGCGATCGCCGAACTCGCCCGCTCGGCAGCGGAAACCGAGTTCCCTCACATTACCCGCCATTGCGTACGCGTGATCCTCGTCCAGTCCGAACAGCGGCTCCTCCCCAGCTTCCCCGCATCGCTCTCGGAATCGGCGAAGAAGGCACTCGAGGGCCTGGGGGTCCAAGTGCGCCTCGGGAGCCGCGTGACGGTGATCGACGACGAGGGCGTGATCATCGGCAACCAACGGATCGCGGCGAGCACGGTCATCTGGGCGGCGGGGGTTCGCGCCTCTCCGGCCGCCGAATGGCTGAATGCTGCTGCGGACAGGGCCGGACGGGTGATCGTGGGTTCCGATCTCGCTGTCCCGGGCACCGACAATATCTTCGTGATCGGCGATACGGCGGCGGTCATCGACGCTGGCGGCAACGCCGTTCCCGGCATTGCCCCCGCCGCCAAACAGCAAGGCCGTCATGCGGCCCGAACCATCGTTGCGCGGTTGCTGGCGCGGCGGGATCCTGGCCGGTTCCGGTATCAAAGCTTCGGGAATCTGGCGACGATCGGCCGAAAATGTGCGGTGGTCGATCTTGGCTGGCTGCGGCTTTCGGGAATGACGGCCTGGCTGCTATGGTCCGCGGCACACATCTATTTCCTGATCGGGTTCCGCAATCGGCTGATCGTCTGCGCCAATTGGCTGTGGAATTATCTGACCTTCGATCGCGGCGCACGGCTGATCACCGGCATCGACCGGACAATGTGACGGCGGCGGGTTGTCCGCCGCCGCCGCGGATCAGAGTCGACCGGTAAGGACCAGAATTAGCAGGATGACGACGACGACGCCCAGCAGCCCCGACGGTCCATAGCCCCAGCTGCGGCTGTGTCCCCAGGTCGGCAGCGCGCCGACCAGCAGCAGGATCAGCACGATAAGAAGAATAGTCCCAAGCATCCTCGCCTCCTTGTTGTAATGATTGCGTAACGGCTGGGATGCGAGGCTGTTCCGCTGGATTCCGCTGCGCAAATCAGGCAATTTCCGCCTTGCCTCGCTCGCCGAAGGGGGAAATGCTTGTCCGAGTTCGCCCTTGAATTCGAGGGTCGCGATCCGAAAGCCGTGATCCTCGTGGTAGAGGACGAACTTTTCGTGCGGCTGATGGCGATCGATGCGATCGAGGATGCAGGATATAAGGCCGTCGGCGTCGAGACCGGCGACGAAGCACTGACACTTCTCGACAGCCGCGACGACATCGGCCTGTTGTTCACCGACATCAAGATGCCCGGCGAGATCGACGGGCTGGAACTTGCCGCGCGTGTCCGGCTGCGCTGGCCCGCCTTGCCCATCCTCCTCACCTCGGGGCATCTGTTTCATGGCGATTCCAGCGTGCCAGCAGCGATCCCCTTCCTACAGAAACCTTATCGGGCCGGCACGCTGATCGCCGAGATCAGCCGGCTGAGCAGCTAGCGCCGCGCGGCGAAACGCCCGCCGGACCCAGATAGCGGTCCTGCGCGTTAGGCAGCATCATTTGTTAAAGTGGTGTAGCGTGTCGCATATATTGATCATCGAGGACGATCCGTTCGTCGCGATCACGATCGAGGACATTCTGCGGGAGCAGGGCGCATCCTCGGTCTCGATCGCCGCATCCCAGACAGAAGCCGTCGACGCCGCCCTCGTCCAGCGGCCGGATCTGATCACCTCGGACGTGCGCCTTGCCGACGGTAGCGGCCCGCTGGCGGTCCGTGCCATCCATGAAAAGCTGGGGCCGATTCCCGTGATTTTCATCACCGGGACTCCTGCTGAATGCTCCCCTCGGGCACCCGAAGACATCATACTTGCCAAGCCGCTGGATCACAAAGCGATGGCGATCGCCTTCCGTCAAGCCACCGGGCAGGGCTGTGAGTGAAGGACGGCAGCTGGTCGCGCAGGTGCGGGAGGCCGCCCGCCGGCATAGTGCCAGCTGGGAAGCTCTCGTCCCATCCTCATTTCGCGTCAATCTCGACGCCGAGGCCGCGGAGGAGGAGGCCTATGCCGAAATGGCGCTGGCCAAGCGTGCACTCCGCGACCATATCTGCGAGGTCTATGGCATCAGCATCCGGGAATTGAGCAGCCTGGCGATGCCCTAACCGGGGCGTTCGATGGATCTCTTTTGCTGGCTATGCGAACGGCCGCTGGGCCGGCGGGTCGAGTGGCACCATTCCCTGCCGAAAAGCCGTGGAGGGCGCGAGACGGTCGCACTTCATCCGATCTGCCACCGAACGATCCACGCCCATTTCACCAACGGCGAGTTGGCGCGCATGTCTTCGGACCCTGCCTCGCTGGTCGCCCATCCGGCGATTGCTCGTTTCTGGCTTGGATCGCCGACAAGCCACCCGACTTCCATGCGCCGACGCATAATGCGCGGTCATGAGCGCCAGATCAGGAACCAGCCGCCGCCCGAGGGGTTTTGTGCCCTGAGCCGACGAGCCCCTTCGACCCTCGGCTCTTTAGGAGAGAATGCGGACCCGCCGGACCGTGGCCGGCGGGTCTTCGCCTGAACTGGCAATTCTGCTCCAGATCAGCTAAATAACTCGGTTAGGGCACACCGCCGCGCACATCGGGGGCGGTTTGTGCTTGAGCGTGCCCCGCCCCGCCGTCCTCCAGGGCGGGGCGTCACGCTCCTTCCAGAACAGAATATCCAGGGGGCCATCGTGACATCTTCGCCGCCCAGCGAGCGGACACGGGTCAAGCGCGCCCATGAGCGCGCCGCCTACGATCGCGCGGCGCTCGACGCCGTGCTCGACGCAGGCATGCTTTGCCACGTCGGCTACATGTTCGATGGCTATCCGGTGGTCACGCCCACACTTTACTGGCGCGAGGGCGACGCGATCTATTGGCACGGATCGAGCGCCAGCCGCGCGCTCCGTGCCAGCGAGGACCTCGACGTCTGCCTGACGGTCACCCATCTCGACGGGCTCGTGCTGGCGCGATCCGCTTTCCACCACTCCGCGAACTACCGATCCGCCATGCTGTTCGGCACCGCGCGACTGGTGAACGGTGACGAGGACAAACTCGCCCGGCTCGAGGCGATGATGGAGGGCCTTTATCCCGGCCGCTGGAGCAGCCTGCGCCCCGTGTCCGCACAGGAGCTCAAGGCGACGAAGATCCTGTGGATGCCGATCGACGAAGCATCGGTAAAAATCCGCACCGGCGAGCCAGTCGACGACACGGAAGACATGGCCGCCCCGGTCTGGGCGGGTGCGATGCCCTTCCGGCTCGCTTTCGATCCGCCTGTGCCGGACGCGGTCACGCAAGAGGCGGCGCGCGCCACTCCACCGGTCACCGGACGGTTGACGCGCTCGTAGTTCGTCTGCCGATCTGGAGCGCGCTCAACAAGCGTGATGGCGAGCGGACGGCTGAAACCCGATAGTTTCACTGAGGAGAGCGGCTTTCGCGCCCAGCCAGATTTCCAGGGAACTTAGCTATGCGCGGCTGCTCGCGCATCATCGCCCACCGGATCTCGGCGCGCGGCGAGGTGCCCTTCCTACGCGTCTATACCGATAATCCAGCTCTATGAAACGCTCGGCTTCGCCATTCGCGCGACGATGAGCGTAACCGTGTTGCACCTTCCCTAGCCCTTCGGCGTGAGCCGGAGCAGCCGTCCGCCTTCCTTGTCTTCCAGCAGATAGACCGCGCCGTCCGGGCCTTGGTTCACCGCCCGGATTCGCTTGCCCATAGCATAGCGCGCCTCTTCCCGCGCGCCGTCCTTGCCCAGATCGACCAGGATCAGCGCTTCACCCGACAATGCGCTGATCAGCGCCTTGCCGTGCCATCGGGGAAACATTCCGCCCGAATAGACCAGCAGGCTCGACGGAGAGATTGACGGGTTCCAGCTGACCTTCGGCGCTTCGAACTCGGGCCTGGCCGGGTGGTCGGGGATATTCCGCCCGTCATAATGGTCGCCGTTCGACACGATCGGCCAACCATAGTTTCGGCCGGGCAGGATCAGGTTGACCTCGTCCCCGCCTTTCGGGCCCATCTCGGCATTCCACAATCGCCCGTTCAGATCGAAGGCGAGGCCGAGCGGGTTGCGATGACCATAGCTCCAGACCGCCGGATCGCCTTTACCGACGAGGGGATTGCCGGGCGCCGGCTTGCCCTCGGCGGTCAGTCGCACAATCTTGCCCAACACACCATTAAGGTCCTGGGCGGGCGTGAACTTCTGTCGCTCGCCCATCGCGAAGAACAGATGGCCATCGGGCGCGAAGGCGATCCGTCCGGCATAATGTCCGCCGCTGATCAGGGGATGCGCCTCGTAGAGGCTAGTCACCCCTTCCAGCCGGGCTCCGTCGAGCCCGCCAGTCAGCTTGCCGCGCGCCAGCACGATTCCATTACGCGAACCGGGTGCTGAATAGCTGAAGTAAACCAGCCGGTTTGACGCGAAGCCAGGGTGGACGACAACTTCGCCCAGCCCGCCCTGTCCGCTTGAATCGACCCGGGGTATGCCAGCCACGATGACCCGCCGCTTCCCGTCAGCAGACAGGAGCAGCATCCTTCCGGCCTTCTCTGTCACGAGAATCTGGCCATCGGGCAGGAAAGTTAGCGCCCAGGGATTATCGAACGTCGCGACCGCCCGAACGTCGAATGGTGGCGCAGTAGCGGCGCGCGCGCCCGTTATCGGCGCCTGTGCCGCCGGTGCCGCGACCGCCGCGGACATGAGCAGCAATCCGCAAAAAGCGCTGAAACGCGGCATGACGATTCACTCCCAAAGCTGATGGCCGATATAGGTTACCAGAGGAGATTTCGAGCAACGGCGCCGAAACGGGTTAGCCTATTATTTACCATGTGCGCATAGCCTCCAATGTTCTGAACGATAGGACCGGCAAGATGTTCACCCTGGAGCAGTTCGATCATTTCCTGTTCGCCTTTGACGGTGTGATCCTCGATTCTGCCGAGTTGACGGTTTCGGCCTTTGGCGAACTCTATGCGGATCATGGCGACGACGTCCGCGGCATGGTCGAAGCCTATCGGCGCGCGCATCCCGGTGAGCCGCGTCATGAGCAAGTCCGCATGCTCCACCGCACGCTCCTCGGGGAAGAACTTTCACCCGCAGAGACAAGCATGGAGTGTGACAAACTGGGCGAGATCATTCTCGACGACATGATCGATTGTCCGCTGATGCCCGATATCGCCGAAGCGCTCCAGCTTCTCAACGCCCGCGGGATCGCCGCCCATATCGTGTCGAGCATGCCGCAGGACGAGCTCCGCACGATCGTCGCCCGCAAGGGTCTCACCCGCCAATTTCGATCGGTGCTGGGCGCGCCGCTATCGCAGGGGATGAACTGCGAAGCGATCTTCGCCGCCAGCCGCGCTGACCGCGCCCGTTGCCTCTTCGTCGGCGCGACGATGGCCGACTACCGCTGTGCCACCAATGTCGGCGTCCCTTTCCTCGAAATAGGGGAATTCGCGACCGCCCCCTTCCCGTTCGGCACCCATGTCACCGAACGCCTGGGCGACCTCTTCCTTGATGTCGCAACTGCGCGACTCGGCCGCGCCTTTCCTCCGTCCGCGCCGGTTGAACTGGGCCGCCGCTTCCGCGCCGTCTGAGCCTTCTCAGCGGCTCGCTTCCCCTGGGCGCAGCTTTCGGGTGGCTTTCCTGTCTTCCCGCGGGGGAACCGTGGTGATCGTAGCCGCATATTCCGCGAACAGCACGAGCAGCCAGATCTCGACACCCCGCCATGCGCCGCTGATGATGCCGGAAAAGACGTCGAGCGCCAGGAAAACCAGCGCGACCATCCGAAACCACGCCATGCTGAACGCCGGCATGTCGGCGCGGGTCGATGCCGTGAACATCATGAAGACGCTGAACAGCCCCGCGATGATCTGCGACGTAAGGGTCGTGGCGATCCGCAACTGATCGAGGGCCGTGATGAACCAGAACAGCCGCGATACCGCATATTGGCTTTGCCGGGTGATCTGACAGAATTTGATGATGAGCGGGACGAACAACGTCTTGCCCACCCAAAGGTCTATGCCGGTCATGCTCATATTCCACGCCATAGCAGTACTTTGGTCTAAGGCTATGCCGATCGATGTTCGTCCATTCTTCCCTTCGGCCTGAAAATCTCTAATCTCATCCGATCGGGCATGAGTGCCCGACCGTGTAACGGGGTCGTGGCGTATGTTCAGAGCAGCTTCTCTCGCGCTTTGTGCGCTATTTGGTTTCACGGCCACCGCTCAATCAGCTGTGATCGTTTCGGTCGAAGCTGCCGGGGTAACCGCCCCAACCCTTTCTGGTTATGATTTCTCGGTGGCCAATCTAGACGGCGCGCCCAATGGTCTGGCGACCATGAGCTTCGCTGGTTCGCCGATCACTGGAACGACGAGCAGCGGCTTCATCAATATCGCAAATGCCAACGTCTATGGTGGCGTCGGCGGCACCGGCCAATATGGCTCGGTCAACGGCAATCCGGCAACCATCCAGCTGTCGCAGAACGTCAACTATTTCGGCCTCTGGGGATCGGCGCTCGACGGTAACAACACGGTCGCTCTCTATAACGACTCCACCCTGCTCGGCACCTATGCCCTTCAGTCGGTCCTGCAATCTTCGTCCGGGTTCGGCAGCAGCTATTACGGCAACCCCTTTGGCGGCGGCAACGGCGGCGAATTATATGCTTTTTTCAATTTCCAGAGTGATAGCGCCTTCAATCGCGTTCAACTCATCCAGAATGGCGGCGGCGGCTTCGAGTTCGACAATCTGACCGTCGGCACCGCCGTCGTGAGCACCGCGCCCGAACCTGCGACCTGGGCCATGATGCTCCTGGGCTTCGGCGCGATCGGCTGGACCCTTAGGCATCGGCGCCCCGCTTCTGCGGCGCGGCGCGGCGCAGCGCACTCACCCGGGCTTGAGGGTCCTAGTCCAAGCGGCGAACCATTATCGACTGTTCGACAAGCTCAGCCGTGCCAAATATCGTCATGAAGGCGATGTCCGTCGCATCGCGCCCCACCGCGATCCGCACCAGACCATCGAGCGGTGCGAGCTGCGTCGGATCGATCAGATACCAGTCGCCCGCCAGCCAGATCTCGACGACCGCGTGAAAGTCCGGCGGATCGAGGTTCCACGCATAGGCGGACACCAGCCGCGCCGGCACCCCCGCCGCGCGGGCGAAGCTCACCAGCAGATGCGCAAAGTCACGGCATACGCCCTGCCGTGACACGAACACGTCGACCGCCGTCGTCGACGCGTCACTCGACCCCGCGCAATAATCGAGATGCTCATATATCCAGCGCGCCATCGCCATGATCTTCGCGCCATGATTGTCGCCCGGAAATTCCCGTTCGACGAACGCCTCGAACCGGTCGGCCTCGCAATAGCGGCTGGGCCAGAGATAGGGGATCACCTCGGGCGGCAATTCACGGCGCGGCGTGATCGGCAACGCGTCGATCGATATCGGACGGCGATCTACGTCTACCTCCGCCGCATAATGTGCGTGGAAGTCGCCGCTCGCACACATCCAGGTTCGGCGGCCGATTCCATCCTCGCCATCGATCGGCCGCATCGGCCCGACGCCATCGACGGTCAGCAAGTCGCTCACCAGCAACTGATCGGGTAACTGCGCCGCCTCGATGGTCAGAAGGACATCGAGGGGTTCCGCCATGCGATATCGCAGGCTGGCATCTATCTTGAGGCGCATGAGCGTCGCTGAATCCTGAAGGGCGTGACTAACCGTAACGGTTTGAAAGCCATTCGTGTCCTTGCGGAGCGTGAGGCCAGCAAGAAAGATCCGGGATGGCGGGTTTTGCTGTCATGCCGCGCGCGACACGCTATCATCCTGCTGCAACTGGGGAGAGCGAAGCATGACGATCGCAGCCTTGTTATTCGCCGCCATCGCGCTGCTGGCGATAATCTTCGTCCTTTCGGCGGTCCTCGTCGTCCGGCAGGGCTATGAATATACGATCGAGCGCTTCGGGCGCTTCACCAAGACCGCGCAGCCCGGCTTCTCGCTGATCATACCTTTCATCGATCGCGTCGGCCGGCGGATCAACATGATGGAACAGGTCCTCGATATCCCGGGGCAGGAGATCATCACCAAGGACAATGCGATGGTCGCGGTCGACGGGGTCGTCTTCTTCCAGGTGCTCGACCCGGTGAAGGCCGCCTATGAGGTATCGGATCTCTATCGCGCGCTGCTCCAACTCACCACGACCAACCTGCGCACGGTGATGGGCTCGATGGATCTGGACGAGACGCTGTCGAAGCGGGACGAGATCAACGCCCGCCTGCTCAGCGTGGTCGATCACGCGACCGTCGCCTGGGGCGTCAAGCTCACCCGCGTCGAGCTGAAGGACATCCGCCCGCCCGCCGACATCGTCAACGCGATGGGCCGCCAGATGAAGGCCGAGCGCGAGAAACGCGCCCTGATCCTTGAATCCGAAGGTCAGCGCGCGTCCGAAATCCTCAAGGCCGAGGGGCAGAAGCAAAGCCAGATCCTCCAGGCCGAGGGCCGCCGCGAAAGTGCCTTTCGCGACGCCGAAGCCCGCGAACGCGCGGCGGAGGCCGAAGCCAACGCCACCCGCGTCGTGTCCGAAGCGATCGAGAATGGCGAGGCGCTGGCGATCAACTATTTCGTCGCGCAGAAATATGTCGAGGCGGTGAGCAAGTTCGCCACCTCGCCCAACGCCAAGACGATCCTCTTCCCGGTCGAAGCAACCCAGCTGATCGGCACGATCGGCGGCATCGGCGCGCTCGCCAAGGCCGCCCTGGGCGATGACGGCACACCGCCGCCGGCCCCCACTCGCGCCAAGGGGTCGCCACGCGCCGCCGTGAGCGTGCCGACGACTCCGCCGGATAACGCCGCATGAGCGACATCATCACGCTGATCGACCTGCGCTGGGGATGGTGGATAGCCGCCGTGATCCTAGCGGCGGCCGAGATATTCGTGCCCGGCGTCTTCCTGATCTGGCTGGCGCTCGCCGCGATCGTGACGGGCGTCGTTGCCCTGCTGTTCGATCCGCCGCTGGCGGTCGACCTCGCCGTCTTCGCGGTCGCGTCGGTGGCCTCGATCTACATCGGCGGCAACATCTACCGTCGCAGCGCCCAAACGCCCGAGCCCCTGCTCAACAACCGCGCGGCGCGGATGATCGGCATGCGGGTGACGATCTGCGAAGCTCTGATAGCGGGCCAGGGACGGGCCACCGACGGCGATAGTTTCTGGTCGGCCAATGGGCCCGACATGCCCGTCGGCACCATTGCCACCGTGGTGGCGGTGGAAGGTAATAGTCTGGTCGTCGAATCGGCGGCCTGAGCGGGTCAGGCCGCCCGCGCCCGGATCAGGCGTGACCCTGTTGAAAGATCGTGGACAGATCACTTTCCTTGATCGGATCGAGGAACTGGCAGCCCGCCTCGAAATCCTTGGACCACATGATCTTGGCGCGAACCGTACCCGTATAAGGCAGCTTCAGCGTGATCATCGTCGCGGGCGGAAGGTCGCAATAGACCTCCAGCCGCGCGCCGCGCGTCGTTATATCCACAATGCGGCACAAGGCGCGCTCAGGCATCCCGCCGGTGCCGTACCGGCTGCGGATATCCGCCGGCAGCCGCTCTTCGGCCCGGCGCGAACGCCCTATCACGGAAACTTCGGACGAAATCATCGGCGGTCCCTCAATTGAGACTTATGGCTAACACGCCGTTCATTACGTTATGGTAAAGGCCATCCGGTCCTAGTTGCGATTCATGTGAGTGCGGCGAGGCCCAGCACGGCGGCCTCGATCCGCCGCAAAGCCTCTGCATCCGGGGCGGCTTTCTGCCGCCGCGCCTGGATCAGCCGATCGAGCCACAGCGGCCCGAACTCGAAATGATGATCGATACAAAGACTCTCCACGGCCTTGCGGACATCGCGCCCGCAATCGTCTAGGATGGCCAGCCGCCGGTTGAGCGCGGCCTCCAGGTTCGCCGCCCGCTCGATATCGCTTGCCGTAATCGATCGGACGACGCCGCGCCCGGCCATCTCGCGATAGAGCCCGCCGCTCGGCGCAAGTTCGGCATAATGCGCCCAATATAGCTTGAACAAAATTCGCCCCGCATCGCGCAACGCCTCCGCGCTGCGCGCCGGATGGGCAAGCAGCCCGGCCAGCCAGGCGCGGCCGATCGCATCGACCGCCTGGCTATGATCACCACCGCCAATCGCTTCCACCGCTTCCTCCGCCCGGCCCTGCTGCCATAGCCTCGCCGCCTGGGGATCGAGCGCTCCCGCTCGCCGGGCGCGATGTAGCCGGAGTTCTGCGGTTCCCCGGTCGGCGCGGAGCCTCGCCGTCGCAATCAGCCGTCCCGACTTATCTCGCGCGCCCGACTTACGCTTCCTGCCCGCTCTCGCCATGTCGTCACCTCGCTTATCAACAAATTCGTTGCACAATTTCGCACAAGTTTTACGGGTAATCGGACAATCCCGTTTCCGGTGGACAGCATGGCCCTTCCTTATGAACGCATGCGCGCTCTGCGTGCCCGCTCCGGACTGTCGATGCGCAGCTTCGCTGCCCTGCTCGGCAGTCCGCTCGACACCCGCTACGCTTATTATGAGGAAAAACGCTTCACCGGCCTGCTTCCTATCGATGCCGCGCGACAGATCGCCGCGGCGCTTCAACCTTATGGCGTCGAGCCGGCCGACGTTCTGGCGCTCGCCGGCCTGTCCCCTGCAGAGCGCGCTGGTGAAGTCTCGGCCATCGAACCGGCCGTCCAATATATCCGCCTCGATGTCGCCCTCCCTAATGCAGACGCTTTGACCCGCATGTTCGAAACCATGCTGGAAAAGGAAGTGCCGGCGGAGCAGCGGGACGCGCTCGCGCGAAGTCTCGCTCTGCGCTTGCCAGCCGCGCTTCAGCGCGCCTCAGTGTCGCCGCCCGTTCCGGTGCGGGATGCAGCGCCGCCTCCCGCCGCAGACGTTCGGCCGCGCGCCAGGCATCATCAGCCTCGCCCGCCAGTATCGCGCATCTGATATCGCATGCCGGGCATGCGATCTCGCAGCCCGGAGACGCCCGGTAGGCTGGTTTCCCCATAATCCGACTCGCTGAATTGTTCCCGTTATGTTCTAACGGTCATTCCCTACAAGTCTAGGATTTTTCCTATCGCCGCTTCCAACAAACCGGCGGGCCAAGCAGCATCGATTAGATAATGCGCGGAACTTCGCGAACGTGGCGATAGGGAGCACTGTCCGAAACCGGCGGAACGGACTGAGAAACCGGAACGGCGACCGACATCACATTGATCGGCAGATAAGGTTGCTGCGGCTCGTTGACGCTGACGGACTTTATCTCGGCGGGAATTGGCGGAGCCATCATCCACGACGGCGGCGCCATCTTCGGCTGGGGCGCTGGCTCGACCAAACGAAGGAAGGGACGCTGTTGCGCCTCGACCACAGGATAGTCAGCCATGTTCAGTACTGCGTTGGCCATGATGCCGTCCACCGAATCAGCGGACTATCGCGCCCGCCCCGCCTCTCTGCGCCGATATCGTGACCAAGAAAATAGGACTCACACTGAAGTTACAATTGTTGACAACGAGCGGTTTAAACGGCGCATTTTCTCGTTAAATTTTGTTACATGCCGCTATTGCCTACAATCGCTTAACCAAGATTCTGATTGACATTTGTGCAATATTCTTGTACAGCGAACGCTCATTCGGGAGCAAAGATGGACCTGCCTTGCTCATTGGACGGCTCGTGTCGGGAGGTCGTCGAAATCGATGCGCTGGTGCGCGCGCTCGGTAACCTGCGCCACTGGTCGGGTACTGCGGCGTCGCGCAGCAGCTACGCAGACGATCAGGGCCGCCGCCTTTTCGCCACGGCCGGGCGGCTGCGGGAGGAAGCCTGGATCGACAGCCTGGCCGCCGCCTATCGCCTGTTCGAGATCGACGCCATCCATGACAGCTGGATCGCGGCCGGGGGGCGCCCGGCATGAATTTGAGCCATCAGCTTGCCGAACTTCTCGCGGGTATCGAACGGGCCGATGCGCAAGCGCGCGGCCATGACGGGGCGAACGGCGACCGAGACCATCACGCTGAAGCCGCGCAACGCGCGGACGAAGCCGCCGAAGCCGGACGTAAAGCAGCGCGCACCCTGATCGAGGGTGCCTTTCCCGGCATCAGCTGGTCAATGATCGAGCGCGCATCTCTCTAAACTGCCGACAAATCATTTACATTACTCGATAAGTATCTGTAAGATTTGGGCGATCTGTTAGCTTATGGATCGCTAGATCAGGTGCGCAAATCCGTTCGACCGGCCGGGAGCCGCAGCCTCCTCATCGCGACCAATCACCTCCAGCATATTGCCGGATCGGAAGTCGTTGCGCTCGAGCTGGCGCAACATTTCCAGGCGCTGGGATGCAACGTCACGACGTTCGCCAACTGGGTCGGCAGGCCGATGAGCGCCCTGATCGAATCTGTCACGGGCGCGCCGCCGATCACCGATCCCGCCCGCATACGGCCGTTCGCCTATGACATTGTCTATGCCCAGCATCAGGTGCTCGGGCTGTTCGATTATGGCCCTTCGGACAGAGACAGGTCGGACACGCGGATCATAATCGGTCGTCTTTCACGGCGCGTATTCCTGGAAAGCGGAGCGTGGCTTCATGACCGATTGCTGGCCGATCATGTTCTCGCCAATTCTGCATTGACGGCAGAGCACCTCGTCGCAATGGGCCATGATGGCCCGATCACCAGCTTTCTCAACGCCGCGCCTGCCGGTTTCTTTCGGCCCTTCATCGCAAAACCGCCCTCCCCGCGCCGCGCGCTTGTGGTCACCAACCACGCCGATCCGGCGTTGATGGAAGCGATCGGGTTGCTGCGGCAGAATATGTCGGTCCATCATGTCGGCCATGGCGGGGACGAGGTCACGCTCATCACGCCGCAGATGATCGCCGATGCCGATGTGGTCATCTCGATCGGCAAGACGGTGCCTTATGCGTTAGTCAGCCGCGTACCGGTCTACATTTATGACCATTTTGGTGGGCCGGGCTATCTCGACCGGATCAATGTCGACATGGCCGCGCGTTTCAACTTCACCGGCCGATGCTGCGGACGCCGCCTCTCGGGCGCACAGATCGCCGCCGAGATCATCGGCAATTACGCCAAGGGCGTCGCCTTCGCGCGCGATATGCCGCAAGCCTGGGTCGACCGATATTCCCTGCCCCGCTATCTCGACCTGCTGCTCGAACCGCCGCTGATGTCCAACGCGGCGAAGCGGCAGAGAATGAGAGAGCACAGGTTCCTCATCCAGGAGCGCCAGATGGCCGCTTATATGCGCTGGTCCTACATCAAACGCCAACAGCTCACACAGGAAATCAGCGTTCTGAAGAACGACCGTTCGGTGCGGCCTTCCTGACCTCCGCAATCCTGTCAGGCTGGCGACGTCTCCTTGACGAGGCGTAGCACCTCATCAGCCAGGTCGGTCGGGCAGATCAGGAGGTCAGGCAGCCATGGATTGGGATGGTTGTAGGTGAGCGGCGCTCCATCGATCCGCGAGCAGTGTAGCCCTGCGGCCTGCGCGACCGCGACCGGCGCGCAATTGTCCCATTCATATTGACCGCCCGAATGGAGATAGATGTCGGCCTCGCCGCGCACCACCGCCATCGCCTTGGCGCCTGCCGAACCCATCGGCACCAGCTCGGCGCCCAGGCTCTCGGCGACCGCAACCGCTTCCGCCGCGGGCCGGGTACGGCTGACCAGCATACGCAGCCTTTCCGGGCGCGGTGCGAGCGGAAGCGGATGCTCCGAATCGAGGGTCACGCCCAGCCCCGGCAGTGCCACCGCGCCGACGCTCGCCTTCCCGGCGACAGCCACCGCGATATGAACCGCCCAGTCGCTGCGGCCTTCGCCATATTCGCGGGTGCCGTCGAGCGGATCGACGATCCAGACGCGCTCCGCTTGGCAGCGCGCCACATCATTGACCTCTTCTTCGGACAGGATGGCGTCGGCGGGCCGTTCGCGGCGCAGCGTCTCCATGATGAAGGCGTTGGCGATGCGATCGCCCTCCACGCCCATCGCCTTGCCCTCGAAACGGCCCGACGCCCGCAAGTCGAGCAGCATCCGCCCCGCGGCGTTCGCAATGTGGATCGCAAGTTCGGAATCGGTCATCAGCCCTGCCCCAGCAGCTGGTCGATGATCAGGTCGGCAGCCTGTTCGGGCGACAGCTTGGCGGTGTCGATCCGGATCTCGGGCTGTTCGGGCGCTTCATAGGGGCTGTCGATGCCCGTGAAGTTCCGGAGCTCACCGGCCCGCGCCTTCTTGTAAAGGCCCTTCACGTCTCGCTTCTCCGCATCCGCCAGACTGGTGTCGATGTGCACCTCGATGAACTCGCCCGGCGCCATCATCGCGCGCACCATCTCGCGCTCGGCGCGGAAAGGCGAAATGAAGGCGGTGATGACGATCAGGCCCGCATCGGTCATCAGTCGCGCCACTTCCCCCACCCGGCGGATATTCTCGACCCGGTCGGCATCAGTGAAGCCGAGATCCTTGTTGAGGCCGTGACGGACATTGTCGCCGTCGAGGAGGAAGGTGTGGCGGTTCATCCGCGTCAGCTTCTTCTCAACGATATTGGCGATGGTCGACTTGCCTGCACCCGACAGGCCGGTGAACCAGAGGACCGCGGCCTTTTGATTCTTCAGGTCGGCGCGCTTCTCGCGGGTGATGTCCATCGCCTGCCAATGGACGTTCTGCGACCGGCGCAGCGAGAAATGGATTATCCCCGCGGCAACGGTGGCGTTGGTGATCTTGTCGATCAGGATGAAGCCGCCCAGGCTGCGATTGTCGGCATAGCTTTCGAAGACCAGGGGCCGGTCGGTCGACAGGTTGGCAACGCCAATCGCGTTGAGTTCCAGCGTCTTCGCCGCCAAATGCTCCATCGTGTTGACGTTGACCTGATATTTGGGCGCCTGAACCGAGGCGGTGACGGTTTGCGCCCCGAGCTTCAGCCAATAGGGCCGCCCCGGGAGCATCGCCTCGTCTGACATCCAGACAATCGTCGTCTCGAACTGGTCGGCGACCTGCGGCGGGCTGTCGGCGATCGCGATCACGTCCCCACGCGAGCAATCGATCTCGTCGGCGAGCGTCAACGTCACCGATTGACCGGCTATGGCCTCGTCCAGATCCCCGCTCAGGGTGACGATGCGATCGACGGTCGAGGTCTTGCCCGAAGGTAGGACCCGGATCTTGTCGCCAGGCCTCACGGTGCCCGAAGCGATCAGCCCCGAAAAGCCACGGAAATCGAGATTGGGCCGGTTGACCCACTGCACCGGCATGCGCAGCGCCTTCGCCTGATCGGAAATCTGGTCGACCTCGACGGTCTCCAGATGCTCCATCAGCGTCGGCCCCTTGTACCAGGGGGTGTTCTCTGACAGCGCCGTGATGTTGTCGCCCTTGAAGCCGGAAATCGGCATCGGCACGAATGCTTCAATTCCGATCGATTTCGCAAAGACCGTATAGTCCTCGACGATATCGTCGAAGACCTTCTGGTCATAACCGACCAAATCCATCTTGTTGACCGCGAGCACCAGGTTCCTGATGCCGATCAGATGCGCCAGATAGCTGTGCCGCCGCGTCTGGGTCAGCACGCCCTTGCGCGCATCGATGAGGATCACGGCCAGGTCGGCAGTCGACGCGCCGGTCACCATGTTGCGGGTATATTGCTCGTGTCCCGGCGTATCTGCGACGATGAACTTGCGCTTCTCGGTCGAGAAGAAGCGATAGGCGACGTCGATGGTGATGCCCTGCTCGCGCTCGGCGGCAAGTCCGTCGACCAGGAGGGCGAAGTCGATTTCCTGCCCCTGGGTGCCCACCCGCTTGCTGTCCGCCTCGAGTGCGGCAAGCTGGTCCTCGAAGATCATCTTCGAATCATAGAGAAGGCGTCCGATCAGCGTCGACTTGCCGTCGTCCACCGATCCGCAGGTGATGAAGCGCAGCAGGGTCTTGTGCTGGTGCTGATCGAGATAGGCGTCGATATCCTGGGCGATCAGCTTGTCGACCTGATAGGCGCTCTCTTGAAGCGTCTCGGTCATCAGAAATACCCTTCCTGCTTCTTCTTCTCCATACCGGCACCGCCGGCGTCCTTGTCGATCGCGCGCCCCTGCCGCTCCGACGTCGTCGTCAGCAGCATTTCCTGGATCACCTCGGGCAAGGTCGACGCCTCGCTCTCGACCGCGCCGGTCAGAGGATAGCAACCGAGCGTGCGGAAGCGGATCGACCGGTCGACCGGCACCTCGCCGGGCTTCAAGGGGAAGCGATCGTCGTCGACCATCAGCAGCATGCCGTCACGCTCGACCGTGGGGCGCTTGGCTGCGAAGTAAAGCGGCACGATCGGCACGTCGTTGAGCTGGATATATTGCCAGATGTCGAGTTCGGTCCAGTTGGAGATCGGAAAGACGCGGATGCTTTCGCCCTTCGCCTTCTTGGCGTTGTACAGGTTCCACAGCTCGGGCCGCTGGTTCTTCGGGTCCCAGCCGTGCGAAGCCGTGCGGAACGAGAATATCCGCTCCTTCGCCCGGCTTTTCTCCTCGTCGCGCCGCGCGCCGCCGAACGCCGCATCGAACCCATATTTGTCGAGCGCCTGCTTCAGCCCCTCGGTCTTCCACATATCGGTGTGCAGCGCGCCATGGTCGAACGGGTTGATCCCGCGCTCGATCGCCTCGGGGTTTTGATAGACCAGCAACTCCATGCCGCTCTCGCGCGCCATCCGGTCGCGCAATTCATACATGGCCCTGAACTTCCACGTCGTGTCGACATGCAGCAGTGGAAATGGCGGCGGCGACGGATAAAAGGCTTTGCGGGCGAGATGCAGCATCACCGCGGAATCCTTGCCCACCGAATAAAGCATCACCGGCCGTTCGCACTCGGCGACGACTTCACGCATGATGTGGATGCTCTCGGCCTCGAGCCGCTCCAGATGAGTCATGTTAATTGCCATGCTGCGCCACTAGCCAAGCCCCGCTCCGCACGCCCCAAATTAAATATTGGAAAGCGATAAGCAAATGTGCGGCTGGCGGCCGCACGGCCCTCGCTTCGAAATGGATCAATTGGTGATAGTGCCATGCGCCAGCCATGCTATCCCTGCTGCTCTGCGGCGGGCCGGGGGGCGGCGTTGTGAGACATTATGCGGGATTCGCGGTTGCGATATCGGCACTCTTGCTAACGGCGTGCGACATGACGGTGGCGGTGAAAGGCGTTCTCGGCGCCGATGAAGCGCTTTCGGGTTCGCTGACCCAGTATAGCGATGGCGGCACGATCGAACTGTTCGGAGGCGCCCGCACCCATTGCGTCGGCAGTTTCACCTATAAGCGCGGCGCAAAGGACGCCCTATTCGGGCGAGGCATGCTGGTCTGCGACGATCGGCGCTCTGGGCCGTTCAGTTTCGCGCTGAAAGGCATGAAACATGGCTCGGGAACGGGCACGCTCTCAGGCCAGCCTTACAGCTTCACCTTCTGATCCTCATAATTCTAAAATGACTCGGGCCGCCGGGAAGGGCTGGAGTCCCTCCGCGGCGGCCCGGTCTTGGCCTGCCTGACCGGACTTAGCGTGCGGCGAGCTTGATCCCGTTCGCCTTCATCGCGAGCTGGCTCTGGGCCGACTCGACCGCCATGGTGCGGCAGCGGGCGACTTGAAAGTGGCTAGCGGCATCGCTGGGACCGCAGGCCCGGCGTGCTGCGCGGGCGATACGGGTCTGAAGTTCGGCGGCACCCACTTGGCTCTGGATGTCCAGATCGCCATAAGCAACTGCGACCCGGACCGGCTCGGCCCGCAGCGGGGTCGCCGCGGCAACGGTGACGAAGGCGGCGACGAGGGCGGCGCTCCCGGCGACCATGTTCTTGAAGCTCTGCATTGTAGTTCCCTTTCCGTGTGCGTTGTGAATGCACACATCTCAGCAGGAACCGTGCCAAATGCCTTTAGGCCGAAAAATGTATTGATATTCCGGATATCACAAACACAGTTACACCATATTTCAGTGCCCAATTCTGAAATATGGCGAAAATTACGAACTAACGTCGCTTGGCAGTCACCTCGATCTCGACTTTCATCTCAGGCTTGATCAGCCCGGCGATCAGCGCCGTCGCGGCAGGGCGGATCTCGCCGAAGATCTCGCCCAGCACCGGACCCACCTCATCCCAATAGGCGGCGTCGGTGAAATAATAAGTTGCGCGAACGATGTCCGCCATCGCGAAGCCCGCCTCGTCCAACGCCCGTTCGATGACGCCGAGCGCGTTGCGCGCCTGTTCCGCCGCGCTATCGGGCATCACCCGTGTTTCGGGATCATAGCCGGTGGTGCCCGCGACGAAGGCCCAGTCGCCGTCGACCACGGCGCGACTGTACCCGACCTGCTTCTCGAATGGCGAACCCGAGGAAATCAGCGTGCGAGTCATCAGCCCTCCTCCCCATAATGTATCGATATCCGCGACGCCGCCTTGCGCGCGGCTTCTCGCGCCTGCTCGGCGGTGCCGTCACGGGTCAGTGCCAGCGCGACGCCCATTCGGCGATTGCGGCGCGTCACCGGTTTACTGAACAGCCGTATGTCGGTCTCCGCGCCGGGCGTCGGGGCCAGCGCTTCCGCCAGCCCCTCGAAACGGAAATCCTCGGCGTCGCGATCGGCCAGGATCACCGCCGACGCCGCCGCACCCAGCAACTGGATATGCGGGATCGGCAGGCCCAGGATCGCGCGGGCGTGCAGGTCGAACTCAGTCAGGTTCTGCGAGATCAGCGTCACCATGCCGGTATCATGCGGCCGGGGTGACAGTTCGGAGAAGATCACCTTCTCCCCCGCGACGAAGAATTCGACCCCGAACAGCCCATAGCCGCCCAGATTGTCGACCACCTTGCGCGCCATATCCTGCGCGGCGGCGAGCGCCTTCTTCGACATCGGCGTCGGCTGCCAGCTTTCCTGATAGTCGCCGCGCTCCTGGCGATGGCCGATCGGATCGCAGAACAGCACGCCCTCACGGGTCCGGATGGTCAGCAGGGTGATCTCATAATCGAAGGCGACGAATGCCTCGACGATCACCCGCTGCCGGTCGCCGCGCATGCCCGACACCGCATAGTCCCAGGCAGCGTCGACCGCGCCGGGGGCGGTCACGATGCTCTGCCCCTTTCCCGACGACGACATCACCGGCTTCACCACACAGGGAATGCCGACCTCGTCGACCGCAGCGCGCATCTCATCGAGGCTTTCGGCATAGAGGAACTTCGACGTGGTGAGCCCCAGTTCGCTCGCCGCGACGTCGCGGATACGGTCGCGGTTCATCGTCAGCATCGTCGCCCGCGCCGACGGCACGATCGAGAATCCGCGATCCTCATAGTCCTTCAGGACTTCGGTTCGGATCGCCTCGACCTCGGGCACGACATGATCGGGCTTGTGCTTCTCGATCACCGCTGCGAGCGCATCGCCGTCCAGCATAGAGAATATCTCCGCCGCGTCGGCGACCTGCATCGCCGGTGCGCCCGCATAGGAATCGCATGCGACGACATAGGCGCCCAGCCGCTTCGCCGCGATCACGAATTCGCGGCCAAGTTCGCCCGATCCGAGCAGCAATATCTTCGCGGTTGGGGTCATGCGGGGATCTCCTTGCCGAGAGCGGATAGACAGGAATACCGCCAAGGTGAAGCATGACCCACGCCGCCGCGGGCGAAAGTCCACAACATCCTTTTCGCAACGGCTTGACTAAGTATACGAAGGCGCGGGGTTCTGGGGGAGCATAGCGGCAGATGTCGGTCGATATTTTCATCTTTGCGGTGCTGCTGCTCGTCAATGCGCTAATGGCGCTGGCAATGGCGCTCGCCGCACGCACGCTGGGCCAGCGGCGGATGGCGCACTTTCTCGCCGGGGCTTTTGGTTGCAACGTGCTGATGTATCTCGGCGACGCGGCCTATACGCTTCTGTTCACCGAGAATGAATGGCTCGATCTGCTGGTCAGCGCACTTGCCCTTATTCCGCCGATCCTCGCCACCCTCGCCTACCGGTTGCGCTCGGGCCTGCCACTTTACGCAAAACGCCTGTTCGTCAGCCAGGCCGCAGCGATGGTCGTCATCGCACTGTTCACCTTCGCGCTTCCCAATCGTGGCCTGGCCGGAGCTGTGGTCCCGCTCTACGCGGCGGGCGTGCTGCTGTTCGGCATAACCGCACTGTGGCGGCCGGGCCGCATGCTGCGGCTGGGCGAGCGGCCGATCATTTTCACCGGTTTTGCCATGGCCGCGATCGAGATCGCGGGCGGACTGGTGCTGGCGGCGATGGGCAACGGCAAATCCGAATGGCTCGACCACGTCTATACGCTGATCGTCTTCCTTGGCCTCCCGGCCATGACCGTGGCCGGAGGCATCTTCTCGCTATACCTGCTCGCGGGCGATCTGGCCGAGCGGCTGCGCATCGCCGCCGACACCGACTCCCTCACCGGAGCGCCCAACCGCCGCGCGATCGAAGCGGCCGGTCTTCGCATGATGGCGGAAGCGCGCTCCGGCGGGCAGCCGCTGACCATAGCGATCTGCGACGTCGACCATTTCAAGCATATCAACGACGAACATGGCCATGACTGCGGCGACGAGGTACTTTGCCGTCTCAGCGCGCTTTTCCAGGAACGGCTGGCGGCAAGCGACCATTTCGGCCGCTTCGGCGGCGAAGAGTTCGTGCTGTTCTTCCCGGGGCAGGACATGGACGCCGCCAGCCTTCAGGTCGAACAGCTCCGCAAGCGGATCATGTCGATGCCGGTCGGCGGCCGCGCGGATGCGCTGACCGCGAGTTTCGGTATCGCGAGCCTCACGGCGGGAGACCATATCCTCGCCGACGTGCTGAAACGCGCCGATCGTGCTCTCTATGCCTCTAAGGAAGCCGGCCGCAATCGCACGACGCTCGACCCGCAGCTCGAGCCCGCAGTCTAGCCGAGCGTCTTCTGATATTGGTCGGGCTTGAATCCGACCAGCAATTGCCCGTCTATGTCGAGGACCGGCCGCTTGATCATCGACGGCTGCGCCTCCATCAGCGCGACCGCCTTGACGGCATCGATGTCTGCGCGATCGGCGTCGGCGAGCTTACGGAAGGTGGTCCCGGCGCGGTTCAGCAGAACTTCCCAGCCCAGACTGGCCACCCAACTCTGCAACCGCGCCCGATCGATCCCCGACGCCTTGTAGTCATGAAAGTCATAACCGATGCCGCGATCCTCCAGCCAGGTCCGCGCCTTCTTGATCGTGTCGCAATTCTTGATGCCGTACATGGTGATCGTCATCGGCTGGCTTCCCCCTTAGAGCACATATTTCGACAGATCGGTGTCGCGCGCCACCTCGCTGAGCTGGCCGTTCACATAAGCGGCATCGACCGTCAGGCTGGTGCCCTTGCGATCCTCGGCGTCAAAGCTGATCTCCTCAAGCAGCTTTTCCATCACCGTCGACAGCCGTCGTGCGCCGATATTCTCGATCTGCCCGTTCACCTCGGCGGCGATCTTCGCAATCGCCGCGATGCCGTCATCGGTGAAGCTGATCTCGACGCCCTCGGTACCGATCAGCGCGCGATATTGCTCCGTCAGGCTCGCCCGCGTGTCGGACAGGATGCGGACGAAATCCTCCTCGGTCAGCGCCTTGAGCTCGACCCGGATCGGCAAACGCCCCTGGAGTTCGGGCAGCAGATCCGACGGCTTGGCGACATGAAAGGCGCCCGATGCGATGAACAGGATATGGTCGGTCTTGAGCGGACCATATTTGGTCGCGACGGTCGTGCCTTCGATCAGCGGCAACAAATCGCGTTGCACGCCCTCGCGGCTCACCGAACCGCCGCGCACGTCGCTCACCGCAATCTTGTCGATCTCGTCGAGGAAGACGATGCCGTTCTGCTCGGCATCCTGCAGCGCCACGCGGCTCACCTCGTCCTGGTCGAGCCGCTTGTCGGCCTCTTCGTCGACCAGCTTGGACCAGGCGGCGCGCACGGACATCTTGCGGCGCTTGGTGCGGTTGCCGCCCATCTTGGTCATCATCTCGGTCAGGTTGATCATGCCGATATTGCCGCCCATCCCAGGCAGCTCGAACGGCATGCCCCCCGAATCCTCGACCTCGATCTCGATCTCCTTGTCGTCGAGTTGGTGCTCCTCGAAACGCTGGCGGAAGCTCAGCCGGGTCGCCTCGCTTGCGTCCTTGCCGACCAGAGCGTCGAGCAGCCGCGCCATCGCCGCCTCCTCCGCCTTGTCCTTCACTGCGGCGCGGCGGCGGTCCTTCTCCAGCCGCACGGCCTCCTCGACCAGATCGCGCGCGATCTGTTCGACGTCGCGGCCGACATAGCCGACCTCGGTGAACTTAGTCGCCTCGACCTTGACAAAAGGCGCATCGGCGAGCCGGGCCAGCCGGCGGCTGATCTCGGTCTTGCCGCAACCGGTCGGCCCGATCATCAGAATATTCTTCGGCGTTACCTCGTCGCGCAGATTTTCCGATAGGCGCTGGCGGCGCCAACGGTTGCGCAACGCCACCGCAACGGCCCGCTTGGCATCGGCCTGACCGACGATATGCGCGTCGAGTGCGGCGACGATCGCCTTGGGGGTGAGATTGTCGTTCATTTCTGTGCTTTCGGTAGATCGGAGCTGGGTATGATCAGGCGACGCTATCGAGCGTCTCGATCGTCAGACTGTCATTGGTGAAGACGCAGAGTTCGGCAGCGATGCCCATCGCCTTGCGGCAGATCGTCTCGGCATCGGCTTCATAGTCGACCAGCGCGCGCGCCGCCGACAGGGCGAAATTGCCGCCCGACCCGATCGCAGCCACTCCGCCCACCGGCTCGAGCACATCGCCATTGCCGGTGAGGATCAGGGTCACTTCCTTGTCAGCGACGATCATCATCGCTTCGAGGTTGCGGAGATATTTATCGGTCCGCCAGTCCTTGGCAAGTTCGACCGCGGCGCGCAGCAACTGTCCGCCATGCTGCTCCAGCTTGCGTTCGAGCCGGTCGAATAGCGTGAAGGCGTCGGCCGTCGCACCGGCGAAACCGCCGATCACAGATCCGTCACCCAGTTTGCGGACCTTGCGCGCATTGGGTTTCATCACCGTATTGCCCATCGACACCTGCCCGTCGCCGATGACGACGACCTTGCCGCCCTTGCGTACCGACATAATCGTGGTTCCGTGCCATTTGGGGAGTTCGCTCATATTCGTCCTACTGAGCGATTTCGAGGCTGGCCATTGTCAGCCGGCTCGGAAATCGCGGTGATAAACCATGCTTTGCCGGACGCGATATGGGAAGCCGGGTATGCGAGTGCAATCGGGCCTGTTTAGCCGCGTCCGGCGAACATGAAGCAGGCCGCGCCGATCATGCAGCCGAACGCCCCTGCGTGGCGCCAGCCGAGCGGTTCGCCGAGCACGACAACGGCAAAGATGGCGAAGACCAGCAGCGTGATGATTTCCTGGGCGATCTTGAGCTGTCCCGCGGTCCAGCCATGGAGATAGCCGATCCGGTTGGCGGGCACGGCGAAGCAATATTCGACCAGCGCGATGCCCCACGAGGCCAGGATGACGATCCACAGCCGCGTGTCGGTGAACTTCAGATGACCGTACCATGCGACGGTCATGAAGATGTTGGAGCAGATAAGGAGGACAAGCGGGGTAAGCGTCATGGACCCGCCATAACGCTGAACGCCGGTTCGTGAAACGATGTAAGTTCCGCCGCCGTCAGGCGGCTTGGGGAACCAGTGCGAGCATGCCGGAGCGCCGGCGGCGCAGCGCATAGCCGACCGCGCCGAAACCTATCAGCATCATCGCCCAGGTCGCCGGTTCGGGCGCCGTGATCGGGGTGCCGCCGCCGCCACCCTGGACGACCGAGCCGAGGCCGATGCCCGAAGTGCCGCCGCTCACGCCGCTGATCGACTGGAAGCGCGTCACGAAGCTGTCGAACGACACCGAGTTCATCACTTCGGCAAAGGTCAGCGAGAAATTGCCAGTGCCGGTGTTGCCCTGGTAGAAACCGCCGCTACCGCCGCCTGCGCAGGAGCCGCCGCCATCGGTGAAACAAACGTCGACCGTGCTGTACCCTTCGGGATAATTGCCGCTGAGATAGCTGTTGTTGAACGCGCCGGTGACATTCGCGCCCGTAGGGTTCGGATTGGTGTTGAAAGCGAAGCCGCTAAGCCGCGCCGTCGTGGTGGAGTCGTTGTTGAACGAATAGCCGAAATTATAGGTCTTGCCGCCGTTGGTGACGCCATTGAAGGTGAACGTACCGAGCGCCGACACCGATGGCGTCGTGTTGCCGCCGACCTGGCCGACATAATCGACCGTGAAGCTGTAACCGGTGTTGCCTGAATTCACGATCACCGCGCCAAGGGCCGGAACAGCCGTCGCAGCGAACATGATGGCGGCCACCGCCGCGGTTTTCACAAGACGCATCATAAGCAAACCCCCTACACACCGGCTACCCCACAACGACCGGTAGGTTGTTCATAGCACGCTATCGTAACAATCACCATACGCAGATAGGTGACGTTCCCAATGCTGGCGCGGATGACACTGGAGCGGCCGGCACGGCGGAACATCAGACAGGCGTCATATGTGAAAATCACTAATATTCCCTGACGAATAGCACTTTCTCTGGAAACGGCATCACCTGATTCCCGATTTTTACCATTATCTACAAACTGGCATGTCGGCATCAGCATATTGCCGGTTGGTTAAACGACACCTCCGCCCGTTAATCCGTTCGCGGGCTGCAGAGGCGCCTAAACCTCGCGTTTCGCTGCTAAAGTCTAATGATCGGGCGCCATGCCTGGCCCTGGGATTAACCAGCCAGCACGATCTGGATTCTATAATCGGCCCGGCGCCCGACGACCACTATATCGGTTGCGTAGCGTTTGAGGAGACCGGGATGGTCGATGCCGAACATATAAATGTCCTGATAGTCGACGACTCGCTCATCATCAGGGCAATGCTCGCCGGCCTGTTTGAAAAGGACCGCCGGCTGAACGTGGTGGGCGTGGCGGCTTCTGCGGAAGAGGCTACGTCGATTCTGGAACGGCGGCATGTCGATGTCGTCACGCTGGATATCGACATGCCCGGGATCGACGGCCTGACCTATCTTCAGACTCTCAACGCCCAGCATATCCCCGCCGTCATGCTGTCCGGCAGCACCGCCGAAGGCTCCGAAACCCGGATTGGCGCCCTGCTGCTGGGCGCGGCGGCGTGCTTCAACAAGGCTGACGCCGTGAAGAACGCGAACGCGTTGGTCCAGTTGATCAAGGCCAGCGCGCTCCACCGGGTGAAGCTCAGCCGGACCGACGCAGCCGCTCTCCTCAAGGCAAGGCAAGACATGATGCGCGGTCCGGCGACCGCCTGATCGGGTCGCCCTCTTACTGCTCCGATCGCGCAAGCTGTTCAGCGGTCGAGCCGCATCGCCTCACGTGCATAGATATCGGCGAGCCATTGATGGATACGCTTAGCCTCGACCGTATGGGCTGCTTGCGCTGCCAGACGTTCGCGCTGGCAACAGCGGGCCAGGTGATTTACCCTGGAATCAAATACTTCGATCATAAAACGCCCCCGATACTTACGCTACCGCTCTCCTCTAATTTTCTTTAGAAGAATATTTATTTATTATTTCTACAAATCGGCGGCAATAACTTAATCGCGATCGCACGCGAAAATGTGCGGCTCAACATCGCCTGCCCGTCACCAGTAAGGAAGCGGACCGAAGGGCCCATAATATTCGAAGATGCGCTCTGCACTGGCGCTTTGGCTCGGCCCGCCGAGCGTCACGAGTTCGCTGCGTTCATAATGCGGCGCGGCCTCCAGCGTCGCCCGGTCGAGCGACACCACATAGCCACCGCGATCGGGATCATAGTCGAGCAGTGACCAAGGTATGGGATGGAATTTCTCGCCTATGCCAAGGAAGCCGCCGAAGGACATAATCGCGTAAACGACCCTGCCGTCCTTTCGTTCGATCGACAGATCGTCGACATGACCAATATGCTCGCCGCCGCGATTATAGACGGGGGCTCCGTTCACCCGGCTCCCGAGGATGAGCCGAAAGCCACCCCTGGCATCGTCAGTTGCTTGTGCCTTTGTCATGACCACCTCCTGCCGGCCCGCTCTAAGCGACGCCTGCCTGATAGGGCTGACGGCAAGGCGTCAACCTGTGGGGCCGGGCTATTGTTCCATTGCTCCGTCGTCTGCTAGCGGCCTGCGCGCCAGGCGAGGAGGAAGATGCGCGGCCCGTCCAGCAAATAGCGCCGCCAGAGCCGCCACGGGTCGAGCAGGAGGCGATGCAGCCACTCCAGCGACGACCGTTGCATCCAGCGCGGCGCGCGCCGCGCCCTGCCGGTCAAGAAATCGATCGAGGCGCCAACGCACAGCGCGGTTCCCCGTGCCTCAGGGATCGCCGCCGCTGCCGCCGCGATCAATTCCTGCTGGGGCGAGCCAACCGCGATCAGGCTGAAACGCGCGGCGGACGCAGCAAGAAAGCGTGCGGCGGTCGCTCTGCCCTCGGCATCTGCGCACAGGTCCCGCGGAGGAATATGCTGAACGATCGAGATATCCGGCCGGATCGCTGCCAGCGCCTCGATATCACCCGGCTGCCCTCCGATCAGGCAAATCCGGTCGCCCGGAGCGGCGACGTCACGAAACAGGCGCGCGGTCAGATCGCTTCCCGTCACCACAGGCAGGTGGATCCCGCGCCGCGCCGCCAGCGCGGACAATATCCGGCTGTCGCACAGCCGCCACGCCGCGTTGCGATAGGCGCGCCACTCGGCGCTATCCTGATCGAGTTTCGACAGGCGTACGACATGATCGACATTGGGTGTGACCAGATAGGCGAAGCCGCTGTCGGCGTTGCGCGCGCGCAAGCGCCGGACCATCGCCTCCTCGTCGCCTTGGTCGAAGCTCAGCCCGAGATAGTCCATGCGCCTCCCGCCCGGACCAGCATAGCGTCAGGCGGACAAAGAAAAAGGCCCGGCGTTTCGGCCGGGCCCTCGATCCTGCGATCCTCTGCGCGTTTAGCGGCGGTCACCGAGAAACTGCAGCAGGAAGGTGAACATGTTGATGAAGTCGAGGTAGAGGGTAAGGGCCCCCATCACCACCGACTTGCCGGCGAAATCGGTGCCAGCGACATACTGATACATGCTCTTCAGCTTCTGCGTATCATAGGCGGTGAGGCCGGCGAACAGCAGCACGCCGATGGCACTGATGATCAGGTTCATCGCCGACGACTGGAGGAAGATGTTGATGAGCGACGCGATCAGCAGCCCGACCACGCCCATGATCAGGAAGGTGCCGAAGCCGGAAAGATCCTTCTTGGTGGTATAGCCCCACAGGCTGAGCGACGCGAACGCCGCAGCCGTCGCGAAGAAAGTCGTCGCGATCGACGTGCCGGTGTAGATCAGGAAGATCGACGACAGCGACAGGCCCATTGCCACCGCGAACGCCCAGAACAGCGCCTGCGCGGCGAAGGTCGACAGCCGATTGATGCCGAAGCTGATCACCATGACGAAAGCGAGCGGCGCGAGCATGATCACCCAGCGCAGCGGCGTGACGAGCACCTGCTCGGCCAGGCCCGAGCTGGCGAAACCCAGCGCAACGATGCCGGTCAGCAGCACGCCCGACGCCATATAATTGTAGATCGAGAGCATGTAGGACCGCAGCCCAGCATCGAAAGCCGCGTCGGCCGCACCGGCCCGTGTCGCGACGGGCGCGGCAGTTGCTCGGGGGTCAGACCAGTTTGCCATGACGTAAAACTCTCCAAATAAAGCGGCGGAGTGCCGCCCAGGCAATAATATCGGCGCAACCACTCCCCTTTTCAAGCGAATCAGACGTTACATCACGGCGAACGGCCTTGCGTTACCGTCTCATGGGAGGTGAAAGGAAAAGACATGCACAGGCTTTTCGTCGCGCTTCGCCCGCCCCGCACCATGCGTGAGCCGCTGCTTTCCGCGATGGGCGGAATTGCTGGGGCGCGATGGCAGGATGATGGACAGCTCCATCTGACACTTCGCTTCATCGGCGATGTCGATCGCCATGCCGCGGAGGATGTGGCGGCTGCGCTCGGCACGGTATCCCACCCGTCCTTCGACCTCAGGCTCGACGGCATCGGCTGCTTCGATCGCCGCGGGCAGATCGACACCATCTGGGCTGGCGTGGCACCGCACCATCCGGTTCGCGCGCTACACGCCTCGGTGACTCGAGCGCTGACGCGCGCCGGCATCGCCCCCGAAGAGCGCGCCTTCATACCGCACATCACGATCGCCCGTTTTTCACGGGGAACGTTTCCCTCGGGCATGCTGCCGCTCCACCAGCTCTGGCCCACGCCGGTCGAAGCCCGCTTCGACCATTTCCTGCTCTATGAAAGTGAACTCGGCGCTGACGGCGCGACCTACTCGGCTATTGCACGCTACCCGCTCGGCTGAGCGCGCAATCGCGCCAGCAACGCCTCGGCACCGAGATTAACGTCATGCCACGTAATCTCAAAACCCGCGTCGGATCCGTGATAAGGATCGGCCACGTCTTCACCTTCGCGCCCGGCGACATGGTCGAACAGAAGCGACAGCTGCGCCCGGGCGTCGGCGGGGCGCAACGCGCGCAAGGCTGTCAAATTGCTCCGGTCGAGCGCGACCACATGATCAAAGGCATGGAAATCTTCGGTCTCCACCTTACGTGCGCGCAGCCCGTTGATATCGATGCCGTGACGGGCGGCGGTCGCTATCGCACGGCGGTCGGGCGGCTGGCCGACGTGCCAGTCCCCCGTTCCGGCAGAATCCACCTCGATCGCGATATCCGCGCGGTCGGCGGCCGCGCGCATCGCGGCCTCGGCCAGCGGCGACCGGCATATATTACCCAGGCAGACGAACAGGACGCGCGGCGTCCCCCGCCGGTTGGCCGTCATTTTGCGGTGACGACCCCGCAACCAATGCGGCCTCCGGCATTGCCGGTCGGATCGGTCTTATAGTCGTCTGCCGCGGCATGGATGACGACTGCGGCGCCATCCGCGTCTAGCAGCGGCTGCTCGCCGCCCTTCAGCATCGCGCTCTTCACCATGGTGTGCAGCGTGCCAGTGCCGTCCGCGCCGACTGTCATATTTGGCATGTCGCCCATATGTGCACCCGCCGGATTGTCATGCCCATGCTGCTTCTTCCCCGGATTCCAGTGGCCGCCAGCGCTGGTGAAATCGGGACCGGTGCAGGTACCAGTCATGTGGATGTGGACGGCATGAATCCCTGCGGGCAGCTCGACAGCCTTCACCTCGACATGGATGCCATCCTTATGTTGTGTAAGGGTCGCTTTGCCCTTCGCCTGCCCCTGGGCGTCGACAATGTCGGCAACGGCCTCGACCTCATGGTGATTTGCCAGGGCCATGGCAGGCGTGAGCAGCGCGGCTGCCCCGGCGAATATCAGCGAAGCGGCGACGGAACGGATCCTCAACATGCGTCTCTCCTCGGTCTCACGGCCCCCACATCACCTATGATGCCGCATCAACGCGATCGAATAAAGCGTTGTAGACAAAGAAAAAGGGCCGGCCCGAAGGCCGACCCCAATTCTTTGCCGGTCGTCGCCGAAGCGATGACCGAACCGCTTACGAGCCGAAGGTGATTTCGACGCGGCGGTTCTGCGGTTCGCGGACGCCGTCGGCGGTGTCGACCAGCGGACGGCTTTCGCCGAAGGCTTCGGTCGCGATCGCCGCTTCGGGAACACCCTTGCCAGCCAGGTAGGCCTTCACCGCGTCGGCACGACGCTGCGAGAGACCGACATTGTACTGGTCGCCGCCCGACTTGTCGGCATGGCCGGCAAGCTGGACACGGGCCTGACCGGTCGTGGCATAGGCATTGGCCGCATTGTCTAGGATCGACGCTGCTTCCGCCGTGATGTCCGACTTATCCCAGTCGAAGAACACGATGAACGGACCCGGGGTCTCAACCACCGGCGGCGGAGGCGGCGGCGGCGGCGGAGGCGGCGGGGGCGGCGGCGGGGGCGGCGGCGGGGGCGGCGGAGCGGCCGGCTCACCGAAGTTGTAGACGAGGCTCAGCAGGAGGCTGTGCGAACGCCACGTGCCCTCATATTCCGTGCCCAGACGATCGAAAACCTTCGCGTCTTTCACGTTGAAGTAGCGATACTTCAGGCCGACGTCGACGTTGGTCGAAACCGGATAACGCACGCCGGCGATCGCCTGCCATGCGAACTTGGAGTCGCTGTCGTTCAGGAAATCGTCGCCAGAGACGTTGTAGCCGCTGAACTTCACCCGAGCGATACCGGCGCCACCGCCGACATAACCCGAGAAGCCTTCCTCGCCACCGAAGTCGAGCAGGCCGTTGACCATGAAGCTAAGCGCGCTGTTCTTGCCAGACGCGTCCTGATAGGTGCCCGGAGGGGCTCCAACGCCGCCGATATTGGCGGGCGTGCGCGACGCGGTGGTCGAGATGTTGTTCACGCGGTTCCGCTTGTAGGCGACTTCGCCTTCGAGACGGAACATGCCGAAGTCGTAACCGACGATGCCGTCGACATCGAATCCGGTCTTGCTGTCGACAACCGCCTGACCGGCGGTCGACGTAGGCGCCGCGGCGACGTCGAACTTCAGGTCTTCGAGCAGCATACCGCCGCCTTCGACGCCGACATACCATGCATTGTCACGAGCAAAGGCCGGCGCAGCAAGCGCGGTCGATGCGAGCGCTGCCAAGATGGCTAGCTTGCGCATATCATTCCCCTTTCCAACAGGTTCCAACTGGAACTGTGTTCACCTAACCCATTCTTCCAGATACGCGCAAGCGCATCTGTTTCTGGTACGTACCAATACGATGTGGCATCCATTCCGGCTCCGCATCCTATCTCCCAGACAGCCGCTAAACGAGCATTTTGGGAAAGGGTTGCTTCGCCGCGAAAAATTTTCTGCTCTTTGTGGAACTGTTGCAGTAGTGCAACAGTCGATGGCTATCTGAGAGGGTGGCGGCTCAGTCGGCCAGGGGCACCCAAACCTCGTTCGCACGCGGCTTTCCGGGCTTGAGCGGTGAATTATAATAAGCGTGCTCGGCAGGCCCGGCAGCCACACGCTGCCGTTCCTTCAGCCAGCGCTGCAGTTCGATCGTGCGCGACTTGAACAGCCGATCCGACGGTTTGCCATGCACGGCTATCACCGCCACGTTCCGTGCCGGCAATACGCCGATGCCGACACCTTCGCCTGGCGGCTCGAGTGATCCCTCCTCCGTGTCGGGGAGCAGGAAACGGATGCGCCATGCGGCGTCGCCCAGCGGCTCGGCAAGCACTGGCATGGTTATCGGCAGCTCGTCGCCCTCGCGGCCTTCGCCAAACATGTAAGCCGCAAGCCGCCCGAACCCGGTGCCCAGCGCACGATCGCGCGTACCACCCTGGTCGGTGACCAGCACCGGCAATGCCGGATAGCGGCGGATCTCGAACGGTCCATCGCTGACAAGGACGTCATAGGGCGGAGCTTTTGCGGCGCGCTGTTTGAAATAGACATAGGCCGCGCCCGCCGCCGCGACAGTCGCCACACCCGCCAAAACCCTGCCCCAGCCGATCTTCGCCATCGCCCGCTCCATTTCCGCGCCGGCACATAGGCAGCGGCCCGGAAAATTGCCAGTTCCTTCGCGTCCGCTTCCCCGTGTCGGCACTTTGCCGCCACGCCTTGCGACAGCCATGGCATCCGTGGATAAGCCTTGGCGAACGGCTGGCGAAGGGCGCGCATGAAGACCTGCATCAGGGAAGTCCGGCGTGCGAAGGGGCTCACCCTGCAGGAGGTTGCCGACCGCTGCATTCCGCAGACCACCGCCCAAACGATCGGCCGGCTCGAGACCGGAGCGCGCACCGTGTCGATCGGCTGGCTCAACCGCATCGCCACGGCGCTGGGCGTCCAGGCCAACGAACTTGTTCGGGCGCCCGAACGGCCGATGCCCGACATTGTCGCAGTACTGGGGCCCGATGGAGCCACGCCGCCGCGTAATGCCCAGATCGCCGCCCTGCCCCGCCCCGGCGTGGATGAACTGACGATGCTCGTGGAAGCCAGCGTCGGCGAGTATCGCCATGGCGACATGATCTGGCTCGAGCGGCTCGATCCGCGCGCGTTCGGCAACGCACTCAACCGGGACGTACTGGTCCCCCGGCCCGGCGATCGTTTCCTGTTCGGCCGTCTGATCGGACGGGAAGGCAACCGTCTTCAACTTCTGCCACCGGGCCAGGGGTCACGTCAGCAGGTGGTCGCCGACGCTCCATGGATCGCGGTTGCGACACAGCTGCTCCGTCCGCTCGGCTGACGTCCTTGTAAGCAGCGCCGGCCAGGCCCATCATCCTGCCATCACAAGAACATGTCGCAGGATCATCATGACCAACGAAACCGAAGCCGAACTGAGCGGCGCCACCCCTCGCCGTCGTCCCAAGCCTGAAATCCTCGAAATCGGCGGCCGCCGCCTGAAGCCATCGACCCTGATGATGGGCCATGGCTACGATCCTATGCTGTCCGAAGGTGCCTTGAAGCCGCCGATATTCCTCACGTCCACCTTCGTTTTCGAAAGCGCTGCCGCAGGCAAACGCCATTTCGAGGGCGTGACCGGAAAGCGCCCCGGCGGGGCCGACGGGCTGGTCTATTCGCGCTTCAATGGTCCCGATCAGGAGATATTGGAGGACCGGCTGGGCATCTGGGAGGATGCAGAGGATGCGCTGAGCTTCTCCAGCGGCATGTCCGCGATCGCGACGCTGCTGCTCGCGCTCGTCCGCCCCGGGGACGTCATCGTCCATTCCGCGCCGCTCTACGCCGCCACCGAAACGCTGATCGCCCGTGTCCTTGGACGTTTCGGCGTATCCTGGCTCGACTTCCCGGCCGGCGCGACAGCTGAGGAGATCGATGCGGTCATGGCGGCGGCCAAGGCTAAAGGGCGCGTCGCGCTGGTCTATCTCGAAAGTCCGGCCAATCCCACCAACGCGCTCGTCGACGTCGAAGCGGTGCGCGACGTGCGGGACAAGCTGTTCGCGGGAGAGGCCGAAAAGCCGCCGATCGTCATCGACAACACCTTCCTTGGTCCGCTCTGGTCGAAACCCCTCAAACATGGCGCCGAACTGGTGGTCTATTCCCTGACCAAATATGCCGGCGGTCACAGCGATCTGGTGGCGGGAGGCGTGGTGGGGGCGAAGGCGCTGCTCGATCCGGTCCGGGCGATGCGCAACACGATCGGTACCATCACCGATCCGAACACTGCCTGGATGCTGCTCCGTTCGCTCGAGACGCTCGAGCTGCGGATGAGCCGCGCGGGCGAGAATGCGGCCAAGGTCTGTGAGTGGCTCCGGCCCCAGCCGCAGGTCGATCGCGTCGGCTATCTGGGCTTTCTCGAACCAGGATCGCGACAGGCCGACATATATCGGCGCCATTGCGACGGGGCCGGATCGACCTTCTCGCTCTACCTGAAGGGTGGAGAGCGCGAGGCCTTCGCCTTTCTCGACGCCCTCAAGATCGCCAAGCTCGCGGTCAGCCTTGGCGGCACCGAGACGCTGGCGAGCCATCCGGCAGGCATGACTCATCTTTCAGTGCCCGAAGAACGCAAGAAGGCGCTCGATATCGGCGATAATCTGGTGCGTATTTCGATCGGCATCGAAGACCCCGACGATCTCATCGCCGATTTCGATCAGGCCTTGCGGGCGATCGGCTAGATCGCCTTCCGGTCGATCTAGCTGCGGGAGCCCCGGGCTACCGCCGCGAAATAGGCCATCATAGTCCGGGCGGCGCCATCGGTCAGTTCGATGAACACGCGCCGTCCGTCGACGGGATCAGCCACCCGCCGCAACAAGCCTGCCTCGGTGAGCTGCTTGATCCAGCGTAGCGCGGTGGTGGCCGGCACCGCCGCAGCGATGCACAGGCTCGAAACCGCGACCGACCGTCCCTCGATCCGCGCGGCGGTAAGATCGAGCAATATATCCCAGGCCGGATCAGCGAAGAGACCGGGACCGAAAAAATGCGCACGCAGCCGCCGGGCCCGGATCATGGCTCGAATGGCTGCCGCGTCGGTCGCCTCGAAATCCCCGATGATCGGACGCAGCGCATCTTCGGCCACCGTCCGTCGCTGAGGCGCAGCGTCGCCGTCGAGCGCGGCCGCTAGCGCCTGGCTGTGCCGTTCCATAGCGTCGTTGAGATATTGCAGGCGTGCCGCATCGCCGTCCTCCGGCGGTTCGCGCAGCTGCGGCTGGGTGCGGCCAAGCCCCTCGACCAGCGCATCGCGCAGCACCTGCGCGTTGCGCCCTACCAGCAGCGCAACGTCCTCATGGCTGATGCGCGCCGTCGCGACGTCGACCAGCTCGGGTGAGATGACCACGATGCTCGCAAACTGCCGCCCCGCGGTTCCCTCGTCGATCCGCCGCAGCAGCCGGTCGAGAAGCTCGCCATGATCGGCGGTGGCGTCGAGAATAACGAGGTCGACCGCGATCTGGCTGTCGAGCCGCTCCGCGGCCTGATCCAGCGCCAGCGAGGCGGCGACTCGCCCGCCCGCGTCGGCCACCGAGGCCTCCGCCGACGTACGTCCCGCCTCGGTATCGCCAAAGATCAGAACTGCAGGAGCATAGCTCCAATCTGCCATCGCTCGACCTCCAACGCCCCGGTAACCAGGGCCGCCATGTGTTCGATATCTGTTCAAAAAACTAGCGAGCATGGGCCTCCTGTCAGCTGGGAATTGCTCCGGAATGGACCAACTTTATGTGTCGTAACCGTAACGTTCCCGTGTCCGCCGCATGCCCGGGCTTTGTTGGGAACATCGATCCGCCGCCGGTCGTTTCCGCCGGAAAGCCGTCAACCCGAACGAAGGTGATCGCATGTCCGGAAAATACAGCGCGCGGAACGAACAGGGCCTCCATGCCGTGGCGAAGGATGATCCGCTCGCGACGAGCCTACTTAAGCAGGAACATCATGTTTTCAGGAGGTTGTTCGATGAGGCGGAAGGCGCCTCGCCCCAACGCCTGACCGAAATCGCACGCGAACTGTGCATGCGGCTGAGCGTCCACATGGCGATCGAGGAAGAGCTTCTTTACCCTGCGCTGAAGCCGATCATCGGCGATGACGAGGTCAACGAAGGCATCGTCGAACACCAGTCGGGCAAACGCATCATCGCCGAGCTCGAGCAACTCGACGGAACCGAGGATCTGTTCGCCGCGAAGGTTCATGTACTGGGCGAAGAAACCGTCCACCATATCGACGAAGAGGACGAGGATCTTTTCGAGGACGCAAAGGCGGCCCATCTGGACGGGAAGATCGACCTTGAGGCGCTGGGCGATAAATTGCGCACCCGCCAAGCCGAACTGTATAACGAGATTGCCGAGACCGGAGAAACCGGCAAAACGTGCGAAGCCCAGCCGGATGAGGTCGAAAAAGCCTGAAGCCCCGAAAGGGGCCCAAAGGATCAGCCGTCGCTCTGCCGCTCGATATCCGCGCCGACGGCCGAAAGCTTCTCTTCGAGCCGCTCATAGCCGCGGTCGAGGTGATAGACACGGTGCACCCGGGTTTCGCCCTCGGCGGCCAGGCCTGCGAGGATGAGGCTCATCGACGCGCGCAGGTCGGTCGCCATCACTTCGGCGCCGATCAGCTTGTCGACACCTTTGACTACCGCAGTCCGGCCATGAACCTGAATGTCGGCCCCCATGCGCGCCAGTTCTGGCACGTGCATGTAGCGGTTCTCGAAGATCGTCTCGGTCAGCACGCTGGCACCGTCGGCCAGCGCCAGCATTGCCATGAACTGGGCCTGCATGTCGGTGGGGAAGGCAGGGAATGGCGCGGTCGAGACGGTCAACGCCTCCAGCTTGCCGTCGGCGCGCACATGGATGCCGTCGGCGACCTCCTCTACGCTCACTCCGGAGCTGCGCAGCCCGGCAAGGATCGCCTCCATATCCTCGGCCCGCGCGCCCGCTAGCAGCAGATCGCCGCCGGTGATCGCCGCCGCACACGCGTAACTGCCCGCTTCGATGCGATCGGGCATCACCGCATATTCCGCGCCGTGCAAGCTCGTCTTTCCCTGGATCGTCAGCCGGTCGCTGCCGATCCCGTCGATCTCCGCCCCCATGGCGACGAGGCAACGGCAAAGATCGACGATCTCCGGCTCGCGGGCGGCATTTTCCATCACCGTCTCGCCACGGGCGAGGACGGCCGTCATCAGCGCATTCTCGGTGGCGCCGACCGAAACCACCGGAAAGCTGATCCGCCCGCCGGTCAAGCCGCCCGAGGGCGCGGTGGCTTTGACATAGCCGGCGGCCAGCTCGATTTCCGCGCCAAGCGCTTCAAGCGCTTTCAGGTGCAGGTCGATCGGCCGGTTGCCGATCGCGCAGCCGCCCGGCAGCGAAACCGTCGCCTCCCCCGCGCGGGCGAGCAGCGGCCCGAGCACCAGGATCGAGGCGCGCATCTTCCGGACGATGTCATAGGGCGCGACGGTTGAGGCGATCGCCTTTGCCGACATCCGCATCTCGCGGCCGATCACATCCCCCGCCCCGCGCCGGACCGTCGTCGAGACGCCCAGCTCGTTGAGCAGATGCCCGAAGCTGTCGACATCGGCGAGCCGCGGCAAATTGGTGAGGGTCAGCGGCTCATCGCTGAGCAGTGCACAGGGAAGCAGGGTGAGCGCCGCATTCTTCGCGCCAGAGATGGGCAGCCGCCCCTTGAGACGGTTGCCGCCCCGAATATTGATGCAATCCATATGCTGCGTTTATCGCGTCGGAAGAAACGCGCAATGGAGTCTTTTGCTGAGCCTAAGGCGCCGGGCACCGACATCCGTCGGCTTGGCTTCGCGGAACACTGGCGCGTCCCGACGCAGAAGTCCTCGCCGGAGCCTGTCGAGGCTCCGCAAGCGCGAACGCGCGCCCGAGCTTATTGCGAGGAGAGCCAAGGGAGCGGATGCGACCGCCGGCGCCCGAGGTTAAACAATCAGAAGCTTGAGAAAGCTAAGCTTTCTCCAGCGTACACTGAAGCGGGTGCTGGTTCTGTCGCGCGAAATCGACGACCTGGCTGACCTTGGTCTCGGCGACCTCATAGCTGAAGACCCCGCAAACGCCGACGCCCTTCTGGTGGACGTGAAGCATGACCCGAGTCGCATCCTCGATATTCATCCGGAAGAAGCGCTGCAGGCACAGAACGACGAACTCCATCGGCGTATAGTCGTCGTTGAGCATCAGCACCTTGTAGGGCGAAGGCTTCTTGGTCCGCGTCCGCGTACGGGTGGCGAGGCCCAGACCCGTCCCGTTGTCATCGCCATCCTTGCGGGTGGCCATGCCGGTCGGCTCGATCGAGGTGGTAAGCAAACTCATCGTCGGAACGGGACTCACATATAGTGGCGTAGCATTCAGAATATGGCACTGCGCCCTGCTTCGGCAAGAGGCACGGTGGCTCCGGTCCGCCAAACTTTCCCCAAAAACAAACCGGCCGCCCCCAATGCGGGAACGGCCGGCCTGCAATGTCAGCTGACGCTAGGAAAGGGTCAGAGCGACGCCGACTTGATCTTTTCCGCCGCCAGAGCATAGCGGCTCGAGATCGGCTGGAAGACGTCGCCGGCCAGCTTCAGCCAGGCTTCGCTCAGCTTGGAGGCCTCGGCGACCGCGCTGTCGAACGCCGACTTCGCATAGTCGCTCTGGATCTGGAAAGCTTCGGTGGGGGTCTTCACCCCAGCCAGGCTCTTGAAGGTTGCCGTAGCGGTCTCGAAGCTCTTCTTGCCATAGTCAGCCATTTCCTGACCCAGCGATTCGGCGCCCTTGGCGGCGGTCTTTGCCGATGCCGCGAAGGCTTCGACATTGCCCTTGGTGAATTCGGTCAGTTCTTCGCCGGCCTTCGCGGTCTTCTCGAAAGCGGCCTTCGCACGATCGTTGAACTCAGCAATCATAAGTGTAACCTTTTCAGCAGCAGCCTTCGGCTTAGGTTGAGCGGTGGTGGCCATGACGGTCGTTCCTTTCGTTTCCGGCGATGATGCTGCCGGGGCGAACGGGGTTACCGGCGGCGAAGACTTCACGGTCGCGGATGCCGTCACGGCCGGCGCCGGGATCGGCTTGGCCTTCGCCACCGTCGGCTCCCCTTTCACCGGCAGAGATGCCGGCGGAACAGGCTTGGCTTCTACCGCCGCGGGCTTCACCACCTCCTCGACGGGCTTCGCCACGGGGGCAGCGGCCTTGGCCGCCACGGGAACGGGCGCCGGAGCGGGAACCGGGACTTGCGCCTTGAGCGCCTCGACCTTGGCCGCCGCCCCCTTGGGCTGGGCCGCCGTCTTGCCGGCCGGCTTGACGGCCATGGCCGACTTGCCTTTTTCCGAAACCTTATCCGCCATCGAATCGAAATCCATCAGGGATGTTGCGATGCACAATACTCATTTTTTGAGCAAATGCAAGATTGATTGTGCAGTGCAACAAAGCAGGGCTGTGAGACGCAAATTTCACTGGTAAACTGCGAAAAACACGCGCGCGCCGACAACGCCGGCCATGCGACCAGGTTCCTTTGTACTAAGATTTTTTTTGCAATTGCGTGTCAGCGGGTGCGAACGTAGCGACCCGGTGCATCCTCTATGGCGGGCAAAGCCCCCTGCCCTGGCAACCTTGCGCCTTCCGCGGATACCTGCGCATCGCCGAAGCTACCAAGCCATGCCCGCCAGTCGGGCCACCAGCTCCCCTTCGTTTCCCGGGCGATGGACTGGAAGGACTCCAGACTCTCCAGGGGCTGATCGCTGGTCCAATATTGGTATTTGTTCGCGGCCGGCGGGTTGACGACGCCGGCGATATGTCCGGATCCCGCCAGCACGAAGCGCACCGGCCCAGAAAGATGCTCGGTAAGCTTCCACACGCTGCGGCACGGCGCGATATGGTCCTCGCGCCCTGCCTGCACATAGGCCGGCGTCGCAATCCGCCGCAGGTCGATCGGCACGCCGTCGATGGTCAGCGCATCGGGCTCGACCAGCTTGTTGTCGCGGTAGAGATCCTGAAGATAGGCATGATGCCAGCGCGCGGGCAGGTTGGTCGTGTCGCCATTCCAGTAGAGCAGGTCGAAGGCCGGATACTCCTCGCCGAGGAGATAATTCTGCACGACATAATTCCAGATCAGATCGCGGCCGCGTAACAGATTGAAGGTCGCCGCCATATAGCGGCCGTCGAGCACGCCCGATCCGGCCGTCAGCGTGTCGATCAGCTGGAGTTGTTCGTCGTCGACGAATAGGTTGAGATCGCCCGCCTCCGCGAAATCGACCTGCGCGGTGAAGAACGTCGCGCTCGCGACCTTGTCCGCCTCGCCTTTGGCGGCAAGATAGGCGAGCGTCATCGCCAGGGCGGTGCCGGCGACGCAATAGCCGATCGTGTGAACCCGTTCGACCCCGAGCACCCCCCGGACGATGTCGATCGCGTCGACCTGCCCCCGCACGACATAATCGTCCATCATCACGTCGGCGATGCTTTCATCGGCCGATTTCCACGAGACGACGAACACCGACAGCCCCTGCTCGACCGCCCAGCGGATGAAGCTGTTCTTGGGATTGAGGTCGAGAATATAGAAGCGGTTGATCCATGGCGGGAAGATCAGCAGCGGCGTTTCGAGCAGCTTGTCCGTCGTCGGCGCATAGTGGATGAGCTGGTACAGCGGCGTTTCGTGGATAACCTTGCCCGGAGTCGCGGCAATGTTGCGGCCGACCTCGAAGGCTGCCGCGTCGGTGTGCGTCAGCTGCCCCTTGCTCAGGTCGGCGAGCATATGCTCGAGCCCATGAAGGAGGTTTTCACCGCGCGTCTCGAAGATGCGCTCCAGCACCAAGGGGTTTGTTAGCGGGAAATTGGACGGCGACAGCGCGTCGGCGATCGCGCGAACCCCGAATTTCAGCCGCTCGCGCTGGCGCGGATCGAGTCCTTCGATCGCATCCACGCCCTTGATCCAGGCGTCGCATAGCAAAAGATAGGCATCGGCGATGATGCCGAATATCGGGGTCTCGCGCCATTGCGCCGCCTTGAAGCGGCGATCATGCGCCGCCTCGGCGCCCGGCTCTCCCTCCAGCAGATGGCCGAACAGGCCAAGGCTCGCCTTGATCAGTTCGCTCTGTTGCTCTGCCAGCTTCTCCGGATCGGCGAACAGCGGCGACGGCAACGGCGGCAAGGCGAGATCGGCCGGAGCATGGGCCATCGTCTCGGCGACATGCTCCATCAGCATCTGCTGGGCTTGTCCGATCACGCCGGTCCAGTGCTGGATGTCGGCGAGCGAAGGCAGCTGGGCCCCTGCGCCGTCCCCGGCCTTGCCCCAGTCTTCGCCAATCTCAGCCATGCAAAGCTCCAGCCAAAGCTTTTTTCACGTGCCGCCTGCAATCGAGGCGCGGAATCTGTATAGGTCGCTTTGGCGAACATGGGCGAACTCGCCCCGCTCGCCAAGTCCGAAACCCAAAGGAATCGAAATGTCCGAGGAATTTTACCGCATCAAACGCCTGCCCCCCTATGTCATCGCCGAAGTGAACGCGATGCGGGCGGCGGCGCGAGCGCGGGGCGAGGACATCATCGACCTGGGCATGGGCAACCCCGATCTGCCGCCTCCGCAGCATGTCATCGACAAGCTGTGCGAAGTAGCGCGCAACCCCGATGCGCACGGCTATTCCGCATCGAAGGGCATCCCGGGCCTGCGCAAGGCGCAGGCCAATTACTATCAGCGCCGCTTCGGTGTCGACGTCGATCCCGAAACCGAGGTCGTCGTGACGCTCGGCTCGAAGGAAGGGCTCGCGAATCTTGCGCAGGCGATCACCGCCCCAGGCGACGTCGTGCTCGCCCCGAATCCGAGCTATCCGATCCACACCTTCGGCTTCATCATCGCCGGGGCGACGATCCGCTCGGTGCCGACGACGCCCGATGAACGCTATTGGGAAGCGCTCGACCGAGCGGTGAAGTTCACCGTGCCCAAGCCGTCGGTGCTGGTGGTCGGCTATCCGTCGAACCCCACCGCCGAGGTGGTCGATTTCGCCTTCTACGAGCGGCTCGTCGCCTGGGCGAAAGAGCATCAGATCTGGGTGCTGTCCGACCTCGCCTATTCCGAACTCTATTATGACGGCGTGCCGACGCCTTCGATCCTGCAGGTGCCCGGCGGCAAGGATGTCGCGGTGGAGTTCACCTCGATGTCGAAGACCTATAGCATGGCCGGCTGGCGCATTGGCTTCGCGGTAGGCAACAAGAAGCTGATCTCGGCGCTGACGCGGGTGAAGTCCTATCTGGATTATGGCGCCTTCACGCCGATCCAGGCAGCGGCGGTCGCTGCGATCAACGGTCCGCAGGATATCGTCGAGAAGAACCGCGAGCTATACAAGCGCCGTCGCGACGTGTTGGTCGAAAGCTTCGCACGTGCGGGATGGGATATTCCGCCATCGCGCGCGTCGATGTTTTGCTGGGCGCCCCTGCCCCCCGCGGTCGCGCATCTCGGCAGCCTCGAATTCTCGAAGCAGCTACTCACCCATGCGGGCGTCGCGGTGGCGCCCGGGGTCGGCTACGGCGAAGACGGCGAGGGGTTCGTGCGCATCGCGATGGTCGAGAACGAACAGCGGATCCGCCAGGCCGCCCGCAACGTGAAGCGCTACCTGCAATCGATGGGCGTCAACGTCGGCTCGAAGACCGCAGGCTGACAGGAAAAAGGGAGGGAGGCGAGTTTCGCCTCCCTCCCTCTAACGAGTCAGCTTACTTCGCGGCGAAAACCGCCGCGCCGCCCGATTTCGCGAGGTCCGAGGCCTCGGCGCGGAAGCGGACGGGCGAGCCGGCATAGCTGCCCGAAACCTGCGCACCCTTGACCCGCAGGCTGAATGCCGCGCCGGTCGACAGATTCTTGCCGGTGACCAGCTGATAGCTGCCATAGGACTTGACGGCATATTCATAGGCCTCGCCATTGCGGGTGAAGCTTTCGGCCATGGCCGGCGCCGCGGCGACCGACGACAGAATTGCGAGCGTAAGAAAAGTCTTCATCACAAATCTCCCTTCATATGGTTGCCAGCAGGTCCTCTTTATTGTGCGTCGCAACATCATTCGGCGCGGGTAGCATCGCAATTGAATATTGCGGCGTAACGAGTGCATATCTTGCATTAATTGCTACGGCCGCATGCGTGGGTGCAGGATTTGCACGTTGCCATCTTCCGATCCGGGTTCCGGACAGGTAGAGCGTGCCCCATACCGCCCTAAGGGGGAAGCGCATCATTATGGCCACATTGCCATCCGCACCTGATGGGATCGCTCATGCGATCTCGCTCGCTCTCGCCCCGTCTTTTTTGGTGACCGCGATTGGTGCGATCCTTGCGATGTTGACGGGCCGGCTGGGGCGAGTGGTTGACCGGGCTCGCTGGATCGAGCAGAATTTCACCGATAAGAGTGATGCCCGCCATGTCCTTCAGGTGCAGGAACTCCGCCTGATCGATCAGCGAATAAAATATGCTAATCGCGCGCTGGTCCTCTGCACCGTCAGTGCGGTCCTGATATGCATCGTCATTGCAGGGCTGTTTCTCGCAGCGCTTTTAGATCTGAAGCTTGGCGCGGCAATGGCGATCGCCTTCATCGTGGCGATGACGCTGCTGATAATCGGCCTCGGCCTCTTTCTGCTGGAGGTCCGGATCGCCGTTAAGGCCACACGCATCCAGGATGAGTTGCTCGAACGCGAATGAGACGGGAACGGCTTCTTCTTCAGGGGGTGGTAACGCTCGCCTGCCTCGTGCCGATCCTCGCCGGACTTGACGGGGTGCTGCGCGGCGTGGGCATGTTCAGGTTGGCCACCCCGCCTCCCAGCCTCGATAGCCACTTTCGCTATTTGTCCGGCATCTTCCTCATGCTGGGCCTCGCCTTCGCCTCGACCATATCCGCAATCGAACGTCAGGGGCCGCGCTTTCGTCTGCTTGGCGCCATGGTGGTGACGGGCGGGCTTGCACGGGGGTTGAGCTGGATCATGATCGGCCCTCCCGGGCTGCCGCACCAGCTGGGCCTCGTCATGGAGCTCGCCGTGGTGCCGTTGCTGATGCTCTGGCAACGCCGTGTCGCGCGGCTGGCAGCCCTCGACGACGCTCGAGAGAACAGGGCGGCTTGAAATGAAAAGAGCTGCCGGAGCCTGAGCCCCGGCAACTCCAAACATGGTCAGCGGCCGGAGTGCCGGCCCGGAGAACCCATGGCGCGTTAGACGCGCGTTCCCCGAACGGACAGAACCGACCTCCATGCTGAACCATGAGACATCGGATCACCTCCTTTCGCAATGTTGCCAAGGACTTCAACATGAGTCATTCGCACCTTGCGAACAAGGCTTGTTTTGAAAATTATTTTCGGCAATCCTCGATGGCTCGCGCCGGCTCCGCCCAGGCTGGAATTGCCAGGCTCGACAGCCCCGGCGACACCACCGCGATCCTGCCCCGGCTGAAAGCGAGTTCATCCAAAAAGGCGTCCCTGGCGTTGAGGACGACCGCGCTCATCGCGAGTCCGCCCTCATTCACGTGCCCCGCCGGGAAACGCGCGGTCCGATAAGAAGTGGTGATCGCCAGTTCGCTCGCCGTGCCCGCGCGCATCATTGTCACCCGGCGCGTGGCGGCGTCGCAGATCACCGCGAACTGCGTCGCCCCACCCTCGCCATAGCGTGCCGAGGATATTGGATCGCCCGGCACATAGCGCCAGCGCCCCGGGGTCAGCGGCCAGTCGCGCCAGTCACCGCTCATCGGCAGCGGCGCGACTGCGGCCGGAGCGGGCGGGGGCGGCGGAGCGGGTCGCGGGACGGGGGCGGAGGTACAGGCGCTGATGCCCAGCAGCGGCAGCAGCGCGAGCCGCCGCAGGTCAGTCGATCGAAACATCATCGCATGTCCATGGCGGATCGGGCGCGCGATGAAAACCCCTGCGCGGGGTCAGCCGCCCCGGCGGCAGGTCTTAACGAGACGGGCGACGTCGGCGCCGATCGGCACGACCGTCTTGCGTGTCTCATACAGCCGGACCTCCATTGCCTCGGCCCCGCTCAGTGCGCTGAAAAACGGATGTGCGGCAGGCAATGTGGTGGTGATCGTGCCGCCGCCATCCGGCGAGTAGCTGGCGTCCATCATCAGCCTGACCTTGCCGACACTGATCGACTGCTTGTCGAAGCTGCCCGGCGCGCCGGTGCCGACGGCGATGAACTCGATCGTCCTGGTGCGTAGCGTGCAGGCGAAGGCGAAATTCCATCGCCCGCCGGTGCGGCTATAGATGACGCCCGGGCCATCCCCTAACGCCGCCACATAATACCAGTGATTTGCCTCGCGCGCATCCGGGGAGGGCTGTGCGGGAGCCGCGCCGTCCCCCGGAGTCTCCACAGTCATCGGCGGCTCGGCGGCGCTATCGGGCATCGTGGCCGGGTTTGCGTCGGCATCCCGGGGGCCGGCGCCCTCGACCGCCACAGGCGGAACAGGCCGGCCAGAATTGTTCTGCGCAGAATCACCCGCCAGTAACTGGCTGACAGCATAGATGACCAGCAGGGTTCCGACCGTGAACAGCAGGATGATGGCGCGCTTCCGCCGCGACCCGGAGCGCTTGCGGATCAGCGTGGGCGGAGGGTAGCCCGCCGGGCCGATGGGCGCATCCATGTTCATTCGGCGTTGAACGTCGCTGCGTCGATCGAGATCGGCTTCACATTCGCGGTTTCGGTCACCGACAGTTCATAGGAAACGCTGCTTCGCTTGACCTCGGTCTGATCGTCGGTCTCAATCGTCTGGGTCCTCATGTCGTCGACATCGGGCAATTCCCGGGCGCGCATGATTCGGGTGAACGACTTGCAATCGGGCGCCAGCGCTGGACCAAAGGCATATTGAATACGGTAGGCGCCGTCGGGCACCCCTTCGATCGTCACAGATTCCATCGCGCGCAGATAGAAGCTGGCGGCGAGCCTGCTGGTGTCAGCGTGGCGCATTTTCACTAGCGCATCGCCGCCGCCCGCGTTGGAAAACTCGACGCTATGCCCTTCGGTCTGCAGCTTCATGTCGCCTGCCAGCTTCTCGCCCGATGGTGGCGGCGCGGCGCAGACCGGCCCTGCCTCCGGCGCGGCGGGAAGGCCCGCGGCGGCATCGGCCGCCGCGATCGCCGCCGCGCGCGACGGCGGATCGGCGGCATGCGCAGCAGCCGTCCATATGATGCAGACCACGCCGAGCGCCTGGCCAGACCTGCCGAAAAACCCAGTCATCTTCCCGCCCCGATCGGACACCCGAGGGTGTCGTCCCACATTCTGCGCGATAAACGCCAAGGTTGAAAGTGCCGAAAGGTAAAATCTGCCCCGATGCCGAACCGTTTAGACTTGACTAAACTCACCGTCCGGCGAGCATCGGAGCATGAAACGATATCCCCGCGCCGACGACCATATCGCCAAGGCCATCCTGGGGAAGGCAAGCGCTTCAATTGGATATATGCGCGACGTTGAGACCTGATCTCCGCCTCCTCGCCGCCTGCCTCCTATTGCTTGCGCTGGCGGGCTGCATTCCTTCCGGCCGAGGGCCCGGCGGCGGCTGGCGGCCGCCTGCAGAAAGCCCTGAGCGCTTTCGCCAGTGCGTCGCCATGCTGCGCGCGGAGGGATCGCAGGTCGAGGCCCTGCCCGACCGCCGGTTCGACAATGGCTGCTCGGCGACCTCGGCAGTCAAGCTCGTCGCCATTGGCATCCCGGTAACCAATCTCGGCGCGGTCAAATGCACGCTTGCCGCCCCCTTCTCCCGTTGGGTCAGAGAAGATGTGACGGCGCAGGCAAGGCGCTGGTTCGGCACGGCCTATGTCGACCGCATCGAAAGCTTCGGATCCTTCGCCTGCCGCCCGGTCAACAATCAGGCGGGGAACCGCCTGTCCGAACATGGCCATGCCAATGCCATCGACATCGCCGCCTTCCGGCTAAAGGGCGGGCGGCGCATCACCGTCAAGGACGGCTGGAACAGCGACGATCCGCAAGTCCGCGGCTTTCTCCGGGCGCTGCACCGGGCGGCATGCGCCCGCTTTTCAGTCGTGCTGGGGCCGGACGCGAACGCGCTGCACAACGATCATTTCCACTTCGACATGGGCAGAGGCCCTTATTGCCGATAAAAGCGGGCATCACCGCTGTAATGGAGCCGAAAGCTCCTATGTGTATTGAGATATGATGGCACATAGAAAAGTACCGAAGCGCGTGTTCGCCCGCGCCAAAGAGGATGCGGCGGTCGCCAAGACCGCGACAGAGACGCCGCAGACAACCGACAGCAGCTACAAGCTCGCTTTCCAGGACACCGAATTCCTGCTGCGCGACGATCTACGGCCGGTCCGTTTCCAGCTCGAGCTGCTCAAGCCCGAGCTTCTGCTCGAGGAGGCGAATATCGGCTCCACTTTCGTCATGTACGGGTCCGCGCGCATCCCCGCTCCCGACGGCGCGGACGCCCTGGTCGAAGCCGCGACGACCGATAAGCAGCGGCGCATCGCCGAACGGCTGCGCGCCAAGAGCAAATATTATGACGAGGCGCGCAAGCTCGCCCGGATCGCCAGCGAATGCCCGCCGGACGCCGAGGGCATGCGCCAGTTCGTGGTCTGCTCGGGCGGCGGCCCGTCGATCATGGAGGCGGCCAACCGTGGTGCCGACGATGTCGGCAAGGAGTCGATCGGCCTCAACATCGTGCTGCCCTTCGAGCAGACGCCAAACGCCTATGTCACGCCGCATCTGAGCTTCCAGTTCCATTATTTCGCGCTTCGCAAGATGCACTTCCTGCTACGCGCCCGCGCGGTCGCCGCCTTTCCCGGCGGCTTCGGTACCTTCGACGAGCTGTTCGAACTGCTGACCTTGGTCCAGACCGGCAAGATGGCGCAGCTGCCCATATTCCTGTTTGGCGAGGAATTCTGGCGCGATATCGTCAATTTCGACGGGCTGGTGGAGGAAGGGGTGATCGGCGAAGCCGACCTGAACCTTTTCCGCTTCGTAGAGACCGCTGAAGAAGCGTGGGAAAAGCTCACGACCTATTATGCTACGCGTGACCGGGTGCACCTTCATCGCGATCCGCCCAGGGCCGCCTAAGGCGCATCGTCAGCGGACGGCGGCTGATCGCCCCTTGTCCGACAGGCTGCGAAACGTGATCGACCAGCGGGTCTCCGCCATCTCGGCAATACCATGTTCCCACCCGTGCCGCGCGTCGCCGCTCAAGTGATAGATCGAGCGCGGCGCGAGATCGATCGACGTCCGGTCGAACCCGCCCGCGCGCCGCCGCCTGAATCGCAGCACTGCAGGCGCGCCGAGCGAAATGCCGACCACATGTTCGAAGACGGGGCGATCGCGGTGCCACCCGATGCCCGCCCCCTGATCGTAGCGGATAAGCAGTGCCTGAACGAGATCCTCGGCTGTGAGACCGGCAAAGGACGCCGCACGGGTGCGGACCGTCAGCAGCCATTCGGGGATCGGCATTGCAGGCGCGAAACGCCCGTTGTCGAAATCATAGCTCCATCCGAAGGACGCCGTCCGCCGCTTGCCGGTCCAGCCCTGGAAGCGGAAAGGCGCGAGCCCGGCCGCGTCAATTTGCGCGATAAGCTCGGCCTCCTCATTTCGCGTCACGACGTCGCCGGCCTGGGCCAGACCGGGCAGGACCGGCGCACCGAACAGATCGGCCATGTCAGGCGGGCGCGACGCCCACGATCCGCTGGCCGCCGAGGGTAGCCTCTTCGCCCCGGGAATAGGTTCCGACCAGCATCCCCGCGCCCAGCACCCGGCCGGTCAGCGCCTTGACGAGGCCCGAACGGCCGGGATTGGGGCCGATATCGAGCGCTTCGCTGAGCGCGAAAAGCTGGAAGACATAATCATGCGCGCCATGCCCGGTCGGCGGATCGGGCGGCAGCCAGCCTTCGGCGAAGAAGCTGTTCCGTCCGACGTCGCGGCCGTCATCGCCGCCGGGCCCATCCCGGACGATCGCGCCTTCGGCAAGGCTCCGCTCGTCAGGCGGCAGGTTCCAGATCAGCGCATGGACCAGCGGTTGCAGCGCAGGCGCATCGGGATCCTCGACGATCAGCGCCAGGCTCGCGGTGCCGGCGGGCGCTTCACCCCACAGGAGCGGTGGCGAAACGCCTTCTCCATCGGCGGTGAAGCGCGTCGGCAGGCGCGCGCCATAGGCGAAGGCGGGGCTCGACATCTCGATGACGGCGTCTCCGATATCGAGTTCGGGCTGCACGATCACCAGTTTCGAATGGCCTGCCCGGACATTGCGCAGCATGCCGCCCAGCCAGCCGGGAAGATGTTCGAGCATCAGCCTGATCTCCTTTGTGACGACAATGATTTACCAGCGAAAAACATCCCGACCAAGCAGGCTTTGCTGTCCCAGGTCACCGCCCCGCCAGCGCCTCCAGCGCCGCCGAGATATGCGCACGGCTGTCGCCGTCGCGGGTGACCTCCAGCATCGCGCTGAGACTGACGCGAGCCTCCTCCACCCGGCCAGCGGCCAGCTGAAGCCGGGCCAGATCCCACCAGCCTTGCCCGCTCGAGGGCGCGACTGCGACCATTCGCTCATAGACCGTCAGTGCCCGCGCCGAATCGCCGTCTTGCTCGGCACGGCTCGCCTGATTGAGCAGCAAGCGCACCAGCACTTGCCGGTTGCTCATCGGCTCGACGCGCACCGGCCCGCTCCCGGCCTCCACGCCAAGCGTGCGGCGGAGCAGGTTCGCCAGCGCGTCCGCGCCGACGATCATTCCATCATGAAAAGGATCGATCACCACCGATGCTTCGGCGGGCCCGACGCGGACTAGAACATGCCCCGGTATGTTGAGCGCATCCGCCGACCAGCCGATCCGCCGGGCCATAGCGACGTAGAGGATCGACAGGCTGACGGGCAGCCCTTGCCGCCGGTCGAGCACCCGGATCATGTCGGCATTGAGCGGTGCGTCATAGGTCGCCTTGTCGCCGGTGAAGCCATGTCGCGCGAAAAGCAGGTCTGCCAGGACCGCCGCCTGCTCCTCGCCCGACACGGCGCCTTCGGCGGCGTCGCCGAGGTCTGCCGCCATCCGGTCGAGCAGCGCCACATAGGGATCGAGAGCGACGGCCTCATGGTCGAGGCCGCTCAGCTCGAGCGCGGCCAGATCGAGCTCAATCTCCTCGTCGTCGAGCAGGCCGAGATGGGCGATCAAGTCTGTCATGGCAGGTGGATTGGCCTTTGCGACGAGAGGATGGATCGGAACGACACCGCATATGGGAAGCCGCCGCCTCCCCCGCTACCCCCGTGGACCGACAGGGATGGCGGTGCGGTAGACGATCGGCCTCAGCGCGAAGCTCGACGTGACCTGCGACACGCCCGAGATTCGGGTCAGCTTCTGACGGAGGAATTCCTCGAACTCGGCGAGCGAGGCGACCAGGACGCGCAACTGATAGTCGCACTCTCCCGTCATCAGATAGCACTCCATCACTTCGGGGAAGCCGGCGATCATCTGTTCGAAGGCGGCGAGATGGCGGTCGTCCTGCCCGTCGAGGCGCACCCGGATGAACGCCGAAACCTGCAGGCCCACCGCCGCCGGATCGACCAGCCCGACATAGTTGCGGATGATCCCCGCTTCCTCCAGCTGACGCACGCGCCGCAGGCATGGGCTGGGCGAGAGGCCCACGCGGCCCGCAAGATCGTGGTTGGTGATCCGGCCGTCCTGCTGCAATTCCGACAGTATCCGCTGATCTATCGCATCAATTGTAAGATTTGGAATAATTCGCTCCTCTGTGTCGATATGAAGATATTTTATGCCAATCTGACCGGATAAGTCGATCATATTCGCAAGGAAAGGAAGCACATGATCCTCTATCAGGGGGCGATAACGCCTTAAAGGACCCCGCATGCTGCACGACATCAAGCCTCAGGACCCGTCAACGGTGGCGGCGCTCGACGCGCTTGAAGCGCGGCTGCGCTGGCTCTCCGCCTGGACGATCCATAACGCCAATCATCTGCGCGACAGCCGCGATGGCCTGAAAGTAGGTGGCCATCAAGCCAGCTGCGCTTCGATGACCGCGATCATGTCGGCGCTCTATTTCCATGCGCTGCGCCCGAATGACCGGGTGGCGGTGAAACCGCATGCCGGCCCGGTACTGCACGCGATCCATTATCTGCTGGGCAATCAGAGCCTTGATCAGCTCCAGCGTTTCCGGGGCCTGGGCGGCGCGCAAAGCTATCCCAGTCGCACCAAAGACAAGATCCCCGTCGATTTCTCGACCGGCTCGGTGGGGCTCGGCGTCGCGATCACCGCCTTCGCCAGCCTGGTCCAGGACTATCTGATCGCGCATGGTGAACTGGCCGAGGCCGATGCGGGCCGGATGATCGCGCTGATGGGCGACGCCGAACTCGACGAGGGCAATATCTACGAGGCGCTGATCGAGGGCTATAAGCACGACATCCGCAACTGCTGGTGGATCGTCGATTATAATCGCCAGTCGCTCGACGCGACGACGGCCGACCGGATGTTCAACCGGTTCGACGACATCTTCCGCACCTGCGGCTGGCGCGTGCTGACACTCAAGCATGGCAAGAAGCAGCGCGAGACCTTCCGTAAGCCCGGCGGCAAGGCGATCGCCGACTGGATCGACAATTGCCCTAACGCGGAATTCGCCGCGCTCACCTATCAGGGCGGCGCTGCGTGGCGTGCGCGCCTGACCGCCGATCTGGCGGGCGACGCCAAGGCGCTCAAGCTGATCGCGAGTTTCGGTGACGAGGGCCTGGCCGCGCTGATGACCAATCTTGGCGGCCACTGCATCGAGACGCTGCTCGACGCCTTCGCTCAGGCCGATGACGACAAGCCGACGATGTTCATCGCCTATACGGTGAAAGGCTACGGCCTGCCCTTCGCCGGGCATAAGGACAATCATTCCGGACTGATGAACCCCAGCCAGATCGACGGGCTGCGCCAGAGCCTCAACATCCCGCAAGGCGACGAATGGGAGCCCTATGGCGGCCTTGGCGACAACCTCGCGGCGACGTTGAAGAATTTCGTGGCACGCTCGCCCCTTGCCGCCAGGCGGAGCGAGCCGACCGCCGCACCGGTTCCCGTGCCGGTGCTGGCCGTTCCGGAAGGTACCGAGCAGGCGACCCAGCCAGCGTTCGGCCGCATCCTGTTCGATCTTGCCAAGTCGGGCCATCCTCTCGCCGACCGGGTCGTCACCACATCGCCCGACGTGACGGTGTCGACCGGCCTGGGCGCGTTCGTGAACCATCGCGGCCTGTTCCGCCGGCAGGAATTGAAGGACGTTTTCCACGCCGCGCGGATTCCGTCGGCGCAAAAATGGTCAGGCCATGGCGCGGGCCAGCATATCGAGCTGGGCATAGCCGAACACAACCTGTTCCTGATGCTGGCGGCGCTGGGCTTGGCCGCTCCAGTCTTCGGCACGCGCCTGATACCGATTGGAACGGTCTATGACCCGTTCATCGCGCGCGGCCTTGATGCACTCAACTATGGCTGCTACCAGAATTCCCGTTTCCTGCTAGTAGCGACCCCATCGGGAGTCACGCTCGGGCCGGAGGGCGGCGCACATCAGTCGATCAACTCGCCGCTGATCGGCATGGGCCAGCCCGGCCTCACCTATTTCGAGCCCGCCTTCGTCGACGAACTGGCGCTGATGATGGGCTGGGCGTTCGAGCATATGCAGGCCGAGGATGGCGGCTCGGTCTATCTCCGGCTCACCACCCGCGCGATCGAACAGATCGAACGCAGCGACGACGGGTGGCAGGAAGACGCGCTGAAGGGTGGATATTGGTTGATGCGACCTGCCCCCGGCGCGGAGGCGGCGATCGTCTTCACCGGCGCGATCGCGCCCGAAGCGATCGCCGCCTATCATCAGTTGGCGGAGGACATTCCGGGCCTTGGCCTGCTCAACGTCACTTCGCCCGATCTGCTGCACCGCGGGTGGTCCGCGCGGCAGGCAGGGCGCTGGCAGGGCGGTTCCAGCGAGCGCGCCCATGTCGAAACCCTGCTGCGCGAATTGTCACCCGATGCCGGGCTGGTAACAATCATCGACGGCAGCCCGTCGGCGCTGTCGTGGCTCGGCGGCGTGCGCGGACAGAAGGTAAGCCCGCTTGGTCTCGACCGCTTCGGCCAGACCGGCGATCTGCCCGATCTCTATCGCACCTATCGCCTCGACAGCGACGCGATCACCGATGCGGTTGCGGAGCTGTTCCTGGAAGACTGACCCCGGCCTGCTGCAGCGTGGCCTTTCAGGGGTAATCCGGAGCGATTATTGACCGCTGCTGACGGTGCACTGGCGACGACGTTCGGCTGATCGTCATTCAACGGCCAGTCGCCTTCCATCTCTACGCGACCGGAGAATGCGATAGCAAAATATTGTTTTGTCTGCATTACATTTGATTATGCGTTCTCCGTCGAAGTCGGCAGATCGTCGATCCTGATCAGCCGCGCGCTCGGTTTACGGACTCCCAGAGCATAAGCCCGATCGAGATAGTGACCGGCCAGATGGTAGTGCGCGCGTACGGCGGCGGGATGCGGCGCCGCCTGTGCCAAAGAGAGCTCGGCCTCGGCCCTGTGCAGGTAATATTCGCTGTCCCTATCCATTGTCCCGAATGATCCCTTGAACGCGGTGACGTTAAACTGGGGTGTCGACCATCGGTTCCAAAGCTCGGCCACCGTCTTAGGGCATGAAGAAGTCCCGGAGCGCACCGAAACAAGGGTTGGTCGGCACCGGCTGGATCGCTCAGACTAACCCAAGTCAAGTCGGGACGCGGAACGATGGCATCCAAAGGCGGCGGGCTTCGTTTCCCGGCTCCCAAGTACAGGAGTTGGACATGGACGACTGCGCCGAAACAGCCATTCTCAACAATCTGATCAAGACCACGCTGGACAGCGTGAAGGGCTTCGAAGACGCCGCCGAGCATAGCGATAGCCAGCGCTTCGGTTCCTTCTTCGCCGAAATGGCGCAGCAGCGCCGCCAGGTCGTGAAACGACTGCAGGAGGAAGTCCGTCGTCTAGGCGGGAATCCCGAAGACGACAGCAGCCTCCTTGCGGCCGCCCATCGAACCTTCCTGGACATGAAGAGCGCCATCACCGGCCGGGATGACAAGGCGGTCATCGAGGAGGTCGAACGCGGCGAGGACTATCTCAAGGAAAAATACGACGCCGCCCTTGAGGAGGCCAGCCTGTCACCCGACGTGAAGGCGGTGATCCTGGAGGCCTATGGCTCGGTCCGCGAGGGCCACGACAAGGCCAGCCAATGGAAGCACAGCTTCGCTGACTGATTCCCAAGCCCTGCTCGCCGCGCTACGGCGGCAGGGCTCCCCGGGCCGGGAAAGCGTTGGGCTTAACCGTCTATACTTGCGCCCAGCTCGGCGTGAACCAGGCCACCATCCACGGCCAGGGTGTCGCCGACCACATAGTCGCCCGACCGCGCGGCGAGGTAGATGGCCGCGGCACCGATATCTTCCGGCGAACCCAGCCGCTTCGACGGGATGGCCTTGCTGACGGTGTCGGCATGATCGCGGGCCGCGCGATTCATGTTCGACGGAAACGCCCCCGGCGCAATCGCGGTGACATGAATGCCGTCACCGACCAGCCGCGCGGCAAGTCTCCGGGTCAAATGGATGATCGCCGCCTTGGACGCCTGATAGCTGTAGGTTTCCCAGCTGTTGAGCCGCAGGCCGTCGATCGAGGCGATGTTGATGACCTTGGCCGGACCACGCCGGGACGCCGCCGTCTTGAGCAGCCCGTGCAGCTTCTGGGTCAGGAAGAAGGGCGACTTGACGTTGAGGTCCATCACCCGGTCCCAGCCCTTTTCGGAGAAGTCCTCGAACGCCTCTCCCCAGGCGATGCCGGCATTGTTGACGAGAATGTCCAGCGCCGCTTCGCGTGCCGCCAGGCTTTCGGCGAGTTGGCTGCAGCCCTCGATCGTCGAGACATCGGCCGGCAGGGCGATGCACATATTGCCGAGTTCGCGCGCGGTCTGCTCGCAGACGTCCGCCTTGCGCGAGCTGATGTACACCTTGGCACCCGCCGCGATATAGGCGGCCGCGATTGACCTCCCGATGCCGGCGGAACCGCCCGTGACCAGCGCCACACGCCCCTTCAGGCTGAAAAGATCTTGGACGTCCATCTGTCGCCTCTCCGTTTTTTGAGCAGGCCGCCTGCGGGAATGGTCCATGTTCGGCGTTAGGAGAATTGGCTGGGGCGCCAGGATTCGAACCTGGGAATGGCGGCACCAAAAGCCGCTGCCTTACCACTTGGCGACGCCCCAGCATCGCGCGGTGAAGCGGGCATTAAAGCCATCGCTGCGCAATGGGAAGCCTTGAAGATAGGTTTTTCAAGCGCCTAATATGGCGGCATGACGATCCTGATCACTGGCGCCGCCGGCTTCATCGGTATGCACTGCTCGCTGCGCCTCCTCGCCCGCGGCGAGAGGGTGATCGGCATCGATAATCTCAACGATTATTATTCCGTCAGCCTGAAGCGGGACCGGATCGCGCATATCGAGAAGGCGGCCGGCGGTTACCGCTTCCTCCTGTGTGACTTCGCCGACGACGCCGCGCTCGATGCCGCGCTCGCCGGGCTGGAGTTCGATCGGATCATCCATCTCGGCGCGCAGGCCGGGGTGCGCTATTCGATCGAAAATCCCCGCGCCTATGCGCGCAGCAACCTCCTCGGCCACCTCAATCTGCTCGAACTCGCCCGGCACCGCGGCATCGAACATCTCGTCTATGCCTCCTCCTCCTCGGTCTATGGCAGCAACGACAGCCTGCCTTTCCGGGTCGAGGACAGGGTCGATCATCCTGTTTCGCTCTACGCAGCGACCAAGAAGGCCGACGAGCTGATGAGCGAGACCTATGCCCATCTCTATCGCCTGCCGCAGACCGGCCTGCGTTTCTTCACCGTCTACGGCCCCTGGGGCAGGCCGGACATGGCGCTGTGGCTGTTCACCGACGCGATCCTGAAGGGCCGGCCGATCCAGGTCTTCAACGGCGGCGAGATGCGGCGCGACTTCACCTATATCGACGACATCGTCAGCGGCGTGATCGCGGCGCTCGACCATGCCCCCGCCGATGATGGCGCGGAGAAGGCCGGGGGCAGCCGAAGCCCCCATGCGCTCTACAATATCGGCAATCACCGTTCGGAGGAACTGACCGCACTGATCGCCACGATCGAAGCCGCCTGCGGCCGGGAGGCGATCCGGGAAATGAAGCCGATGCAACCCGGCGACGTCCGCGAGACTTTCGCCGATATCAGCGCCATCCAGCGCGATCTCGGCTATCATCCGACGACCAGCATCGCCGAGGGCGTCCCGCGCTTCGTCGACTGGTTCCGCGCCTATCATGGGATATAAGCTGATGTTGCGCCCGCTCCTAATCGTCACCGCGCTGCTCGCGCTTTCCGCCTGCGGCAAGGAGGAAGCTCCGGCCGATACCGACCCGACCGGCGAGCCGCAGATCGCGACCAGCCTCGACGATTACGCCCTGCCGGTCGACCGGTCGGGCCAGGTGACCGCGATAGACGCGACGACCGGCGATGCGAGCGGGATGCCCAAGGACGGCGGCGCGGTCGTCGCCGCACCAAAACCGGAACCGAGACCGGAGGTTGCGGCACCGGCGGACAATGCGGCGGCCGCAGCGCCATCGCCATTGGTCGCCATGCCGCCGCCTGCCGCTGCCCCTGCCCCCGCCGCCCCAGTCACAGCCGGGGACTGACCTCTGGCCGAAAGGACCAAGACAATGGACGAGGATGAACTCAAGGCCCGCGCGATTGCGCTCTATGATCGCTTCACCCATGGCACGCAGGATCGCCGCGCCTTCATGGCGGATATGACCCGGCTGGCCGGCAGCGCCGCCGCCGCGCAGCTTCTCGTCGCCTCGATCGCCGCCAGCCCCGCCGCCGCGACCGTTATCGCCGAGGACGACAAGCGGCTGAATGCGAAGATGGTCCACTGGAAGGGCGCCAATGGCCATCAGCTGTTCGGCTATATGGCGATCCCGAAAAAGCACGCGAAGAAGCCGGCCGCTGTCCTGGTAGTCCATGAGAATCGCGGACTTCAGCCTTATACCAGGGATGTCGCCCGCAGGCTGGCCGTCGGCGGTTTTGTCGGCGTCGCGATCGACTTCCTCGCGACGCAGGGCGGCACCCCGCCCGATGAGGACAAGGCGCGTCAGATGATCGGCGCGCTCGACCTCTCCGCCGCCACCGCCGATGGCGTCGCAACGATCGATTTCCTGGCGCGCGACAAGCTGCTCAACGGCAAGGTCGGCGTGGTCGGCTTCTGCTGGGGCGGCGCGATGGCCAACCGGCTCGCGGTCGCCGCCGGGCCTGCCCTCACTGCCGCCTGCGCCTATTATGGCCCGCCGCCGCCGTCCGCCGAAGCGGTGAAGGTGAAGAGCGCGATGCTCCTGCATTATGCGGGCAACGACGATCGGGTGAACGCCGGGGCGACGCCATGGATCGAAGCACTCAGGGCCGCACATGTCGATGTCCGGCGCTTCGACTATCCGGGCACGCAGCATGCCTTCCACAACGATAGCTCCGCGGCGCGCTACGATGCCCAGGCTGCGGCGCTGTCCTGGGGTAGGACGATCGCCTTCTTCCGCGAGAAGCTAAGCTGATCGAGGTGCGAGAGCGCCGAACACCCGTCGCAAGTCTCGGAGCTGAGCGCGGCCGCAGAGGACAAGATAACCGCGGATCGATCTGGCTGCGGCTGGCCTATTCCGGCAGTTTCACGACCAGCTTGCCGGTGTTGCGTCCTTCGAACAGACCGATGAAGGCGGCCGGCGCTTCTTCAAGCCCCTCGACGATCGTTTCCGGCGCGTGCAGCTCTCCGGCGTCGAGCCACCCGCGAACCTGTGCTTCGAAGGCGGGAAAGTCGTCGAGATGATCGGCGTTGATAAAGCCCTCCAGCCGGATTCGCTTTAAGATGAGGGACAGGAGCAGGTCGTGGACCTCGCCACTTCCGCCGGTCATACCATTATAACCCGATATCAGCCCACATACCGGCACACGCGCATCGTTGTTCAGGAGCGGCCAGAGCGCCTCGCGCACCGCACCGCCGACATTCTCGAAATAAATGTCGATGCCCTCGGGGGCCGCTCGTTCGAGCTGCCCTTTCAGGTCCGGCGCGCGGTAATCCACACATGCGTCGAAGCGGAGATGATCAACGACGTATCTGCATTTGTCGGTGCCGCCCGCGATGCCGATCACCCGGCAACCCAGCAGCCGGCCGGCCTGACCGACGACCGACCCGACTGCTCCCGCTGCCGCGGACACCACGAGCGTTTCACCCGCGCGCGGCTTGCCGATCGCGGTCAGCCCCCACCAAGCGGTGAAGCCCGTCATACCAAGAACGCCCAGCGCCTGAGACGGCTGCGCCATGTCTGCCGGCAGACGGCGCAACCCCATACCATCCGAGACGACGTAGGTCTGCCAGCCACCATCGGGCACAACCACCAGATCGCCTTCGGCAAAGTCGTTGCGGTGCGAGGCCATGACCCGGGCGACCGTCCCGCCGCCGGGAGGCGCTCCAAGCGCGTAGGGCGGCGCGTAGGAATCGAGCCGGTCGTTCATCCGCCCACGCATATATGGGTCGACGGATAGATAGAGGTTGCGCAGCAACAGCTCGCCCTTGGACGGGATCGGCAGAGGGCTGTCGACAACGCGAAAGTCCTCATGGCGCGGCGCGCCTTGAGGACGTCTCACGAGCAGCACCTGTCGGTTGAGATCTTCGATCATGTGCTTTCTTCGAAGGGTCAAACCTGCGCCATGCCGCCATCTACCGGAAGCTCGGCCCCGGTGATGTAGCTCGCCTCATCGCTGGCGAGGAACAACGCGGCTGCGGCCACTTCGTCGGCTCGACCCATGCGGCCGAGCGGGATCAACTGTGTTAGCGTCTCCCGCACCTCGTCAGACGCCGCCGCGAACATGGCGGTGTCGGTGGGCCCGGGCGCGACGACGTTGACGCGGATGCTGCGGGGGGCAAGCTCGTTCGCCCAGGTGCGTGCGAACGAGCGCACAGCCGCCTTGGTAGCCCCGTAGACGCCATAGCCTTTGGTTCCGATCTCATCGGCGATCGAGCCGACCAGCACCACTGAGCCGCCGTCGGGCATGATCGCGGTCGCGGCCTTGGTGGCGAACAGGAGCGCGCGCACGTTCAGCCCGAAGTGCCGGTCGAAATGATCCTCGCTGACCCCATCCAGCGTCGAGAACTCCGAGATACCGGCGCTGACGGCGAGCACGTCCACCCTCCCCGCCTCGCGCTGTACCGCCGCGAAGAAGGCGGCGAGGGCCTCCGCATCGGATGCATCGACGCGGCGGGCGCGCACACTACCCGCACCGTAAGCGATGTCACTTCCATCGGCCCGCCGGCTGGTCGCGTAAACCGTAGCACCTTCAACTGCGAAGCGCTGCGCGATCGCGCCGCCAATGCCGTCGTGACCACCTACGACGACCGCGATCTTTCCTGAAAGTCTGCTCATATGTCCTCACATCTTTGCTGATGACTCATAGATATCATTTGTATATTTAGGATCAATAACGCACCCGAGAGTGCCTAGATATCGGGGTCTATACCCATGCCTACAGATGACCTTGAACTACCGCTCGACGTTGCCGCGACGCGGCCGATACTCGAACAGATCGCCAACAAATGGACGGTGCTGATCCTCAGCGTCCTGTGCACGCAGCCGGCACGCTTCAACGACCTCAAGCGACGGCTCGACGGCATCACCCACAAGGCTCTGTCGGACGCACTAAAGCGTCTGGAGCGCAACGGCCTTATCAACCGCAGGGTGCTCCCGACTCAACCGATTGGCGTCGAGTACACGATCACGGCGCTTGGAGCCTCGCTGCGCGACCCCTTCGCGGCGCTCTACAGCTGGTCACGCGCAAACGGGATGAAGCTGACGGAAGCGCAACATGCCTATGATAAGTCGAGAACGCCTTAGGCGGTCGAGAGGGGTACCGCGAAGAGCATCCCGCTTGTTAAGAACCGTCCGACATCGCAATCCTCTGCTCGAACACTTCATTCGTGTGCCAACTTCGCCTTGAAAATAGGACTTAGGTCATTGCACGCAGCGCTTCCCAGGGCCGTTAGCGGCTAGTTCGGGCAAGGTAAGCGATGTCATTTGCCGTCGTAGCGCTGATATCCGGCGCACAGGCGGGGAAAATCTCCGTGGCATGGATCGTCCCCATCACCTGTCGGCAACGCGCGGGCACCCCCGCCGCCAATAATTTGCGATAGAAGCTCACGCCCTCGTCGAGCAGTGGATCGCATTCGTTCACGCTGATCACGGTCAATGGCAGCCCCTGCAGATCCTCGGCCTTGGCAAAGGACGGCCAGGCGAGCGGATCTTCGTTGTGGAACGCTTCGATCCCGTAGGCATGCGCAATACGGTTGTTCTGGATGCTGATGAAGATGCCCTCATTGGCCACCGAAGAGGGATGGTCCGGATGAGGCCAGCGTCCCGCGATATAGGGACATAGTGCGTACACGCCACGGATCAGGTGGACATCGCCATCCCGTTTCAGCTTCATCGCCGTGGCGAGCGCCAGATTGCCGCCACCGCTGTCGCCAGCGATGATGATTCGGCCCGCATCGATCCGCAGTTTTTCGGCATTCGCGGCAACCCACCTGACACCCGAAACGCAATCGTTCAGGCCCGCTGGAAAAGGTGCCACTTCGGATGCGGAGGACGGCAACATGCAGTTGCGAAAGTCGACCATGGCGACCGCGACGCCGTGTGCCGCCATGATCCTGCCCCAGGCGCGATAATTCTCGTCGAACGCCGAAAGATAGGCCATTCCGCCGCCGTGCGTATAGTAGACGCATGGCAGTATTTGGTCGCCTTCCGGCCGCACCAGCTGAATCTTGACCCGGTTCCCATCCGGCTCGGACGTAAACTCCAAGGTCTCGTAAACGATGCCGTGGGAGGGTGCCGCGTCCTCCGTAGCGGTCGAGCGAAACAACTCGGCTTCGATGTCCAGAGCCGCCCGCGCATCGGCGGAGGACATCACCTCCAGCACCTCCGCCCTGCTTGACAGGTCGGTGGCGGCCGGCTGCGAGAAGCGTCCAAACACCTTCTTAATGCGCGGATCGATCCGCGGATCTTCGAGCAACTTGGTCATGATATCCTCTACCCCGTCCGGTGGACCCGCCATGTCGGCGGGCCACCGAACAGCCTTTTGTTTAACGGAACCGGTATCCGAACGATATGCCGACCTGTCGTCCTGGCCGGTAGTTCGCGTCCGCGAGCGAGCCCAGCACGCCGGAGACGATCAGCACGTTGTTCTTGATCTGCTCGTTGGTGACGTTGGTCGCGAAGATTGATCCGGTCCACCGGCCGTCCGCCGATTTGTAGAGCAGGTTCAGGTCGAGCCGCCCGACTGCCTTTTGCGAGGAAATATCGGTGTTGAACTCGCTGAAGAACATCCGCGATTTCCAGTCATAGCGGGCAGACGGCGTCAACGTGCCGTCAGACATCGGGATATCGTAGAAAATACCGGCGCTGCCGCTCCATTCGGGAGCCTGGGGCAGACGGTTGCCGGCCAGGTTCAGAACACCGAGATACGGCCGCGCTGAATCCTGTGTGATGAACTTGTCGAACTTCGCATCGGTATAGGCGCCCGACAGATCGATCCGCAGATGCTCCACCGGGCGCAGCGCGAATTCCGCCTCCAGGCCGGTGATGGTCGCCTTTGCCGCGTTAGACAGCGTCGATGCGGTGCCGATCACCTGACTGACCTGCAGATTGTCATATTTCATATGAAACGCAGCGAGGTTCGCCTGCAGCCGGCCATCGAAATAGGATCCTTTGAGACCGGCTTCCAAATTGGCGTTCGTTTCCGGATCGACAGCAGGTCCGCGCGATCCCACGCCATAGCCGCCGCTCTTGTAACCGGTCGCATATTTCACATAGCCGGTAATCCGGTTGCTGATGTCGTAGGATGCACCAACTTCATAGGTGAAGCGGCTCCATGCGGCCCGCTGCGTACCGTCGCCGAAGAAGTTGTTATACTCGATCGCGATCTTCCGGTCGTGCGAGTAGCGGCCGCCGGCGAAGACCTTTGCACCCGGCAGCACTTCATATTGGGCATGAGCGAAGGCGGCGTAGGATCGCGTCTTCACCGTTCCGCCCAGGTTCACCGTCACCGGGATCAGGTCTCCGGTCGGAAGCAGTGAGCCGTCGAAAAGCGTGTCTATGGTGCCGTCATTGTTGAGGTCCGCTCCCGTGGCCAGGCCGGCGATGGGCACGGACACGTTCTGCGTTTGTCTAGCATCGAAGAAATTGGCGCCCACAACATACGTAAAGGGCAGCTTCGCGTCCGAAGCGTACAACACTTCACCGAAATACTGCCGCTGGACGTCGCGATATCCGGTGTGCGTGAAGTCGAAGGAGGCGCCATCGCCATCCTGAATCGTCAGGTTGCTACTGTGCGCATAGGACAAGGTGGTCTTCAGACTGCCGCCGCCGATCGTCGTGTCGGTGATCAGGTTGACCATGGTCGAATCGAGGTCCTTACGGCCGACGTTCGCGTAGGCGATCCTGTGCTTGGGATCTCCCGTGGGCATGCCCTGGATGAAGATGGGAAGCTGCTGGTTGGGATCAGGCGTACCGAGAATGAAGGCGGCCGGCCCGTTGTCGTTCTCGCGATCATATTCGACCGACAGGCGAGCCTTGAAGCTATCGCTCGGCCGCCATTCGAGCTGGGCGCGAATGGCCGAGGTGTTGAGATCGTCCAGACGGCGGGGAATGTCGGCGCTCGCCCCACCCACGCCCTTCAACGCCGGGTTGGCATTGCGCGTATAGCCCTTGTTCCAGTCCTGCGAGACAGCCACCCGGCCCAGCAATTTGCCGCTGTCCGACAGCGGTCCGCTGACATAGGCCGAACTCCGGATCATTTCCGGATCGACGCCGAACGCCAGGTCTACGCCTGCATCGAACTGGGTGGTCGGTGTCCGCGGCACGAGGTTGACGGCGCCGCCGGTCGCGTTGCGGCCGAACAAGGTGCCCTGGGGCCCGCGCAACACTTCGACGCGGTCGACATCGAGGAAGGTGAGCACTGCCAGCCCGGCCTGCCCCAAATACACACCATCGACATGCACGGCGACGCCCGGATCGGCACCGGCGCCGACCTGCGAGTTGCCGATGCCGCGAATGGCGACATTGGCGTTCGTCGCGAAACTCGAGATCTGAATGTTGGGGCTGATCGACGAGACGTCGGTCAAATTGACGATCTGCTGTTCCTTCAGGCGATCTCCGCCATAAGCGGAAACGGCAGTCGGCACATCACGCAGCGACTCCGATCGCCGGGAGGCCGTGACGACGATATCCTCCAGACCTGATGGCTGCTCCTCTGCGACCGGGGCGGTTCCGCCCGCAGTCTGCGCCTGCACCCCGCCGGCAAGCAAGGTGGTCATAGAAACTCCGATCAGCCACAAAGACGTGCGCATCACATTCTCCCCATCTATGGTTATTTTGTCGCTTATAAGCACCCGACCACGTTGCGCGATGACGCCCGGCGGCAAAACAAAGGTCAACTTTCACATCAAACCATCTTCTGTCGAAAACCATCGGCATCGCACGTTACTATGCTTGACGCGATGGCCCGCATCGGCCCACAGACGTGGCTCTACCGCACATGATTCAGGTGACAACTGTGGGCCTGACCAGTCGACATCGTCGGGCCGAAGCTCGCGTCCCGCGACAGGGACGATCGGAGGACGCCATCGCGAAGATCGCGAAGGCCGTCATCTCGCTGCTCGCCAGCGAAGGTCAGGGCGCAATCACCCATCGGCGCGTGGCCGAAGTCGCCGGCGTGTCGGTCGCTGCCACGACCTATTATTATTCGAGCAAATTCGCGCTGATCGCAGACGCGCAGGCCCGCCTGCTCGACGCCTACGTCAATGCCTTCGTGCGCGCCAGGGAACGGCACCGTGCGGGCGAGCCCGTCGTGGCCAACTTGCCTGCGCTCGTCATCAAGCTGCTGAAGAACGCCGCAGGACGGCATGGATCGGAAACGCTGGCCTGGTCGGAGATCATGCTAGACTGCACGCGCGACGAGCGCGGGCATGCGCTGGCGAAAGAATGGTTCAGCCGGATGGAAAACATCTGGAGCGAACTCCTCACCGAGTTCGGTACGCCCGACGCCGCCGCGCTCGTCAATCCCGCAATCGATACCGTGGTCGGCCTATTGTTCATCACCCTGCCGCTCCAGCTCTCGGAGGAGCAGATCGCGCTCGTGCTGGAAGAGGGCCAGCCGCTGTCGTCGGTGTGCGGACACCTCCGGAACGACATCGAAGCGCGGCAAAGCGCAAACGTCGAACCCGGCAAATCGGGCGATGCGCGTGCGCGGATCGTGGACGCGGCGGTCAGGCTGCTGGAATCCGGCGATGCGCAGGCCGTAACCTATGGTGCCGTCGCACGGCGGGCCGGCCTTACCAACGCGGCCCCCGCCTATCACTTCGCGCGGATCGACGAACTTTCCGACCTGGCGCAAAGCGAACTCCTCCGCCGCATGAAGGAGCGCTATGAGGCGATGCTGATCGCCGCTGCCGGGGCCGATGTTCCGGCTGGCGACCTGCTCGCAACCATACATGTCCGCAGCGTCCTGGAGGACGGAACCGCTAATATGGCCGGGCATCAGGCGTGGCTGAGTGCGGTGCGTCGCTCAAGCTTGCGCGCCGCCGTGGCCGACATCGTCCTTGCGTTCGAGGCAGACTTTGCCGCGCTGCTCGGAACGCCCGATACCTCACGCGCCACGATCCTCATCATGGCGCAGTTCGTCGGCCGCGGGCTGCGCATCCAGGCTACCGGCAAGCCAACCGTCCACATGGCATGCGCGAGACAGGAATTCGAGCGGACTATCGGCGCGGCGCTACGGGGCCAGCACCCGATGCTGCCGGAATGATCTCGCGCCGACGCGCGGTCAGTCGGCTTCTTCCAGACGTAATGTCGTGCGTAGCTCGCGCCGCAGGATCTTGCCACTCGCGTTGCGGGGCAGCGGTTCGTCGAGCAACCAGATCCAGCGCGGCACCTTATAGGCGGCGAGATAACGCGCCGCGCTCTCGCGAAGCTCGGCGGCACTCGCCGGTTGATCGGGGCGCAACATCACCGCAGCCGCGACCTCCTCGCCCAGCCGCTCGTCCTCGACTCCGAAGACGCTGACCTCGACCACGGCGGGATGACGGAAAAATGCCGCCTCGACCTCAGCGCAGAACACGTTCTCGCCACCGCGCAGCACCATGTCCTTCTTCCGATCGACAACGTAGAGATAGCCATCCTCGTCCAGATAGCCGATGTCGCCGGTATGCAGCCATCCGTCGACGAAGGTCTCGGCAGTTGCCTCCGGGCGATTGAGATAGCCCTTGATGACGCTGGCGCCTTTGACGCACACCTCGCCCAGTTCACGGCCGGCGGCATCGGCATAGGTATCGATCAGCTTGATCTCGAAGCCGGGCAGAACCTTTCCGCAGCTGCGCGGGCGCTCGCTGAAAAATTCGCGTGAGATGATGGTGATCGAACCGTTAGCCTCGGTCATGCCGAAGCCCGTGCCCGCAAAGGCGGTGCCGGGAAACGCGTCCACCTTGTCGACCAGGTCAGGGGGAAAGGATGCGCCGCCGCCGCCCAGCATGAACAGGCTGCCCAGATCTCGCTCGGTCGCGGCTGCGGAGGTGATCAGCTCACGGACTATCAGCGGCACGCCTGTCATATGGCTGACGCGCTCCGCCTCGATCAGCCGCGCGGCCTCGGTTGCATCCCACTTGCGCATCAGAACGACCTTGCCACCGGCCATGGTCGCGGGCTGCGCCAGGGTATTGTTCGCAGTGGCATGGAACAGGGGTGTCGTGACCAGCGCAACCGGGATGACCGGCGGCTGTACGGAGCGCCCTGCCCCAAATGCGATCTCAGCTGCGCGGTTCTGCACCTCGCCCGAAAAATTCTGATTCATCAGCCCGGAGACGCAGCTCAAATGGGTGAGCTGCGCCCCCTTCGGAAAGCCGGTCGTGCCGGAGGTGTAGAAGATGCACACATCGTCTTCCGGGTGGAGCCGGGGACGTGGCAGTTCGCCCTGCTCGGCAATGACCTCGTCCCAGGCAAGCGCACCCGACGGAGGCTCGGCCCGAACCGCGACGACCTGAAGCGAGGAGTCGAGCCCGGCACATTCGGCGAGCCGTTGCAGCCTTTCCGCATCGCAGAAGATCACCTTCGGCGCCGCGTCGTTCAGGACATAGGCCATTTCGTCGGCCACCCACCAGGCGTTCATGCCGACGACCACCGCGCCCATCACGGTGCAGGCCCACTGAATCAGCATCCATTCCGGATAGTTGCGCATCGCGATCGCTACGCGATCCCCTTTGCCCACACCCTGCCGGGCCAGCCACGCGCCGACAGCGCGCACCCGGTCATGCGCTTCCGCATAGGTCAGCCGCTCGTCTTCGAACACGAGATAGTCGCGGTCGCCGAGATCGGCCGTGTCATTCCATATCTGTGCAAGATTTTCCGGCGCACGGACATAGCCGATGACGGATCGGCCATAGGCCTCCATTCGCCGGGTCTCGTATTTCGCGCCGGGGGCGGTAAGTTCGCGCCACGCGCTGAGTAGACTGCGTTGGAGTAGCTCGCTCATTCCGGCTCCATAAATGCGGCCGCAGGCACGGCCCCTCCCTGCTTTCCACCTCCACATGCCGTTCAGCAATGACGGAGTACGACACTCCGCAGGTAACCGGACAAATCAGCGATGATGCGGATTGTTACTCGCGCTTTGGCCGATCTGGTCATCGCAGCATGACCGGGCGCCGCTCTACACCTTATGATGGTAACCATTAGGGGTAAGAGCCTTGACTGCGATCGATACAGGTACGGATGATCTTCTGGCGCGCCGCGAGGGACGCGTTCTCGTTCTGACGATGAACCGTCCGGCAGCGCGCAACGCCCTGTCCATTCCCATGCTCGACGCTCTGGAAGACCAGCTTGCACGCGCCGAGGTGGATCGCGACGTGGGCTGCATCGTCCTGACCGGAGCCGAAGGCGCTTTCTGCGCTGGCGGCGACGTGAAGGCGATGACGGTGGCGGGCGAGGATCAGACCAGTCCATCCTGGGTGCCGCGCCAGCGTCACTATCAGCGTGCCACCTCGGGCAAATTGTTCGAAATGCCGAAACCCACGATCGCCGCGATCAACGGCCCCGCCGCCGGCGCCGGCTTTTCGCTGGCCATGGCGTGCGATCTGCGCACAATGGCTAGCACGACCTTCCTGACGACGGCCTTCGCCAAGGTCGGCCTGCCGGGGGATTTCGGCGGCGCCTACTTCGCGTCGCAACTGCTCGGCAGCGCCAAGGCCCGCGAGCTTTTCTACCTGTCCGATCGCGTCACTGCGGAGGAAGCGCTGCGCATCGGAATGGCGAATTGGCTGCATGAGCCCGATCAGCTGATGGATGCCACTCTGGAAGTGGCGACGCGCCTTGCTTCGGGGCCGGCGATTGCGCTGGGCTTCATGAAGGAAAATCTGAACCGCGCGCTGACGTCGCCTGCCGGGGAATGCCTCGACATCGAAGCTGCTCTGCACATTTCCTGCACGACCACGAGCGACCACCGCGAGGCGGCCGCCGCGTTCGTGGAGAAGCGCCCCGCCGTTTTCGGGGGGCGCTGATCTCCGGGGTCAGCAGGCGCCCGCCCGGCGCGCCTGCACCCACGCCTCTTCGGCGAGGGGCTTCAGCCGGGCCACCGCATCCTCGGCGTTGGCGCTCGACGCATTGCCGTCCAGCATGCGGCGCTTCACGCCCTGCATGATGCCGACGAGACGGAACATGTTGAAGGCGAAGTACCAGTGGAGATTGGGAATCTCGGCCCGACGCGTCTTTTCGCAATACATGGCCGTGATTTCCTCGAGCGAAGGAATACCGGACGTCGTGAAGTCCGCATCGCCGATCCACGAATGCCCGTCCGACGACATCGTCCAGGCCATCGCAAAATAGGAGAGATCGGCAAGCGGATCGCCGATCGTGGAAAGCTCCCAGTCGATCACGGCAAGAACCGACGTCGACTTGCGTGCCAGCAGCATGTTGTCGATCCTGAAATCGCCATGGACGATGCTGGTCCGCCCCTGCTCGGGCAGAGTCCGGGGGAGCCACTCGATCAGCTTCTCGACCGACTCGATCGTTTCTGTCTGGGCTGCACGATACTGCTTGGTCCAGCGATCGACCTGCCGGCCGAAATAGTTTCCGGCCCGGCCGAAATCGCCAAGCCCCACGGCTTCAGGTTCGATCGAATGCAGTGTCGCCAGCGTCGTTATCGCAGCCTCGTAGATCGCCCGTCGCTCCGTCGGGGTCTGCTCGGGCAACATGCCGTCCCAGTAGGTGCGCCCCTCGATCGCTTCCATGAGGTAGAATTCGGCACCGATCACCGCCTCGTCGCGACAGAGGGCGACAGGTTTGGGCACCGGAAATCCCACCGGATGCAGTGCCGCGATCAACCGGTGCTCCCGATGCACCGCGTGGGCCGAGGGGAGCAGGTCGCCGAAAGGCTTGCGGCGCAGCACGAGATCGCCAGCGGTGGTACTGACCCGATATGTCGGGTTGGATTGTCCGCCAGGGAACTTCGTCACACCCGTCATCGTGCCATGGTCGGATAGATTAGCCTGGAACCAATCGCCCAGCTTCTGTTCTGAAAAGTCTGATGTCATTGTCACTTCCAGGGATATTTAAGAAGAACGGGAAGGCGCTTCGCGACGGTAACTTACCGGCCCGACGCGCCAAGGAGATTAGAGCAGAGCCGACAACCGCCTGCGCACGATCGCGTCGGCTTCGGTCATGATCCGGTCGATCAGCGCGCCTACCGAAGGTACGTCATGGATCAGGCCCGCCACCATGCCGCAGCTCCATGCGCCTGCCTCGACCTCACCGTCGATCATCACGCGGGGATAGATGCCGACCACGTCATCCGCGATGTCCGCGAAAGTGATCGTGTCGCCGAGCTCACGCTCACGCTCCAGCACGCGTTCCACCCCGGCGTTACGCAGGACCCGCTCGGTGTTGCGGAGTGTCCGCATGATCAGACTGGTGTCGCGCTCGCCCGCGCGGACGATGGCTTGCTTGACGTTGTCGTGAACGGGGGCTTCCTGCGTCGCCACGAAGCGGGTCCCCATGTTGATCCCGTCGGCTCCCAGCGCCAGCGCCGCCACCAGCGACCGGCCATCCGCCATGCCGCCCGAGGCAACGAACGGTATCGTGAGCTGGTCGGCTGCCCGCGGCAGCAGGATCAGCCCGGGGACGTCGTCCTCGCCCGGGTGCCCGCCACATTCGAAGCCGTCGACGCTAACCGCATCGCAACCGATCGCTTCTGCTTTCAGCGCGTGGCGGACCGCCGTACACTTGTGAATGATCTTGATCCCCGCCTCCTTGAGGACAGGCAGATATTCGACCGGGTTATTGCCCGCCGTCTCGACGATCCGGACGCCACCGTCGATGATCTCGCGGATATAACCCGGATAATCCGGCGGATTGACGGATGGCAGGAAGGTAAGGTTCACGCCGAACGGCTTGGTCGTCATCCCCCGGCACCGCGCGATCTCCTTGGCGAGATCGGCCGGCGTGCGCTGCGTCAGCGCGGTAAGAATGCCGAGCCCGCCCGCCTCCGACACGGCCGAGGCCAGTTCGGCCCGGCCGACATAATGCATCCCGCCCTGGATGATCGGATGTTCGATACCGAACAGCTCGGTGATGCGCGTTCGCACGTCTTGCTCCTGATTGTGCGGCAAAGCCTTACTGACGAGGCAGGATCAGGACGATGACGATATCGTGCAATGGTGCGGTAACGTTCACGATCAGAAGGCGCCACGAATTGTGACCATCGGGTTGCGCTCCCCAGTCCTTCCACCGGGTCGGCCCGATCGCCAATGACGGTATGAAACAATCGACGGGGATCGGCATGACCGACAACAGGACAGTGGCCTTCGGCGGCATGATTGAAGAGCAGGAGGGCTTATTGCGCGGGCCGTTGCGGCGCCCGCTTCAGATGCTGGCCGTCCAGCAATATGAAGGGCACTCCTCGATCCACGACGATGAGACTGCCCGCAAGCTCGGCTTCGCAGGCGGCACGATCGAAGGGCCGACCCACTTCAGCCAATTCGCTCCCCTCGGCTATGCGGTCTGGGGCGAGCGCTGGCTGACGTCCGGCTGCATCTCGGCCCACTATCGCGCGCCCGTGTTCGAGGGCGAGGAGGTCCGGGCCTTTCTCCGCCGGCCGACCGATCCGGCCAAGGCGGCAGAAATCTGGATGGAGCGTGCTGACGGCACCGAGATTTTGCGCGGCACGGCGGCGGCCGGCGCTTCCCAGCCGCAATCCGCGCTGGAGGAGCGATTGGCGTCTCTGCAGCCGCTCGCGCAGCCGGTGATCCTGGCGGACGTGAAGGTCGGCACGCGGACGGAGCGGAGGCCGGCGCGCATGGACCCGGATCAGATCATGGGCGCGATGTACCCCTTCTCCCTCACCCAGAAGCTGCAGCGTATCACCGAGCCCTCCAGCTGGTATTCCAGTGCAGACACCCCATGGGGCCGGCCGATCGTCCCGCTCGAGATGATCAGCGTGCTCATGCAATATGGAATAGACGAGGTCGATCTGGGCGCGCGCGGGCCGGCGGTCGGCCTCTTCGCGGATCAGGAGATCCGGCTGATCGATGGCCCCGTTTTCGTGAGCGAGCCTTACGAAATCGCGCGCGAGGTCTTGTTCCTGAGCGGCAGCCGGCGGACGGAGAGCATGTGGGTGCGCTCGACCCTCTTTGCGAGCGGCACCGACCGTGTCGTCGCTGCCATGCTGCTCAACATGGCAACGCTGAAAGACTCGTATGAGCGTTACGCTACCGATCATGCCGCATTGTACGGTGCCGCCTAATCGGCGGCACCCGAATAGGCGGCGCTGACGATACCCCCATCGACCGGCAGCGTCGACCCGACGACATAATCGCCGGCCCGCGACGCCAGATAAATGGCGGCGGCCGCGATATCCTCGGCATTCCCGACCCGCCCGGCCGGGATCGCCTTGGAGACGGCCTCCGCGTCCTCACGCGCGGCGCGGTTCATCTCACTCGGGAAAGCGCCCGGTGCCAATGCCGTGACGACGATGCCGTCGGCGATCAGTTCCGCCGCGAGCCGCCTGGTGAGATGGATCAAGGCCGCCTTCGACGCCTGATAACTGTACACCCCCCACGGATTTGGGCGCAGTCCATCGACGGATGCGACATTGATGACCTTCGCAGGCTGGCGGGCCGCCTTCAGCATCGGCAGCAAGGCCTGGACAAGAAAGAAGGGTGTCTTGACGTTGAGGGACATGACCTTGTCCCACCCGCTCTCGGGGAAATCCGCCAAAGGTGCGTTCCAGGCGGCGCCGGCATTGTTGACCAGGATATCCAGCCGCTGTTCGCGCTCGCCGAGCGCGCGGGCGAGCGCCTGCACGCCCGCGACCGTCGAAACGTCACCGGGCAATGCGTGGCAAGTAGGCCCAAGCGCTCCAGCAGTCGCCTCGCATGCATCGGCCTTGCGGCTGGTGACGTAGACGGTGGCACCGGCGGCCACAAAGCCCTCCGCGATCATCTGCCCTATTCCGCGCGACCCGCCGGTAACGAGCGCCACACGCCCGTCGAGGCGAAAGAGTGAAGAGACGTCCATGAAGATTGATCCTTTGGTAGCGGGATTTAGAATCGGGTTTCGCCGATCACGGGTGGCCGGCTTACAGGGAGCGAACTCGACAGACCGCCGTCCACCGCCACAGCCTGCCCATTCACGTAGCTCGCCTCGTCCGACGCGAGGAAGGCGATCACCTGCGCAAGCTCCTCGGGCTGCGCCGCGCGCCGTAGCGGATTAATCTGGCCGACCCGGTCCTCACGCCCGCGCTCGCGCGCCGCATCGAAGATGAACTGGGTCATGCCGGTCTCGACCAGACCGGGGCAGACGGCGTTCACACGTATGCCCGAGCCTGACAATTGTTGGGCGGCAACGGTAACGAGATTGATCACCCCCGCCTTTGACGCTGAGTAAGCGGGCCCGCCCGCCCCCGACCGCAGCCCGGCGACCGATGCCGTGCAGACGATCGCACCCGCATGTCCACCGTCCAGCATCGCGCGGGCGCCATGCTTGACCGCCAGGAACGCGCCGATCAGATTGACCCGCAATACCTGTTCCCAGGTCGCGGCGTCCTGTTCGAACAAGCCGCCGATGCCCCCGTCCACGCCCGCATTGGCGACCAGGATGTCGAGCCTGCCGTGATGAGCGACGCCGCGCGCGACCATGGCTTCGACGTCTCGCTCGTCACCTGCATCCGCGATCATTGCCGTGATGCCCCCGTGATCCGAGGCCGTTTCGAGGACGCGCTCGGATCGGTCCGCCGCGATCACGCGCGCGCCCCGCGCCGCGAGCAATCGCGCGGTCGCTCGACCGATTCCCGATCCGGCGCCGGTTACCAGCGCGCTGCGCCCCTCAAGAGGTCCGGTCAAACGAGTCTCCGCTGCAAATCTTTCATGCGATGTAGCCGCCTTCACCGCCGGCGGCGATGACCCGATCCAGCAAGGGCCTCTTCACCAAATGCGTCACCTGCCCGATCTGTGATTCAGTTCAGCTTTTCAGAGCACTGCAGATATCGCGCCCATTTTCAAAAACCGTGCTGTTTTTGGATGAATTCTCGCGCGACCAAACGACCTTTACACGAAGAAGAATTTTTAATAGCGTACAGCTTTCGAGGCGAGTCACACATCAGGTGTGAGAAAGACCCTGAACGGAGAGTCCGATGCTCACGGATAATCGTGCAACGATCGCGGCGATGCGCACGTCCGCCGGCCAGGCCACCCCGGCCTTTCTGCAAATTGGCGAGCTGCACGGCGGCGACTTCGGCTTGAGAACGCATGAGGAGCAGGAGGCTTCGCTCAGAACCTTCGCAGGCGACACGATCTCGATCCGCTATGTAGAGTCGTTCTTTGGAAAGGCCTTGGCGCGTGCGCTGCTGCGCGATGCCGGCCTTGCCGACGACGCCGGTTCGCCACCCGCGCTCGTCAAGCACCGTGATTTTTGGCAGCTCTGCCTCCGGAACATCAACATGTCCGGCGATGAGGGGCATGGCTGCACGCCTCGCCCAATTGCCAAATCGACGTGGCAAATGATCTTTTCTGCCGTCAACCAGATGGACACCCTTTCGGACGGATTGCGCCAGTTCGCGGAACTCGTGCCGGCGGTCTGCGCCGGCATGGCGGTGACCGTCGGCTACGGTCGAAACGGCGTACACCTGAACTACATGGTCGAGCCCAGCGCAGTCGCGCCCAGTGAAGTCGCCAGGCTCGAGCGCTATGTCGAGCTCATTGCGCTGGTCTTCCACTGCGTATTACTCTGGGTGACGGATCATCAGCTGGAGCCTGTCCAGATCCGGCTGTCAGCCAATCTCGATGAGGCGGATGGCAGCCTTCTGTCCGGCCTGTCCGCCAGCACGGCGCGCCAGGGCCGCGGCGTGACGATCGTCTATGACCGTGATGATATGGACCTGCCGCTCGGCGTCCGCAAATACCAGCACTGGAGCAACGAGACAAAGGCGTTCGAGGATCTATGCCTGACGGCGCGTCCCGTCCGCGCCCGTGACGGTCTTTCGCCGGTCGTGGCAAAGGTGCGGGACCTCATCGCGACCCGCACCCTGACGCTCCAGGAAGTAGCGCCGATGCTGGGTATGAGCATCGCGACACTGCAGCGCCGGCTCCGGGAGGCGGGAACGAGTTTCCGGATGGTCTCCCGCGACGTCCGCTGTGAAAAGCTGCTGTCGCTGCTGGCGACCGACATCCATTTTGACGACGTCGCCGAGGAACTCGGCCTGTCGGAGCGGCGCAGCCTTTGGCGGACCTGCCAGGAGTGGCTCGGCGTCTCGCCCAGCGAATATCGCCGGAACCAGCGCAGCGCGAACGCGGCGCGCGCCGTATCCGCCTGAGCAGGCGGCGCAACCCACGGAAGCCAATCGGGTCGCGACCACCAGCTTCGCGATCGGCCTGCAGATCGCGCGGGCCGCAGGATCCCCCGCAAACGCCGCATATGCCGCAGCCTTTCAGGCGTAAAAGGCTGATAGGCGGGCCGCGAATTCCGGCCGGAAAGCCGACGACGAGGTACCGGCCTCGCCATAGGCCGTCCGGCTGCACGAAGTCGTTACCCCCCGATCGAGCGATCCCGTCCTTGAAGCGCAGGCCGCCCTCCGCGACTGCAACAGCAGACCAGTGGACATTCCGATGAATCTAGAACTCTCACCTTCCGAACTGCAATTCCGCGACGAGGTCCGCGCCTTTCTCAAGGCGGAATTGCCGAAGCGCCTGTCGGACAAGGTGCGCGATCTGAAGCGGCTGACCAAAGCCGACTATGAAGAATGGCATTCGATCCTGAATCGCCGCGGCTGGCTGGCCGTCAGCTGGCCGGCCGAATGGGGCGGCACCGGCTGGAGCGTTATCCAGCGCTACATCTTCGAGGTGGAAGCGGCCGCCGCCCACGCACCGCGTGTCGTGGCCTTCGGCGTCTCGATGTTCGCAGCCGTCGTACTCCGCTATGGCACCCAGGCGCAGAAGGAGCGCTGGCTGCCCCGTATCCTCGACGGATCGGACTGGTGGTGTCAGGGATTCTCGGAGCCCGGCGCAGGCTCCGACCTTGCCGGGCTGCGAACGACGGCGGTTCGCGATGGCGATGACTATATCGTCAATGGACAGAAGACCTGGACCACCTTCGGCCACTTCGCCAACAAGATCTTCTGTCTCGTCCGCACCGATCCCGCCGCCAAGAAGCAGGAAGGCATTTCGTTTCTCGCCATCGACATGGACACGCCCGGCGTGGAGCTACGCCCGATCATCCTGCTCGACGGCGAGCATGAGGTGAACGAGGTCTTCTTCACCGATGTCCGCGTGCCGGCCGACAATCTGGTTGGTGAGGAGAATGCCGGCTGGACCTATGCCAAATATCTGCTCGCCCATGAGCGGACCGGCACCGCCCTGATCGGGGAATCGACCGCCGCTCTCGCGCGACTGAAAGCGATCGTCGCCACGGAGACCAAGGCGGGTAAGCCGCTGTCGCAGGACCCGCTGTTTGCCGCCCGCCTTGCGCGCGTCGAGATCGAACTCGCCAACCTTACCACGACGAACCTGCGCATGCTCATACGTTCCGATAGCAGCGCAGCCTCGATGGCCGACAGTGCCATGCTGAAGATCCGGGGCACGGAGGTCCGCCAGCAGATTACCGCCCTCGTCCGCGAGGCGGCGGGTCCCTATGCGGCGCCCTTCCGTCTCGATGCCCTGGAGGAAGGCTTCAACGGCGAGCCGGTCGGTCCCGATTACGCGGCTGCGGCAATGCCCGATTATCTCAATCACCGTAAGCTCACGATCTATGCGGGGTCCAACGAGGTCCAGCGCGAGATTATAGCGAGCGCAGCACTGGAGTTGCCCCGGCGATGAACTTCGACCTTTCCGAAGAACAACGTCTTCTTGCGGACAGCCTCGGCGGCTATCTCGGTAAGCGCTACGATCGCGACGCCGGAGATCGCACGCACTGGTCGGCGCTGGCCGAGCTTGGCGTGATCGGCGCCTTCTTCGATCCCACGCGCGGCGGCTTTGGCGGCAGCGCCTTCGATGTCGCCGTGGTGTTCGAGCAGATCGGACGCGCGGTTGCGATCGAACCGTTCCTTGGGACGCTGATGGCCGGCACGGCGATGGGAGATGATGTGCCCGAGGCACTGGTCACTGGCACGGAGCTATTCGCCTTCGCACATCAGGAGGCCGCGCTACGCCACGATCCGGATACTGTGCTGACCACCGCGGTGCCCGATGGTGCGGGCTGGCGCCTCACCGGACACAAAGGCCCCGTTCGCGGCATCGAGCAGGCCGACCATATTGTCGTCACATCCATCGGCCCCACCGGCCTCGCGAGCTTTCTCGTCGATCCGGCAAGCGAGGGCGTGTCGATCCGCGGCTATCCGATGATCGACGGTGGACGCGGCGGCGAGCTTGTGCTGGACAATACACCTGCACGGCTGGTCGGCCCGAAAGACGGCGCAAGCGCCATCGCCCGCACGCTGATGATCGGCACCGTGGCGCTCTGCTGGGAAGCGGTCGGTATCATGGATCATCTGCGTGACGCGACCCTCGACTATATGCGCATCCGCACGCAATTCGGCCGGGCAATCGGAAGTTTCCAGGTCTTGCAGCACCGCATGGCGGATCTGGCGATCGACATCGAGCAGGCGCGCTCCGCCGCCATCAACGCAGCCGCCGCCATCGATGCCGGTCGGCGTGACGCGGCGCGGGTGGTTTCGGCCGCAAAATACACGATCGGCACCACCGGGACCCGCGTCGCGGAAGAATCGATCCAGATCCATGGCGGCATCGCCATGACCTGGGAATTCCCGTCGTCGCTCCATGCGAAACGCCTGATCCAGATCGGGCAGGAGCATGGCGATGCCGACCATCACCTTGCCCGTTTCGTCGCGCTTGCCGCCGCATGATGCGGCAGCCGCCATCCAAGGAGCCTTTATGTCCGTGATCACCACCCGTCGCGAGGGTGATGTCCTTATCGTCACCGCCGATTCCCCCCCGGTCAATGCGCTGGGCGCCGCCGTTCGCCAAGGTTTGATCGATGCGATTGCCGAGGCCGAGGGGGACGATGCCGTCAAGGCGGTGATCATCATCGCCGCCGGACGCACCTTCTTCGCTGGTGCCGACATCACGGAATTCGGCAAACCCCTCGCCGAACCGAGCCTGCCGACCGTATGCGACCGGATCGAGGCCTGTGCGAAGCCGGTCGTGGCCGCGATCCATGGCACCGCACTCGGCGGCGGGCTCGAGGTCGCGCTCGCCTGCCACTATCGGATCGCCGTCCCCTCGGCGCGCCTCGGCCTGCCGGAAGTGAAGCTCGGCATTATCCCGGGCGCGGGCGGCACGCAGCGGCTGCCGCGCGTCGTAGGTGTCGAAGCGGCCACACCGATCGTGGTGACCGGCAGCCCTGTAGGCGCCGCCAAGGCACAGGCGATCGGCCTGGTCGACCGCCTGGCCGGCGAGACCACGCTGGCCGCGGATGCTCTGGCCCTCGCCCAGGAGATAATCGGAAAGCCTCGACCGGTGTCCAGCGAGCGCCGCGACCGGCTGGGCCAGAACGATGCGCAGGCGATCACCGAATATCGGACGAAGAACGCGCGCAAACTCGCGGGATTCGAGGCCCCCGAAGCCGCTTTCGAAGCACTCACTGCCGCGTCGGAACTATCCTTTGCTGACGGCATGGCGCGTGAAGGCGAACTGTTCCACCGGCTTCTTGCCGGTGATCAGTCCCGCGCCCTCCGTCACGTCTTCTTTGCCGAGCGGGCAGCCGCCAAAGTGGACGGCGTAGCCGCGGGCACGACACCGGCCGCGATCGGCTCGGTCGGTATCCTTGGCGCAGGCACGATGGGCGGCGGCATCGCCATGAATTTCCTGTCGGCGGGCGTTCCGGTCACGATCCTGGAGCGCGAGCAGGCGGCGCTCGATCGCGGCGTGGCCACCATCCGCCGGAATTACGAGGCGACTGCCGCCAAGGGGCGGATGACGCCCGACGATGTCGAGCGGGCCATGCGCCTACTCACGCCGACGCTGAATCTCGAAGACCTCGCCAACTGCGATCTGGTCATCGAGGCCGTATTCGAGCTGATGGCGATCAAGAAGGATGTCTTCCGCCGCCTCGACGCCACGATCAAAAAGGACGCGATCCTGGCGACCAACACCTCGTTCCTGAACGTCGATGAGATCGCGGCCATCACCAGCCGCCCCGAAAACGTCATCGGCCTGCACTTCTTCTCACCCGCCAATGTCATGAAGCTGCTGGAGGTCGTCCGCGGCGAAAAGACGGCCGACCAGGTCCTCGTCACCGCCATGGCGCTTGCAAAGAAGATCGGGAAGGTCGCGGTCGTCTCCGGCGTATGCCACGGCTTCATCGGCAATCGCATGCTCGTGCCGCGGCAGGATCAGGCCGATGCGCTGGTACTGGAGGGGGCGAGCCCGGCCGAGGTCGACCAGGTCCTCCTCGACTTCGGTTTTCCGATGGGGCCGTTCCAGATGACGGACCTTGCCGGGATGGACATCGGCTGGGACCCCGAAAAAACGGCAAGCAGCACGGTCCGCGAGATATTGTGCGAGATGGGCCGGCTCGGTCAGAAGAGCGGTGCGGGCTATTACGACTATGACGCAAGCCGGAAACGCACGCCTTCCGACGTCGTCGGCAAAGTGATCCGCGACTTCGCCACCGCCCACAACATTCCCCAGCGCAGCATCGGCAGGGACGAGATTCTGGAACGATTGCTGTACCCGCTCGTCAACGAGGGCTCCCTGATCCTCGAAGAAGGCATGGCCCAGCGCGCGTCGGACATCGATATCGTCTGGCTGAATGGTTACGGCTGGCCGGCCTATACCGGCGGACCGATGTTCTGGGCGGACACGGTTGGCCTCGACACCGTCGTCGCGGGTCTGCGCCGCCATGCGGACAAGATCGACGGCCTCCGCATCTCATCCCTGTTGGAGAAAAAGGCCGCTGCTGGCGAGCGCTTCAACGCCTGAGCACAGCTCTCACCTCCCTCTTCGATTCACCGGAGCTTTCCCATGCGCGACGCCGTTATCGTTTCCACCGCCCGCACGCCGATCGGAAAGGCGTTCCGGGGTGCCTTCAACGTCACTCCGGCACCAACGCTTGCCGCCCACGCGATCCGCGCGGCCGTCGAGCGCGCCGGTATCGATCCGCAGGAGATCGAGGATACCGTGTTCGGAGCGGCCCTGCAGCAAGGCGGCCAGGCGATGATCGGCCGCCACGCGCCCCTGCGTGCCGGTCTGCCGATCACCGTTTCCGGCATGTCGATCGACCGCCAATGCGCATCGGGATTGATGGCGATCGCCACCGCCGCCAAGCAGGTGATCGTCGACCGCATGGACGTGGTCCTGGCTGGCGGCGTCGAATCGATCTCCACCGTCCAGACGGACGCGCTCCGGATCGATCCCGATCCCGAACTGATCGAAATGGTGCCGGACATGTACATGCCGATGCTCCAGACGGCGGAAATCGTCGCCGAGCGCTACGGCATCGGGCGTGAGCGGCAGGACGCCTATGGTCTCCGCTCGCAGCAGCGCACTGCGGACGCGATCACGCGCGGCGCCTTCGATGACGAAATCGTGCCGGTCACCGCGATCCAGTCGGTGACCGACAAGGCCACCGGCGCGACCTCCGAGCGCGAGGTGACGCTCACCCGCGACGAAGGGCCGCGCGCCGACACCAGCGCGCAGGGTCTCGCCGGGTTACGGACAGTCGTGGAAGGCGGCGTCATCACCGCCGGCAATGCGAGCCAGCTATCGGACGGCGCCTCGGCCTGCGTAGTGATGGAAGCGGCGGTCGCGGCGCAGCGCGGGCTCGCCCCCCTCGGCCGCTATGTCGGCATGGCGGTCGCCGGCACCAAGCCGGACGAGATGGGCATCGGCCCGGTGTTCGCGGTGCCGAAGCTGCTCGACCGGTTCGGGCTCAAGGCGGACGATATCGGCCTCTGGGAGCTCAACGAGGCATTCGCCGTACAGGTGCTCTATTGCCAGGATCGCCTGGGCATCCCGGATGAGCGGCTGAACGTGAACGGCGGCGCAATCTCCATCGGTCACCCCTACGGCATGTCGGGCGCCCGCATGGTCGGCCATGCGCTGATCGAGGGGCGCCGGCGCGGAGCGCGGTACGTGGTCGTCACCATGTGCGTCGGCGGCGGCATGGGCGCGGCCGGGCTGTTCGAGGTCCTCTGACCAGATTGTATAAGAAAAAGGAACATTCGATGGCGACTAACGACGAAGCCGAGCTCAACGACCTGCGCATGTCGGAGGGCGTCCGCCCCTTATTCGACGCGGTGAAGCGGCACATCGAAGAGAATGTCGACCCCATCTACCCCGAATTCATTCGGCTGGGCGAGGGTCGCGCGAACCGCTGGAGCTATGCACCCGGACAGCTGGAACTGCTGGAAGGTGCCAAGCAGAAGGCGAAGGCGGCCGGGCTTTGGAATTTCTTCCTGCCCAATTCCTCGACGGGTGAGGGCCTGAGCAACCTCGATTACGCCTATATCGCCGCCGAACTCGGCAAGTCGCCGCTCGCATCCGAAACGCTGAACTGCTCGGCGCCCGATACCGGCAACATGGAGGTGCTGGAACGCGTCGGCACGTCGGAACAGAAAGAGCGCTGGCTGGTGCCGCTGCTGAACGGCGAAATCCGGTCGGCCTATGCGATGACCGAGCCGGCGGTCGCCTCATCCGATGCCAAGAACATTGCGACCACAGCGGTACTGGACGGCGACGAATGGGTGATCAATGGCGAGAAATTCTACATTTCCGGCGCGGGCGATCCCCGGTGCAAGGTCATGATCTGCATGGTCCGCAGCAATGACGGACCAGAGGCCAATCGGCGGCACTCGCAGATTTTGGTACCTATCGATACTCCCGGAGTGACCATCGTCGGGCCGATGCTGGTGTTCGGCCATGATGACGCCCCCCACGGCCACATGCACATCCGCTTCGAGAATGTGCGCGTCCCGAAAAGCAACGTCCTCCTCGGCGAAGGGCGCGGCCTCGAAATCTCGCAGCTTCGCCTCGGGCCCGGCCGCATCCATCATTGCATGCGCATCATCGGTCAGACCGAGCGGGCGCTGGACCTCATGGTCAAGCGGGGCAATTCGCGTGAGGCTTTCGGCCGTCCGCTCGCGAAGCTCGGCAAGAATCTGGAGGTGATCGCCCGTGCGCGGATCGAGATCGAGGCGATGATGCTGATGGTCCTGAAAGCTGCAAAGGCGATGGACGTCATGGGCAGTCGCGATGCGCGCATCTGGGTCAGCATGGTGAAGGCCATGGTGCCGGAGCGCGCCGCCCAGATCATCGATCAGGCGATCCAGATCCATGGCGGTGCCGGCCTGTCCCAATGGTCACCGCTCACGGAAATGTATGCGACCGTTCGCCACCTGCGGATCGCCGACGGTCCAGACGAGGTTCACCATATGGTCGTCGGTCGCGCCGAACTCGGAAGGCATTGATGCAGCAGGGCCGGCAGATCGGCTAGCCGCTGCGCGATCTCCACGGGCGCGGGCGACGGTCTCGGCCGCGCCCGCGCTCATATTTCAAAACACCGGAAGCCATCTTCATCAACTCATATGAGCGTTCCGATATTCGGTTGGCGACATACCAAGCCATTGCTGACAGGCTCGCCAGAGGCTTCGGCGGTCCGAGAAGCCCAGGTCGAAAGCGATGTCATCGAGATTTGCGGTCGTGCGCAGCAGGGAAAGCAGCTTCTCGCAACGCATCTCCTGCGAAATCAGGCGAAAACTAGTGCCGGAGCGTGCAAGGCGTCGCTGCAGCGTGGCGACGCTGATCCCCATCCGGTCGGCCGCCTGCTGTTGTGACAAGGGGCCGCGTAACAGAAGTGGCCGCAATTTCTCGACCGTCGCCGACTGACGGCGCCCCCCTTGCTGCCGGATCCGGGCTGCGAGTTCGAGGAAGGTGGTGGTTTCATGATGCGGTGGCGACTGATATTTTCGCACGCCCAGAGGAAGATCAAGCACAGCCTTGCTGTAAGACACCGTCAAGCCGGTCCCATGGCGATCGATATCGTCGGTCAGACCGGCCAGCGGGCTACCGTCCCTATCGTCCAACAACGAAGACAAGGAAAGCTGGTCTATCTCAATCGGCGCGGCGCTTCCCCAAAGCAATATGCAGTGAAAAACCAGAGCAATGATCTCCAGATATCGATCACCACGCTCGGAAGCTTCACCGGCTCGAGAGTAATGTATCATCACTCGTTCGGGGCTGCGGCCGATCTTCACCAACACATTAGAAGGAATCAACGGGACAAGATCAGCAAACCGCTTCAATCCGCTGCCTATCGTGTCCATCTGATTGACGGCCGAGAAGATCATTCCCCAGGTCGACAATGGTAGCGGCTGGGGTGTGCATCCCTGCCCCTCGTCGTTGTTCAGCTTGATGTTATCCAGACAGAGATTCCAAAAATCGATCGTCGTCAGATAGTTTGGAAAATTTCCTTCGGTGCCGAGCCCGCTCCGCTCCATCAACGAATGGGCGAGCCGTACGCCGAAGAAATTTTCGGCATAATAGCGGGACAGGATATTGGCTGGAGGTATGCCGTCCGCATCGACCGGATGATCGCTGCAAGCGTCCCGCCTCAGGCCTGGGGACAGGCTGGGGATGCGACGGTCATCGAAATCCCGCTCGCGATCGAGAGGAAAGCCGCGAGGAAAGCCGATCGGGCCATGTTCATCTGCAAAGGATCTGCTGAGCGATACCGTCACGTCCATCCTCCCACAAACCGTCAAATGAGCTGCCGTTGTTGGCAACGTGCGTTGAAGTTGTACATATTTAAGAAAATCGGCGGCGTCAATGACCAAGGGCGGCGAGAGCCATTCTGGATGGTCGCGACACGAGCGGCGAGACATGAAGGAATACATGATTATGCTGTGGCACCCCTTCCCTCTTCCGCGCGACAGGCATGGCCGCACGGCCGCAAACCCTATAGGCTATCGGCGCTTGGCCTTGACGCTGAGTCTGTGATCGATCACTCGCTCAACCGCTCAGTTGGGAATTTGCCTCATGTCCTATGAGAAGGAGGGCGGTAGCTCGTACAGTCCCGTCCGGGTCGCTCGGCAGACGCGATCCGAGGATGCGCTTGCTCGCATTGCGCAAGCCGTCATCGGCCTGCTCGCGAGCGAAGGACAAGCCGCCCTGACCCATCGCCGTGTCGCGGACTTGGCTGGCGTATCCTTGGCTGCAACGACCTATTATTACGCCGGCAAGTTCGAGATGATCAACGACGCGACCGCGCGGCTTCTGGATGCCTATATCAACGCTTTCATCCGCGCCGCCGAACGGCATCGCGAGGGCAGGCTGGGCATCGAGACTCTACCCGCGCTCGTCGTCAAGCTGCTCAAAAATGCTGCCGGCCGCCATGGCCGTGACACGCTCGCCTGGTTCGAGATCATGCTCGATTGCGCCCGCCATCCGAAAGGTCATGCAATCGCGCGGGGCTGGCTGGAAGCCATGGATACGGCCTGGACGGAACTGGCCGCCGAGCTGGGTCATCCGCCGGGCAGCTTGAAGATCGGGCCCGCAGTCGACGTCGTCATGGGCCTGCTCTTCATAACCGTGCCACTGGGCCTCTCCGCCGATGAGATGGAGGCGCTGATGGAGCGAAACGAAAGGCTGTCACCGCGCGCTGGCGATATGGTGCAAGGCGAAGTCGCGCGCCTCCCGGGCGATCTTACGCGCGTCACGAACAAGTCTCGTGAAACGCGTGATCGCATCGTCGAAGCCGCACTTGAGCTGCTCATGGAGGGGGATGCGCCGCTGTCGTACAGCGCGATCGCCGCCCGCGTCGGCCTGACCGTTCCGACGACAACCTATCATTTCGGCACCTTGTCCGCCTTGCAGACAGCAGCCCAGCGACGGTTGATGGGACAGGCCGCCGCACATTATCAGCATGTCAGGGAGCGGATAGGCTCAGTCGCCCATGAACCAGCCGCCATAGCTGATATCATGGCCGATATTTTCGAGGCGGAGACGACGGAGGGTGCGCGCCTGGCGCTCGCCGCGTTCGCAATCTGGGTGGACGCCGCCCGCAAGCCGGAACTGAGGCCGGAGGTAGCGGACATGATCACGAGGCGGATCGACGACGTCCGCGAACTGCTGGGGAAGATCGGAGCGCTCGCGCGGCCAGGCAATGCGTTGATTGCCCTCGCCCAGCTTCTCGGCCGCGAGATCCGTGCGCTTTCGACGGGCGGGTTTCCCGATGACCGGATCGTAGCCCGCCAGGAATTCCTGGAAACGTTGCTGAGTTTGCAGTCCGATAGCCATCCGTTGATGCATCAAAAGCTTGCCTGAAAACACCTGTTCACCGGTGCCGCCGCTCGCATCCGATCGACGCCCCTTCCGCGTAGCGTCTACCTGCCAAGCTCCCAGACACGACCCAGGCCCGCCGCGCCCTACGACGCGGCGGGCCTGACGAGCCATCCTACCTTCCTGCGCCGTTTGGGACGACGCTATGTCCGCATGTTCAGTTGGCGAACTCGAAGACCGACATCGCCTCTTTCCGGTGCGCCTCGGGGAATGGCCGATACGTTCCTGCGTGGCTCGTAGGGGGGATGCCGAGCGAACGCTGGAGACCTACGCGGTACTCGATCATCTTCGCGCCCACGCAGATCGGGTCGAACACCGGCGCATCATAGCCGGGAATGCTCGAGATGCCGCATGCGGTCGCAAGGTTTGCGAGCGACGTGCTTCCCAGGATCACGGAATGCGCGCCTTGCTCCAGCACTTCCTTGCATCCGTTGACGATCTCTTCGCGCACCAGCTCAGGATTCTTGAACGCATCGAGGACCAGCTCGTCATAACGCTCGGAGCCATAGACGGACGGCGACATCCGCCCCTGAAGGCCATAGCGCCATACGGCGTCCTCGGTCATCTCCTTGCAGCGGCGGTCGCGATGGACGAGGAAGCCGAATTTCGGCCCGGCCATGCAAGCCGAATATACGCAAGCCTCGACCGCGCCCACGACCGGAATCTTCAGCAATGAGCGTGCTTCCGCCAGCACCGGGTCCAGCGAGCAGGAAATTATGACGCCATCGCAGCCGGATTCCTGGAGCTTGTAGAGCTTCTCAAGCAGGACTTTGCCATCCAGGAACGTGAAGAAGGGATTGAACAGCAATTCTATGCTGGTCTCTTCGATACAGTTATTCCCGCTTTCGTACACAATCTCGACGTCATTTCCCATCACGCGCCGCAGATTTTTCTCCTGCAACGCGAGATAACCCCATTTATCGAGGATCGATGCCGAAACAACGTTCACAACACCAAGTTTCATCTTCATGGTTCCGCTCCTATGTTTCCGATGCCGGGCTGATCATTTCAATTCTGGTCCGATACCTCCAGGAAATGCGCGATCTCCGCGATGGCGAAACGGGTGTTTGCCAATTCCTGGGGAAAAAGGTGGAAGGCGTGCGGGAGGTCCGGCTGGACACTCAGATGAGCTGACACACCGTTGGCCCACAGCCGCCCGGCGAACTTGACGCTCTGATCGCGCAGATATTCGACCGAAGTCGTCTGCAACAGGCTGGGCGGAAAGCGGGCGAGAATGTCATCGGACGCCGCGGAGGGAGAAACGCGCGGATCGTGTATCGTCGCATCGCCCTGCAGGTAGAGGTCGGCGAGCGCGGTAAACCCGGCTTCGGAACAGATCCCGTCGTCGATGCCCTCGCTCGGCTCGGGATAGGGACGAAAGTCGAGCGCGGGCGACATCATGACAAGCGCGCTGGGAACCGTGCCGCCCCGCATTATCATGTCGGCGGCCACGGCAGCGACGAGGTTGCCTCCCGCCGAGTCGCCGAACAGCGCCACGCTGCGCGCATCCGCCGCGCCCGAAGGCCCGTGTTTCAGCACAAATTCGAACGCCTCGACGCAGTCGTTGAGCCCCTGCGGAAAGCGATGTTCGGGTGCTAGACGATAATCGATCAACAAGATCGGCCGCCGCGTCGCAGCCGCAAGCATATGGACGAGATGCCGGTGCGTGTCCGGTGAACCCGCAATCCAGCCGCCGCCGTGGATATAGACGCCGCGAAGGCCTTCGTCCGCATCGGCGGGGATCACCCATTCTCCCGAAAAGCCTTCGAATGCGACCGGCTGAACGCGACAGTCGAAAACACGGTTCGCGCCCGTTTCGCTATAGTTTCCCATCACATAGCGGGTGGCCGAAACCATATCGGGAAACGAGCCGGCCTTCTCGGCAAGCCCCGAAAGATGCTGCTTCACTTCGCCGATCGCGGTCGCGGCCTGGCGGCCGGAGGACATGCTCGTCATTGGGAATCCTCTCTCTTGGCAAATCTAGACCGCCGGCATCGGAGCAGCGATGACACTTTCCTGCAGGCCGGAGGTGGTAAACCCCCTCACCCCGGCATCCGCCGGAGTGAGGGTCCTGGCCTCAATTTCGAATGCTGAACGAGATCCCGTAAGTAGCGGGACGCGCAGCGTAGCGTACGCGGGTATCCGAAACCGCGTTTGCATTCGTCCAATAATATTCGTTGAAGATGTTCTTGCCCCAGAGGGTCACCGACCAATTCCGATCGACGTTATGCAACCCCATTCGAACGTCGACCGTCCGGTAAGCACCAATCCGGGAAAATGCGTCATTGCCTACCGTCGAATTCGTCGCCGAGTTATAGGTGAAGTTGCCGCCGACATTGACCTCGAAGGCGTCGGTGACCGGCCAGCGATAATCGATATTCGAGGTCACCGAATATTTTGGCGCGAACGGTATCCGGGTGCCTTCGAAATCGACGAGCTGCGAAAAGCCGTTGAAGCCGGTGAACTCGTCGATCCGGCTATCGAGATAGGTAACCGACGTGCCGAAGGTCAGGCCGCGAACCGGCGCCGCAGTGACGTTGAGTTCCGCGCCGCGGATCGACGATTTGGGCACATTCCGCAATGAATCCAGCAGGTTGAAGACTGGATCGATCACTTTGGAGCGCAGCTGCTTGTCATTATACTTATAGTAGAAGGCAGCGCCCGTCAGGTTGAGCCGCCTATTAAACATCTGCAATTTGAAGCCGCCCTCATAATCCAGCAGCGATTCCTGAGTGATGGGCGCCAGCTGCGAGAAGGTGGCTGCCGAGACGGTGGTGAATGCACCGCTCTTATAGCCTTTCGACACGTTGAAATAGAGCAGCAGATCCGGCGTCGCCTTGAAATCCACGCCAACCCGCCATGGGAAATTATGCTCCTTGAGCACCCCGCTGAAGCGGCCGGGCGTGTAGAGAATGCGGCCCTGGGCGTCCTGGGTGACGTTGTCCAGCGACACGCAGGCGAACGGCGGCAGCGGCGTGATCGCCCCCAGCCCCTGACCGGCGCGCAGCGTGTTGGACAAGTCGGTGAAGAATGCGGAGAGAGTATGCCGTGCATCCGTATCCTGCGTACAACTGTTGGCGTTGCGCCGAACGTTCGAATATCGAATGCCGCCCTTCACGGTCAGCTGATCGGTGACGTCGAACTCGACATTGCCGAATGCCGCGTAGGACCTGGACTTCTGATTGGTTCCATACCCGTTCGTTTCCCACAGGCCCGTGGTCAGGATGAATGAGGCGTCACGCGTATCGAGCAGGCTTCTCTCGCGCACGGATGTCCGCTCGTAATTCGCTCCGACAACCCAGCGGAGATTGTCGAGGTTTGTGCTCGACGCACGAACTTCCTGGGAGAAGCTTTTGACTTTGCCGATGGTGTTCGATGAGAAGTTCAACGGCACGATGCCGTCGGCGTCAGTCTGTTGATCGCGGGTAAAATGCGCAAAGTTCGTGATCGACGTCAATTTGACGGTCGGCAGGACATCGACATCGCCGCGCAGCGATACTGCATATTGCTTGTCGTCGCCGCGTGGCCGGCGCTCCGGGCTCCAATCGGCGGCGCGGTTGCTGCGGGGAGCGGTGGGAATATTGTCGAGCAGCGGATAGTTGCCAGGTACCTGGTTCAGGAGGAAGATGAACTGGGGCGCCTGCGGGTCAGACTTGTTGATGTGGCCGCTTGCGGTCAGCAGGAACCGAGCGCTCGCCGAGGGTTCCCAGGCAAGGCTGGCGCGGCCCGCCAATACCCGGCTTTTGCCGAGACTATCATCGCGGGTATAACTGCGCTGCCAATCGTCGCCATGGACGGCACGCACCGCGATACGATAGCCCAGCGTGTCAGACAGAGGGCCGCTTACGAAACCGCTGCCTTCGATCGTGTTGAAGCGACCATAGCTGAGATCCAGCCCGTAGGACTGCTTCGCAGTCGGCTTAGCGGCGATGAAGTTGATCGCACCGCCGGTGGAACTCTGCCCGAACAGCGTCCCCTGCGGCCCCTTGAGAACCTCGACGCGTTCAAGGTCGAGAACGACCTGGCTGGTCAGGACCGAAACCGGATAGGCCACCTCGTCCACATAGACGGCAACCGCAGGCGTCGCGCCCAGCGAGTCATCATAATAGCCGACGCCGCGTAGCGAATATACCGGCGTATTCGCGTTGGTCGTGGCGAAGCTGAGCGAAGGTATCACGCGAGTAAGGTCGCTGATCCCGGCCACACCCTGCTTCTGCAGATCATTTGCACTCACCGCCGTAACGGTCAAGCCGACGCGATTGAGAGGTTCGGCGCGTTTGTTGGCGGTGACCACGATCTCCGCCAGGCCGCCGTCCGCCGCCTCTCCCTCAGCAGAGGCTGCCTGCGCCAGAGCACTCGAAGCTGCAAGCATCGACGCAGACAAGACGAGCGCGCGCGATACTTTTATAACCGGCTTATACATATCAATACTCCCCATCTTTCGTATATTTTAAACAGCCAAAATTATATTTTGGCAAAATACAGATCAAACCAATTTAAACTAAAATATTAATGACGCCTTTTCGTGCGAATACTGTTTTCTTCAAGGAAACGATCAAGAACCACTGCGAGAATTCTTAAGCACCCCGGCAGCGGTGTGGGATTCACGTGCGCGTTTTCGGATGAACATGAAAAGATCGTCGATCTCCTGATCGCTCAGTTCCGCATATTTGGGCATCCCCTTGGAGGCGAGGAACCCGCCGCGCAGCAGACTGGCCAGGCTGGACCGATCGAGCGCGATCGGCGACTCCCGCAAATCAGGCCCAGGCGAGCCCGTCGAGACGACATCGATCCCGTGGCAGATCACGCAATTTTTCGACAGATAGAGCCCGCGCCCCCTTTCGGCCGACTGATCGGCAATGACGAGCCGCGGATTGTCGAGCGGCTGGAGCGACATGTCCCTCGGCGCAGTCGCGGGAAGGCGCGCCTGTCCGTCGATCGCGAAGGTCAGCAGCCGGCGTGGCTGCGCGCCATATTTCCAGCCGCCCTTGATGAAATCCGACCCCATCGACGACGAGCCGCCATGGCCCACCAGAATCGAGACATATTGGCGGCCATTGACCAGATAGCTGATCGGCGCCGCAATGATCCCGAGCCCGGCGTCGAACCGCCACAGCGACTTGCCTGTCGCGGCATCATAACCGTTCAGGGAGCCGTCTTCGTGCCCCTGAAAAACCAACCCGCCAGCCGTCGCCAATACGCCGCCGTTCCACATCGAGTCGATCGGGACGGTCCAGCGCGGTCGCTGCCGCACCGGATCCCAAGCGAGCAATTCGCCCTTCCCGTCCCGGGGGCCATCGAACGCCGGGGACAGCAAAGTCCCGCCCAGCGAGGAGTTCGGATCGGCAGCATAGCGGCCACCGATCTGCATGGCCGGAATATAAGCGAGACCGGTCTGCGGGCTGAACGCCATCGCCTGCCAATTATGCGCACCCCACGGGCCCGGCCAGATCGTCACCGGGCCATGCTCATAACGAATATTGGGCCGCTCCACCGGGCGTCCCGTCTTCAGGTCGATCCGGTCCGCCCAGGTCACCTTGCCGAACTTCTCCGCTGAGATCAGCTTTCCGGTTTCGCGGTCGATGACGTAGAAAAAGCCGTTGGTGGGCGCCTGCATAAGTACCTTGCGGCGGCGACCGTCGATGTCGAGATCGGCGATCTGGATATCAGCGGTGGCTTTATAGTCCCAGGCCTCACGAGGGTTGAGCTGATAGTGCCAGATGTAGCGTCCGGTCTGCGCATCGAGCGCGACGATCGACACTAGGAAGAGATTATCGCCGTTGCCCGGACTGCGCTTCGCCGGATTATAGGGTCCGGAATTGCCGGTGCCGACATAAACGCGATCGAGTTCGGGATCGTAGGTGAATGCATTCCAGACGGTGCCGCCCGTCCCGGTCAGCCAATATTGGCCTGACCAGGTTTTTGCCGCCATTTCCATGGCTGGATCACCCGCATTGTCCTCGGGTCGGCCGGGCGCGGTGTAGAAGCGCCAGAGCTGTTTGCCGCTATGGATGTCATAGGCGGTCACATAGCCGCGCTCCCCATAATCTCCGCCGCCATTGCCGATCAGAACCTTGTTGCCAAAGACGCGCGGCGCCCCGGTTATCGTCCGCTTCGACGTCGGCTCGATCGTCAAGGTCGACCATAGCGGCTTACCGCTATGGGCATCGACGGCAACGAGGCGTCCGTCGAGCGTGCCGACGAAGACCCGGCCCTCCGCATAGGCAACGCCGCGGTTGACGGGAAAGATATAGCGCAACCGCGCTGGATCGGCCTTCCCGACCTCCGGGTCATATTTCCACAGCTGACGCCCGGTGGCGGCATCGACGGCATATATGGTCGAGCTCTGGCCGCTGAAATACAAGGTGCCGTCGATCGCTAGCGGCGTTGCTTCCAGCGAATGTTCACCATCGAGGTCGAGAGACCAGGCGAGACCGAGACGGCCGATTGTCGACCGATCAATCTGCTTTAACGGGCTGTAATGCTGCTCCGAATAATCGCGGCCGCCGGACGGCCAGTTGCCTCCATCCGCCAAAAGCGCAGCCGGCATCTCCCTGCCTGCGGAATCGATCCGGGTAGCCGAGGCACCGACCATCGCCGTTGCGAGACCGAGCGTGACGCTCCAGTTGCGAAAATGGTGCCGCATGCTCTCTCCTTCCGGCCTGCTGCATCTGTGCATTCAGGATGTGACGATGTTAGAGGCATGACGCTGGCCGGGACGAGGACCGGGCACGACATCAATGGGGTGGCGATTTCCCTCGCAATATAATCAGGCGATTTCAGCCATCCCGCCGTCGCAGGGCAAGACCGCACCGGTCATATATGCCGACGCCGCCGATCCCAGAAAAATAGCCGTGCCCGCGATATCGCCGGGGCTACCGGATCGGCGGAGCGGATTGGCACGGATCAATTCGGCGTCTTCGTCGGCCAGGAACGCCGCCATCATCTTCGTCTTGAACGGGCCGGGCGCGATCGCGTTGACCAGGATGTTTTCCGCGGCAAGCCGCTTCGCGAGTTGGCGCGTGAGCATCAGGCAGCCCGCCTTGGAAGCGCCATAGGCGAAATTGTCCATGGGGGAAGGCCGCAGCGCATCGACCGAAGCGATATTTATGATGCGCGCATCTCCGGACGCGGCCGCCGCAGCCCGCAACGGGCCCAGGAGATGCTGGGTCAAAAAGAAGACGCCCTTCAGATTGAGGTTCATCGTCTTGTCCCAGCCGCTTTCGGGAAAATCGTCGAGCGGACTTCCCCACGTCGCGCCAGCATTGTTGATCAATATGTCCAATGCCGTTTCGTGCGCGCCGTAATGGTCGGCAAGCTGCTGGGTTCCGGCCAGCGTCGACAGGTCGCAAGGCAGGGCGATACATGTACCGAACGCACCGAGTTCCTGCGCCGTCGTTTCGCAATCGCTTGCGCTACGCGACGAGATATAGACGCGGGCGCCATTGCGCACGAAACCTTCGGCGATCATTTTCCCGATGCCGCGGCCTCCCCCGGTGACGATGACGGTTTTGCCCGCCACGCCGAACAGGGTGCCGATGTTGAGGCCGCTGGCCGCATTCACGGTCATCTCCGACTTTTCCTTCTTTGTTTCGCCCAGACTCCGAAACTAGGGCGGATCGACATTCAGTTCAGATCGAGCCGAAAATGGTAGTTTTCTGTGACCCGGAGCGCAGCGTACTCAAATGTACGTGAGCACCGGAAGCACGGGAAACTGCCATTTGCAGGCCGGTATGAGCTGAATGTCGATACGCCCTAGTGCCCGACCAACTGATCCGGGCTCGTGCTTAGACAGACATTCTCGAGCTGCAGCACCGGATCGAGCTGGACCGACGCATGCGGCAACACATATCGGAAAAAATATCGGCACGCGGCTAACTTGCCCTGATAGAAGTCGCGTTCCCCGGCTGGCCGATCAGCTGTGGCGAGAGCTTGGAGGGCAAGTTCGGCCTGCCATAGCCATAGCCACGCGACAACGATCGTGCCGAACGCATCGAGATAAAGGGTCGCATTGGCGAGCCCAAGATTGAGATCGTCGCATTCCCGCGATACCTGCGTCGCAGCGCGAAGCTTGGCCAGCGCTTCGCCCAACCGCGTGGCATGTTCGGCGAGATCGGGCAGCGGCATCACACGATCGATCGTGGCCGTTACGCGGTCGATCAACTCTTTGAGCGCCACACCGTCCTCGAGGCGGACCTTGCGGCCCAGCAGGTCGATCCCCTGGATCGCGAAAGTGCCTTCGTGGATGTGGTTCAGCCGATTGTCGCGATAGAGCCGTTCGACCGGATAATCGCGGGTATAGCCATAGCCGCCGAGAACCTGGATCGCGAGCTTGTTCGCTTCCAGGCAATGTTCGGAGGGCCAGGACTTTATGACAGGCGTGAGCAGATCCAGCAGACGCGCCGTCGCTTGACGCTCCTCGGAACAAGTTACGACCTTCTGCCGATCTACCAGCCAGGCACCATAGGCGACCAGGGCCAGACCGCCTTCGACGGCCGCCTTCTGCGCCAATAGCATGCGGCGCACATCGGCATGTTCGATGATCGGCATCTGGGGCGAGAGGGGATCCTTGTCACGCGGATGGCGGCCCTGGAGACGATTACGGGCATAATCTGTCGAATAGAGATAGGCGGCGAGCGCCGACATGACCGCGCCATGTCCGACACCGATCCGGGCTTCGTTCATCATGTGAAACATATATTTCAGCCCTTGGTGCGGCTCCCCCACGAGTTCACCGAGACAATCGCCATTCTCGCCGAAATTGAGCAGGCAATTGGTCGTCCCGCGATGCCCCATTTTATGATTGAGACCGGCAAGGGCGACGTCGTTCGGTGCGCCGGCTGTGCCGTCCGCCGCGATGCGCTGGCGGGGTACGATGAACAGCGAAATACCCTTCACACCGGCAGGCCCGCCCGCGATCTTGGCGAGCACCATGTGGACGATGTTCTCGCTGAGCTGGTGGTCGCCGCCGGATATCCACATCTTGCTGCCGGTAATCCGGTAGTTGCCATCCGCCAGCGGTTCGGCGCGGGTCCGGATGTCGGCAAGCGACGAACCGGCCTGCGGCTCGGACAAGCACATCGTACCGAACCATCGCCCCTCCAGCATGGCAGGCAGGTAACGGCGCCGCTGCTCGTCCGAGCCGAAGACATTCAGCATGTTGGCCGCGGCTTGGGTCAGCAGCGCATAGTTGGTCACGCCGATATTGGCCGAGGAGAACATGCCGTTGGCCATCATCTGAACGACGGCCGGCAACTGCATGCCACCGATCGCCTCATCGAAGCCCGCCCCGAACAGGCCGGCGTCGGCATAGGCGCGCAGCGCCTCGCCGACTTCAGCGATCATTTCCACCCGGCCCTCGACGATTTGTGGCTCACTAGCATCGACCGTGGCGGCGTGAGGGAGAAACTTCTCCTCGGCGATCTGCTGCGCCATATCCAACACGGCTTCGATCGACGCCCGATCGTAGCCGGCGTAGCGTGGCGTCTCCAGCATGCTGTCCAGGCCGAGCAATTCATATAGTATAAAATCGATGTCCCGGCGATTGACGATGGCAGACATATTCACTCCTGAGGGGGCTCGGCAGCCCGGAAACCGTTCGGCAGTTCACGCGACGCGCAAAGCGCCGGCTGCGTCAGCGCGGGGAAGGCAGGCGGAAGAGCCAGAGCCGGACGCCCGGGCCCGCGGGTTCGATCTCCGGGGTCAACGTTCGCATCGTTGCCTCGTCGGGATTGCCGCCGCCCGTCGTCACCGCGACATATTGGACACCATCAGCAAGGAAGCTGATCGGCGTCGAGCTCGGCACGCCGTCCAGCACCGTGCTCCAGAGCAGCTTGCCGCTGACCGCGTCCGTCGCCCGGAACATGCGATCGCGCCCGCCATGGAAGATCACGCCACCCGCGGTCGCCAGGGCCGAGGCCGAAGCAGGCGCCCGCTGACGCGCCGACCACATGGTCTTGCGCCCTGTAAGATCGATCGCCGCGAGGCCGCCGAAGTTACGGTCACCCCCTTCCGGCGGCTTTACCCCATAGGAAATGTCGAAATCGGCACCCTTCTGCCAGATCAGATCCATGCAGGAGTTTGCGAAAGGCACGTAGAGGCGGCGGCTGACGGCGTCATAGGAGGTCGCCGGCCAGTTCCGGACGCCCGTTGCAAAGGGGCAGACCGTGATCGGCCGATCGGTGCGCGGCTCCAGCGCGGGATCGGTGATCTTTCTGCCCGTGTCCGGGTCGATGGACTTGACTAGGTTCTGGTAGCCCATGTCTATCGAGAAGAGATACCGGCCGCTTTGCGCTTCCAAGGCATCGAGAATTCCCAATTTGCCGATGGTGATGAGGGCGTGCTGCGGCCCCGTGGCAGTCCGGATATCGACGATCTGACGTTCGAAGGCCCAGTCCATATCCCACACATCGCGGGCCATATGCTGATAATGCCAGACGAGCCGGCCTGTATCGGGATCGAGCGCGAGCGTAGTGTCGGTATATAGCGCGTCACGCGATCCGCCGTTGCCCCGCTCCTCCATCAGCGGCGTGATCTGATAGGTCTGTCCCGTCCCGAAGAACAGCAGGTTGGTGACGGGATCATAAGTCCCTCCCGTCCAGAGAGACGCGCCGAAACGGCGCTCCATCGGCGCTCCATTCCATGTGTCGCCCCCCGGTTCGCCGGGGCGGGCGATGGTATAGAAACGCCATGCCTCCTCGCCGGTCTGCGCATCGAACGCGGCGATGAAACACCCTTTCGGCTCGCCATTGCCGGCGCAGCCCGACATGCCGACAACGACCTTGCCGCGTACCACCAGCGGCGCGCCGGTGACCCGCAACGAGCCTGCGCTGGGATCGATGAGGTGGTCCCAGACCGGCTTCCCTGTCCGCACGTCGAGCGCGATCAGGTGATTGTCCAGAGTGGGGACGAACAGCTTGTCACCATGGAGCGCCATGCCGCGCGGCTGCGTGATCGGCGGCCCCATGATCGACGCGACGGCTTCGCGGCTGAACTGCCACAGCACATCGCCGGTTCGGGCGTCGAACGCAGATACCGTCCCGCTGCTGTTGACGAACAGAACACCGTCATGGGCGAGCGGATTTATTCCATTAGTGCCCGTGCGCAGCGCAAGGCTCCAGGCCAGTTGAAGCTTGCCGACGTTCTGACGGCCAATGGATTTGAGCGGACTGAAGCCGTGTCCGTCGTAGGTGCGCCGCCAATGCAGCCAGTCGCCGATGGGCGGATCCGCAAGCATCGCGTCAGTGACCGGAGTCATCGCGGCCAGCCGCTTTTGGCGGGCGGCCAAGGCAGCGAGGTAAGGCCCGTCGTAATTCGACGACGAGTGCAGGATGCCGCCCCCCTCATTCGCACTGGCGGATGCCGGCGTAGGCTGCGAATCCTTGCTGGGAGCCGCACCGGTCGGCCGTGTTAAGTTTTCTCCCGCTTCACCCAGGAGCAACGAGGTGACCGCACCCGCGGCGGCCCCGGAAAGCGCATCGGGATTGCCGGGTGGCATATTGGCGACGATGAACGAACGTAGCGCCGCAGGATCTTTCCACTTGGCAGCGAAGGCCGCGCCTTTGAGCGCCGGTCCAAAGCCACCTTGGAGGTCCGCGCCATGACAACTGGCGCACTGTTGGCGGTAAGCCAGTCGCCCGTCGCTCACCGCAACTCCGGCGTGAAGAACAGAGGAAGATACCGCAATCAGAACAACAATCAAAAACGCCCGTATCGACCAGATCATCGTACGCGACATCTGGTATCTTGAGATCAACGGCCAAAGGCGAACGATTTGCGTTAGGCTATTTTGAGGATTTCGCATCATTAACATTGGCACTCGTCCCGCGCTCGAGAGGCGGGAGCGCCGCCATATGATGCTAGACCACAACGCGATCCAGTGAGGCTGCAATGCGATGTCGACCTCGGTCGTGTCGATGACGCTATGGCTCACCGTCCGGGTAACATTAGGCGGCGTTTGAAATGTTTCGGCCCAACGTCATCAAACCGACTCTGAAACTATTGCGGCTGAGCACGCTACGGCGCTGAGGTAGCCCCCTGTCTCGGCTGCTGGCCGCTTCGAGAGCAACTCAGCAAGGTGAGCGGGCTCTGTCCCCGGCTTCCCTACTGAGGCAGAAAAATCCTCCAAGCGCGGTATTTTCGAGAAGACGCACGCGTCCATCTCTAAGATCCACTCACCTCAATTGGGGGTGGTGCTGCCGGTGAGGATTGAACTCACGACCTCAGCCTTACCAAGGATGCGCTCTACCACTGAGCTACGGCAGCATTGCCTGCAATTTGCGGGCAACCGGGATGTTCGTCCCGGCGGTGTCGGGGCCTATGGACAATGCCGCGCCCGCCGTCAAGGCGGCTTGCCGATTGTATTGCGATATGGCTATCGCTCGCCTCATGAAGAAGGCGGACGCCCAGCCAAACGGAAAATCCGGCCCCGCAGGCAGCAATGATCGTGCCGCCCGCCTGGCCGAGGCCCTGCGCGCGAATCTGCATCGCCGCAAGGCCCAGGCGCGCGCCGCGGCTGATTCGCCGGCCGCACCTGAAAAACCGGATCAGTAGGGCTTTTCGCCGATCACATTGCCACCCTCCAGATAGCGGCAGACCAGCACCTCGTCTTCCGCGCTGGCCGCGATGGCGCACCCCACTTCGGTCGTCGATCGCCAGACGAGCTGCGTATAGTGGCCGACATCGCGCCATTGCCCGGTGGTGCTGTTGCGCGGAAAGGGGCCGTTGACGAAAATCTTCCGCTCGTCGACCCACAGGTTCACCATCTGCTCGGGCGTGTAATAGCCCTTGGTGCCGCGCCAGAGATTCTCCCCCTCTTCGCCATCGGTCGGGTCGGTGTAGTCGGCGGTATCGCTGTGCTCCAACCCATCGATCAGGGTGAGTTGCTGCGCCCATTCGCGCGATTGCCTCGCGAGCTTGTCGCTCCACTTGAGCGGCGGAATGCCCAGCCGGATACGCTCGGCATTATGCGCCGCCAACAGGCGATCGTTGACGTCTTGCGGCGTCCACAAGGGGGATGCTCCGCCGACAGCCAGCCAGGCCATCGGCGCGACCAGAAGACGAGCGGTCATACGGCGCCACGGCTTCATTCGCTCGTCAGCCCAATCCCCTGTGCCTCGCAACATGGGCAGAACGGCCCAACCCGTCGCGGCACCGACTCGCCGCGTACGGACAGGGGATTTTTATGCCGGTGCGGTGACGCTTTCAAGCAGCGGCGCGGTAGCCCTGTCGAGCCAGCCAGCCGCCTCCCCCGACAGCTGCGGACCGACGATCTCGCGTACCCGCGCATGATAGGCGTCGATCCACGCGATCTCGCCCGCATCGAGCATGGCGACATCGATCAAAGCACGCTCATAGGGAGCGAAAGTCAGCGTCTCGAAGCCCAGCATGTCCTTCTCGGCCCCCGCAATATCGCACTCGACTGTCAGGATCAGATTCTCGATCCGGATCCCATATTCGCCGGTCTTGTAATAGCCGGGCTCGTTCGAGAGGATCATCCCCGCCTGAAGCGGCTCGTCGCCGCCACCGAAGGTGGCGATACGCTGCGGCCCTTCATGGACCGAGAGATAGGCGCCGACGCCATGGCCGGTGCCATGCGCATAATCGAGCCCAGCCGCCCACAGATATTGCCGCGCGAGAATGTCGAGCTGCCCGCCGCGGGTGCCCTTCGGAAATACGGCGCGCGCGATCGCGACATGGCCTTTCAGCACCCGCGTATAGCGATCCCGCATTTCCGCTATGGGCTCGCCCACCGCGACGGTACGCGTCACGTCGGTCGTGCCGTCCTGATATTGGCCGCCCGAATCGACCAGATAAAGCGAACCCGGCTCCAGCCTGCGGTTGGTCTCCTCGCTTGCGCGGTAATGGACGACCGCACCATTGGGCCCCGCGCCCGAGATCGTGTCGAACGACAAATCCTTAAGCAGCCCGGTCTCGGCGCGAAACGCCTGAAGCTTGTCCGACGCCGTCAGTTCGTCGAGACCGCCCTTCGGCGCCTCGACCGACAGCCAGTGGAGGAAGCGGCTGAGCGCGGCGCCATCGCGCGCCTGCGCCGCCTTGTGCCCGGCGATTTCGACCGCGTTCTTGATCGCCTTGGGCAGTACGACGGGGTCGCGCGTCTCGACCAGCGTCGCGCCACCGCCAGCCAACGCCTCGAAGATCGCGGCGACCGCGCGTTCGGGGTCGACCGCGACGGTCTTGCCGGCCATCGCCTTCAATGCAGGTTCAAACGCCGCGCGCGGGTGCAGCCGTACGCCATTGCCGAGATGCTTGGCGACATTGTCGTCGATCTTGTCCGGGGCGACATAGAGATCGGCGGTCGCATCGGCATGGACGATGGCATAGGCCAGCGCGACCGGGGTCCGGTCGACATCCTGGCCGCGGACGTTGAACGTCCAGGCGATCGAATCCAGCGCCGAGAGCACCGCCGAATCGGCCTTCTTCGCCGTCAGCCAGTCGGCCACGTCGGCGCGTTTGGCGGCAGAGCTCTTGCCGGTCAGTTCGTCAGGCTGGACCACCAGCCGCGCCGTCGATGGCGCTGGCCGGTCGGGCCAGATCGCGTCGACCGGATTGGTGTCGACTGCGACCAGCTCGGCGCCCTTGCTCGCCAGCGCCTTCTGCGCAGCACTGACCCAACTGCGTGTGTGGAGCCAGGGATCATAGCCGATCCGCCCGCCATCGGGGGCATGCGCCTCCAGCCATTCGGCGGTGCTCGTCTGCGGCACCGACTGGTAGCTCCAATGCCTGCCGTCGACCTGCTCACGCACCTGCAAGGTGTAGCGGCCGTCGACGAAGATCGCTGCCTCGGCTGGCAGCACCACCGCCGAACCGGCAGAGCCCTGGAAGCCTGTGAGCCAGGCCAGGCGCTGCGCATAGCCGCCGACATATTCGCTCATATGCTCGTCGGTCAGCGGGACGACGAAACCATCGAGCTTGCGGCGCGCCAACTCTTCGCGGAGCGCCTTCAGACGGTCTTCATAGCTAGACATGGGGAGGAACCTCGATCTTGTTGCAATCAAGATAGGCGCGCCGGACCAGGCTAGCAACGCCCCTGCCCGACCAGCCCGTCAGGTCCCGGCCGGCCGGTCGATGCTATAAGTTAGATGCCGCTTCAGCCGCTCATCGAGCCCGGGTTGCGGATGATCGAAGTCGAGTTCGTGCCGTCTGGTCATGCCCAGGCGCTCCATCAGCCCCCAGCTGCGGCTGTTGCCCGTCACCGTGATGGCCCAGACGCTGTCCGCGGGCGTGTTCGCCCAGCCCCAGGTTAGGCTCGCTGCGGCCGCCTCGCGCGCATAGCCCCTGCCCCAATGATCCGCGGCGAGCCGCCAGCCAATCTCGATGCGCCCTTCGATCGGGGTGCCCGCCGGGCCCGGCTTCAGTCCGCAAAAACCCAGGAAGGCGCGATCCGCCTTGCGCTCGACCGCCCAGAAACAATAGCCGGCTTCCGCAAGCAAACCGTTCTGCCGCGCCGTCGCCGCATCGACATCCTCGCGGCTCATCGGCGGGCCGAGATATTCCATCACCGCCGGATCGTTGCACATCGCATGGAAAGGCGCCTTGTCGGCGTCGATCCATCCGCGCAGCAATAGCCTTTCGGTCTCGATCATGCGCCCATCAGGCGCGCTGCATGCAGCGCATGATAGGTCAGCACGCCCGACGCGCCCGCGCGCTTGAACGCCATCAGCGTCTCCATCACCATCGCGTCGCGGTCCGCCGCGCCCGCGGCGACCGCATGTTCGATCATCGCATATTCGCCGGACACCTGATAAGCGAACACCGGCACCTCGAACCGCTCCTTCACCAGCCGGACGATATCGAGATAGGGCAGCCCCGGCTTGACCATGACGCTGTCCGCGCCCTCGGCCAGGTCCAGCGCCACTTCGCGCAGCGCCTCCTGTGCGTTGGCCGGGTTCATCTGATAGCCCTTCTTGTCGCCCTTCAGCAGGCCGCGCGTGTCGACCGCGTCGCGGAACGGGCCATAGAAAGCCGAGGCATATTTGGCGGCATAAGCCATGATCTGGACATCGACATGCCCGCCCGCCTCCAGCGCGGCGCGGATCGCGCCGACCCGCCCGTCCATCATGTCCGACGGGGCAACGATATCGCTGCCCGCCTCGGCCTGGACCAGCGCCTGCGCGACCAGCACCTCGCTGGTCGGATCGTTCAGAACATGCCCGCCGGCGTCGACCAGCCCGTCATGGCCATGGCTCGTATAGGGATCGAGCGCGACATCGGTGAGCAGGCCGATGTCGGATACCGCGTCCTTGATCGTGCGGATCGCCCGGCACATCAGATTGTCGGGATTGAGCGCCTCACGCCCGTCGTCGCTGCGGAGGTCGCGCGGCGTGTTGGGAAACAGCGCAAGACAGGGAATGCCAGCCGCCTTCGCCTCGCGCGCGCGATCCGCCAGTTGCGCCAGCGGCCAGCGCGACACCCCGGGCAAGGCAGAGATCGGCTCCACCGCCTCGCCATTGGCGATGAACAGCGGCCAGATCAGGTCGGATGGAGTCAGCACATGTTCGGCGAACATGGCGCGGGTCCAGCCGTGGCGGCGGGTGCGGCGCAGGCGGAGCGCGGGAAAGGCGGGCCGAGTCATGCGCGGTCCTTAGCCGCTGGCGGCCCTGGGTGCAAAGTCACGCTCTCGAGAGAGGAGACACAAGATCAGCGCGCCAACTTTTCCGGGTTAACAAATCCCTACTGATTCTCGCAGGCTTTCACACGAAAGTCGCAGCACCTCGCCAATAACGTTCCACCTCTGTCTAACTTGCAAACGTTTGAGAACGTATATTCACGTAGAACTATTAGACTGTTGCGGCCGATGGTTACGGTGGTGTTTATTATCATCACAATCCAATCTCAAACAAGAGATCGGGAATATTGAGAAATTATTACTTTTCTTAATCCAGCATCTGCATTGGGAAACGGATGCGTTCGTCGAGGAGGCCGATATGCCAAACGACATCGATCTGACCCAACGCTTGGAACAGGTGTTGCTGGAAACAGCCACCGCCTTCCTTCGGCTCGTCCAGGAGCAGCATCCGCACGTTGACGGCGCGGAATATGAGATTGCGCTGGCGGTGCGGCGACGGCGGTTGAGAGTGCCCGCCAGCGGTTGACGGCCGCCCTCCCCTCGGCGCTTCGGCGCACGTCCGAAAACCCAGCCTGCGGATATCATCATGACGAAATCGGTCCCTTCGGGAGGTGCGCTGCGCATCCTTCCCCGCATCCTCCTGCTCGCGCTGCTGGCGGCGCAGTTCCTGGCCCCCGCGAGCGCACCCGCCATGGTGCTGGGTGCCGACGATCGCAACCAGGCAGCCGCCTTCCTGTCGCCCGCGGAAGAAGACCGGTTCCAGGGCCTCGGCCGCATCGAATGCCTTCAGCCGGGATCGCGAGGCCTGTCCTTTCATGCGACCGGATGGGTCGTCGGATCGGTCGACACCGTGATGACCGCCGCACATGTCTTCTTCGAGCAGGGCTGGCGCGGTGACCGCTCGATCGAACGCGATCCGGCGAACTGCATCTTCGTCCTGTTCAATCGGGACCAGAGCATCCGCGAGATCGCCAATATCCGATATGCCGTCTCGCCATGGGCGGACCGGCGGATGCGCGGCGACAGCGCTAGAGATTATGCCGTGCTCAAGCTGGCGAAGCCGGTGCGAGTATCGAAAATCCCCGCAGTCAGCGTCAACGCTGCCATCAGGCCCGATGTCCAGCTGGTCGCCTTTCAGACGGGAGTCATCGACAATCAGCGGGCCCGCATCACCCGCGGCGAAGCACGGCGTTTCCCGGTCCTCGACGCACATTACGAACTCGAAGGCATGCACATCTCCAACAGCGCCCGCCTTTTCTCGACCTCGGCCAATTCGAGCCCCGGTTCCTCAGGCGGTCTCTATTATGACCGCCGCTCGGGGGCGGTGCTCGGCCTGCATCTGGGGTCGATGTGCGATCCGGAGGCGCTGAACCCCAGCTATGATCCCGATCATTGCTTCAACTATGGCCTGCGCTTCGGCCGCGATGCCGGCATCGCCATCGACGCCGTGGCACGCGACGCCGCGCCCCGGAGCCTGATGATCCGCTCGAACCAGGCCGCGCCCGCTACGGCCGCGATCGTGCTGGCTCTGGCCAGCTGAGCAACCTGTCCAAAAACCCTCCAGGAAATGAAGGAGTTCGTCATGTTACATCAACGATTAGGATATCAGCGGCGGACCGCGGCAATCTGCTGCTCTGCGGCCGACGAGCGCGGCGAGCCGCGGCACAGCGTCAGCATGGCCACCCGGATGCGGCAAGGGCTGCACCTCGCCATCGACAGCAGCGCGGCGACGAATGGGCAAATCTCGGACATCATCGTTACCGATATCTCCTGCAAAGGGCTGGCGGTCAGCGGAATGGGCCCTCTGACCGCGGGCAACCGCGCCACGGTCGAGGTTCCTCTGATCGGCCAGCGTGAGGTCGATGTCCGCTGGATCGCGGGCAACCGCGCCGGATGCCGGTTCGTGACCCCATTGAGCGATGAAGAGCTACGGATGGCGCTGTGCAGGAGCGGGACGCTGGCGGACAACTTCCCCGGCCTTATCGGCAGCCTGTCGCCCCGCCAAGGCGGACAGGCATAAAAAGCTCGACCGATTTGCATCCGAAACGGTCTTCGGACGTTCGGTGCAGATATGGATGATATTACGCCGCGCTCCGCCGTCCTGATCGTCAACGCCCTGTCGCGCCAGGGCCGGAAACAGTTCGATGCCGCCCGCGAAGGATTGCGGGCTGCGGGCGTCGGGCTGATCGACGCTATCGCCATTGATGAGCCGGGGACCCTCGACAACCATGTCGCGGCGGCCATGAAGCGCAAGCCACCGATGCTGATCATCGGCGGCGGCGACGGATCGCTGTCCTGCGCGGTCGATATGCTGGTCGGAACCGACACCGTCTTCGCGGTCCTGCCACTGGGCACCGCCAACAGCTTCGCACGATCGCTGGAGATTCCGCTCGATCTCGACGGTGCGATCAAGGTCATCGCCGAGGGAAAGCCTCGCCGAATCGATCTGGGCATGATCGACGACGATTATTACTGCAACTGCGCCGCGATTGGTCTGTCGACCAAGATCGGCGGCAGAATCCCGCCGGTGCTCAAGAAGACGCTGGGACGGCTGGGCTATCTGATATGGGCCGCCTATCAATCGATGAAATTCAGGTCGTTCAAGCTGATCGTCACCCATGACGGGGTGCGCGAAGAGGTCGACGCGCTCGAGGTGCGCATTGCCAACGGCCCCTATCATGGCGGGGTCGAGCTGATCGACGAGGCCGATCCCCAAAGCGGCGAGATCGTGGTCCAGGTGGTGGTGGGACGTTCGCCGGCGCAGCTCGGCTGGAGCTGGTTCACCAGCTATTTGCGGCTGCGCGCGCGCAAGGACACCACGGTCGAATATCGCGGGCGCGAGATCCGGGTGGAGACGGTGCCGCCGCTGAAGATCTCGATCGACGGCGAGGTGCTGGCGAAGACCCCCTTCACCGCGAAGGTCGCGCCCAAGGCGATCAGCGTGATGGCCCCCCGCCTCGAAGACTAGAACCGAAAGTCACCGCGCAGGAGGCCGTCCGCCAGCCTGATGTTCGGCGGCTTTGGCCTGGTCGGCAAGCACCACCTTTCTCCACCCTCCGCGCGCATAATAGCCCCACGTCAGCAGCAAGTTGACGATCGAGCTGAACGGGAAGGCCCACCACAGCGCGTCGAAGCCGAGTTGCCGCTGGGCGAGGGTCGCGAAACCGAGCCTGACGCCGAACAGGCAGATGATCATGATGATCAGCGGCCCCGAGACCACGCCATTGGCGCGGATCGCGGCGAACATGATGATCGTCATACCCGCGAACAACAGGCTCCATCCCGCCAACAGGTGCATTTTCTCGGCGATGGGAATGGCGGGGCTGTGGCTACCGAGGAACAGTCCGAGCAGCGTCCGATCGAACAGCGTCACCAATGCGATCGCGGCGCCGGTCATCAGCAGATTGTAGAGTATCCCGGCACTGACGATCGAGCGGACCCGGTCCCAGCGGCCCGCACCGATATTCTGCGCCGTCATCGCGGTGACCGCTGCCCCCACCGCCATCGCGGGCATCTGGACATAGTTCCACAGTTGGAAGGTCACGCCATAGGCTGCGGCTGCATAGACGCCGCCATGGTTGACCAGTCCGACCATCACCAACCCCGACAGCGTCATGACGAGCATCTGCAGCCCCATGAGCGAGCCTTTGGCGAGGATGAGACGGAGCAGCGCGGGTTCGGGAAGAAGATAGCGCCATTCCGGCCCGCGCAGCCGGATCGGCAGGTCACGGCGATAGACGACAAACAACATGCCGCCGAGCGAAACCATGCTGGACATCAAGGTCGCCACCGCCGACCCGACGATGCCCAGCGCCGGGAACGGCCCGATCCCGATGATGAGGAAGGGATTGAGGCCCGCATCGACGACAATAGCGACGATCATGAACCATAAGGGCGTCATCGCATCGCCCGCCCCGCGCAGCGACATCATCAGCAAGGCGGCGAGCGCGCTGAATGGTACGACCACCAACATGGCCTTCAGATAGGCGGATGCCGCCGGCAGCGCAGCGGCAGGCGTGCCCATCAGGTGGAGCAGCCAGTCGGCCAATCCGATTCCCAGCGCCATTACAGCCATCGAGATCAGCAGGAACAGCGTCGCTGCCGCCCCCACCGCGCGCCGCGCGCCATCAACGTCCTTCCGGCCGATATGCTGGCCGACCAGTACCGACGCCGCCATGCCGAAACCAAAGAAAACGGAAAAAGACAGGAAGGTAATGTTGGAGGCGTTGGACGAGGCAGCCAGCGCGCCTTCGCCCAGAAAACGGCCGATCCACACCATGTTGATTGAGACGTTGAGCGACTGGAGGATGTTAGCGCCGAGCGTCGGCATCGCGAACAACAACAGCGTGCGGCCGATCGGCCCGTTGATCAGGTCACGCTGCGCTTTCGCCATGCAGGATCAACCGAGGCGGGCTAGTGCCGCACTCAGCTGCTCTGCTTCCTGGGCCTTCTCGGCATGGTCGGCCCGCGCCTTCTCGACCGCTTCGGGTTTCGCCTTCTCGACGAAGGCCGGGTTGCCGAGGCGTCCGGCGAGGCTATCGCGTTCCTTCTCAGCCGCCGCGATTGCCTTGGACAAGCGCGCCTTCTCAGCGTCGAGATCGATCACCCCTTGGAGCGGTAGGACATAGGTTGCTTCGTCGACCACCACCTGCGCTGCGCCCTCAGCTGGGCCGTCGCCTTCGGCCAGATCGAGCCGCGCGAGCCGCGCGATCGCGACCGCGTTCGCCTTGAGACGCGCCCGCGTCGCATCGCTCGCGCCGCGCGCATGGGCGGGCAGCCGCGCCCCAGGCGGCACATTGAGCCCGGTGCGGGCCGCACGGACTTCGCTCACCAGACGGATCAGCCAGTCGATCTCCTGCTGGGCCGCCGGATCGATCGCGCGCGCGTCGGTGATCGGCCATTTCGCGACGATGATGTCATATTCGCGTTCGCCCAGCGCATGCCACAGCTCTTCGGTGATGAAGGGCATGAAGGGGTGTAGCATGACGAGAATCTGGTCGAGCACCCAGCCTGCGACCGCGCGGGTCTCGGCGGCCTGGCCTTCGTCCGCGCCCTCGGCGAGCAGCGGCTTGGTCAGCTCGATATACCAGTCGCAGAAGCTGGCCCAGGTGAAGTGATAGATCGTATTCGCCGCCTCGTCATAGCGCAGGTCGGCGATGGCGAGGTCGAGCGCCTGCACCGTCTTCACCGTCTCCGCGATGATCCAGCGGTTGACCGCAAGCTCGGCCTTCGGCGCTTCGATCGAGGTCGACGCGCCGATGCCGTTACTCTGCGCAAAGCGGGCGGCGTTCCACAGCTTCGTCGCGAAGTTGCGATACCCTTCGACCCGCTTCTCATCGAGCTTGATGTCGCGCCCCTGGCTCTCCATCGCGGTCAGCGTGAAGCGCAGCGCATCGGCGCCATATTTGTCGATCAGGCCGAGCGGATCGACCGTGTTGCCCTTCGACTTCGACATCTTCGAGCCATCGGCAGCGCGAACAAGACCGTGCAGATACAATGTCTTGAACGGCACTTCTCCCATTAAGTGCAAACCCTGCATGATCATGCGGGCATCCCAGAAGAACAGGATGTCGAAGCCAGAGATCAGCACGTCATTCGGATAATGGCGGTCGAGCGTGGTGGTCTTTTCGGGCCAACCGAGCGTGCCGAACGGCCACAGGGCCGAAGAGAACCAGGTGTCGAGCACGTCGCTATCGCGGGTGATCTTCTTGTTGCCGGCAAGTTCCTGCGCCCCAGCTTCGTCCTCGGCTACATAGACCTGGCCATCCTCGTCATACCAGGCTGGGATCTGATGGCCCCACCAGAGCTGACGCGAGACGCACCAGGGCTGAATATTCTCCAGCCAATTATAATAGGTCTTGGTCCAGCTTTCAGGCACGACCTTGATCGCGCCCGAGCGCACCGCCTCGATCGCAGGCTTGGCCAGCGTCTCGGCATCGACATACCATTGGTCGGTCAGCCAAGGCTCGATGACCACGCCCGAGCGGTCGCCATAGGGCGTCTGGATGACGCGATCCTCGATCTTCTCCAACAAGCCAGCGGCGTCGATCGCCTCTACCACCTTCTTGCGCGCCTCGAACCTGTCGAGGCCGAGATAGTCGGCAGGGATCAGTCCATCCGAGGTCTGGACCAGCTTCGCTTCGGCATCGAGCATGTTGAGCATCTCGGCGGGCTTGAACCCGGCCCGCTTACCCACCTCGAAATCGTTGAAGTCGTGGCCCGGGGTGATCTTCACCGCACCCGAGCCGAGCTCGGGATCGGCATGCTCGTCGGCGACGATCGGGATCAGGCGACCGGTGATCGGCAGCTTCACCTGCTTGCCGATCAGCGCCTTGTAGCGATCATCCTCCGGATTCACCGCGACCGCCATGTCGGCAAGCATCGTCTCAGGCCGCGTCGTTGCGACCGAGATCGTGCCCGAGCCGTCGGCGAACGGGTAGGAGAAATGCCAGAACTTGCCCTGGATCTCCTTGGTCTCGACCTCGAGATCGGAGATCGCGGTCTTCAGGCCCGGATCCCAGTTCACCAGCCGCTTGTCGCGATAGAGCAGCTTCTGGTTATAGAGATCGACGAACACCTTGAGGACGGCTTTCGAAAAGCCTTCGTCCATGGTGAAGCGCTCATTCGCCCAGTCGCACGACGCGCCGAGGCGGCGGAGCTGGCGGGTGATCGTGCCGCCGCTCTCCTGCTTCCATTCCCACACCTTCGCGATGAAATCGTCGCGGGTAAACTCGGTGCGCTTCTGCCCGGCAGCATTCAACTGCCGCTCAACCACCATCTGGGTCGCGATACCGGCATGATCGGTGCCGACCACCCACAGCGCATCCTTGCCCTTCAGGCGGGCGTGGCGGATAAGCACATCCTGCAACGTATCGTCGAGCGCATGGCCGATGTGCAGGCTGCCGGTGACGTTCGGCGGCGGGATGACGATCGTGTAAGGATCGGCATCGGGCCGCTCGGGGCGGAACAGCCCCTGCTCTTCCCAATAGGAGTACCAACGCGCTTCGATGGCGGCGGGGTCGAACGTCTTGTCTATCGTCATGATGGGGGTGGCTTTAGCGGGGGAACATGCCCCCGCGCCACCCCATTTAGTGGGAAGCCCTCACTTGCCCATGTGCTTGCTCATCCAGCCGAGCACCTCCTGATACCATTGGATGCTGTTCTTGGGCTTGAGAATCCAATGGTTCTCGTCGGGGAACATCACCAGACGGCTCTCGACTCCGCGGCGCTGCGCGGCGGTGAACACGCCGATCCCCTGGGTGTAGGGGATGCGGAAGTCCTTCTCGCCGTGGAGGACGAGGATCGGGGTCTTCCACGCGGTGACATGGTTGACCGGGTTCCACTTCTCATAGTTCGCGGCGACCTCATAATAGGGGCCGCCATGCTCCCATTCGTCGAACCATAATTCCTCGGTCTCATAGGCCATCGCCCGCGCGTCGAAGACGCCGGCATGGCTGACCAGGCATTTGAAGCCGTCGGCCCACTGGCTGGCGATCCAGTTGACCATGTAGCCACCATAGGAGCCGCCCGCCGCGCAGGCGTTGGAGCCGTCGAGCCAGGCATATTTGGCGGTCGCAGCGGCCAGACCGAGCTTGAGATCTTCAAGCGGCTTGCCACCCCAATCCTGGTTGATCGCGTCGGTAAAGGCCTGGCCGTAGCCGGTCGATCCGTGGAAATCGACCATCACCGCGCCATAACCCGCGCCCGTGAACACCGCCGGATTCCAGCGATAAGACCAACCGTTGCCAAACGAGCCCTGCGGCCCGCCATGGATCAGGAAGGCGACCGGTGCCTTGGCCCCGGCGGCGAGGCCCGCGGGCTTCACCGCATAGGCCCAGACGGTGTCGCCCTTCGCGCCTTTGAAGCTGAAATGCTCGACGGCGGGCATGTCGATCCCCGCCAGCTTGTCCTTGTTGACCGCGGTCAGGCGCACGGCCTTGCCCTTGCCGCTGCCCATGTAAAAGTCGGACGGCGCGGTGATGCTGTTGAGCGTGTAGATATAGCCCTTCGGCGTCGCGAGCAGCGTGCCCGCGCTGCCGTCGCCGGTCAGACGGGTCGGCTTGCCGGTGGCGACCGAGACCGCGAAGACCGGATCGTCGCCGGTATCCTGAGCGGTCACATAGAGCGTCTTGCCGTCCTGGGCCCAGGTCAAGCTGCCGACCGACCGGTCCCAGCCCTCGGTCAGCGCGCGGACCTCTCCGGTTGCGATGTTGCGAAGCTGGATCACCTGCCGGTCGGCTTCATAGGTCGGCCGCTTCATCGCGACATAGGCCAGCCATTTGCCGTCGGGCGACACGGTGGGCAGCGTGTCGGTGGCGTCATTGGCGTCGGTCAGGTTGACCGGGGCCGCCGATCCGTCGGCGGGCGCGGCGAAGATGTCGAGGTTGGTCGACAGCGGCTCGGTCTTCCCCGCCTCGCGCAGGGTGAAATAAACGGTCTTGCCGTCCTTGCTCCAGGCGATCTCGGCCCCGTCGCCGAACGGCTTAGACGGCGTGTCGCCGACCAGCCTGCCGCCGATCGCAACGCCGTCGCCGGCCGCCTTGCCGCCCGTCAGCGGCAGCACGAATATCTGCGAGCGCTGGCCGTCGCTCCATGTGTCCCAATGCCGAATGAAATAGCCGTCATAGGTCCGCGCGCTGCCACCCTTGGCGGCGGGCTTGGTGTCGGCGAGCGACTTCGCGCCCACCGGGCGGTCGGCCCAGACGAGCAGCTTGTCACCGGTCGGCGCGACCTTGAAGCCGCTGATGTCCTGATCGGCGACCAGTTCGGGTGGGCCACCAGAGAGCGCCACGCGCCATAAGGCGGTCTTGTCGCCCTTGGCCGCGGTGAAGAAGACCCATTGCCCATCGGGCGAAAAGGCTGGAGCGGCCTCGCTCAGCGCCGGATCGGCGGCAAGCTTTTCCGGTGCGGCACCCTTCTTCGACAAATCGAGCCGCCACAGATCGGTCCGGCCTTTGTTGGCGGCCATGTCGGTCTCTCGCTGGTCCCAGACGAGCCAGCGTCCGTCGGGCGACACATCGGCCGAACCGATGCGCGACAGCGATGCGACATCTTCGATGGTAAGCGGGCGGGCATGCGCGGTGGCGCCGATGCCCGCGGCAAGGCCAAGGGCCAGGAGCGGGAGTTTCTGCATGCTTAAAGACTAGACAAAATAACGCCCGACGCAAGCGCTGTATGAGTCCGGTGGTACACAAGCACCACCGAAAAAATCAGCTGTCCTTATCCATCATTCGCCGGATTTCCGCTTGTACCAGCCGTTCGACCATGTCGGGCAGGTTTCGCTCGATCCAGTCGGCAAGCAGCGGCTGGAGCGCGTCGCGAACCAATGCGTCGAGAGTCATGTCGCCACCGGTCGGCCGGGGCGTCGGCGTGCGCGGCATCAGGTCGCGCGGAACCGGGCGCGGCGCTGCCGGCTGCACCATCTCGGCCTCCGCGTGGCGCAGGCGATCGACGGCGCGCTGGACGGGCGCGGCAGGCTCCGGCGCCGCTGCTGGCGCAGGCGCTGGCCGGGGCGGCGGCACGGCATCGGCGGTTCGATCGGGAACGCGGCTGGGGACACGATCGGTCAATTCGAGGATCGACTCGGGCGGCGATTGCGGACGCGGCCACCCAGGGAGCGGCGCGCCAACGCTGCGCGGCGGAGCCGAGGGCGGCTCCTGCCGGATTGGCGACGGCGCCGCGGCCTGCGGCGGCGGGCTTTGATCATCGGAAATGATGCGTTTGATGGAAGCGAGGATGTCTTCCATCGATGGTTCGGGACGCGCGTCGGCCATGGTCCCGATTATAGGCTATTTTTTCGGCGTTGCTACCGGCGTGTAGGGCGGCACCGCCGAAACGCTCGGCTGACCCTTGGTGGTGGTCGCGACCGGCTTCGGCTTGGGGTCTTCGTCCCAATCCCAGATGCGGCTGTTCACCCGCTTATAGTTGGCGATCGGATCGTAGAGCGAGCCGCCATCGAGGCCGAGGTCCTTCGCCTGCGCACGTCCCATCGCCGCGAGCAGCGCGAAGCCGGCGACATAGGCGTCGCGCTTGGCAGTTACGAGATCGGAACGCGAGTTGAGCAGTTCCTGCTCAGCGTTGAGAACGTCGAGGACGTTACGGCTGCCAACGCTCTGTTCGGCGCGCACGCCTTCAAGAGCGAGTTCGTTGGCCGACACGGCTTGGAGCGACGAATCGATCGTCGCGAGGGCGGCCTGATAGCGCGAGAAAGCCACGCGTGCGTCGGCAATCACCGCGCGTTCGGCGGCGGTCTGCGCCTCGATCGCCTGTCCCTTGCGTGCCTGCGCCTGCCGCACGCGCGCACCGGGCTCGCCGCCCTGGAAGATCGGGATTTGTGCTTGAAGTCCAACCGTCGCGGTCTTGTCGACCTGCCGGACACCCGCCGCGCCACCGGCCAGCGTGCCCTGATAATCGGTATAGTCGCCGGTGCCGAACGCCTGAAGCCGCGGCATCCGTTGGGCACGGGCGATACCGATGTCATATTCGGCGGCGCGCGCGGCCTGCTTGGCGGCGGCAAGATCGGGATTATTGGCGACCGCGATTTCGACCGCGTCGTCGGACAGAGCTGGCAAACCCGGCAGCGGCGGCGGCGCTTCGAGATTATCGGGGAACTTGCCGATCACCTCGAGATAGGTCTGGCGACTGTTGTCGAGTTCGGCTTGAGCACGCTGGAGGCTGCTGCGAGCGACCGACAGACGCGCCTCGGACTGAGCGACGTCGGTACGGGTCTGATCGCCGACCTGGAAACGATCCTTGCTAGCCTGCACATTGGTCTGAAGGACCTTCACATTGCCGGCGTTGAGATCGACGATCGCGCTGTCCCGGATCACGTCCATATAAGCCGCCACGGCGGCGGTGAACACGTCGCCCTCGGTCGCCTGCAGGCTGGCGCGGCCCTGCTCGACCCGAGCCTTGGCGGCCTTGATCGAGTTGCGCACGAACCCGCCTTCGAACAGCGGTACCGTCGCGGTCACCGAGCCGCCGATCGACTTCTTCGGCGAGGTGAAGCTGTTGGCCGAGCGCTTGACGAAGCGATTATAGGAAGCGGCGGCGCTGACGTCGGGCAGGCCCTGTGCCCGAGCGATCGCGACATCCTCGTCGGTCGCCCGCAGGCCGGCGCGCGCGCCTGTCAGAGTGGGATTCGAGACATAGGTCTGGGCGAGCGCGTCGCGCAGCGTGTCGGCGGATGCCGCGACGGGCAAGCCCGCCGCGATGACCGCCGCGATCGACACACCCCAGCGGCGCGGCGCCGCCCTTTCACGCACCTGCTTGAACTTCACCCGGACCATCCCTGTCAGAAGCTGAACGCCGCCGGGGTGGCAAAACCCGGGAGCGGCGCGGCGTCGGCGTCGGCGAACGCCTTGACGCCGAAGCCCTGCCCGGCGCGCACGCCGGACACGAGCCGCGACACGCCATTATCGATCAACGCACCGACCAGCCGGCCGCCGTCGGCAAGCTGGTCGATCAGCGCTTGCGGAACCTGCTCCACCGCGCCGTCGAGGACGATCAGCGTATAGGGGGCGCCCTTCTTGCTGCCGGCTGCAAGCGGACCCTTGACCCAGGCAGCGCCCGGCGTGGCCTCCTCGCCCGCCGCGAACAGATCGCCATCCTCTTCCACCGCGACCACCGTCGCGCCGAGCTTTTCGAGCACCGCTACGGTGTAACCCGTGGCGGCGCCGACGACGAGGACGGTTTCGCCCGCGGCGACCGCCGCCTCGGTCAACAGCCGGCCGGTCACCATCGGCGGATTGAGCGCACGGCCACCGCCTAGCGGCAGGGCGATATCGGCATAGGCGATATGCTTCTTGTCGGCGGGCACGAAGCGCTCGCGCGCCACTTCGCCCATCGCGGTCACGACGCGGGCGTCGCTGACGCCGGTGGTCCGCAGCTGACTGACCACCATGGCACGACGCATCTGCTCGAAATTTTGCTCGGTCACTAGGGATTCCCGCTATCTAGTGTCTTACACCTACAATACAGTAGGGCACGGTTCAAGGCTTTATCGCGTCGCGGCATCCGCGCCAAGCGCGATCTCCTCCGCTGCGGAGCCAGCGCGGGTCAGCACATCATCGGGAAGGAAGTGGAGGCCCGAGCCGGAATCGAACCGGCGTGCAAGGATTTGCAGTCCTCTGCGTAACCACTCCGCCATCGGGCCAGAGGAGCGCGGCAATGGCGTCGGGGGTGGCGAATGTCAACCGGCATTGGTCGCATCACGCTTGGATGCGCTTCCCTAACCCATCGCCGCCAGCAGCGAGTCGATCGGGATGAAGGCGAAGGCAACCGAGCTGTCGGCCACGCCATAGGGAATGAACAGCAGGTCGCCATGCTTGAGCGCGCCGCAGGTGTAGACGACGTTGGGAACATAGCCCTCGCGGTCCTCATCGCCCGGGGCGAGCACCGGGTCGACCGTGCGGCCCAGCACCTTCGACGGATCCTGCTTGTCCAGCAGGATCGCGCCGATCGAATATTTGCGCATCGCGCCGACGCCATGCGTCAGCAGCAGCCAGCCTTCGTCGAGCTCGATCGGCGCGCCGCAATTACCGATCTGCACCGTCTCCCACGGATATTTGGGTGCGATCAGCAATTCGCCCTCGGCCCAGTTGTCGATCTCGGGCGACCGGATGAGGAACAGATTTTCGCCGTCCTGGCGGCCGATCATCATATATTCGCCGCCGATCGTCCGCGGAAACAGCGCCATGCCCTTGTTGCGGGCGGCGCTGCCGCGGATCGGTTGCATGCGGAAGCTCCGGAAATCGCTTGTCCGCAGGAACTCGGAGCGGATCGTCCGGCCGTCATAGGCGGTGTAGGTGCCGATCCATTCCACCGAATCGTCGTCATGGGTGAACTGCAGGAGGCGCAGATCCTCCAGCCCGTTCGACTGTTCCCGGGTGATCGGAAAGATCAGCGTTCCCGATATCGTCGAGTCCTCATGGCGGTGAATCTCGATCAGTTCGTCGCCGCCCAGATTATGAACGTTGCGGCCGAGCGCCGCGGCTATGGCGAAGGGCGGCTCGGGGCCCAATTCGAATTCCGCACCGGGCGACAATATCCCCTCGCGGAAGGCGATCGAGCTGATATGCCCCTCGCCCACCGCGCGCAGCGACATGATCACCCGCCGCGACCCGGGCGACAGGCCCGATTGATCGGGATGCAGAACGATGCTGGGATTCATCAGCGCCGCGGCGGCGTAGCTGTATTCGTGGCAGAAATAGGCGCCGATCAGTTGCTTCTGAACCGGCGACACCGCGCCGTTCAGGTTCAGCGCCCGGGCGATCTGCCCATAGCGTTCGTTGAAGACGCTGCGGGTTTGCCAGTGACGGGTCTCGAAATCCTTGAAGACGAGCTGGAGCACGCTTTCGGCCTGCCGCTCGTCGAAGGCCAGCACCTCATTGACGATGCGGCCGACCCTCCCGCCATAGGGATTGGCCGGATCAATCGGCAGGTGAAACGGCCTGACGACGACGCGCGAGGCATCCGCCTGCAGGCGCATCGCCGTGTGAATGACTTCTACCAAAACGCGCCGACTCCCCTCGTCCGGGCGGCGGCTGACCGTCAGACAGCGACCGCACCAGCTTCGGAATGCTCCGCGCCGTCGGCGGTTCCCGATATTTTTACGATGGCGCAACAAGCCAGCTGAAAGGCCAGAACCGATTCTGCACCGGTGTTGAGATTGGGCCGGTCGGCCATCAGCCCATCGAAGCAACTGCCCTCGGCTATGGATGCCATCGGCTGGCCAAGGTCGTTTTCGCCGAGATACCAGCGCCAGGCACGCATCGCGCTTTCGCGCCAACGCGGATCACCGGTGACCTCGAGCGCCGTGATCGCAGCATCCACGCTGGCCCAGGCCTCGAGCGGCTGCTGGTCATAGATCATCGGCGGCGCGAAGGCGCGGCCAAAGCTTTCGGTGCCGACCGCGCGAAAATGCCCGGCCTTGGCAGTCTGCACCGTGTCGAGCCAATCGAGCGCGTCGAGCGCGTCTTCGGTCATCGCGACATTTGCCAGCAACTGACCCGCCAGCAGTAGCGCCTCTGGCAGCCGGGCATTGTCATAGGCCAAAACCGGTTCGAACCAGCGCCAGTCCGGACGCCGGCACTCGACCAGCGCGTCATGCAGCCGCCGTCCGAAATGCTCGACGATCGCCCGCGCATTGGCATGCGCCGGCACCGCCTTCAGCATCGACACCGCGCCGAGCAAGGCGAAGGCGCCGGAACGCAAGCCGTCGAGCTTCAGCGCATGCGGCGCGGCCTGGTCGAACAAATGCCCCGCCCAGCGCCGGAGATCGGCGCGTCCGGCTTCATCGGCGGTGACGCCCACCGCCCAGATCGAGCGTCCGAAACTGTCCTGCGATCCCACCGCTTCGAGCCAGCGGCGGTCATAGGACATGAAGTTGCGGAATGCGCCATCTCCCGGATTCCAGGCATGCTGCACGAAGGACGCATAGATTGTCGCCAGTTCCTCGCTGCGCGTCGAACGTGCGCCGCCGAGCCGGTGCATCAGGATCAGTGCGCGCGCGTTGTCATCGACGCAATAGCCGTGGTTACGATCAGGGATGGAAAAGATCGAATGCTGCATCATGCCGCAGCTGTCGGTCAGTTGCTCGACGCCGTCGAGGCGCACTTCGGCGCGCGGATGGCGCAAGGCGACGGGCAAACGCACGGGATGTTGCGAAACCGCCATATCGAATATCTCCAGATAGGCTTTGGCAAGGCGCGGCCAGATCATCGTGCGGCCAAGGTCATAAGCGGTCTTGCGCGCCCGCTCCTGGCGGGCATCATCGGCGAGCAGCGCGGATATCTCACGCGCGAAGGCATCATGATCGCCGAACGGCGCAAGCGCGCCCGTTTCGGGCGTCACCACCTCCACGGCATGCCAATAGGGGGAGGAGACAACCGGTTTGCCCAGCGCCACCGCATAGGAAAGCGTTCCGCTCGTGATTTGCGCCTCGTGAAGATAGGGGGTGACATAGATGTCGACCGCCTCGAGATAATCGAGCAGCTCTTCTGTCTCGGTGAAGGCATTGATGAAGCGGACGTGGCGCTCAACGCCCAGATCGCGGGCGAGCTGCGCGATGCTCTCGCGATAAGTTTCGCCGTCGCGCGCTACGAGATGCGGATGGGTTGCGCCCAACACTACGTACAGAGCGTCAGGATGCTGCGCGGTTATCGCCGGCAACGCCCGGATGATCGTCTCGATCCCCTTGTTCGGCGACAACAGTCCGAAGGTCAGCAATATCCGGCGCCCCTCGAAGCCGAAGCGGCGCTTGGCCGATTCGATATCCGCCAACGGGCGGTCGGGCACGCCATGCGGCACGACCGCGATCTTATCGTGCGCTATGCCGTGGATCTGTTCGAGAAGCGTTCGGCCCTTTTCAGCCATGACGATCAGCTTCGATGCACGGCATGCCAAGCGCTCGATCACTTCGCGCTGGTCCGGATCGGGATGTTCGAGCACTGTATGGAGCGTGACCACGACAGGCAGCTGGACGTGATCGAGCAACTGAAACAGCAGCACCCCGGCGGACCCGCCGAAAATACCATATTCGTGCTGGACGCAAACCATCTGCGCGCCGCTGTCATTGATGCGCCGCGCCGCCGCGCGATAGTCGGCCAGGTCGTTCTGCGATATCTGGCAGACGACATGATCGGGATATGCGTGGAGAGAGCCGGGCTCGTCCATCGCGTAGAGATCCGCGCGGAGATCGGATCGCGCGGCAGTCAGCGCTTGCCGGACATCATCGGTGAAGGTGGCGATTCCGCAGCGGCGTGGCGGATGATTGCCGATGATAGCGATATGATTGACCCGCCGGACATCTTTCATTTCGCGCCTACTCCCGCTCCCCTCCGCAGCTGGCTTCGGGACTTCAACGGATAAATGCTCGCGGGCGCGAAAGGTTGCGGCGCAACACCGTGTTTCACACTGATCCAGATCAGTTGATAATTCGCTCGTCGCGCGTGAGGGAAAACAAAAAGCGAGGATTTTTGTTGCAGGAGTCGGAGACTGCGTCCCCGCGCTATGGGTGCTTGAGCCGTCCGCCCGCTGCGCCGCAACAAATCCTCAGAGCGTGAAATGCACTTTCGGAACATGTGTGATCCGGCAGGCGAGGTCGCATTCTCCGGACGCGACGATGAAATGGTCGCCGCTGTCGGCTATACCTGTCGTGAAGACGACGTCGCGAATATAGAGCTGATGATCGACCGGCATCGTCAGATCGGGGTTGGCCTCCAGCAGCGGCGCATGATCGGTGGCGACGACCTTCGAAGGATCCTTCGCATCCATGATCGACCAATAGGTGCGGTAGATGCCCACTATCCCGCTCGGCTCGACGCCGTGCCAGAGGGAAAGCCAGCCCCGCTCTGTCAGCACCGGCGGGGTGCCGCCTCCCATGCGGGCGGTTGCTACCGTCCCGGCATGCGGCCTGATGCCCGGTCGAAGATGCGGCTTCCAGTGCAGCGCATCGGGAGAGGTCGCGAGGTTGATCGAAGGCCCCGCGCGCCAGTCGCTGCCAGGCGGATAGGCGAAATACAGATCGCCCAGCGGACGGGTCTGCGCCCAATATTGCCCGTCGATCAGCCCCTCGAAGATCAGCATGTCCTTGTTCTGGTGATCGAGAACGATCGCCTCGAAGCGCCAGTCGAGCCCATCGTCCGAACTGTACAACGTCGTCGAATGGCGTTCCGGGCTGACCGAACAGGTTGTCATCAGATAGCGATCGCCCACCCGCGAGATGCGGGCGTCCTCCAGGCCGTAGCACTGGAAGCTGTAGCCGGGCGCGATGGCCCGGTCATAATGGATCGCGACGACCTCCAGCCCATCGGCGCTGAGTTCGACGGGGAGCAGCCATGACAATGACGTCAGCGCCATGATCTTCCACCCGCCGCCATGGAGCATGAACTTGCGGGGATCGGCGGTGTCGGCATGTTCGAGCGGCCAGGCGTCGAGCACGTAGCGCGGCGCGCCGTCCTCGTCGGTCCAGCGGATCGCATGGACGTGGCCGTCGCGGATCGGATGACGCAGCGCCTCCGCCACCCGGACCACCATCAGCAGATTGCCGTTGGCGAGACGCGTCAGCCCGGGGTTGAATGCGCCAAGCACATAGGTTTCGGCGTCGAAGTGCCCCGCCAGCGGCGACCGGGCGAGATCGACGTCGTCCGGAATGAATATCAGCCGGTCGGTGGAATAGTGCATTTCGGTCGTCCTCGCCTTGGCGGTCCGAGGCGGTAACGACGGCGGCGTCCGAGAGTTGCCTGAAGGCGGGCTATCCAGCGACCGGGAGTTTGAGCGTTCCGTCGGTCTCATATTCGACCGGCCCATAGGCGATGACGACATCGAGCGTCAGGCGGCCATAGATATGGGGAAAGAGATCACCGCCCCGCGACGGCTCCCAACGGACTGCTTCGCCGAGGGCGTCGAGATCGACGGCCGCAATGACCAGGTCGGTCTGCCCCGCGAAATGGCGGCTCAGCGTCTCGGCGGCCTGCGCCGCCGTCGACAGGTGAATATAACCGTCGGCCTGATCGACCGGAGCTCCGTCGAAGCTGCCGTCCTCCAGCGCCGCCCACTGTGGCAACGTCAATATCTTATAGGCTATGCTGTCCGCCATCGCGTCTTTCCTCGATCCCGTCGCGCCGCCTCTTCGCAGGCCGCAGCGGATTCGTCCAACGCTGGAAGAGCCGATCCGTTCGTATCGGGGAAAGTGAAAGGCCGACCGTCCGCTGGTGGGGGCCATACGGACGATCGGCCGATATCCTCCGGGCCGCAACGCCGGCATCCTGTTGGGGGTAGGATGCCAGCGCACGTCACCCGAAGCGCACGCTGTCAGGACATGCCATCCAACGCCGGGCGGGTTTAATCGCCTGATCTGGTGGTGCGGCAGGATTGCGCGGCGGGGCAGTGACTATCCGTGTCTGTTACCGTTACAACGGTCGTAGGAAAGCCGCTCAAATCCTGCGGTGACACAAATGCGTTTTAACGCTACTTCTGCTGACCGACATGACCGACACCAGCGACATGGCGATCGATCGTACCGAGGCGGAGCCGGCTGCGGCCGTGTCACGCGTTCTGGACAGCGATGCCGACAAGATGCGCCGGGAGCTGCAATCGGTCATCGCATCGCCCGATTTCGCCCGCGCCCCGATCATGAAGCGGCTGCTCTCCTTCCTGGTGGGCGAGACGGCCGCCGGGCGCGGAGACCAGCTCAAGGCCTATTCTGTAGCGGTCGACGGGCTTGGCCGGGCGCCCGATTATGATGCCCGTGCCGACAGCTATCCGCGCGTTCAGGTCGGCCGTCTGCGGCGTATGCTCGATAGCTATTACAACGTCACGCCGCCGGTCGATGGCCTTCGGCTGACGATTCCCAGTGGCCGCTACCGCGTCGCGCTCCAGCCGGCGAACACCGTTGCGGAGGCTGGCGCACCAGCCGATATAAGCATTCCGATGCTGCCGGGAAGCCCGCTGACCTTCGGCTGGCATGTCGCGCTGCTGCTGATGCTGGTCCTGCTGATCGCTGCGGTGCTGTTCCGGATGGTACCGATGCGCACCACCACGCCCGACGCCGCGCAGGAACGCCCGGTCCTCGAATTCGCAAGCGCCGACGTGGCGCGTGAAAGCCAGCTCGGCAATGTGGTGAGGGCCGCTCTCCTTAACGGTCTCAGCCGTTCCGGCGTTTATGACCTGCGTTCGCAGCGCCGATCGGGCATACGCGATCCCCACGTCGCGCCGCCACGCTACAGGCTGAGCACCGACATGATCGGTGGGGCGAACCCGCGCCTGTTCCTGCGGCTGTCGCGCGTGTCGCCCGACCAGTTGCTCTGGTCCGGTGACATCAGCCTTCCGTCCGAAAGCCAGATCGACGGCGTCGAGCTCGATCGGCGGCTCGCGCCGGTCATCGCCAGCATCGGGCGCGTCAATGGCCTGGTCGCCACCCACGAGCTTCAGGAGAGCAACGGTCTGGAGGCGCGGGGCTATAGCTGCTTCCTCCTCTACCACCGCTATCGTAAGGATCGCACCGATTCGGAGCGCGATCATGTCCGGGCCTGCGTCGAGGCCAGCCTGAAGCGACATCCCGAGGATCCGGGATTGCAGGCTGCAGCGGCGCAGCTGGCGATCGAACGCACCGTGGCGTCGGATATCGACCCGCGTGATCGCGCCGAACAGCTGCAAGCCGCGCGGCGCCACGCGCAGATCGCCACCGCGATCGCGCCCCAGGATCCCTGGGCGCTCGCCGCCCGCGCGCGTATCGCCGTGATCCGCAAGGCCTGTCCCCAGGCGGTCGGCTTTGCGATGCGGGCGAGCGAGGTGCAGCCTTATGATCCCGCGCTGCTGGCGGATATCGGCGTCTATCTGCTCGATTGCGGCGATCCGCGCGCCGAAGAAATGATCCGCCGGGCCATCGCGCTCGACGACAATCCCGAAGGGCGCTTCTACGCCCCGCTCCTCCTGCTTGCGATCAGCCGCGACGATAAGGCGATGGCGCACGAGGCCCTCGCCCATATGGCGCCGCCGGTCATCGGCCGCCACAGCCGCTTCTATCTGATCAGCGCGGCGGGCTATGCCATGCTGGGTGATTATGGCCGGGCGCGCGCCGCCTGGATACAGCTGAAGGCCAACAGCCCTTTGGTGGCGAATGACCCGGAGGCCTATCTGGAGCAACTGGGATATGCTGCGGACCTGCGGGGAAGAGCGATGGCCCATCTCCGCAAGGCGAGGCTCGCCGGGTTCTGATCTGAAAAGAACCGCTGCCGGAATGGCTTCCCCACGATGCCATAGCAGGATAACATGACGGCGTCGTGATTGGGCACGCGGCATGCCACGCCAGTTTCTGGCGGGCGAACTTGGAGCAGGGACGATTTCGGTGATTCTCGATCTGCCGCACCGGCTTGCCGGGCGGAAACCGGATGTGTCGACCGATATTGTCGTCGCGGCGGCTTCGATCGGCCTGGCAGTCATCTGCCGCGCGATCGTCGACATCTTCACGCCCGGCGTGATCGTCTATGCCTTCGTGTTCCCAGCCGCGATCTTCGCCAGCCTCGTCGCGGGCGCGCGATCCGGCCTGCTCACGACGGCGGGATGCCAATTGCTCGCCTGGTATTTCGTCATCCCGGTGAAGCGCAGCTTCGTGATCAGCACCCCCGACGCGATAGGACTGCTCGTCGCCACCGCCTCGGTCGCTTTGACCGTCTGGGCGGTCTCCGCCTTTCGCGCGACATCAGCCCGGCTCCAGGAGGAAAAGGAGCGACATGTCGAACTTCTTTCGCTCGCGTTGAAGGAAGTCGACCACCGCACCCGCAACAACTTCCAGATCGCCGCCTCGCTTCTCCTCTCCCGGGCGGCAGGACAGGACGATCCCCGCCTGCGCGACGAGTTGCAGCGCGCCGCGGGACGCCTCCAGTCGCTGGCCGCCGCCTACAGCAATCTGGCGCTCAGCAGCGCCGATCTCTCGACCGTCCTTCTGCACGATCACCTTCGCGAGATTTGCGACCGCGTCCGCGAAGGCATGCTTCCAGCCGGCGTGACGCTGAGTTTCGACGCCGAACCGGTCCAGGTCCCCGCCCAGGTCGCGGTCGCGATCGCGCTTATCGTCAATGAATGCCTGACCAATGCCGCCAAGCACGCCTTCCCCGATGGATTGGGCGCGGTCGCGATATGGCTGCGCCCCGATGGCGACGACGCACTTATCACGATCGAGGATGATGGCGTCGGCCGGCCCTCGACCGGCGACGCGGGCACCGGATCGAAGCTGATCGACGTTCTCGCACGCACGCTTTCCGCTGAATATACCATCGCCAGCGGAACGACGACCGACCGTGGAACGCGTTGCGAATTGCGGGTTCCGCTACACGGCGACCGTCCCGGATTGACGCAGTCAGCCGCCTGACAGCGGGGGCGTGGCAGCCCTTCTGATGGGCTGTCATATTTCTGTAACAAAAGGGACTACAAAGCGTAACGCTTGAGCGCCAATACCCCCTTGCCTGTGATCGGGCTGGGGCAATCAGGATTCGCCGTTCTTTTCCGTGATGACACGGCGGTGGTCCTGATTGTGCTTTCCGATCGCCCGGGCGCGATGCTCCGCGTCTTCGTAAAGAGAAATCTATGTCATTCACGATGATTGCTGTGATGGTGCTGGCGCTGGGCGCGGTGGCTTTTGCGCTCGGACGGGGGCGTGCCAGCCGCTTCGCGCCCGTGAGCGGAGAGCGCCTGCATTCGCGGCCCAATTATCATGGCGCGCATATGCTGCTGTGGGTGATCCTGCCTCCCCTGATCTTCCTCGTCGCCTGGACCTTCGTCCAGCCCAATCTGGTCACGCAGGCGGTGCTGTCGGTCCCCGCCGCTTCACAACTGCCGGCTCCGGGCATCGAGCGCGATGCGGTGCTGACCGAGGTTCGCGGCCTGGTCGACGGCTCGGTCGAGGCCAGCTTCAATCCCGCCGCCGAACAGCTCGCGCCGGTCTATCGCGCCGCGCACGATCAATATGGTCTGCTCGGCGGCATCGTCGCCGGGCTGCTCGCGCTGGCCGGCGGCGGCTATGCCTTCACCCGGCTGCGCCGCGATTTCCGCGCCAGGAACCGAGTCGAACGCGTCGTCATGATCGGGTTGATCGCCGCTTCGCTGATCGCCATCTTCACGACCTTCGGCATCGTCATCTCGCTGCTCTTCGAATCGCTGCTGTTTTTCCAGAAGGTGTCGCCGGTCGAGTTTCTGTTTGGCCTCGAATGGAGCCCGCAGACCGCGCTGCGCGCCGACCAGGTCGGCTCGTCGGGCGCTTTCGGCGCGGTGCCGCTGTTCTGGGGCACGATCTTCATCGGCGCGATCATCGCGATGATCGTCGCGATCCCGCTCGGCCTGATGAGTGCGATCTATCTCACCCAATATGCCAGGCCGCGCCTGCGCAAGTGGATGAAGCCCGCGCTGGAGATGCTCGCCGGCGTGCCGACCGTGGTCTACGGCTATTTCGCCGCGCTGACCGTCGCACCGGCGATCCGCGACTTCGCCGCCTGGGCCAACATCCCGGGTGCATCGTCTGAATCCGCGATGGCCGCAGGCCTCGTCATGGGCGTGATGATCATCCCGTTCGTCTCCTCGATGGCCGACGACTCGCTCGCGGCGGTGCCGCAGGCCATGCGCGACGGCTCCTTCGCACTCGGCGCTACCCCGTCGGAGACGATCCGCCGGGTGCTCGTTCCCGCCGCGCTCCCAGGCGTGGTCGGCGGCGTCCTGCTCGCGGTCAGCCGCGCGATCGGCGAGACGATGATCGTGGTGATGGCTGCCGGCCTCGCCGCCAACCTCACCCTCAATCCCTTCGCCAGCGTGACCACCGTGACGACCCAGATCGTCCAGTTGCTCACCGGCGACCAGGAGTTCGACAGCGCCAAGACGCTGGCCGCCTTCGCGCTCGGCCTGACTCTGCTGATCGTCACCCTCATCCTCAACATCATCGCCCTGCGCGTGGTGAAGAAATATCGGGAAGCATATGAGTGATTTGGCTGCACCGTCGGATGGAGACGCTCCGATGACGATCAACGCGACCGGCTGGCGGTCGGAAGCCATGCAGCGCCGGGTCGCCCGCCGCTATGCGTCGGAACGCCGTTTCCGCGGCCTGGGCTTCTTCGCCGTCGCACTGTCAGGCGGGTTCCTCGCCTTCCTGCTGGTCACGATGTTCTACAACGGCATCGGCGGTTTCACGCAGACCGAAATCCGTGTGCCGGTGAACTTCGCCAGCATCAGCGCGGGCGTGACGCCTTCGGCGCTCCAGGGCCCCAACGCCGAAGAGGCGCTGGGCACGCTCGACCTAGAAAGCCTGGCGGCAACCTCGGCGACCGAAGCGCTGGGCGAAAATGGCCCGTCGATGCTGTCGGACGGCGCCTGGCTGTCGCTGCGTGAGGCGCTGAGAGACGATCCCACGCTGATCACCCGCAAGGCGGACATATGGGTACCGGCCTCGGTCGACATCGATCAGGCCGCCAAAGGCGCTGACGAGCCCGAGCCCAAGCAGCAGCTCGCGGCGCTGAAAGCCAAGGACGCGGTGCGCACAGGCTTCAGCATGACCTTCTTGACCGCTTCGGACTCGACCGACCCGACCGTCGTCGGCATCTGGGGCGCGTTCAAGGGCACCCTGCTGACCATGCTGGTGACCGCGCTGCTCGCCTTCCCGGTCGGCACGCTCGCCGCCCTCTATCTGGAGGAATATGCGCCGCGGAACCGCTGGACCGATCTGATCGAGGTCTCGATCAACAATCTGGCGGCGGTGCCCTCGATCATCTTCGGCCTGCTCGGCCTGGCCGTGTTCCTGAACTTCATGGACATGCCACGCTCGGCGCCCATCGTCGGCGGCCTCACCCTGGCGCTGATGACGATGCCGGTGATCGTCATCGCCTCGCGCAACGCGATCAAGGCGGTGCCGCCGTCGATCCGCGACGCCGCTCTGGCGATGGGCGCCTCACCGGTCCAGGTCGTCTTCCACCATGTCCTGCCGCTCGCGATGCCCGGCATCCTGACCGGTACGATCATCGGCATGGCCCGCGCTCTGGGCGAGACCGCGCCGCTGATCATGATCGGCATGCGCGCCTTCATCTCGTCGCCGCCCACCAGCTTCACCGAGCCGGCCACCGTGCTGCCGGTGCAGATCTTCCTGTGGTCGGACGAGGTCAGCCGGGGCTTTGTCGAAAAGACCTCGGCCGCTATCATCGTACTGCTGGCCTTCCTGATGACGATGAACGCGACCGCTATCTATCTTCGCAACCATTTTGAACGACGGTGGTAAACCCGACCATGCAAGAAGCAGCAATCACGGCCTCGCTGAAGATGACGGCGCGCGACGTCAACGTCTTCTACGGTGAGAAACAGGCCATCAGGAACGTGTCGATCGACGTCGACAAGGACAATGTCACTGCCTTCATCGGCCCGTCGGGCTGCGGCAAGTCGACCTTCCTGCGCACGCTCAACCGGATGAACGACACCGTCGCCGGTTGCCGCGTCACCGGGAACATCGAGCTGGACGGCGAAGACATCTACGCCTCGGGCATGGACGTCGTCCTGCTGCGCGCGCGGGTGGGCATGGTCTTCCAGAAGCCCAATCCCTTCCCCAAGTCGATCTATGAGAACATCGCCTACGGCCCGCGCATCCACGGCCTGGCCGAGAACAAGAGCGCGATGGACCATATCGTCGAGAAGTCGCTGCAGCGCGCCGGCCTCTGGAACGAGGTCAAGGACCGCCTCCATGAGAGCGGCACCGCCCTGTCGGGCGGCCAGCAACAGCGGCTGTGCATCGCCCGCGCGATCGCGGTCGATCCCGAAGTGATCCTGATGGACGAGCCCTGCTCGGCGCTCGATCCGATCGCCACTGCGAAGATCGAGGAACTGATCACCGAACTGCGCGGCCGCTTCGCGATCGTGATCGTGACGCACAATATGCAGCAGGCCGCCCGCATCTCGCAGCGGACCGCCTTCTTCCACCTTGGCGAACTGATCGAATATGGCGGCACCGCCGACATCTTCACCAATCCGCGCGAGCCCCGCACCCAGGATTACATCACCGGCCGCTACGGCTGATCGATCCGGCTTCGACGACTCGAATATTACGAAGGACGCGATCGGAAACGGTCGCGTCTTTTTGCGTGTGCTCAATTCCTGCAGGTGGAATACAGCCCGCGAAACATAGCGCTTCGGGCAAGGCACTTCCCGCATCGCAACAAGCGATGTCATCGCGTTGTAACATTGGCGTCACGATAGCTTCACGGCGCGCTCCTAGTGACTCCCCCGTCACGAGGCGAGTCGATCGCCTCTCCACCAAGGGGACGATAATGCATATCCGTTACAAGGCGCTGGCGCTGGCCGCCGTTGGTCTGGCTTGCTTTCCCACCGTCGCGTCCGCGCGCTCGCAGATCCGCGCGGTCGGCTCGTCGACCGTCTATCCGTTCGCGACCGCAGTCGCCGAGCGTCTGGCGCGCGCCAACCCGGCCATGAAGCCCCCGGTCATCGAATCGACCGGCACCGGCGGCGGCATCAAGCTGTTCTGCGCCGGCGTGGGCGAGCAATTCCCCGACATCGCCAACGCCTCCCGCCGCATCAAGGCCGGTGAAGTGAAGACCTGCCAGGCAAATGGCGTCAAGGACATCACCGAGATCCAGGTCGGTATCGACGGCATCGCGCTGGCGACTGCCAAGGCGACCGGCATCGCCAATGTGACTTCGCTCGACATCTATAAGGCGCTCGCCAAGACCCCGTTCGGCAAGCCGAACAAGGCGAAGACCTGGAAGGACGTCAACGGCAGCCTGCCCGCCACCCCGATCCGCGCCTTCGGCCCGCCGCCCACCTCGGGCACCCGCGACGCCTTCGGCGAGCTGATCATGACCGCCGGCTGCAGCACCAACCCGGCAATGGTCGCGCTGAAGAAAAGCGACGAAAACAAGTTCAAGGCGATCTGCACCGCGATGCGCGAGGACGGCGCCTTCGTCGAAACCGGCGAGAATGACAACCTGATCGTCCAGAAGCTCGAGAGCAATCCCGGCACCGTGGGCATCTTCGGCTACTCCTATCTCGAAGAGAATGAGAAGCAGCTCAAGGGCATCTCGATCAACGGCGTCGCGCCGACCTATGACTCGATCGCGTCGTTCAAATATCCGGGCGCCCGTCCGCTCTACGTCTATGTGAAGAACGCCCATGTCCGCGCCATTCCGGCGATCAGGGCCTACATCACCGAGTTCACCAAGGAAGCCGCGTGGGGCCCGCAGGGCTATCTGGTCAAGCGCGGCATGATCGCGGCCCCGACCGCGATCCGCGCCAAGGCCGCAGCCGCCGCGCGTGCGCTGACGCCGCTCAATCCCGCCGAAGTCAAGTAACCACGGCGTAACCAACATCCTGTTTTGAAGGGGGAATATACGTGAAGAATCATCTTCATCTGCTGCTGATCGCGGCGAGCTCGCTGGCTTTCGCCAGCGCAGCTCAGGCTCAGGAAACCCCGGCTGCCGATGACTCGGCGGTCGAGGTGGCCGAAGAGAAGCCCGATGCGGCCGCCGAAATGGAGTTCCTGAAGGCGCAGGTCGACGCGCTGCAGGCCCAGATCGAAGCGCTCAGCGCCCGCACCGCCAAGGCGGAGCCGAGCTGGAAGGGTGCCCCGCAATGGGTCGACACCGCCGGCTGGAGCTTCAAGCCCAAGGGCGTGATTCAGTTCGACGCGGGCTATGTCTCGCTGCCGAAAAAGATCCCGGGCGCCGTCGCGGTCTCCGGCACCAGCGCCGGTTCGGGCGTCAACACCAACAATCTGGGCTGGAACACCCGCGCCCGCCGTCTGATCGTCGGCGCCGAGGGCAGCATCCCGGGCGGCTTCGGCTACAAGTTCGAGCTCGAACTGTCGCAGGGCGGCGTCAACTATGAAGACATGGTGATCAGCTACCAGAAGCCGGGCAGCCCGTGGAGCATCACGGTCGGCCATCAATATCCGCTGTCGAGCCTCGAACTGCTGACCAGCAACCGATTCACCACCTTCATGGAGCGCGCCGGCAACACCGACGCGCTGGGCTATGGCCGTCGCCTCGGCGGCACCGTCGCCTACACCGATCCGGCCGGCCTGTGGTCGCTCGCCGCCGGTATCTATTCGGAGGACGTCGCCAATGCGAACGTCGCCCGCACCGGCTGGCAGGCCAGCGTCCGCGGCTATTATTCGCCGGTCATCAGCGGCGTCCAGGCGCATCTGGGCTTCCAGTTCCAGCATCGCCAGGCACCGACCGATGCGCAGAACATCCGCTATCGCCAGCGTCCCTACACCCAGGTTTCGGGTGAGCGCTTCGTCGACACCGGCGCCATCGCGGCCAAGGGCGACGACATCCTGGGCGGCGAACTGGCGGCGATCTATAAGTCGTTCCACTTCGCCAGCGAATATCAGCAGGTGTGGGTCCGCAGCATCGCTCCGGGCACCGTGCTAGGCATCAACAACGCCACCGGCACCGCAAATTTCGCTCTCTCCGATCCCAAGTTCCGCACCGGCTATGTCGAAGTCGGTTACTATCTGACCGGCGAAACGCGCGGCTATAAGGGCGGCAAGTGGGATCGCACCAAGGTGCTCCATCCGATCACCGACGGCGGCATGGGCGCGTGGCAGATCAACGCCCGCGCCGATTTCACCGACCTTAACGATCGCGTTGCTCCCGGCACCGTGCTCAGCGGCACCGGCATGACCTACATCAATGGCGGCGTGACCAAGGGTTACGAAGCCAGCCTGATCTGGCTGCCGATCGATTATGTGAAGCTGATGCTGCAATATGCCCACTCGGATATCTCCGGTGGTCCTTCGGCCCGCGCTTTCTCGGGCTTCGTGACCCCCGCTCCGGCTGGCTTCCAGCACAAATACGGCGTCGACGCGGTTACCCTGCGTACCCAGCTCGACTTCTAAGACGATGGCACGGGAGGCGGTTCGCCGCCTGCCTGCTCGCCCATCGCGGCACCGATATCCCCAACCCCAACCAACTTGCGCACCGCCGGTCCCTTCCGGCGGTGCGTTTTTATTGGGGCTGACAGATTATCTTTTGCTGTAACCAAAGCCTGCCGCTTGACGAATATGTAACCGATCAGTACGTGCAGATCAGCAACGTACCGATCAGTTACATTTCTTCAGGAGGCGGGCGATGGCCTATCTCGATTTCTCTCCGCTCGCGGGTGAAGCCCGCAGCGCCAGCGCGGCCGATGTCGGCCGTTTCTCGCCGACCGAATTGCGGGTGATCGACCTCGCCGAGCGGATCGACGCGCGGCAGGAAATCAATCCGCAAGGACGCTTCGGCCGCTTCGTCGAATGGGCATTGGGCATCCGCCTCGCTCGCCCGCTCGCCGATCCCCGTCTCGAAAATCTGCGCCGCTTCGCATCGCTGGTTCGCCATCATCCACGCGATGTCGGCGAGGACGACGTGCGCCGCTTCGTCGACGCGGGCTTTTCGCACGGCCAGGCCTATGGCCTACTCGCCTATCTTGGCGGTCGGGCCCGCGCGACGCTGCACTGAATCAGAGCTGCCCCGCCTCTCCCTGCGGCGGGGCCGGGGGTGGGCACCGTGCCCCCGGAGCGCGATCCGACACCCCCCGGTCGTTGATCGCCAGCCCACCCCCTATTATTTTGATCCGCTCACGCGGATGTGCGTTTCAACAAAGCTGAAACAGCCAAAGCGCTAAATTCGCTTGGCCAGCGCCTCCAGCTGATCGGTCGCGATGCCCCAGCCCTGCTCGAAGCCCATTGCCTCATGCTGGGCCTTGTCCTCGGCAGTCCAGTGGAGCACGCGGGCGGTGTAGCGGGTCTTGCCATCCTCCTCCTCGAAGGTGAGGATGCCCGTCATGAACGGCTTTTCGGACGGTCCCACGCCCTTGTATAAGCATCGGTGAAGACCAGCTTCTCGTTGGGGATCACTTCCAAATAAACGCCGGGATTAGGCATCTCCTCGCCATTGGTACCCTTCATCACGATCAGGCTGGAACCACCCGCGCGGACGTCGTTCTCGACATGCGACACGCCCCAGGGCGGCGGGCAGAACCAGAGCGGGATCAGCGCGGGATCGGTCCAGCAGCGGAACAGCGTCTCGCGCGGAGCGTCGATCAGGCGGGTCAGCTTCAGCTCATGCATATTCTTTCTCCTTGGCTGTGCCGATACGACGATCGGGCCGGGGCCGATCCTACATCGGCGCGGTCGACAACCGATCGAGTTGCTGCCGAATATAGGCGGCTTCTGCGGCCGATCCGGCCAGCCCGATCGCCCGGCCGAAAGCCTCCCGCGCTTCCTGGGTCCTGCCCAGCTGATCGAGAAAGGCGCCGCGCGCGCCGTGAAAATAGAAATAACCATCGAGTCGCTCACCCAGCGGCGCAATCAGGTCCAGCGCGGCTTCCGGCCCGGACAGCTTTGCCAGCGCCACCGCGCGGTTGAGAGTTATCACCGGCGAGGGCTGAATTCGCTCGAGTGTCGCGTAGAGCTTCTCGATCTGCGCCCAGTCGGTCTCATCGGCGGTCTTCGCGCGAGCATGAAGCGCCGCGATCGCCGCCTGCACTTGATAAGGCCCCGGTCGGCGGTGCCGCATCGCTTTGTCGAGCAATGCCAATCCTTCGGCGATCGCCGCCGCGTCCCAATGGTTGCGATCCTGATTCTCCAGCAGGACGACCTGCCCGTCGCCATCGAGCCGCGCCGCGCTGCGCGCATGCTGGAGCAGCATTAGCGCGACCAGTCCGGTGATCTCGGGCTCGGCGGGGAACAGCCGGACGAGCAATCGGCCGAGCCGGATCGCCTCACGGCACAGCGGTTCGCGCGCCCCCGCCTCCGCTCCGCTCGCCGAATAGCCTTCATTGAAGATCAGATAGACCATCGCCGCGACCGCACCGAGCCGCTCGGCGCGCTCGATCGCGCCCGGTGTTTCGAAGGGCACGCCGCTGTCGGCGATTCGCGCCTTGGCGCGGGTGATGCGTTGCTCCATCGCCTTCTCACCGACCAGGAAGGCGCGCGCGATCTGCGCGACGGTCAGTCCGGATACGATCCGCAGTGCCAGCGCGATCGCCGACGTCGCCGGCAGATCGGGATGGCAGCAGACGAACAGCAGCCGCAGAATGTCATCGCGATACTGCCCCTCGTCGAGCCGGTCGGCCAACGCTCCCTCGGCATCGTCCAGATCGGATAGCTGATCATCGGACGGCAACCCGGTTTCCCGGCTCGATCGCCGCAGCCTATCGATCCCGCTGTTGCGGCCGACCAGGATCAGCCAGGCGGGAGGGTCGCGCGGCGGCCCCTGCTCGGGCCACTTCGCCAGCGCGCGCAGGCAGGCTTCCTGATAGGCCTCCTCGGCCATGTCCATGTCGCGAAAATAGCGCAGCAGCGCCGCGACCGCACGCGGCCGGGCCGACGCCAGCGCCGCGTCGATCCAGGCGAGATCGGTCATGACGCCGCGGCGACGTCACCCGGCCGATACAGCATCAGCGGGCGTACTTCGTGCGCTCCGGCCGATCCGCTTGCGCGGCCCAGGTCGCTCGCCACTGCGATCGCCTCCTCGAGATTCGCACAATCGACCACATAGAAGCCGAGCAGTTGCTCCTTGGTCTCCGCAAAGGGCCCGTCGAGCACCAGCGGCTCGGTACCTTTGCGCACCGTCGTCGCAGCGGTGGTCGGCATCAGCCGCGCAACTGGCCCGAGCCGCCCCTGCATTGCCAGCTTCGCCTGCACCGCGCCGAGCCGATCCATGACCACAGCCTCGGTTTCGTGACTCCAGGCCCCGACCACCTCTTCGGAATCATAGCAGAGGATCGCATACAGCATCGGCTTCTCCATCACTTGCGATGCAACGACGCGCGGGAGAGCCGCGATCCGACACGACGGCCGGAAAAATCTCAGCTGTCGCCGCGCGGATAGATGATGATAGACAGGTAGCGGCTCGTCGGGCTCACCAGCGTCTCGGGACCGTGCAGGGCTCCCGAATCGAACAACAGCGAGTCGCCCTCGCGCAGTGTGTAGCGCTCGCTACCATGGCGATAGATCACCTCGCCCTCGATCATGAAAATATACTCGACCCCGCTATGGCGGAAGCTGGTGTGTGCGACGGCGTTTTCGCGCAGCAGGATCAGATAGGGTTCGACTACCACATCGCCGCGCAGGACATGGCCGAGCAGCTGGTAGACATGACCCGACTTGGTACCGCGCCGCTCGATCGTCAGCCCCTGCCCCGCCGGCACATAGGAACAGTCCTGCCGTTCCTCGCACGAGGCGAACAGCGACGACAGCGGAACGTTGAGCGCAACCGCTATGCCCTGCAAGGTCGAAAGCGATGCGGAGATGCCGCCATTCTCGATCTTCGACAGCATTCCGTTCGAGATACCCGCCGCCGAGGCGAGGTCCGACACCGACAGGTCATGCTGCCGCCGCAGCTGACGGATCTGTATGCCCAGCGCGCGCTCCAGGCTGCGCTCCGCCACCTGCGGCGCGCTCGATATGGTGTCGAGGCCGGTTTCATCGGCCGGAGGAGACTGCTTGACCATGAGCGGACCTTAGCGCGGTTCTGATCTCCGCCAAGACCCCGCTGCTTCGGCGGCCCCAGGCTTACCCATCTAAAACTCCGGAATCGCGATCGGCGGGACCAGGGCTTCGCCCCTGGCCCTTTTGCCATCGATATCGTCGACTATGGCCTGCGTCATCGCCCGCCGCTCTGCGCCGCCGGCATGGGTCGCATCGCCTGCCCCGCTCAGCCTTTCCCAATAAGCGGGCGCGACGTGGATATCGAACCCGGCTCGCGCCATCAGGTAGAGGCCGAGCAGATCGGCCTCGTCCTCGGTCTTGCGGATTTCGCGCGCCCCATCCGGGCTGGGCGACCGCTCATCGAGCGACACGCCGGCGCGATCGAGCCGACGGCGGTGATTCAGAATATTATGCGCCATCTCGTGCGCGATCGACACGGCCAGTTCATCGTCGTCCTTCGCCGCAGCGGCGGCCTCCACGCCGATCGAAATCATCATCCCGTCCGCCCCAGCATTGTTCGCATCGGCTGTTTCGAGCTGTACCTGCGACCGGCATCCGCGCTCGGGCGTTATGTCATGGTCGACCAGCGCCCCAGCACGTTCGAGGGTGACGCGGACGGGCCCCGCACGGCTGGCATTGGCCAGCCGTGCCATTACCCGCTCGACCCCGCTATAGTCGGTCTTTTCGCGCTTTTTCAGCGGCGTGATGGCGATTTTGACCCCATTGATCGCTACGATCCGGTCTCCGGCCCTCATTCCGGCGCGATCGGCGGCGGCGCCGGGAACAACCAGTTCCACCGCCGGCCCGGGGCCTAGATCGAATACGCGCGCGGCAGCAGGGCGATAGCGCGGCGCATATTGGCGCAACTCGTGCACCACCAGCCCGAACCAAGGCGACTGGCGGGGGCAGAGGTCGCGATTACCGACAGCGATTCGATAGGCGACGGCGGCAACCCGCGCATCTTCCGCACGCAGCGCCTCTAGCGCGAAATCGCCGTCGCCCGGGCTGGCTGCCGCCAGGATCAACGGCGCAGCCAGAAGCGGAAGAAGACGGGGAAAAATTGCCATAGCCCCCTTTAGCCCGCTTCCGGTTTAGGTCAAAACAGTGCGGCTTCGGCACTGATCCAGCCGATCCATGCCGCGATCGCCAGGCAGGTGCCGAAGGGCACGCTCGACGATCCCGTCAGCCGTCGCCCGCGCCCTATCTGCACCAGGCTCCACACCAGCCCCACGAGCGCCGCGCCGAGCAGGGCAAAGGGCAATATCCGCCAGCCCAGCCACAGTCCGATCGCACCGAATAATTTGACGTCGCCGCCCCCCATCCCGTCGCGATGCCGCAGCAGCCGATAGCCCCAGGCGACGCCGGCGAAGAGCAGGAAGCCCACGGCGCCGCCGATCAACCGGTCGGCAAAGGACGGGGCCAGTCCGGCAACGCCCGCAGCCAGCCCCGTAGCCGCCAGCACGAAGGTCAGCTTATCGGGCAACCAGAAATGGCGCGCATCGAGCAGCGCCAGCGCGAGGAGCAGCCAGCCGAAGATGGCGCCCGCCAGTGCGGAGAAGACATTGACCGAGACGGCCACGCTCGCCGCGCCGATGATCGCCGCGGCTATTTCGGTTAGCAGATGAATGCGGTCGACCGGCGCATCGCAACAGGCAGTCCGGCCGCGCTGCGCCACATAGCTGGCAACCGGTATCAACCGGATCGGGGGCAATGGCGCGCCGCATCCGTCACAGGCCGAACGCCCCGCCACCGCCGATCGCCCCTGCGGCCAGCGCATCACGATCGTCGCGATGAAACTGCCGACGATCGCACCCAGCAGCCCGCCCGCCACCGTCATGATCAGCATCGCCGCTCCATCCCCGCCGTTCCACTGTCACGCGCCCGTCATGCAGTCATGCAATAGGCCCCGGGACAAGAATAGGGGCGACCTGCATGCAAAATATCGGCACCTGCGATTGCGGCCTGCTGGGACGCCTCCTAATCTTCGCGATGCGAAACGCGCGCGGCGTTCCGGTGGCTTCACAGGTTGAGCAGCGCCGGGTCGCCCCCTTGCGCGGTGATGTTGACCGACAGCGCCCGCTCAGTGGCATAGCGCAACAGGGCGTGCGGCCCGCCCGCCTTGGGGCCGGTGCCTGACAGGCCTTCGCCGCCGAAGGGTTGCACCCCGACCACCGCGCCGATGATCGACCGGTTCACATAGACATTGCCGGCTGGAACGAGCGCGCGAACCTCCTCCGCAAAGCGTTCGATACGGCTGTGGATGCCCAGAGTCAGGCCATAGCGGCGCGCAGCCAAACCGCCCGCGACCTTCGCCAGATCGGCGGGGTCATAACGGACGACATGCAGGATCGGGCCGAACACTTCGCGCTCAAGGAAATCGGCCGATGGGATCTCAGCCATCAGCGGAGCAAAGAAGTCGCCGTCCTCGGGAGCGGTACAGCTGTGGAGAATCCTGGCCTCGCGCTCCAGCCGCAGCTTGTGCGCGGCCAGCGCCGCCTTGGCTTCGGCATCGATCACCGGACCGACATCCGTGGACGGATCGCTCGGTTCGCCGATCACCAGCGCGTCCATCGCTCCCTTCAGCGTCGCGATGGTTTCATCAGCGCTGTCTTTAGGCAGGAACAGCAGCCGCAGTGCCGAACAGCGCTGTCCCGCCGAACCGAACGCCGACATGATCACGTCGTCGACGACCTGCTCCTTGAGCGCAGTCGTATCGACGAACATGCCGTTCAGGCCGCCGGTCTCGGCGATGAAGGGGACGATAGGCCCGTTGCGCGCGGCCAGCTGGCGGTTGATCGCCCAGGCGGTATCGGTGCCACCAGTGAAGGCGACCCCATCGATCCCCGCATGGTTGACGATCGCACCGCCGACCGTCGCGCCGTCGCCGGGCAACAGTGCGAGCAGCGCTGGATCAAGACCGGCGGCGTGAAACAGCCGCACAGCGCGCGCCGCGATCAGCGGAGTCTGCTCGGCGGGCTTGGCGAGGACGGCATTGCCCGCCGCCAGCGCAGCGGCGATCTGGCCGGTGAAGATGGCAAGCGGGAAATTCCACGGGCTGATGCAGGCGAAGATGCCCCGACCCGAAAGCTCGAGCTGATTCACCTCGCCGACGGGCCCCGGCAGAATCGTCGGGGCGCCGAACTGCCGCTCGGCCAGGTCGGCATAATAGCGGCAGAAATCGACGGCTTCGCGCACCTCGGCCACGCCATCGTTCAGCGTCTTGCCGGCTTCGAGCGACAGCAGCGCGATCAAAGCGTCGGTCTGCGCCTCCAACGCATCGGCCATTGCGCGAAGGACAGGCGCACGCCCCATGCCGCCGATCGCATTCCATCCCGGCTGCGCCTTACGCGCGGCGGCGATCGCGCGATCGACATCGGCAGGGGTGGCATCGGCGGCATGGCCGATCACCCGGCTGCGGTCCGCGGGGCTCGTCACCGGCTGCGCGGGGCCAGGAACCAGCCGTCCCTCGACGATCGCCCCTGCCGTCTCACGTTCACCAGCAACCAGGGTGACGGCCTTCGCCATGGCGATCCGCTCCTCAATCAGTGAATAGTCGCGGCCAAGCGGGTTCCTCCGCGCGCCATAGATGTCGGCAGGCAAGGCGATCCGGGCATGACGATCGGGATGCCCGGCCACCACGGTGACCGGATCGGCCACCACCAGATCCGCGGGCACGCGCTCATCGAGCAAGGCGTGAACGAAGCTGGTGTTCGCGCCATTTTCGAGCAGACGGCGGACCAGATAGGGCAGCAGTTCCTCATGCCCGCCGACCGGCGCATAAGCGCGCAGACGCAGATCGCCATAGCGCTTCCCGGCCGCGGCATAGAGCGCCTCGCCCATGCCGTGTAGCCGCTGATGTTCGATCGTCGCGCCCGCGCCGTCGGCCATCCCGCGCACCGCCGCGAGGGTGTGGGCATTGTGGCTGGCGAATTGCGGATAGAGCGAAGGGGAAGCGTCGATCAGCGCCTTCGCGCAGACCAGATAGGACAGATCGGTCGCCGCCTTGGTGGTGAACACCGGATAATCGGGGCGGCCCGCTACCTGCGCCTTCTTGATCTCGCTGTCCCAATAGGCACCCTTGACGAGGCGGACCATGATCCGCCGCCCGCTGGCCTCGGCCAGTTTTCGGACTGCCTCGATCACCGACAGGCCACGCTTCTGATAAGCCTGGACGACGACACCGAGGCCCTTCCAGTCGCCCAGTTCGGTCTCATTCACCAGCCGCTCGATCATCTTGAGCGAGATCACCAGCCGGTCGGCCTCCTCGGCGTCGATCGCGAAGTTGAGGTCATAGCGCGCCGCGATCAGCGCCAGCCGCTTCATGCGCGGATAGAGCTCCTCCCAGATGCGCGCCTCCTGCACCGCCTCATAGCGCGGGCACAGCGCCGACAGCTTGACCGAAACGCCGTGGCCAAGCTCCGGCCCCGCACCGTTCGACGCCTTGCCGACCGCCTCAATCGCGTCGGCATATATCTTCTCGTAGCGCGCGGCGTCGGCGGCGGTGCGCGCGCCCTCACCGAGCATGTCGAACGAGCAGAGATATCCCTCGCGCTTGGCGCGCTTCAGGGCATCGCCGATGGTGCGGCCGAGGACGAACTGCTCGCCCATCATCTTTACTGCAGCGGACACCGCCTGACGGATCACCGGTTCGCCGACCCGCGCAGTGACCCGCTTGAGGAAGCCGCCGAGATCGGTCTTCGCCTCGTCGTCGACGTCGATCAGCTTGCCGGTCAGCATCAGCCCCCAGGTCGAGGCGTTGACGAACAGGCTGTCCGACTGGCCGAGATGGCTCGCCCAGTCCGCCGAACCAATCTTCTCGGCGATCAACCGGTCGCGGGTATCGGCGTCGGGGGTGCGCAGCAGCGCCTCGGCGAGACACATCAGCGCCAGCCCCTCGCGCGTGCCGAGCGAGAATTGCTGGAGGAAGCTTTCGACCACCCCCTGCTTCTTGGTGGCACCGCGCGCCGCCTCGACCAGCGCGGCCGCTTCGGCGACGACATCAGCGCGATCCCGGCCGCTCAGCGGCTGCCGCTCGAGCAGGCTGCGGACGACCGCGCCTTCATCGGCATATTTGCCGGCGTCGATCATGTCCCAGTTCGATATCACGCTTGCCATCACAGCCTCCGGGATCGGCAGTCATTCGCCGATGAAACCACATGATATGACCTATTGTGTCGAATGTGCTTCGTATTATTATATTTCAATTCGAAGGAACTTCAGTTTTATGCCACATGAACCGAAGCATGTTCCGATTGATGCGACCGATCGCCGCCTGCTGCGCGCTTTGCAGGAGGATGGGCGGATCACCAACCAGGCGCTTGCCCAGAGCTGCGGCCTGTCGCCGGCCGCCTGCTTCGACCGGGTGAAGCGGCTGCGCGAGCGCGGAGTGATCACCGGCTATACCGCGCTGCTCGATCCCGAGAAGCTCGACCAGGCGCTGATGATCTTCATCGAAGTCCTGCTCGACCGAACCACCGACGATGTGTTCACCGCCTTTTCGGACCATGTCCGCAGCGTGCCGCAGGTCCTCGAATGCCATATGGTCGCGGGCGGCTTCGACTATCTGCTCAAGGTCCGCGTGTCGGACATGGCCGCCTATCGCAGCTTCCTCGGCGATATCCTCACCGCGATGCCCGGCGTGCGCGAGACCCGCACCTATGCTGTGCTGGAAGAGGTAAAGGCCACCACCCGCCTGACAGTGTAGATCCTCCCCGGCGAAGCGGGGAGGATGGGCATCAGAACACGACGACGGAGCGGATGGATTCGCCGGCGTGCATGAGGTCGAAGCCCTTGTTGATGTCTTCGAGGCCCATGACATGGGTGATCATCGGGTCGATCTCGATCTTGCCGGTCATGTACATGTCGACGATCTTGGGGACGTCGGTGCGGCCCTTGGCGCCGCCGAAGGCGGTGCCGCGCCAGTTCCGGCCGGTGACGAGCTGGAACGGACGGGTGGCGATCTCCTTGCCCGCTTCCGCCACGCCGATGATGATGCTGGTGCCCCAGCCGCGGTGGCAGGCTTCCAATGCGGTGCGCATCACCTCGGTGTTGCCGGTCGCGTCGAAGGTGTAGTCCGCGCCGCCGTCGGTCATCGCCACGATCTTCGCGACCGTGTCCTCGCGGCTCATCCCCTTGGAGTTCAGGAAGTCGGTCATGCCGAAGCGGCGGCCCCATTCCTCGCGCGCCGGGTTGATGTCGACGCCGATGATCTTATTGGCGCCAGCAAGCCTGGCGCCCTGGATCACGTTCAGGCCGATCCCGCCCAGGCCGAACACCACGACATTGTCGCCGACCTGCACCTTGGCGGTGTTGACCACCGCGCCCACCCCCCAGGCTTCCAATGCGGTGCGCATCACCTCGGTGTTGCCGGTCGCGTCGAARGTRTAGTCCGCGCCGCCGTCGGTCATCGCCACGATCTTCGCGACCGTGTCCTCGCGGCTCATCCCCTTGGAGTTCAGGAAGTCGGTCATGCCGAAGCGGCGGCCCCATTCCTCGCGCGCCGGGTTGATGTCGACGCCGATGATCTTGTTGGCGCCAGCAAGCCGTGCACCCTGGATCACGTTCAGGCCGATCCCGCCCAGGCCGAACACCACGACATTGTCGCCGACCTGCACCTTGGCGGTGTTGACCACCGCGCCCACCCCCGTCGTGACACCACAGCCGATGTAGCAGCTCGACTGGAACGGCGCGTCCTCGCGGATCTTCGCCACCGCGATCTCGGGYAGCACCGTGAAGTTCGAGAAGGTCGAGCAGCCCATATAATGGAAGATCGTCTGGCCCTTGTAGCTGAACCGGCTCGTGCCATCGGGCATCAGCCCCTTGCCCTGYGTCGCCCGGATCGCGGTGCACAGGTTCGTCTTGCCACTGAGGCAGCTTTTGCACTGGCGGCATTCGGGCGTGTACAGCGGGATCACATGGTCGCCCGGCTTCACGCTGGTGACACCCGCGCCCACGCACCTTGGCGGTGTTGACCACCGCGCCCACCCCCGTCGTGACACCACAGCCGATGTAGCAGCTCGACTGGAACGGCGCGTCCTCGCGGATCTTCGCCACCGCGATCTCGGGTAGCACCGTGAAGTTCGAGAAGGTCGAGCAGCCCATATAATGGAAGATCGTCTGGCCCTTGTAGCTGAACCGGCTCGTGCCATCGGGCATCAGCCCCTTGCCCTGCGTCGCCCGGATCGCGGTGCACAGGTTCGTCTTGCCACTGAGGCAGCTTTTGCACTGGCGGCATTCGGGCGTGTACAGCGGGATCACATGGTCGCCCGGCTTCACGCTGGTGACACCCGCGCCCACTTCGCGCACCACGCCCGCGCCCTCATGCCCCAGCACCGATGGGAAGATACCCTCGCTGTCGAAGCCGTCGAGCGTATAGGCATCGGTGTGGCAGATCCCCGTCGCCATGATCTCCACCAGCACCTCGCCCGCCTTCGGGCCCTCGAGGTCCAACTCCACGATCTCCAAAGGCTTCTTCGCCTCGAAAGCGACGGCTGCACGGGTTTTCATTGGCGGCTCTCCTGAATTGCTGACGCAGGACTAGCGGCTTCCCGACACAGAAAAAACCCCGCCGCCTGCTGGCGACGGGGCTTTTCCACGTTCGTGCCGTATCGGCTTAGAAGCCAATGACGATCGTGCCAATCACCGTGCGCGGCGCACCGATCTGCCCGAAAGTGATGTTGGTGTTGAGCAGCGTACCGTCGAAAGCACCGACATAGCGCTTGTCGAACAGGTTGGTGACATTGAGCTGCAGATAGGTCTGATCGTTGAGCCCGGCCCATTCGAGCGACAGCCGAGCGTCGAGATCGACCAGCGTATAGCCCTGCGCTTTGGCTCCAAATACCTGATAAGGGGTCGAGACGCCGCCAATGACGACCGTCTGGATAACCGGCAAATTCTGATCATTCATGTAGCGCGAACCAGTCCGCTTGGCCTGGATGCCGGCTTGAATCGGACCGATATTGGCTTCGATCCGGCCGCCGGCAGTATAGATCGGCGCGCCCGATTCCCGCTTTCCAGCGGTCAGTGCCTGCGTGGTCGCCGTGAGGTCGACATTGTTCTTGATCTTGGACTTGAGATACGAGCCGAAACCATAAAGCGAGATTTCGGGAATCGGCGAATAGGCGATGCTGCCGTCGACGCCGTATTTCGTGACCTTCCCCAAATTACGATAGATGCTCTGGTTCAGATCACGATCGAACGCCTGCGCCAGGCGGTTTTGATACAGCGTGTACCAGCCCGAAACCTGGGCCTGCAATTTGCCCGAGCGATAACGTATGCCGATGTCGACATTGTCGGTCGTTTCGGGGCTAGGGTTGGCTTCTGCGACCGTCCGGGCAAAGAAGAAGCTGTTGTATAGATTGTCGGTGCCGGGAACCTGCAGACCTTTGGAATAGCTCGCAAAAAGGCTGGCTTTCGGCGCGACGACTAAGGTCAGGCCGACATTCGGCAAGATCTTATCATATTTGAATACGCGGCGCTGCGGGCCCTGAACGGTTGGATTGGCGGCCGCGTAGGCAGCCGCCGCCGCGGTGTTTGCGCCGAAGCAGGCGACACTGCCCGACACGGTGAGCGTGGCGCAATTATTTTGCAGATCGCGCTTGAAGAATGGTGCGCGGACGCCAGCGTTGACCGTCAGCCTGTCCTCCATGAACTGGCCGCGATATTCTGCAGAGAACTGGTTCAGGATTGCCTTCGACTTCCGGTCACGCTTGTTGAGGACGTTGTCCGAAACATCGGCCAGGGGATTGTCTGCCGGGAAGGCGATTTCGCGCCCTGCATCGTCGAGCAACCCGCTCTCGCCAGTCTGACGATGCTTGCCATAATCGAGGCTGTACGCGACGCGGAAGGTATTGCTGTCGTCCAGATCATAACGCAGCGAAGCGATCAGGCCGAAGCGATCGGTGCGCGTCTGGCTGGGCGCCTGAATACGCACGCTATCGAGCGCGTCGCCGTCATTGTTGAGATCCCGGCCAAAGAAGTAGGACGGGTTGGATGACGAGGCGGCCTGGATGAAACCGGTATAGTTCCCGCCGCCGATCGCGGTCGTCCTCTCGCTGGCGACGAACGTGCCGCCGCCATTGGCCTTCACATATTGATAGCTCGGATCGACCGTCAGCGTCAGCTTGTCGCTAAGCGTGAAGCGCGAGTTGATACGAATATTGCCGGTGTTCGAAGGATTGGTTCGATAGTCGAAAGAGGAACCGCAACCGCTAGCGGCATCGGCGACGCCCGCCACTCCGGCGGGAATGGTGCAGCGTGCGGTGGTGTAGAAGCGCTCGTCGCGGGTCAGCGGGAAACGGTTACCTGCATCGGGCCCTGGGAGACGCGGTGCGGCATTGATCGGTGACTGGGTGGTGTCGACACGGATCGGCACCGAACCGAAGAAGTTGTTGCGGCTTTCGTTATAATGGCCGGCGATCGATATGAAGTCGCCGTTATCGCCGAGCGGCTGATAAATCTTGGCGTTGAATTGCTTCTTATCGATCTTGCCATAGTGACCGAAGATCGCATCGTTCGACGACTTGCTGGCAGCCAGGAACGCCTTCGTGCCCCATGGCGTAAAAACGCCGGTATCGACGACACCAAAGATACGAAAGAAATCGAAGCGCCCCGCCGACCCTTGCGCGCGAACGTGGAAATCGTCGGTGGGCGTGCGGGTACGATAGTTGACGGTCGAGCCGGAAGCGGCGGCGGTCGGTGCGTCGACATCGGTCGTACCGAGGTTGACGTTGACCTGCTCGATCAGTTCCGAATCAAGCTGCTGGCTGGAATAGAGCGCATAATTGCCGGTGTCGTTGAGAGGGATGCCATCGAAGGTCTGTGAGATGCGCGTATTGTCGAAGCCGCGAATGAACATCTTGCCGCCCGCCGATCCGAACGGATCGTTGTTCTGGAAGCTGACGCCGGGAAGCTGGTTGATGAGGTCGTTCACCGACTGACCCGGGGTCTGGCGAGTGATGAATTCCTGCGTGATGACGGCCTTGGCCTTCGAGGTATCAGGGGCGACGATACCACCCACGCCCTTGTCGATATTCGCGCCGGTCACCACGATCTCGCTTTCGAAATCGATCGAACCCGTGGATTGAGCCTGGGCAGTAGAGGCGGCGAGTGCGGACAGAGCGCAGCCTAGCAGCAGTTTCTTCATCGAAAGTCCCCTTGGTTTTTGTCAAAGCTGGACGGCAGGGTATCTCCCTGCCTGCTGGCTGTTGCAGCCATGCTGAGCTTTATTGACACTATTGTTACAAAGGCGCCTTCGGCGCTGCAATATCCTAGACCCTTGGTGGAAACTCCCGATCGCTCCTACGTCATTTACCCTGATGACGTTGCATATATGCCGCACTGCGTTACGCCTCCTCAACACTTTCGATCGGGCCCGTCCTGCATTATCAGGAGGCTATGCGCTTGTTGTTGTGGCTCGTGGCGAGCCTGTTCTGCCTGTCCCTGCCCGCGGCGGCTGCCGTTCCGGTCACGCTCTGCGACGCCGCGTGGCTCGATCCGGTGCATCGCCGCACGGTTCCGGTTCGGATTCGCATACCGGCGGGCAGCGGCAAGGTGGCGGTCGTACTGTACAGCCATGGTCTCGGCGGCTCGCTCGACGCCGGGACGATCTGGGCGCACAGCTGGGCCGAGGCGGGCTTCGCGGTGGTCAACGTCCAGCATCCGGGCAGCGACAGCGCGATCTTCGGCAAGCCCGGCTTCCGCTCGGCGCTGGGCGGAGATCAGCTGATCGCGCGCGCCGGCGACATCCAGTTCGTGATCGGCGAACTGGGGCGGCGCGTCGTCGAGGGCAAATGCGATCTGGCGCGGATCGACACCAGACGCATCGGCATGGCGGGGCACAGCTTCGGCGCGCAGACGGTGCAGGCGATCGCGGGCCAGCGCTTCCCCTTCGTGCTCGAGCCGCCGCTGAGCGACCCGCGCGTCCGCGCCGCGATCGGGTTCAGCCCGTCGCCGCCGCTGATCGGCTCCCCCGCCGAGGCCTTCTCCCGGATCCGCATTCCGTTTCTGTCGATCACCGGCACCGAAGATGCGGTGCCGACGGTGTATCCGGTCACCGCGCTCCAGCGCCAGGAGCCGTTCCGGATGATGCCGCCGGGCGACAAATATCTGCTCGTGCTCAACGGCGCGACGCACGAGATGCTGGCCGGGCAGCTCTTTCCGACGATGCTCAACGGCGAACCGCCGGTGCACATCCGAAACACCGTGATCGCGATCAGCGTTGCCTTCTGGCGGGCGATGCTCGACGGCGACAAGGCGGCGCTGCGCTGGCTGCAGAACCCCGCCGAACTGCGCGCGGGCCTGCCGGCGGGCGATGTGTTCGAGACGCGGCTGCTTCCCCCGCCGCCGGTCACTCCGCCTGTTCCAGGCACCAGGAATGCCGCCTCCGCTCAATGAAAGTCGCGTGACTTGGGCAGGATGCGGACATCGCGCGGATGGCTGCCGCGCGGGACGTGATGGCGCGGCATTTGCGGATGTTCGAACACGTCGGCGCGCGACAATTCGATCTCGGCGCGATGGTCCTCGGACAACCGGTCGAGTTCGGCGGTCCGGTCGTGGACGGTCGCGCCCATCAGGTGCACCACCCCCTCGGGGCTCTTCTGAATCTCGCCCTCCACTACCATCAGCCGCGACGCCATCACCTGCCGCCGCTGCGCCTCGAAGGTCCGTGCCCAGAGCAGGACGTTGGTGATGCCGGTCTCGTCCTCCAGCGTGATGAAGATCGCCTTGCCCTCGCCGGGCCGCTGACGGACGAGGACGACCCCGGCCACCTTGGCGCGCCGCCCGTTGCGGCCGCTCGCCACCTCGGCGCAGCTCAGCACCCCTTCGCGCCGGAAGCTCTCGCGCAGGAACTGCATCGGATGGCCTTTGAGCGACAGGCGGGTGAGCTGGTAATCGGCGACGACATGCTCGGACAGCGGCATGGCGGGGAGCAGCGCATCGGGCTCCTCGCCCAGCTCGCGCGCTCGCGCGGCGGCGAACAGAGGGAGCTCGCCATCGGGGGTTCGCCGCGCTTCCCACAGCGCGGTCCGCCGGTCGAGCCCCAGCGAACGGAAGGCGTCGGCGTCGGCGAGCAGGCGGAGCGCGCGGCGCGGCAGATTGGCCCGGCGTGCGACATCCTCAATGCTGGTGAAGCGCCCCTGCCCGCGCGCCGAAACGATCGCCTCGGCCCAGGCTTCGCGAAAGCCATCGATCTGGCGAAAGCCGATGCGGAGAGCCAGTTGGGAGGAGGCCTCCCCTTTTCCGTCATTCCCGCGAAAGCGGGAATCCACGGTTACGGTTCGCAAGAGGTTCCTCGCGCCGCCGTCCATGGATTCCCGCTTTCGCGGGAATGACGAGGAAGAGGATCGGACGGCGTCTTCGAGACTATTGTCCCAACCGCCGCGGTTGATGTCGATCGCGCGGACCTTGACGCCATGTTCGCGCGCGTCGCGGACGATCTGGGCGGGAGCATAGAAGCCCATCGGCTGCGAATTGAGCAGGGCGCAGGCGAACACCGCCGGATAGCGGCACTTGATATAGGAGGAGGCATAGACGAGCAGCGCGAAGGACTGGGCGTGGCTTTCGGGAAAGCCATAACTGCCGAAGCCTTGGATTTGCTTGAAGCAGGATTCGGCGAAATCGCGCGGATATCCGCGGCGAACCATACCCTCGACCATCTTTATCTCAAATTGCGGCATGGTGCCGACATTACGGAAGGTGGCCATTGCACGGCGCAGGCGGTTGGCGTCGGCATCCGTAAACTCCGCCGCGACGATCGCCAGCTTCATCGCCTGTTCCTGGAACAGCGGCACGCCCAGCGTCTTGCCGAGCACGTCGCGCAGTTCGTTCGGGTCATGCGGTGAGGCGGGCGACGGATAGACGACCTTCTCAATCTTCTGCCGCCGCCGCAGATAAGGATGGACCATGCCGCCCTGGATCGGCCCCGGCCGGACGATCGCGACCTGGATGACGAGATCGTAAAGCTCGCGAGGGCGCATCCTCGGCAGCATGTTGATCTGGGCGCGGCTCTCGACCTGGAAGACGCCGATGCTGTCGCCCTTGCAGAGCATGTCGTAGACGTCGGGCTGGTCGGGCTCGATGGTCGCCAGCGTGTACTGCTTGCCAATATGCGTCTCGATCAGGGCGAAGGCCTTGCGGATGCAGGTCAGCATACCGAGCGCCAGGATATCGACCTTCATCAGCTTGAGGGCGTCGATATCGTCCTTGTCCCATTCGATGAAGGTGCGCCCCTCCATCGCGCCATTGTGGATCGGCACGGTCTCGTCGAGCCGGTCCTCGGTCAGCACGAAACCGCCGACATGCTGCGACAGGTGGCGCGGGAAGGTCAGCAATTGGCCGACCAGCAGGTTGAGACGGCCGATCTCGACATTGCCGATATCGAAGCCGGTCTCCCCGAAGCGCTTCTCCTCCATCTGCGACGAGAAGCTGCCCCAGATCGTCGAGGTCAGCCGGGTCGCGACATCCTCGCTGAGCCCCAGTACCTTGGCGATCTCGCGCACCGCGCTGCGCGGCCGGTAATGGATGACGGTGGCGGCGATCCCGGCGCGGTGGCGACCATAGCGGCGATAGACATATTGCATCACCTCCTCGCGCCGTTCGTGCTCGAAATCGACGTCGATGTCGGGGGGCTCGTTGCGGTCCTCGGAGATGAAGCGCGAGAAGAGCAGCCTGTTGGCGACCGGATCGACCTCGGTAATGCCCAGCACGTAGCAGATCACCGAATTGGCCGCCGACCCCCGCCCCTGGCAGAGGATCTTCAGCCGGCGCGCTTCCTTGACGACATCGTGGACGGTCAGGAAATAATAAGCATAGCGCGCCTGGCGGACGAGCTTGAGCTCGGTCTCGACCAGGTCGAACACTTTGCGGCCAGGATTTGCGCCATAGCGCCAGCCTATCCCTTCCCGGACGAGATGTTCGAGCCAGCCTTGCGGGGTCCAGCCTTCGGGCACCGGCTCGTGCGGATATTCATAGCGCAGGTCGCCCAGGTCGAAGCCGATCCGGTCGAGCAGCCGAGTGGTTTCCGCGAGCGCCCGGGGATAGTCGGCGAACAGCCGCGCCATCTCCTCGACCGGCTTGAGATGGCGTTCGGCATTGGCCGCCAGCCTCGTGCCTGCCCCCTCGATCTTCAGCCCCAGGCGGATGCAGGTGACGACATCATGAAGCGGGCGCTGCTCGGCGGTCGCGTAGAGCGCGTCGTTGGTGGCGATCAGCGGGACCGAAAGGTCGGCGGCGATCCGCGCCAGCTTCACCCGGCGGCGGCGATCGCGGCCCGCATAGGGCATGGTGAGGCCCAGCCAGACGCGGTTCGGGGCGACTCGGGTGAGGGTGGAGAGCGTTTTCCTCAGCACGTTATCGCGGCGAAGGTCTGTTTCGGCTTCCGGCGCCTCTTCGACCCGGACACCATCGATCGTGACAAGAGAAACTGATCCCAGCTTTGGCTGTACCTTTACGCAATCAGCGTTCGCCCCATCTCTTCCGTCATTCCCGCGAAAGCGGGAATCAACGGTCACAGAACATGCATTGCTCAACCGGACGCCATCCATGGATTCCCGCTTTCGCGGGAATGACGAAAAAGGTGGCTGGATGGGATGGGATGATACAGGGAAAGTCGCGTCATTCCCGGGTGCATGGGGTCGTTCGCTCGTTTTTTGTGTTTTTTGCAACGGACCATGCCAGTCGGGGTGGAAGCGCGCGCCTTCCTCGCCCAGCACCAGCCCGCCTTCCCCCGGCATCACGATCAGCAGCAGATCGTCGAGATGGGCGAGCAGATCGTCGATCAGCAGGATGCAGTCGCCCTTGACCGCGCGGCGGTTGCCGACGGTCAGCAGCCGGGTCAGCCGCCCCCAGCCCCGGCGGGTCGCGGGATAGGCGACGATGTCGGGGGTGCCGTCCGCGAAGACGAGCCGCGTACCGCTGACCAGCTTGAAGGGGAAATCGGGATGCCCCTCCTCGCGCGCCTTCTCCCGCGCGTCGCGCAGAGCCTTCCAGGCGCGGACCACGCCCGCCACCGTGTTGCGGTCGGCGATGCCCATGCCCGCATGGCCCGCCGCGAGCGCCGCCGCGACCATGTCCTCGGCCGGCGACGCGCCGCGCAGGAAGCTGTAATTGGTCGCGGCGACCATTTCCGCAAAGGGTTGCGCCCCGCTCATGCGAACAACCCGTGGATGTACCAGACGGGCTTCGCCTCGCGGCCGTAGAGGCCGTGCCGGAACAGCCAGAAGCGGCGGCCATGGCGGTCCTCCACCCGGTAATAGTCGCGCGCCACCCCGCCATTGTCGGCGCGCTTCCACCACAGCGCGCCGATCCGCTCGGGCCCTTCCGCCAGCGTCACCTCATGCAGCTCGCGCCGCCAGCGGAAGCGCTGCGGCGGGCCATCAGGGACGCCCGCCACCACCTCGATCGGCTGGGGCGGATCGAACAAATGGGTCGGGCGCAGCGGCGGCTCTTCGGGTTCGGGCTGCGACCAATCCCCCATGGAGCCCGCCTCGACCGCGGGAAAGGCGAAACAGGCCTGTTCAGGGATATGGCTGTCCTGCGGGCCAAGCCGCCGCACACGATTGCGGCCGAGCCGGGTCGACAGCCGGTCGAGCAGCTGGGCGAGTTCGCCCTCGGCCACCGCGCCGCCTTCGAGCGGAAGCTGGAGCGGCGACAAGGCTTCGAAGCGCGGCACCGACAGCCGCACCAGATCGAAGCCGAAACCCGGATCGATCGGATCAGCGAGCGCGTCGAGCCGCTCGTTGAAGAGGCGCATCACCAGGGCGACGTCGCGCACCGGCAAGCCGGTCTCGATCCGGAGGCTGCGCACCAGACCATCGGTGCGGAACAGCTGCGCCTCGAAGCGGCGTCCGCCGCGATGCGCCTCCTCCATCCGCCGGGCCGCCGCCTCGACGAGCTGGCCGATCGCGGCAAGCGCATCCTCGGTCCGACCGATCGGTTCGGCGAAGCGCCGTTCGAGGAACAGCGCCGGTTCGGGCCGCCGGGCGGTGATGCGGATGTCGCGGCCCCGCGCGATCCGGTCGAGCCGGTCGGATGCCGCCTCGCCAAAGCGCGCCGCAATCACTTGCGATGGCCGCGCCTCGAGATCGCCGATCCGCTTGAGTCCCGCCCGGCGCAGGCCGACCGTTTCCTCGCCGTCGAGTTCGAGCGCCTCGACTGGCAGCATCTCCAGGGTCTGCGCAGCATGGCGCGCCAGCGCATGCGCGGCGTCGGGGGTGTCGGCGAGCGCGCTGCGCACCTCCATGCCGAGCCGCTTCAGCCGCACGAGAAGATCGTCGCGCAGCCCCGCCTCGCCGCCGAACAGATGCGCGCAGCCGCTGATGTCGAGGATCAGCCCGTCAGGCGGATCGAGCGCGACCATCGGGGTATAGCGGTCGCAGCCATCGGCGATGCGTTCGAGCCAGGCGGCGTCGGCGCGGGGATCGAGATCGGCGACCCCGATGCCGGGAAAGCGCGCGCGCGCATCGGCGAGGCTGAGCCCCGGCGCGAGACCGAGCCCCAGCGCGACGCGGTTGACCGCGGCCAGCCGGATCGCTCCCTTCACCTTCTCGACCAGCGCGAAGGGATCGTCAGGCGTGAAGCCGGGCCGCTCCTCCCCCATCCGGATCGCCCGCGCCAGCCGGTCGGGGCCCAGAAAGGGGAAGCACAGCGCCAGGTAGCGCCGCGTCCCGGAAGACATGCTCGTCACGGTTCCACTCCAGACAGGCGCGCACCCCGGCAAGCCCCCCGCGATGCCGCAGCAATTCCACATCGATCGCCGGATGGCCGGGCGCCCCCGCTTCCAGCGCCGCCGACGCGAGCGCGCGGACCCGCCAGCGGCTATAGGCGGCGCTGGGAATCGGATCGGCTTCGGCGCGCAGCAGCAGCACGGTGACGCCCGATTTCTCCGCCGCGACGGCAAGGCGGCGGCTCACCGTCAGGTCGAAGCCGCGCGCCGCCTTCCACGGCTCGATGAGCACCGCCGCGACCTGGGGACAGCGCACCGCATCCCCCGCCGCGCGCAGCAGCGCCGCCTCGTCGGGTGCGACGATCTCGATAAGCCGCGCCGGATCGAAACCGAGATCGGCGAGACCCGGCCCGTAGAGCATGCCGCCCGCGCGCACCCCGCTATCCTGGCGCAGCCAGAGCAAGGGGCCTGCGCCCAGCCGCATCGCCAGCATCAGCCCGGTCCCGGCCAGCGCTGCGCGGTCATCGGGCTCGGCGGCGAACAGTTCATGCAGCCGCCCGCGCGGCAAGCCGCCGCCCAGCTGCGCGTCGAGCGCCGCGCTGCCCAGCGAGAACAGCACCGTCTCCGACGGCCTCGGCCCCTCGATCGCGCCGATCCGCGATCTCAGGGCGGCCAATATGCTCCGCGACTCGTTCATATGTTCCTATTTTGTTCTTATCACTCCTCCGCGCTGCCGGAGTCAAGCTTGCCTCCGCCCCGAGCGCCGATCTATGCGTCGAAGCCGGGCAGCATCGCGGAGGCGAACCTTGGTACAGAAAGTGGAGACCGGCTCCGCGCTGATCCATCGTTTCGACGGCGCATTGCATCCCGATCTCTGCGCCCGGCTCTGCGCGCTGATCCGCGGCCGCACCGCGCGCGCCGCCGAGGATATCGACGGGTCCAAACTGCCCTGGCACGACAGCGACACCTTTTCCTACGAGCGCTGGGACGACGCGGAGCTGCGCAGACTGGTGGGCGCCTACCGGATCATGGTCAGCCAGTTCATCTGCCTGTCCTTCCGCCAGGTGGTGTTCCCGCATTTCACCGACCTGGTGCTGTGGCGGCCGGGCAAGAAGATGGCCGAGCATAAGGACGACGGCTATGCGCATGACGGCGACACGCTGAAATGCCGCCATTATTCAGCGGTCACCTATTGCAACGACGATTATTCGGGCGGCGAGACCTTCATCAGGAACGAGCATGGCGACTATTATCTGAGCCGGCCGAAGACCGGATCGGTGGTCTTCTATCCCAGCGACGAACGCGCCACCCATGGGGTCAACGAGGTGATCGGCGCCGACCGCGTGACGCTGAGCACCTGGTATACGCGCGATTATAATCATTACCGGCCCTAGGGTGGGGCGAGGCTGTTCCGGCGCCTCAGGTTTCAGCCGTATATCTTAATGGCTGGAATGGGGTGGTTAGCTTCCATCCCAGTCAATCAATTGGAAAGGGCCTGCCACACCTGCTCCATTGTTGACTGAATGCACAGGCCAACGTGTTCACCTCCGCAGGCCTCACCTTCAAAACATCACAGCTCCTCGCAAACCCCTTCGCTTCATCGAAGGTCGGTCGGCGGCCCTTATCCTTGGCCAACTTCCGGGCCTGCAATATCATGCAATGGCGAAGAGCCGCCTCCGGCGGCATGGGATCAGGGCTGCATCCAACAAGCATTGCGAGGAGCAGCATCGAAAGAACGCTAGTGCGTAAAACCATCACGCCAATCTATACCTCTGGCGGATTTTGGGTAGACAGCTGTCACCTGATCCGCATCGATCCACAATGTTCCGAAATGGGGCTGTGCAGCAGACCTTCGGCATTTTGCCCTACCCGAACGCAGCGGATTTATAGCGCCGCGACTGGGGTCGCTTTATTTTGCCCTCGACCCATTGAACCCATTCTGCATCGACACCATGTAGCGACTGCGGACCGGGCCCCTCTGGCGCGTCGCATCGGCCCTAAGGGCAATGCGCGCGTGATGTCGGACCGCATCGGATGTTGCCGATGCTGGCCCGGGTTACTTGTCTCACCTTAGGCCCCGTCGGCTCCGTCCGATCGAACCAACTCGTTCGATTAGGGAGTGACGACATATGTCTGACCGTTTGTTCCGGTTGATGGAACACCACCAGAAGCTCGACCGCCTGCTCAGCGAAGCGCGGCAGCGGCGGTGGATCGATCCGCTGGAAATCCTGAAACTCAAGAAAATGAAGCTCGCGGTGAAGGACCGGCTCGCTGCGGCGATGGGCCGGCGGGCAACCAGCGCCTGACAACTGGCGGGGGCGCTTCGGCGCCTCCGCCTTCGCTGTTAGCATGGGAGCAGCTTCATGGAATTTCTCACTGCCGACCTACTCGGCACACCCGTCTGGTTCTGGCTGGCGTTCGCGGGTCTCGTCGCCGCGCTCACCGCCTTCGACCTCGGCTTCCTCCACAAGGAGGACCGCGAGATGGGCATCGGCGAGAGCCTAAAGCTCACCGCCTTCTATATTGTGATCGCGATGGCGTTCGGCGCCTGGATCTGGATCGAGCGCGGCGCGACGCTCGGCATGCAATATTATACCGGCTTCTTCATCGAAAAGGCGCTGTCGATCGACAATGTCTTCGTGATCAGCCTGATCTTCAGCTTCTTCGCGATTCCCGCGAAATACCAGTACCGGGCGCTGCTGTGGGGCATCATCGGCGTGATCGTTTTGCGCGGCCTGATGATCGCCGGGGGCGCCGCGCTGGTCGAGCAGGCCTATTGGGTGCTCTACATCTTCGCCGCCTTCCTGATTTTCACCGGCGTGAAGATGTTCTTCGCGGGCGACCACAATCCCGACATCGCGAACAACCCTGTCGTGCGCTGGATCAGCGGCCACATGCGCGTAACGCCGGATCTCCACGCCCAGAAGTTCTTCGTGAAAATGCCGGACGAAAAGACCGGCAAGCTGGTGCGCGCGGCGACACCGCTGTTTCTGGCGCTGGTCGTGATCAATCTCGCCGACCTCGTCTTCGCGGTCGACAGCGTGCCGGCGATCTTCGCGATCACCACCGACACCTTCATCGTCTACACCAGCAACATCATGGCGATCCTCGGCCTGCGTGCGCTCTATTTCGCACTCTCGGCGATGATTCACCGCTTCTACTATCTCAAATATGCGCTGGCGGCGGTGCTCGTGTTCATCGGGTCGAAGATTTTCGTGTCGGACTTCGTACTGGATGGCGGCAAGTTCCCGCCGGTCCTCAGCCTTGGTGTCACTGCGGCGTTGATAGCCGGCGGCGTGCTGTTCTCGCTATGGAAGACCCGCCATGGCGAGGATGCGGCGCCACATTTGCCGCACGACGCGATCAGGCCCTAACGATGCCATTATGGGGCGGCGCTTCAAGCGTCGCCCCAATTGCTTAAGCGTATAGCTTAGCTCGCCGCACCCCGCCGCCATGGATAGCCGGGGAGCCGCGCCGCGAGGGGCCACAGCACGTTGAGCGCCAGACCGCCGATCACCAGCGCCGCCGCGCCGAGCTTCCACATCGGCAGGCTTTCCCCCAGCAGCAGCGCCGACGCGCCCATGCCGAAGATCGGCACCAGCATCGCCATCGGCGTGATCACCGCCGCCGGATGACGCGCGAGCAGCCAGCCCCAGGCGACATAGCCGAACAGGGTGTTACCGACCGATTGCCATAGCACCGCCGCCCAGGCCTTCGGCCCGGCGTGTGCCAGCGCGGCTGCGATCGCGGGCCATCCCTCCATGATCAGCGCGCCGGCGAACAAAGGCGGGATCGAGAAGAGGCTGGCCCAGACGACGAAGCCGAGCATGTTCGTCACCCCGCTCGCCTTGGCGACATGGTTGCCCGCGCCCCAGCTTGCCGCCGCGATCAGCACGAGGATCAGGCCGAGCGGGGTCGCGCTGCTGTCGCCATGTTCGATGATGATGCCGATGCCGATCGTCGCCAGCAGCAGCGCGACAATCTGGAAGAAACGCACCCGTTCGCCGTTGAACGCCATGGCGAGGGCGATGGTGAAGAAGACCTGGCTCTGCACCACCAGCGATGTCAGCCCCGGCGAGATGAACCCGTTCATCGCGATGTAGACCAGCCCGAACTGACCGAAGCCGATCAGCACGCCATAAGCGGCGAGCGAGGCCCAGGCCACCTGCGGCCGCCGGATGAAGAAGGCGGCGGGCAGCAGCGCGAAACAGAAACGCAGCGTCGCGAAGAGCAGCGGCGGCAGTTCGTTCAGGCCGACGCGGATCACCACGAAATTGGTGCCCCACACCACGACCACCGCCAGCGCGAGGAGTATATGCCGGAGCGGCAGATGCGTGGACATGACCGGGCTCATGCGGATGGATTATCGCGCCGGGCGCGTCAGAGCCATCCGGACAATGTGACTATATTGTCATGCCCAACATTCTCTTCGTCATTCCCGCCCTTCGACTGCCTTGCAGGCGCTCAGGATAAACTTCGGCTTTGCCGAAGGCGGGAATCCATATTCTCTGAAGCTCGAACGTCTTACGGTTCGGAGGTTATGGATCCCCGCTTCCGCGGGGATGACGACAAAGTGGGTCACTGAAAGTCCGCTCAGCCCCGTGCTTCGCGGTCGAGCAGGGTGCGCTTGCGCTCGACGCCCCAGCGATAGCCCGACAGCGATCCGTCGCGATGGACGACGCGGTGGCAGGGCACGGCGACCGCGATCCGGTTGGCGGCGCAGGCTGCCGCCACCCCGCGCGCCGCGCGCGGTTCGCCGACCGCCGCGGCGAGATCGCCATAGCTGCGCGTCTCGCCGGCCGGGATCGCCTGCAACGCCAGCCACACCCGGCGCTGGAAGGCGGTGCCGCGAATGTCGAGCGGCAGGGCGAGACCGCGCGACGGCTCCTCTACCGCCGCCACGACCTGCGCCAGCGTCTCGGCGAAATCGCCGTCGGCGGCGATGGTGCGGGCATTGGGGAAGCGGCGTTCGAGATCGGCGACCAGCGCGGCATCGTCGTCGCCGAACATGATCGAGCATATGCCCCGATCGCTCGCCGCCGCCAGCACGCGGCCCAGCGAGGAGTGGCCGATCCCATAGCGGATCTCCATCGCCGCCCCGCCCTTGCGATAGGCGGCGGGGGCCATGCCGAGCGCACCATCGGCGGCGGCGTAGAAGCGCCCGCTCGACCCGAAACCGGCGTCGTAGAGCGCCTCGGTGACCTGCGCCCCCTGGCCCAGCGCCTCGCGCACCTTGCGGGCGCGTTCGGCATCGGCATAGCCCTTGGGGGTCAGGCCGGTGACCGCGCGGAACAGGCGGTGGAAATGATGCGGGCTGAGCCCCGCCCCGTCGGCGAGTTCGCCTAAGGACAAGGACTCCTCGGCGGCTTCGATCCGCCGGCACGCCGCGGCGATCAACGCCGCCTGGCGCTCGGCAAGCGGGGCCTCGTCGGGGCGGCAGCGCTTGCAGGGGCGAAAGCCCGCCGCCTCCGCCGCGGCGGGACCGGCATGGAAGCCGACGTTGCGCGGATTGGGGGTGCGCGCGGCGCAGGCCGGGCGGCAATAGACGCCGGTGGTCGCGACCGAATAGACGAAGCGGCCTTCCGCGCCGGCATCGCGCGTCAGCACCGCCTGCCAGCGGGGATCGTCGATCGTCGGGGTCATGGCCTGCACCTTTCGCATATAATCGTCATGCGATCATGTGCCATCGGCGAAGCGCGCGTGCTTCCCGGTGCTTGCTTTCAAATTGCAAGAAACCTCAGGCCGCCGCGCGCGCCTCGGCGTCGCGTTCGCAGTCGGGACAGGGGCCGCTATGGGGATAGACCTGATCGGCCTCGTGCCAGTGGCCGACCGCCGCCTCGAAAATCTCGATGCCTTCGCCATAGCCCAGGCCGCGCAGCACGTCGTTGGTCAGGAGATCGATCGCGCGATGCGCGGCGTGGCCCTTCATCGTCTCGACGATGTGGCGCGCGCGATCGGCGAACTCCTGTGCGGACATCAGCGGGGCGGGCTTGGTCATCGCCGCGCCCCTAGTCCCGAACAGGGGCTATTTCAAGACTGACCGGAGAGCGGGGTCGCGGCATTATCGCGGCAGAAGCCTTCGCCCTGCTGGATCATCAGGCAATTCTGCTTGCCGGCGAGCCATTTGAGGCCGGTCTGATCGCCGGTCGCGGCGCGGATGCTCTCGGGCCGCCCGTCGCGGGTGAAGCGGATCAGGTCGCCGTCGGCGGCGCCCTCATAGCTCTTGGTGCCGTCGAGCAGGGTCACACTCAATACATAGCGGCCACGCTCGCCCGCGGGCTGGATGTCGAGGACGAGGCCCTCGACGCCGATCCACTTGCCGACCCAGGCGTCGGTGGGCAGTGCCGCTTCCGCGCCATTGCCGACCGGATCAACGTCGTCGATCGTCTCGTCGGCGGCGGCGGCATTGTCGGCGACGCTGACATTGTCGACCGGATGGGCGTCCTCGCCCCGGGCGCAGGCGGCCAGCAGCATGAGGGCAGCCAGGCTGGCGGACGTGCGGATGGTCATCGGTCAACTCCTTTAGCGCAAACAGCCCCCGCACCCTTCAAAGGAGATCATCGACGCCGAGGTCAACCGCAAAGATGCGAAAGCGGCCGCGCGGCGCGGATGATCCGCGCGCGGCCATTGCGATAATGCGCTATCGTCCCTAGAGACCGGCCAACACCCGACTCGCAAGCACTGGACAGGATATGGCCGAGACCATCGCCATCGCATCCGATCACGCCGCTTTCGACCTCAAGGCCATGCTCGTCGCCTGGCTGCGAGAGGCGGGCCATGAGGTGATCGACCTCGGCCCCGACAGTAGCGCATCGGTCGACTATCCCGATTATGGCTATCGCATCGCCGAGGCGATCGCGGCGGGCGAAGCGGCCAAGGGCGTCGCGCTGTGCGGATCGGGGATCGGCATCTCGATCGCGGTCAACCGCCATCCGGCTGCCCGCTGCGCACTGGTCAACGAGGTTCTCTCCGCGACGCTGGCGCGCGAGCATAATGACGCCAACGTCATCGCACTGGGCGCGCGGCTGATCGGCATCGAGCAGGCCAAGGCCTGCATCACCGCCTTCCTCGCGACGCCGTTCGGCGGCGACCGGCACGCCCGGCGCGTCGACAAACTCACCCACCCCCGCTTCCACAAGGAACACGCATGAGCAGCAACCCCGCCGCCACCTTGTCCGACGTCCAGCCCGACGGGTTCTTCACGCGCGGCCTGGCCGAGGCCGATCCGGCGGTGTTCGGCGGCCTGACCCAGGAAATCGCCCGCGAGAAGAAGCAGATCGAGCTGATCGCGTCGGAGAACATCGTCTCCAAGGCGGTGCTGGAAGCGCAGGGCTCGGTGTTCACCAACAAATATGCCGAGGGCTATCCGGGCAAGCGCTATTATCAGGGCTGCCACCCGTCCGACGTCGTCGAGCAGCTCGCGATTGACCGCGCCAAGCAGATGTTCAACTGCGGCTTCGCCAACGTCCAGCCGCATTCGGGCGCGCAGGCCAACGGCGCGGTGATGCTGGCGCTGACCAAGCCCGGCGACACGATCATGGGCCTCAGCCTTGATGCGGGCGGCCATCTGACTCATGGCGCAAAGGCGGCGCTGTCGGGCAAATGGTATAACGCCGTCCAATATGGCGTCCGCCCCGACGACCACCGCATCGATTTCGATCAGGTCGAGGCGCTCGCCCGCGAGCATAAGCCGACGCTGATCATCACCGGCGGCTCGGCCTATCCGCGCCACATCGACTTCGCCCGCTTCCGCGCAATCGCGGACGAGGTCGGCGCGCTGTTCATGGTGGACATGGCGCATTTCGCGGGGCTGGTCGCGGGCGGGGTGCATCCGACTCCGTTCGGCCACGCCCATGTCGTCACCACCACGACCCACAAGACGCTGCGCGGCCCGCGCGGCGGCATGATCATGACCGACGACGAGGCGATCGCGAAGAAGATCAACTCGGCGGTGTTCCCGGGGCTTCAGGGCGGCCCGCTGATGCACGTCATCGCCGCCAAGGCGGTGGCGTTCGGCGAAGCGCTGCAGCCCGAGTTCAAGGCTTATGCCGCCGCCGTGGTGGAGAATGCCAAGGTGCTCGCCGCCCGCCTCAAGGAGCGCGGCGCCGATCTCGTCTCGGGCGGCACCGACACGCATCTGGCGCTGGTCGACCTGCGCCCGATCGGCGTGACCGGCCGTGACGCCGACGAAGCGCTCGAGCGCGCAGGCATCACCTGCAACAAGAATGGCGTGCCCAATGATCCGCTGCCTCCGGTCAAGACCAGCGGCATCCGCGTCGGTTCGCCCGCCGGCACGACGCGCGGCTTCGGCCCCGCCGAGTTCCGCGACATCGCCGACATGATCGCCGACGTGCTCGACGGCCTCGCCAAGAACGGCCCGGAAGGCAATGGCCAGACCGAGGCACATGTGAAAGCACGCGTCGAAGCGCTGTGCGACCGCTTCCCGATCTATCCGGAGCTGTAAGCCGTAATGCGCTGTCCCTTCTGCGCCCATGACGACAGCCAGGTTAAGGACAGCCGCCCCACCGACGATGGGGCGGCGATCCGGCGCAGGCGGCAATGCGAAGGGTGCGGCGCGCGGTTCACGACCTTCGAGCGCATCCAGTTGCGCGAGATGACGGTGGTGAAGAGTGAAGGGCGGCGCGAGCCGTTCGACCGGTCGAAGCTCGAACGCTCGATCCAGATCGCATGCCGCAAGCGCCCGGTCGATCCCGCGCGGATCGAACGGCTTGCCACCGCGATCCAGCGGCAGATCGAGACCAGCGGCGACAGCGAGATCCCGGCCAGTGCGGTCGGCGGCATGGTTATGGACGGGCTCAAGGCGCTCGACAGCGTCGCCTATATCCGGTTTGCCAGCGTCTATAAGGACTTCCGCGAGGCCAAGGATTTCGAGGATTTTGCGGGCGCGGTCAGCGAGGCGGGCCGGGACGGCTGATCCTTCCTTCAAGACGATGCTCAGGTGAAGATTGCCCCCAGCAATCTTCAGTCATGTCCGGGGGATATGACGACTTAAAGCATTTCGCCCGGCTCACGGGCTCCTCAGGATGAGCGGGAATAAGAAGGTGATAGCTTGACCCACGCTCCCCTCTTCCCTCCCCCGCTCATCCTGAGTAGGGGCTGAGCGCAGGCGAAGACCCGTATCGAAGGATCCTTCGAGACGCCACTTCGCCAAGCTCAGTGGCTCCTCAGGATGAGCGGCTGGGGGAAGACGCGATCGGCATATGTTCGACGACCTCCCTCCGCTCATCCGGAGTAGGGGCTGAGCGCAGGCGAAGACCCGTATCGAAGGACCGCCCGTGACGTTTTGGGCCTATATGCTGCGCTGTGCCGACGACAGTCTCTACGTTGGCCATACCGACGATCTCGATGTCCGGATGGCCCAGCATGTGTCCGGAACGCTGCCCGGTTACACGCAGAAACGCAGGCCTGTCTCGCTCGTCTGGTCCGAACAGTTTCCGGAACGCGATCAGGCCTTCGCCGCCGAACGACAAATCAAGGGTTGGTCCAGATTGAAGAAACAGGCGCTTATCGAAGGCAACTGGGCTGCGGTTTCTCGTTTGGCAAAACGCTCGAACGTCCTCCGAGACGAGGCTTCGACAGGCTCAGCCTCTCCTCAGGATGAGCGGGAGGAGAGAAGTGAAGGGGCGCTGTCGCCCGTAATAGTTCTGGTCCGCCCGCAGCTGGGCGAGAATATCGGCAAGGCGGCGCGCGCGATGCTCAATTTCGGGCTGACCGAGTTGCGGCTCGTCAGCCCGCGTGACGGGTGGCCCAATCCGGACGCCGGCCCCGCCGCGTCGGGCGCGGACATCGTCCTCGAGCGTGCCCGGGTCTATGACAGCGTCGCCGAGGCGACCGCCGACTGCGCCCAGGTCTATGCGACCACGGTGCGCAAGCGCGGCGTCACCAAGCCGGTCGTCACCCCGGAAGAGGCCGCGGCCGAGATCCGGACCAGCGGCGGGCGCGCGGCGATCCTGTTCGGTCCCGAGCGCTCGGGACTCGAGACCGACGACGTCGCGGTCGCCCGCACGATCGTCACCGTGCCGATCAATCCCGAGTTCGGCAGCCTCAATCTCGCGCAGGCGGTCATACTAATTGCCTATGAATGGTCGAAGGGCGAGAAGCTCGCCTCGCCCCCGTCGGTCGACCTCGACCCGCCCGCGTCACAGCAGGAACTCGACGGCCTTATCGGCCATCTCGAACAGCTGCTCGACGAAGCCGGATATTTTTTCCCGCCCGACCGCACGCCGACGACGAAGCGCATGCTGCGCGGCATGCTGACGAAACCAGGTTGGAACGCGCAGGAGATCAGAACGATGCGCGGCGTGCTGAGCACGTTAGAACGCCCGCGAAAACGCTAAAAGCGGCGGCGTTGCGCAGTTTATACGGAATAAAGCCAAGTCTCGCACAATGTAAACTTCCTGTAAACCGCAAAACTCTGCGGATTCTTGCATTGTTAGCCCTTTTATCGTACAGACGGTTGCATGTGTTTGCGTTCGGGGGACTTGTGGTGATGCGTGGGGGGCTGTTCGCGCTGCTGACGGCTTTGCTGACGCTTGTCGCCGCTGCGCCCGCGCAGGCTGCCAACCTGCTCACCAACGGCGACTTCGAAACAACTTCCTTCTTCTACATCGACGGCGGCACCGGCCAGCCGGTCTATCCGGGCACGTCCTGGGGCCAGTATTTCGTCGATCAGAACACCGGCCAGCCGGCGCAGGACGTGCAAGGCTGGACCAACAATGGCTATAATTTCATATTCACGCCGGACATGGCGGCCTCGGCATCAGGTAGCCCGCAGAGCCCGTCCTATCTGACGCTGTGGGGCATGCCCGGCACGGGCGTAAGCAACGGTATCGGCCCCAGCCCCACCGGCGGCAACTTCGTCGTGTCGGACGGCGCCTATCAGAACGGCCCCATCTCGCAGACGGTCTCCGGCCTGGAAATCGGCCATCAATATACGCTGTCCTTCTGGTGGGCAGCGGGCCAGCAATATACGTTCGACGGCGCGACGACCGACGCCTGGACGGTCTGCTTCGGCACCTGCGCCTTCACCACCAGCTATGACAATAATGGCGACGGCTATTCGACCTTCACGCCCGGCACCGGCGAGATCATGTCGACCGGCACCGTCGCGGTCCCCAACCACGGCTTCGTGCCGTGGCGTTACGAGGAACTGACCTTCACCGCGACGTCGAACACCCAGACCCTGTCGCTGCTGGCCTATGGCACCCCGCTCGGCCAGCCGCCCTTCGCGCTGATCGACGGGCTGTCGCTGCAGTCGGTGCCCGAGCCTACCACCTGGGCGATGATGCTGATCGGCTTCGGCCTCGTCGGCGGTGTGATGCGGACCCGCCGCAACGCCTTCTCGGAACGCCGCGCGCTGAACAGGCAGATCATCTGACGGCATTGCCGCGTCGCGGCGGTGACAGGCCGGCGCCCGGCCCCTATGATCGGCCCCGTCCCGGCACATGACGCGGAGCATGGAGCGGAATGTCTCCCGAACTGATCCATCATCTGCTGCTCACCATGCGCAGCCTGATCGTGTGGCTGTTCGTGCTGACCGCGATCTTCGTTCCGCTCGAGCGGCTGTTCGGCGTCATCCGCCAGCCGACGCTGCGTCCTCATATCCTGGCCGATCTCGGCTATTTCTTCATGACCGGGCTGATCCCGACGCTCATCCTCGCCGTCCCGCTCGGCGCGATCGCGGCGGTGTCGCGGGAACTGATGCCCGACACCTATCTGTTCCGGGTGATCAGCCTGCCGATTCCGGCGCAGATCGCGATCGCCTTCGTCATCGGCGAGTTCGGCTTCTACTGGGGGCACCGCATCATGCACCAGGTGCCCTGGCTATGGCGTTTCCATGCCATCCATCATGAGCCGGTGCGGATGGACTGGCTGATCAACAGCCGCGCCCACGCGATCGACATCATTTTCACGCGGATGATCGGGCTGACGCTGGTGACGGCCGCCGGCTTCGGTTCACCGGGAGCCGGGTCGGGAAGCCTGGTTCCGGTGATCGTGCTGATCATCGGCACCTTCTGGGGCTTCTTCATCCATTCGAACCTGCGGGTGCGGCTCGGCTGGCTGGAGCATATCCTGTCGACGCCGCGCTTTCACCACTGGCATCATTCGCGCGTCGACCATGTCAACCGCAACTATGCCTCGACCCTGCCGATCTACGACAAGATCTTCGGCACGCACCACCTGCCGCCCGCAGCCTGGCCGCCGAGCTATGGCATCGCGCCCGAGAACCGGCCCGAGGCGCTGCTCGACGCGCACCATGACGACCTCCCGGGGCAAGAACCGGCTGCCCCTAAGGCCTAGAGTCGAACAGCTCCAGTTCTTCCGCGATCGAGCCTTCGACCAGCATGTCGTACAGCCGGTAGGCGAGCCGCGGCGGAAAGCCGCGGTCGTTCGCCACCTTGACGGCATGGGCGATGACCTCGGTCTTGCGGACCTCGTCGCGGACGAGATCGCGATCCTTCTTGATGCGCGCCGCTGCCTCGATATAGCGCATGCGCTCGGCCAGCAGGCTGACGATCAGCGTATCGAGTCCATCGATCGCGGCGCGGACCTGCTGCATGTCGGTGCATTCGGCGGCGGGAACGGGTGTCTTGTCGGTCATGCCGCGCCCCTTAGCGTTCCCGGACGGGGTTGACTATCCGCCTCTTCGCGGCCATAGGCGCGCCTTCGCAATCGGCCCCGCACCCCGGTGAAGCGGTGGCCCTGCCCTCCCCCAAAGCGATTTGGCGGCGATCCAGCAGAGCGACATACCGGGATCGACCCCGTCCCCGCTTCGGCGGAGGCGGGCAACGTTGTAGCGATTGAAGGAAGATATCATGTCGAAGCGTACGAGCGCCAAGTACAAGCTCGACCGCCGGATGGGCGAGAACATCTGGGGTCGTCCGAAGAGCCCGGTCAACAAGCGTGAATATGGCCCCGGCCAGCACGGTCAGCGCCGCAAGGGCAAGCTGTCGGACTACGGTATCCAGCTGAAGGCGAAGCAGAAGCTCAAGGGCTATTACGGCGACGTCACCGAGAAGCAGTTCAAGAAGAACTACACCGAAGCGTCGCGCATGAAGGGCGACACCTCGCAGAACCTGATCGGCCTGCTCGAGCGTCGCTTGGACGCCGTCGTCTACCGCGCCAAGTTCGCACCGACGATCTTCGCCGCGCGCCAGCTGGTCAGCCACGGCCACATCCGCGTCAACGGCGTGAAGTGCAATATCGCCTCGCGTCTGGTGAAGCCGGGCGATGAAATCACGCTGGGCTCGAAGGCGCAGGAAATGGCGCTGGTGCTCGAAGCGCAGGGCCTGTCAGAGCGTGACATTCCCGAATATATCGCCCAGGACGGCGCCGCGAAGGTCACCTATGTTCGCGTGCCGACGCTGGACGAGGTCCCCTATCCGGTGAAGATGGAACCGAACCTGGTCGTCGAATTCTATTCGCGCTGATCCGGTTCCCATCGGGACAGACAAGAGGGCGGTCTTCGGGCCGCCCTTTTTCGTTGTGGCGCCGGGCAGGGCGACGATTGCGGTCAGGGCCGGTAGGCCCGCATGAAGATGTCCATAGCCGCATCGGCATCGGCGGCGATGCGTTCGGGGGCCGGCTCCCTCAAGCGGCCGAGCAGCAGCAGCTGATGGGTTTCCGACATGCACAGGCTGGTCAGCGTCCTGGCGGCGCGAATGGGATCGTCCTCGCGCAGCAGCCCGCGCTCCATCGCCGTCGCAATAAAGCCCCCCACCAGCCGCCAGGTGGCAAGCGGCGCACGTTCATAGAATATTTTGCCGATCTCGGGGAAACGGTCGACCTCGCTATAGATCAGCCGGTGCAGGGCGATCGCTTCGGGTCCGGTGATCTTGGCCACATAGGAGAGGCAGAAGCTTCGAAGCGTCCGCTCCGGATTGCCGCACGCATCGAGCAGTAGTGACAGCTCGGCGCGATAGGCAGCAGTCTTGCGATCGAGAACCGCCTCGAACAACTCTTCCTTGGATGCGAAATAGCTCCACAAAGTAGCCTTCGATCCGCCGACCTCCGCGGCGATCGCCGACATCGTCGTGCCCGCATAGCCGTGTTGAAGAAAATATGGACCGGCTACCGCCAGGATCGCATCGCGGCGATCCATCCTGCGCGCCTCGCGGCGGCCAAGCCCGGACTTTTCCTGCACCAACTCCATAACCGTACTATATAGTACAGTTTTTTATTGACAAGGGGGTAAGCGAGGCGCAGAGGGCGAACCATACTAGATAGTACGGTTTCACCATGCCCAACGTTCGCCGCCACAGTCCTCTTCGCGCTGTTCTCCCGGTCGGTCTCGCCGCCTGGCTTTCGGCCTGCGCAGCCGCGCCAGATCTCGGGCCGAAGCCGACACTCCGCGCGGCGTCAAGCATTGCGGCAGAGCAGAGTCTCAAGGCCGAGTCCGTCCCAGCCGCCTGGCCCGCCGGCGACTGGTGGCGCGGCTATGGCGATCCCCAGCTGACCGCGCTGATCGAAGAGGGCCTGCGTGGTTCACCCGACGTCGCCATCGCCGCCGCGCGGTTGCGGGCGGCGCAAGGTGCGGCCCAGACCGCCGGTGCCCCGCTGCTGCCTTCGATCGACGCCCGCGCGCAGGCGGGGCTGGAGAAGCAGAGCAAAAATCTGGGCATCCCGCCGCAATTCGTGCCCGGCGGCTGGCAGGATGTCGGCCAGGCCAGCCTGAACCTCGGCTTCGACATCGACCTGTGGGGCCGCAACCGCGCGCAGCTCGCCGCCGCGACTTCGGACGCCGAGGCAGCGCGAATCGACCGGGACCTCGCGGGGCTGATGCTGACCACCGGCATCGCCGCGGCCTATGCCGATCTCGCCCGCCTCTACGCCGAACGCGACGTACGCGCGTCGGCGGTCGAACTGCGCCTCGCCACCCAGAAGCTGGTGTCCGACCGGGTGCGCTCCGGTCTCGACACCCGCGCCGAACTCAAGCAGGCCGATGCGGCGGTGCCGCAGGCCCGCGCCGACCTCATCGCCATCGACGACGCGATCATCACCACACGCCACCAGATAGCGGCGCTGATCGGCGCGGGTCCCGACCGCGGCCTCGCCATCACGCGCCCTGCCCTGGGGGCGCTTCATCCGCTCGCCCTGCCCGCCCAGCTCACGACCGATCTGGTCGGCCGCCGCCCCGACATCGCCGCGGCCCGCGCCCGCACCGAAGCCGCCGCCAGCCGGATCAAGGTTGCACGTGCCGACTTCTATCCGGCGATCAGCCTCGGCGCGCTGATCGGGGTGCAATCGCTCGGCCTCGCCAACCTCACCGACCGGCAGTCGATCTATGGCAATGCCGGGCCGGCGGTCAGCCTGCCGATCTTTCACGGCGGCGCGCTCAGCGGGCGCTATCGCGGCGCGCGGGCAAGCTATGACGAGGCGGTCGCCAGCTATGACAAGACCGTGCTGACGGCCTATCGCGAGGTCGCTGACGCGGTGACAGGACGACGCGCCGTCGCCGACCAGATCGGCGAGCTGCGCCAGGCGCTTACCGATTCCGAGGAAGCCTATGCCATCGCCCGCAAACGCTATGAGGGCGGGCTTTCGACCTATCTCGACGTGCTGACCGCACAGGAAAGGCTGCTGCAGGTCCGTCTGGCCGCCGCCAGCGTCGACGCACGGGCCTTTGCGATCGACATTGCGCTCGTCCGGGCGCTGGGCGGCGGATTTTCTGCTACCACTGCTTCCAATGACAAGGATTCCATCCATGGCTGAAGCCGATCCCACGCCCCCGGCAGCCGATCCCCAGTCCACCGGCGTCGCCGATGCGCAGCGCGCGGCACGCCAGCAGGCGCGCAAGACATGGCTGACCCGGCTCGCCCTGGGCATCGCGGGAGCGATCGCACTGTGGGGCCTGTGGTATCTGCTGATCGGCCGCGACCATGTCAGCACCGACAACGCCTATGTGAATGCGGAGGTGGCGCAGGTCACCCCGCTGATCGCCGGACAGGTGGTGGCGGTGCAAGTCCGTGATACCCAGACGGTGAAGGCTGGCGACATATTGGTCCGCCTCGACGACGCCAACGCGCGAATCAGCTATGCCGCCGCGGAAGCCGAACTGGCGCAAGCGCGGCGCATGTTCCGCCAGACATCGGCGACCGGCAGCGCGCTGGCGTCGCAGCTCGACGCACGCCGCGCCGACATCGTCCGCGCACAGGCGGATTACGACAAGGCGCGCATCGATCTCGACCGCCGGCTCGCTCTACAGCCGTCGGGCGCGGTTTCGGGCGAAGAGCTGACCAGCGCACGCAAAGCCTTCGCCGCGGCCCGCGCGGGTCTGGCCCAGGCGCGATCGAACCAGGGCGCCGCCGCCGGGGAGCTTGCCGCCAATCGCGCGATGACCAGCGGATCGACGGTCGAAACCGATCCGATGGTGCTTGCCGCGAAGGCGAAGCTCGCCGCTGCCCAGCTGGATCTGGACCGCACCGTGATCCGCGCGCCGGTCGACGGCGTCGTCACCCGCCGCCAGGTACAGGTCGGCCAGCGCATCGCCCAGGGCAGCCCGATCATGATGATCGTTCCGCTGGCCAACGTCTATGTCGACGCCAATTTCAAGGAACGCCAGCTGCGCCGCGTGAAGCCCGGCCAGCCCGCGACCCTGACCGCCGACCTCTATGGCGGCGGCGTCGAATATCATGGCCGGGTCGAGGGTTTCTCGGGCGGGACCGGCGCGGCCTTCGCGCTGATCCCGGCGCAGAACGCGACCGGCAACTGGATCAAGGTCGTCCAGCGCGTGCCGGTCCGCATCGCGCTCGACCCCCGCGAACTGGCCGAGCATCCGCTGCGCGTCGGGTTGTCGATGGAAGTCGAAATCGACGTCTCCGGAAACTGATCGCGACATGGCCGAGACCGATCCTTCGCACATGCTGACCGGCCGCCGCCGCATGCTGGCGGCGATCGCGCTGGCATCGGCGAACCTGATGGTCATGTTCGACATGACCATCGCCAATGTCTCAGTGCCGCACATCGCCGGCAGCCTGGGCATCTCGGCCAGCCAGGGCATATGGGTGATCACTTCCTACGCCGTCGCGGAAGCGATCTGCGTCCCGCTGACCGGCTGGCTCGCCGAGCGATTCGGCGCGGTGCGCTGCTTCGTGCTCGGAGCCCTCGGTTTCGGCCTGTTCTCCATCCTGTGCGGCATGTCGCTGACGCTGGGCATGCTCGTCGCCTGCCGCATTGGCCAGGGTCTGTGCGGCGGGCCGATCATGCCGCTGACCCAGACGCTGATGATGCGCCTCTTTCCGCCCGAGAAGCGATCCCAGGCGATGGGCATCTGGGCGATCACCACGATCATCGGCCCGGTGCTGGGGCCGGTCATCGGCGGCACGATCAGCGACAATTTCAGCTGGCACTGGATCTTCTTCATCAACGTGCCCATCGTGCTGTTCTGCGCGATCACTGCGCACACGATGCTGCGCCCGATCGAAACGCCGACTGCGAAGCGGCCGATCGATCGCGTCGGCCTGGCGCTGCTGGTCACCTGGATCAGCGCCTTGCAGATCATGCTCGACATCGGGCGCGAGCATGACTGGTTCGCTGATCCCACGGTGCTGGCGCTTGGCCTTACCGCAGTGATCGTCTTTGCGATCTTCGTGGTCTGGGAGCTGACCGAGGAACATCCGATCGTCGATCTGCGGATCTTCCGCCATCGCAGCTTCACCGTCGGCGTGCTGACTTTGGCGATCGGGTTCGGATGTTATTTCGCAGGCACGGTGATCATACCGCAGTGGATGCAGCTCTCGATGGGCTATACCGCGACCCAGGCGGGCATCGCGACTGCGGCCTCGGGCATGGCAGGGTTGTTCGTCGCCCGCTTCCCGCCGCTGCTGCTGAAGCATGTCGATCCGCGCATCATGCTATCGGGGGCGTTGATCTGGGTCGGTTGCGCGACGTTGCTGCGGGTGACCTGGACCAGCGGGGCGGACTTCGCCACGCTCATCACGCCGCAATTCGTGATGGGCCTGGGCATGCCCTTCTTCTTCATCACTGCCACGTCGGTGTCGCTGGGCTCGATCCCGCCGAACGAGATGGCTTCCGCGGCCGGCCTGCAGAATTTCGTGCGCACCATCGCACTGGCTGCATCGACCTCGATCGTCATGACTTATTGGGGTGACCAGTCCCGCGTCGCGAACAGCGAGCTCGCCGGCAAGCTCAACGGCGACGCTACCACGAGCACGCTGATCGCCAGCGGCCTGTCGCCCGAACAGGCGCGGGCGATGATCGCCCAGCTGGTCGATCGCGAGGCAGTGACGCTGGCGACCGACAAGGTTTTCCTGATCGCCGGACTGGCGATGATCGCGATCGCCGCCTGGGTGTGGACCTCACCCCGCCCGAAGACGACGCTACAGCCGGGCGCGGGAGGGCATTAAGGCGCCGGAAAGCTCAGGCGTCCAGCCCCTCGCGCATCGCATCCTCGACCTTTTCGAGCCAGATGAATTCGAGCTTCTCGCGCGCATTGGCGGGGATGTCGTCGAAATCGCGGCGGTTGCGGGCAGGCAGCATGACGCGGGTGATCCCCGCCCCCGCCGCGGCCACGACCTTCTCTTTGATCCCGCCGACCGGCAGCACCAGCCCGCGCAGCGATATCTCGCCGGTCATCGCGGTGTCGCTGCGCACCGTCCTGCCGGTGAGCAGCGAGGTCAGCGCCATATACATGGCCACGCCCGCGCTCGGCCCGTCCTTGGGCGTCGCCCCGGCGGGAACATGGACATGGATGTCGCTCTTTTCGAGCGCGGCCGCGTCGATGCCCAGTAGGTCGGCCCGGCTCTTGACCAGGCTGAGTGCCGCCTGCGCGCTTTCCTTCATCACGTCGCCGAGCTGGCCGGTGAGGATCAGCCGGCCGCTGCCCGGCATCTTGGTCGCCTCGATGAACAATATGTCGCCGCCGACCGGCGTATAGGCGAGCCCGGTCGAGACGCCGGGCACGCTGGTGCGCTGCGCGACCTCATTTTCGAAGATGCGGCCGCCGAGCACGTCCTCCACGCCCGCCTCGCCGATCGCGACATGGGTGGCGCTGCCGTCGGCGATCTTCACCGCGGCGTGGCGGATCACCTTGCCGACCTCGCGCTCGAGATTGCGGACACCGGCCTCGCGCGTGTAGTAGCGGATGATCGCGCCGAGCGCGGCATCGTCGATCTCGACCTGTTCGGCGGTCACGCCATTCGCCTCTAGCTGGCGGCGGACGAGATAGCGCCGGGCGATGTTGAGCTTCTCCTCCTCGGTGTAGCCGGCGAGCGAGATGATCTCCATGCGGTCGCGCAGCGGCCCCGGGATGGTGTCGAGCATGTTCGCGGTGGCGATGAACACCACCCGGCTGAGATCGAAGGGCACGCCGAGATAATTGTCGCGGAAGGTGCCGTTCTGCTCGGGATCGAGCACTTCGAGCATCGCCGCCGAAGGATCGCCCTGGACGCCGCGGCCCAGCTTGTCGATCTCGTCGAGCATCATCACGCAGTCGCGGGTGCCCGCCTTGCGGATCGCCTGGATGATGTTGCCGGGCAACGCGCCGATATAGGTGCGGCGGTGGCCGCGTATCTCGGCCTCATCATGGACGCCGCCCAGGCTGACGCGCACGAACTCGCGCCCCATCGCCTTGGCGATCGACTGGCCGAGCGAGGTCTTGCCCACGCCGGGCGGGCCCGCGAAGCAGAGGATCGGCGCCTTGCCCTCGGGCGCAAGCTTGCGCACCGCGAGATATTCGACGATCCGCCGCTTGATCTTGTCGAGGCCATAATGATCGGCGTCGAGCTGGGCGCGCGCCGCGTCGATCTCGATCGGCTTATGCTCGGGCGTCTTCCACGGCAGATCGATCAGCGTGTCGAGATAGGTGCGGATCATGCCATGTTCGGCGGCGGCGTCGGGCATGCGTTCGAGCCGGCGCAGCTCGCGCAGCGCCTGCTTCTCGACATCCTCGGGCATGCCGGCCTGCTCGATGGCCTCGCGGAGCTCCGCCATCTCGGCAGAATTGCCCTCGTCCTCGCCGAGCTGGCGCTGGATCTCGGCCATCTGTTCGCGCAGCAGATGCTCGCGCTGGCGGGTGCCGAGCTTTTCCTGCACGCCCTTGCCGATCTCGGCCGACAGGCGCAACACTTCCAGCCGCTGCGCCAGCAAAGCCAGGACCCGGTCGAGCCGCGGTTCGAGCGCGACCGTCTCCAATATCTCCTGCTTCTGCTCGGGCGGGATATCCATATAGGCGGCGGTGATGTCGGCGAGCGCGCCCGCCGAGCCGATATTTTGGATCGCCTCCCGCAGCCCCTGCGGCGATTGCGGGAGTAGCGACACCGTCTCCAGCGCCTGCTGGCGCAGATTGATGAAACGCGCCTCGACCTCGGCGCCCTTGGCATCGGGCTCGGCGATCCGCTCGATCCGCGCCACCAGGAACGGCCAGCCGTCGAGATATTCGACGACGCGGAAGCGGGTTTCGCCCTGGACGATCAGATGGTTGGTCTCGTCGGGTCCGGTGATGTAGCGCAGCACATTGGCGACCGTGCCCATGCGATGCATGTCTACTGCACCTGGATCCTGCAACTCGGGATCGCGCTGGGCCAGGATGCCGACGGGCAGGCTCTCGCGCACCGCCGCCTGCGCCGCCTCGACCGATGCGGCCCGGCCGATGGTCAGCGGCATCACGACGTCGGGGAACATCACGAAGTTGCGCACCGGCACGATGATGATCGCGTCGGCGGGCAAGGGGCGCAGGCTCGACTGCGACGCGTCGGGAGCCGCTTCGGGCTTGTCCTGCACGGCGGCGTTGCCGGTCAAAGCGTCGGTCATGCCCGCTGCCCTCCATTGGTCTTGTGCAGAGTGACGAGGAGACAGCCATGCGCGCTCGACCGGGCGACCGCGCCATAGCGGCCCGCGGGTAGCGGCAGGCGGCGCTCGAAGCGCCCCTGCGGCAGTTCGAGCCGATGGATCTTGGCGGTGCGCAACTCGGCGGGAAGGATCCGCGAGCCGCGCACGACGAGGACGCCATCTTCGATGAAGGCTTCGGTCTGCTCCAGATCGACGCCCGGGAGCGCGACGAGCACCAGCACCTCGCGGTCGGTTTCGAGCATATCCGCCGGAGGCTCCCATCCGATCGCCCCGCCGGACGGGCGCATCGGGGCGAAGCTCTGCTGGTGGAGCCGCTGGACCCGATCGAGCAGATCGACGGCGTCCGCCCACATCCAGTTGCGCGATCGGCCAGAATTCATGACGGCATCTCTCCTTCGATCAGCGGCGGTATCGTTTCGACGCCGTCGCTGCTGCTGCTAATAAGGAAACGCCGCAAAGCGATTTCAAGGCGCAGCCGGAGCATGGAGAAATTGCCGGGCGGCAAACTGGCGGGCGAAGCGGTGGCCAGGCGATGGGGTTAAGTTGGGGCTGCATTCGCATCGAATGCGTGTTGCAGCGTGATGGAGCAGGATATGTCTGAAGCGATCGCAACGACGACCGCAGGCAAGGTGCGAGGCCTTTCAAAGGGTGGCATCCGCCGTTTTCTGGGCATTCCCTATGCCGCCGCCCCGGTAGGTGCGCTTCGTTTCGCCCATCCCGAGCCCCCCGTGGCGTGGGATGGAGTCAGGGATGCAACCGATCCGGGCCCCAATGCGCCGCAGCGGGTGAAGCCCTTTCCGGGCCTCGACGTCGAACCGCTGATCGGCAAGGGCTGGATTCGCGGCGACGACTATCTGTCGCTCAACGTCTGGACCCCCGACGACGACGCGACCGGCCGCCCGGTGATGGTATGGATCCATGGCGGCGGCTTCGTGCTGGGCAGCAAGGATGCCCCCATTCAGGACTGCGGCGCCTTTGCGCGCGACGGCATCGTCTGCTTCGCGATCAATTACCGCATGGGCATAGACGGCTTTCTGCCGATCCCCGGCGTGCCGACCAATCTGGGGCTGCGCGACATGATCGCGGCGCTGCACTGGGTGCGCGCCAACGCCGCGGCGTTCGGCGGCGATGCGACCAACCTGACCGTGTTCGGCGAATCGGCGGGCGCGATGGCGATCGCCGACCTGATCGCCTCCCCGCTCGCCAAGGGCCTGTTCACCCGGGCGATCGTGCAGAGCGGTCATGGCGGGATGACCCGCGACATTCCGGTCGCCAGCCGGCTGGCCGACAAGCTCGCGAAGCTGCTGAAGATCAGCGCCGATCGCGAGGGCTTTGCCAGCGTTGCGCCCGAAGTCGCGCTCGATGCGGTCGAGAAGATCTCCTTGCCCACCGCGCGGATCGACCTGCGCGACGCCGAAGGCCGCGAACCGGTGTTCGGCATCAGCCGCTTCGTGCCGGTGCATGGCGACGACGTACTGCCCTACAAGCCGCTCGACGCGCTGCGCCATGGCGCGGGCGCGGATGTCGACCTGCTGATCGGCAGCAATGCCGAGGAGATGAACCTCTACCTCGTTCCCACCGGGATCCGCGCGAAGATCTGGGGCTGGCTCGCCGCCCATCTGCTCGGCAAGTCGATGCCCAATGCCCGCAAGGCGCTGAAGGCCTATGGGCTGGGGACAGGCAAGAAGCCGGGCGAGGCGCTGTGCGACGCGATGAGCGACCTCGTCTTCCGCTGGCCCGCACGCCGCTTTGCCGAGGAGCATAAGGGGCGGACCCATGCCTATGAGTTCGACTGGCGCTCGCCTGCCTTCAGCGGCGAGCTCGGCGCGTGCCACGGGATCGAACTGCCGTTCGTGTTCGATACCCTGCCGACCGTGACGGGGCCGCGGGGACTGGCCGGCGAAGCGCCGCCGCAGGCGCTGGCCGATCGGCTTCACCGCATCTGGGTCGACTTCGCGACCGACGGCAGCCTGCCATGGGCGCCGTTCGATCGCGAGACGCGGCTGGTCTACTCCGTAGTCGCGGGTGAGGCACGCCCGGAAGCGCCGATGCCCGCTGCGCCCTTCCTGCCCTGAGCCGTCCGGCCAAGCGATCGAGCCGATCGGCACAGACTAAGGACAATCCCGACCTTTCCGATAGGTTAGCTATCTGATAGGTCCTCTCAAACTGGCCAACCCTTCTTTTAGGGACGCCGTTCAGGAGAGGACATCAGATGCGGTTTACCACCTTCCTCATTTCCGGCTGCGCCCTTGCCGCGCTCAACGCCTCACCAGTCTTCGCGCAGGCCGCGCCCGCCGGCGCCGAAGCCAGCGACGGCGCGGAGGAGATCATCGTCACCGCCCGTAAGCGCAACGAGACGCTGCTCGACGTTCCCGTCGCGGTGAGCGCGATCTCGGGCGACATACTGGCCAAGCGCAACATCAACTCGGTCCGCGAAGCCGCTCTGCTTTCGCCGGGCCTGAACATCAGCAGCGACGGCGCGGGCCGTGCCTTCGTCTCGATTCGCGGCGTTGGCGTAACGCTGGTCGGCACCGTGCAACCAGGCGTCGGCCTGTTCATCGACGGCATCTATCGCCCGAACACCGCCTATCTCAACAACCCGCTACTCGACGTCGAGCGGATCGAGGTACTGCGCGGCCCGCAAGGGACGCTGTACGGCAAGAATACGCTGGGCGGCGCGATCAACGTCATCACCCGCCAGCCGAGCAACCAGTTCGAAGCGCGTGGCCAGGCGAGCTATGCCGGTCCCGACAACAGCTGGCTCGTCTCGGGCTCGGTGTCCGGCCCGATCATCGCCGACAAGCTCGCCATCCGGATCGCCGCCTCGCACCGCGAGCAGGACGGGTTCATCAACAACACCACGATCGGCGGTAAATCCAACCCGCTCAACACCGATTCGGTCAACGCGACGATCCGCGCCACCCCGAGCGAGGATGTGACGATCACCGTCGGCGGCTATTATGACTGGATCAAGGGCACCAACGTTCCCTATGCCCGCGTCGCCGGCCCGACCGATTATCTGCGCACCAATGAGTTCAACACGCGCGGCATCACCACCTATAAATATCGCGGCATCAACGCGAAGATCGAAGCGCCTATCGACGCCCTGAGCACCAAAGTCACGCTGCAGGCAGCCTATGACCTGCGCAATACCCGCTCGCCGGACTCGGACGCCGATTTCGGCGCGCTTAACGCGGTGCGCGACAACGGGACAGATCGCCTGCGCACGACCACGACCGAACTGCGCCTCGACAGCACGTGGAGCGATCAATTCTCTAGCCTGTTCGGCCTGTTCTACAGCCGCGAAACGCTGGACGTGAATTTGCTGCGGACGATCGTCATCGCCGGAAACGCCCAGATCCGGCAGTTCGATCGTCGGGTCGGTAACACCTATGCCGCCTTCGGCACCTTGTTCTGGAAGCCGAATGCCGACTGGGAAGTCGCCGCCGGCCTGCGATACGATCATGAGAATCGCAAGGCGACCGGGACGATCCAAGGCGCTGCTATCCCCCCGGCTCAGATAAAGTCGGATCAGGTGCAGCCGAAGCTGACCGTTACCCGGCACTGGGACAGCCGACTGATGACCTATGCGTCGATCGCGCGCGGCTATCGCGGCGGCGGTTTCAATGCGCCCAACGCGCCGTTCCGCACCTATAAGGGGGACTCCGTCTGGACCTACGAAGTGGGCACCAAATATGCAGCGCGCGGGCTGAGTCTGTCGGGCGCGGTCTTCTACAACGATTATAAGGACTATATCGGCCTGAACTCGATCGCCCCCGCCGTCCCCGCCGGTCTCGTCACGGTCGACCTCAACAGCGGCGACGTCGAGAGCTACGGCCTCGAACTCGAAGCGGCGATCAAGCCGACGCCGCAATGGACGATCTCGGCTGGGCTGACATATCAGCATTCGCGGCTGACCGATACGACGCCATATACTGCGGTCACGGGCCGCACTCTGTCGAGCGATCGGCTGACCTTCCAGCCCGACATCATGTATAATCTGTCGTCCGACTATGTCGTGCCGATCGGCGAGGATTCGCTGACATTCAGCGCCAGCGCGGTGGGGAAGGGCAAGCGCCTCGCCGGAACACTCAACCAGACGACGCCGACCTTCCTGAAGGGCTATACGCTGGTCAACGGTTCGATCGGCTGGAAGCATGGCCCGTTCGAGCTGGCGGCCTTCGTCAACAATCTGTTCAACAAAGATTATTTCGAGAGCTATATCGAAAAGACGACGCTGCAACTCGCTGGCCTGCCGGCCTCCGACCTCGGCATCATCGGCGATCGTCGCCGCTACGGCGTCCGCGCCAGCTTCGCCTTCTGATCATGAGCGCTCCGATCATCCCCTGTGATCGCAAGCCGCTGCCGCCGGGCTTCCTCGACGAAGTCCGCGCGGTGGTCGGCGAGCGGCTCCAGACCGGCGAGGCGATCCGGCTCCAGCACGGATCGAGTGAGACCCACTTCGATCCGGTGCTGCCCGACGCGGTCGCCTTCGTCCGTTCGACCGAGGAGGTCGCGGCACTGGTGAAGATATGCGTCGCGGGCGGCGTGCCGATCGTCGCCTTTGGTGCGGGCACGTCGCTGGAAGGCAACATCACCCCGGTACGGGGCGGGCTGACGATCGACCTGGGCGAGATGAACGCGATCATCGAGGTCAACCAGGAGGATTTCGACTGCACCGTCCAGGCGGGGGTGCGGCGCGAGCAGCTCAACGAATATCTGCGCGACCAAGGGTTGTTCTTCCCCATCGATCCGGGCGCCAACGCCACGATCGGCGGCATGGCGTCGACCCGCGCATCGGGCACCAACGCCGTCCGCTACGGCACGATGCGCGAGGCGATCCTGTCGCTGCGCGTGGTGACGCCCGAGGGGAAGATCATCCGCACCGCCCGGCGCGCGCGCAAATCGGCGGCGGGATACGACCTGACCCGGCTGATGATCGGCGCCGAAGGCACGCTCGGTATCATCACCGAGATCACCCTGCGCCTGCACGGCATTCCCGAGGCGATCTCGTCGGCGGTCTGTTCATTCGAGACATTGAAGGGTGCGGTCGACACGGTGGTGCAATCGATCCAGATCGGCGTTCCCGTCGCGCGGATCGAGATCCTCGACGACATGCAGATGAAGGCGTCAAACGCCTATTCGAAGCTCGATTATCCCGAACTGACCACGCTGATGTTCGAGTTCCACGGTTCGGAGCGCTACGTCCAGGAGCAGGTCGAGACGGTCAAGGAGATCGCCGGCTATAATGGCGGCAGCGAGTTTCGCTGGTCGAACCTGCCCGAGGAGCGCAACCGGCTTTGGAAGGCGCGGCACGAAGCCTATTATGCGTCGATCAACCAGCGGCCGGGCTCACTCGGCTGGAGCACCGACGTCTGCGTGCCGATCAGCCGTCTGGCCGAATGCATCGTCGAGACCAAGGCGGATCTGGCGCAGGCGAGCGTGCCCTCGACCATCGTCGGCCATGTCGGCGACGGCAATTTCCACGTCATCTTCGCGATCGATCCGAACAGGCCCGAGGAGATGCATGAGGTCGAGGCGATCAACGACAAGCTGGTCGCCCGCGCGCTGGCGATGGATGGCACCTGCACCGGCGAACATGGCATCGGCCTCGGCAAGCAGCAGTTCCTGGTCGACGAACTTGGCGACGCGGTGGACATGATGCGGCTGATCAAGCGCGCCATCGATCCGCAGGACCTGTTCAATCCCGGCAAGATATTCCAGCTTTAGAGGAAGAGTCCGGCCCGCGCCGGGCTCCTTCATTTTGCCAGCTGGAGAGAAGCCGCCATGGACAGCCTTCACCTCGTCGACCCCGAACTGCGCCCCTTGCTGGAGTTGATGCCGACCCGCCTGTTTTCCACGGAAACGCTGGCCGAACATCGCGCGGCAGCCCTTGCGATACCGGTGCCCGAAGGTGACGGCGTCAGCATCGAGACGCTGACCGTCCCCGGCCCCGCGGGCGCGCCCGATATCGGCCTGCGCATCTACCGCCCCGGCAACGCCTCCGGGCCTTTGCCGGTGATCTACCACATCCATGGCGGCGGCTATATCGCCTGCACCACCGAGACCTTCGACGGACTCAACCGGCCGACCGTCGCCGAACTGGGCTGCGCGATCGTCTCGGTCGAATATCGCCTCGCCCCCGAGACGCCCTTCCCCGGCGCGATCGAGGACATCTATGCCGGCCTCGCCTGGGTCTACGCCCATGCCGAAGCGCAGGGGTTGGACATCAGCCGGATCGGCGTGATGGGCGAAAGCGCGGGCGGCGGCTATGCCGCGGCGTTGGCGCTGCTGGCGCGCGACCGGGGCGAATATAGGCTCAACTTCCAGCATCTCATCTATCCGATGCTCGACGATCGCACCGGCAGCGGGTCCGAACCGCACGACTATGCCGGTCAGTTCGTCTGGCCAGTCGAGAACAACCGCTTTGGCTGGGCGTCGCTGCTCGGCAAGCCCCCCGGCGGGGATGATGTCTCGCCCTATGCCGCCCCTGCCCGGGCCACCGACCTGCGCGGCCTGCCCCCCACCTTCATGCACATCGGCGCGCTCGACCTCTTCGTGGACGAAAATATCGACTATGCCCGGCGGCTGGGCCGCGCCGGCGTGCCGATCGAATTCCACATCTATCCCGGCGCTTTCCACGGCTTCGAAAACGCTCCCGACGCGCAGATCGCCGCCCAGGCGGTACGGACGAGCCGCGCCGCGCTGAAGCGCTTCCTCTCACCGAAAGCAGCTACATGACGATCGATCAGGACGGGAACCGAAGCTTATTGGCGGCTGTCCCCGCCCTGCTGCTGATCGCACTGTCGCTGGTGATCGGCACGATGTCGATCTTCCTGTTCAGCATCGTTCAGGAAGCCGCCAAGGCCGAACTGCGATTGAGCGATGTTCAGATCGGCTTCATCCAGGGCGTCGGTGGCGCCTTGCCGCTCATGCTGCTCTCGGTGCCGATCGGGCGCGCGGTGGACAAGGTCAACCGCAAATGGCTGCTGGTGGCGCTCGCCGCCAGCTGGACGATCGGCCTGTTCCTGACCGCCACCGCGAGCGGGATGACCAGCCTGATGATCGCGCGGATGTTTGTCACCGTCGGCGGCTTCTGCTCGGTCACCGCCGCCATCTCAATCGCGGCCGACATGTGTATCCCCACCAGACGCGGCAGCGCGATGTTGATCCTGACCTTGGGCAAATGGGGCGGCAATGCCGGGGCGTTCGCGCTCGGCGGCTGGCTGTTCGGGTTGCTGGGCAGCATGGCGATGCCCGACTGGCTGGGAGTCACCGCGCCGTGGCGCGGCGTCCACATGATCGTCGCGGCGATCAGCCTGGCGATGATATTCCCGCTGCTGCTGCTGCGCGAGCCCGCGCGGCGCGAGACCGTGGCCGGCGCCGATGCGCGCTTCGCGGTGGCGATGCGCGAGTTGTGGGAGCGGCGCGCCTTCATCCTGCCGCTGTTCGTCGGCCAGCTTTCAGTGGCGATGATCGACACCGCCGCGGGCATCTGGGCGGCGCCGGTGCTGAGCCGCGGCTATGGACTGCAGCCGCAGCAATTCGCGCAATGGATGGGGCTGGTCGTGTTCGGCGCAGGCGTGACCGGATCGATCATCGGCGGGCTGGCGGCCGACTGGGGCCACCGCTCGTCGCGCCGTGGCGGTATCCTGATCGGCGCGGTCGCGGCGACCGCGCTGTCGGTTCCGATGGCGCTGTTCCCGCTCGCGCCCAGCGTGCCGACGTTCGCGGCGATGCTCGGCTTGTTCCTGTTCTGCGGCACCGCCGCAGGGCTGATCGTCAGCGTCGCGATCGCGGTGCTGTTGCCCAATGAGCTGCGCGGCTTCTGCATCGGCCTGTTCGTCGCCTTGGCAGGCATCGTCGGCTTCGGTGTCGCGCCGACGCTCGTCACGCTCGTCAGCGGCCTGCTCGGCGGCGAGTCGCAGCTGGGCATGGCGCTCGCGATCGTCGGCGTCGCCACGACCGCGCTGGCGGCCTTCGCCTTCCCGGTCGCGATGCGGCACGCGCCCCGCAGTTCCACCTCGGCCGCCGCATGACCGAACCTTTCAGATAGGTCTTGCCTTACCTATCAGAAAGGTATAGCCTTCTTGTAATGATGAGAGGATGCGCGATGCTGGTCGAGCGGAACTGGGTTCAGGTTTCCCATGAGATGGCCGCGATGGTGGGCACGGGTGCGCTGCCGCAGCGGCCTTGGCCTGCGCAACCTGTCGCGTTCAGCTATACGCTCGGCTGCGTCGGCACCCCCGCCACGGTCCGCTGGAACGCCGCGCCGACCCCCGCCGCGCTGGAGGACGGACAGCTGCTGCTGATCATCTCCGCCAACGCGATCGAACGGCTGTTCGGCGCTTTGCCCGAGGGGCGGGAAAGCTGCTTCCACATCACCCGCGAGCTGCGCGAGATCGCCATCGCCATTCGCGACTGCACCATGCCCGAGGCGGCGCTGGAACCCTATCGGCTCGCCAAGTGCATCGAATTGCTGTGCGACACGCTGCGCCTGATCAGCGACGGCGCGCTGGTGCCGGTGCTGGGAGAAGGCCATCTGTCGCAGGAGGATAGCCGGCGCATCCTCAATGCGCGGTCGATGATCGACGAGCGCTGGGCCGAGAAGCTGACGCTCGACAAGCTGTCGCGCGCCTGCGGGCTCAACCGCGCCAAGCTGACGCGCGGCTTCCGCGACATGTTCGATTGTTCGATCGCAGACGCGCTGGCCGAAAAGCGGCTCGAAGGCGCGCGGATGCTGCTGCTGTCGACCGACCTGCCCGTTGCGTCGGTCGGCTATCGCTGCGGCTATCTGAACAACGCCAGCTTCACCCGCGCCTTCGCACGCCGCTTCGGCGTCGCCCCCAGCCAATATCGCGCCGAAAGACTGGCGGCATGATCGCCGCCGAGGGAGTGTCGCTGGTTCAGCAGGCCGTTCAGGCGGTTCGCGACCATATTCGCGACAATGACCTGAAGGTCGGCGACACGCTGCCCGGCGAAGGCCATTTCGCCGCGCTGCTGGGCGTCAGCCGGGCGGTGATGCGCGAGGCGTTCGGCGCGTTGGCCGCGCTCAAGCTGATCGACGTCGCCAATGGCCGCCGCGCCCGGGTCGGCGCGATCGACGGGTCGGTGATGGCGGCGTCGCTCGACCATGCCGTGGCGACGTCGCAGGTCTCGATGCCCGAAATCTGGGACGTGCGGCGGACGCTGGAGATTCGCACCGCGATGCTCGCCGCCGAACATCGCAGCGATGAGGAAGCCGCGCATATCATCGCGCTGGCCGAAGCGATGGCCGAAGCCGGCGACGACATGGAAAAGGTAGCCGCCGCCGACGTCGCCTTTCACCAGGCGATCGCCCAGGCGAGCCACAATGCGCTTTTCCTGCAGATCGTCCGCAGTTTCGCGCCGATGATGCATCTGGCGGTGCCCGCCGCCTGGCGCACGCGAACAACCGACGACCAGAAGGCCATGGTGCTGACGCGGCATCGCGCGCTGGCGCAGGCGATCGCCGATCGCGATCCCGAGGCGGCAGTCAGCGCGATGAACGGCCATTTCGACCGCTCGATCGACTCGCTGCTGCGTCAGGCCCCGTAGGCAAGCGCCACCGCACCGAGCGGCCCCGCTTTGTCGCCGAGCCCCGGCGCGCGGATGATGCCGCTCAGTTCGGCGACTCCGACCCCCGCGACATAGCCGCCGAGCAGATCGGCGGTCCGCGCGCGAATGCGGTCCAGCAGAGGCTGCCGGTGCTGGAACACGCCGCCGCCGATCAGGATGCGCCGCGGCGACAGGGTGAGCATCAGCATCGCCATCGCCTCGGCCAGTTCGTCGACGACCAGAGCCCAGACGGGATGATCGTCACCCACATCCGCACCGGCCATACCGGTGCGCGCTCCGATCGCGGGGCCGGCGGCGAGCCCTTCGAGACAATCGCCATGAAAGGGACAGACCCCGGCGAAATCGTCGCCGGGCGCGCGGCGCACGCGCAGATGGCCAAGCTCGGGATGAACCAGTCCGTGAACCGGCGCGCCATGCACGACCACGCCGCCGCCGATCCCGGTGCCGATCGTCAGATAAAGGACGACGTCGCAGCCCTGCCCCGCACCCCAGTGATATTCGGCGAGCGCCGCCCCGGCGACGTCGGTGTCGAAACCGATCGGAACATCGAAGCGCCGGGCAACATGGCCGACGACATCGACATTCGCCCAGCCGGGCTTGGGCGTCGAGGTGATGTGACCGTAATCGGCGCGGCCTCGGTCGAGTCCGATCGGCCCGAAGCTGCCGATGCCGATCGCTTCCACCCGGCCGTGAGCGCCCTGCCAGGCGTCGAGCTGCGCCGACAAGGCGTCGAGCGTGGGACCGGGCTCGGCGGTGGGAATGCGGGCGATCTCGACGATCTCGCGCCCGCGCGCGACCAGCGCGATGCTCTTGGTGCCGCCCAGTTCGATCCCGGCCACCAGCCGCGTCTCGTCGATCATCTTCAAAAATCCAGTTCGCGGGCCAGCGCCGCCAGCGCGGCGCGCATGCCCACCGCATAGATCGCCGCCAGCTGTTTGCCTACCGCGCCGGCAAAAGCGGGATGCGCGGCGAGGTCGCCGAACAGTGTTTCGATGGCCAGCACGGGGCAAGGATCGGCCTGCCCCGCTTCCGCCCGTTCGCGAAGCAGCGCGGCGAGCGGATGGCAGACCTCGATCGGCCGGCCTTCCTGATCGCGGCCGCGCACGCGGCGAATCCAGGCCGCGACGCCGAAGGCGAGCAGATCGATCGGATCGCCCGCCGCGAGCAGGTCGCGGATCGGATCGAGCAGATAGTTGAGCGCGGCGTCGGTGTTGACGCGGTCGACGCGATCCTCGACCGCCGGATTGGCGAAGCGATCGATCAGCGCCGCCTTGTAGGCGGGCAGGTCGACGCCGGGCACGGGCGACAGCGTCGGCCCGGTTTCGCGGTCCATCAGCGCGCGCATGTAACGGCGCAGAAGATCGTCGCCCATGGCCTCATGGATATAGCGATAGCCGATCAGCCGCGCCGGCCCGGCGATCGCCAGATGGCTGGCGTTGAGCAGGCGGAGCTTCATCCGCTCATAGGGGGTCACGTCGGGCACAAATTGTGCGCCGACCCGGTCCCAATCGGGGCGATCGTCGGCGAAATCATCCTCGATCACCCATTGGGTGAAGCTCTCGCTGAACACCGGCCAGGCGTCGTCGATGCCATGGTGTCCGGCGAGATGCTGGATATCCCCGGGCCGGGTCAGCGGGGTGATACGGTCGACCATCGTGTTGGGGAAACGCGCCTCCGCCGCGATCCAGGCGACGAGATCGGGCGAGCGCAGCGCGGCATAGTCGAGCACCGCCTGCGACAGCACCCGGCCATTATGCTGGATATTGTCGCAGCTCATGGCCGTGAACGCCGGCACGCCGCCGAGCATCCGGCGGCGCAGCGCTTCGACGATCAGGCCGATCGCGCTGTGCGGATGTTCGGGATCGGCGAGATCGGCGGCGATCAGCGGGTGGCCGACATCGAGCCCCTTGCTGGCGGATGACAGGCAATAGCCATGGCTGGTGACGGTGAGGCTGACGATCCGCGTCGTGGGCCTGACCATCGCATCGAGCAGGGCGGCGCTGTCCCGCGCAGCGAGGATCATGCCGGTCAGCGATCCGATCAGGCTGACATTCTCCCCGACGCCGTCGCGCTCGACCAGGGTGTAGAGCCAGTCCTGCGAGGCAAGCGCATCATGGAGCCGCGCGTCGCCGGGCAGCAGGCCTGCGCCGATGATCCCCCAGCCGAGCGCATCGGCGTCCAGATTCATCAGCGCATGGGTGTAGCGCGCCATGTGGGCACGGTGAAAACCGCCCAGGCCGATATGGACGATGCCGGAGCGGACGGCCGCCGGATCATAGCCGGGGAGCGCCGCGCCGCGGATCGCGCGGAGGGTGGTTCGGCTCGGCTTGATGGGGGTCATGGGCGCTGTGGTACTCGGCACTGGGAACGCTATCTTCGTCAATCGGCCGGCGGGGGGAAAGTAGCCCGCCGGATCGGCATCATCTTCGTGCCGGTCGGGCAAGCGCAGATGTTACACTTGGCCGTTGTCCGAAATCTGGCGCGAACAGACGCACGCCGTCTATCGTCTGGATCACATCCCCCGCCCGGCGCGACATGCGCGCCGCGACGTCGGCGGGCACGCCGTCCATGATCCACAATGTGTCCCGCGCCAGCCGTCCAGTGCGCAGCTCCTGCGCGCGAAGCTGTACCATCCGATCGAAGGCCGCGCCGTCATAGCGCGCGAGATAGACGGCGTCGGTTTGGAGGCCGTGCCGATGCGCCCAGGCGGCGATGTCGCGATAGGCGGGCAGCCGGTTGCGCGGCGCGGCGAGGCGGACCGCCTTGTAGCGATGCCCCGCCTGATCCCAGAAGGGCGAGGTCAGCTGCGTCGGCCAGACCGGACCGGAGCGGGCGAAGGTCTGCGCATAGCCGCGCCAGCCGGCGCTGCCGTCGCCGACCTGGATCAGCGCGGCCGCGGCGAGAAGGATCGATGCGGTGCGGCGCGACGCGCCCTGGACGACGGCCCAGCAAATTCCAGCCATGGCGATATAGACAAGCGGCCAGGCGAAGCGCCCGCTGCTGCGGAACAGATTGCCAAGCCCGATCATCGGCTCGGGCCAGGGCAGCTTCGTCACGTGCAGGCCGATGGCCAGATAGGGCGTGATCGCGAAGGCCGCGAAGCCGAGCAGCGCCAGCGCGAGCGGGACGTGGGCGAGCCGCGGCCGTGCCGCGCTCCACGCCCGGCGCGACAGGATCACCGCCGCGACGGCGAGCAGCAGCACGCCGAGCCCGAGATAGGCGAAGCCCTCGATCTCCTCGGGCCGTGACGGCAGATCGGGCAGCAGCCAGGACCAGCCCCGTGGATCGAACGGCGAGAGCAGGTTCATCTTGTAGATGCCGAAGCCCCATTCGACCTTCATCGTCGCGATGGCGCCGCCAGCGGGCCGGGCAAGCCAGAAGACCCCGCTGGCCCAGCCGATCGCGAGCGGAAGCCCGATCGCCAGCGCGGCCCCGCGCAGGACGACGGCGGGCGGCTCCCGCCCTGCGAGCAGAGCGCGCAACAGGTCCGCGATCCAGATCGCGGCGACCATCGCCAGCAGATAGGGGTGGGTCAGCACCGCCACGCTGAGCAGCGCCGCCCAGCCGCCCGCGCGGCGCCTCAGGCCGGGTGACAGATAGAGCCAGAAGGCCGCCAATATCTGCCACTGGCCGCACAGCGTCAGGTGGAAGGTCGCCGGGGTCGCGATACGGATCAGGAAGCAGGGCGCGAACAGGAAGAGCGCGGTGATCGCCAGCCGCTGTTCGGCGTGCGGCGTGATCCGCGCCGCGATGCCCTGAGCGAACAGGCCTTGCAGCAGGAAACAGGCGAGCAGCCACCAGCCGAAATATTGGAAAGGTTCGGGCAGCAGCGGCGACAGCAGCTTGAACGGCATCGCCAGCAGCGGATTGGCGTCGGCCATCAATATGCTGCCCGCGATGTCCATGCCATAGGCGGGATTGGCGGCGGGCGGCCAGGCCCAGGGGCTGTCACGGTAGAAGGCCCAGCCGAGATAGTTGGTCGCGGCGTCGCTTTCGGACAGCCACGCTATATTGGTCGGCGCCAGCGGTGCGCCGCCAACGACGAACAGGAAGGCGGCGAGCGCGATCAGCAGTGCGACGGCGGCCTGCGCCGGCCCGCCCATCGCGGCGGGTGCCCTGCCCCGCTTCAGAGCGACCAGCGCTGCACCGATCCGGGCAGATCTAGTCCGCTCCACATGCCCTTGAGGTCGGCCACCAGCCCGCCTTCGCGGACCAGCCCGGCGAGCTTGTCCGCCGGCAACCCGGCATAATCGGCATGCGACACCGCGCCGATCACCACGTCGAATCCGCCGTCGAGCGATCCGGCGAGCTCGACGCCATATTCGTGCCTGGCCTCCACCGGATCGGCGAGCGGATCATGGATCACCACCTCGTGCCGCAGCCATTCGAGCCTACGGACGACATCGATCACCCGCGAGTTGCGCAGATCGGGAACATTTTCCTTGAAGGTGAGCCCGAGCATGAGGACGCGTGAACCGTTGCCGATCCGCTCGTGGATCTGGTCGGCAATCCACGATCCCATGCCGTCGTTGATCCCGCGCCCCGCCAGGATGACGCGCGGGTAATGGCCGAGCTGTTGGGCGAGATAGCTGAGATAATAGGGATCGACGCCGATGCAGTGGCCGCCAACGAGGCCCGGCACGAACTTCAGGAAATTCCATTTGGTGCCTGCCGCGGCGAGCACGTCCCAGATCGATATGTCGATCTTGCCGAAAATCTGGGTGATTTCGTTGACGAAGGCGATGTTGATGTCGCGCTGGGCATTCTCGATCACCTTGGCAGCCTCAGCGACCTTGATCGAGGCGGCACGGAAGGTTCCACCCGTCGTCACCGCGCCATAGATCGCGCAGAGCTTGTCGAGGACCTGGGCGTTCTCGCCCGCGACGACCTTGGTGATCCGATCGACGGTATGCTCGCGATCGCCAGGATTGATGCGCTCTGGACTGTAGCCGAGAAAGAAGTCGACGCCGCGCCGGAGACCCGAAACCTTCTCGATCTCGGGACCGCACAAATCCTCGGTCACGCCCGGATAGACGGTGCTTTCATAGACGATGATCGTGCCACGGCCCGGCTCGAGGATCTTGGCGAGACTGCGCGTGGCCGACATCACCGGCCCGAGATCGGGGCGGTTGGCGTGGTCAACCGGCGTGGGCACGGTGACGATCAGGACGTCGGCGTCGGCAGCCTCCTGAATATCGGTCGACAGGCGGAGCGAAGATGCCGCGAGCTTGTCCGTGCTCAGTTCGTTGGTGCGGTCATGCCCCCCGCGCAGTTCGCCGACCCGCGCGGCGTCGATATCCACGCCCACCGTCGGGAAATGGCGGGCCAGTGCAACGGCGAGCGGCAGGCCGACATAGCCCAGCCCGATGACTCCGACCTTCACGTCATTCCCGCTGTTCACCACCATCCCCCGCAAAGCCCCATCGCCATTCTAACGTTCGCGCACTTTGGCGCTCTCGATATACCAAGGCAATGCCTCGCTCAGCCCTTCGCTTATCCGATGCGTCGGGCGATAGCCGATCAGGCGCTCCGCCGCGCCGATATCGGCGAGCGAATGCCGCACGTCGCCGGCGCGGAAAGCGGCATAGGTGGCGGCGTGGTCATAGCTGACGCCATGCCCGGCAAGGCCGTCGCGGAGAAGTTCGAACAGCTGGTTTAGGCTGGTGCGGTCGCCCACCGCGACGTTGAGGGCCAGCGCCTCTCCCGCCGGACCGAACAGCGCCGCGCGCAGATTGGCCTGGACCGCATTGGCGACGAAGCAGAAGTCGCGGCTCGTCTCGCCATCCCCATTGATGACGACCTGCTCCCCGCCGATCATCGCCGCGGTCCAGCGCGGAATGACCGCAGCATAGGCACCGTTCGGGTCCTGCCGCGGGCCGAAGACGTTGAAATAGCGCAGCCCGATCGAACCAAAGCCATAGCTGCGCCGATAGACCTCGGCATACAGCTCGTTATGGAGCTTCGTGAGCGCATAGGGTGAAAGCACCCGTCCGGTACGCTCCTCCACCTTCGGCAGGTTGGGCTCGTCGCCATAGACCGAACTCGACGATGCATAGACAAAGCCCTTCGTCCCGGCCTGACGGGCCGCGTCGATGACATTGGCGAAACCGGTGGCGTTGACGTCATGGCTGGTCAGCGGATCGGCGATCGAGCGCGGCACCGAGCCCAGCGCGGCTTGGTGCAGCACATAGTCGACCCCCTCGACGGCGGCGGCGCAGGCCTGCCGGTCGCGGATATCCGCCTCGACGAATGTGAAGCGCGCCCAGGCGTCCGCGCCGACCTTCTGGCGAATATCCTCGAGATTGCCCCGGTGGCCGGTCGAGAAATTGTCCAGCCCGCGGACCGACTGCCCAGCGCGAAGCAGGGTTTCGACGAGATGCGAGCCAATGAAGCCCGCAGCTCCACTGACCAGCCAGTGCGCCGATCGGGACGCGAGAGCCTGTTCGAGATCCATGCCCCCACCTAGCCGATCTTTGGCGCGACGGGAATGAGGGCGAACGGCGCTTGCTGCGTGTGGTGATGTTCAGCACAGCCGCGCTCCCCGATCCGCACTATAAGGATTCGGACGACGCTCGCGGTGGCGAAGGCCATGGCGTGCAACATGGAACTTTCACGTGGGAATAGCCTTTATAAATCAAGTCGTAACGAATTTAGACTTAGGTTTTGGATCGAATTCCGCATTGCAATCGGCAGCCGTTACGGTTAAGGCTGGCCGCGACCTATAAGGAGGCCGTTGTGAAGAGCTTTGGTAAGATTGCTGCGTCGCTCGCGATTGTGATGCTTTCGGTTGCTCCTGCGGCGGCCGGAACCGCCTCTGCGAAGCCCGCCGGTACGGCGCTCAGCCCGGCCGCGATCAAGGCGATCGGCAAGAATATGCGCGTGGGCAAGAAGCTCGTTCGCAAGAACCTCCAGGTAGCTGAAGGCGCTGCGGGAGCCGGTGCTGCTGGCGGCGGTGGCGCTGCTGGCGCGGGTGCTGCGGCTGGCGCGGGTGCCGGTGCTGCTGGCGCCGGTGCGGCGGCTGGTGCCGCTGCGGCGGGCGGCCTGGGTGTCGCAGGCGCGGTTGCGGGCGTTGCCGCGGCGGCCGGTGTCGCGACGGCGGCGTCGAGCGGCGGCGGCGACAGCAGCTCCTAAGCCTGGCGAAAAAACCAACAGGAAGGGCGGCCATCGGCCGCCTTTTTTGTTTGTGCCGGCCGGCATCAGCCGATCAGGCCTTTGATCCGTCATCCGCCATCGCTATCTGCGCGCCATGACCGAATATCGCCAGCCCGCCGAATGGGCCCATCATGACGCCGTCTGGATCGGCTTTCCCAGCCACGCCGAGCTGTGGGAGGATGACATCGAGCCCGCCCGGGGCGAAGTGATCGAGTTCGCCCGCGCCGTTCATGCGGGCGGGCGTGGCGAGCGCGTGATTCTGGTCGCCGCCGACGATGAATCCGCCGACCGCGCCCGCGAACTGGCGGGCGAGGCCGCCGAGGTGATCGTCGAGCCGTTCGGCGACATCTGGCTGCGCGACAGCGCGCCTATCATCGTCACGGGGCCGGCGGGCCGCGCCGCCGCCAATTTCGGTTTCAACTGGTGGGGCGGCAAATATGAGCTGCCCGGCGACGAAAGCGTCGGCGCGCGGCTCGCGGAGCGGACCGGCCATCCGGTGCGCGAGCATGACTGGATCTTCGAGGGCGGCGCGATCGACGTCGACGGTACCGGCCTGGGCGTCACCACCGAGCAATGCCTGCTCAACCCCAATCGCAATCCTGATCTCGATCGCGCGGCGATCGAGGCGCGGCTGGCTGAGGGGCTTGGCGTCGACCGGCTGCTGTGGCTGGGCGACGGTCTCGCCAACGACCATACCGATGGCCATGTCGACAATCTCGCCCGCTTCGTGGCCGAGGGCACGATCGCCATTCCCGAACCGGCGGGCGCGGACGATCCCAACGCCGCCGTCTATGCCGATGCCCGCGCCCGCGCCGAGGCGTTCGGGCTGAAGGTGGTCGGCATCCCCTCCCCCGGCGCGGTCGAGCGCGACGGCGAGATCATCCCCGCCTCCTATATGAACTTCTATATCGGCAACGCCGCCGTGGTGGTGCCGCTCTATGGCACGCCGAACGATGAGGCGGCGGTCGCCGCGATCGCGGCGCTGTTCCCTACGCGCGCTGTTGTCGGCTTCCGCGCCGATCATATATTGACCGGCGGCGGCAGCTTCCACTGCATCAGCCAGCAGCTTCCCGCGGCCTGAAGGAAAGAAGCAGATGACCAAGATCACCGTCGCCGCACTGCAGCTGGCCTTTAGCGACGATATCGACGCCAACATCGCCGAAGTGTCCAAGCTCGTCCGCGACGCAGCGAAGCAGGGCGCAAAGGTCATCCTGCCGCCCGAGCTGTTCGAAGGTCATTATTTCTGCCAGGTCGAGGATGAGGGCCTGTTCGCACGGGCGAAGCCGACCGGCGAACACAAGGCCGTCAAGGCGATGCAGGCGCTCGCCGCCGAGCTCAAGGTCCATATCCCGACCAGCTTCTTCGAGCTGGACGGCCAGCATCATTACAACAGCCTGGCGATGATCGATCCCGACGGGAAGATCATGGGCGTCTACCGCAAGAGCCATATCCCCGACGGCCCCGGTTATGAGGAGAAATTCTATTTCCGGCCCGGCAATACCGGCTTCAAGATATGGCCCGCGCAGGACACCATCCTGGGCGTCGGCATCTGCTGGGACCAATGGTATCCCGAGACCGCGCGCGCGATGATGCTGATGGGCGCGCAGATCCTGTTCTACCCGACCGCGATCGGCAACGAGCCGCATGATCCCGAGCTCGACACAAGCCGGCTGTGGCGGCGGGCGATGATCGGCCATGCGGTGTCGAACGTCGTGCCCGTGGTCGCCGCCAACCGGATCGGCACCGAAAATGGCCAGACCTTCTATGGCCACAGCTTCATCTGCGACGAGCGCGGAGACATGCTGGCCGAGTTCGGCAAGGACGAAACCGGCGTGCTGGTCGCCACGCTCGACATCGACCTCGCCAAGCGCCACCGCGCCGCCTTCGGCTTCTTCCGGGACCGGCGGCCCGAGCTCTATGGGCGGCTGACGCAGGATATCTGAGCGATCGAAGTCCCCCGATAGGGAGGATTCTTACGGCGCCTTGGGCGGCTCGATCTCGGCGGCTTCGATGACGTCGAGCCCGCCTTCCCATTTCGCGACCACAACGCTGGCGACGGCGTTGCCGACGACGTTGGTGGCCGAGCGGCCCATGTCGAGGAAATGGTCGACCGCGAGGATCAGCAGCAGCCCGGCCTCGGGAATATCGAAGAAGGCCAGCGTCGCGGAGATGACGACGAGGCTGGCGCGCGGCACCCCGGCGATGCCCTTCGACGTCACCATCAGGATCAGCAGCATGGTGAATTGCTGGCCGATGCTCAGGTCGATGCCATAGGCCTGCGCGATGAACATCGTCGCGAAGGTGCAGTAGATCATCGACCCGTCGAGGTTGAACGAATAGCCGAGCGGCAGCACGAAGCTGGCGATCTTGGGCGGCACCCCGAAGCGGTCGAGCGCCTCGAGCGTGCGCGGAAAGGCGGCTTCGGACGAAGCGGTGCTGAACGCCAGCAGGATCGGCTCGCGGATATAGCGGATCAGCAGCTTCGACCGCCCCCCGACCATGAGGAAGCACAGGGTCAGCAGGATCGCCCACAGCACCAGCATCGCCAGATAGAAGCTGCCCATGAACTTGCCAAAGCTGATCAGGATCGTCGGCCCCTGTTCGGCCAGCGCGGTCGTCACCGCCGCGAACACCGCAAAGGGGGCGAAGCGCATCACATAGTCGGTGATCTGCAACATCACCTGCGCCAGCGCCTCGACGCCGCGGATCAGCGGCGCGGCGCGTTCGCCGACGGCGGTGGCGGCGACGCCGGTGAAGACCGAGAAGATGACGACCTGCAATATCTCATTGTCCGCCATCGCCTCGAAGAAGCTCTTCGGGACGAGATGGACGATGAAATTCTTGAGGGTGAAATCGGCCTTGGCCAGTTCGGGCCCCGCGCCGTCGGGCGGCAGGACGAGATGCGCGCCGACGCCGGGCTGGAGCAGGTTGACCATGATCAGGCCAAGCGTCAGCGACAGGAGGCTGGCCGCGAGGAACCAGCCGATCGCGCGTGCGCCGACACGACCCAGCGCCGCCGTGTCGCCCATATGAGCGATGCCCGACACCAGAGTGGCGAAGACCAGCGGCGCGATGATCATCTTGATCAGCCGCAGGAAAAGATCGGTGAGGATCGAAATATAACCGGTGACGTTCTTCAGCGTAACGGGATCGGCTATCGTCGCATTGAGCGCGATGCCGACGACGATGCCGGCGACCATCGCCAGCAATATGTAGAGCGTGAGGCGCTTGGCCACGGGCGTCTCCGAACAAGGATATTGCCCGTGGTCGGGCCAAAGCGGTGCGGGGTCAAGCCTGCGCCGCCGATGTCGGGGAGACCGGGATGCTGTTTGGAAGAGCGAAGGGCAGGATCGAGCGGCTTCTGATCGTCGAGGACGAGCCGCTTATCGCCTTCGACAACGAGCATTTCCTGATGACGCAAGGCTACACCATCGTCGCGACGGTCGATACCGCCGCCGAAGCAGTTGCGCAGATCGAGGCGGGCGGTATCGACCTGATCCTATGTGACGTCCGCCTCAACGACAGCGACGGACGCGATGTGGCGCTGGCAGCAAAGGCAGCCGACATCCCCCTGCTGTTCGTCACCGCGACCTGCCCGATCGACGCGCCCGACATCGCCTTCGGCTGCCTGTCCAAACCCTATGAACCCAAGGCTCTGCAAGCATCGATCGAAGCGATCGGGATGCGGCTGGACGGTGAAAAGCCGAAGAAGCTCCCCAAGGGGCTGACCCTCTACCGCTAGGCGAGAATGCTCCTGGATCGCTCACCACCACTTGCGCCCTACCAGAGCGCGAGCAAGAAAGGCGCAGCTGTGAAACGAGAGGGGTTTGCCATGCGTAGCATATTGATCGGACTGGCCGCCACCACCCTGGCCGGATGTACCGCGACCATGTCCGATCCCGGGCAGGCCGTGCCCGAGAGCAGTGCGATCCAGCCGCTGGCGTGCAACCTCAGCCGGGCTGAGGGCTTCATCGGTAAGCCCGGTGACGCGGTCGCCGAGGAGGCCCGCGCCGCCGTGGGCGCGACGTCGGTCCGGGTGATCCGTCCCGGTCAGGCGGTGACGCAGGATTATCGGGCGGACCGGCTGAACATCGAGGTCGATGACAGTGGCAATGTCGTGCGGGTGCGTTGCGGGTGATTTTCGCGTGACGGCCGAGGGCTGAGGGGGAACAGAAGGGAAACCACTTCCCTTTTTCCGCGAAGCCGACTTATAGTCACAGCCAATGTCCGACGACGATCTCTTCGCCTCCGCTCCGTCCACCAGCTCCGGCAATTACGACGCCTCGCAGATCGAGGTGCTCGAAGGGCTGGAGCCCGTGCGCCGCCGCCCCGGCATGTATATCGGCGGCACCGACGAGCGCGCCTATCATCATCTCGCCGCCGAAGTGCTCGACAATGCGATGGACGAGGCGGTCGCGGGGCATGCCAACCGGATCGAAGTGTCGCTGCAGGCGGGCAACCGGCTGACGATCATCGACAATGGCCGCGGCATCCCGGTCGATCCGCACCCGAAATTCCCGAAGCAGTCGGCGCTCGAGGTCATCCTGACCACGCTCCATTCGGGCGGCAAATTCGACGGCAAGGCCTATTCGACCTCGGGCGGCCTGCATGGCGTCGGCGTGTCGGTGGTCAACGCGCTGTCGACCGAGACGGTGGTCGAGGTCGCGCGCAACAAGGAGCTGTTCCGCCAGCGCTTCGCGCAGGGCCATGCGGTGACGAAGCTCGAGAAGCTGGGCGCGGCCCCCAACCGGCGCGGCACCAGCGTATCCTTCATCCCCGATCCCGAGATTTTCGGCGCCAGCGCGCATTTCAAGCCGGGCCGGCTGATGCGGCTCGCCCGCTCCAAGGCCTATCTCTATGCGGGGGTCGAGATACGCTGGAAATGCGATCCGGCGCTGATCGGCGACGATACCCCGGCCGAGGCGATCTTCCAGTTTCCCGGCGGTCTGTCGGACCATCTGCGCGAGCAGATCGGCAGCCGCGAATGCGCAACCAGCCAGTTCTTCACCGGCAAGCAAGTCTTTCCCGGCGAGAATAACGGATCGGTCGAATGGGCGGTCGCCTGGCCGTTATGGTCGGAGGGATCGTACAGCTATTATTGCAACACGATCCCTACCCCCGATGGCGGTACGCATGAGGCGGGCCTGCGCAACGCGCTGGTGAAGGGCATTCGCGCCTTCGCCGATCTGGTCGGCAACAAGCGCGCCAAGGATGTGACCGCCGAGGATATCGTCACCGGTTCGGAACAGATGCTGTCGGTGTTCATCCGCGATCCGCAGTTCCAGAGCCAGACCAAGGACCGGCTGACCTCGCCCGACGCCGCGCGGCTCGTCGAGAATGCGGTGCGCGATCATTTCGACCATTTCCTCGCCGACAATATGGAGCGCGGCAAGGCGCTGCTCGGCTTCGTGCTCGACCGGATGGACGATCGCCTGCGCCGCCGGGCGGAAAAGGAGATCAAGCGCAAGACCGCGACCAGCGGCCGCAAGCTGCGCCTGCCCGGCAAGCTGACCGACTGCGCCAACGATGCGCCCGATGGCACCGAAATCTTCATCGTCGAGGGCGACAGCGCGGGCGGATCGGCCAAGCAGGCGCGCGACCGCAAGACCCAGGCGATCCTGCCGATCCGCGGCAAGATATTGAACGTCGCCTCCGCCAACAGCGCGAAGATCGGCGCGAACCAGGAGATCGCCGACCTGATCCAGGCGCTCGGCTGCGGCAGCCGCGACAAGTGCAATGTCGACCTGCTGCGCTACGAGCGCGTCGTGATCATGACCGACGCCGATGTCGACGGCGCGCATATCGCGACGCTGCTGATGACATTCTTCTTCCAGGAGATGCCCGACGTCGTCCGCGAAGGGCACCTCTATCTCGCCCAGCCGCCGCTCTACCGCCTCACCGCGGGTACCAGGAGCCTCTATGCGATGGACGACGCCCACCGCGCCGAGATCGAGAATGGCGAGTTCAAAGGCAAGAAGGTCGACGTCGCACGCTTCAAGGGCCTGGGCGAGATGAACCCGATCCAGCTGCGCGAAACCACGATGGACCCGAAGACCCGCACCCTGCTGCGCGTCGTCCTGCCCCAGGAATATGAGGAACGCGCGAGCACCCGCGACCTTGTCGAGCGGCTGATGGGCAAGAACCCGGAGCATCGCTTCGCCTTCATCCAGGCCAATGCGGCGGCGGTGGACGACGAGGTGATCGACGCGTAGTTTGTTAGCCCGCCGTAGGCGGGCGCCCTCAGACGCCGGGCGCGGGCCATCCGGCCCGGCCCACGGCTCGCTTTGCGAGCCGATCTTCGGCGGCGGACTGCCCCCGGCAGTCCGCTGGTCCCCTACGATCCTCGCATAAGCTCGGGCGGCCGTTCGGCCTTGCGGAACCTGCGGCTCCGTTTGTTTCTTATCCTTCTTCGTCATTCCGGCGCAGGCGGGAATCCACCGGGAAGCGGGCTCCGAACCAATAGAGGGTCGACCAAGCGGCCAAGTGGATTCCCGCCTGCGCGGGAATGACGATGGTGGGGAGCGTGCGGCGATCACTAAGTGTTGTGCGAACCTGTCGGGCATGGGACATATCGCCCATGCCGCGCGTTCAATCCCGATGACCGCCCATATCCATGCGATCGGCACCGCCGTGCCCGCTCATGACGTCCACCGCACCTTTATCGACTGGGCGAGCGAGCGGCTCGAAGGGCGTGAACGCGCGCTGTTCCTGCGAATGGCCGGGCGGTCAGGGATCGAGCATCGCTGGAGCGTGCTAAAGCATCCGGAAGCGGGCAGCACCCAGGTCGACAGCGGCGGCTATTATGGCGGCGCGATGCCCCCGACCTCCGAACGGATGGCGACCTATGTCCGCGAGGCGCCCGAGCTGGCGCTGAAGGCGATCGCCGATCTTTCCAGCCGCGCCGACATAAGCGGGATCACCCATCTCGTCGTGGCCAGCTGCACCGGTTTCGTCGCGCCGGGCATCGACCAGATCATCGCCCGCCGGCTCGGCCTCGCCGGATCGGTGGAACGGACGCTGGTGGGCTTCATGGGCTGCTATGCGGCGGTCGCGGCGCTACGGGTCGCGCATCATATCGCCCGGTCGGACAGTGACGCCCGCATCCTAGTCGTGACGGTCGAGCTTTGCTCGCTTCACCTTCAGGATGCGCCGGAGATCGCCAGCCTGCTCGCCCAGCTGCAATTCGCCGACGGCGCCGCTGCGGCACTGGTGAGCAGCGAACCCGGCGGCATTGCGATCGACCGCTTCTTCGCCGCCACCCTGCCCGACAGCGACGAGCTGATCCGCTGGAACATCGGCGACCAGGGCTTCGTGATGCACCTGTCGGGCGAGGTGCCGGGGCGAATATCCGCCGCACTTGAGACGCCCGACATGCGGCGCGCGATCCTAGGCAACCGGGCAGCGCGCGATATTCCGAGCTGGGCTGTCCATGCCGGCGGGCGGTCGATCCTCGACGCGGTCGAGCAGGGGCTGGAACTCGACGGCGCAGCGCTCGACGCGTCGCGGCGGACGTTGCGCGACAATGGCAACATGTCGTCATCGACGCTGATGTTCGTGCTGGCGGGAATGCTGGCCTCGGCCAGCCCGGTCGACGGCGTCGCGGTCGCCTTCGGGCCCGGCCTCGCCGCCGAGGGCTTCGCGATCACGAGCATCTGATGCGCTCGCTCCTTCATCCCGCACAGCAAGAGGAGCAGATGGATGCGCCAGACCTCGACCCCGCCATATATGCACACGTCCTGACCGACCTCGCGTCGGTCAACCGCTGGACCTTCGCGGCGCGGCCGACGATCGGCTTCATCGCGCGGGCGGTGGGCGATCGGAAACGCTTCACCCTGCTCGATGTCGGCTATGGCGATGGCGACATGCTGCGCGCCATCGCGCGCTGGGCGGAGAAGCGCGGGATCGAAGCCGAACTGACCGGGGTCGACCTCAACCCGAACAGCGAGCAGGTCGCGCGGGCCGCGACGCCCAACGCGCTCAACATCGAATATCTGACCGGCGACTATCTCGATCAGGTCGGGCGCGGTTTCGACCTGATCATCTCCAGCCTCGTCGCGCATCATATGAGCCATGACCAGCTGCTGGGCTTCCTGCGCACGATGGAAGCCTGGGCCCAGCGCGGCTGGCTGGTCAACGATCTCCACCGCCACCGCTTCGCCTATCTCGGCTTTCCACTTCTCGCGACGGTGATGCGCTGGCACCGGATCGTGCGGCAGGACGGACAATTGTCGATCGCCCGCGCCTTCCGGCCGCGCGAATGGCTGCCGGTCCTCGCCGAAGCCGGGCTGGAGCATCAGGCCCGTGTCGTCCGCCGTTTCCCGTTCCGGATATGCGTCGAACGGCTGCGCTGATCGCGGGCGGCGGGCCGGCGGGCGCGGCAGCGGCGATCCTGCTGGCGCGCGGCGGCGCGATGCCGGTGGTGATCGAGCGCAATCGCGAGCCGCAGGAGGTGGTGTGCGGCGGTTTCCTGGGCGGTGACGCGATCGCGCTGCTCCGCCGCCTCGGAATCGATCCAGCAGTGCTCGGCGCACGGCCGATAAGGCGGGCGCGGCTGATCGCGGGGCACCGCACGGTCGAGGCCGATCTGCCCTTCGAGGCCGCCGGGCTGTCGCGCCGCACGCTCGACGCAGCGTTGCTGGGGCAGGCCGAGGCGCAGGGGGCGATGATCGAGCTTGGGCTGACGATCCGGCGCGTTGACCCGGCTGCCCGCTGCCTGCACCTGAGCGACGAGACCGTCATAGGCGGCGACGCCCTGTTCCTGGCGACGGGCAAGCATGACGCGCGCGGGGCAGCCCGCCCGGTCGCGCCGGAGAGCGATCCCGCACTGGGGCTGCGGATAAGGCTGGAACCATCCCCGGCGCTCGACGCCGCGCTCGACGGGATGATCGAGCTGCACCTGTTCCGCAACGGCTATGCCGGGCTGCTGCGGCAGGAGGATGGCAGCGTCAACCTGTGCCTGTCGGTCGCGCAGTCGCGGCTGAAGGCGGCGGAGGGCCAGCCCGCACGGCTGATCGAAGCCTTGGCGCGCGAAGCGCCACGCCTCGCCGACCGGTTCGGCGCGGCGGCGGCGGGCAGTGCCTGGTCGAGCGTCGCGCGCGTCCCCTATGGCTGGCGCGCGAAGCGTGGAGCGCCGGGGCTGTTCCGGCTCGGCGACCAGTCGGCGGTGATCGCCAGCCTGGCCGGCGACGGCATCGCCATCGCGCTGGCGAGTGCGGCGCGCGCGGCGCATTGCTTCCTGCAGGGCGGGGCCGAAGCGGCCGAGCGCTTCCAGTCGGGCTTCGCCGCGCAGGCGCGCCGCCCGGTCAGCTTGGCGAACCTGCTGATGCACTGGGGCGGGACGCCGTGGATCGCCGGGCCGCTGCTGGGCATCTTCGCGCGCGCGCCGGGATTGATCCGGCAGGCGGCGGCGATGACGCGGATCGGCGTCGGCTGATCAGCCTACCATTGCTGCGCCGACGCGGTCGATGCGTTGGCGGGGATGACCGCCCCGCCCGCAGGCTGGGGCGCGACGGCAGGCGCCGGGATGGTCATCGCCGGCGCGGCGGGCGTCTGATCGGCGAATATCACCGGCACGTCCTCTTCGAGGATCGCGTTGACGACGGTGCCGGGCGGGATGAGCGCGCTGGTGCCGGTCATGAAGAAGCCGGCAGGCAGGAAGACGATCGCCGAGGTGGCGATCGCGCCGCCGCCATTCTTCTTGCCCTTGTCGTTGACCGAACCCGAGATGCGCAGCCGCCGGTCATTGGCGGTCACATAGAGCAGCCGCGTCTCAATATTGCCCGACTTGCCCCACATGCCCTTGTTGCGGATCGAGGTGACCTCGCCCACCGCCGGGCTGCCGATCGGAATGACGACGCGGCCGTTGAGCAGCACCGCCTCGCCGACCTCCAGCGTGAAGCGATCGCCGACCTTGAGATGCTTGCCCTTTGTGGTGAGTTCGCTCGTCGTCCGCAGGCTGATCGGCGTCCCGCTGCGCAGCACCGTCGACGGCGCTCCGCCGACGACCCACGCGCTCGATTCCTGTGCGGTCGCAGGCGCGCACAGCACGGCCAGCAAGGCTGCTCCAACCAGATATTTCACGACGCCCCCGCCGAATGTTGTTCCCTGGCCCTCTAGAAGGGCTAAGCCCCGCAGGGTCAAGCCGCATTGGATCGGATTTGGATCGTCAGGTGGTAGCCAGAAACTCGTCCAGTTCGTCGAAGCTGCCGCCCCAGCCGCCGTGCATCGAGTCGATCGCGGCGATGAACTCGGCTCGTTGCGCGGCATTCGCGCGCAGCGGTGTCTGGTGCAGCCGCATACGAGTGTCGGCCCCCTCCTCGTCGAAAGTGATGGTGGTCAGCAGGACCCGGGGCCAGTTGGGCGAGAAGGGCGAACCGGCGATGTTCGCCTGCGGATCGGAGAAGCTGTGCTCATAGACCAGCCGTGACGGGGGTGTGAGCTCGCGATAGACGAACTTCGCCCAGAGGCGGCGGCCGTCAGGCGCGTCCATATAGCTGTGCAGCATACCGCCCGGGCGGATATCGGCGGTAACGGCGGTCGCGCGCGTGCCCTTCGGGCCAAACCATTGCACCAGCAGTTCGGGCTTCGTCCAGGCATCCCAGACCTTCTGGCGCGGCGCCTTGAAGAGCCGTGAGATCGTGAATTCATCGGCCATCAGGATCATCCTTCCTTGTCTTCGGCAAGCAGCGCATCGAGCCGATCGAAACTATCGCGCCACAGCACCGCGACCTCGTCGAACCAGATGGAGGGTTCGCGCAGTGCATCAACCTTCAGGCGGCGCGGGCGCGCCTGCGCGGCGCGGCCCTGCTCGATCAGCCCGGCCGCCTCAAGTACCTTGAGGTGGCGAGAAATGGCGGGCTGGCTGATGTCGAAGGGCTGCTGCAATTCGGAGACGGTCGCGTCGCCCCTTGCCAGCCGCGCGATGATGGCGCGCCGGGTGGGATCGGCGAGCGCGGCGAGTTTTCGGCTGAGCGAATCTTCCATAGCCGATTTATTATATAACCCATCAGCTATGTAAAGTCGTGCTCAATCGTCGCGATGCTGGCGGCGCCATTCCTTTTCGGCGCGCTTGCGCTCCTTGCGGTCGCGTTCTTCCTGCTTGCGCATGTCGCGGCCGCGGTTGCGATCGGCCTCGTCCTGGCTGGTGGTGGCCCAGTCGACGCCCTGGCCGACCACCTTGAACGGGGCTGTGACGACCGTCTTCGCGGTGCTGACACAACCAGCGAGCGCAACGAAAGCAGGTATAATCAAGAGCTTGTGCATGCCGCCTTCTACATCAATCGAGGTAGCAGGGCCAGCGTCAGGCGGTCAGCGTCGCGACCAGGGCCTTGACCTTCTTCTGCCGCCATTGCGGGGTCGGCGCGACCAGCCAATAGCTGTGTGCCGACGGCTGGACATCGCCATGGGCGCGGACGCGGCCCTCGGCAACGTCGCGCTCGACGAGCAACGCAGGGACATGCGCGGTGCCGAAGCCCGCCGCCGCCGCGTCGATCGCGAGGCCGGCGTCGGCGACCATCAGCGCGGCGTTCCTGTCATCGGCGGGCGCACCGGGCCAGCCGATCGGTGCGCCGTCGGCGAGGCCGATCTTGACGAGCGCGCCTTCGGCCAGCTGGACGCCCTCATGCTCGCCCGGCCCCTCGGCATAGCAGATGGCGAGATCGAGATTGGCCTGGGTGAAATCGAGCCCCTCGTCCGACGACAGCAGCACGAAACGCAGCTCGGGATCGGTGCGGCCGAAATCGGCCAGACGCGGGGCGAGCCATTTGGCGGTGAAGTCGCGCGGCGCTGCGATGGTCAGCGTCTTCGACGACTGGCCAGCCTGCATCGCGCGGACGGCTTCCTCGAACTGGAGGAAGCCGGCGCGCAGCGCGTCGAGCCCAGCCTCTCCCTCGGGGGTCAGTTCGAGCCCCTTGGCGGTGCGGCGGAACAGGACGACGCCGAGCGTGTCCTCGAGCGCGCGAATCTGCTGGCCGACCGCAGCCGGGGTCACCGCCAGTTCGTCGGCGGCGCGGGTGAAGGACAGGTGGCGCGCCGCGGCGTCGAGGACGCGCAGGCCGTTGAGGGGGAGATGGGTGCGCTTCATATGGCGACTGCGGGGCCGATCAGCGGGAAGCGCGGGATAGCGGCCTCGAAGGTCGAGCCGTCCTCGGCGACCATATGATAGCTGCCCTCCATCGACCCGGTAGGGGTCTGGAGCGGACAGCCCGAGACATAGTCGTAGGACTGGCCGGGCTCGATCACCGGCTGCTCGCCGACCACGCCTTCGCCGCGCACATCGTGCTTGCCGCCGCGCCCGTCCGTGATCAGCCAGTGGCGGGTCAGGAGCTGCACCGCCTGCTGCCCCTCATTCTCGATGCGGATATGATAGGACCAGAACCAGCGGCCGCGCGCCGGTTCCGACTGTTCGGGCATGAAGGACACCGCGACCCGCACGACGACGCCGCGCGTCTGCGCGGTATGCGGGAAGAGGGCCTTCATGATCACAGGCCAACGGCTTTCAGCGCGCGATCGAGATCGTCGATCACGTCGAGCGGGTCTTCCAGACCGACATTCAGCCGCAACATGCCTTCCTCGACTCCCATCTCCGCACGCACCTCGGCCGACAACCCGGCATGGGTGGTCGAACAGGGGTGCGTCATCAACGATCGCGAATCGCCGATATTGTTCGAAATATCGACCAGTTCGAGCGCATCGAGCAAGCCATGCGCCTGCGTGCGCCCGCCGTCCACGAAGATCGATATGATCGTGCCGCCGGCCGACATCTGCTTCATCGCCAGTTCGTGCTGCGGATGGCTGGCAAGCCCCGGATAGAGGGTGCGAACCCGGCCATCGAGGAATTGCGCCACCTTCATCGCATTCTCGCTCTGCCGGTTGATCCGCAGATCGAGCGTCTCGAGCCCCTTCATCACCACCCAGGCGTTGAAGGCGCTGAGTGTCGGCCCGGTGTTGCGGGTGAAGGCAAGCAGCGTGTTGTTGATGAAGGCGTCGGTACCGCACACCGCGCCCGCCAGCACGCGCCCCTGCCCGTCCATCATCTTGGTCGCCGAATAGGCGACGATGTCCGCGCCATAGTCCATCGGCCGCTGCAGCAGCGGCGTGGCGAAGGCGTTGTCGACGACGGTCAGCAGCCCCGCATCCTTCGCGATCCGGCACACCGCCGCCAGATCGACGATGTCGAGCGTGGGGTTGGCCGGGGTCTCGAAGAAGAACAGCTTCGTGTTCGGGCGGATCGCCGCCTTCCACGCATCATTGTCCCGCCCATCGACGATGGTCGATTCGATGCCGAAGCGCGGCAGCAGCGTGTCGGTCAGCCAGCGGCACGAGCCGAAGGCGGCGCGCGCCGCGACGATATGGTCGCCCATCGACAGCTGGCAGAGCAGCGCCGCCGTCATCGCGGCCATGCCCGACGCCATGCAGCGCGCGGCTTCCGCCCCCTCCATCAGCGCGAGGCGTTCCTCGAGCATTTCGACGGTGGGGTTCTGGAGCCGCGAGTAGGTCATCCCCTTCTGCTCGCCCGCGAAGCGCGCGGCGGCGTCGCCCGCGCAGTCATAGGCATAGCCCGAGGTGAGGAAGAGCGCCTCGCTGGTCTCGCCGAAATGCGAGCGCACGGTGCCGCCGCGAACCGCCTGGGTGGCGGGCCGCCAATGGGTAGTGATCGAACGATCCTGGCCGGTGAGCTTCTTCATGGCGCTCGCTTTGCCGCCACGGCCGGGTTCCGTCAATGTCGCCCTCTCTTCGGGGGGTTGCGCCACCGAGCCCGCCGCCCGATATGCTCACCGCCACCCATCAAGAAGGAGCCGACCATGGCGACCGCGATCCAGGACATCCCGCTCAAGACGATCAACGGCCAGGACGCCACGCTGGGCGACTATGCCGGCAAGGTGCTTCTGGCGGTCAATGTCGCCTCCAAATGCGGCCTCACCCCGCAATATGAGGCGCTCGAGGCGCTCTACGGCAAGTACAAGGACAAAGGCCTCGTCGTCCTGGGCTTCCCGGCCAATAATTTCGGCGCGCAGGAGCCCGGTACCGACGCCGAGATCACCGATTTCTGCACGACCAATTACGGCGTCGATTTCCCGATGTTCTCCAAGCTGTCGGTCAAGGGCGACGACCAGCATCCGCTCTACGCGCAGCTGGTCGCCGAGAAGCCCGACAAGACCTTCAAGGACGGCAGCTTCAAAGAGAAGCTGGCGGGGTACGGCATCGTGCCGGAGAACGAGACCGACGTGCTGTGGAACTTCGAGAAGTTCCTGATCGGCAAGGACGGCAAGGTCGCCGCGCGCTTCGCGCCGGACATCGCGCCGGATGACGCGATCATCACGTCGGCGATCGAGGCCGAGCTGGCGAAATAACGGGTTTTGCCCATCCCCTCCTATCGGTGGGAGGGGGTGGGATTACGCAGTTTTCCGGGTTCCGCGCGGATATCTTCCACCCCCGATAGTTATTTTTGCAATCGTGTCAGCAGTGTTCGCACTTGCAAAAGATGTGACCGGTCGGTACCTGCATGATCAGGACGTACCGTTCTGTCACATTTTTGTAAGCGCAGGGACACGCAAATGTATCTTTCCGAGCTCAAGGGCGATCCTGTCGAGACGCTCGACCCGATTCCCCCCGCGCCGCCCCGCTTCACGCGCAAGCGCGCCGCCTATGCTGCGCTGCCGATCGCAGGGCTCATCCTGTTCGCCAGCTACGGCCTGTTCGGCGGCGACAAGGCGAAGGCCGACAGCCAGCCGATCCCGGTCGTCACCGTCAGCCAGCCGATCGAGCAGAATGTCGTGCTGTGGGACGATTATGTCGGCCGGTTCGAGGCGAGCCAGGCGGTCGAGATCCGTCCCCGCGTCTCGGGCGCGCTGACCTCGATCCACTTCAAGGACGGCGACATCGTCCGCAAGGGCCAGCTGCTCTTCACGATCGATCCTCGCCCCTTCGCCGCGTCGCTGGCCGAGGCCCGCGCCCGAGTGGCCAGTGCGGCGACCGCGCTGACGCTCGCCCGCAGTGAACTCGCCCGCGCCAACCGGCTGATCGCCGACCAGGCGGTGAGCGCCGAGGAAGTCGACTCGCTGCGCGCCGCCGTCCAGTCCGCCGAAGCGGCGCTGGCCGCCGCCCGCGCGCAGGTGCAGGCAAAGCGGCTCGACGTCGAGTTCACCCAGGTGCGCGCGCCGATTTCGGGCCGCGTGTCCGACCGCCGCGTCGATATCGGCAACCTCGTCTCGGGTGACTCGGCGTCCAGCGCGACCGTGCTGACCACGATCAATGCGCTCGACCCGATCTACTTCTCCTTCGATGGATCCGAAGCGCTTTATCTGAAGCAGCGGCGCCAGAAGGCGGGTTCGGATCATGTCGAGATCCGGCTCCAGGACGAGGCCGATTACAAATGGAAAGGCAAGGTCGACTTTACCGACAACGCCCTGGATAACGGATCGGGCACGATCCGCGGCCGCGCGGTGATCTCCAACCCCGACTATTTCCTGACCCCGGGCATGTTCGGCAATATGCGCCTGGCCTCGGGTGGCGCGCAGAAGGCGCTGCTGGTGCCCGACGCGGCGGTGGTGAACGATCAGGCGCGCAAGGTCGTCTATGTGGTGACGGGCAAGGATGGCAGCGTCGAGGCGCGGCCGGTCGAGGCCGGGCCGCTGGTCAACGGCCTGCGCGTGATACGATCGGGGCTGAAGCCCCAGGACAAGGTGGTGATCTCGGGCGTCCAGTTCGCCGCCGCCTCACCCAAGGTCCAGACCATGGCAGGCAAGATCGAAGCGGCGGCGCCAGCCCCCGCCGCGACCGCCCTCGCCCCCGTCGCATCACAGGCAACATTAGCGGCAGCCCGCTGACGAACGAACATTTTGCCCACGAGGCAGCCTGACGCCCTTCCCCCCCCGAAGGGCGAACGGCCCTTCTCGCGCCGGCCAACAGGGACAAGACATATGCGCCTGAGCCACATCTTCATCCAGCGGCCGATTTTCGCGGGCGTGATCGCGGTGATCATCACGATCGTCGGTGCGCTCGCCTATTTCGGCCTGCCGGTCTCGCAATATCCCGAGGTGGTGCCGCCGACCGTCACCGTCAGCGCAACCTATCCGGGCGCGTCGGCCGAGACGATCTCCGAAACCGTGGCGTCGCCGCTCGAGCAGGAAATAAACGGCGTCGACAACATGCTCTACATGTCGAGCCAGGCGACCGGTGACGGGCGGCTGGTGACGACAGTCACCTTCAAGTTGGGCACCGATCTCGACGAGGCGCAGGTGCTGGTCCAGAACCGCGTCGCGCTGGCCGAGCCGCGCCTGCCCGAGGAGGTGCGCCGCCAGGGCGTCGTCACCCGCAAGACGTCCCCCGACTTCATCCTGGTCGCGAACCTGATCTCACCCGACAACTCGCTCGATCGCGGCTATATCTCCAATTACGCGCTGACCCAGATGCGCGACCGGCTGGCCCGTATCGACGGCGTCGGCGAGGTCCGCCTGTTCGGCGCGCGCGACTATGCGATGCGGATCTGGATCGACCCCGGCCTCGCCGCCGCGCGCAACATGACCGCGGGCGAGATCGTCGCGGCGCTGCGTGCGCAGAACGTCCAGGTCGCAGCGGGGGCGATCGGCAAACCGCCCGAGACGGGCTCCAGCGCCTTCGAATTCAACGTCGAGACCCAGGGCCGGCTGACCACGCCGCAGCAGTTCGCCGACGTGGTGATAAAGGCCGACGCCGATGGCCGGCTGACCCGGCTGCGCGATGTCGCCCGGGTCGAGCTGGGCGCCGAGGATTATGGCGTGAACACCTATCTGAGCGGCCAGCCGTCGCTCGGCATCGCGATCTTCCAGCGCCCGGGATCGAACGCGCTCGCCACCGCCAAGGCGGTGCTGTCCGAGCTCGACACCATGTCGAAGAAGTTTCCGCGCGGGCTGGACTATAAGGTCATCTACAACCCGACGCAGTTCATCAGCGAGTCGGTGAGCGCCGTCCAGCACACGCTGCTCGAAGCCGTGGTGCTGGTGGTGATCGTGATCCTCGTCTTCCTGCAAAGCTGGCGCGCGGCGATCATCCCGGTGATCGCAATCCCGGTCTCGTTGATCGGCACCTTCGCGGTGCTCGCCGCCTTCGGCTATTCGCTCAACAACCTTTCGCTGTTCGGCCTGGTCCTCGCGATCGGCATCGTCGTCGACGACGCGATCGTCGTGGTCGAGAATGTCGAACGCAATCTCGAACACGGCCTGAGCCCGATGCAGGCGGCCTACCGGTCGATGGAGGAGGTCTCCACCGCGCTGGTCGCGATCGTGCTGGTGCTGTGCGCGGTGTTCGTGCCGACGATGTTCCTGACCGGGCTGACCGGCGAATTCTATCGCCAGTTCGCGGTGACCATCTCGTCCGCGACGATCATCTCGCTGATCCTGTCGCTGACCCTCTCCCCTGCCCTCGCCGCCCGGCTGCTCCAGCCCAAGGCGGAGGACGAGCCCAAGGGCCGCTGGGCGCGGATGGCCTATATCGGCGGCAAGCGCTTCAATGCGGGGTTCGACCGGCTGAGCGGCTTCTATGCGAACAGCACCCGCAAGCTGCTGGCGCGGCCTAAGCGCGTGCTGTTTTCCTATGCGGGGCTCGTCGCGCTGACGGTCGCCGTGTTCGGCGCGACCCCGGTCGGCTTCGTCCCCGCGCAGGACCAGGGCTATGCGATCGCGCTGGTCTTCAGCCCGCCGGGAACCGCTCTCGCCTCGACCGATGCGACGCTGCGCGCGGTGTCCAAGAAGATGCTGAAAATCCCCGGTGTGAAGGGCGCGGTGATGCTGACCGGCTTCCACCCGCCATCGGGCACCAACGCATCCAACTCGGCAGTCGCCTTCCTCGTGTTCGACAGCTTCGAGGAGCGCGCCAAGCATGGCCAGACCATGAAATCGATCATCGCCGAGGCAGGCAAGGTCGCCCATGGCTTCGATCAGGCGCGGGTCTTCGTGGTGCAGCCCCCGGTCATCCGCGGCATCGGCAGCAGCGGCGGCTTCAAGATGGTGCTGCAGGACCGCGCGGGCCTGGGTCTGGACAAGCTCAACCAGGTCGCCTGGGGCCTGATCGGCGAGGCGCACAAGGACCCGAACCTCGCGATGGTTCATACCAAGTTCGAGAATAACGCGCCCCGCGCCTATGCCGACATCGACCGCGCCAAGGCCGACATGCTGGGTGTGCCGCCGAGCCGGGTGTTCGAGGCACTGCAGGTCTATCTGGGCTCAGCCTATGTCAACGACTTCAACCTGCTCGGCCGCACCTATCGGGTGACCGCGCAGGCCGACATGCCGTTCCGCGACGATGTCTCGGACATCCAGCAGCTCAAGACCCGTTCGAACAGCGGGGCGATGGTGCCGATCGGCGCGGTCGCGACGATCGAGAACAAGTCGGGCGCCTATCGCGTGCTGCGCTACAACCTCTATCCGTCGATCGACGTCGAGGGCGAGGCGGCGCCTGGCCACTCGACCGGCGCCGCGCTGGCAGCGATGGACAAGCTCGCCGAGAAGCTGCCCGCCGGCGTAACCGCCGAATGGACCGAGATCGCCTATCAGCAGAAGCTGGCCGGCAACGCTGCGATGTACGTGTTCGCCGCGGCGGTGCTGTTCGTCTTCCTGGTGCTGGCGGCGCAGTTCGAAAGCCTGATGCTGCCGCTGGCGATCATCCTGATCGTGCCCATGACGCTACTCGCGGCGATGACCGGCGTGAACCTGCGGGGCATGGACAACAACATCCTGACACAGATCGGCCTTGTCGTGCTCGTCGGCCTTGCCGCCAAGAACGCGATTCTGATCGTCGAGTTCGCCAAGCAGGGCGAGGAGGAAGGCCTGTCACCGGTCGACGCCGCCGTCCGCGCGGCGCAGGACCGGCTCCGCCCGATCCTGATGACCAGCTTCGCGTTCATCCTGGGCGTCGTGCCGCTGGTGATCGCGAGCGGGCCCGGCGCGGAGCTGCGCCAGGCGCTGGGCACGGCGGTGTTCTCGGGCATGCTGGGCGTGACCTTCTTCGGCCTCGTCTTCACCCCGACCTTCTATGTCGCGGCGCGCACCCTGGCCCAGCGGTTCGAGCGCCGCTGGGGCAAGGGCGGCGAGGCCGATCCTGCGCTCGTTCCCGCCGAATAAGGGGAGGATAAGATGACCAAGAAACTTTTGCTCGCCGCCGCCAGCCTGCTGACGGTCGCCGCCGCCGGGCCCAACTATGTCCGCCCGGCCACCCCGCCGAGCGCCGCCGGTCCCTTCACCAGCGCGCCCGCCGCGCCGGTGACGGCGGCCGAGCCCGACCGGGCGTGGTGGCGGCTCTATCAGGACCCGGTGCTCGACCGGCTGGTGGCCGACGCGCTGGCGGCGAACACCGACCTGCGGGTGGCGATCGCCAATCTCGACAAGGCGCGCGCGTCGCTGCGCGAAGCCCGGTCGGACCGGCTGCCGCAGACTAACATCGGCGCAGGGGCAACCTATGGCCGCTCGCCCGAAGGCCAGCGCGCGCCAGGCGCGAAGCGCGAGGACTGGTCGTTCGATGCCGGATTGAGCGTCGGCTATGAGGTCGATCTGTTCGGCCGGGTGAGCCGCGCGGTCGAGGCCGCACGCGGCGACGCACAGGCCGCCGAAGCCGCGCGCGACGCGGTGAAGGTCGCGATCGTCGCCGAGACTGCGCGCGCCTATGCCGACGCCTCGTCGGCCGCCGAGCGGCTGGAGGTTGCCGAACGTACGCTGGGCCTGCTCGATCAGACGGTGACGCTGACCGGCAAACGCTTCGAGGCGGGCCGCACCTCGCGGCTCGACGTGTCGCGCGCCTCGGCGCTGCGCGAGCAGCAGCGCGCCACCCTGTCGCCGCTGCGCGCCCAGCGCGACGCCGCGCTGTTCCGGCTGGCGACGCTGACTGGCCGCGCGCCCGCCGATCTTCCCGCCGATGTCGGCCAGCGCAAGACCACCTTGCGCCTCGACCGGCCGATCCCGGTCGGCGACGGCCGCGGGCTGCTCGCGCGGCGCCCCGACGTCCGCGAGGCCGAGCGCCGCCTTGCCGCCGAGACCGCGCGGATCGGGGTGGCCACTGCCGACCTCTATCCGCGCATTTCACTGGGGGGATCGATCGGATCGACCGGACCCTCGCTCGGCGACATGTTCGGCGGCGGGCTGCTGCGCTGGCTGGTCGGCCCGTTGCTGAGCTGGAACTTCCCTAATCAGGAGGCGGGACGCGCCAAGATCGCCCAGGCCAAGGCATCGACGCAGGCGGCGCTCGCCAGCTTTGACGGCACGGTGCTCGGCGCGTTGCAGGAGACCGAGACCGCCTTGTCGGCCTATGCGCACGAACTCGATCGCCGTGAGGCGCTGCGCGAGGCCGCAAACCAGGCCCAGATCGCCGCGAATATCAGCCGCGCCCAACTGCGCGAGGGCCGGGCCGACTTCCTGATCGTCCTTGATGCCGAGCGCACCTCGGCGGCGGCAGATGCCGACCTGGCCGAATCCGACGCCCGGGTGGCGAATGCGCAGGTCGACCTGTTCCGCGCGCTCGGCGGCGGATGGCAGGTGGAGGCGGCGAAGGTGGCCATTCGCTGACCACCACCCTTGCGGGCCGCCCGAAACATGCGCATCACCACGGGGGATGCGATGTGGTTTCTTCCTTGTGCTGGCGGGGCTCGCCCTGAGCGGATGCGGTGAAAAGCCCGCGCCGGAGCCGGCCCTGAAGCCAGCGGCGGTGTTCGAGGGGCTGCCGTTGTCGGGCAATCTCGCCACCGCGCTGGCGGCGGGCTTTGGCAATTGCCTGGAAGACACCAAGGGCATCCGCTGCCGCAAGGATGGCGTCACGGTGATGGGGGTCGGCCCGCTAAGCGCCGCGATCGACCTGGCGGGCAACCCCGCGCGCTTCGATCATGTGACTTTGTGGCATCCCCGCGATCAGGGTGCGGTGTTGGACATCAAACCCGCGCTGGACCATGCCGGTTGGCACTCGTGCCTGACGCCTGATGCCGAACGCCTGTGGCATCCGCCCTCGCCACTGCGCATCGCGATCGACACCAACTACTGGGGCAGCCGCCGCCTCGTCATCAGCGCGCCGCCGCCGAGCCCCACGCCCTATTGTTGACGCTCCGCAATATTGCGGAGAGGGCAAGTGCGTAACGGCATGATCTAACGGCATTTCCGGAGAGACGCCTGACGATGCGCATCGCGACGATTACCAACTGGGCCTATGGCCTGACGCTGCTGCTGACCTTCGGATCGGGCGCGGCCTTCCTGCTCGCGGTCGATGCCGACAAGGACGAACGCGCCGCGGTCGAAGAGCGTTCGGCCTATCTGCGGATCGCCGAGGACATCGACGTCATCATCGAGCGGCTGACCGATCAGGCGCGGCTCTATGCGATGCGCGGCGATCCCGCACACAAGCTGGCCTGGCAACGCGACCGCGACGGAGCGAATGCGATCGACCGGATGACCGTACGGCTGCGCGCGCTGCCGCTCTCTCCCGCCGAGACCGAAGCGCTGCGCGAGGCCGATCGCGATCTCGCCAACGTCGAAACGCTCGAACGTGCGGCGATCGCAGCCGTCGACCGGGGCGATCGCGCCGCGGCAACCGGCCTGCTCTATGGCGACCGCTATCTGGCGCTCGACGGCGATGTCGAACAATCGCTGAACCGCTTCAAGGCGGCAATGCGGGCGCGGACGGCGGGTGAGCTGACCGCCGCGCGCGAAACCGCCGATCGCTGGGACGATGTCGCGAGAGCGCTGCTGGGGATCACCGCGGCGCTGTTCCTCGCGGTGCTCTACTTCATCCTCTCGCGCCGCGTCGCCCGGCCGCTGACGCATATGAGCAACGTCGTCACCCGTCTGGCCGAGCGCGACTTCGAGGCCGACCTGCCCGACGACCAGCACCAGGACGAGATCGGCGAGGTGACACAGGCGCTGCGCCTGTTCCGCCGCAGCACGATCGAGCGCGAGCGGCTGGAACGCGAGCGTGACGAGGACCGGCGGATCAAGGACCTGATCGCGCGGATGATGCACCGGATGCAGGGCTGCGACGTCGAGGCCGAGCTGGCCGATGTCGTCTCCTGCTATGCGCCGCAGATCTTCCCCGATCTGGCCGGGCATATCTTCGTCTATGACCATGCGCGCGGGCGGCTGAGCACGATCGGCCAATGGCAGGAGCCCACGCTGAGCCTGCCCGATTTCGCGCCATCCTTCTGCTGGGGCCTGCGCCGGGGCCACCCGCATCGCAGCAATGCGCGCGGCGAGGATATCTGCTGCCAGCATATCGGCGACATCGATGGGCAGGATTGCCTGTGCGTGCCGCTGATGGCGCAGGGCGGGACCGTCGGCATGCTCTATTTCGAAGCGCGTGAAGAAGGCGGCGGGCGCTATGGCGAGCGGTCGATCTATCTCGACCTGATGTCTGAGAATATCGGCCTCGCCCTTGCCAATATCCAGCTGCGCGCGACGCTGGGCGCGCTGGCGACGCGCGATCCGCTGACCGGGCTGTCGAACCGCCGCCATCTCGACGAAGTGTTCAACCTCGAGCGCGCGCTGGCCGAAAGCCAGGGGACGCCGCTCGGCTGCCTGATGATCGACATCGACCATTTCAAGCGCTTCAACGACGAGTTCGGCCATGATGCGGGCGACCTCGTCATGCAGCATGTGGCGCAGGTGCTGCTGAGCCACGCCCGCGAACGCGACCTCGCCTGCCGCTTCGGCGGCGAGGAGTTCACGATGCTATTGCCCGGCCGCGACGCCACCGCCGCCGCCGAGCGCGCCGAGGACATCCGCCAGACGATCCGCAAGGTCGCCCTCGCCTATCGCGGCCGCCCGCTCCACCCGGTGACCGTCTCGATCGGAGTCGCCGCCTATCCGGCGCAATCGGACGGCGCGAGCCTGCTCAGCGTGGCGGACAGCGCGCTGCTGGAGGCGAAGGCGGCGGGACGCGACCGAGTGGTGATCGCGGGGGAGACGCCGCCCGATCAGCCGAGTTTGTTTCGAGCGGCGGGTTAGCTTTCCGTTTCTCGCCGTTGCCTACTAGCAACGATAGCTATTCCAGTAATCGGCTGACCTTTCAACAAACCGACCGGCGATACGCCGCCTAAGGCTCCAGCAAATAGCCTCACAATCAGCAGTGGCGGTATGCCGGTTAGCACTTCTTCTTTTTTTCGACTCGTGTCTGTTCCGACGGAGTGGCAATCCTGCTGTTGATTACTTCGTCGCGCTACCGCACGATGTCTGCTTGGAGGGGCTTTCATGTTTCATGCGCCGTCTTTCATCAAGCCATGAGTCGACCGGAAGGCGATCAGGAAAGGCGCACCCGGGTTCTGGAGGCACTTGGTTCGTACCAAAAGCTAGGAGCGCTAAGTGACGACATTGGCGACCTAGCCGATATGCTGATGGACGAGAGCGATCGAGGTGTCGTTGTCATCCTCGGTAGCTTAATTGAGGACGCCTTGCTTGCCCGCTTAATGGGAACGTTCACGAGCCTATCGAACCAAGAACAAAAGAATCTCATAAGAGGGGGCGGGCTACTCAGCTCCTTCGATCACAAGGTCACGCTGGCTCACGCCACTGGAACTATCGATCAAGAGACCGTGGACATGCTAAAAGTGATCAAGGCAATGCGGAATGCATGCGCTCATAGCCGTCTCGACATTAAATTCTCGACGCCACAACTCCATGATGCCCTGTCGCTTTTATTTGCCGGACCCGCTAAGGCCACCATTAATAATAATGGTAACCCGCTGGCATTGAGGTTCTATTTCATAATCTCCTATCTCTACCTCAGCGATCGCATAAAAGGTATTTCTCGCACACGAGCTGCAAAGCGCTCGCGAATGTTTATGGACGCATTTCTGACGAGCCTTGAGGAAACTGTTGCGACGTACCGAGCATCGCTCGAGAAGCGGAACAAACGACGAGCGCAGAGTTTCCCCCAGTCCTCCAAAGGCTGAATGCATCCGCTCACGCTCCCGCGTCGTAGAACAAACCCGCGCTTGCGAGGTGTGTTAGTCACCTATATGACCAACACATCTCCCTAAGAGGACATCCTATGAAAAATCTGCTCGCCGCCGTCGCTCTGGCCGCGCTTTCGACCGCCCTCCCCGCCGCTGCGCCGATCGCCGAGCCGGTGCCGCTCGGCATTCTCTCCGATGCGGCGACGCCGAGCGCCTATCGGCTCGACCTGACCGTCTTGCCCGATCAGGAGCGTTTCTCGGGGCATACCGAGATCGACGTCACGCTGCGCGGGGCGACCAGTTCGCTCTATCTGCATGGCCGTGAGCTGAAGGTGTCGAGCGCGGTCGCGAAGGTTGGGGGGAAGACGGTCAAGGCGGTCTATAGCCAGGTCGAATCCACCGGGGTCGCGCGGCTCGATTTTGCGAGCCCACTGCCCGCAGGCAAGGCGACGTTGGTGTTCGATTATGACGCGGCGTTCGGCGACAGCCCGGCGGGGCTGTACCGGATCAAGGTTGGGGAACAGTGGTATGCCTGGACCCAGTTCCAGTCGATCGACGCGCGCGCGGCGTTCCCGGGTTTCGACCAGCCGGGGTACAAGACGCCGTTCACCGTCTCGCTGACCACCAAGCCGGGTTACACGGCGCTGAGCAATGCGCCCGATGTGAAGACGACCAAGGTCGGCGATCTCGTCCGCCATGACTTCCTGCCGACCCGGCCGCTGCCGACCTATCTGGTCGCCTTCGTCGTCGGCCCCTATGCGACCGCAAGCGGCGCGGTGCCCGCGACGCCCGAGCGCAAGGAACCGCTGCCGGTCCGCATCGTCGGGACCCAGCCTTACAAGGACAAGCTCGACTTCGCGCTGGAAAACACGAGCCCGATCATCACCCTGCTGGAGAAATATTTCGGCACCGGCTTCCCCTTCCCCAAGCTGGACCAGATCGGTTCGCCGGTGATGCCGGGGGCGATGGAGAATGCGGGCGCGGACATCTATGGCGACACCATCCTGCTCCTCGACAAGGGTGCGTCGACCGACCAGAAGAAGACCTTCGGGATGGTCGTCGCGCATGAGCTGTCGCACCAGTGGTTCGGCGATCTCGTCACCCCCGCCTGGTGGGACGACATCTGGCTGAACGAGAGCTTCGCCAACTGGATGGGCTATCGCATCGGCGACGAATGGCGGCCCGACCTGAAAATCTGGGCGGGCGCGCTGGACGAGGGCTTCGCGGCGATGAACGTCGATGCGCTGAAGGCCGGGCGGCCGATCCACCAGCCGATCAGGACCAATGGCGAGATCGACAGCGCCTTCGATCAGGTGACCTATGGTAAGGGCGGCCATGTCGTCTCGATGATCGCCGCCTATATGGGCGATACGAAGTTCCGCGACGGCGTCCGCCTCCACCTCAACCGCTACGCCTATCGAAATGCGACGACCGACCAGTTCTTCGGATCGCTGGCCGATTCCGCGCATGACCCGCGCCTGCTCGCCGCGATGAAGAGCTTCGTCGACCAGCAAGGCGTGCCGGTGGTGCGGGTCGAACGCACCGCGGACGGCGTGACCGTCAGCCAGAAGCGCTATGCGCTGCTCGGCAGCAGCCTGCCGCAGCAGAGCTGGATCATCCCGCTGTGCGTGCGGATCGGCGAGACCCGCGATTGCAGTCTGCTCGACCAGCCCAGCGCGACGGTGAAGCTGGCCGGCAAGGGCGCGATCATGCCCAATGCGGGCGGCACCGGCTATTATCGCTTCTCGCTGCCCGAGGCCGAATGGCGGACGCTGATCGCCGATGCGGCGAAGCTGGAATCGGGCGAGGCGCTGGCGCTGACCGACAGCCTGTGGGCGGGCTTCCGCGCGGGCGAGGTCGCGCCGTCGCTTCTGCTCGATGCGGCGAAGGCGATGGCGGGGAATGACTATTCGGGTGCGGCGGTCGATGGCGGACAGCGGCTCGCGGGCCTGCGCCAGCGCGGCATGATCGCGGGCGACGCGCTGCCCGGCTATCGCGCCTTCATCGCCGGCACCTATGGGCCCAAGCTCGCCGCGATCGGCTTCGATCCGCGCGCGGGGCTGTATGAGAGCGAGAATGGCGACCGGCAGAAGCTGCGCGCCGACCTCGTCTCGCTGGTCGCGGACGAGGCCGAGGACAAGGGGCTGCGCGCCCGCCTTGCCGCCGCTGCGACCGCCTGGCTGGGCGGCGACAAAGATGCGCTCGACCAGGCTTTCTTCAACGACGGGCTGAGCGCCTATGTGGCGGCGGGCGGGCCAACTGCGGTGGCGAGCCTGTTCGACCGGGCGATGGCCAGCGACGACACCTTGTTCCGCGACAGCGCGCTCGCCGCGCTGGCAGGCACCGGCAAAGCGGACAATGGCCGCTGGCTGCTCGACCATATCGACGACCAGCGGATGCGGGTCAGCGACAAGATCACGGTGATCCAGATCATGGCGCTGGAGCCCGAAACGCGCGACATGGCCTATGCCTGGTCGGTGAAGAATTATGACGTGCTGGTGAAGGGCAGCGGCATATTCGCCGCCAACCGCCTGCCGACAACGCCGATCCGCTATTGCTCGGTCGAGAAGGCCAAGGCGGTCGAGGCCGATTACCGGCCGATGATCGAGAAGCACAAGCGCGGCGCGCTCGCGCTCGACCGCACGGTGGAGCAGATCAATGCATGCGGCGCATTGGAGGCGAAGCGCGGCGCGGAGATATTGGCGGCGTTCAGGAAATAAGATGCCGTAAGGGGTGAAGTCTCTTCATCCCTCGGCGCCGCCCATCGAGGGAAGCGTCAGCCGAAAGATCGAGCCGCCGCTCGCCGGCTGCCGATATTCGAGCCGGGCCGATATGCGCAGCGCGGCGCGCTGGGCGATGTACAGGCCGAGTCCGGTGCCGAGGCCTCCGGCCACCGGCGGACGCGACCCTCGCTGGAACTTCGCGAATATCCGGGTCTGCTCCTCCGCGGCAATGCCGACGCCCTGGTCGATCACGTCGACGACGGCATCGCCGTCGACGGTCGCACAGGCGACGCGGACGGTGCTTCCGGGGGGCGAATAGCGGACCGCGTTGGACAGGAGATTGTCCAATATCTGCGCCACGGCCTCGTCGCTGGTACTGATCAATATGGCGGGCTCCTGCCCGAGCCGTTCGAACTCGACCCCGGCCATACCGGCTCTGACCCCGATCCTTTCGACCGCGGCGGCGGCAAGTGCATGGAGGTCGTGGACCCGCAGGTCGACGGCACCGCGATCTTCGGCTTCGTGCGCCTGCAGCAGCTTATCGATCAGGGCGAGCATGTCCGCAACGCTCTGGCCGGCTTCCGTGAAGACGCTGCGCAGCATGTCCGGCGGCATGTCCGGCCGGCTGGCGGCAAGCTCAAGAAGCCCGTGCAGTCCGGACATCGGGCTGCGCAAATCATGCGCGGCGATCGCCATCGTTTCCCGGATGTCATGGTTTCGCTGGGCCAGTTCGTGATTGGCGTTGGCGAACATCCTGTTCTGCCCGGCGATGATCGCCCTCATGACATGATCCCGCTCGCGGGCGCGGTAGAGAAGATAGCGGATCAACACGGCCGAAACCGCGGCGAACAGGGCGGTACCGGCGCTTTGCAACGCGATGCCGATAGGCAGATGCAGGCTGCCGATCCAGCCCAGCAACATGACACTCGTGACGAGGACGATTCCTCCGAAGATCCCCGGCCGCACCTTGAAGAGCGCCGCCAAGCCGAGCAGGACGATCGAATAGGCATAGGCTTGCTCGTCTGCGCGCGAGCCCGTCACGGCCAGCAATTGCGCCACGATCAGCAGGACGACGATGAAACCGAGCGGCACCGCCCGGTCGAACGGGCTGCGGCGGCGCGCGAGATGCGCGGCGACGGCAAAGGCGAACATCAGCGCCGCCCCGGCGAGGGCCACCGTGAGCAGCAGTATATTCTGCCGGACGATAGCGAGCGCCCCCTCGACCAGCATCATCGCGGCCGCGACGGACCCTACGATCTGCGTGCGACGAAGGTTGACGGGGATGATCTCCTCATCGAAGGAGCGGCTCCCGTCGAGCGGCTGCGTCGTCGAACGGATCATCAGGATTTCCGGCGGTTGCCGGCTGGCCCCTGCGCCAGCAGATACCGTGACAAGGGGACGAGTTCCTGTACCCGATCGACACCGAGCTTGATCTTGAGCCGCTCGCGATAGGTGCCGACCGTTTTCGCGGAGAGCGAGAGTTCCTGCGCGATGCGCTGCAACGACAAGCCTTGGCCGGTGAGCTGAAGCACCTGCATCTCGCGGTCGGACAAGGCGTCGATCGCCTGGGCTTCGCTGAAAGCGAGCACCGCCCCGGCGCCGGGCCGGCTGCGGCCCTCGAAGAACAGATCGCCCTTCGACACGGCAGCGATGGCGGCTTCCATCTCTCGAAGTCCCCCGACCTTGGAGAGAAAGCCCCGTGCGCCCGCACGCAAGACCCGCGGACCGACGACCCGCTCATATTGGCAGGAATAGGCGATGATCAACAGATCTGGCCTGCGTTTGAGCAAGGTGCGGATGAGATCGATCCCATCCTGTCCACCCAATATGAGATCGAGGATGACGATATCCGGAACGAGGTCGTCGACCTTCTGGCACGCACTGGGAACATCATTCGCTTCGCCGCAGATCGTGACATTCTCGTTGTCGCCGAGCAGCAACTTCAGCCCATAGATGACGATGGGGTGGTCATCGACGACAAGGACCCGTTTATTGCTGGTTATGACCCGCGAACCTACCATCATTTCGTCTGTCATCGGACTTTCATCATTCCATCGGGCCGCGGGATCTCCCCGATTTCGACATTACCCTAACCTGCCGCAGGTTTAGGCACGGCCCCGCCAAAGTAGCGTAGGCCGATGACCTACAGGAGCGGCCCCAAACCAAAGCAGGCCGTTACCGGCATGATGGCAATTTCCGCTACGGAAAATTGGCCAGAACCCTGATAGCGTCGATCCTGGGCCCGGCAAATCAGGACCAGCGTCACGCCGGGGACGATTGCTGACAACTCTGTAGGTCATGACCTACGCACGACTACTGAATACGGAAAAAGCGGCAGATATCCGAGTTTCTTTGGTGGGATTGTGGAGGCCGCATGAAGATATTGTGCGTCGATGATGATTTCCTGACCTTGCAGGTCACGGCGGACCTGTTGCGCGAACTCGGCCATCATGTCCTCGAGAGTACCGACGGCAGATCGGCGCTCGACCTCACCCGGCAAGCAGCGCCCCCGATTGACCTGCTGATCACCGACATTTTGATGCCCGACATGGACGGAACGACCCTGGCATCGAAAGCCCGCATGTCGATGCCGGGGCTTCCCGTCGTCTATATGACCGGCCTGCCAGTCAAACCGGGTGGCGAGGATCCCGTCGTCGCCAAACCGTGCAGCCTCGGCGCCCTGTCGGACGCGATCCTGATCGCCGGAACGCGTCCATCTCTCCCGCCCAGCGACGACGATATCTGGCGGCAGCTCGTACGTTTGCGGTCGCTTCGGCGGCCCGGCAATCGCCCGCCGGCAGCCCGTTTCAGCTGAACACCACCGTGTTCGCGCCGTTCATCAGGACGCGATCTTCGAGGAAGGCGCGGACCGCGCTGGCGAGCACGCGGCGTTCGATGTCGCGGCCCTTGCGGACGAGGTCGTCGGGCGTGTCGCGGTGGCTGACACGCTCGGTGTCCTGTTCGATGATCGGCCCCTCGTCGAGGTCGGCGGTCACGAAGTGGGCGGTCGCGCCGATCAGCTTCACCCCGCGCGCATGCGCTTGATGATAGGGCTTGGCCCCCTTGAAGCCGGGCAGGAAGCTGTGGTGGATGTTGATGCAGCGCCCCGACAGGAAGCCGGCCAGATCATCCGATAGGATCTGCATATAGCGGGCGAGGACGATCAGGTCGGCCTCGCTTTCCTCTACGATCGCCTTGATTCGCGCCTCCTGCGCGGGCTTGTTATCCTTGCTCACCGGCAGGTGGTGAAAGGGGATGCCGCCAAAATCGAGATGGGCATAGGTCTCGCGCGGATGATTGGCGACGATGCCGACCGGCTCCATCGCCAGCTCGCCGATCTTCCAGCGGTAGATCAGGTCGGCGAGGCAATGGTCGAACTTGCTGGCGAGCAGCAGGACGCGCTTGCGCGCCGCCGAAGGGCGGAAGCGATAGTCGAGGCCATGATCGGCGGCGACGGGAGCGAAGCCCGCCGCGAGCTGCTCGATGGTGGCACCACCGACCAGCGCGAATTCGACCCGCATGAAGAACCGCCCCGTCAGCAGATCGTCGAACTGCTGCGCCTCGAGGATATTGGCGCCGTGCCGGGCGAGCGAGGTCGATACCGCGGCAACGATGCCGGGATGATCGACGCAGGACAGGGTGAGGATATGGGTCTCGGCCACGGCATTCCCTTCGCGGCGAGGGTGCCGCGCGACGCCGCTTGGCGGCGGCGACTGGCCGGGTCAAGTCTGGAACGGTCGATCTGATAGCATCAGGTCTACCGTCCCAGTTTTTTGAATGACCGCGATTTCCGAGCCGGCAGATGATTGCATCTGCCTAGAAATCGCTATGGCTGCTATTTTACCACGGCACGGAAGGCGACGGTGAAGCTGTCTCCGGCGACCTGGCTGCCCCCGACCTTGACGCGGATATTGGTGACATTGGAATCGCTGCCGTCGCTGCCGGCCGATGGGGTGTAGGTCCAGGTCGAGCCGTTATCGCTCGAATATTCGAGCGCGCCGCCGGTCGGATAGGTCAGGCTCGACAGCGCGCCGATCGTCACCACCACCGATCCGACATAGAATTTGGTCTTCGCGGGGATCGCGTCGGTGATGGTGACGTTGCGCGCGGTGCTCTGGAACAGAGCGTTCGACACGGTGATGACATATTCGACGCGCGCGCCCGGGATCGCCTTGGGCAGCACGAACTTGTTCTCCGTATCCCAGACCGTCGATTGCGTCTTGCTGACGGTCAACGCCGCCTCGGCGTCGGCCGACAGCGCCACGAGCCCACCCAGCAGGAGGAGGAGCCAGCGCAAGTTCTTCATCGGAACATCCCTCCGATCTTGCCACCAAGCGCGGCCATGCTTTGCTGATCGAACTTCAGGCGCATCGTCACATAGGGCCCCTGCCGCAGATAGCGGTTGTCCTCGAAATCGCGGTCATGGAAACCCTTCATATTATAGCCAAGGCTGATCCATAGATTGTCCGCCGGGCTGACGCCCACCGATGGGCCGATGCTGAAGGCGACGGCCTTTTCGGTCCAGGCGTGCTGGACGCTGCCGCTGATGCCGATATCGATGCGGCGGCCGATGTCGCGGCGCAGATCGAAGCCGGTGACGTCTATCAGCCCGTCGAACTTGTCGTCATCGAAACGCCCACGGACATATTTGACGCCATAATAGAGCGAGGCTTCCCAGCGATGATCCTCGCCCTCACGCCCGTCGCGCCAGTTGACCGCGAGGTTGTCGATGATCCGTGTCGACAGCGCGTCGGCGCCATTGGCGGTGCCGACACCAAGCAGATTGCCCGCGCCCACCCCGGCGTCGCCGCGCTCGTGGCGCAGCTCGGTGCGATTGAGGATCGACCAACGGCTGTCGAGCGGACGCCAGGCGATCGCCACATCGCCCGACATCGCCGCCGCCACCGCGCCATTCTTGTCCCGGATGCGATAGAGACGGAGCGTCGAAGCGATCGTGCGGCCTTCGCCTAGCCGGCGCAGGATGTTGCTGCTGACGCCCCAGCGGGTCGAGCTGTCGCCGTTGCGATGCTCGGCGCGTCCGTTCCATGACCAGCTGCCCGACTGCCACGCCGCGCCCAGGCTGATCGAGCGGTAATCCTCGTTGATATTACCGTCCTGGCCCAGCGTGCCGCCCAGCGCCACCGGATGCAGCGGATTGACCACCGCGCCCGCCGGGATGCGCCCGCTGACCGTCTTGCTCATGTCGAGCGAGGCGTCGATCGTCCACTTCTCGCCGATCGGCAGCGACTGCGACATGCCGAACTGCGCGAAGCTGCGCGGGCCGCTCTCGCCCACCGTCTCGTGGTTGACCGTGCTGGTCAGCTTCGCCCCCGCCCAGGGCGCGACGTCAAAGCCGATGCGCAGGCCGCGCGCCGCATAGCGCTCACCCTTCGCCATCTCATAACCGCCGATCAGCCGGACCGCTTCGCTGAACCGGTAGCTGGCGTCGATCGTCCGGCGGACCGGAAAATCGACGCTGTCCTTGTTGCCGCCCAGCGCGAACTGGTTCTCCGCGGCGACGAGCAGCTTGCCGTCGAACAGATCCTTCGACCCGCCCATGGTCAGCAGCTGCGACTTCTTGGCGAGGTTGCCGACGCCGCGATCGTTCGCCAGTTTGACCCCGGCGTGGAAGCTGACGCCGTCGCTGCGCCATTCGGCGCGCGCATCGAGCGCGTCGCGCTTCGCCGGGCCGGTCAGCGACTGCTGATGCCAGGCGGCGGCGTTTATCGCGATCTTGCTGGTCAGCTTGACCCGGCCGTCGGCGCCGAATTTGCGGGTGCCCGCCTCGACGACATTCTGCTGGCTCACGCCGTAATGCTCATCCTGCTGGCGGACATAGGCGAGCAGGTCGATCCGGGCGTCATGATGCTCGACCTCGGCGACATAGGCGCGGTCGGAACTGTTGCCGCCCTCCCCACCCGCTGCCGCCTCGACGCGCAGCTCGGTGTTCTTCGCGACCTTCGCCTTCAGATCGACGCCGCCGACCGTCGCGGTGCCGCTGGTCTCGTCGCGCAGCATCGTCGCGCCGATCTCGACCCGGTCGTGGAGCAGCGACACCGCCGCGCGGCCGCCCGCCACCAGCCGCTTCGCGCCGGTGCCGTAAAGCTCGTAATCGACGACGATGAAGACGGGATTGCCGTCGGCATCGCGTGACAGGACGGGCGACTTGAAGACCAGCGTGCCCCGGTCGGTGTCGATGTCGTAATCGATATGGCGCGTCAGATTGCGCGTCTCGACGATCAGTTCGGAGCGCAGGCGATCGCGGGTCTCGATCCGCACCTGTTCGCTGTTCGGCAGGATCGCCCGGCCACGCAGGCGATAGGGGCCGGTCAGGCCGCTGCCCTGGATCTCGTCCCGCGCATAGCTTTCCGCGCTGTTCGCGGCGAAGCCGGTGAAGGAGACGACCCGTCCCCGGAATTCGCCCTTCACGCCATTGAGGGTGCGGCTGAAGCGGGTCAGCTGTGTCTGGGTGAGGTTGGTCTGATAATCGCCGTAGAGCGCGTAGAACTGGCGACGCTCGAGGCGCAGGTAGAGCTTGCCGCGCGTCGCCGCGTCATAGCCCTGCGTCGTGCCGTCGCCATAGACTGTGTAATAACGATCGGGATCGATCGCCGACAGCAGGCCACGATCCTTGTCCTGCTTGTGGTTGCTGTCATAGGCCATGGTCAGCAGCCAGCTGCCCTTGATCCGGCCTTTGGCGTAGAAGGCAAGCTGACCGTCGGTAAAGCTGTCATGCTTGCTGAGCAGGCCCGCCTTGCGCGCCTTGCCCGACAGGATGTTGTGGCCCAACGTGCCCGCGCCGAAGCCGACGACGACCCATTCGCGCGCCGCCGCCTGCAGCCAGGGACGAAGCTCCATCGTGCGGGTCTGCCCATTCTGTTCGAACTTGATGACGATATGCGCAGCGCCGGCCTGCGCGGTCGGCTCCAGCGCGATGAAGGCCACGCCGTCATCGCCCGCGACGCGCGCGGTTGGCAGGCCACGGCCGAGGCCTTCGAGCGGCTTCGCGTCCTGCGCGTCGCCCTCGACCGCCGCCATATAGGGTTGATCGATCTCGAAGCTGACCGGGGTGCCCTTACGCACCGGCGCGCCGTCACGGTCGGTCAGCCGCACCGCGATCGTCGGGTGGCTGATGCCATCGGCGATCAGGTGCGAGCGTGCGGGGAGATATTCGGCCTGCGCCGCCACATTGGCATAATGGACGGTGCGGGTGAGTGTGGTGACCAGCTTGCCCGACGCATCCGTGACGCGCGCTTCGAGCAGGTTGTCGCCCTCACGCAGCGGCAAGCCGGTCCATTTGGCGATGGCGACCTTGCCATTGCCGTCGCCCTGATCGCGGGCCAGATCGTCGACGGGCGCACCGTTGAGGCGAAGGTCGATCGCCTGGCCCGGAACATGCCGGATGACAACGCGCAGCACCGGAGCGCGCGGATTATGGTCGAGCATCGGAAACAGCCAGTCGACCCCGGCCTCATCGCCCGCCCAATCGAGCCAGTCGATGCCGTTGCCCGCCGCTGCCGCATCGTCCGCGACCGCCTCGGAAGGCCGGTTTTCCGCGGCGTCCGCCTTGGCCGGATCGCGCAGCAGGCTGAAATCGACGCGCTGGAGTGTACCGCCCTGTCCTTCGACGAAGCGCGACAAGGCGCGGCCCGCCGACCGGGTGTCGGGATCGCAATCGACCGGTGACAGCCCGGCCTTCAGGCTCTGGGTGTCGAGCTGGACGACGTGGCGGCCCTTGCGGACGCCTTCGATATGATAGAGCCCGTCCTTGTCGGTGACGACATAGGTGCCGTCCTCCATCAGGATGCGAATATTTGCGACGCCCTTGCGTGCATCGCCGGTGAGGCCGCACGCGCCCTCGGTGACGCGGCCGACGATCGTCAGCGCGTCGCTGTTCAGCAAGGGTCGAATCCGCACGGCGGCACTGCCGGTAGCGCTGCGCTTGCCGTCGGCATCGGTCGCGACGGCACGGTTGAGCGCCTCACCCAGCGGTGCGCCGGGCGAGATCATGACGCTGTAGCGGATTTCGAGCGAGCTTCCCGGGGCCATGACGCCCGGATGGAAGGTCAGCGAGCGGCCATCCGCACCGACATCGGGCTCGGCGACACCGCGCGTCGATCCGCGGCGATAGCGCATGCCCGGCGGCAGGACGTCGGTGATGGTGACGCCCGGAATCGTGGCCGATCCGTCACGATTGGCGAGGCGCAGCCGATATTGGACGGTGTCGCCCGGCGATGCGGTGCGCGCCGAGGCGATCTTGTCGAGCGACAGGCCCGCGGCGCTGGGGTCGATCGGGATGTCGACCTGGAGCGGATCGACCTGATCGAGCGCGAAATCGCGGCCATAGGAGGCCTCGACGACGATATAGGCACCCGCTGGACCTTCGAGCGTCGAAAGGCTGGCGGGGGCGACGGCCGATGGCGCGGTGTAGCCTGGCGGGGCATCGACCTGGAGCCGGTAGCGGCCCGATGCGATCAGGGGGAAGCGGTATCGCCCGGTTTCCGGTGCGTAGACCGCGCCACCGTCGTCGGTAACCGGCTGGCCGGTGATGACGGTCGATGGATAGAGACTGACGCCGTCGTCGCCGAACACCTGGGCGGGGCGGCCGGTGTCGGCATTGATCAACGAGACGGTGACGCCGTCGACCGGCTGACCGGTCAGGGAATCGAAGACCAGGCCGAAAGGATCGATAAGCGCCTCGTCGCTGGCGTTGTTGGTGCCGTCGCTCGAACCGTCGAATTCCACGGTGACCTTTTCGCGCGCGCTGGTCTGCAGCACGCAGTCTTCGGAGGCGACCATTGCGACCTTGGCGCTGATTGCTCCGGTGAACATCCCGCTGTCCGGGCCGGTCTCGGTCAGCGTCAGATGTTCGGCATCGCCCCGGTCCGACCAGATCACGACGTCGGCGGTCTCGGCGATCGACGGATCGTCATTGCCCGAGGGGTTGGTCAACTCGATCAGCACGGGCGCATTGGGCGCATAGCTTTGGCTGTCGCGATACATCGATGCCGGCGCCGAGGCCTGACCATCCTGTGCCGCGTCGGCGAGGGTGTGCTGCCCGTTGCGGCAGAGCGCAACCGGCAATCGACCGGTGAAAGAGGCGGGAAGCCGGGTGAAACGGATCGAGGCGGGCAAGACGCCCGCGCGCTCGATCGATACGGTGTTCGACGTCAACACATGCGCGGCACCGCCGTCGCGAAAGGACATCGTCGCCATATTGGAAATGGTCTCGGCACCCGCCGCCGCCGTCGAAACGGCGGCAGCGAGGCCGAGTAGTATCACGCGCGGCAGAGGACGGAGGAGCCGGGTCAAGGCTCCGCCGGTCCCCGGCCGCACGGACGGGGGAAAGGCGTCGATCTCGAACAAGAACTAGATCAGTTCAGAGTCACCCGGAAACGCGTCGTCCGCGTCGCTCCAGCCGCCAGGGTCGAGATTTTCGAGGCAATCTTGGTACCGTCGAACGAACCGGTGATGGTATCGCTGTCATCCGCTCCGGTCGCGTCGTCGTCCTCGTTATTGCCGTCATTGCTGCACACCCCGAGCAGGGTGGTGCCGTTCACGAACAGGCTGCCCGCCACGTAGGTCGCGTTGGCGGGGATATTATCGGTTACGGCGACATCGGTCGCGGACCCCGATCCGGTGTTCTTGATCTGGATACAATATTCGACGACGGCGCCGGGGATTGCCTTGGGCAGCAGCGAGCCGTTGATCGGATCGCTGATCGTCGTGGCTATCTTGGTCACGTCGATCGCGGTCGAACCGATATCATATTCGCCGAGCGCCGAAGATTTGCCGTCACGGACCAGATCGGCCGCGCCCGCCGCATCGGCGAAGACGTTGTCGATCGCATTGGCGGTGTCGCCGAGCGTGGTGGCGATGAGGTCCGCGCCGAGCGACCCGCCGGTGCCACCAGCCGCCGTGATCGCAGTGAGGACGACGCCCGCCACCGCATCGCTGGGCCCGGTGCTGGGAATATCGGCGACGATGAAGACCGTCTTGCTCTGATCGGGCGCAAGCTCGTCAATATAGGTCGCGGTATCGGTGCCGGCGTCATAGACATTATTGCCGTTCGCATCGACGAACACGCGGAAGTTATCGACCGCATAATTGTCGCTATGGCCGAGCAGGGTCGCCACCAGCGACAATTGCTGCACGCCGACCAGCTTGAAATCCTGGGTCGCGTTGGTGTTGTTGGTGACGGTGAACGCGATGACCCGGTCGGTCTCGCCGAAGCTCACGACCGTCGCCGTACCGCCGACCTGCGCCACCGTGACGTTGACCTTGCGGTCGACGAGGAAGGTCGCGGCGTTCGACGAGACGGGCGTCTGCGCGGCGCCGCCGATCGTGTAGGCGACACTGGCGGTGTTCGACACCGTCGTGCCTGCGGTCGTCCCCGCCGCGGCATGGACAGCCCCCGAGAGGACCAGCGACACCGCCGTCCCCGAGAAGGCCATCCCCTTGGAAAGCTTACGCAACTTCATAACTACTCCTGTTTTCAGCCCGATCAGCGAAGCGCTGCGTGAAAGGAAACCTCGCCCGCGGCCCCCGCCGCGATTGGGTTGGTGATGTGCCAGCGGACATGGGTGACGTCGGAGAGCCGCGCGGGCCTCCGGACGCCGCCGGGACCGGTGACGACAAGATCGGCGAGGCGCGCGAAGGTGTGGCCATCGATGGAAAGCTGGGGTTCGATGCCTGCACCCGCGCCGCGGTAAACCATCGTAGCGGGTACCGGGCTGTCGAGCACCACGTCGGCCGCAGGCTGCGCCGTATCGTTGCGATAGGCGAGGACATAGACCATCGGATCACCCGGAACGGCCCGGGCCGCGGGCACCATCTTCTCGGCTGTGCCGCCGCCCGGGAGACGGACGGTCTCGGCCTTGAGCACTCTGGTTTCGAGCGAAATGCCGCCCGCGAAGGCCGGGACGCTCAGCGTCATGGCGATCGCGGCCAGCAAGGCAGACTTGCATTTCATGGACATGCTCCGTTTCAATTGATCCGAACCTGGAAAGTGATCGCGCGCAGGGCGGGAGCGGCGACATCGCCGAGGCGTACCGCAACGCCGGCAGCGTCATATTGACCGCGATCGTCATCGGCCGCGTCGCTCAGCGCGGCGCCGTCGAGGGTGAGGCTGGCCGGGACATAGGTGGTGCCCGCCGGAATGGCGTCGGCAATCGCGACATCGCTCGCCACGCCGGTTCCCGCGAAACTGCCTTCGATCCGATAGGTAATGACTGCGCCGCGCCGCGGCTCGGCGCTGCCGTCCGGCGCGCGGACGCTCTGCGACTTGACCAGACTCGCGGCCAGTCCGCCGGGAACCGGCGCGGGGTTCTCGACGACGCCCCCGCTGTCGCCAATCACCGCGTCACCGCCATCCTGCCCGCCGCCGGGCACCGCCGTACCCCGCGCGCCGGCCCCGGTCTCCGACGTGACGGGGAGGATGACCTGGCCCAGGCCGTTGCCGCCCGTGCCGATCACGAAGACGATGAACGACTGGCCGGGGGCGAGCGGCGGCGTCTTGCCGCCGAACGGAATGGGCTGATCGACGCCGGGGTCGTAGCAGCCATTGCCGTTGCTGTCGGCCACGACGCCGCTGGCCACGAAATTGCTGCCGCCGGTCACGATGGGCGAACCGGGCATGAAAGCCTCCGGTCCGTTGCCGAGATTGGTTATGCGAAAGCCGACCGCGACCACGCCGGCCGCCGTCGCGCGCCCGCAGGCCGGCGCGGGCGTCACCGAAAAATCGATGATCTCCCCCACCCGGATGTCGACCCGGTTCGACGATCGCAACACTGCCCCGGCACCGAGGCTATATTCGATGCGCGCGACATTGCTGATCGTCGTACCCGCCGGGGTCATCGCGGCGGTCGCGGCCCCCGCAGCGATCGCCGCAGCAGTAGCCGCCCCCGCCGCGCAGACCCCGGTGCGACAAGCACAGGTCAGACGATTGAATTTCACGCGAGAACGCAAAACAAAAACCCTCGTAAATTAGGAAATACCCGTATTAAAAACGCGTCTTGCTGATCGCTCAGGAGCGTAAATATTGTATTTAATAGCGGGTTATATTATTTGTGATCGGTTATACTTAAGTCACAGAGAATATTCTTTGGTCGTATATTCGCGACGTAAGCGGCACGGAATCAACGCTGGACGGCCGACCCGATCTGTTTGATCGCGAGACACTGCCAGACACCATTGCAACCCTGGGCGGTGCCGCAGCGTGCTATGGTGACGGGAGTTTCGCTCGACAGCGAGCCGCAGCGCGCCAGACACATCAGGTCGCCTGCGGGCGTACGATAGAGAGCAAGGCGATGATCCGCCTCAGGCCGCCAGGGCAGATCGCTCATCGCGCGTCCGGCCAAGGCCTCTTTCAGGGCGCGAATCTTCGCCCGCTCTTTCCGATTGATCTTTTCCATCACAGCCCCCGTTCGAACGCCGGGGCCGTCAGGCCATGGATTATTTAACCTGGCGTTTCGGAAGAGCCGTTTGCCGGGGCTTTTGCCACCAAAGTCTTACGTCAGGCCGGAAAGCCTGCCTGGTTACGGACAGCGAGCCGCACGATCGTTTCCTCGGTGATCGCGCGCGCGGTAGGCCATAGCGCGATGCCGCCATGTTCCAGCGCGAGCCACGCCGCGCTGAGCGCGGGAAAGCCCAGCGTCCCCGCCAGGCCGCCCAGGCGATGCCCCAGCGCCCGCTCGTCGCCGCCCGCATCGATCGCCTCGACCGCTTCGAGGAGATTGATCCGCATCCGATCTATCATCGCGTCGGCCGCCTCGCGGCCGAGCAGATCGGCCAGCTGCGAAGCCCGGTCGCCTTCCGGGATAACCGGCAGCTCGACCGGCAACCAGCGCCGGGCCAGCGCGATCAGGTCGCTCGCGGCGAAGGGCTTCGACAACAGGCCATCGAAGCCGCGATCGATGAAATGCTGCTCCCCGGCCGTGGGCCCCAGGGTCGTGAAGGCGATGATGGGGATTTCCCGCGCCCAATCGGCCGCGGCCCGAAGATCGGCAACGGCCTGATAGCCGTCCCGGCCCGGCATCTCTATGTCGGCAAGGATAAGGTCATAGCGCCGCGCGCGGACCGCCGCGACCGCATCTGCGCCATTGCCGGCGATGTCGACGACCCCGATGGCAGGGAGCAGCGCGGCGACGATGGCCCGGTAGGCCGGCTCGTCATCGACTAGGAGAATCCCGGAGTTTTCCATCGCTATTCCCGCGATCAAGACTGTTTATTAGCAAAAGTTTAACTGCTTTTCCACCGGTCGCTAGGGGGCGCTTGTGGATGGAAGTGCCGGGGCCTAGTCTCGGCCATGTTGATCGCCGGGGTAGATCGGGGTGACTACTGGGAGGATATTGATCGCGGACGACCATCCGCTGATCCAGGAAGGCATTCAGCTCGCCATAAGGGCGCGTCATCCTGGCAATGTGGTGGACGTCGCGGGAACCATCGCGGAGGCGCAGGCCTTGATCGAGCGGCATGGCCGCTATCGATTGCTGCTGCTCGACTATGAGCTGCCCGACGCCAACGGCTTCGGCGGTTTCTTCCAGCTCCAGCACCTGCTGGGGCGGACGCCGATCGCGATCATCTCGGCCCACGACACCGCGCAGATGGTGTCGACCGCGCAGGCGGTCGGCGCGGCAGGCTTCCTGTCCAAGCGTCAACCGCTCGAGATGACGATCGCCGGCATCGAGATAATCCTGAACGGCGGCCGGGTCTTTCCGCCGTCCGCCGGCCCCGACGCGCAGGTCGATCAACTGCGCAAAAAGCTCGATAGCCTGTCGGGCGCTCAGCGCCGCGTGCTGCTGGCGCTGGCAAGCGGCGACCTCAACAAGCAGATCGCAGCCGACCTCGGTGTGTCCGAAGCCACGATCAAGGCGCACCTTTCGGCAATCTTCCGGAAATTGGGGGTCACCAACCGGACGCAGGCGATCCTGATGATGCGGCCGCTGCTCGAACCTTCATGATCCTTGCCCGGCCGCCCAGCCCCCGAATCCGTCCGAGCTGGCGGTTTGTCGCGCTGCTCGCCCTGATCGGGCCCGCCCTGCTGGCGGTGATGGCTCTGTTTCTGGGCGGCGAGATCAGGAGCGCTCGCAATGCTGGCGTCGCAGCCGGCAAATCGGTCGAATATAATCTGGCCGTGGCGGAGCTGTTGTCGCTGCTCAAGGATGCGGAGACGGGCCAGCGCGGCTATCTGATCAGCAGCGACAAGGCTTTCCTCGCGCCTTACATCGAAGCGCGCAGCCATTTCCGGGAGCAATGGGCCAACGTCATCCGGCTGACCCCGGCCGACGGGCCGGACGCCGACGACCTGCGCCGGGCGGACAGGCTGATCCACGCGAAATTCACCGAAATGCAGGCGCTGATCGACCTTCACGACCGTACGGGCCCGGCCGCCGCCGCGACACGCCTGCGCGCTGGCGTGGGCAAGGGGCTGATGGACGAGATCCGCGCCATCTTCGCCCGCATCGAGAAGCGCGGGCGAACCAACCTGCACGCCATCCAGAACCATCAGAATGCGCGAAGCGAGCGCACGCGCATGGTGATCTGGGCCTATGTCGCGATTACCGCGCTTTCCGCGGCCATCGCCGGGCTGCTGATCGGCAGAGGGATGCGGATCCGTAACCGGCTGGGGCAGGAGTATCAGGAGGCCGCGACGCGCCAGACCGCAATCTTCGAAGGTACGACCGACGCGATCATCGTGATCAACCCGAGCGGCAGCATCGAGACGATCAACCCCGCCGCCGAACAGATGTTCGGTTTCCAGCCGGATGACCTGCTTCGCCGCGACATTTCCACGCTGATCGACATCGCGCCCGGCGAAGGCCCGTTCCTGGAGCGGATAGGCATCGACAAGGGCAGACTGCGCAAGACGGAAATGCTCGATGTATCCGGCCGCGACAGCCAGGGCGAGACCCTGTCGGTCGACATCACCCTGGGGACGATGCGCCTGCCCGACGGCCTTCACATCATCGCGGCGCTGCGCGACGCCGCGAGCCGCAAGGAGGTCGACCGGCTCAAGGACGATTTCATTTCCACCGTCAGCCATGAGCTTCGCACGCCGCTGACATCAGTGGTCGGCTCGCTGGGCTTGTTGCGCAGCGGCGCGGCGGGCGAGCTCCCCGCGCAGGCGCAGCGGCTGGCCGAGATCGCCGAGACGAACAGCCAGCGGCTGATCCGCCTGATCAACGACATTCTCGACATCGACCAGATCCGTAAAGGACGCATGGCGTTCGACTATGCTGTGGTCGACCTGCGCGACGTGATGACGCGAACCGTCCAGGCGATGCAGGGGCTGGCGGACCGGCGGAGCATCAAGATCGCCATGGCCATGCCCGACGAACCGGTGATGGCGTGCGCGGATGCTGAACGCCTCATCCAGGTGGCGAGCAACCTCCTGTCCAACGCGATCAAATTCTCACCCGAGGGATCGGCGATCACCTTCGACCTGATCGGCGGGGGCGACGATCACATCATCCAGATCACCGACCGTGGCCCCGGCATCGATCCCGACTTTGCCCGCCATATCTTCAACCGCTTCGCCCAGGGCGCCCGGCCCGACCGCAAGATGATCGCGGGCACCGGCCTCGGCCTCGCCATATCGCGCGAGATCGTCCGCAACCATGGCGGCGACATATCCTTCGAAAATCGGGCCGAAGGCGGTGCGCGCTTCGCCTTCAGCGTGCCGCGCGACAGCGCCCAGGTCGTCGAGGGAGACCGTTCGGCGCGTCTCCTGATTTGCGAGGACGACAGCGACGCGGGCTTCACCATCCAGTCGATCCTGACCGCTCATGGCTATGCCAGCGACCTCGTGACCACGGTGCGCGACGGCATCGCTCATGCCCGCTCGCAGACCTATAAAGCCGTGCTGCTGGACCTGACCCTTGCCGATTCCGATGGAACGGACCTGATGCGCGCCCTGAAGGCCGACAAGGGAACGCAGCAACTGCCGGTGATCGTTATATCGGGCACCCCGCCGACCGGCGAAATCGACAGCAACAGCTATGCCGGCTGGCTGCAGAAACCGTTCGATCCGCCGCGCTTGATCCAGCTGATCCAGCGCGCGCTACGTCGCGCCGGCGCCCGCAAGGCGGTGATCCTCCATGTCGACGACGACGACGATACGCGCGAGCTTTTTTCGACTGCGCTGGCCGGGCGCGGATTGTTGCTCAGCGCCGCCAGCCTCGCCGCCGCCCGCACGATCCTGGCCGCGCGGCGCCCCGACGTGGTGGTGCTCGACCTCGGCCTGCCCGACGGATCCGGGGAGGATCTGCTCGTCGAACTGAAGAGATCGGACCAGCCCTTGCCAGTCATCCTGTATTCGGCCCAAGAGGTCGACAAGAAGGCGGGCGCGCTTGCCGATGCGGTGATCATCAAGTCGCGCCGCGCGCTTCCCAAGCTCGCATCGACCGTGCTCGATATCGTCGACCGTCATGGAGGCCCGCAATGAGCGACACCCTGTGCATCTTCTATGTCGACGACGAGGCCGACATCCGGATGATCGTCGAAATGGCGCTGCGGCTGCGTCCCGGCGTCGAGGTGCGCACCGCGATCTCGGGCGACGCCGCCTATGAGATGCTGCACAATGACAGCTGGCGGCCCGACCTGATGATGGTCGACGTGATGATGCCGGGGCTGACCGGCCCGGAACTGCTCGACAAGTTGCGCGCCGACCCCGACACTGCGGGTCTGCCGGTCATCTTCGTGACCGCCCGCGCCCGGCCGCAGGACGTCCAGGCCTATATCGCCCAGGGCGCGCTGGGCGTTATCACCAAGCCGTTCGACCCGATGACCCTCGCCGATCAGGTGCTGGAGCTTTTCAAGGGCGCGTAGCTCTCCCCCGGAGCCTCAGATCGAGCTTGCACCCCGGGAGAAGCGCCGCCATCGGTGGCGGCATGGATCTGGACTCCTTGCTTCTCCATTATTTCGGCACTGACGATCTCGACACGCTCGACGAGGACGCAATCGAGGCGGGGCGTGAACGGGCGATGATCGCCTTCGGCACCGAGGGCGATTCGGGGCGGCGTTTCGCATTGTGGATATTGCTTCACGCGCTGGGCAGCGCGCCCGATCCCGACCGCGCCTTCAAGAATCCCGCCGACCGCAAGGCCGCCGAGGATTATGCCTGGGCGGCGGCGCGCATGGGCCGGTCTTGACCGAAAGCCTATCGCCCGCGCAAGCGCGCCGGATCGCGCTGGCTGCGCAGGGGTTCGGCGCGGCCCGGCCGAGGACGGTCGGTCAGGCCCATCTCAAGCGGACGGTCGAGCGGCTCGCACTGCACCAGATCGACAGCGTCAACGTCCTGTCGCGCGCCCATTATCTCCCCGCCTTCTCCCGCTTGGGGAATTATGACCGCGCGCTGCTCGATCATGCCGCCTGGGGCCCGAAGCGGGCGCGGCGGATGTTCGAATATTGGGCGCACGAGGCGTCGCTGCTGCCGCTCGATCTCCACCCGCTGCTGCGCTGGCGCATGGCGGAGGCCGACCGCGGCGAGCGCGGCTGGACCGGGCTGCGTCCGTTCGCCACCGAACGGCGCGGAGAGGTCGAGGCGGTGCTCGACCGTATCCGCAGGGAAGGCCCCCTCGCCGCTTCGGACTTCGAGGAGGGCAAGAGCCGCAGCGGCTGGTGGGAATGGGGCGACAGCAAACGCAAGCTGGAATGGCTGTTCTGGGCAGGCCACATCACCACCGCCACCCGCCGCAACAGTTTCGAACGGGTCTATGACCTGACCGAGCGGGTGATCCCGGCAAGCATCCTGGCCCTTCCCACCCCCGGCAAGGCCACCGCCCACCGTGCCCTGATCGAGCGCGCCGCGCGGGCGCTCGGCATCGCAACCGAGGGCGACCTGCGCGACTATTTCCGCACCGGGGTCGCCGACAGCAAGGCGGCGATAACGGAACTCGCCGAAGAGGGCGTGCTCCTCCCCGCGTCGGTCAAGGGCTGGCGCAAACCGGCGTGGCTGCACCGCGACGCACGCCTTCCCCGGAAGGTCTCGGCCCGCGCCCTGCTGGTGCCTTTCGATCCGCTGATCTGGGAACGGGCGCGTGCCGAAAGATTGTTCGATTTCCGCTACCGGATCGAAATCTACACGCCCGCCGAAAAGCGCCAGCACGGCTATTATGTCCTGCCCTTCCTGCTCGGCGACCGGCTGGTAGCCCGCGTCGACCTGAAGGCCGACCGGCAGACGCGACAGCTGCTGGTCCAGTCCCGCCATCTCGAGCAGGGCGCGCCCGCGGAGACGATCGATCAACTCGGTGAGGAACTGGACCTGATGGCGGCGTGGCTCGGCCTGGACCGGGTGCAAATGAAAGGCTCCGAGATTTAATCTCCGATTCCCGGGAAACCCCCATCCCCTCCGATAGTTGTCTGCGCCGGGGGCGACAGGGAGACCGGACATGCACGCGACACGACTGGGGCTGCTGACAGCGGCGATCATCGCCATCAACCCCGCCGTCGCAGCGGCACAGACACGCGCGGGGCTCGCCACCACGCTGCGCCAACTCGATGCAGCCTTCGTCTGCCCGCAATTCCTGCCCAGCGATGAGGCGCGGCGGGTGGAAATTTCCCAGTTCGGCCGCGCGCTCGCCGCAAAGGGCGTCAGCTTCGCCCAGGCCACCGAAATCCGCGCGCGCTTCCTGACGCGGCACAATTGCAATGCGCCGGTCGAGGCTGAGGCGACCGCCATCGCGGAGCCCACGTCCGCGACGGTCGCGCCGATCGCCATCGCCACGGCACCTCAATAAGCAAAACCCTTCCTCCGCAGGCGATCGCGCTCTAGAGCGCTGGCATGGATTATCAGGTGCATGTGATCGGCGGCGGGCTGGCCGGGTCGGAGGCCGCGTGGCAATTGGCGGAAGCGGGCATCCGTGTGCGGCTGTCCGAGATGCGCGGAATAGAAGCGACGCCGGCACATCAGACCGACAGCCTTGCGGAGCTGGTGTGTTCGAACAGCTTCCGGTCGGACGACCCGAACAACGCGGTGGGCCTGCTCCATGCCGAGATGCGAACGCTCGGCTCGCTGATCATGAAGACCGCCGACGCGCACCGCGTCCCCGCCGGATCAGCGCTGGCGGTCGACCGCGAGGGCTATGCCGAAGGCGTCACCCGCGCGATCGAAACCCATCCCAATATCGAACTGGTTCGCGAGCGGATCGATGTTCTGCCGGGCAGCGGCCCGACGATCGTCGCGACCGGCCCGCTGACCGGCGAGGCGCTCGCGGGATCGATCGGCGACGCGACCGGCGCCGACGCGCTCGCCTTCTTCGATGCGATCGCGCCGATTGTCCATAAGCATTCGATCGACATGGACGTCGCCTGGATGGCCTCGCGCTGGGACAAGGGCGAAACCAAGGATTACATCAACTGCCCGATGAACAAGGAGCAGTATCTCGCCTTCCATCAGGCACTGCTCGACGGTGAGAAGGGCGAGTTCAAGGAATGGGAAAAGGACACGCCCTATTTCGACGGCTGCATGCCGATCGAGGTGATGGCGGAGCGCGGCGTCGACACGTTGCGCTATGGACCGATGAAACCCGTGGGCCTCGATGATCCGCGCACCGGCCGCTGGCCCTATGCGGTGGTGCAGCTACGCCAGGACAATGCGCTGGGCACGCTGTGGAACATCGTCGGCTTCCAGACCAAGCTGAAGCATGGCGAGCAGACGCGCATCTTCCGTACCATTCCCGGCCTGGAGAATGCCGAGTTCGCCCGGCTCGGCGGCCTGCACCGCAACACTTTCATCCAGAGCCCCAAGCTGCTCGACGCGACGTTGCGGCTGAAGAGCAGCCCGCATATCCGCTTCGCCGGACAGATCACCGGTTGCGAAGGCTATGTCGAATCCGCGGCGATCGGCCTGCTCGCCGGGCGCTTCGCCGCCGCCGAACTGCTCGGCCAGCCGATCGCGCCGCCGCCCGGGACCACCGCGCTGGGCGCGTTGTTAGGCCATATCACCGGCGGCGCAGATGCGGCCACCTATCAGCCGATGAACGTCAATTTCGGCCTGTTCCCGCCGGTCGAGGGCGCGCGCGGCGGACGCAAGCGCAAGGCCGACCGCAAGGCGATGTTCGCCGAACGCGCGGGCGAGGATCTGAAGGCGTGGATGGCGGACGTCAGCGCCGCCTGATCAGATGGGCGATGCTGTCGGTATGATGCGGCCGGCCATTCTCTGCCGGCGCGCATTCCTCCTCGATCGCGGCCCGGATCTTCTCAAGCTCCTTTTCGGTCAAATGCTCGATCCCGATATATTCGTTCCGCGCCGTTTTAATCGCGCGGATCAGTTCGTCGAGCTTGGCCTGCATCGCCGCCGCGTCACGGTTCTGGGCGTTCTGGATAAGGAACACCATCAGGAAGGTGATGATCGTCGTCGTCGTGTTGACGATCAGTTGCCAGGTATCTGAAAATCCGAAGATCGGCCCGCTCGCGCCCCACAAAGCGATCGCGATCGCCGCGATGATGAAGGCGAGCGGCTGCCCCACCGCCGTGGCCATCCTGGCGGCGATCCTGGTAAACAGTTGATCCATCGGCTTTCCTTCGTTCAGGCGGCCGTCAGTTCGGACCCGCGCTTCAACGCCTTCTTGCCGTCATCGGTCTCGACAAGATAGGCCGGATTTTCGGCGCTACCCCGACGGACGATCCGCGCGCCTTCGATCGTGCGCTGGACGCGCCGCTCGAAGCGCTCGACGACATGGCCATGGGCGCTGTGCGCACCCCATTTCCAGCTGATCTTCTGGCCTTTGCGGAACATGTTCGGCATGACGGCATTCTTCCGTCCGACAACATCCGGCGCGCCCGGCTGTTCCGGATTGGCCTTTTCGGAACTGAGCGGCTAGAGGCCTGCCGATGGATGCATCTCAGCTTCGCGTCGCCCTGTTCACGGGCAACTATAATTATGTCCGCGACGGAGCGAACCAGGCCCTGAACCGACTGGTCGGCTATCTGCTCAAGCAGGGCGCGGCGGTGCGCGTATATTCTCCGACGGTGGCACAGCCCGCCTTTCAGCCGACCGGTGATCTGGTCCATATTCCTTCGCTGCCCGTGCCGGGCCGCGCCGAATATCATTTCCCGCTTGGCATCCCCCGGCGCGTGCGGCGCGACATCACCGCTTTCGCGCCGAACATCCTGCACGTCGCCAGCCCGGAGATATTGGGCCATCGCGCGGTGAGCCTGGCGCTGCGCCGCAAGCTGCCGGTGGTTGCATCGGTCCACACCCGCTTCGAAACCTATTTCCGCTATTATGGGCTCGCCTTCCTCGAACCGGTAGTCGAGGCGCTGCTGCGCCGTTTCTATCGCCGTTGCGACGCGATCTTCGCGCCTTCGGAATCGATGGCGCAACTGCTGCGCGAACAGCGGATGAGCTATGACGTCGGCATCTGGTCGCGCGGCATCGACCGGACGATCTTCCAGCCCGAGCGGCGCAGCGACGCATGGCGGCAATCGCTGGGCATCGCGCCCGACGACGTCGTGATCGGCTTCGTCGGGCGGCTCGTCATGGAAAAGGGCCTCGACGTCTTCGCCGACACGATCGATCAGTTGCAGCGCCGCCAGATAAGGCACAAGGTGCTGGTGGTGGGCGAAGGCCCGGCACGCGACTGGTTCGAGAAGCGTCTGCCCGACGCGATCTTCGCAGGCTTCCAGAAGGGCGAGGATCTGGGCCGCGCGGTTGCGTCGATGGACATGCTGTTCAACCCGTCGGTCACCGAAACCTTCGGCAATGTGACGCTGGAGGCGATGGCGGCGTGCCTGCCGGTGGTCGCCGCGCGCGCGACCGGCAGTGAGAGCCTGATCGATGACGGCATTACCGGGCGGCTGATCCAGCCGGGCCGCACCCACGCCTTCGCCGACGCGCTGCAGACCTATTGCGAGGACGCCGGACTGCGCCGCTCGATCGGCGAGGCGGGCCTGAAGTCGAGCGAACGTTACGGCTGGGACCAGGTTAATCAGGAACTGGTCGATTCCTATATCCGCATCGTCCGCCAGCATCAGGCGGGCGTCCGCGTCGCACGCCAGAGCCCGGTGCCCTGAACCACAATCGTCCCTAAGCCTAGCAGGGGAGGATTGGAGTTCTCCCTCTTTGGTTCATGTCCCCAGCAACGGGGCAAGATCGATATAGACCTGGACGCGGTCGACCTGCCGCTCACCGCTGCGCCGCAAATAGGTTGCGACCGGCATGCTCACCGCGCTGCCGTCGAGCCGGGTATAGGTGACGATCGCGAGCGAAACCGCCTTGTCGCCATCGATCACGATCTCTTCGATCTGATGCCGCATCGACCGGAGCGTCGCCCAGAAGCGTGCGGAATTATCAAGCGCGGCCTCCTTGCCGCGGACGACGGGCCGGTTGCCCAACCGGGTTTCATAATTCGGACTAAGCCATGGGCCGATCCGGTCTCGATCCATCGCATCGACATCCCGAAAGAAATCGACGACCCATGTCTTGTCGTCGGTTGGGTTCTGCACATCATCCTCCACAACGCGATCCGGACCGTCGACCGCGGAAATCGATCAGCTCTCCTTGGTCTTCCGGCCGCTTTTCGTCCGCTTGGCGTGCGCCGCCGCCTGGCCCTGGAGGGGAGCGCGGCTGAGGTCGTTATTCTGTTCGACCAGCGTCTTGAGCATCGCCATGAAGCTGTCGCGCTGGGCAGGTTCGAGCGGCGCGAGAATCCTTTCGGCATGGGCGGGGATGACCTTCGCCATGTCGATCAGCACCTGGCGGCCGGCCTGGGTCAATTCGAGATGGAGACGGCGTCCGCCGATCACGTGGCGCACGATCCACCCCTTCTGCTCGAGGCGCAGGCTGACCACGTTGATCGTGGTACGATCGACCGCGATCAGCCCGCCGATCAGCCGCTGATCATTATCGGGATTGTCGCGTATCGCCTGAAGCGCAGCATATTGCACCGGCGTGACGTCGATATCCGAGGAGACTTCGAGGAACAGCGCCAGGACGATCTGATAGAGCTGGCGCACCAGGAAGCCGAGTGCGTTCTGGTAGTCCGGCAGGTTTTCGCCGTCCCCCGTCGATAGATCGTTCCCCGCCACAGCAACTCCTGTTCTCCCGCGCCGGCAGTCCTAGCCCACGGCTTCTCCGCTCGACAACCACTTTACCCCTGGCGCGACTCACGTTACAGTATACTGTCATAAGGAACAAAGCATGCGAAATTATACCCGGATCGACGCCTATTCGCATTTCGCGCCGCTCGCCCTCAATCGGTATCTGGAAAAGGCGATGGGTGGCCCAGGCCCGTTCAGCGCCGTCTTCAAATCGCTTCCCGAAGTCTATGATGCGCAGGCGCGACTGGCGCTGATGGATCGGCTCGGCGTCGATGCCAATGTTCTTTCACCTATCCCCTGGCTCGAGGTCGTTCCTCCGGTCGCAAGCAACCCGCACCGCGCCCTGGAGGCATCGGTCATCGGCAACGACGCCCTCGCCGAAGACATCGGCGTCGATCGCGAACGGTTGTTCGGCATCGCCGTCCTGCCCAGCGCAAATCCCGATGGTGCGGCGGACGAGTTGCGTCGCGCGGTCCGCGAGCTTGGCTTTGTAGGCGGCGTGCTGCCGGTAGGGCCGACCGCGGTGCCGATGGACGCGCCGTCGCTGGCTCCGATCTTCGCCTGCGCGGAGGAACTGGACGTTCCACTGTGGCTGCATCCCTCGCGCCCGCCCTTCTGGCCCGACTATGCGGGCGAGCAGCGCTCCAAATATCAGGAGTGGCAGATCTTCGGTTGGCTGTCCGACACCAGTTCGGCCATGCTGCGCATCGCGTTGTCGGGCGTCTTCGACCGGCACCCGAAGCTGAAGCTCATCGCCCATCATTGCGGCGCGCTCGTCCCGCTCTACACCACGCGGATCGAAACCGTGTTCCTCACCCAGGCGAAGATGGGACTGGATATCGGCGCGGTGGTCGAGGCACCATATCTCGATCATCTCCGAAACTTCTATTGCGACACCGCGACCTTCGGCGTGGACACGCCGATGCTAGCGCGCGCCGCCGAGTTCTTCGGGCCCGAGCGGCTGCTGTTCGGGACCGATGCGCCGATGGATCATGCCGAGGGCATATTCACGCGCAACGCGATCGCCAGCATCGAAGGCCTGGACGTGTCGCCCGAGACCCGCGCCGACATCCTGGCAGGCAACGCCCGGAAACTGCTGCGGATCTGACCGGCCTGTCCCGCGCGGATCAGACCGGCCGGTCTTCCGGCCGATGGCCGCGCAGCGGCTGAAATCCGAACAGCGCGCCGATGATCATCGTGGTCGGACAGATTGCGAGCATCGCGATCTGGAGCGCGAGTTGCTCGCCATGGACCGGCCGCAGATGATCGCTGACCAGCCCGACGAGCAGCGGCCCGATCGACCCGGCCAGCACGCTCTGGATGATCACCAGCACCGCCCCGACCGCGCCCTTGGAGCCCGACGGCACATATTCGAGCGCCGCCGCATAGGAGGTGCCGTAGCGTGCCATGATGAAGAAATAGCCGAAGATGCAGCCCGCGGCGCTAATCGGCAGCGACAGACCCGAGAAGCCGACCACCAGGCAAAGTGCGGAAGCAATCGCCGAAGCCGCCGATATCCGGTTCATCCAATCGGGGTCCGAGGACCGCCGCACGAGACGCGCGACCAGCGCCCCGCCCGCCAAACCGCCGACCACACCCGCGACACCGAACGGCACGCCGTTAAGTGCGGCCACCTGCTCATAGCTGAGGCCATAGTTGCGGATAAAATAGGCGACCGTGAAGGTCGTATTCGCCGCCACGCCGGTGAACACCAGGAAATGCGACAGCAGGACCAAGACGAAGGGCCTGTTGCGGCACATTGCGCGAAGGGCGGGGATGACCTTCTCGCGCGGTGCGTCGGCTTGCGCGCCCGCATCCACCGGCGCCCGGGGTTCCCGGACGAAACGGAACAGGAAAGGCACGAACAGGAGACCGGCGGCGCCCGACACGTAGAATCCCGCGCGCCAGCCCCAAGTCGCGACGATCATGCTGAAGATCGGCACCCCGATGCACAGCGAGAGACCGTTGGCGCTGTAGAAGATGCTCATCGCCCAGGGGCGCCGCTTGCTGGGGAAATGGCTGGAGATCAGCGACAGCGAGGCAGGTATGCCGCCCGCCTCGCCCATGCCGACCGCCGCCCGCGCGACGAGAAGCTGGGTGTAGCGTTGCGCGAAACCGCACATCAGCGTGGCGCCAGACCACACCGCGAGGCAGAAGCCGAGCACCCGCCGCGACGCGCCCCGATCGGCCAGTACCGCCAGCGGGATCGCCGCGACGCCATAGGTCGCGGCATAGGCGAAGCCCGCAAGAATGCTCATCATGGTGTCCGACGCGCCGAATTCGTGCTTGATAGGTTCGAGCACCAGCGACAGCGACGTCCGGTCGAGCGCGTTGAAGAAATTGGCGATCGTCAGAAGGATGAGCACCGTCCAGGCTTCGCGCCCGACCGGATCCTGAGCCTCGTCATGCGTCCCGCTCACAGTCTGCATATGTTTATCCCGCGTGGATGACGTTGTATGACATGGCCGGGCGGGCGATCATCACGCGTCGCCTCCGGCAGGCCCGATCTTCCGGCGACGTTCGGCGAGGGCGGCTTCGTACATCGCCTGATTACCTTCCATCCAGCCGACGACCTGCTGGGTGTGAAAGATCTTCCAGTCGTCACCCTCACGCTTCAGCCGGTTGCGATAGACGCCGATCTGCTTTTGCAGCGGCCCGCCCTCCGCATCCGCGCGGAAATGCTGCGCGTGCAGCGTCGAGACGCATAGCGCCTCGTCACCGTCGATCTCGATGTGATGGTTGGCGGCGATATGCTGGGTGGCGTCGAAGCATTCAAAGAAGGGGGGCGAGGTCCGCGCCAGATCGGTCGCCTTGAGCACCCGGTGGCCGCCCGCGAGCGGATAATCGAAGGTGACCGTCTCCGCGAAGCAGGTGCGGTGGAGCGCCCAGTCGCGGCTGTCGAGCGCGATGGCGAAGCGGTTGACCACGTCGGTAATCCTGGCTCGGTCATAAAGCCATTGCAACTTTTCGGCGTCGGTCATCGGCCTCTCCTCGGGGCGGGGCGTCCGGGGCCCGCCCCCGAAGCATATGTCTCTCACGGTCGGTCGACCCAGGGCAAAATTCCTGCCCGGCATCTCCAACCACTAACTTGACAGTACACTGTAACATGAACATCATGCAAGCCGGATTGAACGCAGGCGCGACAGGCCGGAAGGATCGCCTCCTCCCGCCCGCAGCGCGCGAGCGCAAAAAGGGAAGGATGGACCATGGCGGGTCGGCTGGCCGGAAAGACGTGCATCATCACCGGGACCGGCGGCGCAATGGGCAGCGAAGCCGCGCTCGTCTTCGCCCGGGAAGGTGCGCTGGTCATCGGCTGCGACGTCGACGCCGATGCCGCCCAGCAGACGCTTGAGCGCGTCCGCGCCGAGGGCGGCAGGATGGAGTCGCTGCACCCGCTCGACCTTTCGACCCAGGAGAACGCCGCCGCCCTCGCCGCCTTCGCGCTGTCGCACGGCGGCCGCATCGACGTCCTCTATAATAATGGCGGGGGTGTGCGGATGGCGTGGCTGCCCGACATGTCCGCCGAGGACTGGTCGTTCACGATCCGCAACGAACTCGACATCATCTTCTTCGCGGTCCGCGCGGTCTGGCCGACCATGGTCGAGCATGGCGGCGGATCGATCATCAATGTCGGATCGGTCTCGGGCAAGATCGCTTACAAGGTCCTGCCCGCAGTCGCCCATAGCGCGGCCAAGGGCGGCGTGATCGCGATGTCGAAGCATATGGCGATGGAGGGCGGGCCGCATGGCATCCGCGTCAATTCGATCAGCCCCGGGCTGGTGCTGACACCCTCCACCGAACGGAAAATGTCCGACCCGGCATGGGCCGAGGCGATGATCGGCAAGATCATGCTGGCCCGCGCGGGCACCCCCGCCGATGTCGTGCCCGCCGCCGTCTATCTCGCGTCGGATGAGGCGCGCTGGGTCACCGGCGCCGACTTCGCGATCGATGGCGGCACCACCGCCTGGTAACCGATTCCGCGCCCCTCATCACTCGCTCGCGGCACGGCCCCCCGCCCGGCGCAGGCATAGCCATCATCACTGGAGACCATCATGGAGAAGCCCCGCATAGCGATCATCATCAGCACGACGCGCGAAGGCCGCTTCGGCCCGTCGGCCGCCGCGTGGATCGAAGGGCTCGCGGCGCAGCGCGACGACATGGATTTCGCGATCGTCGACCTGCGTGATTATGACCTGCCGCTGTTCGACAGCCGAACCTCGCCGATGCGCGCGCCGGTGACGAACCCGGTTGCGCTCGCCTGGCAGGAAGCGATTGCGGGTTTCGACGGATATCTGTTCGTCACAGCGGAATATAATCGCTCGATCACCGGCGCGCTCAAGAACGCCCTCGACTGGACCGGGCCCCAGCTGGCGCGCAAGCCCGCGGCCTATCTCGGCTATGGTTCGCTGGGCGCGGCACGCGCTGTCGAGCATTTGCGGCAGATGTGCGTCGAACTGCAAATGGCGCCGATGCGCTTCGGGGTGCACATCGCCGGGGCCGACGCCAACCAGTTGCTCATCCAGCGCAAGCCCTTCTCCGAAGTGCCGCTGCCACACCTCGAAGCAGGAGCGAAGGAGCTGTTCGACGAGCTGTCCTGGTGGACCCGGGCGCTGAAGGTGGCGCGAGCGGCCTGATGCCCGGCAACGACGCCTCGCTGAACCAGCCGCCAGGCTATGTCCCTCCGGCGATTTGGTCCTGGAAGCCCCAGTCCGGCAACCTGAACCGGCCGGTTTCGGGCGCGACGCACGACAAGGTGCTGCCGGTCGGCAAGCATCCGTTGCAGCTTTATTCGATGGGCACGCCCAATGGGGCGAAGGTAACGATCCTTTTGGAGGAGCTGCTCGCCGCTGGTCATGCGGGCGCCGAATATGATGCCTGGCTGATCCGGATCGGCGAGGGCGATCAGTTCGGCAGCGGCTTCGTCGCGATCAACCCCAATTCGAAGATCCCGGCGCTGGTGGATCGCAGCACCGATCCGCCGACTCATCTGTTCGAAAGCGGGTCGATCCTCTTCTACCTCGCGGAGAAGTTCGGCGCCTTCCTGCCCACCGAGCATTATAGACGGGCGGAAACGATGAACTGGCTGATGTGGCAGATGGGGTCGGCGCCGTTCGTGGGCGGCGGTTTCGGCCATTTCTATGCCTATGCGCCGATCAAGATCGAATATGCGATCGACCGCTATACGATGGAGACCAAGCGCCAGCTCCATGTCCTCGACACGCATCTGGCGGACAGGCGCTTCATCGTCGGCGACGAATATACGATCGCGGATATGGCGATCTTTCCCTGGTATGGGGCGATCCTGACCAGTACCTATAATGCGGCGGAATTCCTGTCGGCGCACGAATATCCCAATCTGCGCCGCTGGGCGGACCGGATCGCCGCGCGCGACGCCGTCAGACGCGGGCGGATCGTCAACCGCCCGGGCCCGGAAGGCACCACCCTGCTGGAGCGGCATGCCGCCGCTGATTTCGACGCGCTGAACCTTTGAGCGACAGGAGCAAGGCCATGACCACAGCAGATCGCGGCGTACGGCTGCGGACGCGCGGAACGTCGCTGGGGCCGATCACGCGCCTCGTCAGCCCGGGCGACCTCGGCGAAATATTGAAGCCCTTCGTCTTCCTCGACCTCGCCGACATCCCGCCCCGGCCCGGCGGCGGCTTCGGCTGGCATCCCCATTCGGGGATCGCCACGCTGACCATCATCATCGACGGCGAGAATGAATATCGAGAGACCACCGGCGCCCATGGCGGCCTCAAGCCCGGCGGCGTCGAGTGGATGGCGTCGGGCAAGGGCGTCTGGCACGCGGCCGCCCCGGTGGGCAGCAAGAATCTCAAGGGCTTCCAGCTCTGGATGCTGCTGCCGCCCGGACGCGATCTGCTGCCCCCCGCCAGCACCCATTTCGCGGATGCGGCCATCCCGCGGAAGGATGGCGTCCGGGTCCTGCTCGGGGCCTGGGACGGTCTTACCAGCCCGGTCCCGTCGGCACCGGGCGCGACCCTGCTCGACGCATCGCTCCCGGCCGGCAAGCGGTGGAGTTTCACGCCGCCGGAAGGCCAGGAGCTATGCTGGCTCGCGATATATGCGGGAAGCCTGCGCTATGGCGACGTGCATGCCACTGCCGGCGACCTGCTGGTCTTCGAGGACGGCGCCGCGCCGCTGAACTTCGACACGGACGACGGCGCGGGCTTCATCATCGGCTCGGCGCACCGGTCGCCCCATCCGCTCCATCTCGGCAGCCACTCGGTACATGTATGCGCCGAGGCGCTGGCCCAGGGCGAGGCGGAAATCGCCCGGCTGGGTGCGGAGATGCGGGCAGCAGGGTTGTTATGAGGATCGCGGACGGCCAGAGGCCGTCCGCCCCCTCGGCGCCGCTAAACCGCCAGCGCGGCGACCGCCGCGCGCTTATTCTCGTCCGTGAAGATCTGCTGTGCGATCCGCGCCAGTTCGGGCTCGGTCACGTCGAACAGCGCGCCATTGCCGTCGACCCATTGGAAGTCGTGCTTGATACGATGGATCTTCCAGTCCTCGCCAGCCTTTGTCAGCCAGAAATCATACCAGCCATATTGGGTGTTGCTGCTTTCGCCATGGTCGGTCGCCTTCCAATGGCGGGCGGTGAAATAAACCTTGGCATGGGCGCGCTGCCCATCCAGCGTGATGTCGAAATTACTGTAACTGTGATGCCGCCGCGTCGGCGACAGGAACAGGTCGGCCCAGCGGCACATCAGCTTCGTCTCGATCCGCACCTCGGCATGGCCCGTGAGCCGCTCGAAGTTCAGGCTGACCAGCTCGGTGAAACAGGTCAGGTAAGAGTCCCAATCGCCGGTATCGAGCGAGCGCCCGAAGCGTAGCAGGGTCCTGGTGATGCCGCGCTCTTCCCAGAGAATGGCCTGGCGTTCTGCGTCCATAAACGGCTCCCATGCTGCGGGGCCGCGAGCATGTCATGCCCGCGGCCCGGCAAGTTCATTTGCTGAAGAATTCCTCGATCAGGGCGCAGAAAGCCTGGGTCTGCTCGATCATCACCCAATGGCCGGTCTGGCCGAACATGTGGAGCTGCGACCGGGGAATGGCGTGATGCGCGCGGATGCTCACCTCGGGCGGCACGACGACGTCTTCGCGGCCATGGATCAGCAGCGCCTCGCATTCGAGCCGGCCCAGTTGCTCTTCGCTGAGCGCCAGAGCATCGATCGACTCCTGGCGAGGCGCCCGGAACATCGAGGCGAAAGCCGCCTGATAATCGGGGCGCGCGCAGGCGTTGAGGCGGCTGGTGATCAGGTCATCGGTGATGATGCTCTTGTCCCAGGGGAAGAAGCGCATGTGCTCGGTCATCACCTCGCGGCTCAGCTCATGCTGCCCCCACAGCTTGTCGAGCGCGGGGGTTATCTCGAACGACATCAAGTTCGATCCCATCATCGCGATCCGCTCCACCCGGGCAGGATCGCGCAGCGCGAGGTGCGTGGCGAGCATGCCGCCGAATGAATTGCCGAGAAACGAGGCGCGCTCGATCCCCAGCGCGTCGAGGAAGGAGGTGAGGTGCTCGAGCCAATAGTCGAGCGTGTAGTGCGCGCCGGGCTCGAGCTCGGTGAAGCCGAAGCCCGCAATGTCGACGGCGATGGCGCGCGCATATTTCGCGATCTTCGGCAGCACGAGACGCCAGTTCGCATAGGCGCTGACGCCAGGTCCCGAGCCGTGGATCAGGATGATCGGCTTGCCCTCGCCCATTTCGAGATAATTGGTCTTCAACCCCTTCGCGATCACGGACTTGCCGATCTCCGAAAGCGCGGGTGCGGTCATGTCATTCATTGCCTTCTCCTTGTCGGTATCGACATTTTTGGGATGTCAGGCGGCCGCGACGAGTTCGGCCTCGTCCACGACCCGGTTGGTCAGCGTGCCAATCCGGTCGATGGTGACCGAGACCTCGTCGCCCGGGCGCAACCAGCGTTGCGGATTGCTGTTGATCGCGGAACCGAGCGGGGTGCCGAGGGCGATCAGGTCGCCGGGCTCGAGCGGTGCGATGCGCGACAGATAGGCGAGCAGCTTCGGCACAGTGAACAGCAGGTCATCGAGCCGGTCGGACTGGACGGTCTCGCCGTTCAGGGTCGTCTTGAGCGACAGCTCGGCGGGATCGGCGATCTCGTCGCGTGTCACGATCCAGGGGCCGACCGCGCCCGATCGCCAGAAATTCTTGCCGGGCGTATCCTGCGACGTGTGCCGCTGATAGTCGCGGACAGACCCGTCATTGTAGCAGCTATATCCGGCGACGTGATCGAACGCATCGGCTTCGGCGATGTGTCGCCCGGCCTTGCCCACGACAACGCACAGCTCACCTTCATAATCGAACTGTTCCGACACCGCCGGGCGCACGATCGGCTGGCGATGTCCGACATGCGACGAGGCGAAGCGGGTGAACAGGATCGGGTAGTCCGGCCGCTCCAGGCCTAGCGTCGCCATCGCCCGCTTGAAGTTCCGTCCGACACAGAAGATGCGGCCCGGATCGGTGACCGGCGGCAACCATTCGATCGCGCCGCCGGGGAACAGTTCGCCATGCGCGCTCGCGTCCCGGATGCGGTCCGGCTCGGGCAACAGTCCACGGAGGGTCGTGCCGGGAAAGCGGGCCGAGATGTCGATGATCCCGTCGCCTTCGACCACGCCGAAACCGATGTGCCCCCGATACCGAAAGCTTGCCAACCGCATCCACGAGCCTCCCCACGATCGAGGTCCGGCAAGTTTTCAAGAGCGCCTTGCCAGCCTCGAAGACGGCGGCTATCATTCCTCTATCATGAATACAACCACTATCAGTGAATTAGTGCTGCAGGAGCAGAGCGCGTGGAAAGATTGACCAAGGACGGCATGGAGCGGTGGATCCGCGACTATTTCGATGCCTGCAATTCGGGTAACGAGGCGCGGATCGCCGCCTATTTCGAACCGGACGGTGTCCATTATTTCCCGCCCGGAATGTATGAGGGCCCCTTCGTGGGGGCGGACGTCATCGCCCGCCGCTGGCGCGCCGCCGTGGAGACGCTGGGCTCCTTCTGGACGGTCGACCATGTGATCTGTGAGCCCGAAACCCGGCGCGCGGTGATCGAATGGACGCATTTCAAGCGGCACAGCAACGTCATGCTGCGCGGCGACGAATGGTACATCTTCTCCGAACGCGGCCTGATCCAGGAGATCAGGGCCTATTATGCCTCCCCCCAGGACGGCTCGCTGTCGGCGCTCGAACTTGGCGGGTTCGATTATGCGAGCCGGGGTTATCCGCTGACGGCACCCGAGGACGCCTGAGCGCGATTCATAATCTGCGGCCATAGCGACGGGCCCGTGAACATATATACAGGATTGAGGAACATATGAGCGAAGCGGCGATCCAGGTCCGGCATCTTATCGGGGGCGAATGGCTCGGTTCGGCTGGGGGCGAAGCGCGGACCAATCCCTCCGATACCAGCGAGCTGGTCGCCACCCTACCCGCAAGCGATGTCGGCATCGTCGATCAGGCCGTCGCCGCGGCGCGCACAGCGCAACCGCTCTGGGCGAATGCGACCCCGGAATTTCGCGCCGATTGCCTCCACAAGGCCGGTGAGCTGGTTTTGGCGCGCGCCAAGGATCTCGGTCGGCTGCTCAGCCGCGAGGAGGGCAAGACCCTCGCCGAAGGGATCGGCGAGGTCGTGCGGGCGGGACGGATCCTGCGCTATTTCGCGGGGGAGGCGATCCGCCGCCATGGCATGACGCTGGACTCGGTGCGGGCCGGTGTCGACGTACAGACCTTCCGCGATCCGCTCGGCGTGGTCGGGCTGATAACCCCGTGGAATTTCCCGATCGCGATTCCGGCATGGAAGAGTGCCCCGGCGCTGGCCTTCGGCAACACGGTCGTCATGAAACCGGCGAGCCATACCGCCGCCATCGCCGCCACGCTGGCCGCTATCTACGAAGAAGCGGGCATGCCGCCGGGCGTCTTCAATCTGATCGTCGGCCCGGGCTCGATCGGAGGGGCGCTGGTGCGCCACCCCGGCGTCGACGCGGTCTCGTTCACCGGATCGCAGACCGTTGGCGGGATCGTCGCGGCGGATGCCGCAACCCGTCAGGCGCGCTTCCAGCTCGAAATGGGGGGCAAGAACCCGCTGGTCGTCCTTGATGATGCCGATCTCGACCGGGCGGTGCAGATCGCCGTCGACGGCGCCTTCTTCGGTACCGGGCAACGCTGCACCGCCTCCAGCCGGCTGATCGTCACCGACGCCATCCACGATCGCTTCCTCGCCGCGATGGCGTCGCGCATGGACGCGTTGCGCGTCGGTAATGCGCTCGATCCGGAAACCCATATCGGTCCTGCAGTCAGCGAGACGCAGCAGGCGCAGGACATCGGCTTCGTGGAACGCGCGATCGCGGATGGCGCTCGCCTCATATCGGGCGGTGATCCGGTCGAGTCCAGGACGCGGGGGTGGTTCGTCCGCCCGACATTGCTCGCGGACACGACCGCAGAGATGGAGATCAACACCAGCGAAGTGTTCGGCCCCGTCGCGAGCGTGCTGCGCGTGAAGGATTATGACGCGGCGCTCGAAACCGCCAACCATGGCGAGTTCGGGCTGTCGGCGGGCATCGTCACCCAGTCGCTGAAGCATAGCCGCCACTTCCAGCGATCGGTGCGCGCGGGCATGGTGATGGTCAATCTTCCAACCGCCGGAGTCGACTATCACGTCCCCTTTGGCGGGATGGGACGATCGAGCTTCGGCTCGCGCGAACAGGGTTTTGCGGCGGTCGAATTCTACACCCAGATTCGCACCGTATACGCTACTGCCTGAGGCTCATCGCTCCGCCGGCGCCTTCCTTACGAAGGCGTCGGCGCCAATATTCGGGCCAAAAATCCGCCGATGTCATCAAGCGCCGCCGCTTCAAGCATCCCGACATTTGGAAGGGATGACATGGGTCGTCCCGTCACAGACATGGACCTCGCAATCGGACCCGCCCTCTTCGGCCTTCCGGGCGAACAGCTAAACGCGCCGCACGCAGGAAACGCGTTTTTATAATGCTCAAGGGGGCTTACAGGACTCGAACCTGTGACCCCCGCATTACGAAGGCTACTGACGAGTTTTCAAACGACGTTATTTTGCAGGCTTTTGCGACTGATACTTACACCGGTTCTCGATAGACCCAGCCCCTACCCAAACTCGGGTAAGGTCGCGACTTCGGGCTTCCCTACTCAAAGTGCCTTGGATGGACGATTTCCAAAATTCTGCCCTCCTCTATACCTACTATTGTCGGAAGAGGCCTGCTTCAGCCAACCTTATCCATCACCCATCTCATAAGCCCGGCATCGAGCGTCATGGCGGCTATGCGTTCGGGTCCAAGGACACTGACGCGCGGATCTGACGTTTGAGCCTCGCCAGAATGGAACGCGTAGAACAGGCGCTTGTGCGGCCCGTCTGGCTCAAGCTGTGATATGTATTGGGTCAACTCGTATGAGCTTGTGGTGGACTTCACCTGCACCATCGCCCGCTCTCCGGTGCTCGGGAGAATGATATCCAGGTCCAAGGTCTTCTGGGTTCGGCCGAGAATACCGACCCTACGCCAGCCACTCTGAGTGAAAATCAAATCAACCAGAAGCTCGAAGTCATTAGGTTGAAGGCTTCGGATTACGGCAAGCGTTGCCTCTTGCATGACAGCCAAGGCAACCTCGGCGACTTCAACCTCGTTCGCCCGGTGACCGTTGACCTTGCGTATAACATAGTCGGGTCGAGGGACATTGCATGAGGTGCCACGGTAGGCGGCAAGGCTCACGAGATCTCCAGCCAAATTGCCTTTAATCAAGGGCGTGCCATGAATATCGTGGTCGCGCCATCCGCCAACGAGGGGGCGATAGGTGCTGTCGCCGTCATAGGTGCGCGTCAGATGCCCCCCCGGATCTAGCATGCCCCAAAGCAACCGCTGGCCCGAAAATGTGATCCAAAGCGTGGAGCCGTCATCCTCCACGAAGAAACGCGTCTCGTTGGCAAACCGTGTCGCTACGCTCGGAGTCCGGCCGTATTCGCGCCACATAGCGGCAAAGCCGTCCCAATCTTTGGCTAGGCAAAGCGCGAAGCCCTGTTCGACATCGGAGCCGAAGCCCATGCGCAAAATGCCGCGTGCAAAGCAATCTTCCTCCCACGCGCCGCCTTCGCCTAGCTTGACGTATCGCACGGTCTTAGGGGCAACTGACTCTACCATGCGGCAAGCGCCTCTGCGAGTTCGCCACGCAAAGTCCATTTCCAATGCTGACCGTCCAGCTCCTCCTTTCCAGCCGCCTGCTCAGCCTCACAGGCAAGGGCGAAGGTCCAGACGGGTACGCCATGGTGTAAAGGCGGCTCCCATTCCAATTCTTCCGCGACGTTGCGAGCAAGCAAACCGTACTGACTGTTTGCTGACGACCAGCTTTTATATCCTGCTGCGTTGGCAAGTTCGGTCGCCGTCATTGTGCGTCCAGGCGCTTTGAAATGCGCCGTAAGCATTGCTCGCTGCCCGTCGGTGATCGAGATGGTTTTCAGCGCCGCTAAATACTCTTCTGGCGTGGGGATGCCGCTTTCACCTCTCGCGGCAATCTTAGCGGCCCGCGCAACATCGAGGTCGGCCCTTATCGCGTCGATAGCCGCTCTCTCCGAATCTCGTTCGGCAACATCACTCGCGATGATGCGCTTTCCCGACTTTGGTTTGCGGAACGCGCGGGCTTGCCACACCGCTCCCTTAGACACACTTGCGATCAGATAACGCCCGTAAGCTGTTTGCTTTGCCATGATTGTTTCCCCCTATGCTCTTTCCGCAAGAGCGACTCTCATCGACGCGACGGTCTGAGCGGCCATTATTCCATGCCAGTCACCACCTTCCTTGAACCACCCGAGAAGGGTGGCAGAAGGATCGCCAGTGACAGTGCGGACGCGCTTGGTGAGGCCGGCCCACGCGCCCTTAAGCTGGGCGTTAGAGTCGCCAGTCAGTGCACCAATGTGTGACATCATGAAATCGCCATCGCGCTTCACGATCTCTGCGAGAATTGCCATGCTCTTCTCATTGCAATTGTTGAGAAAGGCTTTTGCTCCAGACACATTGAGCTTGGCGAGCCCTGTTTCGGGACGATCCGTCGCTCCCGTTCCGACGTCCATCAGCGCGCCCATTTGGCTCTCGATATAGGACATGATCGCCTGACGCGCGGCCGGCTCAAACCCGTTTATAGCGCTGAATGGAATCAAGACACCTGCAGTGCTCATCTCGCGTTTCCTTCCGTTTCATCCATTGACGTTCCATTACGTGCATTCTTGTGCATCTCAAGCGTGGGAAGGTCAACAAAGAAAACGCATTTGGTGGATTTTCGTGATATTAAGTGACTTTTCGAGCAATTAGGTGGCGCGCCCTTCACTGAGGTTTTAAGATAGGACGGAACTGGAAAAGCGACATGCGCAGCACCTACATAATGTCGGGTCGGCGCAATATGGAGGAAAGCCGTGGTCGATGACGATCGCGTCAATGTAGTGAAGGGGTTGCTTTTCGAACACATGAAAAGCCCGTCCCTGCGCCACATCAAAGACCCATACGTGGTCATCAAGCTCGCGCAGGACATCGTTAAGAAGCTTGATCGAGGGAACTCGGCGTGGACCAAGTGGAATGGCCCCCGCGAGCAACTCGTGAAATCAGCTATCGCGTGCTGGGTGCCAGCCGCCGACTTGCGCGACCATTTAAACCGCATGGAAGGCCCTGCCCTCTCGACAAGCGATGTAGAGCAACGGCTCCGTGCCTTTGCCGAGGAACGATATTCCGATTTCGCCCGCGATGAATTTCGGCCCGGATGCCTCGCAATTTATGAGGCCGAGAAGGCAGACGGCACTGAAATGCCCGCGATCATTGGCGTTCTCCAGGAACACGTTGAGCGCGAGGAAGAGCGCCTTCGCGTTGAGCAGGAGGCCCGCTACCAAGAACTGAAGCGCCGAGAGCAGGCCGCAGCTGAAAACCGCCTGTTATCAGGAGCAGACTGCAAATGGACGCCGTGGCCGAAAACCAAAGACGTCTACTGTCGCGTTAGCGGGCGACTCTTCCGCCTATCGCCCGGACCTGACAAGCGGCTTGATCTGTATGAGGTGGAATCCGTTGAAGCGGCTGGTGGCGAGCTGATGGGACGATACTTGAAACGCGGAGATGCTACCAAGGCCGTTGAGTTGATCGCCTATCAACATACTGCCCGCCGATGATCTTCTGATTGCACCTCCCTGCATCCGCGCGCCCTCGGACAGGTTGCCGGGCTAGTTGGCGCAGGCGCCGATCTCTGAAATTCGGTTTCTAAGCCCCCCTCAGACGGCGACATGGCCAGTTGGCCCTCTCGGGGGCACGGGAATGATGGACGGCCCCACAGGCGCCCTTACGGAGCAAATAACGCGGGCCTGATCTGTCGAGATCGGATTGCGATAATCCGCTTGCAGGGTCTATCCACCAAAAAGGCAGAAGTCCCTGCGAGCATTTTATAGATTAGTTTAGCACGTAACCCGCGATCGGGTCTTTCCGCCAGAAGGGCTTATCAGAAGCATCCTTGAGAGGCTTTTTCAGCAATATCCCAATGAACCCTTTCTTCAGGTCAGGAGCGATCATGTGGACGCTGGCCACGATCTGATCGCCTGCGGTCATTTCAGCCTCGATGCAGGCGTATATCAGGGCATTGCAGCACTCTCGTTTGTTCGGCCGCTCATTGGCCCCCAAGATTGCTTCCGCGGTCTCCTTGATCGCCTCTAGGTCAAATTTCTGCATGTTCATTTCATTCTCGATTTTTAAGTTGGAAATTGCGGGGGACGCGATTGCACACGCCCCCCAAGGTGTCCGCATCATGATTGCGGTAGTATTATTAGCCGGCAGAGGCCCAATCGACCTGTAGCTTGGCCGCACCCGCCTCGACGGCCGCCAGGAGGGTAGCGTTCGCCAGATGGCCGTAGCGCATGGTCGATTTGTGATCGGCATGACCAAGCACCTTGCCTACCGCATAGAGGTCGATTCCGGCGTTGATCATAAACGATGCGGCCGAGTGCCGAAGGTCGTGGATTCGAAGATCCGACAACCTGGCATCCCTTCGCGCCTTATCCCAACCGTGCTTGATGGACACGAAGGGTTTCAGCGTTTCCGGGTTCGGGATCAGATAAGGGCAGTCCTTGAACCTAGGCAGTTGTTCGATGACGCCTATAGCTGGTTGCGACAGCGGAACATGCCGCGGCTTCCCGGTTTTGGAGTCCGGAATTAGCCAGGACCGCCGATCGATGTGGACGTGTTCCCACTTGGCGTTCAGTAGTTCGGAAACACGTGCCCCCGTCAGCAATAGCAGCCCAACGATATGCTTGAGCTGCGTGTTTCGGGACGCCTCTACGGCGACATGCAGCCGCTTGGCCTCTGCGGTTGTCAGGAAGCGCTCTACGGCGTTGTTGAACTTGCGGCGGGGTATCCCCCTGACCGGGTTCTTTTCGCTTCCCATGATGCCCCAGCGGCTGGCTAGCTCGAACGATCGGCTGAAGATCACGCGGATTTTCTCGACGGTCGCCGGAGCCAACCCCTCGTCGGCCTTAACGGCAAGCCATTTCGCGACATCCTGTTGGTGGATCTCGGTCAGCTTGAGCTTGCCCCAGCGCGGAACGATGTGCCGGCGGACATACATTTCGGTTGTATCGTAGGAGCGCTGATATGTCTTGGCGTGTTCGAGATGTTGTTTGGCCAGCACCGCATAGGTCGGCACCGCGCGCTTCTCTTCTTTCTTAGCGGCTGGATCGCCACCAAGGGTCACTTCCGAACGGAGCCGCTTTGCCTCCTTTTTGGCCTGATCGAAGGTGATGTCGCCGTAGGCACCGATCTTATGCTGCCGTTGGCGCCTGGCCTGATCGAAGAATCGCAGATAATACGTTTTTCCTCCGGATGATCGGACTTCCAGGCAAAATCCGGTGACGATTTCGTCCCAGAGCACAATCTTCTTTTTGCCCGGTTCGCAATAAGCGGTGAGGCAAGTGTTAGCATCAAGTTTCACCTTCATGGTGTCTCCTTTTCATAGGCGTGATGAGTGGTTGACCGGCGCGCAGGACGCGGCCGGATCGGTGATTGGAAATCGGCTGCAGGTGGGGGGATGGGGTAGCGGCAAAGGCAACTTCCCGAGGGCGGCCTAGCCCGACCTCAGCAGCGGGATGAGGCAACGAGATTGCCGCCCCATCCCCCCACCTTGCATGCTAGAACTTGTCCTCGGGATCGGGCCCCGGACGGTTGCCGCGCGCGAGGGGCTCGAAGGTCAGACCGCCGGCAATCGGTACACGCCAACGGTCCCTACCCTTTACGCGCTTTGGATCGCCGAGCAGTTCGCGCAGGACGGTGCCGCATTCCTTGCACTGTCTGTTCGACGGATTGGTGATGCCCATGGCCTTGAGCACCTCGATCGCAGTCATGTATTTCGCGTCCGAGCCGATCCGGTCGTGGTCGATGAAATCGCCCAGCCGTTCCTCGATAGCGCTGACACTGCGATGCCGGACATTGTATTCAGCCAGCTGCTTTTCCTCGTCACTGGTGAGCCACCACTGTGCGCCGTTGTCGAGATCGCATTGGAGCTGCGCGAAGAGCTGTTGCATGTCAGTCTTGTGGTGGAAATCGAGCTTTTCGACCGCGATCGTCCAGAACCGCGTGTTCCCGGTCGCGTCGACAAGGAAGTTCTCGTCGTTGACCGTCGCGGCGAAGACAGTGCGGCGATCGAGCTCGACGTCGCTGCGGGCATAGGGCGGGCGCAGCTTGTCGCAATCGTTGGTCAGGAAGCCCTTTAGCCGCGCCACGTCTTTGCGGAACGAGCTGTCAAGTTCACCGATTTCGGTGATCAGGTGCGATATGGCCCCGAGGATCGAGTCCTTGTTGGCTGCATCAAGATGGTGGTCGCGCTTGATGAAGTCGTTGCGCATCTGACCATCGGGTAGCAGGCTCGCGACCCAGCTAGTCTTGCCGATGCCCTGCGGCCCCTGCAGCGTCAAAACGCCTCGGCAGTGAAAGCGCCTGTCCAGGGTTGCCGCCGCAGTCACGCTCAGCATCCAGCGCCGCAGCAGAATATCTTTGAGGCCGGCGGGATAGTCCTGGGCCGCCTGCACCGTTGCGTAAAACGCAGGCAGTCTGTCGGTGCCGTCCCAAGGCTTGCTGGTGATCCAGTCGGCGACCGGGTTGTGCCGGTTTCGATTGGCGATTTCGTAGATGAAGGGCAGCAGCCACTGACCCTGTATCCGGTTCAGGTTGGCGATACTGGCGATATCGTTTGTGCTGGCGGCACTGCCATCGGTCCACTGCACGACCACGCGCTTCTTGATCACGTCGAACCGGGCGGAAATGCTGGTTTCCGCGAGCAGGTGCGTGACATTGTTGAGCGTGAGCGGCGGGGTGTTCGATAACGGTGGCGGCGCATCGGGAAAAGCGTTGGGATCGAGCCGGCGCGCCTGTCGGGCGGCGGGCTGTGATGATCCGGTGGAGCTCTCGGAAGAGAAGACCTCCATGGTATTGGTACTCATAACTATTCTCTTGGGAAATTTGGGGGGAATGCCGCGATGGACGCTCCCCAGTAGTTGATTGAAACGGCAGAGCGGTTGGGCTTAGTGCACCGTGACTTTGCCCCAACGGAGCCAAGGGGCCTCGGTCCCAGCTTCGAAGTCGCTGAGCCAATTCCACCAGCGATCGTTGCCCAATAGGTCGTTTCGGTCGCACCACGCCGTTGCCGCACGCGTGCTGCCCATCAGGTCAGTTAGAATTTCGAGGATTTCGGGCCGGTCGTATCCCGATCGCGCGAGAAGGCAGATTATTTCGTCGAGGGTCTCTTCATTCGCGCGGGCCAGTTCGGCCTTAAGACCCCTCGCCATTTCGGCGTAGTTGAGCACGTTGCCCGGAACATTATCTAGCATGATTTTCTCCTTTTTTTGCTAGTGACACCCCCGAGCTATGAAGTGATCGTCGCGCGGTCAACGGCCACTCGGGCCCGGATTTTCGCGTTTATTGGGACTACGCCTTTTGCCGTGATGAAAATATATTTTGGGTACAAAGTGGCTTAAACCTGTTCGAAATTCGCGAACCAGTTTTATGAACTTAATCGTGGATGCAGCGATGGCGCGACGGTTGGTGGTGAGCGCCGGTGCCGCAGTCCCTCGTCAACCAACAGCGCGAATCAGATCGCTCAACGGTGACCGATTCGCCTTAGCCTAGCCGTCGCGCCGGCTCTTCATCACCGTGCCCACGATGAAGAATGCCAGGACCGTTACAAGCGTGGCGACAAGGTGGTGGTCGAGCATGAAGCAGACCAACAGATAGACGAGGAAGCCGAACGTCTCCTTCGGCCTGATCGCGGCACAGATGATCAACGTCAGTAGATAGACCGCTACGATTGCCGCGAGCGTCACCCGGAGCATGGCCAACACAATCGACGCGGCGAGGATGTAGCCGATCAACTTCATGACCACACTGTCGCATCGTGCGGGCAGATGAAGGCAATCTCGCCGCCAACAACTTGGTCGATGGTATTGGCAACGGCCGGGGGCAAGTCGGTTGGATGCGGCGTGCCATGGTCACCAGGCATCGCCTCCCGGCTTAGGAGTGGGGTCATGGTTCTTCCTTTCGGTGGGCATAAAAAAGCGCCCCATCGGCTGGCGAGGGACGCGGGCGAACGGCACGTAAATAGCGCCGGGGGGTATATGACCGCAGGGACTTGATGAGGTCTGTGCGATCGATGTCGAGCTAAGGCGCGGTCTCGGCCAGCGCCCGTTCACAGGCAGTCAGGAGTTCCGCATCGGTATCGGCGTGTCGCCGGATGAACAGCACAAGCTCATAGGCCCCATAGTAGGGTCAGGCCGAGCATCATGACGAGCACAACCATCACCCCTTGCAGGAAAGCGATAGCGAGCGACGCGAGCAGGACGTAGCTGATCGCGACGTTGATGGAGGATGCGCTTCAACCCCGCATCAAGGGCCACCCAGCTTGGAATGATGATCATGTGCGTTGCTCCACGTTGCGGACAAAGAAAAAGAGCGCCCGGAATCTCTCCCAGACGCCTGATTGCGGTGATGATGATGCGGTGGTTCTAGGAAGCTGCGCGGTGCTGCTCAGCTAGGTCAGCATATTTCGCCCGGAGACGTTCCTTGTGCCGGTTCATGGTGACGGACCTTCGCCACAAGCCGAACACCAATAGCGGGATGCCGACGAAAGGCATGAAGATCAGACAGGCCCCAGCGGTGATGCTGCCGATCACCAGCCAGTTCTCGCCGGGCGTCCAGGCCTTGCGAGCTTCCCGTCTGAATAGGCGCTCAATCTGAGCCTTTTTCATCCCTCGCATGTCTAGAGGCTCTGGAGCATTGGAAGGAACGATCGCGAGGCCGTCGCCGTCGCGCACCACCTGTACGGTCTCGCTGGAGATTTCGACTGCGATCTCCTCCAGAGCGTCCTCTTCGGCCTTCTGCTGAGCAGCCATCCGTGCAGCCGCCGCAGCCGCATCTTGTTCCCGAGTAAGTTTGGCCTGCTGCTCCAATTCAGCACGTCGGGCTGCGACCTTTGCCTGTATGTCCATGGTCAGGCCTCCCCATCACTCGAAAGAATCGAGCCCAAGATGGCGCTGCCGACAGCCAGTCCTGCGAACCCAGCCGCTGCCTTCATGCCCTGCCGGTTCGAGCCATTTTCTGCTGCAATCACGTCATCGATGACACGGGCTGCACGGGTTGCCCTTTCCGCCTCGGGTACCCGCCGTTCAAACGTGATCATGAGGGTTTCGCGATCGCTGATGACAACATGGCGCTGCATGACCTTTTCCATGAAGATCATGCGCCAGCCCTCCGCCGCCATTGCATTGATGTAGGCTTCCAGAACTGACGTCTCGATACGGCCCTCGCCTAGTAATACAGAGCTAATGGAGCCATCAGCTACATCGATTACTTTGTATTCGTACTCCATGCTTGTCTCCCCCTGTTGGGTTGATGATGCCTCGCTCGTTGCAGAGGCGCAATGATAGCCACCCGATACCGATCATTTATCGGCACGTCGGGCGAACGCTAGAAAAAATGAGATTCATAGTCCGTGGTACAAACGGCAACATTCCCGCTCAGTCTGGACGATGGACGTCCGGAAGCGATTGGCCGCAAACATGAAGAAGCTGCGTAAGGAACGCGGCTGGTCGCAGGAGACCTTGGCCGATGAAGCTGGCCTGGATCGGACCTACATCAGTGGCATCGAGCGGGTGGTGAAGAACCCGACCATCACTGTGGTCGAGCGGGTGGCGGCGGCGTTGGATTGCCGGATGAGCGACTTGCTCGATTGAATTACGACCGAGCTGAGGCCTCTCTTCCTCATATAAGATACTGATATTACTGTATAAAACGGTCTAGTTCGACTCGCGCGCCTAGTCGGGCTTCAAAAGCACCCAACCAAATCCGTCGTCCGAGACGATCCAAACGGTCTCCGTACAGTTGTCGTGTACGATCTCGTATTCAGGCTCGGTACCGATGGGGAAGCCTCGAACGGCTTCGACGGCATTCATTTGATCGCCGGGCTCTACAATCACGAAGCAACACAGTTCGCGCAGATCGTAGTGGGCGAACTCCTGCAGCCGATCGCGGTGTTCGCTGAGGATCTGGTGCAGGGAAGCATCGAGCGGTCCAGCCAACGCTTGCGCCAGCTGTTCCCAAGTGCGGATGATGATCATGGATTGGTCCCTTTCGCGGACAATAAAAAGGCCCGCCGGATTGCTCCAGGGGCCTTGGGTTGATGTCGGTAGTTGGCGCGATCAGACCGGGTGGGGCCGGGCCGCAGAGTTGGTCAGAGAGCAGCGGCGGCCGATGTCGATGGGCTCGGGGCACCGGTCGCGAAATGTCTCTCAGCGGGGTACTCTGGGCACTGTGGGACACATCGCGGCGGGAGCGCGGGGCGCTTGCCTTCCATCTTGATGTTGCCTGCGCTCTCAAGCGGTTAGTGCGGTGACATGCCAGGAGAACAAAACTTGACCGCCCCGGACGGTAAGGTAGTCTCCTAGCGGAAACATCGAACAGCGGACTATCGCATCTAAAATGGCTCGAAACGCGACCAACCAGACCTTAAAAAATGCGCGATCCAGTAAGAGTGACGAATTCTATACCGTGCTCTCGGATATCGAAAAGGAGTTAAAGCACTATCGCCAGCATTTTGATGGTAAAACGGTTCTATGTAATTGTGACGATCCGCGTATCAGTAACTTTTTTCACTACTTTTCGTATAATTTTGAAAAACTCAAGCTGAAGAGGCTTATAACAACCTGTTATAAGAATGACAATGTTGACTTATTCAGCCAAAATCAGGCTGAGAAAGCTATTTGGCTAGAGTATTTTGGCGATAAGAATGGAAATCTAGTACCTGATATTAACGAGATTGGTGTTAAAAACCTGGACGGTGATGGCGACTTTAGATCACCGGAATGCGTTAAACTTCTTGAGCAAGCTGATATTGTTGTGACCAATCCGCCGTTCTCGCTATTCCGTGAGTATCTGGCGCAAATGATTAAGCACGATAAGAAATTTCTTATCATTGGCACGTGGAACGCGATCTCATACAAAGAGACGTTCGAGCTCATCCGCCAAAACAAGCTTTGGATCGGTATTAACAGCAATCGCAACTTCTCCGGTTTTATCGTGCCAGACCACTACCCTATGCACGGTAGCGAAGCGCGGATCGATAAGGACGGGCGGCGAATGGTTTCGTCGAATAATACGTGCTGGTTCACGAATATGGACAACGAAAAGCGCCACGAGCGGCTCATTCTCTATCGCAACTACGATCCAGTGGCGCATCCAGACTACGATAATTTTAAAGCCATTGAAGTTGGACGCGTGAACGATCTTCCAAAAGATTATGATGGCATCATGGGCGTGCCAATCACCTTTTTGGACAAATACAACCCCGACCAGTTTGAGATCGTTGGCTCCGACTATGATGTAAAAACAGGCAGGCTATCCAAACTGGTGAAGGACGGGTGGCTCGGCAAGGTTGACCGCGCATATTTGAACGGGAAGCGAATGTACGCTCGCCTTTTCATCCGAAAGAGGAGGCCCATCGCTTGAAGATCGAGCTGACGGAGATCACGGTCGGGGAGCTTGCCGCCGGATATAAGGACAATGCCGAAGGGGGCGTTGTCGGATATGAGGGTAAATTGAACATTCGTCCCGCATATCAACGCGAGTTCATCTATAAGGATCGGCAACGCGATGCCGTTGTCGAAACCGTTTACAGCGGCTTTCCACTCAACGTCATGTATTGGTCGGTCCAAGGCGAGGACCAATTCGAGGTCATTGACGGCCAGCAACGGACCATCTCGCTCTGCCAGTATGTGGAGGGCGAATTCTCTGTGAAGCTCGGTAGCTTCTCAGAAGTCCGTGCCTTCCATAATCTGCAAGAGGACGAGCGCGAAAAGATGCTCGCGTATAAGCTTACCGTTTACCGTTGCGAGGGGAGCGACAGCGAGAAGCTGGAATGGTTCAAGACCATTAACATCGCGGGTGAACGGCTAACCGATCAGGAGCTTCGCAACGCGGTCTATCATGGATCGTGGGTTTCAGATGCGAAGAGGTATTTCAGCAGGCCTAACTGCCCCGCCTCCGCGCTTGGGCGTGACTACCTTGCTGGTACACCGATCCGGCAGGATTACCTTGAGACGATCATCAGGTGGATATCCGTCGATGGCGATATCGAGCAGTACATGTCAAAGCATCAAAACGATGCCGATGCGGCCGAACTATGGGCGTACTTCGAAAAGGTGCTAGATTGGGTCAAATCGATCTTCCCCACCTATCGACGCGAAATGAAAGGCATTGAATGGGGCGATCTGTATAACGAGTATGGTAAGCTCCCATGGGATTCCACCGATCTTGAAACAAAGGTGAGGACCTTGATGCTCGACGATGAAGTTGGGAGCAAAAAGGGCATCTATCTCTACCTTCTCTCGGGGAAGGAGCGGCACCTAAGCATCCGCACCTTCAGCGAGAGCCAAAAGCGGGAAGCGTACGAGCAGCAGCAGGGCATTTGCCCTGTGTGCAAGGACCATTTCGAGATTCAGCAGATGGAAGCAGACCACATCGATCCTTGGCACAGTGGTGGCAAAACCGTGGCGGCCAATTGCCAAATGCTGTGCCTGGAGGATAACCGGCGAAAATCGGGCCGATAACATAGGATGCGATTTCGGTGACGGCGCGTTTCCGGAAGCAGGCAACCGATCGCACTCAACGCGTGTTCAACTCAGTGTAGGTGGGCGTTGGTCGGATGACCACTCGGAAGGCAGCGCTCAGCCACCAACCCTTACCCCCCATAACCCTTAAGCTCATCCCCGGTGAGGCGAACGACATGCAGCAGGTCAGTTGGCTCCCACCCTTCACCCACGCTTCCGCAGGACGATCGTGAGGTTATTCGCTGGCATCGAGTGGACCGCTTCCAGATGCAGCCCAAGGCTTTCCGCCAAGCCGATCACCTCCTCCAACGGGCGTAGGCCCCACCGGCGGTCACGCGCCCGAAGGCTCTCGTCAAAGGCCATATTCGAGGGTGCCGTCTCCACTCCCTGCTGGAAGTACGGTCCATACCGAACAAGCGGGCCTCCTACCGGAAGCAGCTTTGCGCTGTGAGTCAGCAAACCCACCGTCGCTTCCCACGGGCTGATATGGACCATGTTGGTCGATCGAGCCATCAATCCAACGCGCTTTCGCGTGGTTGAATGCTCAGAACCGCCAAAAAGGCTACCCACTCCATCCCCACTGTGAAACCCAACCGAAAGGGTCTCCCGTAGGAAGCTCAGTCTTTATATTGCTGGAAGTCTGGTGCTCTTACAGGACTCACATCCGCGCTAATTATCCCAATAATGCTGGGGTTTTTAGCGCCGCCCTGTTTCGTGGCCCCTTCGTGGTCCACTGCTAAAATTCGGTCCGGTAGAAGGACACGAACCCCGGCCAATTGGCCGATAATGGATCGATTCGAGCACCGATAGGACACCCAGATTCAATCGCAGGAGGAGCCTCGTCGTCGTAGCTGTTGATCGCTTTTGAGCCGTGAGCGGACAGGCAGCTTCGGGACAATATCCGGCTAGACGTGCCGTTCACACCCGCTCGCCTAAAACGCCAGCTCGCAAGCACTAAACGTCGTTCAGTTGCAGAGGGGCGAACGTCAGCTTTTAAAAAGCTGCCGCTCGTCTGACATCGACTTGCTGCGCAGCCCAGGCCGAAACTATTTCGTCTGCGCGATTACTCTTGGTCCAAAACTCAATCTTTGTGCAGGTACCGCATCAAAAATCGACTATTGCCGTGGCGACAAGATCGAGAGCGTCAGATTGAGACATGGGTTAGGACCCGTTGCACTGCGCGAGCCAGATGATCGCGCTCATAAGGCTTCTGGATGACGATTTCATCGCCATTGTGCCTTTCGACGGCCAGCTCCTCGCCGTATGCACCGTCCGTCTCGACGATGCAAAGGAGAGTATTATCAGCTTTGGATTGCACCGGGCGGCCAGACTTCAATGTTCTGATAGTAAACATAAGGGATGCGAATTTGATTATGCAGCGGTGAATTCGATGTGGGCCGCTCCAATGCCCGACAACAGTGCGCTTGCGTGCCGCCAATTCATCAATCTCGGTGATTAATAGCGCCAATCTGGCGCAGTCGGGCGATTGCTAGTTTACGAGATTTGCCTTAATTTCATTCGCTCAATGCACGCGGAGGGGGCTCTGATGCGAATTGGACTGATTTCCCTGGTCGTAATCTTGCTGGGGTCGACGGCCGTTCGGGCCGAAGATTATGTCCCTATGACGAAAGCGGCTGTTCCGGTCGTCGCACCTGATAATGCACGCAGTCCGGCGGACCCACTTGTCTGTGCCGACCCGCCGAAACTCGCCGACCTTGGGACATTCCGTCTGCTGAACTCAGAAATGTCCTTAAGCCTGGCCGGCAAACTGGGCCTGCCCATCGGTTCGCTCGGCGCGAATGGGAGCGGCAGGGTGCTCGTGCAGGATTGGAGTCGTTCCAAAACCTGTTTATCGACCGATGGACGCACGCAATTGGTATATGGCCAAGCGATCCGGGTGGTCGCTGCTGCAGATAATTTCGATATCAACGCATCGCTCAGCCTGGGCGCGATCGCCGCCAACTCGACGCTCAAGGGTAGCTCAAGCAATGTCCAGGCGGTCGTGATCGGTCTTACCGACATCGCATTGCTGCGGGAGGTCAACAAGCTGTTGGGCCCGTTGAATGTCGAAACTTACGACACGGTCAAGACGCTTGTTAAATCCGCCGCTGACTTGGCGCTCACGACAAGTGCCAATGGCACGCCGGATTTTCTTGGCCTCGCGTCCGCCACAATCGACATGTCCGGCACCGTCCTGACGGCCTTCGCGGTTCAGCAGATCAGCGACGGGAAAACGTGCGTCGTCAGCAAGGCGGCATTCCCCAATCTCGGCGTCGCCGCTCAGGCGGCGATCGAAAGCGCCTATCTTTCGCTGGTTGGTAGCTGCGACAATGTCTCACCCAAACCGGTCGCACGCGCGACGGCGCTGGAAGCACTCAATGGCATCAAGGTGAAGAAATGAGAGCGTCGGCCGTCCAGCTCACGGCGTTCGTCGCGCTGACCGCATGGCAGCCGGCCGTTGCCGAGCCCTTTCCGCCGACGACCGGCGAGTTCGTGCGGGTCGAGGAGAATAATCTTCTGCTCGGGGGAATGCCCGACAATCCTGCATCGGGCATTGCGACGAAAGCGCAGATCGATGCGTTCTTTGCGCTGCTCCAGGCCGAGAAAGTCGAATATCGCTATGTCGTGGGCTCGTGCGAAGATCGAGCGCATTTTGTCGCGATGCTGGCGCGCAAGAACAATCTGCCGGTGTCTAAAATCTGGGCGATAGCCCCCGCACGGGCATCCCTATTGTCGCGTCAACTCCTTCATGTGAAGGATCCTCTGGGGCTGACGTCCGAGATCAGCTGGGGACATCACGTCGCGCCGGTCATCTTGGTCGCGACCGATGCGGCCGAACCCACTGCCATGGTCATCGATCAGTCGATCTCGCCCGAAGCCCCTATCAAGCTAAGGGACTGGATGTCTGCCTTGGGAACGCCGGGCGCGACCTATCTGGTCACGGGAACCAACGACTATCTGTTCAATTCGCTCAATGGACTGACGGTATACGATAATGGGTCGGGGTCGCCATCACCTATGTCGTTCACCCTCCCGGCTTGGCTGCCGAATATTCTTACCGGCGACTTCCAGAAATATTCGCTGCAATCGCAGTCATCCGTTGATAGTGTAATCGCGGAGGGAATGGCGATGAATGATCTCGCCCTGGCTATCTACGAAGTGCGTCTCTCCGTCTCATCTTCCGATCAAGCTGCCTTGAAGGACGTCATCAAGACCGAGGCGGCGATGACCAAACTGGTCTCAACCGGCGACGTTCCTTCGGTATCAACCGCGGGTAGGAAATCTGCCCAGGCATTCTTTGCGAAGCGGAAAACCCACTGGCAGGAGAGGTTGACGGCCTTACATTGATGCTGGCGGTCTCGGCCTTATAATTTCACTTGTATAACGAGCGATGGGATCGCGCCGTACCTCTTTGCGGTCTGATCGGCGATGTTTGGGCCTTAGGGAGCCAAATTGCCGGCGGCTCTTCCGGCGCGCGTAAACACGAACTGTGACGTCCTTAGGCGGCTTTCGCGCCAGGCGCTCCGCACTTTGCAAACTTGCCCTTGGCGTCCTTGCAAACCTGCTTTTTAGCGGGCGCCTTCTCTGGGCATTTGATAAACTTGCCCTTGGCATCCCGGCAAGGAGCAGCGGCTAGCGGCGCGGCTGCCGAAAAGGCCAGGGCTGCAGCGAGAACGACGGAAAGAGCCTTCATCACCATCTCCTGAGTCGATTGACCCATGCTGCGCCTGATCGGTGCACGTGAAAAGTCCACTTTTGTCGGTTTGGTTGAGGCGTCGGGAATTTGATCCGTTTTGGACAGCGTAGTTTCCCGAGCCTTGAATGCGCCCTCAGAATCCGTTCTGGTAGGAAAGAAGGGGGAAGGAAGTGCGGGGGCATCTTCCATATCGTAGCGTGCCAGCAATGGCGGAGGCGCCGCTATGACCGCGGTCTCCTTGCGAGCGCGCGCAGGTGCTGACGGCCGCGCTCTTTATATCGATACCGCCGGGCGCTTTTTTCGAAGTGATGAGGCGCTGCTCGATCGCTGGCGCCAAGATGCGCTGGTTGAAACGGAGCGAGCGGCGCTGGTCGAACGGGGTGTCGTTATCGAACTCGAGGGCGGCTTGTCGCACCTCGCGGCTCTGTACGGCGAAGCACGGCGTTCTTCGTCTGTAGAGCGGCTGGACTACCTCATCCTAGTCCCGACCCTTAGATGCAATCTGTCCTGCTCATACTGTCAGGTTTCGCGCGCGGACGAGCGCGCCCAAGGCTATGACTGGTCTGACGCTACGCTCGAAGCCGTGCTAACCCTTCTCCGAGGCCTCGACACGCCTTCGATCAAGATCGAGTTTCAGGGTGGGGAGCCTACGCTTCGGCTGGACCTAATCGAAGCTGTGATCGCGGCCTGCGATCGTTTCGAACGAGCGGATTTCGTCATCTGCACCAATCTGGCCACTCTCGATGAGGCGACGCTGCAACTGCTTGGGCGAAAAAACCTCCATGTGAGCACGTCGCTCGATGGACCCATGAATATCCACCAACGCCAGCGGACACTGACCTCGATTGCCACGGATACGTTTGCCGCTAATCTGGCGACGATCATCGAATGCTATGGGCCGGACAAGGTATCGGCACTTCCGACAATCGACCCGCGTGACCCGCCGGCCATCGATAGCCTCATAGATGCCTTCGTCGAGCGCGGGCTTCACCAGATATTCTTGCGGCCCATCAACTATCAGGGCTTTGCCCGAAAGCGGCACAGCCACGCTCGGGATGTCGAGCAAGCGTGGCTGAGCTATCAGACGCAGTTCATGCGCGCTCTAATCGTCCGCAACTGGGCCGATCGCAGCCGCGTGCTAGAGGAAAGCTATTTCTCGATCATTCTCCGGCGCATCTTCCAGCCAGGACACGACCGGCATGTGGACCTGCGCAATCCGAACACTGTGGGCACCGACTATATCGTCGTTGACTATGATGGTGCGGTTTACCCCACTGACGAAGCCCGGATGCTGACGCGCTCGGGCGTGATTGATCTCAGGATCGGTGACGTGATCAACGGCTGGGACAGCGAAGCGCGCAAGGTGATCAATGCGCACTGTGACAATCGCGACGATCCGACCTGTGCGGCCTGCGCCTATCAGCCCTATTGCGGCCGCGACGTTATCGATGACCTGGCGAGATATGGGACGATCGATCTGCCACGCGAGGAAACGGCCTTCTGCCAGCGGCATTTGAGCCTCTTCGATCTTGCTTTCGACCTGATTTACGATCCCGATCCGGCGGTCCAATATTCGCTGCGCCGCTGGCTGAAGGTCCGCGGCGACAACATTGTACTGGGGGACGAGCTTTGATCCCGCTGGTCCTACCCGCCCAGGCCGAGCCCGGCGTACCCTATGTCACAAGGCTCGGCCGCGACGCCGGTGTCAGGAACCAAGCTCAGTTGATCGAGGAAAGCGTGAACTCTGCGATTTTCGCTGGCGATCATGGTCTGGTTGAGATCGAAGGGGTGCCGGCCAACGATCTCGATGGGGACGTCGTTCTGGTCGATCCCGATGCGGGCCGTGTCGAACGGTTGTTTCGCTCAGGTTCAAACCATAACACGCTGCTCGTCACCGAGCGGTGTGATCAGCTCTGTGTCATGTGTTCGCAGCCGCCCAAGAAGACCCACGTCGACCGTTTTGCTTTGTTGGAGCAGGCCTGCCGGCTCGCGGACGAAAGCGCCCTGATTGGCATTTCTGGTGGCGAGCCGACACTCTACAAAAACGAGCTGTTCGAACTGATCGAGAACGTGCTCCGTAATCGCCCCGACCTGCGCTTCCATGTACTTTCCAATGCGCAGCATTTTACTGACGACGACATCGATCGGCTGCGGCAGCCGCTATGGGGCAAGGTCGCCTGGGGCATCCCGCTTTATGCCGCTGACCCGAAACTTCACGATGAGATCGTCGGTAAGTCCGGTGCGGCTGATGCGCTGGAAGCGGGGTTAGCTCGCCTGATCATGGCGGGCGCCCGCATCGAGCTACGCACGGTGGTTGTGCAGCAAAATGTGGCCATTCTGTCCACGCTCGCCAGATTTGTCTCGACCAATCTGCAGCCGATTGAGCAGTGGTCGATCATGCAGCTGGAGCATATCGGTTTTGCGCGAGGGCGCTGGGCGCAGCTTTATTGGGACCATGGACAGGATTTCAGTTCGATCAGCGAGGCTGTCGATCTGGCCGAGCTGCGCGGGATACCCGTTCGGCTCTTCAATTTCCCACGATGCACCGTGCCAGCCGCCTATCGCGAGTTGGTCGTTCCATCCATTTCCGACTGGAAGCGGCAATACGCCCAGGCATGTGATTCCTGCACTCAGAAGGCAGAGTGTTCCGGTTTCTTTGCGTGGCATCCCGAGACCGCAATGGGGGGCTTGATTCCTTTATGAGCAAACGACGCTTTTTGATCTCGAGCCTGGCCGCAGCGGGCTTCATGAAGTCAGGCCTGGCTAACGCCGCCCTTCCGTTTGCTGATGGGGTGGAGGCAGCAAAGTCACCTTTGGAGCCCGCAATCTTCCTAAAATTCTCGCAAGATCATCTATTCAATCTGGCGTCACACCGTTCGCACAGCAGCCACAGTTCGCACAGCAGCCATAGTTCGCATCGATCGGGCTCAGGCGGCTATTCACCTTCGTACAGCGCTCCGCTCTACACGCCGCCACCCGTCCCAGCCTATACGCCGCCGGCGACGACCAATCGACCGCCTGTGACCCTGAAGGGGAACACATCCAAATTTCAGGAAATCGTCCGGCAAGTCCAGATTGCGCTGAAAACCTTTGGGTATGAGCCGGGAGCGATCACCGGGACGCTCACGGCGGAGACCAAGGTTGCGCTGATGCAATTTCAGAAAGATTGCCGAATTGCTCCAACAGGGCGGATTACGCCAGATACGCTTGATGCCCTGCGCATCTCTGCCCAGTGACGGATTTTGGGCCGGGAGCGGACTGGCGGGTTTCGGCGCTAGATGCACGAAAGCTGCCGCTCCGAGCGAGATAGACAGGTCAGCAGCTTTCGACCATTTTACGACGTTCAGCGGCCCGGACGTGAATGACCGCTCCTGCTGGAAGCTGCCGCTCGGTCGGCGTCAAACCGTCTGGCAGCTACGCGCGTCAATAGCAGCCATTCAACTGACAGAAATATCGTCTTTACACCTGTCGTTCGTGCGGGCAGCGGCCGGGCGTCCGCTATGGGGTGGGAGCCGCGATTAGGCGCTTCGTCAGCGAACGGCAGCTATTGCAGTTGTGCGGCCGAAGCTGTCAGTCGGCAACCGGCTCCTTCTCAGACATCACACGAAAAGGAGCCGACACAGCGATTTGGCCTAACATACACCTATAGCAGCTCGAAAGAGAATTTAAACTTCATGGATGACCTCAGGGTTGCCGCCAGCCTGTGCGCGCCCTGCGCAGCTTGGACGAGGTCGGTGCCGGTCCCTTGAAGGTCGAACATGCCGTCGTGCGAGACTGGCAATGTCGTTAATGCCAGCGAGCGCCATCGTGCGCTGGAACTCATCCAACAGCAACGACAGGGCCCGATCGACTCCGGCCTCGCCTCCCGCCGCCAAGCCATAGAGATAGGGACGCCCGATCGAGCAAGCGGTCGCGCCAAGCGCCAAGGCCTTGACGACGTCCGAGCCGCGCCGGATGCCGCCATCACAGATGACGTCCACCCCATTACCCACCGCGTCGCGAACCGGAGCGATCTGGTCGATCGGCGCGGGCGCGCCATCGAGCTGTCGACCACCATGGTTGGAGACGATGACCCCCGTCGCCCCGGAGGCGACTGCCCTTATGGCGCCAGTAGGGGTCATGATTCCCTTGATGGCGAGCGGACCTCCCCACTCAGTTGCAAGCCACTCGACGTCTCGCCAAGTCAGAGTGCGGTCAAATTGTCCACCAATATAATCGAAGAGGCTCATCGGCCCGCCGGCCAAGGCGTCGACGCGGTGGCTGACATTGGCGAGGTCGAACTTGGCGCCCGTCAGCGCGGAAAGAGACCAACCCGGATGAAGAGCAAAGCTCAACAGCGACGCTAGCGACAACCGGGGAGGAAGCGAGAAGCCGCTGACCCGATCGCGTTCCCGATTGCCAGCGACCGGCGTGTCGACCGTCAGCGTCAGCCCATGAAATCCAGCCTCCTTGCAGCGCGCGACAAGCTCACGCGTGAGACCGCGATCCCGGAAGATGTAGATCTGGAAGACCTTCGGACCATCGAATGCCGCCGCCAGAGCTTCGATCGGGGTCGTTCCCATGGTCGACAAGCTATAGAGCAGTCCGTGCCGAGCAGCCGCGCGCGCAACTGCCAGTTCGGCTTGACCATGAAACATGCGCGTCAGCCCGGTTGGCGACAGCATCAGCGGCCAGGAGACCCTCTCCCCAAAAAGCTTGGTAGCCGTACGGATTTTCGACACGTCGACCATAGTGTCGGGGATAAGTTCGATGTGCGTCCAAGCCGAGAGATTCCGCTTGAGGGTCACCTCATCGTCCGCACCCCCGTCCAGATAGTCGAACACGGGTCGTGGAAGCCGGCGCCGCGCGCAACAGCGCAGATCCTCAATATTATTTACACGACCCAGCGACCGCCTCACCTCAGGAAACTTTCAACATCGATGAATGCGGATGGCCTTAAGACGCCAGCGGTCGCTAAACGCCACTCAAAAGGTTGCCCTCTTCTCGCGACATTCACGGTCATGTTCAGAAGCGCTTCGACACGCTTACGCCGAGAGTACGGGGCTGCAGGACCGCAACCTGAACTGGCCCGCCCGCCAACGATAGCCTTGCGTCACCTGAAAGCTGTCCGCGCACGTCGAAAAGATTGCGAGCGAAAAGCTGTGCATCGAAACCGCCAACGGAAATGCCCGCACGAAGGTCGACCGTGACATAGTCTCCGAGATCATATTGCGGAGAGTTTGGACTTGCGTCGAAACTGGTCTGGCGATCGGAGACAAAACGGACCGTCGCGCCAAATCGCGGTTTGATGCTGACATCTGACAATGCATAGTCCGCAGTGACCGCCGCGGTGAACTTGGGAACGTCGGGCAGACGCTCACCTTTCCGCGCGCCCAAATCTGCATCCGCTGCGGTCAAAGTTGCGTCGGTGTATCCGAAGGCGCCGGTGACGGTGATATCTCGGGTGGGCCGTGCCGTAATTGTCAGTTCACTGCCCCAGATACGCGCTCCACCTGATGCATTTGAGATGAGGCTGAGGCCATTTCTGGTAACGACCAGCTGAATGTTGCTCCAGTCGATGCGATAGCCTGCGAGGTCGATTGCAAACTTACGATCCGCCGTCTGTCCCTTGAACCCGACCTCGTAATTTTTGAGTCTGTCGGCCTCGAAGGTGGGTTGCGCCAGAGGCAGGCCTGTCGTCGGATTGTTAGCAACCGCGTTGGGGCCGCCAGGCCGGTAACCGGTTGCGTACCGTGCATATATGTTGGCATCTGGGCTGAACCTGTACTGCGCGCTGGCAAGCCAGGTGGTCACATTCTCGTCGGATTTCCGTGCTGGCGTGGCAGCCCCGAGCAGGCCGCCGCCGGTCTGTGCGAAGCGCTGCTTGTTGTGCGCATAGCGTATGCCACCGGTTACCGAAAGCTTGTCGGTCAAATTGGTGGTCAAATTGCCGAAAGCCGCCAACTCCTTGTACTTGGCCGGCAACTGCACATCCAAAATGGCAAGCGGGAACGGTGTCCCGTTCGGATTGGTGCCGGTGATGAGCTGCTTTGAGTTGCTGTCCTCATCGGTGTAGAAGCCGCCGACGAGCCATTCAAACGTGCCTTTTCCGGCTGACTGCAACCGTACTTCCTGGACGAACTTGTCTGTTTTCGGATCAAGCCTAACCCCGATCGAACGTAGCGGGATGCCGGCAGCCGCGCTCAACAGCGGCACGAACAGCGCCGAATAATCGAGGCGTACCACCGAGCGGACTGTCTGATAGCTGGATATCGAGGTCAGCTCCGCGCCGCCGAAATCATAACTCAGCGTACCGCTCGCCAGGCGAAAGTTCTGATCGAAAGCTTCGGGAACCAGGCGATTCTGCTGCAGATCACCATAGCGGGGGCGGCGGTCGAAGTTGTAATCGATCGTCCCTCGGCCTTCGCGGCGGACATTTTGACCTGTGCCGACCAGGCGGATGCTCAGCCGGTCGGTTGGTTTCACCAGCAGGTCGATGCGGGCGCCGTAAACGCGTGAACGATCGACATTCTTACTACCAAGTGCGACATTATCTGCAAAGCCGCCGTCGCGCGAATAATAGCCTCCGACGCGCACTGCAGCCCTGTCTGTAGCGATCGGTACGTTGACCGCTCCCGAGCCATTGTAGCTCGTCCCACCGTGGCGAGTCGACGAAATGCCGACTTGGCCGGTTCCGCCGAATTCGCCGGTGTCCGGCGCGTTCGGAACATATTTGATGACGCCCCCGAGCGCGCTCGCCCCGTAAAGAGTGCCCTGCGGGCCGCGCAGCACCTCGACATGGTCGAGGTCGAAAAGTCCCTGATCGAGGGCCAGCTGACCAGCCTGCGCGTAGGAGGTGCTAGCACCATAAGGTACGTCGTCGATATAGATGCCGACGGTCTGCGAACCGGACGTTCCGGTCGTTACGCCGCGAATGTTGACCTGGGTCTGGCCGGCGCCGGACGTGGTGAATTGCAGCCCGGGCAGAGTGTTGGCGAAATCGCGAAACTGCGTGGCGTTAAGCCTGACGAGATCCGCGCCCGAGACTGCCGTAACCGACTGCGGAACGTCGATCAGCCGCTCGGACTGCTTGCGCGCAGTGACGATGATATCGGTCGATTCGCCAAGGTCCGAACCTTCGGCGACCTGCCCTGCGCTGGGCGCGGCATGTGATGGGGTATCGAACGGTTGCGCCGTCGCTGAAGCTGGGCATGACAGCAAAAATGCCGAAATTGCTACGCTTGACGAAAGCGACCAGGCTTTGGCCGTGAAACCGACCGACGGAGCATTTCCCCGTTGAGATGCTTTGAGCACAGCGCTTCTCCCTTAGCTGATTAAAAAAAGCTTCTACCCTCTTTTTTTTAAGGCGCAAGAGTGTCATGAGATAGAAATGACAAAATGGCACTCCATAGAAATCGGTTGCAGCTCTCATTGCGATGCCGACGTCTTGTTCGCGCGAACTGACGCTGGGCCCACAGGCGCCGCCGAATTAACCGCCCGCGCAGCGGCTGCGATCCAGTCAACGCAATTCGAGGCGCACGACGGGTTATGGCTCGATCTGGTGGGCAAGCAGGACGAACGGCGTATCGTGCTCCTTGGCGTCGGGTCTTCGGCCAGGAGCGGCCGCGACAGCTGGCTGGCTACAGGTGCGGCGCTGCTGGATGCGATGCGCGCGCTGCGGATCGGAAGCGTGCGGTTGCCTAAGAGCAGCGAGATAGGCGATCAAAGCGCCCTGTACGGAATCCTTCTTGGCGCGCTCCTACACGGCTATCATCTCGATCAAGGACGCAATGAAGACTCTGGTGCGTCTCGACCCGAGACAATTGTCATCGATGATGCCGACGGGCCAAATGCAGACGAAGCGCTGCGCATCGCCAACGCGGTCAATCGTGCGAGGGCCTGGGTGGAGCAGCCCGCCAACCTCCTCTCCCCTGCGATCTTCGCGCAGGAGGCTGCGAGCGTGCTGGAAGCCTGCGGCGCGACCGTTCGAGTCCTCGGTCTGGCGGAACTCGAGCAAATCGGGGCGGGTGCCCTGATCGCCGTCGGCCAAGCATCGGTGCACGAGCCCAAGCTGCTCGTTGCCGAGTGGCGTGGTGCGCCGGAGCGAGACGGCTGCTGGGATGCAGCGCTTGTCGGAAAGGGGATCACCTTCGATGGCGGTGGCCTCAATATCAAGTCCCGCCCTGTCATCGAAAAGATGAAGTTTGACATGGGCGGAGCGGCGGCGGTCCTCGGGGCGATGGAACTCGCCATGTCGCGTCACGCCCGCGCTAATCTCGTCGCGGTGGTGCCGATGGCGGAGAACGTCATCGGCGGACGAGGGATGCGCCCGGGAGACGTCATTCGATCATTGTCGGGCCTCACTGTGGAGATCCTGAATACCGACGCCGAGGGGCGGTTGGTACTGGCCGATGGGATTACCTACGCGATTGATCATTACAAGCCGGCGGCCATTGTGGATATCGCCACCCTGACCGGTTTGATCACCGGGGTGCTGCATGAGGAATATGCGGGCTTGTACGCGTCCGAAGACCGCCTGGCTAACGCGCTATTGAATGCGGGCGCGGCCACGGGCGAGCTTCTATGGCGTATGCCGCTCACGCCAAAACAGAACTACCTTGTCGAATCGTCGGTTGCAGACGTGGCCAATCTCGGCGCGCCAGGCTTTCTTGGGCTGGGCATCGGGTCGCCGACTGCCGGTGCCAAATTCATCGAACGCTTTGCAGGTGATACGCCCTGGGCTCATATCGACATCGCGGGCACCGCATGGGCGACACGCAAGACGTCGCGATCACAGCCGGGCGCGACAGGATTCGGTGTCGCGTTGATCGATGAATGGCTCGCCGGACTAGAGAACGAGCGCGACGCTTAGCCTGGCCTGCGCTTGCTTTGCACTTCCCGTGACCCGACGGCGAAATCGAGATAAGCGGCAAGATCTTCGAGCATGATATGGAGCTCGCCTGACGACCGAATGCCGGTGCTCGAGCCATCGAAGATGATGCTTACGAGTTGGGCAGTACGGGCCAGGTCGAACGGCGGATTGATCTCTCCACGCGCCATATATCCCTCCAGTTGGGTCTGGATCTGCATCAGTATCAAACGCGCCTGCTGGAGACGAAGCTTTCGCAACTGTTCGCTCCAGTCGCTCACGCCCTGGAATTCCCGCCAGAACGGAAGGCCCTGGAGTTCCCGCCAATAATTGACAAGCGCCGACCGCAAATCGAGCCAGGTTTCACCCCGCAGCATCGCATTCCGACGCTCTGATCGGAGTTGCAGAATTGCTTCGAGAAGATCTTCACGGCTGGAAAAATGCTTGTAGAGCGCCCCCATGCTGAGACCTGCTTCCTCGCAGATATCGTTAAGGTTCGAGGCCGCAACCCCTTTTCGGCTGAAGCAGGCCATCGCCGCTTCGCAGAAGCGAAGGCGCTGGCTCTCCATATATTCCGGACTGCGTTTTGGCATCGTGCGTTCCCGCCTGTTTCTCTTCTAATAGCATGCGATCGCCAGCACACTGGAACTGTCGGGAACATCGGCGATCTGACTGATCCCTGGTTTGGCCCGCTCGCCATCCCTTCCATCTCTCGCGAATGCACCTGGATCGACCGCCCCCGCCGGCAGTTGCGTGTTCATGCGTTGCACCATCGACTAGGCGCATTCGCCGAGAAGCTCAATAATCACTCACATAAAAAGAGAGTGCACGCGTTTTTAATTGCTGGCAGCTTACTGACAGGTTACAAAAGGGCGGAACCGAGGTCGCATGGCCCCGATGACGCTGGAGTATGAAATGGCTGAGCATCTGATCGGGATGGTGGGCGACCTACTCGTTGACCGCGATGATCCCGACGAACCCTTTGCGCAGGTCGCAGATGTGCTGGCAGCGCCGGACGTCATGTTCGGCAATATGGAAGCCTGCTTTACCGACGACCCCCATCCTGCGCCGAGCGGCGCGACGCCCCTGTATCCCAAGGCACATAATCTCGATGCCTTCAGCAGGGCCGGCTTTAACATCCTGTCGCTCGCCAACAACCATATGGTGGATGCTGGTCATGAGGCGATGTTGGAGAATATTGCCCGCCTTCGCGCGCAGGGCGTCCACGTTTCGGGGGCAGGCGAGAATCTTTCCGAAGCGCGCAAGCCGGCGTTCGTCACGACGGGCGACCTGACGATCGGCATCCTCGCGCGCGCTTCCGTGTTTCCGATGGGCTATGAGGCTCGATCGAACGTGCCGGGCATCGCGCCAATGCGCGCCTATGATCTGTGGCGCCCCTTTCTCGACAACTATTATATCCCCGGAGTCCCGCCCCGGGCGCAGACAGTGCCCGACGAGACCGATCTTGCCAATCTCGCTGCCGACATTGCCGAAGCCCGGTCGTGCGCGAATCTCGTTTTCACCAGCTATCATTGGGGCGACATGCTGCGTCCCTTCCATCTCTCCGATCATGAGAAGCGGACTGCGCGCTGGTCGATCGACAACGGGTCCGACATGGTAATCGGGCATCACCACCATGCGCTGCGCGGCATCGAATGGTATAACGGCAAACCGATCTTCTACGGACTGGGCCACTTCGTGTTTGATGTACGCTTGGAGATGAGCGAGGAGGCCAAGGCGATGATCGGCACCGATCCGGACAGCTTCGGAATTTTTCCCCGCGAGGGCTGGCCGTTGCTGCCGACGCATCCCGATACTCGGATGACGCTATTTGCCTATGCTCAGGCCGAGGGTACCGGCGTCCAGGACATTGGCTTCCTGCCGTGCCGGCTTCGGCCGGATGGCAGAGTCGAGCCGGTCCATCGCGACAGCGGCGAAGGCAAAGAGGTCGTCGATTATGTCGAGCGATGCAATATCAGCCAGGGATTGAACGCCCGCCTCACGACCGACGGTGCGATCGAGATCGCCGGTTGGCCCACTGTGCGGGTCGTTGCACCCTGATTGCTCCGGTAGTGAAGGTATCCCAATGACTGATTTCCGTTTCAAGGCGAGCCTGGCTAAGGAGGCCGGCTTTGCGCCTGAGGTGCTCGCGGAGCTTCCCGCTTATGTCGATGTCAAGGTGGCGAATGGTGACATCGCTGGCGCGGTGATGCTTTTGGCGCGCGGCGACAAGCTCATTTTCTCCAGCGTGTCGGGCTATTGCGACATCGAGCGCAGAACTGCCCTTCAGCACGATGCGATCTTCACTCTCTATTCTATGAGCAAGCCGCTCACCGCGGTCGGCATCCTTACGTTGTTCGACGAAGGGCATTGGAAGCTCGACGACCCGGTGTCGCGCTTCCTGCCCGAGTTTGCCGATATCGCAGCCTTGCCGGGCAGCGGCGCGACGCGTGAGCCGACAATGCTCGAGCTCTTTACCCATACCGCAGGCTTTTCGTTCGGCCGAACGCCGGAAGAGGTACTGCAAACCATCGAGCGTGTCGACTGGTCCGGGGCGCGGTCGCTGTCGCAGCTGATTGGCCGCTATGCCGCCATGCCTCTTTCCTACCAGCCCGGCGAAGACTGGCAGTACAGTGTCGCCACGGACCTCCAGGCCGAAATTGTCGAGCGCATCACCGGCGAGCGTTTCGACCTCTATATGGCAAAGCGGGTGTTCGAACCTCTTGGCATGGTCAACACGGGATTCCGGCTCGATCACGAACAATCGCGCCGCCTCGTGAATGGCTACATCCAGGATCCAGAGAGCGGCCGCCTGCGGCCCGCGACAGAGGCCGAGAAGCTCGAGTCGATCTTTCCGATGGGCGGCACGTCCTTCAAATCCACTGCGCTGGATTATGCACGGTTCGCACGGATGTTATTGAACCGCGGCAGATTGGGGGATGCCCGGATACTCTCGGCAGAAGCCGTCGATCTGATGCTCTCGAACCATCTGTCCGACGATTTCCTAGAGACGACCAGGGGTGTGCAACATTATGTGCTGGGTAACGGAAACGGGCACGGGCTGAATGGTCTGGTCTGCGTTGATCCGGTACGTGCCGGCCGTCCGGTCGGAAAAGGAACCTACGAGTGGGGCGGTGCCTTCGGCACCTGGTTCTGGGTCGATCCGGCGAACGACGTCCTTTTCGTCGGCATGACCAATTTGAGGCGCGGCCAGGGCGACATGCGCCCGCTCGACGTCATATCGCAAGACATCGTCTACCGCGCCTTCGAAGAACAGTGATGACGGGGGCAAGACGGGAGATGACAGGATTCCTCGTGGTGAGCAGGTTGGCCCGTCGTGCATCATGAAAGCTTCTCGAACCGCCATCGGTTCTTTTTGATCGCGACGTTGTTTCTCATTTCCACGCTGAGCTATGCCGATCGGAACGTGCTTTCGGTCGTCGTGGAGGGAATAAAGCAGGAGTTTCACCTCTCCGACACGCTGGTCGGTTTGTTGATCGGCGGTCCCTTTGCCATCCTGTTTGCGCTGTTCGGCATTCCGATCGCTCGCCTCGCCGACCTCTACAACCGAAAATCCATTCTGCTCCTTTGCTTATTCGTCTGGAGTTGCGCGACGCTGCTGTGCGGCTTAGCCGGCACCGTGTGGATGCTAGCTTTATCCCGCATGCTTGTCGGCGCTGGCGAAGCAGGCGCCGCGCCGACGAGCCATTCGCTCGTGGCTGATTACTGTTCCCCAGCTCAACGATCGCGCGCCTACTCGGCATTGACGGCTTCGGCCGCGATTGGCGGCTTTCTCGCTCTGGCCGGTGGCGGCTTCATTGCCGGCCATTATGGCTGGCGGTCCGCATTCCTGGTCATGGGCGCCGCGTCGCTTCCGGTCCTGGTTCTCGCGGCCCGCATCTTGATCGAACCGCGCAACAGGAGCGGCGAAGCGGTAGACGAACGGACCGGATCTACGCACTGGCTGGATCAGCTTTGGGCCTTGGCCGCAAAGCGATCATATGTTCTCCTGGCGACGGGCCTGACCATTTACGGCTTTGTCGCCTATGGCCCACTGCTGCTTGCGCCGACCTATCTCATTCGCGTGCTGGGAGCTGACGTTTTCCAAGCGGGCCTGGTATTCGGTCCGGCTCTCGGACTGGGGACGCTTGCGGGATCCTTTTTGGGCGGCCTGCTCGGCGATCGGTTGGTCCAACGCAACCCCCTGTGGTTAGTGCGCATACCTTCGTTAGGGCTGCTGGCAGCTTTGCCGGCAGGCCTAGCGGCGTTCACCACAAGCTCGATGAAAACATTCTTGCTAACGTGCAGCCTGATGGTCGCAATGCTCTCGGCCTGTCTTCCCGTCATCTTCGCTGCAGTTCAGGCCGTGTGTGGATCCGGCATTATGTAGCAATTGCACCAAGCATACTGATGAACGTCACGACATGCAATGATACAGTGCACCATGACCGATTACATGGTGACGGGCCTCGTCAAGAAACGGGCAGAGCTAGCCGGGGAACTGGCGAACATCCACAACCGGGTCGCGCAACTGGTGCGGGATATCGAGCATCTGGACGCGACGTTGCAGATCGTAGCGCCGCATGTCGTGCCGGAAGCTATTCCGCCCCGCCTGTTTCAGCCGCCCGAAGATTGGAGCAAGCGCGGACAGATGAGCCGCCTTGTGCTGAGCATCCTCCGCAACGCCAAGGAGCCGCTGGCATCCCGCGACATAGCCTCTCAGCTTATCCTAGAGCGCGGCATGGCTATGGATATGAAGCTTCTCCGGTTGATGACGAAGCGCGTCGGGTCGGCGCTCAGGGACAAGCGCGAGAAGGGCTTGGTGCGCACTGTCGAGGGTGCGGGGCTGTACCAATTGTGGGAGATTGCGCGTTAGAACTACGTATATATAGCGGTTGCATGGGGCGTACTCCTACGATAAGGCTAAGGAACTCCCCCGTGATTCACGGGTTGGAGTTTTTTTGTGCGCCCGAGTGATTGCTAACGTTCTGTTAGTTCGCTTGGGGGTACAGGAGGTTTGGCCCTATAGCTGACCCGCAGCGCGGGAGGGACATTATGACGAATAGTGACCAGATGATTGACGACCGCAGGTTGCAGCTCGACAGCAACAACATGTTTCGTCGGTGCCGTCAGAATGGTATGCCAAAAATGCCTGAAGGCATTAAGGGTCATATTGTCCTTAAAACTGCCTATGAGATTCAGCGGGAGCGCATGGCAGCAAAGACCGCCGCTTAAGAGATAACAATCACTTAGTAGCTCAACGACGAATAGGCGCGATGTAACATCGCGCCTATTAAATTATAAGCTTAGCGGTGCGGCGGTGGGAATGTCCATTATCTCTGGAACGCTCGTTGTGGACGAGAATATATTTTCTCGTTGGCGGTCCTTTTCGGATTTCCGAGAGGATATAGAGCACGTTTGTGACATTATGGCGTACCGGACGGAGCGCCGTGTCAAGCTTGACCCGCATAGATTGCAGATAGCGCATGAGCGAATGCTGGCGCATCAAGAGGCATGGCTCGAACATATCCTTCCTGTCGGAACAAAGTACCTCAGCCATCTTAAGCTTTCCGCGATTTTCATCGAGTCTATGATTGAGTTGACTCCAATTGCGGTTGGAGAGGCTGTTCCGAGGATCGGAGGTAGTGTTTCATACCAAGATGGTGATGGCATTCAGTTTCCTCCTCCGGAACGATTGCCCGAGAGAGAACTGGCAAAATTTGTCGATGGACAAACCCCAATGCTTGCTTGGTTAATCGGGTATCATATTTGCGAGTTTTTCGAAAAAAATCGTATCGATAGGGTAGATGATTTCGTCGCTCGAACGACTGACGAGTTTGAAATTGATGTGGTCTCGGCACTTTTTAGTGGGCGTGTTTCCGCGCAGGCCATGCATCTGATCCTGAAGGCACTCTTTTTGCGCGATTAAGAAGCCCGCTGCCAGTATCCCGCGAACCGGCGCGACTGGCTCGACGCCAGCGCCAACGTCCCCACCATAGCCGCCTGCGCGCCGTTCGAAGCGCGGCGGTTATCTTCCCGCCACGAAGCTTCGCTTGCATAGCTGGCGAGGTACGGGCCCGCGATGTGGTGATGCGTGCCGACTTCCATACGGCGGAGACGCGAGAAGTAGCTTTCGGCCTGATTGGTGCAAACGCCCTTGTCCATATAGCGGAACGAGTGATTGACGCGGCCCGTATCGTAGGAGGCGTGCAGCGCGTCCCATGCGGAGCCTTCGTCGGCGTGGACGGTCGCGCCAGTCTCAACAACCGAGCGAATGAAAGGGACGCCCTGTGCTTCGGTGCGACCGATGAAAGTTAGGGTGCGACCACCGCGCGAGCGAGCGACGACAACGACCTGACGCTTGCCGGTCTGATTTTCCAGAAGGCGGCGATCCTTGCGGTCTGACTTCTCGTTCTCCGGCTTGCTGTAGCCGCCGAAGTAAGCGCCATCGACCTCGACAACGCCCCCAAGCTGCGCGCCCATATTCTCGCGCGCCATCGCCTCGCGCAGCTTGTGCGAAAGGACGAAAGCCGTCTTGTACTGACAATCCAGATCGCGGCTGACTTGCAACGCCGAAACGCCCTTTGCGCCGTTGCAGAATATCACGATCGCGGCGAGCAGATCGGTGAAGCTCATCTTACGCGAGGCAAAGATGGTGCCGCTCGTCACCGAGAACTGATGATGGCAGGCAATGCACTTGAACCGGCGGCGCGTGGCAATGTCGTAGGTTTCGACACAGCCGCAACGCGGGCACACCGCTTCGCCGTCCGTAGCAGCCCAGCGCAGGCGCTTGAACGTCTCGTAAGCCGCATCCTCGCCCATGCGGAACACAGCCTTGAGGCTGAGCGTGCGGGCGGCGGCTGAGAGAAGAAAGTGTTGCATGTCATCGTATCCGGTGATGTTATACACTGGATATGATGGTTGATATAACCGAAGTCAAGGGTGTATATCATCACAAGCGATGATATTTTTAGGATTGATCCGTTATGGTGGCGAAGTCGGACCCCGTGAATGTCGAGTATGAGACTCGCGCGAAGAACTTGCTTAAGGGTGAGTTGAAGCGACGGGGGGTCACTTATGCTCAGCTTGCGGAGAAGCTGGCGTCGATTGGCGTCACAGAGAACGAGCGCAACCTTAACAATAAGATCAGCCGGGGCGGCTTTACGGCTGCGTTTCTGCTCCAATGTCTAGAGGCTATCGGAGTCTCGGCATTGCGGCTGGACTAGGTGCGCTCATTTGGGCGGTGCTGTTCGGATTCAGCTTAGGCTCGTTAGATACCGACAAAGAACGGTATGAGCCCTATCGCTACGCCGCCGACAAGCCAGCGGAGGCTGAATCGGCGCAGGCGGGTGTGCCCCGCGCCCAACCCCTCGGATATCGCCGCCCCTGCCAAGACCCAAAAGGGGAAACTGAGAGCGACCTTTGCGCCCAATGGAAAGCCGCTAACGCGGCTGAAGATAGCGCATTTTGGGCACAGTGGGGCTTTTGGATCGCCGTCGTCGGGTCTAGTTTCCTGCTCTGGCAAATTATGCTCACTCGCGAAGCTGTGGAAGACACCGGGCGCGCTACTGAGGCGATGAGGCAAGCTAACCGCATCTCTGAAAATGCCCAACGCGCTTGGATAACTCTTGGCATAGAGCCGGATCACGCCAGCCCTTACCCCGGCGGGGGGATATATTTTCGCATCAATTTCACGGCTGCCAATGTGGGAAACACTGAGGCCACGCATTTCTTTGTCAAACACTCCGTGCTGTTTCAGGGCGCAGGCGAAAGCTCTAACGACTTCGCCACGCGGATGCTTGGCCAGGTCGAGGCTTGGTTGGACAAAATATACGAAATTAAAACCCTGACTGTTGTTCCCGCAGAGAGGGTCGTTGTTCCTTGGTGGAATGATATCGCCTCGAAAGACATCCCTTGGGCAAAGATCCTGGGGCCTGTTATGGGAAGCACGCCTGTGTTCCTCATGGCCGCCTACTACCGGACTGTGAGCGACCCCGACCGAATACAAATTGTTTGGCGTGCGTGGATGCTCCATGCGATCGACGAAAACGGTGATGCCGTCCACTGGATCGAACAGGGTAAGCTTTATCGACGTAAGGATCTCTACGGGGACCCCTTTAATGTCTGCGCGCACCACATGACATGCGATGCTAGTTTGATCAGTGCCGACTAGTAGCGCGCCTATGATCCACGCGCCAATCATGTACCGTCTCCGCAACGAGTCGGGAGAGCGGTGATGTGGTGGCATGTGGCATGCGACGCGCTGGAGAAAGGCTGCTGCCTCGAACTCCAATATGACGGATACTCACGCATCGTTGAGGTCCACGCCGTCGGGACCACGAAAGACGGCAACCCCATCATGCGTTGCTGGCAAGTCAGTGGCGGGAGCGTCAGCGGAGAGCGGACCGGATGGAAGCTGTTCCGGCTCGACGAGGCACGCGGCGGCCTCATCTACCATGAACGCAGCCAAGCTCCCCGGAGTGGGTATAAGCGAGGTGATCCGGCGATAGCGTTCATACGCTGCCAGATCTAACCCGCCGCAGTCGCATGGCCCGGCAGGATACGCCGGTTCGTTGTTGGTCGCGCAGTCCGACCAGTGGCCCGTATTCATTAGCGCTCACTCCTTGTTGGAGCGGCGTTATGTAACCACCTTATCCGATGTGTTATATCATCGTATTTGGTGCAATTGCTACATAATGCCGTGTGGATCGCAACGGCGCGCACTTGCAACTGCCTTGCTATTCGGCGGCCTTAATATGATCGGGATGACACTCGGGCCGCTTCTGACGGGGTGGCTCAGCGATGTTTTCTCGCGATCAGAAGGAGCCGCGGGGCTGAAAAGCGCCATCATAACCGTTGTCTGGCTACTGCTGCCAGCCAGCGCAATCATCTTAGTCGCCGGCCGGTCGCTAAGGCGCGATCTGGAAGACTGATCCACGCCTGGGCCCACCATATTGTGGAAAACTGACCGCCGCAGAAGAAGCACCGAAGTGCGCGAACGGCTGCTATCCCTAGCTCTCTCCAAACTTGCGATACCGCTTTGGGCCCAGTCTCTATCGCTTTCTGATAGCCGGTCGGCGCAGTGCTGGATGTCGGCTCCTGACGGGACCTGCCATTCGACACGTCACTAGGAGCGGCAGAAAAGTCCCAATCCCAGCCGTTCAGGACGTGAGATGTGAGCAGATGAACGAACGGCGGCTTTCGGGCAGATGCCATGGTGCGTCGAATGACTGAAACTAGGGCGCAAAGCTGACATGGGTTGCCTGACCCGGGACCAGTTGACGTGGGCCATCGACCGTCACGCTTCATCATCACGCCCCTCCGGGGCCGCCTCTACTTCAGCCCCTTGCGCCATGCGCTGCGCAATCTGGTCAAGGAACACCTGATAGCTGCGCTGCCCCGCCGCTTGGGCCGCCTCGTCGGGCCGGGGCAATGCCGCCGCATAGATCAGATGGTGCCTCAAGAAGCGGAACAGCGTGTAGCTGATGATGAAGGTCTCGCGCCGCGTTTCGTCGAGCGAACGCTGGAGCCGGTCGAGGCGTTTGTTGACGCTGTCGTCGCCTTCGCTGGCGGCGCGCTGGTTCATCCAGGCATCAACCATCTCGACGAGTAGGTCGGAGCGGGCGCGCTTCTGGGCGCGCGCCATCCTGGTCAGCCGAGCGCTGGTTGCGTCAGGGAGAAACAGTTGGTGGCGGGTCTTGCCCTTGATAGCCATCGGTTCACCCTCTTCGGTGATGGCGACGCTGGCGCTTCGGGACGAGGGCGTTGACGCCGCGCCGCCATCGATCCCGATGATGCATTCGCGAGTGGCGCGCCGGGAGAGTCTCTCTGGTGCACCGAGATGCAGGATCGGGCTCAGCGCCCCAGCCCACGCCCTCGGCCAATCGTCCAGTCGACCGCGCCGCGCGACAGCGTCCCGCTGACCTCGCGCCCGATCTGCCGCTCAAGCATCGGCCTCCAAGGAACGAGCGAAAATTCCTTCGAGCGCTCGACCAGCGCGTAACGCCCGCCAAGGGTGTCGACGGTCTTGCGATAGATGCCCGTGATCCGCTCGCCGTCACGATGCTCGACAAAGGCGAGACTCAACTCATCGGACAGTTGCCCAGCGACACGCAGCAGCTCGCGCCTGCGCAGCAGGTCGAGTGCGCCACGCCGCAGGACGACATCCTCTCCCTGCACGTAGGCAAGCCCCTGCTCGACCAGCCATTGCTGGCGCTGGCGCAGCGCGGCGGCGACATCGAGCCCATAGCCATGAGGAGCGAGCGGGCTGCTCTCCTCCCCCGCCAGCCTGCGGTCTAACCAGGTCGGCGCCTCGGCCGACAGCTGCCGCTCGATCCCGACCGGCGACAGCGTCTCGATGATCACCGGTCTGCGTTCGGCCTGCTGAGCCTCATAGGCCCGCACCCGGCCGAGATGATCGGACGCGATCGTCCAGCTGCCATCCGACAACCGCTCGACCCCGCCGGTCGCGCGCCGGATCGCCTCGAGCCGGCGGACATGCGCCTGGGCGAAGGCTTCACTGGCGCTCGGATCATGACGCAGATGCGCATCGACCGAATAGTGGCCGCCATTGCCGGCGGCGACTTCGGCGACGGTCCGATCGACCGTGCGCGGCTCGATGTGCGACGAGGACAGCCGGACGATGCTGCCGATGGGAAAGCTGCCCTCGGCCTCGCCGATGTCGGCATAGTGACTATGCCCATCGATGCCGTCGACGATCAGGTAGCGGCGGTCGGCCTGCTCATCGACGAGCCCACGCGCGACGATGCGGCCGACGACCGGCTCATCGTCCATCGACCGGATGCGATAAAGCTGCGGTGAGCGCTCGGCAACATCTTTGGTCATCGCGGCATGAAGCGTGCGGATGATGTCCCCGCGCCGGCCCATCTCGTCCAATGTCTGGCGGAGGCCGGGCGAGAGCCTCCAGTTTAGCGGAAGCCCGGCCTCCGCCAGGCCCATGCGCTCGAGCGTGCGCGCCCGGCCGATCAGCAGCTGGCGATAGTCCTCGCCAAGGCCGGTCCGGCCCATCGCCTGCGAAAGATCGACGAGGCCATCCTCGGCCCGTCCGAGCAGCGCCTGGTCGAGTCGGGTCAGCCGCTCGGCGTCGACCTCTTGGCCAAGCTGGCGCGCGACCTCATGCTCGCTCTGCATTCCGATCTCACGGGTCATGATCTCGCTGGCGCGGTGGCGGATGCCATGGGCGATATAGTCGCCGGCGATGTTGAGGGTCTTGCCATCCTCGGTCACCCCTCTGACGACGATATGGACATGGGGGTGGCCAGTGTCGTGATGCTCGATCGCGACCCAGTCGAGCGTGGTGCCGAGATCCTGCTCGGCCCTCGCCATTAGATCGCGGGTAAAGGGCTTGAGCTCCTCGAGCTTCCCGCCATCCTCGGGTGCGACGATGAAGCGGAACTGGTGGCAGTCATCAGCGCCGCGCTCGAGAAACGCATCGCGGTCGGCCTCGTCGCTGAAGGTCGAGAAGAGCTTGCCCGGCGTGCCGTCGCGGGTGGTGCCGTCGCGTTCGAGATAGCGCAGATGAGCGGCAGCGCCGCCAGCCTTGCCCGCGGCCTTGACGATCCGCGCCTTGACCGTCACCCGGCGCATCCGGACGCGCGCGCCGGTGACGTCGTCGAACGACCAGCCCGAACTGCGCGGGATGGATGCCGCGACCGCCGCGCCGCGGCCCCGACCGTTAAAGCGTCCCGAGCGTGGTCGCGGCGCCTCCGCCACGACGCTGCGCAGCCTCCGTGGATTGCCGCCCGAGCGCGCCATCCGCTCGAGCAGGCGGCGCTGTCGGGCACCACCCGCCGTGGCGCTGCCGCCGCTGCGTATCCGGCCGAGCCACAACTCGAAGCCATCGTCATCCTGTGTCATGATGCGAAAGCTGGTCGGCGCTGCACCGCCTCGCAAGTATCTCCCCGGAAAGCGCCGGAACGCCGGGCTCGAAGGGGTCGCGAGGCTCGCAAAGTCTCCCTGCGGCCGCAAAGGGAGCAAGCAGACCTCCCTAAAAAATGATGTGCAGACAATAGCTTAGGGCCACGAGGCCTGGCCGGGGCAACCCGGTTTATCTTGCCATATCCCCCTCCCCCTTTTCCGCCCCTCTCTGTCCGTCCATCTCCGCACATCTACAGTTCAAGCGGCGAGGCATGCCGTCAGCCGCTGCCGATAGACCGCCAGAATCTGCCGTATGGTGCGCATGGTTTGCTGGCATGCGGGACCTCCTAGGCAGCGCAGCTCAACGGATTTGCTGTTCGATTTCGTCAAAGGCCGACGCGGAGTGGGCCGATCAGGCAGCCTTTGCGAGGGCCTCGATGCGCTCCAAACACAGCTCGCGAATGAGCGCGGTGAGCAGCTCGACGCGCTCGCCGAGCCACGCCAGTTCCTCGTCGGTGATGCGATATTGGCGTGAATAACGCGCCTTCACATAGGCGGCGCGAAGCAAGTCGTAGCAGCGCCGTTCGAACTTGTTGGTCGAGGGCCAGATCGCCTTCAACCTTGGCTCAAGCTGCTCGGTCTGTGAGCGCAGGCGGTTCAGATTATGCGTCTTAGGACTGTACAAGGAGCGCACCAGAAGGAGGCAATGATAGAGCCGTTCGGCAGCCTGATGTAGATTGAATGCCGATTCTTTTGGGCGTTCGATGCTGCGGTAATATTGAGCGCCTTTTGCGAAAGCGACCGCGCTCTCGAACCATTCCTCATAATATTCCTGCGTCTCCCGGAGCGCCTGTTCGGGCGACAAGGGCTGGGGTCTCGCGAATGGAAAGCCGCTCTCCGAGAACAGCAAAATACCGTCGCGCAGGATGTCGATGAAGAAATAGCGGCCCAGCCGCAGTTTCTCGTTCACATCGTCGAGGCTGTGATAGATCAGGCTGACCGGGGTGCGCAGCCGGGTGCCTTCGGACAGCGCATCGAGCAACCGGTCCTCGGTCTTCAGCCAGAATTCGGGGACGTCGGTCAGATCCTCATGGTCGACGACGACGAGGATGTCATAGTCGGAAAAATATCGGCCTACAGGGTCCTCGACCCAGTCGCCCCGCGCGTAAGAGCCGAACAATATGATCTTGAGGAGCTTGCCGTCCTTGAGCCGCTCGGCCTTGCGGCGCTCGATCGCCTCGGCGAAACCGTCGCGGATCAGCTGCACCACGAACTCGAGTTCGCGGCGCTTGCCCTCGGGCAGCTCTATGTCCTTGGCGGTGATCGGCCTCATGGTTTCAGACTCGCGCGGTGGCGGCGGATTGCCAAGAAAAATCGTACCCCGGGTCTCACCGGACTGGCGATGTGACCCAAGTCACGGCTAAAGGCGCGGCGCTTCGTCAACACCAGCCGGACACATCATAGAAAGGTATCTCCATGAACAATAGCGACCTCGCCGACCAGATCGCCGCCGCCCATAACCTCAGCAAGGCCGACGCCAAGAAGCTGGTCGATGCCGTGTTCGCCGGGATTGCGAACGCGGCCGCCAAGGGCGAGGAGGTCTCGCTGCCGGGCTTCGGCAAGTTCAAGGTCAAGGAAAGCGCCGCCCGCGAAGGCCGCAATCCTTCCACCGGCGCGACCATCCAGATCGCCGCGTCGAAGAAGCTCGGCTTCACCCCCGCCAAGGCGATCAAGGACAAGCTCAACGGCTGATCCAGCATCCGAAGCCGGGCCGGAAATATCCGGCCCGGTCGTTCGGGATGATGACAGCAGCGCTCAATGCAGCGTCGCATCGTCGGGGGCGCTATCCCCGACAACCACCGCAGCCGGTGGCAGTTCGCCGAGCGCCCTCACCCGTTTGACGGTGCCGACCCCGCCCCGCTCGGTATAGCTCGACGGTGGAAATGCCATCCACTTCGGCACCCAGCCTTCGACCTTCGCGCGCCCATTGGCGCCGGTGAGGCAATCGCGGATCATGCCGCGCCGGACCTTGGCGGTGGCGTCGGCATTGGCGTTCGCCACATCCTCACCCGCCACGTCGGACAGGACATGACCGATCACCTCGCGGTCGCGGATGAGGTCGAGCAAGGCGTCGTCGGCGGTCCACAGCGCCGCCATATCGACACCGAGATCGACCCCGAGCAGCTCGATCAGCGCGCTCCCCGCCTCCAATGTCTCGGCCATGACGAGGGTGAGCACATCAAGCACGACATCGTCGCTCAGCGTCGTGAGCAGGCGGTACAGGCCCGACAGACCACCCTCCCCCATATAGCCGCCGGTCACGGTCGGCATATCAGGATCGAAGCCGAGCAACGCCAGCGCTGCACGCCGTTGCGCATCAAATGCCGTCTCAGATGGGCAGAGCTCGACGCTCTCGCTGATCGCATCGTTGTGCGCGTGCTGGGGCTCGACCGATACGCGCCACAGCGATGATCCGGCGATGACATGCGCCACGATCAGCCGCAGTGCTGCATCCGGACTGGAGAGCAGCCGGTTCCGAACGGCGGCGTGGCGGTGAAGGTCGATATAATTCTGGACCGCCGCGCTGATCTCGGGCCGCACCGCCTTCTCAACGGGCTCGCCGCGCTCCATCCTTCGCGCTTCCTTGGCCGAGATATAGCCTTCGTGAAAGCTGACATCGCCGCGATGGCCGATAGCGACATAGACGCGCCCGCCCTTGCGCTTGGGATAGCGCTCATATTCCCAGCCGTGGAAGGCTTCGCCCTCACCGAGGATGACGACATCCTGCCAGCCCGCCCCGCGATAGGCGTCGGCGCGCGCCTCGATGGCGACGCGCTGCGCCGCCCAGAAATCCGATGCCGAACCGAACCAGCGCTCCTCGCCGAACAGGTCGGATATGATCTCGCCGCCATAGTATTTGAGATCGAACAGCGCCGCCTTGACCGGGATCGAGGTACCGCCGAACAGCCATGCCTTCAACTGCTGCCCGATCGGGACATAGGCCTTCTCATCGTCGAACAAGGCCAGCCAGTCGCGCTGCTGCGCCTTCGAGGCAAGGGTGAGATGACGCACCGTCACGGCATCGATCTTCTCCGCCCGGTACAGACTGCGGATGCGCGGCATGAGATTGCCGAGCGCGAGCGTCCGCCTCACCTGCACGTCGGTCAGTCCGAAGGTGATCGCGATATCCTCGGGCCTGCGGCCCTCGCGGACCAGCCGGGTAAAGGTCTCCCAGCGGCTGACCTCGTCGGGATCGAGCCGGGCGATATTCTCGATCAGCGAGGCTTCGAGCGCCGCCGCGTCGTCGCCTGCCGCCATGATCGCGCAGGGAAGCGCCTCGACCGCCCCGCCCTCGTCAGCCACCGCCAGCGCCGCATGGTAGCGCCGTTTGCCCGCGACGATTTCATAATGGTCAGGCTTGCCATTGGCCCTGACGATCAGTGGGACCAAGACCCCGCGCGCCCTGACCGACGGCAGGATATTGGCGAGGTCGGGCACGTTCTTCGCACCCCGCATGTTTGCTGGCGAGACGCTCAGACGGGCGATATCGATATGACGCAGTTCCATAGCCTTGCTCCTTCTCAAAAGCCGCAACCGGCCCCGAAAGGCGGGGTGGGCGACAGGAGCTGGCCGGCAGGACCGCCGTCGGAGGCGGGCCGCATCCGAAGGGCCGGAACGAAGAGGAGGACCCGGCGCAGCCGGGTTGCAGCACGCCGCGGAGGTCCTAGAGGACAAGCGACGCCCACACCGCCGCCGCAGGCCGGTCGACGTCATCGCGCTCGCGCGATGGCCGTATCTGGATCGCCAGATCCAGCAGCGTCATGCGATCGTCGCCCGACAGGGACGAGACGCTGGCGCAGCCGGCGGCTCGGTGGAGCGGCAGCGGAATAGAGCGCGGTCCGCCACAGGCTGAGACGCCCCGATTGTCGATCCGCCTCCAGCGCACTCAAGGCCGGGAAGGCTCGCCACATCGCCGATGATCAATCCTGGTGATGTGCCACCGGCCTGTCGCGGAGCCGAAAAGGGCTGAGCAGATGTCAGCACACCACCTCAGGCGCTGGTTCTTATGGGGCAACACCATATCTTTGCGGTGACGACGAAGGCATCTGGCGACCGGGCATCTTGCAGGGAGATCATGTTGCCTCAAATCTGATCGCGGGGGATCAATCGCCCATTTCAGCCCAGGACCTTGCCAAGATGACCCAAGATCAACCCGATCGTATTCTACGCCTCGACGCCGTGCTCGATCGCACCGGCCTTAGCCGCTCGACGCTGTACAGGAAGGTCGAGGCCGGCACCTTCCCCCGACAGATCAGGATCGCCATGCGATGCGCAGGCTGGCGAGAGTCAGCGGTCATCCAGTGGATGAACAATCCGTTGTCTTATAAAACAGAGGCCCCAAACCTTGAAGACTGCAATGCGCCCCAATCCCGGTCGTAGCCTGGCTTCGATCAATCGTGAAAGCTGCCGTTCGTTCATCCACCAGCTCAGCAGGGCGAGCGAATGGGATTGCGGACTGTCCATACTTAGGGCGGCAGTCGCGCTTTGCTGCTGTGGAGGTCAGGCGAGCTGCTCGCATCGCCTCTTTGCGCACCAAGAGCCAAGATGCATCGATATGCGGGGCTTCACGCGTGCATTGACGCGAACTGCCGGTCGAAATGGCGACGCTTCGTCTTCTTTGGAGAAAGACCGGTCGAAGTCCCGCCGCCCGCACACATGCGGGCGGCGGGATCGACAGATTATATTGTAAAGGTATTATGGTCGAGAGTTTCAAACTCCTCGATTGTATTAAATCCGGCAAACCAGTCTTTTAACGAAACGCTATAGGTTCCATCAGCGAGCACAAGATCGTTACCTACTTGAGTTTGCGTGAAGGACGTCGAATCCAAGAAGGGCAGGAAAACCTTGTCGAACCCGGTGCTGCCATCGTCGCGCACCGTCACCGTATCGAGCAATGCCGAACTCAGATCGTAGGTGTCGCTGTCTTCTCCGCCGAATATGCTCGCGCTACCGATGACCGAGAAAGTGTCATCGCCCGCGCCGCCATAGAGAACGGCAATAGTGCCATCGCTGCTAATAGTGTCATTGCCGCCGTCCCCCAACGCGGTCCCGTCGCCAATCGCGACCGTATCGTCGCCGTCTCCTCCGTAAAGATTGTGGCCCGAGGTCGATGAGGAGAGATTGTCGGCATAGGAAGAGCCGATCACCCTTTCGATGCTAGCGAAACTGTCGCCAGCCGCATCGCCACCGCTGCTCGTCCCTGTGGTCAGATCGACGGTCACTGCGGAAGCCGACGCCGAATAATCCGCGGTGTCCGTTCCGAAACCGCCTATAAGCTGATCGCTGCCAGCTCCGCCAACGAGTGTATCGTCGCCGATCCCCCCGGTGACGATATTATCTCCGGTATTACCGGTACCCATGAAGTTCGATGAGCCTGTGTAAGTGAGATTCTCCACATTGGCGAAGCTGGCGATGCTGAAGCTCGACAGGCCGGTTTGAATCTCATCGCTGCCCTCGCCGGGGGCTTCGGTGACCGTGACACCGCTCGATCCCACGAAATAGAGATCATCGCCCGTTCCACCGGCCAGGATGTGTCCTGAAGTCGAAGAGGACAAGTTATCCGCATAGGCAGAACCGATCACCTTCTCAATGCTCGTATAGCTGTCACCAGCAGCATCACCGCCGCTGCCCGTCCCTGCCGTAAGATTGACCGTGATAGCCGAAGCTGATGTCGAATAATCGACGGTATCGGTCCCACCATTGCCGTTGAACGTGTCGGCTGATGCACCGCTGACAAAGGTGTCTGCGAAATTCGAACCCTTGAAGGCATCGATGCTGGTGAAGCTGTCACCAGCCGCATCGCCCGTGTGCGTTCCGGTCTTGAAGTTCAGCGTCACGCCTGAAGAAGCGTTCTCGTAGCTGGCTACGTCCGTGCCGGAGCCGCCGATCAATTGATCCGCGCCGCCCCCGCCGATAAGCGTATCATTCCCGTTGCCCCCGGTCAGGATATTGTTGCCCGCGTTTCCAGTTCCAGTGAAGCTGGATGAACCCGTGTAAGTCAGATTCTCCACGTTGGCGAAACTGGCAATACTCAAGCTCGACAATCCGGTCTGAACCTCGTCGGTTCCTTCACCAGAAGCCTCAACGACGGTGACGCCGCTTGACCCGACTTCATAGATATCATTGCCCGCTCCTCCAGCGAGAGTGTGCCCGGAGGTGGCAGACGATAGGGAGTCGGCATAGTTCGAACCGATCGCCTTTTCGATGCTGGAGAAGCTATCGCCGGCGGCGTCGCCGCCGCTACTCGTAGCTGCCGTCAGGTTTATGGTGACGGCTGAGCCGGAAGCCGAATAGTCGGCAGCATCGGTTCCTGAGCCACCGATTAGCTGGTCCGCACCGGCACCGCCGATGAGGGTATCGTTTCCGACACCACCCGTGATGACGTTATTGCCCGCACTACCCGTGCCGACGAAGTTGCCTGAACCCGTATAGGAGAGGTTTTCCACGTTCGCGATACCGGCGATGCTGAAGCTGGCCAGGGACGTCTGGATTTCGTCGGTTCCTTCGCCCGATGCTTCCGTGACAGTGATCCCGCTGGCTCCCACGACATAGATATCGCTTCCTGTCCCGCCGGCCAAGGTGTCGCCCGACATTGCTGACGACAGCGTGTCGGCATATGCCGAGCCTATCACCTTCTCGATGCTGGTATAGGTATCGCCTGCTGCGTCACCGCTGCTACCAGTGCCCCCGGTCAGATTGACGGCGACGGCTGCGGCTGACGTGGAGTAGTCCACGGTGTCGGTCCCACCATTGCCGTCAAAGCTGTCCGACGCAGTACCGCTTACAAACGTATCGTTGGAGTTCGAGCCTTTGAAGGCTTCGATGCTGTTGAAGATATCGCCCGCAGCGTCGCCGGTATGCGTCCCGGTCTTCATATTCAAGGAAATTGCGGAAACAGAAGTCTCATAGCTCGCAGTATCGGTACCCGATCCGCCATTAAGCTGATCCCCGCTTGCTCCTCCGATCAGAGTATCGTTGCCTTCGGCTCCCGAAAGGGTATCGTTTCCTGCCTTTCCAGTGATCGTATTTGCACCCGAATTGCCCGTGGCGACAAAATTTCCGCTACCGATGAACGTGAGTTTCTCTACGTTGGTGAAATTGATGATATCAAACGTAGAGGAAGCTGTTTGAACTTCATCGACACCTCCACCGGTACTTTCAATCGCGAATTGTCCACTGGTAAGAACAAAGATGTCGTCATTGGCCGACCCCTTCACTCCATCCACATTGGCATACGTATCGCCCGCGGCATCTCCGCCGCTGCCTGAGCCGCTTACCAAGTTCACTGTAACGGCAGAGCTCGAACCGGAATAATCGACTATATCCGAGATGCCCCCGTTTCCATCGAAACCTTCAGTCGCCGCGCTGGCGATGAATGTATCGTTGTAACTGGACCCCCTGAACCATTCGATGCCCGAAAACGTATCACCGGCGGCATCGCCCGTGCTGTTCATCCCGGTCTTAAGGTCGACCGTTACACCAGCTATGGCATTGTCATAGCTAGCGGTGTCTGTCCCCAGGCCACCGACAAGATAATCGGCACCGCTAGCTCCCTTGAGGGTGTCATTGCCCGATCCTCCGGTGATGGTGTTATTTCCAGAATTGCCCTCGCCCGTGAAATTTCCCGTGCCGGTGTAGGTCAGCTTTTCGACATTGGCGAATGTGAGAATGCTGAGACTGGAAGCCGAGGTACGGACCTCGTCGATTCCGCCGCCAGGCGCCTCAACCACTACGTGTGCACTGGTTATCGTATATACATCGTCGTAGGCCGAACCTTTGACGCGTTCGATGTTCACATAACTATCTCCGGTCGCATCGCCGCCGCTTCCCATACCGGACACGAGATTGACGTTAACTGCAGCACCAGATCCGGAATAATCCACGGTATCGCCCGTGCTGTTGCCGTCGAAGCCTTCAGCGGCCGAACTTGCGATGAAGGTGTCGGCATAGAGCGATCCTCTGAACCATTCGATACTTGAAAAGGTATCGCCGGCCGCGTCGCCCGTGCTGTTTGCGCCGGTTTTCAGATCAACGGTCACGCCCGCTACAGCGTTCTGATAGCTCGCCGTGTCGGTGCCGCCGCCTCCGATGAGTTGATCCGCACCACTTTGCCCCCTGAGAAGATCGTTGCCGGCCCCTCCCGTGAGGACGTTATTTCCTCCATTCCCCTCGCCAGAAAAATTGCCCGTCCCCGTAAAGGTAAGATTCTCGATGTTGGCGCCCAATGAATAACTGTTGAGATTCGTCTGGATGGTGTCGGTTCCACCTCCCGACGCCTCGGTTATCGTAACGGTGCTAACGTTGCCGTTGAGATTGTAGACGTCGTTGTAACTTGTGCCGATCACACGGTCGATTGCCCAAAAACCGTCGCCCTGAGCGAGACCTCCGACCCCAGAGCCCGTCTGCGTGGTGGTCGTCAGATTAAAAGTGAGAGTGATGCCTGCGGCGGAAAGCGAGTAGTTGACGACATCATCATCCCCTCCTGGACCGCCATCAAACGTCGTGGTCGTGCTACCTGCCCAGAAAACATCATTATAGGCTGTTCCGACATAGCTCTCCACACCGGTATAAGTGTCGCCCACGGCTTCTCCCGTGCTTCGGCTTCCGTCGTACAGATCGATGACCAGCGCCGACCCTGCCGTCTCGTAACTCGCCCAGTCGAACCCGTTGCCTCCGTCATAAGCGTCGGCGCCAGCGCCTCCGATCATCCGATCGTTACCATCAAGGCCGGAAATCGTGTCCGCTCCGCTTGTGCCGGTGAGGTAATCGTTGCCCGATGTTCCGGTGATGGTCGCCATCGATATCTCCTGTTTTGCCCACAGGGAGGCTATCAACAGCATTTTTATTAAACTACGGAGAAATAAGCCAAATTGGATCAAATTTCGCTGAGGGCCTTACTCGTCACAAGATGATATGATCTGGAGGCAGGGATCGGAGCTGTCGATCGAATGCTTCGATGAAACCCCGTTCGAGATGCCGGGTGAACGCCATCGTGTTGAAAAGGGGGGAAGCTGAGCGCTGCGCCGCCAGCCGCGCCTTGATCACGCCGAGCCTGGCCGGATCTGATGCCAATGACAAGGCAAGGCTTTCGTACGCCTCAACGCTGTCGGTCGCGAGTTCGGGCAAGCCCACCGTATGAAGCAGGCTGCCTGCCACCCGTGATGCGAAGCTGTTGCCCAACTTGGTTACGACTGGCACACCGGCCCAGAGCGCGTCACTGGCTGTCGTGTGAGCGTTACAGGCGAAGGTATCGAGGAACAGATCGGCATGTCGATGACGAGCAAGGTGGTCCGCCAGCACAGCGCGCTCAGCAAAGATGATCCGGTCGGGATCGACGCCCCGGTCCCGCGCCTCGCGCCGGAGATTGCCGACGACCCATTCATTGTCCTGCAGCAACCATAGGACGCTGCCATCGACACTTGTGAGAAGTCGCATCCAGACATCGAAAGAATCAGGGGAGAATTTATAGCTGTTGTTGAAGCAGCAAAAAACGAAACCTTCTTCCGGTAACCCCTCATCGGCCCGGCTGGTCAGCTTGCCATCCGTCGGGCGCCGATCGTCGTTCACCTGATAGCTAGCGGGCAGGCATATCAGCTTTTCGCTGTAATGCCGCCGCAGATCGGGAGGAATCACTATCGCGTCAGCGACGATATAATCGATGAAGTCCGCTCCCATCGACCCCGGATAGCCCAGATAGGCGACTTGGATAGGTGCCGCACCATGTGCGAAAATGCCCGATCGGGTATCCTGTGTGTACCCCTTCAGATCCACCGCGATATCGATACATGCAGCCTGCGCTCGGGTAGCTATCGCCTCGTCGTTCAGGCACCGGACATCGTGAAAATGATCGACTGTATCGATCACGCGGCGCCGCATGAAATCCTGCCGGTCGGGCCCATAGGAAAAGGCATGGATTTCGAAACGGCTTCTGTCATGCGCTGCGAACAGCGAGTGGACTAACCACATGGTAGCATGATTGTGGAAATCTGCGGAAAAATAGCCGATCCGGATCGGAGCGTCGGCGGCGCGCGGGCGTGACGAGGGTCTTTTCCGGACAGTATATTTGGTTTCGGCCCATTTTCTGGACCGCTTTAGCTGTCGCCCGGCGTCGTCATCGAGTGCCAGCATGTTGAAGGGGGTAATCGCGGCGGTCCGAATGCCCAAGGCGGGAATATCGAGCGATCGCAACGTGTGCCAGTCGCACATGTGCGCTTTCAGGAACGCCAATCGGCCTAAGGTCTCGGCATCGTCAGGCACCAGGCTGATAGCCTTTTCATAACTGATCCGCGCCACATCCAGTTGCCTGGTCTCATGCAGGACATTGCCCCGATTGCTATAGGCGGCAGCATAGTCAGGCTTGATGGCGATAGCGCGATCGAGGGAGTCTACTGCCTCCTTCAACCGGCCCAACTCGTGCAGGACGTTCCCCCGATTGCAAAGGGCCTCTGCATAGTCAGGCTTTTGGGCGATAGCCTGATCGAAGCTGGCCAACGCGTCCTCATAGCGCCTCAGTTTGACGAGCGCGTTTGCCCGATTGTATAGCGCGACGGGAAAGATCGGCATCAGGCTGATAGCCCGATCATAGCTTTCGATGGCTTCCGCGGTTCGCCCTAAATCGTTGAGGAGAATTCCTCGATTCGAATAAGCGTCTGCAAGGCCGGGATTGCACTGGATCGCCATGTCAAAGCTGGCCAGGGCATCAAGAGCCTTCCCCTGTTCGCGAAATGCGAGGCCGCGATTCGAGTAGGCGTCGGCAAAATCGGGCTGCAGCGCAATGGCTCTGTCGTAGCGCGTGATCGCCTGTTCCAGTTGCCCGGTTCCCGCATAGGCGGCGCCAGCAATGTTATAGAGCGCAGGCTGATCCGGAACGATCTGCATCAGTGGATCGAGTTCGCGAAGCGCTTCCTCATAGCGCCCCTGAGAGAAAGCGGCAACGATCATCTGAATCTTGGCAGAAACATTAATTTCCAAGGACATATTGGTCATTTTCTTCACGTGGGGACAATTGCTTATCGCGATTTATGGTTAATGAAGGGTGCAGACCGCACGTCGTAAAAGCGTGCCTTGGCGAGCGCGCCCCTCGCTGGATCTTATGGGCTTCCTGCCGCTCTTAGCACGAGAATAAGCGACCCATAGGCCAGCGCTGACATCAGGATGACGCGCAACAGACCTATGGCGTTATCAAAGAACATGTGAACAGAACAGTTTCCCATGCGGGCTTGTTTCCTGAGTCTGGTCCGTATTCTCCAACACACTGCATCGCGCATCCGGCGGGTCGGGCCTGCCGATAGCCTTCCTGCAGAGCTCCGCGCTGCACGGCCCAACGTGCGCCACAATAAGCTCGAGACCGGGTCAACAACTTCCAACCCGCCAGAACCTCCGATACCAGGATAGCGCGCCAACAATTGCATATATGTCGTAATCCGATATATATGCCTCATGTCGCCTTCGAATCAGAGGTGAGCGACGCCAGTCCGCTCGGCGTCGCTTGTACGCAGAAAGCTCCCGCCCCCGTTATGGACGGTGGCTCCAGCTTTTCCTGTCCTCATTCGGCCTGCGGTGAATGCGCAGCATCCTGTGAGCCACGAGGACTAGACCGCCCAAACAGGGCCTGTCGATCGGCCGCCGATCAATCGCAAGGCTGGCCGTCGAACCATGGCGTGTCGTTGGGCTGACCTAAGGAATGTGATCACGGCAGATCGCCTAACGCTATCGTAGAGGAGCTGGGAAATGTTCAAGCGTGTTATCTTGGAACATCAGAGTCGGGATCCCGATCATCTCCGATTGCTTGGCATGATAGACAGTGACCCCGTGTTGGTCGAACTAGACACCGGAGCCTGCATGAAATTGGGCGGATGGATATCGGGCCGCAATACCGGATCGCTTGTGGACCAGCATTATGAAACATTAGCGCGTGCGGCGGAGCGGCTTTATGATCAGGGCGCCTACGAGGACACCTCGGAAGCATTCGGAATGCCGCATATCCTCGTCACCGCTCTCGACATCGACTAGACCCTGCAGAGTCCACGGACGACATTGATCGGCCTGGGTGTCGTAAGCGCGGGTCAGGCGGCGACTGCCTTCTCTGCGAACGATGGTTGTAGCAACCTCTAAATAGGCCAACGGCAATCCGATGAAACGATACAGGCCGCGAACCGTTGAATTATCAGGGACTGGCGGCTGAGAGCGTCGACGTCTCGCATCTGCTCCCATCACGAGCATCACTCGAAATGACCAGCGAATTTTCCGGCCAACGTCCGGTTTGGCATTCGCACCTCATCAGGCAAGGTCTGCAGACTAGGAGATCATCATGACCGTCACCCGCTCCGATTATCCCGAAAATATCGAGAACCGCCTACCCATCGAGGAGACAGATCGCACGATTTCGTCCGATAAGGTCGCCGGCACCGCCGTGTATGACTCACGCGACGAGAAGATCGGCTCGATCTACTGTGTGATGATCGACAAATATGACGGCCAAGTTCGCTATGCCGTGATGTCCTTCGGGGGCTTTCTAGGCATTGGTGAGCAATATCATCCGCTTCCTTAGCCGATCCTGCGCTATGACGAGAAGCTTGGCGGCTATGTGGTTGGCATAAAGAAAGAGGCGCTCGAGACCGGACCCCGCTTCGGACGAGAAAATATGCCCGCCTTTGATCGCGCATATGGAATGGGGATTTACGGTCACTATGGCGTGCCGTTCTGATCGATATTCCAGCTGTAAGTGAGCGATCCGACGGATCCGCTCGCGGGTTTGACGACTTGCCGACCCCTAATCCGCGTCATGGCGCAGACAGCTTAAACAAGGGTTGGACGTGGCCGTCGTAAATGTCCCAGCGCTCCCTGGGCATGCGAGCTCGAACCATGCGCCACCCAAGGACCGGACACAATCCTGCTCATGAAGACATCAAATGCCGTGGCTCGCTCCACCGTAACCGCAGCGTCACTCATTGGCCGGTTCACAAGGTAGACTGCGAGCGGGCCGAGCAAAACAAGCATGGAAAGACAAGGACTAGCGATAACGATTGAAGGCACGAAGTCGTCGGCAACCCATGTCAAGGCGTGCCGCTGAGTAGCCTACTCGACGAGCCGCGAGCGAACTAATTATCGACGACCGGGAGATTACCGTGATCCGCACCCTTGCCACCGGCTTTGTCCCGCGCTTCGTTCACAAACGCTTGGGAATGACCGCTGTCGGTCCGGTCGATGCCATGTTGCTGACAACAGGCGTCGCTCTTGCAATGCGCCGGGATAGGCCGCTCCTGGGGCTCGCTCTGCTGGCAATGGGCGGCTACCGCGCTTGGCGCACGGTTCAATCCGAAAGATGCGCGGCGTGCGGAGCGTCTTGAAGCGCGGCGCTCGTATCGGCGACGGTCGCGCCTCTGCCTCCCATCGCCCGGGGCCGACCCGTAGTGGTGTCGACCGCCGTCTGGCGTTCGGCCTCAGCATTGATCAAACCGCCGATCAAGATGGCGTAGGCCGACACATACAACCACATCATCAGCACAACGATCGCGCTCAGCGAGCCATAGGTCGCGTCATAGCCAGCGAAGTGCGACGCGTAGAACCCGATGCCAAGGGTGGCCAGCAGCCACAGCACCGTCGCCAGGACGGCGCCGACACTGAGCCACTGCCATTGCGCGTTGGTGCGATAGGGTGCGAAACGGTAGGTCGCCCCGATGGTCGCGATGACGAGCAGGCCAGCGATGGCCCATGTCACGATCCGCACAGGGGCCGCTGCGACCGGTCCGATGCCGCTGATCAGATCCTGAACGAAACCGAGCACCGACGCCGCCAGCACGCCGGCGATCCCGACGAGGACGGCGCCGAGTTCGATACTATTCTGTCTCATGCCCATGGTGCCGCTCCCGAAGACCAAACGCGCGACCTGACGGAAAGTCATGGGAATTTCTTGGCGCTGGGAACCTGGGCGGGGCCCGACCTTTGAGCATTAAGGACAATATCGGCGACGAGCGGTGCGGGCGACCGATGAAAAAAGGGGCGCCCTTGCGAACAGTGTCGACATGGCTGGTTTCTACCGTGAGCATCGCGCTGGCGTCGACAGCGCATGCCCAAAATACATCCGACGACCGGCTTCTGAGCGACCCTGCCTTCGAGCAAAGCCTTCCGTCGCTCGTGTTCGTGCCGACGCCCGGGCCGGGGTCATTGTCGTCGAATGGCGACGCCATCGCCGGACCTGCCGACTTCCCCGCCGATCCGGCCCTGACTACCCCGCTCGCACCGATCGCGACATTCGACGCCGAGCCCCCGCCGGAGATCGACGTCGCATCGGAAAAAATGCCCGAGATCCGCTATACGCTGGTGGTCAAAGGTCTCGAGCCGGTCGGCCTAGACGACTCGTTTCGCGACCTCTCCGCCTTGCTCAAGGACGGGAGACGCGCCGCCAATGCCGCACAGGTCTCCGCGCGCGCCGATGAGGATGTCCAACTCGCCGAGCGGCTGATGCGCAGCGAGGGCTATTATGATGGGATCGCCACCGTCGCGGTTGACACGCTGCCCAATGCGACCAACAGCCTGACGGTCGAGCTTAGCGCAACGCCGGGCGCGCGCTATCGATTGGGCAAGATCGCGATAACCGGTGCTGCGCCCGAGCCGACAGCGCTTGCCCGCAAGGCGCTGACTTTAGAAACCGGCGATCCAATCGTCGCGGCGGACGTGCAGAGTGCCGAAGCCGCGATCTCTTTACGCCTGCCAGAAGCCGGCTATCCCTTTGTCGAGGTCGGGCAGCGGGACATACTGCTCGATGATCGCGACCATCATGGCGATTATACGCTGCCGATCAACTCGGGCCCCAAATCGCGGTTCGGCGTGATCCGCACCGAGGGCGATCCCGTGTTCACGCCCGAGCATCTGACCGTGATCAGCCGCTTCGATAAAGGCGAGCTCTACGACAGCCGACAGGTAGATGACCTGCGCCAGGCGCTGATTGCAACTAGCCTGCTTGCAACCAACGCGATCGAGCCGGTCAGGACGGGACAGATGGCGGCAGACGGCACCGAGGTCGTCGATGTGCTGGTACGCCAGACCAAGGGTCCGGCGCGCCAGCTGGCCGCGAGCGCTGGCTATGGCACCGGCGAAGGGATCAAGCTCACCGGATCATGGACGCACCGCAATCTCTTCCCACCAGAGGGCGCCCTGACCGTCGAAGCGGTGGCGGGCACCCTGCAGCAGAGCCTCGGCACGACCTTTCGGCGGTCCAACGCCGGCCAGCGCGATCGCAGTTTCGCGCTCGGCGCTTCGGTCGCACGGCAGGATTTCGACGCCTATAATGCGCAGACGATCACCTTGTCGGGCAGCCTTTCGCGCCAGAGCACGCCGATCTTCCAGAAGCGCTGGACCTGGAGCGTTGGCGGCGAACTAGTCGCGACCCGCGAGACGCCGTTCGAAGCGGCGACACTCGTTCGCGACCGCAACACCTATTTCATCGCCGCGATCCCGCTCCAGCTCGGCTATGATCGCTCAAACAGTCAGCTCGATCCGACAAAAGGCTTCCGGCTGTCGGGGCGGCTCAGCCCTGAGGCACAGAAACGTTCGGGAGGGGGCTTCGACGGCTATGCGCGCCTGTTGTTCGAAGGCAGCGCCTATTATCCGATCAGCGACGCGCTGACCCTGGCCGGCCGCGCGCGGGTGGGTTCGATCGTGGGCGCCGCGCGCGACGACATCGCGCCCTCACGGCGCCTCTACGCCGGCGGCGGTGGATCGGTGCGCGGCTTCGGCTATCAGCAGCTAGGCCCCAAGGATATCGACGACAAGCCGATCGGTGGCCGGTCGCTTACCGAATTCGCGCTTGAAGCGCGCTATCGCTTCGGCGATTATGGCATCGTCCCCTTCTTCGACGCGGGGCGGGTCGGCGAAGCCTCCACACCGTCCATCAAAAACATTCGCTACGGTGCCGGCATCGGTGTGCGCTACTATACCAATTTTGGTCCGTTTCGGATTGACGTCGCTACCCCGATCAACCGGCAACCCGGTGAATCGAAGATCGCCTTGTACATCTCGATCGGCCAGGCGTTCTGATGGCCGAGAAAGATGTGCTCGCTACGCCGCGCTCGCACCGGATCGCCAAGCGGGTCGGCATCGCGCTTGCGGTCCTGGCCGCGCTCGCGGCCGCACTGCTCCTGGCCATTGACAGCGGTCCCGGCCGTCGCTTCGTCGCCAGCCAGTTCCTTCCCTATGGGACCGAATCCGGTCTGGCCGTCGACATCGGTCGGATCGACGGAACGCTCTATGGCAGGATGACGCTCCACAATATTCGCGTCTTCGACACCCAGGGCGTGTTCGCGTCCGCGGGCGCGGTCACGATCGACTGGCGGCCCTTCGCCTATCTGCGCCAGGGCAAAATCGATGTTCGCGAGCTGTCCGCGCCCGTCGTGCGGCTGTTTCGGCTGCCCGTCCTCAAACCCGTTCCGGCCGATCCGGACGCGCCGTTGCTGCCCGATATCGATATCTCCCTCAGCCGGCTGAACATTGACAGGATCGTCATCGCGCCGGCGATCACCGGCAAACGCCATATCGCGCGATTGACCGGTTCAGTCGACATAGCCGACGGCCGCGCCCGCCTTGATCTCAATGCGCGCACGCTCCCCAGTCCGGGCGTAACCGCCGGGGACAGTCTGACGGTGCGGCTTGATGCCGTTCCCGCCGCCAACCGGCTCGTCATCGATGCCGCCATGAGCGCTCCGCGTGGCGGGCTCATCGAGCGCTATACGCAACTCGGCACGCCGGTGGCGCTTATCCTCAAGGGCCGCGGCGACTGGCAGGCGTGGAACGGAACACTGACGGGCCGCGCCAGCGATGCTGCGCTTGCCGATTTCACGCTCACCGCACGCGACGGAAGCTTCGCGCTAAAAGGCGACGCCATGCCTAGCGCGATACTGACTGGCCCGGCTGCGCGGCTGACCGCGCCGAAGCTGTCGCTAGATGTGTCCGCTGCTCTCAGCGAGCGGCGTGCCGATCTGCGGTTCGCCGCACGATCGAGCGCGATCGCCGTGAAAGGCGCGGGACTGGTCGATCTCGGCCAAAATCGCTTTGGGAGCCTAAAGATTTCGGGACGCCTGCTGACTCCCGGCGCGATCGCCGAGAATGTCCGCGGGCGCGACGTCGCCTTCGCAGCGACGATCGATGGGCCGTTCGCAACACCCGCCATCGCCTATCGGCTTTCGGCAACGTCGATCGGCTTCGGAACGATGGGTGTCGAGGGTCTGAGCGCCGAGGGACGCTCGACGATTGATGCCAATCGCATCCGCATCCCGGTACATGCAACCGCCCGTCGGGTGACGGGGCTCAACGCTGCGGCCGGCGGACTGCTCACCAATCTCGCGGTCAATGGGGACCTCGCTTGGTCGAACGGGCGGCTGATGTCGGATAATCTGAAGCTCAAATCCGAGCAGATCGATGCAACCGCTATCGTGCTCGTCGATCCGGCCGAAGGCCGTTACACGGGTGCGATCAAGGGCCGGGTCAACGACTATCGGATTGACGGGCTCGGCCGGATCCGCCTTGTGACCGACGCGAAGCTCGTGCCGGGCGCCAAGGGCAGCTTCGGCATCCAGGGCGTGTTCCGTCTGGCGACGCGCAGCCTCGACAACGCGACCTTGCGCGACACGCTCGGCGGCAATGCGGTGACCACCGCGCGCTTCGGTTTCGACCAGAATGGCACGGCGTCGCTGACCGGCCTTCGGATGACCGCGCCCGGCTTCGCGATCACCAGCGGCGGGGGTCGGTACAATGTCGACACTGGCCGGATCGTCTTCACCGCGCAGGCGATGTCGAAGCTCTATGGCCCGCTCACCGTCACAGCTTCGGGCACGTTAGAACGCCCGCTCGTCCGATTGAAGGCGACGCAGCCTGGTCTCGGGGTCGATCTGCGTGAGTTGAACGCCGAGTTGCGCGGCGTTCCCGCCGGCTATGCGGTGCGCGCGAGCGCACGGTCGGCCTATGGCCCGCTCCACGCTGACCTGCTTGTGCGCAGCGGGCGCGGACCGCTTGCCATCGAGGTAAACAGGGCCAGCTTCGCGGGAGTCGATCTCCGGGGCAGGCTGGTCCAGGCTCCGACCGGACCGTTTGCCGGCACGCTGACACTGGCGGGATCGGGACTGAACGGCACCGTGCGCTTGACGGCAGCGGGCGCCGATCAACGTGCCGATCTCGCCGTCACCGCCAGCGCCGCCCGCATCCCCGGCGATAGTCCCATCGCGATCGGGTCGGGCAGCGTGACCGCCAGCGCAATCCTGGCGGACAAGGGGCCATCGGTCACCGGCCGGTTCGCGCTGCAGGATGTCCGTCAGGGCGAAGCGATGCTGAGTCTGGCGCAAGGCCGCGTCACCTATGCGGCTGGCCAAGGCAAGGTCGCGCTCGTCGCCGGCGGTCGCAGCGGCGTGCCCTTCGATATTCAGCTGCAGGCAGCGCTTGCTCCCACCCGGGTTGTCGCCAATGCCAAGGGCCGCGCCAACGGCGTCGCCTTCTCGCTCGCCGCGCCCGCTGTCGCGACCAAGGCCGGAGCGAGCTGGACGCTGCAGCCGGTTACGCTGATCGTGCCGCAGGGCAAGGTCGAATTGAGCGGGAGCTATGGGGCCGGCACCACGCTCCATGCGCGTCTGTCCGACATGGATGTCTCGATCGCGCAAGCCTTCCTGCCCGGCCTCGGCCTTGGTGGCCGGGCGACCGGGACCGTTGACTACCGCCTAGCCGCGGGTGCCGCCGCTCCGACGGCACGGGCCCGCCTTGATATCGCGCGTTTCACCCGTACGGCCGCCTATGTCGTCTCGGCACCGGTCGATATCGCGATGCTCGGCACCCTCGATGCCGGCGGCGGTGATATCCGGGCCTTGATCCGGCGCGGTGGCGGTATCGTCGGGCGGCTTCAGGCACGGCTTGCCCCGCTGGGCCCTGGCGCCACGCTCTCGGAGCGGCTGTTCGACGCGCCGTTGTCAGGCGGGATCCGTTACAATGGCCCCGCCGACGTGTTGTGGACCCTGACCGGGGTCGCCGGGCAGACGGTGAGCGGTTCGGTCGCGCTCGGTGCCGATTTCGGCGGCCGGCTCGACACCCCTACGCTGAACGGCGTGGTGCGTGCGAATGCGCTGCGCTACGAGAATGAGACCTATGGCACCGTGATTTCAGGCATCGCGGTCGATGGTCGCTTCACGCAGTCATCGCTGCAGATCGCATCGCTCACGGGTAAGGCGGGCAGCGGAACGATCAGCGCCAGCGGCGCCATCGGTCTCGATGCGGCGCGAGGCTTCCCCATCGACCTCAAGGCGGAGCTGCACCGCGCCCAGCTCGCGCGCAGCGATGCCCTTGGCGCCACCGTTTCCGGGACAATAGCGATCACCAACAGCAAGGCGGGCGGCGCTCGGATCAAAGGAGAGCTCACCATCCCCGAGGCACGCTATCAGATCATCCGCCAGGGTGCTGCCGAAGTCCCCGAACTGACCGGAGTCCGCCGTCGCACCGATCAAGCTGCCAAGCCCGGAGAGGTGGATGCCGGCGGTCTGCCCAGCATGTGGAAGCTCGATATACGGGTCCGTGCGGACAACAAGATCTTTGTCAGCGGCATGGGACTGGAAGCGGAATGGGCAACCGATCTGAGGGTCCGCGGGAGCGCCAGCGATCCGCGGGTCACTGGCAGGTTATCGGTGGTGCGCGGCACGTACAGCTTCGCCGGGCGGCGTTTCGACCTTGCGGAGGATGGCGAGGTACGGTTCGAAGGTGGACCGGTCAACGATCCGCAGCTCGATCTTTCGGCCACGACCAGCGTCGAGGGCGTGAGCGCCACGATCAATATCGGCGGCCATGCGCTCAACCCGCTGATCGCCTTCACCTCGACTCCGACGCTGCCGCAGGACGAGGTCCTGTCACGACTGCTGTTCGGCAGTTCGGTGACCTCGCTGTCGCCCACCCAGGCGATCCAGCTCGCCGCCGCGCTCAATTCGCTGCGCGGATCGGGTGGCGGGCTCAATCCGCTGGGCAAGCTGCGTTCGGCGTCGGGGATCGACCGGCTGCGCGTGCTGGGCGCCGACAAGACCGCGGGACGCGGTACCGCGCTCGCCGCCGGACAATATATCTCGAATGACATTTATGTGGAGATCATCACCGACGCGCGTGGGTTCACGGCGACCCAGATCGAAGTCGCCATATCGAAAGCGCTGAGCATTCTCAGTCAGACCGGCTCGTTCGGTGGCTCGAACGTCAGCCTGCGCTATTCAAAGGAGTACTGACCCGCGACGGCCTTGATTCCTTGATTCCTTGATTGCAATCGTCCGCTCATCGGGGCCTGCTCGACGATCAAAATAGGCCGACTCCGGCGCGCCTCAGCGCCTGAGGAACATCCCATCCTTGATATTTATATCGTATTACGATATAAATATCCTATCCAGAATCAGGACCGCTTTGAGAGCGCTCCATGGCCCAGAGGAGATTATGTTTTATTATATCAGCGCATCAGCCGCTCTATTGACCCTATGCTATATCAGATTGAAACTCATCGCTGCTCGAGGTCGATTGCCCCGGCCGGTATTCCCGCATTCCATGGCCGAATATTACCGGCAATTCGGATCAGGCGCGCGTTTCGTCCCCGATACGCGGCGACCATCGTGCCGCACTTACGATCAGGCGAATGCTGGCGCGTGACAAGGCCATCATGGAAATCCTTTCCGACAATGACGTCGACGAATCCGCGATTGGTTCCGCGTCAGACAGCAGTAATACGCGGCCACATCGATCGGCGGGCGGGCGTCCGGCCCCAACGCCGGGTTGCCACCTGGGCAAACATAACGCCGCCCGCAAGGTGACCACCGATGCGTCAGGTGTGGACCATGCCCGATGTCGCGATTGTGGCTGTGAATTGACCCGCATGACCATGGTCGGTCGATGGTTCCGCAGCGGGAAAATGGGATAGGTTCAGGAACTGCGGACCTGTCTCGCGATTGTGCCTTTACCGCTCCCGGGAGTATAAGAAGTGAACGCCTCAGACATGGCCCGACACCGCCTCATCGCGCCGCTGATCCTCGGCGCGATGATCGCCCTCATTGGCCTTGTCTTGGCGATCGGGGGGGCGTGGCTCGCCATGTTAGGCGGGTCGCTCTACTACCTCCTCACCGGGATCGCGATGCTCGCCTCCGGTACGCTGCTGATCCGCCGACGCGAGCTTGGAATCTGGCTCTATATGGCGATCTTCGTTGCGACTCTTGGCTGGGCGTTCTGGGAGGTGGGTGCCAATGGCTGGGCTTTGGTGCCTCGCATAATCGCTCCCCTGGCGCTGCTGATTGCCGCCATCCTCGTCCGCCCGACGATGACAACCGCGTCGCGCCGCTGGATAGCGGCGCTGGGTTCGACAGCCGCTGTGATCCTCGTCGCGGTCGTTAGCTTCGCTATCATTGGACATTTCACCGCTCCCCAGGTCATGGCCGCCTTGCCGCTCGGCCGCGCGGAGATGGCGGATCCCTCGCCCCTGGCAGCCGGTGCCGACTGGCCGGCTTATGGCGGGTCCTATAGCGCGCGCCGTTTCTCGCCATTGGCCCAGATCACGCCCGACAATGTCGGCAAGCTCCAACGGGTCTGGCTCGCCCACACCGGCGATCTGCCGTCCAACCCGGATATCAGGAAGACCTATGGCGCCGAGAACACGCCGCTGAAGATTGGCGACACGCTCTACGTCTGTACGCCCAAGAGCATGATCGTCGCCTATGATGCGGTGAGCGGAAAACAGCGCTGGCGCTTCGATCCGCGGGTCTCCGACAAAGCGATCCCCTACACCGCCGCCTGCCGCGGCGTGAGCTTCTACCAGGTGCCCGACGTCCCCGCGACGGCGCCGTGCGCCGCCCGGATCATCTGGGGCACGCTCGATGCACGCCTGTTCGCCATCGATGCCCGAAACGGCCGGCGTTGCTCCGATTTCGCCACAAATGGCGAAGCCGACATCAAGACCGGCATGGGCCAGGTTCGCGATGGCTATGTCTCGATCAACTCTCCGCCGACGATCGTCCGCGGCGTTGTCGTTGTCGGTCATCAGGTGCTTGACGGACAGGATCGCTGGGCGCCCTCGGGCGTCATCGAAGGTTTCGACGCGGTGACCGGCAAACTGCGCTGGGCCTGGGACATGATGCGCCCCGACATCACCGGTGTGCCGCCCGCCGGCCAGATCTGGACCCGCGGTACCCCGAACATGTGGACGGCGGCATCGGGCGACGAGGCGCTCGGCCTCGTCTACCTGCCGATGGGCAACGCCTCGGCCGATTATTACAGCAGCCTGCGCCGGCCCCAGGAGAATGGGTTTGCCACATCGCTGGTCGCGCTCGACGTGAAAACCGGGAAACCGCGCTGGCATTTCCAGGCCGTTCGCAACGATGTCTGGGATTATGATTTCGGCGCGCAGGCGACACTCATCGACTATCGCGGTATCCCCGCGCTGGTTTTGCCCAGCAAGCAGGGAGACATCTATGTCCTCGACCGCCGCACGGGCCATCCGTTGACGCCGGTCGGCCTGATCAGGGCGCCCGGCGGCGGGGTCGAGCCAGCCCAGCGCGCGCGGCTCCAGCGGGTTTCGCTGTGGCAGACCTTGCGCAAGCCGGCACTTACCGAGCGGGATATGTGGGGCATGTCGCCGATCGATCAGATGATCTGCCGCATCCAGTTCCGCAAAGCTTCCTACAAGGGCTTCTACACCCCGCCGGAAAGCGACCGCCATTCAATCGAATATCCCGGATATAACGGCGGGACCGACTGGGGAGGCGTAGCGGTCGATCCGCGCCGCGGCATCATCGTCGCCAACTATAACGATATGCCCAATTATGTCCGCCTCGTGCCCCGAGCGGAGGCGAATCGTAAAGGTTGGACTCCGCGCGATCAGGCCCGCGGCAAGATCGGCGGCGCCGAAGGTGCGGGCGATCCTCAGGCCCACACGCCCTATGCGATCAATGTCAACGCCGGCTGGCGGATGCCGCTCACCGGCATGCTCTGCAAGCAACCGCCCTATGGCGGGATCCGGGCGATCGACATCGCGACGGGTAAGACGATATGGGACCGCCCGCTTGGCTCGGCGCGCACCAACGGTCCCTTCGGCATACCTTCGATGCTGCCGTTCACGATCGGCACGCCGAACAATGGCGGCACGGTGGTGACGGCCGGAGGTGTTATCTTCGTAGCCGCCACCACCGACAACCTGATCCGGGCGATCGACCTCAAGACGGGCAAGACGCTCTGGTCGGACACGCTGCCCGCCGGCGGTCAGGCGACGCCGATGGTCTATGAGGCTGGTGGCCGGGAATATGTCGTGATCGTGGCCGGCGGCCATCATTTCATGGAGACGCCGATCGGCGATGCGGTCGTCGCCTATGCGCTGCCCCGCGCAGGCTGACCCTTTGTCATGCGGGAATGCTGCATTGCTTCCACGGTCGGCGCGTGCGGCTCAGTCCGACGCATGCCGCCTGGCCGACCAGGCGAGAACCCGCGCGATGCTGCCGCCCTGCACGATCACAGAGAAGATGACAACGGTATAGGTGGCGGTCAACGCAATCGACCGGGCTGGGCTTTCCGGAAGCCCTAAGGCGAGGGCGACCGAAATGCCGCCGCGCAGTCCGCCCCAAATGAGCGTGACCGGCGCGAGCGGCCCGAGCGACAGGAACGGGCGGAGGAGCAAGAGCGGTCCGACAACCGAGCCGGTCCGGGCGAGCAGGACCAAGGGGATAGCCAACAGGCCCAACGCGATGAAGCGCATATCGGCGGGGATGGTCACGACCTCCAGTCCGATCAGCAGGAAAAGCACCGCATTGAGAATATCGTCGATCAACGCCCAGAATTTGACGAGATAATCCCGGGTCGTGTCGCTCATCGCATGGGCGAATCCGGCGTTCCCGATGACCAGGCCGGCGACCGCCATCGCGACTGGCCCGCTGACATGCAGCCAGCTCGCCACGCCATATCCTCCCATGACCGCGGCCAGGCTGATCATGACTTCCACCTTATAGTCATCGATCGAGCGCATTCCTCTGAACGCGACCCACCCAATCAGCAGACCAAGCGCTACACCGCCACCCGCTTCCATGAAAAAGAGGCTGGCGGCGTGCGCCGCCGAAAACGGCTCGCTTCCCAAGGCTGTCGCCAGGATGATCGCGAAGATGACGACGCCGACGCCGTCGTTGAACAGGCTTTCTCCGGCGACCGTGGCCTCGAGCATCGGGGTGACGTTGGCGCGCATCAGGATACCCATCACCGACACAGGATCGGTCGGGCTGATCAGAGCCCCGAACACCAGGCACCAGGGCAGCGGCATCGTCAGTCCGAGCAGGCCAGACAGGAAGAAAAATCCGCCGCCGACGATCACCGTCGAAAGCAGAACGCCGATCGTGCTGAGGATAAGGATTGGCCAGCGGCCCCGCCGCAACTCGCTCCAGTCGACGTGCAATGCGCCGGCGAACAGCAGAAAGGAGAGCATGCCCCCCATCAGTGTCGCATGGAAATCGATTCCGGCGACGAAGCCGACGATCTCGCCGCTCAGGCCGCCCTCCGGCCATAGCCTGTCCAGTCCGACGACGATCAGCGAGGCGATCGCGCCCATGACGGTCAGCCCGACCGACGGCGGTAGACCGAAAAAGCGATGATTCAGATAGCCAAGGACCGCAGCGAGAACGATCAGTATCGAAGCCGCATCGAATGGTGTGATGATGATGCCGTGGATCATGAAGCCATGTCCTAGGGCCTTCGCACTCAGCGCGACAGCGACATCTCACGCGACCGTCGCGAGCGATAGAAAACGATTAGATTCGCGATCAGGGGCGTCGAGCCCCTCGCCGGAGCTGCCCCCATTTGTCGCGACGACGCAACGATTGCCGCCCTGAGGCATTCGAACAGGACACCAGAACATGAAGGAGTGTATGATGCGACTGCTCGCAATCGGCCTGCTGGCCACATCGACCTTGGTCTCCGGGTGCATGAGCGATGGCGGCGGGCGACATCGCGTCGACTCGACCTACCGGAACTACGACTATAATCGCCCTGACCCGGCCTATGGCGGCTATGACGCCGGTCGATATTATCGCGAGGATCGGCGCTATCGGGAGCGACGCCTTAGCCGGAATGATCGTATTTATCGCGGCCAGGACGGTCGATATTATTGCCGCCGGAACGACGGAACGACCGGCCTGATCGTCGGCGGAATTGCCGGCGGCGTGCTCGGCAATGTCATTGCCCCGGGCGGCTCGGAAACACTGGGCACGCTGTTGGGCGCGGCCGGGGGCGCGCTCGCTGGCCGCGCGATCGACCGAGACGCTAAATGTAAGTGAGCCGCCAGCGAAACCGGCGGGCGCGCGGCGCCCGCCGGGCTGTCGTTACACGGCGATCGGCGCCGCGAGCGCGAAGATTGGCCGGCGGCAACAATGCTCTGTCGCCGCCCGCATCGCTGAAGGTGGAGTATGTCGATGCGTGACAACAGCGTTTCCTTCCTGGGCCGAACGGCTTGGCTCCTTCGACAATTCCGGAAGCAAATCTGGGTAAGGGCATCACTCTTCAGTGGTGCCGCTGTTTTCGTCGCATTGCTCGCCGCATTCGTCGGACCATATCTACCCTATGATCCCAAGCTGACGCTGGCGGCCGGGTCGGTCGATCATATCCTCAACATCCTGGCCTCCAGCATGCTGGCGGTGACGACGTTCTCGCTGTCGATCATGGTGGCAGCCTATTCTGCTGCGACCTCCAATGTTACGCCGAGATCGACCAAGCTGCTTCTGGCAGACCCCGTGGCCCAGAACACGCTGGCCACCTTTGTAGGCAGTTTCCTGTTCAGCATCGTCGGCGTCATCGGCCTTGCCGCCGGTATCTACAACGGCAAAGGCCGGATCATCCTGTTTTGCGCGACGTTGATCGTGTTGCTGGTGATCGTCGCGACCCTGCTGAGATGGATCGAGCAACTCGGCAAGTTCGGCCGCGTCGGGGACACGATCCGCAGGGTCGAACAAGCCGCCCTGCCCGCCTTTCGGGACGCGGGCCGCGTGCCGCGCCTTGGCGCCCAGCCCGCGGTTGCCATTCCGGGTGAGGCCTGCCCTATCCATGCCGCACGCTGCGGTGTGATCGTTCACATCGATGCCGCGAAGCTCGATTCGATTGCAGAGCATCATGGCTTGAAGGTCCACATCGTGGCGATGCCCGGCACGCTGGTGCATCCGACCCGAGCGGTGTTGCAGGTCTTTCCGTCCGCTGAGCAACAGATCCTGGACGATCTGCGCGACTGCGTGACCGTGGCCGACGACCGCGAATATGAGCAGGATCCGCGGTTTGGCATTATCGTCCTGTCGGAAATCGCATCGCGCGCGCTGTCTCCGGCGGTCAACGATCCGGGTACAGCGATCGAAGTGCTCGGCGCGGGCCTCCGCGTCTTGTTGGCATTCGCCGACGCGTTTGATGATCGCGATGCCTCAGCGCTCCAGAACATCCACGCTCCGGAGTTGGACGTTCCCGACCTATTTATGAGTTTCTTCAATCCGATCAGCCGCGATGCGAGCAACATCGTCGAAGTGCAGATCAGGCTGCTGGCGGTGCTCGATGCGCTGGCCGAGCGAGCACCAACCTTGTTCAAAGGACCCGCGGCTACGCAGATCGACCATGTCGTCAAGCGATCGCTGCAGTCGCTGACGATGACGCACGAGCGGCAGATGATCCAGTCACGCGCGCGCTGATTGATCGGAACAATGAAGCGGCCCGCCTCGGCTCGATTTGGGGTCATGATCAGGATCGTCTTCGGCAACGTCAGTTCGAATCGAAATCGTCAAAGCCGCCACTTCATCGCTATACCGCTAGCATTGTCGGTGCCGTGGCCCACCCAGCCAACGATATTGCCCAAGCTGCTGCTACGCTCACCGCACGGCCGAAATTGAAGAACGCATGAGAAATATCGTCCTCCGATATTTTGGGGGAACGCCCGTGGTCGACGGAAGTTGCCCCGATGTCCGCCAATCAGGATCCCAACGGGAGATTAGGTATGCGCCCCGAAAAGCATGCAGCGATGGCAATGGGCTATGGCCGATTTGCAATCATGGTGATCACGTCGACCATCGTGATGTTCGGCCTGATGTATCTCAACACCTATCTTTTATCGCATGTCGAGTTCAGCCAGACTCGTGCCTGGATGGCGCTCCTCATGGGCGCGACGATGGCGGCGCTGATGATGGCGTTCATGTGGAAAATGTACCCCGTCCGCTGGCTCAATATGGCGATCATGGCCGGAAGCGCTGTGTTGTTCGCCATCGCGCTCTGGCTGGTTCGTAGCCAGGAAACCGTGGACGACCTTTCCTACATCGAGGCGATGATCCCTCATCATTCGATCGCCATTATGACGAGCGAGCGAGCCCATATCCGCGACCCGGAGGTCCGACGCCTAGCCGATGGAATAATCGACGCGCAGATCAGAGAGATCGCGCAGATGAAACGGATGATCACGCGGCTGAAGCAGCATCCCACGCCAGTCGGCCAGCCCGAGCTGCGGTCCTATCGCGACCGCGGCGTGCCTCCACCGAAGCCTCAGACCGATGCGAGTACCGGGATCGACACTCGGGCGCCTATTGGGTGACATTGGGTTCGAGAACCGGTCGATAGGCTCATATTACTGGCCTCGTGGTCAGCAAGGGCGATCTGACCGGACATGTCGAGCTGCGACGAAAGCTTGAGTGATGCGAATATGCGCGAAACCCTTAGAGGTTTCGCGCGGATCAGAGGGGCGTCGCCTCAACACCGGCATTCATGAATACAATGCCGGGCTTCACGGTCTGGGTGCGGATTAACCGGCAGACCAAGCAAAGGTGCGTGACAGACGACATCAGGGCCGCCGGTCTGAGCCGCCGACAATCTGGAATCGCGACGATCCGATTTGCTGCTCAGACGTTTTGCGAGGGTTCGTTTCTTCAATCGGAGTTCGGCAATGCCCTCAACATTTAAAACGCTCACGCTTCATGATGCACGCCGCCTTATCGCGGCAGGCGAAGCCAAGGCTGAGGCGATCGGCGTTCCGTACAATCTGGCGGTGGTCGATGCCGGGGGCAACCTCATTTCCCATGTACGCATGGACGGCGCCTGGCTCGGCAGCATCGATATTGCGATCAACAAGGCCTTCACTGCGAGGGCGTTTGACATGGCGACCGACGATCTCGCGAAGATGGCGCAATCAGGCAAACCTTTGTTCGGCATCGACAGCACGAACCGTGACAGGATCGTGATCTTCGGCGGCGGCGTACCGATCAGGGACGGCGACACAGTGATCGGCGCGGTCGGAGCGAGCGGCGGAACGGTCGATCAGGACAATGAGGTCGTCGAGGCGGCCTCAAGGGCCTTCGAAGCTGACTAACCCATGATGATGGTTGGAACAAAATTGCTCCCTGGCACGTTGGCAGGCGGGAGAGGGGATGCCTGGATGGCACCAATTCAGCCCTATTGTGGAGCCCCGCCGGTGCCCGGCGGTCTGCTGGATCGGTTCAATATCGATCCTCCTCTGATCCTTGCGCTTCTGCTGGCCGCCGCGCTCCATACCGCTTGGATGCACCGCCATGGCAAGTCCGCGACGCTTGCAATTTCAGGGTGGGCCACCGCGGCGGCGGCTTTCATTTCCCCACTGTGCGCGCTTTCGGTCTCCCTCTTCTCCGCCAGAGTCGGGCAGCACATGATCCTGCTGCTCATCGCGGCACCGTTGCTCGCCGCCGGCCTGCCGCGCGTCCGCGGGGAACCCTGGGCGGCAACCGCGCTTTTCTTCGTGCTTCTGTGGCTCTGGCATATGCCCGCGCCATATGCCGCCACGTTCACGTCGGACGCCATTTACTGGACAATGCATGTTTCGCTCTTCGGGTCGGGAATCTGGCTCTGGGCAAGTCTGCTCAACCATGATGCCCGCAGTGGCTTTTCCACCTTGGCTGCGGGTACGATCACCTCGGTCCAGATGGGTATGCTGGGCGCGGTGCTGACACTTTCCCGTCACGCAATGTTCACTCCGCATTATTTCACGACCGAAGCCTGGGGTTTCACGCCGCTGAGTGATCAGCAGCTCGGTGGCGCGTTGATGTGGGTGCCCGGTTGCCTGCTGTTTCTCTGGGTAGGGACGCGCAGTTTCCGCCTGGCTTGGCGCGCGATCGACGGTGCGAGGGCCGCATGAGCGCGACGCCGCTTGCCTTTCTGACAAGTGCGGGCAAGCGGGCTGCAGCGACGGTACCGCTGACATGGTTCACCCTCGGCATATCGATCCTGGTCTGCGTGATCGTCGCTGTCCTGCTGTGGGTCGGCGTCGCGCGGTCGAAGGCCCATGGCGGGGCAGCGGAGACAGTCGCCACACCGCTCGCACGGCAAGACCAGAGCGGACTGCGGTGGATCACTGTGGGGTTGATGCTGTCCGCAGTCCCGCTGGTCATGACCCTTGTCTGGACGATGGCCGCTCTCGCGCAGGTCGCGGTTCCGCCCGACAATCCGGGCCTGGTCCTCGATGTAACCGCGCATCAGTGGTGGTGGGAAGTCCGCTATGAGGGCGCGCTCCCGTCGGACAGCTTCGCTACGGCCAACGAAATCCACATACCTGTCGGGATCCCCGTGCTGGTGCGCCTGCATGGTCAGGACGTGATCCACAGCTTCTGGGTGCCCAAGCTTTCAGGGAAAACCGATGTCATCCCCGGCCAGACCAACCAGAGCTGGTTGCAGGCCGCTCAGCCCGGACGATATCGGGGGCAATGCAGCGAATATTGTGGTGCCCAGCATGCCAAGATGGCGTTTGAAGTCGTCGCCGAAAGTCCCGCCGCCTTCGCGCGCTGGCGCCAGGCGCAGCTTCAGACGGCGCCCCCGCCTCGCAGCCCCGAACAGACCCGTGGGCTTGCGCTCGTCGAATATCGCTGCGGCCTGTGTCACGCCGTTCGCGGTACCAACGCCTCCTCCTATTATGGTCCCGATCTCACCCACCTGATGAGCCGCCGCATGATCGCGGCCGGGACACTCCCCAACAATCCAGGCTCGCTGACCGGCTGGATCCAGGCGCCTCAAGGGATCAAACCCGGCAGTTTGATGCCCAATCAGCATTTGAGCGGACCGCAGCTCGGCGATATCCGCGCCTACCTGGAAACGCTCCAATGAAGGCCGCCTTTCGCACCCCACAGATTGGTGACGACAATGATATCCTGCGCGCGCGCCTCCACGCGACCTGGGAGACGCCGCCGGGCTGGCGCGGCTTCTTGTCGAGCGTCGATCACAAGCAGATCGGCATCCGCTATATCGTGACGGCCTTCGTGCTGCTCGCGATCGGCGGAATCGAGGCGCTGGTATTGCGGCTGCAGCTTGCCGGCCCCAATCTCCATTTGCTGACGCCCGATCAGTATAATGAGCTTTTCTCGACGCACGGGATGACGATGACCTTCCTTTATGCGTCGCCCGTGCTGTCGGGTTTCTCCAATTACCTATGGCCGCTGCTGCTCGGCAGCCGGGACATGGCCTTTCCGCGGCTGAATGCGCTGAGCTACTGGATTTACCTGGCGGCTGCGCTGTTCCTCTACGCGGGCTTTGTCGTCGGTGCCGGACCGAATGATGGCTGGTTCAATTACGTGCCCTATGCCGAGAAGGCGTACAGCCCGGGGCTCAACCAGGATTTCTATGGCCTGGGGATGATCCTGCTCGGCATCTCGACGTCGGTCGGTGCCGCGAACTTCCTCGTCACCTGCTTCAAGACGCGCGCGCCAGGCATGTCGATCAACCGGCTGCCGATCATGGTGTGGGGTACGCTCACCGCGAGCGCCGCCAATCTGATCGTCGTCCCCGCCGTCAGTCTCGCTTTCTTCCTGCTGTGGATGGACCGGCAGTTCGGTACTGGCTTCTTCCAGCCTTCCGCCGGCGGTCAACCGCTGTTGTGGCAGCATCTGTTCTGGCTGTTCGGCCATCCCTGGGTTTACGCGATCGTGCTGCCGGCGATGGGAATGGTGTCGGACGGCCTGCCGGTCTTTTGCCGCCGCCCGCTCGTCGGCTATTCGCTCGTAGCGCTGTCGACCGTCTCCACGATGATCCTCGGCTTCGGTGTCTGGGTGCATCATATGTTTGCGACCGGCCTGCCGGGGCTTTCGCTCAGCTTCTTCTCGGGCGCGTCCATAATCATCACCGTACCGAGCGCGGTTGCGGTCTTCGCCTGGCTCGCGACGATATGGACTGGACGGCCGGTAATCACGACCGCTTCCCGATTCTTCGCCTCAATGATCCTGCTGTTCGTCATCGGCGGCGTCTCGGGGTTCATGACCGCCAGCGTTCCGGTCGACTGGCAACTGACCGACACCTATTTCGTCGTGGCTCATCTCCATTATGTCCTGATCGGCATCAACGTCTTTCCCGTCGTCGGCGCGGTCTATTTCTGGTTCCCCAAGATGACCGGCCGGATGATGGACGAGCGTCTCGGCCGCTGGAACTTCTGGACGATGTTTCTCGGCTTCAACCTCGCCTTCCTGCCGATGCATCTCACCGGTCTGCTGGGCATGCCGCGCCGCATCTACACCTATCCGGAAGGCATGGGCTGGAACACGCTCAACCTGATCACCTCGATCGGGAGCTTTGTCTTCGCGATTGGGGTGCTGCTGTTCTTCATCAACGTGTGGAAGAGCTGGCGGAACGGAACGGTAGCCGGGCGCAATCCCTGGGATGCACCGACCCTTGAATGGACCACCTCATCGCCACCGCCGCCTTATAATTTCGCGGTAATTCCGACGGTCGCCTCGCGCCATCCGCTCTGGGAAGGCCGGATCGACGAAAGCGAAGAGCGCTCGACGCTCGATCGCGGGATGACGCTCGATCAGGGCAAGGAGACGATCCTGACAAGCGCGATGGATGCCGAGCCCGAGCGCATCGCAGAAATGCCGCAGGACAGCTACGCACCGTTCCTGCTCACGCTGGGTCTTGCGATCCTGTTTGTCGGCTTGTTGCTCAAATATTGGATCATCGTCGCCATCGGCGGTGTCGGCGCCGCAGCGGCTCTTTTACTCTGGGTATGGCCCCGGGCCGGCCTGCTTGAGCGCATCGAGGAGCGGGTCGATGGTTGAGCAGGTGTTGGCTGAGCCTAGCCGGCTTCCGGTCGGTCCAATCGGCCGGAAGGGCATGGGCTGGTCGGGCGTGCTGATGCTCGTCGCGTCCGAAGCGAGCTTGTTCGGCTATCTGCTGTTCAGCTATTATTATTGCGCCGCGACCGCGCAGCCGGGCTGGGTGCTCGAACCCCGTCCGGCTCTTTTCCCCGCTATCCCAAGCACGATCATGCTGCTCGCATCGAGCTTCACGGCGTTATGGGCCGAGAAGGGAGTCGAGAAGAACAACGAACTCCAGACGCTGCTCGGTCTCGGTATCACCTTCGTCCTTGGGGCCGCGTTCGCCGCGATCCAGATGCATGAATGGGCGGGCAAGTCGTTCCGGTTCGCCACGTCGCCCTATGCCTCGCTCTATTTCACGACAACCGGCTTCCACATGGCCCATGTCCTGATCGGGCTCGTCATTCTTCTCACGATGTTCGGCTGGACGGCAGCAGGCTTCTTCTCGCCACGCCGGCGCATCGTCGTGTCGGTCGGTGTGCTCTACTGGCATTTCGTCGACATCGTCTGGCTATTCGTGTTCACCACCTATTATCTGACCCCCTATCTCGGGTTCGGGCTATGACCGGGCGCAGCAACAGCGGTGAGCGCACAGGTGGTCTCAGCCATCATCCGGCCCCGCATGCCGACAAGCTGGCCGCGCCATTGACCGCCTTCATCCTCATGGCAGGTCCGCTCGCCTGGCTCACGCAGCTGACCGCCGGCTTTGCGATGACAAGCTGGGCATGCTTCCCAGGCGATATACGTTGGGCCGAGCCCAAGCCCGGTTATCCGCTGGCTGCGGTCGGCGTGTCGATTATCTGCGCCTTGATCGCAGCGGCCTCTGGGCTGGTCGCTTGGCGCAAGTTCGCCGAGGTCAAACAAGAAATGAGCGGAGGCACCCGGCATCTCGCCGACATCGGCCACGGCCGCACACGCTTCGTTGCGCTGTGGGGCGTAATCCTTGGTGCCACCTTCACCGTGACCATCCTTGTCACGCTCGTCGCCTTCGTTCTGGTGCCGCCATGCGCCGGTTGATCGCGGCCATCGCCCTGGCGCCGCTCGCAGCCTGCCACGATCCGCATGCGGCCGCGAAAGCGCTGATCGCCGAGCGCTGCGCGGCCTGCCATGTCGTCCCTGGCATCGCCACCGCGACGGGCACGGTCGGGCCGCCCCTCTCCGGCATAGCACGCCAGCAGATCCTCGCAGGCCGGTATCCAAACCGCCCGGATGTCATGACCCGCTGGCTGATCGATCCGCAGGCGATGCAACCGGGCGGTGCGATGCCATCGACCGGGCTCAGCCCTTCCCAGGCGAAGATCATCGCCGACTACCTCTACACGCTGGACAGATCATGATGAAACGCCTCGCCCTGCTAGCCTTGGCATCCGCACCCGCCGCGCTTCTCGCACAGTCCGTTCCCGCACCCGTCCCTGCGGGGGAAGTGTTCACGCGAGCGCAGATCGGCCGCGCTCTCAGTCCGCCGACCCCAGCGGCCGGACGTACCAACGCCAATCCCAGGCTTGCTCCCGCCGACGACGGGCAATGGACGATGCCCGCCAAGAATTATGCGGCGACTCGCTATTCGGCGATGGCCGAGATCAATCCCGCCAATGTCGCGAAGCTTCGTCCGGTGTTCGGCTTTTCGCTTGGCGTCAACAAGGGCCAGGAAGCGGCGCCTATCGTAGCGGGCGGGACGATGTATGTCGTCACGGCCTTTCCCAACCTGGTCTACGCACTCGATCTGACGAAGCCGGGCGCGCCGCTAAAATGGCGTTACGCGCCCAAACCGTTGCCCGCCGCCCAGGGGGTTGCTTGCTGCGACGTCGTCAATCGCGGCGGCACCGTCGACAAGGGCAAGTTCATCTTCAACACGCTCGACGGTCAAACCATCGCGGTCGACATCAACAGCGGTAAACCCGCGTGGAAGACCCAGCTCGGGAATATCAACAAAGGCGAGACGATGACGATGGCGCCGCTGGTCGCCAACGGCAAAGTCTATGTCGGCAATTCGGGCGGCGAGATGGGGGTGCGAGGCTGGATCATTGCCCTGGACGAAGCGACCGGAAAGGTCGCCTGGAAGGCCTATAATACCGGCCCCGACAAGGACGTGCTGATAGGCCCGGGCTTCAAGCCCTTCTATGCAATGGACCGCGGCAAGGATCTCGGCGTGAAGAGCTGGCCGGCTCAGGCCTGGACGATTGGCGGCGGCAATGTCTGGGGCTGGGTCAACTATGACCCCGAACTCAACCAGATTCTTTATGGCAGCGGCAATCCTGGGCCTTGGAATGCCGAGCAACGCCCAGGCGACAACAAATGGACCACCGGCATTTTTGCGCGCGATCCCGATACCGGAGCAGCGCGCTGGTACTACCAGATGTCTCCGCACGACGAGCATGACTATGACGGCGTCAATGAGCAGATTCTGCTCGACATGCCGTTTGCCGGCAAGATGCACAAGGTGCTGATCCATCCCGATCGCAATGGCTATGTCTATGTTGTCGATCGTACCAATGGCCAGGTGCTCTCCGCCGATCCTTACGGTCCGATCAACTCATCGGAAGGCGTCGATCTTGCCACCGGCCGTCTGAAGGTGAACCCGACCAAGCAGACCAAGCTTGGCCAGGTTATCCGCAACATCTGCCCGACCGCGAGCGGCGCCAAGGACTGGAATCCGTCGAGCTTCAGCCCGCGCACGGCCCTTATGTACATTCCGCACGAGAATATGTGCATGGACTGGATGAACCTCGAGGTGAACTACATCTCGGGCACGCCCTATGTCGGTGCAGAGGTGCATATGAAGCCGGGGCCCGGTGGCAATCGCGGGGTTCTGACCGCCTGGGATCCGGTGATGCGCCGGCCCGCCTGGGAGGTGAAGGAGGATCTGCCGATCTGGTCGGGGACGGTCGTCACGGGTGGTGACCTGGTCTTCTACGGAACGATGGACGGCTGGTTCAAGGCTGTGTCCGCGCGCACCGGCAAGGAGCTGTGGAAATACAAGGTCGACAGCGGCATCATCGGTCAGCCGATCAGCTATCGCGGCCCCGACGGTCATCAATATGTCGCCGTGCTGTCGGGCGTGGGTGGCTGGGCCGGCGCGGTGGTCTCGGGCCCGGTCGATCCGCGCGACGGATCGGCAGCGCTTGGCATGGTCAACGCGATGAGCGATCTCCCCAAGAAAACCACCGCGGGAGGGACATTGTATGTCTTTGCGCTTCCCAACTAGCATCATCACACTCGCGCTCCTGGGGCTGGCCGCCTGCCACAAGGCGGACAAGGGAGGAATGCCTGCCGAGCAGCCGGATCACCAAGGCGTGATCGACAGTGGGATCACCCCGGGCACCGAAACTGCGCTTGTCACCGACGATCCGCGGGCCGCGCAATATTATGACAATCCCGCTGCCGTCATTACCGGCATGAAGCTCTACAAGGCCTATAACTGTTCCGGCTGCCACTCGGCCGGCGGCGGTGGCATGGGCCCGTCGCTGATGGACGACGTATGGGTCTATGGCGGGCGGCTCGCGCAAATTCACCAGACGATCGTCGAGGGCCGGCCCAACGGGATGCCAAGCTGGGGCGGCAAGATCCCCGACGGGCAAATCTGGCAGATCGCCGCCTATGTGCGCTCGCTTTCGCTACCGGAGACCCTTGCTGCGCAACATGGCCCAACGCCGGGCCAGTCCCCCGCCCCGGTACCGAGATCGGCCGACGCGCATGGGGGCTGGACGCCGCCCAAAGATACCACCAACGATTATACGTCGACGGTGAAGGCGGATTGATGCGGCGCCGATTATTGGCCCTTGTCCTGTTCGCGGCATCGCCATCGCTCGCCGACACAGTGCTCGTTTCGGATGAGACGAAAAACGTCCTCCACGTCATCGATGGCGTAAACGGTGCTGTCCAGGCCGACATAGCGGTGGACGCGCGCCCGCGTGGGCTGGCGGTCTCGCCCGACGGCAAGAGCCTCTACGTTGCGGCGGGCAATGCCAACACCATCGACGTCGTCGATCTCGCGACGCGCAAGATCGTTCGTCGCCTCGCTTCCGGTTCGGATCCCGAGCGCTTCGTCGTCAGTCCGGACGGTACCCGGCTCTATATCGCCAACGAAGACAACAGCGCGGTCACATTCCTCGATATCGCCAGCAACAAGGCCATCGCCTCGGTTCCTGTTGGTCCGCAACCGGAAGGGATGGCCGTCAGCCCAGACGGCAAGCTGGTGATCGCCACCGCCGAGACATCGAGCACCACCCACTTCATCGACGTGGCATCGGCCAAGGTGCTCGACAGCGCGCTGGTCGGCTCACGTCCACGCTCGGCGATTTTTCTGAGTGGCGGCAAGCAATTGTGGGTCACATCGGAACTGCGCGGGACGATCGCGATCTTCGATCCCGCCACGCACAAGATCACCGACACGATCGATCTTGTGAAGCTGATGCCCGACATCGATCCCGTGCAGGCGGTCGAACTACTCGTGACACGCGACGGCAAGCGGCTGTTCGTGGCGCTCGGCAGGGGCAATCATGTCGCCGAGCTCGATCCCGAAACGCATAAGCTCGTGCGTGTTTTTCCCGTCGGTGAGCGCAACTGGGGGATCGCGTTGTCGCCCGACGGAAGTCGGCTTTATGCCGTCGCGGGCCTGTCATCGGACATGACCGTGATCGATCTTCAGGCCAACAAAGTAATCCGGACGGTCAAGCTCGGAGAGCGCCCGTGGGGCGTGGTGGCCGTGCCATGATCGGCCTTCTCGCGCTGATCGCGGCGGTCGTCCCATCGCCCGATCTGGTGGTGTGCGCGGACCCAAATAATCTGCCCTTTTCGAACCAGGCGGGAGAGGGCTTCGAAAACGAGGTCGCGGAAATCGTCGCCCATGATCTTGGTCGCAGGGTCCGCTATGTCTGGTGGGCACAGCGTCGCGGCTATGTTCGCAACACGCTCGGCGAAGCGAAATGCGATATCTGGCCAGGGGTCGCGAGCGGGGTCGAGATGGTGGCGACAACACGCCCCTGGTATCGCTCGACCTATGTCTTCGTCACGCGAGAGGACCGGCCACTGAGCGGACTGACGCTCGATGACCCGCGCCTCAAGACGCTGTCGATCGGCGTCCAGATGGTCGGCAACGATGCACAGAACACACCTCCGGCGCATGCGCTGTCGGTGCGGGGACTGATCGATAATGTTCGCGGATATATGATCTACGGCGATTATGCGCGACCCAATCCCCCGACCGCGATCATCAAGGCCGTCGCCGATGGCGACATCGACGCTGCGATTGTGTGGGGACCGCTGGCGGGTTGGTATTCCCGCCACGCGGTCGTTCCGCTCAGGATCGAGAATGTGACGCCGTGGCTCGACCAGGGTCAATGGCCGATGGTGTACGATATCTCGATGGGCGTTCGCCGTGACGATCCGCAGCTGCGTCGAAAGGTGGAAACGATCCTCGAAAGCGAAAAGCCAGCGATTGGGGCTATCCTCCACCAATATGGTGTGCCTGTGGTCGATACACAGTGAACTTCAGCTCCGCGGTATGGCTCTTTGGCGCTCATCTCCGGCTTTGAGCGATATCGCCCAAATAGGGTACCACTCTTGAGCGCCCGCTCTTGCCAACGCCGTCGCGGATCTTGATTAGTTCGCCGGCTGAGCGCGAACACTCTCGCGAAGCCGGGCAAAATCGCCCGGAGCCAACATCGGCACCGCTTCGACAAACGCTACGACGTCGGTTATCTGCCGATCGGAGAGTAACTCTCCCCATGCCGGCATGGCGGTCATCTTTACGCCATGCCGCACGATATGTTCGAGTTCGTGGTGCCGCCAACGTACCCGCGCATCGAGCAGGAAGGGCGGCGTCGGCAGCATGGCACTCACCCACGGCGCCCTGGCGACGCCGGGGCCGCCATGGCACTCTATGCATCGCGCCTCGTACACCTTCGCCCCGGCCAGCAGCCTTGCCCGATCCATGGTAGGCGGCGGTCCGCCGGTGGCGGCGCGCCATTTCACGGAATGAATCATCGTCATGTGGATCGCCCAAGCGATCGGCTTGGGGTGAGGACTGTCGGCACTGGTATCATAGGCGATACCGAACAGGATCAGGGCCGACACAAGGAGGCCGATGACTGCCGCAGTCAACATCCCTAGCAGCCATCCGAGTAGCAGTGGTTTTGTCCCAATTTTTCGCCGGATCGCCATCAGCGGAGCGTATAAAGGTAGGCAGCGATATTGCGCGCCTGCTCGTCGGTAAGGTGCTGATCGGGCATCGCGTTGGTCGTTACGATCGACGCGGGCGATTTGAGATAATGCTCTAGATTACCAGGAGAGTTCGCGAGCACTCCGACGATCATCTGCCGTGATGCGAAATGCGCAAGCGAGGGACCTGCCATACCATCGGCCCCCTCGATGCCAGGAATAAGATGGCACGAACCGCAGGCCTCGCGCGCTATCATGAGCTCTCCCTCATCGGCTCGACCCATAGCGACTGGCGTAGCGGGCAATTGCTGGCAGCTGCTCATTATAGCCGGCGCTAATATTAAAATCGCGCGCATAATTAAGCGCCGCGCGATGGAAGCATGTTTACGCTCAATGCGATGTTTTTCGGTGCGCAGATCATCGAGCTGGCACGGGCTCGCGCCGGCACGCGCGCCACAGAGTCGCTCGGCCCCCATCTCGATCGCGGCATCGTTCATGTCGCTCTACCTCTCGCACGGCTGGCAAACCGCATGCCGCGATATGGACGGCTTTGGGTCGGCCTGACTAGCCCACTTCTCGTCGCGACGATGAAAGGAGATTCCCGGTGGTGCGCGCGCTGACAGCGCAACGAGCCAGGTATTAGTTACGGATACCCACCGTCGCACTAGGCTCATGCTTCGGGCACCAATCTGCCGCACGCCAAATCTTGGGCGGCGGTCGTTTGTCGATGCGCCGAACGACGCCATTGCCGATCGGCGCCAGCTCTGCCTTCGCGGACGGCCGCGGCGCTACGCAGTAGCGGTTATAATCCTCCTGTGAGTGGGACACCTGACGATAGACCATCCCCTTGGCGGCGGAGATGGCGCGATCGACGACAGCCTTTTCCGGCTGCGCTGCGGTCATGCTCTCCAGCCCCGCCGACCCGAATGCGATAGGATCGCCGCGATTGTTCCAATGCGGCGCGCAAAGCAGCACTAGAGAACCGCCGACGGTGGCGACGAACTTCTGCGCCGCTGCTTGCGACAGCTTGATCGCATCGACCTCGCTCGGCTGGCCGGTAGCCGGAAAGAAAGTGAAGCCCTTGGCATGATGAACGCAAACGACCGCACCCCAACCTGGCGCATCGTCAGCGAACAGCAGAGTCCAGCCGGCGGGACGGATAGCCTTCGCCGCGATATTAGCCTGGTCGGCGGCATCCACACTGTTGCCGCGGATCACGACATGACCGCTCTGGGTGTTACCCAGAACGAATACTTCGCCCGCCAGCGCAGGACTCGAAACCAGCCCTGCGATCAGCAGCGCAGCAACGCCGATCGACCATCGGATTTGCGTGCCCCACCCCCGCAAATCGTCACAGCGGTGACCAATTCTTGTCATGGATTGTCTAATCGCCCTAGCCGCCACGAACATCACCCAGCAACTGGAGCCGTGGCAGGCCGGGAGCCGGGGTTTGCCTCCCGCGCAGCCGGCCTGCCGCGTTCAATCGATCCGAACATAAATGTCCTCCGGATGCCGAAGGCGGTGGATGGAGTCGAAGTTTGCCCCCTGTTCGACGTTACTGACCAATGTCGGATTGCCAAAGAGTTGGCCGCGCCGGCTGCATTCGTCGAGGAAGCGCGAACGATAGGGCTCTGCCGCAGCGTTGACCTTTGCATAATGATCCTGACCATGTGGATCGATCGAAGCCGAGGGGGAGACGATTTCACTGAAACACACCAAGTTGCGTGTGCTCTTTGGTCCCGGCACGAGAGCGACAGTATAGTAGAAACGCAGCGGTATGCCGCCGGTGCCACTGACGCCTGTGGTCCTGCCAGCTACCGCCACCACCGGCTGCGTCGGCGCGACGGCCGCCCTTGCCCCAGCCACCCCACCCTGGGTTGGGCCCGCCGCCTGCGCGGCGTGTTGCGCATGCTGCATTGCCATCGTTCGCACACCATCAGAGACCATTTGATCGCCGACGCCGCTCACCGCTTGACGGGTCAGGGCATCGTCGGTGGTCATCTCGACCCCCTTCATGCCGAAACCCATCACCTGCTGGGCATTACCGCCGGCCATCGCGGCACCCGCTGCCATCATCAACCCGCCCAGCAGGCCGCTGTCGCCGCCCTGGGCCTTGGCCAGCGCGGCTTGCTGCTGTTGTGCGCGCCATGCGGCGAGCTCGCGGGGGGAGAGGAGGGTAACGCCGATCTTATAGTTCTTGCCCGATCCGCGCAGCCAAGCCTGCGCGTATAACCGCCAGCTCTTGCGCTCCGTGATGGCGGTCAGATCACCCCGCGGGCCGCCATTGTCCTCGGCGGCGAAGGAACCCGACCGCGGCGTACAACTATTGGTGATCATCAGCACCGCGCGCTGGCCGTATGGAGCAAGATCGACGCGGACCCCGCTGCCGACCGGCGCATCTATCCCATAACAGGCTACGCGCCAAATCCCGCTGTCACCGGCATCTTGCTCGGAGGTCGCCGCCGAGATCGCCCTTCCCGGATAGAGTCTGCGCGCGGACTCGTCGCGCGAGATCGATTTGTCAGTTCGCGCCAATGCCAAGGCGGTATCTATGTCAGGCCTTGAAGTCGGCGTCATCGTGAGGATCGACGCAACGCCGCGGCGAAGAATGCCGATATCGATCGGCTTGCCAAGGGGCTGGGCGCGAACGGTTTCGGCCATCGTTTCCAAGGAAACGGGGGCGCCGGCGACCGTCATCACGATGTCGCCAGGAAGCAACCCCGCGATGCGCGCCGGCGATGTGGGATAGGTGAATTCAATCCGCGCCGGCGGCCGATCCGGATCGGACAATTTTCCGAGTTCGCGGCTGGTGTACATGTGCAACGAGGCACCGATCCACACCGAATTGGCGTCCGCCGCAGCGGACTCGGGCGGATCCTGCTTATCGATCGCATCGCGCAGCACTTTGCAGGCCGCGGTCTGCTCGCCCGCGGCACATTGCGCTGCATAGGCCTTGGCAAGGCTATCGTCTTGCGCAGCCGCCCTGCCCGCGAGAAACATCGCCATCGTGACCGCGATCCCCGTACCAAATTTCCGAGCCATAGCGCCCCCCCAAAACATCTTACGCCGCATTGCAGCCGCTCCCGCCGCGCTCCGACTTGCAACCTACCGCCTCCCACTGACCGCCGCCTCCTTCAAATGAAGGAGGCGCTCTTAACTGGCAGCGAAGCCGCTGAACGCGCCGAGCAGGCTGGCGAGATCGGCCTGACGGGTCGCGCCCGTTTTCAAAAAAATGGTCTTGAGATGGCTGCGTACTGTTACGACACTACAGCCCATCGCGGCGGCGATTCCGCCGGGTGCCGCGCCGCCCGCGATATGGCGAGCGACGATCGCCTCCGTCGGGGTCAGATCGAACAACATCTGCAGCAGGTCGGCGCTTGGCATTCGTCGGTTAGCTGCATCGGCAATGATCACTATCCCGCTCATTTCGGGGAACAGGTCCCGCGCCTGCCTCACGATAGGCACCAGGTGTAACGCGGCAATCGCCCGCCCGTCCGCATCGCGCAGAGGCATCGAGCTACCGCCACCGCCTTTGCGTAGGCGATCGAGCGCGTTGGCGAGCGTTTGATTGGCAGCGGGATGGACGATCTCGATCCGTGCATGCTTGTCATGCAAGAGCGTGCCGGTGAACGTGAGGAAGGCGGCATTGGCCTCCCTTAACCGCCCTTGGCCATCGAGCAGCGCGGCCGCCACGCCTATCATTTCCAACGCCGCGATCACCGCGCGACGACGCCCCTCTTCAACCAAAGCGCTCAGCATCGCAGCACGCGCGAGATGCGGGCGGAGTGCATTGAGGTAGGGTGACGCCGCGCGCGAGGCGGCATGATCGGCGAAGCCCTCGATTGCCACAATCAGTGCGTCGTCGCGACTGCCCTGGATCATTGTACCGGATCCCGCGGCCACGCCGCGCGGATTGAGGAATTCGACGTACATCGGCAGTGTCGCAAGTTCCTTTTCGGTATGCAGGTCGCTGTCCGAGAGAAACCCGGCATATGGCTGACGCGCGATGAGCCGGCCGACACGGCTGTTGTCGCGGTTCCAGCCAAGCCGATCGAAATCAGCAGAGATTTCGACCATGTGTTCCGAGCTGTGGACGACCAGCCCACTATCGGTGCTGCGAATCAAGTTGCCGCCGCGAGCGGCAAGACGTCGGGCGATGCGGTCCAAAAGCGCTGGCCACCGCGACGGGATCGCACCCGCTTCATAAATGTCGGCGATGAGATCGACTTCTGGCACTGATAAACGCTCGCTCCGGCAGAGTCGTCGTTCCCAAGCCTACGCCTGCCACCGCAGAATAAAGCCCGGTTCAGGCGGCATTTCAAGGCGTTGTGACGAGAGCACCTTCGGAACGCGTCCACCACATCGGCGGCTAGTTCGTCGTAGACATGGCGCGACGCAACACAGCGTCAACACCCCTACCATCTCGAACATGTCGTGGTGTTCCATGGCGTCTTCTCAGGCTGTCATAACGGGCGCAGTCGACAGCAAGCTCATGACGCATCCGAAGCATCGGGCATGAGCGGCTCGAAGAGGCATGGGCAATGCACCCGTTCAGCAGCCGAGTGTTGAACTCATCGTAGATCGTAAATCAAGCACAGGGCGTAGCCACCGAAGCTGCCGACACGGCGGAGCTAAGTCCCATAATGCCCTTCATGAGAGGAAGGGAGGTCGATGAAGCCGTTGCGCCGTTGCTGGTCAATATGGCCGCCAGGGCACTTGGATGATCGGGTGTCCCTGGGAATTCATGGAGATGGTGTAATCGAAGCCTGAGGAAGAAGCATTTTCGTAGCAGATCAGACCAGCGTGAGCTCCGATCTGTCCTGCAAACTCGCGCTCCATCCGATGGATCCACGAGTCATTGGGAAAGTCGGCCGTGGCGCCGTTCAGATACCGATCTGTGCGCCCGACCTGCGAATGGTAGATCGGGCTGTCGCCCGCATCGGTAACGCTCGCCCAGCAAAAGCCATACATGGTGATACCCGGCTGCTGTGCTGACGGTGAACTGCCAGAGGAGGCCAACTTCGTCTGCGATCCAACATCAATCGTCGGAGCTTGCACGGGCGTACCGCTCGGACTGGCACCGCTCCGGTACTTATTTTTATCCATCATGTGCTGAGTACCGGATGCGATGAGGCTGTCAGCCTGCCCAGCGAGCGCACTGCGCATATTCGCGTCGTCGCTGGTAAGTTCAGCACCTTTCATGGCGAACCCGGCGACCTGCTCCGCGTTCCCGCCCCCCAGCGCAGCACCAACTCCCATCGCTAACGCGCCAAATAGCCCGGAGTCAGATCTCGAAGCTCGCTGCTGCGCCATTCGCTGCCGGGCCAACACTCGCGCTTCTTCCGCTCGGAGGACCTCTGCATCGAATGCCGTCAACTCGCTAGGCGTGGACGCGACCAGTTCGAGCATGACGCGGTAGGGTTTCCCGCGACCCCACAAGTTCACGCGCAGAAACCGCGCCCGGTTTCCAAGGTCATGTGTACGATACAAGATTAGCTTATCAGCCTGCGCATCCGCGTTAGAGTCTTTGAGTACTGTAGCGCTATTTTCACAACCATCTGCAACCCAGGCGCCGCTACTCGCCCGATCCACCCTGACCGTAATACGATAGGCCCGGTCGGATTCGAACGGAAGTTCGTAGCAGGCCATACGGATTCCCATAGGACCTTTGACGTCCCCGATGCCCGCCTGGGCGTCCACCGCTTGACCCACCGGCAATAGAGGTCCAGGCCGCGCATCAAAACCCCAGCTTTCGGCTGCGGCGGGCACTGTTGCACCAACCATCAAGGAGTACAGCGCGCCTGTCGCGGCTAGCCTTGAACCAATCATCTAAAAACCTTTCCCCCCGTCCGATCTCGGCTGCCCCTCGAACCGCCTGGTAACATAAGCATTTCGATAAGACATCGCATTGACGCTGCATCCGGCAGGGACCGGATGAACCTCACATCTTCGGAAATTCCACTGACTGTAAGTTAGCGCCAGTCATTTCAATCCTTCGCTGACCATGCTCCTGTTACGTACCCGCAGTAAACTTCGTCAAATCAGCACGAGGGATGGCAGCTTGATTTAAAATTGAGGCTTGTCGGCCTTTGTCGACTTTCGCCAATGCGAAACGTGAACCCGTCAGTCAGCCCCAGCCCAAAATCCGCCTAGGCAGGCTTCCGAAACTTACCTCTCACAACCTTTCCGCCAATCCGAAGCCGGTCGAGATAATCTGACCACCACTGCGCCATGCGAACCCGCTCAGCCCAATGCGCCCCGCGGTGGTAGGCTGCCCTTACTTTATTGTGCTCGCCGTGCGCGAGCGCCCGCTCGATAGCATCCGGATGCCATAAGCCTGATTCATTGAGCAACGTACTGGCCATCGCCCGGAAGCCGTGGCTCGTCATCTCGTCATGGCCATATCCGAGCCGCCGCAGGGCAACATTGAGTGTATTCTCGGACAGGGGCCGCCGAGTGGTGTGAAGCGCCGGAAAAAGAAACTCGCTCTGGCGCGCCAGCGATCGTAGTTCCTGGAGCAGATAGAGAGACTGTTTGGACAACGGCACAGCGTGCGGTTGCTTCATCTTCATCCGCTCAGCCGGGACCCTCCAGACCTTCTCAGCGAAATCCACTTCCCCCCATTTCGCCTGCCGCAACTCTCCCGGCCGCAGGAAAACATGCGGAGCAAGCCGGAGAGCAAATACCGTTTCGGGGCGACCATTATAGTCGTCGATAGCACGAAGCAGGGTTCCCACCCTCGCTGGATCGACGATCGCGGCATGATGCTTCACCTGCGGCACGACGAGGGCGCCCCGCAGAATATCGGCCGGGTTTCGCTCTGTGCGCAGCGTCGCAAAACCATAGCGAAAGACGCGGCCTGCAAAGGCGCGAAGACGCAAGGCGGTCTCATGATGCCCCCGTCGCTCGACCCTCTTGAGGACGTCCAGCAACTCGTGCGGCGTAATCGACGCGATCGGGCGCTTACCAATCGGACTGAGCAGATAGAGAAACCAGCGTGCCTTCTTAATCGTGGCGGGCGCCTTCCCTTCCCGCTCGATTTTCTGGATATATTCCTCAGCGACGAGATCGAAGGTCGTCTTGGCGGCCAGCTCGGCCTCGAGCTTACGTTGGCGCTTTTCCTCAACCGGATCGACCCCTTCCTCAAGCTGATTACGCGCCTCATCGCGGGCCTTGCGGGCGTCCTGCAGGGACACGTCAGGGAACGAGCCGAAGGAAAGCTTCTTCTCGACCCCGAACTTTCTGAAACGGAAGCGCCAGAGCAGGGAGCCGGTAGGCTGCACCAATAGATAGAGCCCCTTGGCATCCGCGACTTTGTAAGGGCGATTCGCCGGTTTGAGGGAGCGGATTTGGGTGGTGGTAAGCATAGTGGGCCACGCCTCCTTCGAAGCTTCGTGGTCCCATGTTTTTTGGCCCGCTTTGAGTGGACCACGGTGGAACATAGTGAGAAAACATGAGACGCTAACAGGCCAGTTATAGCCTGTTTTATAAGGGTTTTCTACCCATGTTCTCTATATGTACTGGTGCCGCTTACAGGACTCGAACCTGTGACCCCCGCATTACGAATGCGATGCTCTACCAACTGAGCTAAAGCGGCGAACCGAAGCGCGCCCTTAACAGCGCTCACCGGCTTGTTCAAGCGCCGGGTCGCTCTATCGCGAACGATCGCGAAGATTGTTCCGGCCTTTACCAATCCTCAACCCGCCCGGGCGCATAGAGTCCCGGCGATCGTGGCGAACCCGCGTGATCGCGCGTCGATGTTGAGGACCGAAGATGGAAGATTATCGCTCGTTCGCTGCGGAGGATCTAACCGATTGGGATTTCCCGATCAGCGATGAGCCTTGCATGGACCTGCCGCCGATGATCGGCACCGACGAACGCCGCATGCATGTCCGCGCCTATGAGCTGTGGCTGTCGCTGCTCAACGGCCGCGATTATCCGTCGATCGACGATCTCGATTCGGACCAGCTCGGCGAATTCGGCCCCTATTCGGTGCTGCTCGATTTCACCGCCGACCGGACCAATCCGACGATCGCCTATCTTGGCGACGCGTTGCGCGCGGAGGGCGAGATCGGCGCCGACGTCCGCACCGTGGCCGATGTGCCGTCGCGCGTGATCCTGGCGCGGCTCACCGAACATTATACCGAAATCCTCGACAACCGCGCGCCGGTCGGCTTCGAAGCCGAATTCGTCAGCCTGCGCGGCCAGCCGATGCTCTATCGCGGCATCCTCATGCCCTATTCCTCCGACGGCAAGGTCATCGACCTGATCCATGGCGTCGTGAACTGGAAAGAACCGGGCGAGCATGCCCTGTCGCCCGACATCGTCCAGGCGGTGACCACCGCCTTTGCCGGCCCGGCCCAGCCGGTAGCCGAGGCTGAGGAAGAGGTGCCCGCCGCCACTCCCTCCGCTTTGATCGACGAGAGCCTCTCGCTCGCCGAACTCATCGAGGACGCCCGCGAACTGGCACATGAAGCACGCGACTGCGAAGGCCGCAGCCGTCATGCGCTCTATCGCGCGCTGTCCTTCGCTTATGACGTTGCTCTTGCCGCTGATGCCGACGCCGAAGGATTTGCCGCACTGCTCGCGGAGGCGGGCATCGTGCCGCAGGCGCGCGCGCCGATGACACCGGTCGTCAAGCTGGTGTTCGGCCGTGATTATGATCGCAAGCGGCTGACCGAGTTCGCTGCGGTGCTCACCCATGCGCGCCGGCTTTGCCTAACCGCGGGCATGCTAGGCTCCTGGCTGTCGGGCTTGGCCGGCGGGATCAAGGCGGTCGTCGCCGCCGAACGCGGCGAGCGGCGTCCGGCGCTCAAGGTCGACCGCGCCCAGTCGGCGCGGATGATGCTGGGCAGCGCGCCCGCCCGGGCCGTCGTCGACCTGGGCGACGTCGAAGGAGAGATCATGCTGCTCGTCGCCCGGCGTGAAAGCGACGGACGGGTGGCCATCCTATCGCGTCCGATCGTCGAGCGCTCGCTGGTCGACAAGGCGCTTAAGCGCTTTACCGCCTGATAAAATTACACAAAAGCTGCGATCCGGGTCATGATATGACCGGGTTGCGCCGCCCGCCGCATCACCCTTGCGAATATCGCTACGGGGTTCGCCGCGGGTTGTGACCGTCATGATCTGGGTCCATAGCTGCCTTCATATTCCCAACGCAGACCGGCGCAGACCGGCGCGGGGAGCAGGAGCCGACCTAAGATGGATACCGCTACGAAGATGCCTGAGGCATCCGATGCGCAGGATTTCACCCAGATCTTCGCCAAGGCGCTGACGACCGGCGCACTTCCCGGCGAAACCGACGATTTAAGCGGAGAGCGGCTCGACGCGGCCGCCGCCTTCCTGGCCCAGACGGCCCGGCGGCGGCTGCCCGGTGCGGCGGCGATCGCCATCCAGAGCATCGCCGGCAATAGCGGCGGACGCCGCCTGATGCGGATCGCGGTCGTCAATGACGACATGCCTTTTCTCGTCGACTCGGTGTCCGCCACGCTGGCCGCGCAGGGGGTGGAGGTCCGCCGCCTGCTCCACCCCGTCGCCGCGGTGCGACGCGACCAGGACGGCGGGCTGATCGCACTGCTGCCGCAGGGATCGACCGGCGAACGCCACGAATCCCTGATCTATCTGGAGGCCGAGCGGATCGACGCGCGCGAACGTCAGGCACTCGCGCAGACGATCGCCCGCGTCCTCGCCGATGTCCGCGCCGCGGTACGCGACTGGCCGCAGATGCAGGTGACGCTGCGCGACGCCGCCGAATCACTGCCCGACGGCGAGGGTGCGGCGCTGCTCCGCTGGCTGCTCGACGGCAATCTCACCCTGCTCGGCCACCGTGTCGACTCGGCCAGGGGCGAGGCCAGCGAGCGGCTGGGGATATTGCGGGTCGGCGAGCCGGTGCTCTGGCGCGCCTCGATCGCGCAGGCGGCAGTCGAGTGGTTCGAGAGCGGGGGCGCTGCGCCCCTGTTGATGAAGTCGGACTGCCGGTCGACCGTGCATCGCCGCGCACCGCTCGATCTGATCGTCACGCCGGTGCGCACCGGCAAGAAGGTGACGGGCTTATCGGTCCATGCGGGTCTCTGGACCAGCGCGGCGCTGCGCGCCGCCACAGAGGATATCCCGGTGCTGCGCAGCCGGCTCGCAGCTCTCGAGGAGCGGCTCGGCTTCGATCCGCGCGGCCATGCAGGCAAGGCGTTGCATCATGCGTTGTCGGAACTTCCGCCGGACCTGATCCTCGCCCTCCCGCCCGAAGCCCTGGAGCGCGTCGCGCTGACCGCGATGTCGCTGGTCGACAGGCCGCGTCCTCGTATCGAAATGGCGCGTTCGACCCTGGGCGAACATCTCGTGGCCTTCGTCTGGCTGCCCCGCGAGCTGCTCACCACCGCGCGGCGCACCGCGATCGCGGAGATGCTGACCGATGCGACCGGCGCGACGATGTCCAACTGGTCGCTGCATCTGGGCGAGGGTGATATCGCGCAGATCCGCTACATGTTCGATCTGCCGCCCGAGGCGTCCACGCCCGACAGCGCGCCGCTCGACGCGCGGTTGACCGAGATGCTGCGAGGCTGGGAGCCGGCGGTCGAAGCCCAGCTGGCCGAACTGGAAACGGGCAACCGCTCGGCGCGGCTTGCAATCGACTATGCCGAATCCTTCCCGATAGCTTATCGCACCCATTCGACCCCGGCCGAGGCGGCGACCGACATCGTGCGGCTGAACGCCCTGCCCGACGGCGATGCGCGCAGCTGCCGGCTCTATCGCAGTGATAAGGATCCCGAAAATCGGCTGCGGATGAAGATCTATCGGCGCGGCGCGTTGATTCCGCTGTCCGAGGCGGTGCCAGTGCTGGAGAATTTCGGCTTTCGCGTGATCGAGGAGATCCCGACCACCCTCGACGGCGAGAAGCCGAGCTTCATTCACGAATTCCGGCTCGACCTGGCCGACGCGGCGACCGCCGCCAGCCTGATCGAGCGAGCCGGCATCGCCGAAGCCGCGATTGCCGCCACGCTGGAAGGCCGTGCGGAGAACGACCTGTTCAACGAGCTTATCGTGACCGTGGGGCTCTCGCCGGATGAGGCGCTGCTGTTCCGCGCCTGGTTCCGTTATCTGCGCCAGACCGGCTTCGCTTATGGTCTCGGTACGGCGGTCGAAGCGCTGAAGAAGGCGCCCGGCGTCGCCCGCGACGTAATCGCCTATTTCCGCGCGCTGCATCACCCGTCGCGCAGCGACAAGGCCGAGGCCGAACGGATCAACGGCGAGATCGAAACCGGCCTGAAGAAGGTCAAGGCGATCGACGACGATCGCATGCTGCGCCGTTTCCGCGCGGTCGTGCGCGCGACGCTGCGCACCAACGCCTTCTCTCCCGCAGCGGCCGAAGCGCTGGCCTTCAAGATCGATTCTAGCGGCGTTCCCGGCTTGCCCGCGCCGGTGCCGTGGCGCGAGATCTGGGTCTACAGCCCACGTGTCGAGGGCATTCACCTGCGCGGCGGCCCGATCGCGCGCGGCGGCCTGCGCTGGTCCGACCGGCGCGACGACTTCCGGACAGAGATACTGGGCCTGATGAAGGCGCAGGTCGTAAAAAATGCGGTGATCGTCCCGACCGGCGCGAAGGGCGGCTTCTATCCCAAGCAGTTGCCGTCGATGGCCGATCGCGATGCCTGGCTGGCCGAGGGCACGGAAAGCTACCGCATCTTCATCCGCGCGCTGTTGTCGGTCACCGACAATATCGTCGAGGGCAAGGTGGTCCATCCTCCCAAGGTCGCGATCCGTGACGGCGACGATCCCTATTTCGTCGTCGCCGCCGACAAGGGCACCGCGACCTTCTCCGACGTCGCCAATGCGATCGCGGTCGAGCGCGGCTTCTGGCTGGGCGATGCCTTCGCCTCGGGCGGCAGCCATGGTTACGACCATAAGGCGATGGGCATCACAGCGCGGGGCGCCTGGGTATCGGTCCAGCGCCATTTCGCCGAGATGGGCGTCGACGTGCAAAAGGACGAGATCCGCGTCGTCGGCTGCGGCGACATGTCGGGCGACGTGTTCGGCAACGGCATGCTGCTGTCGGAGACGATCAGACTGGTCGCGGCGTTCGATCATCGCCACATCTTCCTCGACCCCGATCCCGATGCGGCGAAGAGTTACGCCGAGCGCAAGCGCATGTTCGCGCTGCCCCGGTCGAGCTGGGCCGATTATTCCGCGAAGCTGATCTCCAAGGGCGGCGGCGTCTTCCCGCGCGACCAGAAGGAGATCCCGATCACCCCGCAGGTCAAGGCCGCACTGGGCATTGAAGACGATGTGCTCGATCCATCGGCGCTTATCGCGGCGATCCTCAAGGCGCCGGTCGACCTCCTCTGGTTCGGCGGGATCGGCACCTATGTGAAGGCGCGCTCCGAAACCAATCCCGAAGTCGGCGACCGAGCGAATGAAGCACATCGCGTCGATGGCGATCAGGTCCGTGCGCGGGTGATCGGCGAAGGCGCCAATCTGGGCGTGACCCAGGCCGGACGCATCGCCTTCGCGGCGAAGGGCGGGCGGATCAACACCGACTTCATCGACAATTCCGCGGGTGTCGACTGCTCGGACAATGAGGTCAACATCAAGATCGCGCTCAACCGCGAGATGATCGAGGGCCGCCTCGCCTTCGAGAAGCGAAACGCGTTGCTCGAGAAGATGACCGGGGACGTCGCGCATATCGTGCTGGAGGACAACCGGCTGCAGACGCTTGCGCTGTCGCTCGCCGAAAGGGGCGGCGCGGAGGCGCTGCCGTCGCAGCTGCGCGTCATCGAGATCCTGGAGGAAGCGGGCCGCGTCAACCGCGCGGTCGACGGATTCGACAATAACGAGATGCTGCTGCGCCGCGCGCAGGACCAGCACGGGCTGACCCGGCCCGAGCTGGCGGTGCTGCTGTCGCACGGCAAGCTGGCGCTGCAGGACGCGATCGAGAATAGCGAGCGGACCGCTGATCCGATGCTGACTCCGTTGCTGCACGCCGCCTTCCCGCTGGCGATGCAGAAGGAGCATGCCGACGCGATCGACGCGCACCGGTTGCGCCCGCAGATCATCGCCACCAAGATGTCGAACCGGGTGATCAACCGGATTGGCCTCGTCGCGCCGTTCGAGATGGCGGAGGAGGAGGGCTGCTCGCTGGCGCAGGTCGCCGCGGCCTATTTCACGATCGACGCGCTGTTCCAGCTCGAGCCGTTGTTCACTAAGGTCGAACAGGCGACGATCACCGAACAGGCGCGCTTGACGCTGCTCGACACCCTCGCCGAACTTGGCCGGTCGCACGTCGCCGACCTGCTGCGCAGCACCGCGCCCGACACCGACATCGGCACGATGGTCGATATGCTGCGGCCCGGTCTCGCACGGCTCGATAAGGCGCGGGGCGAACTGATCAAGGCCGAGGCGCGCCAGCAGTCCGAGATGTTGCGCCAGCGGATCGGCACCGACGGGGTCGACAAGGCGCTGATCGACGCGGTGACGCGGATCGCCGAACTGGAAGGCGCGATCGGCACCGCTGCGCTGGCAAGCGAACTGGCCGCCGATGAAGTCGACGTCACCCGCGCCTATGTCGTGCTGGGCGAAGCGCTGGGCCTCGACTGGGCCAAGTCCGCCGCGATGCGCTTCCGCAGCGCAGACAGCTGGGAAAGGTTGCTCGTCGCAGGGCTGGCGCGCGAGTTCGGCCAGATCCGGCTCGATTTCCTGGCACGCCACGGCAAGACCGATCCGGGCAAGGCGGTTCGCGACTGGATCGACCAGCATCAGGCGCGCGCCGATCAGTTCCGTCAGACTGTCGAACGCGCGCGGGGCGCGGCCGCGCCAACCGCGGCGATGCTCGGCCAGATCGCCGCACAGGCGCGCGCACTGCTCACGAGATGAAAGGTAACTTATTGTAGAATCGTCCCGTTGGATCATTGTCACCCTGCCTGCAGCGCGCCTATCATCGTGAACGCAAGGGGTGCTGACGATGGGATCTGCGCATGGTAAATCGCGCGTCGGTTCGATCGATCTTCCCCGTCTGCGGCTGATGGGAGGCAGCGGCTGATGCGATCGATCCTGCTGCGGGGCTGTCGGTGAGCGGCTTCAACTATCTGATGCTGGCCGGCGCCGGCCTCGCCGTCCTGCTGTTCATCCTGCTTGCCTTCGTGCTCACGCGCCGCAGCCATGGCGGTGGCGGGTTCGAGGCGCCCGATCCGCGTCCCGCCGTTCCCGTCGCCTCTCCCGCCTCCGCGCCGCCGGCAGCAGCACCGGCGCCTTTGCCGCCCTATGCCGCCTGGCGGCTGGTCGGGCGCGAGATCGCCAATCCGGATTCGGCCGGCGGACCGCTCTACCGGCTGCGCCTGGAGCCCGAGGATGGCCTGCCGCGCTGGCGTGCCGGGGCGGTCGCCAACATCTATTGCGGCCCGCCCGCCGACGTTCTGGAAGGCGAAGCGGCGCTCGGCGCGCCGGCCGGCGACTATATGATCGGCTCGCTGCCTGAAGAGGGCGCGATCGAGATCGTCGTGCGGCTGTGCGCACAGCAAGGCCCCGATCAAGGCCGCCGCTCGCGCTGGTTGTGCCAGGAGATCGGGACCGGGCAGCAGGTCGCGCTCGCGCTGCGCGACACCCCCGGCTTCCTGCCCCCGCCCGACGACACCCCGCTGATCCTGATCGGCAATGCGACCGGCCTCGCGGGGCTGCAGGCGCAGATCAAGGCGCGGCCCGCGGGGACGCGCAACTGGCTGATCTTCGGCGACCGCAACAGTTCGGGCGACAAGGTGCTCGCCGCGGTGATCACCGACTGGGTCGCGTCGGGCCATCTCGAACGTTGCGACCTCGTCTTCCCCGGCGAGGGCCGCGAGCAGCGCCATGTCACCGACCAGATCGAGGACGCGCAGACCCCGCTGCTCGACTGGGTGTTCGCGGGCGCCGCCATCTATGTCTGCGGCAGCAGGCTGATGGGCGACGACGTCAACTCCGCGCTGCTCAGCCTGCTCGGCGAGGACGTGCTGCAGGAGATGACCGACCAGGGCCTCTACCGCCAGGCGGTCTACTGATCCTCCACCCCCGCAGCGGTGGCCCCAGCCACCGCCCGCCGGAACAGCCAGACCCGGATCGCGCTGGCGAGGTTGGGCAGGGCGTCATCCTGGACCCGTTCGGCGTCGATCCGCGCGACCAGCGCGTTGAGCGGCACCGCCTCCTCCCCCGCCGCGCGGACCAGCGCATCCCAGAAGACCGGCTCGAGCGTGATCGAGGTGGCGTGGCCGGCAATGTTCACCGAACGCTTGACCGGGCCCGCCACCGCGCGATCCCGTTCGTCAGTACATGTGCTGGCCGCCGTTGACCGACATCGTCGATCCGGTGACGAAGCCCGCATTCTCGGCGCACAGGAAGGTCACCGCGCGGGCGATCTCGTCGGCCTGACCCAGACGGCCGACCGGCACGCGGGCAACGATCTTCGCCAACACGTCCTGCGGCACCGCGGCGACCATGTCGGTGTCGATATAGCCCGGCGCGATCGCGTTGACGGTGACCCCGGCCTTGGCGCCTTCCTGCGCCAGCGCCTTGGTGAAGCCGTGGATGCCCGACTTGGCGGCGGCATAGTTGACCTGGCCGTACTGGCCGGCCTGGCCGTTGATCGAGCCGATGTTGACGATCCGGCCCCAGCCGCGCGCGCGCATGCCCGGGAAGGTGGCCTTCGCCATGTTGAAGCAGCCGCCCAAATTGGTGTCCATCACCTCTTTCCAGTCCTGATAGCTCATCTTCAGGATGGTGCCGTCGCGGGTGATGCCGGCATTGTTGACAAGGATGTCGACCGGGCCCAGCTCGGCCTCGACCAGCTCGGCGCCCTTCTGGCAGGCGTCATAATCGGCGACGTCCCACTTATAGGCCTTGATGCCGGTCCGGTCGGTGAAGGCCTTCGCGCGCTCCTCATTGCCGGCATAGTTGGCGGCGACGACCACGCCCGCGTCCCTCAGCGCGAGGCTGATCGCCTCGCCGATGCCCCTGGTTCCGCCGGTAACGATCGCGACACGCGCCATATATTTTCTCCCGAGTAAGAAATGATGCTCCGCGATGCTAGTGCCGGATGTCCGGCAGGGAAAGCGTCTGAAGCGGCTAAAATTTGGTCCAGATATGATTCATTTCGAATCATCACCCGCCGCTATCCATCCGCCAAGTTGCTCCACGATGACATGGTCGAGCATCGCGATGCCCGGAGCGTCGTCATTGAGGCAGGTCAAATAGGCGAAGCGTTCGCCCCCCGCCGCGAGATATTGCTCACGCCCGCGCAGCGCGAGTTCCTCGAGGGTTTCGAGACAATCGGCGGCGAAGCCGGGTGCGACCACCGCGATCCGCCGGACGCCCTCGCGCCCCAGCCGCTCGAACGTCGCCTCGGTCGAAGGATCGAGCCACTTGGCGCGGCCGAAACGCGACTGGAAGCTGACGATCAGATCGCGGCCCAGCGCCTGTCCGAGCAGCCGCGCGGTCTTCTGGCAATGGCAATGATAGGGATCGCCAAGGTCGAGGGTGCGGCGCGGCATGCCGTGGAAGCTGGCGACGATCGCGTCGGGCTCAAAATCCAGCCCCGCCAGTTGCTCGCGGACCGATGTTGCCAGCGCGTCGATATAGGCGGGATGGTCATGATAGGGCGGCAGGGTCCGCAGCGCAGGTTGCCAGCGCATCCCCGCGGCGGCGAGAAAGACCGCGTCGTTGACGCTGGCGGTCGTCGCCCCGCAATATTGCGGATAGAGCGGCGCGACGAGGATGCGTTCGCAGCCCTGGGCCTTCAGCGCGGCGATCCGATCGGCGATGGCGGGCCTGCCGTAGCGCATCGCATGATCGACGATGACCCGATCGCCGAAGCGCGTGGCGAAGCGATCGCGCAGCGCCGCCGCCTGCCGCGCGGTGATCGCGGCGAGCGGGGAGCCCTCCTCGGTCCAGACCTGGTCATAGGCATGGGCGGACTTCTTCGGGCGGACGTTGAGGATGATACCGCGCAGGATCGGCTGCCAGAGCAGAGCAGGGATCTCGACCACGCGGCGGTCCGACAGGAACTCGGCGAGGTAACGCCGCACCGCTGCCGCGGTCGGCGCATCGGGCGTGCCGAGGTTGACCAGCAGGACGCCGATGCGGGGGGCGGGAACCGGCGGGTGCGCGATTGGCAGTGCGGGCGCCGGCATGGCGCCGGAGGAAAGATCGCTCATGCGTCGGCCAGCCGCAGCGGAAGATGGCGCAGGCGCTTGCCGGTGGCGGCGAAGACGGCGTTGGCGATAGCGGGCGCGACGGGCGGGACCGCGATCTCCCCCGCCCCGCCCGGGGCAGCCTTGGACGGGATCAGCTCGACGCGTATCTCGGGCATGGCGGTGAGCGGCGGGAAGCCGAGACCATCGAAATTCTGTGCGGTCACCATGCCCCCCTTGATCGACACCGCATTGCCGAGCGCGTTGCACAACCCCCAGTAGATCGAGCCTTCGATCTGCTGCCGGACGATATCCGGATGGATCACCCGGCCGAGGTCGGCGACCGCGGTGATGTTCGACACCCGGATCTCCTCCCCCTCGATCCGGGTTTCGGCGAGGATCGCGACATGGCTGCCGAAGCAGCTGTGCACCGCAACCCCCTGCCCGACGCCGGGCTCGCCGCCCTGCCACGCGCCGATCGACGCCGCCATCTGGAGGCAGCGGGCGAGCCGGGGCTGGTGCGACAGCGCCTGCATGCGGAAGGACAGCGGATCGAGCCCGGCGACCAGCGCGACCTCGTCGATGAAACTCTCGGTGAAGAAAGCGGTGTAGCTGTTGGCGACCGAGCGCCACGCGCCGACGGGAACGCCGGTCAGCGCCTCGGCATGTTCGACCGCGAGCGCGTCGATCGCATAGGGCGGCACCGCGCCTTCGATCGATCCATATTCGGGGCCGTAGCTGTCTTTCATCGGCTTGCCGCCCATCCGGTCGAGCGTCTGCCCGCCCATCGACGGCGCGGCGATGGTGGCGGACCAGCCTGCGATCGTGCCGCCCGCGCCCAGCCGCGCCTTCATCCGCGCCATGGCGGGCGGGCGGAAGCGGCTGTGCTGGATATCCTCACGCCGCGGCCAGACGAGCTGGACCGGCTTCTTCAGCTTCTGCGCGATGATCGCGGCCTCGACCGCGGCGTCGACCTCTCCCTTGCGCCCGAAGCCGCCGCCGACCAGCGTGGGATAGATCGTCACCCGCCCCTCGTCGAAGCCGATCGCGGCGGCGACGGCGGCGCGGGTCATCGGCGCGGCCTGGGTCGGCACCCAGATCTCGACGCGATCGTCGGTGAAGCGCGCGGTGGCGGTGAGCGTCTCCATCGGCGCGTGGACGATCATCGGCACCGAATAACTGGCGTTGATCACCCCCTGCCCGGCCAGCGCCGCGTCGGGATCGCCGCGTTCGGTGAAGCGCTTCGCATCGCCGCCGTCGAGCGCCGCCGACAGCGCGCGGCGGATCGAGCCGTCGTCCGGCCGCGCCTTGCTCGTCTCGAACTCGACAGCGAGCGCCTGGAGCCCGCGATCGGCGGCCCACCAGTTGGTGCCGACCACCGCGACCCAGCCGGGATTGGTGAGCACCGCCATCACCCCCGGGGTCGCCTCGGCATCGGCGGTGGTCATCTTCGTGGGCCGCGCGCCGCCATAGGGGCCGTGCGCGATCGAGGCATAGACCATGCCGGGCAGGCGGATATCCGCGCCGAACTGCGCCGATCCGTCGACCTTGGCGGGCAGATCGATGCGCGGCACCGACTGGCCGACCAGGGTGCGCTCCGCCGCCTCGCGCAGCGGGACGGTATCCGGCGGGATCATCCCCGCCGCGGCCCCAGCCAGCTCGCCGAAGCGGATGCGGTCGTCGCCGCGGACGACGAAGCCGGCAGCGGTGTCGCAGGCGTTCCAGTCGATCTTCCAGCGCTCCGCCGCCGCCATGCAGAGTAGCGCGCGCGCCGCCGCCCCCGCCTCGCGCAGCCGGCTTTCGAACACGCGGATCGACGAGGAACCGCCGGTCATCGTCAGTTTCATCCGCATCGCGATCTCACGCGCCGCCCATTGTCCCGGGCCGTGGAGCCAGGCGGGGAGCCGCCGTTCCAGCTCCTCTTCGACGGGCAGGCTGTTGGCGTAGATCGGGTTGATCGGCGCGGGTTCGACCCCGACCGTGCGCCAGTCCGCGCCCAGCTCATCGGCCAGGATCTGCGGCAGCGACGTATAGACGCCCTGCCCCATCTCCGCCTGCGGCACCGCGACGATGACGCGGCCGTCGGCGCCGATCTTGAGATAGGCGTTGAAGACATGCTCGCCCGGCCCGGCCAAGAGATTGGGCGCATAATTGCGCGGCCAGACCGCCCAGCCGACCACCAGCCCGGTCGCGAGCCCGCCGCCAATGAGCAGCTTGCGCCTGGTGATGCCATGGCCGGCCTTGCCCGGCCCTCCCCCCCGATCGATGCGTGCGTGCATGGCGGCATGATAGGCGGGGCGGCGGGAGAGGAGAAGGGGGTTGGCGGGGAGATTTGGGCGACGCGCCAGTTGCGAATGATTCGCGGAAAATCGGGGTGCATGGGGTTGTTGTGCGAATTTTGTGTTTTTATTTTTTCTGTCCCTGTGGCCGACATGCCGGGCCGCGCCCGCGCGGCGGCACTCGGCGCAGCGGGCTCGGCAAAGCGAGCGACCGAGGCTCGATTGGTGGCGCGCACATAGCGCGAGATTTCCCTGATCCGCGCGGAATGCCAGCCATGTTCCAGGCGTTACGATTGCCGCGCGGCGCGCCGCTGCCCTTGCCGCCGTGCATGCGGCAGCGCCGGTTGCCTTTGACGGCGGGCGAGCGGCACGGCGTTCCGGATCGGGTGCGGGCTCCGCAGCGTGGCGCGTTGGCGAGGATTTCGGGTTGTGCGGATTGGGTTGCTACGTTCTGCACAGTGACGGCTACCATCAATTGATCGAGGCACCGAGTTTGCTGCTGAAACCCTACATGGCAAGAACAAACAGGAAACACGCTTAAGCCATTATTCGGACGAGGCCGGTTGGCGATGCCTAAAGCCGGGCCGGCAAAAGACTGGTCTGCAATAATGGAAAGCGGAAAACCCACCGATCCGCGGCCGATTCGTCATCGTTCGCTGAAGCACGGCGCTGCGCTATCTGCACCGGCCCGTGGAACGACCCTACCGCGGCTTTCGTTCTGGCCCGACTTCCAAGGAGTTCCCCCATGACCGAGGTTTCGCGCGCAAAGATATTGATCATCGCCACGGATGGCTTTGAGCAATCGGAATTGTTCAAGCCGCGAGAGGCGCTGCTCGATGCCGGGGCGGAGGTGACGCTCGCCTCCAACAAGCGCGAGCCGATTCAGGGCATGCAACATCATGAGAAGGGCGAGACGATCACGCCCGACGTCGCCCTAGCAGATGTCCGCACCGAGGATTTCGACGCGCTCGTCATCCCCGGCGGCGTCGCCAATCCGAATACGCTGCGCATGGAAGAAGATGCGCTTCGCATCGTTCGTGACTTCTTCGATCAGGACAAGCCGGTTGCGGCCATCTGCCATGGCCCCTGGCTGTTGGCCGAGGCGGATGTGATCGACGGGCGCCGGTTGACCAGCTGGCCATCGATCCGCACCGATCTCGCCAATGCCGGTGCCGAGGTCGTCGACGAACAGGTGGTGGTGGACGGCAACCTCATAACCAGCCGCAAGCCGGATGACATTCCCGCCTTCAATGCGGCCTTGCTCAAGGCGATTTCGGCGGCTTGAGGTCGACGGGCCCCGAAGCGAGGCAGCATCCGGTCACCGCGGTCCGGGATCGGCGATCATGGAATCAGGCTATTCCGATGAGCATTATTCAACGCTGCGTTCCCGCTGTGATGGCATTGGCGCTCTGCGGATGCGGAGGCCCCAAAGATGCAGCCAATGACGGCAATTCGACGGCACTGGGCAGCACCAGCGCGGGCGAGGTTGAACAGGCGCGTTCCTATGTCGGCCAGTTCATTACCGACAATCCGGATCGCTGCTTCACGAATGTGGGGCTGGACCAGCCGCAGCTGCAAGCGCGGACGAGCGATGCCATCGGCCCGCGCATTCCTCCCGTTCGTGTCGTCATTGCAATTGACGGCTCGGGATCGATGGCAGGTCGGATCGGCGGCCAGACCAAACTCGATCTGGCGCGCGATTCCGTCTCGCGCTTCGTCGATGGCTTGCCGTCATCGGTCGAAGCCTCGCTGATCGTCTTCGGGCAACAGGGCGACAACAGCGACGCCGGCAAAGCCCGATCGTGCGCGGGCGTCGACATCCTAGCCCCCATGTCCAGCGATCGTGCGGGGCTCGGCGCTGCCGTTTCCCGTGTCCGGGCCGTGGGATGGACACCGCTTGCCGCCGGCCTTTCGAAGGCGGAGGCGCTGCTGTCCCGTTCGGCGACCCCGGGCGAGCAGGTCATCTATGTCGTGTCCGATGGCGAGGAGACCTGCGGAGGCGATGCCGTGGCAACCGCGCGGCGAATCAACAGCGGCGCCACGCGGGCGATCATCAACATCATCGGCTTCGGTCTGCCGTCCAGCGAGGCGGCGGCGCTGAAGGCCGTGTCCGATGCGGGGGGTGGCAATTTCGTCAACGTCAACAGCCGCGCCGATTATGATCGAACGCTCGACAGAGTGCGGGAGTCCAACCGGCAGGCCTCCAACGCCATACGCCGGAGCAATGCGGTGGCGGGCAATGCCGTGCAAACGTCGAACGCGCTGAGCAGCGCAGCGGTGTGCGTCAGCAACATCATCAGCAGCGAGAACGTCCGGATCAGCAACGACATTTCCGCGCGGGCCGTGCGGGGCGAAGCCGTGCCATTCGCTCGGGCGGCTCAAGCATTGCTGAAGGAGCGCCACGCTAAAATGGAACTCCGGCTGAAAGACTATCGCGCGCAGCTGCAAAATGGTGAAGCGCAGGCGCGTAGGTCGATCGACGCGGAGGCCGACGCCGTTCGATAATTCGGCTGGGTTCCGGTTGGATCGTGCCCCATGGCTTCACACATTGCGATGGCCGCGCGGCGCGGCAGGGCGATAATATGAAGTTGGTCTAAACGTAGCACTTGGCCGCCCCTAGCCCAGAAGGCTAACATTTCAATGCCTTTAATCCGGTCGCGCAGCCGCGGCCTGCCAAACGAAATCTTACTCGACCATCGCCAGCGCAACATAAATACGCTGGCTCCTCTCGACGTGGCTGCTATGAGGCTCGAATGGACGTCGCAAGCTACTACCAAGGGTTAACAGAACGCAGATCTGCGATCATGGCAGAGTGTGTCGCTGATAAACCCACCTTCGCTTTACACATCGCCTCTCATAATGTCCTGAAAGATTTTGAGATCATGCTTGGCGCCATTGTAGGGGCTGAGCGTTCTATTTTCATGCAGGCGTGTCGGGAATACCAATATTCGCTAGAAGCGGTCTTGTTTGGTAATTATCGCCACGCTTTTTCCAGCTTAAGGCTCGCTTTCGAGTTATTTACAGCGGCGATATATTTTTCCGCCAACCAGATGAAGATGCGTCTCTGGATCCAAGGTCATGATGATATCTGGTGGTCTACGCTGACGGACCCAGAAAAGGGCGTGTATTCTCATAATTTTATGAAAGCGTTCAATCCATCTCTTCGCGATTATCGTTCGCAATATTCGAGTCTTGCTTCAACGGTTTATCGCGAATGCTCTGAGTACGTACATGGCAATCCTGGCACACATGAGGACACTGATCTCGTCGTTGCTTACGACTCCAATCGGTCAAAAATTTTTCACGATAAGGTGGCGACCGTAAGACTGTGTATTTTATTCCAGTTCGTCTCACGTTATCTGCCCGAGCTGAGCAGCTCCGGCAAGGAGGCCGTCGAACCTCTAGTCCTTGAGAGTTTTGGAGATTTGCCTGAAATTCAATCGATGTTTGGAGTAGCAGGCAAGTGAGCGACTTCTTCTATAGAACTGAGGATATCAAGCCTGACGAGGTCGGTGCGTACTTCGCAGAGACTGCGCAGGACCGCACGGCGATCAACGCGCTCAAAAGCCGAAATCCTGCGATCATTGTCGGCAGCAGAGGAGTCGGCAAGTCATTCCTATTGCGGGTGGCTCAAAATGAGATGCTTGCCTCATTTCAGGAAGACCGCGTATTCCCGGTTTACGTTAGCTTCGTGCGCAGCTCACTGATAAAGAGCGGCGACGAGCATCAGTTCAGAAATTGGATGCTTGCTCGACTTTGCTCGGTAGCAATTCGCTCCCTTGAAAGAGCCGGCCTCCTTGGCGGAGTACCTGCCAGCATTGGCTTACTGGCAGGCGAGCCAGTTACCTCCAAGCTTGGCCCGACCAAAATCGAGGCAATTGCTCAAGCTTATGAAGACTCATATCGTAAACCGGCGGAGGCAATCGACGCGAGCGCCGTGCCTTCCATTGAGGATTTTAAGGACGCTTTTGAGGACCTTTCTGATAGACTTAATATTGAACGCTTCTGTTTTCTCATAGACGAAGCGGCGCACATATTTTTGCCAGAACAGCAGCGGCAATTTTTCACGATGTTCCGTGATCTCCGAAGCCACTGCCTGTCTTGTAATGCTGCTGTATATCCCGGCGTGACCAGTTTTGGCGAGACATTTCAGCCAAATCACGATGCGACGTTGGTCCACATCGATCGAGATGTCCTTGATTCAAAGTACGTTGAGAACATGCGGGAGATTGTTGAGAAGCAGGCTGACAGCACGACGCAGCGAAGAATCGTGCAGAATGGAAGAAATTTTGCTGTCCTTGCCTATGCTTGCTCGGGCAACCCAAGGATTCTTTTAAAGACTTTGGCAGAGGCCCCGGCTGTTTCAGCGAGCGAAGTTAATGAAGTGATGAGAAGCCACTATCGCACTTCTATTTGGTCCGAGCATTCTGCACTAGCTGAAAAATATTACGGACATCGAGAAGTTATCGATTGGGGTAGGGAGTTCATCGAAAACACAGTCCTGCCCGACCTGCGTTCGAAGAACGAATCATATTTAGCCAGTGACAAGAACACCAGCGCCTACTTCTGGATTCATAGAGATGCACCAGAGGTGGTAAAGGAAGCGCTGCGTATTTTGTGCTACACTGGTGTCTTAAACGAGATGGAAGCCGGCATCCGCGCAACTCGCAGTGAGGTTGGCAAAAGGTATATGGTTAACCTAGGATGCCTGTTCGCTCTTGATGCTAATCCGGCAAGCCAATCATTTGATATAGCGAAATCGCTCACCCCAAAGAGAATGACCGAATACGGGGCCAATCATTCCGTATACAGGGGTCTATTGGAAGCTGTCGCACTTAAGGGCGACAGCGATGATAGCGGCCATCTCGAACGCCAGCTCGCCAAAGACATCGAAGTCCTCGACCTGACCCAATGGCAAAAGGAAAAACTTCGGGAACTCGGTCTGCAGACGGTGGGGGCAGTCTTGGAAGCGACCGAGGAGCAGCTCAAGTTGGCAAAGTACGTGGGAGACATAAGAGCTCGACGAATGCGGAACGCGGCCGTGGCATCGGTGCTTGAGTACCTATCAGGGTAGCATTCAACATTCTCTGTAGGGTCAGTTGCAATATCGACGGTGTGGCAGTCGACCGGCAGGGACACCTCACACTGAGGGCTTCCGCAATGCCGACCCAAAGCTGTTGGTAACGCCGGCGACATCGGGGAACATTTCCATCGGCTGGCAGCGCGAGGTAACGCGTAAGCTCGCTTCCTGCACAGCCCACCCCTAACCCCTCCCGCTTGCAGGAGGGAAAAAGAGGTAGAGCTGAACGAATTTTTCCGGTGGGCGGCTGGAACGCTTTAGAGCGGTTGCGTTTCGCCGATGGGAGGCGACGGTTGCCATCGTGGGTAGGCAAATATCCGGCGCCTGCTAATCCGCCGCTTGCGGATGACTTCCCGTGCCAAGAGACTCCATCGCTGCCTTTGCCACCATCATCTTCTGCGCGAAGAAATCCAGGAATGCCCGTGTTTTGCCGGTCACCATCCGGTCGGGCATCGACGCCGATACGATCAGCGGCTCATAATCCCAGTCGGGCAATATGGGTATGAGCCGGGCTTCGGATATGTCGGCGGCATAGCTGTTCCTGACGATGGCGGTGATCCCCGCGCCTTCGCGGGCGAAGGCCCATCCGAGGTCGGGGCTGACCAGGGCGATCCGGCCGGCCACGTCGACCGTCACATGATCCGATCCGCGCGTCATCGTCCATGTCGCGCGGCCCGGCGTTCGCAGGCCGAGGCAGATGCATTCGTGCCGGGCCAGATCGCGCGGGTGCCGCGGCACGCCCCGTTCGGCCAGGTAGCGCGGCGAGGCGAACAGCCCGCGATTGAACGAGGCGAGGCGCCGCACGGTGCGCGATCCGCCCTGTACCGGCATATCATGGATGCAGATATCGAAGGCGTCGGCAACGGGATCGACATGGTCGGGATGGGTATCGATTTCGATGCTGATCGCCGGATAGAGGCGGTTGAACTCCATGATCCAGGGCGGCGCGAGATGGATCGCGACGGAGTTGGGCATCGATACGCGGATGAGCCCCGAGGGCGATTGGCGATATTCCTCTATGCCTTCGAGCGCCGCCTGCGCGTCCTCCAGAATATGCCGCATCCTGGCGAGAAGGCGCTGGCCGCTGTCGGTGAGTTCGACGCGCCGCGTGGTGCGATTGAGCAGCATGAGCCCCAATGTCGCTTCGAGCTCGGCCACCCTGCGCGACAGCACCGATGTCGGCACGCCGAGCGCCACCGCCGCCTTGGTGAAGCTCTTCGCCTCGGCCACCGCGACGAAGAAGTGGCCATAAGCCAGCCAGCTAGGGCGGATGGACATATTTATCCCGGAAACAGCAAAACAGATTTGCTCTGTGGGTGAGTTTTATTCCCCTGTCGAGGATAATAGAGGTTTCGCAAAAGGATCAGCCGCCCGGCGGGGCCGCCAGACGAGCGATCGACCATCCGCAATCCGGTGACGGCGAAACAATGCGGATCGATCGCGTGACCATAGCCAGGACAGGAGAGCGCCGATGCCCGAGACAATGGAAAGCATGATCAGGACCCTGGCCGACCGGGCGGAATTGTCCGACGTCATCGGCCGCTACACCTATGGCATGGATTCGCGCGACTGGGATCTGTACCGGAGTGCCTGGATCGACGGCGAGATCTATTTCAAGGCAAACGACGTCAACTTCACGCCGGGAGAGGTGGCCCGCTATCACATCTCCGACTGGATGGATGCGATCAAGGCGCTGTTCGAGACCATGCCGCACAGCCAGCATCTGAAGACCCCGGTGAGCTTCGACATAAGGGGTGACGAGGCGATGGTGCTGTGCATCCTGCAGGGCAAGCATTGGATGCCGAACAAGCATGGTGGGCCGGTGCAGACCGTCGTCGGCTATTATAAGGATGATTTCGTGCGCACCGCGGATGGCTGGCGGATGCGCGGCTGCGAGGAGGTCATCTACTGGAACGAGGGAAATTCCCACGTCCTCGATGAAAACGTCAAGAATATGTACGCGGTTCTGGCCGCGGTGAAATGACGGCGGGCCCGGGGCCGTGACGGTCGCCGGGCCTCTTCATTTTCGCGGCATCGACTATTGCGGCCGGCCGGGGCCGTCGGCGGCCGGCAATATGCCGCCCAGCAGGACTTCGGCCGCCGCGTCGGCCAATGCGTCCGCATCCATCGATGCGGTGATGATGTAGTTCTTGATCAGCTGATCGACCATTCCCGCATAGCAATGCGCAGCGAAGACGGGGTCGATATCGTCGCGAAAATAGCCGTGCTGCTGTTCGAAGGCGATGTTGCGCGCGACCACTTCGGCGATCTTGCCGCGAATGCGCGCGCCGGCTTCAGGCGCAAAATAGCCGATGCGGGCGAGCTTCGGATGATCAACGAAATATTGGAGGAAGGCGCGGATCGAGTTGCGCGCATTGGTGCGAACCGCGAGGCCGGGCAGTTGCGCCGGAAGCCGCGCGCGATCGATCACCTCGAGCAGGTCATCATGCACCTTGTCCACCAGATGATCGTATAGCGCCTCCTTATTCTTGAAATAGAGATAGAAGGTCGGCTGGGTCAGGCCGGCGCGCGATACGATGTCGCTGATCTTGGTTTCATGAAATCCCTCCGACGAGAATTCCTCGACCGCAGCATCGATCAGTTTCGCCCGCGTCCGCTCCGCCCGCAGCGAATAGGCGGACGATGTGCGCGACCGGGCCGCAGGGCGCGGCAGCGCGGAGGACAGTTTCTTCTTCGAACGCTTTTGTTCCAACTCGCTTCCACCCTGTCCCCGGCCCTCCGACCACCGATCGGCGACCCCGGATACCTAAACGTTCCGCCTGCGCGGTCCACCGCTTTCGTGCGTGACGCCAAAGCAAGTGCCGCGCCGAGGGGCGCCGGACAACTGAGCGGCACCTCGATAAAAATCATCTATCTCAATATCTTAACAAGATACTTCATAGTATTAATACTTCAAAGTATTTTTTTGTGGACAGCGCGGCGCATTTGCGGGATGCCTTGGCAGGCGGGCTCGATGGAGCGCCGAGCCGGATTGGGAGACGTCATGAGATCGACAGACGGCGCGGTTCACCGCTCCGGCGCGATGCGATCGGCGCGCGACACGGCGCCGGCCATGCGCGTCCAGCAACCGCTGGTCGGTCGAGGACATGCATCGAGTAAAAACAGGGGGTGATCATGCAAGACATTTCAGGGAAACGTCCGACTGCTTATCAATCGCCGAACCATGGCCGGTTTCGGGGCCGCGCGCTGAGCAGATTTGCCGGCACGCTCGCGACATTCGCGATCACAGCGGCACTATCGTCGGCCGGACATGCCCAGAGCGGCCAGGCCGCAGGCGATAGCGGCCGGCTCGACGAGATCGTCGTCACCGCCCAGAAAAGAACCCAGAACATCCAGCAGGTCGGCATCACGATGCAGGCGGTGACCAGCGACCAGCTGGTCAAGGCCAATATCCTGCAGGCGGCACAGCTCGCCAATGTCGTGCCGGGTCTGAACGTAGCGGGCGCGGCCGGTGGCCAGGTCGTGCTGTTCGGCATTCGCGGCGTGGTCCAGCAGGATTTCGTCGGGTCCGCGGAGTCCCCCGTCGCCGTCTATATCGACGATGGCTATGTCGCGGCGAACTCGATCTCCTCGGTCGGCCTGCTCGACGTCGATCATGTCGAGGTGCTGAAGGGGCCGCAAGGCACGCTGTTCGGGCGGAACGCCACCGGCGGCATCGTGAACATCTTCACCAAGAAGCCGACCGACAGCTATCAGGGCTATGCGCGCGCCACCGGCGGTTCGCACAGCACGCTGCGGTTCGAAGGCGCCGTCGGCGGCCCGCTCTCGGATGTCCTGAGCTTCCGCGTCGCCGGGGTCTATAATCGCAACGGCGCGTGGATAAAGAACACGTCCCCCCTCGGCGGCGACCTTGGCGGCGAGCATGGCTTCGCCCTGCGCGCGCATCTGGAATATGACCCCAAGACCAACTTCACCGCCTTGCTGACCGTGCACGCTTCGCGGACGTGGACGTCATGGGGGCCCTATTTCGCGGCGTCGGTCCGCCAGGTGTTCGACGCCGGCAACAATGTGATCGACTCGGTCGCGGTCGCGGGGCCGACCGGGCTCGGCACGCCTGCATCCGATCCGAAGCATCTGACCATGGAATCCGCGCAGGCCCAGTCGCATCATGGCCTGGGCAATTCGATGACCGGGGCCACCGCCAAGCTGACCTGGGACGTCGGCCCGCAGATCGTTTCGATCACCGACTACAAGAAGACCACCAATCATAATTTCGTCGACGACGATTCGACCTCGTTCCTGCTGATCGACACCAACAACAATGACTTCGCCGACAATTTCTCGCAGGAAATCCGCATCTTCCGCGACAAGGGAGAGTTCCGCTGGTATGGCGGCCTCTATTATCTCCACATCAAGTCGGGCGTTAACCCGCAGCGCAACTGGATCTATGTCGGCAATGTGCGGGCCGACGACCTCGCGACGCTCAGGACCGACTCCTATTCGGCATTCGGCCAGCTGGAATATGACTTCGCACCGAAGTTCACCATCGTCGCCGGCTTCCGCGCGACGAAGGAGGTCAAGGACTATGACTATTCCTCGACCCTGTACACGCTGGGCGGCAGCCTGATCGGCCCTGCGCGGACGCCCTTCAGCGGGCATAGCAACAAGATGCTCTATTCGGGCAAGGCGCAGATCGAGTTTCATCCCAGCCGGGACCTGATGTTCTACGCCGGCTATAACCGCGGCACGAAGGCGGGCAGCTTCAACGTGCCCTTCGCCGGCGGCACCGCCTATCCCGACAGCGCGATCCCCTATCGGAGCGAGACGCTGCACGCCTTTGAAATCGGCCAGAAAGCGACGCTGTTCGATGGCGCCGCCCGGTTCAACTCGGCGATATTCTATTATGACTACCAGAATTACCAGGCGTTCAATCTGATCGGCCTTTCCACCCAGGTCACCAATCGCGATGCGCGGACCTATGGCGGCGAGGTCGATTTCGAGGCCAAACCCGCGCCGCATTTCGCGGTGCAGCTGTCGGGCAGCTACACCAACAACAAGGTCTATGACGTCGACCTGGGCGGGCCGTCGCTGGTCACGCGCATCGCGCCCTATACGTCCAAGTGGAAAGGATCGGCCCAGGCCCGCTATGATTTCGACATCGGCACCGGCAATGTCGCCCTGACCGCGGGGGCAGACTATACGGGCACCTTCTGGTACTCGCTCACCAATTATACGAGCACCCGGGTCCCCGGCCATGTCGTCGGCCGGGCCAGCATCGGCTGGACCGACGAACGCGACCTGTGGTCGCTCGTGTTCGATGTCCAGAACATCACCGACAAGCGCTACAAGACGGTCGGCTTCGACCTGAGCGGCATTTGCGGCTGTTCGGTCGAGGCCTATGGGCGGCCGCGCTGGTACAGCCTCACGCTCGGCCGCAAGTTCTGACCGGGCGGCGGGAGGTGACGGATATATCGACGGTCCGGGCCGGCGAGGGTCGCCCGGACCTTCTCGATCGGCTGCACGACCGTTTCCGGCCGCAGTTCGGCCGGCGATGGTGGAAGCTTGCCGGGCAGAGCGTCTATCTCAACCCGCCGGCGCTCATGCCCGGTCTCTACAATGTGGCGACCGGGCGATCGCTCGACGGCTTCTCCCCGATGATGATGTTGCTGCTGGGCACCATCCAGGCGGCGGTGATGCTGTTCGCGATCGAAACGAAGAGCCGCGCGCTGTTCATCAGCCTCTTCCTCTCCGTGATCATGACGGCGTCGATGCTGATTATCTGGGTGCTGCGCGCGATCCTGCACATCTGGTGAACATAGACTGCCGTCGCCAAGGAACCGGACATGATCGAATTCTATTATTATCCGACCCCGAACTGCAAAAAGGTGGCGATCTTCCTCGAGGAATCCGGGCTCGACTACAAGGTCACGCCGGTTGCGATCACCAAGGGCGAGCAGTTCGAACCCTCGTTCCTGAGGCTGTTTCCCAATAACCGCATCCCCGGCATTGTCGACCATGCCCCAGCCGATGGCGGAGAGCCGCTGCGCGTCTTCGAGTCCGGCGCGATCCTTTTCTATCTCGCCGAGAAGAGCGGTAAGTTCCTGCCGGCCGACATTCGCGGGCGGGCCGAGGTGCATAGCTGGCTGATGTGGCAGATGGCGGGGCTGGGCCCGATCTGCGGGCAGAGCCATCACTTCCATGGCTATGCCCCGCCCGGGCAGGACTATGCGACGACGCGCTTCTTCAATGAAGCCGGGCGGCTTTATGCCGTGCTTGACCGGCTTTTGGCCGAGCGAGACTATATCGCAGGTGATTATTCGATTGCCGATATGGCCTGCTACCCCTGGGTTGCCGAGCATGGGCAGCAACGGCAATCGCTCGACGACTTTCCGCATGTGCAACGATGGTTCGCGACGATATCGCAGCGCCCCGCGATCGATCGCATGCGGACGCTTGCCGATGCGATCGACTCCAACGTGAAGGTCACCGACGAGTCCCGGAAATTCCTCTTCGGCCAGACCGCCCAGCAGGTGCGCCAGCGGGGTTAGCGCGCAGGTTTCGAACGCATACCCTCGCATCCTAATCGCCCGCCGGCAGTTAACGGCGCATGGCACAGCATATCTTATCTTTCGACCCGGCCTCGGTCGCCGTCGTGACGGGCGGGGAGTCGGGGATCGGGCGGGCTGCGGCGATCAGGCTGGGCAAGGCGGGGTTGCCGGTCGTCCTTACCTATTTCGCCGATGCGGCGGCCGCGGATGGGACGGTGGAGGCGATCGTTCGGGGCGGCGGCAAGGCGGTGGCGGTGCAGGCCGATGTCGGCGACGAGCAGGCGGTGGAGGCGCTGTTCGAGCGGGCGGAGCGCGCGTTCGGCACGGCCGACCTGCTCGTCAATTCGGCGGGGCTCAACATGTCCGGCGTGATGCTGCCCGACATGGCGCTGGCGCAGTTCGACCGGCTGATGCGGACCGATCTTTATGGCCCCTTCCTGACGTGCCGGCGGATGGTGCGGGCGCTCGACGCCGCGCGGCGGGGCGGGCGGATCGTCAACATCTCGTCGATCCATGAGCGTGCGCCGCGGCCGGGCGGCGTCGATTATGACGCCGCCAAGGGCGGGCTGGCGCAGTTGACGGCGACGCTCGCGCTCGAGCTTGCCCCCCGGCATATCGCGGTCAACGGGATCGCGCCGGGGATGATCCTGACGCCGATGAACCAGAGCGCGCTCGACCATCCCGACGAGCTGCGGCGCAAGGAGAGCGCGATCCCCTGGGGCCGCGCGGGGACGCCCGACGAGGTGGCCGACCTGATCCTGTTCCTGCTGTCGCCCGCCGCCGGCTATATCACCGGCACCACCGTGACGATCGACGGGGCGCTGTCGCTGACCGTCGCGCAAGGAGCCTGACGCGATGGTGGCCTATGTCGTGGAAGAATTGCAGCAGGTGACGCTGGACATTGCCGGGCCCGACGGGCGGCTGGCGCATCATGACCTGATGAGCCCGTTCGTATGGACCGAGGGAGATACCTATCGCCTGCTCGTCCGCGTGCTGCCCAACCCGCTGGGGCCGGGCGATCCGACGGGGATCATCTGGGGCGGCAATTCCGATGACGGCGTGAATTTCCGGATGCGGGAGGCGCCGGCGATCAGGCCCGGGCCCAATCCGGACGATGCCGGCGGGTGCGAGGACCCAACCGTGGTGCGCGGCGAGGACGGCGCCTATCTGATCTTCTACACCGGGGTCGACGCGAAGCGATCGCAGGGCGCGCTGCTGGTGGCGAAGGGGCCGGACCTGACCGACCTGCGGGAGCAGCGGGTGATGCTGAAGGCGCCCGAAGGCGAGGGCAACATCAAGGAAGCGACGCTGGCGCAAGGATCGGACGGCCGGTTCAGGCTGTTCTACGAATATGCCAAGGACAATGCGTCGCGGATCGGAATGGCGGAGGGGCCGACGGTGGAGGGGCCATGGACGGTCGTCGACGACCCCTTCTCGATCCGCGAGGACGGCTGGGACAATTGGCATCTGTCGACCGGGCCGATCGTGCAGCGGCCGGGCCATGATCCGGTAATGTTCTATAATGGCGCGACCGCGGATGCGCGGTGGCGGATCGGCTGGATCAGCTTCGCGCCCGATTTCAGCCGGGTGACGGGGCGCGGGCTGGAGCCGATCATCATGCCGCCGCCGGCCAAGAGCCGCGACGCGGTGGACATCGCCTTTGCGGCGTCATGCCTGGTGCAGGGCGAGGCGATCTGGCTCTATTATTCGCTGGAAGACAAGATGCTGCGGCGGGCGCGGGTGCGCCGTTACGAATAAGCGGGTGATGATCGCGGCCCGCCCTCACTCATGCGTCGACCATGCCGCGATCGGGATTCTCGTTGTCGGCCAGTTCGCCGGGGCCCTGCGGCCGCGACGGGCCCCCCGCCAGTCTTTCGCGGCGCGCCTCCCGGGCATCGGCGAGCGCCGCCTCGGCAGCCCAAGCCAGGGCGGCCCGTTCGGCGACCTCGCGAATATTGGCGAGGGTCGAACCTGCGGCGCGGACGCGCTGGGCATGTTCCTGATCGCGGCAGAATGTTGCAGTCATGAGCATCATATTTTCCTTCGAACCGGCGCGTGGATCACGCGCGCATCAACAGGCTGCCGGGCGTCGCGCCCAGCGTGCGCTGCAGCGAATCGATTTGCCGGGCATAGCCCTTGGCGAGGCCGAGATGCGCGAGGCGGGAGGGCGCGCAGACCGCCGCAGCGCTGCGCATGAGAGAAACCTGGTGACGGTGAAGAAGATCGTTGAGATCCATGATGGTCTCCTGCGAAGAGAGGAGCGCGGCGGATCATCGGATCAACTGGCGCATGCAGACATTCGGCCAGCAACATCATGTATATAGGGAGCCGGCGGCGGATTTCATACCCCCCGGGGCCGGATTTATCGATTGTCCGATCATGGCTGGAAGCACGCAGCGCGACCGGCGCGTGCGGCCCACATCAAAATCTGGCGGCCTCGTCTTTCTTTTCCGACCCTTATGTGCCATAGTAGCCGTGCTGACGTCGCATTCGACGGATATTTGGCGCCGTGGCGTCCACCTGTCCCCTTATAGCCTCAAGAAGCCGGGATGCTCCGCTGTTGGAGTATGCCCGTCACCCGTGGGACAAAGGATACCCATATGATCACCGGAACCGTGAAATTCTTCAACAATGACAAGGGCTATGGCTTCATCGCACCGGAGACCGGCGGCGACGACGCTTTCGTCCATATCTCGGCGGTGGAACGCGCCGGCATGCGCACCCTCGACAAGGATCAGCGCGTTTCGTACGAGCTCGAGACCGACCGCCGCGGCAAGACCTCGGCCGTCAATCTGCAAGCGGCCTGATCCCGTCGGCAAGGCGCCCTCGCGGCGCTTTGCCCTGGATCGGCCATCCGTCAGGATCTAAACGGCCTGACGCGCGTTCGGAGCGTCGCTGCGGCGACGTTCCGGGCGCTTTGACTTTGGCAAAGGATGACCAAGACTTAATATGGCAGGATTTCAGAATCCGGGTTTTCAGGAGCGGCAGAAGGCCGCTGCGGAAGCGAAGACCCAAGCGCTCGCCAAATATCGGAACCGCACCCCGGTAGATCCGGCAGTGATGGCTGAAAAGGCCGCGCGTCGCGAGGCGCGGGAAGCCGCCGCCGCGGAAAAGCGGATCGCCGCCCAACAGGCCAAAGCCGAGGCGGCCGAGCAGAAGCGTGAGGCCGAGCGCCTGGCCGCCGAAGCTGCTGAGGCCGCGATCAAGGCCAGGAACGAAGCCGCTGCGCAGGCCCAGGCCGACGCGACCGCCAAGAAGGTGGCCGAGCGCGCCCAGTGGACCGAAGAGGACCGGAAGGCCGCGCGCGACGCACGCTATGCCGCGCGCAAGGCGCGTCAGGGACGCCGCTGAGGCGTAGCGACATTCAGCCCACACCGGCCTGCAAAGGGCGCTTTCCCGCGCTTCCGGTGCTCACGTACATTTGAGTATGCTGCGCTCCGGGTCACGGAAAACCACTGTTTTCGGCTCGGTCTGAACTGAATGCCGATATGCCCAGATGTCCATCCAGTTCCGGGGAGGCGTGGGCAAGACCGCCTGGCCTCCCTTGCGACGCAGGGCGCAAAAGCGCATGGAGCGCGCCATGTCTCTCCTCGCCCGCCCCGCCGCTCCGTCGCCGCGCCCTCGCGCGCTGGCGCACTGGTTATTCGTCCTTGCTGCCTTCGTCTTCGCGATCGTGCTGGTCGGCGGGATCACGCGGCTGACCGAGTCCGGGCTGTCCATCACCGAGTGGAAGCCGATCCGCGGGGTCATCCCGCCGCTCAACGACGCCGAGTGGCAGGCCGAGTTCGATAATTACAAGACGATCCCGCAATATGCCGCCTTCAACCTCCACATGACGCTGGAGGGGTTCAAGGAAATCTATTTCTGGGAATATCTCCACCGGCTGCTGGCGCGGGGGATCGGCTTCGTGCTGGCGGGCGTGATGCTCGTGTCGTGGTGGAAGCGGGCGATCCCCGCCGGCTATGGCTGGCGGATGATCGGCATCTTCGCGCTGGGCGGGCTGCAGGGCGTGATCGGCTGGTGGATGGTCTATTCCGGCCTGTCGGAGCGCACCGAGGTGAGCCATATCCGGCTGGCGATCCACCTGATCGCGGCGCTGACGATCTTTTCCGCGCTGCTGTGGACCGCGCTCGACCTGTTGCGGCTGCATCGTGATCCGGCGGCGCGGCCGGCGCGGATCGGCGGGCTGGGCCTGGCGGCGGTCCTGATCCTGGGCGTCCAGATCATGCTGGGGGCGTTCGTCGCCGGCCTGCGCGCGGGCTATGCCTTTGCGAGCTGGCCGAAGATGGGGGACGAATGGTTTCCGGCGGGCGGGTGGAACCCGGCGCTGGGCATCGCCAATCTCTATGACAATCCGGTGGTGGTGCAGTTCATCCACCGCTGGTGGGCGTGGGTGGCGCTGATCGCCGCGCTCGCAGTGGCGCGGGTAGCCAAGGCGCGCGGGGCGACGGGGCCCGTCCATGCCGTCGCGACGCTGCTGATCGTCCAGATCGCACTGGGCATCGCGACGCTGCTGACCGGCGTCGACATCCATGTCGCGGTCGCGCATCAGGGGGTCGCGGTGCTGCTGCTGGGCGCGCTGCTGTGGGCGGCGCATGGCATCGGCAGCGGAACCGGATATCGAAAGGTATCATGATACCTCATTAATTTGGGCCCAATTTGCTTGACTCTTTTGGGTGTCTCTGTGCATTAGCGCCCCGTTCACGCCGCCTCTCAACCGGGCGGCGTCATTCGTTTGAAAAAGGTCCAGGCCCATGAAGGCGCTCATGAAGACCACCAAGGTGGCAACGCCGCACACGGTGGAAAAGAAGTGGCATATCGTTGACGCGGAAGGGCTGGTCGTCGGCCGCGCCGCTTCGATCATCGCCAACATCCTGCGCGGCAAGCACAAGCCGAGCTACACCCCGTTCATCGATTGTGGCGACAACGTCATCATCATCAACGCGGAGAAGGTTCGCTTCACCGGCAAGAAGCTGGGCCAGAAGGTCTATTATCGCCACACCGGCTATGCCGGCGGCATCAAGGAAGCCCGCGCGGACAAGATCCTCGAAGGCCGCTTCCCCGAGCGCGTGCTGGAAAAGGCGATCGAGCGCATGATCCCGCGCGGGCCGCTGGGCCGTCAGCAGATGCGCAACCTGCGCATCTTCAAGGGCGCGGAGCATCCGCACGCCGCCCAGAACCCCGAAGTCCTCGACATCGCGTCGATGAACCGCAAGAACAAGGTGGGCGCATAATGTCCGATAACCGCCAGTCGCTTTCCGATCTCGCCGCGCTGACCGGCGCGGAGGCCCCCGCCCCCGTCGCGGCCGCCGAGACCCCGGCCTACACCACCGACGAAGCGCCGATCGCGGCCGCGCCGGTCCAGGTCCTGCCGACCACCCCGCTGCGCGAGCAGGAAATCGACGCCCAGGGCCGCGCCTATGCGACCGGCCGTCGTAAGGACGCTGTCGCCCGCGTGTGGATCAAGCCCGGCACCGGCAAGATCACGGTCAACGGCCGTGACCAGGAAGTCTATTTCGCGCGTCCGACGCTGCGTCTCGTCATCAATCAGGCGTTCGGCGTGGCCGAGCGCGAGGGCGCCTATGACGTCATCGCGACCGTCAAGGGCGGCGGCCTTTCGGGCCAGGCCGGCGCGGTCAAGCACGGCATCAGCCAGGCGTTGACCAAATATGAGCCGATCCTGCGCGCGCCGATCAAGGCCGCCGGGTTCCTGACCCGCGACAGCCGCGCGGTCGAGCGTAAGAAGTATGGTAAGGCCAAGGCCCGCCGCAGCTTCCAGTTCTCGAAGCGCTAAAAGCCGGACCGCCATTCGGCCCATATCGGCCTGCAAATGGCGGTCCTCCGCGCTTCCGGTGCTCACGTACAGTCGTACGCTGCGCTCCGGGTCACGAAGGACCACCATTTTCGGCTCGATCTGGACCGAATGTCGATCCGTCTTGGACACAAAAAACGGGCTGCCAGCGATGGCGGCCCGTTTTTTATTCGTTATCCCGGGCTCGATCCGGGATCCCGCTTTTCTTGGCCAGGCTGGAGGAAGAAGCGGGACCCCGGATCAAGTCCGGGGTGACGGAAGAGAAGGACGAGCCCCTCAGCCCTTGGGCTTGGTGTAGGGGACGAACTTGCCGAGGCCGAGCGAGCCGCTGGGGAAGTGCGAGCTTGAATCGAGCAAACGGACGATGTCGATGCTGCACAGGTTGGAGCTGTGCGTGTCGGTGACCAGCACATCGTCGCGGTTCAGGAAGTTCGCGCCCGAGGCGGGGCGGTTGACGTACCAGGTGCTGCCCGACTTGTAGAGGATCGCGGTCCGCTCGAAGATCTCGCTCGACTGAATCTGACGCAGCTGGATGCAATCGACCGGTTTTCCGGCGACCCGCCCGGCGAGCGCCTTAGCCAGCCGCGCCTCGGGCTCGACCCGCGGCGCCGAATGGGCAGGGACGGCGGCGGCCATCAACATACCGCCGATAAGGCACAGTGTAGCGCGCATGATGAACTCTCCTTCTGCGAGCAATATGCCGTTCATCAACTGAACCGACAATGTATGGGTGCAGACCCCCTATTTGCGAGGAGCGAGACAGGGCCATGCGAGATGCTGGGGCAGGAGAAGCGCGAAGAATGGAGACACACTCCGTTCGAGCGTTTCGACACACCCCGGCGCTCGCATGGCCCTGCCCTTCGGGTGGGACTAAAAAGGCTGCTGGCACGGTCGGCCGATTGCCAGATACTATCTGTATCTGGCTGCACGTCCTCTCTTCCAGCAGCCTTTTTAGTCTCCATCTCGCCCTCGCAAATAGGGGGTCTGCACCCATAGACGGACTTGCAGGGCGATTTCCTTGCCCTCCGATGAACGCGGGAACCGCGGGGTTTGTTGCCCGTTGCCTGTCCGGAACCTTTGAGGAGTGACTGCCATGAATAAGTTGCTTGTGCTTGGCGGCGCCGCCCTGCTGTCCTTTGGCGCTGTGGCCCCTGCGAATGCGCAAAGCGCGTCGCACATCCTGCGCGGCGCCGGGATTGGCGCGGCCGGCGGCGTCGTGGCGGGCGCGGTGATCCCGGGCCTGTCGGTCGGCGAAGGCGCGCTGGTGGGCGCGGCCGGCGGTGCGCTGTACAACACGCTGATCAACAAGGGCCACCACCGCACCTATCGCAGCCGCAGCTATTATGCGCCGCGCCATGCGACGGGTTCGCGCACGACGGCGGAGCGCTATCGCAGCTATCGCCACCGCTGATCCGGCGCACGATGATGGGCATGAGGCCGGTGCGGGCGGGATGGCCGCTCGTGCTGGCGATCATGACGGCGGCGGCTTCGGCAAAGAAACCGCCGCCGCCGACCGGCCAATTGCGGCTCGACATGGATAATCCGGTGATCGAGCTCCGCATCGGCGACGTGCCGCTGCGGCTGCGGGTTGGGCTGGAGGCCAAGAGATTGATCCAGCTCAACCCCGCCGCCGCAGCCCGGTTGGAAGCCAGCCCGCCCGACGAGAGGTTCCGCTTCGAGCCTGGCGCGGATGCGCAGATCGGGCGGGAGACGCTGAAGGGCGTGGAAGCCGCGGCGCCGATCGAGATCAACGAGCGCAAGATGATCGTCACCGTCGCATCGAATGGCCGCGATTGCTGCGCGGGCGTCGATGGCGAGATCGGCATCGGCCTGCTTCCCTATGCGACGATCCGTTTTGCGCGACCCGCCATGGCCGATCCGGGGCAGAGCGCCGATTTCCGGATCGACGACAATGACGAGCAGGGGCCACAGGCCCCCGTGCGGGTCGCGCGCAGCGATATCCTCGTGCAATTCTCGCTCAACCGCGCCGACAGCGTCGCGACATCCTCTGCCGGGGCACTGCTCGCCCGTGCGCATGGCGGACGGCTGAGCGAGGGTGCGCCGACTGTCGCCGCGTTCGGCATCGAGCGGCCGACCGCGACTCTCGGCTTTGCGCAGCCGGTGAGCATCGCGGGTTTCCGCTTCGACCAGTTGCGCGTCCGCACCGCCGATTTCGCGGGCAACATCGCCTTTCCCGCCGATCCAGCCGAGGACGGCGACATCGTCGTGCAGAAGAAGGTGGAGCAGCAGCGCGCCTGGCCGGTGGTGCTGATCGGCCGCGACCGGCTCGATCGCTGCAGCGAGGCGCTGTTCGACACGATCGCGAAGCGGCTGACGCTGCGCTGCGCCTTTGACGGAAGACCATGATGCGTCCCCTGACCCGCCTTTCCCTGCTGCTGGGCCTGACCATGGGCCTGTCCGCCTCCTCGCCCGCAGCGCGGGGCTCACTCAACGAGCGGGTTTTCGACAAGGCGTGGACGCTGGTCGCCGAGCGCTATTGGGACCGGACGATGGGCGGCAATGACTGGAACGCGATCCGCGACGAATATTATCCCAAGGCGATGGCGGCGCGCGACGAGAAGCAGCTCTACGCCGTGGTCAACCGGATGCTCGACCAGCTCGACGACAGCCATGTCTACGCCACCTCCCCCGCCGACCTGCGCTGGTCGCGCGAGACGCCCGAGGAGCGTGATATGGAGCCGAACCGGCGGCTGGTGCACATGCCGGGCGGGATATTGCTGATCGGCTTCGACCAGTTCGATCCGGGCGACGACAAGTGGATTGCGGACGCCATCGCCGATGCGCCCGATCTGCGCGGCGTGATCCTCGACCTGCGCGGCAATGGCGGCGGGCGTGACGACGTGCTCGACAAGATCGCCGGGCTGTTCTCGCCGCGCAAGGCGCTGCTGATCCGGCTGACCGGCAAGAAGGTGATCGAGGAGAGCACGCGCGGCGCGGGGGCCGATGCCTATCGCGGGCCGCTCGCGGTGCTGGTCGGCCCGCAGACGGCGAGTGCGGCGGAGATCCTGGCCTTCTATCTGGGCGAGAGCGGGCGCGCCTATACGGTCGGCGAGCGGAGCGCGGGCGCGGTGACTGGCGGGGTCGATTACACGCTGCCCGGCGGCGGGCAGCTGACCGTCGCCGAATATGACATCCGCACGGCGAACGGCACCCGGCTGGAGGGTAACGGCTTCACGCCGAAATATCGCGTGTCCGCCGCGAAGACGCCGAACGACGCGGCGCTGGCCAAGGCGGTGGCGCTGCTGCTGGGGACCAAAGCTCAAACCTAAGCCGTCATGCTGAACTTGTTTCAGCATCCACCAGCAGGAACGAGCAACAGATGGGAAGGAACGGGCGCCTGCGGGTCATTCCTCCTGCTTCGCTCCTGCCGCCCGGTGGATGCTGAAACAAGTTCAGCATGACGGAGTAGGGAAAAGGGTTCGCTTGAAACTCCGCCGCCACCATGCTCATGACGCGGGATGACGATCCGATCCCTCTTCGTGACACGCCTTTATGAGGCGATGATCGACAATGACGCGCTGGTCGAAGAGCTCGAGCAGTCGGTGCGGATGCTCGCCGATGAGGATCGCGCCGGGCAAGGCTGGTCGAAGGCGCATGGCTATCGCGGCTACACATCCTATGCCTCGCTCAACGACCTGCCGTCGCGCGATCCGGCGTTCGCCGATCTGGTGAAGCTGCTCAATACCCATGTGCGCCGCTTCGCCGAAGCCTCGCATATGGAGCTGGGCCGCAGGCTCCGGCTCGACAGCCTGTGGGTCAACCTGCTCAAGTCCGGCGGCACCCATTCGGGGCATATCCACCCGCACAGCGTGATTTCGGGCACCTTCTATGTCGCGGTGCCGCCGGGATCGGGCGGGCTGAAGCTGGAGGACCCGCGCCTGCCGCTGATGATGGCCGCCCCGCAACGCACCCACGACGCGCCGGAGGAAGCACAGAGCTTCGTCTATGCCGAGCCGAAGCCGGGCATGGTGCTGCTGTGGGAAAGCTGGCTGCGCCACGAGGTGCCGCCGAGCGCGGCGAAGGGCGACCGGATCAGCGTGAGTTTCAATTATAGCTAGGGGCGATCGATTGAACATATCCGCTCATCCTGAAGAGGGGCTGAGCCTTGGCGAAGGAGAGAGACGTCCTTCGAGACGCCATTTCGACTACGCTCAATGGCTCCTCAGGATGAGCGGGGCTTTTAGAAAAGATAGGATTTACCGCTTCGGCGCGACCAGATCGAACCTGGCGCCCTGCGGGTCCTGCGCGTTGACGACCCACATACCGCCGGGCACCTCTTGCGGGCCCATCAGGACCTTGCCGCCACCGGCCTCGATCCGGCCAACCGCCGCGTCGATCGCGTCGACATGGACGTAGAAGCTCCAATAGGGGTGCGGGGCCTGGGCGTCGTTGTACATCGCGCCGTTGGTGACGCCGCAGTTCGTATCGCCCCCGACCGGCGTCATCGCGATCATCTGATAGGTGCCGAGCGGCCCCATCTCCATCGCGTCGGTCTTCGTCCAGCCGAACTGATCCGCGTAAAAGGCGAATGCCTTTTCCCAATCGCTGCTGTGCAGTTCGTGCCAGTCGACAGTGCCGGCCGTTCCCATCGGCAGCGGCGGCATATCGGGCCCGTCGGGCTGGAGCAGGTTGAACATCGCGCCCTGCGGATCGGCGACCACCGCGATGCGGCCGACATGGGGGATCGGATCGAGGACGTGGTGGACCGTTCCCCCGCCGGCGCGCAGCTTCGCCACGGCGGCGTCGACATCGGTGACATGGACATAGCCGACCCAACAGGGCTGCATCCCGTTCGCGGCGGCCTCAGGCGGGATCGGCATGATCCCGCCGACGCCGCGCCCATCAACCTCCAGCACCGTATAGGGATGCCCGTTGGCCGGGAAAGGCTGGAGCTTCCATCCGACGACGTCGGCGTAGAACGCCTCGGCCGCCTGCTGATCGCTGGTCATCAGTTCGTACCAGAAGAATCTGTTGGCCATGTTGCCTCTCCTCTCTTCTCAAGCTTCGGCGACGGCGCGCTCGATCGCCGCGATGTCGATCTTCACCATCGTGAACAGCGCTGTCATCGCCGCCCTGGCCTTGACGGGGTCCGCCATCAGCGCGCTGAAATTCTCGGGGACGATCTGCCAGTGAAGGCCGTAGCGGTCGGACAGCCAGCCGCATTCCTGAGGCTTGCCGCCGTCGAGCAGCGCATCCCAAATCCGGTCGAGCTCGGCCTGGTCGCGCGCGCCGAAGGACATCGACACCGACAGATTATAGCCGGCGTCGATCCCGCCGTTGAGCGCCTGGAATTTCTGCCCGGCCAGGGTGAATTCGACCATCAGCGTATCGCCGGTCTTCGGGCCGGGCGAGTCGACCGGCGAGGTGTAGACGGCGTCGATGCGGGAATCGGGCAGGATCGAGACATAGAAGCGCGCGGCGTCCTCAGCCTGGTCCTTGAACCACAGGCAGGGCGTAATCCGGGACATGGCATATTCCTTTGTCGCAAGAGCCAGAACGCCGCCACGACGGCCCAAGGCTACGCCATCCTACAGCCGCGACAATTTTTTGCGGCGAAACGTCAGCGGGCCGGGATGTGGCGGCGCAGCTTGACGACCGGCTTGCCCTTATACTCCGCCCTGCCGAAATGGTGGAAACCCAGCTTCTCGGCAACGCGCAGCGACGGCGCGTTGTCGGGATCGATGATGCATACCATCCGCTCCGGCGCGTGGGTCGCCTCCATCCAGTGCAGCACGGCCTGCGCCGCTTCGGTCGCATAGCCATGGCCATGGACGTCGCTCGATATCATCCAGGCGAATTCGGGCCAGGGATCGAAATCATCGCCGAGGCCGCGATGGAAATCGGCGAGGCCCACCTCCCCCACCACCCGGCGCGTCGCGCGCTCCTCGACGAGCAGCAGGCCATAGCCGAGCAGCGCCCAATGACCGACGAAGCGCAGCATGCGCTGCCAGCTTTCCTCACGGGTCGGCGGCTTCTGATAGATCATCCGCACCGCTTCGGGATCGGTGTGGAGGAAGCAGCAGGCCTCGAAATCGTCTAGCCGGTGCGGACGCAGGATCAGCCGGGGCGTTTCCAGCGTGGGGCCCAGATTCACCATATGCGACGCTTCATTCGACCACTTCGCCGGGATCGACGCCCCAGATCCGGTTGATCTCGATATAGCCCTTCTTGCCGTTCACATCGAACAGGCACCAGCCGCTCTCGCACTCGCTGATCTTGCCGACCACGCCGGGCTCGGCGCGCCAGTTGAGGCCCGATCCGCTGCTGGGATCGGCGTGCATCGGCGCGGGAGCGGTGCCGGTCACCACCGCGGTCCGTTTCGCGCTGAGCAGGGTCGCGAGCATCCAGCCCTCGGTGCCGTCCTGCTCGCGGATCCGCCGCCAGTTGCCATAGACCTGCACCACCTGCACCGGCAGATCGCGGCGGCGGTAGCGCCAGGTGGCAGGGTAGGTGCGCTCCGGCCCGGTGCGCAGCAGCGCATCGCCGGTCGCGATCGAGGCCCAGTAGGGCACGGCGCGCTCCTGCGCTTCCGCCCCCGTCGCCACCGATAATGCCGCCAGCAGCAACCAGCCCAGCTTCTTCACGATCGTCCCCTGTGTTCGGCCAATGTGTTGGGCCCCCGGGGCCATAGTAGAGTCCCGCCGCCGCCGTTCAAGAGTCCAGGCGGCATGCCGACATGCTTGCGCTCCGCAGCCGGCGGGATTAGCGACGGACCATGGCCGAACAAGACCGCCCCCGCCGCCCCAAGGTGATCGTCACGCGGCGCCTGCCCGCCGACACCGAGGCGCGGATGAGCGAGCTGTTCGACGTCGAGCTGAACGACGGGGACGTCGCGATGGACGCCGGGGCGCTGGCCGCCGCCGCCGCCCGCTGCGACATATTGGTTCCCACGATCAGCGACCATATCGACGCGGCGGTGATCGAGGCGGGCAAGGGTCGGCTGCGCCTGATCGCCAATTTTGGCAATGGCGTCGACCATATCGACCTGCGCGCCGCGCGCGCGGCCGACATCATCGTCACTAACACCCCCGGCGTGCTGACCGAGGACACCGCCGACATGACGATGGCGCTGATCCTGTCGGTACCGCGGCGGCTGGCCGAGGGCGAGAAACTGGTCCGGTCGGGCCGCTGGACCGGCTGGGGCCCGGTGTCGATGCTGGGCCACCGGATCAACGGCAAGCGGCTGGGCATCATCGGCATGGGGCGGATCGGCCAGGCGGTCGCCCGTCGCGCCCGCGCCTTCGACCTGGCGATCAGCTATCACAACCGCCATCGCCTGCCCGAAAGCCTGGAACAGGAGCTGGGGGCGGCCTATCAGCCCGATCTCGACCGGCTGCTGACCGAGAACGACATCGTCTCGGTCCACTGCCCGCACACGCCCGAGACAGACAATCTGCTCGACGCGCGCCGCATCGGCCTGCTGGCCGAGCATCAATATCTGATCAACACTGCGCGTGGCACGATCATCGACGAGGCAGCGCTGGTCGAGCGGCTCGAGCGTGGCGCGATCGGCGGCGCGGGGCTCGACGTCTTCGCGCACGAGCCCGCGATCGACCCTCGCCTGCTGGCGCTCGACAATGTCGTGCTGCTGCCGCACATGGGATCGGCGACCTTCGAGGGGCGCGCCGCGACCGGCGACAAGGTGATCGCCAACATCCGCACCTGGGTCGACGGGCACCGCCCGCGCGACCAGGTGTTCGAGGGCTGGGTCTAGCCGCAAACACTAGCCCGCAAATGAACGGTCGTTTCAGGCCGCGTTCATTCTCCGATCGCTAGAAAAACTACGTCAGATGAACGGTGGAACATAGTAGATTAGGCTACGTTCTCTGAGCAGGTTTTTTGGAGAAGGGAATAGGTCATGAAGACGAACAAGCTGATCGCAACGGCGGTTGCCCTGTCCGTTGCTGGTGCAACCCCTGCTTTTGCGCAGAGCGCGGGCGACCTCGCCAAGGGCGCGCTGATCGGCGCAGGCGGCGGCGCGGTCGCTGGTGCGGTGATTCCGGGCCTGAGCACGGGTGACGGTGCGATCATCGGCGCCGTGGGCGGTACCGCCATCACCGCGCTGAACAAGAACAAGCATCGTTACTATCGCGATAGCTACGGCCGCAAATACTGGGTCGATAAGCACGGTCGCCGTCACTATAAATAAGGCCGACTGAGGTCTCGATAAGGCCGCTCCGGCAGGGGCGGCCTTATTTATGTGTTTTGTTTGCGCCCTCAGACGCCGGGCGCCGGGCATCCGCCCGGCTTGGCTTCCTCGCAATAAGCTCGGGCGCGCGTTCGCGCTTGCGGAGCCTGCGGCTCCGGACCATCACATTCTACCTTCGTCATGCTGAACTTGTTTCAGCATCCACTCCTCCACGGGAGCGCCGGAGCAGGTGGCATGGTGGACCCTGAAACAAGTTCAGGGTGACGGTAACCGTCACGGCCAAGTGATGACACGCCCAAGTTCAGCATAACGGTTTAGGACGTTGGGTAGAAACCCCTAGCTCTTGATCTTCCAGCCCTTGTCGAGCGCGGTATAGCTGATCGCGATCAGCGCCAGGTTGACCACCAGCAGCGCCACCGCACCGATCAGGATCGGCGAATCGGTGATGCCGAGGAAGCCATAGCGGAAGCCCGAGATCACGTAGAAGAACGGATTCAGGTGGCTGACCGTCTGGAAACCGGCATGGAGGGCTTCGACCGAATAGAAGGTGCCCGACAGCAGCGACAGCGGGCCGATGACGAAATTCTGGATCGCGGCGGCATGATCGAACTTGTCGGCCCAGATCGAGGTCAGCACGCCGAACAGGCTGAGCATCAGCGATCCCATGATCCCGAACCAGATCATCGCCAGCGGATGCACCGGGGTGACGTCGACGCCCGGCCAGAAGGCCATGGCGAGCCATACCGCGAAGCCGACCAGGATCGCGCGGGTGACCGACGCGCCGACCAGCGCGGTCAGCACTTCGCCGGTCGACAGCGGCGGCATCAGATAGTCGACGATCGTTCCCTGCATCTTGCCGACGAGCAGCGAGAAGCTGGCATTCGCATAGGCGTTCTGCATCATGCCCATCATGATCAGGCCCGGCGCGATGAAGCTGGCGAAGGGATGACCCATCACCTGACGGTCGCCGCTGCCCAGCGCCACGGTGAAGACGACGAGATATAACAGCGTCTGAATCGCCGGGGCCCAGATTGTCTGCAGCTGGACCTTGAAGAAACGCTTCACCTCCTTCACATAGAGGGCACGCATTCCCCCCCAGTTGAAGAACGGGATAACCGGCACGCCTGGCGGAGGGATCATGATTTTTTTGGGCTGGTCGCTCATGGGCATTTCGCCTATCGGCTCCCCGCTCCGCCTGCAAGAGCCCGGCTCGCCGGATGCAGGCGAAAACCGAGGGTAAGACATGTCCTGGACCGACGAACGGATCGATCAGCTCAAGCGCCTCTGGGGTCAGGGGATGACCGCCAGCCAGATCGCCGACGAACTGGGCGGCGTCAGCCGCAACGCCGTGATCGGCAAGGCGCACCGCCTTGGCCTCGAAGCACGCCCTTCTCCGGTGAAGGGCGGTGACGCTGCGGCCGCATCGCCGAGCGCGCCCAGCGCCCCAGCCGCCCCCGCAGCCCCGCCCCCCGAACGCGCCGCAGCCCCTGCGCCGCGCCCGGCCCCCGCCCCGGCCCCCGCGCCCGTCGCAGCCCCGGCTCCCGTTGAGCGGCCCGCCGCGCCGCAGCCTATGGTGCGCTCGATCGGCCCCGGCGGCTTCCAGCGCCAGACGCCGGGCGAACAGTCTGCTCCGATCGCGCCCGCGCCGCCGCGCCGTCTGGTCCCCGCCAAGCCGTCGGCGGAGATGGCTGACAAGACGAGCCTGCTCGATCTGAACGACAAGATCTGCAAATGGCCGCTCGGCCACCCGGGCGAGCCCGACTTCCATTTCTGCGGCGAGCCGATCAACCCCGGCTTCCCCTATTGCCTCGACCATTGCTCGGTCGCCTATCAGGCGCAGTTGCCCCGCCGCGACCGCCGTCCGCCACCGCCGTTGCCGTTCGGTGGCCCACGGGTCCGATAATCCTCGCGGTGTGAGCGGATTCCGATCCGCTCATCCTCGGGGCTGGGCGGGTCACGCACGCACGGGCCCGGGTCTCATTCGACAGCTTCCCCTTCCCTCCATGCACCATCCCGCTATGCTCGCACGATGAGCAGCACATCGGGGGCGGACGGCGCGGCCGTCCAGGGGCGAGGCATCATCGGCGCGATCCGGCCCTATACGGAGCCGGCACCGCTGGCCGCGCTGTTCCTGGGCATGAGTTCGGGCTTTCCCTATGCGATGATCGGCGCGACGCTGACGACGCGGCTGGCGCAGGATGGGATCGACAAGAAGGCAGTGACCGCCTTCACCCTCGCTTTCCTCGTCTACAACCTGAAATTTCTCTGGGCGTGGATCGTCGACGGCGTCCGCCTGCCAGTGATCGGGCGGCTTGGCCAGCGCGTCTCGTGGATGCTGGTGATCGGCGTGCTGGTGATCGCCGCGGTCGTCCATCTCGGGCTGGTCGATCCCAGAGCCAGTCTCGCCCAGACGGCGATCGCCGCGATCCTGGTGGGCGCGGCGGGAGCGACCTTCGACATCATCATCGACGCCTATCGCATCGAGCTGCTCGAAGCCCGGCAACTGGGCGTCGGTGCGGGCATGTCGCAATATGGCTGGCGGATCGGATCGACCGCGGCGGGCGCGCTGGCGCTGGTGGCTGCGGACCGGCTCGGCTGGAACGCGGCTTATATCCTGTGCGCCGCCTTCGCCCTGCCCGCGATGATCACCGCGCTGATCATGGGCGAGCCCAAGCGGCACCGCGAACCGGCGATGCGGCAGACGCGCAGCGAACTGGTGGCGTCTATCGTCGGGCCGCTCGCCGAATTCTTCCGCCGCCGCGGCGCGGCGCTGGTGCTGCTGTTCATCCTGCTCCACAAGATCGGCGACACCCTCGCCAATCTCACCTTCCGGCTGCTGTTCGACGACCTCGGCTACAGCAATGACGAGATCGCAATCTACGACATCGGCATGGGCTTCTGGGCCTATCTGATCGGCATCTTCATCGGCGGCATCCTCTATTCGCGGCTGGGGATGAAGCGATCGGTGCTGTTCAGCCTGATCCTGATGGGCGTATCGAACCTGAGCTTCGCGGGTCTCGCGCAGATCGGCCATGACAACTGGGCGATGGCGGGGGCGATCGGCTTCGAGAATATCGCCAGCGGCATCGGCGGCGTCTGTGTCGTCGCCTATTTCTCCGCGCTGTGCGACCTGCGCTTCACCGCCGCGCAATATGCGCTGATCTCCGCCGCCGCCAGCGTGGTGGGCCGCATCGCCACCGGCACCACCGCCGGGGCGATGATCGAAGCGGTCGGCTATGTGAACTTCTACCTGCTCACCACTCTCGCCGCGCTGCCCGGCATCATCCTGTTCTGGCTGATGATGCGCGCGGGGCTGATCGATCAGTCGATCGGGAGTGCGGGGATCGAGGGCGATTAGCGGACTGCCGGGGGCAGTCCGCAGCCCGAAATCGGCGCGCCAGGTGAGTCGCGGGCCTAGCCTCCAGCGTGCCCTCACCCTCCCACCGCTACGCGGCGGGCCCCTCCCTCTCCCCTGAAGGGAGAGGGGTTTTTACTCCGGCAAAAAGTCCGGGACCGACAAATAACGCTCACCGGTGTCGTAGTTGAAGCCGAGCACCCGCGCACCCGGCGCTTCCTTCAGCTTCTGGGCAATCGCCGCCAGGGTCGCGCCCGAGCTGATGCCGACCAGCATGCCTTCTTCGCGCGCCGAGCGGCGGGCATAGTCCTTGGCGTCGGCGGGATCGACCTGGATCACGCCGTCGAGCAGCTGGGTGTGGAGGTTGGTCGGCACGAAGCCCGCGCCGATGCCCTGGATCGGGTGCGGGCCCGGCTGGCCGCCCGAGATGACCGGCGACAGCGTCGGTTCGACCGCGAACACCTTGAGGCCCGGCCAGCGGCTCTTGAGAACCTGCGCGGTGCCGGTGATGTGGCCGCCGGTGCCGACGCCGGTGATCAGGATGTCGATCGGGCTGTCCTTGAAATCGGCGAAGATCTCTTCGGCGGTGGTGCGGACATGAACCTCGATGTTCGCCGGATTTTCGAACTGCTGCGGAATCCACGCGCCGGGGGTCTGCGCCTGCAGTTCCAGAGCGCGTTCGATCGCGCCCTTCATGCCCTTTTCACGCGGGGTGAGATCGAAGCTCGCGCCATAGGCCAGCATCAGCCGCCGCCGCTCGATCGACATGCTCTCGGGCATCACCAGCACCAGCTTGTAGCCCTTGACCGCCGCGACGAGCGCGAGGCCGATGCCGGTGTTGCCGCTGGTCGGTTCGATGATCGTGCCGCCGGGCTTCAGCTTGCCCGACTTTTCCGCGTCCTCGATCATCGCCAGCGCGATGCGGTCCTTGATCGATCCGCCCGGATTGCTGCGCTCGGACTTGATCCAGACCTCGGCATCGCCGAACAGCCGGTTGATGCGCACATGTGGCGTGCCGCCGATCGTATCCAATATCGATGCCGATTTCGTCATGCTGCCTTCTCCAAAGAGGATGCTTCTTCCAACGGCGCGGGCGGATCGAAGGTCCGCGCGCGCAATATCTCCGGGAACAGCCTCGCCCACAAGGCCGCGACCATGATCGTCCCGATGCCGCCCGCCACCACCGCGGCGACCGGCCCGATCAGCGCGGCGAGGAAGCCGGACTCCGCCTCGCCAAGCTCATTGGACCCCGAAATGAAAAGGATCGACACCGCACTCACCCGCCCCCGCATCGCATCGGGCGTATATATCTGGATCAGCGACTGTCTGATGAAAACGGAGACCATATCCGCCGCGCCGAGCATGGCGAGGCAGACGAGCGCGACCAGCATCGGCATCGGGGTCTTGTGGGCCAGGCCGAAGATCACCGTCGCCACCCCGAACACCGCCACCGCGACCAGCAGTTTCGCGCCGACATTGCGCTGGAGCGGGCGGCGGCTCAGCCAGATCGCCACGACCGTCGCGCCAACCGCCGGCGCGGCGCGCAGATGGCCCAGCCCCGACGAACCGATGTGCAGAATGTCGCGGGCATAGATCGGCAGCATCGCCGTCGCCCCACCCAGCAGCACCGCGAAAAGATCGAGCGAGATCGCGCCCAGCACCAGCCGGTTGCGCCGGACATAGGCGAGCCCTTCGATCATCTGGGGCCACGGATTGCCGCGTCCACCACCGGCGGTGCGCGGGACCGGCGGGATCATCATCAGGTTGATCCATGCGCTGAGGAGCAGTCCCGCGCTGACCGCATAAGCGAGCGGCGGATGAATAGCATAGAGATACCCGCCGAGCGGCGGACCGATGATCCCCCCGATCTGCCATGCCACCGAACTGGTCGCTATCGCTGCCGGCAGGATCGCCGGTGGAACGAGATTGGGCGACAGCGCCTGGAACGCCGGACCGGAAAAGGCGCGGGCGACGCCGAGCAGCGCGGCGATCATGAACAAGGCCGGCAAGCTGACCGCATCGCGCCAGGTGAGCAGCGCGAGCGCCGTCGCGCAGATCACCTCCAGCCCGACGGTCGCGCGGACGATCCAGCGCCGGTCGAACCGGTCGGCAACCAGCCCCGTCACCAGGGTCAGCGCCATCAACGGCAGGAACTGCGCCAGCCCTACCAGGCCTAGCTGCACCGCCGCCTCGCGCGGCTGCATGGTACGGCGAGCGACGTCGTAGACCTGCCAGCCGATGATCACGACCATCGAATTGAGCGCGATCGTCGAGCAGAAACGCGCGAGCCAATAATGGCGAAAGGCGGGAATCGAAAAGGGGGATTGCGGCTTCGCCATCGCTGTTCTCTAGGCCTTAGCAGCGCCCCTCGGCAACCGCCGCTGAGGCGACGCGGTCAATTTCTACTATATCGATAGAAATATAAGATCAGGGAAGACTGACGAAGCTGTCGAGCACCCGCTTACGGCCAGCATGTTCGAAGTCGATCTCCAGCTTGTTGCCTTCGATCTCCACCACCGCGCCATAGCCGAACTTGGTATGGAAGACGCGCTGGCCGAGCGCGATATCCTTGCGCGACGGCTGGGCGAAGCTGACCGCCGAGGCGCGTGCTTCGACCACGCGGGAGCCGGAGGCGGGTTTGCCGAGGCCGCCCGCGGCGGTCGCGCGCTGCCAGCCAGGACCACGCCCGGTTCCGCGTCCGACATGGGCGAAGGGATCGGCCTGTTCGGACCATTGCGCGCGCCACAGCGACTCCCCGCCTGACATCGTCGTCTCGCTCTCGACATGCGCGGGCGGCAGTTCGCCGACGAAGCGCGACGGGATCGACGAGGTCCATTGCCCGTAGATGCGGCGATTGGCGGCATGAAGGATCGTGCAGCGCCGCCGCGCGCGAGTGATCGCGACATAGCCGAGCCGCCGCTCCTCCTCGAGGCTCGCCAGTCCGCCTTCGTCGAGCGACCGCTGTGACGGAAAGACGCCCTCTTCCCAGCCCGGCAAGAACACCGTGCCATATTCGAGGCCCTTGGCGGCATGCATGGTCATGATCGTGACCTTCGCCGCGTCGGCATCGGCGTCATTGTCCATCACCAGGCTGACATGTTCGAGGAAATCGGGGAGGTTCTCATAATCCTCCATCGCCCGCGCCAGTTCGCTCAGATTCTCCAGCCGGCCGTCGGCCTCGGTCGACTTCTCGTTCTGGAGCATCGCGACATAGCCCGACTCCTCGAGGATCTGGCGGGTCAGCTCGGCATGCGGCAGCTGGCTGAGCAGGTCCCGCCAGCGGGCGATGTCACCGACCAGATTGCCGAGCGCGCGGCGTGCCTGGGGGGTCAATTCGTCGGTGCCGAGGATGCGCGCGGCGGCGAGCGTCAGCGGAATTTCCTCGGCGCGGGCAAGGGTGTGGAGCTTCGCCACCGCCTTGTCGCCGAGGCCGCGCTTCGGGGTGTTGATGATCCGCTCGAAGGCGAGATCGTCGGCGGGCTGGCTGATCACCCGCAGATAGGCGAGCGCATCGCGAATCTCGGCGCGCTCGTAGAAGCGGAAGCCGCCGACGATGCGATAGGGCAGGCCGATCGCGATGAAGCGGTCCTCGAACTCGCGGGTCTGGAACTGGGCGCGGACCAGGATCGCGACGTCGTCGAGCTTGCCGCCGTTGCGTTCATGGCTCTCGATCTCGTCGCCGACCCGGCGGGCCTCCTCGGGCCCGTCCCAGATCCCGACGATGCGAACCTTCTCGCCTTCGCCCTCCTCGGTCCACAGCGTCTTGCCGAGCCGCCCGCCATTGTTGGCGATCAGCCCGCTCGCCGCCGCCAGGATATGCGGGGTCGATCGGTAATTCTGCTCGAGCTTGATCACCGCCGCGCCGGGGAAGTCGCGGTCGAAGCGCAGGATGTTGGCCACCTCGGCCCCGCGCCACGAATAGATCGACTGATCGTCGTCGCCGACGCAGCAGATATTCTTGCGTTCCTGCGCGAGCAGGCGGAGCCAGAGATATTGGGCGCTGTTGGTATCCTGATATTCGTCGACCATCACATAGCGGAAGCGCTGCTGATAATCGGCAAGGACGTCGCGGTGGCTCTTCAGGATGACGAGCATGTGGAGGAGCAGGTCGCCGAAGTCGCAGGCGTTCACCGCGCGCAGCCGGTCCTGATATTGCTGGTAGAGTTCCTTGCCCCGGCCGTTGGCGAACAGCTCGCTTTCGCCCGCATCGACATCGAGCGGGGTCATGCCGCGGTTCTTCCAGCGGTCGATCAGCCCCGCCAGCTGGCGCGCCGGCCAGCGCTTCTCGTCGAGGTCGGCAGCGGCGAGCAGCTGCTTGAGCAGACGCAGTTGATCGTCGGTGTCGAGGATGGTGAAGCTGGGGGTGAGACCGACCAGTTCGGCATGGCGGCGCAGCATCCGCGCGGCGACCGAATGGAAGGTGCCGAGCCAGGGCATCCCCTCGACCGCCGCGCCGAGCAGCCGGCCGACCCGATCGCGCATTTCGCGCGCGGCCTTGTTGGTGAAGGTGACGGCGAGGATCTCGGACGGCCAGGCGCGGCGCGTCGCGACGAGATGCGCGAGCCGCGCGGTCAGCGCTGCGGTCTTGCCGGTGCCCGCCCCCGCCAGGACCAGAACCGGCCCCTCGGTGGTCAGCACCGCTTCGCGCTGGGGCGCATTGAGGCCGCGCAGATAGCCGGGTTCGGGTGCGGGAATGTCCTGAGTCACCCGTGAACAGTTAGGGAACGCCGGTCTCCGGGGCAAGCCCGCCGCACGCCGGGCTGCCCGAAAATGTCCGTCTCCAGGTGGCGGCGGCCGCTCCATCCACCATGGAAAGGCCGCCGCCACGGGCCCGGACCGGCCGGCTAAACCGACCCGGGCAGCGGAAGGCGATGAGAGAGGGTGTTAGGACGCCTTCATATTGTTGCTGACGTTATTGAACGTCGTGGAAAGCTGATTGCCCAGCGCGGTCATCGCGGTGATGGCGGCGACGGCGATCAGGGCAGCGATCAAGCCATATTCGATGGCCGTCGCGCCGCGGCTGTCGCGGGCCAGGCTAAAAAGCTTCTGCATGGAATTGTCCTTTATTCGCCTCTCGTACGACTTTGGTCTAAACCCGACGCCATTAAGCGGGCGTAACAAGCTAGAGTTAAGGGAGGTGAAACCACGTTAATCCGCCAGTTTCCCGCCGTTGAGCGATGCCGCCGCAGGATATTGAGTTAGAAAAGCGATTAAACTTATTAACTGTGATCGCTGGCAGCGTTTGCATAAATCCCGCATGAGCGAGGTCATAGCCAACAGGGATTTCTTCACATGGTCGATCGCCTTCCGCCCCACGCCTATCTCGTCGCCGCAGTGATTGCCTCGGGCGCGTTCTGGCTGGGCGTGAGCCAGCTGGTCGGGCTCTTCCTCAACTGATCAGCGATATCGTGAGGAGGCGTCTGGTGGGTCCGCCGGGATTCGAACCCGGGACCTCTCGATTAAAAGTCGCTTGCTCTACCGACTGAGCTACGGACCCACCGACGCCGCCTCCCTATTGGGCGCGGCTGCGGCGGTCAACCCAAAGCACGGATAAGCCGCGCCCGCGCCTGCCGGACCGTGCGGGCGCCCCGCCCCACCCGCCAGCCGGGCGCGATCAGCGACAGCGGCTTCAGGACGAAGTCGCGCTGCTCCAGACTGCGATGCGGGATGACGAGCGGCCCCCCGATCCAGGCCCCGCCTGACCACAATATGATATCGAGATCGAGCACACGCGCGCCCCAGCGGCGGCCCCGGCGGCGGCCGAATGCCGCCTCCATCGCCTTGAGCCGCGCCAGCAGCACGGGCGGATCGACATCACCCTCGACGATCGCCGCCGCATTGGCGAAACTGCGCCCCGCGGGACCGAGCGCGGGGGTGCGAATGACCGGCGAGGCCGCGATCACTACCAGCCCGATGTCCTGCAACGCCGCGATCGCCGCGCGCACCACGCCGGCCGGCGCGCCATGGCGGCCATGGCGGCGGTTCGATCCTATCGCGATGGCGTAACGATGGGGCACGGCGTCCGCCTATAGCGACGGACGCCGCCTATTCTACCCCCAGTTGGCGACGAGCGCCTGCATCACTTCTGCGGCGACGCGCGCACCGACCTGATCGATCGACGGCGGCACAGGCCGTTCGCGCTGATAGCCATTGGGTCCGGCAACGAACCGCCCCGGCCCCGATGGCGGCGGATTGCCCTGGGTGACGACCGTCGCGAGCAGGGTGCCGCTGCGGATATCCTTGACGTCGACGCGGAAGGTATAGCCGCTCGGCGCGTCGTCGTCAGGAGTCTGAAGTACTTCGACGAGTAGTTCGGCCTTGCCGAGCAGCGCAGACATCTCGACCGACTGCGCGTCGCCGCGGTCGACGCCCTTGTTCAGCGCGGTCGAACGCATGATCAGCGTGCGATCGATCAGCCGCGCCCCGCCCGACAGCATCGTGCGGTTGAACCCCTGTGCTGCACGCCAGTCGGCACGCTCGGGCAGGCCGGTCTCGCGCGCGCCATCGGCAGTGACGGCGGTGCGGCCCGACCGGTATTCGGCCTCCACGCCGCGTCCGGCGACCGTGGTCGAGCCGTCATAATATTGGGTCTTGTCGATCACCCGCCCATCGGCGAGCGTGTAGCGCGACCATTCCTCATAGCTGGTCGACAGCGAGTCGGTGAGCTGGCGGTTCCAGAAGATCACCATGCGCGGGCTTTTGCGCCGGGCATAGGCCGATCGGAAGGCGCTGGCCGTGGCGGCGTTGACCTGCCCCGCACTCGGCGGCGGCGGCGGCGCCTTCAGCACCTCGGGCATGCCCTGGCGATATTCCTGGGCGGCGGCGCCGGTCGCCAGCAGCAGCGCGAATCCCAGAGCCGCCGACAGCTTCGTCGTCACGCTCATCGCATATCCTCCCAACCGGAAGCGAAATCGTCGTCGTCAAAGGCGGCGAACTCGTCGCCCTCGTCGCCCTCGTCGTCCCAGACATCACCCTGCGCCTTCACCCCGGCGCGCGCGCGGGCCTCACAGGCGCTCATTTCACCGAAACCGACGACCGGCACATAGCGGTCGTCCGACCAACCCTGCATGACGGGCGGCGTCTCGCGCCAGCGCGGCTGCGCGAAGCCCTGCGGCGGGGCGGCGGCGAGCAGCGGCTGCACCTGGCGGATGGCGCGCGGCGCAGGAACATCCTGTCCGGCCTGCGCCGCGCTTGCCGCGAACAGGACCGCGAGCGTGAGAGCCGCCCGGATCATGGCTGCGACGTCCGGACTTCGACGAGATAATATTTGACCTCGTCGCGGCCGATCGACAGCCCGCGATAGACCCCGGTGGCCTTGGGCTGGAGGATCACCTTCTTCCAGAAGGTCGAATCCTCGGTCGGCACCTGATCGGCGTCCATGAAGGAGGAGCGCGCGTCGAGCTCGACCACCTTCTTGGTGCAGTTGACGAAGCGGGTGATCACCTCGACCGAATTGGTCTCGGTCCGCCGCGCGAACATCGCCTCGACGACGACCCGGTTGGCGAGCTTCTTGTCGGTCATCTGCACCGCGTTGAGATCGATCGGCGTCATCGACGAGGGCACGTTGGCGACCAGCGCCGGTCCGCCCGACGACACCGAATGTTTCGCGTCGCCAATATCGCATTTGACCGGCCGGTTCTCGCGCGCCTGCGCCGGCAGGGCGATCAGCGCCCCGGCGGCGATCGCGGTGAGCAGTGAAATCCTCATCAACCGTCTCCCCAAAAAGCAACTAGCGCAGGGTTGCGCGAAACGCCTCGTCCTTGGCCCAGGCGGCCTTGTCCTGCTTGCGCTGGGCGGCGACCTTGACATTGTCGCCCGGCGCGGCGGGACCGAAGCTGGCGGCGCTGCGCGAGCGCGACCAGACGATGCCACACTTGCCCGCGCTCGCGGTCATCGGCTTGATCCCCGCGACCTCGAGCGGCTTGTCGTCGCGGCGATAGGCCATGCTGACCGCCGGCACGCTCCATGCCGCAGCCGCGGCGGCCGCCACCGCCTTGCCGACCGCGGGCTTCTTGCCCTTGGCCGCCTTGCCCTTCGCCGGCGCCGCCCCCGCGCCCCAGCGCGTCGTGCCGACCAGGATGGTCGCGGGCAGGCTGTCCCACATGCGGATATCGGCGCTCGGGCGGACGGTCTTGGAGAAGGCGTTGAGCAGCATGCCCGCGCCCTGCGCGTAGAGCATGTTGCCGCCCATCTGCTGCACGACGGATGAGCCGACGGTCGAAGCCAGCGCGCTGGTGGTTTCCAGCCCGGCCTTGAACTGCGCCTTGCCGTTGAGGATGCCGTCGATCGCGCGGCCGCCCCGGGTCGACGCCTGGGTGTAGAGGTTCGCGCCCTGCGCCATCGGCCAGGCGCGCGTGGCGGCGCCGCTGCCCAGCGTCACGATCGCGCCATTCTCGGCAAAACCGGTGCCTTCGCGGAACACCATCTTTTCCTGATATTGGCCATCGGTCGCCTTGACCGGTCCGTTGCCCAGTTCGGACAGGATCAGCAGATTGTCGCTGGGCCCGGGGGTCTTGAGCTTGGGATCGATCTTCGCGGCGTCGGCGAAGCTGTCCTCGGCCTGGCCCTTGTCGCCCGCGCAGTGCGATGACCAGCCCTGCAGATAGGTCAGCAGACCGAAATCCGACTGATAGGTCTCGTCGGCAGAGACGGTGTCCTGATATTCGGCCGCCTTGAACGAGGCGCGGGCGTTGTCGTAATCGCCCTTCCGCAGATAGAGCAGGCCGCGATAATAATAGGCCATCGCCCGCTCATAGGGCTCGCCCTTGAAATCCTTGTTCACTTCGAGCCGGGTGGTGCTGGTCGCCTTCTGCGCCTGCGCGTCCTTGCCGTAAAAAGACTCGATGCGGTCGAGTGCGCCGTCGAACGCCTTCTCGGCATCGGCATAATAGCCGAGCTCCATCGCCAGCAGGCCGAGCCGCTCGAAGTTGAGCACGGCATTATGCTCACCGTCATAATAGAGGACGCGATAATATTCGCGCAGCTTTTCCTGCCGGTTGGCGAGATAGGCTTCCATCTCGTCGGGATAGGGGCCGGGACCATATTGCGCCTTCCACGCCTTCAGCTGGGCGGCGCGCGCCTTGGCCGCGGCTTTGGCGGCGGCCGGATCAGCGGCGGCGGAAGCAGCGCCAGCCGCCTGCTCCTGCGCCTGGGCGGTCATCGCCGCCATCGATGCCAGACATGCGGCGGCCGCCCCGGCCGCCAGCCCCTTGATCATCCTCATAGAACCCTCGTCCAGCGTGAGACTAGCGATAGACGACGTCGTCGGCCCCGGCGCGGCGGATCTTGTAGGTCCCGTTCCACACCAGCGTGCCATATTCGAGGTCGAGCATTTCGAGCGAGATGACGGTCAGCCGCTCCTGCATGCCGGTATCGTTGTTGCGGCTGTCGAGCGAGGTGATCTTGCCGACGAGCTTGTAATCTGCGCCCGCGGTCGCCTTGGTCAGCCCGGTCGTGCCGGTGTCGACCACGCCGCCGCGCTTGAGCGCACGTTCCTGCTCGACCGCGGCGATGAATTCGCGGCTGACAAAGCGCATCTTGCCGCGCGCGGCATTCATCAGCTTGCCGCGCAGCTCGTCGGTGATGATGTCCTTGTCGATCCGCTGCGAGCTCTGGTTGCGCAGGTCCGAGCTGTCGAGGATGATACGCGGCGGCGTCGCCCGGTTCGAAATCTCCGGATTGGCCATCAGGTCGCGGACCATCTGATCCGCCATACGGCCGAGATCCTGTCCTTCGATGCCCACGCCAGAAACGATTCCGCGCGCATCGGGATCAAGATCGACCGCCTGATGCGAGCGATCCTTTGCGATCGCAGCGCCGCCAGAAACGATCAGGCTCGCGGACACAACAGCGGCAAAAGCCGCCTGGCGCATATTCAACATTTTACCCCCGTTCGCACGCTCGTTACTGGAACGCCCCCGCTCCGGTCCCAAGCTGATTGGACTGTCGTGACGCTAGGCGCAGCGTAACTAGGGTCAAGTCCCAAATGAGATCGACACGCCGAACAGCCACCCTGTTCCCCTAACCTGGATCAACCCGGAACCGTTTCGCCGCCTGACCAAGGACGAACGTCAATCGGCGGCACGGATTGCAGGGTGGCCGAGCGATACCAGAATTGGACGTAACGCCCCGGATCGGCCGAGCTGCACACAACATCTTGTGTCGGCCCGGACAAAAGACCGGTCAGGCCGTGTCGAACGTTACGAGCAAGCACCGAAAAAATATCGGGAATCCAGCACGAAAGGGCGTGAAAAGGCTTGATCGGGCGACTCATCGGTGATTCTGTGCCTGGATGAATCGCGTCCCTCTTTTCCAGATGGCCCGCACTGCGGCTCTGCCGGCGGTGGCGATTCTCATCATCGGCTATTTTGCCAGCGCCGCGCTGGTCGGGCCCAACGGGCTGCTGGCGCTGGGCGGGTACAAGCGCGAGCTGCGGGTGAAGAGCGAGGAACTCCAGCGCACCCAGGCAATGCGCGACCGGCTGCGCCATCATGCCGAGCTGCTGAACCCCGCCAAGGTCGATCCAGACTTCGGTGATGAGCTCGTCCGGCGCTCCACCGGCCAGGTGCGACCCGACGAAATTATCATTCCACGAAACTAGACGTGTAATAAAATTAGGCGCCGATGGCGGCGATGCGTTGATATCTGCGCGGGCCAACGCCTATAAGCGCGGCGTCACCCCTCCCCGGGACAAGGAGCAATCCGCTTGGCTAAACCAGCACAGCCGCGCGCAACTGCAAAAGCAGCGCCGCGCAAGCCAGCAGCAGCAAGGGCTTCGGCCCCGAAAGCCGCCGCTGCGAAAAAGACCACCCAACCAGCGCTATCCAATCGCGAACGCCCGAACGAACCAGATCGGTACAAGGCGTCGAAGGCGGAGATGCTCGAATTCTATCGGCAGATGCTGCTCATCCGCCGTTTCGAGGAAAAGGCGGGCCAGCTGTACGGCCTCGGCCTGATCGGCGGTTTCTGCCACCTGTATATCGGGCAGGAAGCCGTTGCCGTCGGGCTGCAATCCGCGCTGGAGGTCGGCAAGGATTCGGTCATCACCGGCTATCGCGACCATGGGCATATGCTGGCCTATGGCATCGACCCCAAGGTGATCATGGCGGAGCTGACCGGACGTGCGGCGGGCATCAGCCGCGGCAAGGGCGGCTCAATGCACATGTTCTCGGTCGAGCATCGCTTCTATGGCGGTCATGGCATCGTCGGCGCGCAGGTGAGCCTGGGCACCGGCCTCGCCTTCAAGCATAAATATGCCGGCGATGGCGGCGTCGCGATGGCCTATTTCGGCGATGGCGCGTCGAACCAGGGCCAGGTCTATGAGAGCTTCAACATGGCCGAGCTGTGGAAGCTCCCGATCATCTTCGTGATCGAGAACAACCAGTATGCCATGGGCACGAGCGTCAACCGCTCCTCTGCCGAAGACCAGCTCTATCGCCGGGGCGAAAGCTTCCGCATCCCCGGTCTGCAGGTCGACGGCATGGACGTGCTCGCGGTGCGCGGCGCGGCCGAGGAAGCCGTGCAGTGGGTGCGCAGCGGCAAGGGGCCGATCCTCCTCGAGCTCAAGACCTATCGCTATCGCGGCCATTCGATGTCCGACCCGGCCAAATATCGCAGCCGCGACGAGGTCCAGTCGGTGCGCGACAAGTCCGATCCGATCGACCATCTCAAGCGCGAGCTGGAAGCGGCGGGGGTGACCGAGGACGAGCTGAAGACGCTCGAAAAGGAAATCCGCACGATCGTCACCGAAGCGGCGGACTTCGCCGAGCAGTCGCCCGAGCCCGAGGCCGGCGAACTCTATACCGACGTGCTGGTGGGACAATATTGAGATGGCAGTCGATCTGAAAATGCCGGCGCTTTCCCCGACCATGGAGGAAGGCACGCTGGCCAAATGGCTCGTCAAGGAAGGCGACACCGTCAAGTCGGGCGACATCCTGGCCGAAATCGAGACCGACAAGGCGACGATGGAGTTCGAGGCGGTCGATGAGGGGACCGTCGCGCAGATCCTGGTCGCCGAGGGCACCGAGGGCGTGAAGGTCGGCGCGGTGATCGCGCGGATCGCCGAGGAAGGCGAGGATGTGAGCGCCGCCGCCCAGCCCAACCCCAAGGCCGAAGCCGCGCCCGAACCCAAGGCCGAGGCGGAAGCACCCGCCCCCGAAGCACCTACCCCGCACAAGATGGAGACCGGCGCGCGCGACCTCGTTGCCGCGGTCGCCGACACGCGCGACGATCCGGAGGTTCCGGCGGGTACCGAGCTGGTCAAGACCACCGTCCGCGAAGCGCTGCGCGATGCGATGGCCGAGGAGATGCGCGCCGATGGCGACGTCTTCGTGATGGGTGAGGAAGTTGCGCAATATCAGGGTGCCTATAAGGTCACCCAAGGACTGCTCGACGAGTTCGGCGACAAGCGGGTGATCGACACGCCGATCACCGAATATGGCTTTGCCGGCATCGGCACGGGCGCGGCGATGGGCGGCCTCAAGCCGATCATCGAGTTCATGACCTTCAACTTCGCGATGCAGGCGATCGACCACATCATCAACTCGGCTGCCAAGACCAACTATATGTCGGGCGGCCAGATGCGGTGCCCCGTGGTGTTCCGCGGTCCGAATGGTGCTGCGGCCCGCGTCGGCGCGCAGCACAGTCAGAATTACGCGCCCTGGTACGCCAGCGTGCCCGGCCTGATCGTGATCTCGCCCTATTCGGCGGCCGACGCCAAGGGCCTGCTGAAAGCCGCGATCCGCTCGCCTGATCCGGTCGTCTTCCTTGAGAATGAATTGCTCTACGGACAGAGCTTCGACGTGCCGAAGATCGACGACTATGTCCTGCCGATCGGCAAAGCGCGGATCTGCCGCGAGGGCAGCGACGTGACGATCGTGAGCTATTCGATCGGCGTGGGCGTCGCGCTCGAAGCCGCGAAGCAGCTCGAGGCGGAAGGCGTCGACGCGGAGGTGATCGACCTGCGCACGCTGCGGCCGCTCGACAAGGCGACCGTGCTCGCCAGCCTCAAGAAGACCAACCGCATGATCGTGGTCGAAGAGGGCTGGCCGGTATGCTCGATCTCCTCGGAGATCATCGCCATCGCGATGGAGGAAGGCTTCGACGACCTCGACGCGCCGGTTCGCCGCGTCACCAACGAAGATGTGCCGATGCCCTATGCCGCCAATCTGGAAAAGGCGGCACTGCTCAAGGTATCCGATGTCGTCGCGGCGGCTAAGTCCGTGATGTACAAGGATTAATTTGAGCATTTCCCCTCCAATACGGAATATTGCGGAAGGGAAGGTCAGGAAAACATGGTAAGGTGTCTCCCGAGTCGGTTTCGACTCGGGAGACGGCACATGCTCGGTGAACATATGCCTGGCGTCAGGCAGACCCCTTCCAACCGATCGAGCGACGAGCTTGTCGGCCGCCTCCTCTACGTGGAGGATAATGCCCAGATCGCCGAGATCACCTGCATGATGATGGAGGATATGGGCCTCGAAATCACCCAGGCCGCGTCCGCCGAGGAAGCATTGCTGATCGCCGGAGACGGCGAGTTGCAGTTCGACATGGTGCTGACCGACGTGGTGATGCCCGGCCTCAGCGGCGTCCAGCTCGCGCGCCGCCTCAACCGCCGCTGGCCCGACCTGCCGATCGTGCTGGTCAGCGGGTTCAGCGACGAACTCGCCGCGGGCTATGGCGCGCAATATGAGCTGCTCCGCAAGCCGTTCACGCGCGGCGCGCTGCTCGGCACGCTGCAACGCCATCTCGACGGCGAATTCTACCAGACCGTCTGATTTCGCCATTTTAGCCGATCCCGAACGCCAGCTCGCCATCAACTACGCGACGCCGTCAAAGCGCGCCGCGCTCGAATGCCTGTGGCGGCTCGACGAACGGATGGGCGCGATCGTCGCCGCAGCGCGCGAACCCGCGATCGGAGCGATGCGGCTGCTATGGTGGCGCGACGCGCTGGCCAGGCTCGACGACATCAAGGCGCCGGTCCCCGCCGAGCCGCTGCTCGACGCGGCGGCCACCCTGCTCGTCGATGGCGGCCTCGCCGGCGAGGCGCTGGCGGGCCTCGAAGAAGGCTGGGCCGCGCTGCTGGACAGCGAGGAGCCGGGCGAAGCCGAGATCGTCGCGCATGGCGAACTGCGCGGTGCACGGCTGTTCGCGCTGTCCGCGCAACTGCTCGGCGGCGCTCCGGAGGAGACGAAGCGCGCAGGTGCGGGCTGGGCACTCGCCGATCTGGGCCATCGCCTGCGTGACCCGGATGCGCGCCGCTTCGCGCGCGAGCGCGCACTCGCGGCGCTGTCAGACGCGGATATCGCCAGCTGGCCGGGCACGCTGCGCCCGCTGGGCCTGCTGGCGGTGCTGGCGCGGGGCGACGCCCGGATGCCGCCCGCCCGGTTGCGGCGGCAGGGTGCGCCAAAACGGTTGCTTCGGGCCCTCGCCTACCGGCTGACCGGACGCTAGACTAGGTCTCGAACGAGGGGGGAGACAGCCGATGTGGCGATATCTGGCCGGTGGCGTGGGTGCGCTGCTGCTCGCGGGCAGCGGGCTGGTGCTGTGGCAGCAGCTTGGCGCGAGCCCGCCGATCGCCCCGCCCGTCCCTGCGATCGCGCCGGAACCGGCTCCGCTGGCCGAGCCGCCCGCGGCGACCGAGAAGACGCGCGAGGAAAAGCGGTTCCAGCGTTATGACAAGGACCGCGACGGCAAGGTCGCCCGCGAGGAATTCCTCGCCACGCGACGCAAGGCTTATGCGAAGCTCGACGCGAACGGCGACGGCAAGCTCAGCTTCGAGGAATGGTCGATCAAGACCAGCGACCGCTTCGCCAAGGCCGATGCCGACAAATCGGCGGCCCTGACGCCTGCGGAGTTCGCCACCACGCGCATCGCCCGCAAGGCGGCGCGGCCCGCGCCGTGCGTGCCGGACAGCGACAGCTAGCCGACAAGGACCGCCGTCAGCGGTCTATCGGGTCAGCGCGGCGCGCCGGCGGCCTTGGCGGCTTCGTTGACGCTGGCGCGTGCCATGGTATCCGCCGCGTTGGCGGCCATGGCTTCCCAGCTTTCCGCCGACCGCTCGTGCATCGCCTTGCGGTTCGGCAGGGTGGCGTTGGCAGCGGCAGCGCGCTGTGCGGCCGCGTTGGCGCGATAAATTTCGACGTTGCTCATGGTAAGGTCCTTCGGAACAGGATCAGAGCGGCGCGAGCCGGGTGGTCGGCAGCAATTCGTTCTTGCGCGCCTTGCTCTGGATGAGGGATTCGAGATTGCGTGAGATCGCGGCGACCGAGCCCACGGGGTCGGCCTTCGGATCTTCCACGCCGAACTGCTGAAAATCGGCGATGCTCAGCAGAAATTTGCAGCTGTCCTCGTCGACCAGCGCGTTGAACGCGATGTTCCGTTTCTCGACGGTCGCGCTGTCGGGGTCGATGAGAACGAGGGTTTCGGTGGTCATTAATTATCCTGTCGCCGGAGGTCGGCGCCACGCCGTCATGCAACGGACGCGATTCTACCAATTTCGATGGAAGCTTCCCTAGCGTCTACCGCCAGAATCTCAAGCCCGGCGCACTTCTTTTCGGTTAAATCGCAGCTTCGAAACCTGCCGCCTTGGGCCATTTCGGATTGATCATCGCCATCGCGCGGAACAGGGTTCCCATTTCCTCCTCGTCGGTGAGGCGGCGATAGGCGGCGCCGATCTCGTCCGCGCGGTCGGGATGATGGCGGCCCAGCGCCGCCGCGCGGGCGGCGATGCCCAGCGTTCCCAGGAAATATCCTTGCGACACCGGCCCCTCGATCCGCGCGCCGGCCAGCCGCCCGGCCTCGCCGAGCGCGGTGAAATCGACATGCGCCGTCAGATCGTTGGCGCCGGGATTGCTGAACACATCGGCATAGGCATGGGCATTGAGCGCCTGGAGCGTATCGCCCGCGTCGTAATTCTCATGGCCATAGTCGATGACGAGCATCGCCCCGCCCTGCCGCACGATCCGCTTCGCTAGCGCATTGCCGATCGCCAGGCCGGCGGGTGACGTCTCGTAGATGCTGCCCGCAACGGCATCGTGCAAATGCTCGGGAACGCTGTCCTCGGCGGGGGTGGCGCCCGGCACCGACGCGAAGCCCTCGTCGCCCAGCCCCACCATCCGCTCGCGCCAGCCGCTATAGGTCTGGATATATTGGCGGTAGGGCAGCGCATCGAAGAATTCGTTGGCGATGATGATCAGCGGCGCGTCGGTCGGCAGCGTCTCGATACCGTCATGCCAGGTGGCGTCGGGCAGACGATCCTGCTGGAGCTTGCGCAGCACCGGACTGGTCTCGACGAAATGGACCTTGGGATGGCGGCCAAGCGCCCCCATGGCGCGCAGGGCGTCGGCGGCAAGGGTTCCGCGCCCCGGCCCCAGTTCGACATAATGGACCGTCGAGGCACGCGAGCGCGCCCACATATCGGCGAACCATATGCCGATCATTTCGCCGAACATCTGGCTGATTTCCGGGGAAGTGATGAAGTCGCCCTTCACGCCGAAAGGATCGTGCGAGGCATAATAACAGCCGTTCGCCGCCTCCATATAGTCGGCGACGGGGATGGGCCCCTTCTCCTCTATCCTTCGGATCAGCGCGTCGGCCAGGTCCGCGGGTGTCTGCATATATCTCTATTCGTCGACGTAAATCGCCGCGAGACATAACCTTATTTGGTTAGAAAAGCATTACGCCGCGACTCTCCGCCTGGCGGTGGCAATCAGATAGGCGCCGCCGAGGATCATCGGCACCGTCAGCGTCTGTCCCATGGTCAGCCCCCAGCTGAGCGTGCCCAGTTGCTGATCGGGCTCACGGAAATATTCGACGAAGAAGCGGCTGAGCCCATAGCCGAGCAGGAAGATGCCGACGAGCTTACCCGGCTGGTTGCGCGCGTCGGTCCGCCAGAAGAAGAAGGCCAGGACCAGTCCGAGCAGCAGGCCTTCGAGCCCGGCTTCGTATAGCTGGCTCGGATGGCGCGGGTCGCCGCCGGGCGCGTTGGGAAAGATGATCGCCCAGGGAACGTCGGTGGGGCGGCCCCACAGCTCGCCGTTCACGAAATTGGCGATGCGCCCGAAGAACAGGCCAAACGGCACGCAACAGGCGATATAGTCATGGATACGTAGCCAATTGAGGCCATATTTCCGCGCCATATAGAGGATGCCGAGCGAGACCCCGGCCGCGCCGCCGTGGAACGACATGCCGCCCTGCCACAGCTTCAATATATCGATCGGATTGCGGAGGATGTCGGGCTGGTAGAAGAGGACATAGGCGAGCCGCCCGCCGACAAGAATGCCGATCGTCGCGTAGAATACGAAATCGTCGGCATGGCGCCGCGCCATCGGCGCGTTGGGCTGCGCGATCAGGCGCGTCAGATAATACCAGCCGAGCAGGATCCCGGCGATATAGGCCAGCGAATACCAGTGGATCTGAAGAAGGCCGAGATCGAGCGCGATCGGATCGAGGTGTAGATCGTCGAAATGAAGCGCGGAGGCCGCATTGGCCAGGACGGGCAGGTGCAAGGGCGTTCCCCGGAAACAGACTGCGCCTGCCATAGCCGGGGGATGGGGCAAGAGGAAGGGTAGATCAGCCCGGGCCCATCCGCAGCCGGAGCCGGTTCCAGCCGTCCGCCGACCGGTAGTCGATGATCTCCGCCCAGGCGCGGACCAGATCGAGCCCGGCGCCGCCGCCGCGTTCGGGGATCACCTCGCCGGGCGCGGCTTCGCGCAGGTCGAACGGCGCGCCGGTGTCGGCCAGCACGATCTCGATGGCCTCGCCGTCCAGCGCCAGGCTCAGTTCGATGTCGCCAGCCGCATCGACGCCGCCATGTTCGACGAGGTTGAGAACCAGCTCTTCGACGATGATTGCCAGCCGCGCCGCCCGGTCGATATGCAGCGTATGATCGAGCCCGAAGGCGCGCGTCGCCGCCAAAGCGGCTTCGATCGCCTCCGCTCCGTTGCAGCGGACCGTCACCGACGGCGATTTGGAGTCGCGAGCGCTCATAATTGCGCTATGTCATGCCTTACTGGTCATGGGGATGGCGAGAATCATGCGCAGGATTATTTTGATCGCGTCGGGGCTTGCGGTGCTCGCCCAACCCGCCTGGGCGGAGATCGGCCGCGTCAAGCGGATCATGGGCGTTGCAACGGTCGAGCGGGGCAGCGCAAAGCTGAAGCCCGCGCCCGGTTTTCAGCTGCAGCCCGGCGATACGCTGGTGACCGGCAAGGACGGGCAGATGAGCCTGTCCTTCATCGACGACACGCGCTTCTCGGTCGGGCCGAACAGCCGCATCTCGGTCGATCAGTTCGACTATAACCGCACCACCCAGGCCGGCAGTTTCGTCACCCGCGTCAACCGGGGTTCGCTCGCGGTGGTCTCGGGGCAGATCGCGAAGTCGAAGCAGGATGCGATGAAGGTGCGCACGCCGACCTCGCTGCTGGGCGTGCGGGGCACGCGCTTCATCGTCGAGGTGCCAAAATGAGCCGCCGCCTGATTCCGCCGCTCGCGCTCGCGGCACTGTTGAGCGGCTGCGCGACGCCGTCGCTCACCCTGCTGCCGAGCGAGGAAGGCAAGCAGGGCGCGGTCGCGGTGATCGAGGAGAATGGCAAGCCGGCCGAGGTCGTCGTCAGCGAACTGAACAGCCGCACCAACCTTGCAGGCAAGCCGCACACCAAGGCGATCGACCCGTCGAAGCTGAGCGCTCAACAGCGAGCGCTGATCGAGGCGTTGCCGCCACGCCCGGTCCGTCTGACCCTCTATTTCAAGGAAGGCACCACCGAGCTCACCCCGGACTCGCGGCCGGGGCTCGACTTTCTCAAGAAGGAAATCGCCGGCCGGCCCGGCGCGGAGGTACAGGTGACCGGCTATACCGATACGGTCGGCAGCGACGAGGACAATGACCGGCTGTCGCAGCGCCGCGCGGAAGACGTTCTCGCGGCGCTGGCCGAGCAGGGGATCGAGCGCGACATGATGAGCGCGGTCGGGCGCGGCGAGCGCGAATTGCGCGAGCAGACCGGGGATGGCGTGCCGAACCCGGCAAATCGCCGTGTCGTGGTGATCGTCCGCTAACCCAGATAGCGGACCGCCATCACCGTCAGGTCGTCGGTCGGATCGGTCCCATCCTCGAACGCGCGCACCGCATCGCGGACCGACTCGATCATCGCGGTCGCGCTGTTGCGGCCCTCCAGCGCGGCAAGCAGCCGTTCATGACCGAACAGCGCGTCGGCCCCGTTCAGCGCTTCGCTGACTCCATCGGAGATCAGCACCAGCGTTTCGCCGGGGGCGAGCTTCATCGGCTCGTCGGGATAGGGGAAATCGACGATGCAGAAGGGCGGACCGCCGTCGAGCTTGTGAATCGCGATCGTGCCGTCGGTGCGGACATGGAGCGGGTCCTCATGTCCCGCGCTCATCAGCACCAGGTCGCCGGTCGAGGCGTCGAGGATACCGACCAGCATCGTGACGTTCATCGACTCGCTGTTGTCGCGCATCAGCTCCTCATTGAGGATGAAGGCGGCGTCGGCGAGGCTCGGCGTTCCGCGCAGTACGACGCTCTTCGCCAGCGCCTTCGACAGCGCCATGAACAGCGCGGCGGGCACCCCCTTCCCCGTCACGTCACCGACCAGGAAGGCGATGCGATCGGCATCGAGGCGGATCACGTCATAGAGGTCGCCGCCGATCGATCTGGCGGGTTCGAGCAGCGCGTCGACATCGATGCGCGGATCGATGCGGGCAAGGTCGGCGCGCGGCGGCAGCATGCCGAGCTGGATCGTGCGTGCCGCCTGAAGCTCGCCCTCGGTCGCCGCCGCGGCGATGCGTTCGCGCACCAGCGTCTCGCGCAGCCGCTCACGCTCGCGCCGTGCCTCGACGAACATCCCGCCCGCGACACCCGCCGCCGTCACTCCGCCGAGCAGCAGCGGCCGCAGCGGATCGATCAGCCATGACAGGCCAGCGAAGGCGAACCACGCCCCGGCCGGAACGGTGACCGCGATCATGGCGGGGGCAAGCAGCCACAGTCGCCGCCTGCCGGGCGCGAGCAGCAGCACAAGCAGCGCCAATAGCAGCCCCAAGCTCCATTCGGCGGGGGCAGCCCAGCGCGGCCGTTCGAGCCAGCCGCCGCGCAGGATCGCATCGAGCGCCTGCGCCTGGACGAGCGGGCCATAATATTCGGCCGCGAGCGGGGTCGCGACGATGTCGGCGGTGCCCTCGGCGGCGAGACCGACCAGCACGATCTGTCCGGCGAAGGCGTCGGCGGGGAAGCCCTGCCGCAGCACATCGGCGGCGGAGCTGATCGCCTCGGGCGGGAAATGGCCGAAGTGGAGCAGCAGCCGTCCTTCATCATCGACCGGAACGCGCCGCTCGCCGATCGCGATGCTGCCAGGCCCGGCGGTGATCGCGGTTGCGTCGAGCCCGATCCGCGCCAGTTCGAGCGACAGACCGGGCATCGGCCGTCCGCCGACCTTCATCAGCGTCGGCACGCGCCGGACGACGCCGTCGCTGTCGGGGCGGCCGTTGAGCAGGCCATGGCCGAGCGCGGCCTGTTCGAGATCGGGGATATTGGCGATCACGCGCGGCTCGGCGGGAAGCGCGGGCGGCAACGCGCCTTTGACCTCTGCGTCGACGAACAACTGGCCGGGGTCGCTCCCGCCCGCGGCGACGCCCGCGCGCCCGAGCACGACCGGCGCGCGGCCGATCACCTGTCCCCACAGCCGGTCCATCGGCGGAAGCGCCTGCACCTCGGCAGCGGCAGCCAGGCTGAGCTCAGGATAGAGCGCCGCGAAGATGTCGGGGCGAACGCGATCGGGTTCGGGGAAGAGCATGTCGAAGCCGATCGCCTTCGGGTGGCGCGCGGCGATCTCCTCGGTCAGCCGCGCCATATGATAGCGCGGCCAGGGCCAGGGGCCGACCGCCGCCAGCCCGTCGCCATCGATCAGCACGACATGGACCTTCGTGCCTGACATGTCGCGCGGGGCGGTCCGCTGCCACAGGTCGAACAGCGGGCGGCGCATCGCCTCTCCGCCCCAGGCGCTGAGCAGCGATGCGAGCAGCAGGCCCGCAACCCCGGCGAGCCAGATGCGATGGTGACGTTTAAAGGCGGACTTCAAGGCCGTCATAGGCGCACAGCACCTCGAGCGGCTGCTCGCGCCGGGTCAGCTCCTCATAGCGGATGCTTTCCCTGTGCATCCGCTGGATGTCGTCGTCGCTGTAGACGGGTTCGTGATGGAACAGCGCCAGCCGCTTCGCGCCAGCCTCGTGACAGATATCGATCGCGACGATGTTCGAGCTGTGCCCCCAGTCCTCCTTCATCGAGACCGCATCGGCGAGCGAATACATAGTGTCGCAGATCACCAGATCGGCATCGCGGAAGAAGGCCGCGACTTCGACCTCGCCCTCCATGCTGTCGATCTTGTGCTCGCTGTCAGTCGAGAAGATCGCGGTCTTCCCGGCGGTATCGGTGAAGCGATAGCCGTAGCTTTTGTGGCTGTGATGCTGCTCCATCACCTGAACATCGACCCCGCCGATATGATAGGTCTTGCCCGGCGTGAGCATGACGAACTCGATCTTGGCGCGCAGCCAATCGAAGGCGACCGGGAAGCTGATCTCCTCCTGCTGCCGCCGGAACGCCTTCTCCGCATCGGCATGGCCTGAATGGATGACGATCCGGGTATTGGGATCGAAGGCCGGTCCGAAGAAGGGGAAACCGCTGATATGATCCCAGTGAAGGTGGGACATGAAGACGTTGAAGACCCGTTTATGGCCTTGAAGGATGCGACCGAAGGCATTGATCCCGAACTCGCGCGCGCCGGTGCCGAAATCGCACAGGATGAAGGATCCGTCGCCTTGCGCTTCGATCTCGACGCAGGTGGTGGCCCCGCCATAGGTGCCGCCCGTCGCGAAATCGAGTTCGCCCTCGACAAAGGCAGCCGCCTCATTCTCGTCGGCAAAGCTGCGCCCGCCCGCTGCAACCAGTGCGCGGGCGATCTTGCCCTTTATCGACTGAGCGGTCGGGGCCACCGCCAGCGATCCGCGCGTTCCCCAAAACCTGACGAGCATGCGATATCCCCTGAAATGATTGTCAGGCGGCTAGCGCGCCATCGACTGTATCGGTCACGCCGAAAAGCTTGTCGTAGCGGCTGATCGCCAGGATCTCGCGCACTATATCGTTCGGCGCGGCAAGCACTATCCGAACGCGAAGCCCATCAGCCTTGCGCTTGGCCAGGGTCAGTGCGCGCAGGCCGCGCGACGACATATAGGAGATGCCCGAACAATCGACGACCAGCTTCGCCGATGCCGCGCCGGCGCGGCCGACCGCCTCTTCCAGCTTCGTGCCGAAATCCTGTGCGCTGCTCTCGTCGATCTTGCCTTTCGGCAGCCCTACAATGGCCCCATCGCGTGCGTTTTCTGTCCAATCCATGCGGACACTCCCCCTCGTCACGGCCATGCTAACCTGCTTTGCCGCAACAGGGAATGTGGCAATTACAGATCGAGCCGATCGAGCCAGTCGGACATCAGCCGCCGTCCCGCCGCGACGGCGGTGACGCCATGATCGTCGTTCTGCGCGCGCAGATCGGCGACGCTGGTGCCCGCCGCCTCGATATAGGGCTCATCCTTCAGCCAGACGTCGAAGCGCGGATCCTCGCCCATTTCGGGATGGCATTGCAGCGCGAGGATGTTGTTGCCGCGCCGGAAGGCCTGATGCGCATAATGGCCGGTCGAGGCCAGCAGTTCGGTGCCTTCAGGCAGATCGAAGGTATCGCCATGCCAGTGCAGCACCGGCACATCCTCGATATGGCGCAGCGGCGATCCATAGCCGGCGGGCGTGATCGAGACCGGCGCATAGCCGACCTCCTTGACCGGCCCCGGATAGACCCGCGCGCCCATCGCGGCGGCGATCATCTGGCTGCCAAGGCAGACCCCGATCGTCGGCCGGTCGAGCATGATCCGCCGCGCCAGCCGCACGATCTCACATGCGATCCAGGGATGACGGTCGGTCTCATAGACCCCCATCGGCCCGCCCATCATCACCACCAGATCGGGCGCGTCGAAATCGATATCGGGAAAGGCCGGATCGGTGACGTCGATCCGGTCGATCTCATAGCCCGCCGCTTCGACGGGGGCGCGGAAACCGGCAATGCCTTCATAGGGGGTGTGGCGGATGATCAGCGCGGTCTTCATGGCGCAAGACTAGCCACAAAACGCCGGAAACCAAGGCCAGAGCTTCTTGAATGGCTCCAAGTTAAACTCTATTCGCTGGGTAGAGATCAGTCCCCCGTCAAAATCCGGTCGACGAGCTGCTTCACCGTCGGCACGAACCCGTTCGAATAGAAGGGGTCCTGCTTGAACTTATAGGCCGCGTGGCCGGCGAACATCAGGTTCTCGTCGATCGGGCCGCCATGGGCGATGTCCTGCAGCGTCTTCTGGATGCAGAAGCTGCGCGGATCGGCGAGGCGGCCGGTGGAGTTGCCTTCGGTGTCCGCCCAGGACGAGAAGCCGCACTGGCTGAGGCAGCCCATGCAATCGGCCTGATCCTTGCGGATGATCTTCATCTCGTCGGTGGTGACGAAGACCAGCGTGTTGTCGGGCGTCTTCAGCGCGTTGGTGAAGCCCTGGCCATACCATTCGCGGGCGCGGTGCAGGTCGCCCAGCGTCACCCAGAAGCTCTTGCCCTTTACGCCGACATCAAGCTGATATTGATGGTCGCCTGCGGCCTCGCCCGAAAAGGCGATCTGACGTTCGGACCGCGCTTCGAGGTTGCGCAGGAAGGGATTGCGGACCGCCGACGAATAGAAGCCGGTCGGCGAGAAGCGGTGGAGCAGCACGTCGCCCGGCTCCAGCTTGGTTAGATGGTCTTTCCATCCCTGCGGGATCGGGCTTTCCTGGGTCAGCAACGGGCGGGTGCCGAACTGGAAGGCGATCTGGCCGAGCTCGGGATTGTCGATCCAGTCGTTCCAGTCGCGCAGATACCAGACGCCGCCGGCCATGATGATCGGCACATCGTCCGAAATGCCGCCGCTGCGCATCGTCTCGCGCAGCGCCTTGACGCGCGGATAGGGATCCTGCGGCGCCTTGGGATCTTCGGCGTTGGACAGGCCGTTATGGCCGCCCGCGAGCCAGGGATCCTCATAGACCACCCCTGCCAGCCATTCGGCGGCCTTGGAATAAGCGCGCTTCCACAGCGCGCTGAAGGCGCGGCCCGACGACACGATCGGCAGATAGTTGACGCCGTAGGACGCCGCGATCTCGCTGAGCTTGTAGGGCATGCCCGCGCCGCAGGTGACGCCGGCGACCATGCCGCGGGTCCGTTCCAGCACGCCGTGCAGGATGCGCTGGGCCCCGCCCATTTCCCACAGCACGTTGATGTTGATCGCGCCCTTGCCGCCCGCGATCTCGAAGGCGCGCTTCACCTGTTCGACCGCGCCGTCGATCGCATAGGCGATGAGTTCCTCATGCCGTTCGCGGCGGGTGAGCGCGTTGTAGATCTGCGGGATGATCTTGCCGTCGGGATCGTAGCTGTCGGCATTCACAGCCGACACGGTGCCGATGCCGCCCGCCGCCGCCCACGCGCCGGAACTGGCGTGGTTCGTGGCCGAGACGCCCTTACCGCCTTCGATCAGGGGCCACACTTCGCGCCCGCCATAGACGATAGGCCGCAAACCCTTGAACAACGAGACCTCCAAACACGCGCGAGCGACGCCGCAGAATCCGGGCCCTATAAGGCGAAGCGCCATAAAATGCGCGCAAAATCTCCGCGCCCGGATCTTTATGAGACATGTTACCGTCTCAGATCGTCCGCATTACGTCCCAATATAGCTTATGATAGCGGTTTATCATCGCCTGTTCCGCAAATTCCTGGAGCGCGACCCCGCGATTGGCCGCGCCGACCGAACGGCGCAGCGCCGGATCGGCAGCAAGGCGCGCCAGCCCCGCCGCGAGCCCCGCCTCGTCGGAAGGCGGCAGGATGAAGGGCCGGTTCTCGGGCGCGGCCATCGCCGCGATATCGCCGACGTCGGTCATCAGCCCCGGCAGCCCGCAGGCCATCGCCTCGACCAGCGAGATCGGGAACTGCTCGCTGTCCGACGACAGGGCGAAGATGTCGAAGCCCGCCATGCAGCGGACGGGATCGCGGACGAAGCCCGGCAGGATCACCCGATCCGCCACGCCCGCCTGCGCGGCCTCGGCGAGGATCGCGCCGCGATCGGGCCCTTCGCCCAGGATCACCAGCCGGGCGTCACCCGGCGCGCCCTTCGCGAAAATCCGCACCAGCCGGCGCAGATTCTTCACCGGGCGAAGCCCCGCCACGGTGCCGATCACCAGCCCGCCCCCCGGCGCAACGCCGGGAATCGGCAGGGGCGCGGCGATCTCGGCTTCATCAGGCAGGCGGATGCCGTTGGGGATGCGTTCGATCCGCACGGCCGGCTGCCGCCATATGCCGCGCGCGATCCGTTCGAGCCGCTGCGACGGCACGACCAGCTTTGCCGCGGCGGGCAGCATCAGCCGCCGATACCAGACCCTCGCCGGCTTCTGACGCTCCGCCTCGTCCTCGTTGAAGCCGTCCTCATGGTGGATCAGCGGCGGCAGGCGGCGGGACGGGGCGAACAGCCGTCGCGCGCCGACGACATCCATTGCCCCCCAATTATAGCTGAGCACCAGATCGAAGCCCGCCATATAAGCCGCGAGATCGGCATAGCGGTGCAATCCGGGTTTGCCGTGGAGCGGCGGCGCGTCCGCCGGAAAGGCGACCCGGATGGCGGGATCGATCGACTCGCGCGCCGCCAGCGCGCCGGACATGGCACTGAGCACGACATGCTCGGCCGCGTCCCCGAACGCGTTCATCAGCCGCACCGCACGCGCTTCCTTGCCGCCGAGCGTGAAGGTCGAATGGCAATGGAGGATCCGCGCGGGGCGGGCCATGCCCGTCAGCCCGCCTTGGCGATGCGCGCGAGCAGCCGGTCGATCGCCGCCTCGCTCTCGGGTTCGAACAGCGTCGGCGCATGGCCGGTCCGCGCGATCTCCACCCGCTCCATCAGCGGCAGTGCCGCCGCCATCCGGTCGGCAGTTGCGGCGGACAATATGTCGGAGCGGGCACCGCGCAGCAGCAGGCTGGGGATCGGCTTCATCGCATCGAGCAACGGCCACAGATCGGCGGGCGCCTCGTTGCCCGGAACCCGGAACGGCTCGGCTATCGCGCCGTCATAGTCCATCACGATACGGCCGGCGGCGGTGAGGCGGCACAGCCGCTTGGCCATGAGGAGCCAGTCGTCCAGGCCATAATCGGGATAGGCGCCGCGGTGCACGTCGGCGAGCGCGCGGGCGGCGTGAAGCCAGGTGGGGAAACTGCTGTTGCGGCCGACATAAGTGCGGATGCGCGCAAGACCATCGGCGTCGATCTCGGGCCCGATGTCGTTGAGCAGCACCCCCGCCACCTTGCCCGGCTGGGTCGCCGTGATCAGCATCGACAGCAATCCGCCGAGCGAGGTGCCGAACAGGATGAAGCGGTCGAGCGCCTGCTCGACGATCAGCCCGGTCAGGTCCTCCAGATAGGTCGCGGGCACATAGCTCATCGGATCCTTGGCGCGTTCGCTCTCGCCGCGTCCGCGCAGTTCGACGACGATGATCCGCCGCTTGCCGGCCAGCCGGTCGGCAAGCTCGCCGAAGTCGCGGGCGTTGCGGGTGAGGCCGGGAATGCAGATGATCGGCAGCTGCCTGCTGCGCGGCGAGGCCGGATAGTCGCGATAATGAAGACGCAGGCCATCCTTCGACCACCAATAACCGTCTTCCCAATCCGCCATGCTTGCACCTCCGGGGTCGTCACCCCCATATCGCCGCATGACCATCGCCCCGCAAGCCGCCGCCTATCATGCCGATCCCCGGATCGAGACATTGGAGGGCCGCCTGTCCGATCCGGTAAGCGCCGCGATCTTCCCGAAGACGATCCTGCGCTTCCGCAACCGGCGCTGGGACAAGGCGGTGGGCCTCGATACCTTGAGCGACGAACAGTGGATCGCCCATTTCGGGCGGTTCGAACCCCTGCCCCGCAACCTCCCCCAGCCGCTCGCGCTGCGCTATCACGGCCATCAGTTCCGCAATTACAATCCCGATATCGGCGATGGCCGGGGCTTCCTGTTCGCGCAACTGCGCGACGGCGCGGGCCGGCTGCTCGACCTGGGCACCAAGGGATCGGGACAGACCCCATATAGCCGATTCGGCGACGGCCGCCTGACGCTGAAAGGCGGAATGCGCGAGATATTGGCGACCGAGATGCTCGAGGCTCTGGGAGTCGAGACCTCGAAGACCTTTTCGATCATCGAGACCGGCGAGGCGCTCCAGCGCAACGACGAGCCCTCCCCCACCCGCGCGGCGGTGATGGTGCGTTTGAGCCATGGCCATATCCGCATCGGCAGCTTCCAACGGCTCGCGACGCTGGGTGAGGCCGATGTGATGCGCGACCTGATCGGCTACACGCTCACCCATCTCTATGACGAGACGCCCGGCAATACCCCGGCAGGCCAGCTGCTCGATCTGGTCTGCCGCCGCACCGCGCGGCTGGCAGCAAGCTATATGGCGGCCGGTTTCGTCCATGGGGTGCTCAACAGCGACAATATCAACGTCACCGGTGAGAGCTTCGACTATGGCCCGTGGCGCTGGCTGCCGACCTGGGACCCCAATTTCACCGCCGCCTATTTCGACAGCCAGGGCCTCTATGCCTTTGGCCGCCAGGCGCAGGCGATCCACTGGGACGTCGTCCAGCTCGCCAAGGCGCTGCGCACGGTGGCCGAAGCCGAGGAACTGGCCCCGGCGCTCGACGCCTGGCCCGCTCATTATGAGGGTGAGGTCATCCAGGCGCTGTGCACGCGGCTTGGCATCGTATCGCAGGGCGCAGAAACCGATCTCGCGCTGATCCAGGCAATGGACGAAGCGCTACAGCAGACCAAAGTGGGCGTCGATCGCTTCTTTTTCGACTGGCGCGGCGGCCAGCGGCGTGCAGCGTCCCCCGCCGATGCGATCTACGAGAGTGATGCTTTCAAGGGATTCGCAACGGCGGTCGCGCCCTATCGTAGCAATGCTTCGTTCGATCATGGCTATTGGAGCGACGCCAATCCCTGTTCGATGCTGATCGACGAGGTCGAGGCGATCTGGAGCGCGATCGACGAACGCGACGATTGGGAGCCCCTGAACATGAAGGTGGATGCGATCAGGCGGATGGGTGAAGCAATGCGCGGAGTGGCCATGCTTTAGATGAACATCTATTCATATTGGTGGCCCAGCGTTAACTCGGCGACATTTCAATTAATCGCAGATGAATAGAACAATATAGTTTCATTCATCCAGGCACGACAAAAAGACAATTAGCTTCGATTCATCCCGTGAAGTTGTCTTTTTGTCGGAGATGAGTGCAACTCACGCGTGTTTTTGTGGTTGATAGGGGCATGAGGTACGCAAACAACCAGCTCCGCCCCGGCCTGACCGCGATTGCCGCTGTCCTCGCCATGTCGTCCACCCCCCTCTTCGCGCAGACAGCCGATGTGGCCCCAGCCGCGCCGGTCACCGTCACGCCGCCTCCGGTCGAAACCCCGGCCCCAGCGGTAACTGCCGCGCCCGCCGCTACACCTGTTGCGGTCAGCAAGGCGCCCGCCCCGGTCTCGGTCGATCTCGGCCCAGATATGTCGGCCAATACTGAGCCCAGCGCTGTAGCTGCAGCGCCCGTGACGCGGACGACCGCGACTCCGCGCGCTGCAACTGCCGCTCCGCGCACTGCTGCGCCCGCCCCCCAGACCACAGCGCCGGAAGTTCCTGCGCCCGTCGCCGCTCCGCCCGTTGTCGCGACGACGGCTGCCCCAGCGCCTGCGGTCGCTGAGCCCGTAGTGGCTCCGGCGCCAACGCCCGCCGCTCAACCGGCGACCGACACCTCTAACGACGTCCTGCCTATCGCTGGCGCGGCCGGCGCGCTGCTGCTCCTGGCGGGGGGTGCATATGCCTTCTCGCGCCGCCGTCGCGACGATGAGGATGTGATTCATGCTCCTGCAGCCATGACGACTGTCGTAGAGCCCGAACCGATGCCGGTTGCGGCGCCAGCTACCGCGTTCGCCGCCGAACCCGTCGCCGTTACGCCATCCGCCTATGCCGCGCCGCCAATGTCGCCCCGTCGTCCGGAGGAGGTGTCGTCCGACGCGCCAGTTACAGCGATCCCCGCAGGCTTCGATCTGTCGCGCTATGGCCGCCATACCCAGGCTGCCTATCGCGGGCCTACCCCGGACAACCGCTCGCTGTCGCTGCGCCGCCGCCTGAAACGCGCGAACTTCTTCGACCAGCGTGAGCGCATGGCGGCCCAAGGCACGCAGCCGAGCCCGGCTTACACGCCCGCACCTACCGCTGCCTCCGCGCCCCAGCGTCACACCGAATATGTGACCACCAAGGCGCCGCAGCAGCCGCGGCCCAGCTTCCGGCCCGCCTATTCGAGCTGAGGCTTCGGCCTCGCCCGATAGGGCTGGCGGGCGCCGCCTTTCGCGACCTTCTCCCCTGGACGACGGGAGTGGGGCGGGCGAAAGGCGGCGCCCTTTTCCTATGCGGCTTCGCGGCTGCCTTCGAGGCGGAGGAGGAACTCCTTTGCTTTCAACCCGCCCGCAAAGCCGGTCAGCGCTCCGCTCGACCCGATCACGCGGTGACATGGCGCAACGATAGATATGGGATTACGCCCATTGGCGGCCCCTACCGCCCGCACCGCCGCTGGTCGGCCGACCTCCCGTGCGATAGCGGCATAGTTGCGGGTTTCGCCAAAGGGGATGGCGAGCAATGCCCGCCACACGCTCTTTTGAAAATCGGTGCCCTGAAAATCTAGCGGAATATCGAAGCGGGTCCGCGTGCGCGCGAAATATTCCGCAAGCTGCCGCGCGGTTTCGACCAGGATGGGATGGTGATCATCTGCGGCGAGCGGACCCAGCCGCACCCGGCGAGGATCGTCGTCAGGCCACAAGATCGCGACCAGCCCCGCATCGTTCGCGACGAGCTTGAGCGGACCGACCGGGGAGTGCAGCATGGTGAAAGCCAGAGTCATCGTTCGAGACCTTTTTCGATGCGGCTGAGCCGCCAACGAATCGGGTCTAAACGATAGGCCGGAAAGTGGCTTCCCGTCCCTTGCGTTGAAATCGGTCGCTATCGACGATCAGTCGGTCAGGTCTTCCCACATACCCTTGAGCCGCGTGAAGAAGCCGCTCGATTGCGGGCTCTCGTCGCCAGTCTCGGTCGAGCGGAATTCCTCCAGCAATTCCTTCTGCCGCGACGTCAATTTGGTGGGGGTCTCGACATCGATCTGGATCACAAGATCACCATGGCCCCGCCCGTTGAGCACGGGCATGCCCGCGCCGCGCTGGCGAATCTGCTTGCCTGACTGGATACCAGCCGGGATGCGTATCTCGTGGCGGGTCTTGTCGAGCCCGGGTACGTCGATCGTGCCGCCGAGCGCCGCCGTGGTGAAGCTGATCGGCGCGCGCGCGAACAGCGTAGTGCCGTCGCGTTCGAACAGTTCGTGGCGGGACAGGTGAAGGAAGATGTAGAGGTCGCCGGGCGGGCCGCCCCGCGCACCGGCCTCGCCCTCGCCGGTGAGGCGGATGCGGGTGCCCTCGTCGACGCCCGCCGGGATGCCGACATCGAGCGTCTTGGTCTTTTCGATGCGGCCTTCGCCGCGGCAATCGCTGCAGGGGTCGGAGATAACTTCGCCCGCGCCGTGGCAGGCCGGACAAGTGCGCTCGACCACGAAGAAGCCCTGCTGCGCGCGCACCTTGCCATGGCCGCCGCAGGTCTTGCAGCTGCTGGTGCCGGTGCCGGGCTTCGCGCCCGATCCGTCGCATGTCTCGCACGGCGCCGCGACGTCGACGGTGATCGAAGCCTGCTTGCCGACATAGGCCTCTTCGAGGCTGATCTCGAGATCATAACGCAGGTCCGCGCCGCGCCGCACGCTGGACCGGCCGCCGCCGCCACGGCCGCCGCCCATGAATTCACCGAAGATATTCTCGAAGATGTCGGAGAAGCCTTCGAAGCCGCCGCCCTGGCCGCCACCGCCGCCAAAGCCGCCATTTTCAAATGCGGCCTTTCCGAAACGGTCATAGGCGGCGCGCTTCTGCGGATCCTTCAGGCAATCATAGGCCTGGCTGATCGCCTTGAACTTGGCTTCCGCCTCGTGATCGCCGGGGTTGCGATCGGGGTGGAACTGCATCGCAAGCCGCCGGTAGGACGACTTGATGACCTTGTCGTCGGCGGTGCGATCGACTTCCAGCAGTTCGTAATAATCGATGTCCGTGCTCATCGTGCCCCCGGCCCGCTATCCGGCCCCATCGTCATCAACAACTTACCCGTCACCCCGGGCTTGCCCCGGGGTCCCGCTTTCTCCCGCATGGAAGAGCAGCGGGACCCCGGGTCAAGCCCGGGGTGACAAAAAACAGCTAATGCGAAGCCGGAGCCTGCCCTCCCACCCGGGAAGGCGGGCTCCGAATTCTTCATCGTCTTACTTCTTGTCGTCGACTTCCGAGAACTCGGCGTCGACCACATTGTCGTCCTTCGGCGCTTCGTCGGCCGAGGGCGAGGCAGCAGCGGCCTGCTCCTGCTCGTAGATCGCCTGGCCGAGCTTCATCGCGACCTGGGCGAGCGCCTGGGCCTTCTCGGTCATCGCAGCGGCATCACCGCCCTCGACGGCCGTCTTGGCTTCGGCGATCGCGGCCTCGATCTCGCCCTTGAGGCTCGCATCGACCTTGTCGCCATGCTCCTGGAGCTGGCGTTCGGTCGAGTGGATCAGGCTTTCGGCGTTGTTCTTCGCCTCGGCCGCCTCGCGACGCTTCTTGTCCTCGTCGGCGAACTGCTCGGCATCCTTGACCATCTGATCGATGTCGGCGTCGGACAGACCGCCAGACGCCTGGATCTTGATCTGCTGTTCCTTGCCGGTGCCCTTGTCCTTGGCGTGGACGTTGACGATGCCGTTGGCGTCGATGTCGAAGGTGACCTCGATCTGCGGCACGCCGCGCGGCGCCGGGGGAATGCCGATCAGGTCGAACTGACCGAGCAGCTTGTTGTCCGCCGCCATTTCACGCTCGCCCTGGAAGACGCGGATGGTGACGGCGTTCTGATTGTCGTCGGCCGTCGAATAGGTCTGCGACTTCTTGGTCGGGATCGTCGTGTTGCGGTCGATCATCCGGGTGAACACGCCACCCAGCGTCTCGATGCCCAGCGACAACGGGGTCACGTCGAGCAGCAGAACGTCCTTCACGTCGCCCTGCAGCACGCCGGCCTGGATCGCCGCGCCCATCGCCACGACTTCATCAGGGTTGACGCCGGTGTGCGGCTCCTTGCCGAAAAAGCTCTTCACGACCTCGCGGACGCGCGGCATGCGGGTCATGCCGCCCACCAGGACCACCTCGTCCACATCGCCTGCCTTCATGCCGGCATCGGCCAGCGCCTTCTTGACCGGCTCGATCGAGCGCTGAATCAGCGGCTCGACGAGACGCTCCAGATCGGCGCGGCTGATCGACTTGACGAGGTGCTTCGGCCCGGTCGCGTCGGCGGTGATGAAGGGCAGGTTGACCTCGGTGGTCTGCGCCGAAGACAGCTCTATCTTCGCCTTCTCGGCGGCCTCCTTGAGCCGCTGCAGCGCAAGCCGGTCCTTGGTCAGGTCGATGCCTTCGGCCTTCTGGAAATCCGCCGCCAGGAACTCGACGAGCTTGGCGTCGAAATCCTCACCGCCCAGGAAAGTGTCGCCGTTGGTCGACTTAACCTCGAACACGCCGTCGCCGATCTCGAGGATCGAGATGTCGAAGGTGCCGCCGCCGAGGTCGTAGACCGCGATCGTCTTGCCGTCATTCTTCTCGAGGCCATAGGACAGCGCCGCGGCCGTCGGCTCGTTGATGATGCGCAGCACTTCGAGGCCGGCGATCTTGCCGGCGTCCTTGGTCGCCTGGCGCTGAGCGTCGTTGAAATAGGCCGGAACGGTGATCACCGCCTGAGTTACGGTCTCGCCCAGATAGCTCTCGGCGGTTTCCTTCATCTTCTGCAGCGTGAAGGCCGAAATCTGCGATGGCGAATAGTCCTCGCCGCCAGCCTTCACCCAAGCGTCGCCGTTCGGGCCCTTCACGATGTGATAGGGAACCAGTTCGGTGTCCTTCTTGGTGATCGGATCGTCGAACCGGCGGCCGATCAGACGCTTCACCGCGAAGATCGTATTGTCCGGGTTCGTGACCGCCTGGCGCTTTGCCGGCTGGCCGATGAGCCGCTCGCCATCCTTGGCGAACGCGACGATAGACGGCGTGGTGCGCGCGCCTTCCGCATTTTCGATTACCTTGGGCTTGCCGCCTTCCATGACAGCGACGCAGCTGTTGGTGGTGCCCAGATCGATACCAATAACCTTAGCCATTCCAGTCCTTTCAAACCCCCAAAGGCCGATCCCGTCGACACCCCCAGATAACGAGGCGAGCATCACGCGGATCGCATTGAACGGGGGCGATATAGGTGGGGATTCGATTGCTGCAAGTCGCAAGCCGGACTAATTGAGCCTCAGTCTTGCAAGGAGTCCCGAATGCGTCGTCTGCTCGCCGTCAGCTTTGCCCTTCTGGCGCTCGCCGCCTGTCACCGCCAGGGTGGTGAGAAGCCCGTCGTGGCGGATGCCTGGGTGCGCCTTCCCGCCGTGGCGGGGCGGCCCGCCGCGGGTTATTTCGTGCTCAAGGGCGGGCAGACGGACGATCGCCTGCTGAGCATCGACAGCGCGGTGGTGAACAAGATAGAGATGCATGAGGAAGCCATGGATGGGGGCGTGATGACGATGCGGCAAATGGCCGATGTGCCTTTGCCCAAGGGAGCGGACGTCGCGTTCGCCCCCGGCGGCAAGCATGCGATGCTGTTCGGAGTCGATGCGCGGATCACGCCGGGCACCGCGATCCCGCTGCTGTTCACGTTCAAGAGCGGCGCCAAGGTCGAAGTCGAGGCCAAGACCGAGGCCGCTGGCGGCGACATGGAGGGCATGCACCACTGATGGCCAGCACGCCGCCGATATCCTCCCCGGTGTTCCTGGTCGCAGCGTCGCGATCGGGCGCGGAGAATTTCCGGCAGCTGCTCGTCCAGCACCCCGCCATCGCGATCGCGCCCAATTTCGATTTCCTGATCGAGGCGATCAGCCCCGAAGGCCGCTTCATGAAGCGCGAGGCCTTCCTGCGCTCGGTGGATTTCAACTTCCGCTTCAAGCGGCTCGGCCTGACGGTGCCGCCGGGCGTCGGCTTCACCGGCATCGCCCAGGCGCTGCTCGCCCAGGCCACGTCTTCCAAGCCCGGCGCCGCCGTGGCGGGCGCGGTGCTCCAGCATGATTTCGACCGGATATTGTGGCTGTGGCCCGACGCCCGCTTCATCCACCTCGTCCGTGACGGACGTGACGTGGCGCAGGCGAATGTGGCGGCGCGCCGGGCGGGCAATCTGTGGCACGGCATCGCCGACTGGGTGGAGGCCGAGGTGCTGTGGGACCGGATGTCGCACAAGCTACCCGCCGACCGTCAGCTGAGCCTGCGCTACGAAGTGCTGGCCAGCGACACCGAATATGAGCTGCGGCGGGTGTGCGACTATCTGGGACTGCCCTTCGATCCGGCGATGCTGGGGCCCGCCCAGGCGCTTCAGCGCGAACCGATGGGACGCTGGCGCAAGGCCGACGCCGCCGAGCTATCGGCCGCCGAACATCGCGCCGCGCGCTGGCTGCTGCAGAACGGCTATTTCCTCAGCGCGACGGTGCGCCCGCCCGCGATCCTGCGGCGGATGGCGCTCAACCTGCAGAACAAGCTCGCCCTGGCCAACCATCGCCGCGAGTTGCTGGGAACGGGTCCTTGGCTGAAGAGCGCCTATACGGCGCGCTTCGGACGCAAGAAGGCCAAGGCGCGCCTCAAACGCGAGCATGCCGAAATGATGGCGCGCACCGAGGAGTGAGAAGGGTTAGGGGTGGATCACACCAATATGGCGTACCACCAACATTCTAGGACGGACTAACCCACCCCAACCCAGTTTCAGGTAAACAGTCTCCCAGACTGTTTAAGCCATGCCGGGGGCATGGCTGACCTGAAGCTCTTGGCAGGGAGGGGCTTATCTTGCTTACGCGTCCGGCGCCTTCGCCACGCCGACCAGCGCAGGACGCAACAGCCGGTCCTTGATCATATAGCCGGTCTGCATCTCCTGAATCACCGTGCCGGGTTCGGCTTCGGCATGAGGCAGCTCGACCATCGCCTGATGCTTGTTCGGATCGAGCTTCGCACCGATTGCCTCGATCTTGGTGATGCCATTGCGCTGGAACACATTGTCGAGTTCCTTGCCGGTCATCTCCAGGCCGGTCAGCAGCGACTTGATCCGGTCATCGTCACGCAGGTCGGCGGGGATCGCGTGCAGCGCGCGCGACAGATTGTCGGCGACCGAGAGAATGTCGCGCGCGAAGCCGGTCGCGGCATAGGCCGAGGCGTCCGCCTTCTCCTTTTCGAGGCGGCGGCGAACATTCTGGGTCTCCGCCTGTGCATAGAGCACCTCGTTGCGCAGCTTCTCCAGCTCGCCCTCGAGCTTCGCGAAGGGGCTATCGCCCTCGCCCTCCTCTTCCGCTGCCACGGGGGTCTCCAGCTCGTTCTCGCCGATCTTCTCTTCGCTCATACCTGCTTCCGGTTCATCTTTCGGGCTGCGCCCGTACATCGTTTCGCGCGCTGATATAGTCAAACGAAGCCGATCGACCAGTGGTTGCGCGCAATTTGACGTTCACGATCGCAAGAAACGCGCATGACGGTCGCGAAAACACGCGCTATCGGCACCGCATGTCGATCCTCGACACCCACCGCGAGGCCCTGAGCCTGATCGCGCGCCGGTCGCGCAGCCGCAAGCTGATCGCGCGCAGCGGGCATGATTTCGCGTCGAACGATTATCTCGGCCTCGCCAATGCCCCCGAACTGCGCGACGCCGTCACCGCCGCGCTCGACCGCGGGGTCGCGATCGGCGCGGGCGGGTCGCGGTTGCTGCGCGGCAACGATCCGGAGCATGAAGCGCTGGAGGCCGAGGCCGCCGCCTATTTCGGCACCGAGGCGGCGCTGTTCTTCTCGACCGGTTTCGCCGCCAACAGCGCGATCTTCTCGACCTTGCCGGCGGGCCGCGACCTGATCGTCCATGACGAACTGATCCACGCCAGCGCGCATGAGGGGATGCGGCTCGGCCGCGCCGCCACCGTAGCCGCCGCGCATGGTGACGTGCAGGCCTTCGCCGACGCGATTCGCGACTGGCGCGCGGCGGGCAACAAGGGCCGCGTCTGGATCGCCGTCGAAAGCCTCTACAGCATGGACGGCGACACTGCCCCGCTGACCGAACTCACCGCGCTGGCCGATCGTGAGGAGGCGTTTCTGATCATCGACGAGGCGCACGCGACGGGCGTGTTCGGCCCCGATGGCCGGGGCCTCGCTCATGCGCTCGAAGGCCGCGAGAACGTCGTCACGCTGCGCACCTGCGGCAAGGCGCTGGGCTGTGAGGGGGCGCTGGTCTGCTGCCCGCGCGTGCTCGCCGACGTGCTGGTCAACAAGGCGCGCGGCTTCATCTTCTCTACCGCCCCCTCTCCGCTCGCGGCTGCCGCGGTGCGGGCCAGCCTGGGGCTGCTGCGCGCCCAGCCCGAACGGCGCGAGCGTCTGGCCCGGCTGATCGCCTTCGCCGGTGCCCGCCTCGGCGCAACGGACACGCAGATCATCCCAGTCATCATCGGCGAGGACGCCCGGACGATGGAGATCGCCGGCGCGCTCCAGCACAGCGGCTTCGATGTACGGGGCATCCGCCCGCCCACCGTCCCCGCAGGCACGTCGCGGCTGCGGATATCGCTGACGCTCAACGTCGACGAAGCGACGGTATCGCAACTGGCCGACAGGATGGACGAGCTTATTCGATGACCCACGCAATCGTCGTCACCGCCACCGATACCGATGTCGGCAAGACCGTCTTCTCGGCTGGCCTGACCCGCGCAATCGATGGCTGCTACTGGAAACCGGTCCAGGCCGGGCTGGCCGACGGCACCGATAGCGACACCGTGCGGCGGCTCTCCGGACTGCCGCCCGAGCGCATCCTGCCCGAAGCCTATAAGCTCAACACGCCCGCCTCGCCGCACCATGCCGCCGCGATCGACAATGTCGTGATCGATCCCGCGCTGCTCGTCCCGCCGCCCTGCGACCGCCGCCTCGTCATCGAGGGCGCGGGCGGCTTGTTGGTGCCGCTCGCGGGCGGATTGCTCTTCGCCGACATCTTCGCGCAGTGGCGCTATGAGACGATCCTCGTCGCGCGCACCGCGCTGGGCACGATCAACCACAGCCTGCTGACGATCGAGGCACTGCGCGCGCGCGACATCCCGATTCTCGGTATCGCTTTCGTCGGCGAGGCCAATGAGGAGAGCGAGCGCACCATCGCCGGGATCGGCCGGGTCAAGCGGCTGGGCCGCCTGCCCCGGATCGATCCGCTCGATGCCGCCGGGTTGGCCCGCGCGTTCGACGATGCCTTCGACATGAAGGATTTCACGCCATGACGTCGCCGGTGTGGCATCCCTTCACCCAGCACGGGCTGAACGAGGACATACCCCGTGTCGTCCGAGCCGAGGGAGCGGCGCTCTACACCGATGACGGGCGGCGCTTCGTCGACGCGATTTCCTCCTGGTGGGTGACGACGCATGGCCATTGCCATCCCCGGATCATGGCCGCGATCCGCGAGCAGACGAACCATCTCGACCAGTTGATCTTCGCCGGCTGGACGCACGCACCCGCCGAGGCGCTGGCGCGGGACCTCTTCGAGATCACCCCCGCGCCGCTCCAGCATGTCTTCTTCTCGGACAGCGGATCGACCAGTGTCGAGGTCGCGCTGAAGATGGCGCTCGGCTATTGGCTCAACCGCGGCGAGCCCCGCCATCGCATCGCGGTGATGGAACATAGCTATCATGGCGACACGATCGGGGCGATGTCGGTCGGCGAGCGGGGCGTCTACAACCGCGCCTATCAGCCGCTGCTGTTCGATGTCGACACCATTCCCTTCCCGGCGGCCGACGGGGAGGCGGCAATCGCCGCGCTCGAACGGCTATGCGCCCAGGATCCGCCCGCGGCGCTGATCGTCGAGCCGCTGATCCTCGGCGCGGGCGGCATGCTGATCTACCCGCCGCACGTTCTGAAGGCGCTGCGCGACATCTGCGCGCGCGAAGGGGTGCTGTTCATCGCCGACGAGGTGATGACCGGCTGGGGCCGGACCGGCACGCTGTTCGCCTGCGAACAAGCCGGGATCGCGCCCGACATCATGTGCCTGTCCAAAGGGCTGACCGGGGGCGCGGTGCCGCTGGCGGTGACGCTGGCGACCCGCGATATCTTCGACGCACATCGCTCCGAAGATCGCGGCAAGATGTTCTTTCATTCGTCTAGCTACACCGCCAATCCGATCGCCTGCGCCGCCGCCAATGCGAACCTCGCCATCTGGCGCGAGGAGCCGGTGCGCAAACGCATCCTCGACCTGACCTATCGCCAGACGAAGCGGCTGAACGCGCTCGATCATTCGGCGATCGTCAACAAGCGCCAGCTGGGCACGATCACCGCGATGGAGTTCGTCGATCCCTATGGCGACTATCTGTCGGCGATGGCGCCCGCCCTCGGGCGTTTCTTCCGCGGTCGCGGACTGTTGCTCCGGCCGATGGGCAACACCGTCTATGTGATGCCGCCCTATTGTATCGACGACGCCGATCTCGACGCGATCTATGACGCGATCCTGGCGGCGGCGCGGGAGGTGGCCATATGAAGAAGCAGATCGTCGCGCTGATCCTGCTGTTCGTCCTGCTGCTGCCGATGTTCGCGGGCATCGCCCGGATCAAGCGCTTGCCGCGCAAGCCTGACGAGAAGGATAAGCCGAAAGTCTGAGACGCCGCCGCGAGAGCCGGCAACCTTTCGTTAACCATGATCAGCGACAATTAAGGGGTGTTAACAGGATATCCCTCATGAGCCTGACCGGTTTCGGCGGCCGTATCGAACGCGACGTCAATGACGTGCGCGGCGCGATCAGCCGCGCCGCCCAGCGCGTCGGGGTCGATTTCTCCTATCTGTTCAATCAGGCCAAGTCCGAGAGCGGGCTCAATCCCAACGCCAAGGCGCAGTCGAGCTCGGCCGGCGGCCTGTTCCAGTTCATCGACCAGAGCTGGCTCGGCGCGGTCAAGATGTACGGGGCCAAGCATGGCCTCGGCTGGGCCGCCGACGCGATCAGCCGCCGCAGCGACGGCAGCTGGAAGGTCGATGGATCGGTCCGCGAACAGGTGATGGCGCTCAAGAACCATCCCGAGGCGTCGTCGCTGATGGCCGCCGAATTCGCCAGCGACAACGCCCAGGGCCTGCAATCGGCGCTGGGCCGCCAGCCGCGCCCCGCCGATCTCTATTTCGCGCATTTCCTGGGGCTGGAAGGCGCGACCCGATTCCTGAAGGCCGCCGATGCGCGGCCCGACATGAACGCCGCCGCGCTGTTCCCGCGCGAGGCGCGCGCCAACCGCACGATCTTCTACGACAATGGCGGCAACGCCCGCTCGCTGAGCCAGGTCTACGCGCTGATGGCGAAGAAGATCGACGATGACGGCTCGTCCGCTGCGCCGGTCCGCGCCGCCGATCCGCTGTCGTCCGATCGCATGCGCCTGGCCTATGCCCGCGAAGTCTTCGAAGGCGACGGCAAGGGATCGCCCGACACCAGCGACATGCTGGCGATGATGGGCAGCGCCCAGCGGTTCAACCTGCTGAAGCCCAATCCGAATACGGCGATGCTCGCCTATATGATGCTCGCCTCGGGCGGCGACGGTACGATCAGCGACACCAATCTGGACGCTTGACGCTTTCCCTCCCATTCGGGGGGGACCTTTCAACCTCAGTGCTTCTTCGCCGCCAGCTGCGCCATTGCCGCAGCAGGCATTGCGGTCGGATCGTTGGCGCCTGCGCCGGCCATCAGGTCGACCGGCTGGCGGGGGGCGTCGCCGCCCGCGCCCGAACCCACACCCAGGTCCGAAGACCAGGCGAGCGTGATCGACATGCGGCGGTTGCGCGGATCATAGGGATCCCCGGGCACATAGGGCTCGCGATCGGCGACGCCCTCGATCCGGGCGAAGCGGCTGTTGGGCACGCCGAAGTCGGACAGCGCGCGGCGGGTCGCCTCGGCACGGGCAGCCGACAGCGTCCAGTTGTTGACCGTCCGGCCCTTCGAATAGGGCATGGCGTCGGTATGGCCGCGGACAATCACTGCATTGTCGGCGAGATCGGTGACCTCGGCAACCTGCCGCATCAGCTCGCGCGCCTTGTCCGACAGCTGGTCGGTACCCGACTTGAACATCGCGAAGTCGGCCTGGTCGACGAGGTCGATGCGCAGCCCCTCGCGGGTCTCCATGAAGCGGACGTTCTTCGCCATGCCTGCCATGCCCGGCGTCGACGCCATCTTCTTTTCGAGGATCGCCTTGAGTTTCTGGAACGCCACGCGCTCCTTCGCGCGCAGCGCCGCGCCGCCTTCCTTGTCACCGCCCGACGCATCCTTGGGGATGGTGATCGACTTGGAGCCGGTCTGTGCAGCGCGGTGCGGATAGCTATCCTTGTCGATGATCGACTCGCCACCGAACAGGCCGTTCGAGCCCGCGCTCTTTTCCTTGAGCTGGACCATCGTCGGCGTGAAATAGTCGGCGATGCCCTTGCGCTGCTTCTCGGTGGTGGCGCCGAGGATCCACATCAGCAGGAAGAACGCCATCATCGCGGTCACGAAGTCGGCATAGGCGACCTTCCAGGCGCCGCCATGATGGCCGCCATGACCATCCGCGATAATCTTCTTGATGATTATCGGTCTGGGTTCGGGCTCATTCTTGCCGCGCTTGGAAGGCGATTGCGCCATGACTGTCTGTCTTCCTGTCCAGGCTTGGGCTTAGCGGCCGCGCATGCCGTCGAACACGTCGGCGAAGGCCGGCTGGTTGGCATGGGTGATGCCCGAGCGCGCGGCCTCGATCACCAGCGGCAGCGGGTGGCCGTGGAGCGACGCGATGATGATCTGCTTGACGACGCCGTAGATGGCGGCGTCGGCCTCGATCACCTGGCGGCAGCGGCCGGCGAAGGGCGCGACGATGCCATAAGCGAGCAGAATGCCGAGGAAGGTACCGACCAGCGCCGAACCGATCATCGCGCCGAGGATCGCCGGCGGCTTGTCGATCGAGCCCATCGTCTTCACCACGCCGAGAACGGCGGCGACGATGCCCAGTGCGGGGAGCGCGTCGGCCAGGCCCTGCATCATGTCGGCGGGCTTGATCTCGTCATGGTGGTGGGTCTTCAGCGCATTATCCATCACGTCCTCGACCGCCATGGGATCGAGCGTGCCCGACGAGATGACGATCAGGCGCAGCGTGTCGGTGATCATGTGGATCAGCGTGCTGTCCTTGAGGAGCTTGGGATATTCGGCGAACAGGGTCGACGCCTTGGGATCTTCGATATGCGGTTCGAGCGCGACGGGCCCCTCGGTGCGCAGCTTCTTCATCAGGCTGGAGACGAGGAAGATGACGTCGAGATAGTCCTTCTTGTTATATTTCGGCCCCTTGAACACCTTGGCGAAGCCGCCGCCAAAGGCCTTCAGCTCCTTCATCGAATTGCCCGCGACAAGCGCGCCGACGGCGGCGCCGCCGATGATCAGCATTTCGTGCGGGATCGCGTGAAGCACAGGTTCGAGATCGCCGCCGGTGATGGCGAAGCCGCCGAACACCATGGCGAGAAGAATGACGAGGCCGATGCCTGCAAACATGAACGCACACTCCCACGCGAATATCGATATCGGGACATCTGCGCGGGTTTCGCGCCTTCCCCCTCAACGTTAACGGCGGGATAAGCACAGGCTTTATCCAACCGTCGTGAGAATCTTTTAACTCAGAAGATCAAACAAAGTGTTTCGATTGACCTTGGCGAACGCCATCTGGGCGGCCTGCAGACTCAACGTCTTTGCATTGAGGCTCATCACCGTCGACGCGACGTCGGTGTCCTCGAGCGTGCTCCGCTCTTCCGACAGCTGAATCGACGCGCTTTCCAGTGATTCGGCCGCGCTATCGAGCTGCGCGGCGCGCAGGCCCTGGGCCGCGTGCTGGGTGGTGACGTGGCTGACCGCCTTGTCGATGTCGCTGAGCGCCGTGTCCGCCGCCGTCCGGCGCGCGGCAACGTCGTCGGTCGAGATCGCGTCGACCGCCGATCCAATCACCCAATCGAGCGACGCCGTCCCATGGGCATAGGCGATGCCGTCGAAGACCGTCGAACGCTGCGCGGTGGCGGGTAGGCGCTGGGTCGCCGATGTCGAGACCAGCAAAGGTGCGTCGGTCGGGAACAGCGACTGGCCGGTCGGCGTCGTCGACGTGGAAATATTGGTCAACGCGGTTCGCAGCGAGTTGAGTTCCTGCACCATCGCGGCGCGATCGCTGCTGGAAACCGATTCCGACGCACCGGCCAGGGTCAGTTCCTTGACCCGGTTGAAGATGTCCGAAACGTTCGACAAAGCGGTGTCGACCTGACCCGCGATCGACTTCGCGGTCTGGACGTTTCGGGCCCAGACGGCCTGATCGGCCTGCGCGGCGCGAATGACCGAGACCCGCGCCGCGGCGATCGGGTCGTCCGAAGCGACCTGAATGCGCTTGCCGGTCGAGATGTCCGACTCGGCACGCGCGATGGCGGTGCTGAGCTTCGCCTGCCGGTTGATTTCCGCCATTGCGCGGTATCGGGTAGCCGTGATCACCGCTCAAATCCTTCAGCTGAACAGATTGAAGATTTCCTGGAGCGTCTCGCGCGCGATCTGAATGATCCGCGCCGAACCGTTATAGGCTTGCTGGAACCGCAGCAGCTGCGCCGCTTCGACGTCGAGATCGACGCCGGTGACCTCGTCGAGCTGCAGAAAGGCGCCGTCCTTCTGGCTCGCCGTCGCGCTCTGCTCGGCCTTCGCCGCTGCCACGGTCTGCGCATGGTTCGAGACGAGGAGCGACCAGGCCGCTTCCGGCCCCGCCGAGTTGCGATAGTTCTTCAGCGCCAGTGCGTTGCCATTGGCCACGCCGCCGGTCGACGCCGCCGCGATCTTGGACAGATCGGTGGTGGAGACGGCCAGCGTCGCCGCCGTCGTTCCGCTGACGAGCGCCGCGCCCGCATTGCCATCGCGATCGATGCCGGCCTGGTTCCAGCTGTTGATGACGTTGGCGAAGTTCGCCGCGATGGCATCGAGCGACTGCCGGCGCGCCGCGATCGAGTTCGACACGTCGGCCAGGCCCGCCAGCGCGCCCGACTGCGGCGACATGGTGACCGCGGCGCCATAGCCCGATGCCATCAGCGACAGACGCCCGTCGCTGGCCTGGATCATACCGACATAGCTGGGGGTCGTCTTTGCGGCGTCGACGAGATGGACCGAGGCGTCGCCCTGCAGCGTGACATCGGCGCGGCCATCGTCCTGCAGCTTCACGTCGATGCCGATCGCGCCCGAGATATTCTTCAGCAGCGCATCGCGCTGGTCCATCAGCAGAGCCTTGCCGGCGGACCCGTCCTCGGCGCGCCGGATGGCCGAATTGATCTGCGCCAAAGTCTGCAAATCGCCGTTGAGCTTGTCGATCGTGTTCTGCGCCGCGGTGGCGACGCCCTCTGCCGCGCTCTGCAGCTTGCTGGCCGTGGCGTTGAACTGATAGGCCGCGTCGGTCAGCGTGGTCAGCACCTGCTGCCGGTTGGTGTCGCTCGACACGTCGGCGCTCAGCGCCTCCGCCGAGGTGAAGACGCTGCCCATCTTGACGCCGAGGCCGACGTCCGAATCGTCGAGCGCGGCCTCCGCCGTGGCAAGCCATGTCGCCTTGACGTCGGCCCGTGCCGCTTCCGAATTGGCGAAACGCGCATAGGAGGAGCGATAATTGTCGAACACGCGCTGGACGCCGCCGACTTCCACGCCGCCGAACACCGCCGACGAGCGGTAGATATAATTGTTGGACGTCGAGACCGCGGATTCGCCGAGCGATACCGTGCGACGCGTATAGCCCTCCGTCTCCGCGTTGGAGACGTTCTCACCGACCGTCGACAGCGCCGCGCGATAAGCGATGACGCCCGACCGTCCGATGTTGAGCAGGTCGCTCATCAGCTCGTCCCGCCGGCCTTCGGTGCCTCAGCGGTGCCAGCCTGGGCGGCACCCGCAGGCGCAGCGGCCGCAGGGGCGGACTTCGAGACGCGCGCCTCGAACTGCTTGACGAGCAGGTCGGCGATGCCGATCGCGCCCTTGTCGGCCAGCTGATCGGCAAGCTTCGAATCCTGCATCTCGCGGAACTGGTCGGTCGCGTCGCTGCCGAACAGATCATCGTCGGCCAGCTTGGAATCGCGCATCGACTTCATGATCTGACGCGTGAAGATCGCTTCGAACTGCTTCGCCGCGGCCTTGAGCTGGTCGAGCTCGCTCGCCTTCTTGTCGGAAAGCGCGCCGCTCTTGATGGAAACGCCATCGATCATAGCACCACGAGCTCCGCCTTCATCGCCCCGGCCTGCTTGAGCGCCTCGAGGATGGCGACGAGGTCGGCCGGCGACGCACCGATGGCGTTGACCGCCTTGACGATCTCGGCGAGCGATGCGCCCGGCTGAAACTCGAACATCGGGCGGGCTTCCTGGTCGACCTTGATCGCGCTCGACTGCTGCACAGCGGTCTCGCCCTTCGAGAAGGCGTTGGGCTGGATCACCTGCGGCTTCTCGTCGACCTGGACGGTCATCTTGCCATGGGTGACTGCAACCGGTGCGATGCGGACCGCGCCATTGATGACGACGGTGCCGGTGCGGGCGTTGACCACGACGCGCGCGGGGGCGTCGGCGGTGTCGACCTCGAGATTCTCGATCCGGCTCATCAGCGTGGTGCGGACCTCCGCGCCCGGCGCGGCCTCGACGGTGATCGTCGTTGCGTCGATCGAGCGCGCGATCGGGCCCAGGCGGGTGTTAATCGCGGCGGCGACGCGCTGCGAGGTGGTGAGATCGGCTTCGGACAGGTCGAAGCGGAGCTGCGGCGTGGTCGCGAATCCGGAGTCGACGCTGCGCTCGACGGTCGCCCCGCCAGGAATGCGTCCGGCGGTGGGCACATTGATGGTGAGCTTCGAGCCGTCGGCGGCGTCGATGCCGAGACCGCCGACCGCGAGATTGCCCTGCGCCATCGCATAGATCTGACCATCGGCGCCGAGCAGCGGCGCCATGATCAGCGTGCCGCCGCGCAGCGACTTGGCCTTGCCCAGCGCCGAAATGGTGACGTCGAGGCGCTGGCCGGGCTTGGCGAAGGCGGGCAGTTCGGCAGTCAGCATCACCGCCGCCGCATTTTTCAGCGCGGGATTGACCCCGGCGGGAAGCTGCAGGCCGAAGCGCGAGGCGACGCCCTTCATGCCCAGCGTCGAATAATCGAGGCTGTCGTCGCCGGTGCCGGCGAGGCCCACGACGATACCATAGCCGGTCAGCTGGTTCGCGCGCAGACCCTGGAAGGTCCCGATGTCCTTGATCCGCTCGGCATGGCTCACGCCGGAGACGACGAAGCCCGAGAAGCAGAACAGGAAAGTGATCAACGCGCGATACATGAACGGCACTTCCTCGAAAAACTTAAATCAGAATGGGCTCAACATGCTGAAAAAACGGTTAAGCCACCCCTGACGGGAGCCCCGCGCGATCTCGCCCTTGCCCGAATAGGTGATGCGGGCGTCGGCGACGCGGGTGGAAGCGACGCGGTTGTCCGGGCCGATATCGGCAGCACGGATGATCCCGGTGATCGCGATATTCTCGTCGCCGCGGTTCAGCGTCAGCAGCTTTTCGCCGCGCACCAGCATCGTCCCGTTGGGATAGATGCGCGCGATCGTGACGCTGATCTCACCGTTGAGCTGGTTCGACTGCGCCGCGGCGCCCTTGCCCTGGAACTTGCCGCCGCCGCTCGCCCCGATGTCGGTCGGATTGAAGAAGGAGGCGGGGCCGGTGGTCGGCGGCGTCAGGCCGATCTCGCCCGAGCGGTCGGTCGACGCGCTGTTCGACTTGGCGGCTTGGGTGCGCTCGACCAGCGAGATGGTGACGATATCCCCCACCATCGCGGCGCGCGCGCCGTTGGTCAGCGCCGAATAGCCATTGGCCGCCTGGAAGATCGCGCCATTGGCGACCGGCGCGACCGGCTCGGCCGCATAGGTCGGCGCATATTCGACGGCGCGCTCACGCTGCCTGGCATCGACGGGCTGGGTCGCCGCGCCGAGCAGGAAAAGCCCGACGATGACGCCGTTGAGCGCGGTGGCCATGACGTCGAGATTAGATGTTCTGGTTGACATATTGCAGCATCTGGTCGGTCGAGGAGATCATCTTGCTGTTCACTTCGTAGGCGCGCTGCGTCTCGATCATGTCGACCAGTTCCTCGACGATATTGACGTTCGAGCCTTCGAGCGACGCCTGGCGGATATTGCCGCGGCCATCGACGCCGGCGGCGCCGACCTGCGGCTGGCCGGAGGCGGACGTCTCGGTGAGCAGGTTGTTGCCGCCCGCCTGAAGACCCGCCGGATTGATGAAACGGGCGAGTTCGATCTTGCCGACTTCGCTCGCCTCGGTCTGGCCCGCGAGGGTGACGCTGACGGTGCCGTCAGCGCCGATCGTGATGTTCTGCGCGCCCTCGGGTATCTGGATCTGCGGCTGGAGCTGGAAGCCGTCGCTGTTCACGAGCGTGCCGTCCTGCGACAGATTGAAATTGCCGTCGCGGGTATAGCCGGTGCGGCCATCGGGCATCTGGATCTGAAAATAGCCGGGGCCCTCGATCGCCATGTCGAGCGCGTTGCCGGTCGACTGGAGGCTGCCCTGGGTGTCGATCTTGGCGGTGCCGTTGATCTGCACGCCGGTGCCGAGATTGGTGCCGGTGGCATATTTGGTCGACTCCGACGAAGCCGCGCCGGGCGCGGTCATCGCCTGATAGGCGAGCGTTTCGAAACTCGCGCGATCACGCTTGAAGCCGGTGGTGTTGACGTTCGCCAGGTTGTTGGCGATCACCTGCATGCGCATATTTTGCGCATCGAGGCCCGTGCGGGCGACGTGCAATGCTGCGTTGCTCATCGAAAGCTACTCCGTTCTAATTCGGTCAGTCGAGGCTCATCAGGCTGGTCGACGCCTTGTCGATGTCCTGGGCCGCGCTCATCATCTTCACCTGCATGTCCCAGTCCCGGCTCGCCTCGATCATGTCGATCAGCGTGGCCGAGGCGTTGACGTTCGATCCCTCGATCGCGCCCTGGCGGACGGTCGCTTCGGGATCGCCTGCCAGCGTGCCGCCGTTGCGGGCGCGGAACAGGCCATCGAGACCCTTGGCGATATCGGTACCGTTCGTGGCGACGAGCTTGAGCCGGTCGACCTGCTGGATCTGAGTCGGGTCCCCGCCCTGCGGCACGATCGAGATCGTGCCGTCGGCGGCGATGGTCAGCTTGTCATAGGCGGGCAGCGTGATCGGCCCGCTGTCGCCGAGCACGGGCATGCCGTCGCCGGTGGTCAGCAGGCCGCTGTCGCTGACCTGCAGGTCGCCGCGGCGGGTATAGGCCTCGTCGCCTTCGCGGCTCTGCACGGCGAGGAGATTGTCCTTGCCTTGCAGCGCCACGTCGAGGTCGCGGCCGGTTTCGTTGATCGTGCCTTCGGACATGTCGGCCGAAACGACCTCGCCCGAGTTGGTGGCGCGGCTCTCGAAACCATCGCCTTTAAGCCAGAGCGCGGTGCTCGAGCTCATTTCGGAGCGGAAACCGGCCGTGTTGATGTTGGCGAGGTTATTGGCGGTCGTCGTCTGACGCGCCATCGCCGCCCGCATCGCCGACAATGAGCTATAGATCAGCTTGTCCATGGCCGGTTTCCCTCAGCGTCCGTTGCTTACGAGCGCAGGTTGACGATGGTGGTGGTCATCGTGTTCGCCGCCTCGATCGCCTTGGCGTTCGCCGAGAAGTTGCGCTGCGCCTGGATCAGCGCGACGAGCTCCTCGGTGATGTCGACATTGGCCTGCTCGAGCGCGCCCGACTGGATCGTGCCGGCGCCGTTGCTGGCCGCCTCGCTGATCATCGGCTCTCCCGAATTGCCGGTCGCGCTCCACTTGCTGTCGCCCAGCTGGCGCAGACCCTCGGGATTCGAAAAGTTCGCGACCACGATCTTGCCGAGCGCCTGGGTGTCACCGTTCGAGAAGGTCGCGGTGATCAGGCCGTCGGTGCCGATCGAGATGTTGTCGAGCTGACCGGCGGCAAAGCCGTCCTGATCGAAGCTGGTCATCGTGAACGGAACCGCGCCCATCTTGGTCGCGCCGCCATAGGTCAGCTCGAAGGACAGCGGCGCCGAAGCCCCGCTCGGCGTGATCGCGTCGGTCGTGATCGTGCCGGTCGGCGCGGTCATGACGCCAGCCGAGTCGAAGGTCAGGGTCAGCGGCGCGGGCTGCGTCGTCGCGGACGCATCATAGCTGAGCTCCTGATCGCCGATGAAGGTATGCGCTGTCCAGTTCGTGTCGGTGGTCGAGCCCGACGGAATATTCTCGCGGATGTAATAGGTCGTCATCGGGTAGGCAGTGCCGGCGGTGTCGTACACCGTCGTCGTCGTCGACTGGTTGTAGCTGTTCGGATCGTTGCGATCGAAGGCATAGGGGCTGCTCGCACTGTAGGCCGAGCGCGCCGAGGGAACATCGGCAGCCGAAGGGAAGGTGACGGCGAGGTCGATCTCCTCGGTTGCCTTCGAAGTGCCAGAAGTCAGCGGCAGCTGGACAGGACGGATGGCGGTGATGCCGCTGCTGGTCACGGTACCGGTCGAATCGGTCGGCAGCACTTGCAGATAGGCGCCCGAGCTGTCGGTCAGGTAGCGCGACTTGTCGACACTGAACGAGCCGTTGCGGGTATAAGCGATCTGAGCGTTGGACCCCGATGCGCGGGTGACGAAAAAGCCCTGACCCGAGATGGCGAGGTCGAGCGAACGCTCCGAGCTGGCCAGGCCGCCCTGCGTGAACTGCTGATTGATGGCGCGCAGGCGGGTGCCCTGCCCCGCGATGCCGGCGCTCTGCGTCGGCGATGAGGAGACGAGATCGGCGAACTCGGTATTGCTGCGCTTGAAGGCAGTGGTGCCGACATTGGCGACGTTGTTCGAGATGACACCGAGGTCGGTCTGCGCGGCCTTCAGGCCCGAAAGCGAGGTGTAGAAGGACATTTCGTTAGGCTCCGTTACCGAAAATCAGGAAAGTTGGATGGCGTCGGCGGGGTCGATGGTGCCCAGCGCGGTGACGAGTTTGGTGGTGCCGCTGGCCGGGGACTGGACGCCCTGCACGGTGGTCCAGCTCGCGGTCGAGCTGTCCATCGTCTTGCCGTCCTTGTCCTTGGCGTAGACCGAGATCGTCAGCGGGCCGGCGACGGCGTTGCCGTCCTGGTCCTTGCCGTCCCAGTAGAAGGGAAGATCGCCCTTCGCGACATTCTCGGCGCGGCCGGTGTAGACCACCTTGCCGGTGGCATCGACGAGGCTCACGCTGGCGCTCGACGCATTGTCGGGCAGCGTGACCTTGCCGGCGTAAGAGCCGTCGGACAGCGGCGCGGCCGTCTTGGATTCGACCAGCGCGGCCTTGCCGATCCAGCTTGCCGCATCGCCGACGCGCGACGACGCCAGGCTCGACATGATCGACTTCAGAGACTGGTTCATCTCGGCGATGCCGGTGGTCGACGAGAATTGCGCCATCTGGGCGACCATCTGCGTGTTGTCGACCGGATCGAACGGATCCTGCGTGGTCATCTGCGTAGTGAGCAGCTTCAGGAAGGACGACTGGTCGAGCGTCTGGTTGCTCTTCGTGGTGGTCGTCGTGCCGCCGCTCTTCGGATTGCCGGTGAGGCTATCCAGATAGCTATTGCCGGTGGATATCGTCATTTGCCGAGCCTCAGCGTGTCGAGAGTGAGCGTCTTCGCGGTCTGCATGACCTGGACGTTGTTCTGGTACTGGCGGGCGGTTTCCATCATCTCGACCAGCTCCTGCGCCTGATCGACGCCCGCTTCCCAGACGTTGCCGTCCTTGTCGGCCTTCGGATGGTTGGGGTCGTAGCGCTTGGTGGGTTCGATGTTGGAGGCGACCACCTGATCGACCTTCACGGTCGCGACGCCGGGGCTGTCGGTGACCGAGGAGAAGACCGGCTTGATCGCGCGGAAGGCTTCGGCCTTGCTGCCCGCGACCGAACCCGCATTGGCGAGGTTAGAAGCCGAGGTGTTGAGCCGGACCATCTGGGCGGACATCGCGCGGCCGGCGATGTCGAAGACCGAGAGATTATTGGCCATGCCTTATTCTCCCTTCAGCGCCGACATGACCGTGCCGATCCGGCCTTCCAGAAAGGAAAGCGTGGTGCGGTACTGGATCGCGTTCTCGGCGAACTGATTCTGTTCGGTGGACAGTTCGACGGTGTTGCCGTCGAGCGAGGTTTCCAAGGGCACGCGGTATCCGATGTTGCTCTCGGCGGCCTGGTCGGCGGTCATGCCGCTATTCCCGGTCGCGTCGGACAGCGCCTTCTGGAAATCGATATCGCGCGCCTTGTAGTTGGGCGTGGCGGCGTTCGCGATGTTGGAGGCGAGCATCGCCAGCCGCTGCGAACGGATCGCCAGCGCCTTGCCATGTACCCCGAAAAGCGGATCAGCCATTTTTTCGCTTCGTCCTCTAAAAGTCTGTCAGCCGCCGCCGTTAATCATGTTCGAACAGGCTCGACGGCTGCCTTGGGCACATCCCAAGCAACTGCCGTGCCAAATGTGGTTAACGGGGCCGAAACCCCCTATTTTTCCTGCATTTGGCGCGAGAGCGGCAAAGACTTGCCGGTTGCGGCAAAGACTTGCCGGTCGATCCTGCCGGGTCCGTTAGCCATGTTCGGCAACGGCGCGTTGACCCGTTTCGGGCATTGGGGAAATGATGTTCCTGCTTGACCAGATCGCCCGATTCATCGACCCGGCCGCCATCGCGATCGTGTTCGGCGGCACGCTTCTCACCAGCATCTTCCGATCGCCCTGGGCGCATATCGGCCGCGCCTTTTCCGCGCTGGGCCTGCTCGGCCGCGCCGACCCGGCCGCCGATGCCGCAGCCGCGCGCGTATCGGTCAGCCGTATCCGCGAACTCGCCGAGGTCCGCAGCATCAACTGCGTCGACCGCGTCGAGACCGCGCAGCGCTTCCTGCTGCGCGCCGCGCGCGAACTGTCCGAAGCGCGCCATTCGCAGGACTTCGCCCGCTGGGCCGCCGACGAGATCGACGCCCGCCGTCTGCGCCACCAGGCCGCGATCGGCGTGTGGCGCTCGATCGCCGAGACCGGCCCCGCAATGGGCATGATCGGCACGATCATCGGCCTGGTCCAGATGTTCGCACAGATGGAGGATCCGGCCAGGATCGGCCCCGCCATGGCGGTAGCAATGCTGACCACTTTATATGGCATCATCCTGTCCGCAGGCATCGCCGCGCCGATCGCTGGACGGCTGGAGAGCCTGTCGGAAACCGAACTCGCCTGGCAGACCGCCGCGTGCAAGCAGCTCGAACTGCTCGCCCGCGACGAGATCGACAGCGTTGCGCAGACCCGGCCTGCCCGTCCCGGCCTGCGGACCGCGGCATGAGGCGGGAGATCTCTCAACGCTGGGTGCTGAGCTTCGCCGATCTCGCGCTGCTGCTGCTGGCCTTCTTCGTAATGATGCAGGCGCAGGCGGGCGACCGGCTGAAGCTCGCGGCGGGCATGCGCGACGCCTTCGGCGGATCGGGCAACGGCAAGGGCGGCGACGTGCTGGTCCACGGCCTGCTCGCCACGAAGGCGTTCGAAGCCGACGAAGCGATCTTGAAGCCAGCCGAGGCCGCGCGCCTGAGAGCGATCGGCGCGGCCGCCGCCAAGGCGAAGCAGCGCGTGATCGTCGCCAGCCAGGGCCGCGACGGCCAGACCGCGCGGCTGGACAGCTGGGAATTGTCGGCGGCCCGCACCACCGCGGTCGCCCGCGCGATCCGGATGGGCGGCGTGCCCGATGCGATGATCGAGATCAGCATCCCGCCGATGCGCGCCAGCGGCCCCGCGAAGGGCCAGCGCATCGCCGTCCAGCAAATGCCGGGGGCCGCCACGCGGTAGCCCTTATATATAGAGCGTCACTCCGGCGGTGGCCGGAGCCTCAGGAAGCGCCTGTCCCGCTGGCCGTAGGCGCCCCCGGGGCTCCGCCCTCCCCCGGAGTGACGCATAAGGTAACCGGTGCGTTAACCATTTCTTTCCAGGTCTGCGGATATCTCCCGCGCATGACCCGGAGTTTTGCCATGACGCGCATCGCCTTCCTGCCCCTCGCTCTCGCCGCCGCGCCGCTCCATGCGCAGGCCGCCTTGCCTCCAGCGCAGGACCTGAACCAGCTCGAGCAGATCGTCGTGACGACGCTGGGCGCCGATGTCGGCCAGCCTGGCGGGCCGCTGGCCCCGATCGACCGGCGGATGCGGCTCGCCGCCTGCCCGATCGGCATCCAGGTGGACCCGCCCACCGCGGGCGCGGTCACCGTCCGCTGCACCACCGCAGGCTGGCGCCTGCGCGTGCCGCTGATGCGCGCCAACATGGTGAGCGTGGGCGGCGCGCAATCCTATGGCGACCGCCCGATGGCCGCCAGGGCCGATATCCGCAAGGGCGATCCGGTCCAGCTCATCGCGCAGGGCCAGTCCTATTCGATCAGCGTCGACGCGATGGCGATGGAAGATGCCAATATCGGCGGCCGCATCCGCGTTTCCGCCGCGTCGAAGCCCGGCACCTTGTTCGCCGAGGTGATCGATGTCGGCCGTGTGCGGCTGATCGGATTTAAATGATTTAAAGGAATTCGAAACCTGTCGTTAACATCGGCATGGTGGGAAACATGTTGGCCGAAAGGCCGGATTTGAAAGGACCAGAGATGATCAATGGGGTAGGTTCGACCAGCCCGACCCGCATCGGTCAGGTCAAGGACGGTAAGGTCGAGGCGGCAGCCCCGGTCGACGCCGTGCAGACGGCGGGCAGCGACACGACGATGTCGCCTTCGCTCGTCGCGGTGCTGGCGCAAGCCGGGCCGCCGATCAACAGCGACAAGATCGAGGCGATCCGCAAGGCGATTGCCTCGGGCCAATATCCGATCGACGCCAAGGCGATCGCCGCCAAGATGATCGCGCTCGACCTGCCCAAGGCGAACGCGTGAACGAGGACGCCGTCGACAGGCTGATCGGATCGAGCGAGGCGTTGATAGCCGCGCTCGATGCGCATGATATCGACGCGATCGAAGCCGCGCTTCCCGCCTTTGGCGAGAGCGTCACGGCACTGAAATCACCCGGCGTCCTGCACAGGACGCCGGGCCTCCAGGCGCGCCTGGCCGAAGCGATGAGTCTCGCCGACGCCGCCCGCGCCCGCGTCCGCTATCTCGCGGATCGCACCCAGCAGCGGATCGACATGCTCGCCAATGCGGCGGGCCGCTTCGATTGCACCCCTGCGACCTATAAGCCGGGGCGCTAGACCCGCGCGCTGACACGTACACCCAAGCCTACAGTCGGCTCGCGGCCAGTTCCGTTAAGTGTTTGCCCGCGCTTGCCCTTCAATAAGGGCTCTGGAACCCATCTCAGGCCGAGACTTGATTACGAATCTTGGTCAGGAAATGACGTCAACGGGGCCGGATAGTGTCCCGGCGACGATAGGCTGCGGGCGACATAGATGAAACGAAGCACTAAACGGTTTTTTGCAACGGTCGCGGCTTTTTGGACAGCTATCCTGTGCGTGTCCCAGCCAGCCAGTTCATACGAAATTCGACCCTTTTTAGCTTTGCACGAATCGATGAGCTTCGCGGCGGCAGAGTGTTTGCGCGTGGCAGGCGGAGCCGAGCCTCTCGATTGCAGCGCTTATGTCGCGAAGCTGGCCTCTCTTTCCGATGCCAAAAATCCCAGGATCGAAGGAATCGGACAGGCGGCACGCTGGCCCGACGATCCAACACGTCAGATCAAAGCTCGCACGCTGATCAAGTTCGGCTTCAACGCAAAACTCAATTGCAAATCGGTGCTTCGACGGTCTCCGGAAATTGGACAAGTGGGGCTGCTATGCAGTTCACATCATGGTCGCTTGCAATTCTTCCATGCAATGGCGTCGTCTTCCAGCGAGACCTTCGAGAATACACGCGCCAAGCTGATCGACTGGGCCGCTTTCACCTATGGCGTGGCTGCCGGATTTATCGATCCTGCGACAGATTATTGTGGCTACTGGAAAGACAATAGCTCGTCGATTTCGACATCTATGCGCCCGCCGAACTTTGCCTTTTGTGGCGGATCAACCGCTAAACACCCGTGGACGATCTCTACCTTATTCGCCATGCGATGCAGTAACCCTGTTTCGTCAGAAACCTGTACGGAAGTTATCGGTCCCGCCGGGACGGACCTCGCACGCTCAGCGGCTGCGGGCGCACTGCTCCACCTCGTTCAGGATTCCTATTCCCAAAGTCACGCGGCGCGCGGAACGACGAGCGAACCGGCCTATCGGCCCGTGATCGACTGTAATCTGCCAAGCCGCTTTTACGATTACAGCACGCAAAACAGCAAGGAGCATAGCAAGGCCGACAAGGTGCCTGCGCTCGCCTCGTCATGTAAAAGCGGCGCGACAGTAGATGATGCCATCACCGCGAGCGCCAAGCTGCTGTGGCATATCGAACGACGCTCGGATCCCGCGATCGTTATTTCCTATTTGCGGAGCCGCGTGCTGGGCGGAAGCTGAAATACGCGCCTAATCTGCGGAGAGGCGCGCTTCATCGCGGATTGCCGGAACGCGTGTGGTGGTGCAACCTGAGCTACCACATTTGGCGCGCCCGGTCCTGACGAACCAGATGTCTCCGCGCATGGCCTCAACTCCGAAACTTTAACGGCGCTCATCCCAAAGTCTTAAACCCGGATAGCGATATCCACGCTTCCTAACGCAAAATTGACCACGTTCCGGGCATTCCTCGCTTCCCGCCTTTGGCGAGAGCGTCGCGGCGCTGAAATCACCCGGCGTCATGCACAGGACGCCGGGCCTCCAGGCGCGGCTGACCGAAGCGATTGGTCTCGCCGACGCCGCCCGCGCCTGCGTCCGCTATCTCGCGGACCGCACCCAGCAGCGGATCGACATGCTCGCCAATGCGGCGGGGCGATTTGACTTCACGCCCGCGACGTACAAGCCGGGGCGGTAGAGACCGCCGCATCCCCGACCATCCCCGCCAGCCTCGAAATCGGGGCCGATCTTAATCCGGATCGACTTTCCCTTAGCAGATCCGTCCGCGCGTCTTGTGTATATGCGCTACGCAGACACAGTTTGCGCGATGAACCAGACGTCCTTCTCGGCCAGGCGGGTCGCCCCGCTCATCATCATGCTGGGCATGATGAGCGCATTCGGTGCCATTTCCATCAACATGTACCTGCCCGCGCTTCCGGCTATCGGGCGCTCACTGCACACGCCGACCGCCTCGGTTCAGTTGACGGTGGCCGCCTTCATGATCGGCATCTCCTCGGGGCAGCTATTCTGGGGCGCGCTCTCCGAGCGGGTCGGCCGCAGGCTGCCATTGCTGATCGGCTTTGGCCTGTTTGTTCTCTCATGCTGCGCCTGCGCCGCGGCGGGTTCGCTCTCGCAGCTGATCGTCGCGCGGCTGTTTCAGGGGCTTGGTGCCTGTTCGGGCATGGCCATGGCCCGCTCTATCGTGTCAGACCGCTTCGAAGGCACCGACGCCGCCATGATGTTCAGCTGGCAACATCTGATCATGGGTGTGGCGCCGGTTCTCGCGCCGATCGCCGGCGCCGCCGTTCTTTCGCTGTTCGGATGGCGCGCGATATTCTGGATTCTCGCAGCGCTCGGCGCGTCTCTGCTCGCTTTCATATGGTTGCGGTTGCCCGAAAGCCGCACCAAGGAGACGGCGTTGCTCGCGCTCTCGGAATCGCGGCTGGCGGCCTATGGCGCGTTGCTCCGCAACCACCGCGTCCTGATCCATCTTTTTGCGGCGGCACTTGCGGCAATGCCGCTCATGACCTGGTATAGTGGGGCAAGCCCGCTGTTTCAGGACAGCTTTGGATGGTCAGCGAGCGAGAGTTCGTGGCTGTTCGGCATAATGGGCGTCCTCATCGTCGGCGCGACTCAGTTCAACCGGCGGTTGCTGCGGCGATACAGGCCGGCACAGGTGATCCGCTCGATCCTGGCGCTGGGAGCCATCGCCTGCCTGTGCACGGTGGCGACCGTGGGTGCAGGCCTGGCAGGCCCACCGCTGATCGCCGCCGCCATGATCTTCACGGTCAGCCTCTACGGTCTGGTTTCCGCCAATATGCAGGCATGCGCCCTTGCCGAAGACCGGTCGCGCAGCGGGTCGATGTCCGCCTTGTTCGGTTGCGGCATCTATGCCGGCGGTGGTGTGGTCGCCTGGTTCGTAACCCTCATGCCACCCGCCGGCGGCGTATCGATGCTGTCGCTGATGGCTGTGGAATTGACTGCGGCATGGCTTCTGTTGCGCTGGATGGATGCGCGTGCATCGACCGGCGCGGCGGTGGAAACGCCCTATCCTACGGCCCCAGCACCGAAACTTTAACGGCGCTCATCCCAAAGTCTTAAACCCGGATAGCGATATTCACGCTTCCTAACGCAAAATTAACCACGTTCCGGGCATTCCTCGCTTCGTAATCACGCGAAGGCCATCGAGGATATAATGCCGAGAGCATCGATTTCCGCCAGTTTCCGGCCCTTTGCGCGCCTCGCGCGGCGGGAGGCCTGAGCCATGGCGGCGCCGGCCTCGGTAACCCGGAAATTGTGGGCGGCTACCGGCCGCAGCGCGATCCTGCCCTTCGCGACGCTGATGCTAGTCGGCCTGATGGTCATCCCGGTGCCGTCCTTCGTGCTCGACATGGGCTTCATCGCCAACATCATGATCAGCCTCGCGGTGCTGATGGTGGCGCTCAACGCCGCCAAGCCGCTCGATTTCTCATCCTTCCCGACGGTGCTGCTGTTCGCCACACTGTTCCGCCTCGCGCTGAACGTCGCGTCGACCCGCGTCGTGCTGGTCGACGGGCATCAAGGCCCCGCCGCCGCCGGCCATGTCATCGAAAGCTTCGGCAATTTCCTGATCGGCGGCGACTATGCCGTCGGCCTGTTCGTGTTCGGCATCCTGATGGTGATCAACCTCGTCGTGATCACCAAGGGCGCGGGCCGCGTTTCCGAAGTGTCGGCGCGCTTCACCCTGGACGCGATGCCCGGCAAGCAGATGGCGATCGACGCCGATCTGAACGCCGGCCTGCTGACCCCCGACGAAGCCAAGCTGCGCCGCCAGGAAGTCGCCACCGAAGCCGATTTCTACGGCTCAATGGACGGTGCTTCCAAGTTCGTGAAAGGCGACGCCGTCGCGGGCGTGCTGATCCTGGTGATCAACATCCTCGGCGGCCTGATCCTCGGCACGATGAGCCACGGCCTGTCGCTGTCGGACGCGGCATCCACCTATATCATCCTGGCGATCGGCGACGCGCTCGTCGCGCAGGTGCCCGCGCTGCTGCTGTCGATCGCCGCCGCGTCGATCGTCACCCGCGTGTCCTCACCACTCGACCTGTCGGGCCAGATCACCAGCCAGTTCGGTTCGGCCCGCGCCTGGGCGCCGGTCTCCGGCATCCTGTTCCTGCTAGGCGTCGTCCCCGGCATGCCGCACTTCATCATCCTGTCGGCCTCCGGCGTCGCCGGCTTCGCCGCCTGGAAGCTGAGCAAGAAGAAGAGTGCCGAGACCGCGCTGGAAGTCGCCACGGCCGAAGCCGCCGCCGCCGCGCCGGTTTCGCCCAACAGCATCGACTGGAACGAGATTTCGGACGGCGCCGCGCTGGGCCTCGAACTGGGCTATGGCCTGGTGAGCCTCGTCGACGACCGCAAGGGGGCGCCGCTGATGGCGCGCATCACCGGCATCCGCCGCCAGCTGTCGCGCGAACTTGGCTTCGTCGTGCCGCTGGTCCGCGTCCGCGACAATCTCAGCCTGCCGCCCAACGCCTATCGCATCACCGTCGCAGGCGTGATCATGGGCGAGGACGAGGCCTATCCCGACCAGCTGCTCGCACTCGACAGCGGCGATCTCGAAGGCACGGTCGACGGCCGCGCGGTCCGCGATCCGAGCTTCGGCCTGGAAGCCGTCTGGATCAGCCCCGACAAGCGCGGCGACGCGATCGTCGCGGGTTACACCGTCGTCGATCCCGCCACCGTGGTCGCTACCCACCTCAACCAGGTGATCGCCGCCGCCGCCGCCGACCTGTTCGGCATGGACGAGGCGCAGCGCCTGCTCGACGCGCTCAAGGAAGCCGCCCCCCAACTGGTCGCCGGCCTCACCCCGCAGCCGCTCGCGCTGGCGCAGATCGCCGCGGCCTGCCGTGCCCTGCTCGCCGAAGGCGTGCCGCTCAAGGATTTCCGCCGCATCGCCGAAGCGATGGTCGATGCGGCGACGATGTCGGCCGACGCCGCCTCGCTGGTCGAGAATATCCGCTCGAGGATCGGCGCGCTGATCGTCCAGACGCTGGTGCCGGTGAAGATGCCGCTGCCGGTCGTCACCCTCGACGCCGGTCTCGAATCGTTGCTCGCCCAGGCGGTCCGCACCTCGCCCGGCGCCGCCCACCCCTTCGAACCCGCGCTCGCCAACAAGGTCGTCGCGGCGATCTCCGAAGCATCGGCCCCGCTGGTCAACAGCGCGACCCGCTTCGCGATCGTCACCTCGCCGATCGCGCGCCGTGCGCTCGCCCGCCTGCTCAAACCCCACCTGCCGGAGACTCCCGTCATGTCCTTCCTCGAGATTCCCGATGGCAAGGCGGTGGAGGTCGCAGCGGTCGTGGGCGGCGGACCCACCCATAATGGCAGCGCCGGCGCACTTGGCGCGCGGCCCATGGAGACGGCAGAATGACCCTCGCTCCCTCCATCCCGGTCCTCCGGGACTTGCCGGGCACAGCCCATCTGCAGCGCAGCGCCCGGGTGATCAGCATCGCCTGCGGCCGCAGCGGCGTCGGCAAGACCACGATCGCCGCCAACCTGGCGCTGTCGCTGTCGAAGATGCACCGCCGCGCGATGCTGGTCGACTGCGACCCCGGGCCCACCGATGCGACCCGCCAGATGGGCTTCAACCCCAAGGAATCGATCGATGACGTGATCGGCGGTCGCCTGACCATCGACGAGATCGTCGTCGACGGCCCCGAAGCCTTGTTCGTCGTTCCCGCAGGGCCCGTCGACGCCGCCGGCCGGGTGGATCTCGCCGCCCGCCTCAAGCTCGCCGACGCCTTTCGCCCGCATCGCCGCTCGCTCGACTATGTCATCGTCGACACCCCCGGCAGCGCCGATCCCGACACGCTCGACATGGTCGCCTCGGCCGACCTGCCGATCGTCGTGCTAGCCCCCGATGCCGAGCGCTTCATGGACGCCTATGGCACCGTCAAGCTGCTCGCGCTCGACCATGGCGTGCGCGACATCGCGATCGTCACCAACCGGATCGCCGACGAGGCGATGGGCCGCGAACTGTTCCGCCGCTTCCGCGAGGTGACCGGACGCTTCCTGACCGATACCACGCTCAGCTATCTGGGTGGCGTTCCCAAGGATGAGCGCGTCCTGACCGCCGCGGCACGCCGCCGGCTCGTCGTCGACCAATATCCCAATGCGCGCGCGGCGCAGGCCATCGGCCACCTCGCCCGCACGATCGACACACTCGACATCGGCGCGCAGGCAGGCGGCGACTGCTTCTTCGGGATGGAGGCGGTGCTTCGTGCTGGCTGAGACGCGAGAATCCCAACAGCTGACCTATGGCCGCAAGCCCCAGAAGGCCCGGCCGGAGGAGCTGGTCCGCGGCCATATGCAGCTGGTCCGCAAGATCGCCTGGCACGTCCACGGCCGGGTCTCCTCGGCGATCGACATCGAGGATCTGATCCAGATCGGCATGATATCGCTGGTCGAGGCGGCCAACGGCTATGAGGATCGCGGCCACGCCTTCTCCACCTATGCATCGATGCGCGTGCGCGGGGCGATGATCGACCATCTCCGCCGCCATGCCACCATGAGCAGGTCGGCGATGGGCAAGCGCCGACAGATGCTCAAGGCCAAGGCCGATTTCGAGAAGACCCATGGCCGCAGCCCGAGCGAGTCCGAACTTGCCCAGGCGCTCGGCCTCGACGGGGCGGCATTCCGCGCGCTGATGGAAGAAACCGCCGCGACCTATCAGGAGTCACTCGACGAGGTCTATTCGGACCAGTCGATCTGGTTCGCCGACGTCGAGGAGCGCGCCGACCAAACAATCGAGCGCGAGGAGCTTGCGGAGGCCTTGGCCGAGCATATCTCCGACCTGCCCGAACGTGAGGCGATGGTTCTCCAGCTCTATTTCGTCGAAGAGATGAACCTTGAGGAAATCGGCCAGACGCTTGGCATAGGCGCCGCACGGGTCTGCCAGATCAAGAAGGCCGCGCTCGACAAGCTGCGCGGCTCCCTGAAAGAATGGCGTTAATTTAGTTGCCTCAAGCGCCGGCGGTCGCATCGGCGACCTTGGCGACGGATGTCGGCGCCCGGCGTTTGAGGCCAATCAATGCCTACCGCTCACCGCTGCTTCCAGCCGGTCGATCTTCATTCCGAATTCGTTGAAGCGCGCGTTGGTGCCCGACTGGCTCTCGCGGATCGCGGACACGACGTTGTTCATCGGATCTCTAGCGAGCAGCCCGGTCTGTAGCGCGTCCATGCGATGCTGGAGTTCTTCGCTGCTCACCGGCGTGGCGGCCGCTTGCGCCTGCTGCAGCCGAAGCAATTCGATCTGCTTGTCGCGGACCAGCTGCAAATCGCGTATCAGCTTGTTGGCCTGTTCGGCCTGACGCGCACGTTCGCGCGCGTCGGCGACGACCAGCTGCGCGGACATGATCACGCGCTCGGCGACCACCAGACCGGCGGCGGAAACCGCGCTCGACAAAAGGCCCAGACCGATTGCAATCCTGGTGAACCGGCCCGCAGATGGCGCGGCCGCGGCCTGAACCGGCGTCGCGGGGACGGCTTCGGCGGGCACGGCGGGTGCGGGCAGAGGGTGGGTCGCGGCTTCGGCCGCAGCCACCGGTGCAGCGGCCTCGGTGGGAAGTTCGATCACGTCAACGGCCAGGGCCGGAGCAATCACTGCGGGAGGGGCATTGTCGTCCCCGTCGGAGAAGCCGATCGCGCTGACCGGTTCGATAGCCGGCGCGGCAACCGCCGCCACCGCTATCACGGGCTTTTCCTCGCGGGTCTGGACCACGCTGGTCTCCAGATCCTCGAGGGCTTTGAGCGCTGCGTCGAAACCATTTCCGCCGGCCGAAGAAGACGCATCCATCATCTATTCCCGTCGAACGCTGCCCGATGTCCCGGCCGGCCGGATCGGCCGGCCGGAGATCATCGCGATACACAACATCCCGGAACGAAACGTCCCGGGCACTTTCAAGGAAAAGGCCCCCGGCGCGGGGAAATATTGCGCCGGGGGCCTATCGGACGGCCGAGGTGGGTTGGCCGCCTATTCCTTAGCGAAGCAGGCTCAGGACACCCTGACCGCTCTGGTTCGCCTGGGCGAGCATCGCGGTGGAAGCCTGCGACAGGATCTGCGCCTTGGCGAGAGCCGTCGATTCCGCCGAGAAGTCGGCGTCCTCGATCCGCGAACGGGCTTCGGACAGGTTGTTGACGTTCGCGGTCAGCACGTTGACGGCGGCGTCGAGGCGGCTCTGGGTCGCACCGAGGCCGGCACGGACGGTGTTGACCTGGGTCAGCGCGGTATCCGACGCGGTGATCGCGGCGGCGGCGTTGGTCGTGGTGTCGACCTTGACCGTGCTGGCATAGGCCGCGGCAACGCTGTTCAGGCCGCCGATCGAGATCGACGTGGTGTCGCCCGAGTTGATGCCGGTCTGGATCGCGAAGCTCGTCGCGGTCGAGGTCGCCGAGAACAGGGTGTTCCCGTTGAACTTCGTGCCGGTGACGACGCTGGTGATCTGCGACTGCAGGGCAGCGACTTCGGTCTGGAGGTTGTCACGGTCGCTCGACTGGTAGGTGCCGTTGGCGGCCTGGACGGCCAGTTCGCGGACACGCTGCAGCATGTTGCTGACTTCGCCGAGGGCGCCTTCCGCCGTCTGGGCCAGCGAGATGCCGTCATTGGCGTTGCGGATCGCGACGCTCATGCCGCGAACCGACGCGGTCATCGAGGAAGCGATCGCCATGCCGGCGGCGTCGTCCTTGGCGCTGTTGATGCGCTTGCCGCTCGACAGACGCTCCATCGCGGTGGACAGAGCCTTGTCGGCGAGACGGCCAGCGTTCTGCGAACGAAGCGACGAAACGTTGGTGTTGATAACAGCCATTGATGTAATCCTTCCGCTACTACTCGGCGTTCCGGCTACATGTCCGTCCTCGCCACGATCCGGTTAACGACGCCCGGAAACCAGGCTTAAGGAAGAAAGATGGTTAACCCGGATTAACCATAAATTAGTTTCGTCCGAGGGCTCCGGCTCTTACGCGCGGGCGCGCAATATCCAATGATTCCGGGGCGTTTTTGGGTTCGACCAATGTCGAATGCGGCCGCATCTTCGTCGGACGAATTAATCTTCTCGCGCGTGCTTAACCGCCTTGCGCACCGTCCTGGCCGTGCTGAAGACGGTGTCTGACGGCAGAGAAGAGGCTGCCGCACACACCGCCCCCAGCGAAGCTCGAAGAGGCAAGCGGGTGCAGCGCGTCCGAAACCTTAGCGAGCAAGCCGTGACGCGAGGATGTGGCCGCCCGCTGTCTGAGGGAGAAAACCAAAACGCCAAAAACCGAAACGACCCCCGATGCGATGCACCGGGGGCCGTCTCGGCCAGCAATTGTAATCGGTTTACTTGAGCAGGCTCAGCACGTTCTGCTGGCTCTGGTTCGCCTGGGCGAGCATCGCGGTGGAGGCCTGCGACAGGATCTGTGCCTTGGCCAGGGTGCTCGATTCCACCGAGAAGTCGGTATCCTCGATCCGCGAGCGGGCCTCGGACAGATTGGTGATGTTCGCGGTCAGCACGTTGACGGCGGCTTCCAGACGGTTCTGGTTCGCGCCGAGATTGGCCCGGACGTTGGCGACCTGGGTCAGCGCGGTGTCCGACGCGGTGATCGCGGCGGCGGCGTTGGTCGTGGTGTCGACCGTGACCGTGCTGGCATAGGCCGCGGCAACGCTGTTCAGGCCGCCGATCGAGATCGACGTGGTGTCCCCCGAGTTGATGCCGGTCTGGATCGCGAAGCTCGTCGCGGTCGAGGTCGCCGAGAACAGAGTGTTCCCGTTGAACTTCGTGCCGGTGATGACATTGGAGATCTGGGTCTGGAGCGCCAGAACCTCGGTCTGCAGGTTGGCACGGTCGCTCGACTGGTAGGTGCCGTTGGCGGCCTGCACGGCCAGCTCACGGATACGCTGGAGCATGTTGGCGGCTTCACCCAGGGCGCCTTCCGCCGTCTGCGAGAGCGAGATGCCGTCATTGGCGTTGCGGACCGCAACACCCATGCCGCGGATCGAAGCGGTCATCGAGGAAGCGATGGCGAGGCCGGCGGCGTCGTCCTTGGCGCTGTTGATGCGCTTGCCGCTCGAAAGACGGGCCATCGCGGTGGCCTGCATGCTGTCAGCCATACGGCCCGCATTCTGGGCACGCAGCGAAGAGATGTTGGTGTTGATGACGGTCATTGGATCAGTCCTTGTTCCTGTTAAGGGGCGATGATCCGGTGCTGGCCGTTCTCGCCTCGATCCCATTAACGGCCGTGCTTACCCCCGCTTTAACCAGAAAATTTCACCACGATCGTTGCAGGCCCGAAAGTTACCACCATCCCCTTGAAAAACAGCGATATTTTTATCGGATTTTTTTGCTAAAAAGGGTTTTCGCTCCCCAGCTGGCCACCACGGCCGACGTCATCGCGCCGCTGCCCGGCAAAGCCTTGCCGTCTTAGACCAAAGAATGAGCAGCTTTTTGCCGACCGGCAAAAGGCCCAGGAAAAGCGGGGTTTTGGAGTGCTCCTACGCGCGCGCGCCTGCGTGGACGCCATCGCGGGTGCGCAGGGCGCGCGGTCTATTAAGACTTTTTAAGTTAATTCGCCGGTAATCATGTCCGTGAAGGAATTGGCGTGGCTGGCACGCCGGATCCGATGAGGACGGCAGGAAGCATGATCGGCATCAGCGAGAAAGCGCAAGGTTCGCACCCCACGCTCGCCGCATGGCTGGCAGGCGCGGGCATCGAGACCGCGCCGGTCGATCCCGCCGCCGCCGCGGGCCGCGACAGTCAGCGCATCCTGCACGTGACCGAAGCCGCCCTGGCACGCCAGCACGACATCCTGATCGATTTCGCCGACGGCGCGCCCATCCTGCGCCGCGCCAAGATCGGCCGCCCGGCCACCATCGTCTTCGGTTTCGAAGACATGGCGTTCGGCCACGCACTGATCGCCGAACTGATCCGGCCGCGCGCCATGCCGGCCTGCGGCGAGCCGGAAAGCGCCCGCTTCCTTTCCATCGCCGCTCGCGTCGCCCGCAGCGATGCGACCGTGCTGCTGCTCGGCGAGACCGGCACCGGCAAGGAAGGTGTCGCCCGCTTCATCCACGCCGCATCGCCGCGCGCCGACAAGCCCTTCGTCGCCGTCAACTGCGCGGCGCTGCCCGAGACGATGCTCGAAGCGATGCTGTTCGGCCACCAGAAGGGCGCCTTCACCGGCGCCAGCGGCTCGGGCGAAGGCCTGTTCCGTGCCGCCGAAGGGGGTACGCTGCTGCTCGACGAGATCAGCGAACTGCCGCTCGCTCTTCAGGCCAAGCTGCTCCGCGCGCTTCAGGAACGCGAAGTCCTTCCCGTCGGCGCCACCGCGCCGATCGCGGTAGACGTCCGCATCATCGCCGCCGGCAATCGCGACATCGCCGCCGAGGTCGAGGCCGGCCGCTTCCGGGCCGATCTCTACTGGCGCCTGAACGTCATGCCGATGATGCTCAAGCCACTGGGCCAGCGCCGCCAGGACATTCGCGCCATTTCCGCCGCGCTGCTGCTGCGCCACACGCCCGAACAGCAGGAACTCGCCTGGCCGACCGCCAACGCGCTCGACCGGCTGATGACCCATGGCTGGCCCGGCAATGTCCGCGAGCTCGAAAACGTTTTGCAGCGCGCGATGCTGATGCGCGACGGCGACCGGATCGAAGCCGCCGACCTGATGATCGACGCCGCACCCGCCGCCCCTGCCTTCCGCATGGCCGCGGTCGAGACCATCACCGGCGCGGCGCCCGCCGCCGTCGAGGCCGCCCCGGTTCGCCTCGCCGACGCCCGCCGGGTCAGCCAGGCCCGCGCGATCGAGGAAGCTCTTGCCGCTACCGGCGGCCACCGTCTCCGCGCCGCGCAGCGGCTCGGCATTTCCGAACGCACGCTGCGCTATCGCATCGCCGATATGCGTGCCGTGGCCCGCGGGGCCGATATGCGCGCCGTGGCTTGAGGAGGGGTTAGATGACGACCGTCAACACCAGCAACCTCATGGCGATGCGCAACGCCATATTGCAGCAGAACAGCGCGTTGCAGAAGGCCGCCGCCGCCCCGGCTCCGAACCCGCTCACCGGCCCCGCCGCGATCGGCAATGCCACCAGCGCGCCCGACAGCAGCTTCGTCTCGACGCTGCGCGGCGCGATCGGCGAGGTGAACAACCAGCAGGCCAAGGCCAGCGCGATCAGCGAAAGCTACGAGCGCGGCGAAACCACCGATATCGCGGCGGTCATGCTCCAGCGCGAGCAGGCCAGCGTCGGCTTCCAGGCCACGCTGCAGGTCCGCAACAAACTCCTGTCCGCCTACAAGGACATCATGAGCATGCCGGTATAATATATGGCTGACATCATCCCCTCCCCCGCCCCCGTCATGGCGTCTTCGGCGCCCGCCGGCGTCGGCACCTCGGCCGTTCTCGAACGGGTCAAGGGCTTCACCGCGCAGCCGGCCGTGCAGCGCAGCCTGCCGATGATCGGCCTGGTCGGCCTGCTCGGCGGCGCGGCGCTGCTCTGGTCGACGATGTCGGGTGCGCCGCAGCGCGACCTGTTCGCGGGCATGGGCGATGCCGACAAGGCTGCCGTCGCAGACGCGCTGAAAGCCGCCAACATCCCCTATGAGGTCGATCGCGGCACCGGCGCGCTGACCGTGCCGGAGACCAGCTTCTACCAGGCGAAGATGCTGCTCGCGCAGCAGGGCCTGCCCAAGGCCGCGCCCGATGGCGACGCGCTGATCTCGTCGCTTCCGCTCGGCGCAAGCCGCGCGGTCGAGGGCGAGAAGCTGCGCACCGCCCGCGAAATGGATCTCGCCCGCACGATCGAAGCGATCGACGCGGTCGACACCGCCAAGGTCCATGTCGCAGCCGAGACGCCCAGCGTGTTCCTGCGCGACGACGCCAAGCCACAGGCTTCGGTGATGCTGCGCCTGCGCGCCGGCCGCACCCTGGCGGACTCGCAGGTCCAGGCGATCGTCCACCTCGTCGCCTCGTCGGTGGCGAACATGTCGCCCGACGACGTCTCGGTGGTCGACCAGGCCGGCCGCCTGCTCTCCGCCTCGGGCAACGACCCGATGAGCGCGGCCTCGACCCGGCAGGTCGATATCCAGAACAAGATCGAGCAGCGCTATCTCGACGCGCTCAACAAGATCCTGACGCCGATCGTCGGCCCCGGCAATTTCACCGCCGAGGTCCATGCCGACGTCGATTTCACCGAAACCCAGGCGACCCGCGAAAGCTTCCCCAAGGACACTGCGGTGGTCCGCTCCGAACAGGGCGCCTGGACCGGAGACAAGAACGGAGCGGGCGGCGAAGCCTCGGGTATCCCGGGCGCGTTGTCTAACCAGCCGCCGGCCGCGAGCCAGGTGACCGCCGCGCCGCAGCAGACCGTCAATGCCCCGGCTGGTACGACGGCTGCGGCAAATGCCGGAAAGACCTCGGAAAATTACAACCGCACCTATGAGCTGGGCCGCGAGGTCTCGGTCACGCACAATCCGATCGGTACGGTAAAGCGCCTGTCGGTCGCCGTCGCGCTGCGCGAAGGCAGCCGCAAGTTCAGCCGCGCCGAACTCGCCTCGATCGAAACGCTGGTGCGCGGCGCGATCGGTGCGGACCAGGCGCGCGGCGACGTCGTCGCCCTGTCGGCCCGCAGCTTCGCGGTCGCCGAAGAAGCCGAGGTCAAGCCGAACTGGTGGGAAGCGCCGTGGGTCTCGACCCTCGCCCGCAACCTGTCCGCGCTGCTCGTCGTCGCGCTGCTCGTCTTCGGCGTCGCCAAGCCCCTGCTCAAGCGCCGCGCGGCCTATGCCGAGGAGAAGAAGGCCGCGCTCGAAGCCGCGCTCGCCTCGGGCGGCCGCGTCCCGGCGAGCACCAACCCCGCGATCCGCAACGAGATCGCGTCGGCGCTGGCCCAGCAGGCGCTGCACGATCCGAACAAACCCGTAACCCTCGACATGATCGAGGCGACGCCAGGCTATGCCAATCGCGCCGAACTGATCCGCAACTTCGTGAAGCAGGACCCGGACCGCGCCGCGCTGGTCGTCCGTGACCTGATCCGCGCCGACATGCCGGGAGCCGCGTAACATCATGGCGGACGAAACCCCGATCGATACCGAGAACGCGACCCCGGTCGCCCCCAGTGGCAGCCAGGCCGCCGCGATCCTGCTGATGCTGCTCGGCGAGGAGGAAGCCGCGACCGTGTTGAGCCGGCTGGAGCCGGACGAGGTCCAGCATCTCGGCGGCGCGATGTTCGGCGTCGCCAATATCTCCGAGAACGAGATCGACGGCGTGTTCGACGTATTCTGCGACCGCGCCCGCGTGCGCACCACCCTGGGCTTCGGGGTCGAGCGTCAGATCAAGGGCATCATGCACAAGGCGCTCGGCCAGGATAAGGCCGATCAGGTGCTGCAGCGGATCACCCCCGTCCAGCACGTCAACGCGCTCGAGAACCTCAAATGGATGGATGCGCGCGCGATCGCCAACCTGATCGAGTTCGAGCATCCGCAGATCGCCGCCACCGTGCTCGCCTTCCTCGAAGCGCAGCGCGCGGCCGACGTTCTCCAGCTGCTGCCTGAGGATATCCAGGCCGACCTCGTCTATCGCGTCGCCACTATGGGGCCGATCACCGAGGCCGCGCTGACCGAACTCGACGAACTGCTCAACCGCCCCGCCACCGCGCAGTCGACCGGATCGACCACACGCCGCGGCGGCGCAGGCGAAGCGGCCAAGATCGTCAATTCGTCACGCAAGGCCGCCGAGCAACGGATCATCAAGGCGCTGCAGAAGCTCGACAAATCGGTCGCCCGGAACATCGAGGAAGAGATGTTCATCTTCGACAACCTCATGGCGGTCGGCGAAAAGGATCTCGGCACACTGCTCCGCGCGGTCGACAACGACATCCTCGTCGTCTCGCTCAAGGGCGCCGACGAGAAGCTGCGCGCCAAGATCTTCGGCTGCATGTCGAGCCGCGCCGCCCAGTCGATCCAGGACGAGATCGCCGATCGCGGCCCGATGCGCCTGGCCGATGTCCAGGAAGCGCAGAAGGCGATGCTTGCCGTCGCCCGCAAGCTGGCGGCGGAAGGCACGATCAGCCTCGGCGGCAAGGGCGACGACTTTGTCTGAGGTCTGGACCCCCGAGAATATCGGCGAAGCCACCCGCGTCGACGCCTGGGCGCGTCCCGCAGCGACCGGCAGCTTCACCCCCTGGGGCAGCGAGGGCCATCCCCGCCGCCGCGCCAGCGACTTCGCGCCGAGCGCGCCCAAGGCGAGTTCGCCGGTCACCGACATCGAGACGCTGCGCAACGAGGCCTTCGCCGAAGGGTTCGAGCAGGGCCGCCAGGCGGTGATGATGGAATTCATGCGTGAGCGCGAGGCGCTGGCCGAACTGATCCGCTCGGCCGAAGCGCTCCAGCCCGAGCCGACCGGCCCCCTTGCAGCCGTGCTGGCCGAATCGGTCAGCCGCCTCGTCCGGCAGATCGTCGGCGAGGTGCAGATCGATCCGGCGATGCTCAAGGCCCGCGCCGAAGCGATCGCCGAACTGGTGAGCGCGGAATCGGGCCCTGCCCGATTGCGCATGAACCCCGATGATATCGCGATGCTCAACGGCGTCGACCTCGGCCTGCCGATGGCGCCCGACCACCATCTCGCCTCTGGCACGATTGTCCTGGAAACCGGCGAAGGCTGGATCGAAGATGGCCCCCAAGTGCGTCTCGCCAAGCTGCGCCAGCAGCTCGACATGATGGTGCAGCCGAAATGATGGGTCTCGCCGCTCAGGCCGACGCGATGCTCGGCACACTGGAAATCGACCATGCCGGCCCGCGCCGGGTTGGCCGTCTCGCCTCCTATGACGGGCTGATGCTCGAAGCGACCGGCTTTCCGGTTCCGGTCGGATCGAACGCGCGCGTCATCGACGCAGATGGCCATGCCGCGCTCGCCGAAGTCGTCGGCTTTCGTGGCAACCGTACCCTGCTGATGGCGCTCGATGCCGATGCGCCGCACAGCGCGGGCGCGCGGGTCGAGCCGGATCGGCGCGGCGGTTCGGTCGATGTCGGCGAAACCCTGCTCGGCCGCGTCGTCGATGCGCTGGGCAATCCGATCGACGGCGGCGGCCCGATCGCCACGTCCGAACGCTGGCCGCTGGCCGGCAAGCGCGGCAACCCCCTCGACCGCGCCCGCGTGACTGAACCGTTCGACATGGGCGTGCGCGCGATCAACGCGCTGCTCACCGCGGGCGTCGGCCAGCGTATCGCGATCGCCGCCGGTTCGGGCGTCGGCAAATCGGTGCTGATGGGTCAGATGATCGCCGGCGCCGACGCCGACATCATCGTCGTCGGCCTGGTCGGCGAGCGCAGCCGCGAAGTCTCGGACTTCCTGGCCACCAAGCTGGCCGGCCCGGTCCGTCAGAAGAGCGTGGTCGTCGCGGTTCCGGCCGATCATCCGCCGGTGCTGCGCCTGCGCGCCGCGATGCGCGCCACCGCGATCGCCGAATATTTCCGCGCACAGGGCAAGCGCGTGCTGCTGCTGATCGACAGCCTCACCCGCGTCGCCCATGCGCAGCGCGAGATCGGCCTGTCGCTGGGCGAGCCGCCGACGATGAAGGGCTATCCGCCCTCCGCGCTGGGCCTGATCCCGCGTCTGATCGAGCGGGCCGGCGTCGATGCAGCTTCGGGCGGATCGATCACCGCGCTCTATACCGTGCTCGCCGATGGCGACGACACCGACGATCCGATCGTCGACACCGCGCGCGCGATCGTCGACGGCCATATCATCCTGTCGCGCAGCCTGGCCGAACAGGGCGTCTTCCCCGCGATCGACGTGGGCAAATCGCTGAGCCGGGTGATGAGCGACATCGTCAGCCCCGAGCATCAGCAGGCCGCGCAGATCCTGCGCCGGCTGTGGGCGGTCTATGAGGAAAATCGCGACCTGATCCTGATGGGCGCCTATCGCACCGGTAGCGACCCGATCGTCGACGTGGCGATCGCCCGCCACGATCACATCCTCGAGTTCATCAGCCAGGGCCAGAAGGACCGGGTCGATTATGCTGACTCGGTCAAGGCCGTGGTTGAGGCATTCGGCGGATGAAGGACCTCGTCCGCAAACGCGCGCGGATCACCCGCGTCCGCAGCGCCCAGCACCTGCTGGCGGCGTCGGCGGCGGCATCCGCGGAGGCGCAGGTGCTGCATCTGGAAAGCAATGCCGCAAAGCTGGCGTCGTTGCGCGACAGCCTGACCGTCGAAAGCGGGACAACGACGGGGGCGGTGCTGCAGAATCGCGGGGAACTGGCCCAGCGGCTCGACAAGGCGCGCGACGGCTTAAACAGCGCGATCGTCTCGGCGCGCGCCGCCGCCGAACAGAAGGTCGCCGAACGGCTGGAAGCCCGCCAGCGGCAGGAGAGCGCGGCGAAGCTCGACGCGCGCGCCGTGCAGGCGATGGCCGATTGGACCGAGGCGCGTGTGACCGCCGCCTTCCGTCCGAAGATATTGAAGAAACAGGGGAATTACTAAATGGCCGTTGCCGCGCTTTCGACTTCCGCGATTGCTCTTGCGACGGTGCCCGCTGCTGCGCCTGCCCCCGCCGCGGGTGAGACGCCGGAAGCGTTCGCCAAGCTGGTGTCGCGCGCCAAGCCCGATGGGCAGGCCGCGCAGGGCGAAACCGCGCCGCATATGGGCGACGGCGAAGCCGAGACCGCAGAGGCAACCACCGACGTCCCCGTGGCCCACGCCGATGGCGAGACCAAGCCTGCCACCGCGGAGAAGCCCGTCGATCTGGTTGCCGAGCTCGAGGCGCTGTTCGCCCTTGCCGGGCAGATCGGCGTCAATGTGCCGCCCGCCGCAGCCGCGCGCGTAGCCGCTCCGGTCTCGGCGACGACCGACACGGCGCCGGTTGTCGCTGCTCGCGCCGCGACGATCGCTACGACGCCCGCTGTTCCGGCCGTCGCCCCTGCCGTCGTGTCGGCGCCGGTCGAGACCAGCGGTGCGCAGCCCGTCGCGCCCGATCTGCCCATCGATCCGGCGGCGACGACTGCCCGTCAGCCCTTGCCGCCCGCGATCGCGGACATGGCGGCGCTGACCATGCCCACCGACAACAGCGAACCTGCGCCGGACGCGGCCGCGAATATGACGCTCCGCCGCGACATCGCAGCGATCGTCGCGTCGCTGAAGGCCGCTTTCCATCCCGCAGAGGCGAGTGGCGAGGTTCCATCCGCCTTGGCCGCGCAGAGCGCCGCATCGCCTGCTGCCGCTGCGACCGGTCCGGCGGCTTCGAACGTCGTCGTGCCCTTCATCCAGCCCCGGCCTGCCGCCGCGACGCCGCCGACACCCGCCGCCATAGCTGCGCCTGTCGCCGCAGCGGCAACTGCCGATCCGGCGGCCGCCGAGACCATGACCGCGCCAGCAGCCATGGCCAGCCTAGCCGCCGAAGCTCCTCCGCTGCGCAAGACCGATCGTCCGGTTGCCGCCAAGGTGCAGCCGCACATCGCAACCAGCGTTGAACCGGCACGGCTGGCTGACGCGCCCGATGTCACGGCGGCGCCTGCCCCGCTATCCGATGCACCCATAGTCGACGATGCCCAGCAGCCGGCAGCGCCGGCCGCCAGCGCAGCGCCCGCCGGTGCTCCCGCCGTCGCTCCCGCGCCGGCCGCTGCCGTGCCAGTGCTTCCAGTCCCGGTGACACCCGCCGACTGGAACTCCGCGCCGGTCACCGATGCCGCCTCTGCTGCCGCGCCGAGCCATGTCGATCAGACAGTGACCCGCCATCTCGATCTCGCCCGCGACACGCAGTGGCTAGACCAGCTGGCGCGCGACATCAGCCAGTCGGTCACCCGGCAGAACCATCTGAAGTTCCAGCTCAATCCCGAGCATCTGGGCGCGCTGACCGTCGAAATCGCCAACAGCGCCGCGGGCACCGCGATCAAGCTGTCGGCCGAGACCGATCAGGCGCGCGCGATCATCGCCGATGCCCAGCCGCGCCTTATCGCCGAAGTTCGGGCGCAGGGCGTGCGCGTCGCCGAATCGCATGTCGATCTAAACCAGCAGGGCGGGAGCAGTTCCGCCTTCGCCCAGAGCCAGCAACGCCAGTCGTCAGAAGATTCTAAACCTTTTGTGCGTACACAGGCGGTGATTCGTGACGATGCCGGTGATTCGGCCCTGCGCGAAGACGGTGAACTTTACGCCTGATCCATGGGATTTGAACGATGAGCAGTGCCGCCGCACCCGCCGCTGAGGCGCTCAAGAAGAAGGGCAAGATGAAGGGCATCCTGATGATGCTCATTATGGCGATCGTCTTCGCGGGCGGTGGCGTCGGCGCGGGGCTGTACGCTGCGGGCGCGGGCTTGGCCGGCGGGCACAAGGAAGAGGTCGAGGAAGACCCCAACGCTCCGAAGCTGGTCAAAAAGGAAGGTCATGGCGAAGACGACAGCCATGGCGAGAAGAAGACGCTGCCGGTTGGTTTGGAGACCGACAAGTCGCCCGATCCGACCAAGTACAAGGCGAGCTATTACACCTTCGAACAGCCCTTCACCGCCAATCTGCGCGACTCCGACGGCTTCACCCAGGTCGGCCTCGGTGCGTCGACCTTCTACGACCAGAAGGTGATCGACAACATCAAGGACAATGAGATGCCGATCCGTTCGGCGATCCTGATGGCGCTGTCGCAGCAGGACAGCTTCACCATCTCGACCCCCGAGGGCAAGCTCAAGCTCCAGAAGGATCTCAAGACCGCGATCAACGACGTGCTCAAGCAGCGCACCGGTTTCGGCGGCATCGACAATGTCTATTTCACGACGCTTGTCGTGCAATAAGCCCGACGTTCAGTAGGCTTCTGTAGCTTTTAAAAGAGATCAACCCCCTCGCCGTCCCGCGAGGGGGTTTTCTTTGGGTGCATCGCTGGTTCTGGCCGCGTACCGAGCGGAACGGCTATCGTGGCTTGGCGGTTTCCTCCGGAAAGGAGACCGACATGATCCGCAAACTCAAGTCCGGTGAGTATCGCCTTTATTCGCGCAAGGTCGATCCGAAGACCCACAAGCGCAAGAACCTCGGGACGTTTTCCTCTCGCGACGCCGCCGAAAGGCATGAGCGCGAAGTTCAGTATTTCAAACGCCAGTGATGCCGCGGGAACAGCGCGCCAAATCCGCTCGTTAGAAGGCCGAGGTTTGGAGGAGAGCGATTATGGCAGACGTGAATAGCGACGAACGTGTGGTCGTCGAAAAGAGCAGCTTCAACATCGGCGGCATCATCGCCGCGATCGCCCTGCTGCTGCTGGTCCTCGGCGTGCTGAAGTTCCTCGGCATCTCGCCGATCTGATTTGATTTCGCCTCAAGCGCCGGCGCCGGATATCCGTCCGGCTTCCGGCGCTTGAAGCAAATCAGATGTGGATCGGCTTGCCAGTGACGGCCATCGCAGCTTCTTTCAGCGCCTCCGAATGCGTCGGGTGCGCGTGACAGGTGTAGGCGATGTCCTCGCTGGTCGCGCCGAACTCCATCGCCTGTGCGGCCTGGGCGATCATAGTGCCCGCGACCGAGGCGATGATGTGGACGCCCAGCACCTTGTCGGTCTTGGCGTCAGCGATGACCTTTACGAAGCCATCAGGCTCGTGGTTGGTCTTGGCGCGTGAATTGGCCATCATCGGAAATTTGCCGACCTTGACGTCGCCGCGCGCCTTTGCCTCTTCCTCGGTCAGGCCGACGCCCGCGATCTCCGGCATGGTGTAGACGACACCGGGGATGACGTCGTGGTTCACGATGCCAGTCAGCCCGGCGATATTCTCCGCCACCGCAATGCCTTCATCCTCGGCCTTGTGCGCCAGCATCGGGCCGGGGACGACGTCGCCGATCGCCCAGATGCCGGGGACGGCGGTCGCGAAGTCGTGGTCGATCTCGATCTGGCCGCGCTTGTTGACGGTGAGACCCGCGCGCTCGAGCGCCAGCCCTTCGGTGTTCGGCCGACGGCCGATCGACACCAGCACCGCGTCGGCTTCCAGCGTTTCCGCAGCGCCGCCAGCGGCGGGCTCGACCGTCACGGTCGCCTTACCGCCATCGACCTTCACGCCGGTTACCTTGGTCGACAGCTTGAGCGCCATGCCCTGCTTCTTGAAGATCTTGGCGGCTTCCTTGCGGATCTCGCCGTCCATGCCGGGCAGCAGCTGGTCGAGAAATTCGACCACCGTCACCTGCGCGCCGAGCCGCTTCCAGACCGAGCCCAGTTCGAGCCCGATCACGCCGCCGCCGATCACGACAAGATGGCCGGGCACCTTGGGCAGTTCGAGTGCACCGGTCGACGATACGACGACCTTCTCGTCGATCTCGACCCCGGGCAGCGGGGTGACGCTGGAACCCGTGGCGATGACGATGTTCTTCGCGCGATAGCTCTTGCCCGCGACGCTGATCGCGTCCTTGCCGGTAAAGGAGGCCATTCCTTTCAGCCATTCGACCTTGTTCTTCTTGAACAGATACTCGATGCCTCCGGTGAGGCCCTTGACCGCATCGCGGCGCTGGGCGTGCATCGTGTCGAGGTCGAGCTCCACCGTGGTCTTGACGCCGAGTTTGGCGAGCTTGCCGCTGGCCGCCTCTTCATAGAGTTCCGACGCGTGGAGCATCGCCTTGGACGGGATGCAGCCGACGTTGAGGCAGGTGCCCCCCAGCGTCTCGCGGCTCTCGACGCAAGCGGTCTTGAGCCCGAGCTGAGCTGCGCGGATCGCGGCCACATAGCCGCCCGGTCCCGCGCCGATGACGATCAGGTCGAAATCATAATCAGACATTTTGAACCTTTCTCACGCCGTCATGCCGGCGGAGCGCATTATTACAGGTCGATCAGCAGCCGGGTCGGATCCTCGATCGCGTTCTTGAGCGCGACGAGGAAGGTGACCGCCTCACGGCCGTCGATCAACCGGTGATCATAGCTGAGCGCCAGATACATCATCGGCCGCGCGACGATCTGTCCGTCACGGACGACGGGGCGCTCCTCGATGCGGTGCAGGCCGAGGACCGCCGACTGCGGCGGGTTGATGATCGGGGTCGACATCAGCGAACCGAACACGCCGCCGTTGGAGATGGTGAAGGTGCCGCCCTTCATATCGTCCATCTTCAGCGTGCCCGCCTTGGCGCGCGCACCGAAATCGCCGATCGTCTTCTCGATCCCGGCGACCGACAGCGCCTGCGCGTCGCGGATCACCGGCACGACCAAGCCATTCGGCGCGGACACCGCAACCGACACGTCGACATAGTCGCGATAGACGATCTCGTCGCCCTCGATCGAGGCGTTGACCGCGGGCACGTCCTTCAGCGCCATGCAGGCCGCCTTCACGAAGAAACCCATGAAGCCGAGGCGGACGCCGTGCTTCTTCTCGAACAGGTCCTTATACTTGTTCCGCGCCTCGATCACCGCCGTCATGTCGACGTCGTTGAAGGTGGTCAGCATCGCCGCAGTGTTCTGCGCCTCCTTGAGGCGGCTTGCGACGGTCTGACGCAGGCGGGTCATGCGGACCCGCTCCTCGCGGCGGCCATTGGCCTGCGAGGCCGAAGGCACGCTGATCGGCGAAGGCGCCGCCGCCGCGGGCGCGGCCGGCTTTGGTGCATTCTTCGCCGCGGCGATCACGTCGTCCTTGGTCAGGCGGCCGTCCTTGCCGGTGCCCTTGATCTTCGACGGATCGACGCCGTGCTCCAGCACCGCGCGGCGCACCGACGGCGACAGCGTGACCGGATCGCCGTCATCCTCGCCGGCGGGCGCGGCGGCGGGCTCGGGCGGAGAGGCCGCCTCGGCCTGGCCGACCGCGGTGCGGTCCTCGACCGCCGGGGTGGCGGCGGTCGCAGCGGTAGCCCCCGCCTCGATCCGCGCGATCACCGCGCCGACATTGACGGTATCGCCTTCGCCGACGACCAACTCGCCGACCACGCCAGCGACCGGCGACGGCACTTCGACCGCGACCTTGTCGGTCTCCAGGCTGGCGATGGGCTCATCGGCCTTCACCGCCTCGCCCGGCTTCTTGAGCCACTGGCCCAGCGTCGCTTCGGTGATCGATTCGCCGAGCGTCGGCACCACTACATCGGTAGCCATCTTACTTACCCTTTGTTTCGTGACCGAGCGCGTCGGCGATCAGCGCCGCCTGCTGCACGGCATGGTTTCGAGCGAGACCGGTCGCGGTCGCGGCCGCGGCCTTGCGGCCCGCATAGACGGGACGTGCGACCTTGCCGCCGACCTCGGTGAGCACCTTTTCGATATAGGGCTCGACGAAGGTCCAGCTGCCCTGGTTCTTCGGCTCCTCCTGCGCCCAGACGACCGTCTCCAGATTGGGCATGCGGCCCAAGCGGGTGATCAGCGCGTCGGCCGGGAAGGGATAGAGCTGCTCGAGCCGCAGGATGACCGTGTTCTGGTCGCCGGCCGCGTCGCGCGCTTCCGCCAGCTCGTAGAACAGCTTGCCAGACACCAGCACGACCCGCTTCACATCCTTGTCCGCCGGGGCGTTGGGATCGCCCAGCACACGCTGGAAGCGGCTGTCCCCGGTGAAATCCGCCGCGCACGATACCGCCAGCTTGTGACGGAGCAGCGACTTCGGCGTCATCATGATCAGCGGCTTGCGGAACTTGCGGACCATCTGCCGGCGCAGGATGTGGAAATAATTGGCCGGCGTCGTGCAGTTCGCGACCTGCATATTATCCTCGGCGCACAGCTGGAGGTAGCGCTCCAGACGGGCCGAGCTATGCTCGGGGCCCTGCCCTTCATAGCCATGCGGCAACAGCATCACGAGGCCGTTGACGCGCAGCCACTTGGCTTCGCCCGACGAGATGAACTGATCGACGATGACCTGCGCGCCGTTGGCGAAATCGCCGAACTGCGCTTCCCACATCACCAGCGTGTTCGGCGCCGCCGAAGCATAGCCATATTCGAAGCCCAGCACGCCGAATTCGGAGAGCGGGCTGTCAAGCACCTGGAAACGGCGGTCGAGCGCCGAGAGCGGGATATATTTGTGACCGTCCTTCTGGTCGACCCAGACCGCGTGCCGCTGGCTGAAGGTGCCGCGGCCCGAATCCTGGCCCGACAGGCGGACGCCATAGCCTTCCTTGAGCAGCGAGCCGAAGGCCAGCGCCTCGCCGGTGGCCCAGTCGAAGCCTTCGCCCTTGGCGAACATCTCCTTCTTGGCGTCGAGGATGCGGCCAAGCGTCTTGTGGATCGTCAGCCCCTCCGGAACGGTGGTGAGCTGGCGGCCGAGGTCGGCGAGCAGATCCTCGCCGATGCCGGTCTGGGCTGCGCGCCGCTCGGTGATCGCCTCGCGCGGCGCGGCGAAACCGGTCCAGTCGCCTTCGAACCAGTCGGCCTTGTTGACCTTATAGGCCTTCGCCGCCTCGAACTCGCCTTCGAGCTTCTCGACGAACGCAGCCTCGGTGGCGGGGGTCCAGTTGTCGTTGATCACGCCTTCCTGGATCAGCCGGGCGCTGTAGATCGCGCTGATCGGCGGATGCTTGCGGATCGCCTCGTACATCAGCGGCTGGGTGAAGCCCGGCTCGTCGCCTTCATTATGGCCGAAGCGGCGATAGCACCACATGTCGATCACAACGTCGCGCTTGAAGGTGTCGCGGAATTCGGTCGCGACCTTGCAGGCGAAGGTAACCGCCTCGGGATCGTCGCCGTTGACGTGCAGGATCGGCGCCTGGACCATCTTCGCGATGTCCGACGGGTAGGGCGACGAACGCGCAAATTGCGGCGAGGTGGTGAAACCCACCTGGTTGTTGATCACGAAATGGATCGTGCCGCCGGTGTGATAACCGCGCAGGCCCGAAAAGCCGAAGCATTCCATGATGATGCCCTGGCCCGCAAAGGCTGCGTCGCCATGGAGCAGGATCGGCAGGACCGTCGAGCGATCAAGATCGTCGACCTTGGTCTGTTTGGCGCGCGCCTTGCCGAGCACGACGGGATTAACGCATTCGAGATGCGACGGGTTCGGTGCGAGGCTGAGGTGGACGTGGTTGCCGTCGAACTCACGGTCAGTCGAGGTGCCGAGGTGATATTTCACGTCGCCCGAACCGCCGACGTCCTCCGGATTGGCCGAGCCGCCGGCGAACTCGTTGAAGATCGCGCGATAGGGCTTGGCCATCACGTTGGACAGCACGTTGAGGCGGCCGCGATGGGCCATGCCGATGACGACTTCGTTGACGCCATAGGAGCCGGCATATTTGATCACCGCTTCGAGCGCGGGGACCATCGATTCACCGCCGTCTAGGCCGAAACGCTTGGTGCCGACATATTTGCGGCCCAGGAATTTCTCCCACTGCTCGGCTTCGATCACCTTGTTGAGGATCGCCTTCTTGCCCTCGGGCGTGAAGCTGATCTCGGCGTCCTTGCCTTCCATCCGCGCCTGAAGGAAGCGCCGCTCCTCCACATCGCCGATGTGCATATATTCGAGGCCGACATTGCCGCAGTAATTCTTGCGGAGAATGGCGATGATCTCACGCGGGGTCGCGCGCTCCAGCCCCAGGAAGCCGCCGAGATAGACCTGGCGGTCCATGTCGCTTTCCTTGAAGCCGTGCCATTCGGGGGTAAGGTCGGCGGGCTCGTCGCGCTTCGACAGGCCCAGCGGATCGAGATTGGCGAGCAGATGACCCCGAACCCGATAGGTCCGGATCAGCATCAGCGCGCGCATCGAATCGACCGCGCGCTGTTCGATCTCGGCTTCGCTGACGCCGGAGGCCGCCGCGGGGGCGGCCGGCGCGCCGACAGGCGCGGGCGGCGCGGCCTTGGCCGGTTTCGCCGCGGGCGCCATCTGGGTCGGGTCGAGCCCGGCGGTCAGGGCATCGGTATCGCTGGGCGGCCAGTCCGGCCGGGCCCAGCTCGGGCCCGAAACCTCGGCCTCGACGCTGGCGAAATAGTCCTGCCAGCTCGGTTCGACACTATTCTTGTCGGCGCGATATTGCCGATAGAGAGACTCGACGAATGAAGGACTCACACCTTCCGGCCCGTCGAAAGCCACGCCTTCGATACCCATGATACCTTCCTTGTCTGCACCCACCCCGGGACTTAGGCCCGAAGCGCAGCAATTCGGTTACGCTCTACATATAGTCGGTGACTCGCCGATAGCGAGCCCCCCGGCTTATCCCTTCAGTACTTCTGCGAGGGTGGTGCCGAGCTCCGAGGGGCTCGCCGCCACCTTGATGCCCGCCGCTTCCATCGCCGCGATCTTGTCCTCGGCGCCGCCCTGGCCGCCCGAGACGATCGCCCCGGCATGGCCCATGCGGCGGCCCGGAGGCGCGGTGCGGCCCGCGATGAAGCCCGCCATCGGCTTCTTGCGGCCACGCTTGGCCTCGTCACGCAGGAACTGCGCAGCTTCCTCTTCCGCCGAACCGCCGATCTCGCCGATCATGATGATCGACTTGGTTTCGTCGTCGGCCAAGAACAGCTCGAGCACGTCGATGAAGTTGGTGCCGTTGACCGGATCGCCGCCGATGCCGACCGCAGTGGTCTGGCCGAGGCCGATCGCCGAGGTCTGGAACACCGCTTCATAGGTCAGCGTGCCGGAGCGCGAGACGACGCCCACCGAACCCTTCTTGAAGATCGAACCCGGCATGATGCCGATCTTGCACTCGTTCGGGGTCAGGACACCCGGGCAATTCGGTCCGATCAGGCGCGACTTCGATCCCTGCAGGGCACGCTTCACCCGGATCATGTCGATCACGGGAATGCCCTCGGTGATGCAGACGATCAGCGGCACTTCGGCGTCGATCGCTTCGAGGATGGAATCGGCCGCGAAGGGCGGCGGCACATAGATCACGCTGGCGTCGGCGCCGGTGGCAGCGACGGCTTCGTGGACGGTGTCGAAGTTGGGCAGGCCGATATGGGTCGTGCCGCCCTTGCCCGGCGTCACGCCACCGACCATCTGCGTGCCATAGGCCAGCGCCTGTTCGGTGTGGAACGTACCGGTGTTACCGGTCATCCCCTGGGTAATGACCTTGGTGTTCTTGTTGACCAGGATACTCATAAGCTGCGCGTCATCCCTTCATGTTCACCCAGACAAGGCCGGGGATCGGGTTTCTTTGCGTTGATCAGGCCAGCGAGCCGTCGATCGCCTTGCAGGCGACCAGCAGTTCCTTGACCGCATCCACCGAGACCTGGAGGTTGGCCTTGGCCTCGTCCGACAGTTCGATCTCGACGATCTTCTCGACGCCATTGGCGCCGATCACGACCGGAACGCCGACATAGAGATTGTCGACGCCATATTGACCGGTCAGATGGACCGCGGCGGGCAGGACCCGCTTCTTGTCCTTCAGATAGCTCTCCGCCATCGCGATCGCCGAGGTGGCGGGCGCGTAGAAGGCCGAACCGGTCTTGAGCAGCGCGACGATCTCGCCGCCGCCCGAACGGGTGCGCTGGACGATCGCGTCGATACGCTCCTTGGTCGACCAGCCCATCTTGATCAGGTCGGGGATCGGGATGCCCGCGACGGTCGAATATTCGACGACCGGGACCATCGTGTCGCCATGGCCGCCAAGCACGAAGCTGGTGACATCCTGGACCGAAACGCCGAATTCCTCGGCGAGGAACGAGCTGAAGCGCGCCGAGTCGAGCACGCCGGCCATACCGACGACCTTGTTGTGCGGCAGGCCCGAAAATTCGCGCAGCGCCCACACCATCGCGTCGAGCGGATTGGTGATGCAGATGACGAACGCATCGGGTGCATTTGCCTTGATGCCCTCTCCGACCGCCTTCATCACCTTCAGGTTGATGCCCAGCAGGTCGTCACGGCTCATGCCCGGCTTGCGGGCGACACCGGCGGTGACGATGATGACATCGGCGCCCTTGATGTCGGCATAATCATTGGTGCCCTTGAGCTTCGCGTCGAAGCCTTCGACCGGGCCGCACTGCGACAGATCGAGCGCCTTGCCCTGGGGCACGCCTTCGACCACGTCGAAGAGGACGACGTCGCCCAGCTCCTTCGAGGCCGCGAGATGCGCGAGCGTCCCGCCGATATTGCCAGCACCGATCAACGCAATTTTTGTACGAGCCATCCGACCCCTCCGATGTGAAATCGCTAAGGAAGGCAACCACCGCGCTGCGGTCGCCCGAAAGTGCGGGGTCCGCTTAGCCCCGTCGCCCCGAAGGGGCAACCGTTGCATGTGCGAAGGCACGAAGTTTTTTGGGGTCCGCTGAAAGCTGCGTTTGCCGCAGCGCCGCAGAGCAGCGCGCGTCAGTCGTCGGCGCCGTGTCCAGCCGCAAGATAGTCGTGGCTCTGCATCTCCATCAGCCGCGACACGGTGCGCTCGAATTCGAAGGCGCCGTCGCCATCGGGATAGAGCCGCGCCGGATCGGCCTCGGCCGTCGCGAGCAGCTTCACCTTATGCTCGTACAGCGCGTCGATCAGCACCTTGAAGCGCGACGCCTCGTTGCGTTTTTCCGGCCCCAGCAACGGGACGCCGACGATGATGACCGTGTGATAATGGCGCGCGATCGCCAGATAGTCGGCCGCGCCGCGCGCTTCGGCGCAGAGCCGCTTGAACGAGAAGACCGCGACGCCCTTGAGACTTTTTGGCACGTGCAGCGTGCGCCCGCCCTGGACCGCGATGTCGGCGGTGGGGACATGCGCGCGATCCTCGGGCGGATAGTCGGTAAGCCGGAAGAAGGCCTGCGCCACCGCCGCGGTCGCCTCGGGCCCGTTCGGCGTATACCAGACCGGCATGCCGCCCAGGCGCTCCAGGCGGTAATCGGTCGGCCCGTTCAGGCACAACACGTCGAGCTTCGCCTCGATCAGATCGATGAACGGCAGGAAGAGTTCGCGGTTGAGCCCGTCCTTGTAGAGATCACGCGGGGGCCGGTTCGACGTGGTGACGACGGTCACCCCGGCGTCGACGATCAGGCCGGTGAACAGCCGGCTGAGAATCGCGGCATCGGCCATATTGTTGACTACCATCTCGTCGAAGGCGAGCAGCTTCGCTTCGGCGGCGATCGCCTCGACCACGGGCGGGATGGGATCCCCCTTCTCCTTCGCCCGCTCGCCGCGCAGCCTGTCGTGCACTTCGAGCATGAATTCGTGGAAATGGACACGGCGTTTCGATTCTACGGGCACGCAATCGTAGAACAGATCCATCAGCATCGATTTGCCCCGCCCCACGCCGCCCCACATGTAGAGGCCCCGTACCGGCGCAGGCGCCTTGCCCAGCATCCGCCACAACAGGCTGCCCTTGGCGGGTTGCTGCGCCAACGCGGCGGCCAGGGCGTCGAGCCGACCGATCGTGGCGCGCTGGTCGGGATCCGGACGCAGTTCGCCTGCCGCCAGCAGTTCCTCATAACGGGCGACGACGCTGGTCATGATGTCTTGCGGACGATCCCCATGAAGCTGGCCACCATAGTATCTCCCTGTTCCAGCGTCCCGCGCATGAACAGCATCCGCCGGGTCTCGCGCATGATCTCCAGGGTCAGGTCGATGGGCTGGTCGAGATTGGCCGGCGCCGTGAACTGGGTGCTGAGATCGACCGTCGCCCCGCCCATTCCGACATCGCCCAGGAAGCGCGGGCCGATGAACAGGGCATTGTCGATCAGGGTCAGCAGCGCGCCGCCATGGACCGTGTCGATCAGGTTGGAATGGCGTGCCTGCGGCTGCATCCGGATAACGGCGCGGTCGCCGTCGCGGCGGACGGCGAGGTCGCCGACCACCCCGTTGAACCGCGCGTCATCCGTGACGCGCCAGCGGGTCCACCCCGGCATGTCGGGGTGCGGCTCGAACAGATAGAGAGAAGTTTCGAGACTGCTCATCCCGAACGAACGATCAGATCTGGCGTTCGACCACCATCTTCTTGATCTCCGCGATCGCCTTGGCCGGGCTGAGGCCCTTGGGGCAGACGTTCGAACAGTTCATGATGGTATGGCAGCGATAGAGCCGGAACGGATCCTCGAGCTCGTCGAGGCGCTCACCGGTCATCTCGTCGCGGCTGTCGGCCAGCCAGCGATAGGCCTGGAGCAGGATCGCCGGTCCGAGGAACTTGTCGCTGTTCCACCAGTAGCTCGGGCACGAGGTCGAGCAGCAGGCGCACAGGATGCACTCATAGAGGCCGTCCAGCTTGTTGCGGTCGTCGGGCGACTGGAGCCGCTCCTTGCCCGACGGCGCGGGGCTGACCGTCTGCAGCCAAGGCTGGATCGACGCATATTGCGCGTAGAAATGGGTGAAGTCGGGAACGAGGTCCTTGATCACGTCCATATGCGGCAGCGGGGTGATGCGCAGCTCGCCCTTGCAGTCCTCAATCGAGGTGGTGCAGGCGAGACCGTTCTTGCCGTCCATGTTCATCGAACAGGAGCCGCAGATACCCTCGCGGCACGAGCGGCGGAAGGTGAGCGAGGGATCCTGCTCGTTCTTGATCTTGATCAGCGCGTCGAGGACCATCGGGCCGCAATCGGCCAGATCGATCTCGAACGTGTCATACCGCGGATTCTCGCCCGTGTCGGGATCATAGCGATAGATTTTGAAGGACTTGGGCTCCTTGGCGCCGGGGGTCTTGTGGACCTTGCCCTTCTTCGTGATCTTGCTGTTCTTCGGAAGTGCGAACTCAGCCATGACTCGGAACCCCCTGCATCTCGTTGGAGCCGCGATAGCGAATAGATCCGCACTGCTCAACGGATAACCGCCTAAAAATCCGGTCCCTTGAAAGGGAAAGGGGAAACGCTAGAAACGCGCAATGTCATCCCCCCCTCCCGACGAGCCGCCGCCCGGCTCGCGACAGGTCGCCAAAGGCGCCGGGACGGCGCTGCTGGCGCGCGCCGGAGGGGTGATCGAGATCATTTCCCAGCCGCTCTATGTCTGGCTGTTCGGCTTGCCGACCTATGGCCTTTATATGGTGCTGTGGTCGGCGGTGAACCTGATCGAGAATATCGCCGACCTGGGCATGACCAGCGCGTTGCAGCGCGTCGTGCCGCAAGCCAGGGATGATGCCGAACGCGCCCGCTCGCTGCGCCAGGCGATGCTGTTCGGTATAGTGCCGTGCATCATCATCGCGCTGGGCATCAGCCTCGGCGCGCAATGGATCGCGGAAATCGTCAACGTCGCCGCCAAGGACCGCGATAAGCTGGCGACCGGCATCGCGCTGTTCGCCTGGGCGCTGCCCTTCTGGGCCTATGTCGAGATATCGACCTCGGCCCTGCGGGCCCGCAAGGCGTTCGGCCCCGAGATTCGCCTGCGGGTGATGTGGGAACAGTTCATCCGCATGGGCGCGGCCATCCTGCTATATGCGCTGGGGGCGGACACGCTGGGTCTGCTGATCGCGCATATCTGTTCGCTCGCCATCACCTGCGTCTTCTCGACCCGGCTGCTCGCCCGCTATTACCGGCTCGATCTCGCGCTGCGCGGCGGCGGCGGGCCGGTGCGGGGAACGCTATACGCCGGCTTGTCGGTGCTGCCTTCGAATATCGTCAGCCGCCTGTTCTCCGATGCGCCGCCGCTGATCCTCAACCTGATCATTCCCGGCGCGGGCGGCGCGAGCGCGGCGGGCCTGTTCGCGATCGCGCGCAAGATCGCCAGCGCGGTGCAGTTGATCCGTCAGGCCTTCTCCTACGTCATGGCGCCGCTCGCATCCGAAGCGGTGCGCCACGATCTGCGCCATGTCGCCGAGATTTACGGCTTCGCGACGCGGCTGACCATCGTCGTCGCCACCCCCGTCGTCTGCACGATCGCGGGCGGCGGGCGGGCCCTGCTCGCTCTGTTCGGCGCACCCGCACAGGCCGCCTATCTGGCGCTCGCCCTGCTCACCTTCACCCGGCTGATCGAGGCGGTGGCGGGGCAGGCATCGTCGATCCAGTCGGTGATCAGCCGCTATCATCATCCGCTGGTCGGCAGCGCGATCGGCTTGGCCGCGGCGCTGGCGCTGGGCGCGCTGCTGCTGCCGCAGGGCGGCATGGACGGGATGGCGGTCGCGGTGTCGGCGGGCATCGCGATCAGCGTGGTGACGCCGATGATCCAATTGTGGATCGACAAGCGCATCCAACCCTTCGCGCCGCCCTTCGCTCGCGCAGCGGCGGTGGCGGCGGGCGTCGGCGCGTCGATCCTGCTCGCCTCACACCTGCTGCTGCCGCTGCACCATCTGATCCGCATCGCGATCGGCGCGGCGCTGCTGATGGGCGGCATCTGGCTATCGGGCCGCTTCGGCCTGTCGCAGGACGACAAGCTGGCGCTGGGCAAGACGGCGCGGCGGCTGCGGCTGCTCTAGGCGCTCCGCTTGCGCAATATCTCCTCGACCATCGCGTGATCGGACGGCTTGTCGACGTCGATACAAGCTTCGGCGAAGGGCAGCACCACTGCCCGCGCCTTCACCCCGATCTTGCGGCCCGCGCGCGCCATCGCCTGATCGAGAGTAACCAGCCGCGCCGCGATGAGCAATGCCAGGCCGATACCGAACGCGCCGAGCACGGCGCGCGCCTTCTTTCGCTGCTGCTCGATCCGCCGCCACACCGCCAGCGCATCGAGCGCGGCGGGGCCGCCGAGCCAGAACATATTCGCGCCCGAATAGGCCCCGCCCCGGAAAGGCAGCCAGGTGCGCTTGTTTCCTGGATAAGCGGCTTCGAGCGTGCGCCGTTCAACCAGCGCGACAGCCACATCGGCGCCATCGGCGCGCGCCGTGAACTGTCCGATCATCGCATCGTCGAGCAGGACGTTGTCCGCGGTGGTCAGCAGGAATGGATAGGCTGCCGGCATCGCCTTCAGCGTATCGCCGATCGCCTCGACGATCGACGCGCCGGAGTCGCGCGTCGTCACGCGCGGTTCGTCGCGCAGCCAGCGCGTGCCGGGATGATCGAGCAGCGCGTCGCTGTCCTGCGCCAGAATCACGATCCGCTTCACGTCGCTCCGCGCCGCCAGCGCTGCCCCCACCCAGGCGAGCATCGGCTGGCCCGCGACGCCGATCAACGCCTTGCGCGGCTCACCGAAATGTTCCGACATCGGGTCCTTGCCGGGCCGCTGACCCGCGAGGACAATTACCGTAAAGCCACCATTTTGCATCTTTCCAGCCTTGCCAGTCCCTTGAGCGATGGGCAAGGAAGCTGGCCCAGGCAGATTCCAAGGACAGCATGACAGTAGCCTCGCTTACCGTTCGCCCGGTCGGAACCAACCCCACCAGGATCTGGGGCATGACCAGCACCGAGCGGCTTCGCCGCATCGCCCGAGCCCAGAGATTTTCCTTCGACAAATCCGGCAATGGGCCGGCGCTGCTGGTTGCCGCCAGCCATGTGTTCGAGCCCGCCTGGCTGAAGTTCATGGCGGCGCGTCCCGGTCACGTCCTGACGCTGAACGGCGAGAAGGTAATCGCCCATGTCGAAAAGGGCGGCGCGCGCGATTTCCCGGAAGGCCTGAGCGAGGTCCGGGCGGAGGATCACCGGGTCTTCTACAACGAGGCGCTGCGCAAGCGCGAGGAACCCGTCCTCGAACGGCTCGAGCCCGCGACCGTCCGCGCGATCGAGCGCAAGACCTATTTCGGCGCCTATAAGGGCGTGACCGATATCCTGACCAAATATCTGTGGCCCGAATGGGCGCTGGTGCTGACGCGGATCGCCGCCCGGCTGCACATGACACCCAATATGGTCACCGCAATCGGGGCGATATTGTGCGTGCTGGCGACCTGGCTGTTCTGGGAAGGCCGCTTCTGGGAAGGGATGGCGGCGGGCCTCGGCTTCATGGTGCTCGACACGGTCGACGGCAAGCTTGCCCGTTGCACGATCACGTCGAGCTATTGGGGTAATATCTTCGACCATGGACTCGATCTGGTCCATCCCCCCTTCTGGTGGTGGGCGTGGGGCGTCGGCCTGACACATTGGGGGCTGGCGCTGGCCCCGCACGAATTCGCACTGGTGATGATCGCGATCGTCGCCGGCTATGTGGTGCAGCGGCTGATCGAGGGGGTGTTCATGCGCCGCTTCGGCAACATGCACATCCATGTCTGGGAAAAGGTCGACAGCGATTTCCGCCTGATCACCGCGCGGCGCAACCCGAACATGGTGATCCTGTTCGTCGCGACTGCGCTGAAAAGGCCCGATATCGGCATCATCGCCATCGCTATCTGGACCGTGCTATCCTGTATCTTTCACGCGGTAAGGCTGCGTCAGGCAACTCGCAAGCGGCAGCGCGGCATCAAGATCCGTTCCTGGCTCGAGGTGTAAGATGGCCAATGCGACGATCACCAAGTTCGGCTATCCGGCAACGCTGATCCGCGATTATCGGCACTGGGTCGTACTGCTTCGCCCGGCCCAGCCGACGCTCGGCTCGCTCATCCTGGCCGCCAAGTCCGACGCCATCGCCTTCGGCGCGCTGCCGCCCGAGGCGCATTCCGAACTTGCGACGATCACCGCCGAGATCGAAGCGGCGCTGACTCAGGCGGTCGCCTATCAGAAGATCAACTATCTGATGCTGATGATGGTCGACCCGCACGTCCATTTCCACGTCATCCCCCGCTATGAGGGCGAGCGCGAATGGAACGATCTGTCGGTCACCGACGCCGGCTGGGCAGGCCCGCCCGCGCTCGGCCAGGCGGTCGCTCTGAGCGAGGATCAGGTCAGGGGTCTGTCAGGCTGGTTGAAAGGGCTCTGGCCTAGTTAAGCCTTTACCCACCCTTCGGTCAGCGCGCGCGCGATCGGCAGGTCCTCGGGGAAGTCGACCTCGGCCCAGTCGAGCCCTTCGATCGACACGGTGCCCACCACGCCCGACGGCGCCAGCGCGTGGATCGCCTTCAGATACCAGTTGAGCACGCCTTCGGGCGTTCGCATCATCGCCTCGACCTGGCCTCGGAAGATCGCCGGGCCTTCGCCCTTGAAGGCGAGCATGCCGATCGATTCCGCATTGGTCTCATGCGGTTCCAGCCGCTTGCCGATCTGCAGCAGCCGGTCGCCGTCACGCTGCACCTTCATGTCGTCGAGATCATAGTCGTCCTTGACGTCGATCGTCACGGTGATCGGCGCGGTGGCACCCGCAATCAGGCGGCCGACGATATCGGGCGAGACCAGCGTGTCGCCGTTGAGGATGATGAAATCCTGATCCATCTCCTCACGCACGATCCAGCAGGAGCCGAGATTGTCCGCAACCTTGTAGAAGGGGTTGAACACCGTCCTGATCGTAACGCAGGGCATGTCGAGATCGGCCAGCGCGGCGGCGAGCTTGGCATCACGGAACCCGGTGACCACGGCGATCTCGCTGATACCGTTCGCGGCCAGCGAGGCGATCTGCCACGCGATCAGGCTCTTGCCCGCGAAATCGATCAGGCATTTGGGCTGGTCGGCGGTCAGCGGCAGCAGACGCGACCCCTGTCCCGCCGAAAGGATGATGGCTTTCTTCATGGGGCCGGGCCCCTAAGCCGGAATTGCGGCAGGAAGATGAAAAGCGGCGGCCCCGATTGGCGCTTTCCCGCGTTATGTTGCGACGCGGCCCTTCCGGCGCGCGGGAGACCCTTCATGCTCGATCCCTTCACGGCCTGGACCCGACTGATGTCTGCCGCCTTCGACCTTTCGCAAGCTGGCCTCAAGGCATCGGCGACCATCACGGCTTCACACGAAGTCATCGTCCGTCGCACCGGCATAATGGCGGAGGCAATGCGATCACCGCTAACCGCCGATTATACCGAGCTGGCCAGAATGGCGCCCGAGAAGATCGAGGCCTTTTCGAAGGGAGGCGGGGCGATGATCTCAGAATGGTGGTCGATGCAGGCGGCCTTCCTTTCCGAGGCTCAGAATCTGGGCCGCCTCATGATGCGCGGCCGCCCGCCGAGCATCGCTGAACTGACCGAACTTTCCTCGCGCGGGATGAGCTACGCGGTTCACAACACCGAGCGCGCCGCCCGCTTCGGCGGCCTCGGCCTGTCCCCGGTCCACGCCGCCGCCACCGCCAATGCGCGCCGGCTCAAGCGCCGCGGCGCGAAGTGATCCAGGAGTTCAGGGCGTGAAACCGACGATCTTGTCGACAGAGGCCACCGTCACCGGGTGATAATGCGGCCGGGCGCCAGCATAGATGCGCTCGGCGATCGGCCTGCCCCACGCGCCCTGCTCGACCAGCGTCCGATAGACCGGACGGATCAGCAGCATCCGGCCGATGCGCGGCAGATATTCTTCGGCCGATACCACCGCCGGCTGATAGCGGTTGCCGAGCGCCAACACGAGCCAGGCCGACCGAACATAGGCATTGGGCGAAGCCGACAGCCGCATTGCGCCGTCGAGTTCGGCCAGCCGTTCGGTAGACAGCTTGCGCGGCAGACCGTTGAGGAAGCGCTGCCACTCCTGGGTACCCCATGTCGAGAAAGGCAGTGTCCCGACCGGTGCGCCCTCGCTGACCTGTTCGATCGCTCGATCGACCTGCGCCAGCGTGGCCGAACGGACGCGGTAGGCGTTGCCAGGCAGGCCGGGCTGATAAGCCCAAGCATCGAGCTGCAACTGCTTCTCGAGCGCCGCGTCGCCCTTAACCAGCCGGGCGCGAATGTCCTTGAGGAAATTGGCGGTGGTCTGCGGCTGAAAGGCGTGCCGGTCGAAATAGGAGCGCAGATAGGCGTCCCACCGCGACCGGCCCACGGCATGTTCGATCGTCCGCAGGAAGATCGCGCCCTTGTTGTAGGCGAGTTCGCCATAAAGCTCCTCGGGCTCGCCGTGAAGGCGGGTGGCCGGCGGCTTGGCTTCCTTCAGATCGCGCTGGAGATCATCCCATGACAGGTCGGCAAGAACCGCGGCGCGCTCCTTGCCATAGACGATCTCGTCGATACGGTTCTCGAAATAGGTGGTGAAGCCCTCGTTGAGCCAGCTGTCGGACCAGGTCGCGTTGGTGACGAGATTGCCCGACCAGCTGTGCGCCAGTTCATGCGCGACGACATCGGTGTTGGCCTTGTCGCCGGTGAAGATCGTCGGCGTCAGGAAGGTCAGCGTCGGGTTCTCCATGCCGCCATAGGGAAAGGACGGCGGCAGGACGAGCATGTCGTAACGGCCCCAGCGATAAGGTCCGTACAGCCCTTCGGCGGCGCGAACCATCTTCTCCGTGTCGTCGAGCTCGCGCGCGGCGGGGGCGAGCGTCACCGGCTCGGCATAGACCCCGGTGCGTGCACCCAGCGGCTTGAAGGCGAGATCGCCTACTGCAAGGGCGATCAGATAAGGCGGCACCGGATGCTCCATCCGGAAACGGTAACGCTTCCAGCTCTTGCCGGCGGGCTCCCCTCTGGGCGTCAGCCGCGTGCCGCTCATCACCGCGACGAGATCGGCCGGTACGGTGATCCGCGCAGACCAGCTCTGGCGGATACCGGGGCTATCCTGGGTGGGAATCCAGCTGCGATTCTCGATCGACTGGCCCTGGCTGAACAGGAAGGGCTTCTTCTTGCCGGCGGTGAGTTCGGGCGGCAGCCAGCCGAGCGCACTGGCGTCGGGTTTCGAGTGGTAGGCGATGACGATCCGCCGCGCCGCGCCGATCCGGATGGTGAGCGGCGCCCCCTTATAATCGTCGGCCTTGCCGACCGCCCATGTCAGCGCCCGCCCGCCAGCATCGGTGATCCGCTCGATCACCAGCCCCTTGTCGTCGAGGATGATCTCCGACGCGCCGGGCTTCGCAGCGATATCGAGCGTCGCGGAGCCCCGCATCACCTTCGCGGCGAAGTCGGCGCGCAGATCGAGATCGACGTGGGTGACGCGCGCCACCTCCGGCCGCGCATAGGACAGCGCATCGCGCGCGTCGGGGGTGGTGAGGATCGGCGAGGGTACCGGCGCGGCGGCGCTGAGCGGTGCGGCGAGCAGCAGCAAGGCGGGGAGGATGATACGCATCGGCTGAAGATGGCGATGATGCCGAACGGCTGCAACCCGCCCCGCGCCCGGCGGCGGATATAGAAAAGGGGGCCGAAGCCCCCTCTTCCGACCGCATGGAAGCGCCGCTCAGTAAACGCGCGGCTTGGGCTTCACATATTCGGCTTCGTCGGTGAGCGTGTAATCGTGCACCGGACGATAATCGATCGAGACCGCGCCCTTCTCGAACCAGGTGATGGTGTGCTTCATCCAGTTCTCGTCGTCGCGATCGGGGTAGCTCTCATGCATATGCGCGCCGCGGCTTTCCTTGCGGTTGGCGGCGGAATGCATCGTCACCACAGCCTGCGGCAGCATGTTGTCGAGCTCGAGCGTTTCGACGAGGTCGGTGTTCCAGATCAGCGAACGATCGGTGACGCCAACATCCTGCAGATTGGCATAGACATTGTCGATCAGGCCGAGGCCCTCGCGCAGCAGCTCCTCGTCGCGGAACACCGCGCAATGCTTCTGCATCGTGTGCTGCATGTTCAGGCGGATTTGCGCCGTCGGCGTCCCGCCCTTGGCGTTGCGATAATGGTCGAGACGGGCGAGCGCCTTGTCGTCGGCTTCCTTGACGACCGCGCCATGCTTGCTGTTCGGCTTGATCAGTTCGGCGAGACGGAAGCCCGTCGCGCGGCCGAACACGACCAGGTCGATCAGCGAGTTGGAGCCGAGGCGGTTCGCGCCATGGACCGAGACGCACGCCGCCTCGCCCACTGCGAACAGGCCGGGGACGACCGTATCCGGGTTGCCATCCTTCAGCGTGACGACTTCGCCATGATAGTTACAGGGGATGCCGCCCATATTATAATGGACCGTCGGCGTGACCGGCAGCGGCTGGCGCGTCAGATCGACATTGGCGAAGATCTTGCCGGTCTCGGTGATGCCGGGCAGCCGCTCCGCCAGCACCTTGGGATCGATATGATCGAGGTGCAGGTAGATATAGTCGCCATTCTTGCCGACGCCTCGGCCTTCGCGCATTTCCGCCGCCATCGAACGCGACACGACGTCGCGGCTGGCGAGGTCCTTCGCCGACGGGGCATAGCGCTCCATGAAGCGCTCGCCTTCGGAGTTGGTCAGATAACCGCCCTCGCCGCGCGCGCCCTCGGTGATGAGCACGCCCGCGCCGTAGATGCCGGTCGGGTGGAACTGGACGAACTCCATGTCCTGCAGCGGCAGGCCCGCACGCAGCACCATGCCGCCACCGTCGCCGGTGCAGGTGTGCGCCGAGGTGGCGGAGAAATAGGTGCGGCCAGAACCGCCGGTCGCGAGGACGACGGCATGGCTGCGGAAGCGATGGATCGAGCCATCTTCCATGCAGAGCGCGATCACGCCCTTGCACTCGCCATTCTCCATGATCAGGTCGAGCGCGAAATATTCGATGTAGAAGTCCGCGTCATACTTCAGGCTCTGCTGATAGAGCGCGTGGAGCATGGCGTGACCGGTGCGGTCGGCGGCGGCGCAGGTGCGCTGCACGGGCGGGCCCGCGCCCATATTCTGCATATGGCCGCCGAACGGACGCTGGTAGATCAGGCCCTCGGCGGTGCGGCTGAACGGCACGCCGGCATGTTCGAGCTCGATCACCGCGGCGGGCGCTTCGCGCACCATATATTCGATGGCGTCCTGGTCGCCCAGCCAGTCCGACCCCTTGACGGTGTCGTACATATGCCAGGTCCAGTGATCCGGGCCCATATTGCCGAGCGAGGCGGCGATGCCGCCCTGTGCCGCGACGGTGTGGCTGCGGGTCGGGAAGACCTTGGTGATGCAGGCGGTCTTGAGACCGGCGCCGGCCGCTCCCATGGTGGCGCGAAGGCCCGAGCCGCCCGCGCCGACGACCACCGCATCATAGAGGTGGTCGATGATCTTGTAAGCCGAGCCAGAGGATTCTGTAGGCATCAGGCGGGCACTCCCCCAAATGCGATCTTGAGGATCGAGAAGATCGCCAGCGCGGCGCCCGCGATCGCGTAGAAATTGAGCAACAGCACGCAGAAGACCTTGCTGCCTTCTTCATGCACATAGTCCTCCATGAACACCTGCAGCCCCAGCCGCATGTGATAGAAAACCGAGATCGTCAGCAGAATCAGCGGAACAGCAACTAGCGGCGCACCGATCCACTGCAGGACTGCGGCATGCTCCAGCGAGGGTAGCCGGAACAGCGAGACGACGAACCAGGTGGCGAGCAGCAGGTTGCCGACTGCGGTCACCCGCTGGCGCCACCAGTGCATCGAGCCATGCTTGGCCGAGCCGAGACCGCGGACGCGGCCGATTCCCGTTCCCGAACCCATTATTCCGCTCCCCGCGCCAGCCGGGCCAGGATCGGCCCCCAGATCAGCAGCGTTACCAGGACCGATCCGGCCATCGTCGCCAGTGCGCCCATCTTGTTGGTCTTAAGCTCATAGCCCGCACCGATATCGAGCACGAAGTGCCGCAGCGCCGAGAACATATGCTGGAAAAAGGCCCAGGTCAGGCCAATCCACACGACATAGGCGAGCGGATGCCTGGCTACGGTCAGGAAGGTGGCATAGGCCTCCGGTCCGCTCGCGGCGGCGACCAGCCACCAGATGAAGCCAAGTCCCGCAACCACGGCCATGCCCACGCCGGTCGCCCGGTGCAGGATCGAGACCACCATATGCGGTCCCCATTTCCAGATTGTGAGGTGTGGCGAAAGCGGACGCCCTGGATTGCGCGACATGATGCCCTCCCTCTGTCGACGGCGACGTTCTTAGACGAAGCGCCACGCCATGCAAGGCGCTTAACCACAGTTTATCCGCCCTTTTCGAAACAACCTCAACGCCCTGTTTACCATTGCCGCCTAAAACGGCGGTCACTCGCAGAATCAGAGGACGTACGGAGTCATGATGGACGGTCAAGAGGTGAGCGCGATCGGATTGTCCGATCAGGAGATCAGCCGCAAGATGCGCGTCTATGATCACCGCGGCGATCTCGACTCGCGACTCAAGGCGATCTGGACACGGTGCGGCGAAGAGTTGCTGGAAAGCCTGCGCGATTATTACGGAACCACCTTTGAGGTCGATAAGCAGAGCCAAGCCGCCTATGACAGCGTCGTCGGCGGAGAGGATGTCGTTACGCGCGCCACGCGTCTTTGGCGGGAGATTCTCAGCGAAGGCTTTACCATCGCCCAGCCCCGGGCCTATGCCAGCAATGCATTCGCATATGCCATGGCTGGCGGCGACAATAGCATGATCGCGCGTAAAACCTCTGGCGCGACGTCGCTCATCTGCCAGGAACTCATCCGGCGTTTTCCCGACGATCCCGATTTCGTAGCCAGCAGCTGCGATGCGATCATCGCCATGAACGCACTTTATTTCGACCTGGCCTTCACCGTGGTCGGTGCGCAGAACCGCGCCACCCATCATCAGGGCCTGGCGCATCAGAGCCGCGAGTTCCGGTCGAACATCTCCGAGACGCTCAGCCGCGCGCTGGGTGACAGCCGTGGCCTGCGCGAGCGGACCGGCCAGACCTCGCACGCCGCACGCGGCATGCTGGGCAAGACCTCCGAAGTCGCCGCCGCCGCCGAGCAGTCCGCCCTCGCCATGCGCGAAGCCGCCCACACCGCCGCGGGTCTGATCCGCGCGATCGAGGAAAGCCGCGCGGAGGTCGAGGTCGCGGCGCAGATCGCGACCCGCGCCGCCGACCGCTCGGTGCATGCCGTGGCGATCTCCGAAGTCCTGTCCGATCATGCCCAGGCGATCGAGTCTATCCTCGGCCTGATCCGCGACATCGCCGGCCAGACCAACCTGCTTGCGCTCAACGCCACGATCGAGGCCGCCCGCGCCGGCGACGCCGGACGCGGCTTCGCGGTGGTGGCGCAGGAGGTGAAGAGCCTCGCGAGCCAGACCGCCCGCGCCACCGACGACATCGCCGCCAAGATCGCCGCGATCCAGGCCGCGACCCGCCAAACCGTCGAGGCGAATGGCGCGATCCGCGACATCGTCGGCGAGGTCCAGACCTCCGCCGAGCGCATCCGTACGACGATGGAGACCCAGGCGCAGACCGTCACCATGATCACCGCCGCCGTCGACGAGACCGCACTGGCCGCCGACTCGATGTCGACGACCATCTCCGCGATCCGCGCCGACACCGAAAGCGTCGCGGGCGAGATCGATCACCTCGAAGCCGGTTTCCGCCGCGTCGATGGCGAGCTGTCCAACCTGGAGACGATCGCTGGCGACTTCGTATCGAAGATTGCAGCTTGATTTGATCTAGCCCTCAAACGCCGGGCGCGAGGCATCCGCCTCGCTTGGCTGCCTCGCATATGCTCGGGCGGCCGTTCGGCCTTGCGGGGCCTAAGGGCCTCGTTTGGTTTTTATCGTCATCCCAACGGAAGCTGGGATCTCCCATTCTCTTTCGGATTGAAGGCAAAGAGACCCCAGCTTTCGCTGGGATGACGGCCTGTGGGGACGGATAGCCCCACTTGCCGTTGCCACCATCCTCGCCTGCGCCTATCCCGCCCCTCATGACCATCAATATCTTCGCTACCGGCACCAGCCGGGGCATTGGCAGGGCGATCATCGAACGTTTCGCGGGAGAGGACGTCCGGATCATCGGCCATCGATCGGCTGATCCCGACGACGTCACCGTCACCGCGGACCTGACCGACCCGACCGCACCGCGCCGCATCTGGGAGCAGGCGCTTGAGCAGCTCGACGGGCGGATCGACGTGCTGGTCAACAATGCCGGTATCTTCGAAGCCGTCTCGATCGACGCACCCGACGCCGCCTGGACCGAGGCGTGGAACCGGACGATGCAGATCAACCTGACGGCATCGGCCGAGCTTTGCCGCCTCGCCGTCCTCCATTTCCGCCGCCATGGCGGCGGACGGATCATCAACATCGCCAGCCGCGCGGCCTATCGCGGCGACAGCCCCGCGCACTGGCATTATGCGGCGTCGAAGGCGGGCATGGTGGCGATGACCAAGACGATCGCGCGCGGCTACGGAACCGAGAACATCCTGGCCTTTGCGGTCTGCCCCGGTTTTACCATGACTGGCATGGCCGAGGAGTATCTGGCCAGCCGCGGCGGCGACAAATTGCTCGCCGATATCCCGCTGGGCCGCGTAGCCGATCCGGCCGAGGTCGCCGAAACCGTCAAATTCCTGGCACTCGACGCGCCGCCCTCGATGACCGGGGCGGTGATCGACGTCAATGGAGCCAGCTATGTCCGCTAAGACCCGCGCCAAGGAGCCGAAGGGTGATGGCGTGACCGGCTTCCCTTTCGCACCCGAGCGCGCCGGAAGCTGGAAGATCACCCTGCCCTGCAACAAGGCGGAGGGCGAGATGCTCGCGGGCGAGGTGCCGGAGATCGCCCTGCTCGATCCGCCGCCGACGCTGATGACCAGCGAGCCTGATCCCGACAAGCCCGACGATTGGCAGCTCGACGTCTATGTCGAAGCCAAGCCCGACAAGGCGCTGATCGCGATGATCCTGGCGCTGGTGCCGAGCGCGAAGGGCCTGAAGCCCGCCATCACCCATATCCCCGAGGAGGATTGGGTGACACTGTCGCAATCGGGGCTCGATCCGATCCGCGCCGGGCGCTTCTTCGTCCACACCCCCTATAATGCCGATCACGCCCCCGACGGCATGACCGGCTTCGTGATCGACGCGGGCCGCGCCTTCGGCACCGGCCATCATGAGACGACCACCGGCTGCCTGATGATGCTCGACAAGCTGCGCCGCAGCGGGCTGCGCTTCGACGATATCGCCGATGTCGGCACCGGCACCGGCCTCCTCGCCTTCGCCGCGCGCTCGCTGTGGCCGGCCGCCAAGGTGATCGCCTCGGACATCGACCCGGTCTCAATCGAGGTTACCGCCGAGAACGCCGTGGCGAACCGCATCCCGATCGGGCGCGGGCGCGGGCAGGTCGAACTGGTGGTCGCGGCGGAGCTCGCTCACCGGCGGCTCAAGGCGCGCCTGCCTTATGACCTGCTGATCGCGAACATCCTGGCCGGTCCGCTGATCGAACTCGCGCCTGTGTTCGGCCACGCCGTGCTGCCGGGCGGTTCGCTGATCCTAGCCGGCCTGCTCGATACCCAGGCCGAGGCGGTGGCACGGGCGTATCGTCGTCAGGGCATGTATCTTGCCGACAGCATCGTCCGCGGCGATTGGCCGACGCTGCGGATGGTCAAGCGGCGCAACTGATCAGCTGTCCGCCATCTTCAGGATCGTCCTCCATTGATCCGGGCTGACGGGTGACACCGACAGGCGGCTCTGACGCAGCATCGCCATCTCGGCGAGCGCGGGTTCTGCCTTCATCTCGGATAGCGTCACCGGACGCTTGAGCGCGCGAACCGGTGCCAGCTCGACCGCGACGAAGCGGCCTGCCGGGTCGCTCTTGTCGGGAAAGGCGGTACGGATCACCTTCGCGATCCCGACCACCGCCAGCCCCTCCTGTGAATGGTAGAAGAGGACCTCGTCACCGTCCCGCATCGCCTTCAGATGCAGCGCGGCAGCATTGTTGCGGACCCCGTCCCACACGGTTTTCCCGTCGCGCTGCAGATCGCCATAGGAATAGGCGTTGGGCTCGGACTTCACCAGCCAGTGCGAGGTGGTCATTATCGGTCCCCTGTGTCGTCGCCAACGGACGAAGGCTATAGCCTCGACGCGAAAAAGACAAAGGACAAGCTGGCCGGTACGAAAGCACTCTCCCTTACCACCCCGCCGTCCGCATCTCTCACTCCCACTCGATTGTCTTCACGCCAATTAACAAATTGATTCTATTATATTTTCTTGAGCTTTGCAGTCTGGAATCCGCCCCCTAGCCTGTCAAAACTCTATGCTTATGAAAATGCGCCATTTTTTCCGCGAAAAATTTTTTCACCCCTTCGCAATCAATCGAAGACTATTGGTCAGAAGACCCGTGTCAGATGCCGACTTGGACCCAACGCTACAAAACACTTCTACCGTCGGCCTACTACGCTATCATTCGAAGACTCTGCCTTCCAATAGCCCGGCAATGTCCAGCTCTGCGAAGGGCTAGGGGCGCAACCGTTCTGCGTTCTCCATCAGTTCGAGCAAATCGCCCCGATCCATCAACGCGATTGTCCATCCGGACGCTCCTGCCTCCTTTTGAGCGTCTGCAGAGAAGGTTGTGCTTGTCACCACGACACCGCCCGCTGTGTCATGGCGGACATTGTCGGCCACACCTTTGAGCCCGCGCACAACATCGACGCCCATTATTCGCCCCTTTCGAGGATTTTTGCATTCCGACGAGGTACGACGCTTTGAGTTTGCTGAAGAGCGGAACGACCAGCCGCAGATCGTAGCCGCCATCGCGGGACTGCTTGGTTTGTATGACCTCAAAGCCGTTGTTGCGGAATATCTGCGCAACGACGGCTTCGAACTGGTGACCACTCATTGCCGCAAAGTAGCCGGGCTGCGCCTTCACCAGCGACAGAAAATTTCTGGATGTGACGTCGAGCGCGGCCCAAATGTCCGTTGTTAGTTGGCAAAAGGGCATGAGGCTTGGGATATCGACCGCGATATGGTCGGCAAAAGTGATATAAGCCTGCAGCAGGTCGGGATGCTCGTGCGAAACTGCCGAGAACGCGGCCAGCTCGCTCGCAGCGAACTCCTGTGCTTCCGCTTCGTCGGCAGAAATACCCGGAATGTCCGTCGAATGCACCCGGCCGTTGTAGCTTTCGCTGAAAGCGAATCGCCAACCGCCAAAAATTCTCAACGTTTGTGTCAGTCGTCTCGTCCAGCCCTCCTCGGAATCGTCGCCGGTAGGCAGGATCTCTGAAGCGTTGTAGGCAGTGACCATGTAAAACTTCGCAAGAAATCGACCGTAGCTCCGGATCGCAGCCTGCATCGATTTCGGATAATCGCCGACAACAGGAATGCCCTCAAGGCGGCACGAAGCGGCGATGGTGTCCTACATTTCAGTCGTAAGTCGGTCGCCCCTAACCTGTTCGAAAAATCCTTTCCACCGAGCGCCTCTGAGCGCAGAACGGGCGGTATCGTAGAACTCATATCGCTCAGGCGAAATGTGTTCTGCGTCGCACTCAAACTCATAAGCGCCAGCTGAGGCGAGGCTGCTGAGATAATCGCCTCGCACCTCCAATTCCGGGACCCAAGGGCCCCGATGATCGACGACGCTGTAGTCCCAAATCGGATTTGCCGTAACCATGCTGTCTGAGATCTAGCGGACGAACAACTCTCGTTACGGTAGCATCAGATAGCGGGCCGCTCAAGGAGAAGCACGGAGAAGCTTCTCCGGAAGATGCCGTAGCGCACCGAGGCAGCGGTCAGATATTCAGGGGATGCCGACGCCAACGGTCCCCGGCGGGGCGCGGCAGAGGTAATCCAACGTTTCGCCGATAAATCGGGAAGCCAAGCGAGGAGAATATAGCTAAATTGTGCGCGAGCGGAGACAGCAAGCATGGCCATTATTTATGTTCACGGCGTCAAGGTGCGATCGCCAGATCACGGTATTGCCCTGGGAAAGTCCTTTCAGCGCTGGCTGGCACCCAAATTATCAGTCGGCGGCACCGCGCCCGACTATGAGCCGGTCTATTGGGGCGATCTTGCGGCGACCTTTCACTGGAACCTGGCTTCTCGCCCGCGGACCGCGCTGCTCGGAATGGGGGGCGCGGATGATTTCGCCGGTCTCGGATCGCTGCGCGGCGCAAGCGACGTCAAATTGTTCGACCGTTCGCCCGTCGCGCCGATTGCGGCAGGACCGGTGCTCGGTGCAGCTATGGTTCCGGAACAAGAGCCCGTTGCGCCTTTATCCGCGGTCCCGCGCGAGAAACGGCCGGATTTTCTAGCCGATCTTTATCTGGCTTGCTTTCCGGCGGGCTCGAGGGACCCGATTGTTGATGATCCGGAACTTGCCGCACTCGCCGATGCCGCTGCGGCCGTCGCTGACCAGTGGGACTCGATCGCGGCGCATGAGGCAGATGATGCCGCGCGCGCGCGAAAACTCGTGGCCAGGGTCGATGAGGCGCTCAAGGGCGGCACGCTGATCGGCATGGGCGGCTTTGCCGGTTGGATGGAAAAGGCCGGCGAAGTCGTGCGACGGGCAACGACCTGGCCTGGCGACGCGGTCAGCACGGTGCTCGGCGAGGCGCGGCCCGTGATGAACGAATTCGTTGCGTACTTCGTCGGCGACGTGTTTACTTACCTGACCCGGCGGGTCGACCAGGGTGCGCCGGGCCCAATCCCGAGCCGCATGCTGGCGGCGCTACGGCGTGCTCAGGAGCGCAAGAAGGCGACAGGCGAGAAGATTGTGGTGGTCAGTCACTCGATGGGCGGCCAGCTGGTGTATGACGCGCTGGCGCATTTTGCCGCGGGCGATCCCGTACTGGACGATTTCGAGGTCGATCATTGGATCACCTGCGGATCGCAGGTGTCGCTGTTCGCCGAGATGCAGCTGTTTCTTGGCCAAGCTCTCCCACTGGAGGGTGGCAAACTGGCGAAGCCGCCACGGGTGAAGGCTTGGACCAATTATTATGACCGCAACGATCTGGTCGGGTTCATCATGGAGCCGGTTTTCGACGATGTGAAGGACCAAGCCTATGATACCGGGTATGGGCTGTTCTTCGCCCATACCGGGTTCTTGGCGCGGCCGAGCTTCTTCAAAGCCATTGCGGATCGCCTGTAGGCGGCGGGAAGAGGGGCGAGAGAGATGCCGCTGGAAGCCGATACCGACACTCCCGGATTGTGGCGCGCCGCCACGGCGGACAGCTGCGGGGTACATGCGCTGATCATCGGGATCAGCGATTATCCCTATCTGTCCGACGGCACCGCACCGGGGAACGAACGCGCCGGCGATAGCGGCGGCTTGGGGCAGCTCGAGGTCTCGGCTCTGTCGGCGGCCATGTTCTTCGATTGGCTGTGCGAAGCCGGTGAAGTCGCCGGAGCGCCACTTGCGAGCTGCCGTTTGCACCTGGCGCCAAGACCGGACGAGCGCGATCGTGTCGTACAGCTCGTCAAAGGCCATTTTGGCGCGGCGGATTATGCAACGCTGCGCGCGGCGCTCACGGCTTGGGCGGACGAGATGGCGCTGGCCGGGCGGCTCGCCGGCGATCCCAATGTGGCGTTGCTGTTTTATTCGGGGCACGGCGTCGAGGTCGCGGCCTCGCCAGCAATCCTCGCCAGCGACGTTCTGACCCAGCGGGCGGCCGATGGGGGCGCGAGCCGAGCGATTGCGGTTGAGCCGACCACCGCTGCGGTCAAAACCTACAATATTAGCCGCGGGCTGTTTTTCATCGATGCCTGCCGCGATGCGCCGCAAGCGGCGCGTCTGCTCAATCTGGTCGGCGACGACGCGCTCAAGCCCAATCGAAACGCCGTTCGCCGCCCTGATGGACTTATCAGGCTGCATTCGACCGCGTCTGGGCTAAAATCTTATCAGGTCAAGGACGAGACCGGCACCTTATTCACCCAGGCGGTGCTCAGCGGCTTGCAAGGCGAGCCGCCCGCCTATGTGCCCTACGACACGACAAACCTGCCCTGGGCTTTGAAATTCGCAGCCCTCGAAGGTCATGTGAAGCGGGCAGTGAACCGGCTGCTGGCCGAGCACAGCCCACTGGCGATCCAGTTGGTCGAGCCTTACGGCAATCCCTACAATGCGGAGATGCTGGTGGCTTTGAAAGCCGGACCGCCGCTCGATGCCGGCGACGTGCCAGCGGTTAGCGAACCCACCCCAGCGAATGTCGAGGAGGTGGTCGAGCGCAGCGCCGCGGACGTGTTAAAGAACATCCGTTCGCTGAACACGGCCGCGATCAGCGATCTGCGCGGGCCGGCGCCGGGAGGCGTGAAAGGCGATCTGTTCAACTTCAATGTGATGCACGAGGTGCTCGGCCATGAATCGGTAACCGATCCGTGGATCAGGTCGCTGCGCTTCCTAGATGCCTGGACCGGGGAGAGCGTCGATCCGACGGTCGCCGAGATCTTTGCCGCACATAGGCAGGAGATTGACGGCCGGATCGCGGCATGGGTCGACATGACGGTTCAACCCGGCCAGGGTGAAGCGCTCTGGATCGCCGCCGGCGCCGGCGGCGACGAGGACACGACCGGCGCGGCGATTGCGATCCCGCGCGATGCCTGGCAGCCGATCCCGGTGCGACTAGATATCCAGTTTGACGCAAGCGAAGGACCGTGGAAACTGCGGCAAATGAGCGCGCGTTTGGCCGATCCGGCGGGCGCGGAGGTTTACTTGCCGTCCAGTTGGCAGACGCTGTTCGAGGCACAGCGGATCGAAGCCTTTGCCGATCTCGCCTCGGCAGCCCGGCCGATCGAGCAGCTTGCGGATCTTCAGGACGTCGTCAGTGGCAAGCGCGAGTCGCCGGTCGCGGCGGCATTCGCCACCAATCTTCTGCTGCGGGCAGGCGCCATCGATTATCTTCACGATTGGCCGCGCAACCTGGCGGAGTGGTTCCCATGGTTGGCCGATGGCCCGGTCCTGTGGGCGGAGACGCTCCTGAGGCGCCGCGAGGGCGATGAGCTTGATCTCGGCCAACCGGTTATAGAAGAGGCGCTCCGCTATTTTACGATGCTTAGCGATCGCGGCGCACCGCTGGTGGCGCACAGCCTAGGGCTGGCCCTCCGGCAGGCCGATCTCTGGCGGCCGTTCGTCGAAAATGACGCTCTCGACGGCGGGAAGCAGTCCAATCTGCGCGCTGCGCTCGAATATGTCGATCGTGCCGGCCGCTTCGCACAATCGAGCGTCGGCTTCAGCCGGTTCGTCGGCGCGGGTGTCGAGACGCACCCTGATCACGTCTTGGGTCGCGGCCGATATCGGCCACAACAGATGTTAGCGGTGGCGTAACGTATTGCACTTGCATGTCGGATAATCCGACATTATAAAGCCATCGTGTCTTCATAGCAGACAGAGGCTTTATGGCGACAATCGCGCCCGCCGCACCACAAACAACAGCGTTTCCAATCACGGCGGTTGAAACCTGCCTGCACGACGAGCTCATGCAGACGATCAAGTCGATGGCGAAGATCAAGGGCATCGCGCTGCCCTCGATTGACGCGCAGATCCGCGCGATGCCGGTGCAGGTTGATTCGCTGGTGTGCGTCGACATCTTGTGCGCGGTTGAGCCGATCATCGGGATCGAACTGCCCGAAAGCGTCGTCAAGGCGGGCGGCTACGGCTCGATCGACAACGCCATCAAGAATCTGATTCCCCGCATTGAAGCCGAGTGGAAGAAGAAAGGAGGCAAGCCATGAGCGCTGTCGCAGTCCCCACCGATACGGACGAGGAAGCCCGCCGCCTTCTGGGCGAACGCCTGCGCGAGGCCCGCAAATATCTTGGGCTCCGGCAGGAAGAGGTTGCGTCCTATCTTAAGATTCCGCGCACCGCGCTGACCGATATCGAAAACGGCCAGCGCCGGGTCGAGGCGATCGAGCTGACGCGTCTCGCCCGGCTGTACCGCCAGTCGGTCGGCTATTTTACCGGCGAGGACGAAGCCGCGGCCAGCTATGCGCCCGACGTGGCGCATCTTGCGCGCGCCGCGTCGGAGCTGTCGCCGACCGATCGCGCGGAGCTCGGAAGATTCGCCGAATATCTGCGTACGCGTTCGCGGGCCTGACGATGGCGAGCAGCTATGCCCGATCGGTGCGCGGCGGGATGATGGCGGCGAGCCGCCTGCATCAGCGTCTCGAGCAGAAGCAAAGGATCGAAGCGCGCGGCGGCAATGTCGACGTGTTCGCGGCGATCCATGCGCTCGATCTTCCGGTGCTGCTCCGCCCGCTCGAAGGGCTGCTCGGCGCCTATATCAGCGATCCGGCGCCCGGCGTGTTGATCACCACCCAGCGGCCGATGGCGATCCAGCGTTTCACGGCCGCCCACGAGCTTGGCCACTTCTGTCTCGACCATCAACTGAGTCTCGACGACGAAACAATCCTGCGGCGGATGGCCGCGACGTTGGCGCCGGCGATGGATTTCCAGGAAGTCGAAGCCGATGCGTTCGCAGTGGGCTTCATGATGCCGCAATGGCTGATCGCGTGGCACTGCGAGCGGCAGGGCTGGACGGGCGAAACGCTTGCGCGGCCGAGCACCGTCTACCAGCTCGCATTGCGGATGGGCGCCAGCTATTCGGCGACCTGCTACACGCTCGGCCGCTACAATCTGCTGCCGCAGAACAGGGTTCAGGATCTGCTCAAAACCCAACCGAAGCAAGTGAAGGCAGCGCTGCTGGCGAACTATCAACCGCAGGATTATCGCGGCGACGTCTGGCTGCTGACCGAACGTGATGCCAATACTCGGATCGATGGCAGCCGCAATGACTTGTTTGTCCTGCGGCTCGAGGAGCATAGCGGCGGCGGCTATCTCTGGGACATCGATCAGCTGCGCGAGAGCGGCTTTGCAATCGTCGGCGATGCGGTCGAGGACATGGATGGCGACGGTGTGGGCGGTCCGGTCGTGCGCCGCGTCACCGCCGCGACGCGCGAAGCCAACCGGGGAACGCTCGTGCTCGACGAGCGGCGGCCGTGGGAACCGGACGAACCTCTGGCGAGCCTGGCGGTCGACTATGATTTCACAGGGCCGGAAGAGGTCGGCCTGTCGCGCGCCGAGCGTCGCATTCGTCTCGAGGCGGCATGAGCCTGATTGACGTTCACCAGGATTTGCGGGGCATGTTCGGCGCGGCGCGCGACCAGCGCGGGCGTCCGACCTGCCTCGCCTTTGCGGCGAGCGACACCCATGCCGCGCTGCGCGATGGGTGGGACCCGTTGTGTTGCGAATATGCCTTCTATCAGGCGCAGCGGCGTGCGGGGCGCCCGCCGACGCGGGGCGCGGTCCTGCCGGTCATGGTGCAGTCGCTAGCAGAAGACGGGCAGCCGATGGAAGTGGCCTGGCCCTATCTGGCGGCGCTGCCGGCCGATATGGCCCATTATGTCCCGCCGGCCGAACTCGGCGCGCTGCATGGTCGCGCGGGCATGTTGACATCGACCGCGATTGACCAGGTCGCCGCGTCGCTCGACGCCCACCGGCCGGTGATCCTGCTGCTGATGCTGTCGCGGTGTTTCTTCGAGCCCAGTGGCGACGGCGTCGTCGATCCGCCGATCGGCGAGCATCCCGAGCCGGCACGGCGGCATGCGGTCATCGCGTGCGGGCACGGTACGGTCGACGGCTGTCCGGCGCTGTTGGTGCGTAATAGTTGGGGGCCGCGCTGGGGTCTCGGCGGCTGCGCCTGGCTCACTGAATCTTTCCTCAAGCCGCGACTGTTCGCGGCGGCAACACTCTTGGAGGATATCGATGTATCTGCCCGTCCCGTCGCAGCCTGACTGTGCGAGCGCGTGGCGCGAGGCCGTTCGGTTGGTCGACGCGCTGCCCGGCCATGCCGCCTATAATGTCATCATCGATGTCGCGAACGCCGTGACCGGCACCAGGACGGACGATCCGCGGGTCGCGGCGGTCGACGCATTCCTGCGGCCCTATGAGAAGACGGTCGAGACGGTGGCCAACACGATCTTCCCATCGCAATTCTACTACCGCTACGGCGCGCCGGCGTTCTTCGAGGCCTTCACCAGCCGGGTGCTCGCAAAGGTGCGCAAGAATTGCCGCTGGTCGGGATATTATTTCGAGCGGATGATCAGTGTGCCGCGGGCCGACGGACCGCCGATCAATCAGCTATGGGAAATCGTTAGCCGGATGAAGGCGCCCTCGGTCAAGGCGAACAACAAATTCGAGCTGTCGCTGTTCGATCCCGATCGCGACGTCGATGAGTCCCCTTATGGCGGGCAGTGCCTGAGCTTCCTCAGCTTCAAGCTGCTGCCGGGGGATCCGAAGACGCTGACGCTGACGGCGATGTACCGCAACCACTATTACGTCGAAAAGCTGCTCGGCAATCTCATCGGCCTCGGACGGTTGATGGAGTTCGTCGCGCACGAGGCAGGTCTCAAGGTCGGCAGCCTGACCGTCATTTCGACCCATGCGGTGGTTGACCAGCCCAAGTCGAAGGCCAAGGGCCAGGCGACGCGAGCACAGATCGAGGCGATGATCGCCGCGTTCGATCAGGCCAGCGCCAAACCCGCGCTCGCCGCATGATCGAGCGGCAGCTGGGGCGAGGCCGAGGGCCGCTCGGGATCGACGCCGTAAAGCGCGGCGATGCCGGCTATAAAGTCGGCCTGGCCGCCGTAGCTTGGATGACGGACGCCGGTGACGGGGATGTCGAGCCCTTCGAGCGCGAGCTGGGCGTCACGGCCGATCGCGACGATACGGCGCGGGCGGAAGATCGCGATCAGGCCGCGCAGCAGCGGCGCGGTGGCCTCCCGCTCGGTGCGGGTGTGGCAACGGTTCGACAGGGGATCGCCCGCTCCGTGCGGGTGGAGAGGAAAAACGTTCCAAAGCACGGCGGGCTCGGCGATGGCGGTCAGCATGCGCCAGACGATGGCCGCGGTCCGCTCGGCGACGACGGGGCCGCGCGTTGCACGGTGAAATTCGATCCCGCCAAGCAGCGTCCCGGCGTCCTTGAGATGCACTTCGTCGGTCAGGGGCAAGCCGGTCCGTCGGCCGCCGCGATAGCCGAGGTCACGTGCGATCCAGATGGTGTCGACCCGGGCGACGAGCGCGGCTTCTAACCAGGCTTCGAGATTACGGCGCCGTAGCGCCGGAGCGTCCGCGCGGTCATGTTCGGGACAGGCTTCGGCATAGGGATTGAAGACCGAGTCGAGGCGGGTGCGCGCGAGCGCGGCAACGAAGGAACGGGGAGTTTTCACGGCAGGGCCTCGATACGCAAGCGATGATGAATCATGTCGATATGGACGCGCCCGCGGCGATGGGCGCGCAAGAAGCGGAATGCGGCATAGCCCTCCAATATGGCCTCCTCCCATAGCCACAAGGGACAATCGGCCGCCTCATAGCCGGCGACGAACTGGCGGATATGTTTGAGTAGGTCGAAGGGCAAGTCTCCGGGCTTCATGCCTTCGAAATAATCGAGGCGGGCAGCCTGACCGAATATCCAAGTGGTCACCCCCTCTTCGATCAGGATGGCGCGCGCACCATCCTCGGCTTCGTCCAGCTTGGGATCTTCTTTGCGCTTGAGGCGCAGCAGTGCGCGAATGACCGGTGACCAGCCTAGCACCGCGACGTGGGCGAGATGGAAGACGTCGTGGAAACGGTAATCGTCGGCGACCAAGGCATTGTCGGTCAGACGGTCGCCAATGTTGATGCCGTTGCAGCGCTGATAGACGTAGCTCTGGCCGCGGACATTGCGCTCGTAGACGTCCAGCGTCAGGATGCGGGGAAGCTTCTCGTCGGGCAAGGCGCTTTCATCGAAGGGCTGCGGATAGATGCGCTCGCTGGGCCAACGGTCGGCGGTCTTGGCGAGGTTCTTAATGGCGGCGGCCTCGAGGGTCACGCCGGCGTCGGTCGCCGCATGGATGATCGTCCGCAGGATCGCGACGAGGCGCCCGGCAAAGGCGGCACGATTGTCGGACAGATGGCCAGCTTGCTGATCGCTGACCAGCATTCCGACTTCGCCGGCGAGGCGCAGCAGCGTGGTTTCGAAAGCAGGTGACGGTTCGGTCTTGCGATCCATGATCGCCGGCTGGAGCGCAGCGAAACTGAGGGCCGCGTCGCCGCCCTGCCGCCAATTGCCGAAGCTCGTCTCGACGTTGGCGCAGAGCTCGTCGAGGCCGATGCCGACCCGCGAGGCGAGCACGGTCATGTACCAGAGCACATCGCCGAGTTCCTCGGCCACGGTATCGGCGTAGCCGAGGTAGGATGCCTTATCGCGCTGCTTCTTCTTGACCTCGCTCAACAGGCTGCCGGTTTCGCCGAATAGCCCGAGCATGGGAAAGGTGATCGATCCGCCGTCGCTGCGCTGATCGGTGCCAAGCGCTCGGGCGGCGTAATCGGCGATTGTGAGGGGTGCAAAATCGTCGTCGGTCATCGTGGTCTCCGCCGGCGGTCCGCGATCGCGTCGGCCGGTACGGGAACACCATAGGCGGCTAGCGCGCGCAGTACGATCAAGCGGATAGGTTCGCGGGCTTCGACGGCGCGATGGCCGAGGTCGCGCTTGGTAATGGCCGGAACCTGGACCTGAAGAAACTCATCCGGCTCCTCGTGATCTGATGATTTCATGAAACTAAGATAACATGGAATCATGAGCAAGGCGAGGATTGGCGGAAGTCGCAGCCTCCCGGCCGAAACCTGTGGAATCTTAGGCTTATGATGGCGCGGCAGGGTGCCGCGGCTTGGCGCGCTCGGCGCTCAATGGTGACGGCGAAGCTGTCATCCTGACGCCGATGCTGGCGGAGTCGGCGGATATTTCCGGTTGCTCGAATAGGGTTGGACCGACGCGCTGCGGACCATCCACCCGGGCAAGGTGATCTATACCTTCTTCGACTATTTCCGGAACGCCTATGCCCGCAATGCCGGACTTCGTATCGACCATCTGCTGCTGAGCCCGGCGCTGGCTGATCGGCTCGTGGATGCGCAGGTCGACCGTCATGTTCGTGGTTGGGAGAAGACCAGCGACCATGCACCGGTTTGGGTCGAGCTTGCCGATAACCCGAAGCGACGGCGCAAGTCGTCGTCGGCCGCCTGAGGAAGAACATAGGCTTCCGCGCCGCGCTGGCGACTGCGTTTGACGACCGGCTGATTCGCGCCGAATTCCCGTTGAAATAAGGTCCACCCGGCGAGCGCGCGCGTTTCTGGTCCGCGCCAATATATCCAGACCTCGCCGGCCGTACGACGCCCGTGGAATGCTGTTGTAGGCGGCCGAATTTGGCATTCTTTACCTGTCTCCGGCGCCGCTCGTGCGGCTCTCGATCCACGGAGACAGCCTCAAGTGACCCAGCCATCGGCTATCGTTCACGCACGCGGAACCGCGATGCTGCGGACCGCGCTCGGCCCGGCGATCGCGGCCTGGCTCGATGACGCGAACGTCGCCGAGATCATGCTCAATGCGGATGGGCGACTATGGGTCGATCACCTCGACACCGGCATCGCGGCGACCGACGAGAAACTGAGCCCGCTTCAGGCCGAGCGTATCATTCGGCTTGTCGCGCATCATGTCGGCGCTGAGGTTCACAGGGGTGCTCCGCGCGTCTCGGCGGAGCTGCCGGAAGGCGGCGAGCGGTTCGAGGGATTGCTTCCACCGGTGGTGACCGAGCCGGTCTTCTCGATCCGCCGGCCGGCCAGCCTGCCGCTCGCGCTGGCAGACTATGTGGCTGCCGGCACGATGACGGCGACGGCGGCGGCATACCTTGCGCAAGCCGTCCAAACGCGCGCGAACATCCTCGTCGCCGGCGGCACGTCGACCGGCAAGACGACGCTCACCAATGCGCTACTCGGCGTCGCATCCAGCGGAAGCGACCGGATCATCCTGATCGAAGACACGCGCGAGCTGCGCTGCGACGCGGCCAACGTCGTGGCGCTGCGCACCGCACCGGGCGTCACGATGACCGACCTGGTGCGCTCGAGCCTGCGCCTGCGTCCCGATCGCATTCCGATCGGCGAGGTGAGTGGCCCGGAAGCGCTCGACCTGCTGAAGGCCTGGGGCACCGGCCACCCCGGCGGGATCGGAACGATCCACGCCGGGACCGCGACCGCCGCGCTGCACCGGCTCGAGCAGCTCATTCTCGAAGCCATCACCCATGTGCCCCGTGCGCTGATCGCCGAGACGATCGACGTGATCGCGGTGCTGACCGGGCGTGGCGTCGAGCGCCGACTGTCCGAACTGGTCCGCGTCGAGGGCCTCGAGCCCGACGGCACCTACCGCCTTCTCACCATCCACCTTGTCACAGGAGCAGCCTCATGACCCGTTTGCAAAACCTCCAGCGCGCTGGCCTTCTCGCTGCCGCGATCCTCACCTCGTCGCCGGCCTGGGCCGGCGGCTCGGGCATGCCCTGGGAGACGCCGCTCCAGTCGATCGTCGACTCGGTGCAGGGTCCGGTCGCCAAGGTCATCGGCGTGATCATCATCGTTATCACCGGCCTGACCCTAGCGTTCGGCGACACCTCGGGCGGTTTCCGTAAGCTGATCCAGATCGTGTTCGGCCTGTCGGTAGCCTTCGCCGCTTCGTCCTTCTTCCTGAGCTTCTTCAGCTTCGGTGGCGGGGCGCTGGTCTGATGCAAGAGGATCTGCCCGGGTTCGCGGCGCCGGTGCATCGGGCGCTGGCCGAGCCGATCCTGCTGGCGGGGGCGCCGCGCGCGCTCGCAATCGTCAACGGGACGCTCGCGGCCGCGGTCGGAATCGGTCTGCGCTTGTGGATCGCCGGCATTGTGATGGCGGTGGTCGGCCATGGCCTCGCCGTCTTCGCCGCCCGCCGTGACGCGCAGATCCTCCCTGTCGCCCGCCGTCACATCGCGCTTCCCACCCTGTTCGAAAGCTAAGCCCCATGTTGTTCCTGCGCGAACATGCCCGCCGCGCGTCGCGGCTTTCCGACTTCCTGCCCTGGGCGGCGATGATCGCACCCGGCATCATCCTCAACAAGGATGGCAGCTTCCTGCGCATCGCGCGGTTTCGTGGGCCCGATCTCGACAGCGCGACGCAGGCCGAACTCATCGCGACCTCGGCGCGGCTCAACAATGCCTTGAAGCGGCTCGGCACCGGCTGGGCGATCTATGTCGAGGCGCAACGTACGGCGTCGCCCGGCTATCCCGTCTCGGACGGCTTCGCCGATCCGGTCTCGATGCTGATCGACGAAGAACGGCGCGACCTGTTCGAAGGCGGCGACATCACCCGGCCCAACTTCACCAGTGCTTATTATCTGACGCTGCAATGGCTGCCCCCGGCTGACGATACGTCGAAGGCGTCATCGCTCTTCTATGAAGGCGGGGCCGAGGGCGTCGCGACGGCCGCCGACCATCTCGACGATTTCGAGCGCGAGACGGGCCGGGTGCTCGACATGATCGAGGGCGTCATGCCCGAGGCGGTCTGGCTGTCGCCGGCCGAGACGCTCACCTATCTGCATTCGACGATCTCGACCCACGACCAGCAGATCGCGGTCCCCGAGACGCCCATGCATCTCGACGCGCTCCTGGCCGACGAACTGCTCGTCGGCGGACTGGCCCCGCAGCTGGGCGCCAAGCACCTGCGCTGCCTGTCGATCACCGGCTTTCCGGCGGCGACGGTGCCTGGAATGCTCGACGAGCTCAACCGGCTGGGCTTCGCCTATCGCTGGACGACGCGCGCGATCTGCCTCGACAAGGTGTCGGCGCAGCGCATGCTGACGCGCATCCGCCGGCTCTGGTTCTCCAAGCGCAAGAGCCTGGCCGCGATCATCAAGGAGGTGCTGACCAACGAGGCGAGCGTCCTTGTCGACAGCGACGCGGCTAACAAGTCGGCGGAGGCCGATGCGGCGCTCCAGGATCTCGGCGCCGATATCGCGGGCTATGCCTATGTCACCACGACGATCACGGTGTTGGGCGACAGCCCGCGGGATGCCGATCTCAGGCTGCAGGCGATCGAGAAGATCGTGCGTGGCCGCGATTTCGCCTGCATCGCCGAAGGGTTGAACGCGCTCGAAGCCTGGCTCGGCTCGCTGCCGGGCAATCCCTACGCCAATGTCCGGCAGCCGCCGATCTCGACGCTGAACCTCGCCCATATCATGCCGGTGTCGGCGGTCTGGGCGGGGCCGACCAGCGACGGGCATTTCAATGACCCGCCGCTGTTCCATGCGCGCACCCTCGGCAGCACGCCGTTTCGCTTCTCACTCCATGTCGGCGACATCGGTCATACCCTCGTCGTCGGTCCGACCGGATCGGGCAAGAGTGTGCTCCTCGCTTTCATGGCGCTGCAGTTCCGCCGCTACCGCGGCGCCCAGGTCTTCGCCTTCGACCATGGCGGCTCGATCCGCGCGGCGATATTGGCGGTCGGCGGCGAATGGCACGATCTCGGCGGCGCCCTCGGTGGCGGCGCCGCGCCGCTCTCGCTGCAGCCGCTGGCGCGGATCGACGAAGCCGACGAACGGGCCTGGGCGTCGGACTGGCTCGGCGCGATCCTGGCCCGCGAGGGATTCGCGATCACCCCGGAGGTGAAGGAGCATCTCTGGACGGCGCTGGGCAGCCTCGCCGATGCGCCGGTTGCGCAACGCACCCTTACGGGCCTCACCGTGCTGATCCAGGCGTCCGGCCTGAAGCGCGCGCTGGCGCCTTATACGCTGGCCGGTCCTTATGGCCGGCTGCTCGACGGCGATATCGAGCATTTCGGGGACAGCGATGCTCAGGCGTTCGAGACCGAGGGGCTGGTCGGCACGCCGGCCGCGCCGGCCGTGCTCGCCTATCTATTCCACCGGATCGGGCGGCGGCTCGACGGTCGCCCGACCCTGATCCTGATCGACGAGGGCTGGCTCGCGCTCGACGACCCGCTGTTCGGCCGCCAGCTCAAGGAATGGCTGAAGACGCTGCGCAAGAAGAATGCGAGCGTGGTGTTCGCGACGCAGAGCCTGGCCGACATCGAAGGCTCGGCGATCGCGCCGGCGATCATCGAGAGCTGCCCGACGCGGTTGTTCCTCGCCAATGAGCGTGCGCTCGAGCCCCAGATCCTCGGCGTCTATCGCCGGTTCGGGCTCAACGACCGGCAGATCGAGATCATCGCCTCGGCCACGCCGAAGCGCGACTATTATTGCCAATCCGCGCTCGGCAATCGACTGTTCGACCTGGGCCTTGGACCGGTCGCGCTCGCCTTCACGGCAGCGTCGTCGCGCACCGACCTGAACGCCATCACCGCGTTGGTCGAGCAGCATGGGACCGAGGGCTTTGCGGCTGCCTGGGCGCGCCACCGCGGTCTCGGCTGGGCCGCCGAATTTCTCACCACAGAATCGCTCAAGCCCGAGGAGGTTGTTCCATGACCCGTCCGCGTACCACCAAGCTCGCTCTCGGCGCCGCTGCGCTCGCGCTGGCGCTGAGTTCCCCCGCAAGCGCCCAGTTCGGCGGCATCGTCTACGATCCGACCAACTATGCGCAGAATGTGCTGACGGCGGCGCGCAGCCTCCAGCAGATCAACAACCAGATCACCCAGATCCAGAATCAGGCCCAAAGCCTGATCAACCAGGCGCGCAATCTCACCAACCTGCCGACCTCGGTCCTGTCGAGCATCCAGCAGGACATCGACCGAACGCGGGCGTTGATCACCCAGGCGCAGCAGATCGCCTATCGGGTGCAGGACATCGACCAGGTGTTCCGCCAGCGTTATCCGGCGGGCTCGCTGTCCGGCACCTCGTCGGGCACCCTGGTGACCAATGCGCAGACGCGCTGGACCGACGCTCTCGCGGCCTATCAGGATTCGCTACGGACCGGCGCCACCGTCACCGGCAATCTCGACGGTACACGGACCCAGGCGGGCACGCTGGTGACCGCGAGCCAGGGCGCGACGGGTGCGCTGCAGGCGGCGCAGGCGGGCAATCAGTTGATCGCACTGCAAACGCGCCAGCTTGCAGATCTCACCGCGATGCTGGCGGCGCAGGCGCGGGCCACGGCGATCGAGTCCGCACGCGCTGCGGCCGACGAAGCGCAGGGCCGCGAGCAGACAAAGCGGTTCCTCGCGCGCGGCACGGGCTATGTCGCGCAAAGCGTCAGCCTGTTCCATGACTGAAGAGGAACAGCCTGCGAAGCCGCGCCGCCGGTTCGCCGCGCTCGGCTGGCGATCGGCGGCGATCGCCGCTGCCGCCGCGACGACCGGCGTAGCCGTGCTGATCACGCTCAGTGGCGCTCAGCCGCCGGCGGCACATTATCGGGTCGGCGACACCACGGGCGAACCGGCGAAGCCGAACGTCGATCCGCTCCTCGCCGAGCTCACGCGCTGCCGGACGCTTCCCGCCGATACCGACGACGCGCGTTGCCGGGCGGCGTGGGAAGTGAACCGGCGCCGCTTCATGGGTGAGAGTCGTAGCCTGGTGGTGCCGGTTGAGCCGGCGCCGATCGAACCCGCGCCCGCCAATCCGCTGACCGTTCCGGCCGGCGCCGGTGCGCCCTCAACGACATGGGAGCACTGAGCCATGGGCGAAGGCACGGGCGTCATCGACCGCTTCCTCGACATGTTCGCGCGCTACATCGATTCAGGCTTCGGTCTGATCCATGGCGACGTCGGGTTTCTGGCAAGCTCGCTGATCGTCATCGATGTAACGCTGGCGCTCCTGTTCTGGACCTGGGGCGAAGGTGACGACATCGTCGCGCGGCTGGTCAAAAAGACGCTGCAGGTCGGCTTCTTTGCCTTCCTGATCGCGAATTGGAACGGCCTCGCCAAGATCATCTATCTAAGCTTCTCCGGCATCGGCCTGAAGGCTGCCGGCTCGGGTAGTGCGGACGATCTGCTCCATCCCGGCAAGATCGCACAGATCGGGATCGATGCCGGGCAGCCTTTGCTCGACCAGGCCTCGCTCTTGGTCGGCCCGGTCGGCATCTTCACCAACTTCGTCCAGATCGCGGTGCTGTTGCTCGCTTGGGCGATCGTCCTGCTCGCCTTCTTCATCATCGCGATCCAGCTGTTCGTCACGCTGATCGAGTTCAAGCTCTCGACGCTGGCGGGGTTCGTGCTGGTGCCGTTCGGGCTCTTCGGTCGCACCGCCTTTCTCGCCGAACGGGTGCTCGGCAATGTGATGGCGACCGGCGTCAAGGTGCTCGTCCTCGCGGTGATCATCGGGATCGGCTCCACCATCTTCCGCGACTTCGTGATCGATTTCGGCGGCGCGCAGCCGACGCTCGAACAGGTCGCCAGCCTCGCGCTTGCCGCGCTCACGCTTCTTGGTCTCGCCATCTTCGGCCCCGGCATTGCCTCCGGCCTCATCTCGGGCGGCCCGCAACTTGGGGCCGGCGCGGCGGTCGCTGCCGGCGCCACCGTCGCCGGGATCGGAGCTGCCGCCACGATGGGCGTGGCGGGCGCTGCGGGCCTTGCCGGACGGGCGGGCTCCGCTGCGGCTTCAACCCTCTCCCGGTCCGCTGGCTCGCGCGCCTCTGGTGCTTCTGGGCCAGGCGGATCCTCGTCGGCGCCACCCGCTCCCCCGGCGCCGACGGGCGGCGCTCCGACGGTTCCCCCGCCGTCCGGGGCGCCGGGAGGTGGCGGCGGTGGCGGGAGCGCAGGTGGCGGTGGTACGGAACCCGCCGCGTCCGAAGCTGAACCGGCACCTAGCGGTGGCGAGAGCAGCGCGGCGCTTGGAGCGGAGGGTGGTGAGCCGGCCGTGGCTGCGCCACCAGCGCAGGCATCCGCCCCGGCCTGGGCCAAGCAGCTCCGTCGCCGACAGGCGATGATCCAGGGCGCGACGCTCGCCGCCCACACCTTGCGGTCCTCCGACCATCACGGCGGATCAGCCCACATCTCGCTGGAGGATCGTTCATGAACCCGTTTCGCCGCCCCTCATCGCGCTTCGGCCGCGAGCCCGTTCCTGAAACCCCTTATCAGCGCGCCGGTCAGGCGTGGGACGATCGCATCGGCTCGGCGCGGGTGCAGGCGCATAGTTGGCGATTGATGGCCTTCGGCGCGACCGCGCTGCTGTCGCTGTCGGTCGTCGACAATCTTAGGCTGCGCTTCGGCTCGCATATCGTGCCCTATATCGTCGAGGTCGATCGCCTGGGTGCTGCGCGTTCGGTCGCGCCGGCGACGACGGACTATCGGCCGACCGATCCGCAGATCGCTTGGCATCTCGCGCGTTTCATCGAGAATGTCCGGTCGCGGCCCGCCGATCCGATCGTGCTCCGGCAGAATCTTGCGGCCGCCTATGATTTCACGACCGAGCAGGGCGCGGCGGGGCTCAACGATTATGCCCGCGCAAATGACCCGTTCGCTGAATTGGCCGACCGCCAGATTTCGGTGGACGTAAAGAATGTGGTCCGCGCGTCCGGCGACAGCTTCCGCGTCGCCTGGGACGAGCGCCGGTACGAGCACGGCCAACTCGCGGCGACTACCCATTGGTCGGCAATCCTGACCATCGTGATCCGCACACCCAGCGATGCGGCGACGCTCAGCCGCAATCCGCTCGGCCTCTACGTCCACGCGATCAACTGGTCGCAAGATCTCGGAGAATGACCATGCGCATAGTTCCCATCGCATTACCGTTTCTGTTGGCGGCCGCGCCAGCACTCGCACAGACTGCATCGTCGTCGGCGCGGCCGGTCGCCGCTGCGACCGAAGCGGCGCGGGTCAGTCCGCGCTCTGCGGGCTGGCAGGGTGCGACCCAGTTGTTCGTCTATGCGCCGGGCGGCCTCTATCAGGTCTATGCCGCGGTCGGCCAGGTCACCGATATCGTGCTGCAGGACGGCGAGACGCTCTCGGACACGGGCGCGGTGGCGGCGGGCGATACCGTGCGCTGGGTAATCGGCGAGGCGGCGAGCGGCAGTGGGGCCGGTCGCCGCACGCATATCCTCGTCAAGCCGACCGATCCGGGTCTCAGGACCAACCTGGTCATCAACACCGACAAGCGAACCTACCATGTCGAGCTGCGCTCGACGTCGGCGACTTATATGGCGAGCGTCGGCTGGTCCTATCCGCAGGACGAGCTGATCGCGATACGGGCCAGGATCGAGGCCGCGGCGGCGGTCGCCAACACGCAGGTCCAGACCGGCATCGATCCGGCCAAGCTCGATTTCGCGTACCGGCTGTCGGGCGCGAACCCGCCATGGAAGCCGGTCGAGGTGTTCGACGATGGGGCCAAGACCTATCTGCTGTTCCCCGAGACGATCGCGCAGAGCGAGCTGCCCCCGCTCTTCCTGATCGGCGAGAAGAAGGCCGAACTGGTCAATTACCGCGTGTCGGGCCGCTACATGGTGGTCGATCGCTTGTTCTCGGTCGCTGAGCTGCGCCTTGGCAGCAAGCGGCAACAGATCGTGCGGATCGAGCGCACACGGAGCCGGCAGCAGCGCTCATGAGCCGCGACGAAGATCATCCGCCAAGCGATCCCACCGCGCCCCGTCCGCCGATCGCGACGCGGGCGCCGGCGCCGACGCCGCGACGCCTGTCGCGCAAGGCTTTGACCGGGCTGTGCGGCGTCAGCGCGCTCGGGGTCGCGGCCGCGCTCGGTTACAGCCTAACCGCAGGTCATTACAGCCCAGCACCCCAGGAGACCGTTTCGGTCGAGCGCCGCAATACGAATGCCCTTGCTGACGCGCCCAAGGATTATGGTGACCTGGCGCGGACAGCCTCGGCGAACCTTGGCGCACCACCGGCTGCGACTGAGCCGATCACACCGCCGCCAGCGACCGGTACGCCGTCCGCGCCGACGACGATCAACAATGAAGCCAGCGTGGATCGGCAGCGCCAACGCCAGCAGCGCGACAGCGCGCGGGCGAGCAAGCTGTTCGCAGGGGCGGGCGAAGGTGGGCACTCTTCCGGGACGCCAGCGGCGCAAGACGCATCGCCTCTTCAGGGTCAGGCGACGACCAATACGCCTGAAGCCGGGGCCAATGGCGATGCCCAGGCGCGGAAAGCCGCGTTCGTGGCGGGCGGCGGGCGCGAGCCCAGCGTGAACAGCGGTCGGGTCACCGATCCGGCCGGTCGCTATGTCGTCTCGGCAGGTTCGACGATCGCCGCGGCGCTCATTACCGGCCTGTCTTCGGACCTTCCCGGCCAGGTCGTGGCGCAGGTGACCGAGGATGTGTTCGATAGCGTCAGCGGCCGAACCCGCCTCGTGCCGCAAGGAACGAGGCTGATCGGCGTCTATGATGCGCGGGTGACTTATGGCCAGTCGCGTGCGCTGGTGGTCTGGACGCGGATGATTTTCGCCGATGGCCGTTCGATTGACCTTGATCGCCTTATGGGCACGGACGCGGCGGGTCAGTCTGGATTCGCCGATCGCGTCAACAACCATACCGGCAAGCTGCTGATGGCGGGATTGCTCTCGACGCTGTTCGGCGTCGTTGCCAATGCGGCGACGGTGGGCGGCGGCGACAATAGCGACATCGCCTACGCAATCCGAGAAAGTGCCGGTCGGTCGGTCGAGAATGCGGGCGACAAGATTGTCAGTCGCCAACTCGATGTGCAGCCGACTATCACAGTCCGGCCGGGGGCGAGAGTGCAAGTGTTGGTGAGCCGCGATCTGGTTCTGCCGGCATGGGGTGAAGTCCGGTCGGTGCCGTAGAACTAGAGATCCGGATTAGCTTTGGCGGAAATGTGCAGCGTCTCGATCGCGTGGTCGACGTATGCAACGAGAATTCCCTCATCGCGTCGGTCCAGAAACCGGCGTGCCAATTCGATCAGACGCTCGGTCTCGGCGTGGCGTGGTGATCGAGGACGGGGTGACAATGATATGGTCGAACTGGTTGAAGTGTTGGCGCACCTCGGTGCATTCCGAATCGGAACGATCGCTCTTATCGCGTGATTAAATGCCGGACGGATCTCCGGGAAAATCGCGCGATCAATCTTCGACGAATTCGGAAAGAGACGGAGCTCACCCAGGAGGAGATGGCACATGTTCTCGGGGTGAGTGCGCACCATTTGAATCGATCGAGATGTGCAGGGTGTCACCGAGTGTGACATTGCTCGACCAGTTTGCCGACGTCGTTGAGATCGACGCTTGCGAATTGATCAGCCGGGCGGAGACGGATCGCTGAGGGCGTCCGACGAGATGCATGGCTCCGCACGGAACCCAGCAATCGGTGACGTAAGGGATTCCGACCATGCTTCGGCCAGATCGCCTCGATCCACAGGACGGCATCGTCCTCATCGATAGGAATATAGCGAATCCCGGAACGCGGTAGGGCCGCCGAAGCCAGATGGAGTGTACCGCCGATCCCGCGCCGCACCAGTTCGATGAGTGTACCGCGCGAAACCTCGTGGAGGTTGCATTCGAACGGCAGGTCACCCATCCGGGCGGTAAATGCGCGATAGTCAGTGAGATCACCTTGGCAGGACTTGAGCATCATAGGGATTGCGGACAGGTCCAACCACTTAACGCTTTTTGCATGTGCGAGCGGATGTCGGTCGGAGAGTGCGAGGACCAGGGACTGGCGCCACAGCCGCTCCTGGATGTTGCTTCCCTCACCAATTTCCGGGTGCAGCGGAGTAAACAAAATGTCGACACTCCGTTCGTTGAGCCGGCGGTAGAGGTCGCCCGGCGGCCCCTCTATAAAACGTAGAGCGATGTCCGGTTTGGCCTCGCAAATCTCTGCAATGCCATCGCCTACCGGACCGTGTGCGAGCGCAGGGTGAAATCCGACTGTCAAAGAGCCAGCGTTGCTCTGCGCGGTTGCCAGCGCGCGTTCGATCTGGTGCTCTACTGTGAAGAGGAGCAGCTTCGCAGAAGGCAAGATCGCTTGACCGATAGGGGTGAGCGCCGCGGGTGACCCCCGGCGACGTTCGAACAGATCTCCTCCGTATAGTTCTTCCAGACGTGCGATCGTCTGGCTCACGGCGGGCTGGCTAACGCGGAGTTGGCGGGCAGCGGCAAAGCTCCGGGTCTCCGCCACCTTCAAGAATATCTCGAGTTGCTTGAAATTAGGCCGGTTGGCGCTAAGGCGGCGATTGTTTCGCGGCGAGTCGTCCATTAACAACGGTCCCGGCCGTCATACTAGTTTGTCGCCGTTCGAAATGCGAGCTTTTGCACTGGCGTAAGTCTGAGTAGATGCAAAAGATACCTCGCTAGGCCGCAGGTCGAATCAAACAATCTCTAGCAGCATTCCGACTTTAAACGCCAAAGCGGCGCGCAAATTCATTAAACATTAATTAATCCGCACTCGCACTGTTTGCGCGGCCGAAACTTCCGCAGTGCTAATCAACAGTTGGATCTTGTCGGAAGTGGCTTACTTTTCGTCAACATGTACCAGTCCGATCGAAAATCCGGAGCAGTTAAGCTTTCGGTGGTTCTCGATAGTACTATCAAAGCGAAAAAACTTTATGCAGCGAGCTTTGCACGCATTCGTCGGTCGAACAGCTGAAATTAACGCAATTCATTGCGACCAACAACCATATGGTGCACCTCGTCCGGACCATCTGCCAAGCGCAACCAGCGTGCCTCGATGTACATGTCCGCAAGCGGCGTCCATTGCGATACGCCAGTTCCACCATGTATTTGTATGGCCTGATCGACAATCTGACAGACTTTTTCAGGGACCATCGCCTTGACCATGCTCACCCAGACGCGGGCTTCCTTGTTGCCGAGGGCGTCCATCGCCTTGGCAGCCTTCAGGACCATAAGGCGCATGGCCTCGATCTCGATTCGAGCGCGGGAGGCCTTTTCCAGATTGCCTCCAAGCATGATCAGCGGCTTGCCGAAGGCTTCACGAGACTGACCGCGCGTCACCATCAGGTCCAACGCGCGTTCGGCTTGACCAATTGCCCGCATGCAATGATGGATACGGCCAGGCCCGAGGCGTACCTGTGAAATCTCGAAGCCCCGCCCTTCGCCCAGCAGCATATTTTCTTTGGGGACGCGCACATCTTCAAGCCTGACGTGCATCGGTCCGCGCGGTCCGTGATCCTGCCCGAACACATACATTGGCCCCAAAACGTTCACTCCGGACGTATCCATCGGCACCAGTATCTGGGAGTGTTGCTGGCGTGCGGGCGCATCCGGGTTGGTCTTCACCATCGCGATCATCAATTTACAGCGCGGATCGCCGGAACCTGATGTGAAGAATTTCTCGCCGTTGATCACCCACTCGTCGCCGTCAAGGACGGCACTTGTCGAAATATTCTTTGCATCGGACGACGCGACGTTCGGCTCCGTCATGGCATAGGTCGAGCGGATTTCGCCGTCCATCAACGGCTTCAGCCAGCGCTCTTTCTGGGCAGGCGTGCCAACACGCTCCAGCACCTCCATGTTGCCCGTGTTCGGCGCATCGCAATTCATGGTTTCCGGAGCCAGGGGCGACTTGCCAAGCTCGACGGCAATATAGGCGTAGTCGAGATTGCTGAGCCCCTCTTCCGTTTCCGCGTTGGGCAGGAAAAAATTCCATAAGCCCTGTGATTTGGCCTTTTGCTTCGCGACTTCCAGCACTTCGATCTGCCTCGACGTATATGCGCGAGGATTGGGATTGCCTTGACCTAATCGATCAAATTCCTCGGTCATGGGCGTGACGATTTCGGCGATGAACCGCTTGACATGATTGTAGAGCGGCGCCGCCTTTTCACTCATGCGCAAGTCGTTCAGCGGATCTTTAGGGTCGGGACCGAACATGGAAGGAACCTTTGGCACGTCTTTATTTCCCTTTATTTTACTGCTCTGCTATCGGAAGCGCGCGAATTCGTTGGGACTTAGTGTTTAAAGAAGGCCGTCCCGTCGCTTCCTGCTGGACGCTTAATCAGCGCAACTCATTTCGGCCCACGATCATGTGGTGCACCTCGTCGGGACCATCCGCCAGCCGTAGTTCACGACTTTCGATGTACAGGTCAGCAAGCGGCGTCCATTGCGAGACTCCGGCGCCGCCGTATATCTGAATGGCCTGATCGATAATTTGACATACCTTTTCGGGTACCAGGGCTTTAGCCATGCTCACCCAGACGCGCGCCTGCTTGTTGCCGAGGACATCCATTGCTTTTGCTGCCTTCAAGACCATCAAGCGCATGGCCTCAATCTCGATTCGGGCGCGGGAGGCCTTTTCCAGATTGCCTCCGAGCATGATCAGCGGCTTGCCGAAGGCTTCGCGAGACTGACCGCGCGTCACCATCAGGTCCAGCGCGCGTTCGGCCTTGCCAATCGCCCGCATGCAATGATGTATACGGCCGGGCCCGAGGCGCACCTGTGAGATTTCGAAACCCCGCCCCTCACCGAGAAGCATGTTATCTTTCGGCACACGTACATTCTCGAATCGAATATGCATGTGACCTCTCGGTGCGACATCATGACCGAACAGATGCATGGGTCCTAGGATGTTTACACCTGGTGTGTCCTTCGGAACTAATATTTGCGACTGTTGCCGGTGAGGAGCAGCGTTTGGGCTGGTCTTGACCATGACGATCATGATTTTACAGCGCGGATCGCCCGCGCCTGAAATATAATATTTCTCACCGTTGATCACCCAGTCGTTGCCGTCGAGGACGGCGCTCGTCGAAATATTCTTGGCGTCGGATGATGCGACATTTGGCTCCGTCATGGCATAGGCCGACCGGATTTCGCCGTTCAAAAGCGGCTTCAGCCAGCGCTCTTTCTGGGCGGGCGTGCCAACACGTTCAAGCACTTCCATATTGCCGGTGTCCGGGGCGGCGCAATTCATCACTTCGGAGGCCAGCGAGTTTTTGCCTAACTCGACTGCAATATACGCATAATCAAGATTACTGAGGCCTTCGCCCGTCTCGGCGTCGGGCAGGAAGAAATTCCAAAGCCCCTCGGCCTTTGCCTTATCCTTGGCTTGTTCGAGGATCTCTAACTGTCCCGGCGCGAACTGCCAGCGCTCGGTCCAGCCTTCGCCTAGGCGGACATATTCCTGATACATCGGCTCAACCGTCTGGGCGATAAATCGCTTCACGTGATCGTAGAGGGGAGCCGCCTTTTCGCTCATGCGCAAGTCGTTCAGCGGATCGCTTGGATCACGACCAAACATGGAGGAGGCTTCAGATTGATCAGATTGATCAGGGGTCACGTCAGAAATTTCTCCAGAATTTACTTATGCTGCTGAGCCCGCGCACTCCACGCTCCCGGCATTCAGCAGCATTTGCTGATTGCCATAATAGATTTATGCAAGCAATAAATATTTTTATGGCTAGCATCGGCATGCGAGTCTCAGAGTCCGTATAAGGACTGCCGGGGCCGCCGAATTTCGTCGGTGACCGAGGGAAATGCGCGATTGATTTATGAGGAGGTGCGGTGGTTATGTTGGAAGGTGCGGCAAATTTCCGAGATCTCGGCGGTTGGGGCACAGAAGACGGCCGGAAGCTTATTCTGGGTGCGCTCTTCCGTTCCAATGCCTTAGCCAGACTGTCCGAAGGCGATTTGATTATGCTGAACGGTTTGGGAATAAAGGTCGTCCACGACCTTCGCGCTCGCCTCGAACGGGAGGGGGCGCCCACGGCTTGGTCTTGCGAAGGATTGGTTACAAAGACATATCGACCGCCCCACAAACGCCGGCTGGTCGATATGGCGCTGGAATATTCAGCAGACGTGCCCGGCATTCGCCGTCTTATGCACGATTTCTATTGCGATCTTCCTTTCGTTTTTGCGCCTGTGATCGCCGACGTGTTCACATCCATTCTTGAAGAGGGCACGCCATGTGTCGTCCATTGTTCGGCGGGCAAAGACCGTACTGGCATAGTATGCGCGGTCTTACTTGCAGCCTTGGGAGTACCCCGGTCGTCCATAATTGAAGACTACATAAGATCTGGCCCCCTTCTTCATGCTAGGCCAACGACAGATCAGACCTTTGCTCCTCGTGTCGACGAGGAAGCAGTACGCCGTCGATTACCGCCAGAAGCCATCGCAGTAATGACTGCGGCTGATCCCGCCTATATCGAAGCGGCATTAGACGCCATCGACCGCAGATACCCCCACATCAGCGACTATTTCATGGAAGAACTACGGCTGGATGCGGGCCATTTGAAACGGCTTCGCGATATTTTGCTCGTGTAAAGAGGGGCAAGCGGTGCCACGTAAGGCGCCCAGCGGAAATGAGCTCAATGCCGTCGTCCCAGGCTGACGGCGCTGCGAACCCCACAAACGGCTGGACAGGCCAGATAATATATATATCTTTCAGAAAACTCTATTGATTGGATCTCGACGTGGATTTTTCTTTGACAGAACGAGAGCGAAATTTTTCGGATCGCGTGCACGATTTTATGACGGACGAGGTGCGTCCTGTGGTTTCGCTTCACCGGCAAGAGCTTGAGGCTGGCGGTCGCTTTGCGGTCTTGCAAAGCGTCGTAACCCTTAAGGAAAAGGCGAAGGCTGCAGGTCTCTGGAACCTTTTCATGCCGCCGACCGGATCAAACGTACAGGTTGACGATAGCTTCGAGTTTACGGGCGAACGCCTTACGAATCTGGAATACGCGCTCTGTGCAGAAGAGATGGGACGCATTCACTGGGCGTCAGAGGTTTTTAACTGTTCCGCTCCCGATACAGGCAATATGGAAGTTCTCCACCGGTATGGCACTAGGGCTCAGAAAGAGCGCTGGCTGAAGCCGTTGATGGAAGGTGAGATTCGGTCCGCCTTCTTGATGACCGAACCTGACATAGCCTCCTCGGACGCCATCAATATCCAAACTGACATCCGGCGCGATGGAGATTTCTATGTGATCAACGGCCGAAAATGGTGGTCGACGGGTGTGCCCGATCCGCGCTGCAAGGTCGCTATCGTTATGGGAAAGACAGACCCCGGCGCCGAGCCGCATCGTCAGCAGGCGATGATTCTCGTCGATCTCGACACGCCGGGGATTACTATCGAGCGCCGACTTTCGTTTTACGGTTACGATCATGCCCCCACCGGAGAGGCTGAGGTTACACTCACCAATGTTCGCGTACCGGCAGAAAGCCTCCTGCTTGGTGAAGGACGTGGATTTGAAATTGCTCAAGGGCGGCTAGGGCCAGGCCGCATCCATCATTGCATGCGCACGATCGGCATCGCTGAAGAGGCCCTGGAAGCGATGACCAGGCGCCTGCTTTCGCGCTCAGTGTTCGGGAAGCGCATCGCAGACCATTCGGTATGGGAGGAGCGCATCGCACGGGCGCGCATCGATATTGAGATGACGCGCCTGCTCTGCCTGAAAGCCGCCGACATGATGGACCGGGCGGGCAATAAGGCAGCGCGCAACGAAATTGCGATGATCAAGGTGCAAGCGCCCCACATGGCGCTTCAAATTATCGATGACGCGGTTCAGGCGCACGGGGGAGCAGGCGTGAGCGCCGACTTCCACCTCGCTTATGATTGGGCAGCAGTCCGCACGCTGCGCATTGCCGATGGGCCGGACGAAGTGCACGCTCGCAGCATCGCGCGCGCAGAGTTCGGAAAGTATAAAGCCGCGGTGGAGATCGGAAAATAAGATGGACCCGAAAAACAAAGTGATCGTCGTTACAGGAGCGGCCGGCGGAATCGGAGAGGCCCTGGCCCGTCGCTTCGCGCGCGAGGGCGCCAAACTCGTTGTGGTCGTCGACCGTGATGGTGAGCGGGCCGCGGCTGTGGCAGCAGCGATCGGTGGCGAGACGGTGACTTTGGATGTCACTGATGGGCAAGCCATGATCGACATGGTTGCCGACATTGAATCACGTCACGGCGGGATCGATCTTTTTTGCTCCAACGCAGGCGTGGGAGAACCCGACACGGACGAGCAAAATGCGGCCTCATCTCCTGATGATGTCTGGACCCGGGCATGGGAAGTCAACGTCATGGCGCATGTCTATGCCGCCCGTGCTGTCATTCCAGGGATGCGCGCGCGCGGCAATGGTTATTTTCTGAACACGGTCTCCGCTGCGGGACTGCTTTCACAAATCGGCGGAGCAGCCTACGCGACCACCAAACATGCGGCGGTTGGTTTTGCAGAGTCTCTCGCCATCACGCAAGGCGATCAAGGAATCAAGGTATCGATCCTGTGCCCCCAAGCCGTCGATACGGCGATGTTACGCAAAGGAGATGCCAGTTCGCAAGCGGAGAATATAGACGGAGTGCTAACACCAGATCAGGTTGCCGACAGCGTAATCCGTGGTTTGGCTGCCGAAGTTTTCCTAATTCTCCCCCATCCGATCGTCATGACATATATGCAACGCAAAGCTGCGGATTACGATCGCTGGATTCAGGGAATGCGCCGGCTGCGCGCGAGGTTGGGAGGGGCGCGAGGAGATTAATTTCGTCGCCAACGAACCGATTATTCTGAAAATGGACCAATGAGCGCGCGGCACTATGCATCGCCACGTTGGAACGACACTCGCGAGGTTCTCTTATGGGAAAATCATATAACCCAGTAATGTCGATTGCAGAAGCCCATCGATGCATGACCGCTTCTGGAGAAATATTTGAACTAGAGCAGAAAGTTATCGAAGATAGGACCTGCTCAACCTGGAAGTTCGCTCCGAACAATCTCCGTGATATTTTCCTTGATACGGAGAAATTCGCCGATCGTGTATTGATGATCTACGAGCATGACGCTGTAACTTATGATGCATTCAGACGCGCCACGATTGCTCTAGCTCAGCACCTCATCGACGACGGTGTGCAAAAGGGGGACAGGGTTGCGATAATCATGCGCAATCTGCCGGAATGGCCGGTTGCCTTTTTTGCCGCCGCACTCGTGGGCGCGATTGTCACCCCGCTGAACGCTCGGTGGGCATCCGCTGAACTGAAATACGGTCTGATCGACTCAGGCGCGCGAGTTATATTTATCGATGGCGAGCGGCTGGGTCAGATTTCCGATTTCGTTGCCAAAGCTGGGTTTGTCGAAAAAGTCTATGTAGCACGCAAGGCAAACGGAAATCTGCCGCCCAAAACAGAGAGGCTGGAGCAGTTGATCGGGTCTGTCAAGGAATGGCCTAATCTGGCCGCGAAGGCCCTGCCGGACGTAGCCTTGGGCCCAGAAGACGACGCCACCATTCTCTATACATCGGGAACATCCGGCAACCCGAAGGGCGCACTGGCTACCCATCGAAACATCACTACGGCCATATGGACCAATAGCTTCGCCAACGCGCGAAAGCTGGTGCGACTAGGCGAGCCGGGTTCGGACAGTACTGGGGTGGAACAAGCTCAAGAGACCACATTGATGGTCGTGCCTTTGTTCCATGTCACGGGACTTGCTTCGATATTTATTCCGACGATGAATTCGGGTGGCAAGATCATATTCATGCGGCGGTGGGATGCCGAGCAAGCGCTTCGTATGATAGAACATCATAAAATCAATCACATCGGTGGTGTTCCGACTATCCCCTGGCAGCTGATCGAGCATCCGATGCGCCGTGATTACGACCTGTCGTCATTGCGTACCGTGAGTTACGGCGGTGCACCATCTGCGCCCGAGCTGCCCAGGAAAATCCGGGAGGCGTTTCCCGGCGTCGCCATCGGCACCGGTTGGGGGATGACAGAGACTAGCGCGAGTTTCGCAGGCCACATGGGGCCAGACTACGAAGACCATCCTGAGAGCGTTGGCATCGCCGCCCCAGTCGGCGAAATGCAAATACGAGACCCCGCGGATGGGCAAACAGTTCTTCCCCCGGGCATGGTGGGCGAACTGTGGGTCAAAGGTCCTCAGGTGGTAAAGAGGTATTGGAACAAGCCGGAGGCGACCGCTGAAATGTTTCAGAACGGCTGGTTGCGCACAGGTGATCTGGCGCGGATCGATGAGGAAGGGTTTCTCTTTATCATCGATCGGATAAAGGACATGCTAATTCGAGGTGGCGAGAACATCTATTGCATCGAAGTCGAAAACATTCTTTACGATCATCCCGACGTCATCGATGCTGCGGTTGTCGGTATCCCGCACAAAACGCTTGGCGAAGAGCCTGGTGCAGTCGTTCACCTGCGAACGGGGGCATTCGCCACCGAAGAAGAGCTTCAAACCTGGGTCGGTGACCGCGCAGCGGCCTTCAAGGTGCCGGTCAGAATCTCGTTTTTGCCAGAGCATTTACCGCGGAATGCTAACGGAAAGATCCTCAAGAGCGAATTGAAGCGGATTTTCGCAGATACGGAATAACGATCCCGTCAAGAGGTCGGGGCTATCAGGCAAGGGGCAGCAAGCACGTGTGATTTCAGCCCATGCGATTGCCAGTTACAGATGCGGCGCGTAGCCGACTTCGCTCGTCCGCGCCGCCATCAGAGGATGATCTTGTGATCTCCCGCTCCGATCAGGTCGGCGAAATAGGCCGGGCATATCCACCGCCGCGCCTAGTGACCGAGGCCCTTCAGATACGGCTCCTGCCAACGGTCCAGCTCCCCCCAATCACCATCCATCCCCGACATCCGTCCAACGCCAGCTCTCTATGAATCACCGAATCACCCGTCAACATGAACGGGAATCCATAAAATCACTCTTCTGCCAAAGTAGTGCTACGCGGCCGTGTCGAGGCCTAGCGCTTGGTAACGCCGCAAATGGTAATCGACATTGCCGAAAGCATTTTCGATCATGGTTGCGCGTTTGAAGAAATGCCCAATCATCAGTTCATCCGTGATGCCAATGCCGCCGTGCAGCTGGACGGAATTCTGGCCGATGAAGCGACAGGCCCTGCTTACCTGTACTTTAGTGGCCGAGACGGCTCTCGCCCGACCTGCGGCGTCTTCCATTTCGAGGCTGGCCAAGAAAGTCATCGCTTCTGCCTGTTCGACATGCATGAACATGTCGACCATACGGTGCTGCAGCACCTGAAAAGTGGAGATAGGCACACCGAATTGCTCGCGTTGCTTCGTGAATTCGACCGTGCCGCTGAGCAGCTTTTGCATCACGCCGCAAGCTTCTGCGCATGTAGCCAGGATGGCTTCGTCCACTACCCTCTCGATCAACGGCAAGCCGTTATCAAGCGGCCCCAACAGTGCATCCTCGGCAAGACTCACATTGTTGAAGAAAACTTCGGAAGCCCGGTTTCCGTCCACCGTCGCGAAGTCCTGCGTCGTCAAGCCTTTTGCACTCTTCTCGACGATAAAAATGGATATCCCCGCGCGGTCCCGCTCGGCGCCAGCCGTCCGTGCGCTGACGACCAGATGGGTAGCGTAAGGCGCTCCGATGACAACCGCCTTGTGCCCGTTCAGGACCCACCCTGATCCTTGCTTTACCGCAGCAGTCCTGACGGCAGCGAGGTTGTAGCGGCTTTCGGGTTCGGCCTGAGCGAATGCGAAGATCGCTTCGCCACCGATGATCGCAGTTATGAGATCTGCACTGGCGGGATGATCGGAGTGCTTCAGGAAGCCACCGGCGATAACGACAGTGCTTAGATAAGGCTCGATCACGAGCGCCTTTCCCAGCTCGGTCATGATCACCATATTTTCAATCATGCCGCCGCTGATGCCGCCGAGTTCTTCCGGAAATGATGCACCGAGAATGCCCAACTCGCTGGCAAAGGCTTTCCAGATTTGTGGCCGCCAGCCGAGCGGGTCAGCCAGTATCGCCTGTCGTTTGTCAAAGCTGTAATTATCGAGCAGATAGGCGGCAAGCATGTCGCGCAGCATCAGTTGCTCATCTGTCAATGTCAGTTCCATCGGGCTCTCCGGTACAGCGGTGAAGCAGGCGGTGTTAACACGACGGCTATCCGGGACTTTACTTGAAACCGCACCGACCGTGCCTGCCTGGCCATCTAACCCGCTAGCCCAGAGCTGGGTTGACCAGGAACTTTTCTCCAGCGGCTCGTCGCGCATAGGCTCGGAGGATTTCGGGTTGCAAAGCCTCTGAAAGCGTTATGGTTCTTGTATAGTGGCTTGAAAAAGTGGTTGTAAGCTCGTCTACAATACGCTTGCGCAATCGATCCGCGCCGTCTTCGCCGATCTTTTGCAGGAAGGGCGGGAGGAGCCAGCCACAAGCCCCCCAATTGTATCCCAGCCCCGCCCGGTTGATGATTGTTTCTGATTGATCAAGATTTCCATAAATATAAAGTTGCTTGAAAGTATCAGATCCATAACGGTCGTAGACCTTCATGTTGCGTATTGCTGCACGCTCCATCGCATGCAGAATTGTGCTACCTAGCGATCCGCCGCCGATCGCATCGAACGCGACCGTGGCTTCGACGGCTGCGATCTCATCGGTCAAGCGGGCGACAAAATCATCGTCGTTGCTGTTAAGTATTCGGGTCGCGCCGAGACTGCGCATTATCTCGACTTGCGCCTGCGAGCGGACGATATTGATAAGGGGTATGTCGTCGGCAAGGCAAATCCGTTGCAGCATCCTGCCGAGGTTCGACGCCGCAGGGGCGTGAATGATAGCCTTGTGACCTTCGAGTCGCGCCGTTTCGACAAATCCCAGCGAGGTTTGCGGATTCACGAACATGGACGCGCTTTGCGCGGCAGTCGCACCGTCGGGCACGACGACGACATTCTCAGCGCGGATCAAGCGATAATCAGAATACATGCCGCCCGCGAGCATCGCGACAGTCTTTCCGACAAATTCCGCCGCATTTTTTCCGGCGGCAACAACAGTACCGGCGCCTTCGCCCCCCGCCGCCAGGGATTGACCGAGCCTGCCGGCGACCGGTCCAAGCCGCCCGGGAGGAATGGTGAACGTAAGTCTTGAGCCGGCGCTATCTTCTTTGAGGGATGAAACATCCGCAGGTCCAAGCAGCAAGCCCAGATCGCTTGGATTGATCGGGGTTGCTTCGACACGAACAATAACTTCGTCATCATCAGGATCTGGAACGATTACTTGCTTCAAAGACAGGGTCAAGTTTCCGGATGCATCGATCATCGAATGCAACTGGCGTCCACTGTAGGCCATTATTCACTCCAATCAATGATGAGAGACAGTTAGTATAGGCTTATCCATAAAAAGATATCCATCTACATATTTATGGTCACTTGATCTTTATGAGTGTAAGATACAGCATAATAGGCGAGCGTGACGGCCAGGCTATGTCATCCACAATGTTCCGATCAGTTCTTTATCTCCGACAACATTAGGCTGGTCGGCCGAAATGAACAGATCCCCGTCAGTCCAATGTTCAACTACGTTACCCCAAGGATCTTGCCAGTAGTCAAAAATCGCGCTGCCAAGGAGGTGGCGGCCCACCCCCCACGCATGCTGCCTGTTGCGTGCCTTGAGATAGCTGTGCCCCCTCATTAGGTCATCGAAGCCGACAACCTCGAACGCCGCGTGGTTCAGACCAAGCTGCTCCGATGACTGCAGCAAGAAAAGCGTATGATGGTCGGTTGGAATATCCCCCCTGTCGCACCGAAGAAAAGCGCCATATGGCTTGCCTTCCTCGTTCTCGACCTGGTCCGAAGTCAGTAACCCAAATCGCTCTTTATACCAGGCTTCCGACACGGCAAAGTCACGGACATTGAGCACGACATGCCCGAGGCGGTAGACACTCGACGCGCCGGCCGAAATGCGGACAGAGCTGCGCAGACGGCGCCGTTCGCCAGGTGAATTGACCAACGCCGGTGGAAGAAGCTTGGCGGGGGCGAATTCCTGTTCCCCCACGACATCTACCGAGTTGCCGTCCGGATCATGGAGTCGAACGACAGCACCGCCACCCGGCGCGCTAGAATTCACTACAGGCACGGCATCACGCTCCGCCAGCGCCTCAAGTTCGGCGCGGGAAGAAACGCGAAAGCCCACCCCTGCGAATCCCGGACTTCCCGGTTCTGTCACATGAAGATATGGCGAGCCATCTGCTCCCCTGCCGTACAACTTTCCGTCATGTAACAGGCTAGAGAACCCGAAATCTTCTATGAACGAGCACATTTCCGCGAGGTCAGGTGCATTAAAGCGCACGAACGCGATATCTTCAATCTTAGCAATGCTCATATCAGGCCTCGTGTTGTTTGCCTCGTCGCGCGTCCCGTGCTTTGTGCAACTGCCACATTATACGACCAGCAGCGGACCCGCCTTCGGCCATAATCACCCGCGCCTGCGCAAATCTCATAGAGGCAAACCAGCAATCCATTATCTCTGTATGCCCAGACGTTGTAGCGAAACGCATCGAAGTCACGCCATAAAAAGTATTTTTTCTGTGGTCAAATAGGTTTTTTGCCTTTACTAGGTTTCTAGGCATCGCGCTAGCCAGGGAGAATTGCATGCGCTTGATTCGATTTGACGATAACGGGACGCCACGGCTTGGCGTCATGAACGGCGCAGTAGCCGTTTCTCTCGCATCATTGTCCTCGCGCTTTCCTTCGATGCTGTCATTAATCGCTGGCGGAAAGGATGCTCTTGCCGCCGTTCAGGCTGTGCTCGATTCCAGCGACCAGACGACCGTTGAAAAGCCAGTTTTGCTGGCGCCAATTGAGCGCCCCGGCAAGTATCTCGCGATTGGGATGAATTATCGTAAGCATATCGAAGAGGTCGGTGCCTCCATTCCTCCGAAACAATTTTGGTTCAATAAGCAGACCACCTGTATTTCTGGCCCTTTCGACGATATTGATCCAGGCGTTAGTGAAAAGGTCGACTATGAGGTTGAGCTTGGCGTTATCATTGGGCACGTTGCCAAGCATGTGAGTGTTGATAATGCGAAGAATTATGTTTTTGGCTACGTGGTGTGCAATGATGTTTCTGCTCGCGATTGGCAAGGGCATTCGCCTACGTTCACCATGGGCAAATCGTTCGACACACATGGCCCGGTTGGTCCTTGGATTGTGACCGCTGATGAGATTTCCGATCCCCACTCCCTCGGCATTCGTTGCTATGTGAATGGTGATGTGCGCCAAGATAGCAATACCAGCGAGCTGGTATACAATGTCTGGGAGCAGATTTCCTACCTCTCGGATGCCTTTACGCTTGAGCCAGGAGATTTGTTGGCGACGGGTACGCCCAGCGGCGTAGGCCTTGCGATGAAGCCGCAACAGTTTCTTCAGGTCGGCGATGTCGTCAGGTGTGAAGTCGATCAAATCGGTACGATTGAAAACCGGGTTGTCAGTCCGACCCTCGCACGCCCGTAGCTTGATCGCGAATTCTCGGCTCGGGCTTAGGCAGAGTGTGATCCCCAGCGAGTTCGTGCTTAATAAAATACCATAGCGATTTAGGTGATTATGAACAACGCAAGCGAGCATCGAGATGCGGGAGTGAAGCTTGGCATTCTATTAACCTGTGCAACGACGATGATCATTGCGACCGTTTGCGCGGCGCTTCCGGTACTTCCGGCCGTTATTCTGGCTTTTCCTAACGAACCCCATATTGCCGAGCTCGCCCCGCTGATCGCCGTGCTGCCATTCCTTACATCAGCGCTTTCCAGCGTTGCCACAGGCGTGCTGGGTGAGAGACTTGACCGTCGAAAACTTTTGGTACCCGGCGCTGCGGTTTTCGCGGCCAGTGCCGTTATGCCGATCTGGGTCGAATCTTTCACACTCATATTGGTTTCGCGTGCTGTGGTCGGCTTGGCTGTTGGAGCAATGATGACGTCAGCCGTCGCATTGACCGGTGATTATTATTCCGGCCATGCACGGCAAAAGTGGCTCAGCGCTCAGGGTGCCGCTGTGGCCGTCGCCGGCATGTTTGTATCGATTGTGAGCGGTGCGCTCGGTGAACTAAATTGGCGATATGCTTTCCTACCTTTGTTTGTTGGCATACCTCTCTTTTTGGGGCTGATAACTGCTCGTGCGCCGATCGCACGGAGTGGGCACGTTGACGCGTTAACCGCTACGCCGTCGGCGGGAGCAGTTCCACGGGCAGCGTGGTTTTTTATCTTCGGCTTGGCTGTCGCGGGCAATGCGCTTATTATGCCCCCGTCATTTGAACTGGGCGCGCTGCTCCAAGAGAAGGCCGTCGGCAGTTCCTTGCTTACGGGGTTAGCCTTGGCTACCGTATCGGCGACTAGTGCCCTGGCGGCATTCAGCGTCGCCAGACTGCAGCGCCTGACCCCATCAACAAAAATAGTTCTTGCTTTTGGGGCCGCAGGCATAGGGACAATAGTAATTGCCCAAGCGTCGCTGCTGACAACGTTATTCATAGGCGCAGCGTTGGTAGGTATAGGCCAGGGCTTGTTGGGGCCGACGCTCTCGATCTGGCTTTTAGAGGAAACGCCAGACCGAATGCGCGGTCGCGCTGTCGGTGTCTATACGACGCTAACACTGATCACATTCTTTGCTGCCCCGCTGATCGCGCGCTCGGCGGCAATAAGCTTGCAGAGTAGTTCTGCGGCAATGAGATCGTATGCAGCGCTGGACCTAATAATAATGCTTATTTTTGCAGCTGGGCGTAGGAGCGCATACTCGCGCAAAGCACCCTAACAAAGGCCGAAGTCGTCGACACCCCAAGGCCATCAAGAGTTGCTTGGCGCCCCTCCGCGTTGGTATCGAGGGCGCTTCCCCCTGACATACTGGGTCTCTCTGCTTAAGTTATTATACTGCACCGTACATGAAATTGCTGATATTCCAAATTCGCAGCATCGCCGGACGGGACCTGTACAGCTATACGAGACTTGCGCGCGGGCCGATAGCAGGTGACCCGCTATTCATAACACGCATGGAGCCATAGTTCGCTTCACGCGTGATCCGTACCAAGCAACATAGCTGGAAACGTTGATTGGAAGCTTTCCCTCCCGCGCAATTTCGCGAGCCAGGCATTGAGCCTAGGTCGATCCATCACCAAGGCGCGCCCCCCTCTCGCACGGGCGATGTAATCGACCGCCGCACCACAATAAAGGTCAGCGAAACTCAAGGCGTTGCCCGCTAGGTAGCCGGACACGAGAGCCTCTTCGAGAACATCGAGGTGGATGGCTGTTGGCGCCACGGCCGCCTCGGCTGCAGCTTCATCCGGAGTCATGTCGAAAAGAGGGGCGAGTACTGAATTGAAGTAAAGCTGCATGCAGCCCACAGGATGTAAATAGTTCTGTGCGACGCCTACAAATTGCCACATCCGCGCACGCTCGACTCGATCTTGGGTCTCTAGAGAAGGTCCCAATCCGATGGCATTCGCATAAGCCATCAGCGCGGGCGTCTCGTAAAGCCGGAGACTTCCATGCTCGAGCGCCGGCATCTTCTGAAACGGATTGATGCGTGTATATTCGGGAGACTGCAATTGCTCTCCCATGATCTCCTGCAGCTCGACGGCTAGGTGTTTCTCATGAAACGCAAGGCGGGCGGAGCGAACATGAGTGCTGACAGCGAATCCATAAAGCTTGATAACGCTCATTGGTTCCTCTCCTGATTTGGAAAACGGAGAAATGATGGCTTATCTAAGATAAATCATCCTCATCGAACCGCATTGCTCTCCGGCTAATTTACCGAAATAATCGGTGGGCGTTTTCTCTCACTCACAGCAAAAGGATGATTGTGAGCGAATTTTTCTCAACCGTGCGCGACAGAACAACCTGCGTGCAAAGAATACTTTTCTGGCGCGCTCTAAAGCCCCAGGATCATTTTTGCGATGATGTTGCGCTGTATCTCATTACTGCCGGCATAGATCGAGTATTTGCGGTGATTGAAGTAAGTAGGTGATATTGCAGCAGCATAATTCGGGCCAGCGCGGAACGCGCGAGTGCCGGGGCGGAGCATTTCCCAAGTGTCGCGCACAAAAGGCTGAGCGTAGACGCCGACGGCTTCGACAGCCAATTCGGTTACCGCCTGAACGAGCTCACTGCCGATCACCTTGAGCGCCGACGACACCGCCCCCAATGGTTGACCCTTGGCACCCACAGCGAAAGTCCGCAGTTCGAAAGCACTGAGCGCCTCCATTCTAATTTCCAGGTCGCAGAACTTTCTCCAGAAATCAGGATCTTCAATTAGCGCCTGACCGTCATCGGCACGCTCGACGCTGGCGATCCGTCGCAACTTCGACAGACGCGCCTTTACCAGAGGGGCGAGAGCTCCTCCTCGCTCAAACTGAAGGAGATGCTTCGCACAGGTCCAACCGTCACCTTCTGCGCCGACGCGATTGGAGACCGGGACCCGGACATTGTCGAAGAAAGTCTGGTTGACCTCCTGCTGGCCTTCCGCTGGCCCATCCAGCGTTGCGATCGGCGCGACGGTGATGCCTGGCGTTTTCATATCGATCAGCAAAAAGGAGATGCCGTTCTGGCGACGGCCTTCATTCGACGTTCGGGCCAGACAGAACATCCAATCGGCCCATTGCGCGTGCGTCGTCCACATCTTGGACCCGTTCAGCACATAATCGTCGCCGTCGCGCTCAGCTTTAAGCGATAGTGATGCCAGATCCGATCCAGCATTCGGCTCAGAGTAACCCTGACACCACCAAACGTCGCTATTGAGTATTTTCGGTAAATGCTGCGCCTTTTGCTCCGGCGTGCCGAACGCCATCAACACGGGTCCGCACATCTTGACGCCCATGTTGTTTGCATCAGGCGCGTCAGCGATAGCCATTTCCATGTCGAAAATGTATCGTTGGGTCAGATCCCAGCCCGGTCCGCCATACTCAACAGGCCACCCGGGCGCGATCCAACCTTTCCGCCCCAAGCGCTTGAACCATCGAACCTGCTCGGCCTTATCGAGATAATGGTTCTTCGACTGTGCCATCATCGCGCGCATGTGTTCGTCCAGATTCTCGGCAATAAAAGCGCGAACTTCCTGGCGGAAGGCTTCATGTTCAAGAGCAAAATTGAGGGTCATCGCGTATTATCATCCCATTCCGTCAGCGGTGCGCATCCTTAACGCGCTCCAGCCCGCTCGGCGAATTTCCACGCAAGATTGGCAAGAGTTGGTAACTGCGCCTGTGCCGCAGCATGGGCTTGCGGGCTGTTGGCATTGCCGTCGCGCACGCGGCCGAGGATACCCTGCACGATGCAAACATTCCGAAAGCTGCAATAAGCGAAATACCAGTCTAGGTCGGGAAGGCCGCTGCGTCCAGTGAGCCGGCAATATTCTTCGACATATTCCTCGACAGTCGGAATGCCGTGCGTGGTCAAGTCTGGAATGGCGGTGATAATTCCGGCATGCCAATTGAAAAGAAGGTAGGCGAAATCAGCCAGCGGATTGCCAATCGTACTGAGTTCCCAGTCCAGCACGGCCGCAACCCGCGACTGGGTTGGATGGAACACCATGTTGTCGAGCCGGTAGTCGCCGTGAACGATACTTGACCTGTCATCATCAGGTACGGTCGCGGGCAACCAGTCAATAAGCCTGTCGATTTCCTCGACACGCGGGGCTCCAGAGGCCTCATACTGCTTAGTCCAACGCGCGATCTGGCGAGCGAAATAGTTGCCCGGCCTGCCAAAATCCGCCAGCCCGATCGCTGCGTGGTCGATATTATGGAGATCGGCCAATGTCTTGACCTGCGCCATGTAGATGGCTCGGCGTTCCACGGGTGCGTTTTGTGGCAGGCTTTGATCCCAAAGAACGCGCCCCTCAACCATCTCCATGACATAGAACCACGTGCCAATTACTGCGTCATCAGTGCAAAGTCCATATGACTTTGCGACGGGGAAGCCGGTCGGATAAAGTGCCGTGATGACCCTATACTCCCGGTCGACGGCGTGGGCGGAGGGAAGGAGCTTGCCGGGTGGCTTGCGCCGCATGACATATTTCTTGGCCGGCGTGACCAACTGATATGTCGGGTTGGACTGACCGCCCTTGAATTGCCGTACCTCAAGGGGCCCGTGATACCCTTCAACATTGGACTGCATCCATGAGGCCAGCCGCGCTTCCTCGAACTTGTGGGTGTCAGCGACTGTTTTCGTTCCCGAGTTGAGCGCTTCATGTTGTTGGCCGGCGGCCATGGCATCTTCATTCTGTTCAGTCATGTTTGACAGTCCATGTCGAGTAAACTGGAAGGAAGTAGAGAGCAGTGCACTAAACACCTAAGCTCGCTATTCTTGGTTCCATGTGATCAATACCAAAAAAGATCTAATCAATGCAGCATTTATCCGTTGTACGATGTATTTGCGATCACTCTGCGCTGAGCTCTGGGTAAAGCGGAGACGAAGCCTTCATAAATCGGAACAAATGGCGCATTCGCACAACAGGCACACCTTTTCCGTCTAGCGCAACTGCGTCCCACCACAACAACTCCGTCTTTGGGCTATCGCCTACTCCAACGACGTTTCCTTCAATCGTATATGGACGGTCGAGGAAGACTGGGCCATTCTCGAATGCAATTTCGAATGCTCCGAATATGGACAGCGCATCTCCGATATGTGGTGATACGGTGTCTTTCGGAACAACCGTATCGTCGTCATTTATCAAAAAGGTCATCATCAAAGAGGTATTGTTCATCGAGGCGATCGGATCGCCCCAGGGCGACCGACCGGAATACCAACCCATTTGATCAGCCAGTTCGCCAACTTCAAGTTGTCGTTCCTGCCGGGCGCGGGGAATGATTAGCTGGCGACTAGCAAACGGCTGCCCTACCTTCAGGCCCTTGAGCATGCGAAGCTGACCGTCATCGCAAGTTTTTAAATCGCGCGTGCGCAGTGCCGATCGAGAATGATCCCCAAGCGAAGCTGTACCGGAACTGACGACGATACTTGGATCATCCGCCCTCTCCTCTCGTATATTCACTTGAGCACCGTCGTGAGACGGCCTTTCGACGACGCCTCGCGCCTGCTCACCCGACACCACGACATTCAGGAAATAGAGCGACAACGCGCCTTTCTCTAGCCAGCAGTTGCCATAGACCTCGGTCAGCGGCGGCACGAACAGATCCAGATGGACATTGGCTCCGACCGCAGGCCCTCGGAAACCGAGTTTTTGGGCCTCCACCGGATCATGGATGCTTGATTGTGCTTGATTTTTAAGAATTTGGGGGGGACCGACCACCACGGCGGTTTCGTTTTCGGCAACCATGATCATGTTTCTCCCTAATCTGCCAATTCTAGCCTTCCCTCATTTTTCAGTATTAAAACGAATAGAATATTTATTACACTTCGTCAGGGCCGACTGCATTCCGCGCAACGGTACACCCCTTCGAAAATGGACATCGACGTTTCGGCCCATCTTTGTGCGTGGGCGAAGGCGATCGCTAAACAGCCGACGTCGTGACCGTAACGCATCCGGCCAAACTCAAATAAGGCCTGCCAACCGACCGCGGATCAGCTCGTCAGCCTCGCTCATAATACGATCAATCAGCTCCTCGCATGTCGGAATGTCATGGATGAGCCCGGCAACCATGCCGCACGACCATGCGCCTGCATCCATTTCGCCACCTTGCAAGATTCGCGGGTAGACACCGGCAACTTCATCGATGACATCTTCGAAGGTGATTTCCGCGCCGCGTTGCCGCTCTGTTTCGAGAACCCGTTCAACCGCCGCATTTATGAGAACGCGTTCGGTGTTGCGCAGCGGTCTCATGATCAGCCGTGTGTCGCGCTCGTCAGCGGCCAGGAGCGCGGCCTTGACGTTATCGTGGACAGGTGCCTCCTTGGTCGCAATGAACCGCGTCCCCATGTTCATTCCATCCGCGCCAAGGGCCAGCGCCGCAACGAGAGACCGTGCATCGGCCATGCCGCCAGATGCCAGTATCGGGATCTTCAATTCCTCAGAGGCGCGCGGCAGCAGGATCATGTTTGGTATGTCGTCTTCGCCGGGATGGCCGCCGCACTCGAAACCATCGATCGATACCGCGTCGCAGCCGATCGCTTCCGCTTTCAGCGCGTGCCGTACCGAAGTACATTTGTGCACGACCTTGACGCTCGCTTCCTTCAGCGCGGGGAGATAAGCCTGCGGGTTGTTTCCAGCCGTCTCGACGACCTTCACACCGGAGTCGATAATGACCCGGACATAGCCGGGGTAATCCGGAGGCGTGACTGACGGCAAGAACGTCAGATTTACGCCAAAGGGTTTGTCAGTGAGCTCTTTGCATCGCGCAATCTCCCGAGCAAGATCGGCGGGTGTGCGCTGCGTCAATCCGGTGATGATACCAAGTCCGCCGGCATTGGACACTGCCGAGGCCATCTCGGCGTATCCAACATGGTGCATGCCACCTTGTACGATCGGGTGCCGGATGGCCAGAAGTTCGGTAATGCGTGTTTTCACGAAATCTCTCCATATAACTGCCACCCTGCGACCTCATCAAAGAGATAGGGCAAAGTCGGTCCGTCAACATGTTCTGCCGGTAACGCATTGGAGTACGGATATTCCCGGCCAATGATCACCGCGCCAGGCGATATGCTGGTCAGGGCGAACAAGAACCAGAGGACGTTCGTATAATTTTGCGACACGATCATCATGCAGCATTACTATTTTCAGTGGCAGATTCAGCGCTTCGGCATCGGCAAGCGCGCGTTGAACATCACCCGCATGTGCGTCATCAAAGACGAGCAGAGAGAATTCCTCACCAAAGGTGTCGTAGAGCGAACAGCCGTTTTCTAGCCATGCGTGGGGAGCACGGGCGCCGGGACGAGACGTCGGATGATACTCGTGCATCGACGATGCTGGCTTTTCACATTGTTCGGACACGATAATCGGAGATCCGGAATAGCTGTATCCGAGCATGACTCCCAGACTTTGAAACTCCTGGAGCCGGCCTGCCGCCAATTTCTTCCCTAGATCAGCTCGCAACGCCTCGCCTCGCGCCGTATCGGCTTCGATCTCCGCTGGCAGTTCGCTGTGAAGTGCCATGGTGGCGTGATTGGATACCGCCGCATCTATCACAAATTTATGTACTGGGCCACGCTCTTGTTCATATGCTTCGAGTAGCGCACTTCCGCCCCAGCCTTGGAGCACTGCGGCTAACTTCCAGCCAAGATCCACTGCATCTGACACCCCGAGGTTCATGCCATAGCCGCCAGTAGGGGGATTGAGATGACAGGCATCTCCCACTATGAACATTCGGCCCTTGCGATATTTGTCTGCAATGAACTGACTGGCCACCCACTCATCTGCGCTGAGCACCTCGAACTGCAGGTCAATTCCGGTTGATCGCCGGATCAGGTCAGTGGCGCTCGCTTGGTCCAGCACATCTATTTCGTCCGCCTTACCGGGGATGAAGTACCACAAGTCATCCCGATCCATCGGGCCGATTGTTCCCGGAATATCAGGATTGGTTTGCCAATACATGATGCCCGGCCCATGCCCGTGAGCGTCAGCCAGTCCAGGTGCACGGAACACGATATTATAGGCGTGCGCCAAGCCGTATTGGCCTTCCATCTTCGCACCGATAATGTCCCTGACCAACGAGCGCGCTCCATCGGCGCCTACCAGATATTCGCTTTCGACGTCGAATTCCTGGCCGTTGGCAATGTCACGGACGCGACTGATCACCACTTGATCGCGCTGTTCAGCCGAAATTAGCTCATTCTTGAAGCAAACACGCACATTCGGGAATGATATCAAATGATCTCGCATGATCTGCTCGACCAGATATTGGGGGATCCACTGGGAGTGCTCTGCGTAAAGTTCATTTCTATCAGGAGCGCAATTAAACGCATTTTCGATCTTGGATAGCGGATATCCTCCAAGACGAGTGACAAAATGTATGTCGGAAGGATAATCAATACCCAGTGGCGAAGCGGAAGCCAGCGCATCGGCGATCCCCCACCTTCGAAAATGCTCTCGCGTTCGCGTGTGGGTTGTCTTGGCGCGAGGCGCGTATCCCACGCGGTCATTGCGCTCGATCAGGGTACACGCAATTCCCCGGCTGCCCAACTCTATGGCAAGAGCCAGACCCGCAGGTCCGGCTCCGGAGATCAGCACCTGAGTCGACTGCAGCGTTTCCACTTCTTAACCCCTCCCTCTATCTGCAAGTTGCCATCATCAACCTTGCCCGCTTTCGAGAGGTTGTGCGAAAGTCGCGCCCCCATCGACCGCGATCGCGATCCCGACTGCGTAGTCACCGGCGCGCGATGCGAGATAGACGGCAGCACCCTGTATATCCTCGTCGCGCCCGATGCGCCCGGCGGGAATGTGGCGCGCCACCTTATCGGCCTGGTCACGTGCGAAAATGTTCATATTGGACGCGAATGGCCCTGGAGCGATAGCGTTGACGCAGATATTATCCTTGATCAACCTCGCCGCCATGCGCTGCGTCAAGTGGATTAGTCCAGCCTTGCTGGCCTGATAAGAATAGGTTTCGAGCGGATTCAGTCGAATGCCATCGACGGAAGCTATATTTATTACCTTCGCAGGCCAACCTCGGCTGGCGGCTTTCTTCAGCGCGCCGTGAAGCGCCTGGACCAAGAAAAACGGTGACTTCAGATTGAGATCGAGTACCTTGTCCCATCCACTCTCAGGAAAAGTATCGAACGGAGCATTCCACGCCGCGCCGGCATTGTTAACGAGGATGTCAAGCGTTGGCTCTCTCCTCGTGATCGCGGCAGCCAAAGCCTTGCAGCCGTCCACGGTCGATATATCTTGAGGCAAGGAAACGCATTCGCCCGATGCAGAGAGTTCTCGGGCAACGGCATCACAAATCTCAGCTTTGCGGGATGAAATGTAAACGCGCGCACCGCGCGCAACAAAGCCCGCAGCGATCATTTTCCCAATCCCCGCAGATCCACCGGTAACTAGTGCAACCCGGCCCTCAAGAGAAAAAAGATCTTTTGTCATACCTAGGAATCCCGCTTAGGTGCGCCTGGAACCGTGACGCGAAGTCGTTTTTTGTGGCGTGGTTCGAACTGCGCCAGCAGTACTAACTTGAACTTATATATATATTTTTACAAGATCAATACTTTATTGATGAATCCCAAGCGTTGCCATTAGCTCATCAATCCGATTTTAAGCCCTTGTATGGCTTGCCATTGCTCAGTTCTTTGTCCCGCCGGACAAGCCCTTAAGTGCCTGGTCCGATCACGCTCCGACGAATATTGGCTTTCGCTTTTCCACGAAGGCCGATGTCGCTTCCCGGTGATCGGCAGTAGCCATGCAGTGGACGTGATGTGTCGCTTCGATATCAAGGCAGTCGTCTGCTTCCCCTGATATTGCGCGATTTAAATTCTCTTTCATGTAGCGATAAGACACGCTCGGACCGTTGGCGAGGCGGTGGGCGATCTCCATCGTGAATGATGCCGCAGTGTCTGGCTCGATGGACCAGTTCGTGAGGCCCAGTTGAAGCGCGCGATCTGCCGCAACGCGCTCGGAAAGATAGTAAAGCTCGCGCGCCATCGCGGCGCCAACCAGCCTAGTCATGAAATATGTCCCACCGAAGTCTCCGGAAACTCCCACGTTGGCGAACGCGGTCATGAGAAATGCATCGGTCGACATCACTCGCAGGTCGCAGGAAAGCGCGAGCACCAAACCTGCGCCTGCGGCGGCACCGTTGATGAAGGCGATAGTCGGTTTGGGCATATGAAACAGCCGTCCGGCCGTTTGGCGCTGGATAATTCTCTGAAGATGGATCTTTTCGTCAATGGACATGTCCGGCGCAGCGCCTGCCTGCGGATCGGCCATTGCCTTCACGTCCCCGCCGGCGCAAAAACCACGACCGGCGCCGGTCAGCACAATGCTTCTCACATCTGGAGATACCTCGGCGCGAGCAAGTTGTTCGGCCAACGCCTCCAGCATTTCGTCAGACATCGCATTACGGGACTGTGGCCGGTTCAATGTCAATGTGAGGACGGCACCGTCAAGAGTCGCAAGAAGATGGTCCGTGCCAGTCGTGACGTCCATGAATTGTTCCTTATCTGTGCCTGATCTTGCCAATGTCCAATCGGATGCACCCGTAATCGGTTCTCCTCCGCATCAGAAAACCTCGAACAGGGCCGCCGCGCCCATTCCTCCGCCGACACACATTGTGACGACTACATATTTGGCGCCGCGCCGCTTGCCTTCGATCAGCGCATGACCGGTGCAACGGGCTCCCGTCATGCCATAGGGATGGCCGATTGAAATCGAGCCGCCGTTGACGTTTAGCCGCTCGTCGGGAATGCCAAGCTTGTCCTGACAGTAAAGCACTTGAACGGCGAACGCCTCGTTCAATTCCCACAGGCCGATGTCTTCGTTTTTCAAGCCGAAGCGATCCAGCAGTCTGGGAACTGCGAACACCGGGCCGATTCCCATCTCATCCGGCTCGGTGCCGGCAACCGCCATCCCGACGTAGCGGCCAAGCGGTTCCAATCCACGTCGTTCGGCAAGCCGCGCATCCATTACTATGCAGGCAGAAGCACCATCGGATAGCTGTGAAGCGTTGCCCGCTGTGATGACGCCGCCTTCAATGACGGGCTTTAATGCAGCAAGCCCCTCTATGGTCGTCTCGGGACGATTGCCCTCGTCCTCGTCGAGCGTGACTTCCTTGCGCGAAATCTCACCGGTGGTTCTATCGGCAACCGACATTATCGCCGTAACTGGCACGATCTCTGAGTCGAACGCTCCCGCAGCTTGCGCGCTGGCGGTTCGTTGCTGCGACCGCAGGCTATATTCATCTTGGCGCTCACGCGAAATACCGTAGCGTTTGGCTACTGTTTCGGCGGTCTGCAGCATGGGCATGTAGATGGCCGGAACCAGGGCGACAAGTTCCGGATCGGCGTCCACCCGCAGTTCCGGGGTTTGCACCATCGAGATAGACTCGACACCTCCGGCCAGCGCGACATCCATGCGGTCGACGATCACTTGTTTGGCCGCTGTTGCTATTGCCATGAGGCCAGACGCACATTGCCGGTCGATCGTCATGCCCGCGACGTCAATCGGAAGTCCGGCACGCAACGCTGCGGTACGACCGATGGTCGCCTGCACGCCCTGCGGCAACGCCGAACCAAATACCACGTCCCGGAGCTCCCTTGGATCGATCCTCGAACGCTCTACCGCGGCGCGGATTGCGTGAGCCGCGAGGGTCGGTGAAGGCGTAGCGTTGAACGCGCCACGAAACGCCCGACCGATCGGAGTGCGGGCGGTGGAAACGATGACGGCTTCGCGCAAGATGCAATCCCTTCTTTGCAAGTTCACTGAAGATATTGAGTGACCCAGTTCGCTACCATCGCAGGCTTGCTGAGGCCTTCCACCTGGATGACAACCTCATGGGTTTGCTGAAATTGGCCGGGCCGCTTTTCGACAAGGTCGATCAATGTGAAGGCGCCCCTTATCCGAGCGCCAGCGCGGATAGGGTGAATGAACCGCACCCGATCGAAGCCGTAATTGACCAGCATCTGAACACCGGGCGCAATCGCCCCTTGTGTGTTTTCGAAAAGATGTGTCAGCAGCGCCAAGGTCAGGAAGCCGTGCGCGACCGTGCCCCCGAACGGCGTTTCAGCCGCACGAACCGGATCCACATGGATATACTGACGATCCAACGTCAGATCCGCGAATCTGTCGATCATCGTCTGGTCAACCAAAAGCCATTCGGAGTACCGGGCTGAGGCGTATTCCAGCGTCGCGCTCAAGCCCCCTTTCGGCACGTCGAAACGATCAGCCATCAGCTTCCCGCTCCGAGCTTGCCGCGGGCGTCCTCGAAAGACGTCCGGTTGGTTGCTGCGCGCACAAGCAGCGGCGAAAGCGAGAAGCTTTCGCCCATTGACCTGGAATATGCATTCAGGTTTTGAACCACCGCCTCAAGACCGACGAGATGTTCGGCCCAATACATCGGGCCGCCAGTGTGCCGCGGCCAGGCATATCCGTTCAGCCAGACGACATCGATGTCCGATGCACGCTGGGTGATGCCCTCCTCGAGTATCTTGGCACCCTCGTTGACCATGACATACAGCGTACGGGCCGTGATCTCCTCATCGGAAATCGCGCGTGGAACAATCCCGGATTTCTCGCGAAAAGCGTCGATGATCGACTGAGCGGCAGGCGAAGGCAATGGTCGGCGCTTATCATCATAGTCGTAGATGCCGCAGCCGGTCTTCTGCCCCCAGCGTCCCGCAGCGCAAAGCGCATCCCGCACGCTTTCAATGCGGCTCACGTCCCGGTGCCAACCCAGATCGAGCCCCGCCAGATCCATCATCTGCAGTGGCCCCATAGGCATTCCCAGGTCCACGGAGATACGGTCGACCTGCTGAGGCGTTGCGCCTTCCACAAGCATGTCTATCGCGCCATCGATCCGTGGCAAAAGCATCCGATTGCCGATGAAGCCGTAGCAAACACCGGAAACGACAGGCTGCTTGCCGATACGACGCGCCAAATCCATCGCCGTTGCCAACACGTCCGCCGCCGTCTTCGCACCCCTCACGACCTCGACAAGCTTCATGATGTTGGCCGGCGAAAAGAAATGCAGGCCAACGACGTCACCCGGTCGCGACGTGACGTCGGCGATGTCGTCTATCGAAAGATAGGATGTGTTGGATGCAAGTATCGCGCCCGGCTTCGCGATTTCGTCGAGCCGAGCGAAGATCCGCTTCTTGATATCCATGTCTTCGTAGACCGCTTCGATGATAAGGTCGCAGTCCGCGAGTTCCCCGAAGTCCAACGACGATGTCAGTAACGTCATCGCCGTCCCGACCTGCTCCGTCGTCAGGCGCCCCTTCGCAGCCGTTGCTTCGTAATTCCTGCAAATGACAGCGATGCCGCGATCTAGCGCCTCCTGGGCCATATCGACAATGGTGACTGGAATTCCGGCCGATAGGAAGTTCATGGAAATTCCACCGCCCATCGTGCCAGCACCGATGATGCCAACCTTCGCAATCTTTCGCGGCGTGGTTTCCTTTGGCAGATCATCGATCTTAGCGGCCATCCGCTCGGAAAAGAAGACATGCCGCAACGCCTCGGACTGCTGACCAACCACCAATTCGTGGAAGAATGCCAGTTCTCGCTCAAGCCCCTGTGCCAGCGGCAGGATTACTGCAGCCCGGACTGCTTCGATGCACGCCTTGGGCGCGTCCAACCCATCTATTTTGCGAGCATTCTTTGTAGCGAATTGTTCGAAGACGGCTGGGTCAGCCGTAACCTCGCGGGCACCAGTTGGGCGCGGAGCCGTCAGAGTGCGCGCATAGGCGGTGGCCTGCTGAGCCAAATCTTCATTTTCCGCTAGCTTGTCGATCAAGCCAATTTCTGCGCCCTTGGCGGCGGAAATCGGTGCGCCGCTCACAATCATCTCAAGCGCAGCTTCGACGCCCACAATCCGCGGGAGCCGCTGCGTCCCACCAGCGCCAGGCAGAATGCCGAGCGCCACTTCAGGCAAGCCAAGTTTCGCTATAGGTGTGGCTATGCGATAATGCGCGCCAAGAGCAAGTTCGAGTCCGCCGCCAAACGCTAATCCGTGAATGGCGGCCACAACCGGCTTTGGACTTGTTTCCATCAGATTGATGATGTCCGGCAGCTGCGGATCAGGAATCGTATTGTCGAACTCGCTTATATCCGCGCCGGCAGAAAAGAATTTTCCGGTACCACGTACCACGATCGCCTTCACCGCGCTGTCAAGAATCGCTTCGCGTAACGCCCTTTCAAGCCCCTTGCGGACCCCAGCCCCCAATGCGTTCACTGGAGGATTAGCGATCAAAATTTCGAGGACAGATCCTTGGAGACTTGTCTCAATCATGCCTTATCCCTTTTTTGGGGCGCTGCCCTGCTCACTTGGCGCGCGGTGGAGCGCGGAACTTGGGAGACACAACCTCAGCTCGATTGCTCGTTCAGGAACCGTCGCGGCTCATGACGCGCCCAAGCATTCCGGCAAACCGCAACGCCCTTAACTAAGGCTATAAAAAAATATTTTTAATGTGTCTAGATATAATTCTAGGTAAATCGTTTGCGCAGATGCGCTCATATCGAATTGGAGGAGCAGCACGGATTAGGTGGCCCGTTGTGCCCCGGTTGCGCGTTTTAATGCTTGTGTTTGGGCAGGCTCGCGGCGGACGACCTCCGCCTTCGTATCAGATTCTCAGCGGCAGCATGCCGCGTCTGCCACTCTCGCCAACTGCCTACGCCGGAAAATTAGACTAGGGGATCATCGGGCCCAATGAAGCGCCTCATCAGTGCGTTTACCTTCGGCAAGGTCTCTTGCGAGTAGCGCGTGGGCTTCCCCGTTTTGGGGTTGTTGGCATAAATGCCGCCGTGCGGCTGCTTGGGGCCTTCGATATAGGTGACGTCCACGCTCGCTTCAGAAAGGCGTGCAGCATAGGCTCTGGCCTCGTCACGCAGGATTTCCCACTCGCCGGCCCAAATGATCGCCGGAGGTAGCCCGGCCAGTGAAGGCGCAAGTATTGGCGAAGCGCGCCAATCGAACATGTCCTCTGTCGATCGCAGATACAGTCGGGTGACCGTTTCCGCGAGTTCCCGCGTCAGACCATAGTTTGCATATTCGTCGTATGAGCGTGCGCAATTTCTAGTGTCGAAAACCGCCGACCACAACCACTGCACAGCTGGCGCCTGAATGCCCTCATCGCGCGCCATCAATGAAACGACCGTCGCCAGGTTCGCTCCGGTGCATCCGCCGCCGACGCCAATCCTGGTCCTATCGATGCCCAGATCGTCGGCGTGATCCAGAATAAATTTATACGCCGCGTAGCAATCTTCGACGGCGGCAGGAAATTTCGCTTTCCACGACACGCGAAAGTCGACGTGGGCGACGGCACAGCCCCATGCGATTGCGTAAGCGCTGTTTTCGGTGTCGCACGCCTCTAGACCATCATTGGTCGCCCAACCGCCAGAGTGCGCGTGAAAATATAAACCGATAGGTCCCTCCCTGCGATCTTCAGGCATGTAAATTCGCATCGGAAGCGCGCCCGCTGGGCCAGGAACATTAAGAGTCCAGGCCTTGAGGCCGGGAGCCAAAACGCCAGGATCGGGCAGCGGAGCCGGATCAAACTCAGGCATACTGCCAAACGGTGCGTTGATAAGTCGTGTTTCCTCGTCAACTTCCTTCATGCGTTGTTGACGCAGGGCCTCATAGTCTAACTTGGCACGGAGTGGCTGAAGCGAACCCGGAACGGGTAATCTTCCGCTCCCGGCCGGTATTGCTGGTGGCGCATCTGGTCTAACAGCCGTGAAATCCGAAGACTCATATTTATCGCTAGTCATGCTTCACCTTGATTGTCTGATAGGCAGTTTGCCGATGTGTTGCGATTATATGCCTTATTAGCGAGACGGCCCGGGTGAGGGGCCGACAACAGCAAAACAACTAACCATTGGTATTTTGATCTGTCCTTTGCGTGCCACGCCGATCGATCCGGAGGGGCAGTTCCGTATACCCGAAAAGGCCGCGGTTAATTCCGGGTGTGGGCGGTGCGGAGGACAAACTTACATCGGCCTCGACAAGCGCTTCAAGCATGACTTCCATCTCAAGGCGCGCCAGGTGCACTCCCGCGCACATATGCGTGCCGGTGCCCCAAGCCAACTGATCACGCGCGTCACGGTCGATGTCGAATTTATCCGGTTCTCGATACCGACGCTCATCCCGGTTGGCGCAACCATAAAGGAGCATCACTCTGGCTCCTTTGGGCACGGTGACATTGTCAACGCCATACTCCTCAACTGCAACGCGCGCAAACCAACGCAAGACAGAGTTTCGACGCACACTTTCCGAAACCGCTGCAGGTATTTTGCTTGGATTTGCGCGAACCATGTCCCACTGCTCGCGATGAGTAGCAAGATCGTGCAGAAGATGTCCCTTTGCCAGAATCGTCGTATCGAGACTTGGAATGACATAAGCGCTGATTGCGCTCGTTGCCTCGGCAAGCGTTAGTCGGCCGGCGTCGACGGCCTTGAACAGATCGTCCGTCCAACCCCCGTCTTTCACTGTCTCGGGTGTGAGGCTTGCCATAAATGGCCGCACACCTGCGGTCGCAACGATGTCAGCATCGTTAGGATTAGGCCCGATCATATTGAAACTCGCTCCCGCCCATTCGAGCATCCGTTCGCGACCAGCTTCCGGCAATCCAACCAGATGAGACACCGCCTCAACTGGCAGAAACGCCGCCAAGTCCTTCATCGCATCAAACCATCCTGCGTCGACGAGTGCGCTAATTCGTGCGCGCACTAAACGCTTTAGCTCACTGCGTACTTCCTTGAGTTTGGATGGCGCCAAGGGCCGCATGACGACTGCCCGCAACTTCGCATGCGCGCGCCCGTCCATTTGCAGCACGTTGGTGCCACGCGTAGCGTTCCATTCTTCGCTGAACCCGACACCTTCTCCATTGATCAGGGACGCCGATGAACGAAGCGCGGTTTGCACATCGGCAAACCGACCAATGGCATACACGTCAGAAAACGGGAGGCGAACCACAGGCCCAGCATCTCGAATTGTCCTATACGCTTCGAAAGGCGCGCGAAGGTTTTCATCAGTGAACAGATTGAGATCGAGTTCTGCAACACAGTTTGTTTCGCCCAACATAAGCTAACCTTCTCCGGAACGACCGCCTCATCTGTCCACATTCGGTTTGAACCCAAAGCGCCTGATCAGGCCAACGCCGACTGTTGACAGAAAATATTCTTTTTGGCAATTAGAATATGATTTCTCAAACTTCACCGGCGACGCGCGCTCCCGGGTATGTCCGGTCGCTCTGCGCCATGCATATTGCCGCTGGGTCAGCTATGATCTGATCCAGCATTTTAGGATGGGTGCAGTAATGAAAAGACTAACTGGTAAGACCGCAGTAATAACTGGCGCCAGCAGCGGCATTGGTTTGGCTGCAGCAAAATTGTTTGTCGCCGAGGGCGCTGAACTCTTTATCACCGGGCGTCGTCAAGATGAGCTCGACAAGGCGATCGCAAGCATCGGATCGTCTGTAACCGCAGTTCGGGGAGACGTATCTAGCTTAGCGGACCTCGACCGCCTCTTTGCGGCGATAAGAGCCCGGACGGGGCGGCTTGACGTGCTTTTCGCGAACGCCGGGGTCGCATCGCTTGAAACGCTAGGCACCATCACCGAGGAGGAGTTTGATCGAGTCTTCAACATAAATGTCAGAGGAACCTTGTTCACGGTTCAGAAGGCACTTCCGCTCATGACGGCAGGTGGCTCCATTATCCTGACTGGGTCAACGACTGGCGCGAAGGGAGCGGCTGCGTGCAGTGTTTACAGCGCCACGAAAGCCGCCATTCGGAATTTCGCGCGCAGTTGGGCGCTTGATCTCAAGGGAACGGGAATCCGTGTCAACGTATTATCACCAGGGACGACGACTACGCCGGGCCTGATGAACGGACTTGAGAGCACGGGACATAAGGACGAAATTGTCGCCGCGCTCGTTGCGCAGACGCCTCTTGGCCGGATGGGCAATTCGGAGGAAAGCGCGGCCGGCGCATTGTTTCTCGCATCCGACGAGAGCAGCTTCATGACAGGCAGCGAAATTTTTATCGACGGCGGCATGGCCCAGGTTTGACTTCGGCCGCGCTGTCCGCGGTGCCCGTTTACCATCCGGCAATTCCGACCGGCCGTCGACAGTGAAGCTGGAGGCGGCCCGACACGGCAACTGCGCGGCGCGCCAGATTGAGACAGCGCATAGCATCTATCGCCAGCCCCGCAATCCGCTTGACATCTTTTTCGAGAGAAAGTATTTTTTTTTAAGCTTGATCTTATTTTTATGCGCTCGGCGAGGGATCAGGCGTCGAGGGTGTTGAGATCTAATGGCTAGTTGGTGATTATATATACAGAAATATGGTAATAGTATTTATTCGCATACAATAAATGTCACCGTCAACTTTTAACAATATCTTGCACAACATTATCTATTTTGATATAGTACATGTTGAAATAACATAAACATACTTTGAGTATGCGGTAAGATTCGAGATATAGGGAGGATGGTATATGACTTGTTACTCAGATAAACGTAAAGGAAAAACAATTGTAATTGCCAATGACTGCTCAGCTATCGCTGTAGCTGCTGGCGTAGCAGCCATCATGCTGCCGAGCTCAGCTCAGGCTCAGGCAAATGGGACGCCTTCCCAAGTCACAGAGCAGAATGGTTCTCTCGAGGAAATCGTTGTCACCGCTGAGAAGCGCTCTCAGACGATCCAATCCGTCCCGATCTCTATCAGCGCTTTCAGTGGCGATCGCATAGCGAGTTCGGGGACGCGCAACCTTGCTGATTTGCAGTTTATTTCTGCGGGTTTGAACATCGGGCAGGATCGAAACGGAACAATCCGGACATCAATTCGCGGAATAAACAGCGATGTTGGTGTGGAATCGGCAATTGCCGCCCACCTCGATGGGATCTATCTTGCAAACCGTTACGATCAGACCGGGGCGTTTTTTGACGTTGATCGCGTAGAGGTGTTGCGCGGCCCACAAGGTACTCTCTACGGCCGCAATGCCACCGGTGGTGCTATTAATATCATCACTCGCGATCCGACGAGCGACAATCGAGCAGGCGCACAGGTAACCGTGGGAAACTATGGTTTAGTCGAAGCTGAGGGGTTCATCAGCGGTCCAGTCATCGGCGACCGACTTCGGGCTCGAGTAGCATTTAAGACGAGCAATCTCGACGGTTATGGGCGAAATCTGAATGACGGCACTCGCGTCAATGGAAACGACGTCAATGCCGTGCGTGCCAAACTTGAGCTCGATGCCACGGACAACTTGACGGTTCAGATTTCCGCAGATTATGCTCATCAGAAATCGACGTTTGCTGAAGAGGTAACTCCACTCTTCCCGCAGGCGCCACTTCTCAACACATTATCCGGTTTTCCTAACGCGACGGGTTACGACTCCACGCGGAATTCGCCGAATTTCCAAGATATCATAGCCTATGGTGCGCGCCTTAAGCTGAGCTGGGATTTGGGTTTCGCAACGATGACCTCTTTGACGGGAGTGCGCCGCGGAAAATCAAATACGCCCTTCGACGCTGATGCATCCGCAGCTGATTTCGTAAATCTGAACATTCGCAAGGAGACAAACTCCGAGTTCTCACAGGAGTTCAATTTATCTTCCAATAGCAATAGCCCGCTCCAATGGCTAATTGGCGGATTCTACCTTGATAATAAGCGTACATTTTACCAAAACGCCATTATCCCGGTCGCTGGCCTGGATCTTACGCTTACCTACGATCCTTACCGTACCAAATCTTATGCAGCCTTTGGGCAGGCTAGCTATGAACTGGGGTCTGGATTCAGTATTACACTTGGCGCTCGTTACTCTCACGAGAAAAACAGTGATTTCGAAACTAGCCAGCTTAGTCTTCTGACTCCCCCAGTTGCCTTCCCTCTGGAAGTCATAGACGAGACCAAAAGTTTCAACTCGTTCACGCCGAAAGTTACATTACAATGGAAAGCGACTAGCGACCTCAATTTCTACGCGACTTATGCCAGAGGGTTCAAGGCGGGTGGGTTCAATGCCGGCCTGTTCGACACGGCGCCGTTCGCACCGGAGAAGGTGACTAATTACGAAATCGGCTTGAAGTCCATGCTTTTTGACAGAAAGGTCATGTTTAATGTTGCGGCATTTTTGATGGACTATAGCGACCTTCAAGTTACGACGATATTTGCATTGCCCAGCGGTATTCCGGCGGTTCGCGTGATAAACGCGGCTAAGGCACGCATCAAAGGAGTCGAGGCTGACTTCCGTGCCACGCTTGGATCTGGCTTCTCGGTGGATGGCAATGCGTCCTATCTTCACGCCGTGTATACCAGCTTCCCGGCGGCTTCCGATGGGATCGGCCCTTCGACGTTCCCCTTCGATGTGCCGATTGGAGCTATTACGCGAGATGCTACCGGTAATCGCATGACGAACACTCCGGAATTCTCCACAAATCTCGGCCTGGAGTATGAGGCAGCTCTTGGTGGGTCGTGGAGGTCTAGCGCTCGCGCAGAATATGGCTATCAGAGTCGTATCTATTACACACCGTTTGAAAATCTTAGAAATACTAGCCAGAAGGCGGTAGGTACAATAAACGGGCGACTATCCTTTCGCAACACTGAATCCGGGCTGTCGCTTGCGTTATGGGGGCGAAATCTGACCAATAAGCGAATCATTAGCACCACGACGGAGGTCAGTGCTTCTCAAGGCATTTTTAGGCAGACCACTTATCGCTCGCCGCGAACATATGGTGTCACTGTCGGAATTGGCTTTTGATCGAGCTTTTTTTCGGATTTAAGGCGCATGCCCGGCTTTGACGATCTGCCGGAACAATGGTTCGGCGTGTGTCGGTGCAAAGCCGGGTGAGCGATCAGCATACCTATGATGTTATTATAGTCGGCGGGGGCCATAATGGCTTAGCAGCCGCGCTCCATCTTGCTGATTCGGGTTTGTCGGTTGCGTTGGTGGAACAGCATGAACAGGTCGGCGGCCTCGCTCTGGCGGCGGAACCCCAGCCCGGATACCGGCATAGTCCGCACGCAAACGTGCTCCAGTTCACCGATCTCATGCCAAGAGCCGTTGCGCCCGACACGCTTGGCGTGAGCGTGGTGCAACCTGAAGCTCAACTTGGGGTTGCTTTTGCCGACGGTCGCCCGCCAGTCATCTTACACCGGCCGGACCTGCTGCCACTAACCCGGGCAAGCTTGGCTGCCTACTCGGCTGAAGATGCGCGCACTTATGTCCGGCTGAAGTCTCGTAGCGCTGCGCTGTCCTCCCTCTTGCAGGATAGCTTGTATGCGCCACCCGATCCAGCCTGGATGGAACGGCAGCGCTCTACCATCGCGCGCACGTTCAAGGGGATGCTTCCTGGGAGTGCATCGGGCCGTGCCACGGCCCAATCGTTGATCGACACATTATTTCGGACGCCTGAGATAAGACTTTTACTTTACGTACTCGCCATCGAGACTGGCGTGGATTTGCACGAGACAGGAAGCGATCTGGCCTTTCTGGGGTACTCCATATGGATTGCGGGGCGCTGGACTTTACCTTTGGGAAGAATGGAGAGCTATGTACATGCTCTCCACAGAGTCGCAATTTCTGTCGGTGTCGACTTTATTCTATCTTCCCGAGCTGTCCGCGTTCTCCTCGACGGCAATCAGGCGGTGGGTGTCGAGACGGCTGATGGCACTTTCCGGGCTGCGCGAGCAGTCGTGTTCGCTGCACCAATCCTGCAGCTTTTCGACGAGATGCTGCCTGCAGACAGCATCTCGCCAACGGAACGGGCAAGTCTTTCAGCCTTTCGCGCGCAGCAATCAACTACGATCGGGAGCGCCGCATTCCGCCTGCACCGACCGCCCAGTTACCTTTCGGCGCGACATGACGGCCAAATCAATCATTGCCTGAAAACAGCGGTCGGTTTCACTTCACCTGCCGACGTTCTGGCCAATCTCGCTGATGTCCGTAGCGGGCGGCTCGCCCGGCCAGCCGGCATTGTTCGCGTACATAGCCTTTGGGACAGGAGCATGGCTCCGCCAGGCGAGCACCTGGGTGAAGCCGAGAGCAGCTTTGCCGCCGGACAACGGTTGGACGAAGCGACATGGCAGATGGTGGCAAACATGTATCCGGAAGCGTTCGCTGAGATGTGGCGCGGGCACTTGATAAACGGCTCCGATCTTATGCCATTTGAGGCAAGCTTCAACCGCTCAAACGGAGTCGAACGTCGCATGCTCATGCGCATGGGTGCGGATCAATACAGGACCAGTGTATCTCGCCTGTACCTCGCCGGCCCGGGCATTTTTCCCGGTGGCGGCATACATGGCGCCGGAGGACGAAATGCTGCGGCAATCGTGCTCAAGGACTTATTTTCTTCAGATAATTGACGACAGACGGGTGTTGTCGAGCGCACTTTAAAGGATCGGCGGTGGCGCAGTCATGTTTGCATTTCTCGATAAGGCGCCGAACGAATCTGTTTCCGCGCAGCTTCGAAACGGCCTGGTACGGCGCAATCGGGTTTTGACTGGTTCAACCATCGACGATTGCTCATTTCCATCGGCAACATCCCGGTTGCCGAAGCCGAGGCACGACATGATGCTGCCGCAGACGGAGCGGATACGGCATCCTACAGCACACCCATCGCCGACACCCTTAACGCGGGTCACATTATGCGGCTGTCGCGGATGCGGTAGTAAACTGTGGCGCCAGGAGTGGCACTGTGCCATACTCATTTCGTCTATAATTTGGTTAACCAACGATGTTGTCTCAGAATCAAGATAATCTGCTTTCGTTTGCGGAGGAGCCTCGCAGCCAAGCTACGTTCGCCTATGAGGTAATTCGTTCAGACATTTTATCGGGCAGGCACGCTCCAGATACAAAGCTCAAGATCCAGTTGTTGGCCAACGAGCTAAATGTCAGCCCCGGTGCAGTGCGCGAGGCACTATCTCGGCTTGTCCCTGAAAGACTTGTATTATCGCGTGATCAGCGCGGCTTTGTCGTTGCCCCTCTCTCCGTCAATGATCTTGAGGATCTTACAGACCTTCGATGTGAAGTTGAAGCCATTGCACTGCGCCGTTCGGTTAACAATGGTGACGTCGCATGGGAGGGAAGGATTTTGGCGGCTGAGCATTGTTTGCGTAGTGAAATCCACCCTGACAGCAGCCCTCGGCAGGCATGGGCTCACAATCATGCGATGTTCCATGCGGCCCTTGTCAGTGCGTGCGGCAGTCCCAGATTGCTTGCACTTCACGCCTCGCTATATGAACAGTCAGAGCGTTACCGGGGCTTGACCTATAAAACTGGATTTAGCCCGAAGAGGAATGTTGATAATGAGCACCGAAAAATCGTAAAAAAAGCTCTTACTCGCGATGCCGATGGCTTAGTCGATGCTGTAACGTCACATTTTAAAGAAACGACACGCCTCATTATTGATGCATTTGGGAAAAATGGATAAGCAGAGAAATGGATCGGGACCCTGCGGAGCATCACTTAGATCGGCCGGGATGCCCTCGCCGGCGAGCATGACACGTCCACTCCGTCCGAAGCGGACGCCGTGCCCGAGCAAATGGCCCATGGCCCGACGAGGATAGGCGACGGGCGCCTTGTCGGACCCATCGGGCGTCAGCCAGGTCCGATGCACGCCGGTGATTGTGCCATGCAGATCAGTGACGGCGGCGATCATCGCGGGCCATGCGGGCCAGACATCGGGATCGTCGTCTTCCGAAGCGCGATACCAGCAATGCGGATGGTAGCCGAGCGCCTCGCAGCCGGAGAGATCGGTGATGTGCCGGCCTGCGAGATAGGTCGCGGCCAGGCTGCGAAGGATCGGTTGCGATGCCGCCCGTAGACGGCGAGCAGCGGCGGGCGTCCCGGTCGGAGCCTTGGCGCGACGCGTGGGTGCATCCTCGGTCGGCGGCGGGATCGGCATGCTAAGGAAGCGGCGAGCCTCATCGAGCGTCTCGCGCATGGTGCTGCAATCGCGGGCGGCGGCGATGATGTCGAGCAGGTCGCCATGATCGCCATTCTGCGCGTCGGTCCATTTGCCGGCAGCACCGCGCCCGTCCGGAGACGCGGATAGACGGACATAGAGGCTGCGGCCGGGCGTGTTGTGAACATCGCCAACGAGCCAATAGCGGCCTTCCTTGTGACCCTTGGACAGATAGCGGCGGCATACGGCCTCGGCATTGTCGGCGAGTTGCCGCGACAGGTTCGAAGCGATGGAGGCCATAGATGTCTCCGAAGAAAATGGGGCCTGCCATGCGACAGGCCCCAGCTTGGTCCGAGCTATTCAGCCGCAATGGCGAAGGACTCTTCGCCTTGCCCGTTATCGTGCTCCGGCGCCGCTTCGGACTCCACGGCCGGTTCACCGTCGATGGCCGCCGGTTCTTCGACCGGTTCGATGGTCGGGGTGCGTAACGGCTCGGCGAGCCAGCCACTGCCGGCGAGCAGGCGTTCGCCTTCCTTCGCAATGTCGGGCTTCTTGAGACCGGTCAGGCGCGCCGCGACCCCGGCACCCTTGGCCTCGCCCACCGCGCTCAGGATGCGGACCTTCGTGACGCGGCCGAGGTAATTGTCGACCGTGGCGGTCCAGCCCGCTGCGACCATGTCGAGCTCGGCGGCGCGGCCGAGAACTTGGGCATGCTCGATCCGGCCTGAGACGGTCCGTGCGGAGACGCGGCCTTCATTATAGCGATTGGCCGGCTCCCAGACCGCATTGATGCCGAACGACGCGCAATGTGCGAAAAGCGCCGCCTGATCCTCGGCGCTGAGCGCGATCAGCGCCTCCCAGAGATCTTGCGGCTGGTCGGGCAAGCGCTCCGCCCAGCTCTCGTGCCGCTGGTGAGGTGAGGTGATCGGGAAAAATTGGTCCAAACGGTAAGTTAGTTTTTCCGGCGCATTTCCTTTTTGGAGGGAGGTACGTCGATGAAGAAGCAGCGATTTTCGGTTGAACAGATCGTGTCGGCCTCCTGGGTGACGGGCAGGCCAGAAACGTAAGATGCGGCTGCCAGGGTCGGAAAGCTCCCTGCTTTGTATCCCGATCTTGCCCGCGACGTGCGNTGAGGTGATCGGCGGTGAGGTGATCGGGAAAAATTGGTCCAAACGGTAAGTTAGTTTTTCCGGCGCATTTCCTTTTTGGAGGGAGGTACGTCGATGAAGAAGCAGCGATTTTCGGTTGAACAGATCGTGTCGGTTTTGAAGCAGGCCGAGCTTGGCATGCCGGTAGCGGATTTGATCCGCCGCGTTGGGATCACCGAACAGACTTACTACCGGTGGAAGCGGCAATATGCCGGTCTGGAATCGGATCAGGTCCGTGAGCTGAAGCAGGTTCTGGAGGAGAATAATCGGCTCAAGAAGTTGGTCGCCGAGTTGAGCCTGGACAAAGCCGTGCTGCAGGATGTGCTGTCAAAAAAGTTTCCCGGCCAGCGCTCATGAAGGACGTTGTAGCTTATGTCGTGGCGTCTCACGGCTACAGCGAGCGCAAGGCCTGTCTGGTGACACGACAGCATCGATCGACACAGCGTAGCCCGAGCAGGCGAGACCCGCGCACTGCGGTCCGGCAGCGCATGCATGAGATCGTGGCGACGCGAATCCGCTATGGCTATCGCCGTGTCCATGTCATGCTGAAGCGCGAAGGCTGGCAGGTCGGCAAGAACGTCGTTTATCGTCTATACCGCGAAGAAGGCTTGGTTTTGCGGACAAAACAGCCGCGACGACGCAAGATGATCGTGCATCGGCAAGCCCGGCCTAAGCCGCAGCAGCCGAATGAGGCTTGGAGCCTGGACTTCGTCCACGACCAGCTGAGCGATGGACAGAAGATCCGTATGCTGACGGTGGTCGATGTGTTCAGCCGCGAGGCGCTGGCGATCGAGGTTGGCCAGCGTCTGCGCGGCGAGCATGTGGTCGAGGTACTCAACCGACTGGCCCGACAACGCGGAGCGCCCAAATATCTGTTTGCCGATAACGTCCTATGTAGGGAAGCAGCGGCGGAAAATGATCAGCAGGTCTCATTGCGCCGAGGATGATCGGCGCTCGGGGGACAACGCGGAGCGCGACAACGCGGAGCGCCCAAATATCTGTTTGCCGATAACGTCCTATGTAGGGAAGCAGCGGCGGAAAATGATCAGCAGGTCTCATTGCGCCGAGGATGATCGGCGCTGGTTGATATGTGATCCAGATGGCTTCCATCGTCAAGGAATGCGCTCTCGGCCATAGCAAACACAGGATCCAGCGGCCGCACCGGCCGTGGCCCTTACCGTCCTTAAAATGAGATACGGATGCCAGATGGAAGGCCCGAACATTATCTACAGGGTCGCAGTTGCGCCCTCACGGCTCCACAGAGAGGGGTCCTTCCATCTGGTGTCCGCCCGTTCAACGAACGGACGGTACTCGGTTCCCGTCTTGATGACGGCGTGCGCAACGCGCGCCATCTTGGCGGTGCAGGATGAGAAAGGCGCGACAATCTAGATGAGAACGACGGCGTGTGGTTGTCGCGATGAGGGGCGGAGCCCCGAGGAGTGACAACCACACGCCGTCCGCGTCTTTTCCTGTGGGGGGGAAGACGCGGTGGTGATCGCGATCTGCCGGAGCGGCTAAATCCCTGGAAGGGGGATCTGTGCCCGGGAGACACGTCAACGATCACCAGGTGAGGTTGTATATGAAGATGAGACAAACATTGTCGCCGCGCACGGCGGCGGTATGTGCGGCGTTCAGCACGGCGACGGCCTATCGTATCGAGCAAGGCATGGAGTTGCCATCGCAGAAGAAGGTGCAGCGAGGACGCCGGCGGCCCGATCCGCTGGTTGATATCTTTGACGCCGAGGTTGTGCCGCTGCTGGAAGCGGCGCCGGGAATCCGGGCGGTAGCGGTGTTCGAGGAAATGCGGCGCCGTCATCCCGCGCTGCCCGATGGGGTGCGGCGGACGATGGAGCGGCGAATCCGCAACTGGCGGGCGCTGCGCGGGCCGGATCGTGACGTGATCTTCCGCCAGGTTCACGAGCCGGGGCGGATGGGGTTGTCGGATTTTACCGACATGGCCGATCTGGACGTGCGCATCGCCGGGGTCGTGCTCGATCACCGGCTTTATCACTTCCGGCTTGCTTGTTCGGGCTTCGAGCATGCGCATGTGATCCTGGGCGGTGAAAGCTATGTCGCCTTGGCGGAGGGGCTGCAGAACGCGCTGTGGGCACTTGGCGGGGCACCGCGCGAGCATCGCAGCGACAGCCTGTCGGCGGCGTTCCGCAATCTGGATGCGTCGGCGCGCGAGGATCTGACGCAGCGATATGACGCGCTGTGCCGGCATTACCGGATGGAGCCGACGCGCAATAACCGGGGCGTGGCGCATGAAAATGGAACGATCGAAAGCGCACACGGTCATCTGAAGGCAGCGGTGCGTGACGGGTTGTTGATGCGTGGGTCGGCCAACTTCGACGATCTGCCGGACTATCGCCGCTTCATCGACGAGATCGTCGCGCGCAAGAATGCGCGGTGCGCGAAACGGATCGATGCCGAGCGGGTCGTCCTTCAAGCACTGCCGGACCGGCGCACGAGCGATTACGAGGAGGTGCTGGCGCTGGTGACGTCGTCGGGCGGCTTCACGCTGCGCAAGGTGTTTTACACCGTGCCCTCGCGGCTCATCGGGCACCGGCTGCGGGTGCGGCTCTACGATGATCGCCTCGAGCTGTTCCTGGGCGGCACGCCACTGATGACGCTGCCGCGCGGCCGTGCCGAGAGCAGCGGAAAACATGGTCATGTGGTCGATTACCGCCATGTGATCCATGCGCTGCGGCGCAAGCCGATGGCGCTGCTCAACCTGGTGTATCGCGACCAGCTGTTCCCGCGCGAAGCGTACCGTCGGATGTTCGACCGGCTGCTCGAACGGCTTGCCGAGCGGATGGCGTGCCGGACCATGGTCGAGTTGCTCAGCCTCGCGCATGAACGGGCCTGCGAGGCCGAGCTCGGGGCAGTCCTGGAGGGGCTGCTGGCGATGCCGAAGGGCATGCCTGATATGGCAATGCTGCGCGCGCGGTTCGCGCCGGATCTGGCCGCGCTACCCGAGGTGGTCGTCGAACTGGTTCCGCTCAGCGCGTACGAAGCGCTGCTCTCTCCTCGTGCGGAGGAACTGGCATGACCCACAGCATTGACGCGACCAAGCTGACGCTCATGCTCAACGAGCTGCGACTGCCGACCATCAAGCAGCTCTGGCCGACGTTCGCCGAACGATCCGACAAGGAGGGATGGCCGGCAGCGCGGTTCCTCAGCGCGATCGCCGAGCATGAGATCGCAGAACGCGACCGGCGCCGGATGGAGCGACATCTGGCCGACGCCAGGTTGCTGCCGGGCAAGACGCTCGACACGTTCGACTTCGACGCGGTGCCGATGATCTCCAAGGCACAGGTTATGGCGATCTGCGCCGGCGATGGCTGGCTGGAAAAGGGCGCGAACCTGATCCTGTTCGGTCCACCTGGCGGGGGCAAATCGCATCTGTCCTCGGCGATCGGCCTCGCGCTCATCGAAAAGGGATGGCGCGTTCTGTTCGCCCGCACATCGGACTTCGTCCAGAAGCTGCAGGTCGCGCGGCGCGAGCTCGCCCTGGAAAACGCGATCAATCGTCTCGACCGGTTCGACCTGCTGATCCTCGATGACCTCGCCTACGTCGCCAAGGATCAGGCCGAAACCTCGGTCCTGTTCGAGCTGATCAGCGCGCGATACGAGCGGCGGTCGCTGCTCATCACAGCCAACCAGCCGTTCGGCGAATGGAACCGCGTCTTCCCAGATCCCGCCATGACGCTCGCCGCCGTCGATCGGCTCGTTCATCATGCCACGATCTTCGAAATGAACGTCGAAAGCTATAGACGCCGCACCGCCATAGACCGCAAGCAGCATGGCGCCGGCCGCCCCGCCAAGGTCGCGACAATCAAAAACACCGACGTGACGCTCCCCGACAATCACGATGAGACTTAGGCCTTGCCAGCGACAATCAAACCCACCAAAATACCTTCCGTCGCGGTCAGCGCTTCTCATCCTGATCGTCGCTACCGTCTCATCCAGATCGTCGCGCAACAGCGGTGAGCGCAGTCATCGCCTTGCGGCGGCGATCAGGATCATTGGGATGACCGGCGACATAGCGAGAGAGCTTGTCGCGAAAACTGTTGTCGCGTTGGGTCGCCATCCAGAAGGTACGACGCAGCCTAGCATTGCCATACTTCGATAGCTTGGTCCGCCCGCGGAACATGCCTGACTGACAGGTAGCGAGATCGAGGCCGCAGAACTTGAGAAACTGGCGGTGGTGGCTGAAGCGGCGCAGATCACCGGCCTCCGCGAGGATCGTCAGGGCATTGATCGGACCGATCCCCGGGATCATGCGCAGGAGCTGATAGTCGCGGCTCATGACCAGCGCGTCATGAGCGATGCGTTCGATCTCGTTGCGTTGCTGTATCAGAGTACGCGCCTGAGCGATGACCATACGGAACATCGTGATCGCGGTGGAATCCTCGTGGATCGGCAACGCTATCGATGCGCAGGCGGTCTCGTAGATGTCTTTGACCACCTGCGCCTTGGAGACCTTGCGGCCGATCAGCGGCCAAGCCTGTTCGGTGAAAGCCTCGCGCCCGATCGAGGTGATGCTGCCCGGGGTCGGAAACTGCTCGATCAGCGCCAGGAACCAATCGGACCGGCTATTACCGGCGAAGCGCTCGATCTCCGGGAAATACAGCGGCAAATAATGTGTGAGGATCCGATGCCAAGTCTGGGTCTTCGCCTTGGAAATGGCTTCGTGTGTCTTCGACATCTCCTGCAGATCGTTGATGCCGGCGGCCAGTGGATCGACGTAGCGCTGGGTCGCGCCGATCCGGAGCATGTGCAGGATCACCTGGGCATCCTTGGAATCGTTCTTGTCCCAGCCATTGTGCAGCGCTTCGCGCGTCCGTGCCAAAGCAACCGACGAAATCAGGCGCAGCTCGAAACCGGCGCACAGCAATCGATGTGCCAGCGTGCGATGATAATTACCGGTCGCTTCGAATCCGACGATGATAGGTCGTCCAATCGCAGTGAGATCATCCGCCAGCCGGTCGTAATCCGCCTTCGTCGCCATCACGGTCATACGACGACGGCGGCCGCCTTCCGGTCGTTCAAGCAGAACCTCCTGGCGATGCTTGGACATATCGATGGCTACCAGGACGGTATCGGATGGAGTAGATTTATGCTTGGTCATGATCGGTCAGCCTCCAAAGGGTTGTGTCGACAACTTCTCTTTAGAGACCTGCTGGCCGGTCATGACTGCCTTGATGAAGCCGGCGGGCGCTACGCGCCCTTGTCTCCATCAAGGCAATCCGGCCCTTGATCAGGCCGCTTCCCAATGTGCTATGGCGCSGAATTTACCGGTCGCCTGGTCGATCTGTGGGCCTACCATCATGGG
>NZ_LMIB01000002.1 GCF_001429065.1 Sphingomonas sp. Root710
GCCTGAGGCAACAATCTCATCGCGGGGTGGAGCAGCCCGGTAGCTCGTCAGGCTCATAACCTGAAGGTCACAGGTTCAAATCCTGTCCCCGCAACCAAATAACCAAGCACATAACATCGCACGCGCAAAGCCCGCCTTATCAGGCGGGCTTTGCGCGTTTACGGCCATTTGGATTGCGCTACTTCGGCGAGAATTCCGCGATTAGGTCGTAGCGGTGGCCGGGGAAGAGGTTCTTCACATAGGTCACCGGCACGCCCGCATGCCAAGTCCAGCGTTCGACGCACAGGCAGGCGGTGGTCTTGTCGAGATCGAGCCATGCGGCGTCGGGGCCTGCGGCGCGGGCGCTGATGCGATGACGCGCGCTCGACCAGGGGATATGGCCAGTCAGCCAGGTTCCGGGCGCTTCCGCCGCGAAATCGGCGCTGCGCGCCTCAGGCGCTACGGCGAGGCTGATGATCCGGTGCTCGATGGCGAACGGCACGCCGTTGGCCATGTGGACGCCGTCGATGCGGAGCAGTTCGCCTTTTGCGCCGTCGAGGTTGAGCGCGCCATCGGCGTCCGCCGCTATGTCGCGTGTCTTCAGGTCGAAGGCATAGAGATCGCCGCGCGCGCGGATCAACTGGGCGAGGTCGGGGATGTCGAAGGCCGCGGTTTCCAGCGGCGGCTGACAGACGAACGAGCCCGCTTTCTTGTTGCGCTCGATATAGCCGGCGAGGACCAGCGAGGCGATCGCCTTGCTGACCGTCATCCGCGCGCAGCCATAGGCCTCGGTCAGCTCGCGCTCTGTGGGGATCTTGTGCCCGGGCCGCCATGCGCCGGAGGTGATTTTGTCGATGATGTCAGCGCGGATGCGCTGGTCGAGCGAGCCCGGCCGGGGGGCCGTTTGGGAGGTCTTGTTCCGGCGGTCTGCGCGGGGCGTGCTCTTCATCGATCGATGGTCATGTCTATATGCAGTGCTTCTGCCGTCGCCGTTACGTCGGCGGCGATCTCGGCGCAATCCCAGAGCGCGAGCGTCGCATCTGCGATCCGTTGCGGCGCCAGCGCGCAGAGGAAGCTCGTTCCCCGGGGCACGGCGATGTCGCCCGCGCCCATCCGGACAACCTTCGCCTGATACGAACCTCGCCGGACCATGACATTCAGGTCGATGGCCGCGCCGCCGCGCGGGCGGCCGGCGATCGCCGCTTCGCCGTTGAATCCGAAGGGCGGGCTGGCGCTATCGAGGATCGTCACGCCATCGGCGGATCGCAATTCGAGGACGCCCTCGATCACGGTCAGCACCCGATCGATGCCGTCGAAGCGGGAGAAAGGCCCGTCCGCCGCCACCCGCGCCATGCTGATCCGCCACAGGAAGTCGTCGATCGTCGCGCCCGGCGGAAAGGCCGCGATCCCGCGCGTCGTCCCGCCGCCATTCTTCCACGGCACCTCGGCACAGTCGCGATGCCGGATAGTCCGGACGATGCTCACCCCAATATCGCCGGCAGGTCGAGGCCCTTGTCGCGAGCACAGTCGCGAGCGATATCGTAGCCCGCATCGGCGTGGCGCATGACCCCGGTGGCGGGATCGTTCCACAGCACGCGCTCGAGCCGGGCGGCGGCCTCGGGAGTGCCATCGGCGACGATCACCATGCCGCTATGCTGCGAAAAACCCATGCCGACGCCGCCGCCATGATGGAGCGAAACCCAGGTCGCCCCCGACGCGGTGTTGAGCAGCGCGTTGAGCAGCGGCCAGTCGCTTACCGCGTCGGACCCGTCCATCATCGCCTCGGTCTCGCGGTTGGGGGAGGCGACCGAACCGCTGTCGAGATGGTCGCGGCCGATGACGACTGGAGCCTTGAGCTCGCCCCTCGCCACCATCTCGTTGAAGGCGAGGCCGAGCCGATGGCGGTCGCCCAGGCCGACCCAGCAGATCCGCGCGGGCAGGCCCTGGAAGTGGATCTTCTCACGCGCCATATCGAGCCAGTTGTGGAGATGCGCGTTGTCGGGGAGCAGTTCCTTCACCTTGGCATCGGTCTTGTAGATATCCTCGGGATCGCCGGACAGCGCCGCCCAGCGGAACGGGCCGATACCCCGGCAAAACAACGGGCGGATATAGGCGGGGACGAAGCCGGGGAAATCGAAGGCATTTTCGACGCCCTCATCCTTCGCGACCTGACGGATATTATTGCCATAGTCGGTGGTCGGCACCCCCGCCGCCTGGAAATCGAGCATCGCGCGGACATGGACCGCCATCGACGCCTTGGCGGCCTTCGCGACCGCCTCGGGCTCGCGCTCGCGGCGCTCGATCCATTCCGCCACGGTCCAGCCGATCGGCAGATAGCCGTTGACCGGATCATGCGCGCTGGTCTGGTCGGTCAGCAGATCGGGGCGGATGCCGCGCCGGTACATCTCGGGCAGCAGTTCCGCCGCGTTGCCGAGCAGACCGACCGATACAGGTTTCCGATCGGCGCAGCTCCGCTCGATGATCGCCATCGCCTCCTCGATCGTCGGTGCTGCGACGTCGAGATATCCGGTGCGCAGGCGCATATCGATGCGGCTCGGCTGACATTCGATCGCGAGGCAGGACGCCCCTGCCATCACGCTCGCAAGCGGCTGCGCACCGCCCATGCCGCCCAGACCGGCGGTCAGCAGCCATTTGCCGGCGAGACTCCCGCCATGATGCTGGCGGCCCATCTCGACGAATGTCTCGTAGGTGCCCTGAACGATGCCCTGGGTGCCGATGTAGATCCATGATCCGGCGGTCATCTGGCCGTACATGGCCAGGCCGCGCTTATCGAGCTCGTTGAAATGCTCCCAGGTCGCCCAATGCGGCACGAGGTTGCTGTTGGCGATCAATACGCGGGGCGCATCACGATGGGTGCGGAACACGCCGACCGGCTTACCCGACTGGACGAGCAGGGTCTGGTCCTCCTCGAGCCGCTTCAGCGTCTCGACGATCTTGTCATAGCTTTCCCAGTCGCGCGCGGCGCGGCCGATGCCGCCATAGACGACCAGCTCCTCGGGACGTTCGGCGACGTCGGGATGGAGGTTGTTCATCAACATGCGCAGCGGGGCCTCGGTGAGCCAGCTCTTCGCGCTGAGCGTGGTCCCGGTCGCGGGCTTGACGATGCGGCTGTTGTCGATGCGGGTCATGGTTCAGGCTTTCTGATGGGCGAAGGCGATGCACGCCGTAAGGATGTCGGTGAGGATCGGGGTGATTTCCGCGGCGCGGGCCGGGTCGAAGCCGGGCGGCCAGTTGTGCTCGGCGGGCGTGGCGGGCTCGTCGAGATAGCCGCGCATCGCCAGCTCCATCTGGATCGCGTGGATGCCGTCGCCGGGCCGGCCGTAATGGCGGGTGGTCCATCCGCCGCGGAAGCGCCCGTCGACGACATAGCCCTGCCCGCTTGCGGCGCAGATGCCAGCCACTGCCGAGGCCAGTGCCGGATCGCAGGTCGCGCCGCCATTGGTGCCGATGTTGAACTGCGGCAGTTCGCCCTCGAACAGACGCGGCACATGGCTCAGGATCGAATGTGCGTCATAGAGCACCACCCGGCCATGCGCGGCGCGCAGCCGAGCAAGCTCGGCGTCGAGCGCGGCATGATAGGGGGCGAACCATGTCGCGCGCCGCCGTTCGATCTCCGCGGCGTCCGGTGTCGCGGCGCGATAGAGCGGTTCCCCGTCGAAAGTGGTGGTCGGGCAGAGTTCGGTCGTCGCCTGGCCGGGATACAGCGACGCGCCCGATGGATCGCGGTTCACGTCGATCACGCTGCGAGAGATGCGGGTTCGCACCGTCGTCGCGCCGAGCCCGGCGGCGAAGGCATAGAGGCGGTCGATCCACCAGTCGGCGTCCTTGCGTGCCAGCCAGGGCGAGACGAAGCCGTCGTCGATGCCGGCCGGGATATCGGTCCCGGTGTGCGGAAAACCGATCACCAGCGGCGCATCACCGCGATGGATTTCGAGCCAGTCGCCGGTCATGCGAGCCCCGGCAAAGCGATATCGGCGGCGGCGATCAGCTCGCTCGAGCGGACGATCGCATTGGCCGCTTCCATATCCGGGTGGAAAAGGCGGTCATGGTCGAGCATCGGCACGTCGCGCCGCAGCCGCGCACGGGCGGCTTCGAGCGGCCGGCTCGACGTCAGCGGGGCGTGGAAGTCGCAGCCCTGCGCGGCGGCGAGCAGCTCGATGCCGATGACCGCGCTGGCGTTCGCGGCCATATCGAGCAGCCGCCGCGCGCCATGCGCGGCCATCGATACATGGTCCTCCTGATTGGCGGAGGTCGGGATCGAATCGACGCTGCATGGCGTGGCACGCTGCTTGTTTTCAGAGACGAGCGCCGCCGCGGTCACCTGGGGGATCATGAAGCCCGAATTGAGACCGGGCTGCGGAGTCAGGAAGGCGGGCAGGCCAGACAGGGCGGGATCGACCAGCATCGCGATCCGCCGTTCGGCGATCGATCCGATCTCGCAGATGGCGAGGGCGACGATGTCGGCCGCGAAGGCGACCGGCTCGGCGTGGAAATTGCCGCCCGACAGCGCCTCGTCGGTGTCGGCGAAGATCAGGGGATTGTCCGACACGCCATTGGCTTCGGTGCCCAGCGTCGCGGCGGCGTTGACGAGAATGTCGAGCGCGGCGCCCATCACCTGGGGCTGGCAGCGCAGGCAATAGGGATCCTGCACGCGGGCGTCATTGTCGAGATGGCTCGCGCGGATCGCCGAGCCCGCCATCAGGCGGCGCAGCGCATCGGCGGTCTCGATCTGTCCTGGCTGGCGGCGCAGCGCATGGATGCGCGGATCGAATGGGGTGTCCGATCCTTTGGCGGCCTCGGTCGACAGCGCGCCGGTGATCAGCGCCGACTGGAACAAGACTTCGGTCTCGAACAGGCCGGCGAGCGCGTTGGCGGTCGAGAACTGAGTGCCGTTGAGGAGCGCCAGCCCTTCCTTGGGGCCGAGCGTCAACGGGCTGAGCCCGGCGCGGGCGAGCGCGCCCTGTGCGGTGAGAATCTGCCCGCCAATCTCGATATGGCCGACGCCGATCATTGCTGCCGCCATATGCGCGAGCGGAGCAAGATCGCCGCTCGCGCCGACCGATCCCTGCGCGGGCACCACGGGGGTCAGCCCGGCGAGCAGCATCGCCTCAATCAGCGCGATCGTCTCGGGCTTCACCCCCGACGCGCCCTGCGCGAGGCTGGCGAGCTTGAGCGCCATCATCAGCCGGACGACCGGGGCGGGGGAGGGCGCACCGGTGCCTGCGGCATGGCTTAGCACGATGTTGCGCTGGAGCGTGGCGAGATCGTCGTCGCCGATCTTGACGCTCGCGAGCTTCCCGAAGCCGGTGTTGATCCCATAGACCGGCTCGTGCCGTTCCAGGATGCGGCCGACCGCCGCCGCGCTCTCGGCGATCAGCGGCGCACAGGCGCGATCGAGGCTCGGCGCCGCGCCGCGATAGATGGCGCGCCACTGGTCGAGCGATACGGCGCCGGGCTTGAGAATGATGTCGCTCATAGGCCTTTCCAGATGCGGGCATGGAGGGGGTTGAAACCGATGCGGTAGACGAGCTCCGCCGGGCGCTCGATGTCCCAGACGGCGAGGTCGCAGCTCTTGCCTGCCTCGATCGTCCCGGTCTGCCCGAGCAGGCCGAGCGCGCGGGCCGCGTTGCGGGTGACGGCGGCAAGGCATTCGTCAACGGTGAGGCGGAACAGCGTCGCGCCCATGTTCATCACGAGGAGCAGCGAGGTGAGTGGCGATGTACCGGGATTGCAGTCGGTCGCCAGCGCAATCGGCACGCCTGCCGCGCGCAGTTCGGCGATCGGCGGCAATTGGGTCTCGCGCATGAAATAATAGGCCCCCGGCAGCAGGGTCGCGACGGTGCCCGCCTCGGCCATCGCGGCGACCCCCGCCGCGTTGAGATATTCGAGGTGATCGGCGGACAGTGCGCCCGCGCGCGCCGCCAGCGCCGCCCCATTCAGGTTAGACAGCTGCTCGGCATGGAGCTTGACCGGTAGGCCCGCCGCCTTCGCCGCGTCGAACACACGCTGGGTCTGTGCCGCGGTGAAGCCGATCCCTTCGCAAAAGGCGTCGACCGCGTCGGCGAGTCCCGCTTCGGCGACCGCCGGGATCATCTCGCGGCAGACCAGATCGATATATCTCTCGGCATCGCCGGTATATTCGGGCGGCAGGGCGTGCGCCCCGAGGAGGGTCGTGCTGATCCGCACCCGCCGCTTCTCTTCCAGCCTGCGGGCCGCGCCGAGCATCTTGATCTCGTCGGCGGTGGTCAGCCCATAGCCCGATTTGACCTCGACCGTGGTCGCGCCCTCGGCGATCAGCGCATCGAGCCGGGGCAGCGCGCTTGCGACCAGATCATCCTCGTTCGCCGCGCGGGTTGCCTTCATCGTCGAGACGATGCCGCCGCCTGCCCGGGCGATCTCTTCATAGGATGCGCCTTGCAGCCGCCGTTCGAACTCATGCGCGCGGTTGCCGGCATGGACGAGGTGGGTGTGGCAGTCGATCAGCCCGGGGGTAATCCAGCGGCCTTCACAGTCGATGCTGGTCGCGGCATCGAAGGCAGGCGCCTCGGCTTCGGGCCCGGCATGCAGGATGACGCCGTCACGCGCGGCGATCACGCCGCCATCGACGATGCCCAGCCCCGATGGCCCCGCCATGGTGGCGATCCGCGCGTTTCGCCATAATGTGTCGCATCGTGGGGCCATGCCATTCTCCGCCTGAGATCATCATGATTGCATCAATCGGAGATAATGTATAGACAAAATGATCGGATCGGGAGCATGGCATGACATCTGGCACCAGAGGGCAGGCAGCGTCGCTGTTTTTTGAACATCTGCTGCTGCCTGGCGGGTGGGCGCGGGATGCGCGGCTGACGCTCGAAAGTGGTCTGGTTGCCGCGATCGAGACCGGCACCGAGTCGCGGCCGGGCGAGGAGCGCCATGCTTGTGGCCTGCCCGGCCTGCCCAATCTCCACAGCCATGCTTTCCAGCGCGGCATGGCGGGGCTGGCGGAGCGGCGCGGACCGGCGGGCGACAGCTTCTGGACCTGGCGCGACATAATGTACCGCTTCGTCGATCGCATGACTCCCGACGATGTCGAGGCGATCGCCGCGCTCGCCTATGTCGAAATGCTCGAGGGCGGTTTCACCCGGGTCGGCGAGTTCCACTATCTCCACCATGACCGGGGCGGAGCCCGCTTCGCCGATATCGCCCGGATGAGCGACGCGATCGTCGCGGCGGCGGCAGGGAGCGGCATCGCGCTGACGCTGCTGCCGGTCTTCTACGCCCATGCGGGTTTTGGCGCCCTGCCGCCGCGCCCCGATCAGGCGCGCTTCATTCTGGATATCGATGGCTATGCGCGGCTGCTGGAAGGCGCCGACCGCGTGGCGGCGTCTCTGCCCGATGCTGTTGTCGGCGTCGCGCCCCACAGTCTGCGCGCGGTATCGCCCGAGCAATTACGCCAGTTGGAGCAACTGGCCACCGGGCGGCTCGTCCATATCCACATCGCCGAACAGGTGAAGGAGGTGGAGGATTGCATCGCCTGGAGTGGGCAGCGGCCGGTCGCGTGGCTGCTCGATCATGCCGATGTCGATGGCCGCTGGTGCTTCGTCCATGCCACCCATATGACCGATGACGAGGCGAGGGCGATGGCGCGCAGCGGCGCGGTCGCCGGGCTGTGCCCGATCACCGAGGCCAATCTGGGGGATGGGCTGTTCCCGGCCGAAGTCTTTATCGATGCGGGCGGGCGCTATGGCGTCGGCAGTGATTCCAATGTGCTGATCGACAGCGCAGAGGAGCTACGCCTGCTCGAATATGGCCAGCGTCTAGCGCGGCGGGAGCGTAATGTCCTGGCGCGCGGTGCGGAGCGGTCGACCGGTGCGGATATCCATGCCGCGGCGATGGCGGGCGGCGCGGCGGCGCTCGGTGTCACGGCGGGGCTCACGATCGGTGCGGCGGCGGATATCGTCAGCCTCGACCTGCGCCACCCGAGCTTCGCAGGCCGCGACACCGATGCGATCGTCGACGGCTATGTCTTCGCGGGTGGCGGGCGGGCGATCGACTGCGTCTGGCGGCGCGGCGAAAAGCTGGTGAGCGCGGGGCGGCACCGGGACCGTGATGCGATTGCAGAGCGTTATCGCGCTGTGCTGAGCCGAATTATCGCATGACATCGACGCCGGCCGGATGGGCGGCGTGCTTCCCAAGTCCGGCGCTATCGGTATAAGGCGCGACCGATCCGCCCGGCACGAAGGACTGATGGCATGACGATCCGCACCGACTGGACCACCGCCGAAATCCGGGGACTGTTCGAGCTGCCGTTCAACGACCTGCTTTGGCGGGCGCAGGGGGTGCACCGGGCCTATCACGATCCGAATGCGGTGCAGCTATCGACGCTGCTGTCGATCAAGACCGGAGGCTGCGCGGAGAATTGTGGCTATTGCAGCCAGGCGGCGGGGAACGACACAGACCTGAAGGCGACCAAGCTGATGCAGGTCGAGGAGGTGCTTGAGGCGGCGCGCCAGGCGAAGGCGAGCGGGTCGGAGCGCTTCTGCATGGGTGCGGCGTGGCGGTCCCCCAAGGACCGCGACATGGATGCGATCGTGTCGATGGTCGAGGGCGTGAAGGCGATGGGCCTGGAGACCTGCATGACGCTGGGGATGCTCAGCGACGAGCAGACCGACCGCCTCGCCGAAGCCGGGCTAGATTATTACAACCACAATATCGACAGCTCGCGGGACTATTATGACAAGGTCGTCACGACGCGGACTTTCGACGACCGGCTGGAGACGCTCGAGCGGGTCCGCAAGGCGGGGATCAACGTGTGCTGCGGCGGCATCGTGGGGATGGGCGAGGACCGGGCCGACCGGATCGGCTTCATTCATGCGCTCGCGACCTTGCCCGAGCATCCCGGCAGCGTGCCGATCAACGCGCTGGTGCCGGTGAAGGGCACGCCGCTGGGCGACATGCTGGAGGGCCTTCCCGAGGCGCGGATAGACGATATCGAGTTTGTCCGCACGGTGGCGGTCGCGCGGATCACGATGCCGGGCTCGGTGGTCCGCCTGTCGGCGGGCCGCGAGAGCATGAGCGATGCGACGCAGGCGCTGTGCTTTCTGGCGGGGGCCAATTCGATCTTCACCGGGGACCGGCTGCTGACCACGGGCAACCAGGGCAGCGACGCCGACAGCCGCCTTTTCGACAAGCTGGGCCTCACAGGCTCGATCAACAGCACGGCTGAGGTTCTGGCTGCCGAGTAAGCAAATTCCTCCCGATCCTGAACTTGTTTCAGGATGACGGTGTGCGGGCGAACAGCAGTGCGTTCCCCCCGTTCCCTGGCTATGCTGCCTCGTCTCAGCCTCAGGGAGACTCGCATGCTAGACCGCTTCTTCCTCGCGCATCCCCGGTCGGTCGGGGAGGGCTATTGGGAGCATTTCCGCGTCGCGAGTACCGTTGGGGTGAAGATGGTCGCCGGCGGGCTCGCCTGCTTCGTCCATGCCCTGGTGCCGTCGCTGCACAAACGCACCGGCAGCCGCACGATCCGCGGGCTCAACGCGCGGCTTCAGGGCCGCGTCGCGACCCAGGCCGAACTCGATGGCGAGTATATCTACGAAATCTGAGGCGGTTTAGCCTGCAGGTGTCCGCTCGGCCTGCGAGACGGCGTCCGCCGCGCGCAGCGCCGCAATGATCTTCATCAGATGCTGGACGTCGTGGACCTCGATCGTGACGTCATAGGTGTGGAAGGCGGCGTCGCGGTGCGACAGCGACAGATTGACGATGTTCGCCTGATGCGCGCCCAATATTCCTGACATCACGCCCAGCGCGCCGGGCTCGTTCTTGACAATGACCGTCAACCGGGCGGTGCCGCCATCCGATCCGTCGCCCCAGGCGAGGTCGACCCAGTCGGCATCCTGGGTATCGGCGAGCTTGCGGCAATCGATGGTGTGGACCTCGACCGGTTCGTCGGGACGGCGGACGCCGATGATGCGGTCGCCCGGCACCGGGTTGCAGCAATTGGCCAGCTGAAAGGCGACCCCGGGGGTCAGCCCCTTCATCGATATCGCCTCGCGCTGGCCGGTTTCGCGGCGTTTCACCCCGGCCTTTTCCGCGCTGCCCGGCATCAGCGCGTCCATCACCGTCGCGTCGTCGACCAGCTTGCGGGCGATCGCCTCCATCAGCGCTTCCTCATCGGGCAGCTTGAGCCGCTTGAGCGCTTCGGGCAGCGCTTCCTTACCCAGTTCGGCGGGGATGCGCTTGACGATCTCGTCATAGAATTTGCGGCCGAGCGCGATCGTCTCCTCGCGCTCCTTCTGACGCACGAAGCGCCGGATCGAGGAGCGCGCCTTGCCGGTCAGGGCGAAGGTGAGCCATTCGACCTGGGGTTCCTGCGCCTTGGATCGCAGGATCTGCACCTGGTCGCCATTTTCGATCGGGGTGCGCAGCGGCACCACCCGGCCGTTGACCTTTGCGCCGACCGTCGTGTCGCCGACATCTGTGTGCACCGCATAGGCGAAGTCGATCGCGGTCGATCCCTTGGGCAACTGGATCAGCTCGCCGGTCGGGCTGAAGGCGAAGATGCGATCCTGGTACATCGCCATCTTGGTATGCTCGAGCAGCTCTTCCGGATTGCCGGCATGTTCGAGGATGTCGACCAGATCGCGAATCCAGCTGTGACTGCCGTTGCCGTTGCCGTTGGCGGTGTCGCCATCGGCGCGGGTGCCCTGCTTGTAGGCCCAATGCGCGGCGAGGCCATATTCGGCCTGGGCGTGCATCTCTTCGGTGCGGATCTGCACCTCGATGCGCATCTTTTCCGAATGGATGACCGATGTATGGAGCGAGCGATAGCCGTTGCGCTTGGGGGTGGAGATATAATCCTTGAACCGGCCCGGCACCATCGGCCAGCGGCGGTGGAGCACGCCGAGCGCCTTGTAGCAATCATCGATGTCCTTCACGATCACCCGGAAGGCCATCACGTCCGAAAGCTGCTCGAAGCTGATGTGCCGTTCGGCCATCTTCTTCCAGATCGAATAGGGATGCTTCTCGCGGCCCTGGATCTCGGCCTTGATCCCGGCGCGGCTGAGTTGGAGCCGCAGGCCCGAGCTGATCCGCGAGATGATGTCGCCGCCGCCTTCGTGTAATTGATGAAGCCGCTTGTTGATCGACGCATAGGCATCGGGTTCGAGCTGCTGGAAGGCGAGCGTCTGCATCTCGCGCATGAACTCGTACATGCCGATCCGCTCGGCGAGCGGCGCGTAGATGTCCATCGTCTCGCGGGCGATGCGGCGGCGCTTCTGTTCCGAGGCGATATGGTGGAGCGTGCGCATATTGTGCAGCCGGTCGGCCAGCTTGACGAGCAGCACGCGGATGTCGCTCGACATGGCGAGCAGGAATTTGCGCAGATTCTCCGCGGCGCGTTCGTTCTCGGTCTGCGCCTCGATCTTCGACAGCTTGGTCACGCCGTCCACGAGCCGCGCGACCGAAGGGCCGAAGGTCTTTTCGATCTGCTCGGGAGTAGCGACGGTGTCCTCGATCGTATCGTGGAGGATCGCGGTCGCGATCGTCTCGTCGTCGAGCTGGAGGTCGGTCAGGATGCCGGCCACTTCGATCGGATGGCTGAAATAAGGGTCGCCACTGGCGCGCTTCTGGCTGCCATGCGCCTGCATCGAAAACACATAGGCGCGGTTGAGGAGCGCCTCATCGGCGTCCGGATCGTAGTTCAGTACCCGATCGACCAGTTCATATTGTCTCAGCACCCCCTTATGTGGGGGCGTCTCTGCGATGGATGCAACAGGCAAAAGGCGGAATTCGTGGCATTATTGCCACATCCGGATCATTCGACGAAGGCCGAAACGAAAACGGCCCGCCTCCGGGGAGGCGAGCCGCCGATGTTCAGGCCTGCGACGGCTTATTCGTAATCGCCGCCGATATTTTGGTTGCGCGGCGGCGCGGCGGCGGTGAGGCGGAGCGCCTCGGCCGAAGCGGCCAGCGAACCGATCTCATCGGGGGCGTCGTCGTCGTCGACGCGAACGCGCTGCAGCGTCGAGACCAGCGCCTCGTGCAGATCGGTCGGCGTAACCGTCTCTTCCGCAATCTCGCGCAGAGCGACGACGGGGTTTTTATCGCGGTCGCGATCGAGGGTCAGTTCGGCGCCGCCCGAGATCTGACGGGCGCGCTGCGCCGCCATCAGCACCAGGTCGAACCGGTTGGGAATCTTGTCGACGCAATCTTCGACGGTGACGCGCGCCATGAAACGCTCCGCTATTACAGGAATCCGGAAAGAGGGCGCGGCTAACAGGCGCAGGCGGGAATGTAAAGGAAAATGGGCCCGGCCGACGATTCAGCCTTCGGCCTCCTCCTCGGCCTTGAAGGCCCAGAACAGGCCGCATGGCGGGATATTCCACCATTCAAGATCGCGCTCTATCCGCGCGAACAGCGGCTCGACGAGCCGCAACACATAAGGCGAATATTGATAGATCAGGAAAGCACCGCCGGGGCGTAACACCCGGTGAGTCGCGTCCGCAATCGCAGGGCCGACCCCATGGGGCAGGGTGGAGAAGGGAAGGCCGGACAGGACATAGTCGGCGCGGCTGAAACCCTGGGCGGCGATGATCTCGTTGACGTCGGCAGCCGAGCCATGGACCGCGACGAAGCGCGTGTCGGCAAATTTGCGGCGCAGAAAGTCGATGAACACCGGGTTGGTGTCGATCACCAGGAGTGTAGCGTCGGGAGCGAGGCGTTCGAGGATGGTGCCGCAGAAGGTGCCTACCCCGGGGCCATATTCGACGAACAGCTTCGTATTCGCCCAGTCGACGCGTGACAGCATCGCTTCGATTGTGCGCTTCGATGACGGGATGACCGAGCCGATCATGACCGGGTGGCGCAGAAACTCCCGGAAGAACAACGCGAAAGGGTTTATCGCGCGGGAAGCCGAGCTACGGGCCTGCGCGCCGCTATCGAGCGCCTGTTCGGCCGAGAAATCACCCATGATGTTCCTGTCGGGCTTATGGTCTTGGGCTCTTCGTTCGCAAATGACGCGGCCAAAGGCAAGCGGCACCCGTTACGGAAGCGATAGCACGAGGCCCTAACCGTTCGAACCGCGTCGGGTTGCCTCATCGCAAAAAAAAGGCCGATCCCGAAGGACCGGCCGTAAAGTTTTAGGAGAGGATGCCTGAAAGGCCCGATCTTTTTGCACTGCGGCATCGTGATAGGCAAATGCGGAAGTTGGGCAAACGAATGCATTTTTTGCAATATAAAATGGGAGAGATTCTGCGGTTTTTCGTTTCAACAGCTGCTGCGGTTGCAGTTTACTCATATTTTGCATTGCAACGAGCGCTCTGGTCTGATGATATGCCGGCATGCGCAGATTGCCGCCTCTGACCGCCATCGAGGCCTTCGTCCAGGTGGCGCGCCTGGGCTCGGTGAAGGCTGCCGCCGAAGAACTGGCCTTGTCTTCTCCCGCACTGAGCCGCCGGGTTCAGGCGCTCGAACGCTTCATGGGCCGCAATCTTTTCGAGCGGCGCCACCAATCGATGATGTTGTCCAGCGATGGCGAACTGCTGTTGTCGCGGATCGCGCCCGCGCTCGATGCGCTGACCCTCGCGATCGACTCGACCTCGGGCGACAGCGAACTTGTCCGGTTGCGGCTGGGGGTCATGCCGCTCTTCGCTTCGCAGCGGCTGATGGGCCGTTTGCCCGAGTTGCGCCAGCGGCATCCCGAACTCCATATCGACATCGATACCGGAAGCCACGCACTCGCCCGGCTGGGCGAGGGCGTCGACGCCGCGATCGTGCTGGCGCGCGAGATCGATTCGAGCCTCTATTCGCGGCGGATCGATCGTGACACGGCGGTCGCCATCGTCAGCCGTTCGCTGCTGACCGGCCGTTTTCCGGTCAGCCGGGTTGAGGACCTAGGCCGGCTCACCATCTTCCTCCACCGCGACATGTCCGAACTGTTCACGGTGTGGCGCGAGGCGCTGGGCCATCCCGATCTGGAGCCGGCGGCGGTCGATGTGTTCGATTCGGGCCAGCTGATGCTCGACGCGGCGGCGCAAGGGCTGGGCGCGGCCTTCATGCTGCGCAGCCATCTTGAGGATGCCCGCGACGAGCGGCTCACAAACCTGTTCGATGAGACGGTCGACAGCCCTTATGGCTATTGGTTCGCCTGCCGCCGCCCGGCGCTGACCACGCGCGCGGTGCGGATCTTCCACGACTGGCTGTTCGGTACGTTTTCGGGGTCTTAACGGTTTCAGCCTCCGCTGAAACGAGCGGTGCCGCCCGCACCCCCACCCGGCCGGGTGGGAGCGGAGGCCGGAACCGCTCGTTTCAGCCGGATCGCTTTACGCGTCGGCGGCGATCTTCGCCTTGACGATCTTGCCCGGCTCGCGCGGCGGCTCGCCCTTGGGAAGGGCGTCGACATGCTCCATGCCCGATTCGACCACACCCCAGACGGTGTATTGGCCATCGAGGAAGCGCGCGTCGTCGAAGCAGATGAAGAACTGGCTGTTCGCGCTGTTCGGGTTCTGGCTGCGCGCCATCGAGCAGACGCCGCGGACATGCGGCTCGCGGCTGAACTCGGCCTTCAGGTTCGGCTTGTCCGAACCGCCCATGCCGGTGCCGGTCGGGTCGCCGCCCTGCGCCATGAAGCCGGGAATGACGCGGTGGAACACGACGCCGTCATAGAAACCCTCGCGGGCGAGCGACTTGATCTGGTCGACATGGCCGGGGGCCAGGTCTGGGCGCAGCGCGATGACGACGTCGCCGCCTTCCAGCGTCATGATCAGCGTATTTTCGGGATCGGCCATCATCGTCTCCTTCTCGGCAATGCGAATCTGGGGCCGTCCCTATCGGCAGATGACGGGCGATGCGAGCAATGATTGCGCCGACGCGGCCATCGGGCCTCCATCAGGGCCATTGCGAGAGCGGGGCATGGGGACTAGAGCCGCAATGTGGCGACGATCGCGCAAGGACAGGATATGGCGGCGGTCCATGTGGCACCGGTGCCCAAGGCCATAGCGACCGCACTGGTGATGGCCGCGACGATCCTGGTCGTGCTCGACCAGACCATCGCAACCGTTGCCCTGCCGCACATGCAGGCGGCGCTGGGTGCGACGCCGGAAACGATCAACTGGGTATTGACGTCCTATATCCTGGCGACGTCCGTCGGCATTCCGCTGACCGGATGGCTGTCAGGCCGGGTCGGCCGCGCACGATTGTTCGGTATCTGCATCATCGGCTTCACGATCAGCTCGGCGGTCTGCGGTTTCGCGGTTTCGCTGCCGATGATGGTGGCCGCGCGGCTGGTGCAGGGTTTCTTCGGCGCCTTCCTGATGCCGATGTCACAATCCTTCCTCTACGATATGAATGCGCCGTCGCAGCAGGTGCGCGCGATGACGATCTGGGGCGTAGGCGTGATGGTCGGTCCGCTGGCCGGGCCGGTGCTCGGCGGCTATCTGACTGAAACGTTCGACTGGCGCTGGGTCTTCTTCATCAACGTGCCGATCGGCCTCGTCGCCGCGCTCGGCATCTTCGCGACCCTGCCGGCTTTTCCGGCGGTGCGGCGCAAATTCGATCATCTCGGTTATGCGCTCATCGTGGTGGCGCTGTGTTCGATGCAGCTGGCGCTGGATCGCGGCAGCCAGCTCGACTGGTTCGATTCCACCGAGATATTGATCGAATGCGGGATCAGTGTCTCGGCATTCTGGATGCTGTTGTTCCACCTGTTCAATGCGCGTGAGCCGATCTTTTCGCTGGCATTGTTCCGTGACCGCAGCTTCTCGGCCGCGCTCGTCATGACGACGACGGTGATGCCGGTGATGATCGCGGCCACCGCGCTTCTACCGTCGCTCCTGCAGACATTGATGGGATATCCGGCAACCCTCGCCGGGCTTTTGAGCCTGCCGCGCGGTCTGGCGATGACGGTCGGCATCATCCTCGGCGGACGGTTGTTCAGGCATTTCGGCGCGCGCCTGCAGGTTGTTCTCGGCCTTTGCTTCACGATCTTCTCGATGTGGTTGCATACCCGGATCGAGTTGAACATGGACAGTCACCTGATCATCTGGGCAGGACTGGCCCAAGGGCTCGGCACCGGACTTGCGGCGACGGTGCTCAATTTCGTCGCCGTCGCGCATGCGCCGGTCGCGCTGCGGACCGATGCCGCAGCGCTGTACAATCTTGCGCGCAACACCGGCTCTTCCGTGATGATCGCCGTCTTTACCGCGATTCTCGCCCATAACATCCAGGTCAATCATGCCGAGATCGGGGCGCATGTCGGATCGGCAAATGCACCGTTCTTGCTCTCGCAGATGATGGGCGGAACCGATCTGGCCGAAAGGCTGGCGGCGATGGCTAATGCCGAGGTGACGCGTCAGGCGATGATGATCGCTTATATCGACGATTACTGGCTGATGATGTGGGTAATGCTGGCGGTGGTGCCACTCGCCATCCTGCTGGGAAACGAACGGCCTGCCGCCAGGTCCGACGAGGTGATCATCGCCGAATAGGCGCAATGCCGCCATTGCGGTTATCGTGCAGGGACCCTAGAGCCTGCCCTGTACGCGGCGCAAAATCCGGGGGACGGCATGAGCGAAACCGAGATCGAAATCCCCGAAGCCGCGCCCGCCGAAACGCTTCACGACGAAGATGACCGCCTGAAGTCGAGCTTCGTCGATGCGGTGATCGCCTGTGTCGAGGAAGGCGACGCCGAAGGCGCGCGCGATCTGGTCCGTCCGCTCCACCCAGCCGACATCGCCGACCTGTTCGAGCTCGCGCCCCAGGACATGCGCCAGCCGATCGCCGCCGCGATCGCCGAGCTGCTCGACGCCGACGTGCTCGCCGAGATGAACGAATGGGTGCGCGACGAACTGATCGACGCGCTCGAGCCGCATCAGGTGGCCGAGATCGCCACCCAGCTCGACACCGATGACGCCGTCGCGATCATCGAGGAGCTGGAGGAGGAAGACCAACGCGCCGTGCTGCGCGCGATGGAGCCCGACGATCGCGCCGCGATCGAGGAAGCGCTGTCCTACCCCGAAGAATCCGCCGGCCGCATGATGCAGCGCGACCTGATCGCGGTGCCCGAACATTGGACCGTCGGCGATGTGCTCGACTATCTGCGCCGCAACGAGGATCTCACCACCGATTTCTGGGAGATATTCGTCGTCAACGCCCAGCATCACCCGATCGGCACCTGCAAGCTCAGCTGGGTGATGCGCACGCCCCGCAAGATTTCGATCAGCGACGTGATGCAGCGCGAACAGACGCTGATCCCGGTCGACATGGACCAGGAGGAAGTCGCGCTGCGCTTCCAGAAATATGCGCTGATCTCCGCCGCGGTCACCGATCCGGCGGGGCGGCTGGTGGGCATGATCACCGTCGACGACATCGTCCACATCATCCAGGAAGAGGCCGGCGAGGACATCCTGAAGCTGTCGGGCGCGGGCGACGGCGACATCAACGAGCCGGTGTTCGAGACGGTCAAGGTGCGGCTGTCCTGGCTGATCGTGAACCTGGGGACCGCGGTTCTCGCCGCGTCGGTGGTCGGGCTTTTCCAGAACACGATCGCACAGCTGGTCGTGCTGGCGGTGCTGATGCCGATCGTGTCGGGGATGGGCGGCAACGCCGGCACCCAGACGATGGCGGTGGCGGTTCGGGCGCTCGCGCTCAATCAGCTGACCTCATCGAACACCCAACGCATGATTTTCCGCGAATTCCGCATCGCGATCATCAACGGCCTGTGTCTCGGCGCGCTGATCGGCGTCGCGGTGACGTTGCTCTATGGCAAGGCCGACCTCGGCATCGTCATCTGTATGGCGATGGTGATCAATAACATCGTCGCCGGGCTGGCAGGAATTCTGGTGCCAGTCGGACTCGACAAGGCGGGGGCCGACCCAGCGGTATCCTCGGCGGTGTTCGTGACCACCGCGACGGACGTCATGGGCTTCTTCTCCTTCCTGGGCCTTGCCGCGCTTTGGGGGCTCCACGGTTGATCCGACAGCGGCTCATGCCAATATGGTCGGCATGAGCGAGCTTCACCTCACCAAGATCGCCTATGGCTGCGATAGCTTCGACGATCTGCGTGCGCGATTGCAGTCGCGGATCGACCGGGGCGAGAATCTCCTGCTGTCGACACGCTACAAGCCTAAGCGCGCCGATGAGCTGGTCGGCGGGTCGCTCTACTGGATATCGCAGCACCGCTTCGGCCTGCGTCAGCCGCTGCTCGGGTTCGAGGATATCGAGGGCGGGCGCTGCGCGATCGTGCTGGCGCCGGTGCTGATCGAGGTCGAACCGCGCCCGCGCCGCGCGCATCAGGGCTGGCGCTACCTCACGACGGCGGACGCACCGCGCGATATCGATCCGGGCGCAGACGCCGAGGGACGAATACCCGCTGGATTACATGCGGAACTGGCGACGCTGGGGCTGATCTAGGGGATTATCCGCCGCACCGTATCTCGCCCGATCCCATCTTGCTGCTGGTGCAATTGGGCCGACCGGCGATACGGATGTCGCCCGATCCCATGACCTTGGCGCGGGCGACGCGGGTCGATCCGACGGTGATGTCTCCCGATCCCATCACCGTCGCGGTGAGCAGGTTGACGGAGAGACCCGCGCTGCGCAGGTCGCCCGATCCGGTAACCGCCATATCGGCGCGCCCGGCCTTGCCGGCCAGCAACAGGTTGCCCGATCCGGTCACGGTCGCCTTGAGGCGGCTCGATTCGAGTTCGATGACGGCGAGGTTGCCCGATCCGGTGAGCAGCGCGGCGAAGTCGCCGGTCCTGATCCGGTCGATCGCGACATCGCCCGATCCGGTCAGTTCGGCGCCTTCGAGCATCGGCACGGTGATGTCGATGATGACGGCGTCGGCCTTGCCCCAGCTGAGTCCGCGCCAGCTCCAGCTTTTGTCGGTCGAGAGGACCAGGGTGTTGCCGCGCGATTCGGCGGTCAGCTTGTCGAGCCGCGATTGCGGGCCGCTGGCATGAACCGAGACCTTCGCGCCGGTATGGACGCGCACGGTATAGGGCCCTTCGACGCGCAGCTTGACGAAATTGGGGACGGGTATGCTGCGGGTGGCCGCCTGCGCGGGCAGCGCCGCGGCGATCAGGGGGAGGGCGAACAGAGCGGCGATTCCGGCGCGCATCGGCTATCCTTTTCCTTCTGTATTATAGGAGCAATACAGATTTATCCGGTTCCAGCAAAGCGGATAGCGCAGCCCCAACGCAAACAAAAAAAGGCGGCCCCGCAGGACCGCCTCTTTTCATCCGGCCCGAAGGCGCAGGATTATTTGTTGTGGATCGCAGCCGCCTTGCGGAGGATCTCGAGGATCTTCTCTTGCGCGGTGGGCTCGTCGACCGCTTCCATCGCGGCGAGTTCGCGGGCCAGGCGGCTGGTCGCCGCTTCGAAGATCTGGCGCTCCGAATAGCTCTGCTCGGGCTGATCGTCGGCGCGGAACAGATCGCGGACCACTTCGGAGATCGACACCAGGTCGCCCGAATTGATCTTCGCTTCATATTCCTGCGCACGGCGCGACCACATGGTGCGCTTGATCTTGGGCTTGCCCTTCAGCGTGGTGAGCGCTTCGCCCATGGTCACGCTCGACGACAGCTTGCGCATGCCGACGGCTTCCGCCTTGTTGGTGGGGACGCGCAGCGTCATCCGCTCCTTTTCGAAGCGAAGGACATAAAGTTCGAGTTTGGCTCCAGCAATTTCCTGGCTTTGCAGTTCGACCACGCGGCCGACACCATGCTTGGGATAAACGACATAATCGCCGACGACGAAGCTCAGCGCCTTGGCAGCCATTTAGCAGACCTTTCTTAGGGATGCCGGAAAGGCCCCGCCTGATCCGCCCTCCCCTTGGCGATCGACGGCAATCCTGACACGGCGGATCACAGGTTCCTTATTGCGAGCGTCTTGAGACGCGCCCGAATACGAATCTTGTAACACAATGGTAAGCGAAAAGCCAGCATCTCCGGCATTTCGCCTTCGATATGCCGGATTGGTGCCAGTGATTTCGTGCGAAAGGCGCGGCGTCAGTCGCCCTGGCCGGGCTCCGGAGAGAAATATTTGTCATATTTCCCGTCGACACCCTTCCAGTCGTCGGCATCCGCCGGGGCTTCGCGCTTGCGGGTGATGTTCGGCCATTGCGCCGAGAAGGTCGTGTTGAGCTCGAGCCATTGTTCCAGGCCGGACTCGGTGTCGGGAAGAATCGCCTCGGCGGGGCATTCGGGCTCGCACACGCCGCAGTCGATGCACTCGCTGGGGTTGATGACGAGCATGTTGTCGCCTTCATAGAAGCAATCGACCGGGCACACCTCGACACAGTCCATATACTTGCACTTGATGCAGGCATCGGTGACGACGTAGGTCATTACAGCTCCTCAGGGCGCGAACGGGCCCCCGTTAGGTCGCTGCCAGCCCGCCGTCAACAGGGGGCGGGGAGAGGTCCTGATAGCAGGCGCGGGCTTCGGGCGCGGGACCGCGCCGCGTGGGGAGCGCCGCGATCCGAATCACGCGCACCCGGCCGTGCAATGGAAAGCTCAGCACATTGCCTGGCGCGACATTGGCATGGGCGCGACCGATCGTCCGGCCGTCGATCCGCATATGGCCCCCGGCGGCGATTTCCTGGGCAAGCGCGCGCGACTTGGTCAGCCGTACGAACCACAAGAATTTATCGAGCCGCATTGCCCGCCACGCTGCCCGGATAGAGATCGGCGAGGGCGCCGAAGGCGTTGCCGGGGCGGCGTACGGCTTCCTTGCGCGGTTCGCGTTTCCCCTTCCATATCCAGGCCTCGGCTTCTCCCGGCGCCGCGGCGCGGAAGCCGAGCGCGAGCATCAGTTGCGCGAAGCTGGCATGGCGGAGGCCCAGCGAGGTCGCCATGCCCGGGTCGGGCGTAAAGGGTGCGCGGCCGCTGCGCGCGTCATGGGCGAGACGCGCCAGCCGTTCGACCAGATCGACGCGGAGCATCTGCGCGCCCAGCGCACGAAAGCCCGCCCGGACCATCGCCTCGCAGGTGGCGGCGTCGGGCGGGGTCGCCATAGAAACCGCGCCGGGGACGGGCAGTTCGGGCATCATCTGGCCTTCGGCGGCGGCGAACAGCGCCAGCCGCCAGCGGGTCGGTTCCGGCTTGAGCAACGTCGGCGAATGGACATCTAGCGTGCCGATCTTGACGTCTAGCCGTTCCGCCCGGGACCGGCCGTCGCGGTCGAGATGGTCGATCGCGGAGGCGACCGCAGCCCGCGATATCACCCCGCCCGCTTCGGCCAGCGGGGACAGGAGCGCGCGCAGCGATGCGGGGCAGGCGGGGTCGCGCGCGGCCTCGAAATAGCGGGCGAGCGGCTTGAGCTCGCGCTGGATTCGCGCCTCGAGCCAGGCGGCAAGACGTTCCTCGACGCCGCTACGGTCGGCGGGGCCCAGCGTGTCGAGCGCGCGGTGCAGCCGGATGCGTGGCGTGAGCAGTGTCCGGCCCTTCTCCAGCCGGGCGACGACGTCGCCGCGCCAGAAGATCGCGACCGGCCGTCCCATGTCGGTCGCCAGCGTGAAATGGCTGTCCTCATCTGCGGCCAGCTGTCGCGCGCGAGACGCCAGCTCGGTCCCCAGCCGCCGCTCCGCCGCCGCCATCAGCCGCTTCATGTCGCCATGACGGGCAAGATGGTCGGGCTTGAACCGGAAGCCGATCAGCCGCCCGATCGGCTCTCCATCGACTGTGACGATGCCATCCTCGTCGACCTTGACCGGGAGCGCCAGCTCGCCGCCCTTCGCCCCAAGGTCGCGCATCAGCACCGAGGTCCTTCGGTCGACGAAGCGCTGGGTCAGCCGCTGATGAAGCGCATCGGAGAGCTTTTCCTCGAGGTTGCGCGTCCGCTCCGCCCAGGTGTCGGCGTCCGCCAGCCAGCCCTCGCGATGGGCGATATAGGCCCAGGTGCGGACCCCGGCGATCCGGTCGGCGAGCGTTTCGACATCGCCCTGGACACTGTCAAGACGGGCCAGTTCGTCGGCGAACCAGCTCACCGGCAGATGGCCCTCCCCCTCGCTGAGATGGCGGAACACGCGGGAGACGAGGCGACTGTGCGGTTCAGCGCCGGTCTTGCGGAAATCGGGCAGACCGCACGCCGCCCAAAGCCGTGCGATCACCGGTTTCGCGCGGGCGCGGTTGCGCACCCAATCCTCCTCGGCCAGCCGCTTGAGGACGGCGAGGTCGATCGCTTGCGGGGCTGCGCGCAGCACTTGCCGGTCCGGGCGGCGCTCGAGGTCGCCGATCAGCGCATCGAGGCTGGCGAGCGACGGTTGGCCCTCGCGCCAGTAGAGATGGTCGATCGACGGAAAGACATGCGCTTCGATCGCATCGACTTCCTCATCCTCGAATCGTGCGCCGCTATTCCCTTCGAGCGCGAGCGTGCCGAAGGTGCCGTCACGCTGGTGTCGACCGGCGCGGCCTGCGATCTGTGCCATTTCGGAAATGGTAAGACGGCGCGAACGCCGCCCGTCGAATTTGCGCAGCGAGGCGAAGGCGACATGGTTCACGTCCATGTTCAGGCCCATGCCGATCGCATCGGTGGCGACCAGATAGTCGACCTCGCCTGCCTGGAACATCGCGACCTGGGCGTTGCGGGTGCGGGGGGACAAGGCCCCCATCACCACCGCCGCGCCACCGCGCAGGCGGCGCAGCATCTCCGCGACGGCGTAAACCTCCTCGGCCGAGAAGGCGACGATCACCGACCGCGGCGGCAAGCGCGACAATTTGGTCGCCCCGGCATAGGTCAGCGTCGAGAAGCGCGGGCGGCCGATGATCTCCGCCTTGGGCACCAGCGCGCGGACCATCGGACGCAGGGCCTCCGACCCCAGGATCATCGTTTCCTCGCGGCCGCGCGCGCGCAGCAGCCGGTCGGTGAAGACATGACCGCGTTCGGGGTCGGTACCGAGCTGCGCCTCGTCGAGCGCGACGAAGGCGAACTCCCGATCGAGCGGCATCGATTCGGCGGTGGTCAGATAATATTGGGCGTGCGGCGGGAGCAGTTTCTCTTCGCCGGTGATCAGCGCGACCCGCTCCTTGCCCTTGATCGCGACGACGCGGTCATAGACCTCGCGGGCCAGCAGGCGCAGCGGAAAGCCGATCATGCCGCTCGAATGGCCGCACATCCGCTCGATCGCGAGATGGGTCTTGCCGGTGTTGGTCGGCCCCAGCACGGCGACGACCGGCTGCGTGGCGAAACTGGACATCGGCAGAACATTGGTCCGAGATGTTACGAACGCAAGTGCGAAACTGACTCGACTCGACTCACGGAGAAAAAGACTCGGTTCGTCGCATAACCGTGCGACGAACCGTTGCATTAGTTTGACTTTAACCATGCTGAGGCAGACTGAATCATGCCCCAGTAGAAAATGTCTCGCCAGGGCAAGTAGATAGCATTTTTTGAGTGAAGGGGCGGGGGGCTTTGTTCCAATCCGGCAGCCAGGGATATGGTGATCAGGCGTACGCCGGTGGCGGCGCGCGCGCACTGACGGTCGTCAAGCCCAGCCGCTTCAGCCTCGTCGCCAGCCCGATCGGCGGCGCGGTGGATCGCCTTGCTGGCGCGGATCTCGTCGTCGATCTCGGCGCGCGCATCGGATCGCGCGAATGGTTCCAGGGCCTCTTCACCTGCCTCGCACTCTGCACAGCTGCAGGCATGATGGCTCCCAGCTTCAAACCGGTCCGTTTCCCATCCGAAACATCAATGGCGCCGAGCCAATATGAGCAGGCCCGCGCGCTGGCGATCGCGCCGCTCGGCCTGGGCGGCGACACCGGTCATCGCGTGGCCAGCACCAGCGCAGTCGAGCCGCTGACCGACACGCCCGAACGGCCGCGCGTCGAACTGTCGGCGACGATCGGGCAGGGCGACGGCTTCGCCCGCGTGCTCGAGCGCGCCGGTGTGTCGCGCGACGAAGCGAGCCACGTCTCCTCGCTGGTTTCGGATGCGGTGCCGCTGAGCGACCTCAATGCTGGAACGCATATGGATATGGTCCTCGGCCGCCGCGCGGTGAAGACCGATCCCCGCCCGCTCGAAACCCTCGATTTCCGGGCGCGCTTCGATCTCAAGCTCTCCGTGCAGCGCGTCGATGGGCAGCTTCGCCTGAAGCGCATCCCGATCGCGGTGGACAATACCCCGCTGCGCATCCAGGGTCGGGTCGGATCGAGCCTCTATCAATCGGCGCGCAACGCGGGGGTGCCGGGCGGCGCGATCGAAGCTTTCATCAAGGCGGTCTCGCAAAAATTATCTATGCGCAGCATTGGATCCGACGCGCGCTTCGATGCGATCGTCGAGCATGCCCGGGCCGAAACCGGCGAGGTGAAGATCGGCAGCCTGTTGTTCGCCGGGATCACCCAGGGCGGCAAGAAGACCCAGATGCTCAAATGGACGAACGGCGGTCGCGACCAATGGTATGAGGCATCAGGCGTGGGCGAGACAAAGGGCGTGATGCGCCAGCCGGTGCTCGGCCGCCTCACCTCCAGCTTCGGCCTGCGCCGCCACCCGATCCTCGGCTTCTCACGCATGCATCAGGGCATGGACTTCGGCGCGCCGATGGGCGCCCCGATCGTCGCGGCGACCGATGGCATCGTCAGCTTCGCCGGCCGTCACGGCGGTCATGGCAATTATGTCCGTCTCAACCATAGCGGCGGCATCTCGACCGGCTATGCGCATATGAGCCGGATCATCGCCCGCCCGGGCGAGCATGTCCGCCAGGGCCAGCTCATCGGCTATGTCGGCTCGACCGGCCTCTCGACCGGCCCCCACCTCCATTATGAGGTCTTCCGCAACGGCCAGGCGATCAATCCTGCGTCGATGAAGTTCACCACGGTCCAGCAGCTCACGGGCCGCGACCTCGCCAATTTCCGCGCCAAGCTCAACAATCTCCTTTCGGTCCGCATCGCCAATGGCGGCGGAGAGAAAAAAGCGGAGAAGAGCGCCGAGGCGAACAAGGGCGCGAAGGACAAGTCGAAGAAGGGCTGAGCACCTCTTCCCCATCCTGTCTCCGCCGGGATGACGACCTGTTTACTTCCCCGCATTCTTCCGCCGCGTGACCCAGCCCTTGCGTGCCGCCGCCGATCGCTGTTCCGCCGATCCGGACTTGTTGGCGCTGCCGCCGCGAGAAGAGGATTCATGGGTATCCTTCTTGCCGCGGCCCGAGCCCGATTTGTTGCCGCCGCCCGACTCCTTGTTGACGGTGGCCCATGCACGGGCTTCAGCCTGCTTTTTCGGCACGCCGCGTTTCTCATAGCCTTCCTCGATATGCTCGGCCTTGCGCTTTTGCTTGTCGGTATAGGCGCCCTTGTCTCCACGCGGCATCGCTCGTCTCCATGATTCTGCTATAAGCGGCACCAACGCCTGAGCGCCGGGCAATTTCCGCGTACTTGCGATTGACCGGAACGCCGCGCGATCGCAGTGTCGGATGATGACCATGCGCCGCGCGGCGGTCCTCCTTGGCGTCCTGATCCTGCTCGGCCTTGGCGCAAGCTGGGTGGTCGGCGCCGCGCTGACCCGCCCGCACCCCGGGCCTGCCACCCCGCCATCGCCGCACGACCTGACCATCGCCTCCGCGGACGGCGTGTCGCTGGCGGCGACCTATCTCCCCGGGCCGGGCGACCGCACAGCCGCGATCCTGCTGCTTCATCCCAAGGGCGGCTCGCGTCACGGATTCGACGCGCTCGCCGCCTGGCTGAACCGGCGGGGCTATGCGACGCTGGCGATCGACTTTCGCGGCCATGGCCAATCGACTCCGGCGCGCTACAGCTTCGGCTGGGACGAGAGCCGCGACGCCGCTGCCGCCTTTCACTGGCTGAAACGGCAGCAGCACGGTGCGCCGGTGGCGGTGGTCGGCCTGTCGCTGGGCGGCGCGGCGAGCCTCCTCGGCGATGGACCGCTGCCCGCCGACGCGCTGATCCTCCAGGGCGTCTATGGCGATCTCCGCCAAGCGATCCGCAACCGGATCGCGACGGTGACGGGCGCGGGGCCAGCCTGGCTGCTCGAACCCCTGTTGAGTTTCCAGACGAAGCCGCGCATCGGCATGTGGCCGGGCGACCTCTCGCCGCGCTCCCGCATCGCCGCTTATCGCGGCCCGCTGCTGGTGATCGGGGGCGGAGCGGATCGATACACCCCGCCGTCCGAAACCCGCGCGCTTTACGCCGCCGCGCCGGGCCCCAAGCGGCTCTGGTTCGCGCCCGGCGCGAGCCACGAAGCGGTGACCGCGCTCGACACTCCGGCCTATCGAAAGACGCTGCTCGCCTTTGTGCAAGAGCGGCTTCCTACCGCGCCGCCCGCTCGCTAAGCTGGCCCTATCCGGTAAGCGTAGGAGATGGCGGCATGATCGACGAGAAGGGCATTTTCCTCGGTGCGAGCCCGAGCGCCTCCGGACCCCAGCCCCAATATCTCAACCTGCGCCGCGCCAATCGCCATGGGCTGATCGCGGGAGCGACCGGAACCGGCAAGACGGTGACATTGCAGGGTATCGCGGAGAATTTCTCCGCCGCCGGGGTTCCCGTCTTCCTTGCCGATGTGAAGGGCGATCTGGCGGGGATCGCGATGGCCGGGTCGCCCACCGCGAAGAATGCCGACAAGCTCGTCGCGCGCGCCGCGGAGATCGGGCTGGAGCCGTTCACCTGGGGCGACAACCCCGCGATCTTCTGGGATCTCTATGGCGAACAGGGCCATCCCATCCGCACCACCGTGTCCGAAATGGGGCCGCTGCTGCTCGCCCGGCTGATGAACCTCAACGAGGTGCAGGAAGGCGTACTCAACATCGCCTTCCGCTATGCCGACGAGGAAGGGCTGCTGCTGCTCGATCTCGGCGATCTTCAGGCGATGCTCGCCTATTGCGCCGAAAATGCCGAGGCGCTGTCGGCGCGGTTCGGCAACGTCACCAAACCCAGCGTCGGATCGATCCAGCGCCAGCTTCTCCAGCTCGACAGCCAGGGGGGCGCGCATTTCTTCGGCGAACCCGCGCTCGACATCCATGATTTTCTGGGCGTCGATGATCAGGGACGCGGCTATGTGAACGTGCTGGCCGCCGACAAGCTGATGCAGAGCCCGAAGCTCTACGCCACCTTCCTGCTCTGGCTGCTCAGCGAGCTGTTCGAGACGCTTCCCGAGGTCGGCGATCCCGACAAGCCCAGGCTGGTCTTCTTCTTCGACGAGGCGCACCTGCTGTTCGAGGATGCCCCCAAGGCGCTGACCGACAAGATCGAACAGGTGGTGCGGCTGATCCGGTCGAAGGGCGTCGGCGTCTATTTCGTCACCCAGAACCCGATCGATATTCCGGAGGATGTCGCGGCGCAACTCGGCAACCGTGTCCAGCATGCGCTGCGCGCCTTCACCCCGCGCGACCAGAAGGCGATCGAGGCGGCTGCGGACACCTTCCGGATCAACCCCGATCTCGACGTCGCCAAGGCGATCATCGAGCTCAAGGTGGGCGAGGCGCTGGTGTCTGTGCTGCAGGACGACGGATCGCCGAGCATCGTCCAGCGCACCCTGATCGCGCCGCCGCGCTCGCGCCTCGGGCCGCTCGACGCGAAGGAGCGTGAGATCATCCAGTCGATCTCGCCGGTCGCGGGCAAATATGACACGGTCGTCGATCGCGAATCCGCCGAGGAGATATTGGCCGCGCGGGGCAACGCCGCCGCGGCCGCCGCCCAGGCCGCCAAGGCCCAGGTCGAAGCCGACAAGGCCGCCGCGATCCAGGCCAAGGCCGAGGCGAAGCAGCAGGAGCAGGCGCTCAAGGAAAAGGCGCGGCAGGATGCGATCGCCGCGCGCGAGGCTGCCAAGCCGACCGGGATCGACCGCGCCATCCAGTCGGCCACCCGCGCGGCGGCATCGTCGGTCGGGCGTCAGGTCGCGAATGAACTGGGCCGTGCGGTGTTCGGTGGCGGACGGCGCAACGCGGGCGGCGGGATCGCCGGGCAGCTGGTGCGCGGGATTCTTGGAGGCTTGTTCAAATAGTCATGGGCGAGGGGGAAAAGGCGCGGGGGCGCGTCGCTTATCTATTCGGTTCGGACCTGCAGACCGGCGTCGTCGCAGCAGGGACGGGCAGTGTCGCCAGTCCCGGTAGCACCGATGTGTGGAACCTGCGCGAAGGGGACCGCGGCGATTTCGCGCGAATCCACATTCCGGGCAATTTCCGGAGGATCAAGACGCGGCCGTCGCTGGCCGGGATACGCATCATCCTCAACCTGATCACGGATCCGGACCTCAATCCCGATGTCCTTCATTATGCCGACCAGTTCCTGAAGCCTTTTCGCGGGAAGATACTCAACCGGCCGCAGGCTGTCCTGAAATCGGGCCGGGATCATGTCGCCCGGCTGCTCGACGGCATTGACGGGCTGATCGTGCCCCGGGTGGTGCGCTTTCGCGGGCATCCGAACCTGGCCGCAGGCGCGGTCGACAAGGCGGGTATTCGATTTCCGGCGATCTTGCGCGAGACCGGCAAGCATGACGGCGATGTGATCGGCGTCATCACCGATCGCGACGAACTGCTGGCCCGGGTCGACCCCGCCAAGCATTATTTCCTGACTGAATTCGTTGAGCTGCGCAGCGACAGCGGCCTTTATCACAAGATCCGCGTCTATTTCTTCGGACAACGCTCGTTGGTGCGCCATCGCCTCGTGTCGGACCATTGGAACGTCCACGCCCCCGATCGCCCGCGCGTGCTGGTCCATCATCCCGGGGCCATCGCGCGTGAGCAGGAACTGATCGAACGGGGGATTGACGCGCTGCCGCCCGTCGCCCGGGCGGCAATACTGGCGATCCGCGCGCGTATGCCGCTCGATTATTTCGGGATCGACTTCGCCGTGATGCCCGACGATCGGGTGCTGCTGTTCGAAGCCAACGCGACGATGAAATTCTTCCCGATCGCCTTCGATCCGCCCTTTCCCTATTTCGCAACCACCCTGGCCCAGGCGACGCGCGCGTTCAACGCGATGCTCGCCGACGAGGATTGAGCCCCGCCATGTTCGACAATTACGAGGCGATCTTCGCGCGCCGCGCCGACAGCTATCAGCAGGCCATGGCCGATTTCCCGCACGCACGCGATGCGGAGTTCGCGCTGGTGGTCGATCCGCTCGACCCCGGCTCCGCGACGGTCTTCGACATGCCGGCGGGGGCGGGCTATCTCCGCGCCTATCTGCCCGCCGACAAGCGCTATGTCGCGGTCGAGCCGGTCGGATATTTCTTCGATCGTTGCCCGGCCGATCCGGGCACCGGGCGTATCCAGAGTCCAGTCGAGGCCGTGGACGCCCCCGACGGCTGCGCCGATGCTATCGTCTCGCTGGCGGGCTTGCATCATGCGCCGGACTTGCTGGCGATCTTTCGTGAATGTCACCGGCTGTTGCGTCCCGGGGGGATGCTGGTCGTCGCCGATGTCGCCGAAGGCTCGCCGCCCGACCGTTTCCTGAACATCTATGTCCACGAGAATAATCCTACGGGCCATGAGGGCCGCTTCCTCAATGCCGCAACCGCTCCCTTGCTGCGTCAGGCAGGGTTCGTGGTCCTCAGCGATGCGCTTGTTCCGGTGCCATGGCGTTTCGCGGGCGCGGTGGACGCCGGCAGCTATTGCGCGAGCCTGTTCGGGATCGAGGGCCGCGAACCGGCCGAGGTGGCGGATGCGATGACCAAGATTGTCGGCACCGCCGCCGATGCCGAGGGCTTCCGTGTCGATTGGAGCCTGCGCCGGATCATCTGCCGCAAGGGTTGAGATAAGTTAGCGGCGGCTTGTCAGGATTTTCCGTCTGCCTATGAGGCAGGCGAGGTTTTGGTCGGGATGTTCTAGTGTATCTGCCGGCAGGGCGTGAAGGGCTGACCGATCGGCGGCTTACCTATCTTTTCGGATCGGACCACCAGCGCGGTATCGTGCGGCCCGCCGATGGCGATGTGCGCAACGTCGGCAGCACCGACCTCTGGCGGCTGCGCACTGACGACAGCTTTCTCCGCCTGCATATCCCGGGCAACTTTCCCCGGCTCAAGGTCCGGCCGGCGCTCGATCGCATCGGCACGGTCCTGAACCTGATCACCGATCCCGACCTCAACCCCAAGGTGCTGGGATATGCCTCTCGGCTGCTCCGAGAGCATGGCGGCCGGGTAATCAACCGCCCCGAGGACGTTCTGCGGTCGAGCCGGGACCGGATGGCTGATCTGCTGGATGGAATCGATGGCCTGATCGTGCCACGCGTCGCCCGGTTTCGCGGGCATGCGAACCTGGCGCTGCGCGCGATCGAGAGCGCAGGATTGCGGTTCCCTGCCATCCTGCGCGCAATCGGTACGCATAATGGCGAGATTTCAGGAATCGTTGCATCTCCGCAGGCGCTGGCGGCCATAATCGATCGAAAGGAGGAATATTTCCTGACCGAATTCGTCGAATCACGTGATCAGGCCGGGCTGTACCACAAGATCAGGCTCTTCTTTTTTGGTCCGGACGCGGTTTTCCGGCATCGGATCATCTCGGACCAGTGGAATGTGCACGGGCCCGACAGGGAGCGGTTCATGGTGCACCATCCGGCCGCGATCGCCTTGGAACGCGAGATGGTCCAGCGGGGCCTCGCCGCCTTTCCGGCGGAGGTGCGGTCGGTCTTGCAGGCGGTACGGGCCCGTGTGCCGCTCGACTATTTCGGGATCGACTTCGCGCTGATGTCCGATGGTCGGCTGCTGTTGTTCGAAGCGAATGCGACGATGAACTTCTTCTCGATGAGCCGGGAGCCGCCGTTCGACTATTTCGAGCCGCTGCTCGCCGAGGCGCAGGCGAAGTTCACGGCCATGATAGAAGCTTAGCGGCCCTGATTCCGCCAGCGGCCGATGACATGCTCGACCAGCGCATCCTCGTCGCCTGTACGGCGCCACAGATCGGAGAAGACCGGATCGTTCGACGCTGGGCGCAGCGCTTCCTCCAGATCGTCGAAGGCCACGCGGATCGGGATCGACACACCCTCGCCGCAGATGATCGCCTCGCGGTTGCGCAGCGCGGGGATTGAGTCGAGGAAGCCGCGCGCGCCTTCGGGCATCGCCGCGCGGACGAAGGCCTGGTCGCGCTCGTTGTTGAGCCGCATCGAGATGATTGTGCCGCATTGCGACAGCACGCCTTCCGCGAGGTCCGACGGGCGCTGCGTCACCAGGCCCAGCGAAACGCCATATTTGCGGCCTTCCTTGGCGATCCGCTCCAGGATACGGCGGACCGGGCCATTGTTGGCCGACCGGTCCGAGGGGACGTATCGGTGCGCCTCCTCGCAGACCAGCAGCACCGGATGCTGCGCCTGGCCGCGCGCCCAGATCGCATAGTCGAAAACACAGCGCGCCAGCACCGCGACGACGACCGAGGTGATTTCGGACGGCACACCCGACACGTCGATCACCGAGATCGGCCTGCCGTCGCCGGGCAGGCGGAAGATGCGCTTGATGAAGCTCTTCATGCTGTCGCCGACGAGCATGCCCGAGAACATGAAATGATAGCGCGGATCCGACCGGATCTCGTCGATCTTCTGCTTGAGGCGCAGATAGGGGGCGCTGTTGGACGCCTTGTCGAGCTTTCCCATCTCGGTCTGGATGATGTTGGTCAGGTCGGACAGCACATAGGGGATCGGGCTGTCGACGGTGATGCGGGCGACGGTGTCGGCGGCGCGATTCTTCTGCCGCGCGGCGAGCATGCATTTGGCAAGGATGTCGGCGTCGGTCTGCCGCTCGGCGCCGGTGGTGGTGAGCAGGACTTCGCAATGCTCTTCGAAGTTCATCAGCCAATAGGGCATCGCCAGGTTGGTGACATTGTAGGATGCGCCGACTTCGGCGAAGGCGGCGTCATATTCGCCGTGCGGGTCGATCATCACGATATGGCCGGCGGGCGCCATCTGGCAGATGCGGTGGAGGATCAGCGCGGTGGCAGTCGATTTGCCGGTGCCGGTCGAACCGAGCAAGGCGAAATGCTTGCCGAGCATCGCGTCGACGAGCAGCGCGGCGCGTGTCGAATTGGTCGGATGGACGGTGCCGATCTCGATATGCGGGACGTTGCCGGCGCTGAAGATCGCGACGGTGTCGACGCTCGACACCGCGTGGACCGGAGTACCCGGCAGCGGATAGCGCGTGACGCCACGACGGAATCCGGCAACATGCCCTTCGCCGTCGACCACGCCTTCGCCGAGGAAGGAGATATGCGCGGTGATCTCGCCGCCGTCGCTGCCAAGGTTGTGGATCGAGGCGATCACGCAGCGGCCCGCCACCATCATCCGCAGCATCGAGCCGATCTCGCCGGCCATCGCGACCGTGCTGTCGCCGTCGCGCGCCATCAGTTCGAGCAGCTGGGGATTGAGCCGCACCTCGGCGTCGCCGCCGGTGATGCGTTCTATCCGGCCCAGTGGCGTCGCGGCCAGGCCTGCCGCCTTCTCGAACGAAGTGCCCCCGACGATGTCGTTCATGCCGCCCAATCCTCCATGCGCCCGCGCGGTTCTAAGGAGGAGCGGTTAATAAATGCCCTTCGCCAAGGGTTACTCGCGCAGACGCCGGAAGATCGTGCTGGCGAGCCAGCCCAGCCCGAGCGACAGCAGCACCGCGAACAGGCCATAGAGGAAGCTGTGGCGTTCGGCCGCCTGCGCGACGAAGGCTTCCATGCCCGATTTGTCGATATCGATGTCGCGGGTTGCGGCGGCGATCACGCGGCCTTTCTCGATCAGGAAGGTCTCGGCGGTGTAGCGGCCGACCGGCACGCGCGCGGGAATGGCGATGCGCGCGCGATAGAGGACGCCTTCGCTGATTTCGACACCGCGATCGGTCTCCGAATAATAGCCGCCGCGCCGCTTGAGATCGATCAGGCCTTCCTCGAAGCGCCGGTCCTCGGCTGGATCACCGCCGCTTGCCGGCGACAACTGCATATTGCCGATACCCAGCTCGTAGATCACCGCCGTGCGCGGATCGACGATCTTGGCGATCGGCTTCGACGAGGCCAGCGCGTAGAAGGATGGAACCGAGCGGAAATCGGCGCTGTCGGCGTTGATCCACATTCCGGCGATCTTGCGCTTCTCGCGGATCAGAACGGATTCGGATGGCCCCTTTACCACGACCGCGATCTGGGCGTCGTCGCTCGGCGCCTTGCCGCCGGGATAGAGGATCGCGCCGAACAGCAGCAGTTCCGCACCGGTGAAGCTGTAGATGATCTCGATCTTGCGCTGCGAGACATCCGGCACCAGCCGGGGGTTCTCGGCGGAGACGAGCAAGGGTGCGAGCAGGAGGAGAAAAAGCCTCCTCATTGCAACTGCACCGTAAAGATTTCCGGCGGCCGCCAGGTGAGGCCTAGCAGCATCCGGATCGCCACGACCAGCACGATGAAGGCCAGGATCAGGCGCAGATATTCGGGCTTCATCTTCTGGGCAAACCGCGCTCCGAACTGCGCGCCGATGACGCTGCCGATCAGCAGCAGGCCGGTGAGGACGAGATCCACCGCGCGGGTCGTCATCGCGTGGATCAGCGTGGTCGCCGCGGTGACGAACAATATCTGGAACAATGAGGTGCCGACGACGACCCGCGCCGACATGCCGAGCAGGTAGATCATCGCGGGCACGAGGATGAAGCCGCCGCCAACACCCATCAGCACGGTCATGACGCCGGTGGCGAAGCCTAGCAGCAGCGGGGCGAGGGGGGAGATGTAGAGCCCCGATTTGTAGAAGCGCCAGCGGAAAGGCAGCATCGCGATCAGCGGATGGTGGCGCTTGCCGCCGGCTGTCGGTTGCTCGCCGCGCCACTCGGCTATCAGCGCCTGGATCGCCTCACGCGCCATGACGATGCCGATGCCGCCGAGCATCAGCACATACATGACGTTCACGACGGTATCGATCTGGCCGATGTCCTGCAGCACGCGGAACAGGAAGCCGCCGAGCAGCGAGCCGAGCGCGCCGCCGACCACCAGCACCGCCCCCATATGATAATCGACGCCGCCGCGGTGACCATGGGCAAGCACGCCCGAGACGCTGGCGCCGGTGATCTGCGGCGCCGAGGAGGCGACCGCGACCGCAGGCGGAATGCCGTAGAAGATCATCAGCGGCGTCGTCAGGAACCCGCCGCCGACTCCGAACATCCCCGACAGCAGGCCGACGAGCCCGCCCAGGCCGATGATGACCAGGATGTTCACCGAAAGGCCGGCAATGGGCAGGTAAAGATCCATCGCCAAGGGCTAGAGCATTTTGGGTATGAGAGGGAAGGCTGGATACCGGAAAAATACGGGCAACCACATCTGCCTGCACCGCCGCCGCCCGATCAGGGCCGATCGGGTCCAACGGCGCCGGTGGTCAGGCCGCCGCGACGGCTCTGCCGAACATCGTCGCGAAGCGGGCATGGGCGATCTCGTCGGCCTCGGCCATGATCCGGTCGATCAGGACGCGGACGGTCGGCACGTCGTTGATGAGCCCCGCGACCATGCCGCAGCTCCACGCGCCGATCTCGGTCTCGCCGTCCTTCATGATCCGGCGATAGACGCCGACCACTTCATGCGCGATGTCGTCGAACGTGATCGCGTCGCCCAGCGCCTTCTCCTTCTGGACGATACGTTCGACGGCGGGGTTGGTCAGGACACGCTCGGTGTTGCGTAAGGAGCGCATGATCAACCGGGTGTCGCGTTCGCCGGCGGCGACGATCGCGGCCTTCACATTGGGGTGGACGGGGGCTTCCTGGGTCGCAAGGAAGCGGGTGCCCATGTTCATGCCATCGGCGCCCAGCGCCAGGGCTGCCATCAGCGACCGGCCATCGGCCATGCCGCCCGAGGCGACGAAGGGGATGCTCAGCTCGTCGGCCGCGCGGGGCAGCAGGATCATGTTGGGAATATCGTCCTCGCCGGGATGTCCGCCGCATTCGAACCCGTCGACGCTGACCGCATCGCAGCCGATCTCTTGCGCCTTGAGTGCGTGGCGGACCGAGGTGCATTTGTGGATCACCTTGATCCCCGCCGCCTTGAGAGCCGGCATCCAAGCCTTGGGGTTGTTGCCCGCGGTTTCGACGATGCGCACGCCGCCGTCGACGATCGCGTCGATATAGCTCGAATAATCGGGCGTGTTGACCGAGGGCAGGAAGGTCAGGTTCACCGCGAAGGGCTTGTCGGTCATTGTCCGGCAACGGGCGATTTCCTTCGCGAGGTCGGCGGCGGTCGGCTGGGTAAGCGCGGTGATCGTGCCGAGGCCGCCCGCTTCGGACACCGCGGCGGCCAGTTCGGCCAGGCCGACATGGTGCATGCCGCCCTGGATGATGGGATGCTCGATGCCGAACAGGTCGGTGATCCGCGTGCGCATGGTTTGAGTCCTGATGCTAGATGGAGGGGCGGTGTCTCATCCGCCCATGATCGTGGAGCCGCCGTCGATGACGATGGCCTGTCCGGTGATGAATGCGCCGCCCCGCGACGCGAGCAGCAGCGCAGTGCCCGCAATGTCATCGGGTTCGCCGATGCGGCGCAGCGGAGTCGCGCGCTTGACGGCCTCCTCCTTCGCCGGGTCTTCCCACAGCGCGCGGGCGAAATCGGTGCGGGTGACACCGGGGGCGATCGCATTGATGCGGATATTGTGCGGGCCGAACTCCACCGCGAGATTGCGGACCAGCTGGAAGTCGGCCGCCTTCGAAATATTATAGGCGCCGATTATATCGGAACCGATCAGCCCGCCGATCGAGGAGACGATGATGATCGCGCCATCTCTGCGTTCCATCATTTCCGGCGCGACCATCGTCACGAGCCAGTGGTTGGAAAGGACGTTGTTCTCGAAAACCTTGCGGAACTGCTCGTCGCTGATCGTCATCGCCGGGCCGTAATGCGGGTTGCTCGCTGCGTTGCAGACCAGGATGTCGATGCGGCCGAACTGCCGCCGGGTCTCAGCGACCAGCGCTTCGAGCGACGCCTTGTCGGATAGGCTGGCGGCGATGGCGATGGCCCGTCCCGCGCCATGTTCGGCGTTGATCGCCGCGGCGACGTCTTCGCAGGCCGGCTGCTTGCGGCTCGAAATGACGACCCGCGCGCCCGCCGCCGCGAAGGCTTCGGCTATGGCGCGGCCAATGCCGCGGGACGAGCCGGTGATGATGGCGACCTTACCGGTCAGATCGAACAGGTTCATGCTTTTCTCCCTCCGTGCGATGCGCCGGCGATCTCCGCCTGGGCCCAGCCTGCCCGTGCAATTGAGGGCAGGCGTGCGGCCGCCTCCGCCGCCCGGGCGTTCGATGCGTTGCCATCGATCATACGTTTCTTGATGCCTTGGATGATGCCCACCGTCCGGAACAGATTATAGGCGAAATACCAGTGCAGGTCGGGCAGGCCGTCCCGCCCGGTCGCGGCACAATAGCGTGCGACGACGCCGTCGAGGGCCGGAATGTCGGCTTCGGCGAAATCGACCCCGCCAACCGCGGCGCCCCCCTCATGCGGCAGCACCCAGTTCATGGCCAAATAGGCGAAGTCGGCGAGGGGGTCGCCGATCGTCGCCAATTCCCAGTCGAGCACCGCGCGTACCCGCGGCGCATCGGCGGCGTAGATCAGATTATCGAGGCGATAGTCGCCATGGATGATCGATAGCCCAGCCTGTTCGGGCAGAGTGCGCGGCAGCCATTCGATCAGCTGCTCGACCTCGGGGATGTCGTCGGTCTGCGCGGCGCGATATTGCTTCGTCCAGCGATCGATCTGCCGCTGCATATAATTGCCGGGGCGGCCGAAATCGCCGAGGCCGACCGCTTCATGGTCGATCGCGTGCAGCGCCGCCAGAGTGTCCACCATGGCGTCGTAGCAGGCGCGGCGATCCTGCCTGGCGAGGTCCGGCAAGCTTCCGTTCCAGAAGGTGCGGCCCTCGACCATCTCCATCAGGTAGAATACCGCGCCGATCACGGAGCGGTCCTCGCACAGCGCCACCGGCCCCGGTACGGCGAAGCCCGTCGGGTGGATCGCCGAGATCAGCCGATATTCGCGCTCGATCGCATGCGCCGACGGCAGCAGATCGCCAAAGGGTTTGCGGCGCAGCACATATTGGCCGGCATCGGTGCGGACCCGATAGGTCGGATTGGATTGGCCGCCCGCGAATTTCTCCACCGCCTGCAGGCGAGCGCCGCCCGGGATCGCGCTGGATATCCAGCGCGAAAGTGCGGCCTCGTCGAAATCGCTCACCGGGCGGTGGCCCGGTAGCGGCCGAACTCCGCGCGGGCGATGGCGCGGGCGTGAACCTCGTCCGGGCCATCGGCGAGCCGCAGGGTGCGGATGCTCGCCCAGTCGGCGGCCAGCGCGAAGTCGTCCGATACGCCGCCGCCGCCATGCGCCTGCACCGCGTCGTCGAGGATGCGCAGCGCCATGGCGGGCGCCTGCACCTTGATCATCGCGATCTCGTTGCGCGCCGCCTTGTTGCCGGCCTTGTCCATCATGTCGGCGGCCTTGAGGCAGAGAAGGCGGGTCATCTCTATATCGATGCGCGCGCGGGCGATCCGCTCCTCCCACACCGAATGTTCCGAGATGCGCTTGCCGAAGGCGGTCCGCGAGGTCAGCCGCCTGGTCATCGCCTCCAGCGCTTCTTCGGCGATGCCGATGGTGCGCATGCAATGGTGGATGCGGCCGGGTCCGAGGCGGCCCTGCGCGATCTCGAAACCACGCCCTTCGCCCAGCAGCATATTGTCGACGGGAACGCGGACATTGGTCAGGCTGACCTCGGCATGGCCGTGCGGCGCATGGTCATAGCCATAGACGGGCAGGATCCGCTCGATCTTGACGCCCGGCGACCGGAGGTCGACCAGGATCATCGCCTGCTGGCGGTGAGGCTCAGCCTCGGGATCGGTCTTGCCCATCACGATCGCGATCCGGCAGCGTGGATCACCTGCGCCCGACGACCACCATTTGCGGCCGTTGATCACATATTCACCGCCCTCGCGGCGGATCGAGGTTTCGATGTTGGTGGCGTCCGACGATGCCACGCCGGGCTCGGTCATCAGGAAGGCCGAACGGATTTCGCCCTCCATCAGCGGCTTCAACCAGGCGTCTTTCTGGGCGCGCGTGCCGTAGCGATGGAGCACCTCCATATTGCCGGTGTCGGGCGCCGAGCAGTTGAACACTTCCGACGCCCACATGATGCGGCCCATCTCCTCGGCGCACAGCGCATATTCGACGTTTGTCAGGCGCTCTCCGGTGAAGACGAAGCCGTCATCGGCTTCGCCATGTTCGCTGGCGGGCGGCATGAACAGGTTCCAAAGACCCGCGGCCTTCGCCTTCAGCTTGAGTTCCTCGATGGTCTGAAGCGGTGTCCAGCGGTCACCGGTCGCGAGTTCCTGCTCCAGCGCGCCGATCTGCGGGCGGACTTCGGTGGCCATGAAGTGGCGGACCCGGTCCCGAAAATGGGTTTCACGTTCAGTCAGGGAGAAATCCATGGCTCAGCTCCTTTCTCAACGTCCGGGCGACGGTTGCTACCATATTTTCGATTCACCGATCTATTTAAAAATCAGAATGTCAGAAGTCCAGATAAAATATGATTATATATATGTATTTGGTGTTATGGGTATGGAGAATAAATCTTCGAATTAACCGAAAAAATGGATGAGCCACCGGCATCCGGCTATCGACAGCCGGCGCATCTTCGACAAGAAGCTATGAGATGAACGCACAGGGTGATCCGTCCGGAACCGCTTCGCCGCCATCCGCCTCAGCGGGTTCTTCGACCCGCTTCGAACGCCAGAAACAGCGGATCCTGGATGCGGCGACGCTGTCGCTCAACCAGAAGGGCGTGTGGGGCATGACCCTGCAGGAGGTCGCCAGTGCGCTCGACCTCGGCACGTCCAGCGTCACCTATTATTTCAAGCGGCGCGAACATCTTGCGGCGGCAGTGTTCGAGGCCAGCTTGTCGCGGCTGGCTGGGCTGGCGGAGCAGGCCGGCCGGGAGGCGACGCCCCGCGCCCGGGTGGCGCGCTATATGGAACTCTATTTCGCGCAATATGCGAGCGCCCTGCGCGGGGAGTGCAGGCCCTTCGCCATTCTGTCCGAGATTCGGGCCATGGAAGAAGGTGTCCGGTCGGCGCTGATCGGACAATATCAGGAGATTTTCCGTACGGTGCGCGCCTTTTTTGGCGACGTTGCGACCGAGGACCGAAAGCGGCTGCTCACCGCGCGCGCGCACATCCTCAACGAAGCATTGTTCTGGTCGGAGGTCTGGCTGCAGCGCTTCGCGATCGGTGATTTTCCCAACGTCCGGCAGCGCATGCTCGCGGTCTTCGATGGCGGACTCGTCACGCCCGGCACGCGCTGGGAGGCGGACGTCATCGCACTCGATGCCGCACCCGATGCTGCCGATCAGGAGGATTATCTGCGGGTCGCCACGCGGCTTATCAATGATTTCGGCTATAGGGGAGCGTCAGTCGAGAGGATCACCGGCGATCTCAAGCGCGCCAAGACCAGCTTCTATCGGCATCTCGAAGGCAAGGACGAACTTGTCGCGGCCTGTTCTAGGTACAGCCACTACCGGCTGGCGTCGCTCCGGCGCCTTGCCGATCAGGAGCGGTCCTCGGCCTGGGACCGGATCGCCACCACGCTGCGGTCGGCCCTGGCGCTTCAGTTTCGTGGCGAGTTTCCACTGCTGCGATCTTCGGCGCTGCAGGCGATGCCGGCTTCGGTCCGCCAGCGCGCGGTCGAGCGATCCGAACGAACGGCGCTGGGGCTGATGGGGCATCTCGTCTGGGCGATGCACGACGGCAGCGTCAGGATCGTAGATCCGCTGATCGCCAGCCATATCGTCACGTCCTCGATCGACGCATCCTACGACCTGCGCGGGTGGCGGACGAAACTGCCGCTCGAGCAGGCGGTCGATACCTATATGACGGTACTGGCGACGGGCATTTTCGACCCAGAATAATCTTCAGAGCGATGCGACGGGCCACCGCCGGGCTATATGACGTCATCCTGAGCGACGGTTGGCGGACAAACCCCAGGGAGCTCCCCGGCGCTAGCTCTGCAGGAACCAGCGTTCGTCGGCCTGAAGGCCAATGGCGGAAAGCCGGCCCGTGGCATAGGCGCCGGTGTCGATCCCGATCCGGTTCGATCTTATGTCGATCTGCTCCGAAACCGAATGGCCGTGCACGACCATCATCCCGTGGCTGA
>NZ_LMIB01000003.1 GCF_001429065.1 Sphingomonas sp. Root710
ATCACATCACCCTGGAAATGGCGCCACTTGAAATCCGTCATCGCTCCATCCGTTCAATCTCCGCCAAGCATGCTCAAGCTTCACGATTTTTGCAACAGAGCCCGCGATTGCACCCGAGCGAGCTCGCGCCGGTATTCGGCCTCGTCGTCGCTTTCCGGGGGATGCCGGTCACGCGACCAGCTCGCCACCATGTTCAAATGGATGCCGGCGACGACATCCGCATGGTCAGCACCGAGCCAAGTGGAGACCGCAGAACCCCAGTCACCGCCATGGGCACCGAAACGACGGTATCCCAGCTTCTCGGTCATGAGCTTCCGCCACATACTGGCGATTCGCCGCGGCCCGATCGGCCGGGATGGTGGTTGGGAAAAACCGTACCCAGGTAATGAGGGGATCACAACATCGAAGCCGGATTCGGGGTTTCCGCCATAGCGTGCTGGATAGGCCAGGCGGTCGATCATGCCGAGGAATTCGAGCGTCGAACCCGGCCAGCCATGCGTGAGGATCAGCGCCCGACCGTTCCCGGTGCCACGCACATGGTAAAAGTGGACATCAATCCCGTCGATGTCCGTCATGAACTGCGGCCAAGGGTTGAGCTCTGCTTCCGCTGCTCGCCAATCATATTCGGTCAGCCAATATTCGACGAAGCTTCGAAGGAAACCGAGCTCGGTTCCATACTGCCACATGCCGGCATCATCAGGCTCCGCCGGCCAGCTAGCGCACCGCAGACGAGCGTAGATCTGATCGATCTTCTCCTGCGGGATATCTACCTTGAACGGTCGAGGCGCACTCATCCGGTGCGGACCCGGACGGTATTTGAGCACAGGTGCCCCTCGATACCGTGAGTAGCGCCCTTGCTTCCGTGTTCGCTCCTCTTCATGCCACCACAGCTTACCGGCAGAACGGTAACACGATAGCAATTTGCACGAAGCATGTTCGGCTTTAGCACGCGAAAAACACGAGCTGCGCGGCCGACATCGCCGGTCCAGATCAGCCATATCGACCACAAGCGATACTGGAGCTGCGCCGGTGGGGGTGCCTGTGAACATCGAGCAGCCGGACGGGCCGGGACGCTGACGGAAAATACGAGCCAACAGCGCAGCGGTATCAGTGACGCAAATTACGACTATACTCTATATTGATTTTTGCGATAACAAGCCGTGAGCTAAGCTCTGGCGACGATAATATAAATGGCCCAAGGGGAGGAACATGAAGAGCTTTCTGCAGTCCACAAGCGTGGTTGCCGTTGCGGCAGCTTTCTGGACTACAACGGTTCACGCGCAAGACGTCACGGCGAACGAGGCGGCCCATGCAGAGCGCGGCGCCGGCGACGCCGATGTCGGAGAGATCATAGTTACGGCCAACAAGCGTGAGCAAAATCTAAGCAATGTGGGTTTATCGATCTCTGCTCTTAGCGGCGACCAACTGGCAAAGCAGCGCGTGGGCGACGTCAGTGACTTGGCGAAAGTTACGCCCGGCCTTGCCTTCGCCCCGACTGCCAACTCGACTCCGGTCTACACACTCCGCGGCGTAGGTTTCTTTGAGACGACGCTTTCGGCCTACCCGGATGTTAGCACCTATATTGACCAGGCTCCGTTGCCCTTACCGGTCATGACGACGTTGACCGCCTTCGATCTGGAGCGGGTCGAGGTACTGAAGGGACCGCAAGGGACGCTCTTCGGGAACAACGCGACTGGTGGCGCGATCAATTTTATCGCTGCCAAACCTACTCGAGAGTTCGCTGCCGGTGCCGACTTCAGCTATGGCCGGTTCAACACGTTCGAAACGTCCGGCTTCCTAAGCGGTCCGATCACATCCACTCTTCGCGCCCGCCTGGCAGTCAAGATGGTAAACGGGGATGATTGGCAGAAAAGCTACACCCGCATCGATGGCGGCGTTCCGGCGGCCTACCTTGCGCTAGGCGTTCCTGCGGGTTTCGACAAACGGCAGGACACGATCGGCAAGCGCGATAATATAGCAGGTAGATTGCTGTTCGACTGGGAGCCAAGCGATCGGCTGAAGATTTCTCTCAATGTTAACGGTTGGCGCGATCAGAATGACCCAATCGTACCGCAGTATCAGGAGCCGCGGCTTCAATATGCGCCTGGCTCAGCTGGTCTGGGCGGTGTCGTCCCGAGCGACTATCCGGCACTTATCTACCCTGTCGCACCCAACAACGCGCGTGCTGCGGACTGGAGTCCCAACCTGCGCCCGTATGCGGACAATAAATTCTGGCAAACGGCTTTGCGCGCAGATTACGAGATTCTCGCTGGCCAGACGCTGACGTCAATTTCATCTTACAACCGTCTCCGCTTTCTGAATGGGACCAATGGCTCGGGCATGGCGTTCGAAGCTTCGGACATTGGGCGTGCGTACGGCAAGGTCAAGTCGTTCAGCCAGGAATTGAGATTGTCCAATGATCCCCGTAATCCGCTGCGATATACGCTCGGCGCCAACTACGAACGTACCTCCGTGTTCGAGACGCTTGACATATATCTCAACGGGATCACCGCTTTTACGGTCAACGGCTTCACAGGCTCGCAGTACGGCTCTGACCAGGTTATGAACAATTACGCCGCTTTTGGTAACTTGGAATATGACGTCACCGATACGGTTACGCTGAAGGCGGGTATTCGTCAGACCAAGGCTAAGCGCAGCGCCCTGCAACGGGCCTCATATGAGAGCCCAGGATTTTTCATGCCTGGTGCTTTCGGCGAAAACTCGCTGATAAAATTCTTCAACCAGGTCTACGGCCTGATCTATGGGCCGGGTGTAGTCCCCGAAATAATTCCAGGGCAGTCAATCGCGATTGATACGCGCGGACTCAACTTGGCAAACCCCGCCGCGAGTGTCCCGGTTGATCCAGCCACCTTCCTGAAAACCGGCGATCCGCGGGGCGAGCTCAATGAGGACAGCACCTCTTGGAGTGTCGGCATCAACTACAAGCCTGCCCCCGAGCTGCTTCTTTATGCGAACGTATCGAAGGGCTATAAGGCAGGGTCGTTTCCAACGTTGGCAGGCGCAATCTATGACGCCTTCGCGCCTGCCAAGAAGGAAGCTCTGCTCGACTTCGAGGGTGGCTTCAAGGCTCAGCTGCTGGATCGAAAGCTGTCGATCAACGGGGCACTATTCTACTATGATTACACGAACAAGCAGCTGCGCGCGAAGTTCGTGGACCCGATCTTCGGTGCTCTCGACAAGCTGCTGAACGTGCCAAAATCTGAGGTCAAGGGCGCGGAAGTCAGTATCAATGCCCGGCCATTGGACGGCCTCACAATCTCGGCCTCGGCAACCTATCTCGATGCGAAGATCAAGCGCTACCAGGGCGTTATCGGGTCGCATCTTGAAGGCTTGCTCCGGGTTGCCGACACGGCGTCGTTCGAAGGAGTAAGGCTGCCCTTTGCGCCGAAATTCCAATATGCGTTGCGCGGCGATTACGACTTTCCGCTTTCTGACGGACTCAACGGATATGTGGGCGCAGGGGTCAACGGGCAGAGCAAATCGATTGGAAGCTTGTATCTGACTCCTGCCGACAAGAAGGCGTTCAAGATTCCTAGCTATACGTTGGTGGATCTCAGCGCAGGGATTGCCACGCCCGATGGCAAATGGCGCGCAGGTGTATGGGGTAAGAACGTATTCAATAAATATTACTGGACGAACGTCATTCAGGCTTATGACAATCTTATGCGCTATCCAGGTCGACCAGCCGAATATGGGGTGACTGTCGCGTTTAGGTACTAGGGCCTGTATCGCAGGGGCGTTCGAGCCAGTCCGTTGCCGGCGCCCTTGCAACAGCCGAGCTGTTACTGAATCCGTATCGGTTTCAAGTTTGCCGAACGCTGATGAGCGAGACGGGCATGGGTCGCGGATGGAGTGGCTTATGGTACCACAAGCGCAGGATTCAGGCCCGCTGGAGAGCCATGTTCGTGCTCTTCGCCTGCTGTGGCAACGACCTGCGTGCGACGGCCGCTGCCCTGCGGCAGTTGCTGAGGGTGGCTGAAGCGCGCCTCCGCCGGCACGAGCAGCGGTCGAACGCGTCTGACTCGAGAATGCTTTGAAGCCACCATAACCAAACAGATGCAAACGCGGGAGTTGGCCGCTAGCGACAGGAAGGCGATGCAGGTGACCGAGCCGATGATTCAGGACGATTCCGCCGCTGAAGGGAAGTACGCTGATGCTAGCGATGGAAGGGTGTTCTACCAGGAATGGGGTGAAGGTCCGGCAATCATCCTGATTCACGGCGGAGGACCCGGCGCGTATGGATATAGCAACTTCCGCAAGAACATCGGCCCCCTTTCGCGGCGCAACCGGGTTATCGTTATCGACCTTCCGGGTTATGGGCGATCGGCTAAGCGCTTGCAGCCGGATGGTCTCACTGTCTCGCTCGCGAGCGCCGTGCGCGACGTGATGGATCATGTCGGGATCGAACGAGCGAGCCTTGTGGGCAATTCGCTGGGCGGCATGACCTCGCTGCGTTTTGCACTCGATATGCCCGAGCGCGTCGAAAAGCTGGTCCTCATGGGTCCAGGCGGCAGCTTGCCGATGTTCACGCCATTCCCGACGGAAGGACTCCAGCGTATGCTGGACTTCTATGAAGGTGATGGTCCGACGATCGAGAAGCTCTCTCGTGTCATCGATCTTCTGGTCTATGATCGGTCTGCTATCACACAGGAGTTGCTCGAGGAGCGATTCCGTGTCTGTACGCTTCCGGAAACCATGCAGAACCCGCCGCTTCGCAAACTTCAAGCCCACCCCAAAGATGCGCTGTGGACGCAGGGAATCGACAAGATTGCTTGTCCCACGTTGCTGGTGTGGGGCGCGCAGGATCGCGTCATCCCCATGGATGCCGCTTTCCTGCTGCAGCGGCTCATCGCGAATGCCGACCTGCATGTCTTCTCCAAGTGCGGGCACTGGGTTCAGTGGGAGCGGCCTGACGAGTTCAATGCGCTTGTCGAGCAGTTCGTCAATCTGTCGAAGGGATTGTGAGCCATCCGGGGCGCAAGCGAGAGTTGATCCGACGTCGCCTTCGTTCGACGGGACAGTGAGGCAGCCGGCACGTGGGCCATGACCGGCGAAGCAATGCGAGAGAGATGATCATGATGCGTACCATGGCTGATATCCTGAACTCCTATATCCTTCCGGGAAGGGTTGCCGACCCTCTGGAAGGGCTGGAGCAGGCGCGGCTCGGCGAGCAGCTCGGCTTGGGTGGAATAGTTCTGTCGGAGCGGTGGGACAGCAAGGAGCTTGGCTCCGTCATGGGCGCGCTGACCCAAGTTACGCAGCGCGTGCGATTGGTTGCCGGAATCACGCATTTCGGGACGCGCCACCCTCTCGTCCAAGCGGGCATGAGCGCAACCATGCAGATGCTTTCCGGTGGCCGCTTCGTCCTCGGTTTCGGCCGGTCGGTTCCCACGCTCTTCCAAAAGCTGGGCATTCCCGTGTTGAATAATGCGGGCATGGCCGATCATGTGGACATATTGCGTAAACTTTGGGCCGGCGAAACGGTCTCCTATCGCGGGCCCGCGGGAGATTACCCCGAGATGGAGTTGGCGCAGCCTTGCGCCAACCCGCCGCCGATCATCATCGGTGCCGTCGGTCCCAAGACGTTGGCGCTTGCTGGAGCCCATTTCGATGGGTTGTTGTTGCACCCGTTTCTGACGGCGGAAGGAGTGGCGCGCTCCGTCAAGATCGTGCGCGACGCGGCCATGGCCGCAGGACGGGATCCGATGTCGGTCCGGATATACGCCATCGTTGTCGCGGCGCCCGACACACTGACGGGAGGGGAGCGGGAAAACATTCTCGAAGCGCGCGCCGTCTCCTATTTCATGCACCGGGAAATCGGCTTGCCTATCGTGAGCATGAACGGGTGGGACGAAGCGCCGATGAACCGTCTTGTCGAGACCGGACTCAGCCGGCTTGAATTCGGACAGGCGGACGTAGCCGACTCCCGACGGCAGCTGGCAGCTGCGGTCGAGTTTCTACCGCGCGAGTGGTTGGAGACGGGCGCGGCTTCGGGAAGTGTGTCGCGGTGCGCCGACCGGCTGGGAGAGTATCTCGCAGCAGGGGCCGACGAAATATTGCTGCACGGCACAACCCCGGAACAGCAGGGGCCCCTAGTGGAAGAACTACGGCGCAGGCCGCTTTAGCACATGCACATCAAGACCTGAGGAGAGGACATGGCCGAGATATCCGATTCACGGAGCAACCCGGAAACCAGCTTCATCGAGGATATCCGTGCACGTTACCCTGTTGAGGGGGAGATAGATCGGATCCTGAGCCGGAAAATGGCTCACCGCCATGGCCCCGGCTACACGGCGCTACCACTCGATGTCCTCGTCGATGGTACCCGCAGGTTGATAGCCAGTGAAACAGCGGAAGATTTTACGCTGCATGACCCACGCTGGTTGCAGGGCGGCGCCTCGAAGCTCCAGATGGCTTTCGACCTGGAGTCGGGCGTTGGCCAAGGAGAAGCGCGACGCACTCCGATGGTCCTGAGGATGGAGCCACCAGAAGCAATCGTCGAGACCAGCCGCTTGAGAGAAATGGAGATATTGCGGCTGATGGAACAAGTCGTTCCTGTACCGCCGTGCTATTGGATCGACGCCGAGGCCCATTATTTGCCGCACCCCGCACTGATCTACGGTTTCGTCGAGGGGCGATCACGGCCGAAAGTGGCTCCGTCCAAGCAGGTTTCTGGGATCGGCATCAATTTCGGTCCGCAACTCCGCGGCATTCTCGCGGAGCAATTCATCGACGGAATGGCGCGGATCCATACCGTCCCACAGGAACGGATCGCGACGCTTACCCATTTCGAACCGGCGCAGGTTCATTCCAACGACAGCATCATCCGTCAGGTGAATTGGTGGCGACGCGTATGGGAAGAGGATCGCCCCGTCGCCATGCCGCTTGTCGACGTGGCGTTCCAGTGGCTGATCGAAAATGCACCGTGCCTTGACCATGTCTCGGTGGTGCACGGTGATATCCGTGCCGGCAATTTCCTGTTCAGCGAGGAGCGAGGCGAGATCACCGCCTGGCTCGACTGGGAGCTTGCGGTTCTCGGCGACCGTCATCAGGACCTGAGCTGGGCCACGGGAACCCATTTTGGACACTATGCCGAGGACAATAAGACCTTTCTGGCCTGTGGCTTGCTCCCTACCGAGGAAATGTTCGAACGCTACGAAAAAGCATCTGGCCTGAGCGTCGATCCTGCTCGTCTCCGCTATTTCCGTGTTTTCAATGACTTCACAACCACAATCCACATGCTCGCGACCGCAGATCGTGTGGCACGGGGTGCCAAGACACATCAGGATGTCGTCGTTGCGTGGATATTGATGCTCGGCAACGTGATTGCCGGCAAACTACGCGATACCCTCGAGGAGATCATCTGATGCAGCCCGACCCAAATCTGCAGCTAACAGTGGTGATAAAGGCTTTACGCGATGTCGTGCTGCCCTCGCTGGACAGCGAAAACGCAGTAGCGCTCGAGCAATTGCACTTATCGCTTGCAACCCTCGAGATGGTTCGGTCCCGGCTGCCCATGCTCCATGCCGTCGCCAGACGCGAACTGAAAAACGCTGTTACGCTCGCCCGCGCCGTAAACGACGATGCGGCCGTCGGTTCGATGATCGCTGCTGCGGTGACGTTGCTCGAAGATCCTGCCGCAGGCACGGATGCGATCGATACGCTACGGGCCGGCTTGCTGGACGAGGTGAGCAAAAGCGTAAATCGCACCGTCAATCGTGATCAGCGCAGAACGGTGGCACGGTCGGTGATTGCCGCGTCCAAGGCGCAGTGCGATCTTGCGCGCGCCTGGTCGGTGCCGAGCGGATTTGAGCGCGATCCTGAGGAGCTTCAGGAGCTTACATCCCTGATTTGAAATCCTCCAAGCATTATGTTCAAAGGCGGTGTCAAGTTCCCACGAGAATTCTTTCTTCATTGCTTCAGGTCCGGACTGAGGCAGGTACGGGGTCGGGTCCAAGGCATCCTCGCGGTCGTTCTGCCAAGCTTAGTCCTGCCCTGCATCCTCGGATTTCGGCACTAGCGAAGTGGCCTCAAGTGACGGAACTGGCTATGGTTTGCGGGAAATGAGCACGGTATTCGAACTGGATCCATCTGCACTGACGGTTACTCCGCTCGCGGATCTCTTGGCGGCGAGCGAAAACCTGACCCTCTCGTCGTTCGGTCCTGTGGTCACCTATTCCCGCAAGGTATTCATACCGTTGACGAAGCTGTGCCGGGATGTGTGTCATTACTGCACGTTTGCCGCCACGCCAGCCAAGCTCGGGAGCGCCTTTCTCTCACGCGACGAGGTGCTTGCGATAGCCCATACGGGCGTGGCCGCAGGTTGCCGCGAGGCGCTTTTCACGCTGGGCGATCGCCCCGAGGCACGCTACGGCGCCGCTCGCCATGCGCTGAGGTCTCTGGGCCACCCGACCACCTTGTCCTATCTGCGCGAGATGGCGCGCACCGTCTGTGAAGAAACAGGGCTGCTGCCGCATCTGAATGCCGGCGTGATGGACAAGGCCGATTATATCGCGCTACGTCCGGTGTCGGCTTCGATGGGGCTGATGCTGGAGACGGCGTCGGACCGGCTTTCGCAGAGGGGCGGCCCGCATTTCGGATCGCCGGACAAGCTTCCCGCGCGCCGGCTGGCGTCGATCGAGGCGGCAGGCTTGGCGCGGGTGCCGTTCACGACCGGGGTGCTGATCGGAATCGGCGAGACACGCGCCGAGCGGATTGACGCGCTCGTCGCCATCCGTGACCTGCACCGTCGCCATGGCCATATCCAGGAAGTGATCGTCCAGAACTTCCGCGCCAAGCCAGGGACGCGGATGGCGCATCATTCCGAGCCATCGCTTGACGAGCATCTGTGGACGATCGCAGCGGCGCGGCTGATTCTGGGGCCGGAGATGGCGATACAGGCGCCGCCCAACCTGCACCGCCCGGACGAGCTTCCCGCGCTGCTGCGCGCCGGGGTCAACGATTGGGGCGGCGTCTCGCCGGTGACGCAGGATCATGTGAACCCGGAACGGCCCTGGCCGCATCTCGACGCGCTGGCCCATGCGACCGCCGAAGCGGGCCGTGTGCTACGCGAGCGGCTGGCGATCGGCCCCGCTTTCGCGCGCCGGCTCGATGAATGGACGGAGCCGGCCCTGGCCAAGGTCGTGCGCCGCTCGGTCGATGCCCGCGGGCTGCCTGTTGTCGACGGCTGGCGCGCCGGGAGCGGCGGAGCTGTTCCTCACATACGCACTTCGGGCGATAGCGCGATCTCGGCCGAGATCGCGCGAATCGTCGAACGCGCGCGCACAGGCGACCGGCTCGACGAAGCCTGGATCGTGCGTCTGTTCGAAGTCGATGGACCTGATGTCGCGTTGATCGCCGACGCCGCCGATGCGTTGCGGCGCGAGGTCGTCGGCGAGGCGGTGAGTTTTGTGGTAAACCGCAACATCAACTATACGAATATCTGCCTCTTCAAGTGCGGCTTCTGCGCTTTCTCGAAAGGCAGCACACGCGAGATGCGGGGACGGGCCTACCGGCTCGATCTCGGCGAAGTGGGGCGACGTGCGGCCGAGGCGGCCGAGCGGGGCGCGACCGAGGTTTGCCTGCAGGGCGGCATTCATCCCGACTATGACGGCAACACCTATCTCGACGTCCTCCGCGCCGTGCGGGAAGCGGCGCCCTCGATCCACATCCACGCCTTCTCGCCGCTCGAGGTGACCCACGGCGCGTCCACGCTGGGGCTGCCGCTCGAGGATTATCTGATCCGGCTCAAGTGCGCAGGCCTGTCGACCTTGCCGGGCACGGCCGCCGAGATCCTGGACGACGAGGTTCGCGCGATCCTCTGTCCCGACAAGTTGAGCACTGATGAATGGCTCGAGGTCATGCGGACCGCGCACCGCGCCGGGCTGCGTTCGACCGCGACGATCATGTTCGGCCATGTCGACGGCTATGAGCATTGGGCAAGGCATCTGCTCAGGGTGCGCGATCTGCAGGCCGAGACCGGCGGGTTCACCGAGTTCGTCCCGCTGCCGTTCGTCCACATGGAAGCGCCGATCTGGCGCAAGGGCAATGCGCGCTCCGGGCCGAGCTTTCGTGAGGCGCTCTTGATGCATGCGGTCGCCAGGCTCGCGCTCCACCCGCTGATCCCGAACATTCAGGCGAGCTGGGTCAAGCTTGGCAGCGGGGGCGTCGTCGCGGCTCTCCGCGCCGGGGCCAACGATCTCGGCGGCACGTTGATGGACGAATCGATCACGCGCGCGGCAGGGGGGCGGAACGGCCAGCTCTGCGACTCGCGGAGCATGGCAGAACTCGCCGCCGAGGCCGGGCGCACGACCCGGCAGCGCACGACCCTTTACCAACCGATCACGCGGCTTGAACCCGCCGATGCAGGAGAGTGAAATGACCGGCATGGAAAAGGTCGCAGTCGTCGGTGGCACGGGCAAGCTGGGCGCGGCGATCGCGCGCAGGCTGGCGAAGGCGGGGCGCGAGGTCATCATCGGCTCGCGCTCGGCCGAGGCCGCGCGGAAGGTCGCCGACGAGCTGGGTTTCGGTCTGAGAGGCCTGACCAATGCCGCCGCGGCCGCGGCCGGTGAGATCGTGATCGTCACCGTTCCCTTTGCAGCGCAGGAGGCGACGCTCGCCGAGATCGCGCCGCACGTCGCGGGCAAGATCGTTGTTGACACGACTGTCCCGCTGGTGCCGCCGAAGGTGATGCGCGCGCAGCTTCCGCCCGAGGGCAGCGCGGCCGTGCGTGGTCAGGCGCTGCTGGGGGAGGGCGTGACGATGGTATCCGCCTTCCACAATGTCGCCGCGCACAAGCTGGCGACCGACGACGATGTCGGCTGCGACGTGCTCGTCTTCGGTGACGACAAGGGGGCGCGGGCGAAGGTGGTGGAGCTTACCAATGAGGCGGGCCTGCGCGGCCTGCACGGCGGCGCGCTGGTGAATTCGGCGGCGGCCGAAGCGTTGACCTCGGTTCTGATCTTTCTCAACAAGACCTACGGCGTTGACGGCGCGGGCATCCAGATCACAGGGAAGCTGAGAGAACCGTGAGGAGACACACCCTTATCGCGCTCGACAGCGCTGCACCTGGCGCGAACGAGCAAATTTCAGGTGCAGCTTGCCGGCACAATATCGAAGCTGGATTGTGTCGTTCAATCTATGAATTGCAATACTTCCGGATTCCGGTTTTCTCTTGGCGGCAGAGCGCCAAGTTCATCTCCGACGTCCTTGACCGTCGATCTCAGCCATTGATGGGCGGCATCCTTGTCGAAAGTCGGATGCCAATATAGCGTGATTGCAAGATCCGGATAGGGAATGGGGGGCAGGAATAGCCGCAGCGGTAAGAAGGTTGCAAAATATCTTGCAAGCCGTTCCTGCATGATCACCACTGAACTGCTCTCCGCTGCAAGGAAGGGGAGAACAAGATAGTGGGGGGTAAGCGCACTGAATTTATAATATATATCCATCTCGGATAGGTGCATGGTCTCGTGGCTGCGAAGATATTTCGCATGTGTGGAGAATGATGCTTGCGACATCTTCAAAAAATCGTCGCGGCTCATGCCTTCGCGCACCAGCCTGTTGCTTTCGGCGGCTATGCCGACATATCGATCCGTAAAAAGATATTGATGGCTCATTCCGACGGTATTGAAAACACCGGCAGGCAAGATAAACAGCTCGTGCTGAAGGGCGCTATGGCCCTCCGTCATCTCCGGTTTGGCATCCGTCAGATATAGGGTGAAGTTCGGTGCGGATCGCTGAATCGACTGGACGATTTTTCCACCAAGAGCCCAGTGGATATAGTCGGCGCTTGCAATTGTGAATTCACGAGTCGCCTTACTCGGATCGAAGGAATTTCCCAATATCGTCTCTCGGACGTCATTTATGATTGCGTGTATTCTGGGTGAAATTTCCTCACATCTGCCCGTAGGCTGCATCGTCCGCCCGTTCCAGACGAATAAATTGTCGTCAAGCAGGCTGCGCAGTCGATTGAGCGCGAGGCTGACCGCTGACTGACTCAAGCCGATCTTCCGAGCCGCGACGCTTACGCTCCGTTCCACCCACAATGTATCAAATACGAGAAGCAGGTTGAGGTCTACCTTTCGAAGGGGCTCGGTCACTGCGTCCACTCCACCACTAACATCTTTATGACTGGAATTTCAAGGCATCACGAGGGTGCCGCCCTGCCGGACATCCTGTTCGGCTGTATGAATTAACCAAACCAATAGCCTTTATATCCGGAATTGATTTGAATAATCAATGGGTGACTGCAAAGCTTGGTACGAACGCTGGCTCGTGAACAGCGCCGGCTCGTGGCGTTCCAAAAAACGAGGAGGGAGATTGCTGATGGCAACAGTGGAAATTCATGGCTCGACCCAGGCTGCCGACATTCCTTCGCCCGACGAGCTTCGGCGCCGCGCACGCGCAATGGGGCCCGCACTGCGCGCTAACGCCAGGAAGTGCGAAGACAATCGGAGCATGCTGCCCGAAACGATGGAAGCGTTCGAGCAAGCTGGATTCTACCGCATTCTCCAGCCAAAGGCCTACGGTGGCTTCGAATATTGGCCGACCGTATTCTACGACGTCGTCATGGAAGTTGCCCGCCATTGCCCTTCGTCGGCATGGGCGCTCGGTATCGTCGGTATCCACAACTGGGAAGTTGGGCTCATGCATCCCAGGGTGGCCGAAGATCTATGGGAGAAGGATACTTCGACGCGCTTTTCGTCGTCCTACGCCCCGTTTGGCAAGGCGGAACGCGTCGATGGCGGCTATCGTGTCGAAGGGCGCTGGTCATGGTCCAGCGGGTGCGACCAAGCGACGTGGGTCATCGTCGGCGCACTTGTCGACATGGAAGCCGGGGAGAAAAATCATCTGGCCCTTCTTGTAGCGCCAGGTGACTATGAGATCGATCACGCATCGTGGGACACGTCCGGCATGGCAGGGTCAGGCAGCAAGGACATCGTGATAAAGTCGGCGTTTGTTCCCGCCTATCGCGTTCACAATATCTCCGAAGCATATGAGATGGCGGATCCCGGGCGCGCCGCCTTCACCGCGGACACATATAAGCTTGCCTTCGGAACCGTGTTCGCGTTTGCTCTCACCAGCGTGTTGATTGGCATTGCTGATGCCGCGCTCGATTTCTACATCGATTATATGTCCAAGCGCACAAACGCCTACAATGGGACGAGTTTCAAGCAGGATCCGCTGGCGCAGCAGACCCTGGCGGATGCCCACTCGCTGGTCGATGGAGCTCATCTTCGCCTGAAGCGCGATTTCGAAGAGATGGCAGGCTGCGTGGCTCGTGGAGAAGAGATACCGTTCGCCCGCCGCGTGTTTTACAAATGGGACGCAGCAAACATCGCGAAGCAGTGCAGGGATGCGGTGAACATGCTGACTCATGCAAGTGGCGGATCGATCTTCTCGCACGATGTTCCGATGCAGCGTTTGTTTCGCGATGCAAATGCAGGATCGGCTCATCTCTTCATCAATCATCAGAAGAACTCGGTCAACTTCGGCGCTTTCCTGCTGTCAGGCCAGAACAGCGATCTGATGCTCTGATCGCGCAAGACGCTCATATGCCCATGACTTGTCGCGCAAGCGCGCAGTCGATTGGAGCCGGCGAGGGCATGACCATGGAAGGCTGGCTGGCATTTGGATCAGGCATTGGAGGCAGGGATGGCAATCAAGACCGCTTATTTCGGATTCGAAGTCTCAGATCCCCAGGCTTGGCTGCGCTATGGGGAACTCATCGGTTTCCAGCCAGAGGAGACGGAAGAAGGCCTCTTCTTTCGCGTTGACGAAAAGGCGCGTCGTCTTCAGTTCGTTGAGGGCCCTTCGGACGACATTGCCTGGTTGGGCTGGGAGGCGGAAAGCGTCGACGCTTTCGAGCGTCTGCGCCGACATCTGGAGGCAACGGGTGTCGCAACGCAGGATGGCGATGGTCCATCGGCGCGATTGAGGGGTGTGGAACACTTCTTCCATTTCGTAGACCCCAACGGGGTCCGATTCGAAATCGCAATTGGTCTCCGTGACGGTCCTCCCTTTTCGTCCGCCAAGGTGCCGGGCGGATTTCGGACCGGCGAGCTCGGCCTTGGGCATGCTGCCTTTAATTCAACCGATCATCTGGCCGATGAGCGCTTCATGCGCGAAGCGCTAAAGGCAAACCTCTCCGATTACATCCATCAGAGGATGCCGGATGGGAGCATGATGCATGCGGTTTTCCTGCACACGAATCCGCGCCACCATTCGGTTGCCTTTGCAGAAGGGCTTGGAGCGGGAAGCAGACTTAACCATTTCGAACTTGAACTGAACGAAATGGCCGATGTCGGGCGAGTCTATGAAAGGCTGCAGGCCGCTGGCGTGACGATCGCACTGTCGCTCGGGCAGCATTCAAACGACGGGGTCGTGTCTTTTTACGCTCTGACGCCGTCCAAGTTCATGATGGAAATCGGGTGCCACGGCATCCGGATCGACGACGAGGAGAGCTGGAAGCCCACGACCTATGACCGCATAAGCGAGTGGGGACACAAGTTTCAGTTGGCATAGCTCAATCGAGGAGCCCTACTGGCACAGACTTGCGTGTGTCGGGCAGTGCGGGCGGAAACTGGCCACGCACGCGTGCGCCAGTGGCACTGCTGCAGGTACCAGGTCGGCGTCGGAGCCGGCGTCTCGAACGATCAGCGATCCACAGCGTACCGACGGCCGCTGCGGCCTCGGCACCATATACTTTGGTGACAAGGCAGTGTGTTCGGGAGCGGTCCGCTGGCAGACTGGAAGCCGCGCTTGGCCATTGTTCTTCATCAAAGTCGACTCGGCAGCTGCCGCGGCGTTGACGGCATATTGGTCTTGACCGAGCCGAGGGGCTGGACAGGGACTTAGTTTGCTATCTCCTCTGGTTCCGGATGCGGTGAGAGTGTGTAGCTCCATTCAGGGCAGGCGCTACACATCGAGTGACGTTGCCGTTACAACGCATGAGCGCCAGCGTCGGGTGCTTGCAGAGCTAATTCCCTGCCGAGCCCAGGGCTTGACGGAACGTGTCACCGCACTCAGACAATTTCCTTTCGCTGTAGGAGCAAGGTTTGCGTGTCAGCCATCGGGATTATCCCGCTCGCCCGAATGGGAGAGGTCACTCCTGGCGACAACCTCGCGGCACTTCTGTCGGAAGCGCTCGAAGTCGAAGGTTTGAGAATCCGGGCCGACGACATCCTCGTCGTCACGCAGAAGATCGTCTCGAAAGCCGAGGGTCGGTTTGTGGCGCTCGACACTGTAGTACCTGGTTCGGAGGCGCTGCGTTTGGGGGCGCTGACGCGTAAGGACCCACGGCTGGTTGAGTTGGTGTTGTCGGAATCGACGGCGGTACTGCGTGCCGTTCCCAATGTGTTGATCGTCCGGCACCGGCTGGGCCTGGTGATGGCGAACGCGGGGATCGACCGCTCGAACATCGGACCCGGCACGGGCGAACGCGCCTTGCTGCTTCCGGAAGACCCCGATGCGTCAGCGGAGCGGCTTGGCAAAGCCCTTGGCTGCGCGATCGTCATCTCCGACAGCTTCGGGCGCCCATGGCGGATGGGCGTGGTTGCGGTCGGGATCGGCGCGAGCGGACTTCCTGCGCTGCACGACCGACGCGGCGAGCGCGACCGCGATGGGCGAACGCTCGAGGTGACCCAGGTCGCGACCGCTGACCTGCTGGCGAGTGCCGCAGCGCTGGCGACGGGCGAAGGCGCAGAAGGCATCCCGGCCGTGCTGGTACGGGGCTTCGCCGTCAGAGGCGTGCCCTCCCCAGCAATCGCACTGACCCGCCCGCTTGAGCAGGATCTGTTCCAGTGAAGGTCGCGGTGCTCACCGGTGGCGTCGGCGGCGCGAAGCTCGTGCTCGGCCTCAGTCGAGTTGTACACGGTTCCGATCTCGTCGCGATCGTCAATACCGCTGACGACTTCCGACACCTTGGTCTCCATGTATCCCCGGATGTCGATACGCTGCTCTACACCTTGGCCGGCAAGGCGAATGCCGTCCAAGGCTGGGGACGCGAGGGCGAGACGTGGAGCTTCATGGCAGCGCTGCGGGAACTCGGCGGCGAAGATTGGTTCTTGCTCGGCGATCATGATCTTGCGTTGCACGTGCTTCGAACAGCGGCGATGTTGCGAGGGGAGACGCTTTCAGCGGTTACGCATCGTTTCGTTAGAGCTTGGAGCATTGGCGCCGAGATCCTGCCGATGAGCGACCAGCCTGTGACGACCGAAGTTGAGACCGACGCTGGCCGACTCCCCTTCCAGAAATATTTCGTCGAACAGCGCTGCGCGCCTGCGGTGCGCTGCATCTCCTTTGTCGGCGTGGAAGTGGCGCGTCCGGCCGCTGGCGTGATTGAGGCAATCCACGGGGCAGACGCGGTCATCGTCGCACCGTCCAATCCCTTCCTCAGCATCGATCCAATCCTTGCGGTTCCCGGCATTCGTCAATCGCTCGAGACGACAGCGGCGCCGGTGGTTGCCGTCTCGCCGATCGTCGGGGGCCAAGCGGTGAAGGGCCCGATGGCTAAGCTGATGCGCGAACTCGACCTCGAGGTGAACAATGCGATGATTGCTCGCCATTATGCGGGAGTGGTCGACGGCTTGCTGATCAACGAAGGCGATGATGCTCCAGAAGGCGCCATCGCGGTGGAGCAGGCCGACACTATGATGCACACCATCGCCGACAAGGTGCGCGTCGCGCGCGCGGCGCTCGACCTCGCTCAGCGGATCGGCCGGGCGTGATCTGGACGGCGGTTGTGCCACTCAAGGAGGCGCCGAATCGCAAGACCCGCCTTGGTCCGGGCCTCGCTCTGCAGGAGCGGATCGATCTGAGCGACCACATGGCGCGGCACGTAATCGCTTCGCTAAAGGAGTCGGCCGCAGTCGGCCGCGTCCTGCTGCTATCGCCAGCGTTCCCGGACACGCTCGAAGTGGAGTGGTTACCGGACAATAATAGGGGCATCAACACCGAACTTGGGTGCTTCCGCGCCGGGCAGCGCGGCCCAATAGTCGTCGTGAACGCCGACTTGCCGCTGCTCCTCGGTGAGGACATCGACACCCTGCTGGCAGCCGCAGAGGACCGCGGAGTGGCAATTGCGCCTGATCGACATGGTGAGGGAACGAATGCCATCGCGCTTGCTGACGAACGACCGTTCCGCTTTGCCTTCGGTCCCGGGAGCTTCCGGGCGCATTCCGCCGAAGCGATTTGCGTAATCGTACGCCGGACAGGTCTCTCTTTCGACATAGACTCGCCTGCAGATCTTGAAGCAGCGAGAACGGCTGGACGACTGGACAGGGTCTTGTGGGTCGAAGGCAGTGACCTGAACCAGCCATCGAACCGTATGCGATGAAAGGCAGGCTTGGCCTGCAGGCCGGTTGTCGAGCCGCCGATAAGCGAGCTATGATCAAATTGGTCCGTGCCGTGTCAGGCCGACCTCCTGCTCTGATTGTCCGGTGGAGAGAGTGCGGCGGCGAGATAAGGAAAAAGCTTCTTTTCGATTTCTTGCGCAGTATCTTGCAGGAGCGGGAGATAGTCCGTCGGATCACACTGCGCGCCCTCATGTGTGGCAACGAGCGAGATCGCGGCTGATACGGACTGAGGGTTCTTGATCGGCACGGCGAGACATACCAGCCCCGGTGCCATCTCGCCATTGTCGACGGCATAGCCCCGCTTGCGAATTTCGACCAACTCACGTCTCAGTTCTGCAGCAGAGGTGATCGTTGTCGGTGTCAGCCGGACGAACGGCTCACTGGCAAGGTAGGCTTCCAGCTGAAGTGGCGGAAGATGCGCAAGCAGCGCCTTGCCGATTCCAGAGCAGTAAGCTTCGAGTTGCATGCCCTCGCGCGAGATCGCATGTCCCTGCCGATCTCCGGCCTTGACGAGGTATGTCATCATATTGTCTTCGAGTACGCCGAGGTGCGTCGGTCTTCCTGTTTTCCGGAACACCCGGTTCAGGATCGGACGGCTGACGCGCGCCGCGAACGCGCCCCAATCCTGATCCCGTCGCAAATCCGCCAGCCGCGTCAGGGCAGGCCCCGCGACATAGCGCCCCCGTCCGATGCGCATCAGAAAGCCGGTTTCCTCGAATCCTGTGACCAAGCGATGCGCCGTGGACAAGGGAATACCAGCAACCGCAGCGATCGCGGAAAGCGACGATCCGCTTTCGTTCTCGATGATCCGCGCGAGGAGGGCGAGCGATTTGGCCAAGGCCCGCGGCGCGGTGGTTCCAGCCTGGAGCATCCTGACATCTCCCATGATGTGGGAATTAAACGCAAGGGCCGTTTTGACCATTTTCGATTGGAAACCATAGTCCAGAATCATGGACAAAGATCATTCCACCACCGCGCGATTGCTGCGCGAGGCGTACAGGACCGGTCCCATCTCGCCTTTGCGGGGTATGCTGGACCCCACCGACGCGGACGGCGCCTACGCCGTCCAGTCGATCAACACCCGGCAATGGGTAGATGATGGCCGGCGACTCGTCGGACGCAAGATCGGACTGACCGCAAAGGCGGTCCAGACACAGCTCGGTGTCGATCAGCCGGACTTCGGCGTCTTGTTCGCCGACATGCAGATTGCCGATGGCGGCGTGCTCGATCTGACGACCGTGTTGCAGCCCAAGGCCGAGGCCGAGATCGCGTTCGTGCTGGCCCGGGACATTGACGACCCTGATGTCACAACGGACGCAGTTGCCGCGGCGATCGACCATGCGGTCGCCGCGATCGAGATCGTCGACAGCCGCATCGCCGACTGGAAAATCACCTTTGCCGATACCGTCGCCGACAATGGGTCGTCGGCCTTCTTCGTGCTCGGTTCGGAGCGGCGCCCGGTCGAAGGCTGCGACCTCTACAGCTGCGGCATGGTCATGGAAGTGAACGGAGCGGTCGCGTCGCTCGGCGCGGGCGCGGCGTGCCTCGGCCATCCGTTCAACGCTGTGCACTGGCTCGCGAAGACGCTTGCAGAGCGCGGCGAGGCGCTCAGGGCCGGCGACATCGTTCTGTCAGGCGCGCTCGGCCCCATGGTGGCACTCAATCCTGGCGACCAAGTTCGCGCGATTGTGGGCGGATTGGGCACCGCAAGCTTCACTTACGAAAAGGGGTGAATTCCATGGCAAAGACCAAGGTCGCCATTATCGGCTCGGGCAACATCGGGACCGATCTGATGATCAAGGTGATGCGGTTGTCCGAGGTGCTCGAGATGGGCGCGTTCGTGGGCATCGACCCGGGGTCGGACGGGCTGAGGCGCGCGGAGCGCCTTGGCGTGCCCACCACCGCCGAGGGGATCGACGGCCTGGTCGCGATGCCCGGGTTCAAGGACATCGACATCGTCTTCGACGCCACCTCGGCGGGCGCGCACCAGCATCATGACGCGGTGCTGAGGGCGCACGGCAAGACGGTGATCGACCTGACGCCGGCCGCCATCGGCCCCTACACGATCCCGCCGGTGAACGGCGACGCCAACCTCGACGAGGGCAATGTCAACATGGTGACCTGCGGCGGGCAGGCGACGATCCCGATCGTGGCGGCGGTCAACCGGGTGGCGCATGTGCGCTACGGCGAGATCGTCGCGTCGATCGCCTCGAAGTCGGCCGGGCCCGGCACGCGCGCCAACATCGACGAGTTCACCGAGACGACCAGCCAGGCGATCGTGAAGGTGGGCGGCGCCGACCGCGGCAAGGCGATCATCATCCTCAATCCTGCCGAGCCGCCGCTCATCATGCGCGACACCGTCTACTGCCTCACCGACGATGCGGACCAGGAGGCGATCGCCGCCTCGGTCGAGGCGATGGTGGCCGAGGTCCAGAAGTACGTGCCCGGCTACCGGCTGAAGCAGAAGGTGCAGTTCGAGCATATCGGCTCCAACCGCCCGCTGCGCATCCCCGAGATGGACGGCGAGTTCACCGGCCTCAAGGTCAGCGTCTTCCTCGAGGTCGAGGGCGCCGCCCACTATCTGCCGGCCTATGCCGGCAACCTCGACATCATGACCTCGGCGGCCCTGAAGACCGCCGAGAAGATCGCGATCCGCAAGCGCGAAAGGATGGCGGCATGAGCTTCGATCCCAAAGCCAGCAAGCTCTACATCCAGGACGTGACGCTCAGGGACGGCATGCACGCCATCCGCCACCAGTACGGCCTTGATCATGTGAAGGCGATCGCCCGCGCGCTCGATCTGGCGAAGGTCGACGCGATCGAGGTGGCGCACGGCGACGGTCTCTCGGGCTCCTCGTTCAACTACGGCTTCGGCGCGCACACCGACTGGGACTGGATCGGCGCGGTGGCCGAGGTCATCAGCCACGCGAAGCTCACCACGCTGCTGCTGCCCGGCATCGGCACCGTCCATGACCTTCGCCACGCCTATGAGATGGGCGTGCGCTCGGTGCGCGTGGCGACGCACTGCACCGAGGCCGATGTTGCCAGGCAGCATATCGAATATGCGCGGTCGCTCGGCATGGACGTGTCCGGGTTCCTGATGATGAGCCATATGTCGGAGCCGGACGCCTTGGCGCAGCAGGCGAAGCTGATGGAAGATTATGGCGCCCACTGCGTCTATGTCACCGACTCGGGCGGTGCGTTGACCATGGACGGCTATGCCGCGCGCCTCCAGGCCTATGACCGGGTGCTAAGACCTGAGACGCAGCGCGGCGTCCATGCGCATCACAACCTGTCGCTCGGCGTCGCCAACTCCATCGTCGCGGTGCAGAACGGCGTGGTCCGGGTCGATGCGAGCCTTGCCGGCATGGGCGCGGGCGCCGGCAACGCCCCGCTTGAAGTCTTCATCGCCGCGGCCGATGTCTACGGCTGGCAACACGGCACCGACCTGTTCGCGCTGATGGATGCAGCGGAAGAGCTGGTGCGCCCGCTCCAGGACCGGCCGGTGCGCGTCGACCGCGAGACGCTGACCTTGGGCTATGCCGGGGTCTATTCGAGCTTCCTGCGCCACGCCGAGAAGGCAGCCGTCGAGCATGGCCTCGATACCCGAACCATCCTCGTCGAACTCGGACGCAGGAAGATGGTCGGCGGACAGGAAGACATGATCACCGACGTCGCGCTGGATATGGTACGCGGCCGCGTAGCCTGACAACGGACAGGCTCTAGGGGAGGATACCAGGATGAGTGGCTTCGAGACGGGCAGCTATGCCGAGGTCTACCGGCGGAGTATCGATCAGCCGGAAGAATTCTGGATGGAGGCTGCGCGCGCGGTCGACTGGACGGTTACGCCGACCCGTACGGCTGATGCCGAGCCGGACGGAACCTGGCACTGGTTCCCGGACGGCAGGCTCAACAGCTGCTACAACGCGGTCGACCGGCATGTCGCGGCCGGGCGCGGCGCGCAGATCGCCCTGATCCACGACAGCGCGATGACGGGTGCCGTCCAGCGCTTCTCCTATGCGCACTTGTTGGATGAGGTGGCGCGCGTCGCAGGCATGATGGCCAGCCACGGCGTCGGCGTCGGAGACCGCGTCCTGATCTACATGCCGATGGTGCCCGAGGCCGTGTTCGCCATGCTTGCCTGCGCCCGCCTCGGCGCCGTTCACTCGGTCGTCTTTGGCGGGTTTGCTGCCGCCGAGCTCGCAAAGCGCATCGACGATGCGGCGCCGGTGCTGGTGATGGCCGCCTCGTGCGGGCTGGAGCCCGGTCGCGTCGTGGCTTACAAGCCGCTGCTCGACGAGGCGATTTCGCTCGCGACGCACAAGCCCCGCCACTGCATCGTGCTGCAGCGACCGCAATGCCATGCGGCGCTGAAGCCCGGCCGCGACCTCGACTGGGCCGAGCAATTGGCCGGCGCGCCGGCGGTCGGCTGCGTCGCTGTCGCCTCGGGGGACCCGCTCTACATCCTCTACACATCCGGCACGACGGGCATCCCCAAGGGCGTGGTGCACGACAATGGCGGCCATGCCGTCGCGCTGACCTGGAGCTTGCCTGCCATTTACGGCGTACATCCAGGAGAAACCTTCTGGGCCGCATCCGATATCGGCTGGGCGGTGGGCCACAGCTATATCGTCTATGGTCCGCTCTTCTGCGGCTGCACCACGGTCATGTACGAAGGAAAGCCGGTCGGGACGCCCGATGCGGGCGCGTTCTGGCGCGTGGTCCGCGATCACGGCGTGAGCGTCCTCTTCACCGCGCCCACAGCCATCCGTGCCGTCAAGCGCGACGATCCCGCCGGCAGCCATGTCGCGCGCGACGGCATCGGCGGGCTTCGCGCCCTCTTCCTCGCGGGCGAGCGTGCCGATCCGGATACGCTCTCCTGGGCCGAACATATCCTCGGCGTGCCGGTGATCGATCACTGGTGGCAGACGGAGCTGGGCTGGCCGGCGCTCGCGACCTGCCTGGGCCTTGGCGATAGGACGATCCGCCACGGCAGCGCCGGCCGGCCGGTGCCCGGCAATCGTTTCGAGGTGCTCGGTCCGGACAGCCAGCCGGTCCAGGTCGGCGAGGCCGGCGATATCGTGATCCGCCTTCCGCTCGCGCCGGGTGCGCTCACGACGCTGTGGCAGCGACCTGATCATTTCCGCTCCTCCTATCTAGAGGCGCATCAGGGCTATTATACGACCGGGGATGCGGGCATCATCGACGCCGATGGCTATGTGCACGTCATGGGTCGTATCGACGACATCATCAACGTCGCCGGCCACCGCCTCTCGACGGGCGGCATCGAACAGATCATCGCGGCGCATCCCGATGTCGCGGAATGCGCCGTGGTCGGCGCGGCCGACGCGCTCAAGGGTATGGTGCCCGTCGGATTGGCGGTGCTCAAGTCGGGCGTGGATCGGCCGGATGACCTGATTTGTCGCGAAATCGTCGAGCGCGTTCGTAACGAACTCGGGCCGGTCGCAGCCTTCAAGTCGGTGACGGTCACGCAGCAGCTGCCGAAGACCCGCTCAGGCAAGGTGTTGCGTGCCATGATCAGGCGGATCGCCGATGGCGAAGATGTCACCCTGCCTGCAACCATCGATGATCCGAAGGCGATGGCCGCAGTCCGGTCTGCACTCGCGAAGATCGGCTATGGAATTGCAGCGACGCAGGTCCAATGAGCTGAGCCAAAGCGTGAGCTGATCATAACAGCCGCGGAAGTGATCGTGACGAGGGCCTGTTCCACTGTCAGCCTCTATAATGGGTGCTTACCGCGCGCGGCGGCAAGCCAGCAGTGCGAGTGGGTACCGTCGAGGGCTAATGACCTAAAGGAGGATATGATGGCGCTTAACATGATCGTGGTGACGGAGGACGAAGTCGCACGATTCCGGTCCAAGCTCCCCGCGGCCACAGCCGAGCAGATCATGGTGACCTATGGAGTGAGCGAAACCACTTGGCGCAAGCTTCGAAAGGGCACGCCGGTCCGCGTGCTAACAGCCGAGCGGATGCGGGCACGTTACGTAACCCTGCCGTAGGATTGGCCCACAGGTTGTAATTGGTGATAGAGGAATGTCCGAGGACCGGCGCTGCTTGCGCCCCTGTCCGCGATCCGGACAGCGTCGCGATCTCCGGGGCCTCCAGCAGCGATCGTTTTCCATCGCCAGATCTGCTGCGCAAACTTGGGGGTAGCCGCAGCCATCGAGGACCGCGAGCGGGGAAGGGTCTGCTAGAAATTTTCACTTAGACGGGCCCACATTACCCTGACCGACGCTGCCTTCGCCTCAACGAGCGCTGGCCCGGCCCGACGTACCGCACAATCTCGAACTCGGACAGTGCCGGCTTGCATTAAGCCACTTTATAGCGAGCGTGCGAATAAATGAGGATGAGACATGCAGTTCAAGCCGTTGATCGTCGGGATGGGGACACTTCAAGTTTTGTCACACCGACAGCGCCATCTTGAACGAAGCGCGAACATATCGGCGTCGGCAGCACATGGACGGCGTTATGCAGCCAAGCCGTTTCGACTCTCGGCAACGTTGAGCGGCCTATATCCGTCGGCGTCCACGCTGCCCGCGACATCCTGCCAGAGATAGTCACCGGTCAAGCTGATGTGCCGCCAGCCCAGGGGCGCGACATGCTTCAGCAGCCCGTCCGGTACCATTTCGCGATGCGCGCGCAGATGTTCGACCGCCCGACCTATGTAGAGCGTGTTCCAGTAGACGATCGCTGCCGTCACCAGGTTGAGCCCGGAGGCCTTGAGCGCCTGGTTTTCAAACGTACGATCGCGCAGGCGCCCCTGCTTATGGGCGAACACGGCCTGGGCAAGTGAATAGCGTGCCTCGCCCTTGTTGAGGGCTTAGCGTTAGGTGCTCGCCCAGTTACCGCAGGGGCGAACGTTGTGAGAACGCCATGACCAAGGCCTGCCTTCCTCAGGTTGCAGCGACGCGCCATTAACTCTCCTCTGGCTACCCTGATCTGCGATGTTAAGAAGGGGGTAGAAGATGGCGAGGCGATCGTTGCTGAGCGATGCGGAGCGGAGTCTTCTGTTCGGCGTACCAGCCGATCGGGACGCGCTGGCTCGGCTCTACACCCTCGACCGGCATGACCTGGCGCTGATCGCCACGCGTCGCGGGGACGCCAACCGCCTCGGCTTTGCCATCCAACTCGTGCTGCTGCGTCATCCCGGCGTCAGCCTGTCGCTCGTGGGTGGCGTCGCGGCGGCACTGGTCGCCTATATCGCGGAGCAGCTCGAGATCGAGCCGGTGGCGTTTGCCGCCTATGCAGCTCGGCTGCCGACCGCCTCCGGCCATGCCCGCGAACTCGAGCGCAGGCTCGGGCTTCGGCCGTCGACCAAGGGCAACCTGCCGTTAATGATTGAGGCCGCCGCACAAGCGGCATGGTCGACCGACAGAGGGTTGCCGATCGTCGAAGGCGTGATCGCCTCGTTGCGCAACAACGGCATCATCTTGCCGCCCGCCGACACCATCGAGCGTGCCGGACTTGCCGGTCGTGCCCGTGCCCGGACGCGAGCAGCCGAGACGCTTCTGAAGGGGCTGGCGGAGGAGACAATCGCCAAGCTCGACGCTCTGCTCATCGTCGATCCCACCTCCGGCCGCGTACCGCTCACATGGGCAAAGGATCTGCCGTCCGCTCCCAAGCCCCTCCACGTCCGTGAACTTCTCGACAAGCTGCGCATGGTGCGCGACCTTGCCCTTGATCCTGCGGCCGCCGACCGCATCCATCCAGACCGGCTCCGCGGCCTTGTACGCGAGGGCCGCTCGACGCCTGCCTATGCGCTCGAGCGCTATACGCCACTTCGCCGCCGCGCCATCCTCGTCGCAACACTGCTGGACCTCGAGCAGCGCCTGACCGATGCCACGCTCGCGATGGCCGATCGCCTCATCGGCGCAAGCTTTTCGCGCGGCAAGAATGCCCGGGAGAGAAGCTATACCGCCACCTCGCGTGACGTTGGGCGTCTCATGCGCCTGCTGCACGGCACCGCGGTCGCCGTCGAGACAGCGGTGAAGGAGAGGAGCGACGTGCTTGCCGCGATCGATGTCGCAGTCGGGCTAGACAAGCTGTTCGCCGCCAAACCGGAGGCGGCTGCCATCGTCGACTTGGCTGAGGAGGATCCGCTGGTCCGTGCCGCCGATCGGTGGGCGACGCTTCGAAAGTACGGGCCGATGCTGCTCGAGGCCATCGACTTCAAGGCCAGCCGCGCCGATGATCGCACAATCGCCGCAGTGAGCGCGCTCCGCGAGATGAACAGATCGGGCAGGCGTGAGGTGCCCGATAACGCACCGATGCCGTTCAAGAAGGAATGGCGAAAGCTTGTCACAGGCGCTGATGGCACGATCGATCGCCGGCTCTACGAAACGGCGCTGTTCGCCCATCTGCGCAACAAGTGGCGCTCGGGCGATGTCTGGGTTGAGCGTTCGGCGAGCTACCGCTGCTTCGACAGCTATCTCCTGCCCCTGAAGGATGCGCTGCCGATCGCAGCCGAACTCGGCCTGCCAGCCAGCGCCGATGAATGGCTGGAGACCAAGGAGCGCCACCTCGACTGGCGACTGAAGCGGCTTTCTCACCGCTTGTCGCGCGGCACGCTCGAGGGTGTGACCCTCAAAGGTGGCAAGCTGTCGATCACGCCGGTGCGTGCCGACAGGCTGCCTGACGCGGACGCGCTTGCCGACCGCATCAGCGCCCTGATGCCGCGCATCCGCGTCACCGAACTCCTGCACGAGGTGGCGCGCGAAACCGGCTTTCTCGCCGCCTTCACCAACTTCCGTACCCAACAGCAATGCGACAACGAGAACGCACTGCTCGCCGTCATCTTGGCGGATGCGACGAACCTCGGGCTGTCGCGCATGGCCGACGCCAGCCATGGCGTCACCCGTGACCAACTCATCTGGACGCGCGATGCCTATATCCGGGAGGAGACCTACAGGGCGGCACTTGCCAGGATCATCGATGCGCATCATCGGCTGCCGATCGCCCGTGTCTGGGGTGACGGCACCACCTCGAGCTCGGACGGGCAGTTCTTCCGGTCGGGCAAGCGCGGCGAAGCGGCAGGCGAGTTCAACGCCCGCCATGGTATTGAACCGGGTTATTGTTTCTATACCACACCTCGGACCAGCACGGCCCCTACAGCAGCATCAGCATGTCGGCAGCCGAGTATGAGGCGCCCTACGTGCTCGATGGGCTCCTGCATCATGGCACCGCTCTCGCCGTCGCCGAGCATTATACCGATACCGGCGGCAGCTCGGACCATGTGCATTTCCTTTGCGACGCGCTTGGTATTCGCTTCTGCCCGCGCCTGCGCGATTTCCCTGACCGACGGCTTGCCTGCGTCGAGCCGCCGTCCCGATACCCGGGTCTGAAGCCGATCATGGGCAAGCGGATCAAGGTGGCACTCATTCGTGAGCACTGGAGTGACATCATCCGGCTGGTCGCCTCGCTGAAGGCGGGCGTTGTCGCCCCCTCGGCCATGCTGAAGAAGCTGGCCGCCTATGAGCGCCAGAACCAGCTCGACCTCGCACTCCAGGAAGTTGGCCGGCTCGTCCGCAGCGAGTTCATGATCGACTGGATGGAGACGCCGGCCCTCAGAGCCCGCTGCCATGCCGGGCTGAACAAGTCCGAACAGCGCCACTTTCTCGCCAGCGCCGTCTGCACCTACAAGCAGGGGCGCATCACCGACCGCTCGCGCGAGGCACAGGAATACAGGGCCTCGGGGCTCAATCTCGTGATCGCCGCCATCGTCTACTGGAACTCGACCTATATCGCCGATGCAGTCGCGCATCTCCGTCGCCACGGCGAAGCTGCACCCGACCCCTTACTCGCCCACACTTCGCCGGTGGAATGGGAGCATATCGGCTTTTCGGGTGACTTCCTCTGGGAGCGCGCCGCCAGGCTGCCATCAGGCCGACGGCCGCTCAACCTGCCGCGCGAGCGGCGGGTCGCCTAACGTTCACGATGTGTTCGCGTTTAGCGTAACTGGGCGCACAACCAACGCAACGCGCTCAGGTGGCGCAAGGAATATGGCGGGCTGAAGGTCGATCAGGCGCGGCGGATGAAGGATCTCGAGCGCGAGAATGCCAGGCTGAAGAGGCTGGTTGCTGATCTAGCGCTCGACAAGGCGATCCTTGAAGAGGCCAACAAGCTAAATTTCTAGGTCCCTCCCGTCGCCGCGAGGCGATCGCGCAGGTCCGTCGCATGCTGCCGGTGTCGGAGCGGCGGGCCTGCCGCGTGCTCGGCCAGCACCGCTCGACGCAGCGTTGGACGCTCAAGGATGATGCCGACGAGCAACGGCTGACCGCCGACATCATCGCACTCGCCAAGGATTACGGCCGCTACGGCTACAGGCGCATCCATGCGCTCCTGGAGCGTGCCGGCTGGCAAGTCAGCTTGTCGGTGGTCGAGCGGATCTGGCGGCGGGAGGGCCTGAATGTGGAGCGGCGTGCAAAATTGACCCCCTTGGCGGGGTGATCGGCGTCTAAAATTGACCCCTTCATTCCATGGTGTGAGGCGCCGCCGTTTTGGTTTTCCGGACGGCGGGGACAGGGATGTTGGTGGTGGAGACGATCTTTCGGATCAGGCGGGAAGCTCGGGACGGTAAGCCGATCAAGGCGATTGCGCGGGACCTTCGGTTGTCGCGGAACACGGTGCGCAAGGCGCTGCGTGCGCGGGAAGCGGAGTTCACCTATCAGCAGCGCAAGGACCGCCCGCGACCACAGACGGGGCCATTTCGCGAGCGGCTCGAGCAGCTGCTGGTGCAGAACGAGGAACTGCCCCGTCGCGACCGGCTGCGCCTGACGCGGATCCATGATCTGCTGCAGCGGGAGGGCTTCACCGGCTCCTATGATGCAGTGCGCCGCTATGCAGCCCGGTGGTCGCGCGAGCGGCGCGTCGATGCTGGCGATATGAGCAAGGTGTTCATTCCGCTGCTGTTTCGCCCGGGCGAGGCCTATCAGTTCGACTGGAGCCACGAGGATGTGGAGATCGCTGGCAAGCCGATGCGCGTGAAGGTGGCGCATATGCGGCTGTGCTGGTCACGAGCGCCGTTCGTGCGGGCCTATCCGCGCGAGAGCCAGGAGATGGTGTTCGACGCACATTCCCGAGGCTTTGCGTTCTTCGGCGGCGTTCCCACGCGCGGGATCTACGACAACATGAAGACGGCGGTGACGACCGTGTTCACCGGTAAGGAGCGGGTGTTCAACCGCCGCTTCCTGATCATGACCGACCACTACGGCGTCGAGCCGGTTGCCTGCAGCCCGGCGGCGGGATGGGAGAAGGGGCAGGTCGAGAACCAGGTCCAGACCAGCAGGGAGCGCCTGTTCAAGCCGCGCCTGCGCTTTGCCAGCATCGAGGAGTTGAACGCCTGGCTCGAGGCCGAGTGCCGGCGCTGGGCCGAACGCAACATGCATCCCGACCTCGACGAGACCACGGTCGCGCAGGCGCTGGAGATGGAGCAGGCGATGCTTCAGCCCCTGCCAGCGCCCTTCGACGGCTTCTTCGAGAGCGAGCACGTCGCCAGTTCCACCTGCCTGGTCTCGTTCGACCGGAACCGATACTCGGTCATGGCCCGTGCCGCGCGACAGGTGGTGCAGGTGCGCTCCTATGCCGACCGGATCGTGATCCGCTGCGGCGGCATTGTCGTTGCCGAACATGCACGCGTCTTTGGGCGCAGCCAGACGGTCCTTGATCCCTGGCATTACCTTCCGGTTCTGGCCCGCAAGCCCGGCGCCCTGCGCAATGGCGCCCCCTTCCAGGACTGGGAGCTGCCACCGGCTCTGGCGCAGTTGCGACGGAGGCTGGGCAAGGGGGACGACGCCGACCGGCGCTTCGTGCGCGTTCTGGCCGCTGTTCCCGATGACGGGATCGAGGCCGTGGAGTCCGCCGTGCGCGAAGCCCTGGCGGCCAGCACGGTCAATGACGAGGTGATCCTCAACATCCTCTCCCGGCGCCGTGAGCCGCAGCCTGCCGGTTCCATCGACGTGGTGGTCGACCTGCACCTGCGTCATCCCCCGGTGGCCGATTGCGCCCGCTATGACAGCCTGCGAGGCCTCGATGCAGCGGCATGAGATAGTGGCGGCGCTCAAGACGCTGGGCCTGAAGGGCATGATCGCGGCCTTCGACGATGCCGTCACCAACGGCATCCGTCGCGAGCGCACGATCATGGAGATGCTGGGCGACCTGCTCCGCGCCGAGACGGCACATCGTGAAGCAGCCTCGATCCGCTACCGCATGACCGCGGCAAAGCTGCCGGCGATCAAGGATCTCGACAGCTTCGTGTTCGACAACACGCCGATCAACGAGGGACTGGTGCGCTCGCTGCATACCGGCTCGTTCCTCCCTGGACGGCGCAACATCGTGCTGGTGGGTGGCACAGGCACCGGCAAGACGCACCTTGCGCTCGCCATCACCGCTGCCGTGGTCAGGGCAGGCGCACGGGGGCGGTTCTTCAACACCGTCGACCTGGTCAACCGCCTGGAGGACGAGGCCCGCCAGGCAAAGGCAGGCAGCCTTGCCGCCCAGCTCGCCCGGCTCGATCTCGTCGTGCTCGACGAGCTGGGCTACCTGCCCTTCGCCCGCTCGGGCGGGCAGATGCTGTTCCACCTGATCAGCAAGCTCTACGAAAAGACTTCGGTGATCATCACCACCAATCTCGCCTTCGGAGAATGGCCGAGCGTCTTCCAGGATGCCAAAATGACCACGGCGCTCCTCGACCGCATCACCCACCACTGCGACATCATCGAGACCGGCAACGACAGCTGGCGCTTCAAGAACCGCAGCTGACGCTCAACCCGCCAGGGCAAAACCCCTTCCCCCGGACCCCCATCCCCGGCGGTTAACCCGGTGGGTCCACAGGCACCTCCCACGGACGCCGCCGCCAGCGCTCCTGACGGCGCGCAGCGGCGTCCGCGGGTCCCTCCTATGGACTACCGGGATAACCGCCACGCAGCCCATAGCTGGGGTCAATCTTGGACGCCGATAGGGGGTCAACTTTCGGCGCCGGTTGACAGGACAGCACAGAACGCGTATCTGGAAGCCATCGTTCGCTACGCCGGCATGCCGGTGACCTACGGCGTCAGGGCCTCCTTCCGGTACTAAGCCCTAACGATGTCGCGATCAGCGCGTGTAATTCTTCAGGAGGGTTGATGGCAAGCGTAGCTCACTCCGGTTCCAGTGAAGGCCTGATTTTCGGGAAGACGGAGGACGAGGTCCGGGCCGCGCTCGATCATGCTCAGCCAAACGCCCTGCGCATTGCGCTCTATCATGCGACGCGTGATCCGGAACTGGCCCAGATGGGGCTCAGCCTGACCCCGCTCTGGGGCGGCGCCTATGAGGTGCCGACCCTGCTGGACGAACATATTCCAACGTTGAAGCAGAAGGCGCTGGACTTCCTGAAGCGCGGTGCGCCCATGGAGCACGGTCAGGCATCGCCGGCGGAACTCAGGCAGATGATGAGCCTGCTCAAGGGCGAGCCAGTCAGCGACTACACGTTCGAGCTCGGTAAAGTAGACCTGGTTGAAGACGAGTTTCCACTGGGCGTGGAATGGAATGACGAGCCCAGTGCCGAAGCAAAGAACCGTTTCCGGGTGGTCATCGTCGGCGCTGGCTTCGGCGGGCTGGCAACGGCGATCCAGCTCTCCCGTCTCGGCGTGCCTTATACGCTGATCGATCGGAACAGCGGTCCGGGCGGAACCTGGTGGACCAACGACTACCCAGCCGCGCGCGTCGATATCACCAGCCATCAATATCAGCTGTCTTTCATGAAGAAATACCCATGGAAGCACTACTTCGCCACGCGCGACGAGCTGATGCAATATATCGCGGAGGTCATCGATCGCTATGATCTCAGGCCCAACATGCGCTTCGATACAGAGCTGAAGTCGGCAACCTGGGATGAAGGGACCAGCTCGTGGCGTCTATCCGTCGACACAGCTGATGGTCCGCAAGAACTCGTCGCAAATGCAGTCGTCAGCAGTGTGGGCTTGTTCAATGCTCCAAAGTTTCCCGACATTCCGGGTATCGAGGCATTTCGTGGAAAGATGTTCCACACGACCCAGTGGGACCATAGCTATGATTATTCCGGTAAGCGTGTAGGTCAGATCGGCGTCGGCGCGACCGGGGCCCAGTTGATGCCGACGGTCGCTCAGCGCGCGGGGCACTTGACTGTCTTCCAACGCTCTCCGCAGTGGCTGTCGCCGCTCGACGGTTACCTCGCCACGATCCCCGACGACGTGCAGTGGCTGTTCGATCACTTTCCGAACTACTGGAACTGGTTCAGCTTCGCGAACTTCCTGACCATCGGCGGCGCGTTCGAGGACCTGTTCAAATATGATCGTGGATGGCAGGAGCAGGGGGGAACCGTCAGCCGTCGCAACGACGCCATGCGGGAATTCAACATCGAATATGTTCGATCGAAACTCGGGCACAGGCCGGACCTGGTCAAGAAACTGATTCCGGATTTCCCACCCTGGACCAAGCGCCCGGTTGTCGACAGCGGCTTCTACGACGCACTGGACCGCGACAATGTCGATCTGGTCACCGACCGGATCAAGCGCTTTACTGAAACCGGCATCGAAACCGTTGATGGCACGCATCGTGAACTCGACCTGGTCATTCTTTGCACGGGGTTCGAGGCCAATCGGTATCTTTGGCCGGTCCAATATCACGGCCGAAACGGCTTGACGCTCGAGGAGGCGTGGAAAAAGGACGGGCCGCGGGCCTATCTCGGGATCACTGCCCCTGATTTTCCCAACCTCTTCATGCTCTATGGACCCAATGCGCAGGCCAACGCCGGTGGCGGGCTCATAAAATGGCTTGAACTATGGTCGCGCTACTCGGTGCGCGCCATCGTCAAGATGATCGAGCAGGGCATTACATCGATGAGCGTAAAGCCAGAGGTGTATGAAGAATTCAATAAGTCGCTCGACGACGAGATGGCCAAGTGCATCTATGCGGATTATGGTGAAATATCTTATTATGTAAATGAGCACGGCCGGCCCGGTATCAACTCGCCATGGCAGCCATCGGTCTACTTCGATTGGCTCTCAAGGACGACGATGGACGATTACAATGTAAAATAGAAGGTCGTGCCGGAGTTTCACTATGCTGACCGAAGTTAGAAAGATCACGATCGAACCCGCCCAAAAGGACGGCTTCGAAGCGGCGGTGGCCGAATGTGCCGAGCTTATTCGCCATTCTCTCGGCTGCCATGGGATGCGACTCTGCCGCGAATTCGAAAACCCGGCCAACTATTATCTTCACGTCGACTGGGACAGTGTCGAATCCCATGCCGCGCTGGGCGAGACAGATGTCGGCGAACGCTGCCTGGCGCTTGTCGCGCCCTATTTTGCCGAGCCATCCGATTTCTATCATTTCGAGCTCACGGCGCGCTATTTTTAGGGATGCGCCTCCGGAGCGCAAGCAAGCGAAGTCACATACCACTTCTCAAGGGAGAGGGATAAGCTTTGACGAGCCGGCACTTGATCGATCCAGAGCTGGCGCTAGCCGTCGAGTTGTTTCCGCCGCTGTCTTTCGGGAGCACGCCACTGGCCGAAGTGCGACGGCAGCTCGACGAAATGACGTCGTCGGCAGCTCAGCATTCCGGCCAGATCGTAAAGGTCGACTGCGTTCGCGATCCGCAGGGGCCGCCGGTGCCTGTCCACGTCTTCGGTCCGGCGAATCGCCAGGGAAGGCTGCCGGCCGTGCTCCATATCCACGGTGGCGGCTATGTTCTGGGTTCGCCAACGATGGTGGCCGCGGCAAACGAGAAACTGGCATCCGCTCTTGGTTGTGCAATCTTTTCCGTCGACTACCGCCTCGCACCGGAGACCCGTCACCCTGGTGCTCTTGAGGACTGCTATGCCGTGCTCAAATGGCTCCATGCGGAGGCGGATAGCCTTGGCATCGATCGTGATCGGATCGGCGTCATGGGCGAGAGTGCCGGCGCGGGTCTGGCGGCTGCGCTCGCGCTGCTTGCGCGTGATCGAGGCGAGGCCGCCATCGCGTTCCAGCATCTGATCCAGCCGATGCTCGACGATCGAACCTGCACGTTGGCCGACGATCATCCCTATGCCGGTGAATTCGTCTGGACGCGGGAGCATAACAGATTTGGCTGGACGTCACTGCTCGGCACGGCGCCCGGCCGTGGCGATGTCCCACCTTATGCTGCGGCTGCACGCGCGGTTGACCTTTCCGGCCTTCCGCCTGCCTTCATATCCGTAGGCACGCTTGACCTCTTCTTCGAGGAAAATCTCGAATATGCGAGACGACTGACCCGCGCCGGCGTTCCTGTCGAACTCCATGTCTATCCGGGTGCCTATCACGGGTTCGAGCTGATTGCCGGCGCAAGCGTCTCGTCGCGTGCGCTGAGAGACAGCGAGGAGGCGCTGCGAAGATCGATGTCTGTTTGAATGTAACGGCAGACCCTCCCGGAGGAACAGCGACATGAAGCCCGCCCAACGCCGCATCCGTGAAAACCTGCTCCGCGGGGAGACCTCCTACGGGGTGGCTGTTCAGCTCGCCAGCCCGGACATCGTGGAGATCGTCGGATATACGGGATACGACTTCGCCTGGATCGACGCCGAACATGGCGGCTTCGATCTCGGGGATCTTCGCGACCTGATCCGCGCTGCAGACGCCGCCCGCATCGACTCAATCGTTCGTGTGCCGAACCACGAGGAGACTTTCATCCAGCGCGTGCTGGACCTGGGTGCCAGCGGCGTGATGGTGCCCAAGGTCAGTACCGTCGAGCAAGGCAAGGCTGTCGTTGCCGCTACTCGTTTTGCACCGGCGGGCACCCGCGGCGCTTGCCCTTGCGGACGCGCCTTTGGGCATCGAACGCAGAACTGGAGCAGCGAGTACCGGCAAGCAGATGAGGATGTGCTCGTCTTTGCAATCATCGAAGATAGGGCTGGCGTTGCGAACGTGGAAGCCATCGCCAGCGAGTGCGGCTTCGACGGCCTGCTCTTCGGCCCCTTCGATCTCTCGATGGAGCTTGGACTGGAGGGCAATGTTCAGCACCCCGACCTACTGGCAATGCGGGCTCTGTTGCAAAGATTGGCGGCAGTCACAGGTAGGCTGTCGCTCTGCGCCGATCAGGCGGCTGCTGCGAAATGGTGGTTGAGCATGTCCATGGCCTCCGTCAGTGCCGAGGNCGGGCTCTGTTGCAAAGATTGGCGGCAGTCACAGGTAGGCTGTCGCTCTGCGCCGATCAGGCGGCTGCTGCGAAATGGTGGTTGAGCATGYCCATGGCCTCCGTCAGYGCCGAGGGCCCAATGCCGAAAGCTCTCTCCACAAGGCGCACCTCTCCCCTGATGCCGGGCTGCAGGCACCAGGGACGAGCCTGTCCTTTGCGCAGGGCTCGCATGACTTCGAATCCCTTGATCGTGGCATAGGCCGTGGGGATCGATTTGAAACCGCGCACCGGCTTGATCAGYATCTTGAGCTTTCCGTGATCGGCCTCGATCACGTTATTGAGATACTTCACCTGCCGGTGGGCCGTCTCCYGGTCCAGCTTTCCTTCGCGCTTCAATTCGGTGATCGCTGCACCATAGCTCGGCGCTTTGTCAGTATTGAGCGTGGCCGGCTTTTCCCAGTGCTTCAGGCCTCGCAGGGCCTTGCCCAGGAACCGCTTCGCTGCCTTGGCGCTGCGGGTCGGCGACAGGTAGAAATCGATCGTGTCGCCCCGCTTGTCAGGCTTTTCCCAGTGCTTCAGGCCTCGCAGGGCCTTGCCCAGGAACCGCTTCGCTGCCTTGGCGCTGCGGGTCGGCGACAGGTAGAAATCGATCGTGTCGCCCCGCTTGTCGACTGCCCGGTACAGGTAGGTCCACTTGCCCCGCACCTTGACGTAGGTTTCATCCAGGCGCCAGCTCGGATCAAAGCCACGCCGCCAGAACCAGCGCAGCCGCTTCTCCATCTCCGGGGCGTAGCRCTGGACCCAGCGATAGATCGTCGTATGGTCGACCGAAATGCCGCGTTCCGCCAGCATTTCCTCAAGGTCGCGATAGCTGATCGGATAGCGACAATACCAGCGCACCGCCCACAGGATCACATCACCCTGGAAATGGCGCCACTTGAAATCCGTCATCG
>NZ_LMIB01000004.1 GCF_001429065.1 Sphingomonas sp. Root710
CGAGCGTCTTGAAAGCCATGTCAGGATTCCACCTCTATCACGTCCCCCGATCCGGGCCAGCTCCGCCCGTTGCGCACGCCTTCATCGCTCTTGGCCGCATGATGGCGCATGCCCGCGTTCACGAGAGGTTCTCTCTTAGCGTACGTAAAATGCACTTTCGTGTAGTGACCCCTAATGGAGCTGCACGCCGTCGCGGTGCCGCGACAGCCCGACATAGCCGCTGTGCCGGTCCATCCCCGGCGTCGCGAGGACGTAGGCGTGATCGACGGTCACGCCCTGCGACTTGTGGAGGGTGGCCGCATAGCCATGATCGACCGCAGCATAGTCCTTCGCCGCGAACGTCACCTCGCGCCCGCCGTCGAGCCGCACCGTCATGCCCTCGGGGTTGACGCGCGCGATCGTCCCCAGCGTGCCGTTCTTCACCCCCAGCGACCGCTCGTTGCGCAGGAACATCAGCCGGTCGCCCGCCGCGAAGTCGCGGCGGCCCCGATCGGCCGCGAACGCCACGTCCTCGCCCAGCTCGCCGTTCGCGCGAAGCCGGTCCCGCGCCTCCCCGTTCAGCTCGCGGACCTCGGCGTTGGTGTGCGTGAGGATGATGCGGCTCTGATCGGGATCGGCGCGGCGCTGGCGATCCCATCCGTCCACCAGCTCGCTCCGCGCCTGCTCGCGCGTATCGGCCGCGTGAACCATGCCGTGCGCGGCATAAGTGTCCAGCGCCTCGCCCGTGCGGCCGGTCGCCAACGCCCGCGTCGCTTCCTTCTGCCAGTCCTCGCGCTGCCGGCGGACCTCGGTGATCTCGGCCGCGCCGTGGCGCTCGGCGATCGACCGGAACGCCGCACCCGCCTCGATCGCCTGCAACTGCTCGGGATCGCCCACCAGCACGTCCTTCGGCCCGAGCTGGTCGCGGCCCTGCGCCCAGCCATGCTCAAGGCTGGCGATCGTGCGCGACGCGATCCCCGATCCGCCCTCAAGGTTCTCGGCCGCGATGCCTGACAGCGCCGCCCCGCGCACCTGATAGCCTTCCCGCTCCCATGCCTCGCGCGCCACGCCCAGCATCGCCGACTTGCCGGTGCCGGCATAGCCGACGACCGACGCCAGCCCGCCCTGCCCGGTAATATGGTCGAAGGCGTCGCGCTGCTCGCCAGACAGGACAAGCCCCCGCCCCTCGGCCGCCTCCAGCGCGCCGGCTCGCTGCCGGTCGGACACGCCATGATCGCCGCGGCGCGCCAGCTCGTCGCCGGCCTTCTCCAGCCGCGCCTCCGTCGCGATCATATCGCGGGAGGTGAACCGTTCCTGGTCCCGCCCGTCCTTGCCCAGCGCCACGAGCTCGGGGCTAGCGCGCACCGCCGCCATGACCTGATCGAACTGCTCCTTGCCGTCCGAATGGCGGAACGCGAACATCGCCAGATCGCGGGTGGTGAAGGTCGATTGCTGCCGGGTGATGCCGTCCAAAGCGTGCCGCGGATCGGCGATGATCCGCTCGCCGTTCTCGCGCGCGATCCGCACATGGTCGTCAGCGTTGCGGTGCGGCTGGCCCTCCAGCTCGTGCCGCTTTCCCATCGGCCCGATCTTGTGCTGCGGCTCCAGTTCGATGCCCTGCGCCTTGTAGCTGCGATGGTCGATCCGGCCGTCCAGCCCCAGCTCGGCCATGCGCTCATTAACGTGTGCGCTCCACGCCTCGCGCCAATCCTTCAACAGCTCCGTGCCGTTCCAGTCGCGGTTCTTTTTGCCGAAACCTTCCGGCCCCACGTCGCGCATCGAGAGCATGACGTGCGCGTGCGGCTTCGGGCTGCCGTCCTTCGCCTTGTCCCAATGCACGTTGAGGTCCGCGACCATTCCGCGCTTCACGAACTGCTCGGCGACGAAATCGCGGGCGAGCGCCACGCCCTGCTTCTCGTTCATCTCGCGCGGAATTGAGAACTCCACCTCGCGGGCAAGCTGCGCGTCCTTGCGCTTCTCGCCTGCCTCCACCTCATTCCAGAGCACGGTGCGGTCATTTAGCCGCTCCGGCGCGCCTTTCGGCAACATCACCTCGGAGTGGATGACGCCGGCCTTGTTGCTGAAATCGTGGTTACGGTTGAAGCGATCGTCGTGCAGTACCGAGGCGGAGCGATAGGCTGCGCTCGCGACAGCGCTCGCGCCGGTCTGGCGACTGATAACCTTCGCACTGAAATGGTAGATCGCCATCGCGACCACCATGATGCACTTCTTAGCGCACGTCGGCAACGACGTATAAGCGCGCACTCATCCTCCGCTTCGCTCCTCCTGACTGACTTGCTGGTTCCTCTGCATGGTTGTGACTTTACCCCTGTGGCCGTGGTGCTAGGATGCTGCTGACCGATACGCGAAAGGGTAAAGGCGATGCGGAAAGTTCGCGACTACGACGCCGAACTAAAGGCGCTGGGCGATAAGGCTCGGGCGCTGAAGGCGAAGCGGGTCGAACAGCTCGGCCAGCTCGTCACCGCAACCGGAGCCGATGCGCTCGATGCTGAAACCCTTGCCGGAGTACTGCTCGACGCGATCGGATCGAAGGATGCGAGCGCGAAGGAGGCATGGCGCGCGAAGGGCGCGGCCTTCTTTCAACGGCGCGGGCGCAAAGGTGGCGGCGCTGCTGCGATCGACGGATCGGGCGCTGCGACTGAACCGCGCGGCGACGCTGCGGACGGAAGCGGGTCAACGGCGAACGGATAGCAGGGGCTGGGTCGTGCAACGCCGCGAGCGCACCCGCCACCTGATCGAACTGGGCGGCCTCGTCCAGAAGGCCGGGCTGGTCGATCTCGCCGACGATGATCGCGCGACGATCTACGGCGCGCTGCTGGAGCTGGTAAGCAAGGCAAGGAGCGAGGCTGGCGACGACACGCTGGCATTGTGGAAGCGCCGCGGCCGGCGGGCGTTCGACGCGGAAGAAGCGGAATGGGAGACGGGCGAATGACGACAATCGACCTCGACACGCTGCGGAGCGAAGTCCGTGCGCTCGACTATGTGCGCGGCAGCCCGGCCGAGGACACGATGTGGCGCGAGGACGACGAGGACGCCCGCGCCAACCTCGCGATCGAAGGCATGGCGCTTACGCCCGAGGATGATGCCCTGTTCGACATGATGCGCGACGAACGGGTGCCCCCTGCCCTCGCCACGCAAATCCTTCTCAGGCTCCTCGGCCATCCCGATGCCGATCCGGCGCTGGCGATCACGCCGGCCGGCGCGAACTGCTGATGCCGGCGCGGATCGGTCCGCTATGGGCGCTGCTGATCGGTTTCGTCGTCCTGATGGCAAGCAATAGCTGGCTCAAAGGCATCTTCGGTGTCGGCGAAATCGCGACCGACGTGCCGTTCCTGCTCACCGGCCTGGTCCTGTTCGGTATCTGGAAGTTCAATCGCCGTGGGCAGGCTCGCAACACGCTGATGGGTTCGGCCCGCTTCGGCGATCGCCGCGACCTGGCGAAGCTGGAAGGCTCGGGTGATCTCGTCATCGGCCGATCGGGCCGTAACAACAAGCTGCTACGCTATAACGGTCCGGCGCATCTGCTGACGATGGCGCCCACCCGCTCGGGCAAGGGCGTCGGCACGATCATCCCCAACCTGCTGCTGCTCGACCGTTCGGTGATCTGCATCGACCCCAAGGGCGAGAATGCCCGCGTCACGGCCCGGACACGCGCCAGGAAGGGCGATGTGTGGTGTCTGGACCCCTTCGGCGTCTCCGGGCGTCCTGCGGCCCGCTACAACCCCCTGGCGTGGCTCGATCCCGCCAGCCCGGACCTCGCGGAAAATGCGCAGACGATCGCGGACGCGCTGGTCCACGATGCGCCGGGGCAATCGGGCGAGGCGCACTGGAACGAGGAAGCCAAGGCGCTGATCGCCGGCATCATCCTGCACACCGTCATCCATGAGCCCCCTGCCCTCGCCACGCTGGCGACGGTGCGCGACAAGCTCACCCGCGATCCCGCCGGCTTCGCCGCGCTGCTTGCTGACATGCAAGCCAGCGCTGGCGCGCACGGCCTGATCGCGCGCGCCGCCAATCGCCAGCTCGGCAAGTCCGATCGCGAAGCCGCCGGCGTGCTGTCGTCCGCCCAGCGCCATACCCACTTCCTCGACAGCCCGCGCATCGTGGACAGCACGTCCGCGTCCGACTTCCGCTTCGCGGACCTGAAGGAGCGGCCGGGCACCGTGTTCCTGTGCCTGCCGCCCGACCGGCTCGATACCTATGCCCGCTGGCTGCGGCTGCTGGTCGCCCAGGCCGTCACCGACATGGCGCGCTCCCCTGCCCGCCCGGACAAGCCGGTCCTGTTCCTGCTGGACGAGTTCGCCGCGCTCGGCCGCCTCGATCCGGTGGAGCGCGCGATGGGGCTGATGGCAGGCTACGGAATGCAGCTCTGGCCGATCCTTCAGGACATGCACCAGCTCAAGGCGACCTATGGCGAGCGCGCCGGCACCTTCATGTCCAACGCCGGCGTGATCCAAACCTTCGGGGTCAACGATCTCGCCACCGCCGACATGCTCTCGCGCACGATCGGCGACACCACCATCGAATATGAGACGTTCGGCACGTCCGGCCCGGCGAGCATCTTCAGCGACGGGCAGCGATCCCAAAGCGCCAGCGGCCATGTCGCCGCGCGCCGGTTGGCGACGCCGGACGAAATCATGCGGATGAAGCCCGACGATCTCCTGCTGCTGCGGCAGGGCCAGCACCCGCTCGTCGTCGGCAAAATCCGCTACTATGCGGAGCACGAGTTCTCCGGCCTTTACGATCCGGCCTGATCGCACACACTGGTAGGACCGATCCCCTGTCCCGCCCAATCAACCCGCCCGAGGCTGACAGTCACACACCGCGGGATCGGCTTGGCTTCTCTTGGAAGCCTGCGGCCGTCAGGCCGCCCCCGTGACGGCGATAGCCGGCACGCAACGAATGCGCATTGTCTCGAAAGAGCAATTCCGCATTCCCCTTCCCTTGCCGGTTGATCAAGTGCTGGTGGGTTAAGTGATTCTGTTAAATAGGAATCGTTAAGAAGGTTAAGCCTCCCGCAAAGCGGAATCTTCGTTGCACTTTCAATGCCTTGCCGGATGGCTTGGTGGGTGAAACCCCGTGATTCGGTGGGTGAAACCCCGATAGTGCGGTGGGTGATCCCCCGACACGAAGGTGGGTGAAACCCCGAGCCGGTCGATCCCGAAAAGTGACGATTGAGGCTGGTTATCCACAAGCACCCGGCTTCGCCGGCGCTGTCGGGTGCTGCGCATCCCCGGTCGGTCGACTCGTGCCGGTGGGTGAAACCCCGATAGTCAGCCCAGTCCGGCGAGCCGGTCCATGCGGGCGTCCACCTCCTCGGTGCGCCGGCGATCGGCGTCGAAACGGGCACGTCGCTCCTCCTCGGCCCGCATCCTCTCGGCAAGCGCCAGCGCCTCGGCCTCGCCGCGCCGCTTGAATAGCACTGCAGGGCTCCTGTCGGCCGTCTCCGTCAGCTCCATCGTGTAGTCGGGGAGCTGGTCGGCCTCGATAACGCGGCGGAGCATCCGGTTGAACTCTTTGGGCTGTGCGTCGCTGCCGGTCTTGTCGCGGAGCAGCTCGACGCGGCACACCCACCCGCCCTGCTGCGATCCGACGTGCTTGCGTCCGATGCGATACAGCGCCCGCTCCAGCCCGCCCGACAAAAGGAAATAGTCAGGGTGCATCGTCAGCAACGACTTCTCGTTGACGATCCCCTCGTAAACCCAATCGGAGAGGGTCAGCGTCATGCCGCGGGGCTGTTCGGTGTCAGCGTCGGTGTCGAACGTCCAGCTATCCAGCCAATTGAAGCCGGCCTTCTGCCGCCGCTTGGTGGCGCGGATCGAGGTCGTGATGCTGGTGGTCTGAAGCCGGAGAAGCGCCGCTTGCAGCTCCTGATAGTCCCGGCCGCCGGTGCTGCGCTTGATCGCGCGCAACAGGTCGTAGGGTGTCGTCGTCAGCGTGCGCGGCAGGTCGTTCAGGCCCTGCTGCTTCATGCGGTTGAGCGTGGACGCCGCCCATATCAGGATATCGGCGTCCCATATCGTCGCCATGCCGTAGTCGGGGATCGCCTGCACGCGCACCCATGCCTCACCGTCCGGGCTTTTGTATTCGATCGGCTTCAGGCGCTTGCGCTTCTGGAGCGAGAAGAACGGCCGCTCCATGACCTCGCGCTGGTCGCGCAGCGGAAGGTCGCCCAGCGCCGGGATGAACAGGTCGAACTCTGGATTGGGATCGCGCCGCTTGCTCATGGCGCAAACCGCGTGTGGCCCCGCTTGACGAGATACTGGCGGAGCAGGCGTTCGGTGATAACGGTAAGCGGCTCCCCGCCCTCCTCGACGCTGAGCTGCCGCAACGCGCGGTGCATGTCCTCAGGAATATGGATCAGCACCGGCTTCTTGCCCGGATGGCTGCTGCGACGCGCCGGTGTGGCCAACACCGGCGCGTCGGCCGGCTGCCGTGATCGACGTGGGGACGCAACCGGGCGCGGCTCGGACACGGTATCGGCGACGGGGGCCGGTGCTGGCTCTGCCGGCTCGTCATCGAAGATGCCAGCGAGCGCGGAGGGCTTGCGCGCCATTATGCTGCCTCGCTTACTGGCTTAGTCGTAAAGCCGCTTAGTCGCTTAGCCTCGGCGTAGCTGGCGCGCAGCTCGGCAGCCGCCTTGCTGTCGGGCTCCGTCTCGGACGCGGTGCGCCCCAGCGGCGTCGCCTTGTAGAAGTCCTTGCGATAGTGGAGCCGGCTGTCGAACAGCGTCACACCTTTGGCCGCGAAGCCGGCGCTCGCCTCCTGCCCTTCCCCGCCCTGATGCGGAACCTGGGTGAGGATGACGGCGAACGGCGTCCCCGCCTGCTGCACCTGCTTGACCGTCTGCAACACGGAGTGAACATCGAGGCCGCGCGGCGCGACGGGTATGATGACGAAATCCGCCTGCTCGGCCGCGAGCATGGCGATGTCCTTCGAGTTCGCCGGTGTGTCGATGATGATGAGGTCGATCTTGCCGCTGCCGCGCCCCCGCGAGACGTGGAGCGGCAAGCCGGCAACGCTGCTGTCCTTCACCGTCACGTCGTCGTCGTCGCGGCGCTCCGACCAGTAGAGTGCCGACCCCTGCCGATCGTCGGCATCGAGGATCACGACGGACGCCCCTTCCCTCGCCGCCTCGACCGCGAAGCCTGTCGATAGTGTGGTCTTGGACTGCCCGCCCTTCTGCGCGATGATCGCCCATACCTGCATAGCTGCTGCTCCCTACTAAGCGGCTAAGCGACTTATATCGCTTAGCCGCTTATTCGTAAAGTGTCTTAGTCGGCGTCGCCTCCGTATCGTCATCGGTTTCGAGTAGATTATGGCGCATCGCTTCGTACCCTCTGCTGGGCAAACCGGCGCTCTGACCTCCTCCAGCCATTCACCCGCTCCGCGTGAGCGGCCGATGCCTCCAAGGGGTAGACGCGCTCGCACGGCTCAATCAAAGCGGAGATGCAGCACGGTCAGGCCAAACGCATCGGCTTAGTAGCATATTCGCTTAGTCGCTTAGTCGCTTAGTTTGACCTCAAACGATCCCACTCCGCTGAAGCTGGAATGCGCGGGAATCCTGCCGCCCAACTGTGCTTCCAGTAACGGTCGCAACATGGGATTCAGGCCGGTCACTGTTACTTCGTAGTCGAGCCTCATCGTGCCCCGGAACACGCCAGCATCAACGTAACCGACAGCCTGTGTATAAGCTTTCAGGCCGAACCCGAACGGCATAGCGACCTCTCCCATGCCGGGGGCGCGCACCCTGGCACCGGGTGGGGTGCTGTTCTCATAAAGATTCTGAAAGATGGTCGGGCTGGCGGGGTCAGTCGAAATATACTCATCGGCCGAGTAGAAGTCGTAATCGTCCGCCGCTCCCATCATTTCGGTAAGCTCGCGGAACATCGCCGCCGCTTTGCCGATCTCGACATAAGCGTAGATGCGCCCATCCTCCTGCCGTTCGACCTTCCCGCCGACAACCGGGAGCTGCAGTCCTTCGATCGCCTCACGGGGCACTAGCGGCGTGTCGCTGGCGTGCTCCTCATAAGTGATCTGCCCACCGACGATGGCGAGCTTCGATGCCAGATTTCGCCCAAGCGGCTTCCCGGCATCGACTCGGACAAGGTTGCTCAGCTTCTTGATCGCGTCCGGGCTGACGATGTTGAACAAGGGTAAAAGCGATTGCTCAAGCTGGTCGTGGTCGAACGCGAGCAGGGGCGTGTCGAGCGCGCCCGTGCGGTAAAGCTCGAAGCGCCGCCCGTTCGTCACTAGGATGAAGGCCGCGCCGATCTCCGGGTGGGCGGCGTATGTATGCGCCCGCTGAACTGCGTCTGTGGTGATGGCCTCGCTTGGCGGCTTCACCTCCACAACCCAGCGGCCATAGGAGATGACCTCGCAAATGTAATCCGCCCGACCTGCCAACGCGGGGTCTTTGCCGGGCTTCTTTCGACCAAGGAATGCGCTTGGATATTTGAGCGACACCTCGGTGCGGATATTGGCTTCGGAGCCGTGGCTATAACCTAGCCGGTGTAACAGCGGCCGAACGATGATCTCCCGAACATCGGTCTCGTTCATCACGTCGAAGTTGAGCGCGAGCCGTCCCGCTGCGTCGGTCAAGTAGCGTCTCCAGCTTGCGGGGGGTGCCTCCGGTACGAAAGCGGTGTCGGCTTGTCGTCGAAGTCTATCAACCGCTCCGGCTCGGCCGCGAACCAAGCGTAGCTGCCCCATGCGAGGCTATCGACCGTCTTCTTGAACGGCCCGGCGCTGCGATCGAGAAAGGCGGTCACGAACGCGACGTGCTCGGCCGGAAAGCCGGCTTCAGCGACCAGCTCCAGCAACGCCTCCTTGCGGCGCTCACTTACCGGCCCGTCCGTCGCGACGACCTCCACGAACACCAACAGCGGGTGGGCGGGCTGCAGGTCCACCAGGATCGTGTCGGGTAGGTTCTTGTCGGCTTGGATGGTGATGCCGATCGACCGCGCCAGCTCGTCATCGCGCGCCACCACCTTGTTCCCGCTCTCGCTCAGGAACACCACCGCGGGCTCGCCAAGGAAGGCCGGCGCGAACACCTCCACCACCGCCTTCGTAATCTCCGAACTCGGCCCCGGCTTCATCCGGCGCGTCTCGCCATTGGGGAAGGTGACAAGCACCTGGTCGGCGCTGATGCCACCCGCGCCACGGCGCACGATCGCCAGCCTGGCGAGCGCGCCCTTGCTCAGCGCCTCGGCCTGCCATGCCGCGATGCGGGTCTGCAGATCCTCGCCGGCAAGCGCCGGATCGAACAGCGCGGCAAAGCCCGGCTTCAAGGCATAGCGCGGCTTGCTCGATGTGGTGGGAAGGTCGCTGCGCTCGCTCACCGCGCCGATCGCCACCAATCCCTCGCGCAACGTCTCGTCTCTGATCGGCTCCCGCGTGTTGTCCTGATACCAGCGCCGGCCCTCGATTTGGCTGCCGGTGCGAAGAACGCCCGTTGCATAGGCGGTGCGGCTCGCGTCATCGACCTTGGCCGCTTGCCCGTCGGTCATGCGATAGACGTGCTTAGGACCAAGGAACGTGCCGGTGCCGTCGATCGCGTCGATGTAGAGCGCGGTGAACACCGTGCTCGCCGCCAACATCCGGGTTATGTAGGCGCGATTAGGCGTGCCCTCGGGGAATACGGCCTGCAGTCGGGCGTGGACCTGCTCACGCGGGAGAATGGCCATCATGCCGCGGTCTGCCCGTATAGGCGCGCCAGCTCGTCCTCGATCTCGGCGCGGCAGGCACCTTGTGCGACAAGTCGTTCGACGCCGCGCATGGCGTGGGGAGAGGGCAGGGGGATCGCCTCCAACTCAAACGCCGACACGGCGACGCTGCCGTTGATGCACCGGAATAGCTGATCGGCGACCTGGCTGTTCAACACGGCTGCCACCGTCGCCGGCGACACGGCCGGGCGCAAGGTCGGCCGCACCATGTTCAAGTGGTTCTCCACCACCACCCCGCCGTGCCGGGTGATGAACTCGGCCGGCAGCTCGGTCGCGATCAACCGGCGCGCCTGCTCCTTGGCGGTCGTGCGCTGAACGAGAACGCACGCCTCCTCCACCAACAGCCAGGCGTCGCCGCGCTCGATTTTAAAATAGGGCGCATGGTTGCGCTTCTCGGCTCGGTAGATGAACCGGCCATCGGCCGTCACCGCCTCGGCCCATATCAGCGGGTGAACACCGCGCGCGGGCCGGTCGCGCATCTGGTCTTTGAAGCGGTTCCACACCAAGGGGCCGGTCGAGACGCTGTAGCCCCAATCGGCAAGCCGGGTCGGCATGGCCTCGGCCGCGGCGATCAACCGGCTGTGCTCGGGGGAGCGCGGGGCAAGCCAAGGCTGCGACGCAGGGGAGGGGAGGCCGATGGTGCCGTTGCGGATTACGCGCGCCTCGCGCTCGTTTGCGACCTCGACATAGTGGACTTGGGCGCGGCCGGGCTTCGCGCCGCGACGGTAGGCGGCTAGCAACGTCTCCTGCAGCACGTCCTCGAACACGCCGCGGCGGGCATGAACGAAGTCGATCGCCGCCGGCGGGGCATCCTTGGCGATCAGCTCGCGAAGCGCCGAATAATAGTGCCCGGAAAGAAAGCTGGTCGGGGTCAGATAGGCGATGACGCCGCCCTTCCTAGTCCAGCGCACGGCTATGTCCGTAAACACGCCGTAGAGATTGGCGTGGCCGTAGAGCCCGCGCGCGAAGCGCCGGCGCTGCTCGGGCGTGAGCGTCACCCGTCCATAGGGCGGGTTGCCGATCACGAGGTCAAAGCGCGGGGCGGGCGGCTCCTCTAAGGTGTCGGCGACGCGAACCACGGTCGGAGCGGGGCGGCCTGCAGCCGCGGTCACGTCCGCCAGCAACAGCTCGATCGCGTTCTGGCCGAAGCCGGCCGCATAGGGGTCCAGCTCCAGCCCAACCAACCGCGCGCCGATCTGCCGGAGCACGAACGCCGGCTCGGCAGCGGGAAGGGCGGCGATCATGCGCTCGGCTGCAGGTAGCAGGAACGCGCCGCCACCGCTGGCCGGGTCGAGCACGCGCGCCTTGGTCCAGTCGATCCCCTGCTCCTCGGCCATGTCGAGCAACCGCGTGGCAAGCGCCGGCGGGGTGTAGAACGCCCCCATCGCGCCGCGCTCCCGCTCGGCCAGCAATGTCGTGTAGAGGCCGGTCAGGAAGTAGGCCGCTTCGCCGATCGGAAGCGGCGCTGCCTCGCGCCCGACTACCTGCGCCAGCTCGGCAACGGCGGTATCGAGCTGGCCGTAGGCTTGCGCGAACGGCGGGCTGAGCTTGGCATGGGGTCGGGCCTGCAGCCGGTAGGTGTCGATCGCAGCGCGGGTGAACAGCGCCGCCATGTCGCGACGCCGCGGCTCGAGGAGGGTGCCGGCCCATGCCCGCGCGAGCTGGCGCGCGCGCGCCAGCTCGTAGCGTTGCGCCTCTAGGTCTGCAGGGGCGCGGAAAGGAAGGGCGGGTGCTAGGCTCATGCTGCTTTCTCAAAGCGGTCGGCTTCGACCGATCGCACAAACCTGAGCATAGCCACGATCGTATCGAAGATGAAACGAGCCTCGTTAGGCTCCACGATTGGGTTATCATGAGCGAACGACGCATTGTTGCGGACGTCGTTGTAGCTCTGGAAAATGCCGACGCTGTTCTTGAATATCTGCTTGGTGATTGGCCGTAGCTCGCGCTCGGCCTCCAGCGCCTTCACGTATTTACCGACGCGGCTGTGCAGCGGCTCGGCCGTGTTCGTGTCGATCCCGCGCTGGCCTAGCAGGTGCGCGAACTTCTTCATGCTGAACGTATGCAGCCGGTCTAGGGCCGCTGCAGGCTTCCCGGCCTGGGCGTCGCGTTGGATCGCCTCGATCAGCTCGGCAAGGGTCTCATCGCGTGAAAACGGCACGATCGCGTCGGTGGTCGGGGCGGCGCTGCCGCTTTCCAAGCGGTCGATGACGGCGAAAAGCTGCTCCCGAACCGTGCCGGGCTCGTCGGGATGCTGAAAGACGGTGGTGGGTAAGGTGCGCCGGTATTCCCATAGCGCACGCAAAGCGCGCGTGACGACGTGCGCCGGCTCGATCTCGACAAAGGCGCGAAGCCGGTTGCCCTTGGAATCACCTTTGAATCGGTAGCGTTCGGCGTCGATCTCGACACCAAGCTCCTCCTCAAACCACTCGGCGTATGTCCGATCGCTGAAGTTGAGCACATAGCCGCTGCTGATGAAGGCGTTGTCGATCGCGCGGCGCTCGGAAAGTTTTGTCTGAACCATCCCTCTTCGTTCAGGCTGCGTTGGCGAGCGAGCTGCGCCCGCCAGGAATATGCCGGTAGAGCGTGGACGGTTGCACTCCGAGCTGCTGCGCGACCTCCTCGACGGTGATGGTATTGTCGGCAAGCATCGCCTTGGCGCGCTTGATCTCGGCCGGCCCCATCGCCGGCTTGCGCCCGCCGCGGCGTCCTAGCGCTTTGGCTTGGGCGAGCCCGGCCTGAGTGCGTTCCAAGGTCAGCTCGCGCTCGAACTCGGCGACGGCTGCGAAGACGTGGAACACGAGCCGCCCGCCGGGGCTGCTCGTGTCGATCGCCTGAGTAAGCACGCGAAGGCCGATCTCGCGTTTTGCGAGATCTTCGGCCGTCTCCACGAGCTGCCGGACGGAGCGCGCGAGCCGATCCAGCTTCCACACCACCAACGTGTCGCCGGCGCGGATATAGTCGAGAGCGGCTTTCAACTCGGGCCGATCGCGCTGCGCGCCCGATGCCTTCTCGGTAAACACGCGCTCGCATCCAGCCTGCCGGAGAGCGTCGAGCTGTAGGGCAGGGGACTGATCCCTGGTGGACACGCGGGCATAGCCGACAAGCAAGGCCATTCTCCGAAAACTCAACCTGACCTAGCTTGATTTCGGGGAAGGAAACAAGAGAGCGTTGCGGGATACTTTGAACTGATTGGGGCGGCTCCCCGGCGAGCCCGGCAGCCGTCTCCTGCAATCGACCGTTTCCAAGAGACCAATGCCTCAGCTCAGCCAGCACCCTGCTGGTGAGCACCCCAAATCGAATAATTGTCGCTGACAGCGAACAAAGTGTTGACTCTCATGATTGCGTCGTCTAAATGGGTTTCAGCATTCGGGAAAAGGCCAACATCCCACTCAACCTCTGGGTGAGCAATCACCTGCGGGACCAGCTCCGGCCGGTCCTCCTACTTGTCGGCTCTTGTGGAGGCACCCCGCACGGGGACCGCCGCCGCCCCCGATAAGGCGCGCCCGTGTGGAGCGGGCGCGAAGGGTTAGGGGGGTGCTTCTTCTCTCGTTGTCACTGCTGCGGTGGAGCTGGCCTTAATTCCGAGGCGAGTATGCAGGAGTGAATACCTATGGGTTCTTTACCCGTACCCGATGCTGAGAAGAAGCGTGCGGAGGATAGCCGAAAGGCGCATCCCATCAAGGATGCGCTTCTAAGGCCAAAGACCTGGACGACCATGTTGGCGATTCTGAGAGCAATCTACGGGATCATCCGTGTGGGCGCGAAGATCGGGGAAATGCTTACGTAAGTCCCCCTTAATTCCTTCCAACGTCTAGTTGGAGACGATTATGTATGAACGAGCATTGAAAACATTGAGGCTATATCACCGGCTTACACAGTCGGATTTAGCCGAACAGCTTGGCATGTCCCGATCATATCTCAATGAGATTGAGCGAAAGCGGAAAGAGCCGAGTTTAGAGATACTGACAAAATACGCTGAGCGCTTTGATATTCCTTTATCATCGCTCATGCTTTTTGCCGAGCAAACCCAGAATCCTAAGCTTGATCGAGCGCGTCTCTACGTCGCCGACAAGGTACTCAAGATGCTGGAATGGATAGCGGAAGACGACCAAGATGCCGAGAGCGAACCGGAAAAGCAGCCAGCCCATACCCATTGAGCAGTGTCACCTCTACGGCATTCGCTCTCCGCACGCGCTGGCGAACCGGCTTGGGTGGGACTTGAACAAGCTCGATCAGCTTGCTGCTTACGGCGGATACAAGGTCTACCCGCACAAGCAGACCGGTCGCATGATCCAGGAGCCAGGTGAGGCTTTGCAGAGCCTTCACCGACAAATCCACCGCTACCTCGCACGTGTAGAGGCGCCGGCCTACCTCCACTCGGCGGTTAAGGGTCGATCCTACGTCTCGAACGGGCAGGCGCACGTCGGTGCTGGTGGGCTCGTAAAGCTCGATATCGCCAAGTTTTACCAGTCGGTGCCTCAGCATAAGGTGATGCATTTCTTCCGCGACGTGATGCATTGTGCCCCGGATGTTGCGGGGCTGCTGGCGAACCTGATTTGCTTTCATGGCAAGCTGGCGACCGGCAGCGCCGCGAGCCCGATCATCTCCTACTACACCTACAAGGGCCTGTTCGATGAATTGAAGGCGCTGGCTGATCGTCGGGGCCTCACCATGACCTGCTACGTCGATGATATTACCATGTCGGGGCTAGGTGCAGGGCGAGCGGTGCTTCACGAGGCGCGGACGCTTATTTTCCGGGCCGGCTTACGCGCACATAAGGATTGCGATTTCAAGCCAGGAGCGCCTCGGCTCGTCACGGGGGTCATCGTCGGTGACACGGGCATCGATCTGCCTTTCTCACGCTGGCAGAAAATCAGCGAGGCGGTGCGCGAGGTTGAAGGATGCGTCGATCCAGCGCAGCGGTTGGAGAAGTATCCGACGCTTGTTTCGCGCCTCTACGAAGCGGCACAAATCAACGGTCGATGCATGACGCGTGCGCGTTATCACCATGAACAATGGCGCACATTGAAGCGCAGCCTACAGGCTGCGGCCCTGAATGCCGGTGGGGGTCAGCCGGTGGCTGCTGCCTAACGTCTGAGCGGACGGGCATCCTACGCCCGCCCGCATTTGGTATAGGATTCTGAAACCTGCAAAGCCGCGGAAAGCCAAGGCGGACAGTGGCCGTCACAACCGGACGGTTGTGACACTGGGCTGGAACGTATCCTAAGCAAACAAGCTAGGCCGGCCCGCAGGGCGTTTCCTTTCTGCTGGGACATAACAGGCCGCCGCGATGGCTGACGTGCCGACGCTGTAACCTGTGAATTGACTGCACCACCATCACCACGCTGGCGCTCATTTCCTCCGCCTACTGACCTTGCCTCATATATCCAGAAGCTATCTCCTTCAGCGCTAAATTAGTGTCGGCTAATACATGCGCCTGGGATTGAACCTTATTGACCACTAGCGACTTCCCTTGAACATAGTCTTTGACCGAATTGACGCAATCTATCGCTATAACATGCCCCTGTCGTAGATAAATAACGCTAAAGCTGCGGGATGCTGGATCTCCACGGACGACTGCTTCATCGTGCCCCACCGACAAGCCCACAGTCTGAAGTTTAAGGTCGTATTGATGTGACCAAAACCATGGAACAGAAGCATATGGTGTAACAGTCTCGCCCGCTATTTTTCGCGCGACTAGAGTCGCCTGGTCGTTGGCATTCTGAACCGATTCCAGCCGAATGCGCGCACCGTCGGCATAACTGCTTTCATGAGCTGCGCAGTCACCTACGGCGAAAACGTCTGCCAAGTTCGTCCGGCACCACTGGTCTACCTCAACCCCGTTGGAACAGACTGCACCCGCATCGTTGAGAGGCTCAATCGATGGGACAATGCCAATCCCGACGATTACCACCTGACAACTAAGTACCTCGCCTCCTACCAAGTGGACGCCAACGACACGTCCTTCAGACGTCTCGATATGATCAACTATGACGTCTAGACGAATATCAACACCGTGGGCGCGATGCTCCGCCTCATAGAAGCGGGACAATGGTACGCCGGCTACTCGTGCCAGAACTCGGTCGAGCGCTTCCAAAATGGTAACCTGCTTGCCCAGCTTATTTAATACAGCGGCGGTCTCTAGCCCAATATAGCCACCTCCAACCACAACGACATGTTCAACGTTATCGAGCTCACTTGCCAATAGGTCGACATCCAACTGTGTACGGACAGTGTAAACACCCGCCGCGTCACCGCCTTCACACACAAGCCGTCGCGCGCTGCCGCCAGCTGCCCACACGAGCTGCCCGTAACCAATTATTAAGCCGTCCGCAGTGACTACCTCGTGCTGCTCCTCTAACACGCCACAAACCTGCGTTTCCAAGAGAATCGTTATCTCGCGTTCTTTCCAGAATGTAGATGGACGTATTAGAATCCGCTCGAAAGGTTTATCGCCTGACAGGTACTCCTTGCTAAGCGGCGGTCGTTCATACGGAAGTGCGTTCTCATTACTAACGATAGCGATCGTTCCGGTGAACTTTGCCTGCCGCAACGCGATTGCGGCCTGCGCCCCACCATGACCACCTCCGACGATTAAAACATCAAATCTCGCAGAGCTCGCACTATCAGTCATGGACAATCTCTCAGTACCGTTATGATGATGGAAGCCGAGATGCAGCTTTTATCTCATAGGGAAAACACGACACACCCAAAGACAGATGAGCTAACACCAATTATAAATGATGCCAAATAGTTCGCCCTTGGAGCAGAGGCCGCGCGGCCACGCTCTATTCGAAATCGTGCGAGTACTCGTTACGTAGCGTCTAGCGCAATTGAATGCGCAAGGCGTTGCACAGCCGCCTTTGCACCAGCATCTACATCTTTCTCAGCACGCCCACGGCTGACTAACGGCATTGTACCGTCGATCAGCGATGCAATAAGCACAGCGGCAGTCTCTGCAGCGTGATCCTGTACGGATGGGTTTACGAGACGAACAAGCGTCACGAGCAACTCATCATACAGACGGCGATATTCAGACAGCGCGGCACTCGCGAGATCATCGTGCTGTGATAGCGCCCAGACGTTGTAGGAGAAATTGGCGGTTGGTAACACAATGGCGTCAGCAAGCAACCACTCTATGACGCCGTCAAAGATGACACTTGGCTCGTCAGGCATTGCAGTAACGCAGTCATAGATGCAGTCTCCGTACCAATCCGTCCTGAACCTTACTACCTCCGCGATTAGTCGACCTTTTGTTTCAAAGTGGTACTGTAAGGCGGCTAGCGAAATGCCGCAACGATCAGCGACCCGACGCATAGAGTAGCCGTCCAGACTCAGCTCGCACGCGAGATCGTGCGCGATCTTTACGAACGCTCGTCTTCGATCGGGCATAGGGTCACGTATCGGCGCGATAGCCTTCAGCTTGTATAATAATAGTTCCTTTGCGCCACGATCCGTGGCGACGTCGACCGCAGATTGCTTCTTACGCATCACAACTTGATCCTTGACAGGTTAGGGGCAGGTGCGCAATCCCTGTCACCCGACAGGCGACATGCCGACCGCTGAAAGCGGCAGAGCCTTGGGGAGGAGAGTAGACCATGCGCAAGGTTCGTTTGGCAAAACTGGTGACGGTATCGATCAGTGCGGTGGGCTTCACCCTCGCCAACTCCGCCGCCGCCCAAGACATAAGTGCGGTTACGCAGCAAAACACCGCAAAGGTGTCCGGCCAAGCCGCAGAACCCGAGGTATCGGGCGATATCATCGTAACTGCGCAGCGTCGCGAGCAGTCTGTCAACAAGGTCGCTGCCACGATTAGTGCAATCACCGGCGATACTATCCAGCGGTCAGGCGCCTTTGACACTAAGGACATCGCCAAACTTACGGCTAACGTCGTGATCGAGAATTCATATGGTTCAGGTAACGCCAATCCAAACGTGACGATCCGCGGTGTCGGTTTGTCCGACTTCAACGATAACAATGCCGGACCAGTCGGCTTCTATGTCGACGACGTATATCTAACCTCACCAGCATTGCTTAGCTTCGGTCTCTTCGACCTTGACCGTGTTGAGGTTCTCAAGGGTCCGCAAGGCACTCTATACGGACGCAACACTACGGCAGGCGCGATCAACCTGATATCTCGAAAGCCAGGTAAGCAGTTCGAAGCCGACGGGCAAATCAGCGTGGAGGAATACGGACGAGTCACGCTTCAAGGGGGCGCAGGTGGCCCGATCAGCGACACGCTTGGGCTCAGGGTGGCTGGAACAACCGATCAGGGTGGCGGCTTCCAATACAACCGCACGTTGAAGAGCGACGGGGGTGATCGGAAGTACTGGGCGCTGCGCAGCGTCATGGCTTGGGCACCGACGGACAAGTTGAACGTCGAGGCAATCGTCCAAGGCGGGAAGGATCGCTCGAACCTCGGCTACTATCAGCATGCCGGCCTGCTTGATACCACCACCGGTGGGCCATGTACGCCCTTTCTGCGAGGCAAACTTGCAAACAACGGCTGTGTCGACGTCGCAGGATATTCGGACAGCGATAAGGATCCTCTGGATGGCGACTACAATCGGCTGCCGCGATCGCGCTATGATGATTTCGGAGCGACGTTGAGGGGCGAGGCGAAGCTTGGAAGAGCGACCCTCACCTCCGTCACCGGATATCAGTGGGTGAAAAGCGCACGTATTGATGAAACCGACGCCAGCCCCAACCGACTTCTGGAAGTCGACTTCCGCGCAAGGGTCGAACAATTCAGCCAGGAGCTTCGACTCGGCCTCGACCTCAATAGCCTTAACCTCGTTGTCGGCGGGTATGTCGGGATCGATACAGTTCAAGGCAACAACGATTATGATACCTTGCGGGAGTTTCGACCGTCTTTAGCGACAATACCAGGTATTGTAGCGAGCGGATTTGTTCCCGCAGGACTACTGCCGGATGGTACGATCGCAGCGCGCCTTAATAGTTCTTATCGGCAGCGGACATTTGCAGCTGCCATGTTTGCTGACGCTGTGTGGGAGTTCAGTCCAGGTTGGAAGGCGCATCTCGGTGCGCGCACCACCATCGAGAAGAAACAGTTTTCATCTCGAACATCCTACCTTGAGGAGCCCAGTGATCTAGCGGCTTACGGTTTGCCGCCGACTGGGCTGATCCTTGATTTGCCGTCTGATGGCCGGGAACTTGGAGTACCTGGAAAGCGCGTCTATGATAAAGTAACGTGGGCCGCAGGTCTTTCCTATGAGCCACGCGCGAATGCACTCCTCTATCTCTCGGCGGCAAGCGGGTTTAAAAGTGGCGGCTTCAACGGAAGCATTCTCTTCTCACCCGAAGAAGCTAATCCTTATGACCCCGAGAACCTAACAGCGTATGAAGCCGGCGCGAAAGTCTCGCTCTTTAATCGGCGCGCCCAGATCAATACAAGCGTGTTTTACTATGACTATAGCAATCTGCAGGTTTTCGATGTCGTCAATCGCGGGGGTGTCGACACTCAGATCCTAACCAATGCCGCTAACGCGCGCGTCTATGGCCTTGACGCCGACCTCAGTTGGCGTTTGGGATCAAGGCTGTCCGCGAATGTAAGTGTAGGCCTCCTCTCCGCCGAGTACGTAGACTCGACATTGAATGGAGTTGATTTGGATGGCCAGCGATTTACGAACGCACCTCGCTTCACGATGGCAGGTACAGTCAGGTACCGACTACCAATCAGTAGCAGCTTAAGTCTGACACCAGAGATTGCAGCGCGCTATAAGACACGGGACCTATACGATAGGTACTTTACGGTAAACCAGTCCAACACGCCCATCGATGTGACGTTTTCCCAAAAGGCATTTTGGATTGTCGACCCAACGCTAACGCTTGCTAGTGCTAGCGACAGATGGCGCGTGTCGGTGTTTGCACGGAATGTCTTCGACGTTCGTCCCGTGAACTCATCGACAATCCTCTCAAGCTTCGGCCTTGCTGAGCTGCTGTATGGCGCACCCAGGCGCTACGGTGCGAGCGTCGGGTTCAATTTCTGAAGATGAAAACTGCAGGTATGCTCGGGAAGCGTAAAGCTACGACACAGGTATGGCGCTATGCGGCAGCCGCCATTTGTGAAAGTGTGCCGATAGCGATGATGCTGCCTCTCATCGCGCTGTATATGAATGATAGCGGCACATCGCCGATTGCGATTGGCTTTTATGGCGCACTACCCTTCATACTTACGCTGATCAACTTGCCGCTGGTACCGCGAGTCCTGGCGGCGGTTGGTTTTGCTCGCATGTTCCGTACAGGTCTCGCACTATCCACTGCTGGGCTCGTGCTCTCGGCATTAACGCGCGACTACGTACTTCTATGTATCGGTGCGTCGCTCGTCGGCATCGGAGCGGCTTACAGATGGAGTGCGACGGAAGCTCTAATCGCTTGGACGACTCCAACTGCGCGACTTGGTCGGGTAACAGGTTTGTATCAGAGCTTCGTTGCAGCTGCGGCAGCTGTTGGACCGTTCCTGGTGCCCGTCTTCTCGCTTCGTCTTGAAACCGCCGCAGGTCTTGCGATCGGACTGACGCTTTTCGCCTGGTTACCGATCATCTCACTTAGCCCAAAAACCGGTCCCGAACTCGCAGCGCCCGAAGCACTGTCGGGCAGTATAAGGTGGTGGGTTTTTGTGCCGCTTGCGACCCTTGGTTTTATCGGCGGCGTCTTCGAAGCGGGACTCAATGCCCTAGGACCGATCCAGGCGACGCGATTGGGCGTGTTACCATCATCGTCCGCCGTGACACTGACAGGTGTGATCGCACTCGCAAGTTTGGCAACGCAATATCCGATCGGCCGTCTTGCTGATCGTTTCGGTGGAGCGGCGCTGTTTCGAGCACTCAGTGTGACGCTGCTTCTGTCGCTCGTGGCAGTGCCGCTATCGAAGTCCTTTCCTGCCGGGATTTGGTTTGCCGCGATCGCTTGGGGCGGTGCGGGTGGCTCATTGTATACCTTGAGCATTATCGAGGTTGGGATCGCTTACCGAAACGTGCCCCAAGCAGTATCGGCGATCATAGGAGCATACACAAATGGCGGCGCGACAGGACCGGTGATTGGTGGCGTTGGCCTCGAAATCTCAACCGAATGGGGATTGGCCATGGTACTTGGAACACTCATCTTGGCTGCGTGGCCGCTGGCATTTCGTGCACCTCGAGACGTACGATGAAAACCCTGTCGTCTACGGGTGCGCTATGGCGTCTAATCCTGCGCGCCAATCCTCTACATCGCGTTGCAGCTCGAAGAAGTCGCAGCGCTTTGCAGGCGGCGACCGACCCATTTGAACGAGCGGCCTCCGCCGCATGGATTCTCTATGCGCTCGCACCGCTCATCACCTACTGCTCGCCGGTCTATTTTGGCCTGCTTTCCGCTCACAATGGTTTGTCAGAGACCCAAGTCGGATTGCTGGCAGGCGCAGAATCGATTGGTGCCGTTGTCGCGTCCCTCGGCGCGAAATGGTGGATCACGCGCCTGGACTGGCGCCATACCGCCGCTGTTTCGCTAATCATTATGGTCGCAGGTATACTTGCTACGGTCGTAGTCACCTCATTTGTCGGGTTGCTGGCAGTCCGAACGGCGACGAGCGTGTTCGGTGGCGGGCCGCTGCTCGTCATCGCGATTACGGTGCTATCCGGTACACGACTACCCGACCGCAATTTCGCGTTCGCGTTCGCGGCGCAATTGTTGATTGGCATGTTCGTTCTATTGTTGCTGCCCCTCGCTGATGCCGAAGCCGGTTGGTGGGGAGTGGCTGGCGGTCTTTCAATCTGCTTCGCAGCCTTGATCCCGGCGACCTCGCGCTTGCCTATCGGTGCCAAATTGACAGATGAAATGACGCCCACGAATGGCGCTGTTCGTTTGAGCACAGGTAGTTGGCTGCTTCTGCTATCGATTGGGCTGTTGTCTGCGTCCACGCAGGGCTCGTGGGCCTTTTCCGAGATACTCGGGCGAGCTGCCGGCATGCCTCTAAATAAGACCAGCCTACTGCTTGTTGGCTCCTCGATCTTAGCAGTTGTTGGTAGCCTTGCCGCCGCACCTATGGCAACTGCATGGGGTCGGGGACGCTCCTACTTCGCAGGATCCGTCATTACACTATTGTGCCTTGTCCCGCTCTACGTTGATCTCGGCGTGGCCGCTTACGTTCAATATTATCTTATCGGCGCTTTCATGACGGCGTTTATTGCTCCTTTTCAGCTTGGAGCATTGTCTGACCGTCACGACGGAACGGCGGCAGCGACGCTGACGCCGGCAGTACAGGCCGCGGGAATGATGCTTGGGCCGATGCTTGTTGGGCTGACCGCAACCACCTACGGCCCCTTGTCCTCGGTTTCCTTGGCTGGAGCATGTTTGCTTTCAGCTGCGCTTGCCTACGCATCGGGCTCACGTTCTCAAGCAATAACTAGCACTTGACTCGCCTGTCAGGTGACAGGTAATAAGGCTTTGCATCGGGAGAATCATCGTGAACGCTGCCGCAAAAATCCTTCATCCGCTGTCACCTCTCCTCCGCGACCCCGTTCCCTCTTTAGCCCCCAACCGCTATTGGGATGCAGACTGGTATGCGCGTGAACTCAGAGAGATTTGGGCGCGCAATTGGAATTACATCGGGCGAGCGGCGGGCTTTGCCGCTGGTACGATGCATCGCCGTGACGTCGCCGGCGTGAACGTCGTTATTGTTCGCTCGAAGTCAGGTGAGCTGACGGCGTTCCATAATGTTTGTCCACACCGTGGATCAGAGCTATGCTTGACTGACGTTCAGCCACTACGAGGCAATAGAATATTGTGCCCCTACCATGCATGGAGCTTCAAAGCTGACGGCACTCTTGCAAGTACCGGCGCGGCGTCGCGGGCAGAAGGGTTTGACGCTGACGCGCTTGGACTTCGTCAAGTTGCTCTACGGGAATGGAACGGGATGGTATTCGTATGTCCATCTGAGCAATCACCGTCATTCGGAGCGGACAATTTCTTTGAAGTGCACGAGCTCAGCAACTGGCCAATGAATGATCTCGTGGAGGCATACCGCGAAACCAATATCGTTGAAGCTAACTGGAAGGTGATCTGGGAAAACTTCAACGAGTGCTTGCACTGTCCCGGGGTACATCCGTCACTCTGCAGCTTGATCCCGGTCTACAAGAAGGGTCATCTGGCGCCTCATGACGCGGGTGATTGGGATCCGGAAACCGCTCAGCCTGAGCCAACCTTGCGACCGGGTGCGCGAAGCTGGACCTTGACCGGAGAGCCTGTTGCCCCCGACTTCCCGGGTTTGAGCGACGCCGAACGCGATGCCGGTCAGACCTACGCGGTCGTCCTTCCAACGTTGTTCGTGGTCGCACACGTTGACTTTGTGAGCATCGTTTCGATCCGACCACTTGGGCCCGAGCGAACTGAAGTTTCTGGCGAAGTGCTTGTCGCTCCAGAAACGCTCGCCAATCCCGACTTTGACGTCAACCAGATCGTGCTGTTTAACACGCAAGTTCAAAATGAAGATGCGGCAGCGTGCGAGATGAACCAACGAGGCCTACGCTCAAGTCCGTTTGAGCACGGCGTTCTGATGCCGGAAGAGTATCAAGTCCGGGAGTTTCATCAATGGGTTCAGCGGCAACTAATCGACGGCGCTGCTGGTGGTGCGCGTAACAATCGCGAGCCTCTAGTGGCTGTCTGATTTTGGTCTCTCTCGATCGGCGTCCTGAGCTCGAAAGGTCGACGTGGAACACGACGGAACGAAGTCGGATTACAGCGTTAGTCGACGAGCTATCCTCGGGGTTGGCGTTACCGCGGCTGTTGGTATCACGGAAGCTCACTCCCGCCCCGCAGGATCCAAGAGAGGCCGAGGGTCCGCATCCTCTATGCAGAGGGTTGACGTGGTGGTCGTCGGAGCTGGCTTTGCTGGGCTCACGGCGGCACGTAGGCTCCAGAGGGCCGGAGTAAGTGTCATTGTTCTGGAAGCGGACGATCGGGTCGGTGGGCGTACCATGCCGGGGCGCCTCGCCGGCCGCGTTGTCGATCTCGGCGGTCAGTGGGTGGCCCCCGATCATACCCGCCTCATTTCGCTAGCTCGAGAGTTCGGCGTCGAGGCGTACCCACAGTATGTTGATGGAAACAATATCTACGACCTCGGGGGTCAGCGTGGCACTTACAAGCTAAATGACACGGATCTACCTGCAACTTCGCTGAAAGCCGTACAGGAGACGGTTAATAAGCTCACAGCGCTGGCGACGTCGGCCTTTACCGTTACGGGGGACCTCGGTCGCCATGCGGCCGGTCTTGATGGTGGGACGCTGGAATCATGGTTGCTGGCAAATGTGTTCGATCGTGTCGCCTACAGCTATTTCCGGCTTATGGTTCGCGCAACGCACTCTGCCGAGACATACGAGACCTCTCTGCTAGCGTTCGTCAGCTTGTTTGCAGGAGAAAACCACTTCGAGCATATGACGTCGGTCCGCGGGGGTGCGCAGGACAGCGTATTCGACGGTGGCGTGTGGCAACTCGCGGACCGTATGGCTAAGGAGCTTGGTACAGCTGTAATTCTTGGCTCGCCCGTCCGTCACATTTTGCAGGATGATCAGGGCGTAACGGTGCGGAGCGATCAGGGCGACTGGCGCGGCCGTTATGTCGTCGTCACTGCCCCGCCGACGATGGCGAACCGCATTCAGGTGACACCTCCCCTCTCTTCGCAGCGAGACGCATGCGCACAGCGCTCGCCTCTCGGTAATGTCATCAAGGTGCACCTCGCCTATTCGCGGCCGTTTTGGCGCGATCAGGGCTTGAGCGGGCAAGTCCTGTCCGACCAGACAGATTTCGGTCCGTGGTTCGACCACTCGCCTCGGAAAGGTGGATCAGGAGCACTCGTAGGTTTCTACAACGGCGCCACCGCACATAAATGGGCGGATAGGGATCCTATCGAACGACGCATGCAGTGCCTGCAAGACGTAGCAAAATACTTCGGAACGGCCGCACTCTCGCCGACCGACTACATAGAAGAGGTATGGGGGCGTTCGGCTTTCCACAGAGGGGGATATGGAACCGTCTCAGGGCCGGGGGTCATCACGACCTTCCACGACGCACTGCGTGAACCCGTAGGACGAATTCACTGGGCAGGCACGGAAACGGATGCTGATTACAGCGGCTACATCGAAGGTGCCATACGGTCAGGCGAAAACGCGGCTGCAGCGCTGCGCAAGCTAGTCTAGCTGATGCTGGTGTGCCTGGTAGCGTTGTTGCCATTTCACGGGTAACGTTACGGCTAGCAATTGGCTACTCTGCTTATAGTCTACTTCGTGAATTGAAAGGGCCGCGAGCTTGAGCAAGCAGGTGTTTTCCTTTTTCTGGAGACATGCGGTCAAATGGCACGTCGAACACCATGGATTTGGTTTCGAGGTAATCAGGGGATGGTAATTGCTATGACTCAGCATATGAACGCTCAATTTGAACGATTATATGCGGCATCTCGGTCGTCGCCGCTGCCAAGCTTGGTTGAAAGACGCGATAGACTAGACAGGCTCAAAGCCCTCATCGTGGAGGAGCGAGCTCGCTTTGTAGAAGCAATATCCAACGACTTTGGAGGGCGCGCTCGATCGGAGACGGAACTATTGGAGATGGTGCCCGCCCTCACCAGCCTGTCGCACGCTCGGAAGCACGTAGCGCGTTGGATGCAAGACGAGCGTCGGCACGTTTCGATGACCTTCCGTCCTTCACGTGCCTGGATCAGGTATGAGCCGCTTGGTGTCATTGGCGTGATCTCGCCTTGGAACTACCCTCTCCTACTCGCACTGTCGCCGATGATCGATGCGCTTGCTGCTGGCAACCGTGTTATGTTAAAGCCATCAGAACTCACACCGACGTTCTCTAACCTACTCGCGCAATGCATGGCAACGCGCTTTGCTGATGATGAAGTAGCTGTGACGATCGGCGATGTGGATATAGCAAGATCCTTCTCGTCGCTGCCCTTTGATCATCTCGTTTTCACTGGTTCAACGGAAATCGGTCGGCATGTGATGCGTGCCGCCGCAGAAAACCTGACACCTCTGACATTGGAGCTTGGCGGCAAATCTCCTGCGATCATCGATGATGGCTATCCTTTGGACAAGGCGGCCTCCTCAATAAGCTTCGGCAAGTTCATCAATGCTGGCCAGACCTGCATTGCGCCGGATTATGTCATGGTGCCTGAGCAACAGGCATCTGAGTTTGGACAGAAGGTTTTAAGCGCTGCTCAAGCTAGCTATCCATGCATCGAAGACAACTCGGACTACACGAACATCATTTCAGACCGACATCGCTCGCGCTTGCGGCAGGCGATTTCCGAGGCACATGAACTCGGCTCCATCGTCCTTACTCATCCAGACGCAACGAACAGCAATGGCAAGCTTCCTCCTACCGTCATCATCAATCCTCACCCGGACAGCCTCCTTCTAAAGGAAGAGATTTTCGGCCCCATTCTTCCGGTTTTGGGTTACAAGCGTCTTGAAGATGCTGTCTCTTTTACAAAAAAGTTAGGGCGGCCGTTAGCTCTCTATTCTTTCTCGAATTCGAAGCGATTCCATGAGACCCTTATGGAGCGGGTAATCTCGGGTGGCGCTACGTTAAATGGCACACTGCTACACATAGGGCAGGATGACCTGCCATTTGGCGGCGTTGGATCGAGTGGCACCGGCTCGTATCACGGCGTTCATGGCTTTCGTCGCTTTAGTCACGCGAGAGCAGTTCATCACGTCGGTAAGATAAATACGTTTGAAATGATGGGTCCGCCATGGCGCAACTTGGCTGCCGTGACAACGAAGGTTTTGCTCCGATAACCGTCTTGTTACCGGCTCGTAGCTAAACGCTAGACGTCCGCTTTGCGACAACTCAAGATGGGATAAAGTGATGTCAAATGACGAACGTTTGTCGCGACCCGTCTGTACCCGTAGGAGTGTGCTCGGCTTTGCTGCCTCGTCTGCTGCAGCGATGGGGATCGTGCCACTTTCTCAGACATCCGCCGGAACGACGGTCAAATCGAGATCGACAAAGCGCATCGCAATAATCGGTGGCGGGTTTTGTGGATTAACGGCCGCGAGGGAGCTCAAAAGAAGCGGGCATGATGTCACGGTGTTTGAAGCGAGAGACCGACTTGGTGGAAGGACATTCACCTCGCAGTTTGCCGGACGCACGGTCGATCTGGGTGGCACTTGGATCCATTGGCAGCAGCCTCACCTATGGGCCGAGATACAGCGCTATGGTGTTGAATTAGAAGAAACACCTGGAGCAACTGCCAACCGTTTCGTCTACCTTGATGCCGCGGGTACTCGTTGCGAAGCCAGTGTTGCGGAGCAATGGCCGAAGATAGAGAAGGCAGTTTCCGATTTATTTGATGGTGGCTATTCGACGATGCCACGTCCGGCTCTACCGTTCGGCGATCGTAAGTGGATCGACGCGGACACATTCTCAGTTCGATCGAAGCTCGACGAGCTGGACATGCCCGATGAGATACGGCCGATCGTAGACGCACTAATTATGACTTGGGGAAATGCACCGGGAGTCCAAGTCAGTTGGATAGATATGATGCGATGGTACGCGCTGGCAGGTTATAGTCTAACGGTTGTAAACGATGCGGTGTCACGTTTTCGGATTAGGGGCGGAACTAACACGTTACTGCAAGCAATCGGCAAAGACTCTCAAGCCAATATACGCCTTTCAGCGCCGATCAGCAGTGTACGAGAAACCGACAGTTTGGTGGAAGTCGTTGTGGCGGGCGGAGAGATACACGTTGCAGACGCAGTTATATGTACGGTTCCTCTCAACACACTTACAGATATTAGCTTCTCACCGCCGATTTGTCTAAAGAAAAAAGAAGAGTCTCTGCGACGTCATGCGGGTAGCGGCTTTAAGGTGCACATCTTGTTGGACGGAGTCTTCGACAACGTCACCTGCCTGGCGCCAGGCGATGATGCAGCCATCAATGCTATGATATGGGAAGGTACCGAGAACGGTAAGACACATGTAATCGCGTTTGGGCCCAGCGCTGCGGTGTTTCATATGAACGACATCACATCCGTACAGAATGAAGTTCGGAAGTTCTTTCCCGACGCCAAGGTGCTTGAGACCTACGCGCACGACTGGAATGGCGATCAGTTTTCGAAAGGAACATGGTTTGTATCACGTCCCGGCCAAGCGTCTAATGCATTAAAAGAGCTTCAGGCACCACAAGGTAGAATATTTTTTGCTAGTGCGGACTGGGCGAATGGCTGGAGGGGATTTATTGACGGTGCGATCGAGCAGGGAATTGTAGCTGCACGCGGCATACGAGAGCGATAGAGTTTATAGACCCTGCCATCCACCTGAGTGACCGGTCGAAGCTTAGGCATGGTTGCTAAGCCATGATTGTCGCGGTTCGACACTGCCGAGCCGGTCGATCCGGTAGCTTGAACTAACCTTTCCATCTCATTTAGCGTCCAGGTCCCCGATTATCGCGTCCCCGCTCCTTATCGCGTTGCCGGATCCGCTCACGTTCCTGCTCTTGGGCGCGCATGCGCTCGTCGCGGCGCTCACGCATCACGGCATCGTAGAGCTTGGTGAGATACGGATGCGCGCGCTCGACCCTGGCGCGCGCCAGTTCGTCACCGCGGTGACGCCGCTGCCCGGTAATCGGGCCGAGATACTCCCTGAGCTTGCTCAGCCGCTTGGCAAGCTGCGTAGAGCGCCGCTGCAACCCGCGTGCAGTCTTCTCCCAACTTGCCTTCGCGGCCTCGTAGGATGGTCGACGTAGCCCTGCCAGCAACCCGGTGGGCGGCAGCGGCTGCTGGCGAGCGTGATCGTCCCTCGCGGCTTCATGGCGCCGGTACATGCCGTTCGCCCGCACCTGCGCCCGTTTTACACGTGCCTGCACACCCGCCAGCTCGCGACCGTGCTCCGCAGTCCAGCTCCTTACGACGCCTTCGCGCGTTGGACGCTGGTAGCCTTGGGCAGGCGCAGCCGGCTTGTCTGCCCCCTGCCGCGTCGCTGCCTCAACGTGCGCCGCCAAGGCTGGCTTCGGCTTGAAGCCGTCGAACATGCCCCGCGCCCCAACACGTAGCTTGTCGCTGACCTTCTCCACCACCTGGCGCGCGAGTTCCGGGAACCGGATCTCGCGCCGGTCGGCGAAGGCGCGGGCATGATCCTGGTCGCTGCGATCGGGCGCATAGTCGCCGGCCATGTCCTTGCCGCGGTTGCGCGACAGCACGCCGGCGAGCCTGCCCTGGTCGGCGAAGTCGTCGCGGCCGTAATGGGGGTGACTACACGAAAGTGAGTTTTACGTACGCGATATACGAACGAATGCAGTACGATGCGGGGGAAGGCTGCTGCAGGCGCCAGCGCTCACCGTAACGCAGAAGGTTTTG
>NZ_LMIB01000005.1:0-38830 GCF_001429065.1 Sphingomonas sp. Root710
CAAAACCTTCTGCGTTACGGTGAGCGCTGGCGCCTGCAGCAGCCTTCCCCCGCATCGTACTGCATTCGTTCGTATATCGCGTACGTAAAACTCACTTTCGTGTAGTCACCCCTAGCGGGGCTGAGCAGTTTCTCAGGCTGTGTACATCGCCGCGACCGACGACCTGGAAATATGCGCTAGCCTTGCGTTTATGCGCAATCATGATAGATGTATTATATATACATGATTGGAGCGCGAGTCGTGGACGGTGTCTCGAAAATCAGAGAAGAAGAGCTGACTCCTTTGGTGGAGGAATTTTACGCGCGGGTCCGCGCCGACCCCGCGCTTGGGCCGATTTTCAACGATGCGATCGATGACTGGCCGGAGCATCTTGGGAAGCTGACTGCGTTCTGGTCCTCCGTCATGCTCACCAGTGGCCGATACAAGGGGCAACCGGTGCCGGCCCATTTGAAGCATAAGGCCAGGATAACGCCCGCGCTGTTCGAGCGGTGGCTCGCACTCTGGGTTCAAACGACCAATGACAGGATGACGCCCGAAGCGGCAGCGGCGCTACAAGCGAAGGCGCGGCGCATCGCCGAGAGCCTGCAACTGGCGATGTTCTTCCAACTGGAGGAACGGAGTGCTGCATCGGTCGCCAACGCGGAACGTAAGGATGCCATCGAGCGACCAGGGCAAACCCATGGCTGAAATCTTGCCTTACCGTTCCACGCCGGTGTTCAACCAGGACACTCTGCCGGCTGCCTTGCGCGCGCGACATGACACGAAGGCTGGTGTTTGGGGCGTGATCCGGGTTTTCGAGGGCGAACTCCGGCTAACCTACCTCGAGCCACCTTCGGAGATCGTCCTGACGCCTGACCAGCCTGGCTTGATTCTCCCTCAGCAACCGCATTTCGTAACGCCGACAGGGCCGATGAAGATGCAGGTGGATTTTTACGATCACATTCCCAAGCTCTGACATTCCGGGATTTTCAACGCATTCAAAAAGGAGAAGTTGATGACGCAGCCCCTCAGCGATCAGACCATTGCGCTCGTCAAGGCGACCGTCCCCGCGCTCGAAGCGCATGGCCTCGACATCGTGAACGAGATGTATTCCCGGATGTTCCAGAACCCGAACATTCGCGACCTTTTCAACCAATCGCACCATGGTGATGCCGGTTCGCAGCCGCGGGCACTGACCGGCGCCATTCTCGCCTATGCGAGCAACATCGAAAATCTCGGTGCGCTTGCCCCGGCGGTCGAGCGGATCGCGCAGAAGCATGTTGGCCTGCAAATTCTGCCCGAACATTATCCGCACGTTGCCGAGGCGCTCCTGGGGGCGATCAAGGCGGTGCTGGGGGATGCGGCCACCGATGAAATTCTCGCTGCCTGGGGCGAAGCCTACTGGTTCCTGGCCAACATCCTGATCGCCCGCGAGCAGCGAGTCTACTCAGAACAGAAGGATGCGACCGGCGGATGGAATGGCTGGCGCGATTTTCGCGTCGAGGACGTCGTGCGTGAGAGCAGCGTCATCAATTCCTTCGTTCTGCGCCCCGTTGATGGCGGGGCCGTCATGCGGCACAAGCCCGGGCAATATCTGACCTTCTGGCTTGAAATTCCGGGACATCCGCCAGTCAAGCGCAACTATTCGATTTCAGCAGCCCCCAACGGCGAAACCTATCGCATTTCGGTCAAGCGTGAGCCGCTTGGTCTTGCGTCAGGCTGGCTTCATGATGAAGCCAAGCCGGGCACGGTGCTCAAAGTTGCCGCGCCTGCAGGCGAATTCTTCCTGGCAGCGCATGTCGAACGCCCGGTGATCCTCCTGTCGGGCGGCGTGGGGCTGACCCCGATGGTGGCCATGCTCGAAACGCTTGCTGAGGGCGAGGCGGGAGTCCCCGTGCACTATGTCCACGGAACTCATGACCGCGATACCCACGCAATGCGTGATCATGTTCGCGCTGTCGCTGGGCGGGGCAAGTCAATCACCGTCACCGATTTTCATCAGACCCCGCTCGAAGATGAAGTCGCAGGACGGGATTATGACGTCGCCGGCATCATTACCGATGAATGGCTGGTCGCCAACACGCCTGTAGGTGAGGCCGATTACTATATCTGCGGACCACGCCCGTTTCTGCGGCACGCCGTCTCGACCTTGTCGCTGGCTGGCGTCCCATCCGACCGCATTCATTACGAATTCTTCGGTCCGGCGGACGAATTGCTCGCCGCCTGACTGAGCGCGGAGAAGGGCGACATCGCCCTTCTCCGCGTCTACTCAAACCGCCATGTCGGCGTGATCTCGGACTTCTGGACGCACTTGGGCGTCAGCGACAGGTTCCTCGACGAGAATCGCGAACTTGGCACCCTGGTAATAGATGCTGGGCCGATGCCAGGCCCGCGTCACGACGACGACCGTTCCGTCGATCTCGATCTCTTCGCCTGCCTGGGGTGACCGCGCGAAGTGAAAACTGCCCCGGGCTGCTGGGGAACTGCTATCGCCAGCCAAAACGTCAACGAGCATTTACTTCTCCTCCTTATTCAACGGGCGGTCTGTGATGGTGGATAGCGCCACGGCTTGCCCTGGCCGATCGCTGCGTCAAACTGCGTTTCGGCGAAGCTCCAATTTGCGAGCCTGTTCCACCAGGACGTGATCCAGCCCGCGCGATCCTGGCGGTAATCGATGTAGTAGGCATGCTCCCACACATCGCAAGCAAGCAGCGGCGTCACCCCTTCCTCAAGGATTGGGCTACCCGCGTCGTGGGTAGAGATCACCTCGAGCTTGTCGCGCTTCGCGATGAGCCAGACCCAACCCGATCCGAAATGGCCCGTTCCTTCAGCGGAAAAACGCTGTCTGATACCAAGACTCTCTGATCATGACCCATGCGCCCACTGGCGCAAGCCGATGGACATGATGCGCCATGGCTGATCGATAAGGCGGTTCCAGGCGTGGCAGCAGTGGTCCACGACGTTGTCGTACGAGGAGAAGATGCGGTTCGACAGCCAATTGTCGCGCATGAACTGCCACACGTTCTCGACCGGATTGAGTTCAGGACATTTGGGCGGCAGCGGTAGGAGGGTGATGTTCGCCGGGATGTCGAGTTTTCCGGACATGTGCCACCCGGCCTGATCAAGCATGAGCACGGCGTGAGCGCCGGGTGCAATCTGGCTGCTGATTTCGGTGAGATGCATGTCCATGGCCTCGCTGTTGCAACGAGGCATGACCAGCGCGGCGCCTTTGCCTTCTGCGGGACAGATCGCCCCAAAGATCCATGCCGAAGCCCGGCGCAGATCACGGGGCGCGACAGGTCTCGTCCCGCGTTTGGCCCAGCGCCGGGTGATCTGCGTCTTCTGCCCGATCCGGGCCTCATCTTGCCACCACAGCTCTATCGGCGTGCCTTTGGGCAGGCGCCTTCGGATTTGCGCCAGACAGGCGGGGAAGGCTTTTTAAAAGCGGCAATATCTTCAGGACGCTGCCCCTGATGGCGCGGCCGGGCCGAGAGCTTGCGATAGCCCAGGGTCCGAAGTTCATGCCCCGGCGCCTGCTTGCTGATCGAGATTTCGAACTCTTCCCATAGCCATTGGACGAGGTCGATGATCCGCCAGCGAACCACACCATGAACAGCAGGAATAGGGCCCGCTTCGATGGTTTCGGCCAGCGCGCGTCGATGGCAGTCGTCGAGGATGGTATCTGGTCCTGGGGCCTTGCGGGTTTCCAGACCATCTGGGCCATGCGCGTTGAAGCGCAGCACCCAATCCCTGACAATCTGCAGCGTGACCCCGCCGACCTTAGCTGCGTCGTTTCTGCTTCCGCCGTCCAGGATCGTCGCAATCGCCAGAAGACGGCGGACCTGGTCCCCATCCTTGGCGCGGCGAGCAAAGGCCCGAACCTGCGCAGAACTGAAATCACCTCGAAGTCTGACAGGCGCTGCCATCGCAAAACTCCAACCGTTTGCGATGGTGAATCACGTCATGCCCCGGCCGGATACCCTCCGTGAGTCAGATTCCACAGGTTTTGGTATGAGCGTTTCGAGACTCCCGAATTCGTACGAAATGGCGCTGGCGAGCAGCCCGGCAGGTTTAACCGTTTTCGGCGCCATGCTCTCCCAAAAGAAGCTATGGTTCCATGCCTGGGCTGCATTGTTGAAGACGCCCTTCGCGCCGCTGCCGTGCGCGATGCGGATGATTTCCTCGAGCGTGTGGGCCGAGAAATTCTGCTCGGCCAGCAGCCGATTGAGCGTTTCCACGTAGCGTGCGTGATGTTTGCCGTGGTGGATCTCCAGTGTTTCCGCCGAGAGGACAGGCTCGAGATCCTTGGTCCCACAGGGCAGGGGAGGCAATTCGAAGACGAGCCTCTCAAGGTCGGATTGAGCTATTACAGCATTGCGGCTTTGATCAGCCATCGCTTGTCTCCTTGAGCAGAAATAGCGCCGGAAATCGTTTCGGCCGAGGCGTGATGATGCGGCACCATCCGGCGCAGATAAGTCGGTAGGAAGGCCCTGATGATGAGCGCTGCGGGACCATTGCTGATGCAGCCGCACAGGGCGCTGCAATCGTCTTTGGTGAGAACGGTCAATGTGCATAGGACAGCTCCGCCCTTCGCGCATCGAGCGCGGCCATGCACAGGGCGATTGCCTCAACCGGGTGATGGGCTGTCCATTGGCCAAGCTCGCCCACCACGGTGGTTCCCTGGGGGCCGGCTTCGATCCAATAGCCGGATGGCACCAACATAGCGGCAGCGCGGCAAGTCGCCGTGTAGAGCAGTGCCCGAACGTGGTTGCCGTCGTCCTGCAGCCAGACTCCCGGAGCAATAACGGTCAAGCTGCGCAGTGCCGGAAATACGGCCAGCGCAATCCGTGCATCAATGTCGCGATCGGGTTCACTCGCGCCCTTGCAGGCGGAGATGGCGTCGACGAGGCTGTCGTCATGGCCAATCGCCCTCACGCGGCACAGGGCGCGCACGGCGATCATGACGCGCCTGCAATCCGGAGTTTGGGAACTGCCTCATCGGGGTGGCGGCTGACGGGTGAGCAGACCGGTTGGAGAAGGCCGTCTCCAATGGCGTAGACCCAACCGTGAAGCGTTAGCGCAGCGTGCCGCGCCCAGGCCCGAAGAACCAATGGGTTGGCTGCGAGTGCTTTCACCTGGGCGCGGATATTATGTTCGCACAAACGGTCTGCATTGGTATCCGGGGTGCAGCAGACTGTTTGATAGAGCTCACGCACCGGTGCGAGCCAAAGCCCGATCGCGTCGTCCCTGTCCGGTGCCATTGCCGCTTGAATCCCGCCGCACCCGTAATGGCCCACGACGATGATGTGCTCGACCTTCAAAACATCGACCGCGAACTCCAAGGCGGCGGCGAAGTTAGGATCGCTCGGCGTGGCGAGATTGGCGACGTTGCGATGAACAAACATCTCGCCGGGATCGAGATCGACGATTTCGGTGGCCGGCACCCGGCTGTCCGAACAGCCGATCCAGAAGTAGCGTGGCCGCTGCTGGCCTACGAGCCGTTTAAAGAATCCGGGATCGATCAGGGTTTTGGCGTCAGCCCATACGCGGTTGCGGGCCAACAGGTCGGAGAGGCCGCCGTCGTCTGCTCCGTCGGCGGCGGTCTGTCTTTTTCCACTCTCCTCCAATTGCCTCATTGCCCGGGAGCCTGCAGATCGACGACCCGAAGGTAGGGCTTCAGTGTCTTGTAGCCTTGTGGGAACTGCCGGGATGCCTCCTCGTCCGACAGCTTCGGCGATATGACGACCGGCTCGCCAGGTTCCCAGTTGACGGGCGTTGCGATGCTACGGGCATCTGTAAGTTGAAGGCTGTCGATGGCACGGAGAATCTCGGCAAAATTCCGACCGGTCGAAGGCGGGTAGGTCAGGATCAGCCGCACCTTGCGTGACGGATCGATGACGAAGACGGAACGGACAGTGACCGTCGGGTCGCTCTCGGGGTGGATCATGTCGTAGAGCGCCGACACCTTGGTGTTGGCATCCGCGATCATCGGGAAGTCGAGTTTCGTCCCTTGGGTTTCGTGAATGTCGAGCTCCCATTTGTGATGGGCTTCGACCGGATCCACCGAGAGGCCAATGGGTTTGACGTTGCGTTTGTCCCATTCGGACCGGAGCTTGGCAACCTCGCCCAGTTCCGTCGTGCAGACCGGCGTAAAATTCTTGGGATGGCTGAACAGGACACCCCAGCTTCCGCCGAGCCAATCGTGGAAGCTGATGCGACCGTGCGTGCTGTCCTGCTCGAAATCGGGGGCGATCTGCCCGAGCTGAATGGCCATGGGAACTCCTTCATATCGCAGATCTGATGTGGAGATGGACGAATCATCATACAAACGAATGTTATTATTATTTATCAGCAAAGATATTGGATATAAATTAGCGCCGGGTTCCCGGTCCGAGCCCCACGATCACGAGGAGGGCTATCGGCATGGCGAACAGCACTATCCCATTGCCGTCCCCTTCGGCGACGAAGCCGTTTTGGCGGAGCAAATCGACAAAAAGGCGGATCGAGACGAAGGCGATGCTTGCGGCGAAAATCAGATAGAGCCCGGACATGGAGGGCGGGCGCTCTGGTCCACGCGCTTGTCGGTCATCATCGTTGTCAGCCTTCACGGCAGCTTTGTCCGTGACGAGGGAGGCGGTTTGCGGCGGCAGGTTTCCTGAAGATTAGGGGCACCTTCACCCGACGGCTGTCGGTCTTCAGATGACCACAGCGCAATGAAGTCAAACGGAGGGGGCACTTCCTGCCAGGGCTGACGCACTCGGCGATGTGCCGTTTGTTCCCAATCGAGAGAGAGGATCACACCGATACAAACCGCGATCACGAAGACCACCACGGCAACGAAGACATCGTCACTGATCGCACCAGCGTCGTAAAAACTGAAAAGTGCTATGCCTATCCCTAAAACCAGCAACGCCAGCGCTATGCTGACTTTCCAGATTTCGGCCCGCGGCGGCGGCGGTTCGGGCGTGAAGCGGCCTAAAGGTTTCATCTGAAAGTTCGCCCAAACCGTTGGACGCCTTATGGTTGTTGGTGCCTGTCCAGGGTCGATCACACGGGTCTTGCCTTGTGATCCCATCATCGGCCCGCTACCATGAAGCAAGCAAATGAATATTATTGCGCATTGAGCGCAAGGATGATGGCTTATGGATATCAATGTTGCGCGCACATTCTTGGAAGTCGTCAAAACCGGCAGTTTTGTGAACGCTGCGTCGAACCTTCACCTCACGCAGACCGCAGTCAGTGCCCGCATCCGGGTGCTTGAGGACCTGCTCGATCGGCCAGTATTCATCCGCAACAAGGCAGGTGCGAAGCTGACACCGGCGGGCGAGCAGTTTCTGCGCTTTGCAACCACCATGGTGCAGGTCTGGGATCGGGCGCGCCGCGCCGTCGCGCTCCCGCCGGGACGGGAGACCGTGGTAACGGTCGGCGCCGAGCTCAGTCTGTGGAGTCCCTTGCTGCGGCACTGGCTGCTCTGGATGCGTCGGGAATGTCCGGAAATCGCGGTAAGCACCCATATCGACACATCCGAACGCCTGATGGAGCAGGTCCAGGATGGCTCACTCGATATGGCGGTGCTCTATGCCGCGCCGAGCCGTCCGGGGATCATCGCCGAACTCTTGTTCGAGGAAAAGTTGGTCCTGGTGCGGACCACGCCAACCAGCAGCCCTCTCGCACCGGAAGATCATGTTCAGATCGATTGGGGTGAGGAGTTTGCCGGGAGCTATCACGCCGCTTTCCCGGATCAGCCTAACGCCGTCGTTTCGATAAGCTATGGTCCGCTCGCGCTCGATTATATCCTGGCGACAGGGGGTAGCGGCTATTTTCGCAAAGGCTTCATCCGCTCCTATCTCGAGGAAGGCCGCCTCGCTCTCGTCCCCGGAAGTCCTGAATTTTCGTACTCGGCCTATGTCGTCCACAGCACAAAGGCCGACCCGGGCGTGATGGACCGCATTCGTGCCGGCCTCAAGGCGGCCGCGGCGATTACAGCATGACCGTGAACGAACCATCCTCGCCCGTTTGTTACGCCAGCGAAGCCGATGACATTTACATGGGCTTTGCCGGTCGCGAGGAGATCCTCGCGGCGCTCCACGAACTGCTGGAAGCCGAACGGGCCGGCGCCCGCGTCGCGCTCGCCAGCACCAAGTCGGCGAACGATCCCGACTACGCCGAACTGATGCGATCGGTCCGTGCCGACGAAGCACGTTGGTGCGCGATGCTCTCGAGGCAGATCAGGCGATTGGGCGCAGCGCCCTCACGCAAGACCGGCGCCTTTTACAAGAAGGCGTTGGCAATCCCTGATCCGCTTGAAAGGCTCGCCTTTCTCAACCGCGGACAAGCCTGGGTGGTTCGCAAACTGGAATCTCTGACCCCTAGGGTTCGTGACGAGGCATTGCATGCCGATCTTCGCGAGATGCTCGAGAGCCATCGGGTCAACATCGATCGCGCCGCAGCGCATCTTGAAGCGGAGCATTGACCTGCGCGGAAATCCGCAGCTGTATCATTTAGTCCATGCCGACGCCGAGCGGTGATTGGCGGTTAATCAGCCGCTTCATGGCCTCACGATCGGACAGGAGATCGGAAATCCGGTAGGTATCGAATACCGCCATCATCGCCTGCATGCCTTGCGCCAGCACGCCGGTCAGTCCACATGCGGGAGACAGCGCACACCCGGAACAATCTGCGAGTTGGAAGCCTTCCTCGGTGCGGCGGACGACCTCGCCGACGGTGATCTCATCCGCTGGTCGGGCGAGACGCATGCCGCCGGCGCGACCGCGAACGGTTTCGATGAAGCCGTCGTGCGCCAGGGCGTTGACGACCTTCATCAGGTGATTGTGGGAGACATCATAAGCCCGCGCGATTTCGCCGATCGAACACAGGCGCTCTTCGTGAAGGGCCAGGTGAATCAAGACCCGCAGTGAATAATCCGTGTAGCGTGTCAGCCGCACGCAGAACTCCCGAGAACCAATCTGCAACACCATACCTGTATGTCACAGACATGTTAAGGCCGGGATCGCCCTCGAGCCGGCTTGCAACGATCGGCCCATGGTTATTGGCCTGCAGCGACCGGCCTTATCGAGCAATTATTTTGATGGATCGCTGCATTAAAAGTCATTTTGTGCATGAGTGCTCGTGATGCCATCCTGATGTCCCCTTGGGCGTGAGAGGCTGATATGTACAAATACGACGAGTATGATCAGGCCATGGTCGATGCCCGGGTCGAAGAGTTTCGCGACCAGACGCGCCGTCGGATCGAAGGCCATCTCAGCGAAGACCAGTTCAAGCCTCTGCGGCTCAAGAATGGGCTCTACCTGCAACTGCACGCTTATATGCTGCGCGTAGCGGTGCCTTACGGCACGCTCAATTCGCGGCAAATGCGCAAGCTGGCGCATATCGCGCGCAAATATGACCGAGGCTACGGTCATTTCACGACACGACAGAACATCCAATATAACTGGATCAAACTGGCGGATGCGCCCGACATCCTCGCTGAGCTCGCGACGGTGGAAATGCACGCCATCCAGACGAGCGGCGAGAGCATTCGCAACCTGTCGGCGGATCATTATGCTGGAGCTGCTCCCGACGAGATATGCGATCCGCGGCCCTGGGCCGAACTGATCCGCCAGGCCACGACGTTCCATCCAGAATTCAGCTATCTGCCGCGCAAGTTCAAGATCGCAGTGATCGCCGCGCAGGAAGACCGTGCCGCTCTGCGCTGGCACGACTGTGCGCTACGCATCGTCAAGAACGAGACGGGCGAGAAGGGATTCGAGGTCTATGCTGGCGGCGGTATGGGACGCACGCCCATTATCGCTTTCCTGATCAGGGAGTTCTGTCCGGCAAGCCAGATCTTTTCCTATATCCAGGCGATCCTGCGAGTGTGGAACAGGCACGCGCGGCGGGACAACATCCACAAGCAGCGGATGAAGATCCTTGTCCATGAATTGGGTGAAGATGAGTTCCGCCGTCAGGTCGAGATGGAGTTCGCGCATATCCTGACGCTGGGTCGGGATTTTCCGCAGGCTGAGTATGACAGGATTGCCGCCCATTTCGAACCGCCGCCGTTCGAGACCGGGCTTCCCGAGGAGGTCGACCGCTCCGATCCCGACTTCGCTCTATGGGTCGATCGCCAGGTCGCCGCGCATAAGGCGCCCGGCTATGCCATCGTCAATATCAGTCTCAAGCCCGACGGAGGCATCGCCGGCGACATTTCGGCCGAGCAGATGGATCTCGTAGCTGACCTTGCCGAACGCTATAGCTTCGATGACCTGCGCTCGACGCATGTCCAGAACCTCGTGCTGCCGCATGTGCGCAAGCGGGATCTGCATGCGGTCTGGCAGGCGTTGGACGCGGCGGGACTGGCAAGCGTCAATCTGGGCCTCGTAACTGACATCATCGCCTGCCCGGGCCTCGACTATTGCAGTCTTGCCAATGCGCGTTCGATACCCGTCGCGCAGCAGATCGCCGAGCGCTTTGCCGATCTCAATCGGCAACTCGACCTCGGTGAACTCAAAATCAAGATTTCGGGCTGCATCAACGCCTGCGGCCATCACCATGCGGCCCATATCGGCATTCTTGGCGTCGACCGGAAGGGCACGGAGAATTATCAGTTGCTGCTTGGCGGGTCCGGGACCGAGGATGTCTCGCAGGCCAAGATTACCGGGCCGGGCTTCGACGAGACCGGGATCGTCGATGCCGTCGAACGCACGATCGAACGCTACCGCGAAATCCGCGAACCCGGCGAGCGTTTCCTCGATTGCTATCGCCGGGTAGGCATGGATCCATTCAAGGAGGCGATTTATGGGTGATCCGCTACGCTTTCGCGACGATCCCGCGCCCGATGAGCCAGGGGTCACGCTCGATGCATTCCTCGATCAGAAGAATGCGACTTCGGTTCTGCTCGAGGCCGGCGACGATGTGCGCGCGCTCTTGCCCGAGCTCGGGCGCGTGCGGCTCGTCGAGATCGATTTTCCGCGGTTTCGCGATGGCCGGGGCTTTTCCAGCGCGAGCATATTGCGCGAGGCGGGCTATGAGGGTGAGATCCGCGCGATCGGCGATGTGCTGGTCGATCTCCTATTCTTCATGCGGCGCTGCGGCTTCGACAGCTTCGAGCCCGACGAGCCCTTCGATCCGGGTGCCGTCGATGCGGCGCTGCACCGCTACCCTGACGTCTATCAGTCCGCGACCGATGGACGGGTGCCGATCTGGGCGCTGCGGCATCCTCAATGCGCCACCGGATGACGCAATTTCTTCCTCTGGTTTGAAGTTTCGGGAGCCTTTGCGTTCGTCCTGGCAGGCGAGGTTGAGACGATGATGGGCGCCTTTGTTGCTTTGAAGCGCGTTCGCGCTGCGAGTGGGCGGCCGCGAACACGGCCTTGAAGCCAACGCCTGCTTCAACGCACCGGACGCGCCCCTTGTAAATATATCGCAATACGATATATTAGAATAAGAGAGGCGGAGGGGCGTCAATGGAGGCCGATATGCCGATGTTGAAAATCCTGGTCACTGCTGTCGGCCTGACGCTGGGCAGCTTGCTGGTGGCGGTGTCGCTCTCCTGTCTGGCCTGGTGGGTTGCCACCCGTGTTCATCATCCGCGCTGGGGCGCGCCTCTTCTGCTCATCATAGTCGGTGGTGCCTGGCTGGCTGCGTTGGGGCACAGTGAGTTCGTGAAAATGGCCACCGTATTCGCTTTGGTTGGATCGGGCCTGCTCTATTTTGTAGGTCGGGAAGAACAGGAAGGAGGGCCGTCGCGCGACACGAAACCGGGCCGCTCCGCCATTCCTGGAGGAAGACAGTGATGGCGACGCAGATTTGGATCTATCCCGCCCTCATCGCGGTGCTGGGTCAGAACAGAAGGCCCAGCTTCGCTGAAATGCGCAATTTCGTCAGACGGGCTCGGCGTGAAGCCGCTGCCGGCGGTTCGGACGCTGCATGCCGAGGGAAGGTGCGTCGTCTGGTCGAGGCGACTTTGAGGGCGGAGTCCCATGCCTAACCACGAAGGAATAGGCATTCCTGTCCAACGGCTCGCCATGTGCCCATTCCGTTAATCAAACCTCAGAATTTTTGCGGATAGCCTGCAAAAACATTCGTTTGCGACATCGCGTGCTATCTTTCACCCCTGTTCCATCAGGCCATGAAGATAGCTGGTCGAGAGCGAGCATCAACGGGAGAGGATGCCGCATGGGGAGGCTTATGTCGCGAGACCCTTCTACGCAGGCCGTATTTACTTGGCAGCGGGCGCTATGGACGCTTGTGCTCGCTGGACTCGCCTTCATCCTCTATTGCCTCAGCGAATATCGTCTTCTGAGGGAAGAGCAGATCATGCTGCTCATCTTCCTGGCCGTGCCGATCGCCGCTTTCTTCGTTTCGGGGAAAGGGCAGGACATGTCTGATGCTTCGGATAAGACAGGCCGGGGCATCAATTCGCGCTCATCCCGGAAGAACAATTAACCGCAAGATATTTGCGTTTCTCTATCAATATTTTGATCTACGATTCGACGCACCGGCTCGGTTAAAGGCTCTTCCCGTATCCATGGGAGGTAATGACCACGATCGCTGTCGATCGTGACAATCCCGTTTGTCATGGTTGTCAGTGATGCTTGTTGCGTTCGCCGGCGAAAAGCGCTGGCCGGCCTCTCCGTTGGTGATCGATCCCCAGAAGCTGCTCTTCTCGCTGAGCAGCTTGCTGGCTGCGGCCGCTACGCTGGCCATTGCCTTTTCGGCCAGCCTGCCGCGCCCCTGGTGGGCTTTGTTGACCGTCTACGTCACCGCCCAGCCGATGGCCGGCGCCTTCCGGCCCAAAGTTCTCTATCGCCTGGGCGGGATATTGACGGGCGCGGCCGCCACGATCCTGCTGGTGCCCAATCTGCAGAACTCGCCCGAGCTTCTCGTTCTGTGTCTCGCGGCATGGACGGGCTTCTGCATCTATCTTGCGGTTCTCGATCGCACGCCGCGCGCCTTTCTGTTCCAGATGGCGGCATTCAGCTCAGCGGTGATCAGCTTTCCCTATCTCGATGACCCGGGGAATATTTTCGAGACGACAGCCGCGCGCGTGCAGGAGATGACCGTCGCGATATTATGCGTGACCGCGGTCCATGCGCTGCTCCAGCCCTGGAGCGCGACGCCGGCTATCCGCGCGCGCGTCCAATCATTTCTAGGCCATGCTCGCCGCTGGACGGCGGAAGCGCTTGGCAGTCATAATACACGCCTCGAGGATGCGCATCGGCGCATGTTGGCGGCAGACGTCACCGAACTCGGCATGATCGCGGTCCATTTGCCGTTCGATCAGCGCTGGGCGCCCGCGACCCGGCGGCGAGTTACGGCACTGCAACAGCAGCTCGCCACCATCCTGCCGCTCGCCTCGGCTGCGGCGAACCGGCTCGATCGCCTGCGGGAAGGCGGCGATCTTCCAGCGGATCTCGAGGCTCTGCTTGCCGACGCCACCGATTGGCTGGATGATGAGCAAAGCGAGCTGCATCGGGTGAGATCGCTGGTGCGGCGGTGCGACACGCTGGCGGAGGCCGCCGAAGCGCGGGGCGACTGGAGCGGGCTGCTGACCGCGAGCGCCTGTATCCGCATCGCCGAGTTTCTGACCGCATTGGCGGCAAGCCGAAGGCTGGCGGACAGGATCGGGTCACCGGGACGCCCCAGCGCCAAAATTCTCGCCGCAGAACCCTTTTCCCTTGCCCGCGATCATGGTGTCGCCGCGCTGGCGGGACTGGCGACCGCCACGGCGATCGGGCTCTATTGTGCCGTCTGGATCCTGCTTGCCTGGCCGAACGGATCGGCGACGGCCGCCTTCGCAGCGCTCATCACCTGTTCCTTTGCGGCGCAGGACGATCCCGCACCGGTGATCGGTCGCTATCTCGTGGCGACGCTCAAGACTTTCCCATTGGCGGCCCTCTACCTCTTCGTGATCCTCCCCCGGGTCGATGGTTATGAGATGCTGATCATCACCTTGGCGCCGGCCCTGCTGTGGATGGGCTATATCCAGGCCGATCCCGCGCGCTCGCCGCAGGCCTTACCGATGTTCTCCTGCTTCATTGTCGCCATGGGCTTTCTTGCGCGCTTCCAGGCCGATTTCGCGCTGTTCATCAACACCGGGCTGGCGCAGCTCGGTGGAATTGTCGCCACGCTTGCGGTCACGCGGATGTTCCGATCGGCCAATGTTCTGTGGACCGCGCGGCGCATCCTGCGCGCGAACTGGAGTGAGCTTGCCCTGCTTGCCGACATTCGCCGACCCTTTCGCCCGGACCGCTGGACGGCAAGAGCGGTCGACCGGCTCGGGCAGGTGGCCGCGCGCATGGCTGTGGCAACCGCCGGCGATGCACTCCACGCCGCCGATGGTCTGGCGGACCTCAGGATCGGCCGCAACATCATCCCGATCCGCCGGGCGTTGTCTCATGTCCCGCATGACGTGCGTCACCGCCTGGGTTCGGTGCTGGCCGGGTTGGCGGCATTTTATGGCGAGCGCTGGCGGCATGGCCATGCGGATGCGCCGCCGCCTGGGCTGCTCGATCCGATCGATCGGGCCTTGGAGGCACTTCTCAGCCAGCCACTCGACGCGCATCGTCGGCCTGCCTTGCGGGCGCTTGTCGGGATGCGTTGCAATCTCTTCCCGGCCGCCGGAGCACCCGACATCGCTTCGCCAAGGGCAGGGGGGGGGGCATGATCGAGGAGCTCAATGTGCTCGGCGTCTACATGCCGGCGGCGCTCGCCTGGGGCGTTCTGGCGGCGGTCCTCGTCTATCTTGCACGGGGGTTCCTACAGCGCCTGCCGGTCTATCGGCTGCTCTGGCACCCGAGCCTGCTCGAACTAGCTCTCTTCATTCTGCTGTGGTGGGGCCTGAGCGCTCTCGCCGATAGCCTTCTCTACCGATGGGTCGCTTCCTGACATGCTGCATCGACAAAATCTCCTGCGATCGCTCGCCACGCTCCTCGTCATTTTCGTGATCCTGGCGGGGATATATGCGCTGTGGCTGCGCTATCAGGTCGAGCCGGTCACACGCGATGGCAAGGTGCGTGCGGACATGGTGCCGGTTGCCGCCGATGTCAGCGGGCTCGTCACCGAGGTGAAAGTCGCCGACAACCAGACGGTTCGAAAAGGCGACGTGCTCTTCATCATCGACCGCCCGCGCTACCGGCTCGCGCTGGAACAGGCCGAGGCCAACGTGACAAGCCAACGCACCGCGCTCGCGCAAGCCGTGCGTGAGGATCGGCGCAACCGGGCCATGCCCGAAGTGATCGCAGCCGAAGTGATCGAACAAGGCTCGGCGCGGGTCGAAGGGCTGCGGGCGACGATTGGACAGGCAGTGGCGGCGCGCGACCTCGCCCGCTTCAATCTCGAACGAACGGTCGTGCGCGCGCCGGTGGACGGGACCGTATCCAACATGTCGCTCCAGCCCGGGGTCTATCTGACCGCCGGCAAGGCGGCGCTCGCGTTGGTCTATGATCACTCGCTCCGCGTCGAAGGCTATTTTGAGGAAACCAAATTGCCGGCGATCCGGGTCGGCGACCCTGCGAGCATCTATCTGATGGGGGTTGCCGATGAGATCGAGGGGCATGTCCAGAGCATCGCGGGCGGTGTCGAGGATCGCGAGCGGGCCGGGGCCGACGGACAATTGGCCAATGTGAATCCGTCCTTCACCTGGGTGCGTCTGGCGCAGCGCATTCCGGTGCGTGTGACGATCGACAGGATTCCGCCCAATGTGCGGATGATTCCGGGCCAGACGGCCACGGTTGTCGTTCATCCGCGCGATGACGGGCGCAGTGTGCACCGGAGCCTGCCATGGTAAGGCGTACGCTGGTACTGGCGGCCGCAGCCGCCCTGAGTGGATGCACGGTGGTCGGCCCCGACTATCATGTGCCCGACGCCGCGATGGTGAACGCGCCTATGGCGCAAAGCGCATTTCAATCAGGAAGCGTCGTTACCACACAGGAGCCGCTGCCGGATCACTGGTGGCGGCTCTACGAAGACCCGGTCCTCGACCGGCTGATAGAACAGGCATTCCTCGCCAATACGGATCTGCGCGTGGCCGAGGCCAATCTCGAACGCAGCCTGGCCTTGCTTGACGAGCGAAATGTGGGCCGGGAGATCCAGGGCAGCGTCAACGCCGAAACAAGCTGGGCCCAGCGCTCGGCGGAAGCCGAGTTGAGCCATGTGAAGCCGCCGACGCGGCAAATCTACAATATGGGGATCGGCGCCAGCTATGATCTCGATCTGTTTGGCGGAATAAGGCGTGGGATCGAGGCGGCGAACGCCGATGCCGAAGCGGCCGTCGCAGCGCGCGACCTGGTGCGTGTGACCGTCGCGGCCGAAACGGCGCGCGCCTATGCCGACATCTGCAACGCGGGCTATCAGCGCACTGTGCTCGACCGTGCGATTGCCGTCCTGGAGCAAAGCGTTCGTCTGACCCGGATTATGGTGTCGCATGGACGCGCGGCTCCCTATGAATTGGACCGGCGGCAAGCCTTGCTCGAAACCAGCAAGGCACGGCTGCCACGGTTGGTGGCGCGTCAGCGCAACGCCCTTTTTCGTGTCACGGCGCTGGCTGGTCGCACGCCGGGCGAAGCGGATCCTGGCCTGCTAGCCTGTCACGCACCGCTAGCGCTGAGACGCGTGATCCCCGTTGGCGATGGTGCGGCGCTGCTCAAGCGCCGGCCCGACATCCGTATGGCTGAGCGCCGTCTCGCCGCGACGACAGCGCGGATCGGGGTCGCCACCGCCGATCTCTATCCCGACATCCGTCTGGGAGCATCGGTCGGTTCCACCGGCGCTGCCGCCGATTTCCTGTCGCCGCTCACCAACCGTTTCGGTCTCGGCCCGATGATCAGCTGGACGCTCAACCGGCACGCCGTTCGCGCCCGCATCGCGGCAACAGAAGCCCAAAGCCGCGGCGACCTGGCCGCATTTGATGGCGTGGTGATCAAGGCCCTGCGCGAGGTTGAAACGGCGCTGACCAACTACGCCGCCGGGCTTGAGCAGCAGCAAGGCCTGGATCGCGCCTCCGAGGATGCCGCGCGAGCAGCGATGCGGGTGGGTCAGTTGCGGCGTGGAGGCAAGATCGCCGCGCTGCCAGCACTCGAGGCCGAACGCGACCGCGTCGCGGCGGATCAGGCAGCGGCGGAGGCGCGCGCGGCAATCAATGACGATCAGATTACGCTGTTCCTCGCACTTGGCGGCGGGTGGTCCAACTGAAGCCCGATGTGTTTTCTTCCACCGCCAGAAGCTGGACTGCCACGTCTGCTGCTGGCGCGTGCGCGCAGCCTTCCAGGATTCGCTGACCGACGACCGCGGCACAAATTCGGCGATGCCGAACCCGGTTCCCGCTCATTTCTCCTCGACGGTGCGATCGAGCGTGAGGCTCCCCACCTTGCCATCGTCAAGGCGGACGACCGCCGTCCAGTAGAAATTGGCTCGGTAGTAGTCATGCACCGTCATCCAGTCGGAATAGACGCAGCGAGCGAGGCTGGGATCTTGGCGATCACCCGTGCAATGCGCGCCAGCCTCTTGGAGGATGTCGAGTGCGCTCCAGAAGGACGTGCCTGGCGGAATCTCCCGGGCAAGAGCGGAGCGTGCCTGCTCGATGTCATTGTTCCACTGATAGTCGTCTTCGAGAACGGTGAATTGCAATGACGGCTTTACCTTGTCCTTCGCCTCGAGTTCAGACGGGATCAAAAGCAGCGCGACGAGCGCGAGAAGAGGTTTACACATATTGTGCCTTCTAGCGGGATCGAGCCAACGCAAAACCGCAAGATATTGAAGTTTTCCATCAAGAAATTTGTTGTGACGCAGCCGCGCTTCTTAGCGCTCTCGATCTCGAAAACGCAGGTCGTTTGTAGGAACTGGCGACGAGACGCTCAGGGCGTCGAGGATATAAGAACGGACGAGATCGCCGTCAGCATTTGCGACGTTCCGTATGGCTTGGGAACCATGATACTTTTGGGAACACCATAAAGCGGCCATTCTGCGGCGCTATCTCCCGATGCGTACACCACAGGAATATCCGGTTGCAGTTCTCGGGCGCGCCACGATACCTCCCATCCGTTGGGACCCACCCCAAGCCTCACATCGGTGACCACTCCGGCGATTTCAGGATGGCGGCTATCGAGAATGGTGATGGCATCCACCCCACAGGTCGCGGCGATGACCACATATCCGCCGAATTCTAGAGTCGGATGCGACCAAGTTGAATCGGCGAGGATTCCTTACGGTGAGCGCTGGCGCCTGCAGCAGCCTTCCCCCGCATCGTACTGCATTCGTTCGTATATCGCGTACGTAAAACTCACTTTCGTGTAGTCACCCCAACTGGTATCGACGCTATCAGCGAACGACGAGCCATGCGGCGCGGCCGATGGGTGGCGACCGGCGCTCGAAGCTGACGGAGCAAGCGGGATGGATCGCCGATCGGCTGGCGCAGGCGTCCGAGCTGACGCTGGGCGAGGTGCGGGACGATCTTGCCAGGCGCGGCGTCGCGGTCAGTTACGCGAGTGTCTGGCGGATGGTCAGGCGGCTCGGGCTGCGGCACAAAAAAAAGGACCATCTTCGCGACTGAGCAGGACCGGCCCGATGTCGTCATCGCCCGCGACATCTGGCGCGCGGCGCAGGCCGGGCTGGACTTCGCTTCGCTGGTGTTCGTCGACGAGACCGGGACCACGACCAGCATGACCCGGCTGCGCGGCTGGGGTCGCAAGGGCAAGCCGCTCTACGGCCAGGCGCCGCATGGCCACTGGATGACGTCCACCTTCGTCGCCGGGCTCCAGCACGATGGCATCCTCGCGCCGATGCTGATCGACAGACCGATGAACGGCAGCATCTTCCGGCAATGGCTCGTCGAACACCTGATCCCCGAGATGCGGCCGGGCAGCATTGTCGTCTGCGACAACCTGCCGGCGCACAAGGTGGCCGGGATCCGCCAATGCCTCGAGGACGCCGGGATGGGACTGCTCTACCTCCCGCCCTACAGCCCCGACTTCAACCCGATCGAACAGGCCTTCGCCAAGCTCAAAGCCTTGCTACGCCGCGCCGCACCCCGATCGTTCGAAGCCATCTGCGACGCCCTCAAGCTCATCCTCAACCGCTTCAGGCCAGCCGAATGCGCGAACTACCTCCGACACTCGGGCTATGTGCAAACCTGAGCGAGTCTGACTCTAGCNGCCCTCAAGCTCATCCTCAACCGCTTCAGGCCAGCCGAATGCGCGAACTACCTCCGACACTCGGGCTATGTGCAAACCTGAGCGAGTCTGACTCTAGCGTTCTGGCCCTTCACGCGAACGATCGCGGTCCCTAGATCGTTCGTTCTGCCTCTTCCGCTCGATCGCGGCAACCGATCGCTCATGGATTGTAGGCGTTCGCCCTGCCCCCACAAACTCCCGCACCTGGTCGGCAAGCTGGCGATCAGCTGGATCGCTGCTTACCTCAAGCCGCTTGGCGGCGGCTAGATAGCGGCGATGCGTCTCATTCCATGCCTGCCGCCCGCGCACCACGAAATCCGGAGCGGTGGACCGTCCCGCCAGCTGGTCGCGTGCGGCGGCAGTGATTTTCTGATTGGCAAACGGCGCAGGTGCGGTGCCGGCCATGTAGCGCTGCCGCATCCGATTCAGGGCCATGCTTTGACCGGCTCGGCCGACACCACGCGCTGCGCGAGGCGTTGCCTCCGCTGTAACCCCCCTCGCCCGCAATTCCTCGGCAAAGCGCTCTCGGTAATGATGCAGCGTTTGAGGTCGCGGGTTGAAGCGTCTTCCCGTGTCACCGCGCGCCGCAACCGTCACATGAACGTGGGGCCGCGGTGTGTCCGTATGCAGCGCCAGGACGTAATCCCACTCATGCCCGATCTCGCTCCGCGCGACCTCGCGCACCGCTGAAAGAACCTTGTCGGGGTCTGTCCCTGACGGCATCGAAAAAACCATGCTCACGGCGGCTACGGTAGAATTGTCACGCCAATAGACAGGATCGCCCCAATCGCGCGCCAGCTCCGCCCGATCTTCCTTGTCAGTCAGAATGTCGCCATCACGCGTTTCAAGCGGCACATCGCCTTTTCGACCGATATAGTCGAAATGCGCAGCCGCGTGGTTCTTGCCCTTCGGCCTGCCCGTAACCTTGACCATGACCTCCGGAGCACGGCTGACAACGCGGGCAAGCCGCGCCCGGGTGCTCCCGCCCTGGCCTGCCCGCCTCGAACTCAGCGAGCGCAGCAACATGTCAGCCCCGCGCCTGTTCGGGTCGCTGGTCAGCTTTGGTTTGAACAGCGCGGCGAGCTGTCCCGCCTCAAAGCTGCTGTCAAAGTCGCTCACTGGAAACCTCCCAATAGGACAGGTCAGCTTTCGTAGCAGCGCCGATACCTTCGACGGCAGCGCCGATCGCCGCGCGCAGGTCGTTGACCTTTTGCAGCTCGCCGGCGATCTCCGCTGCATTGTCCGCCAGCGCCATCTTGTTCGCGGCTCGGGCGATCTGATTCACGTTGCGCCCAATGCGCTGCAACGCCTGACGGCAATTCAACAGCTCCTCGCGCAATTCGCGATCGACAGGCGCGGCAATGCCGATGTGTCGCCGCACAAGAGCCATGGCCCAGGTCGCCGGGGTCATGCGGCGCTCTTTTGCGCGATGGCGGATCACGGCCAGTTCGGTTTCGGTCGGACGAAGATAAAGGCGATGCTCGCCAGCGGCCTCGCGGTCGGCAACAGGCGCGGCCTCGCTGGCCGCCCCGGACTGCCGGAGCACGGCGTCCACCAGCTGACGCATAAAGGGGCCGCGCCCTCCCCTTGTCTGCGCGAGCGCGTCGATCTTTGCGAGTTTGGTCGCCTCGATCTTGAAGCCCAGCGTCTTTTCCATGTGGGGTAGGTATCTCCCAACCGTGAAGCGCGATCCGATGGGATTGAGCGTAACGGTTAACATTAGCCGCCGCAAGGCTTATCCTGCCATACAGTAGATACCTACCCCACAAACAAAAAGCGGTGGCAACTGCCACCGCTCTAAATTCCACGTCGCCTCGATGCTGAGTGAACGTGGACGGTAAAAGCTATCAGAAGTCGAAGGTTTGGGGCGCGGCCTCGCCGTCGAACCGAACCGTAACCTGGCCGCTTAGAACAATCCCGCGACGGCCCTGAATGATGATGGCCGGTGCGTCGGTGGCCTCTTTCGGCTGACGAGGGGTGCGCGGCTTGTGATCGGAAGGATCGGCAAGCGTTGCGCCCTCCCCTTCCCGCTCGTCGGCGCGGGCATCCGGTTCGGGCCGCTCCTGACGTTCATCCGTCGCACTGGTGGCAACTGCCACCGGCGCGCGCGAAGTTTGGGGCGGCGCTGGATCGTCAATCGCTTTAGCGGCACCGGCCTGCGCACTCTCTTCCTCGGGAATGCCTTGGAGCGTAGCAAGAAACTGCTCACAGGCGGCGGCTGTTGGATTTTCGTTTGCGACCACGAAATTGCGCGTAGCCTGCTCGTCCAGCTCGATCGCGTGTTTGATCGCGACGGCGGCACGCGGAGAACAATTCTTCAACGCGGCGAGAATGTCCTCGGGCAAGGTGCGCAGCGAGTAGAGCCGCTTCACTTCCGAATGCGGCTTGGCGATGCGCGCGGCTAGATCCTTTGTCGAGAGCGTATCACTGACGCGGCTCGCGATGAAACTGACGCGCTCGGCCAGACTCAGGGCTTGGCGTTGCTCGTTCTCAAGAAACTGGTCGAGGCCAATATCGCGTTCGGCGTCCGCCTGATCCAGAACGGTGTCGATCTGATCGAAACCAAGCTGGCGGCACGCGCGATAGCGCCGCTCGCCGTAGCGGATGATGTAGCGACCATTCGACGTTGGCGCGACAACGATGGGTTGCAGCAAGCCGCGGTCCTTGATGGTCGCGGCCAGTGCATCAATCTCGGCCTGGTCGAACTCTCGGCGAACCTGCGTGGGGTCTGGATCAATGTCATCGAGCGGAAGGCGCTGAAACCGTCCAGCGGCCTTGAACTCGGTATTCGCGGGGACGGCCGAAAAGTCCATCGCGTCCATATCGAAGTCGGCAAAGCTCTTCTTCGCCGGTTTGACAGCTGCCTTGCTCATGCGGCCTCCCTCTCAGCTTGATCGACAATGTAGGAGACGACTTCGCGCACGATCGGCGCGCTACGCCGCGTGTCCTTTGCCAAGCGCCAAACGGGAACTTCGAGTAGAGCCGCCTCGCGCATGTGCTCGCGGTGTGGAATGGTGTGCGGCACCACATTGGCAGGAAGCGCCTGCCCAATGCGGTCCATCAGCATTTTTGAAACTTCGCTCGTTGTCTGAACGCGATTGAACACGATCCCGAACCGGGTCGCGTTCCCCTCCCCGCGCACCTTGTTTGCAAGGCTGATGCTTTGCGAGATTTCGTTGAGCGACTGACGCGCGGTTTTGTCGGGGTCCAGTGGGACCGCGACATAATCGGACGCAATCAAGGCCATGAGGTTCCGGCCATCCCACGCGGGTGCAGTGTCGATCACGCAGTAGTCGTAGTGCTTGGCAAGGCCGGCACGAATGGCGCGGACATAAGCGCCGATGTGCTGGCCTTGCTGCGGGCTGTCAGTCGTCAACTCGACGATCTGGCGTGTGTTCTTGAAACAGGCCAGCGCCGGAGGTTCTTTGTTCGGCTCGAAGTCAAGAATCGACTGAACCGGGCCGATCTGCTCGAACTCCGCTTTCAGCATCCCGGCACTGTGGCATTGCTTGTCCAGGTCCAGGACCACGACACGCTTGCCCTGCTCGGCCAGATGCCACGCGATATGACAGGTAAGCGTGGTCTTGCCGATGCCGCCGCGCTCATTGGTCACTACGATTGTTCGCATTGAGAATCCCTTCAATGGCTGCGCCACGGGCTACTTGTGCCAGCGGTTATGGGCGGCGCTGTTTCCCGATCCGAAGCGATACTGCGACTGCATATACCATGGGTTCGGATCGTCATTCAGGTTGAGGCCCTTGCCCTTGCGGCGCGGGCCGGTCTGTTCGGTCGGTGGGTCTTTGCCGAAGAAAACGATCAGCACGAAGACGGCGACGGCTCCCACTCCGAGCCAGCCAAAAGCGAAATAGGCCGCGAGTCCGACTGCAAGGACGACGATCAGCGCGATTGCCGCGATCGCAAGCCACAGGGCAAGCGATGCCCAAAGCATGACAGTCCGTAGCACGCTGGCTGCGCGCCGAAGTTTGCTGGCAATCTCACGGCGCATAGCGGCCTCCTAAGCTGTTCGGCTCTCGCCTCGCTCGGAGCCGATCAACTTAGGGAAAGGCTGCTCCCTGAAGATGTTCGGCACCTCGGTTCGCAGGGCACGCGACATACGGAGCGCCGTCAGCAAAGTGGCGTCCTGCCTGCCGTTCTCGATGGCCGCGACTGTTTCAGGTGAGACTTGAATCCTCGCTGCCAGCTCGGATTGCGTAAGTCCGGAAGCGACGCGCAAGCTCGCTACACGATTGAACAGTTTGGCCGCCACAGATGCCTCGCATAGTTATACCCTATTCTTGTTAGGGTCTGTAAATGGCATTGTCCACAAAAAAGGGCGGCCACCAGGCCGCCCGCTTTAGGTAAAGGAAGGGGGCTTAGTCAGCCCCGCCCCGAGCCAAGATACCCAGCCCCTCAGCGATCAGGTCCACCGAGTAGCGGGTTTCGCCATTGCTCTCGTAGCTGTTCTGGCGGACCCGTCCGGTGATGTGAACCAGGTCGCCCTTGCCCAAGTCAGCGGCGCGCTCTGCCAGCTGGCGGAAGAACGTCACGCGGTTCCAGTGCGTATCGGTCTTCCATTCATCGCCATCCTTGCGGTTGTAGTTCGCGGCGACGGAAACATGGGTGACTTTATCGGTCGTATCGACACTGCCAACGCGGCCGATGATCCGAAATTCAGCGATGTTCTGCATGGTAGTCTCCTTTGGATAAGCGTTGCTGACGGATTTTTTGCGGCGGAGCTGAGCCACGCGGGCAAGCTGAAAATGGGAGGGTCCGCTTGCGGAAACCCAAGGCCGAAGGCCGGTTTTCTGCTTGCCCGCATTAGTGGTGATGCGGAGTTCGTATCCGTCAGACAGCAACGCCCAAAGGAAACGGCCCGAGTAGATGCAGCAATTTGGACTGGCGGCGGTGGCAGCTGCCACCGGCCATTGGCGCTCATAGGTCGCTGCGCTCGATCGGCGCGGCGGCGATTGGAAAACCCTGTCGCGGTTCCGCCGCTCTTGCCCTGGCTGGTAGTCCGATGACGCGGGCAGGGGACTGCCGGTGGCAGCTGCCACCGGCTTGAAGCCGAACAGAAAGGGCGATCAGCGATTCCGCTCATGGTGATTTCGTTGAGGGCTGGGTTCTTGCACCTGGGCGGCACGGTGGGCCGCCCATACCCGCTTGACGGTGCTGCGGTCGCAATCGGCCAGCTCTGCGGTTTTGGCGATGCTCTTGCCCGCCTCGCGCAATGCCACAATGCGGGCGTGCGTTGCCCGATCGCCTTTGCGCCCTCCACTGCGGCCTGCGGCCTTTGCCAAGGCGATACCTTGGCGCTGTCGCTCGCGCCGATCGGTGTAATCGTCGTGGGCCATCTGCAGGGCGATCTTCAAGAGCATCGCCTGAACGGATTCGAGCACGATGCGGGCGATGCCCTCGGCGTCGGCCGCGAGGTCGGACAGGTCCACGACGCCGGGGATGGCAAGTCGCGCGCCTCGCGCACGAATTGTCTCAACCAGTTGCTCGGCCTCGGCCAAGGGAAGACGACTAATCCGGTCGATCTTCTCGGCAATCACCACTTCACCGGGTTGAAGATCGGCAATCATGCGCAGCAACTCGGGGCGGTCGGCACGGGCACCCGATGCCTTCTCCCGATAGACTGCCGCGACATAATAGCCCGCTGCCTTCGCCTCGGCCACGATGGCATCCTGTCGGCGTAAGTCCTGTGCATCGGTGCTGACGCGCAAATAAACGCGGGCGATCTGCGGCGCGAGGGCAGGGGACGGCTCAATATCAGTGGCCATCGTTTGTTGAAGCTTCCTTGCCTAGCTGGGGACCATCCGGGGGAGAAGCCAGCATGTTGGATATGCTGGCTTCTGCGCTCGCGATCGCATCGCGGATTTCATCGGCCTGTTCGCGCAGCGCCGCTAATTGGCGGTCGCGCGGCAAAATTGCCCTCAGCCAATTAGCGCGCTGCTCGATTTGAGCGATCTGTTCGGCAAAAAACTGAGCGTCGGATTTCATCCGATCAAGCTCAGCCTGCGCCATGCGTAGTTTACGGTTCCAAGCGGAATCGCGCGCCTTCGCTCGCCTGACCTCATCCCGGTCTTGCTTGGCCTTGCGCTTCCGCTCCTGATCTAGCGCCTTTTGCAAGGCATCGCGTTTCCTGATCCGCTCGGCCTCAGCCGCTTCATCATGCCGGCGCGCGATCAAAGCATCCAACGCCGAACGATCGTGAATGTCTATGTTGTTGCAGACCCATCTGATCCTTCGGAATGCCTTGTCCTCGATTTGGCCGATGCGGCTTGGCGACACACCGACGATCTTTGCAGTCGCGGCTAGAGTGAGCGCGGGAGAGGGGCCAAGCCCGATCCGCAAGCGGACAACCTGTTGCTCATGCGGCTCCAGCATCGCGATCAACCGCTCGATGGTTCGATGGTCGGTAATCGGCCTCTCCACATCGCGCTTTGCAAGCCGAGCTGCGAACAGCTCCATGGCCGATTTCATCGCGTCGTCCTGACCGTCCATGCAGGGTTTGAACCTCGCTCGTCCAAATATGGCGCACAATCTATACCATCTGCGCTAGGCGCGAAAGCCATGGCGCAGAAAGCCGTTTGAGCAACCCTATTGCGCCATGCCGTTGGAACCGACATTCTGCGCCTAGCGAAAAGGAAACGAGCGCGATGCCAACCCTACACCTGAAACGAACATCGCCGTTGATGACCCAGCTCGGGGCCAACATCGCTCGCGAACTAAAGAAACTAGGCATAACTCAAGGGGAGTTGTCCGAACGCTCGGGCGTTGCGGCGTCGCATATTTCATACATGGTTCGCGGACAAGGCAATCCAACGCTTGCGACCTTGGAGAGCCTTGCCGATGTTTTCAGATTATCGGTTGTCGAATTATTGGCAGCGGATAGCACTTCCGACGATAAGTCCTGAAAGGCAGTCGCTTTATTTGATTGGAACGATCTATGTCCAGTAACCCGCCCCGCGAATTTGACCGCCTGCCACAAGATGCGCCGTTGGTGCGGGCAATGGGGGGAGCACTCTCGATTTTTGCCACGCTGCTTGCGCGCCAAGGCATTGTCGAGACGGGCGAGGTCGCAAACTTGTTGGGTATCTATGCGGTAGCGACAAGCGAAGTCGATAACGAAGAGGGCATGATCTTGGGATGCTGGGCAGCTATGATCCGCGACGTGGCAGAGCAACAGCGCAAAGCCGCTCGCGGATAAACCCCGCGCATGGCGCTAGCCGTGCGCCGCCTCGATGTGCTGGGCCAGCTCGGCCAGATGATCGGGATCAAGTAGATCCTCTGCGGCAAGATCGACCGCGAAAAACTCGCCCTCACGGGGAGGCGCGCGATCGGCGGCAAACGCGGCCAGATAGGGCCGTGCCTCGTCCGTGGCGATCCAGCGCCAGAAAGCATTGCCCTGGCCGAATAAACCGCTCTCGAACATATCGAGCCGTGCTTGTGCGAAGTCGGTCAATTTGCGTCTCCTGACAATCGGGCGGTTCGGCAAAAAAAGGGAGGCCGAAGCCTCCCTTTGTCTTACTGGAACAGTTTGATGAATGCGGGCGCGAGGCCGATGACTGCGAGGACGAAACCGACACTGCCGATGACCCAGGTTTGCGCCGTCAGCTTGCTTTCGATTCCCTTGTTCGCCTCCTGAACCTTCACGGCGATATACTCCTCAATAGCCTCTACAACTTCCGCTGCGGCGTCGTCGGACAGATTAGCCGCTTTCAGTGCTCTAAACAATTTGATGTGCATCCGGTTCTCCTTCTCGTTGGTGACGGGAGACACCCGGCATGGGCACCGGCGCCGGCTGTCAGGGACCGCGAAGCGGCCGCGTTAGCGGGCGGTGGGGGAGCCGATTTGCGTAGCAAATTGGGGGAACCGCCGATCCTTGAAAGCTGGCGCGCACCCATGCCAAAATGCCACGACACACAGAGAGAAGAGATTGCACGGGCCGGGGTTCGATGCCCCGGCCCGTGCACGCGGCTACGGAGTTACGGTCAGCGCGGCCCCGGTGTTGAGGTTAGCATTGTAGTTGCAGCTAGACCCGAAATTCACCGAATTGAAAAAGAACGACGTTGCGTTGTTTCCGCTCTTCATAATGGTGAAGGGCACGTTCTGCGACGTGCTGCAACCATTGAGGTTGCCGCCAATGATCCTGAATCCATGCAGAACCCCGGTCGTAGCTGACGTAGCTGACCAGGTGGTGGCGGGCACCGAAAGCTGGCCGCAATTCGGATTGGTATCTCCGACACCGCCGGAAATTGTTCCGCCCGTGGATGAGGTGGTTTGCGCCTGCCAAGTCCAACCGCAAGCCCAAATATTACTGCCCTGAACCACGTTCCCACCTCCCTTGAGGGTGAACGGGTAGCTCGTTGGTGCAACGGTCGCTGCGAACGATGGGCTTGCCAGGGCAAGCGTCGCCAATGCGCCAAGCATGGCGCGAACAGCCATTTTCATGGCTCTCTCCTTTTCAGGTTGTGGGACCGGTCCTCGCGGTTATCCGGCTCCCGTTAGCGGGATCATTCCCCGCCCCTGAAAAGTAACGCGAAGGGGCGGGCCGACGCCAATCAACTTATTGTGATCGCTTGCTTGCGGTCGGTGGCGCGCAGGCTCATATCCTGATGGTTGGTGAGGAAGGCGTATGGGCGTAGCGGCAAATTCATTGAAGATATGCGCGTTGCTCTCGATCGCAGCGCCGGTTGCCGCGCAGTCTGCCAGAGAACACCCGCGCGTCGTCACTACGCCAGATGGCCGCACCGTGTATGTGGTGCCGGCGCAGCCGGGGGCTAGTCGCACGAACAGACCCCCGGTGCGAACCGTAGTCACGCCCGATGGCCGCACCGTTTACGTTGTGGAAGAACAGCCCAAGGACACGCGCAGCCCAAGGCAACGTTGCATTGATGAGGAAGTGGCGCGCGAAGGCGGTTCGCCTTCGCAGCTCACAATGGGCGCGATCGACCTAAAATGCAGCCAGCGTTAAACGATAAGCTCTAGGCCCGCACTGGATGGGGCACCGAGATCATCGGTTTCGGTCAACGGGCGAAAAGGGGCGGGCCAGGCCCGCCCCCCCGGCGTCAGCCGGATTGGCCGCGCTTTGCTTTGGCCTCTAGGACTAAGGCGACAAGCTGCGGATCAAAGCACTCGCCGCGCTCGATGTTGCGGATGCCGGGACCGTCCAGCACATCCTTGATGCGATCCGCAATGATCTGCGCCAGCTCGGCCGAAACAGCCTCGATGTCGGCGCTCGTCTTGCCGATGAACATCGGATCTTTCGGCCACATGCTCTCCGCATCGAAATGGTCCTTGTCGTTGACCGCATTCCTCAAGGCGTCGATCGCTGCATTTCCAAGCGCGCGCTCGAAAGCCAGCTGAGCGAACAGACGATGAGACATAACAACCTCCTTGTTGCCGGAATTGGCAAGGCCAAGGGGAGGGTCGCGCCGGGTCGGGTCAGGGACCGCGAAGCGGCCGCGCTAGCGGGCGGTGGGGGAGCCGATTTGCGCAGCAAATTGGGGGGACCGCCGATCCTTGATGCGGCCTGGTGCGTCCCTCATGCTAGGAGGACACTGACGGGGGGATTTAACAAATCAACGCCTGCCCGAAGGGCAGACCGCTACCTTGGGGCTTCCCTCGCCCGCACCATGGCGCTGTATTCCAGCAGTGCTTGCCGGACATTCTCATCATCGGTGACGGTAAGGGCATGACTGGTTGCGGACGCATGATCCGTCCGCATTTCAAGCCACGAGATACGCGCTGCATCTGGCTTCTGACGGTCCTGTTCCAGTGCAATTTGTTCGCTGTAACCGGCGATCACGTCATTGATCGCCTCAAGCGCTGCCTCATAGGCAATGGCCTGATCTTGCGTCCACAAGGGTTCTGAGGGGGCGTCCATAATCACAGGCTAATTTAAGGTGTCAAACCGCCTGACGGCAAGCTGCACTCCGTCACCATTCTTGAGCGAGCCAAGCGAGTTGCTGGCCGATCCCAAGCCCTTCCATCGGCGCGGACGCGCGCCGCTCGATTTGCGGCCACAAAGGGTCGCGATAGTGTCGGCCTGCGAGAACGATCAGCGGCGCAGCGGCGTCGATCTGGTCGGCCATCGCCTCGATCACGCGCGCGCCCCAAAGGCGGCGCGCGCTTGCCTTCATCGCGCATAGCGTCTCGTCATAAGGCGCGATCACGGTTTCCGGCGCGATCAGGCCATGCTTTGCGGACAGGATGAACCATGGCCCTCCCTGCCTTTCGACATAGGCGCGTGCCTTCTGAAACCATGGCGATATGTAAAGATCGCGCGCCGGGGCGGGACGGTCCAGTTTCGCCGCTACGCAAGCGACAAGGAAAATCGGAGGCGGGGGCGGGGCCGGTTCAATTGCGGGCAAAGGTGCGGCCTCAAGATCAGCAATGACGGTGCAGCGGCCCCATTTCTGCAACTGGCGCTGCCATCCTTTCGGCGGCCCCTTACGCTCGGCAACGTGGGAAAGGGTCGGGCCGCCGAACAGGTCGGGTTGTTCCCCGATGCGTTGCACCGGGGGAATGTAGCGGGGTTCTCGGATGCAATGACGTGCCATGCTCGATCCCGTCAAAAGGCGAAAGCGGTCTGGCCGCTCGCCTCGGTGTAGCTGTCACTATCGCCTGCGGCATAGCGGTCGCGGCCCTTGGGGGACCATTGCAGGAAACCCGAACGGTCATAGGAGAACCAACCGTCCTCAATCCCGACGATGAAGGACCATGCCTTATCCTCGGCGCATGGGCCGTGAAGATTGATCGGCCAATGCTCGGCCCCGCGATCCTGCTGGCACGGGGACGGGGCGGAAAAGCTGCGCAGCATGGCGGCGCGATCGGTCGGCTCGGTCGCTCCCATTTCCCGCATGATCTGGCGGGCCTCCCCGGTGCTGATGTGGCCGCTCGCCTTCTTGTCCTCATGGTGCGAGTAGGTCAGGCCATAGACAACGGCATTGAAGATGTTGCGCGGCTCGGTGAACTCCTGCGTTTCCAGCAAGTCACGCCATTTCCCGGCGCTGATAAGGTCCACCGCATGATGCCAGAGCGAATGAGCGCGATTGCTGTAGCCGTGGCGGTTCGTCACGCCATCGCGAGCGATCTCGATCCCTAGCGCGCGCTCGACGTGCTGCACAAAAGGATGGGCGGCAAGCAAAGGATGGCGAAGGCCGATCTTGCGCGGCTCGTCCTGCTCTGCGCGGATAACCTCAATGGGGAATTGGAACAGGCGCGACGGCAGATTCCACGGCGCGGAAAGGGGAAAGTCGCGGGGCACATCAAGCGCCCCGTTAATGTCCAGCAGAAAGCCGTTCGGCGCGAAGCCTGCGGCAATGATCTGGTCGCCCAGCTCGTCGGCCTGCGCGGTGCGGATCGCGGCGGCGGCGCTCATGCGCTCAACTCCGCATAGGTGGCGCTGCACTCGTAGCGGATCGCATCGCCATCCCACATAGGACCGCAAACGCCCTTGAATTTCGGTGCGCCCTGCAACTCAAGCCGCTGGCTCGGATTGCTGTTGTAACCGCTGCATTGAAGCCCCTCGACCGCTGCCCGGTTGACGATGGTTTCAAAGGTCGCGCCCTCGATCTCGATCCGGTCAAAGTCTTGCTCGGTCTGGCGGTAGATACGGATTTTCACGGGCTTTCCCTTCCTAATTGAGCCGAAGGCGATGACGGGTCATCGACTTCTGCCGAAAGCGGGCGACGCTGGGCCGGGGAATGCCGCAAACGGGGCCGGTCAGGCGGGAGGGGGATCACCCGTCCTGCACGGAGCGGAGCGAAGGAAGGGCGGGGAAACCCGCCTGATCGCCAAGCGGAGCCGCGCAGCGGCGGAGACGGTCTAGCCCTTGCGGCAGGGGGCAGGAACAGGCCCCAAACGCGACAAATCAGCGCGGCGGCTTACCGCCTCAATCTGCGCCAGGACAGGCGGTGGCAGCTGCCACCGCCTGCACCGATCAGCCAGGCTTGCGGATCGCAAGCAAAACGGTGTTCACGTTGGTTCCGGCGTGGGCGAAAGAACCGGGGGGAAGGTCGATCCATTTGCGGCCGTGGAAATAGATCGCCTCGCAAGCAGCGATCATGCGGTGTAGCGCCTTGTGGCGCTGATCCTCGCCATACTCTGCCCGCGCGCTCATGATCGCCACCAGCACGCCTCCCGGCTTGAGAAAGGCGAGGGCATGACGCACATGGTCACAGTCGCGGCCTCGATCAAAAGGCGGGTTCATTATCACCGCGTCGAACGGTGCATAATGGGCCGGGTCCAGCGCAAGAAAATCGCCCTCGATCGCATCGGCAAAGCCATGGATTATGCGTAGTTCATGGGCGAAGCCGGGTTGCAGCTCCACGCAAGTTACATCGGCACCGGCGTTGCGCGCGGCCGAAGCAAGCGCGGCCTTCCCCGCGCTAGGCTCTAGAACGCGCTGGCCTGTGCTAATCCTCGCATGTTCGATGACCTGGGCGGCGATCTCCGGGGAAGTCATGAACGCGCCGAAGTTCTTGGCGGGCGTGATATGATAGGCCGGGGCCGCTTCGGCCTCGGTCGTCTCATAGCCGTCACCGATAGCCTCGCCGTAGTATTCCGCGAGCAACAGATTCACGTTCTGCAAAAGGTCGTCGCGCTCAAACCATATGTGCAGATTGCCATTCTTGAAGACGCGAACGCGGAAATAGTCGCCCTCGATCACGGTTGGCAGCGATCCGCGCACGCGCGCGGCATCGGCAACCTGTGAAGCGATGCTCTGGCCCTCTGAAACAGGGGGCTTTTCGTCCAGTTCCAGAAAGACGCGCTCCACGTCCCGCAACGTGTCGCGGCGCTCGTAGCGGTCCCATGATCCCCATTCGTTCAAGGCGCGGTCGATGATGAGACGCGCGCCGATCTTGAAACCGTTGTGCGAGCGAAAGCGGCGATCCAGCTTGGCGAAGACGTTGGCGATGCCGCGCAAATAAAGGTCGCGCCGGTTGGTCCAGATATTCCCGAAAGTCGCGGCGCAGTTGTCGGGCGTGAACGGCACGGGATCATCGCGCAAGCCGTCATGAAACTCCTTCCGGGCCTGCTGGTCTAGCAGCTGGTCAAAACCCAGCTGCTCCATGAGGGCCGCCCAGCACCGGCGGTCCATCGTGTGCGTCAAGACGCGCTCGAAATTGTAGCGTGCGTCGATGGTCTTGCGCGCTCCCGTCTCCTTGTCGCGCTGGTCGATAGGCTGCGACTGGATAAAAGCGCGGGTCAACGTGTCCTCGGTCCAGTCGCGGCCACATGACAGCGACAGTGCGCCGCCAAGGGTCAGGCGCGCCGCCTCGTCGCGGGTTGCATGGTAGTTGTCATAGAGGCTCAGCCAAAGGGCTATGGCCTTGTCTCGGCCGTCGCAAATATCCGCAATCTGCGCGGGCGTCATAAGCTCCTGGCCCATGCTCACGCCCCCCCGACAATAAGAGCACCAAAGCCGAAGCCCTCGGCGGCGTCCTCGATGGTGGTCACAAGGCCGTCAAAATCTTCATCCGGCCCTAGTAGGTCGGCAACCTCGATGACGGCGGGAAGGTCAGCGCCATGATTTTCGGCAAGGTCTTTGATGTAGCCGAAGCGGTCGAAATTGCCCTCTTCCTCATAGCGAGCGAGCGGGATGGTGCGGGCGGCGTTGATCCGAAGAATCGTTGCCAGCGGAATGTCGGTCATGTGCTGTTTTCCCTGCCTAGAATGGAGCCGAAGGCGATGACGGGTCATCGACTTCTGCCCAGCGGCGAGCAGGGCCGGGGAATGCCGCAAATCAGGGCCGATCAGGGGGGAGGGGGATCACCCGTCCTGCACGGAGCGTAGCGAAGGAAGGGCGGGGAAACCCGCCTGATCGCCAAGCGAGGCCGCATAGCGGCCGAGACGGTCCAGCCCTTGCGGCAGGGGGCAGGAACAGGCCCCAAAGTCGGACAGCGGACGCGGCGGCATTGCCGCCTCAATCTAGGGAAAAGCGCCCGCTAGGTCATAGCGTAGCGGCGACCTAGCGGGCGCTGCGGCATGTCGCCGGCGACATGCCCAACGGATAGCGCCGGAAGCATCCAAACAATCGGATCCTCCGTCATTTTAGTTGCCCGAGCGGTTGCGCGACACGTCCGCATAAGGTTTGCGGCGGCACTGGCTGCACCGAAGCCGCGCGATCAGCTCGTAAATGCAAGTATCGAAAGAGATGCGGCGCGAGCGGGCGAAGTCGCCCAGCGGGGCGACGACGCGGCGACCGCAAGCGCACTGGATTCGCAGATAGCAGCCTTGCCGATACCAGATAGGATCAATGGGCTTGGGGCGGTTGTAGTTCGCGGCCATTGGGCGCTTATGCGCCAAACGGAACAGGAGGGGAACGCGCCGCGCGCGCGCCGGTTATTGGATTGGCAAGGGAAAAGGGCTATATAGGCAATGCTTCGTGTGCTGATTCATTTCACGCACCTACCTGAACCCGCCGTGCTGTCACACGGCGGGTTCAAACATTTAGGGCGGGCGGCCCTGTCAGACCACCCGCCCCGCTGGATCAGCCCTTATCGGACTTCCCCAGCTTCACAATTGCGATCACGAGCGCGATGGCTGCGATCGTCAATTGAGCTGCTTCATATGCTGTCAAATCACATCACCTCCTTTGAGCGAGAGGATTTGCGAAGGGCCGCTGTCACAGTCCCTCGCCCTCGCTCGATGAAGGCTATACAACGGATTGGCGGGAACGCGCGCGAAACGCTCTTCATATTTTCATAAAGCCGTGGGATCATCGCCAGCGACCGTTGATGAAAAGGGGAAGCTATGGGCCTCGTATCGCAGGTTAGCGCCGATGACCGGGAAAGCGCATGGCGAATAGTCCGTCATCGCGAAATCATGGAACGACTGATTCCGCTTTGGGCCGTGCTTGGCGTCGCACTGGTGCTGATGGGCGTGGACCTGGGCGGGCGTCTGCTGTGGACGCTGCCGATGATCGGATATGTCTTTGGGGTGATGGCGGTCGATCACGGCCCTGATTACCGCGCCGCGAATTATTGGGTGCCGGTCCTGGGAAGCCAAGCGGCGGCGCTGCTGCCTCTCATCGCCAGATTCTAGATCTCTCTGGAGCGGTGGCAGCTGCCACCGCTCCACGCGCGTCAAGCTCTGCCCTCGAAGCGGGCGATCAGCTGCTCCGCTACGGAAGTAATTTCGGCGGGGTCGGCGGTTTGAGTGCAATCGCCACCTACAACAGCGCCGAGCGTGCCGCCGTCCAGTTGGACAACGTGGACACGCCACACGTCGCGCCGGAGTTCGTATTGATCGGGAAGCGGCCTCTGCATGATTTCATGAAACACCAGGTCAACCCATTGGCGCGCGTCCGGATCAGAAGACGCATCGGCGTAGTCCGCGCGGCTCGCCATGACGCTGTATCGGTCGCCTAGCATGAATTGGCGTTCGCGCCCGCGCCGGTCCTGCTCGATCCGCGTCACGCGATCTTTTTCCGCCCGCTTCATGGCCTGTTTCATCCGAACATCGTCGGCGCCGCGCGTCAGCGCCGCCATGATGTTCGGGACGCGCGCGGGCATGTAATGCCCCGCGCGCTCGGCCGCCTCGATCACAAATTGCAAATCGCTGATCTCTGTGGGGGAAAGGGTGACGCGAACGGCGCTCGCCGTGTTGCTGATCTTCATGGCTGCGGCTCCGGCTCATCCTTCGCCTTGTAGGCGGCAAGGCCAATCCATGATCCGTTGTCGCCGCGAAACTGGCGCACAACATCGCCACCGTCCCAATGGCCGGTGAAGATGCCGCGCCGGTTGATGCCGCCGACGGGGCGCGTGCGCGCCGCCAGAAGGCGGGCGCGGCGCGTGTCTCGATCTAGGTGGCGCATGGGTTGCATGGTCAATCCTTCCTATTCGCTGGCGGTGTCGAGTTGCGTGCCGATCTCGTCGGCGTCGAAGTCTTCAAGGGATGAAATCGCGCTTTCCAGTTCGGAAATTGCGGCTTCCATCGCCTGCGCGCGTTCGCTGTCCTCAAGGCTGGGGGGCAGATTCTCGCGGGCGGCCTGCTCGTCATCCTTGATGGTTTCGAGCATGTCGCGCGCCTCGTCCAACAGGGCCTTGCCCTTGTCGATCAGCGCGCGGGCGGCGACGATCTGCTTACGGCGTTCGCGGTTCATGCTTCTGCCCTCACGTCGCCGCTGTCGATCTGAAAGCCTGCGCGGGCCAGCTCGTCACAAAGGGCGCGCTGCCGATCCTCGCGGGTGCCGCTGATGGCGATGTAGCTGCACCGGCCATCGTGGAAGGCGAAGCCTGCGCGTTTCAGGCATCCGCGAAACCGCTGGTGGGTGCGGTCGCTCCAATCCAATGTGCCCGCATAGTTGCGGAAGGCGGCGACGGCGCAGACGGAACCGTAATTCTCATCACGCCAGCTAAGCTCGATAACCGGGGCCGATTTGGTCATGGTGGCCTCCCTCAATATTCGCTGGTCAGGAGAATGGTGAGCACGCGGGTTGTGGCATCGGGGTTCCACGGTTCGGCGCTGCCAAATTCAAGATCGCGGTCGTAATAGTCGAACTTCCACATGACCGAGAGGGCAGGGCGCGCGCTGTCGTCGGTCCAGCGGGTATGCCATTGGCCGATCACGTCGCGATAAAGGAAACCGGCGTCATGCTCGCCGTGCGGGTCGTTGTCGGGTGTGAAATCCTCAAAGCCCTCGATCATCTTGAGAATGTCGGTCTGCGTATTCTCGTCCAGCGCCGCGATGCCTTGCGTAATCACGGTGCGACAAGTCACGCCCATCGTTCGCCGCGCAATGTCGTTCAGCGCCGCAACGGTGGCGATCTGGTCAGTTGTCGCTTCCATTTTCCTCACTCCTTTAGGCGAAGCCGCTGCCTGCGGCCTGCGGCTCTGACCCGCTGGCGAAGCGCGGGATGGGGAGGGGGAAGCAAAATCGATGAAGGGCGGGTGCCCTTGGCGTTCCCCCCGGTGGCAGCTGCCACCACCGGCAAGGCGCGGCCCTGGGCCGCTCGATCCTATGTGGCAGCTGACAGACTATTAAGCGCGCGGCCCTGGCCGCTCATTTTCAGCGCTCGCGGTCCTTTGATTTCTCGGCGGTCGGCGTCGGTGATTTGCCTTCGCGCAATGTTGCGGCGACATGGGCCTTTGCGCTTTCGACGATCTGCGCCAGCTGTTCCTTCGATGCGCCGCGCTCGGTGGCTGTGGCGACGCGCTTATCAATGGCGAGCTGGAATTGCGCGAACCTGGCATCGGCCCGGTTCTGCTCGGGCGAGTTTTTCTCGAATTGCGCAGCAAGGCGTAGATCAACCTGACTGACGCCGGGAGGCATGACTTGCAGACGTAGCGCGCGATCGGCGGCCTGAATGTCGCGGTCGGTCATCTTCGAAAGGAAATCTGCGGCGCCCGCGCTGATGGCGCGGACTCTTTGCAGCGGGTCCATGCCCTCGGACCAATTGACTTCGATCTGATGATAGCGGCGCTGCTCAATCAGCTGAAGGTGGTGCATCGGCCCTTTGGGGTCACGGAAAAAGGCAAGCTCCTGCGCTGAACGCGCGGCCAGCTGGCGCATGTCAGCGGACGTTTCCGCGATCCGGTTAAGCTGCTCATGCTGCCGCGACGCAACGGTTTGCGCAGTAGGCAGGTAACGGCTGATTTGATCCTTGGCCTGCTCGATACTCATTGCGCGTCGTTCGCCAACTGGCATGAGGGATTCCATCGAGGGCGGAAACGCGATGCCCGCTGCCCCACGCGCTGGCTCGACGCGGTTCTGTTCGAGCGGCATTGCATCACGGATGACTTTGGCGAGGGAGGCGTGATTTCCGGTATGGAAGCTGTCGCGGCTCGCCTCCATCCAGTCCTTCGGCCCCATTGCCTGGATTGAGACGAATTTTTCGGCCGCAAGGGAATGTAGCTGCAAGTGCAGCCGCATGGTGCGGCCATTGCCCTCACGGAACGGATGAACGGCATTTAATTCGGAAATATGCCGCCCCATGGTATCGGCAAAGCGATCACGATCCATCGACTTGAGGGTTTGGAGGTCGGGCAGCTGCTTAAATTCGTGCTCCATGCTGCGGGCAATGAAGTGCGCTCGGGCAAAAGTGCTGCCGGGTTTGCTTATGTCCACAGTTCGAAAGCGCCCCGCCCAATCATATACGTCCTGAAACAGATGATTGTGCAGCTCGCGATACTCGCGCGCGTTCGTCGCCGGCGCGGCGCGCTGCACGACAAGCTCGCCATGTCGGACAACCGAGAAGAAAGCTTCTCGCTCCTTGAGGATATTATCGTCGCGGATTCCCAGCTTGTTCCGAAGAACGTCGCTGTTACGCCAGGTGTAAGGGTCGCTCACCTGTCATGCAGCGAGTTTCTGGCGGGACAGAACATCACGGTTGTAGTCCTGCGCCAGACCAATCGCCACATCGACGGGAATTTGGGTTTCGACCAACAGCAAACAAAAAGAGTGGTCATCCGAAACCAATTCAAGTCCTTCAATCTTGCAATTTGCGATTGCCTCGCAATAAGCTGCCATAACGGCAGGAATGTCTTCCTGCCGACGAGGCTCATACCCCATCGCGTTGATGCGATTCCTGTAGGTGTCGATGATATTTTCCATTTTGCACCTAAAAACGACCTGCTCCCGCCCATAGTTAACATGTCGGGATTTGTATATAAACCACATTGAGTAGCCCCCGAATTTCACCTTCCCAAAGCGGGACGCCGCGCTTGCGCGGCGTCTCGTGCATTTTGCAGGGCGGGGCATTCAATCCGCTTGGTCGGTCATCATCGCCAACAGGTAGTCGGCGGCGTTCTGTGCCTCACGGGCGGCCTCAAAAATGGCGCGCTTGTCATTGCGGAGCGCGGTCAACCAGTGCTCGATATACGCGGCATGATCTTCGCGTTCCTCGACCTTGAAACCGACAATCGCACCGATGAAGGATGCGCCCAGCTCGGCCACGAGTTCGTCCCTCGCGTAGTCGGCGCGGCTCGTTGAAATCAAGGTTTTCCGGTTGAGGCGGCTTTCATGCCCTGCATGATGCACGGCCTCGTGCGCAAGCGTGGCATAGTAGTCGTCGGCGGAATGGAACGCTTCAAAAGCGGGCATTTGGATATAGTCGTCGCGGGTGTGATAATAGGCTTGCGATCCGCCAATGCGAACGGTTGCGTCGATGCGAGAGAACATCACTTCAAGTTCAACATCGCGGGTTTCGGGATTGGTGATGATCGGGGCGGGCGCGGGATATTTGCCGTCCAGTCCCTCGACCTGATCGGCATTGAAAACCGTGTATCGTTTCAGGAACGGAATGGCGCGCTCGTCGTCCGTTTCGGAGTCTTTAACGACAAGCTTGTTGGCATAGACAACGGTGGTCCCCTTGCTGCCCTTCCTGACATTGCCGCCAAGCTCCAATGCCTGTTTGAAGGTCAGCCAATAGGGCGAGGCGAAGCCCTGACGCATGGCACTGGCCCAAAGGCTGAGGACATTGATCCCACGATAGGCAACCCCATTGTGCCGGAGCGGAATGGTCGGCCCACCGCTCCACGGCTTCACCCAAGGCTTTGTCCCCGCTTCCAACATCGCAAGAATGTCGTCGGTGACGGCCTGATAAATGTCGATCCGGTTCGTTTCCTTGGCCATTTTCCTCACTCCTTTAGGCGAAGCCGCTGCCTGCGGCCTGCGGCTCTGACCCGCTGGCGAAGCGCGGGATGGGGAGGGGGAAGCAAAATCGATGGGAG
>NZ_LMIB01000005.1:38853-45979 GCF_001429065.1 Sphingomonas sp. Root710
AAAGGGCGGGTGCCCTTGGCGTTCCCCCCGGTGGCAGCTGCCACCACCGGCAAGGCGCGGCCCTGGGCCGCTCGATCCTATGTGGCAGCTGACAGACTACTAAGCGCGCGGCCCTGGCCGCTCATTATGGCGGCGGGTTGCATGATTTTGTGTGGAATCTAAACCAGTTGCCAGATGAAACAGCAGGTGAATCAGAAATGGAGTTCGTTCGCAGAATATTTGGGGCTGTAGAGCCACGCTACCTCATCCGGGCCTATATTTTTGGCGCTCTGTTCTTCGCCTTCATGATGGCGCTAGGCCCGAAAACCCCGTTCCTGATTATCTATTTTCTGATCTGCACGGCGCTATTCCCATTTGCCAAGATGGTTTGGGACACGGCAATGGATACGATGCGCGGCAACACGATATTCGTCATGCCAGCGCTGATCCTGATCGTGCTCAAGCTGTTCATCAACATGATGCTGTGGTGCTTTGCGCTGTTCGTCGCACCCATCGGAATTTTCTTCCTCAACAGGCGCATTCGCTGATCGCAAAGGCGGGGCGGTGGCAGCTGCCACCGCCCCGAAGTTTGCGGGGAGCGCGGGAGTGAAGCGCGCTCCCCGTGCCGTCATGCCGCTTGGCTTTCGCTATCGGCGGCATCGGGCAAGGCAGAGGGTCGAAGGGCGGGGGGCAGAATGCGCCGCCCCGCAAGACGCTCGTTGACCGTCACAGCAAGGTCAGAGCGCTTCATGGTCTGGCAATTCTCTACAGCGTCGTTGCCGCAACCTTCGGCCAGCAGCTTCAAGAGCGTGGCCTTGCTAAGCTGGTCATAGAATACCTGATTAGGTTCCCACTTGTCGGCCATGTCGATCTGCGCGACCCCGACGATCTGCGCCAGCTGGCGGTCGCGGTCGCTGTGGAACGAAAGGCTCGTGATCTGCGAGGCCACGCAGTAGGCCAGCAGCCGCAATTTCGCTTCGCTGTCCATCTGGCGCATGTCGTCCAGCGTGGGTGCTTCGGCCAAGCGGTCAAGATCGGCCCTCGCGATCTCGTCAATGTCGGCAATCGTGGAATGGCCCATGACCGCATCGTCAACATGGAAGCGGTTCTTCTCGGCGGTGATTTCGGCGGCTTGTTGCCACGAATAGGCGTTGCCGCGAACCTGTCCCAAGAGGCCCGTCAAGAGCACGTCCAGCGCCAGTTCCGGGTCGCTGGCAAGGGCTTCTCGAACCGCCATCGTGCGGATGCCGCCCAGCTGATCCATGACTTTCTGCGAGTAGTCGGGCCGGGGAGGCTTGGGGCCATCGGCGGCGGTCCCCTTGGCGCTGCGGGTGAACGCGACCTGTTCGATACCGTCATGGCCGATAAAGACGATAAGGGAGTGCTCGGCCTTCTGCTCGGCAGTGAAAACGCGGCAAGCCGATACGATGGCGTCCTGCTTGCGGGTCAGGGCGCGCAACTCGTCGTCATAGTCGTGCTCGTCCTCGTCCACCTCGCTTTCCCGCTTGGCGATTGCCGCCTCGATCTCGACCAGCTGCGCGGTTTCTTCCTCGGTCGGGTCGCGCTCGCCTGCGGGTTCCAGATGGCCGCGCATCCAGTAGGAATCGGGCCGGTAGAGCTGCCCTTCTGCATCGCGCCAGCCATCTTCGCGCGCCGCCTTGGCGATGGCGTCGAGCCGATCTTGCACAAGGTCCATGACAAGGCCCGCATCATCACAATAGCGACGTTCTCCGAAAAGATCGGTGGTGAAGGTGCCGCCTGCGGCGCAATAGGCTTCCTCGCCCACAATGCGGAAATGCTTGTCGGTATCGGCAACCTTCTCCTGGGTGAGCATGGCCCGGATTTGATGGGCGTTGTCGCCGGTGCGCTTGAAAACCTCAAGCTGGCGGTCCTGATCGTCGGTCAGCGCGAAAGCCTGCGCCGCGCCCATGCCGATTTCGTCTTTCTGGAAGGCTTTGAGAATGGTCGGGTGCAGCGCCGCCAGCTTCAACACGCGGCGGACATAGGCGGGGGAGACGCCGAACGATGCTGCAACATCGTCAACGTCCTTGCCGCTGTCGATGATCGCCCGATAGGCTGCGATGGCATCGGCGGGGTGCATGTCCTCGCGCTGCGCGTTCTCGGCAAGCGAGATTTCCAGCGCCTCGTCCTTGCTGCGGATTTCAACGGGAACCTCGAAAGTGCCGGGGATGGCCTTTGCCTTCTGCAACAGCTTCAAGGCCCGGTAGCGCCGCCCTCCGGCGCAAATCCTGATTTTGCCGTCTTCGTCATAGCCGATCAGGTTTTGCAGCACGCCCCGCGCCTGAATGTCGGCCGCGAGGGCTTCGATTTCCTTGGGCTTCACCTTCCGCACGTTGAGGTCGGAAAGCGCCAGCTTGTTCAGTTGGATGGTCTGGATGGTCATTTCTCACTCCTTTAGGCGAAGCCGCTGCCTGCGGCCTGCGGCTCTGACCCGCTGGCGAAGCGCGGGATGGGGAGGGGGAAGCAAAATCGATGGGAGTGGTGGGTCCTGTCGATTATGCTTCGGGAACGAAAGGGCGGGTGCCCTTGGCGTTCCCCCCGGTGGCAGCTGCCACCACCGGCAAGGCGCGGCCCTGGGCCGCTCATTTTTAGCGGCTAGAGAATGGCGAGCGCGAGAACCGCAACGATAGAAGCACACAAGGCGGACATGAGCATGAGGCGTATCGTCGCGGCATTGATCGTGATCGCAGCGCCGACACAGGCCCATAGCAGGGCAATTGTGGGTCCAGCGCGGTAAATCAGGAAGCCGAAATAGCTGTTCGGCAGGAATTGCGGATAATCGAGGATCAGGCGTGCGACGATCCCGCCGCCTGCGAGAATGAGCGCGGCGATCAGCCATGCCGCGAAAGCCTCGACGCGCGGCGAAACGCTGTGCCTGGGCGCGGCCTGCGTCGTCGTTCGCGTCGCGTCATTCATGCTGAACTTCCCTTCTAGCCCTGACCGTCACCCGAATGGGCGGAGACGGCTTTGCTGGCTCCGTGGAGCCGCGCGGCGCAGCCGTGTGGTGGAGTAGGGCAGGTTCCCGGCTCCGGTCATTTGCACTTGTTCGGCAGCTGGCCCCTCTCGATCGCCAGATTCCTCATTGCCTCGTAATCGACACCCCAAAGGCCTCGTCGCTCATCGGCCGCGTCTTTCATGAAACGAGCATACGCCAGCCCTGAATGTTGCCTGTAATCAACGGCATATCCATGGCGCACCATCGTTGCCGAAACAGATGCCCCATTCGACCGAAACCGGCACGACAGGTTAGACCGGCCCCAGCTTGTCCGCCGCGTGTTGCATATCGGCTCGATCGTCAGCTTTTCGTCCTGAAAATCGCTCGTGCAGTCCATGCCGCCATTTTGCTTCACCAGCTCTTCCAAATAGAGCTGCGCTGCGATCTTGGGCACATTACCCTTGCCGTCCTCATCCGGCGCATCAATTCCCGACAATCGCACCCGCTTTTTGTCGAGCGTTTCGAGCGTATCGCCGTCGATAATGCGCGGGTTCTCGACGTGGATCGAAACCGGCTCGCTATTCCTCGCCTGCATCTGATTGAACAGCGCGCCGAAAGCGAAAACAGAGAGAATGGGCAACGCGATTTGCTGATTTCGCGGCCATTTTTTGAAACCTCGGATCAGCACCTGGCTCTCTCCTGAAGAATGTCGTTCCAGTCCATCGGCGCCGGGGCTGGCGGCAGGATGATTTTCAGTTCGCGGTCGTTTGCAGTGAGGTGGTCGCGCGCGTCCTCTATGGCCTGTGCGGCTTCCTGGCCGTGTTGCGAGTAGATGACGATTTTGCGGATGCGTTCGGGGATCGCGATCAGGCCATAGCGGCGAATGCCGCCAGCGCCCCACACCTTGAATTTCCCGTCACTAAGCTGGGTGACGGAAACGGCTTCCTCGAAGCCTTCCGCGAGGCGCAGAACATCGCCGGTTGGCTGGCCGCCGATCCGCATGGCGGCGTGTCGGACCAGGCCGAGCGTCAATTTCGCCTCGCGCAGCGCCGCATGGTAGCGTTTCTCGCCCGTTGCTGGATCGAGCAAGATCCGCTGCACGGCGATTATGCCTTCGTCGGCCTCGAACGGCACAAGGAGGGCAGGATGCTCTTCGCGGGCGTCGGGCGGACCAACGATGCAGCGCGGAGCGAAGCGCACCTTGAGGCCGGTCGGGTCGATCGCGCGCGAACGCAGATAGCGTTCAGCCGCGGTGCCTGCGATCGGCACGGCGGAATCCCATAGTTGCAGGGCGAGCTTCCGGCGCGAGGGTTCGGGCGCGCGATCGACCGTTTCGCCGCTGGTGTGGCGATTGATTTTGCGGCTGTTGAGCGCGGACCAGACGGCTTCCTGACTGCAACCGGCCCAACATTTGAACAGGACAGCCTTCTTGCCGGGGGTGACTTGGAGCGACGGATTGCGGTCGTTGTGGGCTGGGCAGCAAACCATGCCATAGGAGCCGCGCCAGTGGCCGCCCATATCCGCTACGATCTGACGTGCGCGTGCTTCGACGTCCATCTGCATCGAACTTCTTTCGTCAACGGTATCCCGACATTGGGATTTATACACATTTCACGGAGGCGGGCAAACGATCGGGATATATGCCAATATCGCGCATGGCCCGACTAGGGCCATTCAATATAAATATCTCCGCCGGTTATCTTCACTTGCGGATGACTCACGTTCTTTCGCCTCAATCGCTTCGCCCAAGCTGGCGAGAATGTCCCTCAGCTCGCGCTTGTCCCGCTCTTCGCGGGTTAGCTCCCATAGGGGCAGCTGATCCCTCATGCGCTCCATGTCGCGCGCCGCCTCGATCTGGCGATACTGTTCGCAAGCGGGCGCTGGATCGGCCGCGACGCCGCGACGCCGGCGAGCGGCGAAGATTTTCGAGAGAAAGGCGGGGAAGAGGAAGCGATAGGCGTTTGTGGCCTGCTTGATGCGCGGGCCAGCGCCTTGCGATTCGTTGTCGGGAACCGGCTCGTAGCGCCTGAACCAGTCGATAATGCGCGCGTCTTTGAGGCGCGAAAGCGCCTGAACGACGCAATTCTTGCTCAGGCCGGTTCCATCCATGATGGTGTGAAGGCTGGGGAACAACGCGCCGGTGCTATAGTCGATGACGCGGGCCAGGAACTCGATGATCTGGATGCCGGCCTGTCCGATCGCGCCGTTGCGAACGCGCGGTGTGGTCGTTCGCCGCTGCGCAAGCGTTTGCCGCTCGTAGAGCTTTGCAGCTTCGATCATCTCGCGCATCTGGCGCGCATTGCGGATCGGCGTGTAAGCCTTGGCCCGCTTCTCGTGGCCTACGGCGATGCTGCCGGCCCAGACTTTGACGCGCGGTTTTTCGGCACGCGCAAGCAAGGCGCGGTCGATCGTGGCGAGGCCGGTGCTACGCAGCACGGCGCCTATGGAAGTGGTCATGCGGACCTCCCTTCGTCGGTCCCGCGAGGCCAAGCGCCATCGCTCCCGAAAGCACGCTTTCAGGATTGACTTTCGCCGCAGCGCCACCGATAAAGGGGTTAAGCAATCGCCCACTTCGGTGGCACAAACAGCCCTCGCTCAGCCAAGCGAGGGTTTTTTGTTGCCCGTTGCAGACGGGGAGCCACCCCGCGCACAACAGATGAATCACCGACTCCAAGACGGAATCAGCGGGTCATAACTGGCTCAAGTTTCAGGAGTTGGCAAGAATAAGCGTGTGCACACGCTTATGATGCGGACTTATCCCGCTTTGCGGTAATGGCGCAGATAGTCAGGATAATCGATCCCGCGCGTCTTCAAGAGATTGATCGTCGCCTCTTCGACCAGGGCCGCGACAGACGTTTGCTCGCGTTCAGCCAATCCCTTGATCTCAGCTGCAAGCTCAGGTTTCACCCAAGCAGCAAGGTTGCGCGTGTTCGCGCGGCTCGGACGCCGCTTTGGCAGCGGGACCGGCAGCAATGGATCTTCCTGTCGTTTAGGTCGTGCCATAACATCGCATTGAATAAGGGGGCGTTCTGTCGCGCTTATAGAGGGCATAGCGTGGAAAGGTAAGCGTCCGCTGTAGGTCGTCTTTGCGGCGCACGCACGCTTGGTAACCGCCCCTTTTGGGGCCTTGGCCGACACGAACGATCTACCCGGCAGGCAGCGTTTCCTTCGCACCAATCACGAGTCGATACCGACGCATTTGCAGATCTCCACGCACATAAAGATCGCTGTCCAATGGAACGTCGACCGTTCCTTCATAGGTCGCACCGGCCTTTTCAAGAGTACGCCACGAAGCAATATTATCAGGCCGACAGGTAATCCAGATTTCCTGAAAACCATGGCGCTGTGCGATTGAAGACAGTTCCTTGAGTGCTGCGGCGGCATATCCATGACCGCGATGCTGAGGTTCGATGCCGTAACCAACGTGACCACCGTACAGCCGCATATATTCGGTATTTCCAAGGCGAAGTTGAATGGATCCGACGACCTCACCTTCAAAGACAATATCGTAGTGTTCGGCCGGAACCCAATCTCGCGTCGGGTCTGCTTCGGTCACTTTCCGCAATCTCAAAACGATCATCACGTGTAGAACTCGATCATAACGCCTTGGTATTCATAGGAATGGCGGGTGCAGATGACATTAAGCTGGGAGCGACACCACTTCCAAGCAGATTTAGACCTGCGATGCCTGCCATCTCCACGGCAGAAGTTCATCGATCCGGTTGATCGGATGCCCCTTGCCAATGCGATCAAGCACATCGGCAAGCCACTCCTGCGGATTGACGCCATTGAGTTTGGCCGTTTCAAGCAGTGAATACATGGCAGCGGCGCGCTCCCCGCCGCAGTCGGCGCCTGCAAAAAGCCAATTTTTCCTGCCAAGGCATATACCCCTGAGGGCATTCTCCGCCGGATTGTTGTCGATCTCCAGCCTGCCGTCGTCGGTGTAGGCGAGCAGTTGCGGCTTCAGCTTCGCCGCATAGCGCAGCGCGTCGGCCAACGGTGACCGGGCCGATGCCCTGGACAGCACCTCGTCGGCCCAGGCGAAGAAATCCAGCGCCTTGAGCTTCGAGAGCTTACGGGCTCTGTTGCAAAGATTGGCGGCAGTCACAGGTAGGCTGTCGCTCTGCGCCGATCAGGCGGCTGCTGCGAAATGGTGGTTGAGCATGTCCATGGCCTCCGTCAGTGCCGAGG
>NZ_LMIB01000006.1 GCF_001429065.1 Sphingomonas sp. Root710
AGAACGACCGTTGGGGAGACGCACGGCATGGGCGATATTCTGGGCTATGCCCGCGTCAGCACCGGCGATCAGGATGTTTCGGGCCAAACCATGCGACTGGAGAAGGCSGGCGCCATCAAGGTGTTTACCGACGTCATGTCGGGCAAGAGCATGGAGCGGCCCGGTCTGGCCGAACTGATCGCCTATGCGCGTAAGGGTGATACCCTAGCGGTGGTCCGCCTCGATCGGCTCGGGCGCTCGTTGGCCGAATTGCTCGCCACGGTCGAGACGCTACGCGGCCAGGGCATCGCTCTTCTGAGTCTTGAGGAAAAGATCGACACATCGTCGGCCGCCGGCGAACTCATCTTCCATGTGTTCGGGGCCATTGCCCATTTCGAGCGACGGCTGATTTCCGAGCGGACCAGGGACGGCATCGCTGCCGCACGCGCCAAGGGCAAGCAGCCTGGCCGTCAGCCGCTCGACATGTCCAAGGTGGATGCCGCGATCAAACTGGTTGAAGCCCGTATCTCGCCGACCGAAGCGGCGCGGCAACTCGGCATCGGCCGATCGACTATCTATCGCGAAATGCGCCGCCTTGGCGTGGAAAGGCCTGCCTGAATGTCCAGACCGAAATCCGCTCACGATCTTTCCGGATTGATGAAGTACTTGGGCCGTGCGCCCTGGGACGAGATGATGGACGAGATGCTCGTCGCGCATCTTGGCCCGGCCTGCGATGCGATGGATCTTGAGCCTGATGATATATTCGACATCATCGGCGATCATTGGGAGGCGCAGCTGTGGGGCTGTGCTTTCGAAGACTTGCTCACACAGGAACTCGAGCCTGAAGGCCTCAATCTCGTCGATGAGTATCTCAAGCGCCGGGGCTGGAACGAGAAAGCGCCGAACAAGGCTTACATGCGCGCACTGCGCGATACGGTGATGTCGCTCTATGAGGTTAGCGAGGTCGTCCCCGGGCAGTCGATGACCTTGCGGGATCTTCTGCGCGATATTGCGCCGGTCACGGTGCGCGAACATAGCGCAACGCAGACCCTTGTTAACTGGGACAAGATCGCCGCACGGGTCATCGAGGTGAATGGCCGCCATGGGATTTCCGGCGCCTTATTACCGTTCAGCSCGGACGGCGCCGGGCGAGTGATCGAGGCCTTTTCCCAACTTGAAGACGATGGGCCAGGTACTGACCGACTGTCCCCTCCCGAAAGGGARGGCCTCCTAAAAGCGTCAGGTCCGATTTTCACCAATATCTGGCTGCTTGATTGTCTGGGCAAGGCCATGTCCGGCAGCGTGCCGGAAATGGTCAATGCCGATGGCGATGATCTTGTGTTCCACCGTATCGTGTTCCCCCTGGCGAAGGGCGTGATCGGCAAGAGCGTGGTTCGCAGGCTGAACGCGGCGCAATGGCTGGAACCTGCGAGCGATACGTTCTGGAACTGGCTGGCGCCAGTGACGAAGAACAGGAAACCACGAACGACCAAAGGCGGGCAGGCTTTTGTGACAACCATGGAGGACGGCACACCTGTTTTTGCCAATGTCGAACTGGTGGGTCGCAAACTGATCGTTGAGGTCAATAGCGCCGCCCGCGCGGAGCAAGCGATCACGCAKATGCGCGAATGGCTCGGTGATTGCGTGAGCACACCTATGACCGAAATTCGGACTATGGCCCAGTTCATGGCCGATGACGCCGCCCGCGCTCCGCAGGAAGAGCCGCTCGATATCCCGTCGGACGAAAGGGAGCGCATCGTTCATGAGATGCTGACACGCGAATATACCAAAACGCTTGATGAAGCGGTGCCCGCCCTCGGCAACAAGACACCGCGGGCTTTGGCCCGTACAAAGGCAGGCCGGGCGAAAGTTGCCGACTGGCTAAAATATATAGAGAATGGTGCGGCAAAATCCGGGACTGGCGAGCCAATGGCCACCTATGATTTTACGTGGATGTGGCAAGAGCTGGGGCTGATNCTGGCTAAAATATATAGAGAATGGTGCGGCAAAATCCGGGACTGGCGAGCCAATGGCCACCTATGATTTTACGTGGATGTGGCAAGAGCTGGGGCTGATYGACTTCCGCCGTTGACCGCCCTCACATCGCCGTTCTGGTATTGTTCGGGCTTAGCGTTGTCTGGCGTACCATCCACGCGATGCCCTCCGGTCGCGCGCATCCTCGGGCAGGTCGGCGTGAAAGCGGGCGCGGCGACGACCGGTGAGAAAGCAGTTCTTCATCACGGTCCGGGTCCAGGCGGCGAGGCTTGTTCCCGCCGCGAAGCTGGCGCGCGCGGTCCAGCACCGAAGCATGGTGTCCTGCAGAAGGTCGTCGGCATCGGCGCCCCCTCCAGTCAGTCGCCGCGCATAGGCGCTGAGCGACGCCGCCTGCTCGATCAGCGCTGCTCCGAACGCATTGTCGGGCATGGCGATCGGCAAGGGAACACGGGCAGGTATATCGGACGGCATCTCATTCTCCGGGCAGGGCTCTCCTGCCCCTCAAGCGATATAGGGTGCGGGCGCCGATGTTTCCGGCCAGACCGCTTCAAGGCCCGCTTCGTCCCGTCCCGGTCGATCGGGGCTGCGCCCGTGCTATAAGGCTCCCATATCGCGATCGGAGAGAGACGATGGAGCGCCTGTTCCCGCGCGCCTTGATAGCGTGCATTCGTGAGGCTCGGCCGCCGACGCCGCAGGAGCTTGCATCGATGGCCGAGAAGATCTGGCACGAGGCTTTTCCAGAGCGTCCATTTCGACGCGAGCGCGCCATGACCATCGCCGCCGTAGCGCTCACAGGCGAACGCCAGACGTGCAAGGGACCGCCGGCATCCTGTCCCGCTGAACCATTTCCGGCTAGAATGCGGAGCGCTACGGTCGGCCGATGGTCGCCAGGGCTGTCGTCCAGGAGAGGATGCGCCGCTTGAGCCGGCAACATGCTGGCCGTAGCACCGGCCGGTTTCTTCAAGCAGCCGATGTGGCGGTGGCGGCTCAAATCTCGGTGGGCACCGGCTTGTAAGGCACTCCGATCCGGGTTTCGGCCGTGCCGCGCCGCCGCAGGGTCGCGGCAATGTGGCGGTCGGCCGCCGCGCGATCGATGAAGGCGTGCCGCTGGGCCTGGCCGTGTGAGCCGATCCGGCCCCAGCGGGTTTCCACAACGATCATGCCGAAAAGATCGAGGCTCGCGGTGATGCTGTAGCGCCGGCGGATGTTGCGCGCCGGATCGAGCGCCACCAGCTCGATCGGCTCGGGCAAGGACAGGTTCGCGCCATTCATGGCGCGGAGCCTACGAATTATGCCTCTCCAAGTCCGGCGACTTTCTTGAATCAATGGCACGCCGGTGATTCAAGAAATCGATGGTTCCTCGAAGCGTTACCGCGTCTGCGGGAGTGCGCGACGCTTCTGGCGCTGTTCGAGCCAGGTGGTGAACGCCGACTGGGTGCAAACGTCCAAGGGTTCATAGGTGCCCGGCGCAACACGCCGAAACAGCATGGGGCCGGTCCGAACGGTGCTTCGGCCGAGAGACACCTGGCAGCTATTCCCGGTCATTCCGCACCGGCCACCTATGTTCATCACCGGACTGGTGCGGATGCGAATTGGTCCCGAGACGCGGCCCTTCGTGATGCTGATAACGCGCGCGGGGCGGCTCTGCTCGATCTTATGCCCGGGCCTGAACCATGGTCGTGCTCGTCCGTCCGACCCGCACCAGAAACTGCGCGGTGCCGTCACCGGCGCCCGCCCTATCTCCAACTCACCAACAAGATCGGCTTTGGTGAACGCCGCGCGTCCCGCTGCCTCGATATTGTCGGGCAGGATGCAGGAGCACGCCATGGCGGGCGTGGACGCGCTCAACGCCGCACCGGCCAGAGCCGTGCCGATCGCTCGCGATAGCGACACCATCATCATACCGGGAGGCTACGCCCGCACGGCTGAACGGAGCATGGCCTGAGTGCGCCTATGGAATCGCTGTCGGATCGGCGATGCGCCCGAAAAACAGCACCGCGCCGCTCTTTCGGTCTCGCAGGGTGGCAAGGAAAGGACGATCGACCACCATCTCCGGCACCTGAGGCTCTATCCGCGCACTGGTCACGACGATCTTGACTGCGGTTGCCGCCGCCGCCTCGGTGCCCTCCTCATCGACGCGCAGGAAGGTCGCGTGCGCCACGTCATCGATCGCGAGGCGCGCACCGCTGGCGAGCCCCGACAGGTCCGCACGCTGCTGGTCGAAGGCGCTTGGCATGCCCGCTGCGATCAGCGCTGCCTTCACGCTCTCATCGAACCTCGCTTCGAAGCGGGGCAGAACGATCCGCATCTCGCGAGCCTGCTCCGCGGACAGGTCGAAACGATCATTGCCGCCCTGCTCGCCGGCGAAGAAATCGACACCCTTCAGCTCACGCTCCCAGCGGCGCAGGGTTGCCGCGTCACGTGGCAGGAAAATCTCCATCACGAAACGACCGTTGCGACCATAAGGCAGCGCGATCGCTTGCCCTTCCCGGGTCTCGCGGTAGTCGAACCGGCCAATCCGCTTCATCATCGTGATCGGGATGCGCGTGCCGTCGCCACGCGTGAAGGACCGCGTTTCCGTCTCCTCGAACGGCACCTGCCACTTCGCCTTGAAGTAAAGCGCGTTGGTCAGCACAGCGGCGGTGTCATCCCCGAAGCCGCTCGGAGAGACGATCTCCGAAATCCTGCCCTTCGTCTCGCGCGAAACCCAGCCATTGATCCGCTCGGCCGCTCCGGTGGGATCACCAGCATAATCGACGGTTTCCGGAGCCGCTCCGAAGCCGGCATGCGCCTCGGCGACATACTCGTCCCGGACCGGCAATCCCTTCGCCAGCCACAGCGCGTTCGCGATGCCGAGCGCGGTATCGGCATCGCCGGTGTCGTTAAGCTGGGCATTGTAGGATTTGATGAGCGCAGGGACGTTGCGGGACGAATCCCAACCAAGCACGCGGCCAATCTCCTCGCGCGTGGCGCCCCGCGCGCCAAGGTAGGCGAGCCCCAGGCCCTGCGACAAGCTGACCGGGGAGATGAACAGATTGGCGTTTGCATCGGCCTTCGCTGCCAGGTGCGGGTAGACCTTGACGGTCATTAACGCCGCGCCATAGGTCAGGTCATGCGGCAAAGCCTCGGCGTCGGGCCGGGACAGGCTTGTAGGAAGCGAGCCGGGACTCGGTGCCGGGTCGCGCGTCGCACAGCCACCAAGCGCGAGGATGGCAAGAAGCGGGTATGACAAGGCTGTTTTAGGCATGGCTCTCCCTAAAGGCTTGGCTGCTGATCGTAGAAATCGACCTGCATCCGCATGGCTCCGAGCGGTTCCACGAAATGCGGCTGTTCGGGCAAGATCAGCCCTGGCCGGTCAGGTGTAAGGACCACCTCCGAGGCCGGGTCGAGATAGGTGAGCTTCAATCTCCCTTCGATGACCCGGATCACGCCCCACACACCGGCCTTGGTGCGATGTTCGGAGCGCAGGGCAGCGGGCAATGTCGCCTCATCGAATATGGGCGTCGAGCGGTAGGGAATCACCATTATCTCTTCACTCCCACCTGGATCGTGCATCGCACCGGCTGATCCGCCTTCCTTGCCGCTTGCCGGCATCCTTCGATCTTTTCACGATTGTCGCGCAGCAACCTGTCGGCCGCGACGATCGCCTCCCAGCTCGCCGGTGACGCGCTCGCCATCAAATGCTGCCCGGCATCCCACGGTGTCGCCTCGGCAAGAGCCCGCGTCGCCATGCGTTCGGGCCATTGCCAGCTCGCCGGCGCGATCTCGCGCGCGACCATACCGGGAAGGAAGGACCAGAGGAGGATGCCGATAAGCAACCCGCTCAACCCGAACCATAGTTGACGGTCCTTCTGATCCCGCGCCGTCAGCGCCGATTGAACGACGGTGCGCAGCTCGCGCCCCTGCTGCTTCATCTCGTCGGTGGCGGTCGCGAGGGCGGCATGGTCGGCGCTGCGAAGGTCGGCCGCCGCTCGATTGATCTGCGCCGAAACCTGTGCAGGCGTCATCGCCAGCGCCGGCGACTTCACGATGGCCGTCGTAACCTGGTCCAGGCGTCCGTTGATGCCGTCCAGCCCCTGGACGACATACCCCAGCGTCTCGGAATAGTCGGGCACGTCGATGCTGGCGCGCTCGGCCGCCAGTCCCTCGATGGCGCGGCGCATCAATGCCAGCTCGCCGCGCTGCTGCTCGACCGCGGCGCGCACCTGCTCGAATGCTTCCGCCGCCGCGTCGCCGCCTTCCTCCCATTCCTCGTCCGCCATTGTCTCTCCTTATCGGCTCAACCCTCGATCGCGGCCGATTTCCAGCGAACGGGTCAATTCCTGGCTGATCGGACGATCCCGGCGCATCTCCAGCCCCAGTTCGGGCGCGCGCCGCCGCAGCACGGATTCGAGCTGCGGATCGCGATGCAGTCCTCCCGCCAAGCCATCCATCTTCTTGGCCGTGCGCTCCGCGCCGGCACGATCGCCGCTGCGCGCGAGCTCGGCCCGCTCGCGCGCCATACCTTGCCAGCGCTCCACGAAGCGGTCGGCACGCAGTTCGGGATTGGAACGGACCTGGGCTTCCTCGGCCATTGCCCGCGCCGCCCCGCCGGCTTTGCCTTCGGCCGCGTCGCGCACCAGTGCGGGGTTGCGTTCGAACGCGGAAGCCAAATCCCGAGCCGCCTGGGGGCGCAACCGATCGAGCGCGTCCCCGGCCTTCGCCAGCGCCTCTTTCTGGTGCGGGAGCACAGGCAAGCCCTTCTCGCGCATCCGGTCCATATCGGCCTGGACGCGCGCATAGCGTTCGATCGCCTTGGCCTGATTGGGCGCGGGCGATCCCCGCTCGGAGCCGGTGTTGATCGGCCCCCCTTTGCCGTCGCGCACCGGCTCGGGCGACGTCGGTTTCGGGCGGAAGCCGGCGAACATGCCCTTGGCCTTCGCCTGCACCTTGGCGACCATCTCCCGCGCGAGTTCCGGGAACCGGATCTCGCGCCGCTCGGCGAACGCACGCACCCGGTCCTGCTCGGCCGTAGCGCCCTCACGCCCATAGTCGCCGGCCATGTCCTTTGCGCGGTCACGCGACAGGACACGGGCGAGCTGACGCTGATCGGCAAAATCATCACGCCCATAGTGGAGCTGCGCCCCGTCACGGTGCCGCGACATGCCGACATAGGCCGAATGACGGTCCATCCCCGGCGTCGCCAGCACATGCGCCTGATCCACCGTCACGCCCTGCGACTTATGGATGGTCGCGGCATAGCCATGATCGACATGGGCATAGTCCTTGAGGTCGAACGCGATCCTCCGGCCATCGTCGAGCTGCACCGCCATGCTGTCGGGCGAAACGCGCTCGACCTTTCCCAGCGTGCCGTTCTTCACGCCAAGGCCGCGCTCGTTTTTCAGGAACATGATGCGGTCGCCGCTGGCGAAGTCGCGTGGCCCCCGCTCGGCCGACACGCGCACGTCCGCCCCCAGCTCGCTGGCGTCGCGCAGACGTTCGCGCGCGGCCTGGTTCAAATCGCGCACCTCAGCATTGGTGTGGGTGAGGATGATCCGCGTCTTGTCCGGATCGGCAAGCCGCTGCGCGTCCCAGCGGCCCACCAGCTCGCCCCGCGCAGCTTCGCGCGTGTCGGCCGCGTGGACCATGCCGTGCTGCTCATAGGCATGGATCGCCTCGCCGGTGCGGCCCGTCGCCAGCGCCTTCGTGGCGTCGCGCTGCCAGTCCTCATGCTGCCGGCGAACGTCGCTGATTTCGGCCGCGCCGTGGCGCTCGGCCAGCGCGCGGAACGCCGCGCCGGCCTCGATCGCCTGCAACTGCTCGGCGTCGCCGACAAGAACGACCTTAGCCCCTGCCCGCTCGGCCTCTGACAGCACGCGCTCCATCTGGCGCGTGCCGATCATGCCGGCCTCGTCGATCACCAGCACGTCACGCGGACCTAGCAGCTCGCGCCCCTGGCCCCACTGATATTCCATGCTGGCGATCGTGCGCGACTGGATGCCGGAGCCGCCTTCCAAGCCCTCGGCCGCGATCCCCGACAGGGCCGCGCCGCGCACCTGATAGCCGGCGCGCTCCCATTCGTCGCGCGCAACGCCCAACATGGTCGATTTGCCGGTGCCGGCGTAGCCGACCACAATTGAAAGATCGCCCTTGCCGGTGATATGTGCCAGCGCGGCCTGCTGTTCTGCCCCGAGTGTCAGGCCCCCACTTCCGGCGGCGGCGTCACGATTCCACGCTGCCGCCGGGAGACCATGCCCCTCCCGTCCAGCAAGCCGATCGCCGGCGCGTTCCAACCGCTGCTCGGTGTCGATCATATCGCGCGAGGTAAAGCGGTCCTCGCCGCGTCCGTCCTTGCCCAGCGCCACCAGCTCGGGGCTGGTCCGCGCCGCGCTCATCACCTGGTCGAACTGGTCCTTGCCGTCGCTGTGCCGGAACGCGAACTGCGCCAGGTCGCGCCGCGTGAACGTCGCCTGTTGCCGCGTGATACCGTCGAGCGCGATTTCCGGATTGGCGATGATCTTCTCGCCATTCTCGCGCGCGATCCGCGCATGATCCTCGACCCGCTCCGCCTCAAGGCCCTGTTCGGGCATACGCGATGCCGCTGGCCCGATCTTGTGCTGCGGCTCCAGGTCGATCCCCTGTGCCTCCAAGGTGCGATGATCTATGCGGGCATCAATATCCAGCTCGGCAAGCCGCTCGTTGACATGGTTCGCCCATGCCTCGCGCCACCTCTCCAACAGCTCGGTTCGGTTCCACTCGCGGACCTTCTTCCCGAACCCTTCCCCGTCCACCTCGCGCATCGACAGCATGACATGCGCGTGGGGCTTGGGCATCCCATCCTTGCCCATGTCCCAATGGACATTGAGGTCCGCGACCATGCCGCGTTCGACAAACTGCTTTTCGACAAATTCGCGGGCGAGCGCGACGCCCTGCACCTGATTCATTTCGCGCGGAATCGAGAACTCTACCTCGCGGGCAAGCTGCGCGTCCTTCCTGACCTCCCCCGCCTCGACCTCGTTCCACAAGGTCGTGCGGTCGTTTAAACGCTCCGGCGCACCTTCGGGCAACAGGATTTCCGAATGAACGACGCCGGCCTTGTTCGAGAAATCATGGTCGCGCCCGAGCCGGTCGTCGTGCAGCCGTTCCGCCGCACGATAGGCAGCCGACGCAACGGCGCTCGATCCGTTGGCGCGACTGATGACCTTGGCCGAGAAATGGTAGATCGCCATGACAGCCGCTATACTGCCCTTCTTAGCGCACGTCGGCAACGACGTATAAGCGCGCACTCACCACTCTCTGCCGTTCGCGTGATTGACTTGGCCGCATTTCATGATGGAACCGCTGTCCTGCCAGCGCGATCGTGCTACTGTGCGGCTCCTGTTCGACGGGCGCGAGGGAGAGAGTGATGCGAAAAACGCGCGACTATGACGCCGAATTGCGGGCACTGAGCGACAAGGCCAAGTCTATCAAGGCCAAGAAGATCGAGCAACTTGGGTTACTGGTGACGGCAACCGGGGCCGATGCGCTCGATCTCGACACACTCGCCGGCGCGCTGCTCGCTGCCGTGGAATCGGCCGACGCTGGCGAAAAGGAGGCGTTGCGCTCGCGGGGCGCGGCCTTCTTTCAGGGACGCGGGCGCAAGGCTGGGCGACGCTCTGGCGGCAACGGCGAAAGCGGAAACCAGACTGGCGCAGGCGAGGCACAGGGTTGAAGCCGCCAAGCGCCGCACCGATACGAGAGGATGGGTCGTGCAGCGCCGCGAACGCACCCGCCATCTCATAGAGCTGGGCGGCCTCGTCCAGAAGGCCGGCCTCGTCGAATTGGCCGACGACGATCGCGCAACGCTCTACGGCGCGATGCTCGATCTTGCCGCCCGCGCGCGTGATGATGGCAACGCGCTCGCGCTCTGGAAGCGGCGCGGCAAACGTGCGTTCGACGCGGAAGCGGAAGGACAGGACAGCAAGGAACAGACCGCCCATGACTGACGACACCTCGCGCCTTTCCTGGCAGCTCCTGATGGTCGGCCCCGGCATCGACCACATCACCCCCGATATTCAGGACAAGCTCGCAACCCTGCTCGATCTGCTGCCCGCCACGGCGATCATCAACGTCCAGACCGACGCCGGCTATGTCACCGTCTCACGCGACTGGCCCAGCCATCGCATGGAAACCGTCGATAGCCTGGTGGACGCCATCGCCGCCGCTCAGGGCATCACCGCTATCGACCTGCCCGAAGCGCGCTGACCATGCGCGCCGGCCTCGATCATCTTCCCGCCGCCAAGCGCCGCGAGCTGGAACGGGTCGCCCGCGTCCTGTTCGATGAATTTGAGGATGCCGTCAAAACCAAGCTCTCCGACAAGCGCAAGGGCGGCCGCATCCTCAAGCTGATCCTGTTCGGCTCCTACGCGCGCGGCGATTGGGTCGAGGATCGCGCCAGCGGCTATATCTCCGACTATGATCTGCTCGTCATCGTCAACTCCGAGACCTTCACCGATCTGCAACATGGTGGGCTGTCGCCGACGATCATCTGGTGCGCGAGCTGACCGTCACCCGCCAGCTCGCCACGCCCGTCAATTTCATCGTCCATTCGCTGATGGACGTGAACGACCAGCTCGCGCGCGGCCGTCCCTTCTTCGCCGACATAGCCCGCGATGGGATCGCCCTCTACGAAGCGCCGGGACAGCGCCTCGCCGTGCCGCGCCAGCTCGACGCGCAGGAACGCCACGCCGAAGCCAGGGCGCATTATGACAAGTGGCTCCCCGATGCCGCATACTGCCTGACGCTCGCCGAATATGCGATCCGCGACGGCGAGACCAACCATGCCGCGTTCATGCTCCACCAGGCCGTCGAGCGCGCCTATCATGGCCTGCTGCTCGTCCTGACGCTCTACGCGCCCAAATCGCACCGCATCGGCATCCTGCGCTCGCTTGCCGAAAATCTCGATCCCCGGCTGATCGAAGCCTGGCCGCGCGATACCCGCGCCGCCCGCCGCCATTTTGCGCAGCTCCAGCGCGCCTATGTCGAGGCGCGCTATTCCCATGCCTATGAAATCACCCCCGACGAACTGGCCTGGCTCGTTGACCGCGTGAAGCATCTCCACACGATCGCCGCCGCGATCTGCGCCGAACATCTCGAAAACGACAGCGGGAGGGAATCCTGATGATGGAATGGTTCCGCCAGCTCGGCCGCGCGATCCGCAACCTCGCGCGGCTCGCGCGCGAACAGCCGATATGGGCGATCACGGCCCTCGTCACCAGCCCGGTCGCCCTCATCCGCCACCTGTTCGGCGTCCTGGTCCTGTTCCTCATCACCGGCCTGGTGCTGGGGCTTGGGGTGCCGCTCATTCTTGGCAGGCTGCTCGGCCTGGCCCACGATTCCCATATCTATCAGACCGTCATGATGCTGACGGCGATCGTCGTCATCCTCGTCGCGCTGCGCGCCCTCTTTCAACCGCTGATCCTGCGCTACGGCGGCCCTGCCGGCGATGCCACGCACGGCTCGGCCCGCTTCGCCACCGATCGGGAAACTCGCCCCCTCGCCCAAAATGGCGACGGCCTGCTGATCGGCCGCGACCGCAAGAACGGCAGGCTGCTGCGCTATGCCGGCCCCTCGCATCTGCTGACGATCGCGCCGACGCGCACCGGCAAGGGCGTGGGGACCATCATTCCCAACCTGCTCGACTATCCCGGCCCGGTCGTCTGCATCGACCCCAAGGGCGAGAATGCCCGCATCACCGCCCGCCATCGGGCAAAGTTCGGCCCGGTCCATGTCCTCGATCCGTTCGGGGTGACGGGCCTTCCCGGCGCTGCCTTCAATCCGCTCGATCGCATCGACCCTGCCGGCCTCGATCTCGCCGACGACTGCATGACGCTGGCCGACGCGCTGGTCTATGACGCTCCCGGCGAAGCCGGCGAGGCGCATTGGAACGAGGAAGCCAAGGCGCTGATCGCCGGCATCCTCCTGTGGGTGGCGTGCGACCCGGAATCGCGAGGCCAGGACCGCACGCTGGAAGCGGTGCGCGACTGCCTCACCTTCGCGCCCGATAATTTCCAAAGGATGCTGCGGGAAATGTCGCGCAGCACGCAGGCGCGCGGCCTGATCGCCCGCGCCGCGAACCGCCACCTGGGCAAGTCCGATCGCGAGGCCGCCGGCGTGCTGTCGGCCGCGCAGCGCCATACCCATTTCCTCGATTCGCCGCGCATGTCGGCCGTGCTGGGGCGCTCGGATTTCACCTTCGCCGATGTGAAGGCGCACGCCACCACCGTCTATCTGGTGTTGCCGCCCGATCGGCTCGCCACCTATGCCCGCTGGCTGCGCCTGATGCTCGCGCAAGGGCTGACCGATCTGGCGCGCGCGCCGTCCTCCCCTGCCCGCTCCGTCCTGTTCCTGCTCGATGAGTTCGCCGCCCTCGGCCGCCTCGAACCCGTCGAGCGCGCGATGGGCCTGATGGCCGGCTATGGCATCCAGCTCTGGCCGATCCTGCAAGATGTTCACCAGCTCCGCGCGCTCTACGAGCGCCGCGCCGGCACCTTCCTGTCCAACGCCGGCGTGCTGCAAGTGTTCGGCGTCAACGATCACGACAGCGCCAGGCTCGTCTCCGATCTGCTCGGCCAGGAGACAGTCGTGTTCGAGACGATGAGCCGCGCGATCGACGCGGAGGAAACCGGCATATCGTTCGGATCGCAGCATGTAGCGCGGCCGTTGCTGACGCCGGATGAAGTCCGCACGCTGCGCGAGGATTTGCAGCTCCTGTTCCTTGCGGGGCAACGGCCGATCGTCGCCGCCAAGCTGCGCTACTACGCCGATCGCGAGTTCGCCGGGAAGTTCGACAAGGCGTGAACGGACACTATCGACGAAGTGAAAAAGGCCGTTTGCTGTATAGTGTCAGAACTGCCGCCAAGGGCGGAAGGATAGAATATGGACCAACGCGTCATTGATCTTTGGGACCGGCTCATGGCCTATGGAGAGAGCGGTTCCGCACCTCTTCCGGCGATCCGCGACGAAGTGTTGGAGCTGCACGAAGCGATCACCGATGAGGAAAGCCGGCTCGGCCTCATGCGGATATTCAATCTCGTCTGCGATCTTGTGGCGGTGCATCTCCAAGAGACGAACGGCGATCTTGAAGCCTTCGCCCAGCACCGGCAGGGCCAGATATGGATGTTCCTGCGCGCGGAATGTCTTGTCGATGGCGCGTTGGACCGGAGCCGGCTGCGATATGTGACATGGCGCGAAGTCCAGGCCGGCCGCATGACCGAGGATGATCCGCTGCGCCGCTACGCATTGGGCGATGACTCCGCCTTTGATGAGCTGATGGCCGCGCCGACGCCACCGAAGCGGACGCGCCACTAGGCGCGAATGTATAGGCGTATACAAATATACATGTTCGCCGTCTGTTCGCCCTTGGCGTTGTTTAGCGGACTTTCCGCGCCCTGCCCTGCCGGCTCTTGGCGTAGGATTCCGCCCTCTCCCGCAGCAATGTTCGGGGCCAAATCCGTGAAATCGTTGCCTGGCGCACAAACCTTGAGGCTCGCCGTTTCGATCCCCGACCTCGCGAGGATCTAGCTTTCCAGAAATCGGCCGCATGGGAAGCCCGTAGAGCGCCATTGCCGCTTGGACCCTCCCCGGCCTGCCAAACGTCCAGAATGAAGCCCAGCGGCCCGGAAATCGCCCCTGCTGCGACGTTTCCGCCTCCCCTGCCCTCTCGGCTCGATCACCGCCCTATCCGCCTGGCTTTCCTGGAAAGCCAATTGCGACGGTGCCGCTGGCGCTGTGGTGTCGATAGAAGCGGGGCGTTTAAACGATCCTCAATCTAGCAAAAAGCGTGCCGGCGAAGCCGGCTCATCATGGGGATGCCGGGTGGGAGGATCGCAAAGCGATCCGGGGCGGCCGAAGGCCGCGAGCCGGCGGGGGCGAAGCCCCCAAGAGGCGGCGCTTTTCTTCCCTCTGACCGGTGCCGGTAGCGCGGCGCGAGTGGATCATGCTGCCTCTGTCCCGAAAATCAGGACAAGTTGTTCGATCTGGCGGGACGCTGGTGGGTGAAACCACGATGATCCGGCGTCGAGTGGGCGCTGCGGTTAAAGTTATCCACAGGTCGGCCTAGTGTTAATATATGGGTTAAAGAGTCGTGTTACGGGATTTTGGCGGTTTCATAAGCAACTGAAAATATTAGAATAATCGGGCGTTTTTTTGCCCTCGGCGTCAACGGAACCCCGAATCTGGTGACTCCAGAACCCCGAATCTGCGTCAACGAAACCCCGAATCGCGATCACCCGTCAATGAAACCCCGAACTTTTCCGTTGCGTCAATGAAACCCCGAATCTACGGTGCGCGTCAATGAAACCCCGAATCGAGCCTGACCGTCAACGAAACCCCGAACTCCCGCTTGCCGTCAATGAAACCCCGAACGGCGCGGAGGGACGCCCTCCCCTGCTGCCTGTTCGCTACCCCGATCCCGATCTGTTCATTTGCGATGTTCTCGACGCCATCCCCAAGGATGACATGGCCTCGATGGAGCATCCGATTTTCTCGCTCGCGACCAAGCCCGATCGGCGCGTGTTCCGCTATGAGCATAACGGCAACAAGCTCGAAATCGTCCCCAGCGTCAAAGGGCTGGCGACGATCCACGACAAGGATATTCTGATCTACTGCATCTCCCAGCTCATCGGGAAGATGAACCAGGGGGAGCGACCGAGCCGCACCTTGCACCTCACTGCTCGCGATCTACTGGTGTGGACCAACCGGCAAACCGATGGCGACGGCTATGACCGGCTGCGGAGCGCGTTCGAGCGGCTGTCGGGGACGCGGATCACCACGAATATCAAGGCCGATGGCGAGGAAATCACCGAAGGTTTCGGCCTCATCAATGAATGGCGGATCGTGCGGCAAACCCGCTCCGGCCAAATGTCGGAAATCAAGGTCACGCTATCCGACTGGCTGTTCAAGATGGTTGAGGGGCGCAGCGTCCTGACGCTCCATCGCGACTATTTCCGCCTCCGCAAGCCGCTCGAACGGCGTATCTACGAGCTGGCGCGCAAGCATTGCGGCGCGCAGGAAAAATGGTCGATCTCGGTCGAAACGCTACAGAAAAAGACCGGCGCGAGTAGCCATTTGCGCGTGTTCCGCTCGATGCTGCGCGATCTCGTCGCGCACGATCATCTGCCCGACTATGCCGTGGAAATGAACGGCGATACGGTCACGTTCCGCAATCGCGAGGCTCTGGATACGGTCGAGGCGATCGAGGCGGAACCCGAGCGGCCCTATATCGACCCCGAAGGCTTCCACGACGCCAAGAGCGTTGCGCCTGGCTATGACGTTTACGCGCTCTATGACCAATGGGTGTCATGGTGGATCGACAGCGGGCGGCCGGAACTGAAAAGCCCCCGCGCCGCCTTCATCGGCTTCTGTCGCAACAAGCACAAGACTGCCCCCTTGCGCTAGTATAGGTGTATAGATGTATAGGTGTATAATTGTATACATCTATACTAGCCGGCGATGCGCCCCCTTCCCTTCTTCACAAACAGGTCGTCCAGCGCCTCGCCCAGCAGGCTTTGAACGGTCGTCCCTTCCTCGGCCGCGATAATGCGAAGCTGCGTGCTGACCTCGGGAGGGAAATGCCCGCCAATCAGCTTGGTCCCCTGTCGGCCGCTCGGCGGGGCCTTGCGGGTCACGTCTACCGGCTCGATCGCCGACGCTGGGGCCGGGGCCGCGTCTCCGTCCGCCTTGGCGCGGTTCAGCACCGCTTGCAGACTGTTTCCGCCCTTCGCCATCACGCCACCTCCGCCTGATTGTATAGGCGTATATTTGTATACTCGTATAGTCGGCGGATTTCGTCGGCCGCTGGCCCATGCGGCTCGAACTCCTGCACGGCCCGGCCTGCGGCTTGGGCGCGGAAAAAGGCTTTGCGGTTGCCGATCGTCACCGGGCAAACCGTCGCGCCTAGCTCCGCCACGGCCTGAATCGCATCGCCAGTTTCCTGACCTTGCGGGGGCACGAAGGTAAGGACCACGGCAAAGGCGCGGTCGAGCTGGCGCACCACGTCGAGGGTGTGCGTCATGCTCATCGTGTCGAACACGGCCGTCTTAGTCGGGATCAGGATGAAATCAGCGTGACGCGCTGCCTCATAGGCCACGTCGCGCGCGACCGCCGCCCCGTCGATCACGACAAGATCGGTGCCGGCGTCCTCGCAGGCTTTGAGCATAGCGGGCAGGCGCACCGGCTGAATCGACGCCACGGCGGGCGTGTCGAGCTGGCGCACGTCCTTCCAGAACGAGGCCGTCGCCTGCGGGTCCAGGTCGATGATCGCGGCGACCTTGCCCGCCTGCTCGGCCGCGACTGCCAGACAGGTCGCGAGCGTCGTTTTCCCAACGCCGCCTTTCTGTGAGAGAATGGCGAGAACCTTCATGCTACACTCCTACACGTATAATCCTATACTTGTATACACAATAGACCGGGAGGGGAAGCCCTGTCGTTCCCGAAATGACGATAGGGAGGCGCTGAATCTGAAATGACGAAAGCGCGCCGCATCATTCCTCCGGTTCGGCGTCGTCATCGTCCAGCGGCTCATGCTCCATCTGGCCGTGATCCTCGATCGGGCAAAGCGGCGCTCCGGCCTGCTCAAGCCATTTGCGCGCGGTCCTCACGGTATAGCCGCACGTCGCGCACTCGCATTTGAGCATCCGGGTTTTCTGCTTCTTGGGCGCGGTCGACTCCCCGTCCGTGTCGAGACGGGCATGGGGGAGGGGGCCAACGCACTCCAGGATCGGCGCGATGGCCGCAAGGAACGCCTCGCCGGGGGTGGTGGCGCGCATCGGCCCGACCAGCCCCAGCCCAAGGGCGACCCGTTAAACGTCTTCCCATGCCCTGCCGGGATGCCGACAGCGGCATGGACCAGCTCATGCGCGAGGATGGCTGCGATCTGCGCCGGCATCGCGTCGGGCGCGTGCGCCAGGTCCGGGCGGATGAAGATTTCAAAATGCCCGTCCGCGCTCAACCGATTATCCCAGCACTCGCCAATCGCCTTGGCCTTCGCGCCTCTGCTGGTGAAGCCGATCGCCACGCGCACGCGGTCGGGCAGGGGGGCGTCCAGCACCTCGAACAGCGGGGCCATGCCCGCCGCCACCGCATTGAGCCAGCTTTCGCGGGTTTCGTGGGTCATCGTCCTTACTCCCTTCAAATCGCCTGTTCGGCGATGGCCATGCCATCGGCCGGAACACGGACGCCCAAGAACGCCGGCGAGAGAGGGGGGCAGCGGGATTCGATGGGGGTGGTGCGGCCGCAGCGCAGCGAGGCACGGCCCCGTCTAATCCCGTTGCGGGGGAGAGGCGGCCGGGACCGCCTTTCCCCCTTCAAACAGGATCGACGCCGGCGCACGCCGGCACCATGAAGCGAGACCCGCTTGCGATCTCGCCCCCGCCATGTGGGTCGTCACCTTGGGCCAAGACCGCTTGCGGGCTTGGGGAACGAAGCGAGTAGGGCCACGGTGCCGCGCCAGCGGCAGGCGCCGCCCCCTAGCCTGGATTGAAATTGTTGCTCAACTGAGCTACATTATCGGCTTGACTAAGGAGGTTCCAATGGCCGCTACCGCTTTCGTGCGCGCGCGCATCGACGAAACATTGAAGGATGAAGCCGCCGCCGTGCTGGCCGAGCTGGGGCTGACCGTCTCGGATGTGGTCCGCATGACCCTCACGCGGGTCGCCAAGGATCATGCGTTGCCGTTCGAGCTGAAGGTGCCGAACGCCGAGACGCGCGCCGCGATCGAGGCGTCCCGCGCGACGATGAAGGCTCGCCGCGCCCGTTTCACCGATGCCCAGGAAATGTTCGATGCCCTCGACCAAGAAGCCCGCCAGCAGTAAGCGGGCGGCGTTCCCAAGAGAGGCGTCCTACGAAAAAAGGTTCGTCAAGGATTGGGAGCGGCTGTCGCGCAGCGGGCGCTACAACATGAAACAGCTCAAGGAGGCGATGATGATGCTCATCGCCAACGACGCGCCGTTAGGCCCGGAATGGCTGGATCATCCGCTGAAAGGCGATTGGAGCGATCATCGCGAGTGCCATATCGGCGGCGATTTCCTGCTGATCTATACGATTGAGGGGAATCTGGTGAACTTCGTGCGCGCCGGCACTCATGCGGAACTGTTTGAATAGCCATGCGCGTAATCTTCATTCGCCACGGCGAATCTACCGGCAACGCCGGCGTGCCCTGCCACGATCTCGGCGCGATCGAGCTGACGGAGCTGGGCCAGGAACAGGCACGCGAAGTCGCGGCGAGCTGGATAGAAGCGCCCGCGCTCATCGTCACGTCGCCCTATACCCGCACGCAGCAGACGGCTGCGCCAACGATCGCGCGCTTTCCCGGCGTGCCGGTGGAAGTGTGGCCGATAGAGGAGTTCACCTATCTGCAACCGGCGCGCTGGAACGGCACGCGCAGCGCGGAGCGGATGCCGCACCTCGAACGCTATTGGAGCGCGGCCGATCCTGATTATTGCGACGGGGAAGGGGCGGAGAGCTTCGCCACCCTGCTCCGGCGCTGCGAGGCCGCGCTGGCGCGGCTCGCCGCCATGCCGCCCGCCTCGCTGGTCTATGTGTTCGGGCATGGGCAGTTCATCCAGGCCGCGCGCGCGATCGTGGCCGACGCTCATCTTGACGATCAGGCAAAGATGCGCGCCTTCTGGCGCAAGGGCGAGCCGCCAGCGATCAGCAACGCGCAGCGGGTAGGATTCCGCTGGCATGGCAGGCGCTGGGAATGTGCGCCGGCGATCGCCGCCTAAATCAACGCCAGAGAGGGCGGGGGGCGTCGCTCATCACCCCTGTAGCCGCGAAATCGTCGCTTGGCTGACGTTGAACAGCGCCGCGACCGATCGCTGGGTGTCGCCTGCGTCGAGCTTGCGCCGCGCCTCGGCCTGCTGGTGCGGGGTGAGGGCGCTCTTGCGGCCGAACTTGACCCCGCGCGCCTTGGCCTGGGCGCGGCCAGCGCTGGTGCGCTCGGCGATCCGCTGGCGCTCGTAGCTGGCCGCGACGCCTAGAACGGCAATCACAACTTCGGCGAGCTGCGAGGTCGTGTCCACCATCGGTTCGGCGATCGAGCGGAAGCCGGCCCCGGCCTCCTTTACCGCATGGAGGATGTTCAAGAGGTCGCGCGTGTTGCGGGCGAGGCGATCGGTCGCCGTCACCATCAGCACGTCGCCGGGATCGAGCGCGCCGATCGCGCGCTTGAGCTGGGGCCGCTCGGCCGACGCGCCGCTGATCTTCTCGCGGTAGATCTTCGCGCAGCCCGCCGCCTCAAGCTGGGCGAGCTGCTGGGCCAAATCTTGGCCGTTGGTGGAGACGCGCGCATAGCCGTAAATCATGGCGCGATTCTGCATCAGATTTTTGCATCAGGGAAGGGCACGGAAAAGCGCGGCTTTTGGTTTGATGCGAAACTTTTGACTTCGCACCAGAGCTTTTCCTGTGTGCCCTTTGGCGGGATAACCGAACACACCAGCATTGCTGTCGCTCGCTTAGTTCACGCAGACAGGCACCCTAATCGTATTCATTGGGCCTCCACCTGCGCTCGCTATATGACGAGTTTGCCAGACGGTACGGGTACACTTGCCCTTTTTACGGTTTTTGCTCGTCGGTTGTTCTCGAGGCGGGGGCGCTGAATTGGCTTGGCTATTCGCCGGTTCGCGTGGGGGACAGATACCTTGCCTTTCCATGATTTCGCGATGGCGCCTTCCCTGCTCACCGGCCCAGGCATCGGCCTTGGTTTTCCCTTCAGCCAGAAACCGCCGCTTGTATTCCGCCGTGAGGCGCGCCTTGTCTGCTGCGGGAATAGACGAGGAGGAGCAGCGAGGGATTTCTTCAGCGGATACAGGCAGCGACCAAAGCAAGACTGCCATAGTAGTGGCAGCAATAAAAATACGTAACATGGCAATCTCCCGATCATCTCATGAATTCTCAAACAGACTCTTACGCCGTTGGCCTTCCGATGATGCATAAATCACTTTTGCATCAGGGTAAGGGGACGTCCAACGCCGGGCCCGCTACCTTACGATAGATTCTGCCCGGTTCCGGATTAGCGGACGATAGCGACCCCAAGCCGCAGTCGTGTCGCCTTGCGGTCATAATCGAGCAGATTTTCGCCATAGCCAGCAAAGGCTTGGCCGAAGACATAGACGTTGAGGTTGGTGTCAACGATCTTGTCCAGCGGATAGGAAAGCTCAGCGTCTATTGCGCCCTTGCCCGACGAGAAATTAATGCGGCTGTTGGTAGTCAGTCGCAGCCCGTCGTCACGGCCAAACTCCGCGAACAAGGACGTGTGGCCGCGATAGCGTTTCACATCCGGATTGTCTTCAAGGTCACCGACATAGAAGGAGTAGCGCGGGCCCAGCGACAGCTTGTAGTCTCCGATCGGTATCGTCGCCACAGGCTGGACATAGAGGGTGTTGAGGCTGCGCGACGCCAACCCATCGCGGCCGTTGGACTCATGGCGCAGCCCCGCCTGTCCGCCGAACGCCAATGTGCCCTTCGATACGGCCGGTAGCAGGTAGAAAAGTTCGGGCATGAAATCGATGTTACGGAAGGGCGAAGAATCCCCGCCCAGATCCCAGAACAGGCGCTGGGTATAGGGCCCAGTCGGCCCGAAGCTGCGATTTTGGCCATGTTGAAGAACAAAGATTGAACATGGCGATCTACCAGGCTCGCTCTTGTCCTCCAATCTCGTAAACATCGGTCTCGATCGAGCACCTGTAGCTCTCTGCGATGTTGAACATCTCTGTCTGGAGAGATGCGATCTCATCATCGAGGCTGACGCCATCGGCACCCTGATCATAGGCGACGGTCAGCGTGTAATCGCAGTTCCCGGTCTTTTGCATCTGGTAATCCCGCTCCAGCATCGCCTCAATGCGCTCGCGAGCGGGCTTTCTGCCACGACCATGCTTGTTGAAGTTCTCGATGGTCAGATGCAGGGCGATGGTGACAGAAGGCGGCTTTTCCGGCAGCCCGATCCTTGAAGGAATGACGTCAAGCGCCCGATAGACGGTCATTCTTGAGATCTTGAGGTCGCGCGCGACGCTGGCCTTGCTCGCGCCGGCGGTGATCCGGCGTCGGATTTCATCGTCATCGATGTTTTTCTTCCGGCCTTTGTAGACGCCTTCGGCGCGCGCCGCCTCGATCCCGGCGCGCTGCCGGTCCTTGATGAACGTCAGTTCCATGTCCGCGACCATGCCCAGAATGGTGATCACCATCCGCCCCATGCTTCCGGCCGTCGTCACCTCCGGCTCAAGCACCCGCAATGAGGCTCCCTTCTGGTCGAGTTCATGAACCAGATTGAGAACATCGCGTGTGGAGCGACCGAGCCGATCGAGACGCAGGACGACGAGTTCGTCATCGGCGCGCAGGAACTGCATGATCGTCTCAAGCTCCGTGCGTCCAGTGCGCGATGCGCCCGAGCCTGTTTCGGAGCGGAGGATTTCACAGCCCGCTGCCTTCAACCGGGCAACCTGGATGTCGAGATCCTGGTCGATGGTGCTGACGCGGGCGTAGCCGACGCGGGTCATGGGCAAATCCGTCACATTAGGGTGGCTTTGCCCTCGTACAGTAACATTGGTGACGGAACCACCCTTTTGTGACATGTCGTATATGTCACTTCCGATCGTCACGTTCGGGTGCACCCAAATGGTGCGAGCGGAAAGGCCCCGGTCAGGCAGCAAGCCGCCCAAAATCGATCCGGCTATTCAGATCGAGGTCGAAGCGGCCATAAGGATTGACGTGGCTGTAAATCAGCGGTGTGAGGCCGCGATAATCATCCGGCGTCATCCGGCCCGTCCATTTCGGTTCCACCAGCACGCTCTGAAGCATTCGGGTGTTCACATAGACAAGCGACGCTTGCAGCAAATGTAGCGCCAGGACCGAGAGCTGCTGCTCATCGATGCGGTTAGTGGCGATCTCGCCGCCCTTGCCGAAGAAAACGAACCCATTGGCACTGTTCCAGTTTTCAACGACATTCAGGCCTTCATGAATTTCGCGGCGGAAGGACTCCTCGCGCAGATACCGGCACAGGAAGATCGTCTTGACCGCGCGGCCCAGCTCACTCAACGCCTTGTAGGTCGGGTGCATCACCTCGGAGCGGCTAAACCGGCGCAGGATCGCCTCCGGGTCGGCGGTTTTTGTCTGCATCGCGGCTGCATATTTGACCATCTCGTCATATTGCTGCTCGATCTCATCCCAGTTGATCGGACTGGAGAGGATCGGCTGCAAGTGGGGAAGCCGCGTTCGCATGCCGACATCGGGAAGAGCCAGCTTCTGGCGAGCGATCGCTTTCAGGCGGGGTGCAAGCTCAAATCCGAGAAGCCGGCAAAATGCAAAGCCAACCGCGCTTTGGCCATGACTATCAACATATTGTCGCTGGATTTCCATGTCGGTGCAATGGCGCAGCACGCCCTCGATCATGGAGGCGACCTCGGAGGAAGAGCAGCGCTTGAGCTGGGAATAGACGCATGTCGCGCGTCGTTCGACATGCCAGTAGATCATGACGCCCCGTCCACCATAACGCGCATGCCATTCCGTCATCAGGTTGCGATCCCAGGCTCCGAACTTTGTGGAATCTGACGCACAGGCCGTGCCGGCGTCCCCCCAGACTGCAGCATTGCGGATTGCCAGGGTCGCATTCGCAACCCTGGCACACGCCTCCTTGAGCGCCGCGGCATGAACGAAGCGGCGATGGACATGCAGCAGCTCTTCATAGCTGACATCGGGGGTGGCGCCGGCGATCCGCTTGAGCCCGGCATTCGTTCCCAGGCCGTAGAGGCATAGCAGGAGACGTTGATCCAGCGCGGTTTTCGGCAGTGCAACACGCGAGGCCGATGTTTCGAACGCTTCGAGAAGTCCCGTATCAAGGGCAGCCTCCTTCAGTACGTCGAGCAGCCCGGTCATCGGCCAGCGTTGGCCGATCTCGGTCTTGATCGAGGCGAGACCCCTGGGTTCGGGCAAGGGTTTGAACGGGGTGAGAGATATACGGTTCTCGCCGCGCCACAGCAGCCGAACCTTGTCGTTCCGGGGAATATTGGCATTGAGGAGCAACAGTTCCTGAGCAAGCTCTTCCCGGATGGCGCTTGAAAATGCACGCGCATCCGCCGTCAGGTTCAATCCTGTGTAATATGCTTCTCGCCGCGCATCGAAGTCCTTGGGAAGATCGTCATCGGGATTGCGGTATCGGTCCGCCCCGACAACCCAGATTTCCTTAGAACGGATGCGATCGCGCAGTTGCGCGAGGACACAAAGCTCATAACTGATCCGGTTTACGCGCCCCTCTTCATCAATGACGGAACTGCGCCATCTCGCCGGAATGACCTCGTCGACCGGCACTGCGTGCGGCGGCACGTAGCGGCATCCATCATCCACTTTGCTTCTGATCCAGTCCAGGGCCGCCAGCACCGGACGCCACACGGCGTTGTTCGACCGGAACTCCAGTGCCGAAAGCAGGCTTGGCAGCATACGGCGATAATGATTGGCCCATGACCTCCGCATCACCTTGTAGATCCGCCGATCCAAGGCGCCCTTTGCCTGGCTTTCCTTGATGATCGCCGCCAGTTTGTCCTTGCCGGCGATTGGGAAAATGACATCGCAGATGCGCCCGGATGGATCGTCGATCGAAGCGCTGGCAATCTCGACCAGGAGTCGCTCCTTGCCATAGACCCGCTCGATGTCTTTCGCGATATCGCCCACCACCTTGCGTTTCGAGCGCGATCCGATCTTATGGACCGTCTCGATCAGCAGGTCGACCATCGCATCCGTAAGCTGAGCTTCCCGCGCCATCAGATAAACGGCATAGAGCCCGAGCTGGCGCGCCGGTACATGCCGGCGCATCTCCGAGGCTTTCTCGCCGGCAACCCGGCGAACGATCTGATCGACCCATGCCTTGCCCGTGACCGATAGGAAATCTCGGGGAAGAGCAAGCCGTTGGATAAAGGCGAGTTTGGCGGTCACGCCAAGAATGTTTTCGAGCGTCGCCTGACCTGCATCCCCCTTCATCGTGTTGAAGCCGGTCGGGCCATCGGGATCGGCGAGCGAGGCTTCCAGCAAGGCGACCGCATCCGGCGCAAGCCGATCGCGGACTCGGGCCAACAGGGCCTCCAGATAGAGGTGTCGTTGCGAACGGACGAGGCGTTCCAGCTCCTTGCGCGACGGCCCATAGATACGGCGGTCGCGGCACCACAGGAAAACATGCTCGAGCATGGCATTGATCGGCTGCCCGCCCGCACAAAGATCGTCGGAAATCCACCTCGACAACGCCCTGCGATCCGTCTGCGTCATACGGCGGAACCCGAGATGCCGCAAAATCTCCGCGCAATGCCGGCGGGCGGTGCGCCCGGAAAAATCATAGTGGTTCACGGATTTGGCATCGAGACCAAGTTGCTCCGCCAGATACAAGACACCGTCGGAGGGTATCGACGCATGATCCGGCACAAAGAAGCCATGCCCGGCGAAAAATCTAAGCTGAACCGCCAATCCCAGTCGTGCCGTCTCCGCTTTGCCGGTCACGAACGCGATGTCCGAAAAACTCAGGCTCCAGGAGCCGATCAGATCCCCACTCGAAACGCCAAGGCTCATAACGCCGCTCCCTTATCGGAGCGGAACGTCGTTCCTCGCATGGGCGATCGTCAACAACAACCCTGCTCGTCCTGCGTTCCGATATCGCCGGTGTGCAGCCAGCCGCCCGCAAGGGTTTCCGCGGTGAGGTCCGGCAGATTGTGATATCTGTCGAGCGCTGCCGGGCTGCGCACGCAAATCTCCCCTGTTTCGCCGGCGGGAATCGGATCGCCGTCTTCGTCGAGCAACGCGACGGTCGCGGACGCCGCAGGAAACCCGCATGAGCTCAGAAGGTGCGGTGTATCCGCTTTATGATCCGCGCGCCGCAGGACGCTGAGCGGAAGACATTCGGTCTGTCCGTAAGCCTGCGACATGACCGGGCCTAGGCGCTCGATCGCTTCGAGAAGCCTCGGTGGCGTAATCGAGGAGGCACCGTAGAGCAGCGTCTCCAAAGAAGACATATCATGTCGGTCGAGCGACGGATGGTCGAGCAGCGTATAGATCATGGACGGGACTAGGAACGTGAAATTGATCCTCTCGCGTTCGATGGTGGCCAACGCCTGCTCGACATCGAAGCCTCGCATCAGGTGGATGGTCCCTCCGCGCCAGAGCAGCGGCAGTAGGAACGTGCCAGCCGCATGGCTGTTGGGAGCGACGCCGAGATAGCGCGGCGCGACAGGCAGCTCATAGTCGCTCAAGGGCGCGAAAAGCGCGAAGGCACTTGCAGTGGCTCTGTTGCAAAGATTGGCGGCAGTCAGAGGTAGGCTGTCGCTCTGCGCCGATCAGGCGGCTGCTGCGAAATGGTGGTTGAGCATGCCCATGGCCTCGAGGGCCCAATGCCAAAAGCTCTCTCCACAAGGCGCACCTCGCCCCTGATGCCGGGCTGCAGGCACCAGGGGCGAGCCTGTCCTTTGCGCAGGGCTCGCATGACTTCGAATCCCTTGATCGTGGCATAGGCCGTGGGGATCGATTTGAAACCGCGCACCGGCTTGATCAGTATCTTGAGCTTTCCGTGATCGGCCTCGATCACGTTATTGAGATACTTCACCTGCCGGTGGGCCGTCTCCCGGTCCAGCTTTCCTTCGCGCTTCAATTCGGTGATCGCTGCACCATAGCTCGGCGCTTTGTCGGTATTGAGCGTGGCAGGCTTTTCCCAGTGCTTCAGGCCTCGCAGGGCCTTGCCCAGGAACCGCTTCGCTGCCTTGGCGCTGCGGGTCGGCGACAGGTAGAAATCGATCGTGTCGCCCCGCTTGTC
>NZ_LMIB01000007.1 GCF_001429065.1 Sphingomonas sp. Root710
GATCCGAATACCGCATGCGACCTTTTATCTGCGCATATACGCTATAATCTCGACAATTATAAAAATGTCGATGAAAAATCTACGATAACTTTATGATTATAGCTGAAAAAAAGGCAATTCCCATCGAAAGAGAGTTGTCAAAATATTGTATTGATATCCCGTCGCTCGGAATCTCGTTTCAGAGCGACGGGAATACCAATTTGCTCAGATCGATGATGATGTCGCGACATTCCGGCATTGCCATCGGGTGCCGTGGCGGCGGCTGCGGAATTTGCCGCATTCGCGTGTTGAAGGGAGAGTTCGCTTCTCAACCGATGAGCCGACAGCGGATATCTCTCCATGAGGAGGCCGCCGGTGTAGTGCTCGCCTGTCGTATCACTCCTCTTTCGGCAATGGTCGTTGAGCCGATGCCGCTAGACCCGGCGAAGCCGAGCCCATATCATAAGGCTATCGGGTGAACCCGTGGTTGGAGGCGCAAACGGCGCCCGGGACGTTGGCCATTCAGGCCATTCAGGCTATCATGGAGGCGGCGATTTTATGCGCTGCGGACATGGGCGTGACAGTGAGTGTCGCGATCGTCGATACGGCCGGCAACTTGGCCGGGTTCGGACGTATGCCCGGAAGCTTTCTCATCTCGATTGATCTTTCGATCGATAAGGCGTGGACCGCCGCAAGCTTTGGAGTTGCCACCCGCGAGTTGTCGGAGATGCTCGAGAGGGAGCCCCGAGCAGTGCGCGAGGGGCTGCTCCGCCGGCCGAGGCTGACTGAAGTTCCAGGCGGTATGCCAATTCTGGTGGATGAGCTGGTAGTCGGGGCAATCGGGGTCTCCGGCGCTAGCGACAAACAAGACGAAAGATGCGCTGCGGCAGGGCTCTCTATATTGGGACGCTGAAAGAAACACGACGCCCGCCCTGGATGCTTATGCGGCGGACGGCCCGAAGGCCGCTATCAGCCGTGCCCGGTCGTCGGATTCGAAATACATGGTGCTGCGCCGTTGCGATATCATAGCGACACGCAGATGATCGTGTCCCACAAGTAGTTTAGGTCTGGCGGAAAGCCGCGCTGATCTTCGGCCTTGCTATCATAGGTGGCAACGTAACGAGCGCATCAGGCAAGCCTTGATCACCGCGACTTTTGCGTTATCCGGCACCAGCAGCCGCGCGCCGCCGCCAAGAAAGGCAACGGCGCGGACGTAGGCGTCGACCCAGTCGGTCAGGCGAGGGAAAAACTGGAGGCGCCCTCCACGCAGAGATGCGTCTCTCGAATTTCCCCAGTCAGCCGATCGACCCACTGGGAAGGTATTCTCCGGCATAGTTACGGCGTCTTGTCGCGCCGACATGCGTCTGCCGCATATGCCTTCCGGTCTCCGTACTGAGGGTGGAACCATAGGTGATTGAGGATGCTGTAGCAGAAATCGTATTCCTTCAATGGGCACTTGATCACGCACTAGACCTTCCGCTGGTTGGCGATACAATTCCGTCATGAAAAATCCAAGTTCCTGGTCTGCTGTTCCCATGCTGCAAGATTTTGCGACCGCTCCCGAAGCGGTCAAATCAGCGGCCCGGACACTTCGCATTCTTGAATTTTTCGATGAAATCCGGCGCCCGGCCAGAGCGAATGAGATCGCCGGCTGCCTGAACTTCCCGCAATCCTCTACATCGAAGCTTCTGACGAGCCTCGTGAAGTTGGGCTACCTCGATTTCGAGGTATCCACGAAGACCTACATGCCCTCCATTCGCACCGCGGTCTTGGCAACCTGGCGCGATACGGGCTATTTTCGAGATGGCTCAATCGTCACTCTGCTCGAGGATCTGGCAGAACGATCAGGCTTGGCTGCTTGTCTCACGACCCGCGCTGGAATTTTTGTGCGGTACCTAAATGTCGTCCAGCATCGGCGCCAAGGCGATGTGCACATAACGCTCAATGCCAGACGATATGCTGTAAGCAGCGCCGCAGGTATCGTCCTGCTTGCCGAGCTCCCTGACAGCGAAGTTCGCATGCTCGTGCACAGGACAAAGGCGCAAAAAGACGAGAGCCTGGAATCAATGTCGCTCGAGGAAGTAAAGACCAATGTTCAACGTGCGCAAAAAGATGGCCATTTCATATCGCACGGCATGGTCAGCCCGGACAACGGAGCGATCGCAGTTGCGCTTCCAGAAGCTGTAACCGGTGGATGGCAACACATGGCGCTTTCTATCGCCGGACGGCTCGATCATGTTGAAGCAAAAAGTGAGTCGATCATCCAGGATATGAAGGACTCTGTCGCCCGACTGATCGGTCGACGGTCCGCCTGAACTCATCCTGATATTCCATACGGGATTTTTGGGCAAAGCTCTGTTCGCTCAGCCTCTTCCGGCATAAGTCTAATCGGGAAGAGAAAAGGCAGTGGCACGCGTGGTCAATGCTGCCGGCTGGCGAGGGGAATACCCGTGAACTATGAACCAATCGACCACGCGGCGCGAGGCGTCCGCGTATGACCGATATTTTGTCAGGCGTCCGTGTTGTTGACCTTTCAACAGTCATCATGGGCCCCTTTGCGAGCCGTATTCTTGGTGATTTGGGCGCAGATATTATTAAGGTCGAAAGCCCGGTCGGCGATAGTGTCCGCGCACATCGGCCACATCTCACCAAAAACATCAGCGGCATGTTCCTGAATCTCAACAGGAACAAGCGATCGATCGTCCTCGACCTGAAAACCAACGACGGGAAAAGGGCCCTCGAGCGGTTGCTTGAGACGGCAGACGTGGTGATGCATAATCTGCGAGCGCCCGTGATGAAGCGTCTCGGTTTTGATTATGAGCGTTGCCGCTCCATCAAGCCAGACATCATATACTGCGCTGGTTATGGCTTTGGCGCTGACGGCCCATATGCTGCCAAGCCGGCCTATGACGACATGATCCAGGCAGCTTCCGGGTTCGCGGCATTGTCCGAGGAGTTGACCGGTGCACCCGCTTACGCGCCCTCAGTCATTTGCGACAAGATCGTCGGACAGGCCATGGCAAACGCTATTCTGGCGGCATTGGTCCACAAATTCCGAACAGGCGAAGGACAGGCAATCGAAGTCCCGATGTTTGAGGTGTCCGTCGACTTCAACCTGATTGAACATTTCGGCGGCGCCTCCTTCGATCCGCCGCGCGGCAAGCCCGGTTATCCGCGCATTCGCAGCGCGGAACGGCGGCCATTCAAGACAGCGGACGGATACGCGTGCATCCTGCCCTATTCCGACCAGAACTGGCAGGACTTCTTCATCTTCACCGGCCGCGCCGACCTTCAAGTTGATCCACGCTTTCGGACGATCGAGACGCGCCAGGAACATTTCGGCGAGCTTTATGCTCACATCCGAACTGAAGCCGTGCGCTACACAAACGAGAAATGGATCGCCTTCTGCGAAGGCGCGGACATACCGTGCATGCCCGTCATCGCACTCGAGCATATCTTCGACGATCCACATGTCCAAGCGGTGAAGTTGTTCGCAACTCTGGAGCATCCTTCCGGGGATTCGTACCGCTCGATCCGGTCTCCCATCGGTTTCAGCCATTCTCCATTTCGAATTCGATACCATGCCCCCGAACTTGGGGAGCACACAGACGAAATTTTGAAAGAGCTGGATCTTTTGCGGGAGTCGCCGCAATGAGCAGCAGCGGCATCTCCTTTCACACATGCTCGCATATTGGCCGCATCATATTGTCCCGGCCGCCGTCTAACTATTTCGACTGGGACATGATCTCCCAGATCGCGGATCTGGTCGCGTCGTTCGATGCAGATCCGGCCATTCGCGCCTATTTGATCACCTCAAACCAAAAGCACTTTTGTGCCGGCGCGGATTTCTCGGACGGGAACCGCCCCGATCCCAAGCCAATCTACGAAGCCGCTACGCGACTGGCCGCGCACCGTAAACCTCTCGTAGCCGCTATACGCGGCGCGGCGGTAGGGGGTGGTCTGGGCTTGGCCCTGACCGCCGATATCCGCATTGGGGCAACAGATGCCTGGTTCCAGGCCAACTTTGTGAAGATCGGTATCTCTCCCGGTTTTGGGCTCAGCCATACGCTGCCTCGACTCGTGGGTGAGCACCGAGCGCGCGAACTGTTTCTGACCGGGCGGCGCTTTAGGGCCGAGGAAGCGCTTTCAATCGGCATGATTGATCGCCTCGTGCAGCCTGACGACCTCGATGAGGTGGCCATGGTATTCGCGCGCGAAATTGCTGAAAATTCGCCGGCCGCGCTCGATGCGACCCTGCAGTTGCTAGGCAGACATGATGGGCAAGCCTTTGCTGCCGCAGTGGAGAGCGAGTTGGCGTTTCAACGACCGCTCTTTGTGTCTCCGGACTTTGACGAGGGTGTTGCTGCCGCGCGCGAGCGCCGATCACCCATCTTTGCGAACTTGCCAGGGGAAGTGTCGTGAATTTCGAATTGGATGAAGATCATCAGCAGATCGTGAGCTTGGTCGAGCGTTTCGTCGCCGACGAACTCATGCCTCTGGAGGGCAAGGTCCTCGAAAAGGAAGCACATGGCGGCGAAGCGATTCTCGATATGGAGGACCTTGCGAGGATCGATGCCCGCAGCAAGGAGCTCGGTCTTTGGGGCATGGATGCACCCGAAGAATTCGGTGGCGCGGACTTGCCACATGGCGTGATCGCGGCCGTCAACATGGCGCTTAGCCGGACCATCGTGCCATATACGTTCCCGCCAGACTCACCCAATCTCAGAATGATGATGGCGGTGGTGAGCACCGAGCAGCGTGCCAAATATCTCGCGCCCTATGCGGCCGGCGAGACAATATCAGCGATCGGCATTTCCGAACCGGGTGCCGGGGCCGATCCTCGGCGCATGCGAACCAGAGCAGTGCACACCGACACAGGGTGGCGGATCAACGGCACTAAGATCTGGATCAGCAAGGCGGACAAGGCCGACTTCACCATCGTGATGGCGCTGACCTCGCCTCAGGATCAGTCGAAGCCAGCAATGTCGGCCTTCTTCGTCGATCAGAATCTACCCGGCGTTACCATCGGTAGTCCCATTCGCATGATCGGCGGCACCTACACCTACGAGGTCGTTTATGACGACGTCGACGTGCCGGAGGGGGCTCTGCTGGGAGTTGAGGGCGAAGGCTTTGGTCCGATGCAGACGCGTCTCGCGACGCGCCGGCTCGAGATTGCGAGCTGGTCGATCGGGATCGCCGAACGAGCGCTGGAAATGATGATTGCGCACGCAAAAGAGCGCGTGACCTTCGGTCAGCCGCTGTCCGACCGCCAGGCCGTTCAATGGTGGATTGCCGAGGCTGCGGCCGGGATTCGCAGCTGCAAACTTCTGGCATTCGACATCGCATGGCGACTGGATCGCGGTGAGGATGTGAGCACCCTTGTTTCGATGATAAAATTTCAGGCGACCGAAATGGCTACAAAAGTCGTCGACGACGCCATGCAGACTTTCGGCGCGATGGGCACGAGTAAGGAAATGCCCCTTCATCTCATGGCGGCGAAGGTGCGCTTGATGCGAATCTACGATGGGCCAAGCGAGATTCATCGTTGGGTCGTGGCACGCAACCTGTTGCGAGCGAGCTGACCGTGGTTAAGCGCCGAGAGATGTCCGGGAATCAGGATGTCTCGGGGCGCAAGAAGCGCCGCAACGAAGCATGGTTATGCGCGGCCCAGAACAGTTCATGTCGCAGATGCGGTTGATTGAGGCCGTCCCGGTGCCAATCAATCTGCGTGGAAGTTTTTGCGCACACGGCGCATCACGAGCATAACCAGTGCCGCGACGAACGGGACCGACCAGCCTGCCGCCACCTCATATTGGAAGCCCGGCGCGGCCCTAGCCACAGCCTTGAAAAGGTGGCCCAGCAGCCCGACCAGATAGTAACTGATCGCGACCACCGACAGTCCTTCGACCGTCTGCTGCAGCCGCAATTGCGCATGGGTCCGCCGGTTCATCGAGTCGAGCAGATCCCGGTTCTGCTTGGCAAGCGCGGTGTCCACTCGGGTTCGTAGAAGTGAGCTCGTCCACGCCACGCGTTGCGACATGTCCTCTAGGCGCTGGGAAAAGGACGCACAGGTGCGCGCTGCCGGCGTAAGGCGCCGTTCGGTGAAATCTGCGAGGGTCTGATGGCCAGGAACCGCCACGATCTTAAGGCTTTGCAGGCGATCGCTGCTAAGCTGGGCGTAAGCCCGCGTGGCGCTCATCCGATATTGACTCTCGGCCATCAGCTGAGCGAGTTGGGCGGAGAGAGAGCCCAGTTCATCGAGCAAGCGGTCATCCTGCGACATGCGCTCGGCCACGTCGGCGGTCAGTACGGCTAATCTCTTCTCGAGCTCGGTCACGTGCGGCGTCAGCCTTTGCGCGACCGGCAGTCCGAGCAGTGCCATGTTGCGATAATTGCCCAGTTCCTGCAGCCGCTGAACGAGTTGTGCCGCCTCGCATCCCTGAAGCCCTTTATCGACGACCAGAAGGCGGCCGAACCCATCGTCGTGCAAGCGAAAGTCGGACCAGACCCGCGCGCGCCCCTCGACGACGTCGCACACCACCACATCCTGCGCCGAAAAGGAGGCGCGTATGGCATCGGCGGTCTCGGCCGGGGCATTTTCCGACACCAATGCGATCTGGGTTGCGCGAATGATGCGGCCCGGCAAATCCTCCATCCATTCCCGAGCGCAATTGCCGAACGGTTCGACACCCAAGGTGATGTCGCTATTCTCGTGGCAGATGAAGGTATAGTTCGCGACCTCAGTGTGCTGCTCCCAGACAAAATCCAGAGAGCCGAGCTTGCACACAAAATACTTCCCGGCGGTTGAGGCCCCCGTACCGTGTCGCTCGCATAGGGCTTGAACATGCGCACGGCTTTCCTCGGCGGCCTGCTCTCCAACAAGCGTGAGAACCTGCATGAGCCTTGCTGGCGCCGCAAATGGCGGAAGCTTTCGAACATGCATCTCTTCGGAAAGTGAGGCTCGCAGCGGGTGACTGCGGGCCTTCAGTCTAAGGATATCGTGGCTGCTAATGACAAACTCCAATCACTTTGTTTCGCGATGGCACCTCTGCGTTCGATTTCATTGTTCAGAGCGGCCGCCCCTCAATGTACCGCTTGACCGGCCACTGCTGCACGGAAACGCACCCTGAAGGACGAGAAAATACATATGGAGTTTTACCGGCGGCCATTCGGTTGCCTAATCTGCGAACCTTCTCCAAATTGATGCGATGAGTGACGGACCAAAGCGAAAAGCCACCGGATTGCGGGAGCAAAAGAGCCGAGAAACCCGCCTGCGCATTGCGCAGGTGGGACTGCGTCTATTCGACGTGCAGGGCTATGACTCCACCACGCTGGAGGCGGTCGCTGCAGAGGCGGAAATATCGCCACGCACGCTCTACCATTATTTTCGTACCAAATATGACATTCTGATGTTCTTTCACGATGGCAATTTCGTGACTGACATCGAGCCGACGATTGCTGAAACCGCGAACGGCCAACCGCCCTTCCAGCTTGCTCGAGACAGCTTGCTAAAGCTGGTGCCGAAGTATGAGACCGATAGCATGGTGGTGACAGACCGCATCTGGAACTCGACGGAAGCGCTGCGAACGCAAAAGCAGCTCACTTTCCTCATGATCGAAACCGCCGTCATGAGCGGCCTCACCAGAATATGGCCAGATCCCTTAATGTCGACCAAGCTGCGCATGATCTCCGCTTTGTCGGCAGGCGCAATCCGGGTGGCTCAGCAAATCGGCCTCCACGAGAAGGAACACCGCTCGCTGCAGATCCGGTTGAGAGAGTGCTTCGACGCGATCGAAGCTGCCGATTTCGCGCCGGCGCGCCGGACGGTTGCAGCGCGCGCGCGGGCTTGACCATCACGTCAGCTCAGCAGGCTCTGCTGTTCGTGCCAGACGACCATAACAGAAGCTTTGAGGGCGCAGGTGATCTGCCGAGTCCAAGGCTGAAGCCAGCATCCGACTGAAGTCGGAGGGGTTCTTCCTCACTGAGGACTCTAGGTGCACCAGAGCTGACCTACACCACCGCAATCACGTTCGCGGAATTTTCCGACGCAAGGGACGGCTCCGATCATTGATCAGGGCCGCCCCATTCGTAAATGTCAACGATTAGAAACCGTAGCTGACGGTCACGCCATAAGTCGCTGGTGACCCAGTGAACCGCACAACATAGTCATATTGCCGAATTACATCTCTGATGTAGTATTTGTTGAAGATATTCTTTCCGAATAGCATGGCCTTCCATTTTTTATCGGCGGACTCGACGCCCGCACGCAGGTCGAAAAGCGTGTAAGCCGGAACTGTGAACTCGCTTGTTCCGCCGACCAACGAATTGGTCTGGCTGCGGTAGGTGACCGATCCTCCGAGGAATGCGGAAATGTCCGTGGTCACAGGGAATTTATATTCCAGATCACCGTTAACCGACCATTTCGGCGAGAAAGGAATCGGCGTTCCCGAGAAATCTGCCGTCTGTCCGCCCGCGTTAACGCCCACGAACCTGTCAATATTGGTATCTAGATACGTTGCTGAGCTTGAAAATGTAAAACCGTGGATCGGCCTGGACGAGAGTGACAGGTCGAAGCCTTTGACGTTCGATTTGGGTACGTTCACGACAGCGTCAATCGCGCCGAAGATCGGATCGATTACCTTCGAACGCAGCTGCTTGTCACGATAGTCATAGTAGAAAGCACTCCCAGTGACGAAAATCTTGCGATCGAAAAGCTGCGCCTTGAAGCCAGCTTCATAGGCTATCAGCGACTCTTGAACGACCGGATTGTACTGCGGAAATGCTGAAGCGAGCACCGCTGGGAAGCCGCCAGCCTTGTAGCCTTTAGAATAGTTTGCATACAGCAGGACCGGATCGCTGATCTTCCAGTCGAGACCAAACCGATAGGACACATTGTCCTGGTTGAGCTTGCCGGCATACTCACCCGCCAGACCGGTTTTTGGATCGATCGAGAGACACGAATTGAGCCCCAACACTGGTAGGCCACCTGCGGGAATGGGCCCGGAGATAACCTGGTACAGCGCGTTCTGTAGATTTTGGAAGAATGCCGCTGGGATGCCGTCACGTCCGTCAAAGGTGCATGACGTGGCATCGCGATTTGTCTTAGTATAGCGCGCACCCGCCTTTGCCGTCAGGTTTGGTAAAATGTCGAACTCGACGTTGCCGAATGCAGCGTAATTGTCTGTGAACTGGGTGTAACGCCCTTGCACGCCGACACCAAGACCCACATTCTGAACCGATCCATCGGCATGATATGAAGTGTCAACTTCGCGAACATCGTCCTTGGAATAGTTGATACCGGCTGTCCAACGCACACGCCCTCTTGCTCCGTTATCCAAGCGCAGTTCCTGGAAGAAGCTCTTCATCGTACCATATTGCTTATAGTCGGACTGCGAAAAGGGAACGCCGTCTCCCTGGACAAGCGCATCGCGCTTTGCATCCGTGTAGGATGTAAGCGATGTCAGCGTGATGTCGTCGCTGATCTGATAGCCGCTGCGCAACGATGTCTGTAACAACCAGCTTCGATTGTAAATCGGAAGGTTGGCGTTGAAGTCTGCGGCCCGAGGCTCATGCGGTGCTAACGGGTAATTAAGCTCTACTGCGGGTGTCGGCGGCACCTGTGTCTGCAGGGCAAACGCCTGCGGCTGCTGGGGATCCGACCGGTCGCGCCAGCCATTAACGTTCAGTTGGAAGCTCAAACGGTCTGTTGGATCCCAGTCGAGCAGCATTCTGCCTGCCAACGTACTGGTCTTTCCAGAAGTGGCATCGCGGGTATAGCTGTACTGCCAGTCATCAGCGTGGTTCGCACGCACCGCGATACGCGCCTTGAGTGTGTCGCTGAGCGGGCCGCTGACATGCGCGTCTACCAGCAGCTGGTTGAAGCGGCCAAATGTCAGGGCTCCGCCAGCCGACAATTCCGAAGTTGGCTTGGCCGCAATATAATTGATGGCGCCGCCGGTTGCATTTGATCCGAACAAAGTGCCCTGCGGCCCTTGGAGGACTTCAACGCGCTCCAAATCAAAGTTGGTTAGTGATGCCATCACGGGAAACGGAAGCGGAATCTGGTCGAGATAGACCGTCACGCTCGGATAGGCCGCAAGACTGGCATCGGTGAAGCCAACCCCTCGAAGCGTATAAACCGGCGTTCCGTACTGCGAAGTAGAGAAACTCAGGCCAGGAATCACTTGGGCGAGGTCCGCAAGGCTCACCACACCGCGAGACTGAAGGGCAGACTGGCCAATCGCAACGATCGGCGCGCCCACGTCCGCTAGATTCTGCTCGCGTTTCTGCGCCGTCACGATAATATCGCCAATATCAGCGGTCGGCTGTGCCACGTCTTGCGGCACCATGTCTTGTGTTTGAGCAGCAGTCTGCGCGAACGCAGTCTGCCCGCAGATCGACGCGGAGACCGTTGTAAGCAGAATCCATTTTTTGCCTATTTTCATGTTACCCTCCCTTTATATCGGTCGAAGTGCCCACTTTTCCAAATATTCGGCACTAAGTTGAATTCGATTCATTGAAACTTCTGCGGACTCAAAAGCTGTTAGGCACAACGACACACCGCCCGGTTTCAAGACGCGAAACGGGATTTAAGAATGTTGTGGAATTTAAGACGCAGCTTAAGAAGCGGTCGCCATTTGCGGAAGAGTGGGGTTACGTATCCGCAATAAGATCGACGCAGCGGGCGCGGGCAAATTTCGCGCGCAATGGCCTCGCCATATTCTTCATCCTCTCTATGGTTATATCTTGGCAGCTTCGCGCCGCTTTGTCGGCGGTCCAATAAAGTTGAGCGATAATCCTGTGGCGATCAGCCCCGAAAGCTAGTGCCCCGCTCCCGCTCCAGCTTGCGAAGCAGCGCCGGCCATTCGAGACGCCCCGTCTCAAGTGCACCGCCAGGGCCGAGTATCTTGCGACCCTGCCGGGCCGTGTGTTCGATGGAATCTTGCGTAAGGATGTTTAACTCGCGCCCTCCGCCGAGGCCATCGACCTGATAGCGGCAGGATGTCTCGAGCCTGTACATCCACATGAATGCTTCGGCGACCGAGGCTCCAACCGTAAGAGCACCGTGATTTCGTAGGATCAGGATGCGACCATCATCACCGAGGTCGCGCACGATGCGCTCACGCTCGCTGAGGTCCAGCGCCGCGCCTTCGAAGTCATGATAGCGCAGATAATCCCAAAGCAGCAGCGCCTTTTGCGTCAGCGGTAGCAGCCCATCCGCCTGCATCGCCACTGCATTGTTCGCGCGAGTGTGCGTGTGCAGTACGCAGATCAAGTCGGGCCGCGCCAGATGAATAGCGCTATGAATGACGAAACCGGCAGGGTTGAGATCCGCACTGTTTCCTTCGATGACATGGCCGTCGACGTCGACTTTGATCAGTGACGAGGCCGTGATCTCATCGAAGAACAAGCCAAGAGGATTGATCAGAAAATGCTCTTGGTCTCCCGGTACACGGGCTGAGATGTGCGTCGCGGCCATGTCGGACATGCCGTAAAAGTCGACCAACTGATAGCAAGCCGCCAGATCGCATCGTACTTGCCATTCCGCATCGCTGCAGCCGGAAAAACGTTCCGTCGAATATTGATGACCTGGTAAACCTGCCCGAAGCATTTTCCAATCTCCTCCCAGTGTAAATGCCGTGCCTTTTTGCGCCTTGGCCCACGGAGTTTCCTGCAGCGTGGGCCAAGGCACAGGCGCGTCACTCAGGCATATTCGTACTGGTCGGCGGTCCGCCAAAGTTCGAGCTTCTTGAAAGAAGCCGGCGGCGGCGGAATGTGGTTTGCAGCCCCATTTTCCTTGGCGAGGTTGTACATGAACAGGCAGTCGAATGCGTTTTCGCGATCGGGTTTGCCGTCCTCGCCAACCGGGCCAATGCCATCAAACATCACGGCCATGACCGTTGTGCCGTTGGGACCAGCGACGGCCTCATGCACGAGATCATCTTCTTCGTAGAGATACGAGCCAGCGACAACATCGCCATACTCATATGTGAAGTCGCCGGCGAGAACCCATGCGTGGGCAACACCATAATGATAATGGCCCACCGCGCTCATGCCGGGGTGGAGCCGGAGTATCACCACGAAAATGTGACGATCCCACACAACGTTCAGAAGCTTGAAATCAATGCCCTCTGCCCATCCCGGAATCGGAGTCCACGGCAAGCTGTCAGGGCGAACAAGCACCGCACCATCGCTGAACCGCTTCGTTTCATCGTCGGAAGCCCGATCAGCTACACTGACCATATTGTTCTTCATCAAAATTCTCCTCTCACTCAACATGCAGACAGCAAGCACCTGCGGTCATTTTATTTGGCTTGATGACCGGACCTCCCGCGAGGCGCAGACGATTTGTCGAAGGTGACATTACCACCGTCGGCGATCGATCCGACAGCCCTGTAGAACATATATTCCATATGGGATTTCCAAGGGCCGCTGGCTGTACTCGCTGGCGGAGATATCTCTATAGCGATATATTGCAGTGACTGCAAATATATGCACGCTTTGCGTGTCGGTGTTTCTGTCGTTGGCCGCGCGTCACGACTGAGGCGCGGACTACGGCCGCACATGAAAAGGAACGACTATGTCAAATACACAAAGCTCGGTCGAAAGCTTCGCCGCAGCTCGCGCCGGCGGTCTCGAGGCGATGGTCAGGTTGCTCTTCGACAGGGCCGAGATCGAGGACATCGTTCGGCGTTATGCGCAGGCGATTGACTCTCGCGATCATGCGCTGCTTCGCACATGCTATACCGATGAAATCGAAATGGACTTTTCTCCGACCGTCGCGGGCATGACCCAAATCCATTTCACGGTCGATGAGTGGGTCGAGAAGGTCTTTCAGTTCCACGGCCAGCTGACCGCAACCGAACATATCCTCGTCCCGGAAGGCATTGACGTCACCGGTGATACTGCACGCTGCTATGCCGTCATGCATGCCGGCCACTACAAGCAGGAAGCACATGGCAGCCCTTATTGGCTGATCAGCGGCGCTTATGACATGTACTTCACCCGGACGGATGACGGGTGGAAATTGCACAAGGCAGGCCAGCTCGTGCGCTGGGTCGAGGGAAACTGGCACAACCATCTTGAGGCCGCCAGGGCCCTTCAGGAGCACGCAGCCGAATAAGGCTACTCGGGATGCGGGATTTCGGCTCGTTGGCGGAATTTCGCATCCTTGGCAGGGCAACTGCGCTTTGCCTCAGTGATCGCTTCTCGCAAGCGCCGTCCCGCCACCGGCATAGGCGACCGCGACGTGCCAATGCGATGTCCGAAAAAATAATGAGGTTCTGAAGGCATGAGTGCGTCCGTAACCCAAGCGCCCGTTCGCCCCGATTGGCTTGCAACGCATGACGAGCCGGTGATCGATCCCGGCCAGTTGATCATCGACACGCATCATCACCTCTATGAACGTACTGGCATTCGCTACCTATTCCATGACTATCTGGAGGACGTCGCGACGGGTCACGACGTGCGCGCCTCCATTTATGTCCAGGCCCGGGCCATGTTGCGCAGCGACGGTCCCGTCGACGCGCAGCCCGTTGGCGAGGTCGAGTTCGCCAATGGCGTAGCCGCGATGAGCGCCAGTGGACTTTATGGACCTTCGCGGCTTTGCGCCGGTATCGTCGGCTTTGCCGACCTGATGGTTGGTGACGCTGTGCAGCCCGTCCTCGAAAAGGAGATCGCGGCCGCTGGCGGGCTTACGGTGCATGGCGGGCGATATTGCGGGGTTCGCCAGACCTTGTGCTGGGACGAAGACAAGAGCCTTCTGAACCCTGCTTATCCCACGACTGCGGACATGATCGACAGCGCACAATTCCGATCCGGATTTGCGCAACTATCGAAGCTCGGGCTGAACTTCGAGGCTTGGGCGTTCTTCCCACAGCTTTCGGACATAGCGCGGCTCGCCAGGGCCTATCCAGAGACGCCCATCGTGCTCAACCATTGCGGCGGCGGTATCCGCATACGCGAATATGAAGCACGCAAGGACGTCTTCGACAATTGGCGGCTCGGCATCATCGAACTTGCCCAGTATGATAATGTTCAAGTCAAGCTGAGCGGCCTCGGGATGCATTTCTGGGGCTTCGGCCTTGAGGCAAATTCCTGCGCGCCGGATTCCGAATTGCTCGCCCGAACCTGGCGGCCATGGGTTGACCATTGCCTTGAACAGTTCGGCACAGACCGTTGCATGTGGGGCAGCAACTTCCCCGTCGACAAGGGGAGTTACGGCTTCAAGATCGGCCTGAATGCCTTCAAGCGTCTAATGGCTGGCGCCAGCTCAGACGAATCTGACGCTGTCTTCTGGCGGACGGCACGCGATTTTTATCGGCTGCATTCATCGGATTTCGGGAATCCGAAACCGCACTGATTTCAGCAAAACAGATGCAGTTCGAGTGATCGGGTATCTAAGTATTTCGGCTCGATCTCTGATCCCGCTCAAGAAGTGGAGTACGAATGACATATACCCTTGCAACGCTGACAGCATGTCAAGCGATCAAGGCCAACCTTGCCCGCCATAGCCAAGGTGTGGATCGCAACGATCTCGATCTGTTCTTATCGACCTATAAGCCGGGTGGTACAATCACTTCGGGCGCCTTCGACGGGCCGGCGGCCGATTTCGGTGCGGGTCTCATGCAGGCGATGGCCGGCGCACCGCCGATGTTTCATAACTCGTCGAACATGTGGATCGCGCTCGATGGCCCCGATCGTGCGCGATCGGAAAGCTATTTCGTCGGCTATATCCGAACAACCGAAGGTGACGAGGGCACGCAGCGGCTTGTCGGAGGCCGATATCTCGACCGACATATCCGCACGGACAACGGGTGGCGGATCGATCACCGCACGTTCGTGCTGGACTGGAACATGAATTCGCCGACCAGCGAGGTGGTGCCTGCCAGCGCCTTTCCACGAGGCACGCACGGAGTGGCTGACCTCGGCCAAGCAATGTTTCAGGCGTTCCGCGAGGAGATCAAGCAGGAGATCCAACAGATGACCAACACGCCCGCTGCCTTGGATGAGGCCCTGACCCATCTCGCCCTCCACAATCTTCGCTGCGCCTATGCTCGCGCAGTGGATCGCTGCGACGAAGCGCTCCTTGCCTCCGTCTTTCACCCCGATGCAGTATTCGACGTCCCGGGCGGTGGTCCGGTCAGTCAGTGGATGCCGGCTATACTGACCGAGCTGCGCGAAAATCTTGCCAGCACGGCGCACAATTTCAGTAACGAGTTCGACGAAATCTCCGGCGATGTCGCCGTGGGCGAGAGCTACCTCCTCCTGTACGTTCTAGGCAAGGGGGACAACCCAGTCGAGACCTTGTCCGGCGGGCGCTATCTCGACCGGTACGAGCGCCGAGACGGAGTCTGGAAAATAGCCCATCGCCGCTTTGTCGAAGACTGGACAAAAACACTGCCCGCGACCTGCCAGGATGACGGCATGTATGAGGGTATGAAGCTGCGCGGCGGACGCGGGGCCGACGATCCGGTCGCTGCTTTCTGGGCTAGCGGCGGCATGCAATGACAGGACGGATCATCTCGTTTGCAAGCGCCTCCTGCAGCTAGGCGCATTAGCAGAGAGCCGATCGCTGTCACGCTGCACCGCTCCCAAAATTTCACACCGTTACATACGAAGGGCGTGAACTAATCGTCCGATTTCATCCCACTCAAGGAATTCTCAATGTCCGAACTAACCGTCGTCGATCATGTCATTCATGGTCGCGAGTCATGCCCATCGACCAGTCGGTCCCCCATTTTCAATCCGGCGACAGGTGAAATTACACGGCACCTGATGCTCGGCGGCTCCGCCGAGGTCGAACTTGCGGTAAAGGCCGCTTGCAAGGCATTCATCGGCTGGAGCGCTACACCACCCCATGTTCGTGCTCGCACTCTGTTTCGGTTCCGCGACCTCATCGAACGCAACCTCGACAAACTTGCGGCCATTATCACGGCCGAACACGGCAAGATTCTCTCAGACGCCAAAGGCGAGGTGATCCGTGGTCTCGAGGTGGTTGAGTTTGCGTGTGGTATCCCCCAAGCGCTCAAGGGCGAATTTTCTGAACAGGTCGGCAACAGCATCAACGCTGTCTCTTTTCGCCAACCCCTCGGTGTGGTGGCGGGCATCACCCCTTTTAACTTCCCGGCTATGGTACCGATGTGGATGTTCCCCGTAGCCCTCGCCTGCGGCAACGCATTCATCCTTAAACCCTCGGAACGGGATCCGAGCCTTGCCAACGAACTGGCGGCATTGTTGGCGGAAGCCGGGCTCCCGGACGGTGTTTTTCAAGTGATCCACGGCGGAAAGCCTGTCGTGGACGCAATTCTCGACCATCCTGACATTGCGGCGGTTTCGTTCGTCGGCTCCACACCCATTGCGGAGTATGTCCATAATCGTGGCACTGCCGCCGGCAAGCGGGTTCAGGCGCTTGGCGGCGCCAAGAACCATATGATCGTGATGCCAGACGCCGATCTCGACAAAGCGGTCGATGCGCTGATGGGCGCTGCCTATGGATCAGCCGGCGAGCGCTGCATGGCCATCTCCGTTGCCGTGCCCGTGGGCATGAAGACGGCGGACGCGCTGATCGAGCGGCTTGAACCCAAGATTCGAATGCTGAAGGTCGGTCCGGGAACTGAAGCAGAGGCCGAGATGGGTCCGCTTGTCACGCGCGAACACGCTGACAAGGTGCTTGGTTATATCAATACCGGCGTAGCAGAGGGGGCGAAGCTCGTGGTCGACGGGCGCGATCTCAACATCCAGGGTTATGAGAAGGGCTTCTTCGTTGGCGGCACGTTGTTCGATCACGTATCGCCCAGCATGCGTATCTACCGCGAGGAAATCTTCGGTCCAGTGCTGTCGATCGTGCGCACCGAGAGCTTCGACGAGGCGCTGAACCTGATCGACACGCATGAATTTGGGAACGGAACTGCGATTTTCACCCGCGACGGCGATACGGCGCATGCGTTTTTGAGCCGGGTCCAGGCAGGTATGGTCGGCGTCAACGTTCCTATTCCTGTGCCGATGGCTTTCCACTCCTTTGGGGGATGGAAGCGTTCCCTGTTTGGCGACCATCACATGCACGGCCCTGAAGGGGTGCGCTTTTACACACGGCTGAAGACCGCCACTCTACGCTGGCCCAAGGGCATTCGGGCCGGAGCCGAATTCGTGATGCCGACGCTGAGTTAAGGCCGGGTTTCGCAAATCAATGAAGAGTAAGTGCAGACCTGCGCTTAATGGATGAGACATTCTGCGGCACTGCCAAAAATGGCTGTGCGCAGCGCATTTCAGCAGCTTGCGAGATACGGTTGGTGCCATGCAGAATAATATCAACTGATTTGTTTGGATAGATATATGATTGAATACACTTGATCTGCCCCCGCTGAGTGGCCCATCGACTCTGCCTTTTTGCCTCGGGCAGCGAGGCGAACCAGTGAATGTTGAGACATTCATCCCGGAAAGACCCGTTGAACGTCTCGATATAGGCGTTGTCGGTTGGCTTGCCGGGCCGGCTGAAGTCGATCCGCACACCATGATGGTAGGCCCACAGATCGACCAGGCGACCGGTAAATTCCGCGCCATAGCACATTGGGAAGCGGCCTGATCAAGGGCCGGATTGCCTTGATGGAGACAAGGGCGCGTAGCGCCCGCCGGCTTCATCAAGGCAGTCATG
>NZ_LMIB01000008.1 GCF_001429065.1 Sphingomonas sp. Root710
CACGCCTTCATCGCTCTTGGCCGCATGATGGCGCATGCCCGCGTTCACGAGAGGTTCTCTCTTAGCGTACGTAAAATGCACTTTCGTGTAGTGACCCCCAGTTGCCCGCCGTGCTCGGCGCGATGGCGAACGCCGCCCCAACGTCACGGCAGCTCCTCCCCGCCGCCATCGCCGCAACGACACGGTCGCGCAGATCATCTGAATAAGGCTTGCCCATCCCATGCCGGCCTCCGTCCCAGCCAGCACTCTGAATCAGAAAATCAGCCCGATGGGAATCCTCGCCGATTCAACTTGGTCGCATCCGACTCTAGANCCCATCCCATGCCGGCCTCCGTCCCAGCCAGCACTCTGAATCAGAAAATCAGCCCGATGGGAATCCTCGCCGATTCAACTTGGTCGCATCCGACTCTAGCTACTTGCCGTGCTTGGTCCAACCAACGCTGTTTGCACGTTCCAAGGCGATCAAGGCGTCTGATACCGCCTTCTGCGCGACTAGAAGATATCCTTCGGCAATGCTGGGCCATGTTAGCTCATCGAACGGATTTGTGACGTTGCCGTTGAAATAATCGAGAGCTTCATGGGCGCGTGCAGCCGCCTCGATTACCTTGGCGGTATGTTTCTTTGCCCTGTCAGATTTCTTCATCGTGCCTCATGAGGCCATAGCCCATCAAGAGATCGCGAGCGGTGGCAGCTGCCACCGCTCTACCTTCCGTCAGTTTTGAGCCTGTCACGATCTACGGACAGCTGGGGTAGCACCGGATACTTTAAGGCTTCACGCTCCCGCGCCCGACCTTCATCTATCCCGTAAGATGTCCCAATCATCAAACCTACGAAGAACACGGGGATCATGAGCAGGAGCATCGAGCCGAAGCGTGTTCTACGGCGAGAGCTTTGGATCGCGAGCGCATCACGTTGCAGCTTGAGGGCTGTTATGATCGTCTCGGTAGCAAGGGTGATTTCATGGGCGTCGTCGCCCACATTTGTAAGCAATTGCTCAACGTCCGTCAGAGGGCGGTCCATCTGTTTACCCACTTCGCTTAGATCAGACCAAGCGAGGTTTCTGGAATGAATCACGCGAAGCAAGGTTTCAATGTGACGATCGAGATCTGACACGTCTCTCGACGCCACTGGATCAGGCCGGGGAATGTTCATCGTGCGGCTCCCATTTCCAAAAGGCACGAGCCATGCATCTAGCGCGAGCGGGACGGCTTTCTTTCCTGCTGGCGAAGCGTCAAATCCTCGCGGGCTATGCGGGTAGCCTCATTCTGGCGCTGTTGCTCGAAACGTGCCGCAGGGATCGGTCCGCCGTTCTCAATCCGCTTGGCCACCGTTTCCTTCGCGTTCTCGACGTAGCGCGCCTGATCCTCCTTTTTGGGAAAGCGCGTCTTAGCTTCGATTGAGGCCGCCAGGACGTGCGATTGCGCGGCCTTGAATTGCGGATCGGTCGCATTCTCGCGGTGGGAGTTACGGCGGAATTGTTCGGCCGCCGCGCGAGACTCGGTAGGGTCTTGCTTTGCCATGCTCGCTCTTTTCGTAGGGTCTTGAGCTTCGCGCGCCTTGTCACGCGCCGCCAATCTCTCTCCCTCAAGTTTCAGCTGGGGAGAAGGCTCGAAGTCTTTGACGGCGACACCGGCGCGGGCAGCTTCCAGATAGACCGCCTTCTTGAAATCATCGCTGCCATGAACACGGATCGACTGCCAGCCATTATGCTTCGCAATGGCGACCGCATCGCCAATCGCATGGTCCTTGTTGATGCGGATGCCATCTTGTCCCTTGATCGACATATCGGGCTTTTCATCGCGACCGCTTCGAAACAGATCGTCGCCTACGCGCAGATATTTTCGTTCGAGCTGGGCCGGTAGCGCCAAGGCTTTATCGTCAACCTGTTTGGCTTGGGGTTTCGACGTTGCCGCCTGATCGGCGCGCGAAGGTGCGGCCATTTCTTCCGGGCCGGATTTTGCGCGAGCGCCCTCATGAATGTTGAGCGTCTTGTCGGCCGAGGGGGAGGGCGCCGCTTCACGCTTGGGCTTCTTCGGCCAGTTATCAATATCTTTCTGTGCGGCCGCCAGCTTTTCGCGCAGCTGATCGGGCGTGGCCTTGTCCGCCGACTGGAGGTAGGATTTGACGGAGGGGCTGTAGTAGCCCGGCACGGCGTTGGACCCATCATTCTCCCAGGACGTCCAAGCCAGCTGCACGCGCTTGTCACCGACTTTCATATCAAGTGCCACATCGCCGTGGATATTTGATTTTGCGAACGCCTGAATGGCTTCGGGGAAGGTCTGGAATACCTTAGCGCCTCGCGTGTCGCTGACCGTAAAAAGGCGCGCGTCGGCTTTATCCGACGCCTTGGCCGGTGCATCAGCTGATTTTGCGGGCGCCTGTTCACCATTATCGGCCATATTCTTCTCCTTCACTTAGAACTAGATCCCGGCGCTGACCTTCCCATTCCTCTTTCGTCGGATCGGGACCAATAATGTCGTCGAAGTCGATTTCATCGAAAGCCATGCTGCCGTCCTTCACCGTGAGGTTCGGCATGTCGCGATCGAGGGCGAGAACGTCTTCGGGAATGTCCTGCACCTGGTCATCGGCCAGTGCGGAATAATCGTTGAAAGCCGCCAGCTCTTCATCGCTCAGATCATCGACGGGCGCGATCGGCACGACCGGCTTGGGCAGCGCCGGCACTGCCGGGGCAGTCGTCAGGCGCGAGCGGAAAACCGAATCCTTGAAATAGCGGATTTTCTTCCCGCGAATGACGGGGATACCGCCACGGATGACGAGAATATCGTCTTCGGGCAGCTGCATCAGCTCTTGCGGGAGCATCAACGCGCGGCGCTGTTCCGAGATCGTCTTGCTTCGATTGGCGAGCAATCCATGTATCGTCAGGGACCGGCTTTCCGCATCCTGACCGAGAAAGCCGAGGCGTTCCGACAGTTCCTTTGCGACCCGCAGCTCCTTCGGCGTGAAGGCAATTTCGACACCGCAGTTCGATACGATTTCGTCCGCGCCATGCTCACCATAGACATTCCGCAGTTGGGACCGGGACTGGATGACCGGGAGCAGACGAAGCCCATAGCCGCGCACATAGGAGAACGCATTTGCAATGACCTGGGCGCGGCCGAGCCGCGCAAATTCGTCCAGAATGAGCAGCACGGACAGCTTTTCGCTATCGTCGGGCAGTTGCCGGGTGTTGAGGTCGATCAGCTGCTGAAAAAACAAATTGTAGAGCGGCGCGACCCTATCGAGTTCATCCGGCGAGACGCCGAGATAGATCGAGGTCGGGATGCGGCGCAGGTCCGTCAGGGAAAAGTCGCTTTCGGCCGTCGCGCGATCGACAATGGGATTGATCCAGAGATTGAGCTTCGAGGTGACGGTCTGGATAATGCCGGTGAATGTGTTGTCCGCGCTGGACGTAAAATCGCTCAACGCGGCGCGGCACCCTTCCGATAGCGCGCTATCGCCAGCTTCCTTGGCGAAGAATGCCTTCATCCCCGGCATCGTGATGGTCCGGTATATCTCGCCAAACGAGAAGGGACGTTCAGGCTTGGCCGCGATCCACGATGCAATGCCGACAAAGGCCGTGCGGGCTGATTCCGTCCAGAATGCCTCGCCCTTCTCCGGGGGCACGAAGAGCATCGTCGCGATCTTCTGCAATTCGACCAGGACCTCAATTGGATCGGCCCTGTTGATGTAGCTAAGCGGGTTGTAGCGGGCCGTGCGGCCTTCTCTGTCCGTAGGGTTGAACAGCACAACCTTTTGGCCGCCCTTGCGGCGGAAACCCGCCGTGATTTCATAGTTCTCGCGCTTAATATCGAGCACGACAACCGAATCCGGCCATTGCAACAGATTGGGGATGACGATGCCGACGCCCTTGCCCGATCCGGTAGGCGCTTCGAGCAATACATGCTCCATCTTGCCCACCATGAGGAAGCGGTTGCGGACGCGGCCGAGCACAATGCCCTTTTTCGCGCGAAGGCCCGCCTTGCGGATTTCACCTTCGCGCGCGAAGCGGGCTTCACCGTGAAGGTTCTTTTTCGGCCGCAGGACGATCGCCATAAGCAACACCGGCAGCGGCACGCCAATGACCGCCCCTCGCCAGAGCGCTTCGGTCACGACAGGATCATGGCGGTAATACCAGAAGAAGCCGGGGAGCTTGAGCGGATCATAAGCCGCGGCGGGCATCTTGAGAAAGAACCACGCCACCGTGCCGGTCAGCAGGCCGATCAGCAGGAGTGTGATCGGAAGGAGGACGAGGGCCAGTGCGAGCCTGTTAGAGCCTGTTTTCTGGATCAAAATATATCTCCGTCACGCGAAAGCGGCCTTCGACCTTCTTGGTCTGCACGACCACATCAACCAGCAGCTTGAGCAGGCTGCGAATGTCGTCACGGGCCAGATCGGCGCCGCCCTCGCTTTCCTTGACCAGCAATGTCAGCTGTTCGAACGCGAGTTCGGCCGAGTCCGCATGGATCGTCGTGATCGAGCCAGGATGGCCCGAGTTGACGTTGCGGAGATAGAAGAACGCGGTGCCGTCGCGCAGCTCCTGCAACAATATCCGGTCAGGCCGCATACGCAGGGCCGATTCCAGAAGATCCTTTGCAGAGATTTTCGCGGTGCCCTGCTTGTCCTTCGCATAGAGCATGTGGACCACGTTACGATGCGGGACCACCAGTTCGCGCGTGTCTTCGATCGTCAGCAGACGCTCATGCGGCGGAATGAGCTGGATCAGCCCCTTAGAGAGCGTCGTCTTTCCCGAGCCGGTAGCGCCAGAAATCAGGATATTCTTGCGGCCCTGGACTGCCTTTTGGAAAAATTCGACGTGCTTTCCTGCGTCGAGCAGATCGCGCAATTCAACATCGAGCGGCGAGACTTGCCGGGTTGCGATCTTTGTCTCGCTAAACAGCCCACCGCGCTCGAAATCCTCCATCGTCAACGTCACCGATGATGGCTTGCGGATGGTGATGGAGACTGTGCCGGCAGGGACAGCAGGCGGCACTACCAGCTGCACACGCTCGCCGCTGGGGAGGATTGTGGAGCAGATCGGCGTGGACTGGCTTATGTCCTGATGCGTGAAAGCCGCCGCTGCCCGCGCGAGCGCGAGCAGCGACTTTTCATTGAGGTCGGGCAATGTCTCCCAGGACCACCCATCGCGCGTTTCAATCGCAGCCTCGCCAGCGTTGTTAATCACCAGCTCCGTTACGTCCTCACGCGCGAGCAGAGGGCGCAGCGGCAGCAAGGCGTTTTCGAGGACAGCCGTATTGCTCATTGGCCGCGCCGAAGCCGCAGGCCGTAGATGTTGGAGAAATCGAAGTCGCGCGCGACCATGATCCCCACTTCCGCGCCCTGATTGATACGAAGCACCGGTTGAATCTGCATCGTATCCCGCAAGATCGTGTCTGACGCTTGGCTGGGAACCCGCGTGACGTTATCCGCGTCGGAAACTTCCGAGGCGGCGATCGAAGCGGCATCGTTAAGCGAGCTGAACAACAGCGCCGCCCCGAAGCGTTCCCAAAAGAAGTTCTTCACGCCGCCTGCCATGCCCGAACGGCCAAGCGCATCGCTGGCGGGCGAACCCACGTCGATCGCCACGCCGCGAGGCGTGACGGCGCGGTTCCATACCGCAAAGAGACGATATTTCCCGCGCTGGACGCCGGTTTGATATTCGCCCAGGACGCGCGTTCCCTTTTCCAGCAGAACGACGCGGCCGTTGTCCGAATAAATGTCGCGGGGAATGATGCAGCTGACATATCCGGGCTGACTGGAATCCATCGCGGTTTGCAGCACGCACGGAATGAACGAACCCGCGAGGATCAGCATATCGCGGTTGCCAATGTCGCGGCCCGAGACCCGATCAATTTGCGAGGTCTGGCGCATGTTTTCCAGATTGGTCCGTCGCGATCCACCTTGCCCATCGCCATCGGCCGACGCACCAATCAACTGCGCGCCCTGTGCTCCTGCGCCGCCGCCCATGGGCAGGCCGGTGGCAGCTGCCACCGCTCCACCGACGCCGCCGCTGTTTTCGCCACCATAAGCCATGATCCCGGCGCGGCGTTGGGCCTCTGCGATGACTTGCCCCTCAGACTTTTGGGGGCGGCCGCTTGCCCCGGCTGTGCGGGGCGCTTGGCTTCCATCAAGGGCGGGCACTTCCGTCATGGGCACCGGCGCGTTCGGATCATTTGGCGCATCGGCAAGCGTTGGCGCTATGATCGACTTGGGATCGTAGTTGGCGAGCTGCCTTTCATCCGGCTTTTCGGCTTTCTCGGCTTTTTCGGTCGGATCGCTCCGCATCGCGTCGATTGTGCTGAAACCGAGCACGATCGCGCCGCAGGCAATCGCAGCGAGGACGACCGCCTTTTTGGGGTCGATCGACCTGTTCGGAAGGGCGGCAATCTTGGCCTGGCGCTCGCTTTGCCGCTCAATGTCTTCCGGATCGGGCACCGGCTCCGATGCGAGGGGCCGGTTTTCGACCGTCTCGCCCTGCGAAATGATGTTGTCGCCATGCGGCGCATTGTCATGATCGTTCGCAGCCATCTTACTCAACCCCTGTGGTTCGCTCGACCAGCCCCGAGGCCGTGTCAGTTTTGGGATCGCGCCCGTAATAGTCAGTCTTCTGATTATGGATGCAGAGCACTTCGAGGCCCCGGCGCAGCCGGATTGTCCTGTAAACCCCGTGCAGCACCACATATTCATCGCGCACATCGAAGGAGGCGATGGCTTCCGATCCATCAGGATTGACGATGAAGAACGCCGGCAACTCACGCTGGTTGGGGAAGCGCATCACCGTGAACTGTCCGTTATCAGACACTTCGGAGGGCTGGATGGCCGTCGATCCTTGCATGATGTAATCGGCGTTGCGCGTGCCTTCCAGCACGCCAATATCGAGCGCGGACTTCACCGCGCCGCGTTCCAAGGCTTTCAGCTGGGCCAGCTGGGCCATGGCGGCTTGCGCCTGCGCTTCGGCCGCTTCCTGTTCAGGATAGCGGAAAACGACCGTATAGAAGCCGCTGCCCCGCTGCGTTGGCGACAGAGCGAACCGATAGCTGCGCGGGCCATAGCGCGAACGTGTAATGACTGTCAGGTTCGTGCGACCCGCTCGCTCGCGTGGTTTGATGAAGAGCGAATTGGCAGCCGGTGCGACTTCCCAGGACACGGTATCACCCAGCGCCACATGCTCGACTACTTCATCCTTGGCGAAGACGATTTCCGTGGCGATGCGGAACACGCCCGGAATCTCATAGACTTGCCGATCATTGTAGTTCGCTTCACGAACCCGGTGATCGAGCACCGTCGCATGGGGCGTTTCTTCGGCCATCGCCGGCGACGCAGCCAGCGCGATCGCGAGCGCAAACGGGGCGCTCCACTTCAACACGGTCATTGGGGCACCTCCACGTCAGCGCGATAGCTCTCGACCTGATAGCCAAGCGGATTTTTGAAGCGGTCCACTTCCTTGCTCGGCGTGCCATCGACCTTGTATTTGATGGTCGCGACGGCATCGGTTTTGGTCGAGTTCGAGCCGGTCACAGATTCCTTGGTGAAATAGACCTGCGCGACGTTGCCGCCCAGGAACGACACCCGCTTGATTTCGACAAAAACATCAGTGCGGTTCGCAAGGATGTTTTGCGGACTTTGGGGATTGTCGGTCTTGTAGAAGCGTGACCACCGATCCTGTTCGGGCCGCGCCGACATGACCATGACCGCATCGAAATATTCTTCGCGAGCGGCCGCTATCCAGCCTTCGCGATAGCGGACATAGGTAGCGAGGAAATACTTACGGACCGCCTCGTCATAGGTGATCGTCGCGTCACCGTGGAGCTTGGCGGCGATCGACGCCTCGCCCGTGTTACGGTCCACCGTAATAACATATGGCTCGACCGTTTTCAGAGGCGTCAGCGCTGCAACGGCCACAACGCCAGCAGTCGCGAGGGCGCCAGCAACGCCAGCGACGACCCACGCCAGCTTTTTGGAGCGCTCGGCCGCCGCAAGCTTGTCACGTTCCCAGCTTGCAGCCTCTTCAAAATAGGCTTTCAGCTCGTCCTTTGGAATACCAACTGCCATCGTAACACCTCAGCAATTCGAGTAGATCGGGCCGCGCAGCGAGGCGCTTAGACGCGGCACTTCGACCGCCCGCGATGCGTCCGACTGTTCATTCCCCGGAGTGGCAGGGTCTGCCGGGGCGGCGTCCGGAGTTGCCGGTGTGCCCTGATTGAACACGTCCACATTCGCCGGGGCGGTTCGCTGCGCGGCCTGATCCGGGATCGAGGGAAGGGTAAGCCCATGCGGATTTGCGGGCCGCATCGGCCCCTCGCATTTGGCTGGTTTTTTGACGGGCTGGCCTGCGCAGGCCGCCAGCGCCAGGCAGATTCCGAGTCCAAGCAACTTGCGCATATTCATTCCCTCAAGCTCTGGTGATTGTGTTTCGGTTGCGCCAACGGCGAACCGCCGACGAGAAGCCCCGTCCCATGCTGGCCCCCATGGCGCGGGCATCGCTGGCCGCGTGCCCTGCGCCCGTTGCCACTGCCCCGCCACCGCTCATCACGGCGTTACCGAACTGCGACACCATCGCAGCAGCACCACCGCCCAACGAGGCCGCAATTCCGGGGATTTGTAGGAAGAAGAAGCAGGCGAGGACGTAGAAGGCGATGATGCGAACGCATGTGTCCCAAACGTGCTCAAACTGACCGTCGAAGGATGCTGTTGCAGATTCTGCGACGTTGGCGACGACAAGCACCAGCAACAATGCGAACAAAGACAGCATCAAGAAGTTCAGGACGCTACCGAGCCACGAGAAGAAGTAGCTTCTGGTGGAATCGAACAGCAGCGCACCGACGAATATCGGACCAACCACCGCCAGACAGGCCAGCGCGAACAGCGCATAGAGCACGATCACAAAGCCAACCGCGAGCGCGAACAACGCGGCTACAGCGGTTAGCAAGATGATTATGGTTGCGCCGATGCACAGGATGATCGCAGTCGCTGCCCCCTGCAAATCCCACATGCTGGCGTTCTGCTCCGCATATTCCTTGGTGGCATCCTGCATCCCTATCAGCGCAACATCGACGCGCGCCCACATCGTATCAAACGACCCACCGACGCCATTTGGCGAGCCTCCGATGATTGAGGCAAACTCATTAGGCAGCCCCGTCACGATCATTTGTGCAATTGATGCTCCGTAAAGGCTTGTCACAGCCCAATAGAGTGCAGCGAGCATGAGGGAGCGATAGACGTATTCGCGGAACGGGTATTGCACAGCACCGCGCATGATAGCGTAGCCGAGCAGTATGATATAAATCACCATTCCCGTGCGGAGCGGCCCAGCGATCCAGCCAACAAACCCAGCGTAGTTTGAAACTACAGAAGAGTTGAGTTCGTTGACGAAGCCCTGATAGGCATTTGTGAATAGATCGTATTCCACCAGATCGCTCCGCGTTATTATTTAATTGAGCTTCGAGCTGTCACATTCCCGCCGCTTTGCGAGCGCGAGCCATCTGATCTTCTCGGTCACGGGAATATTTGATGGACGCGATGGCGGACTTGATGCCTCTGCAATTCTTGGCGACGGGAATGGGAAGATCGGATTGTTTGAGTTCGCTGTTCATGATCTTGTCGCACTCCGATACGATCACCGGAATTTGATCTTCATTGGCTTTGAGCCATTCCACGTCGTGGTAGGTCATGAGGATTTCGGGAAAAGCGGGCGCGCGTTGGCAGCCGGCGATTAAGCCGGCTGCGCTCAATGCTACTAAGGCCATCTTTCGCATTCTTACATTCCCGCCGCTGCCCGTGCGCGGGCCAGTTGCTCTTCACGATCGCGGGAATAGCTGGACAGTGCTTCCGCCGTTTTGGCCGCTTGCTCAGCCCGACGCGCCCGCTCCATGGCATCGACGCGGAGCTGGTCGTTCATCATCGACGCACTTTCGAGCTGGATGCGCGCTTGTAGGTCAGCAACTTCCTTGGCCGTTGACGCCGACGCTAGGCGACTGCGCAGCTCTTCCAAGCCTTCGCCGCGCGATGTGGCCGCTTCGCCCATCCCTTCGGCCATGGCCTTGTCCATCGCGATCGAGCGCGCCGACTGATAGCGAACATCGGTTTGATCGCCATTCGCGGACACGCCGAGACGTTCGAGCATGTCCTGATAGATCGCATCGGAACGGCCGCCGTAGCCGCCGCCGCCGCTGAAATCGCCGCGCGCCATGCGTTCGAGGGAGTTCACATCGACGCCGAGCGTGCGAAGCGAATCCGTCTTGAGCTGGTTGGCGATCGAGGAAACATCGGTCAGCTGGTTCAGCCCTTGGTAGAGCTGCTGCGCTTCCGCAATCTGCTGGCGACCCTGCTCAATCATCTGCATGGTCTTCTGGATTTGTTCGATATGCTTGAGCACGGACGTGCTATCGAACACAGGGATACCCTGCGCACTGGCTGGCGTCGCGGCCGCAAGGCTCCCGATCGACACAGCCGCCAAGAAAAGCTGCTTCATAGTCTCACTCCTTTCAGCTTGGGCGCCGGCGCCGGTGAAATTCCGGCAACCAGAGCTTCGGATCATTGCCCAGTTCGGCAATCACTTCGCGGGCCACGCCCGTTGTCTCAGCGCGCCCCGACAGCACGGCCAGTTCATCGTCCATGCCAATGAGATCCAGGCCGACCACAACGGAGTCATGGCCCTGCTTCACGAGGAATTTGCGGCTTTCCGGCGACAGCTCTTCGCGCACCAGCTTAAATTCCGCCTCCGACAGCGAGAAGCCTTCGATGTAATCTCGGCGCTGGCCGAACGGATTGGGCAGGAAGATTTTCGTCGCGACCTGCTCCAAGATCGAATGGCTGATCGTGGACCGCAGCGCGTCCGCAGGCGACTGTGTTGCAAAGACGAGGAAGGCATTGCGCTTGCGGTATGTCTTGAGGCCATCCTGCGCGAATGCCGTGAACGCCGGATCGGCCAGAGCCTTCCAAAATTCGTCAATCGCAATAACCATGCGCTCGCCTGTCAGGAGCGCGTCTATCCGCTCGAACAGGTAGAGCATGACCGGCGTGCGGATTTCCGCGTTTTCGAGGAAGTCGGTCATATCGAAGCCCACGAAACGGGCTTCGAGCGACATGGAATCTTCCTCATTATCGAAAACCCAGCCAAGGTTCCCCTCGGAGGTCCACTTGACCAGGCGCGCGCCGACGCCGCCCGAATCCGACATGCCGAGCATGGTCCGCAGCGCCGACAGCGAGCGTTGCTCGCGTGGCAGCTTCATCACGGCTTCAATGCCATCGTCGATCAGGTGCGATTCCTGCACCGTGATCGGCGCACCCTCTTGCTTCACCAGCTGGCGGATGAAGCGACCGAGGAACGCGCGATGGGAAGCCGTATTGTCGAGCGCCTTGAGCGGAGCGAAGCCCGTAGGCTCCCCGTTGCGCAGCGCGAGATAGGTGCCGCCGCTGGCTCGAACAAAAATTTCCGCGCCCTGATCCTTGTCGATGAAGATATGGCGCGCGTTGAACTTTTCGAGCTGCGCCATCAGGAAGTTGACCAGCACCGTCTTGCCGCCGCCCGATGGACCAATGACCATCGAATGGCCCAGGTCCGCCGAATGGAAATTGAAGTAATAGGGGCTGCGAGCGCTTGTCTTGAGCAAGGCGACCGCAGGCCCCCAATGATTGCCGTCCTCGTGCCCTGCCGGGAAGGTATGGAAGGGCGAGAACGCCGAGAAATTATATGACGTGATCGGCGCGGGGCGCGCCCTCCACGCGAAATTGCCGACCAGCTGCGACCAATAGGCAGCTTCCAGCGCCGCGCTTTCGCGGGCGGCGACCATGCCCGTATCGGCCAGGGCCGCGCGCGCGATCGACATGTTATCGCGCAGCTTTTTCAAATCCTCCGCGAACACCGTCAGCGTGAAATGATGGTCCCCCAGCACGAAGCGGTTCGATTGCAAATCGTCGGCCGCGTCGATCAGCTCATCCATCTGACTGATCGCCTTGTCACCGGCGTTCGCCATTTGGGTCTGGCGAAGCCGAAACCGTTCTGTTGCCGCTGTGCGCGACAGGAACGTGAACGACTGCGTTATGGCGAGGCTGAAATCGACCGACAGCAGCGATTCAAACTGGCGCGGCGTTGTCGATGACGGATACTCGCGAATACCGAAAATGCCGCCGAACATCGAATGATCGGCGTCGCGGACCTCAAATGTCTCAGCGCCGATGATCGCGCGGCTCGCATAGAGCGCCGAGCCGAGACGGCCACGGACCAGAGGGCAGCGCCGATAGCGCCCTGTCATCACCTGGTTCAATATTTCCAGCGGTTCGGAGAACAGGAGGCCGCGGTGCTCATAGATGCCGACACGGCGCGGACGAACGCGCAGCAGCAGCTTTTCCAGATCGCGCACCTTGTCTTCCAGCAGCTCTAGGGCTTCCGCGATATTGGCGTTCTTGTCCTCCTGCTTCTTGCGCAGGAAATCCATCAGCTTGTCGGTCGCGTTTGCCGTTGGGCGGATCACGACCGTCATGAAAAAGCGGTTGCGGAACATGCGTTCGGCCGTCATCCGCTCATAATATTTTTGATCGAGCTTAGCGGCGAAATGGGAGCGGAACGTGCCGCCTGGATAGTCGCGCACGCGCATCCGCAGCATGTGCGTCCAGATCGAAAGCCGCTCGTCATGGATATTGCGCCAGACCCCGTTGAGGCGCGTGTGCCAATCGTTCAGATCGCGCACGTCCGAAGTCTCGAAGGGCCGCCCATCCAGTTCGAGCATGAGCATCAGATCGCCATTATCGAGGGCGACCACATGCTCATTGACATGCCGCGAATACGGCAAGAATTTCTCGGGCATTTCCTCCCGCTTGGCCTTGTCAAAAGGCACCTTCTCCGCGAGCGCGCTCTTACCGAACACCACGACCAAATCCCTTTCGCTTGATTCCGTAGAGCGGCAGCGGCGTGTAGCTCGACCCACCCCAAAAGACGCGGTTCCGGTTCGCCGCTTTGGTCCGGCCCCACAGGAAGATCAGCCGGAATGCGTTCACGTCATGCCGAACGATAAGCCGCGCCATCGCATAAAGCGCGACGGCGGCTGCGCCGCCGTAGAGAGGATTGCCCGAACCAACCAACGTGATTGCGCCCGCCATGATGATGAGCGCGCCCGCTTCAATGGGAACACCCGCCCACAAAGCGGGGCGGGTGACGGCCAAGAACAGCGGGTCTTTTGTCATTTCTTCCTGACCGTCCATCCCCGATCACCCCGTAATCGTGTCGACGATCCACGGCGCGGAGAACACGATCACCACGCCAACTACGACCGTGACGAGCATCTGCACCGAAGCGCGGCCGAGGAACCACAAAAGGCCGACGACGATGATCGCAATGATCGCCAGCGTGCGGAGCAAACCGTTGCTCAGCAGGCCGAGAATGTTGTCGGCCAGGCCTTCAAAGTTTGCCTGCGCAAAAGCCGGCTCCGCTACGAGCAGGCTTGCCAGCAGCGACAGGGGCAGCGCGCGCGCCATGAGCGGCGAGGGCTTGAAACGCGCGAGCAACGCATCGAGCCGGGATTCAGCTTTGATCTTCCAGATACGAAACATTCGACAACTCCTATCTTCGCCTTACGAACCAATCCGCGCGTGTTGGGCGCGGCCGAAAACATCCCACGCAGGCGGTGCAGGCGGTGGAGCCGCCTCCATGTTCTCCGCTGCGATTTCCGCCAGCTCCACCGGCACACGACCGGCGCCAGTGTCGCTCATGGCGGCGCTGGCGGGCTGATCGCCCACGATGACAGTCGGGATTGCGGTCGCAGGCCGACCGCTAACGCGCCGGCCTGCATTCTCCACGCGGGCGACATAGCCGTTGCGGAAACCTCTCGATTGAGAGCCTGTGTTATACATGCTGAGTGCGACCCGAAGGGCCTCTTGCGGGGTGCGACCCGTCTTGGCCGAACGGAAATTGGACAGGAGCACACGGCCTGCCGCTTCGACATTGGCGCACTGCTTGAAAACAGTGTCCCACGTCAGGCCGAGCCAACCCATGTTGCGTGAATTTATTTGGCCGAGGCCGAGATCCACGCTGTAGCCGCGCGCGACATAGGAACGTGCGGTTGCGATGGCCTCAGCCTCATTACGCGGACGGCGCGGCTGAGTGGCCACGCCGTTGACGTTGATCGCAAAAACATAGTTCGAAGATTCCGCATCGACGATCGCGGCGATCGTATGCGGTGATACCGCTGGGGCGCATTGCGCCGCCAGCGCAAGAACGGCTCCGGTTTCGAGGAACACGCTCCCGCTCCCGGTCAGTTGCGCGGCTGATAGTAGGTCTGTTGCCGCCCGTCAGTCCAAGTGACCGTCAAGCGCCCAGGCCTCCCATCATCCGGCTTCTTGTATTTGGTCTTCGCGATGCCCCCGCCCGTGCATGTCGGGAAGCTGCCGCCGAGAGCCAGCACGCGCCACAGTTTCGTGATCGGTGGAACACAGGCTGGATATTGCGTCGGACCACCCGGGTTGGAGATGCACAGCACAACCTCACATGCCCAGGTATTGTCCGACGCTACAGCGGGGGTCGATTGCACCGCAGCCCCCACCAGGGCAGTCGCGAGCGCGAAATTAAAAGCTTTCATCGCTTTCTCCCTCGTCATCGAGATTTATGCACATATCACGATGAAGGGGAAAGGGAAGCCTAAAACGCCACTTTGTTGCTACATTGTTTGTCAGGGACCAATCGGATATGGTCATCCTCATATCCGTAATCGAGCACGACATGTCGCACAGCACTTGACAGTCGCTTGTAGGTTTTAAGCGTCGGTTGCTCGAAAAGGCAGACATTCAGCCACTTATCGCCACGCCACGATACTTTGACATTGATGATCCATTCACTCGACGGCAGCTGCGCAATCTCGACCGCTTGGATCAATCCCCCAGCGGGGCGGCGGGTGGTTAGTTCGCGCTCAAGGATCGGATCATACTGCCAATCGTCGCTATGCGGCATCGTGATTTATTCCCTTTTACCGATTAGGATATGTCTATCCTCGCTTTGACGGCGAGGGCAACCCGGCTTGTCGTCTCTTGCCGTGCGCGCACATAAACGCCATGAAATGTGCGCGCACGCTTATAAGAGGGCATCGCGTGGATGGTACGCCAGACAACGCTAAACCCGAACAATACCAGAACGGCGATGTGAGGGCGGTCAACGGCGGAAGTCAATCAGCCCCAGCTCTTGCCACATCCACGTAAAATCATAGGTGGCCATTGGCTCGCCAGTCCCGGATTTTGCCGCACCATTCTCTATATATTTTAGCCAG
>NZ_LMIB01000009.1 GCF_001429065.1 Sphingomonas sp. Root710
GGAATACCTTGCCAGGTCAGAAACTTGGCCTACCCCGATCGGGGTAGGCCAAGCCGGAAGCTAACGCCGGACCCGGACCACAGAACCCAAGCGCTTCAGTTCGCCGGAACTCTATCTTATCCAGCGGACCACCCTGATGGGGCAGGCCAACACGGCAGAGCAGTTCAACGGGCCATCGGTGCCGCCAGCTATGCACAAAAGGAACTTCACAGCCTTTGGCTCGCGAAGAACTGCGTGGGCTTTTTTAGCACTTCCCTCTCCTCCCGCAGCACGCGGTTCTCAAGGCGAAGGCGTTCATTCTCACGCGCCAGATCTGCCTGCGGCACTGCCACCAAGTCAGATGGCCGATACTGTGACACCCATTTGCCCAGCGTCGACTTACCTATCCCCAAATCCGATGCAACCCGGTCGCGGGGTAACCCGATGGTCAGGGCAATCCGCACCGCCTCCTGCTTGAAATCTTCTGTGTGCTTGATCATCTCGTCGGTCTCCTGTTGCGACCTCTAATCGCTCAGGTGACCGGCGCAAATCCGTTACAAGTCCAGTCCGCGCGGCGTGCGGCTGCGTGCCGGCATCCCCGTCGGGCACTGGAAGACCACCACCTTCGTCGCCGGCCTGCGCCGCACTGGCATGGTCGCGCCATGGGTGCTCGACGGTCCGATGAATGCGGACGCGTTCCTCACCTACATCACCCGCGTCCTCGTGCCCGAACTCGGCCGCGGCGATGTGGTCGTCATGGACAATCTGTCGAGCATAAGGCGCCCGCCGTCCGCGTGGCCATCGAGAGCGTCGGCGCCACGCTCCTCTTACTCCCGCCCTACAGCCCGGACTTCAACCCGATCGAGCAGGCCTTTTCCAAGCTGAAAGCCAATCTGCCAAAGGCGGCTGAGCGCACCATCCACGGCCTTTGGAATGCCATCGGTCGCATCCTCGATCTCTACTCGCCGCAGGGATGCGCCAACTACTTCGCCGCATGCGACTATGTTACAGAATGATCGAAAACCGCTCTAAATCATGACTCAGGAAATAGGCTAGATGGCTCAGTCAGACTGATGAACCTGCCTTTAGTCGATAGTCGAGTTGCCGTCTCGAAAGCCCCAGCAAATCGGCTGCTTCGTTGATGTTGCCGTTGGCACGGCGCATCGCTTCCGACACGAGCCGATTTTCATGCTGCGCAATGTTGAGGCTTGTCATACCTGCCATATCCGCACTCACCTCAGCGGTTTGATTAGAATGATGCAGATGACCATCGGGGCCTAGGAATGCTCCAAGACGCTCGCGATGAGCCAAACCTACGGACAGGCTATCGGCGTCTATGAGGCCGCCGGCTTGTGTGAGAAGGACGCCACGTTCGAGCACATTTTCAAGTTCGCGGATATTTCCGGGCCATTCATAACCCATGAGCATCTTCAGCGCCCGATCCGATACGCCCCGTATTGCCTTGCTGTGGCGCTTGCTGAGGCGCGCGAGCAGCACTTCTATAAATAGCGGAATGTCGTCGATACGTTCGCGCAAGGGCGGGATCACGATGGGATATGGGTTGAGGCGATAGAAAAGATCAGAGCGGAATTGCTTTTCGCCTATGGCTGCGGCTAGATCGATATTGGTAGCGGCGACGAGGCGCACGTCAATCTTGAGCACCTTGTCCCCTCCCAGGCGCTCGATCTCACCGGACTGAAGAACGCGGAGCAGTTTGACCTGGGCTGCCAACGGCATGTCGCCGATCTCGTCGAGAAAAAGGGTTCCCCCGTTGGCGCGCTCGAAGCGACCTTGTCGTGCCCGGTGAGCGCCTGTGTAAGCGCCGAGCTCGACGCCAAACAGTTCGCTTTCGATGAGATCTTGAGGTATCGCGCCGCAGTTAACGGCAATGAAAGGTTTATCGCGGCGAGGGCCGTTGTCGTGAAGCCAGCGCGCGAATACCTCCTTGCCGACCCCAGTTTCTCCGGTCAATAATACGGTGATTGGACTGACCGCCGCCTGTCGCAAAAGATTAAGGGCGCGTAGAAACTTGGGCGAGCGGCCGATCAGTGAACTAGTCTGGACGTCGCACCGAAGAGAAGCGCGTAGTTCGTCAATCTCCTTCGCCATATCGCTAAGTTGGCCCGCAATGTCGTCAGGAGCAAAGGCGCGGATATAAGGATCGTCATCGGACAAGCATTCGGCCGTATCGGCAACAATATAGCAATAGGCATCGCCTTTGCTGCGGCACATCGTTTCCCGTAGAACGACACGTCGGCCCATGAACGTGCTGGCATAGCCGGCCGCATAGCCTAGCTGATGCCAGCAAGTGCAGGTATCGCCGATACCAAAAGTCGCAATATGGGTTTCTGCTTCCCAGCTGTCGAGCCAGCGAAACTCGCCGTGGAAGACGCCATGATCCAGATCAAGCTCGCTTGACACGGTTTCAACCTTCACCATGCCCTCGAGACTGTGAAAACGCACACCGAGCAGGAACACGTCCTCAAACGACCCATCTCCGGCGAGTTTGCGGGCCAATTGGGCGTCCTGCGCACCTGAATCATGGCCCATCCTCATTAAGAGAGAACTGGCGCGTTCTACCCCCAAGGACTTAATCAACTCGCTGCGCAAAGCGCCAAGTGCCCGCGCATGAAGCAACAACATGCGATGCTCATCGAGCCAAACCATTCCGTTTTCGAAATGGAGACGTGCCCCCAAGTCGATACGTGCTGATACGTCTGCGGTGCCTGTTATCGCCATCCAATCCTCTCACAATCGCACGGATCTAGCGCCCGCGAAGTTCGAATATAGCGATAATCTCGGTCAAATGCGCTTAAAAAGAGGGCTTCTCACCTGCTGCGCATCCATCGCGGAGAAAAATTTCTCAGTGTAAATGTCACGCTCGAATAAACGACCCTGCATCAACGTGGCGACACAGGCTTCGATCATCACAGGCGGCCCGCATAGGTATGCCTTCAGTTCCCGGAAATCGTTGTCGAAGGCTTCCTTTGCGGCTTCGTGAACAAAAGTCCGATCTCCCGCCCAATTGGAGTTATTCGGTTCGTCGGAGAGCGTCGGCACATAGCGGAAATGCGCGTGCGTTTCGGCGAGCGAGGTGAATACCTCGTGGTAATAGAGTTCCTCGCGGGATCGAGCGCCATAAACGAGAGTGATCGGCAGCGTCTCACCATGCGCTAGCAAGTCCAGGATCATCGAACGCACGCTCGACAGCCCCGATCCGCCAGCAAGAAACAGCATAGGCGCCCGCGCGGAGCGGCGGACAAAGAACCTGCCGTAGGGTCCCGACAAATGCAAGCGATCGCCGACCTTCAGATTTTCGTGTATCCAAGTCGTACCAATGCCCCCGGGCACGATACGAATGTTGAGTTCGATCTCATCGCCAGAGGCGGGTTCGTTGGCGAGCGAGAACGCTCTTGTAACGATATTTTCCGTGCCAACGGAAACGTTCACATATTGCCCAGCTTGAAAGCGCAGCGGTCGATCGAGCTTCAAGTGCACACCGCGGATCGTGGGTGTTAGTGCCTCGATCCGGCTTACGACACCATTGAAATCTTCGACGGGAATCTGCGCGAAGTCAGGGTCGTCCTCGACCTCTGCCTCAATGACAACATCGCTCTCCAGCCGCGCACAACATGCGAGCGCCTTGCCCTCGTCGCGCTCGAAATCCATCAGTGCGAAACTCGAAGCCTCGCCGTGGTCGATTTCACCATCGATCACCTGGATCTTGCATGTCGCACACAGCCCGTGGCAGCAGGCATGCGGGAGCCATATGCCGGCGCGCAGGCAGGCATCAAGGATTGTCTGTCCCTCCGCGACTTCGATGGTATCGCCGGTCGACTCGATCATGAGAGTGTTCGACATCAAATACCCAGACCACCTATACCGCCGAGTCCCGGCATGTTGAACCGTAAAGCATCCTTATGCGCGATGCCGAGGTTGACGATCGTGCCGTTGAGATCGGGTAAAAAGACCTCGTCGTTCTTTGTCCAAGTCGTTTTCGTCCAGTCGATCTTGGACCAATCGGGATGAGAGCCGAAAGTATTGTTCAATTGGTCAGCGAGAAAGTCGGCGAATAGAAGATCGGGCGGTAGCGCCCACGCATAAGGAGAGGAGAACATCAAATGTCCATCCCACCCCACATAAACAACGCGGGCACCTTGAAACTTTTCCTCAGAATCTGCCGGTTCAAAAACATAGTCGCGAATCGCACGGACGGTCATCGCTTTCTCCTCAGACGTTGGTCTTGGCGAGCCCGCGCCACAGATCGAAGTTGGTTGCATCTTCGGAGCCAGTGAAGAGGCCGTTGTCTTTGCCGTCTGCGATACGCCAGAATGCTAACGCAGCCGCTAACGGATCAAATCCCTCAGCGGTCGAATCGACGTCCGGGCCGAAGCAATTACCTTTCAAGAACTCGTGTGTCCCGATATGCGCCTGAATATATTTTTCCGGCTCATCATCAAATATCTCCTGACAGTAGTCGGAACAGAAGTGATACTGTTCTTCTTTATAATGGCGGTGGCGCTGCGCTAACTTGAGAGGTTCGTCCGGCTCAGGAAACATTAGCGGAATCTGGCATACCTGGCATTGCATCGGACTGCCACTGGCCTCGAAGGGCGTGCCCGCTGCTTCCAGATCTGCCCAATACTCGAACCGCGGGCGATAATACCGATCAAATGTTTCCGGGTACTTGGCCGACAGCCAGTCCATGTCTTCAGCGGATGGTAGCCACAGCTGGAAGTTCAGAGAACTACGACTTTGGTAGAAGGCGCACCAGGCCAAGTGGGAAAGATGATCTCGCTCCTTCCGGATCTGCTCGACGCAAGGTGGCATGGTAATGCCGTAGCGGGCAAGATCCCGAAAAAGCGCTCCGCAATTCTCCTCGAAGTAGATTTCCCAGGCCTCCGCCCAACTCATCACACGCTTGGGCAGCATATAATCCTGCATCATTGCGACCAGGGTGATGACGCGTACGCCACGCCACGTCCATTTATTAAGCCACTTTTGGACGATCGGAACATTAGCCGGGTCTTGCTCGAGCACGAACCTGATGACCTCAAGGCCAAGCGTCATATGACGCGCCTCGTCCGACTGTGCAGAGAACCCGAAGGTCATTGCACCCATGTCGCCATTATAGGCGGCGCCGGATATGAAGGGGACGAATACCAGATTGGTCAGCACATATTCAAACGCGAAGCCGATTGCGATGACGAACTCGAACGGCCCGGCGGATGCCGCATCCTCGAAGAAGCTTTTGGCCGCCTGAAGATAGGGGAGATGATCGTGGTAATGCCGGAACTCGGACATTCCATTATAGTATCGGTTGTAATTGCTCACGGCATGAATCTGCGTTTGCGCATGGCGCATTTCATCGAGTGATTGCATCATGCAGGCGACCCGTGGCCCGACGCCGCGAAATTGCCGTGCGACATGTGAAAAGCCACGATGCGACATGTATTCAAGCGGCGCTAGGCCGCATGCAAAAAGCTTGGTTGTGTTAATATAGCGAGCGTCGCTTACAGTAAGATGGCCGTTGCTCTGCGCAAACGCATCGAGGATTGCGTAGAGCTTTCGATCCTTTTCGGCCTGATATTTCCAATAACTGTCCATGGTGAGCCGGAACGGGTCTTCCCAAGCTTCCCAATCGTGGATTTTGATGCCTTCGAACGTGTCCATGGGAAACACGTCGTCAATGGCCTGGTAAGTAGGCTCCCAACCAAGTCCTCTGGTCATTAGCGTGTATCGTTCTTTGAGCCCAAGCTTCTTCTTGGTAGCGGCTATATCCATTTTCAAATCCTATCGGCGGTTGATCAGCGTTCCCAGCTAAGGGTTAGGTTGTCGTCCGATTCGTCAACGTGACCTGACAGTGAGATCATGTTCACATGAAGTTCCTGGAGGTCGAACGCGCGTCCCATGATCGCCTCAATGGTCTCGCGCTGCACGCATAACGTTCCCCTGGCAAAGATCCGCACCATCGCGGGTTGTTCGTCGAGTTGGGCGTGCGCGTTGTCGGCGAGGATTGCCGAGATGATGTGGCGTGTATCGTCATTGGCCTGAAGAGCCAGAAAGACGGTCGAGTCCGACCCGCTCACAACGGAATCCCTGCCTTGACGATTCGCAGGTCGAGTTTGTCCCCCACCTCACCAAGTACTGCCCCGGCGCGGTCGCCTAGGGCGTGTTGCGCTAGTGGGAGCAAGGAGGGCACTACCCGCGCCTTCCATTTGCCGATCCAGCGAGCGATCAGCGCCTTGTTGCTCTCGCTCTCTGCGGCGGCAGCCTTGATTTGCGCGTCTACCCACTTCGCGTGTTCAGCCGCCCATTCGGTTTGAAACTGGGTGAGCATTGCCACCGCCGAGCCGCCGTTCAGCACTAGTTCGTCATTGACGATCACATCATAAATCAGCGGATAGAGATGACCGTCGATCAAAAGATCCTGCGCCACCAAAACCTCGAACCAGTCATTTTCTACGAACAGATCCTCTATTAGCCGGCGTAATGGTTGCCACCGAGGGGCTTCCATCCACGCGATCTTGGCCGCGTCCAAGGTAGCTGGATCACCAAATAGAAGACCTATGCGGGTGATGAATTGCGCGATGCCGAGTTGATCCATTGCCGCGTAGAGTGCCGGCTGGGTAATCCCAGCGCCAAAACCATAGGCGGCGATAAAGTCATTGTTCATGCTCGCGCCCCACGCAACGTGTCGCAACGGTAGCAGTTCCAGCGCGAGCGCACGGGCTGCGTCTGGAAGCAGTTCGGCGAGCCGCCGCTTTTCGACAAAATCAAAAGCATTTTCCGCCGCGTCTTGCTGCCGCCCGCGCGCCATCACGTAACTACCGTAATAATATTGGCGCGGGTCCTTGAACGCGTACCAATCGGTCATCGTGATCGCCGTGCGATGCGCATCGAAATACTCGTGATCCGGGTCCCACAGCGGCCGATAGTGCTGGTTTGCCATCGTCTGGAGGTCCAGCGTGCCCTCCTGATATCGTGAGGCAGGTTTGTCATCGCCGACACGGCGCTCGACGTGCTTGTAGGTGTGGCGCCTCGGCTTGATCGATACAGTGCGAAGATCCAGTTGCATGGCGTTAGCGCTCCTGCCCTGGTGCAACTCGGCTCAGCCTTATGCGATCGTCATTGCCGACATCTGGTTGAGCGGTAATATCGATTACCGCACTCGTGCGACAAAAGTCGCGGAATGCCGCCTCGGGCATCAGTAATTCGACATATATTTCTGGCTCGCCGATCGCAAAGTCGAAGCCGACGAGGCCGTCGGTGCGCTTTTCAGTTACGCGAACATATTTCGCTTCGAGTACTTTATTTGCGTCTAAGTCGCACAAGGCCATTCAGAACTCCTCTCGCAACTCGTTCAGGTTGCACGATAGCCCTTTCAGCAAGTATCATGCCAACTTACAATGCCAAGCGCTTAGCCACATTCACGTTGCCGAACGCTACAAAAATGTAAAATTCCTCGCGTGATCGACAGATTTGTTGGGTTCCGGCGATGCGCTGCGCGGTCGTCACACGGCACGTGATGAAGTAGCGACGGTAGCGAGGCTACTACTCGGCGCGCTTATCTATGGCGATCTAGCGGCGGGCAGTGTTGCAGAGGCGACCGGCGATGATGGTCCCTCGCTTTGGTGGACACCCTCGCTAAGCTCGAAAGGGCGAGAAAGGTGTTTCGATGATGAAGACGAGGCGAGAGTTTTCTTCCGAGTTTAAACGGGAGACGGTAGCGCTCCTGGAAAGTAGCGGCCGACCGTTATCCCAGGTGGCGGCGGAGATCGGCATTTCGCCGTCGATGCTGCGCGCCTGGCGCAAGGTGGTCCATGGGGGCGCGGCCCGTTCAAGGGCGGGCCAGGCGCATGGGTCGGCACCGGCATTGCCGGCGGATCAGGCAGCGGAGATTTCGCGCCTGAAGCGTGAGCTCGATCGCACGCGGATGGAGCGTGACGTGTTAAAAAAGCGATCGGCATCTTCGCGGAGGTGCCGAGATGAGCTTCCGTTTCATCCGCGATCAAGCCGGTCATTGGCCTGTCCGGCTGATGTGCCGCGTCCTCGAGGTCTCGCCCAGCGGCTACTATGCATGGCGCAATCGCCCGGAGAGCGCTCGTGCAGTCGCTAACCGTGCGCTGCTCGTGCACGTTCGCCGTCTCCATGCAGAGCATCGCGGCCGTTATGGTAGTCCCAGGATGCATGCCGCGCTCCGCGCGGAAGGCAGGACGGCAAGTCGTGGCCGCGTCGCGCGCCTCATGCGACGGCACGGCATCCGCGCGCTTGCCGGCCGCCGGTTCAAACCATGCACCACCGATAGCCGTCATTATCTGCCGATCGCGCCGAATCTGCTGAAGCAGCAGTTCGTCGCGTCGGCGCCGAACCGCGTCTGGCTCGCTGACATCACCTACATCCCGACCGGCGAAGGATGGCTGTATCTCGCCGCCGTGCTCGATCTCGCGACCCGCAAGATCGTTGGCTGGGCCATGCGTGACCATATGCGCACAGAACTGCCACTGGCGGCATTGATGATGGCCGCGCAGCGGCAAAGACCGGCCGAAGGCCTCATCTGCCATTCCGATCGCGGAAGCCAATATGCCGCCGAGGCGTATGGCAAGCAACTCGCCGCAATGAAGGCCAAGCCGTCGATGAGCCGAACGGCGTGCTGCTATGACAATGCCCCCAGGAAAGCTTCTTCCATACGCTTAAGGTCGAGCTCGCTCACCAGCGGCGATGGACGACCCGCGAGCAGGCGCGACGCGAGCTGTTCGCCTATATCGAGGGATATTATAATCGGCGGCGGATCCATTCCGCCCTTGGTTACAGGACCCCGGAACAGGCCGAACGGCAAATGGCCTAAACCCGTGTCCACGAAATCAGGGAACCATCACAACCGACTGGCTCGAAAGCGCGGAGCGCCCAAATATCTGTTTGCCGATAACGTCCTATGTAGGGAAGCAGCGGCGGAAAATGATCAGCAGGTCTCATTGCGCCGAGGATGATCGGC
>NZ_LMIB01000010.1 GCF_001429065.1 Sphingomonas sp. Root710
GCCCTCAAGCTCATCCTCAACCGCTTCAGGCCAGCCGAATGCGCGAACTACCTCCGACACTCGGGCTATGTGCAAACCTGAGCGAGTCTGACTCTAGCATCTCCTGCAGCGTCCACAGGATAAGCGGCTCGTCCTCGACCAGCAGCAGCACCTTGGCGTCCGACATGCGATGGCCCCCCGTTCCTCCTTTTCCGATGCCGCGGCAGGAGATTGTATCGCAATACGAACGAAAATAGGTGCGGGTTGGTTCCCCGGTCCCGTTCTTGCACGTCGTAACTGACCGATCCTAGACCGTTTTACTGCGTGCGTGGTTGGAGCTTTGTTCCGAGATGGCGTGAGCGACCAAGTTCGGCATGGCGGTTCGCGCTGCGGGTCTTGAGCAGATCCTGGCGCGAAAGGATGCCGAGCACGCGCCTGGTTTCGGGCTCGATGATTGGAATACGACCGATCCCGGATTCGACGATGAGATCAGCGACAACGCCGGTCGGCGTGTCCGGATAGGCAACGGGCTGTGCTGCGTCCGAGATGGCGTCGATGAGCGGCGTTTGATCGTCGTCGCGGTCGCCCTGCCAGCGCAGGGCATCGGTGCGAGAGACGAGACCCAGCAATCTTCCTTGCGGGTCGGTCACCGGATAGCTGCGATGCACGGCTTTGGTTGCGAAGAAGGATACCGCCGCCTCCACGGTCATCGTGCCCGGTAGGGTCGCCGGATCGCGCGTCATGATTTGACCGGCCTGGATGAGGTCGAGCGGATCGACCGTATATTCCTGCAGGATATGCCGTCCGCGCCGCGCGATTTTCTCGGTGAGGATCGATCGCCGCATCAGCAGCACGCTGATGGCATAGGCGCCGCCCGCAGCCGCGATCGTGCATGGGATGGCGCTGAAGTGCCCGGTGAGTTCGACCGCGAAGATCGCGCCGGTCATCGGCGCACGCATGGCGCCGCTCATGATTCCCGCCATTCCGATCATCGCCCAGAATCCCGGATCACCGGGCAGGAATTGCCCAAGCAGGAACCCGGCGGCACCGCCAAGGATGAGGAGCGGGGCGAGAACGCCGCCAGACGTGCCAGATCCCAGCGCGACCAGCCAGACGATGGCCTTCACGACGAGGAGCGCGGCAACGACCCGGAGCGATAGCGAAGCGTTTAGGAGGGCCTCGATGCTTGCATATCCTGCACCCAGCACATGGGCATCAATGAGACCGCCCAGACCGACGACCACCGCGCCGATCGCCGGCCACCACATCCAGTGGAATGGCAGGCGGTGGAAGAGATCCTCGATGCGGTAAAGGGAGGTTGAGAGCAGTGCCGCTTCAAGGCCGACAACGAGGCCGATCCCGCCGGAAGCGAGCAGCGCCCAGCTTGTCTGTGGGACCATGGCTGTCATCGGGAACATCGGTCCCGATCCGAGGAGCAGCGGACGCCAGGCAAAGGAAATGAGGGCTGCGACGAGCACGGGGACGAAGCTGCGCGGTTTCCACTCGAACAAGAGCACTTCGACGGCCAGCAATATCGCGGCGAGCGGCGTACCGAAGATGGCGGTCATGCCGGCTGCCGCACCCGCCACGAGCAGCGTCTTGCGCTCGGCTGCGCTGAGGTGGAAGCACTGGGCGAAGAGCGAGCCTATGGCGCCGCCCGTCATGATGATCGGTCCTTCCGCCCCGAAGGGGCCGCCGCTGCCGATCGAGATCGCCGAGGACAGGGGTTTGAGCAGTGCGACCTTGAGCGACAGCCGGCTCTCGCCGAACAGGATCGTCTCGATCGCCTCGGGAATGCCATGACCGCGGATCTTGTCCGATCCGAAGCGCGCCATCAGACCCACGATAAGGCTGCCGATGATGGGGATCACTATCACCAGCCAGCCCACCGATGCATCGGTAATCACCGAGTGATCGGCGGAGAGACGACCAAACCAGAAGAGATTGGTGGCGATCGCGATCAGCTTGACCAGCACCCATGCGCCAAAGGCGCCGCCCGTTCCGACCACGATGGCCATTGCCGCCAGCATGACCATGCGGCGGTCGACGCTATGGTCGGCAAGTTGATGGCCTTCGACGGCGCGCGGGGGTGTCAGGGACATGAATCGGCATTATCCTGTAAAAATATGTGCGCGCCGACTATATCGTATTGCGATATAGTTCAACAAGTGAGGATCATTTGAGGCAAAAGGATAAATTGCTGGGAGATGCCGACTATGCGGCGCTGGCCTCGTTTCGCCATGCCATCCGCCGCTTCCAGGCGTTCAGCGAGGAGCAGGCCATCGAAGTCGGGTTGACGCCGCAGCAGCATCAGGCGCTGCTCGCGATCCGGGGCTGTGCGCCGGATGAGGCCACCGTTGGTCATGTCGCGGAACGTCTGATATTGAAGCCGCACAGCGCCACGGGCCTGATCAATCGCCTCGAGGCGTTGAAGCTGATTACGCGCGAGGCGGCTGCTGTTGATCGCAGGCGGGCGCTGCTGCGCCTCACCCCCAAGGCCTATACGCTACTCGACTCCCTGTCCGCCGTCCATCGCGAGGAAATCCAGCGTATGCGACCGCTCTTCACCGGCATTTTCGAACAACTGGGTGAGTAAGTGCCATTCAATGCAATTATGATGTTATAAAATATGAATAACATTCATTTGTCTTATGCTAATTTAACCGACACAACCCGATCTGCAGAGTGAAGAGGCTTCACGACAACAGCGCCCGGAGAGGATCCCGCGAAAGCAGGCCGGAGCGCGGGAACGGAGACGGCAGCCGAGGACAAGTGCATGACGCAGAGCGAGCATCCAGGGAATCCCCTGACTCTGGAGCAATGGCGATCGGTTCAGGATCTGACCGCGTCGCCAACAGCGGCGCAGGTGCTTTGGCTCAACGGCTACTTCACCGGGCTAGACGCCGACTCGCGGTCCCCCTGCCGCAGCCGGCGTCTTCCGAAGTTCGGTCAGGCCGGTCACTCACCATTTCATTCGGCACTCAGACCGGCAATTCGGCCGAGCCCGCATCGTGCGCGAAGTAACCGAGGGACGCCACTTCAATGACTAAATCTAAGGATCAGGTGCCTCGCGCCCAGACGATCGCCGCCGCGCACGGCGTCGCCAGCGATGCTGCCTTTGGAGCGGTCGCCCCACCGCTTTATCTTTCGAGCACCTATGAGTTTGCCGGCTACGATCAACCGCGTTCCTACGATTACGGCCGGGCAGGCAATCCGACGCGCGACCTTCTTGCCGAGGCGCTGGCAAGGTTGGAGGGCGGAGCCGGGGCGATCATGACATCGAGCGGTATGGCAGCTCTCGACCTTCTTGTCGGACGATTGGGACCAGGCGATCTCATCCTTGCGCCGCATGATTGCTATGGCGGCACGATGCGCCTCTTGAACGCGCGTGCGAACCGGGGGCATTGCGTCGTCCGGTTCGTTGACCAGGGTAACGAGAGGGCCTTTGCCGCCGCGTTGGAGGAAATTCCGGCGCTGGTTCTCATCGAGACGCCGAGCAATCCCCTGATGCGGGTCGTCGATATCGCGGAGCTTGCCGCGAAATCGCGTGCGGCGGGCGCCGCGGTTGCGGTCGACAACACATTCCTGTCGCCGGCCATCCAGCAGCCGCTCGCGCTGGGCGCCGATTACGTCGTTCATTCCACGACCAAATATCTCAACGGCCATTCCGATGTAATCGGGGGTGCGGTGGTTGCTGCCGATCCGGGGCAGGTCGAAGAGCTGCGCCACTGGGCGAACGTCGTAGGCACCACCGGTGCGCCGTTCGATGCTTGGCTGACCCTGCGCGGTCTTCGCACATTGTTTCCCAGAATGGAGCAGCAACAGCGTAGCGCCATGATCGTCGCCCGATTTCTCGAGCGGCATCCGGCGGTCGCCCGGGTGCATTACCCCGGACTTCCCGCACATCCAGGGCACAGGATCGCCTCGCGTCAACAACGCGGTTTCGGCGCGATGCTGAGTTTCGAGCTCGCCGGAGGAGTGGAAGCGGTTCGGCGGTTTGTCGCTGCGGTCGGCTATTTCACGCTCGCGGAATCGCTGGGTGGGATCGAGAGCCTGGTCGCGCATCCGGCGACCATGACCCATGCCGATATGGGCGAGGAGGCGCGCTCAAGAGCGGGCATCAGCGACAGCCTGCTGCGGCTTTCGATTGGCCTCGAAGCCGAACAAGATCTGATCGCCGGCCTCGATCAGGGATTGGCGGCATGCGCGGGATGAACGCGCGCGGCAATCCTGGAAACTTCAGGAGAGAAATGTGCCCGGTTATGTATGGCTCGTGGATTTTTTCGGACTGCTTCTTGTGTTGCTCGGTTTCAACATGGCGTTCCGGCAGGCCAGCTTCAGGCGAGCTATCGGACGCCCGAAACCGCCCGCAAGCCGGTTGCGAGCGGGAAATGAGGATGAGGATCCGCTTACCTATATTCTGCGGATCGCCGGCGTCATGATGATGGTCTTCGGTATCGCGATTGGCGGTATGCTGACCTTGTTCAATCTGGCGCGATGAGTAGTCGGGATTGAGGCTCGATGTTCTGATCGCTGCGGCCAGGATGGCTTTGGTTTAGGCGAATACGGAGCGGGCCGATGACGCATGAATATGATGATCCAATCAATCCCGAAGCGGTCGCCGCCGCCGCGCGGCGCATCGCCGAACGTCACCGCGTCGAGGATCGACCGCTTGATCTGCTTGTCGAAGAGGTCGTGCTCGAACGCTTCTGCGGCTGCGTGACGTCGGCCAATGACAGTCGCAGCGCTTCGATCCTGGCTGGGCGGGATCGATGTAATGCCACTCGACCTTGTTCTTGCTGGCCCACTGCAGGATCGCGGCTCGTAAATTCAGTGCCATTGTCACTGACGATGCAAGCAGGTTTCCCATGGAGGCGAACCAGCGCATCCAGTTCGCGCGCCACTCGAGCCCCCGAGATGCTGGTGTCCGCTGCCAAGCACAGGTTCTCCCGGCAGCAATCATCGTTGATCGCCAGAATCCTGAACTTGCGCGACGCGCCAAACGTATCGGCGACAAAGTCCATCGACCAGCGGTCACCTGGGCGAAGTGCCCCCGGCACCGGTGTCCGACTGCCCCGGGCGCGCTTGCGGCCGCGACGTCGGCGCACAGACAAGCCTTCCTCCCGATATAGGCCTCACCTCAAGATTTGTTCGCCAGACAACGCTAAGCTGGAAATACTGAGAACATCCTAGGCGACGAGCCGAAGTCTGCCGTTCGGGTCGTGGA
>NZ_LMIB01000011.1 GCF_001429065.1 Sphingomonas sp. Root710
CTGCGCGTTGACCGGCGGGCTGTCGAAGGTGACGAGCGCGATATGGTCCGCGATCTCCACGCGCATCTTGGTCAGCTCATACATCGACGCCGCTCTCCACAAATCCGTCTCTCGCATCCAGCCGCAGCGGCCTGCGCGTTGACCGGCGGGCTGTCGAAGGTGACGAGCGCGATATGGTCCGCGATCTCCACGCGCATCTTGGTCAGCTCATACATCGACGCCGCTCTCCACAAATCCGTCTCTCGCATCCAGCCGCAGCGGCTTGCTCTCCGCGGCCACTGATGCTTTCCGGCAAATCTTAGGATTGGGGTACTCATAGCACTAGTAACATATGCCGTATTTCAGCTATGCTCCTTGGGACATGAGGGATCGCCATAATGACCGAAGATAGCCGCGACCTCGCCGGCATGCGATTGTTCGTTCGTGTTGCCGAAAGCGGAAGTCTTTCGAAAACCGCACAGATGCTCCAGACGACGCAGCCGGTGATCAGCCGCCGGATCGCGGCCGTCGAAAGCGCGTGGGGCGGGCAGCTGTTCCACCGGACCGGCCGCGGCGTGATGCTGACCGAAATGGGCGAGCGCGCCCTGCCGAAGGCGCGCGAACTTCTCGAGCAGGCGGACCTGCTCGCTGCCCAGATTTCCGGCACCACCAGTTCGCCCGGCGGCGTCGTCCGCATCGCCACCTTGTCCTCGATCGCCGCGCTGATCGTCCCGCCCTTTCTGGAGGGGCTTCGCCAGCGTCCGTCGGACGTCAGCGTGGAGATCGTCGAAGGCAATTCGGGGCAGATCGAGGAGTGGCACGCCGAGGGCCGCTTCGACATCTCGATCTTCTATCGCTACGGGCGGCCCCAGCAGCTTGAAACGCCGCTGGCGACGGTCGACTCCTGCCTCGTCGGACGCGCGGACGATCCCCTGCTCGATGCGCCTACGATATCGTTCAAGCGCCTGGATGGGCTGTCCTTCGCCCTGCCGCCCCGCCCGAACACGACCCGCAATATCCTCGACGTGGTCTCCAGCCGCCAAGGCGTCGACATCAACGTCGTCATCGAACCCGCGTCGATCCATCTTCAGACATTGGTTGCTGGACAGAAGGACCATTACACGATCCTCCCGCGCTTCGAGGTCGAGCAGGCTATCCAGGACGGTCGCCTCAAGGCGGTGCGGATCGTCGACCCGCCGCTGGTCCGCATCATCGTCGCGAGCCAGGCGCTGCACCGGCCGCTGAGCGCCGCCGCGCGCGAGATGTTTGGCTTCATCCAGACGGTCGTTCGGGAAGCCCTCCCGAAATAGCGTCCGGCTTTTGGACTGATATGCGGACCGGCGCATATCTGAAATATCTTCTCTGCTAGTTCCGGCATGGCGCCTTTTAACCTACCTCCTCGCCGACCCAGAAAGTCCTTCAGCAAATCGAAGGCGAAAAACTAAAGTCAGGGAGGGTTTGTGATGAAATCGCTACGCCAGACACGTCCGGTCATCTGCGCCATCGGGGCCTATGTCCTCGCCGGGCTCGCCACCACCGCCTATGCGCAGGACAGCGGCGCCCATGTCGCGTCGGCAGGGCAGGCTTCCGAGGATGACGCGCGCGGTGCTGCGCCCGAGGACATCGTCGTGACGGCCCGCCGCTCCGCCGAGCGCCTGCAGGACGTGCCCGTCGCGGTGACCGCGATCACCGAGGCCCAGCTCGAGGCGACCCAGCCCCGCACGCTGCAGGACCTGACCACCGCCGCGCCGAATGTGAACATCGGCCCGTCGGGTGGCGGCGCGAGCGCTGCCGCGATCTTCATCCGCGGCCTGGGCTATTCGGATATCGAGAAGGGGCAGGCCCCGTCGGTGGGGCTGCTGATTGACGATGTCGTGATCGGGCCCAATACCGGCCAGCTGATCGACGCCTTCGATATCGATCAGGTCGAAATCAACCGCGGCCCGCAGGGCATCTTCCAGGGCCGCAACACCATTGGCGGCTCGGTGAGCGTCCGCCGCTCGCGCCCGACCAAGGAATGGGGCCTGCGCGCTTCGGTCGGCGCGGGCAGCTTCGGCCAGATCGTCGGCAAGGCGATCGCCAATGCGCCGCTGGGCGACAATGCCGGGATCAAGATCGGCGCGTCGCATCGCCGCAACCACGGCTATCTGGAAAATGTCTATACCGGCGACGATCATGTCGGCGGCGACAAGATGACCACCGGCACGCTGGCCCTCAGCTGGGAAGCGACCCCCGATCTCAACATCCTGGCGACCGCCGATTATGTGCGCCAAAATGGTGACGGCACCCCCAATCAGTTCGGCAGCGTCCTGGCGGGGCAGTTGCTCGGCGGCATCGGGCTGACCTTCAATGAGATCGGCGTCCCCTATATTCCGGGGGTGACCCAGCCGCTGACCAAATATCAGGTCGCGACCGACTTCCCGACCTCGTTCAAGATGACGCAGCACCGCTACAGCCTGCAGCTCGACTGGAAGACGCCGATCGGCGACCTTGCGTCGATCACCGCCTATCTCGACCAGAAGGACCGCTTCGTCCATGACGGCGACTCGAGCTGCGGCAGCGATCTTCAGGGCCTTGGCTGCCCCATCCTCGCCAACCCCTTCCTGCCGGTGCTGCACTTCAACCGTCCGCAGGATTACTGGCAGTTTTCGCAGGAAGCCCGCCTGACCAACGACTTCGGCCCGGCGAAGCTCATGGTCGGCACCTACTACGCCAAGAGTGAGAACAAGGCGACGCAGCTGACCGCGAATCTGATCCCCGGCGTTCCGGTGAATCAATATCAGACCGGCCAGTTCTCGACCGAGAAGAATGAGAGCATCTCGGGCTTCGCGAACATCGACGCCGATGTGACCGACCAGGTGCAGGTGTCGATGGGCGCCCGCTATCTCCACGAGAAGAAGGACTTCCAGAACCGCTTCGCGACGATCTATAACGCGACGGGGCCGGTCGACACCACGCTGGTGGCGTTCGGCGGCAGCAAGTCTTGGAACGCACTGCTCACGCGGCTGTCGGCGACCTATAAGGTGACGCCCAACAACGTCTTCTATGTGAGCCGTTCCGAAGGCTTCCGTTCGGGCGGCTTTTCGCCCCGCGGTTCGCTGTCCGAGCAGGACCCGTCGCAGAACAACTATTCGCCCGGCGCCAATTATTCGACCTTCGAGCCCGAGACGAATGTCAGCTATGAGATCGGCTATAAAGGCGTCCTGCTGGATCGTCAGCTGACCCTCAATCTCGCCGCCTTTTCCGGCGTGCTGAAGGACCACCAGATCGTGTCGTTCGTGGTCGCGCCGAACTATGGGCCGGGCAGCAACACCTATGTGATCAACGTCCCGAAGATCAGGAACAAGGGTATCGAGGCCGAGGCCACGTTGCGGCCGCGGGCGATCGACGGACTGTCGCTGCAGGGGCAATTCTCCTACCTCGACGCGAAGGTGACCGACGGCCGCATCCCCGGCGCACTGTTCGGCATCGGGCCGGGCGGCCAGGCGGGAACGCCGGGATCGACCGCCGATATCACCGGCGATCCGCTCGAACGCGCGCCGAAATACACCTATGGCATCCGGGCGGACTATGTCGCGCCGGTGGGGCCGGGCGAGGCGGGGCTCAACGTCGGTTACAAGTGGCAGAGCCGCTATGTGGTGAGCACCGGCACGCTGTTGGGCAAATATGACTATCAGTCGTCCTACGGGACGCTGGACGGGTCGATCTCCTACAGCTGGAACGGCTACAAGCTGATCGTGTCGGGCAAGAACCTGACCAACAAGGCCTATCGCAGCTACAGTCTCCCCTCGGTCTTCTACCAGGGATGGGCCGAGCCCCGTTCCTTCTTCGTCGAGTTCCAGGCGAGGTTCTGATCGCTGACGGAAGACCGAATGGTGAAGGCCGGGCTGATGATCAGGCCGGCCGGACCCCTGGGTGGCGCTTCGGCGCCACCTTTTTGTTCGAGGCCCCATCCGCTTGGGGGGCTGCTCCGGAAGCCAAAGTTCATGCGCGGAGATAAGTGAAATGGGCAGATTGCAGGACAAGGTTGCGATCATCACGGGCGGCAATGCGGGTATTGGCCGGGCCGCGGCGCGGCTGTTCGCACAGGAAGGCGCATCGGTCGTCGTCGCGGCCCGGCGTGAGGATGAGGGCCGCGCGGTCGCCGAGCAGATCGTCGCCGATGGCGGCAAGGCGATGTTCGTGCGGACCGACGTTTCGATCGCGAAGGATCACCAGAACCTCGTCGACGCCACGGTGGACGCATTCGGCAGGCTCGATCTGGCCTTCAACAACGCCGGCACCGAACAGTTCGGCCAGACGATCGTCGAACTCGACGAGGGCGAATGGGACCGGGTGATCGAGATCAACCTGAAGGGCGTGTTCCTGGGGCTCAAATATCAGATACCGGCGATGCTGGCGTCGGGCGGCGGCGCGATCGTCAACACCTCGTCGGTGGGCGGGCTGGTCGCCACACCCGGCCTGTCGGCCTATCAGGCGTCGAAGTTCGGGGTGATCGGCCTGACCAAGGTCGCCGCGCTGGAATATGCGCAGCAGAATATCCGGGTGAACGCGATCTGCCCCGGCGCGACGCGCAGCGCGATGTTCGACCGCTGGGTCGCCGATCCCGATGTCAACGCCCGCGTGCTCGCGGCGCACCCGATCGGCCGCTTTTCCGACCCGAGTGAACAGGCCGAAGCGGCGTTGTTCCTGCTCAGCGACAACGCGTCCTATCTGACGGGGGTCGCCCTGCCGGTCGATGGTGGCATGACGGTTCCATAGGATATGCTTGTAAGGGCATAGCTGAAATACGGCGCATGTCACTAGTGCTATATGTGCCGGGCTTTTAGGATTTGAGCATTGAAATGGCGGCGGCTGTGAGGCGCACGATCGAGCGCCAGCCCGTGCTGGACATGATTTGGGGAGAGCGGCGTCGATGTATGAGCTGACCAAGATGCGCGTGGAGATCGCGGACCATATCGCGCTCGTCACCTTCGACAGCCCGCCGGTCAACGCGCAGAACTTCACCTTCCAGGAGGG